>NZ_AMXN01000001.1 GCF_000332645.1 Bacillus inaquosorum KCTC 13429
TCTTATGGGGTCAGTCCCCATACAGCGGGCGCTTTTTTGTTATTCAGATTTTTCGCCTTTCAGCAGACACATAAAAACGATAATCAGGATAAAAGCAATCAAGGCCAGGAATGGAATGGTTATAAAACCAAACCAGTTAATATATTGGCCTGAGCACGGCACGCCGCTTACACAAGGCTTAATGCCGGTAAAGCCGGGCACTTTTTGCTCTAAGTAGTGCATGATCGAAATAAATGCCCCGATAATCGCCATGGGGAGCACATATTTTTTCACGCGTGTGTCACCTTGAAAGGTGGCGATGCCTAAAATCAGGACGAGCGGATACATGAGGATACGCTGGTACCAGCACAGTTCACATGGAATGAACTTTCTGATTTCACTGAAATACAGGCTGCCAAGCATAGCGACAAGAGCCACAACCCAGGAAGCATATAAAAATACAATTCTATTTTTCATATGATTACTTCCCTTTCAGCTCTTTTTCTATCGTTTTTTTGATTTCATTATAATCCGCAAAATTTTTGATCACTTTATCATTTACGTAAATCGTCGGTGTTGCGTTTACGTTCATTTTTTGATTAAGGTCAGAATCCTTTTCCACTTGAGAAGCGAATGTTTCCTTATCAAGATTGTCCTTGAGCGTCTCAGGTTTTACCTTTGTGGTGCTTTTTGCAAGATCACCGAGAACGGCTGGGGTCACCCATTCCTGTTCTGTGTCCGGCTGTTTTTCGAACAGCTTTTCATGGAATGCCCAGAAAGAGTCAGGATCTTCTTTCCATACTTCTTCTGATGCAAGAGCCGCTAATCTAGAACCCTTTCCATGAAACATGACGTTCACGAATGAAAATTTCACATCGCCCTTATCAATAAAGTCTTTTTGTATTTTTGGGAAGATGTCACTGTTAAACACCTTACAAGACGGACATTTGTAATCTCCGAATTCCACTACAGTTACCGGTGCATCATCCTTGCCAAGCACAGGCTGGCCTTTGATAGAAGGCTGTCCGGAAACCGCTTCATTGCCTTGTTCCGTTTTGTTATTAATGATTACAATGGCTGCTAGCAATACAACAACCACAATCGTAAGGATGACCGCGAATTTCGCAGAAGACTGCTGTTTCTTTTTCACTCCGACACCTCATCGTTTTCAAATTAAAAAAGAAGCGGATCGCAATTGACCCACTTCTTTATTTTAACAAGACAAGTGCCTATAAGAAAACCCCGAAAAAATGAATTCTCTCCGACAATTTATCTGTTTTTGAGACGCATAACGCGCATGGCGTTTGCCACAGCGAGCAGGGTAACGCCGACATCTGAGAAAACCGCTTCCCACATGGTCGCAATTCCAAATGCTCCAAGAATGAGAAAGATCGCTTTTACCCCTAAAGCAAAGCCGATGTTTTGCCACACGATTCGCCTTGTCCGTTTCGCAATCCGAATCGCTTCCGCTATTTTCGACGGCTGATCTGTCATCAGCACGACGTCTGCGGCTTCTACCGCAGCGTCTGAGCCAAGGCCTCCCATGGCCGCTCCGATATCCGCGCGCGCAAGCACCGGCGTATCATTGATGCCGTCACCGACAAAAATGAGTTTTTCGTTTGGCGAAAGCTTGGCTTCCAATGCTTCGACCCGCGACACTTTATCCTGCGGCAGCAGCTCCGCATATACCTCGTCAATGCCAAGCTGTTTTCCGACGGCTTCTCCCGTTTGTTTCGAATCACCTGTCAGCATAACTGTCTGTTTGATTCCAAGCGACTTCAGATCAGCAACCGCCTGTGCTGCATCTTCTTTTACTTCATCCGCTATGATGATTGCTCCGGCATAGCGTTGATCAACAGCAACGTGCACGATTGTTCCGGCATGTTCATCCGGGACGCCCTTAACCTGTTCTCTATCCATGAGCTTCTTATTCCCAGCAAGGATTTCTGTTCCGTTTACTTTTGCAAAAATGCCGTGGCCGGATATTTCCTCGTATGACTCTATCGCATCAGATGAAAGTATTTTCCCGTAAGCTTTACGCACAGATTCAGCAATTGGATGCTGGGAGTGAAGCTCAGCATATGCCGCCGCTTCAAGTAATCTGTCCTTTGTAAATCCTTCCGCAGGTTTGATTTCTGTCACTTCAAAGCTTCCTTTTGTTAATGTTCCTGTTTTATCAAACACCGCGTATTTGACTTGATTCAAGGCTTCTAAATAATTGCTTCCCTTCACAAGCACTCCGGCCTTTGAGGCTGCGCCGATTCCGCCGAAGAAACCGAGCGGTATAGAGACAACAAGCGCACATGGACAAGAAATTACTAAGAAAATAAGTGCGCGGTACACCCAATCGGAAAGTGTGGCGCCAGGAATCACCAGCGGCGGGACAAAGGCCAGCAATACCGCGATGATCACAACAGCTGGTGTATAATACTTGGCAAACTTCGTGATAAAGTTTTCTGTCCGGGCTTTACGGCTGCTCGCATTCTGAACCAAATCTAATATTTTTGATACTGCAGATTCCTGGTAGCCCTTTGTGACTTCAATAAGCAGAACGCCGTTTTGATTGATAAAGCCTGACATCACATCTTGTCCTTCTGCAGCTTTTCTCGGAACGGACTCACCTGTCAAAGCAGACGTATCAACCATCGCTGATCCCTGCACGACCTTACCGTCAAGGGGTATGCTTTCTCCCGGATTGACCACAATGATGTCTCCTGTCTGTACGTCCTCCGGAGAAACCAGTTCGATGCCGTTCTCTGTTTTGACATTGGCGTAATCAGGCCGTATGTCCATTAACGCACTGATTGATTTTCTGGACCGGCTGACCGCGGCTCCTTGAAAAAGCTCACCGATTTGGTAAAACAGCATAACGGCGACACCTTCAGGGTATTGCTGAATCAGAAAAGCACCGATTGTGGCAAGAGCCATTAAGAAATGTTCATCAAACACCTGACCGCGGCTGATGTTTTTGACTGCACGGATGATAATGTCACCGCCGATGATCAAGTAGGCAGCGAGGAAAAGTATAAATTCAATGGGTCCGGAATGAACGACATATGCTGCTGCTCCGAGTATGATAGCCGCCGCCATTCTGATCAGCATATTGATCATTCGATGACGATAGCCGTCATCAGCTGATTTCTTTTTATGCTTTTGACGAACCGTTACGTGCGGATCGATTGATTTCACTTTTTTCTCCACCTTATTGGTGACCCATTGCTCTTCTTTTCCATCGGCTGAGACAGTCAAGGTGCTTGCCGCAAAATTAACCGCACATCCGTCAATGCCTTTTATGCCTTTGACTCCGTTTTCGATTTTTTGGGCACAATTGCTGCAATCCAAACCGTCCAGAACGTATTCCTGTTTCACTAGTCTCACCTTACCTTCCGATTTAGGGTTCCCTCTTCAAAGTGTATCAATGAGTGTTGGTATTGAATTTATATATATGAGCACATACTCATATATTGGTTACATCTATTATATGGCGTTTCCCAAGAAAGTGTCAATGAAAAACAAAAACCGGCATATGGCCGGTTTTTATTTTACTTTCTGCAGACGCAGCGCATTCAGAACAACAGAAACGGAGCTGAATGCCATTGCTGCTCCCGCTATCCACGGCGCTAAAAATCCGAGCGCTGCGATTGGGATACCGAGGCTGTTATAACCAAGCGCCCAGAATAAGTTTTGTTTAATGTTTTTCATTGTTAATCTGCTCATGCGAATTGAGTCGGCAATGCTGTTCAGATCTCCGCGAATCAACGTAATATCCGCTGTTTCCATGGCAATGTCCGTGCCTGTTCCGATCGCCATGCCAATATCGGCTGTGGCAAGCGCCGGCGCATCGTTAATTCCATCGCCCACCATGGCCGTCTGACGGCCTTCTTTTTGCAGGCGGGAAATTTCCGCCGCCTTTTGTTCAGGAAGGACTTCCGCAATGACACTCGTAATTCCCGCTTCCTTCGCAATCGCTTCTGCAGTTCTGCGATTGTCACCTGTCATCATGATGACATCCAGGTCCAACTCTTTCAGACGGGCCACTGCCGCCCGTGACGTGTCTTTTATCGTATCAGCAACGGCTACGAGTCCCGCTGCTTCCCCATCAATGGATACAAGCATAACCGTTTTTCCTTCTGCCTCAAGTTCTTCCATTTGAGCAAGAAGAACCCCATGCTCAACCTGTTCGCTCTCCATTAACTTTCTTGTGCCGACGAGAATGGTTTTGCCTCCGGCTTCAGCCAAAATGCCTGCGCCAATCTTTGCTTCAAAGCGGGTCAGCCTCGGTATCTCAAGCCCTTTTTCTTTCACGCCGGCAACAATCGCTTCACCGAGCGGATGCTCTGATCCCGTTTCGGCTGCCGCCGCAAATTGAAGCAGATCTGTTTCTTCAAAACGGCCGAACGGAATGGCATCAGTCAGTCGCGGCTTCCCGTTTGTCACAGTTCCGGTTTTATCAAGAACAATCGTATCGAGACGATGTGTTTTTTCTAAATGCTCGCCGCCTTTAAAGAGAATTCCGAATTCAGCAGCGCGCCCAGATCCGGCCATAATGCTCGTCGGAGTGGCAAGGCCGAGGGCGCAAGGACATGCAATGACAAGAACCGCAATGAACTTGCTGATCGCTTCGGCAAAATCGCCGGGAGCCGCCCAAAGATACCAAATGAGGAAAGTGAGAACGGCAATCCCCAATACGATAGGCACAAAAATGCCGGAAATCTGATCAGCGAGACGCTGGATCGGCGCTTTTGACCCTTGTGCTTCCTCGACAATTTTGATGATATGAGAAAGTGCCGTATCCCTTCCAACGTTGACAGCTTTGATTTTTAGGAAGCCGTTTGAGTTGACGGTTGCACCTGTCACGCTGTCACCTGGATTTTTGTCAACAGGAAGACTTTCTCCTGTAATCATCGATTCATCTACTGCCGAGCGGCCTTCAACCACTTCCCCGTCGACAGGAATTCGTTCGCCCGGTTTGACGTAAACAATGTCATTGACTAGCACTTCGTCTATCGGAATAATTTGCTCCTGTCCGTCTCTTACGACAGTTGCTGTTTTCGCTTGGAGCTTCATCAGCTTTTTAATTGCATCCGAAGAACGGCCCTTTGCTTTTGTTTCAAACAGCTTGCCTAATAAAATCAGCGTCAGCAAAATCGCGCTTGTTTCATAGTAAAGGCCGTCTGTATGCCCATGGGAACCAAGGCTTTGGATGGTAAGATAAAGACTGTAAGCATAAGCAGCCGTCGTTCCGAGCGCGACCAATACATCCATATTGGCGCTTTTATTTCTGAGCGCCTTATACGCACCCGCATAAAACGGCCAGCCGATCAGAAACTGGACCGGTGTCGCCAACGCAAACTGCATCCACGGATTGAGGAATATATCTGGCACCCAAATAAACGATGTAAACGTAAAATGGCTCACCATCGCCCAAAGCAATGGAAATGACAGAACCGCTGAAAAGATCAGTCTCGCCGTTTGCTTCCGTTCTTCTTTCTTTTTAGAAGCTGCCGTTTCTCGTTCCTCATCACCCTTCAGCTGAAGCTTATATCCCAGCTTATCTACCGCTTCTTTCAAATCGCCGACAGACGCTTCTTTTGGATTGTACTCGACCGTAACCGTTTCTAAAGCGAAGTTTACAGGAGCATTTGTGACGCCTTCTATTTTGTTAAGCCGCTTTTCAATCCGATTGGCGCAGGCTGCACAAGTCATGCCTTCAATATCGAATTCAGCTTTTTCTGTCACGACGTGATAGCCCAGTTTTTCTATTTTTTCCTGAATCGCTGCAGCCCCTGTCTCAGCGGGATCGTAGGTGACATTTGACGTTTCCATTGCCAGATTGACATTGGCATCCGTTACACCGGGCATCCGCTTCAGGCCTTTTTCAATTCTGGAGGCACATGCCGCACAGGTCATACCCGATACCTGCATCGCGATTTCCTTTTGTTCACTCAATCTACTCACTCCTTTATATACACCCGGGGGGTATATAAAAATGAAAGAAATATCGCGCCTCCCTAAAGGCGCGACACCTTGAATCAATCGGCTACATCATAGCCCTGGTCTTCTATCGCTTCCGAAATTTCCTTGACTGATACTTTGTCAGCATCAAACGAAACGTCGACTTTTCCCGCTTCCAGATTGACATGAACAGCACTGACGCCGTCCAGTTCTCCTACGCTCGTTTCCACAGCTTTGACGCAGTGCTGACAAGACATTCCTTCAACTTGCAATGTTTTTTGTTCCATTTGAATTCCTCCTGTTTATCTTTCTGTTTTCATCCTACCATACCCCCGTAGGGTATTACAACAAAAAAAGACTTTATGATTTTGTGAACTTTTTAAATACGTCCAAAAGCTCAGAAATGGCCTGTTCCCCGTCTCCGCTTTTGATGGCATCTGCTACACAGTGATGGGCGTGGTCCTCAAGCAAGTGAAGCGCCACATTTTTCATTGCCGCCTGAACAGCTGAAATCTGCACAAGAATATCTACACAATATCTATCGTTTTCCACCATATTTTGAATGCCTCTGACTTGGCCTTCTATCCGTTTCAGCCGGTTTATGATTTGATCCTTTTCTTTCGAGCTTTTATGGTTTAATGCTTTATGTTCGTTATGCTTCTCCATGCGTACACCTCTGTTTCTTATATTAATTCCCATTATACTGATTGTCCAAACTGTTGTCTAAGCATGCCGCCGCAAAAAATGAATCAGTTAGGTTTTACCATTTATACAGGAGGGTATATATCTCTTGTGAAAACGCTTTTAAAGGGGAGAAGAAAAGTGGATACAATAAAGGTTGGGATATTAGGGTACGGACTGTCTGGTTCTGTTTTTCACGCGCCGCTGCTTGCTGTTCTGGAAGAGTATCACATCAGCAAAGTCATGACATCGCGGACAGAAGAAGTGAAACGGGATTTTCCGGATGCAGAAGTTGTGCATGAACTTGAGGACATCACAAATGACCCGGCCATTGAGCTTGTCATTGTCACCACACCGAGCGGCCTTCATTACGAGCACGCTATGGCATGCATTCAGGCCGGAAAACATGTTGTGATCGAAAAACCGATGACAGCGACGGCCGAAGAAGGGGAGAAATTAAAGAAGGCTGCCAATGAAAAAGGTGTATTGTTAAGTGTCTATCATAACCGGCGCTGGGATAACGACTTTTTAACGATTAAAAAGCTGATCGCTGACGGATCCCTTGAAGATATCAATACATATCAAGTCTCCTATGACCGCTACAGACCTGAGGTTCAAGCACGGTGGCGGGAAAAAGAAGGCTCGGCCACTGGTACGCTGTATGATCTCGGCTCCCACATCATAGACCAAGCCCTGCATTTGTTCGGGTTGCCAAAAGCCGTGACTGCAAACGTAATGGCCCAGCGTGAAGATGCCGAAACCGTTGACTATTTTCATTTGACTCTGGATTACGGCAAACTCCAAGCCATTCTATACGGAGGATCGATCGTTCCGGCAAACGGCCCTCGTTATCAAATCCACGGACAGCATGCCAGCTTTATGAAATACGGAATCGACGGACAGGAAGACGCACTCAGAGCGGGAAGAAAACCGGAGGATGACAGCTGGGGAGCGGATGATCCGGAGTTTTACGGAAAGCTGACAACCGTTCATGGCACGGACAAAAAAACAGAAACCATCCCATCAGTAAATGGCTCCTACCTTACCTATTACCGCAAAATAGCAGAGAGTATACGCGAAGGCGCTGCGCTGCCTGTCACCGCTGAGGAAGGAATTGATGTTATTCGCATCATTGAAGCCGCAATAAAAAGCAGTGAAGAGAAACGAACCATTATGCTGGAGAAATAAACAAAAGCCTCCCCAAGAAAAGGGAGGCTTTTTCATTAAAATGTTTTACCTGCTTCTTTCGCACGCGCAATCGCGTCTTCTTTGATTTGCTGTGCTTTATCAGGCTCCGCATTATGTCCCTCTACGAAAATGCCATCGAATGATGGTACACCGAAGAAGTTCATCATGATGCCGATGTAGCGGTGACCCATTTCCATTTCAGCCGCAGGGCCTTCAGAATAGTAGCCTCCGCGCGCTTGGATATGAATCGCTTTTTTATCAGTTAACAAGCCGATCGGGCCTTGTTCAGTGTATTTGAATGATTTTCCTGCAACTGCAACAGAATCAAGATACGCTTTCATTACTGGCGGGAATGAGAAGTTCCATAAAGGAGTAACGAATACGTACTTATCAGCAGATGCAAATTGATCACTAAGCTCTCCCAGACGGCCCACTTTCGCTTTTTCGCTTTCAGAAAGCTCTTCAAAGCCTGTGCCTGACTGCAGCTTGCCCCAGCCGCTGAATACATCCGCGTCAATGTGCGGGATGTTTTCTTTGTACAAATCGATATGTACAACTTCATCATTTGGGTTCGCTTCTTTGTAAGATTCGATGAATGCTTTACCTGTTGCCATACTGTAAGAAGTTGCTTCATCATGCGGGTGAGCAGTGATATACAATACTTTTGCCATTTTTACCAGCCCTTTCGTTTTTAAAAATCACACATCAATTATTATCATACAGACGCATTATGATTATTCTTTCTCTATTAGTCTTTATTATAGGGGCTCTAAAAATTACTTTCAAGTAAAACATCTTGAATTAAAGATTATTTCGCTTTTCGAAAGCTGTCCGCAAGCCCGAATACAGTGCGGAGAGCTCTTTACTGATACGCGGGTAATAAGGAACATGCGGCACTTGTATGTCAGCCGGCATCCTTTTCATCAAAGCGGTTTGCTCAGCCTGTTCAAAAAACACTTTTAGCTGGTTCATCTCTTTTTCAGAAAACGGAGCAGGCGGTCGATGATGGGCTTGGGCCGAGAGCAAATAATACCCTAAGTGCTGAGCACCGGAAATGGCAGGCCAAAGCACATCTGCATTCGCGTTAGGAAAGTCCCCAAGCGCCTTGTCATACGCATCCCGAAGCCTAACCAGACTCACCCTTAACTTGTTCTCGTCTGCTTTCTGCCCGGTCAACAGTTTCTCCATAAAGTGCCCTTCCAGCCGAATCACGTCCCGCATTAGTTCAGGCAGCCGCTTCGTTGAAAACCGTCTCCACAAAACCATCGTTCCCAATAGCCCGATTACACTGCCAACAGCTACATCCGTCAGCCTCGCTATCATAAAATAACCGACGTCCGAGCCGCCATGCATGCTTTCTGTTATGACAAGCGCATTTGCGGTCAAAAAAGGAACCGCCAGCGCATAATTGCGGACAATCAGCATCTCAAGAAGACATTGCAGCGCTGCAATACACAACGCAATATAAACACCGCCCGGCTTAACAAACAGGATTGCTCCTGCCAGCCCAACACCGATCACGGTTCCGATTGAACGCTGAATGGCCCTGTGAAGCGTAAAGAGAACAGTAGTGCCAAGCATGACCGCTGCTGCCGAAAGCGGAATCCAATAGGAGCGTGCAAAGCCGAATGTGAGGGCAAACATATCGGCGGCAAACAGCACAATTCCGTACTTTAATGCCCGTATCAAAACGGGAGACTGCCAGTCAAAGGCATTTCTCAAAAAGTAAAAAGAGGCTGGCAGGCGGCTCGGTTCCCCGTCCGATTGCTTATCATTCCGTCCTGAAGCGAAAGACAAAGCCTCATTGATTTCTTCAAACAGCTTCCGGCTTGGCTCAGATTCATTCTCTTTAATCTGAAACGCACTGGAACTACGAGCATGCCCCAGCGCATCTCCGGTTTGACGGAGTGCCTTTTCAATCTCGGCCGTCTCTCTGTCTGGCGTTTCAGCTGAAAAATGAATAATGGCAAGGAATATGTCGTCAGCTTTTTCGAGCAGGCGGAAAAATCGTTCATCATACTGTGATTTTTTCCGCCTGTTCCCCTTGCCGAGAACCGTTTGACGAGCTGTTCTGAGCATAAGCACCGTCTGATGCTGCGCATTATGAAAGCCTTGCGTACCGACGGCTGAAAGACATGCAGCCAGCTGATGATATGTTTTTTGCAGCACCGCCTCCTCCGGTCCATGTTTGTTCCATAACCAGCCGATTAAGGCGATACCCATGGCGAAAATGCCGCCGAGAAACGTCAGTCCCGATCTGAACAACGCTTGTGAAGGATCGGCCGGCAGCCCGGAGCTGACTAAAAAGGCAAGGACAAAAAACATCGGCGCAGGACCTTGTATACCGAGCGCGCTAAAAATAAACATCGCAGCTGCACCAATCAAGCCCAGGACAGCCGCCATTATCCAAACCGTCCCAGACAAAATAGTGCCTAATCCAAATGAGAGCGCGATCCCAATGGAAACCAAGAGCAGCTTCAAAGCGCGCTTTTTATACGATTCACCGCCCGCATATAAATAAACAAAGCCCCCGATGCTTGCAGTTAAACCATAATCCGTGTGACCCGCCAATGCGCCGATCAGCACAGGAAACCCTGAAGCGATCCCTGATCCGATCGCCTTTTTCCATGGAAATGGATTCGCATGAATGCGAAAGGCATCCTTCACGATGCTTGGCATGGTTCTTTGATTGTTCTCAACAGTTTTGTTCATTTGACAAAATCCTTTTCTATGAATGTATAGGACTTTTCCCGATTATTCACTATAGTATGCCCCAAAAACGCCTTCGCAGAGACCATACGTCTCTGCCTGTTTTACATCAGTTTATTCGCAATATCCTGAATCGGCTTGATCCAGTTGCTGTACGTCAGCTCGGCAGCTTTTTTCCGATCCTTTTCCCTACATGCCGCAATGATTTGTTCATGTTCTTCAATCGAATTTTGCGGCGATTTAAAAAAAGACAAAAATAAAAGCAGCGCCTAACAGCACTGCTTTGTCCATTTGCTTTCTTTTAAGAGAAGATGAATAAAAAATAAAGGATAAATCAATAGATACCCATTAAACAGCCACCAAACAAGATCGAAGTCCAGGCTGAATGTCCAGAATGAAATCGCCTGAAGGCCTGAACAACAGGTCAGCACAAGAGAAATCAGCGCCATCAGCTTCCAGTCAGCACTGTTCTTCCGCTGCAAGTACAAGCTGTACAATCCTGTGAAAGAGATCAGGATATCCAGCGGGAAAAAGGACCAGTTCCAGGCGATCATAAACGGATGGTCATGATGTTTAAACGCCCAGCTTTCCGGTATCAGCGAAAACCCAGCTGACAGCCAGTACAAGATAAAACCGATATCAGTCACGAGAAAAAACAGTTTCATATATCTCATTTGTACTGCCCGCTTTTATGTATCGGCTCAGACTGCGCCCCATGATCGATCAGGTTTAAAGACACAACACCGCCGATAATCAATCCGATTGAAATGAGTTTCATGACGCTAACATTCTCTTGAAAAAACAAAAAACCAACGACTGTAATCAGGACAATCCCCATCCCTGACCATACAGCATAAGCGACAGAGACATCAAATGATTTTAGCGTAAGCGTCAGAAAGAAAAGACTCCCGCCATAAAAGAAAATCAACAGCACACTGGGAGTAAGCTTTGTAAAACCCGACGATAGCTTCATGCTGACCGTCCCGGCAACTTCAAACAGAATCGCTAAGCATAGAAACACCCAATTCACGTAGCATCAGCCTCCTCATCAGCTGTTATGCCGTTAAACAATACATCTACAATCGATTCAAGAACCTCTCCTGTCGTGAACTGATGTTTGAGCGGATATTCGGGATCATACACTTGGTTGATGCTTCCTATATACATGTGAACAAACAGGTCCGGATTGATGTTTCTGATTCTCTTTTGCTGTTTGCACTCGTTTAATAATTCAAGGACAATTGTCCATTCTTCCTTAATAAACGTATCTAATGTAAGCCACGCATCGTAATGGTATTTCTTCAGATCACTTAATAATCCCATATTCAGCAGTTCCATCCCCTGCGGAAGACCGATCAGCATTTTTTTCACTTTTTCAAGAATGTCTAAACTTTCATTTTCATAGATGTCTTTTTCCATTTGCTTCATCTCTGCGATAAATTGCTCAACGACCGCTTCCGCAAGCTTGTCTTTTGATGAATAATGCGCATAGAGCGTCCGCTTGCTCGTTCCCAGCACTGCTGCCAAATCATTCATCGTAAATGAAAATCCTTTCTGCCTGATCAGCCGGATGGTTTCCTCCAGAATTCTTTTTTCCAAATCAGTCCCTCGCTTTCGGTACTGATAAAACTATATCGGTACCGAAATTATACGACAGAAATTTATGGAAATCAACAACACTAAAAAAACCTCTCCCAAAAGGAGAGGTTTAAAAGACACTGCGAACCAAACCGCCGTCCACCCGAAGCGCCGCGCCATTGATCGCGGAGGAAAGCGGACTGCTTAAAAATGTAACGAAGTGGGCGATTTCTTCCGGACGGATCAGTCTTTGAATAATGGATGTCGGCCGGTTTTCTTTCATAAAACGTGCCTCAGCTTCTTGAACAGTCAGGTTTTCATCAGGATACAGCGAATTCAGCATGGTTTCCACACCCTCTGTTAAGGTAGAGCCCGGCATGACGGTGTTGACCGTCACATTCGTGCCAGTTGTCAGCTCCGCCAAACTGCGGGAAATGGACAGCTGCATCGTTTTTGTCGCACTGTAATGGGCCATTTCCTGTGACGGCATAACCGCCGCTTCACTGGCAATGAAAATCACACGCCCTTCTTTTTTCTCTATCATGTTGTGCAAATACTTGCGTGTCAGCCTTACCCCGCTCATAATGTTTACTTCAAAAAAACGAAACCATTCATCATCGGGAATATCAAAGTACTCCGCCGGTTCAAAAATCCCTAAATTGTTGATCAAAATATCAACCTCTGGATATGCCTGAAACAGCTCATTGCAGCCTTCTTCTGTTCCCAAATCAAATGCAGCCGGATATAGGACCGCTTCGGAATGTTGTGTTTTCAATTCATCTATCGTCTGATTCACTTTCTCTTCCCGGCGTCCGTTAATGATCACTGCCGCGCCTTCTTCCGCTAACGAAGAGGCAATGGCTTTTCCGATCCCCGATGTCGAACCAGTCACCAGTGCGGTTTTTCCTTGTAAATTCAGCTTCATTCGTTCATCCCTCCGTTTTTGATTCCTCTTATTTATTGACAGAAATGCGTTTGGTGAAACATCTGCTCTGCAATCAGTATGAAACAGCTGGGATTGAAATGGAAGTACGCACTTTTTGGTGCCTGTGATCTGGAGAAAAAATAAAGCAGAACCCTCTAAGAGGTTCTGCTTTATTGATGTTGTTGATAACCATTATATGTTTGTTCCTTGTAGAAAGGTGTACAAACTGCTTGAGAATTATTAAAATTTTTTTAATTTTAATAATAAGACATTAGAATATGCCTTTGAAAATGTGAACCCTGACTATGCTGAATCAAATAACCTGTGCAAAGTGATTTACTCATTGATACCAGAAGAAAAATAAATTTACAATCACATTTCAATAAAAATGTCATAAAACGGAAAGTGAACCGAATTACAAATTATTGTTAATATGCGCCTGAGCTGAAAGCACCCGACATACCTGAACTAAAAAGAAAGACTGAGAAAAGCGAACAGAAAATACGTGAGGCCATGCACTTTCTAGGAATAAAAAATATGAATTATTTAAAAAGCCCTCCTCATGTGAGTTGGGCTTATTTTGTGAGGATGATATCTTTATCCTTCCTCAATAGGATTGTGTTTTGTTGCTTTAAATATTGTTATAACTTTTTTCACTATCCTTAGTAATACATAGACCATCAGAACAGCGATTAAATAATTAACCACATTAAACTCTGTCTTTATAAATTCTGTTGGAGTAAATAACAAAAACCTATTTCCTACAAATCCATCATAGCTACGATAAATCACAAATTGAATAGGGAAACCGAGCGCATACCCCAGTTCTGAAACCTTCTCATAGGGTATTACAAAAATCGAAATAAGTGGAACTAGAAAGCTTATCAAACCTAACTTGTATTTTTTCAATCGGTTTTTCATGCAATCACTCCCTTCCCCTTATATGTTACCCGGCAATTATAACATATCCAAATAAATAAATTTATTGAAAAATATAAAAATTTTGGTTTTTTATGGATCCCGGGACTTTTATATGTTTTAATTGGTTTGTAAGAACTAAATTGAATGGAGGTTGAAAGTATGAAAAGGATTTTAGTCTTAGTCATTGCCCTTGGCTTGGCTTTGGTTCCTTTTGCTTCAGCCAACGCAGAATCCACAACAAAAGAAATTGCTGAAACAAAGAACCAGGTGGAAAAATTAGAAAAGGACCTTGGTTTTGAATTAGTGGATGTCTCAAGTGAAGAATTTTCAAGTGTATCTAAAAAGGATTTTTTGAAGTTTGACTCAATTCAGGATTTTGAAGAGTTTATCAAAGATGCTCAACAGCCCCAAGAGTTTGAAGAGACTATTAATGTTAGTGAAGATACTCCCCTAATAAAACCACAAGTAAGTGACTCACATGTTATCAATTGGTGGGCTCCATTTACAGGTTGGGGTATGACAGGGATGGCTTGCTGGAAAAATATCGCGTTTAATTATCAATATAAATTTGTGAATAAAAAACCTCAGTTTACTAAAGTGTCAGGTATTAACTCTTATGTTACTGGTCTTAACGTAGCTTGGTGGAAACAAACTGGAAAAAGTTATAACATCACTACAACCAAAACAACTAAAGACACTGCAAAAATTAAAGTAGTTGGAGCTATGGTTCTCGGTGTAGACATAAAAGGTTTCACAATTGGAGCAAAAATTGGACAAACTTGGAACGGTAGTTTGCGTTTATATTAGAAATAAAAAGGGGTGATTGTTACCCCTTTTTATTTTATTTGATTTACGCAAAAAAGTGCATACATAGGGACAGTTAAAAGCTTATGTTCAGTAAGATTTATTATTTCAATAAAAATTCAAGTTTTGCTTTTGTTTTTTATCCATACAGCCGTTATCCTTATGCCTAACACGTCATAGAGAAATTAAAAGACATAAAAAAGCGCTGAAACACAGCGCCAGTAAATTCTTCTTATAGGGTTCTCGGTTCTTTTTAGGATACAATAGCAACCAGTACAATTAAAATAACGAAAGAATTAAGGGTTAAAAAATAGCACTCCATCAATTCATACATTCACATGCGTCATACTCGATCAATAAAAAGTGCAATTCTTTGGTAATCACTCAAAAGATTGGACATAAGAATATTGCCAAAATGTTACCGCAGTGCCCTCGAAAGCTTCGGAAGCCTTGATAGCACTGCGGTCCCAAAGTATGTATGGAGACGGTGGGAGTCGAACCCACGTCCAGAAACATCGATTACTTAAGCGTCTACGAGCGTAGCCTGCATATTTATGTTTTCACTCATCTTCTTGCCTGCGGGCGGGCCTTCCGAGAGCTAGTCTGTTCATCTCTTCTTACGTTCTCAGACGGGAACGCAAGCGTAGCCTACTTGGATGTGCTCTTCACAGACACATAGGCAATGTCAGGAAGAGCTCGCTGCGCTTATTAGGCAGCTAATGCTACGTTTTGGTTAAAACTGTTAGTTTTGCCAGTTATATTTAAGTGCGTGTTTACGAGATCGCCTCTCGGCTCGCAGCTCAAGCTCGATCCATCCCTGTCGAATCCGTAACGTCCCCCTGTTATAAGGGAAATACGGGAGAAAATATCAAGCTCTCACTCAAACTGGCTATAGTCTTATTATAACACGATCACGGTTCTTTTCAATTGTCAAATCCTTGAAATGAAAAGCATTATGATCTGATCGTGAACACAGTATAGCACAGGCCTGATTTTTGAATCAAGCACTATGCCTTTAGAAGCCTTTTTGACTGTCTCTGAACGCTCTTTCGATTTCCCGCTTCGCGTCCTTGCGCTTCAGGTCTTCCCGTTTGTCATAGTTCTTCTTCCCTTTTCCAAGGCCGAGAAGCACTTTGGCAAAGCCGTTTTTCAAATACAGCTTCAGCGGAACGAGGGAATAGCCTTTTTCCTTTGTTAACCCGATCAGCTTATTAATCTCCTTGCGATGCATTAACAGCTTTCTCGTCCGGAGCGGATCGTGGTTATAGCGGTTTCCCTGCTCATACGGGCTGACGTGCATATTGTGAAGAAACACTTCTCCCCGTTCGATTTTGGCAAAGGAATCCTTAAGGTTTACGCGGCCAGCGCGAATCGATTTGATTTCGGTTCCTTGCAGAACGATGCCTGTTTCATAGGTTTCTTCTATAAAATAATCGTGATTGGCTTTCTTATTTTGAGATAATACTTTTCCTGACCCTTTTGGCATGCCAGAACCTCCTCTCTCTAAGGAAAAACTGTCCACCTTTTGCGATACGCTCTATTTTACCAAATGTCACGTACCGCTACAATGAAAAGCTATTTCCGAAAGAAAGCAAATAGAGCGCTGCGGCCCTATTTGCTGGTTGAGCTGCTATTTCTTCTTTTTCCGTTTCTGTTTCGGCGCGTTTTGGAAGCCGCGTTTTTTCTTTTTCTTCTTCGGCTTAGTGAACCACTCCCCTTTTTCCTCAGACGGAGCTGGAGAAACAGGCGTATTGGTGCTTTGGACGCGCTTTCTGGCAGGCTTTCCGCGTTTTCTGCTCCGACTGCTGTCCAGTTCTCTCGGACGACGCGGAGTGCCCTTCATGCCGACGATTTCAAAGTCGATATTGCGCTCGTCTTTGTTGACATCGACAACCTTGACTGTGATTTCATCTCCAATGCGGAAGACGTTGCCTGTCCGCTCGCCGATCATCGCAAAATGCTGTTCGTCAAAGCGGTAGTAGTCATCCGTCATAAAGCTGACGTGGACGAGTCCTTCGATTGTATTCGGCAGCTCGACGAACATTCCGAAGTTTGTCACTGAACTGATCATCCCGTCAAACTCTTCACCGATTTTATCAAGCATGTATTCCGCTTTTTTCAGATCATCCGTTTCACGCTCGGCGTCAACTGCACGGCGCTCCATTGTTGATGTATGCTCGGCGATATCCGGCAGGCGTTCAGCCCACTTTTCCTGTGTCGCTTCATCGACTTTGCCGTTGATTAAGTACGTTCTAATCAGACGGTGGACGATTAAGTCCGGATAACGGCGAATCGGTGATGTGAAATGCGTATAGAATTCCGTTGACAGACCAAAATGCCCCAAGCTTTGCGGGTCGTATTTCGCCTGTTTCATCGAACGGAGCATGACAGTAGATATAACTGTTTCTTCAGGTCTGTCACGCACAGCGTCCAGAATGCTTTGCAGCGCGCGCGGATGAATATTTCCCGCCGTTCCTTTCACCACATAGCCAAATGTCGTCACGAACTCTAAAAACTTTTGCAGTTTTTCAGCATTCGGCTCTTCGTGAATCCGGTATATAAACGGTACGTTCATCCAATGGAAATGCTCCGCTACCGTTTCGTTCGCCACAAGCATAAATTCTTCAATCAGTTTCTCGGCGACAGAGCGTTCTCTGATGACAACGTCTTTAACCGCGCCTTCGTCATCGACAAGCACTTTCGCTTCCTTGAAATCAAAATCAACGGCGCCGCGGTTCATCCGCTTATCGCGCAGAATTTCAGCCAGACGCTCCATGTCTTTAAACATCGGAACGAGAGGCTCGTATTTTTGTTTCAGCTCTTCGTCATCGTCAACAAGAATTTTATTCACATCTGAATAAGTCATTCTTTCCGTTGTTTTGATGACACTTTGGAAGATTTGGTGCTCCGTCACCTGTCCCTGACTGTTAATTGTCATTTCACAAGAAAGTGTCAGGCGGTCAACCTTTGGATTTAAGGAACAGATGCCGTTTGACAGTCTGTGCGGAATCATCGGGATGACTCGGTCAACCAAATACACACTCGTCCCTCTTTCGAGCGCTTCTTTGTCAATCGGCGAGTTTTCGGTTACGTAATGGCTGACATCAGCAATGTGAACGCCAAGCTTGTAGCTTCCGTCATCAAGCTTCGTCACGGTAACTGCATCATCCAAATCCTTCGCGTCCGCACCATCAATGGTGACAATTACCTGATCACGGAGATCACGGCGGTCTTTCAGGTCTTTTTCGTCAATTGTGTCAGGCGTACTTGATGCCTGTTCCATTGCGTCAGCAGGAAATTCTCCCGGCAGGCCGTGCTTATGAATGACCGATAAAATATCAATGCCCGGATCATTTTTATGGCCGAGAATGGTTTCAATCTCGCCCTCTGCGTTCATGCGGCCTTCAGGATAGCTCGTCAGCTTGACAACAACCTTGTGCCCTTCCGCCGCTCCGTTTTTCCCATTTTTCGGGATAAAGATGTCACTCGTGATTTTTTTGTCGTCCGGAATGACAAAGCCGAAGTTTCTTGTTTCTGTATACGTACCGACAACCCGCTGAATCGCTCTTTCTAAAATGCGGATGACGGTCCCTTCCTGTCTGGAGCCGCTTGACTGTGAATTCAGCCGAACCATGACGATATCGCCGTTCATTGCCGTATTCAGCTCAGTAGGCGGAATAAACACATCGCTTAATGACGTATCCTCAGGCAGCAAAAAGGCGAATCCTTTTGCATGTGCTGAAATCTTTCCTTTTATTAAATTCATCTTCTCCGGAATGCCGTAGCGGTCGCTTCTCGTCCGTACGATAAGCCCTTTGTCTTCCAAAGTGACTAACGCTTTGACGAGCTCTTTAAACTCCTCGGCTTCCGTAATATTTAAAATCTCCTCAAGTTCCTGAACGGTCAGAGGCTTGTACGCCTCTTCCTTCATAAACGAGAGAAGCTTATCCATAAATGCTTCTTTTTCCATTATCCGACCTCCTGTTGATTACCAATCGAGCTTCTCTAAAAATTCATACACATCCTGATGGACGAGGTCACGTTCTTTGTCGAGCGTAATGACATGGCCTGATTCCTCGTACCATTTCAGCTGTTTCTCATCAGTTTCCACTTCGTTGTAAATAATATTTGCGCTTTCGGTATTAATCATGTGATCATGACGGGCCTGCACCACAAATGTCGGTGAATAAATCATATCGACATTGTTTCGCACATCGGCAATTAAGTCTTGCAGCGCCTTGAGGGTGTTCATCGGCGTTTTTTCGAATTCCTTCATTTCCTCTTCAATTTGCTCCGGGCTTTTCCCCTCGAACTTTTTGTAATTGCGAGCGTATGAAAGAACGCCCTGATACATGACCTCTTCACTCTTAATATGCATTGGCGCGCACATTGGGACAATTCCCTTTATGGGTACAGTGTAACCCAATTTCAGCGAAAAAACCCCGCCAAGCGACAGTCCGCAGGCAGCAATGCTCTCATAGCCTTCAGATTTTAAGTATTCATAGCCATCCATCACGTTTTTCCACCAGTCTTCAGGCCCTGTATGTACAAGTTCTTCAGGGGGAACGCCGTGTCCTTCATATTGAGGCGCGTGGCATGTATAGCCCCGTTCATTCAAATAACGTCCCAGCATTCGTACGTCCGCTGTATTTCCTGTAAAGCCGTGCAGCAAAAGCACCGCTTTGTCTCCGCCTTTAAATGTAAATGGTTTTGGTGTCACAACTTTCATGCTCATGTCTCCCTTTCTATCTGCACGATCATTTTAGTTTTCCACAGTTTGATCAGAAAAAAACACTCTGAATATCAGCCAGAAACGTGAAAAAGGCCTGACTTCACATCAGACCTTATACAAACATTGCCCTATAGGATATAAGCAAGCGCAATCGTTAACACGAAAAACAAGACTGCCAGCACAACCGTGATGCGGTGCAAAATCAAATCAAGACCTCTTGCTTTTTGTTTCCCGAAGAGCTGCTCCGCTCCGCCTGAAATCGCACCAGATAATCCGGCGCTTTTACTGGATTGAAGCAAAACGACAATAATAAGTGCAATGCTGACGATAACCAATAAGGTAATCAAAACCGCGTGCATCCCTTACACCTCCAGACTCACTGGCCTACATTACTTCTATTTTACATGAAAAGGGTTGGCATGTCACGCTGTATCAGACGCCAAAAGGCCGGATAAGACGTTTTATCTTGGTTACCCTATTCATATGAAAAGGTCAAAAGGAGAAAAACGATGCCCCTTATCAGCATAGCCAGCAGAAAACATCTTTATTATGAGGAATATGGACAGGGAATGCCTATCATTTTTATCCACCCGCCGGGCATGGGACGTATGGTTTTTTATTATCAGCGCCTTCTCTCCGAGCATTTCAGGGTGATTTTTCCCGATTTAAGCGGCCACGGCGACAGTGATCACGCGGATCAGCCCGCCTCTATTTCTTATTACGCAGATGAGATTGTGCAATTCATGGACGCTCTGCACATTGATAAAGCTGTGTTATTCGGGTATTCCGCCGGCGGCTTAATCGCCCAGCATATCGGCTTTACCCGCCCGGACAAAGTGTCACATCTTGTTCTGTCCGGCGCTTATCCGGCTGTTCATAACGTAATCGGAGAGAAGATTCACAAGACGGGGATGTATCTGCTCGAGAATAACGCCGGTTTGCTCATAAAAATCCTTGCCGTCAGCCATACAAAAAACAAAGAACTTCGAAACTTATTAACAGGCCATATGAAAAAAGCAGACCTTGCCCATTGGCATCAATATTATCAGGATTCGCTCCGCTACAGCTGCATTGAACAGCTGCCCCATTTACACATGCCCATGCTGTTTATGTATGGCGGCCTGCGGGACTGGACCTTCCCAGCCTCAGGCTATTACCGCAAAGCTTGCAGCCATGCCGAATTTTTCAGATTGGAATATCAGGGGCATCAGCTACCGACAAAACAATGGAAAACATGCAACGAACTGGTGACAGGGTTTGTGCTGACACATCATTCATAGGAATAGAAAACGCTTGGCTTCCTTGCGTTTTTTGTTAATTCATTGACTTTTGTCAATAAAATCATAGTAAAAAAGATCCTCAAATTTCAAATTAAAATAGTGAAGCATTTTACCGATCACAAGCTGCCCCGGCCGTCTTTCTCCATTCAGCACGCGGCTCAGTGGCGGGTGAGACTCCGATTTCCAGCGCAAGCTGATTAAGCGAATAATCGTTATTGACCATATACTGCAAGACATAATCACGTCTAATCTGTATCTTTTCTACTGGCACTTTCCTCACCTTCCGTTCCTGAAAAAACTTTTTTCTATACTTTACATTACGGCTTATGTTAACTTTTGTCAATACATTTCCAGCCTACCTATTCCCTTTAGTCAATAAACATACTAAAATATGAGTAACAGTGAGGGACGGGGTGAGACATATGGAAAGCTTTGGCGAACAATTGCGGGCATTGCGCGAAGAGAGAAAGTTAACAGTCAACCAGCTGGCGACTTATTCTGGCGTAAGCGCGGCTGGCATCTCCAGAATCGAAAACGGCAAACGGGGCGTTCCCAAACCTGCCACCATCAAAAAACTGGCAGAGGCCTTAAAAATTCCTTACGAAGGGCTTATGTATAAGGCTGGTTACATCGAAGAAGTACATGAAGACAGAGCTCCTTATGAAACGAAGTGCAAGCTGCTTGAAAAAGCGGAGGCCTATGACCTGAAAAACCTTGCTCTTCTTGAGAACGAAAAGTGGCAATATCTCAATAAAGAGGATTTGCTCATGCTGGATCATTATTTTTCGTTTATTTCAGACGAAGCCAAAAAACGGTCTGCTGATGACTAACTCTTGATAGGAATGCGAGGCGATCACCATGTCACCGTTCGGACAGCAATTACGGGAGCTGCGCCGCGCCCGCAAACTGACAGTGAATCAGCTTGCGGTGTACTCAGGCATCAGCTCGGCCACCATTTCAAAAATTGAAAACGGCAAGCGGGGCACGCCAAAACCTGCCACTATCAAAAAACTGGCGGCAGTACTGAAAGTGCCCTACGAAAACCTGATGGCTACCGCTGGTCATATTCAAGCCTTTCCAGAAGAAATCCGCGAGGCTTCGGAAAGCTATCAGTCCATTTATGACATTTACCAGACTGCAGTCACTCGCGGAGCGGAGCACCTTCCGATTTTCAACAGCCAAAAATGGGAACATCTCTCAAAGCAGGATATTGAAAATCTCAGCAAATACTTCGATTTTTTAGCCTCGGAAGCGAAAAAACGCGCCTCTTCTTCATAATCCCCTGCTTCTCTTTCTGCATTTTATCAATCACGCTTGCATACCTTCCCTCGTTATTTGCGTTATAATAGTGACAGACGAGGTGAAAAGTATGAACCAATCAGAAATGTGTCCTAGATTTGAAAAAGCAGTCGACATCTTGAGTAAACGCTGGGTCGCTTTGATCGTATTTCAGCTCTTGAACGGGTCGCAGCGATTTAGCGAAATTGAAGCAGCACTTCCAAATCTAAGCGGCAGAGTTCTGTCAGAACGGCTGAAAGAACTTGAGCTTGAAGGAGTGGTGAAGCGGGATGTCATCCCGGAAACTCCGGTTCGCATCGAATATTCATTGACCGATAAAGGAAAGGCGCTAGCCCCCATTTTGGGTGAGATTTCAAAATGGGCAACGGATTGGATTGACCCTTCCTTTCTTGACTAATTGCTAAAACGGTTCTGATCTCAAAGACGAGAAAAGGAGCCGTTTTTTTATTTTTTATTTTCCAGTGAAAAAACGATTTCTCAGCCGATATATAGTACATCCACACATTACGTTTCTAAAGGAGACCACTATATGCGACTGACGATTTCCCGCAAATTCAGCCTGGTATTTTTGACACTGATCCTGATCAATTTACTTATAGGCGGAATAGGCGCTTTTAATATGCAGCACATCATTCAAAAGACAGATGAAATCAACACAAAATGGATTGACGGCATCAAAGAAATTACTTCGATCAATTATTTGACCGAGCATCTGTCTTCTAAAGAAAAGGATTTTCTGATTTTCACAGACAAAAGCAAAATGGATACGCTTGAACAAGACATGAATCAGATCCTTGAAGACATCAATCAAAAGCTTGATAGCTACGAAAAAACGATTTCCAATGACAAAGAACAGAAACTGTTTGAGCAGCTTCAAACTGAAGTAAACACCTATACTGATATTCATACGCAAATTATAGAAAGCGGCCGCACGAATGACATGGACAAAGCAAGAGGTTTATTGGTGCAGACTGAGGCCAGATTTGAGGATATGAAAAAATCAGTCACTCAGCTCGTTGACTTTAATAAAGAAGGCAGCAACACAGCGGTAAAAGAAACGAAGGACGCATACCATAAAGGGCTCATTTACACTGCTTTGCTTCTGGCAGCATCTATCATTATCAGTATTTTCATCTGGCTTTATATCACGCGAAACATTGTAAAGCCTATCATTCGCATGAAGGAGTCTGCCAATCATATTGCCGAGGGAGATCTGTCGAATGACATGGAGGCGCTCAACTCAAAAGACGAGCTGGGCGATCTGAACGAAGCGCTGCAAAAAATGGTAGGCAATCTGAGAGATATTGTCGGATACTCCAAAGAAATATCAAGCCGGGTTCTTTCTTCTTCACAAGTGCTGGCAACCGCAACAAATGAAACAAGATCCGGCAGCAAACATATTACCGAGACAATGAACGAAATGGCTGAGGGCTCCGAACAGCAGGCCCAAGACGCCGTGACGATTGCCGAATCGATGAATGAGTTCACCGAAAGCATTGATAAAGCCTATAATCGCGGCATCACCATCAGCGATACGTCTCAAAACGTCCTCGAACTCGCGGTAAGCGGAAACGAAAATATGGATACATCATTACAGCAAATGAAAACCATCCATCATATCGTTCAGGAGGCCGTGCATAAAGTGAGGTCACTGGAACAGCATTCTCAGGATATCAACAAGCTCGTTCAGGTTATCAACGGCATTGCCGAGCAAACGAATTTGCTGTCACTTAACGCCGCGATTGAAGCTGCCCGCGCAGGAGAAAGCGGTAAAGGCTTCGCCGTTGTGGCAGAGGAGGTCAGAAAGCTGGCTGACGGCGTTTCTGATTCTGTCCAGGATATTACCCGGATTGTCAACGGGACACAGCAGGAAATCCACACTGTCATTGGGTACTTAGAAAGCAGCTTTACAGAAGTCGAAAAAGGAACAGAAAACCTGACAGACACCGGACAAGCTATGCAGCATATCAGACAATCGGTCACTCACGTTGCAGACAGCATTAAGGAAGTAACGGATGGCCTGAAGCAGTTAACAAACCAATCGATTACCATCAATCAATCGATTGAAAATATCGCTTCTGTATCTGAAGAGTCGGCTGCCGGCATTGAAGAAACATTTTCGATTACCGAGCAGTCCGCCCATTCCATGGATCAAGTGCTCCAGAATGCTAAAGAGCTTGAGAAGCTGGCGAAGGAGCTTAATGAGAAGATGGATCAGTTTACAATCTAAAGAAAAAAAGAGGCTGGAGTCATCCAAGCCTCTTTTTCTATTCTATGCAGCTGTTTGAACGCGTTTCGCTCTCGTTCGTTTTTTCTTTACCGGACTTAATGCCCTCTCCAGCCAGGCCATGAGCAAATCAGCTGCAACCGCCATCACCGCAGTCGGTATCGCGCCGGCGAGAATAATCGCTGTTCCGTTTGTCGCGTTTGAGCCGCGGACGATCATATCTCCAAGGCCGCCGGCTCCGACAAATGTGCCGATCGCTGTAATCCCGATGGCAATGACGAGAGCCGTGCGCAAGCCTGCCATAATGACAGAAAGCGCGAGTGGAAGCTCAACCATCCGGAGAACTTGGAATTTCGTCATGCCCATTGCTTTTCCCGATTCTAAGTAGGCATGTTCAATGCTGACTATGCCTGTGTACGTGTTTCGGATAATCGGCAGAAGGGAATACAGAAATAATGATACAATCACCGTGTTTGCGCCGAGCCCCATGACAAGCATCAAGACGGCCAGCATGGCGAGCGCCGGGATTGTTTGAATAACGTTTGTTACGGCGAACACCCAGGCTGACAAACGGTGAAAATGCGCAATGAGGATTCCGACCGGAACCCCGACGACAGCGGCAAACAAAACGCCGTAAGCCGACATGAGAAAGTGCCGGCCGAATTCTTCCATGACGTAGCTGCCGTTCTGCGCATAATACGTCATGACCTGTTCAAGCATGTTCATTGACTTCGTCCCCCTTCACGATTCGAAGTAGTGGTGCTTTTCTAAATATTCCTTGGCAACGACTGAAGGCTCTTTTAAATTGCCGTCGACTTCATAGTTGAGCTCCTGCATTGTGGCTGTGTCGATTTTCCCGATCATTTTCTGAATGACGCCTTCAAGCTCAGGATGTTCTTTGAGCACTTGTTCCGGAACAACCGGAGAGCAGTCGTACGGCGGGAAAAATTGCTTATCATCCTTTAGCATTTTAAGACCATAGGACTTGATTCTTCCATCAGTCGAATACGCAAGCACAATGTCCATTTTTCCGCTCTTCACCGCGTCATACACAAGGCCGATCTGCATTGGATACGTGCCTCCGAATGTCATGCCGTAGGTTTTCGTAAAATCCTGATAGCCGTTTCCCTTGAGCTTCATCCAATAGTTATCGACACCCAGCTTTAATTGCGGCGCCCATTTTTTAACGTCTGATACGTTTTCTAAATGATATTGATCGGCCAGTTCCTTACTGACCGTAAAGGCATATGTATTATCAAACCCGTAGGAGTCATACCATTTTAAATCGTATCTTTTTTTAAACTCCCACTGTGTCAGCGCCAGCGCTTTGTCCGGATCTTTCTCAGGTTCCATTCTCAGCGTTCCTGTCAGCGCATCGCCGGTATATCTTGTGGCCGCAATGTCGATTTCCCCGTTCATTAAGGCCTGCTGCTGCACCGCGTTGGAGCCGAGATTTTTAATGGTTGTTGTTTTGAGATCAGTATGATGTTCGATCAGCTGCCCAAGCATGCTGGCGATGATTTCTGATTCGCTCATGCTTTGCGCGCCGATTTTAATGGTCTGGTCTGAAGCAGCGCTGAGACCCGGAAGTGAACAGCCGCTCAACGTCAGCATTGCTGCGAGCGTTAACCCGATCATCCATTTGAGATATTTTCTTTTCATGAGCCGCCTCCTTATGAAACTTCCTTCAATCTCTGCATGCCGGCAGGTGTCAGTTTTCGTTCAGTCACCGCCAGCACGTAATCTATCACAATCGCCAATATCGTGACGGGCACCGCGCCCCCGATGATATATTCCGGCTGATATAAATTCAGTCCGATAAAAATGTAATCACCCAAACCGCCGCCTCCAATAAAGGAAGCGAGCGTTGCCCAGCCGATTAAGTAAATCGTCGATGTTCTGATTCCCGCCATGATCACAGGCGCGGCAAGCGGCAGCTCCACCAGGCGGACTTGTTCAGCCGGTGTCATGCCGATGCCTTTGCCAGACTCAAGCAGATTTTTGTTGACGCCGCGAATGCCGGTATACGTGTTGCGGAGGATCGGTAATACAGAATAGAAAAACAAAGCCGCGATCGCTGGAACCTTCCCGACACCCAGGAGCGGAATAAAGAAGGCAAGAATCGCCAGACTCGGCAGCGTTTGAATGATATTGACGATGCCGATAATGGTGCCGGCGCCCTTCTTCATTCTAGTAAGCACAACCCCGAGGGGTACGGCAACGAGTACGCCTAAAATAACAGCAATGAGCGATATCGTGATATGCTCATATGTTTTATAAAGGAGCTCGCCCCCGTTGGTTTGCAAAAATTGAACAATATGATTCACAACTTATCGCCTCCCTATGACAATACCGCGAGCTGCTTTTCTTCTCCCCAGAGAGAGTCATACACAATGTCGACCAGACTCGCTCTCGTCACAATTCCGATTAAGCGCCGGTTTTCATCCACAACAGGGACGTATTTAACACCCCGTTTTAAAATTTTGCGGACCGTGTCTCGCAGCAGTGTGCCGCCCAATACTGTGTAAAGATCTTCATGTAAAACCTCTCCTACGAGATTGGCTTTTTTCCGGCATTGATCAATGATTTCAACATCCACATAGCCTTGCAGAACGTGCCCGTCATCGACGACAAGCAGTGAATCGACACGCTCCTGCCTCATTACCTGAATCGCTTCAGAAAGCGTTTTATCCGCGGTGATCGTCACAGGCTGTGTGTTCATAATCTGGTCAACCCGTTCCACATCCGGGCTGGATGACTGAATCAGCCGCTCCTTGCCGATAAATTCCTCAACAAATTCATCTGCCGGATTTCTCAAAATATCATCGGGCGTTCCGACTTGAACGATTTCTCCCGCTTTTAAAATCACAATCCGGTCTGCCAGTTTAATCGCTTCATCCATATCGTGGGTAACAAATACGATGGTTTTATGTAAGGTTTTTTGCAGTTTTTTAAATTCTTCCTGAAGGGAATCCCTCGTAATCGGGTCGAGTGCCCCAAACGGTTCATCCATTAAGATAAGCGGCGGCTCCGCGGCAAGTGCCCGTAATACACCTATTCGCTGCTGCTGCCCCCCGCTTAATTCATGAGGGTAACGGTCTAAATATTCTGGCCCCATATCGACCAATTTTAGAAGCTCACGCGCCCGTTCTTTTCGCTGCTGCTCCGGCCATTTCAACAGCTTAGGGACAAGTGAGATGTTCTGCTGAATAGTCATATGCGGAAACAGGCCGATCTGCTGAATGACATAGCCGATCTTACGCCTAAGCTCTACCGGGTCCTGTTCCATGATGTTTTCGCCGTCAATGAAAATCTTGCCGGCAGAAGGCTCAATTAATCGATTAATCATTTTCATTGTTGTTGTTTTTCCGCAGCCGCTCGGGCCGATAAAACAGATAAATTCACCTTTTGCAATTTTAAGATTCACGTTGTTCACGGCTTTTTTGCCGCCTTTGTATGTTTTCGAGACATTTTCTAATGTCAGCAAACATCGCACCTCCAAAGTTAAGTTTATTCAATTCGTTCAGTTTGTATTTAATTTTTCAGACAATTGAATGGTTCCCATTATAGAATAAAGTTTATAAAATAAAAAGTTTACAATTTGTTCATATTATTTATAAAGTATGTGTAAACGCTGATTTACCCGCATTGACCTGTAATGATCTCCTTATTGCTCCAATTTCCTGCCAAATTCTCTTGTTGCGGCATTTCCGCCGCATCAAAAATGTGGTATATTGACATCGGAATTGTTAGCTGAAAGGATTGAAACCGTTGGAGAAAGATCCGATAACGATCATTGAACAAGCTGAGGACCATTTAATAGAAAGAATCGCGGAAAACATGCATGCATTTGGAATGCCCTCTACCGTCGGACGTGTGCTGGGCATTATTTATATGAATCGAAAACCGATGACGCTGGCCGAATTATCTGAAGCGACCGGCATGAGCAAAACACGCATGAGCCAGGTTGTGCGGGAAATGCTTGATGCCAACATCGCCGAGAAAGTGTTCGAAAAGGGCGTGCGAAAAGATTTATATGAGGTGGAGCAGGATTACTACCAAACGTTTATTACCCTGTTTACAGCCACTTGGAGCAAAGTCGTCAGCAAAAACAAAATGATGCATAAAAAACTCAATCGGGAACTGCTCAGCGTCTTGGACGAAGAGCTTACTCCTGAAGCGGAAGAAAAAGTGAATGAGCTGCTGAAGGAACTAAAAGAATGGCTCGATTATTATAATTGGCTCGGGCGATTGATTGAGTTTTTTGAAAGCGAAGAGATTTTTAAATATGTGCCGAAGCCGTAAAAAACGCCCTGTCATTCACAAGGCGTTTTTTCTTATGCGGCGCCGGCCAGGTTTTTCTTCTTTTTCTTTTTAATCGGGCTTAACGCGCGCTCAAGCCAGCCCATGACCAAATCGGCAATTACCGCCATCAGAGCCGTGGGGATTGCGCCCGCTAATATAATCGCGGTTCCGTTTGTTGCGTTTGATCCCCTGACGATGATATCTCCGAGACCGCCTGCACCGACAAATGTCCCGATTGCCGTAATCCCGATGGCGATGACAAGCGCGGTGCGGAGGCCGGCCATAATGACAGAAAGCGCAAGCGGAAGCTCGACCATGCGAAGGACTTGAAATTTTGTCATTCCCATCGCTTTTCCGGATTCAAGATAGGCGTGTTCAATGCTGATAATGCCTGTATACGTATTTCTGATAATCGGCAGAAGAGAATACAGAAATAATGACAATATCACCGTATTAGCGCCCAGCCCCATGACAAGCATCAGCACGGCGAGCATGGCGAGGGCCGGGATGGTCTGAATGACGTTCGTCACCGCAAAAATCCATCCGCTTAATGTTCTGTACCTGGCTATCAGGATGCCGAGCGGAATCCCAACAATGGCGGCAAACAAAACGCCGTACACCGACATCAGAAAATGGCGGTAAAACTCCTGCAGCACGTAACCGCCGTTTTGCGAATAGTAAGTGCCTAGCTGCTGTAGTACTTCCATATAATCTGCCTCTTTTCTTAATCAAAATAATGATGTTTCTCTAAAAATTCCTTTGCTACGACAGACGGCTCCTTCAGCTTGCCATCCACCTCATAGTTAAGCTCCTGCATCGTTTCCGTATCGATTTGCCCAATCAGCTTATTGATAACGCCTTCAAGCTCAGGATGCTCCTTAAGCACCTTTTCCGGAATCACCGGTGAACAGTCATACGGCGGAAAAAAACGCTTGTCGTCTTTTAAGATTTTCAGATCATAGGCTTTAATCCGTCCATCCGTTGAATAAGCCAATACGGCGTCCATTTTCCCGTTTTTGACTGCGTCATAGACAAGCCCGATCTGCATCGGATAGGTTGTGCCGAACTCAAATCCGTACGTGCTGACAAAGCCTTTATACCCGTCGCCTTTCCGTTTCAGCCAGGCATTGTCGACGCCCAGTTTATATTGGGAAGCGTTTTTCTTCAGGTCAGACACGGTGTTGATATGCTCCTTTTCCGCAAACTTTTTTGTCACGGTAAAGGCATATGTGTTATCAAAACCGTAGGAATCAAACCATTTATAGGCAAAGCGCTTTTCAAATTCATTCTGCACAATATTCAGCGCTTTTTTCGGATCTTTTTCCGCTTCCTTGCCGAGGGTGCTTGTTAAATCCGTCCCGGAATAGCGCGTGGCAGAAATATCAATGTCACCGCCGAGCATCGCTTGGTGCTGAACATAGTTTGACCCGAGGTTTTTGACTAAAGCGGTATTCAAATCTGTATCATGTTCAATAAGCTGCGCCATCATGTTCGCTAAAATTTCTGATTCTGTCATGCTTTGCGCCCCGATTTTGATCGTATCGTCTGAAGCGCCGCCGAGCCCCGGCAGAGAACAGCCGCTCAGCAGCAGGACAAAGGCGAGAGCGAGCGCGCCGAGCCGTTTGATTTTTTTTGTTTTCAACAGAGCCAACTCCTTACGAAACTTCCTTCATCCCTTGCAATCCTTTCGGCGTCACCTTTCGTTCTGTCACGGCCAGCACATAATCAATAATAATCGCCAGGATCGTGACCGGCACGGCGCCGCCAATAATATATTCAGGCTGATACAGGTTCAAGCCGATAAAAATGTAATCACCGAGACCGCCGCCCCCGATAAACGAGGCAAGTGTCGCCCAGCCGATTAAATAGATCGTTGACGTGCGGATTCCCGCCATAATGATCGGAATCGCCAGCGGGATTTCGACGAGCCGAATCTGCTCCCAGCCGGTCATACCGATCCCTTTTCCCGATTCCAGCAGATTTTTGTTGACACCTTTGATGCCGGTATACGTATTGCGCAGGATCGGCAGCACCGAATAGAAAAATAAAGCGACAATCGCAGGCACTTTTCCTACGCCGAGAAGCGGAATAAAAAAGGCTAAAATCGCCAGACTCGGCAGGGTTTGCACAATGTTGACCACGCCTATAACCGTACCTGCACCTTTTTTCATTCTAGTGAGAGCAACACCGAGCGGCACTGCAACGATAATGCCCAATACAACGGCAATGAGTGAAATATATAAATGTTCTCCTGTTTTATACAACAGCTCTCCGCCGTTCGTTTGCAAAAAAGTCATCATTTGATTCATCTTAATAGAGCTCCTCCCCTGGTCAGATCGTCATGAGCTGGTCTTCCTCGCCCCATATGGAATCGTATACGATATCAACAAGGCTTGCTCTCGTCACAATTCCTGCTAAATGGTTCTCCTCATCCACCACAGGAACATACTTGATGCCCTGCTTCAAGATTTTTCGGACCGTATCGCGAAGAAGCGCCCCTTTTTGCACGGTATATATATCGGAGCGGTATACATCGCCAACGACGCTCGCTTTTTTGCGGTTTTGATCGATCATTTCCACATCAACATAGCCCTTCAGCACATTTTGCCGGTCTACAACGAGCAGTGAATCGACACGTTTTTCTCTCATTAGCTGGATCGCCTGGGAAAGCGTTTTGTCCGCTGACACCGTCACTGGCGTTCTGTTCATCATTTGCTCAACCCGCTCGATATCCGGCCTTGACTGGATCAGGCGTTCTTTCCCGATAAATTCTTCAACAAATTCATTTGCCGGGTTCCGGAGAATCTCATCAGGTGTGCCGACTTGAACGATTTCTCCCGCTTTTAAAATCACGATCCGGTCAGCAAGCTTAATCGCTTCATCCATATCGTGGGTTACAAACACAATCGTTTTATTTAAGGTTCTCTGCAGTTTTTTGAATTCTTCCTGAAGGGAATCACGCGTAATCGGATCAAGCGCTCCGAACGGTTCATCCATCAAAATGAGTGGGGGTTCCGCAGCCAGTGCGCGCAGCACACCGATTCTTTGCTGCTGACCGCCGCTGAGCTCATGGGGATAACGGTCTAAATATTCCGGGCCCATATCGACTAGCTTTAACAGCTCTCTCGCCCGTTCTTTCCGTTTTTCCTCAGGCCATTTCAGCAGTTTCGGTACGAGTGAGATGTTCTGCTGGATGGTCATATGGGGGAACAAACCAATCTGCTGAATCACATAACCGATTTTTCTCCTCAGCTCAACCGGATCCTGTTCCATAATATTTTCTCCGTCAATAAAGATCTTTCCTGACGATGGTTCAATCAATCTATTAATCATTTTCATCGTCGTCGTTTTTCCGCAGCCGCTCGGGCCGATAAAACAGATAAATTCGCCCTTGGCAATATCTAAATCAATGCTGTTCACAGCTTTTTTGCCGCCTTTATATACTTTTGATACTTGTTCCAATTTCAGCAATCCGTGCACCTCCGCAGGTTTCCTTTAAATTTTCTGAAAAGTATAATCTTTATTTATTATAGTTTGAACTTTGTAAAATAAAAAGTTTACAATGTGTTGAAATTATATGTTATTTACAGATTATTTATTGTTATGACCAAGACGGAGAGGGTGTTCTTACAATTACGCCGGATCCCTCCCTCTTCCTCTGTATTCAGCTATTTTCAACAACTGGCAGAAATATGTTATATTGACACCATCAATTGCCATTTGAAGGGATGATCAGCTGTGGAAAAAACTGCTCTCGACATCATTGAACATGCTGAAGAGCATCTCATTGAGAAGATTGCCGAAAATATGCATACGTTTGGAATGCCTTCAACTGTCGGGCGTGTGCTTGGAATTATCTATATGAATCGAAAACCGATGACCTTAAGCGAGCTCTCGGAGGCAACAGGCATGAGCAAAACACGGATGAGCCAAGTTGTCCGCGAAATGATCGATGCCAATATTGCCGAAAAGGTGTTTGAAAAAGGCGTACGAAAAGACCTATATGACGTCGAGCAGGATTATTATCAAACCTTCATTTCTTTATTTGCGGCGAACTGGACAAAGGTCGTAAGCAAAAACAAAGTGCTGTATAAAAAATTAAACCGGGAGCTGACTGATCTTTTACAAAGGGACGGGCTAACCCCGGAAGCGGAAGAGAAAGTCAATCAGTTGCTGAATGAATTAAGAGAATGGCTCCATTACTATGACTGGCTGAACAGATTGATTGAATTCTTTGAGAGTGAGGAAGTCTTTCAATACGTGCCTAGAACGAAAGAAAGCAGTTCCCTGAAGTAGGGGAACTGCTTTCTTTTGTTAATAAAATTTTAAAATTCGGTTTTAGGATTTTATCAGTGTCTGCATAGGAAAAAAGAAATATTCTCCACCCTTGTAGCAGAAGGCGATTTCTTGATAAACGTTTATAGCCTGTCAGAAACGCTCCATGCTACAATGAAGTGACAAATGGAATAGGAAGGACGTATACAGATGTTCAAAAAAATTGCAGCAGATGCACTGGGCTTATCTGATATCGGAAAAATTATCGAACCTCAGGATTATGACAAAACAGATGCTGATGACTATGTCATGCATGAAGACAATGAAAAAATTTATTTCTTGATTAAAACGAAAGCAGACGAATACTGCTTTACGAATCTGGCTCTGATCCATGTAGACGGCGCACGCGCCACTTCCTCAAAACGAACGTTGAAACGCTATCCTTATTCGCAATATAAAATCTCTGATGTTTTTCTGGAAACTGCCGGAAAAGTCGATTTGGATGTTGAGATTAAGTTCAAGCTGGGCGGTGAACAATTCGACATCGATGTGCACAAAGACCAAATTGAAAAGTTAAAAGACCTTTATAAAGCACTGCTTCGCATCGCTGAAACAACCTATGAAAATGATATTTTAATCAATCAAGCGGAACAAAGCTTGGATAAAGCCGTGACGATTCTTCACCATACCCGCCCCGAACACGTCAATATTGAAACACAATATAAAGAGCTGACTGAATTCGGATTCAGATGGCTGACATCCGTTCGCTCGCAGTATCATATTAAGGATTTTGGAGATGTATTTGAGAAATATATGAATAACTAACATAAAAAAAGACACAGCTGGTATTAGGCTCGTGTCTTTTTTTGTGTGGTATTTTTGTATGAATATTGGTTACTTTACAACTTTTTTCTTTTATAATAAAACTATTAGTCTATTTTCCCTATATTACAGATAAAGGAGTTATTTTATGTATTGTCCTCAATGCGGCCATCAAACAGATGGCGGAAAGTTTTGTGAGAAATGCGGATCGCCGCTCCCTGGTCAATCAGGCCAGCAGCAGGCAGTTCAAACTGGAGCCGCTGCAAAACAAGCGGCAAAGCAGTTCGGTTCTTTTGTCCTGGCCGTCCTGAAACGCCCTTATCAGGAATGTAAAACAACAGGCGGAGAACAGCTGATCAGCGCGGTTATTACGATGGTTCTATTCAGTTTGCTGACCCCTTTGATGTTTTATACTCTTTTTTCAGACGGTCCCGGAAGCGTAAGCTTTACAGCAGTCTTTTTAGAGCCAACCATTTACTTTGCCCTGTTTATTTTCGGTTTGCATGCACTGATCTTTTTCGCCTTGAAACTCGCGGGAAACCAAGTATCTTTTAAAGATTCATTTTCCAGATTTGGTGCGTTTCTCATTCCGTTTACAGCTATTTTGATTCTTGCCCTTTTATTGTTTTTATTACAAACAGACATTTGCTTCACCGTGTTAGCCGTTGGTTTAATCGGTGCATTCTTTGCCATTCCTCCTGCAATGCTGAGCAGTTACCAGCATTCATATAAAGGAAAGGTTGATATGATTTACTCAACGATTGTGATTTATCTGATCACCTGCGTTACATTTCAGCTTATTATCGAACACTATATTAAAGAGATTTTCCGTTATATGTTCTTTTAAAAAACAACCCCCATCACCTGCTGGTGATAGGGGTGTTTTTTATTGAATCGATGTTAAATAAATTCTTCCGTCCTTCACTGTACCGGTATAGGTCCAGTTATATGTTCTAAGCTTTGGACTGCCGCCTGATTTTGTGATATAGAATTCTTCATACGTCTTAATCGTAATCGCTGATCCATTTTGACTCCAGCTTTTCACTTTATAGTTATTAAAGTCTTCTGTTGTCCCCTCTTTATTTAATTTCGTTACGAGATGCTGCTGGTCGGAATAAAGGGAACTGCCTTTTTCAAGGCTGTCTGCCATCAGTGAGAAATTATTTTGATTGACGGCATCTGCCTGACTTTGCAGATAACTGCCCATAAATAATGTCACTTGTTCATCTGTAACATCACCGCTTGCAGAGCTTTCACTGTTTTTGTTTTTCGAGCCTGCCCAGGCGGATGTGTATGTCTCCGGTTTATCATTTTTGATTTTCTTTACATTTGTTCCGGCAGATTCGAATGTTGATTCTGCATCTTCGAAAATCCACTTCTTCTGTTTTTTATCATATGAAAGGAGATATTCGTAACTCGGACTGTTATCAGTCATTTCGGATTTTGAATAGTCGTTATACGAAGCAGACTGGTGAAGTTCTTTCCCTGTTACCGATACCTGCCACGTCCCGTCATTTTCCTGAGAGAGTGCGAATGTATCCAGGTCAAAATCAGTTTCTAAGTACTTGTCTTTTAAATATGAATCCGTGTTTTTCATAGAATCGACGGTATCCTTCGTCTCTGCCTTCCATTTGGCACTCGCCTCTGTCATCTGGGCTGTATTCCCGTCTGATAGCGCTTTGGAGTACTGTTTTGTGGCTTTGACAATCGTGTTCATAATCGTTTCCTGTGTAGCTTGATCAGGAATTAATGGTAACTCCATATCTTTATGATCGATCGGAACGCCCGCTGTTTTTATTTTTCCCCACGGAAATTCCGCTTCGACCGCAGCCGTCATTGATCCGTCTGTCAGAAGCGGACCGTAAGTTACGGATTTGAACGGGTCTTTATGAATCGATTTGCCGTTAATCAGCAAATCTCCCTTCCCGCTCTTGATGTCATCTGCTAAGCTGAATGTCACATCGTCTGCTTCCAATGAGAGATCCACACGAAAGCTGTTATCGCCAACCGCCTGAATGTCTTCCTTTTTCACAAGATCGACTACATCGTTTTTCAGTTTGGCTGAGACTGTATATTCTCCGGGAATGTACGGTCCGAGGGTTTGTGCTTGATCCGCTTTCTTTACAGATCCGGCATCCTCTTTATTGACATATAGATCGGTATTTTTATAATTGCTGGTCACTTCAAAATAAACAGGTGCTATCTTTAAGTCATAATGGTCAAATATCAGCAGGCTTTTTCCGTCTTTCTCTGCGTATACGATATCCTTTTGAGGTGTTTCAGCACGCAGTGATGCAAAAAGCTCATCTTTTTTGTCAGGATGATCCTTTAAATATGTAAGAAACGGTTTTACATTATTTTTAGTAAGCTTAAGCTTGTCATTTACCGGCGTAAGGAGAGACGCGATTTGGTCTTTATCCTCATCATTTACAGCCTGTTCAAACTTGTCGACTAACCTATCCTTTGAAGTAAAGTACGCTCCGGTTTTATATGCGGCAAATAATATGACGCACGCTGCGGCAATGCTGCTCCATAAAATGATGGTTTTCTTAGGGATTGGTTTTCGCGGAGCCTGCCTCGTTTCAGCAGTGCTTGCTGTTTCTTTTTGTACCTGTCTGCTGCTCCCACCGATCGGGGTGCCGCATTCTTTACAAAACTTGGCCCCTTCATTATTTTTTTGACCGCATTCCTCACAAAACATGTGACTTTCCTCCTATTTGTTATCAACTATTTTGTACATATTTCCTATGTTACATATTTTATAATAGAATGGTATGAAATTGGAGGAAATCACGAAAATATCTCTATAAACATATGAAAAGGTGGAATGACGATGCAACATCTCACCATTCAAAAAGCAATAAACCATGATCAAGCGCTGTATGAGCTTCTGCTGCTTGCCGATCCTTCAAAAGAGATTGTTGATGAATACATTGCCAGAGGAGAATGCTACACAGCTTATATATCGGGCGAATTAGCTGGTGTATACGTGATCATCACAACTAGACCGCAAACCGCAGAAATCGTTAACATCGCAGTAAAACAAACAATGCAAAAACAGGGCATTGGCAAGCTTCTTATCCGCGACGCCATTGAAAAAGCGAAACACATGGGAGCAAAGGTGATTGAGATTGGCACTGGAAATTCCAGCATCCATCAACTGTCGCTTTATCAAAAATGCGGGTTTCGCCTTCAAGCAATTGACCATGATTTTTTTATCAGACACTACGATGAGGAGATCTTTGAAAACGGCATTCAATGCCGTGATATGGTGAGGCTTTATTTGGATCTTTAAAAGCACAAAAAAGCCGCCGAGACATATCTCGGCGGTCATTTTATTACTTGTTTAAGTTGTAGAAAGAGTTAATACCGTGGTATTGAGCAGTTTCAGCCAACTGATCTTCGATGCGAAGAAGCTGGTTGTATTTCGCAACACGGTCCGTACGAGACGGAGCACCTGTTTTGATTTGTCCTGCGTTTGTTGCCACAGCGATGTCAGCGATTGTGCTGTCTTCTGTTTCACCAGAACGGTGAGAGATAACAGCAGTGTAGCCTGCGCGTTTCGCCATTTCGATCGCATCGAATGTTTCAGTCAATGTACCGATTTGGTTTACTTTGATCAGGATAGAGTTGCCTACGCCGTTTTTGATACCTTCAGCAAGTTTTTTCGTGTTTGTAACGAAGAGGTCATCACCAACAAGCTGAACTTTTTTGCCAAGACGCTCAGTAAGAAGCTTGTGGCCTTCCCAGTCGTTTTCGTCAAGTCCGTCTTCGATAGAGATGATTGGGTATTTAGAAACCATTTCTTCGTACCAGTCAACCATTTCAGCAGATGTTTTCACAACGCCTTCGCCAGACAGATGGTATTTACCGTCTTCTTTGTTGTAGAACTCAGAAGATGCAGCATCCATTGCAAGCTTCACTTCTTCGCCAGGTTTGAAGCCGGCTTTTTCGATTGCTTCAACGATTGTTTGAAGCGCTTCTTCGTTAGAACCAAGGTTTGGAGCGAATCCGCCTTCATCACCTACAGCTGTGTTCATTCCTTTAGCAGAAAGAACTGATTTCAGGCTGTGGAAGATTTGAGCGCCCATGCGAAGTGCTTCACGGAAGTTAGGAGCACCTACAGGCATGATCATGAATTCTTGAATATCCACGTTGTTATCAGCATGCTCTCCGCCGTTTACGATGTTCATCATCGGTACAGGAAGCGTTTTTGAGTTGAATCCTCCAAGGTATTGGTAAAGAGGAATCTGTAAGAAATCAGCAGCTGCGCGCGCACAAGCCATAGATACGCCAAGGATTGCGTTCGCACCGAGTTTGCCTTTGTTTTCAGTACCGTCAAGCTCGATTAAAAGCTGATCGATTGCGTTTTGTTCAGTTACATCAAAGCCAAGAAGCTCTGGAGCAATGATTTCGTTTACGTTGTTAACAGCTGTTAACACGCCTTTTCCAAGGTAACGGTCTTTATCGCCGTCACGAAGCTCAACTGCTTCGTATTCACCTGTAGAAGCTCCGCTTGGCACTAATGCGCGGCCGAAAGCTCCTGATTCTGTATATACTTCAACTTCAACTGTTGGGTTGCCGCGGGAGTCTAATACTTCGCGTGCATAAACATCAACAATGTATGGCATGAGTTTTGTCTCTCCTTTTGATTTCAACTTATTTTTGAATTAAAGATGTTCCTGTCATTTCTTTCGGTTTTTCAACACCGAGAAGGTCTAATAACGTTGGTGCAAGGTCGCCTAGGATTCCGCCTTCACGCAGCGTAATGCCTTCTTTCGTAACAATCACAGGGACTGGGTTTGTCGTATGCGCAGTGTGCGGTTCGCCTGATTCTGTAATCAGAATGTCAGCATTACCGTGATCAGCGGTAATGATAGCATGTCCGCCTTTAGCGAGAATCGCGTCAACGACTTCGCCTAAGCATTCGTCCACTGCTTCAATTGCTTTAATTGTTGGTTCAACCATTCCGGAGTGGCCGACCATATCAGGGTTTGCGAAGTTAAGAATGATCGCGTCATGCTTGTCAGCTTCAATTTCTTTGACCAACGCGTCCTTCACTTCATACGCACTCATTTCAGGCTTCAAGTCATATGTTGCAACTTTCGGCGAGTTGATGAGAATACGCTCTTCACCCGGGAATTCAGCTTCACGGCCGCCGCTCATAAAGAACGTGACGTGCGGATACTTTTCAGTTTCTGCAATTCGAAGCTGTTTTAATCCGTGCTGAGATAATACTTCTCCGACTGTGTTATCAAGATTTATCGGTTTAAACGCCACATAGCCGTCAACTGATTCACTGAAGTGAGTCAGGCAGACGAAATGCAGGTTCTTCGGATAATTCTCGCCGCGGTCGAAATCGCGGAAGTCTTTGTTTGTGAACGTGTTAGAAATCTGGATGGCGCGGTCCGGTCTGAAATTATAGAAAATCACAGAATCACCATCTTGGATTTTCGCAACAGGCTCACCGTTTTCTTTTGTGATGACGGATGGAATCACGAATTCATCGTAGATACCATTCGCATATGAATCATCCACAACATCCATTGCGCTGCGGTATGTTGGGCCTTCGCCGTACGCCATTGCGCGGTACGCTTTTTCTACACGGTCCCAGCGTTTGTCGCGGTCCATTGAGTAGTAGCGTCCGGAAACGCTGGCGATTTCTCCAACACCGATTTCCTCAATTTGTTCGTTCAGCTGCTTGATGTATGTTTTCGCTGTTTGCGGACCTACATCACGGCCGTCAAGGAAACCATGAATGTAAACCTTTGTCAGCCCTTCATTTTTCGCAAGCTTTAACAGCGCGAATAAATGGTTGATATGGCTGTGCACGCCGCCGTCTGATAAAAGGCCGAACAGGTGCAGGGCTTTGTTGTTTTCTTTCGCGTTGCTAATCGCGTCAAGGAATGTTTGATTGCGTTCGAACTCCCCTTCACGAATGGCAACATTTACGCGTGTTAAGCTTTGGTACACAATACGTCCCGCACCGATATTTAAGTGACCTACTTCGGAGTTCCCCATCTGTCCGTCAGGAAGACCTACAGCCTCGCCTGAAGCAGTCAATGTTTGATGTGGATACTGGTTCCAATAGCGGTCAAAATTCGGTTTTTTCGCTAAAGCGACTGCGTTTCCTACTGTTTCGTTTCGTAATCCGAACCCATCAAGAATGATGAGTGCAGCTGGTTTTTTACTCATATTGACCTTCCTCCAATAATTGAACGAATGACTGTGGCTCAAGGCTCGCGCCGCCGACCAAAGCACCGTCAATATCGGACTCTGCCATATATTCTTTAATGTTTGCAGGCTTTACGCTTCCGCCATATTGGATGCGAAGCTTGTCTGCAGTTTCTTGGCTGAAGCTTTCAGCGACGGTTTTACGGATATGCGCACACACGTCGTTCGCATCTTTCGCTGTAGAAGATTTGCCTGTTCCTATTGCCCAGATTGGCTCATAAGCAATAACAGAAGCAGCAACTTGTTCTTCAGAAAGACCAGCAAGGCCTTTTTTCACTTGGTCTGCAACAAGATCATTTGTTTTGCCGGCTTCGCGCTCTTCAAGCGTTTCACCCACACAGATGATCGGCACAATGCCGTGTTTGAAAGCAGCATGTGCTTTTTTGTTAACTGTTTCATCAGTTTCAGCGAACATTTCACGGCGCTCAGAGTGGCCGATGACGCAGTAGTCAACGCCAAGGTCTTTCAGTGCAACCGGGCTGATTTCGCCTGTGAACGCGCCGCTTTCTTCGAAGTGCATGTTTTGAGCGCCGACTTTCAGGTCAGTGCCTTTAACAGCAGAAGTAAGCTTTTCTAAGAAAAGTGCTGGCGCGCAAACAACAGCTTCCGCTTTGTCTGCTGCTGGAATGGAAGATTTCACTTCTTCAACGAAGCTGACAGCTTCGCCGAGTGTTTTGTTCATTTTCCAGTTACCGGCGATAATTGGTTTTCTCATCTGTTCCACTTCCTTATAGCAGTTTTGAGATTATTTATCGTTAAGTGCAGCTACCCCTGGAAGCTCTTTGCCTTCCATAAACTCAAGGGATGCGCCGCCGCCTGTTGAGATGTGGCTCATTTTGTCAGCAAGGCCGAATTTTTCAACCGCTGCCGCAGAGTCTCCTCCGCCGATGACAGAGTATGTATCTTTCGCCTCTGCCAATGCTTCCGCAACCGCTTTTGTTCCTTGAGCGAACAAGTCGATTTCGAATACGCCCATCGGTCCGTTCCACACGACAAGTTTGCTGTTTTTGATTACGTCAGCATACGTTTCGCGTGTTTTCGTACCAATGTCGATTGCTTCTAAATCACTAGGGATTTCAGAGATCGGCACAATTTTCACGTTTGCATCGTTAGAGAAATCATCTGCAACGAGTACATCTTCAGGCATGTAGAAGTTAACGCCTTTTTCTTTCGCGCGGTCCATAAATGATTTCGCAAGCTCGATTTTATCCTCTTCAAGAAGAGATTTACCGACTTCATGGCCAAGCGCTTTAACGAATGTATAAGCAAGACCTCCGCCGATGATCAGGTTGTCTACTTTATCAAGAAGACTTTCGATCACACCGATTTTGTCTTTTACTTTCGCTCCGCCGATGATTGCTGTGAACGGGCGGTCAGGGTTAGAAACCGCTTTTCCGAGTACGTCAAGCTCTTTTTCCATTAAGAAACCTGCAACTGCTGGCAGATGCTCGGCAATTCCAGCTGTAGATGCGTGAGCACGGTGGGCAGCACCGAATGCGTCATTTACATATACATCTGCAAGCTCAGCAAATGCTTTTGCAAGCTCAGGATCATTTTTCTCTTCACCAGGGTAGAAACGTACGTTTTCCAATACAAGAACGTCTCCGTCCTTCATGTCAGAAATTTGTGCTTTTACAGCATCGCCGTAAGCTTCATCTGCTTTTTTCACTTGTTTGCCAAGCAGTTCGCCGAGACGTGCAGCGACAGGAGTTAAACGAAGCTCCTCAACCACTTCGCCTTTCGGACGGCCTAAATGGCTCGCAAGAAGGACTTTCGCGCCTTGTTCTGCAAGGTGTTTGATTGTTGGAAGCGCAGCACGGATACGTGTATCGTCTGTTACTTCCCCGTCTTTCATTGGAACGTTAAAGTCAACGCGGCAGAATACAACTTTGCCTTTTACGTCGATGTCTTTGAGAGTTTTCTTATTCATGCCTAGGAGATCCTCCTTCAAAATGGTTTGCATACAGCACGAAAAACGTGAAACCGTCTGGTCAAGCGATAACTCCGCCAGGGCAGATCGCAGTCTTTTTCGGCACAGGGCAGTTCGTCTGAAGCCAGGGCAGCGGCCTTAGGCGAAAGCGCCGGCAAAACTGCTGAAACGCGGTCGTTTCTCTTTCACAGAACGTTTTCTGAAAGCCGGTCTTCATGGAAAAAGGGAAAGGGAGTCCGTCCCCTTCCCTTGTCCGCTTTCATTATAGCGCTTCTATTCAAAAGAACCAAGTCAGGTCCTTTTTTCAGCTATAAATTAAAGACCTTTTTTTGCGATGTAAGCTGCAAGGTCAACAACGCGGTTAGAGTAGCCGCTTTCGTTATCGTACCAAGAAATTACTTTTACCATGCTGCCTTCCATAACCATTGTAGAAAGAGCATCGATTGTAGAAGAGTTTTTGTTTCCGTTGTAGTCGCCAGAAACTAATGGCTCTTCGCTGTAGCCAAGGATTCCTTTAAGATCGCCTTCAGCCGCTTCTTTAAGAGCTGCGTTTACTTCTTCAGCTGTTACTTCTTGGTTCAGTTCAGCAACCAAGTCCACTAGAGAAACGTTTGGAGTTGGAACACGCATTGCTCCACCGTTCAGTTTGCCTTTTAGTTCAGGAAGAACTAGAGAAACTGCTTTAGCAGCACCAGTTGATGTTGGGATGATGTTTTCAGCTGCTGCACGCGCACGACGGTAGTCTTTGTGCGGAAGATCAAGGATTTGCTGATCGTTTGTGTAAGAGTGAACAGTTGTCATCATACCGCGTTTGATGCCGAATTTATCGTTAAGTACTTTTGCAAACGGCGCAAGGCAGTTTGTTGTGCAAGATGCGTTAGAGATAACATCGTGGTTAGCCGCATCGTATTTATCTTCGTTAACACCCATAACGATTGTGATATCTTCTTCGTTAGCAGGAGCAGAGATGATTACTTTTTTCGCGCCAGCTTCTAAGTGTTTCGCAGCGTCTGCGCGTTTTGTGAAGAAACCAGTAGATTCAACCACGATTTCAACGCCTTGTTTGCCCCAGCTAAGTTTAGCAGGATCGCGTTCTGCAGAAACTTCAATTGTTTTGCCGTTAACAACAAGGTTGTTACCGTCAACTGAAACTTCAGCGTCTAATTTTCCGTGTACAGAATCATATTGTAAAAGGTGAGCCAGCATGTTAGCATCTGTTAAATCGTTAACCGCTACTACCTCAACTTCAGGATTGTTTAATGCTGCGCGGAATACGTTACGTCCAATACGACCAAAACCGTTAATACCGACTTTTACTGCCATGATTGTTTCCTCCTTTAAATAAGTGAGAGATATTTATATTGAGGGATTATTCATCCCTTAATAACTTCTTTGCGGCTCCTTCGTCTGTGACGAGAACCGTGTTGCGGGGCTTTTTAAAGTAAGCCTCGATCGCCTCGGCTTTTGATGATCCGCCCGCTACCGCAATAATATCGGGGATGGCGTCTATGTCATCCAGCTGCATTCCCACAGAATGCACTTTGTGGACCACTTCGCCGTCCGCGTTAAAATAGTAGCCAAACGCTTCTGTCACCGCGTCGTTGTCATCTATTTTCTTTAAGTCTTCTAAAGGCGTATTTCTCCGCTCAGCCATAGTTTTAGCTTCGCCGATTCCGTGAATCAGCATACTCGCTGATTTAATGGTGTTCAGCACCTCTTTGACTGAAGGCTCTTCAATAATAGATGAATAGGCGCCTTGTGACAGCTGTCCCGGAACAAACAAAAGCCGGTAAGTGCCTGAAGCCTTCTCCGCCATATGCGCGCATATGGTGTTCGCCTGGTTTTTCACGTCTTCGCCTAAACCGCCTCTTGCGGGCACAAACAAAAGCTCGCGGTTTTTAGAATCCGGCGTCATCATTTCGGCGACAGCTTCAATTGTCGTACCGCCAGTTACAGCGACGATATTTTTGCCTGAAAATCTTTTTTTCATACATGCGACAGCTGCTCTTCCCATTTCTTTTTTGACCCATGGGGATTGGTCGCTGTCTCCGGATACGATAATGGCATCCTTTAGATTTAAACGTTCCTTTAATGTCTTTTCCAAAAGAGTCAAACCTAAAACATCTTTCATCGTATCTTCCAGAACGGAAAGCAGTTCGTAGCCCTCTTCTGTCAATGTCATGCCGTTTGTTTTAATATCGACCAGGTTCTGTTCCTTTAAAAACTGAACCTCGCCCCTCAGCACACGCTCGCTGATTCCGAGACTGGCAGACAGGCTTCTTCGCCCGATGGGTTCTGTCAGCCTGATATACTGCAAGATTTCAAACCTCTTTTGCATAACGATCAGAAGATCAGGCAATAATTTTTTTTGAGCTTGTATTAACTGGTTCATGACTCAAACGTTCCTTCCTTTTTTTGCTGGACATTATATGTCCCGCTATGACAAAAAACGTCCCATCATAGCCAAAAAAAATTATTTCTGCTTTCTTTAATTATTTTAACAGGGTGGAATTGTTTATTCAACTGTTAAGAGCCAATTCATCGACAATATTCGCAGAGTTTTCATGCCGCGGGGTTTTATCCAGCAATATTTTTTCCTTTATATCTTTATCTTATACAGAAAACGCCAAAAGGTGCATCCCAACATAAACAGCCCTTCCAATAGAAAGGGCCGCCTTTTTAAAGCGTTTTCATTTTATCCAGAGCTTTTCAATCTCTTCGAGCGATTTGTTCTTTGTTTCCGGGCAGATCGTAACGACAAACAGGAAGCAAAGGATATTAATCACCGCAAAGATCCAGAATGTATAGGCGAGCCCGAATGAGTCGATCATCATTGGCACAAACTGTCCGATCGCCCAGTTTGCTCCCCATAAGAAGATGGTCGCAATCCCTGCGGCTCTCGCCCGAAGATGATTCGGGAAGATTTCAGAAATCATAATCCATGTGATCGGCCCTACAGATACACAAAATGCCGCCACAAAACCTAAAATAAAGAAGATCAGCATAAATCCGCTTGTTAACTGAAAGTAGAACGACGTTCCGATTAAGATCATAAAAATAGCCATAAAAGCAGAACCGATGGACATCAATTTTTTTCGTCCGACTTTATCAATCAGCAAAACCGCAATAACTGTAAAAATGACTTCTACAACACCGACAATACAGGTTGTCACAAATCCGGCATTTTGACCGAATCCCATCATTTTGAAAATTTCCGGCCCGTAGTAAGTAATCGCGTTCATGCCGATGACTTGGTTAAAGAGCGCCAGCAGGATTCCAATGACAAGCGCCTTTCTGAGACCCGGCTTGAACAGCTGGGAGAGCGATCCCATTTGTTCTATTTTTAAAGAGTTCTCAATGTTCTTTAATTCTTCTTTTGCGACAGTTTCCCCATTAATACGTGTCAGTATCTTTAAAGCTTCATTTGTTTTGCCCGCTTTCGCCAGCCATCTCGGACTTTCCGGCACGACGAGCAATACGAGGAAAAAGATCACGGACGGCACCATTCCATAAGCAAGCATCCATCTCCAGCCGGTGTGAACGCCCCATTCGTATGTTCCAGACCGCTGCACAGCGAGATTAATAAAGTACGTTGCGGATATGCCCAATATTGTAAAGAGCTGATATAAGGAAGAAAGGCTTCCCCGGATGGCTGGCGGCGCCGCTTCCGTAATATACGTAACAGAGAGTGATGAGCCCATCCCAATCCCAAGGCCCCCGATAATCCTTGCAATGATTAAGGTAGACACATCTTGAGAAAGCGCCGAAACAATTGCTGATATCGCAAATAACAAAGCGGCTGTCATTAAAATTTTTCTTCGTCCGAACCTGTCGCTTAAAAATCCGGATATCCCGACGCCCGCCACTCCTCCAATCATAATGCTGGAAATCACAAGACCTTCCATAAACGGACTCAGGCTGTATAAATCTTTCAGAAAACCGATGGCGCCTGAAATCACTGCCGTGTCATAGCCGTACAATAAGCCGCCAAGTCCCGCCGCGCATGAGATCAAAATGACAAATCCCATTGAATGGCTTCTTGTTACAGGAGCATTTGGTTCTAATTGAGTTGGAGTATTCTTCATTTCCCTGCCCTCCCGAATGTTGAGTAAAGCGTTTACATTTACTTTTGTAATTGTACGTACTTATATTAAAATTTAACGAAAATTTCATTTAATTAGTACGTACAAATATAGAATAATCTTATTTGCACTTTCTGTCAATGTTTTCTTACAAAGAACGCTGTGATATACTGAAATTTGTCCGTATACATTTTGGAGGAATAGATATGTTACCAAAATACGCTCAAGTAAAAGAAGAAATCAGTTCATGGATTAATCAAGGCAAAATACTGCCTGATCAAAAGATCCCTACCGAAAACGAGTTAATGCAGCAATTCGGCGTCAGCCGGCATACCATTCGCAAAGCGATCGGAGACCTCGTATCACAAGGTCTGCTGTACAGCGTGCAAGGCGGGGGAACCTTTGTCGCTTCACGCTCTGCTAAATCAGCGCTGCATTCCAATAAAACGATTGGTGTTCTGACAACCTACATATCAGACTATATTTTCCCGAGCATCATCAGAGGAATCGAGTCCTATTTAAGCGAGCAAGGATATTCCATGCTGCTGACCAGCACAAACAACAACCCGGACAATGAAAGAAGAGGGTTAGAGAACCTGCTGTCCCAGAATATCGACGGACTTATCGTGGAGCCGACAAAAAGCGCCCTGCAAACGCCGAATATCGGCTACTATTTAAATTTGGAGAAAAACGGAATTCCTTTCGCGATGATTAACGCTTCATACGCTGAGCTTGCCGCACCGAGTTTTACCTTGGATGATGTGAAAGGCGGCATGATGGCGGCTGAGCATCTCCTTTCTCTCGGCCACACGCACATGATGGGCATTTTTAAAGCTGATGATACACAAGGTGTGAAGCGGATGAACGGGTTTATTCAGGCGCACCGGGATCGTGAGCTATTCCCTTCTCCGGATATGATTGTGACATTTACGACGGAGGAAAAAGAATCAAAGCTGCTGGAGAAAGTGAAGGCCACACTGGAGAAAAACAGCAAGCATATGCCGACAGCCATTCTTTGTTATAACGATGAAATTGCGCTGAAGGTGATTGATATGCTGCGGGAGATGGATATCAAAGTGCCGGAGGATATGTCTATCGTCGGATATGATGATTCGCATTTTGCCCAAATCTCCGAGGTGAAATTAACCTCTGTGAAGCATCCGAAATCCGTGCTTGGAAAAGCAGCTGCCAAATATGTCATTGACTGCTTAGAGCATAAAAAGCCGAAGCAGGAGGATGTCATTTTTGAGCCTGAATTGATCATCCGCCAGTCCGCACGAAAACTGAATGAATAAAAAAGCAATGTATGGGTCTCCCCGCTACATTGCTTTTTTTATAATTGTTATCTGTTTTTCCAAACGTCTGCGATGATTTCAAACGAACGCATTCTATCTGTATGTTCAAAGGTTTCTGAGTTGACCATAATTTCATCAGCCTGTGTCGTATTGACAAAGTCTTCGAGCTTCGCCTTCACTTCTTCCGGACCGCCGACAATCGTCGAGCTCAGCTGCTCATTGACCATTGCTTTTTCATACGGGCTCCAGATTTGATCCATATCCTCAACAGGCGGCTTAAGCTGATTCGGCGTGCCGCGGACAAGGTCAAGAAATCTTTGATAATGCGAAGTCGCAAGGTGCTGCGCTTTCTGGTTTGTATCTGCCGCGATAATGGTGACGCCGACCATCGCATACGGTTCATCGAGCACGTCTGACGGCGTAAAGGAATTGCGGTACAGCTCCAAAGCGGGAACCGTATTCGCCGGTGAAAAATGAGCGGCGAATGCAAACGGAAGACCTAGTTCGCCTGCCAGACGGGCGCTGAAGCCGCTTGAGCCCAGCAGCCAAATCGGCACATCTATGCCCTCTCCCGGAATGGCGCGGACTTGATTGCGCACATTTCCGGATGGTTTAAAGTAATTGCGCAGTTCCTCTAATTGTTCCGGGAAATCTTCACCGCTGTTGATGTTTCTGCGGAGCGCTCTTGCTGTCAATTGGTCCGTTCCCGGAGCACGTCCGAGCCCCAGATCAATCCGTCCGGGATACAGCGTTTCCAGTGTGCCGAATTGCTCGGCAATCACTAGTGATGAGTGGTTCGGAAGCATAATACCGCCGGAACCGACGCGGATTTTCTTTGTGCCGCCGGCAATATGGCCAATCAGAACCGCTGTGGCAGAGCTTGCGACACCTTCTATATTATGATGCTCAGCGAGCCAGTAGCGATGATAGCCCCATTCCTCAGCACGGCGCGCTAAGTCCATGCTGTTTCGGAATGATTCCGCAACCGTTCCTCCCTGAACAACCGGAGATAAATTCAAGACAGAAAGCAAGGTATCTTTGCGTTGTTGAGTAGACATGTTTTTCTCCTTTGCAATTGTGATATCAGTAAACAGCCTCAAGCTGACAAGTCATGATCGAAAGGACTTCTATCACACCATAACACAACTGCAATCAGGAATAAAAGAATTTGATTCGATGAAATTCGAACAATATAAAACGAACGGTTTGGCACCGTTATTTTGCCCCAAACAGTTCCTGCGCCATATCAATAAATAGTTTAGCCGCCAGAGAAGCCTCCTTTAATGACGGAACAGCAAGCTGCACATCACGGTATACCGGCGGGTCCAGATCCCGCGTCACCACATGCTCCGGCAGCGGCATGCCCGACATGGACATTTCTGATAAGATCGCCAGGCCCAGTCCTTCTCTGATCATACTGATCGAGGTGTTCATGTTATAGACTGTGAAAGCGGCGTTCAGCGTAGCACCCGCCTGCCTGAACATATCGATAAAAGGTGATTCATAGCCCCCGTCACAGACGATCATCGGTTCGTGATCGAGATCTTTCAGCGTAATGGCCGAACGGCTGCAAAGCGGGTGATCGTCCCTGAGAACGACGGACATTTTGTCTTTTTTCAGCGGAATGTACTCGATTTCCTCCGTCGGATACAGAAGAATGCCGACATCTATCATTCGCGTGTGAAGCCACTCCTTGACTTCATCTACCGTTCCTTCGTGCAGCACAAGCTCCAGTTTCGGATATTTTTGTTTAAACTCACTGATCAGCTTCGGCATAAAATAAGCCGAGGCAGTTGAGAATGTGCCGATATGGATCGTTCCCAGTTCAAGCCCTTTTTCCGCGGCTGCCACTTGCTCAACTTTTTCAATGCCTTTTAAGACTTCCCTGATGTGGACTAAGATCTTTTTCCCCGTATCGGTCAGCATCAGGCCATTGCGGCGGTCACGAATGATCAGCTTCACATCAAGCTCAGCCTCGATCGCAGAAATCGCATGGCTGACAGCCGGCTGTGTCATGTTCAGCGCCTGCCCCGCTTTTGTAAAGCTCCCCGTTTCAGCTATTTTTACAAAAACCCTTAATTGTGTAATGGTCATAACAATTTACTTATGCTCCTTATAAAAAAGATTCATTTTATTTATCTTATATTCTACAGTATCATAATGAAAAAGTTCTACAAGGAGTGATTGAAAAGTGAAACAGCTTTCAAAAACGCAGACAGCTATCCTTCTCGCCTTTCTCGTCATCACGTGGGGCATCAATTGGCCGCTGTCGAAAGCAGCGCTCGCCTATTCGCCGCCATTATTGTTCGCGGGCATCCGGACGCTGATCGGCGGGCTTTTATTAGTCATCGTCGCACTGCCGCGTATTCATAAATTGCGATTAAAAGAAACGTGGCCGATTTATCTTGTTTCTGCACTTTTAAATATTACGTTATTCTACGGCCTGCAAACGATCGGGCTGAATTACCTCCCGGCGGGACTGTTTTCCGCGATCGTCTTCTTTCAGCCGGTGCTGATGGGCGTGTTTTCTTGGCTTTGGCTCGGCGAATCCATGTTTGCGCTGAAAGTGATCGGGCTTATCCTCGGTTTTGCGGGAGTAGCTGTCATCAGTGCCGCAGGCTTTGGAGGGCATATTTCTGTCATTGGGGTTCTGCTGGCTCTCGGCTCCGCACTCAGCTGGGCGCTCGGGACAATATATATGAAAAAAACAGGCAGCCGCGTCGATTCCATCTGGATGGTCGCTTTGCAGCTGACGATCGGAAGCGTGTTTCTGCTTATATCCGGCTTTTGGACAGAAAGCTTTTCTGCGATCCAATGGACAGTTCCGTTTATTACGAGCCTGTTGTTCATCTCTGTCTTCGTTATCGCGCTTGGATGGCTTGTCTTTTTTACACTTGTCGGTTCAGGAGAAGCAAGCAAGGTCGCATCCTACACCTTTTTGATTCCGCTCATTTCGATCGTGGCAAGCTCCATTTTCCTTCATGAACCGCTTACCTTAAGCCTCTTGGCGGGTCTGCTGCTGATTGTGACGAGCATCTGCCTCGTGAATTCAAAATCAAAAGCACAGAAAGCGGCGGCGATTGGTGTAAATGAGAAGGCTGCACAATAATAAAAAAACCTCTTGTCGTTGTGACAAGAGGTTTCTCATTTACTGATGTTTACGTCCATTGATCCAATAAAAAATTGTAATCAAAAGATAAATCGCGGCAGTGATGAGGGTAATGACAATTGACGTTGTCATGATGACCCCGATCAGAATGGCGAGTAACGCCAAAACCGCAAACCATGTCGTGTACGGGAACCATTTTACATAATAGGCCGGTGTTTCTGTTTGCTCTTTTCTCGATTTCAAATGAGCAAATCCGATGATCAGCCAAATGAATAAAACGGTATACCCCAAAGATCCCATTAAGTAATTAAAGGTTTGGCTTCCTGCGAACAGAGAAATCAATACGCCAATATATAGAGAGGAAGTGCACATCAGAATCGCAAACATCGGTACATTTTTCGATGAAAGCTTCGAAAAGATCTTCGGGAGCCTTCCGTCAGTAGCCTGTGTATATAAAATGCGTGATGATCCGTATAAACCTGAATTCATTGAAGAAATGATCGCCAGCAGGATGACTGCGTTCATGATATGATCCGCGCCCGGAATGCCTACCATTTTAAAGACCATGACGAAAGGACTTTCTGGAACGGAATTGACTTGATTCCATGGAATCAGGCTGACGATGATGAAAAACGGCAGCAGGTAGAACGCGACAATCCGTGTCAATGTGCTGCGGACTGCTTTCGGGACAACCTTTTCAGGATTCTTTGTCTCAGCAAGCGTCACACCGATAATTTCTGTACCGCCGTAGGAGTAGATCACGACAAGCATCGCCGTAATCAGCCCTGTGCCGCCGTGCGGGAAAAATCCGCCGTGCTCTGTCAGGTTTGAAAACCCGGCAGCTGTATGATCACCGAATGATACAAATAAGAGCAATAATCCTAAAATAATAAAGACAATAATAACGGTAATCTTGATCATTGCCAGCCAATATTCAGTTTCGGCAAAGATTTTAACAGAAAGCAAGTTCACAATCGTGACGATAAGAGAAATCCCTAATGCCAGCACCCAGATCGGGCAGCCCGGCAGCCAATATTGAATAAAGATCGCAGCGACAACAGCTTCAGCCGCAATGTTAAGCACCCACATTTTCCAGTATATCCAATCCAAGAAATAAGCAGCGTAATTTCCTAATACCTGCTGGACAAGATCTCGGAAGGTTCTGGCGTTACGATTGCGCACAGCCATTTCCGCGAGCCCCTGCATAATAAACAGCAAAATAATTCCGCCGAGCAGGTATGCGATAATGACAGATGGACCTGCCACATCGATCGCTGAGCTGCTCCCTTTAAATAAACCTGCGCCGATTGCTCCGCCCAGCGCCATCATCATAATATGGCGGGACGTCATCGTGCGTTTTAACGTCTGATTGTCCTTTTTCATCCTCTTGTACCTCTCCTTCTCATTTTCAAAAACAAAAAAAGCCCGCCGTCTCCTATCTAATAGATAAAGAGACGACGAGCCTTTGGCTGACCGCGGTACCACTCTTGTTGATTCTTCGTAAAGAATCCAGCTTTTGACCTGTAACGAAGGTTAGCCGTTAAAACATAGGGAATATTCAATCTATTCCGTTCCGTCTTACCACTCCCGGGCGAGTTCAAAGAAGAATCAGGCTGCGTCGCACCACCCCGCAGCTCTCTTTTCTGATCTCTTTCTTTTACTGCTCCCATTCTATGTGTTGTAGTTTTCTGAAAAACTTAAATTTTATGATCTGAATATATTAACATAATATACGTGCTTCTCTTTTACCTGTCAATAACTTCAGAGAAAAAAGAAACTGTTATTTTGTCCCTTTTTGGATGGCTTTCCAAAAGGATTCTGACTCGTTTCCTAATGCATAGACTGAGACACCTGCTATTTTATATTGCTTTGCCAGATGGCTTTTCGTTTGAACGGTTTTCTCATTTTCATACCACACGACATGTTTATGCTTCTTTTTGTCAACGTAAGAAAACGTCATCGAACCTGATTTTTTGTTGAATGCCGGCTTTGCTTTCTGCTTCTTGATGAGGGACTTAAGTTCATTCCATTCCCGCATGGCGCTGCCGCTTCCGTCTTTTACATCCCAGTCATAGCCGTACGCAGGGATTCCCATAATGACTTTATTGGCTTTGATTTTTTTGACTGAAAACTGCAGAGAGCTTTTGATCCAGCTTGTGCTTGCCACTGATCCCGGCTCGCCCCATATGCCGTGTTCGTCGTAAGTCATGACTTGTACGTAGTCGGCATATTTACCGATTTTCGCATAATCATACGGCCAGCTCCAGTCATCGTTTTGATCATCGGCGCTTTTGGCCGGAACGGAAACCATTGTTTTAATATGTTTCTTTTTCAGAGCCTGTGAGACATATTGAATGAAGCTTGAGTATTTGGATCGGTCTTCTGGATGCACTGCTTCAAAATCGATATTGATACCGTAGTATGAGTGCTTTTTGGCCAGTTCTATCAGCTGATCTGTGAATCGTTTTTTCGCTGTTTTATTACTCATGACTCGACTCGCTAAATCTCCGTCAAAATCGTATATGGCGTCATTATAGTTTGAAATGACAGCCCATGTCTTGATTTTTTTCTTTTTCGCATATGTCAGCTGCTTGCTCGGGGCATCGCCAATGACTTGTCCGTTTTTTTCAAAGGCAAACGTATCTGTGGCGATGGAATTCATGTATGAATGATATTTCGTAAGAGAATTGTATGAGGCCGTATCTCCAGTGGTGTAGCCTAATGTCATGCCGGCTGCCTTCGCTTCTGTTTTTGTATACATAAACAGCACGATCGCAATTGCCAGTGAAACAGCAATAATCAGCCATTTTTTCATCGCATTTCCTCCTTTTTCAAGTCATACTCTTCTCATCGGCCAAAAAATTGGAAGTTGAAGTTTTTTCAAGCAAAAAGCCCGGCAGCACATGCCGGGCTTCCTGAGATCAGCGATCAGATACGAGAATGTATGCAGCCTTTACAGGTCCGTGCACCCCGACGACCAAATCCATTTCGATGTCGGCTGAGTTGCTCGGTCCGGTAATGTAGTTGACGCATGAGGGAACAGTGACGCCGTCCGCAATGTTTTGGCGGATGATATCACTGGCTTGCGTCATTCTCGGTACAATGCTTGATTTCGGCACAATCGCAATATAGGTCGTCGGCAGAAGGCTGACGGACCGGCCGATGTCTTTTGAGGAAAAGAGGACAACCGTCCCCGACTCAGCCAGTGTGATTTCACTGAATGTGATCCCTACATTGGCTTGCTCCGCTTTTTTGATATTTTCTTCGCCTTTGTCAGCATCCCACTCCCAGACCGGTGTTCCATCGCTCGGCCAGTCTTTGGTAAGCAGGCTTTTTAGTCCGTATGCTTCAAAGCGGGAGTCTTTCGGAATGATGACAGGGCCTCCGGAAAACCGGCTGACTTGTTCGCGGAGGGCATCGTAAAGGCCGGTTGAATCGGTTTCAATCAGCTCTGTATGGATTTTGACACAATGGTTTTTGAGCACTGTCACTAAGTCATCTGCTGAATATCCTTCAAGTGTTTTATATTGCGGCTGGTGCGCCCACTCAGGGACTGCCACGCCTCCTGTTCTTCTTTCACGGCCCAGGCGTGATGCGATCCGGTTTAAAAAGCTCTCCTGGTTCTGAACGGTTCCCTTCGTCATCACTGCTCCTCCTTCGTGCGTTCACTTGTTTCTCTGTCTGTAAACCAGTCTCTGAATCTTGATTTATGCGGTGCCGGGAAGTCGCGGATCTGAGTCCAGCTTTTGAGCGGGCCGGGCCCTTTCGAAATTTTTTCGTCCTCTGTAAAAGGCGTCATGGCGACTGGCGCCCATTTTGAGCCCATTTTATAAAGCGACAAAGAGGACGCGCCAAGTCCGAACGCTTTCATCGCAAGCTTTTCGCTGATCGGCGCTCTTCCTTCTTTTTCGACGATGTTCTGGCGATGCTTGAGAAGCAGCTCGTGAAGTGGAATTTTGACCGGGCAGGCTTCTGAACAAGCCGCGCACAATGTAGACGCGTACGGGAGCTCCTTAAAATCGTCATAACCGCCGAGCAGCGGCGATAAAACCGCTCCGATCGGCCCCGAATAAATTGAGCCGTAAGAGTGTCCGCCGACATGGCGGTACACAGGGCAGACATTGATACAGGCGGCACAGCGGATACATTGCAGCACAGACTGGAATTCCGTACCGAGAATGTTGGAGCGGCCATTGTCAACAATGACAAGATGGAATTCCTCCGGCCCGTCCACTTCCCCTTCCAGCCTCGGGCCTGTCAAAGCCGTAATATAACTTGTCAGCCGCTGTCCGACAGCGCTTCTTGTCAGCATGCTGACAAGCACTTCAAATTCAGAAAATGACGGGACAATCCGCTCCATGCCCATCACGGTGATTTGCGTTTTCGGCAAAGTGCTCACAAGCCGTCCGTTACCTTCATTGGTCACAAGGCTGACAGAGCCCGTGTCAGCGATGGCGAAGTTACAGCCGGTAATGCCGATATCCGCTTCCAGAAACTTTTCCCGGAGGATGGTGCGCGCATGCATGACGAGCTCTTCCGGTTTTTCTGTATGTTGATAGTCCAGCCTCTCTTTAAACACATCGCGTATCTGCTCTTTATTTTTATGAAGGGCGGGCGCTACGATATGTGACGGCGGATCATGATCATCAATCTGCAAAATATACTCGCCGAGGTCGGTTTCGACGACTTCGCAGCCTTCCTGTTCCAGCACCTCATTCAGATTGATTTCCTCTGTGACCATTGATTTTGATTTCACGATTTTCTTCCCGTTCTTCTTTTGAATGACATCGCGAATGTAAGAAGACGCCTCTTCCGATGTTTCCGCGAAATAGACATGCCCGCCTCTTTTCGCCACATTTTCCGCAAGCTGGCCGAGATAGAAATCGAGGTTTTCAAGGACATGCTGCCTGATTTCCTCTGATAGCGAGCGCCACTCTTCCCAGTTTCCCAGCTCTTCGGCTGCTTCAAGGCGCCGTGTCCGCAGACGTTCCTGCGCACCTGAAACAGCGCCTCTCATAAATTCATTATCAATCCCCTGTGATACCCGCTCTTTAAAAGCGTCAGTACCGATTTTCATCGCCATGATCCTTTCCCCCTCTGAATCCAGTTTTATCTGCTGTTGAGCACTTCGGCGATGTGCATCACTTTGACATTCTTGTCTTTTCGGTCAAGCCGTCCCCCGATATTCATCAAACAGCCGCAGTCAGCACCGATCAGCACCTCTGCTTCCGTTTCCTCCACGCATGCGACTTTTTCATCGACCATCTGTTCAGAGATCTGCGCCATTTTGACGGAGAATGTTCCTCCGAATCCGCAGCAATTGTGTTTGCCCGGAAGCGGCGTGAATTCAAGCCCTTTCACATGGCTCAGCAGCTTCATCGGCTCCTCCGATACCCCGAGGAGCCTTGTCATATGGCATGACGTATGTAAGGTTGCTTTTTTATGAAGGGTTGCGCCGACATCCTCCACCCCGAGGACGTTCACGATGAAATCCGTTAATTCATACGTTTTATCCGCAAGCTTCTGCGCTTTATCCGCCCATTTCGGGTCATCTTTAAACAGGTGCGGATACTCCCTGAACATTGTGGTGCAGGAACCGGATGGACTGACGACATAATCTGACTCCTGAAACGTTTCAATCATTCGTTTCATTGCTTTTTTGGCATCATTCACGTAACCGCTGTTGTATGCCGGCTGGCCGCAGCAGATCTGCCCCTCCGGAAAATCAACCTCACACCCAAGCCGCTCCAGCAGCTCAACCGTTGCTTTTCCTACGTTTGTTTGAAACATATCAACAAGACAAGTGACAAAAAGTGAGACTTTCATGATGAACCCCTCTCTCATCCCCAATATATGATCAGGTCATCAGATGACCTGAGTTAAAATAACTATATGAATATCGTACACTATTCTGATAATGGAAGGAAAGGGTTTTCTGGGGATATTTTCATTTGCGGGCATATAAAAACACTCCTGATCTTTCAGGAGTGCCGTGATGGTGAAAAACATATGGTTAAATCCAGCCCTTTTCCTCAGCAATGCTGGCGGCTTCTGTCCGATTTTTCGCATCAAGCTTTTGGATGATTTCTGATATATAGTTTCGGACTGTGCCTTGAGATAAATAGAGTTCAAGCGTAATATCTTTTGTTGTCTTGCCTAAAGCCGCCAGCCGCAGAATTTCTTGCTCTCTTACAGTGAGAGGATTTTCGTCTCTAATCATATTAAACGTCAGCTCCGGGCTGAACACTCGTTTTCCCTTTACACACTTTCGGATGGCATCGGCCAGATCGTCAATTTCCCCGTCTTTCAGCAGGTAGCCATGTACGCCGGCTTTGACGGCGCGTTCAAAATATCCGGGGCGGGCAAAGGTGGTTAATATAATGACCTTGCTGCCGCAGCCTTTTTGCATTAATGCCTCTGCCACATCCAGCCCGCTTCGAACCGGCATTTCAATGTCCATGATGCACACATCCGGCTCCAGCTTCAAAATGGCTTTTAGCGCCTCTTCCCCGTTTAATGCTTGTCCGATGACTGTCATATCCTTTTCTAAATCAAGCAGAGATCCCAAAGCGCCTAAAAGCATTCGCTGGTCCTCAGCAATAAACAGACGAATCATTCTTTTCGTCCTCCTATCATTCTGCTTTTTTAATAAGCGGAATCGTCAGTGTCAAAACCGTTCCGTTATGGGCTGAAAGCGTTAATCCTCCTTCAATGAGCATGAGCCGTTCTTCCATTCCCCGCAGGCCATTCCCAAATGTTTTCTCCTTTGCCGCTCCCTTTCCGTCATCCCGTATGACAATCCTCATTTTGTCAGCAAACTGAGAAATGGTGATGGCGCAGTGGGTTGCTTTACTATGCTTGATGATATTGGTCACGGCTTCCCGCATACACATACTGATAATGTTTTGAGTGACGGGAGATATTGCTGAAAAGTCTTCGTCTCCTTCGTATTGAAAGGTAATGTTCCCCGTTTTTAATATGTGCTGAATGTTGGCGAGCTCCTCCGTCATCGTGACCGTTCTCATATCAGAAACAAGCTCACGAACTTGCTTAAGTGCGGCTCGTGAGCTTGTTTCCATTTCTTTTGCCTCAAGCCGTGTCCGTTCTGGATCAGATGTTGCCAGCCGCTGAATCAGCTGGCTTTTTAATGTAAGGAGCGACAGGGTATGGCCGAGGGTATCGTGAAGATCACGGGCGATTCGAACGCGCTCCTCCCTTTTGGAGAGTTCCCTTATCTGTTCGTTTGCTTGGTCAAGCTTCGTTTCAAGCTCTATTCTCCGAAACATAGAACGGATTCCGAATGGAGAAATGAGCATGATGACCTGAAATGGAAGAATAGAGAAAAGCTCCCGAATTGAGACCGAATTCGCAAATAATTGATACAGACAAGGGAGCAGCAACATGAAGATTAAACCGCAGAAAGCACGGTTAAACTTCGTTTTCTCTCTGTAATACCCAACAAAGTTTGCCGGGAAAAAACCTAAGTACATATAGCTGATATCATAAAACAGACTGTATATAAAAATAACTGCCATTTGCACGATGAGCCAACACGTAAACGATCCTCTGCCCAAGCTGCAGAACAACTGGCGATATGCTGCGACAAAAAGGACCAGCATGCCATATCCAATCACCTGTTTGATGCCTGATTCTTTCAATAAAGAGAGGAACGGCATAATGGTGTACACCAGAAAGATATAAGGGAAAAACCCGAATTGCTTCGGGAAAATTGATATTGCCTTTTTCATGTATTACACCGCTTCTTGTTTTCTTCTAATATACTTAGATAGTAGCATGAAGAGCATCAAATAAGCGATTAATATCAGAATATTTTTCCAGGATGGGAATTCGCCTCGGACAAGTTCCCACGCTCCGCTCCCGAAATGATAAGACGGAAGCCACCGGCCAATGTTCTGCATCATGTCAGGCATGATCTCAAACGGCATCCACATGCCACCGCCTAAAGCCAGCAGCATGTAAAGCACATTACTGATTCCGGCCGCTGTTTCTACTTTTCTCATGAGGCCTATTAGTGTGCCTAATGCTAAAAACGGCAATGCGCCAAACAAAATCCACAGTCCGCTCATGATCCATTCAAACGGTGACAAGGCAATGTCATTGATAATGGCGCCGAAAAGAAAAATGACGGTAATGGATAAAACGTGAATCACACTTTGGCCAATCATCTGAGCTGATAAATAAATATGATCCGGAAGAGGCGTAATGCGGATAAAGGCAGTCCAGCCCTGTGACCGTTCTTGAACCATACGGATTCCAAGCGTCATGATGGAAGAACCCATCACGCTGAAGACTGTCATCGACATTAAGTAATGGGCGTCCCATGCACGTTGATCAGGGACGTTGGTATTCACTACATTGGTAAAGAGATAATAAAAAGCAATCGGCATCATCAGCGACCAAAGTACAAAGTACTTATTCCTAAGCACCCTTTTCATTTCAGCTATGCTTTGCTTCTGGAGCATGTTCACTCACATCGCCTCCCTGTTTCCGTCAGCCAGCTGACGAAATGCCTCATCAAGCGTTCCTTGCTCAATTCGAATATCGCGTGCATGTATGTTTTCTTGAAAGATCAGCGCTAAAACTTGGTCTGTATTTGATGTTTGGATGATGGTTCTCTGATGCTTTTGGATCACTCGCTCTACTTCCGGGTGACGAGACAGCTTTTCCAATGATTCATCTGAATGGAGCGTAAAAGAAACAGACTGTTTTTGAATCCTAGAGCGGAGCTGCATTGGTGAGTCGTCTGCCACAAGCCGTCCATCAGCAAAAAATAAGATTCGCTGTGCGGCATCATCTGCTTCCTGTAAATAGTGAGTTGAGAAAATAATCGTTTTCCCTTGATCCGCCAGTCCATGAATGGTCTGCCAGAATCGATGTCTTGATGATGTGTCCATTCCGACTGTCGGTTCATCGAATATAAGCAGCTCCGGGTTCCCGGCAAGAGCCAAAGCAAAGCTCAAACGGCGTTTTTGTCCGCCGGATAATTTTTCTGCTCTTGTTTTCAAGTCTTCTTTTGTGAGTGCTGTTAACGAAACGAGTTCTTTCATGGACAATGGATTCGGATAATAGCTTCGGAAGAGTTCGAGGATTTCATTCACCTTTAGACCCGGCATGACACTCACTTCCTGCAGCATCACGCCTATTTTTTCGCGAACCCGTTGATCATCGGGAAGCCGGTTAAATAGTTTGATTTCTCCCTTAGTCGGTTTCAGCAATCCTAATATCATGGAGATAACGGTCGTCTTCCCTGCCCCATTCGGTCCGAGAATGGCTGCAATTTCTCCTTTTTCAATGCTGAAGCTGATGTTGTTTACAGCTGTTTTTTGCTGGAAATGTTTTGTCACATTGCTTACTGATACTGCCTCATTCATCACATGAGCACCTCCTGATGGCTTACATTGATTGTAAAATGACTGAGATGATGATGTTAGTATGGGGTGTCATGATGATTGAGTGACAAATGTCATATTCTTTCCCGCCGCAGGTGCCTAGGCCATCCATCCTCTACATCTTCCAATTCATCCAGCTCTCCTATGCCGGATGTCCTCTTTCTTTTAAACTGCTATTTACTTTCATAGAAAGACACCCTCTTCAAACCGCCCGAGTGTTATGATATACATATTGAACTTTATTTTACTCTCCAGCTGAAAGGAGCCAATCATGAACGAAGCGATTTTGTCTCGAAATGATGTGAAGGTGAAAGGCAGCGGCAAAGCATCTATCATTTTTGCACCTGGTTTTGGATGCGATCAAAGCGTGTGGAATGCCGTGGCGCCGGCCTTCGAAGAAGATCATCAGGTCATTTTATTTGATTACGTCGGTTCGGGACATTCAGATTTGCGCGCATATGACCTGAATCGTTACCGGACACTTGACGGCTATGCCCAAGATGTTCTAGATGTTTGTGAAGCTCTAGATCTGGAAGATACCGTGTTTGTGGGTCACTCTGTCGGAGCTGTGATTGGGATGCTTGCTTCCATCCGCCGTCCGGAACACTTTTCCCATCTGGTGATGGTGGGCCCTTCTCCTTGCTATTTGAATGATCCGCCTGAGTATTACGGAGGATTTGAGGAGGAACAGCTAATTGGTTTACTGGAGATGATGGAGAAAAATTACATAGGCTGGGCAACTGTATTTGCGGCCACCGTTCTGAATCAGCCAGACCGGCCTGAAATCAGGGAAGAGCTTGAAAGCCGTTTTTGTTCTACTGACCCTGTGATTGCCCGCCAATTCGCGAAAGCAGCGTTTTTTTCTGATCACCGGGAGGATCTTTCGAAGGTAACGGTTCCCTCTCTTATTCTCCAATGCGCAGATGATATCATCGCACCGACAACAGTAGGTGAGTATATGCATAAGCACCTGCCTTATAGCAGGCTGAAACAAATGGAGGCTCGCGGGCATTGTCCCCACATGAGCCATCCTGAAGAGACGATACAGCTGATCAGCGATTATTTGAAAGCACACGTGTGATATGGAACGAAAGGGATAGAGGTGACCCTCTGAATGGACAAACAATTGAATAATGCACCATGCGGTTTCCTCACTTTGTCAGAAGAGGGTTCAATTATAGCGGTCAACCGTACCCTGCTCAACATCCTAAAATATGAGCAGGAACAGGTAATCGGCCAGCATATGGATACGATCTTGACCGTTTCCGCACAGCTTTTCTACCAGCTTTATTTTGTTCCGCTTTTGAAACTGGAGCAGCACATTGAAGAAATGTACATTTCCCTGCAAACAAGAGATGGAGAAGAAATTCCCGTCCTTGTCAATGCGGTTGTAAGAGCTGATCGCGGTGCATCTGTCACCGAGTGTGTTCTGATTCCGATGCGGAAGCGAAATGAATATGAAAATGAACTGCTGATGGCCAGAAACGCGGCCCAGGAAGCTTTGTTTGCCAAACAGAAAGCCAATGCAGAATTAGAAATTGCTTTAGGAAAGCTGAAGGCTAAACAAGAAGAGCTTCTTGAGATCAACAAACAAAATCAGCAATTTAAATTAAACACCAAAAGAGAGCTTGAGCTCGCCAGAAAGATTCAGGAAAACTCGTTGACTGAACCGATTGTAAATGATCAGATTCAGATTGAGTCTTATTACAAAGCATCCAGTGACTTATCAGGTGATCTATACGGATTTTATCAAATCGATGAACACCGTTACGGCATTATTATCCTTGATGTGATGGGTCATGGGATTTCATCTGCTTTGATTACGATGTCTCTTCATCCTTTGTTCCAGCGCCAGATCACGCAAGGTCTCAGTCCCGTCAAAGTCATGAAAGAATTAGACCGCCATCTTCACAGCTTGTTTCAAAATGATGAGGAAGCAAGACATTATTGCACTGCCATTTATCTCGAGATTGATACAGCCCGGCAAAGAATTGATTATGTCAACGCAGGGCATCCCCCGGCATTATGGCAGGGCGCCGGAGGAACCCAAAATCTGCTGCAGGCAACTGCGCCTCCGATCGGGATGTTTGAAGACACGGTGTTTCAGTCAAGCAGCCTTCCATACACGGAGGGCGGAAGGCTTCTTCTTTATACAGATGGCGTGATGGACCCTACGGCTTCATGTTATTTATTTGATTTATTGAAGGAGCATCCCGAGTTGCCTATTACCGACCTGAAAGAGAAAATGCTTACATCACTGCATCAACATAAGGAAGCCCATCATAAAAGTGATGACGAATGTTTTATAGTAGTTGATTTGAAATAAAAACATCCATGAGACATAACAATGATTTGTTACATCTCATGGATTTTCTGTTTCAGCGTTTTTTCGGGTTATGTCCTGACTCCGCATATTGAAACACCTGCAAGGAAGGCAACGGGTGTCCGTTAAAATCAAACAAAGCTTGATTATCCACAGCGCTTCCCCCATACCATTTCCCGGCATCTTCAGGGTCGTATTCGGCAGCGTAGCTGGAGGCCCAGCCTGACCCGTACGTTTCCCATAACACTTTGTTTTTCTCTATTTGCGTTTTCGGCCCGACTGGAATCCACGCAGGCTCCCAATAGAAAACGCCAAGTCCTGCCGTGCCCGTATTTGCTACAGCCTGCATCACATCTCTTATCGCATCTGCCTGGCCTTGAACGGACATTGGATATGGCAGCGTCTGCCCGCTTTTTGGCGCTGTATTTTCATGACCGTCGCCATCCTCAGCGGTATAGGTGTATGATGTCTCCGCGACCATAACTTTTTTGCCGTACGTATCAGCGACAGCCTTCAGCACGGAGGTCAAATTCTGTACTGTGCCGTGCCAGAAAGGATAATACGAGCTGGCAAACACATCATAATCCACTTTGTTTTTGCGTAGTGTTTCTGCAATAAATGAATACCTTCCAGTCGTTTCAGGATTGGTAAAATGCAGTGCGACCAGAATGCCGCGGTTTGTTTCCCTGACCGCTCGGCTTCCTTCGTTAAACAATTGGCTCATCTTCGCCCAATCGGTTTCGCCGGCAAATGCCCCTGTTGTTTCATTTCCGACTTGAACCATGCCGATGTTGACGCCTTCCTTGATCATCTTTTGAAGGCTTTGTTTCGTATACTCATAGAGCTTTGCTTTTTTAGCTTCAAAGCTGAGATTCGTCCAAGCTTTGGGCACCTTCTGTTTCGCAGGATCGGCCCAGAAATCAGAATAATGAAAGTCGGCCAGCACCTTCATTCCGTTCGCTGTCGCTCTTTTTCCGATTTCGATCGCTTTTTGGATATCATTGTTTCCTCCTCCATACCCGTTGCCATTTGAATCATATGGGTCATTCCAGATGCGGACGCGAACATAGTTGACGCCAGCTTGTTTTAAGGTTGTAAAGATGTCCTGAGGTTTTCCGCTTGTATTGTAAAAGGTGACGCCGCTGTTTTCTAAAGCAATAACACTGGACACATCTGCCCCTTTGATAAAATCCTTGTTCATACCCTCTACTTTTTTAACGAAAAGCTCATCTGTCTGAAGCTCTGGTACATGTTTCTCCCCCTCAATGGCAGCGGCATATCCCGTTGAACTGAATGCACTCCACACGATAACAGCCGCAAAGAACATTTTCACTCTGCTTCTCATGATTCCACCCCTCTCTCCAAAGTAAGCGTTTTCAAATATACAAGAAAAAAGAATCCGCCCAAATCGAGCGGAGCATCAGCCTAATGTGTGTTTACGACGATTCTCACTTCATATTTTTCCATCGTCAGGTCGCCTGACAATATGTCTCCTGTCATCATATCCTTCACACTCTGATCAAACGTGACCAGCTGCTTTTCTTCCGTAAAATTCATGACAAAAATATAATCATGGTCCTGATCCTGCCTCGCTTGTACGGAGACGCCTTTTCCGTGCCGAACCAGAAAAACAGGAGAAAGCGACAGGTCTGTGATCAGTCCTTTATAGAAATCCCGATGAAATTGATCTTCTAAACGCGCACCGATAAAATACGCCTTGCCCTGCTGATATTGATGGCTTGTCACCGCTGGCGTACGCGCATAAAAATCTTCTTGATACACCGCTTCTGCTGATGCGGTCTTGACATCGATCACCGTTGCATAATCCCTCATTTCATATGTTTGGCTGCGATAGCTGACAGCATTTCGATCCTTCGGATACAGCGTGTCAGTTTCAAGAGGCTCAATCCCGAAAATAGCCTGCAGGTCCGGATGCCATCCGCCTGTGTACGTTAAATCATGCTCATTTACAATTCCGCTGATATACGTCATGACTAAAGTGCCCCCGTTAGCCGTAAACGCTTTCAAACGGGAAATGGTGCCTTCGCTCATCAAATACAGCATCGGGACGATCAGCAGTTTATATGGTGAAAAATCTTGTTCTTTCGTGATGACGTCGACAGGGATATCGTGTTCCCAGAATGTGCGATAATGCTGCTGAAGCGTTTGCGGATAACGTTTTGTCGCCTTCGCAAACCCCTGAGCATCCTCGAGCGCCCAATGATTTTCCCAGTCATATAAAATAGCGGTTTCAGCGGGCCTCTTCGTTCCGACAACCTCGGACAGCCGTTCTAATGTCTCGCCGACTTTGGCCACTTCTTGAAAGACCCGGTTCTTCGGGCTATTGTCATGATCCACTACTGCCCCGTGCAATTTTTCTGATGACCCTCGTGATTTACGGTATTGGAAATAGAGAACGCTGTCCGAACCGTGGGCAATCATTTGCATGGACGACAGCAGATTCATGCCCGGGCGCTTCGCCTTGTTGACGTTGTGCCAATTGACTGCGCTTGGCGTACACTCCATTAATAAGAAAGGCTGCTGCTTCAGGCTTCGGTACAGGTCGTTGATAAAGCCGACCTTCATCGCTAAATCAGCTGTGCTTTCCCAGTCATTGTGCCAAACCGGATAAGCGTCCCAGCTGATGACATCGACATGCTTCGCAAATTTGCTGTAGTCGAGGCCTTGATACGGTATCAAATCCGGTGTATCAGCCATAAAGTTCGTTGTGATAGGGATATCAGGCGTCAGTTCCTTCAGCGGAATGATTTCATTTTCATAAAACGAAATCGTTTGATCGGTGACAAACCGGCGCCAATCTAAATTCAAGCCATGCAAGCCATTTTCACCGATCGGCGAAGGGCTTTCGATCTGTGACCAGTCATTGAATGTATGGCTCCAAAAAGGAGTCCACCACGCATGATTTAATGTCTTGAGGCTGTTGTCATATTTCGATTTCAGCCACTCCCTGAAAGCATGCTGGCACTGTTCGCAGTGGCAATCTCCTCCGTATTCGTTTGAAATATGCCACATTAACAGCGCCGGATGATTGCCATATCTCTCTGCTAATAACCGGTTGATGTGGCGCGTTTTTTCACGGTAGGCATTTGATGTGATGCAGTGGTTGTGCCTTCCGCCGTGCAGCTGTTTGACTCGGGAAGCATTGACACGTAAAACTTCAGGATAGGTTTGCGATAGCCAGGCAGGACGCGCTCCGCTTGGCGTTGCTAATATGACTCTGCCGCCTATGCTGTGAATCTGTTCAAAAATATCATCCAGCCATTCAAATTGATATACGCCCTCCTCCGGCTCAAGCGCGCTCCATGCAAAAATGCCGACAGAAAACGTATTCGTATGAGAAAGCTTCATCAGCTTGATATCATCAGCTAAAATATCGGGCCGATCAAGCCACTGATCAGGATTGTAGTCTCCTCCGTGGAGCATAAATTTTGCTTCTGTTACGTGCGTTTTTTCAAGCTTCGACATCATATTCTCCTCCTTATTCTCCTAGCCTTTCGTTCCCCCTGCGGTTAATCCGGACACAAAATTCTTTTGCAGCATGATAAAGATGACGGCAACCGGGATGCTGATGAGCAGGGCTCCGGCCGCAAATGTCGTATAGCTGGCCCCCATGACATCGTTCACTAAATTGAATAGGCCGACGGGCAATGTATATGATTCAGGCGTTCTCAATATCGTTGAGGACAGCACAAAATCTCCGAGCGGGCCGGTAAAGCCGTTCATAGCGACCACTGCCGCCATCGGTTTTGATAATGGCAGAATGATCTGGAAGAAGATTCTTGTGCTGCTGGCCCCGTCAATCTTGGCGCTTTCGTCTAAATCCATCGGGATGGAATCCATGTACCCTTTCATCAAATACGTATTCATCGGGATCAGGCCGCCGATATAAAGCAAGATTAACAGCCAGTGGCTATTGATCATCCCCAAGATTTGCGCCAATACGAACAAGGCAATTAAAGCCGAAAACTGGGGAATCATTTGCAGCAATAAAAAGAGGGTTAAAGCGTATTTCCTCCCTTTAAATCGAAAGCGTGAAAACGCATAGGCGGTAAATGTCACACAGATCAAAGACCCCGCCATCGTAAACAGGCTAATCTTCATTGAGTTGATATACCACTGCACATATTGAAGGCTTTCTTTGCCCGCAAATAATTCCTTGTAATGGTCGAATGTCGGATGCTTCGGAATGATGGATGTACTGATCAAGCTGTTTCCGGGGTTAAAGCTAGCGCCTGCCGTCCAAAGGAGAGGATAAACGATGATGACCGTCATACAGGCTAACAACAAGTAAGAGAAAAGGAGACGGATAAATTTTCTGACCTTCATATCTGCCAGCATGCTTCATGCCTCCTCTTTAAAAGACTTCGTCCGCCTGAACTGCCACAATGCAATGGAAATGACGAACACAGATAATAAAATCGTTAAAGCCGCGGCGAGTGAATATTGGCTGGACTGCATTGTCAATTTATAAATCCACGAAACGAGGATATCTGTCCCGCCAGCTGTTGATCCGGTGACAGCCGGACCGCCGCCATTGAATAGATAGATAATATTAAAGTTATTAAAATTAAACGTAAACTGAGTAATGATAATCGGAGCCATGGCAATGAACACCATTGGAAGCGTGATGTATCTCAGCTTTGCGAAGACAGAAGCGCCATCAATCGTGGCTGCTTCATACAGATCGTCCGGGATCGACTGCAACACGCCTGTTGAGACAAGAAAGATGTACGGAAACCCGAGCCAGCCCTGCATGAGAATCAGCGCAAGCCTAGACCAATTGGCATCTGTCATCCACGGAAGAGGCTCTATCCCGAAAAAAGCCAAGATGTCGTGATTCATCGCACCGAAGCTGTCATTAAACAGCCCTGCAAAAATTAAAATCGTTACAAATCCGGGAACGGCCCAGGGCAAAATCAGAATCGTCCGGAAAAAGCGTTTAAAACGAATGTCTTTCTGATTGACAATGATCGCGAGAAAAATCCCTAAACTGACTTGCAGTGTGGATGCGGCAAGTGTCCAAACCACCGTCCAAGCCAGCACATCAAAAAAAGTCGATCTCCAAATATCAACTGTGAAGATGTTTGAGAAGGTTTGAAAACCGACCCAATCGATTAATTTAGCAGGAGGGGAATGGTACAAATCATAGTTTGTAAAAGCTACTGCAAAGCTGAACAAGATCGGAAAAACCACGGCGAATATTAAAATAAACAAAGATGGGCCGCTGACAACATAAGGATAGCCCTGAGAAATGATATTTTGGTATTGTTCCTTTAGGGAACCCAACGGCTTGTTTTCATCACGCCGTTTTCCGCTTTGAAACGCATCGCGAAGATTCGCATAATACACCGCAAGGCCAAAGCAGGTCACAATCACAGCGATAATCCCTTCCGCCAGGAGAAACACGGAATTATCCCGCGGCACTTCTGTTCCCAGAGTAAAGATTCCCCAAAACCCCATATTGAGCAGATCTCCAAAGACCGCAAAAAACGATGCGCCTAAGAAAAGAAAGACAAAACCTTTTATCCATTGCTTGTTATAAAATTGCCCCAGCCCCGGGATGATTGACAGGAACAAAGCGATTTGACGATGCTGCACCGTTTTCACCTCTCTTACAATACAAATCTAGCTTTCTCTTTATTTTCCGCTGTGCTTTGCCTTGATTTGTCCTTTGGCCGTTTCAGCTGCTTGATCCAATGCTTGTTTGGGATCCGCTTTTCCTGTTGCAATCGTTTGTAATGCCGAATCAGCCGGCGTCCATATTTCATTCATTTCCGGGATATTTGGCGTCAGCTCTGAGAAGCGGGATTGTTCAGTAACAGCCCGTGCCGCCTCGCTTTTCATAATAGCCTGGTCATTGGCTAAGGATTTCACAGCAGGGACTTCCTTCGTTTGTTCATATCGTGTTTTAGAATTCTTTTCGTTCGCGAGAAAAACGGCTAATTCTTGCGCCAGCTCCGCATTCTTTGAAAACGCACTGACGTTGTAGCTTTTGACGCCGATAAAGGAGCTCATGTTTTTCCCATTTTCCAGCTTCGGCAGTTTCGTTATGCCATAATTGATTCCTGCTTTCGAAAAGGCTTCTACATTCCACGGGCCCGAAATAATCGCGGCGGCTTTTCCTTCTGTGAACAGTGATTCCAGCACATTAATCCCTTGTTCTCCAATTATGCCGGCCGGGAATAAGCCCTCTTTGTAAAACTTCTGAATCAGCGCCGCACCTTTGACAGCGCCTTCATGATTGATCCCGATGTCAGACGGGTTATAGCTGCCGTCATGATTCTTACCGAAAATGTATCCGCCGTATCCGCTCATCACACTTTCCGCGTAATAAATTTGATCGAACAGGGCTAAAAATCCAAACTTGCTTCCGTCAGCTGTCTTTTTAGAATAGTCGTACCACTCTTCCAGCGTTTGCGGCAATTCCTTCTCTGAGATGAGATCTTTGTTGTAAAAAAGCACTGTCGTTTCGACCGCTTTAGGCAGCCCATAAAGCTTTTGATCTACCATTTGAGACTGAATGGAAGCGTCAGTATAGAGCGATTGAACGTCCTTTTCGACATGTAATTCCTTAAGTAATCCTTCCGTCACAGCCGTTCCGATTTGGTCACCTGGCATTGTTAACACGTCAGGCCCCGTGCCGGCCGGTCCGTCCATCCGCAAATCTTCAATCTGCTGGGCATACGGTTTTTCCACGACTTTAACCTTTACATCATGCTCTTTTTCAAACGCAGCAACGGCGTCTTTAATGCCGATGCTCTTTTCTTTATCCTCCCACACGACAAGCTCTGACCCTTTCGAACTTGATTTAGCACTGCTGCTTTCCTTTGGGCCGCAAGCCGCCAAGGATAAACTGACAGCCGAGCAGAGCATGAGTACGGAACACTTTTTTACCATTTTCATTGATTGTCACCCTTTCGGTATGAATGAAAGCGCTTTTAAAATAATATAGCACGCCTGAGAAAATGTGTAAACAAACTATTTACTTCTATCAGTAAATTTTTTTACCTAAATAAAAAAATGACTTAGTGTCCTAAGCCATTGTTAATTCATACTCTTTCTGACGATTAATTCCGCCCCTATATATAATGTTTTTACCGTTCTTCTTTTGTCTTGCACTTGTTCAAGCAGCATTTCAACAGCATTTTTACACAATTCATGTATATCAATATGAAACGTCGTCAAAGGAGGCGAAACATACTTTGCGAAGCTGATGTTGTTGATGCTTACAACGCTCACCCTGTTCGGTATGGCAATTCCCTTTTCATTCAGGGCTTGCAGACAGCCTACTGCAATCGGGTCCGCCGCGATCAAAAAAGCGGTCGGGAGCTGATCACCTAATGTGTCAATCGCTGCTGTCATCAAGCGGTAGCCATTTTCTACAGAGAACCCGCGATGACAGAAAATATACCGCTCGTCCAGCATGCCTTTTTCCCGCATATAGGATCTAAAGGTTTGTTCACGGATGTCCATTTCATCCTGATTGTTGTTGGGGTTTTTGTATGTGCCGCCGATAAACCCGATGGTCTTATGCCCCTTCTCGCTCAGGATGTTTACCGTCTTCCTTGTCATTTGGGCTAAATCAGGCCTTACCGAGTCAAAATGATCGGGATCAGGAGTTGAATCGATAAAGACGCCGTTTTCAGTGAGATTTCTGAGGAAAGCCAGCTCTTGATCAGAAAATGTGCCGACAGCAATAAACCCTTCGATATGTTCAGGAATGCTTTCGATTCCATCCGATATTTTATAAGTGGTCATGTCGATATTGAATGCTTTCGCCAGTTTCTCTACCTCTAATCTCATCGTTTTAAAATAGACATCTTCTAATTCTTCTTTATCTGTCAGCCAATATAAAAACACAATATGTTTCACTAGCGGCCTTACTGTTTTCTTGCGGTAATTGAGCTTTTCTGCCGCTTCATAGATTTTCTCCCGTGTCTCATCAGGAACAGAAAGGCTTTCATCGTTATTTAAAACGCGGGAAACGGTTGAAATCGAAAATCCCGCTTCCTGCGCGATATCTTTAATTGTCGCCATTGCATCTGCCTCCATTATTCAGCTTGCCGCACATTTTAGTAAAATATTTTACTTCCTTTTCCGTAAATGTCAAGTGCACAAGGCCCTTACTGCATCATGTAAAAAGACTGAACCATTTGCGGCTCAGTCTCGGTTGTTTGTATCATGCGGCACCGGCAGAATTGCCCGGGAAATGAGTTGGTTATTGCACATTTTCCTCGAAATATCCCGAAAGCACATCTTCCACATTCGTTAAATGCGCCAGCATGGCAGCCTCCGCCTGCGCTCCATCCTGTGCTGCCACGGCCTTGTAAATCCGTTCATGCTCCTCATAAAGCCGCTGAACTGAGGTCTTTTTGGAAAACAGCCAGATTTTCCGTGTTTCTCTCATCGTTTCCAGCAGCAATGATGAAACATGATTCATCAAATGTTTGAGAAGATCATTTTGGGAAGCGTCAGCAAGCGCCAGATGAAATGCGAAGTCTGCTTTCTCGCCCAGCTCCCCGTCCGCTTCAATGCTGCTCATTTCCTTTAACGCAGCATGAATTCTTTCGAGATCCTCTTCTGTCCTTTTTTCAGCAGCTAATGACGCCACGCCGATTTCAAGCAGTTTTCTGACCTCGAGCAGCTGCTTGACGTCCTCTTTTTTCATAAGAAGCGCGGCTGAGAGCGGCTGAGAAATTTGATTCGGTTCAAATTCCTTCAAGTACGTGCCTTCTCCCTGTTTCATCTCGACAAGCCCCATCGCTTTTAATGCAGAAAGTGCTTCGCGGACCGCTGAGCGGCTGACTTGAAAGCTTTCAGAAAGCGCCTGAACGGAGTCCAATTTATCTCCCGGCTTCAATTCGCCGTTTTTGATCATATCTAATAATGCATCCGCCACTTCTTCATATATTTTCTTTGTTTTAATCTGTTTGTATTTCAATGCAATTCACCCCGTAACTTGTAGGTCTGGCTGGTTACGATCTATTATACTCTGTTTTGGGGGCCGCCAAAAGATTTTGACAATTTTGTCAAAAAGTCTTGTACTTTGATTTTTTTCAAAATATAATGCTAGGTAACTGGTCTTATTACCCAGTCATCAGATGATCATATCATCTTTAGAAACCGCTTACATATAACGCCAGTTTATGTTTCAAGGAGGGGTTTGGGATGCAATGGACACAGGCATTTACGCCTATAGGGGGAAATTTGCTTTTATCAGCGCTTGCCGCACTTGTACCGATTATTTTCTTTTTTTGGGCACTCGCGATTAAACGGATGAAGGGGTATACAGCGGGCTTGTCCACCTTGGGGATCGCGCTTGTGATTGCTGTATTGGTTTATCGGATGCCGGCGGAAAAAGCGCTGATGTCCGCTACACAAGGAGCCGTATACGGGATTTTGCCGATCGGCTGGATCATTGTAACGTCTGTTTTTTTGTATAAAATCACTGTGAAAACGGGACAGTTTGATATTATTCGCAGCTCTGTTCTCTCGATTACCGATGACCGCCGGCTTCAGGCGCTTCTGATCGCTTTCTCATTCGGTGCTTTTTTAGAAGGAGCGGCGGGCTTCGGGGCGCCGGTCGCCATTTCTGCCGCGCTGCTGGTCGGCCTCGGCTTTAATCCTCTTTATGCAGCGGGAATCTGTTTGATCGCCAATACAGCCCCTGTGGCCTTTGGGGCGATTGGGATTCCGATTACAGCCGTAGAAGGGCCGACAGGGATTCCGGCGATGGAGATTTCGCAAATGGTCGGGCGGCAGCTGCCGTTTCTATCCGTATTTATTCCTCTTTATTTAATTATTATCATGAGCGGGTTCAGGAAAGCCTTTGAAGTTTGGCCGGCGATTCTCGTTTCCGGTGTTTCCTTTGCTGTTGTTCAATATCTCAGTTCTAATTTTTTAGGGCCTGAGCTGCCGGATGTTTTGTCGGCTCTGGTTTCGATGGCTGCACTTGCTGTGTTTTTAAAATGGTGGAAGCCGAAAACAACATTCCGGTTTGCCAGTGAACAGGAATCGGCCGCTGCGATTGAAACAGCGAAAACGAATCCGGCAGCACCTGCGTACAGCGGCGGACAGATATTCAAGGCCTGGTCGCCATTTCTGCTGCTGACAGTCATGATTTCTGTATGGGGCATTCCCTCTGTCAAATCGGCGCTGACCGGGCATTATGAAGGCTCCGCTGTTTTCTTGAAGTGGCTGAATGCTGTTGGAGAAAAATTGACTTTTGCCCCCGGTGTGCCTTTTTTGAACAATCAAATTGTCAATGCTGACGGTGCGCCGATTGAAGCGGTTTACAAGCTCGAGGTGCTTGGTTCGGCCGGCACCGCGATATTGATTGCCGCTGTGCTGTCAAAGTTCATCACGGCGATTTCGTGGAAAAACTGGGGATCTGTTTTTCAGGAAACGATCCAAGAGCTGAAGTTTCCGATTTTGACCATTGCTTCTGTCGTTGGTTTTGCCTATGTCACCAATTCCTCTGGAATGAGCACGACACTCGGGATGACACTCGCGCTGACAGGTTCAATGTTTACCTTCTTCTCGCCTGTTCTCGGCTGGCTCGGTGTCTTCATTACAGGCTCAGATACTTCTGCCAACCTGCTGTTCGGCAACCTGCAGAAAGTCACCGCATTATCAGTCGGCATGGACCCTGTTCTGTCTGTCGCTGCCAACTCATCAGGCGGTGTCACAGGAAAAATGATTTCGCCGCAGTCGATTGCGGTGGCCTGCGCCGCGGTAGGACTCGCGGGAAAGGAATCAGATCTTTTCCGCTTTACGATTAAGCACAGCTTGTTTTTGCTGCTGCTCGTTTGTATCATCACCTTTTTGCAGCATCATGTGTTCAGCTGGATGATTCCGTAAAAAAATCCTCCCGTCAAGGGAGGATTTTATTTATACCGTTTTCTCGACGCCGATGACGGAATGTTCATTTGATCGCGGTATTTTGCCACGGTTCGTCTGGAGATTTGGATGCCGTGCTGTTCATATAGCAAATCAGCTAGCTTTTGATCTGAGAGCGGTTTTGTTTTGTCCTCTTGATTGATCAGGTCTTCAAGATGCGTTTTGACTGCATAGTTAGACGCATCTCCATCTCCTGAAGCCTCGGCTTTTGCTGAGAAAAAGAGTTTCATCTCAAACAGTCCGTACGGCGTTTGTATCGTTTTCCCTTTAATTGCCCGGCTCACAGTTGATTCATGAAGGCTTAGGCAGTCCGCTACCTCCCTGAGAGTCAGCGGCTTCATTGCGCTTCGCCCTTTCAGAAAGAAATCCTTTTGGCGCGTGATCAGCTCATTTACAATTCTCGTGATCGTCTGTTTTCGCTGTCGCAGCGCACGGCTAAGCCAGCGCCATTCCTGATATTTCGCAGATAAATAAGAGGCGGTATCCTGACAGGAGCCGGACGATAAAAGCGTTCTGTACTGAGGATGCAGGTCTATTTCTGGAAACGAGCGGGTATTCAGCTCCGCTGCGATGTGCCCGTTTTTCACGGTGATAAAAATGTCAGGCTCGATATACACATCTTGCTCTGGCCGGGCAAATAGAAGGCCCGGTCTTGGATGAAGAGCTGCGATGTCATCAGAGATATCTTGAATGGTATGAAGCGGAATTCCCGTTTCTTTTGAAAGCGCTTTCCAGTTTTTTTGTGCAAAAGCATCAAAATGAGCTGAAACAAGCATTTCCGCTTGTTCATTTCTGTTCGGCAGCCGCTGTAATTGAAGAAGGATACATTCCTGCAGAGATCTTGCGCCGATTCCAGCCGGCTCTAACGACTGGAGTTTTGCCAAAACAGCTTCCGCTTCCTTGATTGAAACCGATAATCGCCGTGCTGCCTCCTCCACTTCTTCTTCCAAGTACCCGTTCGAATCAAGCGAATGAATCAGATAATTGAAAATCTTTTTTTCAGAGTTTGTCAGATTCATATCAAGTGACTGCTGTTTTAACACATCCTGCAATGTTTTTTGCGGATCACTTAATTGAAGGCCTGCTTCCTGTGCATTCATCCTGTTTTTGTTTATTTTATGGTAAGATAGTGGCGGTGTGTCTGATTCCTTTCGTTCAATAAGAGGGTTTTCCAGTGAGAGCTCATCAATGTATTCGGCGAGTTCTGCCGAATGATAGCCAAGCAGCGTGATGGCCTGCCTGAGCTCCTGTGTCAGTTGAGGCTTTAATACTTGTACTTGCTGAAGTTTCATATCCATCTTGCTCACTCCCCTTTCTTCATTGTACATGATTGAGATCACACCGTATACATTTATGAAAAAGGAGCTGCCAAAGAAATGTCTGAACTTTTTTCCGTACCTTATTTTATTGAGAATTTTAAACAGCATATCGAAATGAATCAGTCTGAGGATAAAATCCATGCGATGAACAGCTACTACCGTTCCGTCGTCTCAACGCTTGTGCAGGACCAGCTGACGAAAAACGCAGTCGTCTTGAAACGGATTCAGCATTTAGATGAAGCGTACAACAAAGTCAAACGGGGAGAATCAAAATAAACCTTCCGCTCACATGTGAGCAGGAAGGTTTTCCTTCTTTGAAGCGCTCTGGATGAGTCGAGTATTCGGCACGCCTTCCATCCAGGTGTGATAGTAATTGGCGTTTTTCCCGTAGGAATTATCAATGACCGTGTTTTCTTTTTGAAGAAGAGAGGACAAGATGTGGCCGTGCAGTCTAGACGTTTCCACCGATTCGTAACGGCTGAAAAACCGAATCGCTTTTTTAACGATATAATCCGAGTATTTTTCCCATATATACGCGATGGGCAGAGGGTTGCCTGCTTTTTTGTTCAAGACGTTCAGCGTTTGCAGAAAAGCGATCGTCCGGCGGTCTGAAGCTGACAGCACCGTGCGCCAATCGTAGCTTTCCGCTTTTGCGTCTTCCTGAAGCTCCTTGTTTGCTTCATGATCTGTTCTGATAAATCTCAGCTTTTGATTGATCGGCTGCTGCGTTGGAACGACGGGAAACAGCTGATGAGCCATATCAGGCAGAAGCTTAATATGATTGCTTGTAAAGTAAGCCTGTGCTGTTGCATAGGAGGCTTTTTCCCTTGTGATGATGTGGAGATTCGCATGTTTAGAAAATATCTCCGCTGTCCGTTTGAGATTGTCTTTGTTTTGAAAATAAATTGATTGCGGCAGGATCACGATTTTGTGGTTCGGATAGGTTTGGACGATTTTCTCTCTAAAGTCTTGATAATACGGATACAAGTCCCCGAAGTTGCCGCCTCCCTGGCAGACGATGATGAGGTTCGGATCCAGCTTTCGTCCAACTGGAAAATTGTCGGGATTCCAGCGTTTTCTGACCCGGATCCCATGTTCTTTAAAAAATGCTTCTGTTCCCTTCATAATAAATAAATCCCCTACATTTCCGTATAGAGGATAGTCGGCATATATGATCTCGGACTGTTTCGGAATGACATCGAGCAGCCCGGACAGTTTCTGTTTCAGGCTGATCATCGAATACTTGCTGTCCATTTCTTCACCTCGGCAGTTTGGAATAAGTGTACTAGCACATCAATGACCCGGTCTTGCTCTTTTTCCGTCAGATTTGACCCTGATGGGAGACAGATCCCTCGTTTGAAAAGTTCTTCGCATATGCTCCCATTACCTTCATGAGAATAAAATAAAGACGGTGCAAACAGCGGCTGGGTATGGAGCGGCTTCCACAGCGGCCGCGCTTCAATGTTTTCTTCAGCAAGACGCTGAACCGCGTTGTATGGATTCAGCCCGTTATCAAGTGTGAGTGTGGTAAGCCAGCGATTGGATACGCCTGCTGCATACTCCGGCATAAAGCTGACGCCGTTTATGTGACCGAGTGCATTTTTGTATCTTGTGAAAATGGCCCTTCTTTTCTCCACCCGCTCATCCAATACCTCAAGCTGGGCAATGCCCACGCCGGCGAGGATATTGCTCAGTCTGTAATTGTGTCCGATTTCGCTGTGCTGATAATGAACAGCCGGCTCTCGTGCCTGCGAAGCGAGAAATCTTGCTTTTTCAATGGCGGCTTCATCGTCTGAAACGAGCATCCCGCCCCCCGATGTGGTAATAATTTTGTTCCCGTTAAATGAAAAAATGCCGAAGCGCCCGAATGTCCCGCTTTGCTTCCCTTTATATACTGTGCCGAGAGATTCGGCTGCGTCCTCAATGACAGGAACTCCGTATGCGTCACACAGGCTTATGATGTCATCCATTTTCGCGCTTTGCCCATATAAATTGACGGCAATGACCGCTTTTGGCAGCTTTCCGTTTCTTTTCGCATCCTCCAGCGCTCTTTCAAGGGCTTTCGGCGACATATTCCACGTATCAGGCTCAGAATCAATAAAGACGGGCACCGCTTTTTCATATAAAATCGGATTGGCGGTCGCCACAAATGTAAAGGACTGGCAAAACACACAGTCTCCTTCTTTTACCTCAAGCAAACGCAGCGCCAGATGAATCGCCGCCGTTCCAGAGCTGACCGCAGCCGCCCCTTTTACGCCGACGCGTTCAGCCAATTGTTCTTCAAATGAATTCACGAGAGGCCCAAGCGGCGCAATCCAGTTTGAGCGAAAGGCTTCTGAAATATAGTGCTGCTCTCTGCCGCTCATGTGAGGGGGAGATAAGTAGATTTTTTTATGCATATAATCATCCTTTGTTTTATGTTTGAATGGAAGAAATAATGCGCGCCGGGGCACCGGCCGCCGTTACCCTGTCCGGTATGGAACGGATCACCGCGGAGCCGGCGCCGACAGTGCTCCAGGCCCCGATTGTGAGCTGCGGTATGACGGACGCGCCGATTCCGACGTGAGCGCCTTCCTGAACAACGACCGCTCCTGACAGCGTGACACGCGGGGAAAGATGGACATAATCGCTGATTTGATTGTCGTGCTCTGCCACTGCACCCGTATTGATGATGCAGTGGGCGCCGATACGCGCATCCGCCTGAATGATCGCGCCCGCCATAATTACGCTCCCTTCTCCGATGACAGCGGACTTGCTGACGATGGCTGTCGGGTGAATCAATGTAATGAAATCTTCTTTCTTCAGTCCCAGTCGCTCTGCCAGCTGTTTTCTGACACTGTTGTTTCCGATGGCGATTAGGAACAACACATCGGGGACCAGCCTGCGCACTTCAGAAATGGCTTCCGGCGGGCCTGTGCACCACTCTTTTCCGGCTTCAAACGATCTGAATTTATCATCCAGCACAGCGGTTAAGCGCGTGTCTGGCCGGGCGTTTATCAGCTCTCTGATCACCTTTCCGTGTCCGCCGTCACCCACAATGGCCACGTTTCTCATGAGGACACATCTCCGCTTCCTGTAAACCGTTCCGCCGTCACATGATTGGTTTGCTGAATCCCTTCTGAAACAAGCACTTTTCGCACCGTCAAACATAAAATTTTCAAATCGAGAAAAAATGATCGGTTGTCAACGTACCAAACATCGAATTCAAATTTCTTTTCCCAGGAAATTGCGTTTCTGCCGTTGATTTGCGCCCAGCCTGTGATACCCGGCTTCACCTCATGGCGCCGTGCCTGCTTTTCTGTATAAAGCGGCAGATAGTCCATCAAAAGCGGCCGCGGACCGACAAGGCTCAGATCACCTTTTAGGACATTCAGCAGCTGCGGAAGCTCATCGATGCTCAACTTCCTGATCAGCCTGCCCGTTTTCGTCAGCCGGACTTCATCAGGCAGCAGATTTCCTTCACTGTCCCGTTCATCCGTCATCGTTCGGAATTTATAAAGGGTGAACGGTTTGCCGTGCAGGCCCGGCCTTACTTGCTTAAAGAAGACGGGTGATCCTATTTTCAGCCTGACAACGGCGATGGTGAGCAAAATGATGACACTCGTACAGCACAATAACAAAATGGCGGCCGTCAGATCAAAAAGTCGTTTCAGGATCAAAGATTCACAGCTCCTTTCGTTTTTCGAAACCGTTTCAGTACCAGCTGTCTTTCCTCTTTCGTACAAACGAGCGTAAAAGCGAAAACGGCGTAGCAGCAGCTGACTGTCATTCCCGCCGCGATTAGTGATGTCCAGCCGTCAATCTTCACAAAGAACCGGATCGCCTCACAGACCGCCCAGGCAAACGCAGCTGCTGAAAGAGGCCCGATTATGCCTTTGAAGAACACGTGCTTTTTGTAGCCGGTAATGCGGGATACGTAAAGCGGCGTAAAGATGGCATTTTTTAAAATAAGGGAAATCGCCCCAGCCAATGTAATGCCGTACAGGCCAAAATGAGCCGGCCCGCTCAGGGCGACGGCCAGCACCACATTCACCGCGCCTAACAGCAGGGTAACGATCGCCGGTGTTTTTTGTTTATTAAAGGCGGTCCATATATAGAACATTGGCATAAAGGCGAGGCTGACCACCAAGTATCCGGCATGAATATATAAAAGCGGTGCTATAGACGAAAAGGACGGTCCGAGCCAGATCGTCAGAAAAGGCCCCGCCAAACCGCCCAATAAGGCAGCGGGAAGCGCAAGCAGAAGACCGTTCAGCCTCACTGCCTTGTTGGCGTAATTCACCAATCCATCCATATCGCCTTTTGAATAATACGAAGTCATAAGTGGCGCAAACAGGGATGCGACCGTACCAGCCAAGCTGCGCAGCAGCAGCGGAAACTGGATTATCGCCGCGTATTTCCCGGATGCAGACGCCCCCAGCACCAAATTGGCGGTTAATAGATCAATCTGCAAAAAAAGCAGGACGCCGATTTGATTGACGGAGCTCCATGTGCCCGTCTGAAACAGCTCCTTGCTTGTGCGGAATGAAAGATCCTTCATACGAAACGAGAACCACGGAATCAGCTTTTTGAAGAAATAGAAAGACAGCACAGACGCGATGGCAGCACCAGCTAAAGCGGCAAGCTGGATCTGCCAGATTTTCGGCGTGAAGCATGCAAACAAGAGCAGCACAGACAGCACGCGTACAAGCATTTGCACCGCCTGAATTGAGCTGGTGATGTATAGGCGGTTGGCATAAAATGGAGCAGCGCCGAAACCCGCCATCAGAAACGTTAAAATGAACAGCAGACTGCCGATCAAAATCGACAAACGCACATCGGCCAAAAGCGCTGGCGGCACGTTCATGATACGGTCAATAAAAAAAGCCGAACCCGCAAGAGGCAGCAAAAGAGGCAATGATATCAGAACAGACGCCGCCAAATAGTTGCTGATATACGCATTTGCTTTATCCCACTCTCCCCTGTGGGCGGCGACAGAAAAGAACCGCACAACAACCGAGCTGAGCGCCACGGTGATAATTGAAAAGTAATTAATCACATTTTGTGTCAAATGAACAAAGCCGAACGCTTCCACACCAAGCGTTTTGACAATAAAAGGCGTCATCCAGACTGACAGGAATACGGACAAGAGAAAAGCCGTGAGATTAGCGCTGAAGTTTATCGTGAATTTCATGCCTGCTTCGCACTGCCTTTCATCGTCCCCCGCTGCTCGAAAAACAGCTTGATGAGAAATATGAGCCGCAATTTGCACAGTCCTAATACCAAACGCTCGCCTCTTAATAATTTCTCATGCTGAAACGGTGTATTTCTGACAGCCTGCCGCACCATGTCATAGGATAAAATCTGCCTGATCTGCTTTTTGATGTCTTTCGGCGGATTTGGAGAAGCACAGGCATTTGCCAGAAGCATCGGAAGCTGGTGCTTGCAAATGTACACATTTAAATCTTCTTTGCATGCACCTGCTAAACCGTAATGATTGTAGAATGCTATTTTAGCCTGATATTGCTTTTGAATCTGTTCATCCATCGCCGGCTTATAAGGCATTTCCGTCAGGCTGTTCGGGTTTTCACGATAGATGTACAAACCCTCATCCAACATTTTCACCCGCTCCGCTTCGAAAAAAGCGGACAAATTGAAGGGAGAGTCTTCAGCAAAACGGATGTCCTCATCAAACATCAGATTTGCCCTTTCCAAAAGCTCACGGCGATAAACATAACGCCATACATACCAGATAAATCTCGTTTCGTGAGCATGTTTGAGCCGTTCAGCAATTTCCGCTTTTGTCAGCACGCGGTTTGTGTCAAGCTGCGGCGGCACATATACCCGACTGTCCGCTGACTGCTTGTAAAAACCGCATCCAGCGATGTCGAGCCGGTTCTCCTCCGCTTCTTCAATCAGCCTCTGGAACATGGCGGAAGATACATAATCGTCTCCATCGACAAAGCCGATGTACGTGCCCCGCGCGGCCTTTATTCCCGCATTTCGTGCTGAACTCAGCCCACCGTTTGTCTGATGAATGACCCGGATTCTCGCATCCCGTTTTGCATAGTCCTCTGCAATCTCGCCTGAACGATCCGGAGTTCCGTCATTCACGAGGATGATTTCAATATCAGAAAGCGTTTGACGAAGCAGAGAATCGATGCATTCCTCTATAAATGCTTCAACGTTATACATCGGGACAACAATGCTGACGACCGGGGTCATTGCGCTTCACCGCTGATTTTGTCCCGCAGCCCTTTAAAATACACATCTCTCGGAAAGCCAGCACGGGGTGTTTCTTTTGTTAACAGCTCTTTTACTGCGTCTGTCACGCGCTCGGGGTCCGGATGTTCAATCAGCTTCATGAATGGGATGTCTTTGAGCCATTGATAGCCCTCCATCACCTTGTGGTCGAAGGAACGGATGACGACACACGGCGTTCCTGTCAACGCGCAAAAAATCATGCCGTGAAGCCTGTCAGTGACAACAGCTTCTGCGCTTTGCAGCTTAGACCACAGCGCTTCAAGTTCCTGCTCTCGTGAATCGCGGCTGACCCGGCGCCCGATCGTTGTTGTAAAGGATTGGATTTCGCCGAATTCTTCAAAAAGCGCGGCCTTGACCCGGTTTCTCTCATCCTCCTGAAGGACGCTTTCCTGATCCTCGCGCAAACACATATAAACCCCTTCGCGCTCTGCGGGGGTCTTGCTTCTATTTAAATACAGCACCATGTCCGGCTGCTTCAAAATCGTTTTTTCTTGAAAATGCCGTTTCATAAATTGATACGTTGTTTCATCCCGAGCCATCAGCAATAGGCCGGGGTGCGCGTTATAAATTTTCTGTGCCCGTTTCAGCTCTTTGCGCCCCTTTTTCGTGTCAGAAAAATGAGCCGTTGCCGGAAGCTGGACAACTCGATAGTCGTGAAATGTTTTAATGATAAAGCGGCGCGTCCACTCCTCATAACGGTATAAATCCCCCATGTTTCCGCCGCCGATGATAAAGACCATATCCTCCGGATGGCGCGAGCGGAGCAGCGCTTTCGCTGATTTGTAAATGTCCTTCATATCGACCTCGACGATGTCAAAATCGGGATATTCCCGCTCAAGAAATGCCTTGCTGGCATAAGCAATCGCGTGGTCTCCCAAATTGTCATGAGACGGCAGCAGGGTCAGTATGATTTTTTTCTGATGTGCTGCGGCCTTTACCGGCTGATCGGCCGCACCCAGCCAATATTGGGACGGGTATTTGACCTTAAGCAGCAGCCATTCTGCAAGATTGATTTTCAACGATTGTAACGACATGTCCTCACCCTCTGTTCCTCATTTTGTACTCGATTACCCGCTGATACACGGCCGATGCCATAGCGACGAACGGAATCATTCTGTATTTCGCCATCAGAAGCAGGCATGACCGTTTTGCATCAAAAGGCGCAGTACCCGTTTTTGAGAGGCTCTCCTGAAACACCGGGTCCGCGCAAATCACGCCGACATTTCTAAGCTTTTCAAACAGCCGGCCGCTGCCGCTTGTTTTCCATTCGTTCAGCATACAGATGCTGCTGTGAAGCACGATAAAGGTATCAAGCTCCTTTCGGTACTCCTCCATTTTGTTGTTCTCCTGTAAAAAAGCCGCATTCGCCTCATACAGCGCAAGTCCTGATTCAAACAGTTTTTTCTGATAGCGCTGCACGATGGATGATAGGTGAATTCTGTAATGATAGAGCGGCGCTTTTACATAGGATACCGAACGGGCGAAAAAATGAGCCCGGAAGCTGAAAAACTGATCCTCGACATGCTCCAGCTCGCCTCGGAGGGGAAACGACAGCCGGTGTGCTTCAATCATGCTTCTTCTGTAAAGTTTGTTCCATGAAAACCCTCTGACCTTCCCTTCGAATAACGCCTTGATATAGTGCTCCTTCGGCTGCCACTGATAGGTTTCCGCAATGTCAGAGAGCATCGTTTTTCCAGTGTCCTCAAACTCCGCGGCGTAATTGCAAATGACCAGATCAGTTTCATCGCCTGCTGCCTGGAGCATCCGCTCGCAATAATCAGGCTCGATCCAATCATCTGAATCGATAAACGCGATAAAATCGCCGCGTGCCGCCTCGATGCCTTTATTCCGAACCGCGCCGAGCCCTTGATTCTCCTGATGTATCACTCTGAACCTGTTGTCGTTTTTGGCGTATTCCTCCGCGATATCAGGGCTGGCGTCTGCTGAACCGTCATTGACGACGATGATTTCAATATTGTCCACCGTCTGATTCCGCAATGATTCTAGACACGTTTTGATATATGTTTCTGTGTTATAAACAGCGACTAACAGACTAACCGCAGGTGTTTCCATAATGACCGGCTCCTCTTGCATAAATTACCGGGAAAAAATCGTTCTGTAGGGCAGAACGGACGAATCAACCGGCATAAGCAAATAACTGTAAAGAAAATAACAAACAACGATAGCGATATAGATAAGGGCATTCGATTTTTCATCAAAGATCCTGACGAAATAAGGGACTAAGATCATTTGATACAGGCCGAAATAGATATTGAATCTGGCAAAGATCACGTCCTTTGTGGCCAAAAGCCCGAACAAAAACCCGAGCAGGCACAAATTGACGACGATATCGATTTGCGGCCACAGCTTCCGCAGACGCGCTCTGTAGCAAAAGGCGAGAAACAGCGGCAGAACCAAGACAGCGATTTTGATCACATTCATTCCATTTGTGTTTGTCATGAGCCATTTTTCATAATGACTGTATGAGCTGTTTTCAAGCACAACGACAAACACAGAAATAAATTTTTGATATAAAAACGTCATGCCGAGAAATAAAGCGGATAGGCCGAATATCGCCGGTGACCAGGCTTTTCTTCTGACAATAAAGTACACTGGAATCATAATCAGCACCGAGGAATGAAAGAGCGAGCTGATCAGCACGATCAGAAAATATCGCTTCCAGTTCCCGCTGATGATATAACGGATCGCCCAAAACAAAGCAGCGGCCACCATGTATTGCCTGATGCCGTTAAAAGACGCGTAATAATGGAAGGTTCCTAAAAATAAAAAGACACTCAGCTCAAACGGCCTTCCGTAGTCAGCGAGTGTCTTCATAATAAAGCTGTAGGTCACGGCCGCAACCGTTATATACATGATTTGGGGATCTTTCGTGATGAAATTCATCAGCCAAAGCAGTGCGGTAAAGCCCGGATCTGTCGCCATTTTCGCTGTCCCGAAACCGAATATCTGCCACACGTTTTGATAATCGCCCGCCATTTCGTACAGCAGCGTGTACGTCTGAAAATCCGTGCCGACTCTGTAGCGGAGACCCGACACGAGCACAAGTGAGGCGAGCGGAATCCAGATCAGAAGCTTATTCGGCCGATACCCCGTAGCGAGCGAATCGTCACGGCCGCCGCACATTTTAGCGAACCAAGACCAAATATATACAATTCCCATATTGACGGCATATACAATCATCGTTTATAGTCCTTTTCCGCTGCTGATGTTGTACACATTCAGCAGCTCTCCTACATTTTGCTGTGCATCGTAGCCGAGTTCGGCAAGTGTTTCTTTGATGAGCTCCCGCTTCGGCCTGCCTGAGGCGGCCGCCCTTGCAATGGTTTCAGCCCAGATACCGATCGGCTCAGAAAGACTCAATCTCGTCACAAGCCCGAGACCGGCGTCGACTTTTTCTGTAATGTTGTCTGAAATGATGCATGGAAGCCCCGATGCCTGCGCTTCCACAAGCACAACCGGCAAGCCTTCGTACAGAGACGGCATGACAAACACATCAAATGTGCGCATCAATTCATGAATGCGTTCTTCAGTGCCTAAAAAAAGGACCTCTGAAAGCAGATTCAGCCGCCGCACCTCCTCTTCCATTTTCTCGCGCAGCGGCCCGTCTCCTGCGAGAACGAGCTGAAAGCGGACCCCTCGTTCCTTGAGATGTGCGGCAAGCTTTAGCAGAAACGCGTGGTTTTTCACTTCATGAAACCGGGCCACATGGCCAATGATCAGACGGTCAGCCGCTATGCCGCGTGCTGTTTTTTCTTCATCAGCCCTCTGCCCATTTGGAGCGAACAAATCAAGATCAATCCCGTTCGGAAGGAGATGAACGCGCTCCCTTTCCATGTTGGACTGCCCGAATAAAAACCTGCCCGCATCCTCTCCGCAGGCACACAATGCTGTCGCATTCGCCAAGATAAGCTGCCTAAACACCATCAGCTGCAGGCGATCCTTCCAATTGAAGCCGGTCTTCCACGACGTATTGTGGGAATGGCATACCCTGACCGGCACTCCGGCAAGCCTTGCCGCAAGGGCGATAAAGCCCGTTTGGAAATCCGTGTGGGCATGGACCGCGCTGAACGGCCCGTTATCTTTTATCGTGTTTCTCACATTCCTCACAAATGTAAGGGGATTGCTTTGTCCGATGCTCGGGACATAAAAAAGCCGCCCGCCTAAAGATAAAATTTCTTCATCATAAGCGCACGGATCATTTCGATACGTTAAAAAATCAAATTGTACTATGCTTCTGTCCATTTTCCGATATAAATTCATCACCATGGTTTCCGCGCCGCCCCTGTTCATGCCGCTGAGAACATGGAGCACGCGTTTTTGGCTGCTACTCATGCTTGACAAGCCCTTCCTTTTGGTTCGTCACTCTATTTTTGTGGTAGCGGTTCATCACGGCTGGAGGCATAAACGCGCGGATTAACGGTTTTGCGATATATATGTAATCATATAAAGGGAGCTTCAAACGTCTGCATGCCTGATAGACAAGGATGGCATTGTCAATTGAATACGTAAATGACCGCCGTTTGAATGCATCGCTGTCTTCCCTTACTTTATACAAGGCCTCCTGGAGATTGTAGCCCCTGAAGCCCTCTTCAAAAAAGCGAAGCCACAAATCAATATCCTCCATCCGTCTCGTCCGCCGCACCGAACGGTAGCCTTTCAGCGTGCGGTAGGCGCTGGCTCTCATCATAATCGTTCCGTGGCAAAACGGGGTCCCTTTTGCCATGATGGCCGGCTCTGGAACAGAAGGCAGGATGCGTGTGCCTCTTACGCCACATTCATCAAACACAAGCATGCCGGTGCCAACCACCTGATAGTGGCGGTGTTTTTCTAAAAACGCGACCTGCTTTTCCAGACGGCGCGGAAACGAAAGATCGTCTCCGTCCTGGCGGGCGATATATTCGCCTGTCACATGCGAAAGACAATGATTTAATGAGGCGGCAAGCCGCTTGTTAGTTTTGTTTTGAATCAGCTTGATGCGGTCGCTGTAATGAGCGGCATACTGCTTCGCAATGCGGAGCGTGCCGTCTGTTGACGCATCATCGCACATAATCAGCTCCCAATTTTTATAGGACTGGCTGAGAATGGATTCAATGCTTTCCGCCAAAGTGCGTTCACAATTATAAATGCCCATAATGACAGAAACTTTCGGTCCTGAGTTCATACGCTTTTCTCCTTTGTATCCATATCCATGTACGCGGAATAAATATCTGCCATTTCTTCCACCGTTCGCGCCTCCGAAAAGCGCAAGGCTGTTTTTCGGCCTTCCTGTCCCAGCCTTCTGCAGAGTTCCGGCTGATTGTAAAGCTGTTCAATCCGGCGGGCAAAAGCGGCACCGTCACCGATTTTGACCAGAAAACCGTTTTCTCTATCCCGGATGATTTCCCGATGCCCGCGGTTATCCGTGGCAATCGCCGGTTTTTCCGCCGCCATCCCCTCAAGCACATTCATGCCGAGGCCTTCTCTGATGCTGGATGCGACAGATACATCTGCCAGCTGAATCAGCTCGTGAATGTCGCGGCAAAAGCCGTAAAAGCGGACATTGCCGGAAGCGCCAAGCTTTTCAGCCAACGTTCGATACGTTTGTTCCATCGCCCCTTCTCCGGCAAAAACAAGGCGGAGCGACGGAATTTTTTCTTTCAGCAAGGCTGCGGCTTCAATTAACAGCTTCTGGTTTTTGTTCAGATTGAGCTCAGCCGGATAAACCAATATAAAATCGTCTTCACGGAATCCGTGTTTTTCTCTGAGTCTTTGCTGTTCTTCCAGGCTGACAGGCCGGAACCGATCGGTATTGACGCCGATGCCGTGAATTTTTTGCGTCTTTCCGCCCGGCCTTTGAAGTCCTTTTGCCCGAGTGTAATCCTCTTCATTGATCGTGATCAGGCAGTCGGTATATGCCGAAAGCCATTTCTCAACCGGATAGTAAAGAAGCCAATTTTTTATCGGCGCTCCGCTGCAGAAGTGAAAGCCGTGCGCTGTGTACAGCACCTTTGTTCCGTGCCGCCTTGCCTGCCTCGCCGCTAGTCTGGCGAGCACGCCGCCGACCGGCGTATGGCAATGGACAATGTCATATTGATTGGTGTCGATCACGTCCTTCAGCTGTCTGTAAACGGCCAGATTCTGAGGATGAAAGGGTGATCTGCGAATCGGGATGGAGAATTTCTCATCCACATACGGCAGCTTGGTTTGTCCGCTCGCGGCGACATGAACCTCCCAGCCCATTCGTTTAAACCATTTAAAGTAAGGGAGGTGAAAGGCCTTAAAATGATAATCAACAGTCGCGCAAAACAAGATCTTTTTCGTCATCTTCACTCCCCCTAATGAACACTGGCAGCCGTCATTTTGTCTGATGTATTGATCGCCGCAAACAGCCTCGCTCTCATATCGGCTTCCGGCAGCTCATTAAAATCCTCGATAAAGCGCATCAGCACTAGCCAATCGCCGTCCACCGCTTTGCCGATATGGATTTTCGGAAAGATTTGTTCAGCGTGCACTTCATTTTTATTCAGCAATTCCTCATACATTTTTTCACCGGGACGAATGCCTGTGAATTCGATTGGAATCTGCTCAGTCGTGTAGCCGGACAAATGAATGAGGTTTTTGGCAAGATCCACAATCTTTACGGGCTCTCCCATATCGAGAACGAAAATCTGACGCCCCTTCGCCAGTGCCCCGGCCTGAATGACAAGCCTTGAGGCCTCGGGAATCGTCATGAAATAGCGGGTCATCGCCGGATGTGTCACCGTCACCGGGCCGCCTTTTTCAATCTGTTTTTTGAAAATCGGAATGACGCTGCCGCGGCTCCCGAGCACATTGCCGAAGCGGACAGCGACAAATTTTGTGCTGCTGACTTTTCCGAGATTCATAATAATCATTTCGGCGAAACGTTTTGTCGCCCCCATTACATTGGCCGGGTTCACCGCTTTGTCCGATGAAATCAGCACGAACGTTTCTGTTCCCGACATATCGGCTGCTTCCGCGACATTTTTTGTTCCGATGATGTTGTTTTTGACAGCCTCTTCAGGATTGTGTTCCATTAAAGGCACATGCTTATGGGCAGCTGCATGGTAGACAACGTGCGGCTCGTACTTCTTCATCAAGGTAAACATTTTATCGCGGTCCTGCACATCCGCAATTTCCGTATGGAACACAATCTGTTTGCCGAACCGTCCGTTCAGCTCTGTATAAATTGAATGAATGCTGTTTTCTCCATGGCCGAGCAGAATGATTTCCTTAGGCTGAAACGTGCTGATCTGTCGGCAGATTTCCGAGCCGATTGATCCGCCCGCTCCCGTGACAAGAACTGTTTTTCCCTTGATGCGGTTCGAAATTTCGCTTGTGTCGAGGGTCACCGGCTTTCTGCCGAGCAAATCCTCAGCTTTTACATCTCTGATTTGCCCGGCAGTTCGTGTGCCAAGCAGCATTTCATCAAAATGAGGCATAATTTTAATGTTTACTCCAGTTCGCACACATTCTTTATATAACACCTGAAGCTCATGGGTGCGGAGTGAAGGAATGGCAATAATAATATAGTTAATTTTGAGCTTTTGCACCGCGGGCATGATACTTTCTTTTCCGCCGATCACGGGAAGCCCCATAATTTCTAATTTATGCTTCGTTTGGTCGTCATCAATAAAAGCGACAGGTATGATGTCAGGATCATCTTTTGAAAGCAGCTGCCTGACCATCAAAGTCCCTCCTGAGCCCGCCCCGATAATCAGGGCGCGGGACGAGGCGCTGCGGTTTTTTCTGATGCTTTCTTTTAACACTCTGGACAAAACACGGGTTCCTCCGATAGACAAAAGCTGAAGCACCCAGCATGCGGTTAACAGACGGAAGAACATCGTATGATACACAGCATACTGTATGACGCCGGTCACAGCGGCTGAAAGGGTAATGCCCTTAAGCAGGACGATCAGCTCACCGATTCCGGTGTATGTCCACACCTGTTTATACTGACGGAACAGGAAAGCACATACATGATAGCTGAGGAGCAAGCTGACAGCGGTAAGCAATAATGCTCCGGAGTCATAAAATTGATAGGAATCTTTTAAAAATTGATATCCTGCAATAACTGAATTTAAAACGAGATAAGTATCCAGCGCAATAATCATTGACAGTCTTCTCCGGTAACTCAACCTTTTCCCCCCTAATTCTTTTATCGGTTTAGCTGCGGCGGTTTTCGTCCTCAAAAAAATCGGCAGCAGCTAAACCGACAACACGTCCTATGTATATATCAGATAAGTGGGCATTTAACCCGTCCTCACGCCCCGCCAGCGACGACCAGCATCTAAGGCAGCAATATCAGCTGCCCACAGCAGAGCCGAGTGCCTCCATTGATACAGGTCAGGAGACATCACCTTTACAATCCATTTAGTAGGAATAGTGTTCCGATTTCTTCATTTTCTTTTTGTTTAAAAGTGCGCCTAACAGCTTTGCATTGGATTGTTCCAGGGCATCCTTCGCTTTTAGGACGGTATCGGTTTTCGTTTTTCCGCTTAAGACGACGAGCACGCTGCCGTCTGTCTGATTTGCTAAAATCTGAGCATCTGCTACAGCCAAAAGCGGAGGGGAATCAAAGATGACGAGGCTGAATTGTTCATAGATGTCCGAGATTAAATCTCCCATTGCTTTTGAAGACAGCAGTTCAGCCGGATTCGGGGGGGTCGGTCCGCTTGTCAGCACATATAAGTTATCGATCGGTGTCTTTTGCACCGTCTCACTGAGTGAAGCATTACCGACCAGCACATTTGTCAGCCCGGTTACATTCTCAATCTGGAACGTCTGATTGATGGTCGGCTTTCTTAAATCGGCATCCACCAGCAGCACTTTCTTTTCCTGCTGCTGCGCAAAGACAGCCGCAAGATTCGCTGCACTGAACGATTTACCTTCACCAGGCACAGAGGAGGTGACGAGGATAGACCGCAAGTTGGTCTGGACGGATGAAAACTCAATGTTTGTCCGAATGGTGCGATATTGTTCCGCAACAATTGATTTATTGTGTAAAACGGATATTTGAGCCAAACCTCGCCTTGCTTTCTTTTTTCTAAAGATCACTCGCTTCACTCCCCGAAATGTTTTATCCCGCGATTCCGCCCTTTTTGGACATCAGGGACGGAGCCTAAGCATGGCAATCCGGTTCTCTCGCTGAGCTGACGTGCGCTTTTGCACGAATCATCGAGAAAATGCAGAAAAAATGCCAGTGTAATGCCGCCCATGACAGCAGCGCCAAAAGCCATGACCATATTTCGCAGCCGGGCCGGCTTGATCATCGGGCTTTCCGAAGCTTTCGCCTCTGATAAAATATGTACGCCTTGTACATTCATTCTTTCATCTACTTCTTTTTCAAACTTATTCACTAATGTGTTCGCAATCTCAGCCGCTTTCGCCGGATCATGATCCTGGACGGCAACGGTGATAATTTCTGATTCATTTTCACTGCTGGTAATCACTTTTCCTTTCAGCGAGGAAGCCGATTCAGAAAGATGCAATTCCGCCTTGACCTCTTCCATCAAGGCAGTGCTTTTCATAATCGATTGGAACGTGCTGCTGTACTGAAGATTTCGCTGGATGTCACTGAGATTCGAGTTTTCTTCACCGTCTGATTCATGAACCAGCACTTGCGTCGACGCCTGATAGGTCGGGGAAACAACCTTAAATTGCACAAATCCCGTAATAAGGGTGACGCCGATTGTGATGAGCAGAATCAGCACGAATCTGTGTCTGACAATCGCATATAATTCTTTAAAACTCATATTCTCATTCATGTATTCATAGCCTTCAGGCTTCCCGCGCCCCTTTCTGTTAATGATTGGATTATAAAAGAAAACTTTATTATTTAAAAATTGCAAAATAAGCCAATAAGTTCTCTTTAGAGAACAAAATCATGATTTTCCTCTTATTTACTGCACTTCCCTTATTATTTTAAATTTTATAAAGAACGAATAATTCCTTATAATGAACGAAATAACGACAGGAATAGAGGAGAATTACATATCATGATTGGAAGAATTATCCGTTTGTACCGTAAAAGAAAAGGCTATTCTATAAATCAGCTGGCTGTTGAGTCAGGTGTATCTAAATCCTATTTAAGCAAGATTGAAAGAGGCGTTCATACGAATCCGTCCGTTCAATTTTTAAAAAAAGTTTCCGCCACACTGGATGTAGAATTAACAGAATTATTCGACGCAGAAACGATGATGTATGAAAAAATCAGCGGCGGTGAAGAAGAATGGCGCGTACATCTTGTGCAAGCCGTACAAGCCGGAATGGAAAAGGAAGAGTTGTTCACTTTTACGAACAGACTGAAGAAAGAACAGCCCGAAACCGCAACCTACCGCAACCGTAAACTGACAGAATCCAATATAGAAGAATGGAAAGCGCTGATGGCGGAAGCAAGAGAAATCGGTTTGACCGTCCAGGAAGTCAAATCCTTTTTCAAAACGATGGGCAGATGAATATTGGTTAAGGGCTTACATTCGAATCCGCAGGGTAAATCTGTTTATAATGGGGGAAAAAGGGAGAGAAAGCGATGTCTCATAAAACAGTTACGATTCCCTTCAAAAGGAGAATAACCATGGGGAAAACCGGCTACATTGGCGCTGTCATCGTTGTGGCAGCTTGTATCATCATTTTGTCTGCAGTTGTATTTTTACGGGACACAACCTATTATCAGCTCATACGCTGGACTGGAATCATACTGTTTTTCGCAGGAATTGTGATGGTTCCCGCATATTCAGCAAAAAGAAAACCCGGGAAAGAGAAGTAACTCTCTTTTCCGGGTTTTTCGTTTCTTACAATTTTCCCGCGCGAATATCGTCTGTCATTCCTTCATAAGGGGCTTTCGAAATCACTTCTTCATTGTCGGCACCCTCGTTTTTCAGAAATGTAATTTCCGCAAATTCAGGTACAACGTATTTTGGATACGTTTCATATTTTTCGCGGGATTCTTTCATCAGATCAATGTGGTCATTTTGATAGCAGACCGTAATTTCAGGATGTTCATGCACCCATTTCGGGAAGAAAATAATCCCGTGCATACGTTTTTCATTCGGCATAAAGTTTAATGAAACATCTGTGCCTGTCGGCTCTGTCCAAGATACTTTATATACGCCTTCTGTCAGTTTGACAATATTGACTTCCTGATCCCGAACCCAGCGCCCGGCAACCATTCCGCTATGAATTCTATAATCGATTGTATGGTCGTTTTTAATATAAATCTCGTATTCCCATCCGTTTTCATAAGTATAAATCATGTGGCTTCCGATAAAGTTTTCCATCTTTCACACTCTCCTTAGTCTTTACTGCACTTCATAAATGTCTAGTCGAACGTAATCAGGGGTTCTTTCTGCGGAACCGATAAACAAGCGGTCATGCAACCATTGATAGGCTTCACTTCCTGCTTCAAATGTCGGCACCGTACGGAAATAAACATGCTCCGGATCAATGATTTCCCCGGCCGCGGCTTGTTTTCGAAACGGCTCGCTGACTTGCCGTATTCCATTGTTTTCGATGTAAATGAGTTCATGATCTGCTGTTTCAATCACATACCTGGCAGATAAATCTGTTCTGCCGTCAGCGCGAATGATTTGTGAATCGCCACCGCCCGGCAAAATACGTCCCTTTACTTCTCCGGTTATTGTTCCCGAACGAATCGGAATCAATCGTCTCAGTCCCAGGCCTGTCTCACCAATGGTAATAGGCGGATCAACCTTAATTTCTAAAGAGGCGAATGGTTTTAAAACCGGCTTCTTCATAAGCACCACCTCACCTTCAGAAAAAACATGTAACTATTTACATGTTTACTTTAACACTATTGCATGTAGCTGTCAAACAATAGGAGCATAAAAAAACAAGGACTGTTTGTAGACAGTCCTTGTTAGCTTTGATAGGCAAGATATGTGCTGACAGTGCTTTTTGCAAGACAGTCAGCGGAATCGATAATCGGAATCTCACTTTGAATATGATCTAACACCGCATTTAAATCCGTACAGGCTGAAATTATGAGGTCTGCATGCTGACTGATTTCTTCATATAGCTTCTGCCACAATGCTTGTGTATGCTGTATATGATTCGGCTGTTTGATTCCGGCAATGAGCTGGTTCACAGCCTGCTGCCAATGGTCCTTGTGAACAACTTCTTGTCCATTTGCCTCCAGCCCTTTTTGGTAGATGGCGGATTGGATGGTTGGTTCTGTTCCTAAAACCACCGCTTTTTTTGCAGGATGCGGAATTTCTTTTATCGTTTCCTCAATGATATGTAACAAGGGAACCGACAATGCCTGCTGAATCTCTTCATAGTAGACATGTGCCGTATTACAAGGCAGAGCAATGAAATCAACGCCTGTTTTCTCGAGCTTTACCGCTCCATTAATAATCGCTCTTTTCATCTCATCATGGTCAACGGGACGATCTGCATAGAAGGGTGTCGGACATGAATAGATCATCATGTGCGGATAATCGATATCGTTTGCAGCGCCATACAGCTTCTGACAGTAATCAATTACCTTATCAATAAACGGCGAGGTCGATTTTGGCCCCATTCCGGCTAATATTCCGATCATTACGTTCATTCCTTTCTAATTCGTACGGACCGCTTCTTCTTCTGTGCCATCTTCATAGATGATAAAGCTTTTCGCAGCATCATCACCTAACATAAATTCGACTTCAACAGACAATGATCTCAGAAAGAAACGGGTTTCCGAGGAAGGAAATAATTCCAGTCTCAGCTGCCCGGTGATCTCCAAATAAAGCCGTTCATTCTCGGCTGTCACCTGTGCAGCTGTCCCATCCTGAAACGAGTAGCTGCCAACATAGCGGCTGTATATCGCCGTATCAATTGCTTTTTTCTTTTTATCAGCAGGACGTTCCGGAATTTTATATGGCTGGCCAAATAAAATATTTTCCGCCGCTTGCAGAATTGCTTGTTCATATTCAGCATCCTCTTCCTTATTGCTCAAATAAATCAGCGTTTTACGATGATCGATATATCGGATCATCTTCGTCGAATAGCCGGGCCATCCTCCGCTGTGGCTGACGATCCGTCCTTTTTCATGACTGTTTTGCAGCACCCAGCCAAAACCGTAATCGATTGTTTCCCCATTGTTCAGCTGTACAGGAGAGAACGCGGCTTCCTTAGAAGCATCGCTGATCAATTTGTCCTGATATAAAGCCTGATCAAATCGAAACAAATCACTTGTGACAGAGTTAACTGTACCGTCTCCCTGTATGCCATCGAGGTACACAACGTAGTTCGTTTCCTCAAGATCATCAGGTAGGACGTACGTTTCGGAATGTACATCATACACATATCCATATGCATAATGATCCATCCGCTCAGGCCGAAGCCTCCTATTATACACTCTCGTTTCATTCATGCCGACCGGTGAAAAAATACATGTTTTCATATAATCCGCATAGCTCTTGCCGGATGCTTTTTCAATAATAACCGCCAGCAGCACATACCCCGTATTGCTGTACAGCCAGCCTTCATTCGGCTCAAAATAACCAGGCAGCCCCTCATTCATCAGCATATCCACAATATCCTGATTCACCGCAATCTTGTGTGGATCCCAACTTGTTAAAAACCATCCCATATAATCAGGAAGCCCTGACGTATGGTTCAATAAATGCTTAACCGTTACACCCTGATACGGAAAACCGGGCAGCCAGCGCTCCACTTTGTCTTCATACCCAAGAATCCCCTTCTCCTCCAGCAATATGATTCCCAAAGCTGTAAAAGGCTTTGACAGAGATGCTAATTCAAACAAAGAGTTTGTTTGCAAGGGGCGTTTTTCCTTCAGTTCCGCATAACCGAAAGAGTGATGATATAAGATATCGCCATCCTCCGCAGCCAGAACCGTCCCGTTGAACTGATGGTTTTCGCCTAATGTCTCAAATAACGTCTTGAGATGCTTCCTTTTAGTCTGCTTCATTCTTCCACCTCCCATATCTCTGTACGTTACTAAGCTATTAACGTTTCAAATATTTTGAAAATAACAAAAAAGTTGATCATTCCTCAAACAAGAAAAATCAACTTTAATATAGCGGCTTAGATTTACATGAATCAAATATCCCCTTTTTACGAAGTCAGAGAAGGAACTCTAGCGGCTGCAAAACGAGTTCTCGTAGTCTCTTGAATTGTTCCGGCGGCAGTACTTCTCATTGCAACTGTCACCGTGTCTTTTGCGTTTAACTGAAGAATTTCCGTAATGGCTACGACTGCCGGGAGATTCCCTGCTTGAGTTTCATTATTTCCGCCTACCACATCTTGATTCACGAGAAATACGACTTCTAAGTTGAAGTCAACATTCGCATTCGCTTGAAACTCAACTGCTGCATTAAGAGAATATACGCCTGCTGTTCTCGGTGAAAATGTAGATGTGTCGGGGTTATATTCATTCGCCAAATCAAATTGCTCATTTTGAAATAAGACTCCGCTAGCTGCATTTGCAGCCACTGACAAATTCATATTGCTCGTGGCTCTGAAAGCAGAAATAGGCTGGTTAGTAATTGGTGCGAAGGACTGGTTTTGTTGAGAGGTTGGGGTGTTTCCATTTCTGCCTTGCATGACACTTGGTGATAAAAGAGGTTCCGGTCGATCGTTCCTCTTAATCCATTTTGATGGCCGTGGCGGTATGACTTTTTCCTCCTTAAAAATCTTTCGCTTCTATCATTTGTTGGCTAGCAATACATTATTATATTGGTCGTTACTGACATTGAACGAACTACTGCTTTTGATCCAAGATGAATTTCAAGTCATGCTTCACCCTGGATGATCATTTTCTGAATCATTACTCAAAAGGTAACTTTATGCCCATGCATCAGGCGTTATAAAAAATCAGAGAATGAAAAGAAATAGCCATCTGTATTAGTTCTTTAGACCTGTAACTTTTAAATCCTTTTATGATTTTCTATCAAACAAAAGAGGAAAATAGACCAGTTGCAATCCAAACGAGAGTCTAATAGAATGATGTCGAAAAGTAAATCACGCAGGTTTGTTACTGATAAAGCAGGCAAGACCTAAAATGTGTAAAGGGCAAAGTGTATTCTTTGGCGTCACCCCTTACATATTTTAGGTCTTTTTTTATTGTGCGTAACTGACTTGCCATCTTCAAACAGGAGGGCTGGACGAAGCAGACCGCTAACACAGTACATAAAAAAGGAGACATGAACGATGAACATCAAAAAGTTTGCAAAACAAGCAACAGTATTAACCTTTACTACTGCACTGCTGGCAGGAGGCGCGACTCAAGCGTTTGCGAAAGAAACGAACCAAAAACCGTATAAGGAAACTTACGGCATTACCCACATTACCCGCCATGATATGCTGCAAATCCCTGAACAGCAAAAAAATGAAAAATATCAGGTGCCTGAATTCGATCCATCCACAATTAAAAATATCTCTTCTGCAAAAGGTCTGGACGTTTGGGACAGCTGGCCATTGCAAAACGCTGACGGCACAGTCGCAAACTATCACGGCTACCACATCGTCTTTGCATTAGCCGGAGACCCTAAAAATGCGGATGACACATCCATTTACATGTTCTATCAAAAAGTCGGCGAAACGTCTATTGACAGCTGGAAAAACGCTGGACGCGTCTTTAAAGACAGCGACAAATTCGATGCAAATGATTCTATCCTAAAAGATCAAACGCAAGAATGGTCTGGTTCAGCTACATTTACATCTGACGGAAAAATCCGTTTATTCTACACTGATTTCTCGGGTAAACATTACGGTAAACAAACACTGACAACTGCACAGGTTAACGTATCAACAACAGACAGCTCTTTGAACATCAACGGTGTAGAGGATTATAAATCAATCTTTGACGGTGACGGCAAAACGTATCAAAATGTACAGCAGTTTATCGATGAAGGTAACTACAGCTCAGGCGATAACCATACGCTGAGAGATCCTCACTACGTAGAAGATAAAGGCCGTAAATACTTAGTATTTGAAGCAAACACTGGAACTGAAGATGGCTACCAAGGCGAAGAATCTTTATTTAACAAAGCATACTATGGCAAAAGCACATCATTCTTCCGTCAAGAAAGTCAAAAACTTCTGCAAAGCGATAAAAAACGCACAGCTGAATTAGCAAACGGCGCACTCGGTATCATTGAGCTAAACGATGACTACACACTGAAAAAAGTGATGAAACCGCTAATTGCATCTAACACAGTTACAGATGAAATCGAACGCGCGAACGTCTTTAAAATGAATGGCAAATGGTATCTGTTCACTGACTCTCGCGGATCAAAAATGACGATCGACGGCATCACATCTAACGACATTTACATGCTTGGTTATGTTTCTGATTCCTTAACTGGCCCATACAAGCCGCTGAACAAAACAGGCCTCGTGCTAAAAATGGATCTTGATCCTAACGATGTGACCTTTACTTATTCACACTTCGCTGTGCCTCAAGCTGAAGGAAACAATGTCGTGATTACAAGCTACATGACAAACAGAGGATTCTTTGCTGACAGACAAGCAACGTTTGCGCCAAGCTTCCTGTTGAACATCAAAGGCAAGAAAACATCTGTTGTAAAAGACAGCATCCTTGAACAAGGACAATTAACAGTTAACAAATAAAAACGCAAAAGAAAATGCCGATATCCTATTGGCATTTTCTTTTATTTCTTATCAACATCATAAAGGTGAATCCCCTATGAACTATAAAAAAGCAGGCAAATGGCTAACCGTATTCCTCACCTTTGCAGGAATACTGCTGTTTATCGATTTATTGCCAAACGAAGAACCTGTCAAAAAAACAAAACCAACACATAAGCCAGACTACCGGGCTGCATATCACTTTACGGCACCCGACAAATGGAAAAATGATCCCCAAAAACCGCTCTATTTTGATGGGAAGTATCATTATTTCTATCTTTATAACCAAGATTATCCAAAAGGCAACGGCACAGAATGGCGCCATGCCGTTTCAGAGGATTTGGTGCACTGGACCGATGAAGGCGTGGCTATCCCGAAATATACAAACCCAGACGGTGACATTTGGACCGGTTCTGTCGTTATGGATAAAGAAAACACAGCCGGATTCGGGAAAAATGCACTTGTTGCGATTGTGACACAGCCTTCAGCCAAAGACAAAAAGCAGGAGCAACATTTGTGGTACAGCACAGACAAAGGAAAATCATTCAAGTCCTACAGTGATAACCCTGTTATGCCTAATCCGGGCACAAAGGATTTCAGAGACCCGAAAGTCATATGGGATGACCAGGATAACAAATGGGTAATGGTCATGGCTGAAGGAACAAAAATCGGCTTTTATGAATCCGATAATCTCAAGGACTGGCATTACACAAGCGGATTCTTCACGGAACAAGCGGGAATTGTGGAATGTCCTGATCTCTACATGATGCGGGCAAGTGACGGAACGAATAAGTGGGTTCTCGGTGCCAGCGCGAACGGCAAACCTTGGGGCAAACCAAATACGTACGCCTACTGGACCGGGAGCTTCGACGGAAAAGAATTTACAGCGGATCAGACCGAAGCCCAATGGCTTGACCACGGCTTTGACTGGTACGGGGGCGTGACGTTCGAAGACGGCAAAAGCACAGATCCATTAGAAAAGCGGTATGCGCTTGCCTGGATGAACAATTGGGATTACGCCAACAACACACCGACAATGAAGAACGGCTTTAACGGCACAGATTCTGTCATACGCGAAATCCGGCTACAGGAGCAGGACGGCACATACAGCCTCGTCTCACAGCCGATTGAAGCTTTGGAGCAGCTGACCGTTTCAACTGACGAAATAGAGGATCAGGATGTGAGCGGATCAAAGACACTTCCCATCACAGGTGATACGTACCAGCTTGATATGGATCTTTCTTGGTCAGAGCTGAAAAACGCAGGCGTCAGACTGAGAGAGTCAGAAGATCAAAAGCGCCACATTGATGTCGGCATTTTCGCCGAAGGCGGCTATGCGTATGTCAACAGAGCGGCCACAAATCAGCCTGACAAAAGCAATACCTATGTCGAAAGCAAGGCTCCTTACGATGTAAGCAAACAAAAGGCGCATTTGAAAATTCTCGTCGATAAAACAACGATAGAAGTATTTGTCGGCGACGGGAAAACTGTTTTTTCAAATGAAGTATTCCCAAAACCTGAAGATAAGGGCATTACTCTTTATTCTGACGGCGGCACAGCCTCATTCAAAAATATAACGGTGAAACATTTTGATGCGATTCATGAATAAAAAACAGGTGCGGCGCTTGCTGCACCTGTTTTTTTATTAGAGCGGTATTCTCTGTTACATATTGGGCATTGTAAGGAATATAAGGCTGGTTTCTAAGGAGGAAGCGGATGTCTAAACAAGGAAATTTTCAAAAATCAATGTCGCTGTTTGATCTGATTTTGATTGGGATGGGTGCCATCTTTGGGTCAGCATGGCTGTTCGCTGTCAGTAATGTCGCTTCAAAAGCAGGACCCTCCGGCGCTTTTTCCTGGATTATCGGCGGAGCCATCATTCTGTTAATCGGGCTCGTGTACGCGGAGCTTGGGGCCGCTCTGCCCCGTACCGGAGGCATCATTCGATACCCCGTTTATTCACATGGCCATCTTGTCGGCTATTTAATTTCATTTGTCACGATTGTCGCTTACACTAGCCTGATTTCAATTGAAGTGACGGCTGTGCGTCAGTATGTGGCCTATTGGTTTCCCGGCCTGACCATAAAAGGATCTGATTCGCCGACCATTGCTGGCTGGATCTTGCAATTCGCCTTGCTCTGCTTGTTTTTCCTGCTGAATTATTGGAGCGTCAAAACCTTCGCTAAGGCGAATTTCATCATATCAATTTTTAAATATATTGTACCGATTACCATCATTATCGTGCTGATCTTTCATTTTCAGCCTGAGAATTTATCTATTGAAGGATTTGCGCCGTTTGGTTTTACAGGTATTCAGGCTGCGATTTCGACAGGCGGCGTGATGTTTGCGTATCTCGGCCTGCACCCGATTGTGGCTGTTGCTGGTGAAGTGCAAAATCCAAAACGAAATATCCCGATCGCTTTAATCATTTGCATTATCGTTTCAACCATCATTTACACGGTTTTGCAGGTCACCTTTATTGGCGCAATCCCGACAGAAACGCTAAAACATGGCTGGCCCGCAATCGGGCGGGAGTTCTCATTGCCGTTTAAAGATATTGCGATTATGCTCGGTTTAGGCTGGCTTGCAACGCTTGTCATTTTAGACGCCATTCTGTCTCCCGGAGGAAACGGGAATATTTTTATGAATACGACGTCTCGCCTCGTTTACGCCTGGGCGCGTAACGGCACATTATTTAGCATATTTTCAAAAGTGAATAAAGAAACGGGGACACCCCGTGCTTCACTCTGGCTTTCGTTTGCCCTGTCCATTTTCTGGACACTTCCCTTCCCTTCGTGGAACGCGCTCGTCAATGTCTGTTCTGTCGCGCTCATTCTTTCTTATGCGATTGCACCGATTTCTTCAGCTGCGCTGAGGGTCAATGCGAAGGACTTAAACAGGCCGTTTTATTTAAAAGGAATGAGCATTATCGGGCCGCTTTCCTTTATCTTCACGGCGTTTATCGTGTACTGGTCTGGATGGACAACCGTTTCCTGGCTGCTCGGTTCACAGCTCGTGATGTTTTTGATCTATCTCTGTTTCAGAAAATATGCGCCTCAAGAGGATGTCAGCCTTGCCCAGCAGTTAAAATCAGCGTGGTGGCTCGTCGGGTTTTATATCATGATGCTGATCTTTTCCTTCATCGGGTCTTTCGGACACGGTTTAGGCATCATCAGCAATCCAATCGACCTCATTTTGGTCGCCATCGGCTCACTTGCGATTTACTACTGGGCAAAGTACACAGGGCTCCCGAAAGCGGCCATTGATTATGATAAATAAAGAAGCAAGAGTTTTTCTTGCTTCTTTATTCTTTACAAACGCACATACTCGCGATAAAATGAATGATAGTCAGTCATTACAGGAGGTGTTCCTTATGCCAAAACAATCATCGGGCAAATATGAAAAAATTCTGCAGGCCGCCATTGAAGTCATTTCTGAAAAAGGTCTCGACAAGGCCTCTATTTCTGATATTGTCAAAAAGGCCGGCACTGCCCAAGGAACGTTCTATTTATATTTTTCATCTAAAAACGCCCTGATTCCGGCAATCGCAGAAAATCTTCTCACCCATACCCTGGATCAAATCAAAGGGAGACTGCATGGAGACGAAGGTTTTTGGACCGTTTTAGATATATTAATTGATGAGACATTTCTCATTACAGAACGCCATAAGGATATTATCGTCCTCTGTTACTCTGGGCTTGCGATCGACCACTCCATGGAAAAATGGGAGACGATCTATCAGCCTTATTATTCCTGGCTCGAAAAAATCATCCATAAGGCGATTAAAAACCATGAGGTGACTGAAGGAATCAATGCGAAATGGACAGCCAGAACGATTATCAACTTGGTCGAGAACACAGCTGAACGATTCTATATCGGATTTGAACAAGATGAAAATATTGAAGTGTTTAAAAAAGAAATCTTTACTTTCTTAAAACGAAGCTTAGGTACAGCTTAAAAAATGACTGGGTAACACCGCTCATTTTTTAATGCCTTAAAAATGACTGACGTTCATTCACAAAATAGAGAGGTGTTTCATATGAATTGGGTGCTTGTGTTTATTGCAGGTCTTTTAGAAGTTGTTTGGGCTTCCTCCCTTAAACATGCCGATTCGCTTATAGATTGGATAATCATTTTTATCTTGATCGCAATCAGCTTTATACTGTTAATCCGCTCTTATCAAAAAATCCCGATGGCCGCGGCATACACTGTATTTGTCGGAATCGGAACCGTCGGAACTTATATCACCGGAATTGTTTTGGGCGAATCCTTCTCAGCAGCGCAAATGTTCTTTTTAGTTATATTGCTGGCCGGTATTTTAGGAATGAAGCTATTTACGAAAGAAAGCACATCACAGCCGGGAGGTGGAAAATAATGGAATGGTTTTTATTAGTGGTTGCCGGCATTGAAGAAATTATAGCTGCGGTTGCCATGAAATATATAGACGGTACAAGAAAAAAATGGCCGATCATTGTGATGACTGTTGGTTTTGGCTTATCCTTTTACTGCCTTTCACAAGCGATGCTGGCCCTGCCTGCCGGCGTCGCTTATGCCGTCTGGACCGGCATTGGCAGTATTGGCGTTTCGGCGGTCGGCGTCATCTGGTTTAAGGAGCGGTTTCAGCTGCCACAGCTGATTTCCCTTTGCCTTATCCTCGCCGGGGTCATCGGCCTGCGTCTTACGGCTTAATCATAAGATAAGGGCATATACAGCTGTATATGCCCTTGCCGTTAAGCGTCTTGATGTTTTTGAAGATGAAGCGGCGGCGGGATGAGCCAGCCTTTGTTTTTTAGCAGCCTTAAGTATTTTGCGCCGGTTGCCGCTTTAGATATATGGAATTGTCCAAACATCATGGCAATATCCTCACGAATTGACTGTCCCATAATTTTGCTGCATGTCACAAGACCTGCAGCATTTTGCGCTGCCGCAGAGGCCGCTACATCCGGATCAAGAAACCGCGCACCCGGCGGAATATCTTTAAGATCTGCAGCCGGCGGTTCAGGAGAAGCCGGCGGGAGCGCCACACCGTTTTCTTTCAGGATCGCATTGACCTGTTTTATTTCATCTTGGCACTTCTCAATCGATTCACGAAGCAGCTTTTTCAGGTCGTCATCACCGACATGATGCAATAACATCTGGTAATTGCCGACCATTTTATTGCCCGCCATCACATAACTCCACAAGCTGAATACCTCACCGTAATGCATCGGTTCATCTTGCGGATTTCCGCTTAAAATACCCATGTTCATCCTCCTTACAGATTCAATATCGCACATCTCATAACGTGCCCGGCTGGAGGAAAATTTATGTTCCGATGAGAAAGATTTTTGAAACAAAACAAAAAAGACAAGATCGGCAATGCCAAACCCTTGTCTTTCCTGTTGTTCTATTGGACGCGCTCGGAGGGATTCGAACCCCCGACAGACGTGGTACCGGAAACCACCGCTCTATCCAACTGAGCTACGAGCGCATATTGACTGCGTTATAAGAACGTCAGCTCAACTAATTATACGATAATTCCATTCAAATAACAACCCTCTATTTCAAGAGCGGTTTTTTTAAAACAGACACATCATCTGATTTGGCAATCTGACATATGATGGTTTGAACCCCTGTATTTTTGGGGAAAATGGGAAAAAGAGACGACTTTGCATATCCAGCCAGCTTTTTGTTTGACCTTTATTGACCAAAAATGTATCATGTAACTACATACTTACCTAAAAGGTGAAGGAGGAGCATTATGAATTTAATACCTACAGTCATTGAACAAACGAACCGCGGGGAAAGAGCGTATGACATTTATTCTCGTCTATTAAAGGATCGTATCATCATGCTTGGATCTGCGATTGATGACAACGTTGCGAACTCCATCGTGTCACAGCTTTTATTCTTAGAAGCAGAAGACCCTGAAAAAGATATTTCTATTTACATCAACAGCCCGGGCGGCTCTATCACAGCCGGTATGGCGATCTATGATACCATGCAGTTTATTAAGCCGAAGGTATCTACAATTTGTATCGGTATGGCTGCATCAATGGGCGCGTTCCTGCTTGCTGCCGGCGAAAAAGGCAAACGCTATGCGCTTCCAAACAGTGAAGTCATGATTCACCAGCCTCTTGGCGGTGCGCAAGGTCAGGCGACAGAAATTGAAATTGCCGCGAAACGCATTCTCTTGCTTCGCGACAAATTAAACAAAGTCCTTGCTGAACGTACTGGCCAGCCGCTTGAAGTGATCGAACGCGACACAGACCGCGATAACTTCAAGTCTGCTGAAGAAGCGCTTGAATACGGCCTGATTGACAAAATCCTGACTCGCAACACAGAAGAACAAAAGTAATACTGCGTAACCTGCAAGAGCGATGTCTCTTGCAGGTTTTTTCATTTGAAGGAATTCATTCTCTAACGATTCTTAAAAACTTTTTATTTTATACTGCTCCCATTCCTCATTCAACAGCTCAAGCGTCAAATCACAAGTGTTTCTCACAACCAGATCAGCACCAAGCATTGACTGTTCATGACCGACTCCAACCGCAAACATCCCGGCAGATTTGATTGCGGAAATGCCTGCTTCAGCATCTTCTATTGCCGCACAATCAGCCGGGGAAACACCGAGCAGCGCTGCAGCTGTTAAAAAGATTTCGGGATCAGGTTTCCCGTTCGCGAGAGCTGTCGGGTCAACAATGGCATGAAAATCATCAATGATCTCCAAACGTTTTAAAATCTCTGGAGCATTGCGACTTGAAGACGCTAACCCGATTTTTATATTTTCGCCTTTTAACTCACAAAGAAGCCTGCCGATTCCCGGCAAAAGATCTTTCGGCATCAATTTGCTGATCAGCGTTTGATAATATTGATTTTTTTGATGCATAAGTTCTTGTTTCTCTGCATTTGTATACTTTGTTTCCGCACCGCCAAGGATAAGTATGCTTTCAAGTGACTCTTCTCTGCTGATTCCTTTTAGGCTTTCATTCACACCCTTGTCAAAGGGAATATCGATTTGTTCGGCAATGTGCTTCCAAGCGAGAAAATGATATTCAGCTGTATCTGTTATCACTCCGTCTAAATCAAAAATGACCGCTTTCATATGCTAATGCCCATCACAGCTTCATAAGGTTCGAGGCAAATGCTCTTCAAGTCAGCTCGCTCATGCGAATAGTTCGTAATAAGCACTTTCCAATGCTCATGAATCAAATCTGGAGGCACTTCGAACAGAGCCTTGTCTTCCGACATATTCACAACGACGAGAAGCTTTTCTCCTTGATATTCACGGAGGTACGAAAAGATTTGCCGATCATTCTCCTGCAGCAGCTGAAAATCTCCATATATCATGATCTTATATTGCTTTCGTAATTGAATGAGCTTTTGATAGTAATAGAAAATCGAATCTTTATCTTCTAAGGACTCTTCCACATTGATATCTTGATAGCGGGAATTTACCGCTATCCAAGGGTCTCCGGCTGTGAATCCCGCATGTTTTCCGGCATTCCATTGCATCGGTGTTCTCGCATGATCCCGTCCTTTTTTTGCCACAGCTTTTAAAAACTCTTTTTCTGACATCGTTTTGTTTTCGACGACTAGTTCACGATATGCATTTTTTATTTCAAGATCGTCATACATCTCCAGCGGCATATCACTGTTGACCATGCCGATTTCTTCTCCCTGGTAAATAAAAGGTGTTCCTTTCATCCCGTGGAGAACCGTTGCAAATGCTTTTGCACACTGCTTTCGCAGCTTGCCGTCATTGCCCCAGCGGGAAATAATTCTCGGCTGATCATGGTTTTCAAAATACAGGGTATTCCAGCCGACATTCATTAACGCGGACTGCCACATTGTCATCGTCTTTTTTAAAGCAACCACATCAAACGGCTTGATCTGCCATTTCCCATTTGGCGAGTTTTGTTCTGTATCAATATCCATATGTTCAAAGGTAAAGATCATATTCAGCTCTTGTCTGCTTGCATCTGTGTACTTTTTCGCCTCTTCAATATCAGAGCCGTTTGCCTCTCCGACCGTCATGCAGTCGTAATGAGAAAGCACTTCCCTGTTCATCTCTTGGATAAATTCATGAAGGCGGGGGCCATTCGAATGATAACGTCCGACGATATAGCTGCGGCTGTTATCTGTTTCGTAGTCCGGAAAATCGGTGTACTTGGAAATGGAGCCGATCACATCCATCCGCCAGCCGTCAACGCCTTTGTCCATCCAAAATCTCATCAAATCATATACTTCCCGGCGCACCGCTTCATTTTCCCAATTTAAATCAGGCTGCTTTTTCGAAAAGTAGTGCAAATAATACTGCCCTGTTCCTTCATCGAATGTCCACGCCGGGCCCGAGAAGATTGACCCCCAATTATTCGGCTCTGAGCCGTCCGGTTTAGGGTCTTTCCAAAAATAATAATCCCGGTAAGGATTGTCCTTTGACTTGCGGCTTTCAGCAAACCAGGCATGCTCATCTGACGTGTGGTTCACGACCAAATCCATGATGATTTTCATTCCGCGTTGATGCACTTCGTCAATTAACTGAAACATATCTTCATTTGTCCCAAATTTTTCGTACATGTTTCTATAGTCGCTGATGTCATAGCCGTTATCATCCTGCGGGGAATTAAACACCGGGGAGAGCCAGATCACATCCGCCCCGAGATTTTTGATGTAATCCAGCTTTTGAATCACGCCTTGCAAATCCCCGAATCCATCTCCATTGGAATCATAAAAACTGCGCGGGTAAATTTGATAAACGACTGCTTCTTTCCACCATTCACTCATCAGGCGTTCTCCTTTCACATCGTCCGTTTAGGACAACCGGTTCATCATAAACTTTCATGTGCAGCGGCTCGCCTTTTACAAGCTCAAAGATGGCGCCCATTTCGTCAACCGTAACATTGATTAATCTGTTTCGATAATTAATTTTGAATGAATATCCGTCCCATTCTTTCGGCAAAAACGGAGCAAATGACAGCGTCTCATTCGTAATACGCATGCCTGCAAAGCCTTGAACGATCGCGAGCCAGCTTCCCGTCATTGATGTAATGTGCAGGCCTTCTTCCGTGTCATGATTGTAATTGTCAAGATCAAGCCTTGCTGTACGCTTATATAATTCAAGCGCTTTCTTTTCCATCTTGAGCTCGGCTGCGAGAACCGCATGGACAGAGGGCGACAGGCTTGATTCATGAACAGTCATCGGTTCATAAAATTCAAAGTTTCGCCGTTTTTCTTCCATTGTAAAACGGTCATGAAAAAGATAAATGCCTTGAAGAACATCTGCTTGCTTAATAAAATTGGAGCGGAGAATTTTGTCCCATGACCAATTCTGATAAAGAGGCCGCTCAGCTGGATCTAATTCATCCGCTGATTGCAGGTCTTTGTCCAAGAATGTGTCATGCTGAATGAAAATTTGCAGGTCTTCACTATACGGATAGTACATGTGCTGGATGATATTTCTCCAGGCCTTGAGTTCTTCTTCCTGCACATCGAGCAGGCGGCGTTTTTCCGCTGAAATACTTTCGAGATTTTCTAATGTATACTCCAACGTCCAAGCCGCAATGACATTTGTATACCAATTGTTGTTGACATTGTTTTCGTATTCATTCGGCCCTGTGACGCCGTGGATCATATATTTGTTTTTTCGTTTCGAGAAGTGAACGCGGTCAGCCCAAAACCTGCTGACTTCCACGAGAACCTCTATCCCGTATTCTTTCATATAGTCACGGTCGCCTGTATATTGGACATAATTGCAGATCGCATAGCAAATCGCGCCATTGCGGTGGATTTCTTCAAAGGTGATCTCCCATTCGTTGTGGCATTCATCACCTGTGAACGTCACCATCGGGTAAAGTGCCCCCTTCATCCCCAGTTTGGCGGCATTCCGTTTAGCTGCCTCCAAATGATGATAGCGATACAAAAGCAGGTTTTTCGTCACCTCCGGCTCGGCTGTCGCCAAATACATCGGCACAGCATATGCCTCAGTATCCCAATAGGCGGCACCTCCGTATTTTTCGCCAGTAAATCCTTTCGGCCCGATATTCAAACGGGCATCGCCCCCATAATATGTCGAGAATAACTGAAAGATATTGTAGCGGATCCCCTGCTGAAGTTCCTCATCCCCTTTAATCTCTATGTCCGCTTTTGCCCATCTTTCCTTCCATTGCTCAGTGTGACTCCGTTTAGCTTCTTCATATCCGTTCTCAAGAACACCCGCCAAAAGCTCCTTGGCTTTCGATAAAAGCTCTGCCTCCCGAACATCACGGGAAGTCGTGACAATAATAAACTTTTTCAAAGAAGCCTTCGTTTGGTAACTGTAGCGATTCTCGACATACATTCCAGCTGTTTGAGAGCTTTCACTGACAAAGCCCTCTGTCACGTTTGCCATTGCAGCTGAAACAGTAAAGCGCGGTGTTCCAAATGGATTTTCGATCGTTTTGGCGACTAAATGGCCGCGGTGAGGATCAGCACCTTTCGCTTCTTCCTGCCAAAACTGTTCTTGGTAGTTAGAATCTTCATTTGCGACATTTCCGTCCAGGTAAGGAACAAGCGTAATGACAGCATCTTCTGTCAGGCACTCCGCTTCATAGTGAATCGCACACAGCTCTTTTACGGCAAGGCTAAGAAATCGCTCCGACCTGATTCTGACGGTTTTATCCTGAATGCGGACAACAGCGCTTCGCCGCAGAATCCCCTCTTTCATGTTGAGTTCTAACTCAAATGATTCGATTTGGTTCTGATAGAGATCGACTTTTTCACCGTCTACATATACACCTATGCCAATAAAGTTCATCGCATTGATCACTTTTCCGAAATATTCCGGATACCCGTTTTTCCACCAGCCTACCCGCGTTTTGTCAGGAAACCACACGCCTGCAATATATGTACCTTGGTGGCTGTCGCCTGAATAGCCCTCTTCAAAATTCCCTCTGACTCCCATATAGCCGTTAGCAAGAGAAGTCAGGCTTTCCTGCAGCCGTGTATGTTCCTTTTGAAATGTATTTGTTTTGATTTTCCATTCATCAATCTCAAATAACCGCTGATTTATCATAATTTCCTCCCGAATGTAAGTTTCCATTATAACGGCGGGTTTTGGCCAAATATCTAAATGCAAAAGAGATCATCAAAGTGACGCCACACGAATGGATCATCAATACAGTGATCAAGTCAAAATGAACCATACCGATAGCAGCTGCCGCGCATGCCGGCAGTGCCGAGGCGCAAATCGCCGTAGATGCTGCTTCCTTGAATGACGCAATAGAGATCATGTTTGATCGTTTTGTGATCCAGATGCCACCCGCAATAACAGCCGTTAAAAAAAGCTGGATCATAAAGATTACCGCATATGCCAGCATCATGATCATCGGCTTATACTGTGCCAACCACAATTTGTCGATCAAAACCTCTACATCATGGACGTTCGGTTCCTTAAGCTCAGCCTCCAATTTCCCATAGCCAACAGAAAACCCCGTTCCGTTTTGATCGGTGATCACCAGTTGATCAGATTGAAATACGATAGCGTTATCATATCCAGTTACTTTCAACCGCCCATTTTCACCGCTTGTCTGATATTCATGCTTCATATCGACAGCCATCAAATTCTGCTCATCTTCCATTCGATCAGAGCTCTTCCCGCCCGTCAGTTTTCCGTTTCTGATTTTAAAGCCTTGTAATTGATCAGCAAATGTATCATTAACCTTTTGAAAAGCTGATGGCATGAAAGATGTAACACTGAAGCGATCCATTTTCATAAACGAAACCGTCAACGGCGCCATCAGGGAGGCCGTCAAAAACATAAAGAGAAAGGAGAGCTGCAGCCAGCTGAATGTATTCCCGTAACGGCAAACACCAGATGGGGATGCAGCCGCTTTCAGGCAGCGGATAATAAAGCTTTCATTTTGCAGATTCTTCATCGAATTACCCCTTTGTTCCGCCGGCTGTCAGCCCGGACACAAAGTTCTTTTGGAGAATAAAGAACAAGACGCATATCGGCAGTGCAGCCAATATAGCTCCGGCCGCAAACAGGGCGACTTTTTGCTGCTGCGGATTTGAAATGAAGGACTGCAATCCTACAGCGATGGTCAGCCTTTCCGGTGAACGAAGCAAAAACTTTGCCAGCAAATAGTCGCCGAACGGAGCCATAAACGCCCAAAGCGCTTGTACCGCAAGCATCGGCTTAACAAGCGGCAGAACAATGGAAGCGAAAATCCTCAGATGTCCCGCCCCGTCAATTCGCGCAGCTTCATCAATTTCTCTCGGCACAGTATCAAAATAACCTTTCATCAGCCACGTGTTCATCGGAATTCCGCCGCCGATATAGATCGCTGTCAAAAACCAGTATTGATCAAGTGCGCCTATCAGCATTGCCAGAACGTAAAAAGCAGTCAGCGCTGCCATCGTCGGCACCATTTGAATGATTAAAAAGAATACCAGGCTCTTTTTTCGGCCTGCAAACCGATAGCGGCTGTACGTATACCCGGCAAGCGTCACAATCATAACCTGCAATACCATGACCGATAGCGCAATGACAAGTGTATTGCCGTACCAATGAAGATAAAGTGTCTCATCAAATAGCCGCTTAAAATGATCCAAAGTCCAAGAACCCGAAAAATCAAGCTGAAAAGCCGTTGCATTTCCGACACGGAAAGCGGATGATGCCGTAATCAGCAACGGATATATAATGACAATACTTAACAGCGTCAAAAATAAATAGGTACAGATTCTATTAAGCATTCTGGCAGTTCTCACATTCACCTACATAACCTCCTCATTGCCAAAAGCATTCGATTTTTTAAAAGCAATCAGGGAAATTCCAATGACAATGAAAGAAATTAACAGTGTAACAGCTGCGGCAACGGAATATTGCGGTGATGTGCCTGTTGTCAGTTTATAAATCCACGAAATTAAGATATCTGTCGACCCGGCCCCAGCTCCTGCGCTGCCTGGTCCTCCCTCATTAAATAAATAGATGATCGTGAAATTATTGAAATTAAACGTATACTGAGTAATCATTACGGGTGCTGTCGCAAATAAAATCATTGGAAATGTAATATGCCGAAAACGCTGAATAAAAGTAGCCCCGTCAATCTTTGCCGCTTCATACAGTTCACCTGGAATGGCCTGAAGCACTCCCGTTACCATGACATAAATATATGGAAATCCGAGCCAAGTCTGAATCATAATGAGGGCTGTCTTTGTCCAGAAAGGATCGGTCTTCCACGCGATCGCCGGCAGCTCTACGAACGGCAGGTGATTTAATAATGGAATCACCTGTGCATTCATCGCCCCTATGCTGTCGTTAAACATGTTGGAAAAACTCATGATTGTAATAAAAGCCGGAACAGCCCATGGAAATAAGAAAATCATTCGAAATATCCGCTTGCCCTTTATAAAATCCTGATTGACGAAAAGTGCCGTCACGATACCCAAAATGATTTGCAGCGTTGTTGCACAGATTGTCCAGATAATTGTCCAGCCCAGTACATTCATAAATGTTTCACGATAGGAGCCAAGGAAAAAAATATTCAAGAAATTTTTAAAACCGACCCAGTCAATCAGACTATTAGGCGGAATATGATAAAAATCATAGTTTGTTAATGCAACAAACAGAGTCACCAAAACCGGAAAAATAATCACAAACACCATCATGATATATGCCGGCAGTGTAAATAAATATGGAAACCCTTTATCACCCGCATGACAGATCATATCCTTGGCCGTTGTATTGACCTCCAAACCCGCCGCTTTCATAGCGGCGGTCTTACGCGAATCATGAATATTAAAGATATAGAACATGAGGAAAATCAGCGTCACGATCAATTGCAGCGTGCCTTCAATCAGCATAAACAGTGAGTGGTCTTCACCGGGAACACTTCCCAAGGTCATCAATCCGGTTAGCGCTTGAATGCCGAAAACGCTTAATTCAAGAGCAAACAAACCCGTGATGACAAGAAACAAGATCCCCTTTGAAAACTGCTGATTCGCAATCTGCCCAACTCCTGGAATGATCGATAAAAGCCCTGCCTTTCGTTTTTGCTTTGCAAGTGTGTGGTGTGTATTCATTTTTTCGCCCTCTATTCTTCCGGACGCCCGCCGTTTTATTTCACATACTTTTCTTTGATATTGTCCTTTATGACATTTACAGCATCATTCGCTGATGTTTGCGCCGCTTTTTTTCCTGAAACCGCATCAAAAATCAAACTTTCCGCTCCCGTCCATACTTCAGCCATTTCCGGAATATTCGGAGTCGGTGTCGCTGTTTCATATTGTTTAATCACAGCTGACGTCAGCTCATTTTTTTGCTCATCCGCTTTCTTCCTTGCAGCTGTATTGGCCGGAACTTCGTTTGTATCCTCATAAAAAGCGTAAGCATTGGCATCATTTGTAGCATACTCAAGCCATTTTTCAGCCAGTTCGGGTTCTTTTGTATATTTTGAAGCAACCCAGCCCTTGCCGCCGGCAAAAGGAGCATATTCTTCTCCATTTGGCAATGTCGGAATAGGAGCCGCTCCGTAGTTCAATTTAGCCTCTTTATAGTTGGCAGCTGACCAAGGTCCGCCGATGATCGCACCCGCTTTGCCGTCTAAAAACATCTGCTGAATAAAATCGTCAGCGCTTGAATTGTCTTGCATGCCTTTTGGCCAATAGGTTTTAAACCATTTCTCCGCATATTTCACCGCTTCTACAGCCCCTTTATTGTTCAGGCCGATGTCTCCAGAATCTGTTCCGTTTTTTCCAAATACATATCCGCCGTAACCGGCCAACAAACCGTACGACATATAAAAGTCAGTCCATTTCGCTAAAAAGCCGGTTGATTTTCCTTTTTCCGAAGCAAACGCAAATCGGGAATCCTCTGTTAATTTTTCAAGATCTTTAAATGTTTTTGGTGCTGTTTGTAAGAGATCTTTGTTGTAATACAAAACAAGTGTTTCAATGACTAGCGGCATACCATACACCTTGCCGTCAACCGTTACCTGCTGCATTTCTTTATCGCCAAAACTATTTGTATTAGATGGCTTAATTTCAAGTAAATGTCCTTGCTGGCCCAAACCGCCGATCCGGTCGTACGCTGCAAGCATAACATCAGGTGCATTACCTGCCGGGCCATCAAGAGGAAGCGCTTCCAATTGCTCGAACATTTGCTTTTCAACAATTTTTATTGTGACATCATTCTCTTTTTCGAACTTTGCTTTTATGCTTTCAATGGATTCTTTATAGGTTTCTTCGACAGACACAGTCAGTACTTTTTTGCCATCAGAGCTTGCCGGATCTTTTGAATTTGAACAGGCGGCGAGACCGAATGTTAGGACTGATGCCGCCAATAAAGCGAACCCCTTTTTAAAAAGGATCATCTCTTTTCCCCCTTCTATTTATGAATCTATAACAATTGTATGGGTCTATAGAAAGCGGTTACAACATCTTTTGATTTGTTACCGATAACAGAATTTAAACAGGGGCGGCAGCACCCAAAATAAAAAATTCTCCCGGCTGAACGGCAATCACATCGCTATGATGGAGCGGCTGCTCTGTCCATACATCGTAGATTTTCTTATTCCTTTCAATATTCAAATCCCGTAAACTGACAAGTTGAGCCGCATCCCCCTGATTAAAGAAATAAATCAGTGTTTTTTCATCAAGAGTCCGTGAAAAACTAATAAAGTTGTTTTGGTCATCCAGCAGATTCCACTCAAGATTTCCCTCAGTCAATAAAGTGTTTTCCTGTTTGCGTAAAGCAATTAACCGTTTCATAAATAGAAGCATTTCTTGATTTTGCTTTTCTTTTTCCCAAACCATACATTTCCGGCATAAAGGATCATTTTCGCCGTCCAGCCCGATTTCTGTTCCGTAATAGATGCATGGTGAACCTGTCTGGGCAAACATAAAGGCCAGCAAAGCGCGTGCTTTTTTCTCGTCATTGCGGCATCTGGTCAAAAGGCGTTTTGTATCATGGCTGTCCAGTAAATTAAACATCACCTCATTGACCTGCTTCATCCCATTCATCAAATGTGCATTTACACGGTGGGCCATACGCGAGGCTGGAATCGCCCGGTCAGCAAAATATTCAATCATAGGCTCTGTAAAAGGATAATTCATCACCGCATGAAATTCATCTCCTCTAAGCCAAGGTTCGGCAGAATGCCAGATCTCTCCTAAAATATAAAGGTCAGGCTTTTCAGCTGATACGGCTTGCCTAAATGTCTTCCAAAAAGCGTGATCCACTTCATTGGCCACATCCAAACGCCAGCCGTCAATGTCAAATTCGCGAATCCAGTACAAAGCAATATCAAGCAAATATCTCTGTACTTCGGGATTAGCCGTATTTAGCTTCGGCATATCAGGTGTAAACGCAAACCTATCATAATTGCCTTCTTTGACAGGAAAAGAGTGAATATGGAACCAATCTTTATAGCGGGATTGAGCTCCGTTTTTCACAACATCCTGCCACTGCGGAGAAGCGCTGCCTATATGATTAAAAACAGCATCAAGCATAATTCTCATCCCCCGCTGATGAAGCTGGCTGACCAATGTGCGAAAAAGCTCCGGATCTCCAAAATGCGGATCAATGGAATAGTAGTCCAGCGTGTCGTATTTATGATTAGAAGGCGCGGAAAAGATCGGAGTTACATAAATTCCGTTCACCCCTAAATCCTCTAAATAATCAAGCTTGTCAACAATTCCTTGCAAATCTCCTCCAAAAAAATCATTGACGTCCGGATCCTTGCTCCCCCACGGCAATACATTCTCCGGCGATAAGTCTTCTCTTCCATTAGCAAAACGCTCCGGAAAAATTTGATACCAAACCGTTGATTTGACCCACTCAGGCGCTTGGAATGTATCGGCCTCGTGAACAAATGGAAGTTTAAAATAATAATGGATCGTCTCCAGCGTTTTTTCGTTATAAGGGCATACACCTGAACTTCCGAAAAAGATGTCTTCCTGATGGTCTGTTACAACAAACGCATATTGCAAACGCCTAAATGGCGGCACCACTTCAGCAAACCAATAATCATGCATTTCTGTTGCGGCAATTTTCCTCATCGGCAGCTCGTTTGCCGACCACCTGCCGTCATTGTACTCATAGGGATCACCCCAAATGAATCGAATGTGGTCTGCATCACCTTTTTTCGTCCGAATCTTGATATGCACTGTCCGCCCGTCATAAGAATAAGCATCAGAACTGAACGGCTGATGATGAATCGCTGCATATTCCATCATGTCTCCCCCTTTGATTTCCGTTTTATATAGGCCGGCTCTTAGTTTGAAAGTATCATGATGAAATAGCAGGAACAATCCTTTTTACCTTGTTACCGATAACAGAATAAGGCTCTTACAGAGTTGATTCGCGTACAATTAACTCCGGCTCAAAAAATAGATTTCCTTGGGCAGCACCGTCTTCATTCATTTTTTTCAAAAGCATCCTCGCACAGGCTTCCCCCATTTCAACAACAGGCTGTCTGACCGTAGTCAGCCGAGGCGAGGAGATACGATCAAGAAAAACGCCGTCATTCCCGGTCACCGCAACGTCTTCCGGAATTCGTTTCCCAAGCGATTGCACTGCACGAATGACGCCGAGCGCGATTCGATCGGATGCACAGACAAATGCGGCCTGATTGTCCAGGGATTTCAGCACTTCTTTTGCAAGGCATTCACTTTTTTTAGAACTGTTGTCGATCCGGAAAATATTCGTTTTTCTAAAGCTTTCATTCATCGCCCGAATATACCCCTGTTCTCTGGAACGTTCAAAAGGCTCATCTAAATCAATGCCAAAAAAGACAACTTCCCGCTCCCCCAGTCCTATAACGTGGCGGGTTGCCATAAAAGTGCCTTTCTCGTTATTCACATCAATAAAGTCATAGCCCATTTCATTTTCCCCAAATACGACCAGCGGCTTTTCAAAGGCTTTGATCACACCTTCAAAATCGGTCTTTCTCAAGCCGGTAGCAATAATGCCGTCGCATTGGCCAATATTGAGAGAGTTTCTTGTCACAAGCTGCAGAGCATAATGATTGCGATCCAGCTCCCGGCTGATTCCGGTCAGCAGGTTCATGTAATATGGTTCTGTCGTATCCATTTCCTCAAGAATCAACAGTTTGACAACCTGTGTTCTGTTTTGCACAAGCGCTCTTGCCGCATAATTAGGGATGTAATTCAGCTCTTTCATTGCAGAATGAACAAGCTTTTTCAATTCATCTGTCACCGTCTCAGGATGATTAATCACTCGTGATACCGTCATTTTCGAAACATTTGCCTTTTTTGCCACATCTGACAATGTTGCCATTTTCATCCCCTCCTTACCTGTGCTTATTATCCAAACTAGTGAAAAAGTCCTTTATTACAACTGAATATACGATGCAGCAAAAAGAAATTTAAAAAAGAGATTTCCTTTAGGAAATCTCACATTGTCAAAAAACTCGATTATTAGTTGATCCTCCACCTGGATTACTGCCCCGGAATATAGTGAATCAACGGCCGTTGACCGAATACGATAGGCGGCTCACTCACTAACTCTCCTTCCCTGAAGAAGGCTCTTTTTTAGATCTCCGTCCACTTTTTCTCTAAAATCGGATAAGAGTAATTCTGCATTTGCTCAATTAACTCATCAGGGCGTGAAGAACTGTGGATCAGCTTAAGGTGTGAATCGTTAGAAAACCCTTCCTGAATGCTGTATTTGATCATTTTCATCATCGGTTCAAAATATCCGTTCACATTGTACAGTCCGATCGGCTTTTGGTGGATGCCGATCTGCGCCCAGCAAAGCACTTCAAATAATTCTTCATATGTACCGAAGCCGCCCGGCATAGCGATAAAACCATCTGCCAGCTCGCTCATTTTGGCCTTTCGTTCATGCATACCGTTTACTTCAATCAGCTCAGTCAGATTTTGATGGACAACCTCCCCGCTGAACAAACCGCTCGGCATGACCCCGATTGCAGTTCCGCCGTTTTCCATAATCGCGTCAGCAATCGCGCCCATCAAGCCTACGCGGGAGCCCCCATAGACAAGGCCGATTCCCTGTTCAGCCATGTACACGCCAAGCTCTGCCGCTTTTCTTTTATACGCTTCATTTCCCCCCGGGTTTGACCCCGCAAATACACAAATTGTTTTCATCTTGTCATCTCCGCATCTATATATCGTGTTAAATATTCAAAAAACACACTATATATTGTCCCACCTTCATGTGATAATATCAATATGAAATACATAAAGAATGCAGGAGTGATGATGTTGCAGCTGGCTGATGCAGAAAAATGGATGAAGGAGTTTTACGAAAAAAGAGGCTGGACAGAATACGGACCGTTTATTCGAGTCGGCTTTTTAATGGAGGAAGCCGGAGAACTGGCCCGGGCTGTCAGGGCATATGAGATCGGCAGAGACCGGCCGGATGAGAAGGAATCGACACGAGCTGAGCAAAAACAAGAATTGATTGAAGAAATGGGAGATGTCATCGGAAATATCGCCATTCTTGCTGATATGTACGGTGTCTCCTTAGAAGACGTGATGAAGGCCCACCAAGAAAAACTGACAAAACGATTTGAGCATGCATAAAAAAAGCGGCCGCATTGGCCGCTTTTTTTAACCTGTGATTTCATCATGGTGATCAAAGAAATGCTGCTTCCCTATTTTGTGAAATAGGCCTGTTTTATGCAGCAGCTCCTTCGGCTGCGATTGCAGTCCTACAATCATCAGCTTTCCGTTGTGGCGTTTAATTCTGTTCATAACGTTCCCAAGCACTGCTTCAGCCGACGTATCCATGTAGTGCACCTTATTCATGAGCAGGATAAGGGTCTTCGGCTTTTTCTGTACATGCTCCAGCAGTGAAGATTCAAGCGAATCAATTGATCCGAAAAACAGCGGCCCTTCTATCGCATACATGCTGACAGATGGATCTTCTCTCTTTGCCGCCTTCGCCAGAACAGGGTGCGATTCCTGATTGTGGATGCGGGTCGCTTCGCTCATTCTTCTGATGAAGAAGACAAATGCGAGCAGCAAGCCGGTTGCCACACCGACGATTAGATCAAACAGAACCGTAAGAACAAAGGTCGCCGCCAAAATAAAGGAATCAGCGTTTTTCAGTCTCAGCATGTTTGCGACTTCCTTCCGCTCACTCATATTCCATGCGACAACCATGAGAATCGGCGCCATACTGGCAAGCGGCACATGTGCCGCATAAGGCGCGAATACGAGCAGGACAAGAAGAACGACTACACCGTGAACGACCCCGGAAACAGGTGAAACCGCTCCGTTTTTAATATTGGTTGCCGTTCTGGCGATCGCTCCTGTTGCCGGAATTCCGCCGAACAGCGGCGCAGCCATATTCGCAATCCCCTGACCGACAAGCTCTTTGTTGCTGTCATGCTTTGAGCCCTTCATGTTATCAGCGACCATTGCGGACAAAATCGACTCAAGGCCGCCAAGAAGCGCGATGACAAGCGCTGCCGGAAACAGCATGACCATTTTATCCAATGTAAGCTCCGGGAACTGAAATTCCGGCAAATGGCGGGGAATTTCTCCATATGTTGACCCGATCGTTGCCATGCGGTCAGGGAAAAATACAACCGCGACCAGTGTGGAAATCAGAAGAGCCAATAAAGCGCCCGGTACTTTAGGCATCACTTTGGCGGATACAAGCAAAATGACGAGCCCGATCACTGCTGTCAAAATGGCATACATATTAAAGGTGCCGAGCTTCTGTGCAATTTCAAACATGTTGTGATGAAAATTCTCGTGTTTTTCAACATTTCTCAAACCGAGAAAATTAGCGATTTGCTCCGTGAAGATGAGCACGGCAATTCCGGCTGTAAAACCGACGATAACGGGCTTCGGCACGAATTTCATAATTTTTCCGAGCTTAAACAGCCCGAACAGCACCAGCATCACTCCTGCCATAAACCCTGCAATCAGCAGGTTCTCCAAGCCGTACTGCATCACAATGCCGAATAGAATCGGGACAAAGGCGCCTGTCGGACCGCCAATTTGATATTTGGATCCCCCAAACAAGGAAATACAAATCCCTGCCACAACAACAGTGTACAGCCCGTATTCAGGCTCGACTCCCGAGGCAATGGCAAATGCCATCCCTAAAGGAATTGCCACGACACCTACTACGATACCTGCAATCAGGTCTTTCTGAAATTTCTGCAAATTGTATCCCTTGAATCTCCCTGAGAATCGCATATTTTGTTATAACCTCCCTTATAAATGTGTGTTTATGAGCTCAGTTTCATAACCGTTAATGACGACATCAAGTTTTCCTGTTTCAGGATGAATGACAAGCCCGTGAACCGGAACCTTTTTCGGCAGCAACGGATGGTTCTTGATCATGTTCACACTGTGGGAAACGCTTTCTTCTACGCTGTGAAAACCGGTCAGCCATGATTTCAAATCAAGTCCGGCGCTCGACAGCAAATTCAGGCAGCTTTCTTCCACCCCGCGTTCCTTCGCTTTCTCGAGAATCGAAGACGCATTCAGTCCTGACATCCCGCATTCATGGTGGCCGACAATGCACACCTCTTCAGCCTGCAATTCATAAATCGCAACCAGTATGCTTCGCATCACGCTTCCAAATGGGTGAGAAACGATGGCTCCCGCGTTTTTTACAATTTTAGCATCACCGTTTTTAAGTCCCATTGCTTGCGGAAGAAGTTCTGTGAGCCTTGTATCCATACAGGTGACAATGACGAGCTTTTTTGAAGGAAATTTTGTCGTTTTGTACGGTTCATACTTCTTCTCTCTGACAAACCGCTGATTGTGTTCCAAAATTGATGTTAAAGAAACCATTTGATTCATCTCCCATCCATATGATTTTGCAAGCCTTCTTACCCAGCTTACAGTAAGGAATTATAGCATAGGAATACGCCGCGAAAAGGCTTTCAAAAAAAGACACTATAATTGGACTGTAGAATCAAAACATAAAAATTTATATCTTTCAAAGATAATAAAATTTATATTTAATGAATCCTATAATCTGGATGCAGCTCGCATATTGATGATTTGTCTGACAAAAAATATAGGTGAATTCAGATAATTAAAAAACTTTTTTAAGCGATTTTAGCTGCTCGTTCAATTTTTATATCCATTTTAAGTTCAAAAGAACCAGAAATTCAAATGAACGTAGCTATATTTTTAACATCTATTTATTTCCGATATAATGAAAGAGACAACAGCCATAAAGGGGGAGCCTTGTTGAAACCATTTGTATTTATCACAAAACCGATTCCTGAAGAGATTCAAGCATTCATCGGTGAACATTGCCGTTATGAAATATGGCAGGAGGATACGCTTCCGAATGACGTGCTTTTTGAAAAATTAAAAGATGCTGAAGGGCTTTTAACTTCAGGAACATCCGGACCGTCAATCAATCGTGAACTGCTTGAACATGCGCCTAAGCTCAAAGTGGTCAGCAATCAATCCGTTGGGTATGATAACTTCGACATAGAAGCCATGAAAGAAAGAGGTGTCGTCGGCACTCATACACCTTATACACTGGATGACACAGTTGCTGATCTGGCCTTTTCTCTGATTCTATCTTCCGCCAGACGTGTTGCCGAACTGGACCGTTTCGTCAGAGCCGGAAAATGGGGAACCGTTGAAGAGGAAGCGCTTTTCGGCATTGATGTTCATCATCAGACGTTAGGCATTATCGGCATGGGCAGAATCGGCGAACAAGCAGCAAGACGCGCCAAATTCGGCTTCGATATGGACGTGCTTTATCATAACCGCCATCGCAAACAAGAAATTGAAGACAGCATCGGCGTCAAGTACGCTGAGCTTGATACATTGCTCGAACAATCTGATTTTATTCTGCTCATCACACCGCTGACTGATGAAACGTATCACATGATAGGGGAACGCGAATTTAAGAAGATGAAGGATTCAGCAATTTTCGTCAATATTTCCCGGGGAAAGACGGTTGATGAAAAAGCACTGATTCGCGCCCTTCAGGAAGGCTGGATTAGGGGAGCCGGCTTAGACGTGTACGAGGAAGAACCTGTCGCAAAAGACAACCCCCTTTTGAAGCTAGATAATGTGACTTTACTGCCGCATATCGGCTCAGCAACAGCGAAAGTACGCTTCAATATGTGTAAACAGGCTGCCGAAAACATGGTCTCGGCCATCCAAGGGAATACACCGAAAAATCTGACAAGAGAATTTCAATAAATCAAAAATCCGGTCTGATCCAGACCGGATTTCATATTACATATGCTGGAGAACAGCGCGCTTATAAATATGACGAGTCACGATATAATAAACAGCCTGGAACACAAAATAAATGAAGATGACAATCACGGCCTCAAGAAATAAGTTGGAATTCAGCATGTTGCTTAACGCCGCATACGCAAAACCGGCGTGAATGGTGCCCGCGATAAATGGGATGAAGAACAAAAATCCAATTTGTTTTCCGAGGATGGAGTGAATCTCTTTGTCCGTAATCCCCATTCTCTTTAATGCTAATACTTGCACTCTCGTATCTTCTATTTCAGTAAACATCCGCAAATACAGCATACTTCCTTGCACGATAAAAAACAGCACGCTGACAAACAGACCGATAAACAGCATTAATGCGACTCCCTGCTTCACAATTTGATAACTGGGTGCACGCGTTTGAAAATCAGATGTATGTTCTTTCGGCACCATGTTTTCAAGCTTTTCAGAGACATCCACCTCCTCCTGCCAATGCTCAAGCTCATAACCTACCACTCTCATCTGTTCCTTCAGCGGCACATCATGTGTCAGGCTGTCAAAGCTCTTTTCACTGACAACCAATAAACGGCTGACTCCCTCGACTGACATCAATATCCCTTTGTTCTGCTGCTTTTTCATGACGTAGGAAAGTGTTTTTCCTGACTTCATATGAAATGCTGCTGTTTCCCCTTCTCCAAATGTATCTTTCACCATCATTTGAAAAGGAACATTGATAAACGCTTCATTTTCTTGTAAATGAATAACAGGGAAACCTTTTTCCTTTGCGACTTGATTATAGATTTTCTCTGAAATCAGCAAGGCCTCCGCTTCCGCTTTCCTGTTCCCATATGGCGAGTCTGATTGAAAAGTGACAGGAATTCCTGTGGCATTTACCTTATACTTGATGTCAGCATCAGCTTTTTTCAATGTATTCTCAGCCGTCTCAGGCTTCATGACCTGAAAGCTGGAAGCGTCTTTTTCTACCCAGGCAACAGATTGGGGAATGCTTTGCTCCTCTTGTCTTTCTAAATCAGCATAAAACATATAGATAACACCTGTAGCGGTTAAAATGACCGCCGTAATGACAGAGGTTAAAAACAGCATTCGGGCATGATCCTTTAGCCGGAAGATCATGTTGGAACGGACAATGATATTCGTTCCTTTATAAAAGCTGTGTTTCTTTCTGTACAGCATGCGGAAAAACGCCACACTGCTTTGTGTAAAAAAGAAATACGTCCCGATTAACACTAAAATTAAAATCGGAAAGACACGAAATACCATATCAATCGCATTCGCTGTGGCAGACAAATAATAACCGCCAGCCAGACAAAGCAAGGACAGCACAGTGAGCCACTTTGAATAAGCCGGCAAGCTTTTCGGCTTTCGGGCCGATTTAATTAGCTCAATGATTTCCAGCTTGCGAATCCGGCCCAGCGATAAAATGAGCAGCGTCTGAAACAGGATGAGAAAGCCCGCAACAGTCATCACAAACGCTTTCGGCACAATGGCAAACGAAATCGGCACTTTCACGCTGAGCATCCATGTCATAATCATAAAAAACAGTTTTGAAAATAACAGCCCTGCTCCAATGCCGGCCGCAATCGCCGCAAGAGAAATGAGGGACTGCTCATAATAAATCATTTTGCGAAGCTGCTGCTTTGATGTTCCGAACAGCGTCAGCAGCCCAAACTCTTTCTTTCTCGCCTGCAAAAACGCTGAATTCGAATATGAGATGAAAAATACACAAAACACAATGATAACGACAAGAGCTGCGCTCAAGCACGTTTTGACAAGGCTTCCGCCATATATATTGTCTTCATTGACATCAGGGTGAAAAATAAAAGATGTGAAGACAAAAAACACCGAAACGGCAAACACACAGCTTAAAAAGTAGGCGACATATCTTTGCAGATTTCCAAGAATGTTTTTACGGGCGATGGTTCTCAAATTCATGAAAATCGCCTCCCAACACACTCAAGGTATCCAATATACTTTGATAAAACACCTGCCGGTTTGTCCCTCTATGAATTTCTGAAAAGAAACGGCCGTCTTTAATAAACACAATCCGTTTACAGAAGCTTGCCGCTGTGGCATCATGCGTGACCAATAAAATGGTCGCTTCCTTTTCTTCATTCAGCTGAGCCAGCGTGTTCATTACTTGTTTAGCCGATTTTGAATCAAGGTTTCCTGTCGGTTCATCGGCAAGAATGAGCGCCGGATTGTGAATAATCGCTCTGGCACAGGCCGCTCGCTGCTGCTGTCCGCCCGACACCTCGTATGTCCGGTGGTCGAGAATATGCTTGATTTGCAGCGTATCAGCCAATTCTTCCAAGCGGGCTTCCATTTCTCTCAGCTTTACCTTGTCCAATGCGAGCGGCAGCAGAATATTTTCCCGAATCGTCAGCGTATCAAGCAGATTAAAATCCTGAAAGACGAAGCCGAGTTCTCTTCTGCGAAACAGAGCCAGGTCTTGATCCTTTAACGTTTTCGGCTGAATGCCGTTGATCATCATCTCGCCCTGAGTCGGCTTATCAATGGTGGCCAGCAAATTCAGGAGCGTGGTTTTTCCGCTTCCCGACGGCCCCATAATCCCGACAAATTCTCCTTTCGCCACACTGAGATCAAAGTCGCTGAGCGCTTGGTATGATATCGTTTCTTTATTTGAATAGTACGTTTTTGACAGGTTCGTTGTTTGTAACACGTTCATGTTCTGCTCCTCCTTTTTCTTTATTATAAAAAGGAAGTCAGCAGCCTCCCATCGAACTTTCTTTCAAATCTGCTCTCCAACCTTACAATGCTGTCACATTCACTAGGGTGTCACTTGAAAACACGATGGTCATCACAGTGCCAGCCCCTTCTTTTGATTCCGCATAAAGCTTATGGCCAAGCCGGCTGCACACCTGTTTTGCTAAATAAAGACCCATTCCCGTTGCCTCTGTCATGCTTCGCCCGTTTTCCCCGGTAAAAAACGCGTCAAAAATCCGCGGCAGATCCTGCGGCGGTATGCCGATTCCTTCATCAGCAACCGACAGGCGCGTCTCATGTCCCTCTGTTTCAATCCGGATTGTAATATGGTCGCCTACACCTTGCTTTGAATATTTCAAGGCGTTGAAAAGAAGCTGCTCAACCACAAAGGAAAGCCACTTTTGATCACTGGAAATCTGAACGGCGTTTGACGGCACATGTAGCTTTGGAAAAAGGCGCCGTTTGATAAACTGCCGTTTTTCCTGATTAATAAGTGAACGGACCAGCTCGGTCAAATCAAAGGTTTGCGGTCTTACATCAAACGCAAATTCCTCCAGCCGTGCCGTTTGCAGCATCATATCAAGACCATGGCGAAATCTCTCATTTTCATCCTCCAGCTCCTCTAAAAACGTCGGAAAAGAAGAAGCGGTTCCGTTTTTTCCTTCCTGAATCATTAAGGAAATAACAGATACCGGTGTTTTCATATGGTGGACCCATTGATTGGTGAAGGTATAATGCTGTTTTTGCTGATTCATATATTGTAAGAGCCTGCCTTCGTATTGCTGCCCGAGTGCGTTGATCATTTTCGTCCAAAGAGCTTGCTCTCGTGTTCTTGGCTTTCGGGCTTTCAAAGACGGTCCAATGTCATTCGAAGAAGAGGCTTGTTCTGCAAGCTTTTTAATATATGTGAGAAAGGAAAATTGCCGGATGTAATCAGCAGCAAAACCGGCAGCTAAAAGAGCACCGGGCAAAATCCATATGTACATCATATTTTCGGCGGGAGGTTCTGCGCCGCTCTCTATGATGCTTAAATACGCAATCAACATGGCGGTCCCTATCCCTAATAATGAAAATAGAATAATGGCTAAGCGGTCGATGAGATAAGTCTTTAACACTCCGGTTCATCCTTCCGATTGACTTGAAATTGATAGCCTTGTCCTCTTATCGTTGAAATGCAATCTTTCAGTCCGGCATTCTCCAGTTTTCTCCGCAGCCGATTGACATTGACCGTTAACGTATTATCATCAACAAAATCAATGTCATCCCATAATGCCTCCAATAGTTCATCACGGGAGACGATTTTTTTATGCTCCCTCACAAAAATCGATAGGAGCTGAAATTCTTTTTGTGAAAACAAAATGCGGGTGCTGTTCCACTCTGCCTCGTTCTGATCCGGATAAATCGTGAGCCCGCAAAGCTCCACTATTCTTGATTCCTGTGACAAAGAGGGCGAGTATTCACCATATGTGCGACGCAGGACGCTTTTGATTTTGGCCATCACTACCTCTAAATGGAATGGCTTCGTGATATAATCATCGCCGCCATTTTCAATCGCCATCACCTGATTCAGCTCATCAGTCCGTGCTGATATAAAGATAATCGGCGCATTGGAAATGGTACGGATTTGCCTGCACCAATAAAACCCGTCAAAAAAAGGCAGGTTGATATCAAGCAGCACAAGATCCGGCTTCATTTCTGCAAATTCCAATTTTATATCATTCAGCTGTTCAGCAATTTTCACTTCATATCCGTATTTTTGAAGATGACCGCCCAGCAAAGAAGCAATCCGGTCATCATCTTCCACAAGCAAAATCCGATACACGTTTATCCCCCTTATATTCTGCACGATGATTTTTCTAGAAGATTCCAAAATTCATTATAGCATGTGGCGGGATAGTAAATTGTTTTTTCTATTCGTTATGGTAGAATGGAAAAAGGAAAAAATTTCTTGATAAGCAGGTGCCATTATGAAGAAAATCATGCTACTTGTAACCATTACGTCAACTCTTTCAGCATGCCAGCCGAACTATACCGGGGAATACATAGAAATTGGAGATTCACTGACTGAATACGAAAAAGAGTGCTTTAAAGAGAATCACATTCCTTATCAATATGAAAAAGGGAAACTGTATATCCCGGAAGATGCATTTGATGTAGTAATCAATACTTGTTCATAAGAAAAAGCTTGCAGTATGTCTGCAAGCTTTTCACATTACAAAAAATAAGTATTTAATTTCTCTCCAAACTCTGAAGGGCCGATGTCACGTTTTTGACCCTCACCGCCGTTTTTATGAATCGTAAAATGGCGGTCTGACATGACCATCCGTCCGTTCGGCGTCAGCTTTGAGGCGAGCAGTGATTTGTTAAACGGAGATTTTTCATGAGAGTGAATCATGTCCTTCATGTCATCTAAATCACCGGCATCACTCTCTTCAAGGGTAAAGGCGTAACCGATTTGCCAGCCTTCCCCTTTGTCCATCAACAGGACATGGCTGCCCTTTTCTGTCTCTTCTTCTTTGATTCGGAATGACCCGACAGGTGATTGTACCGTTTCTCCAGAAAGCGGTATCGGCTGGAGCGCCAGGTTGATGCCAAATCCAATATCAACGATATAATCGCCTTTTTCCGCAGACAGCAATACAGCAGCATGCGTTCCTTCTAGTGCCCATTCTTCTTGTTGTCCTGCATAAACCGTTCCCCGAATGAGCTTCACATGAAATCCGGCCTCACGCAAGACAAAATAAAGAAAACCATTTAAATCATAGCACAGGCCGCCGTGCTGTTCTTTGACCAGGCGGCGCCATAGCTCTTCTTTTGTTATGTTGTAATTCTCTTTTGCGAGTACGGCACGGTTTTCAAATGGAAAACGGTATGCCATTGATTTGAGAAAAAGGGGGAGATCAACGAAGCTGACATGGTCTTTCTCCCAGCCGATTTTCTGAAAGCAGTCTTTTAGAAAGTCATTCATCTTTATCACCTAAACTTCTTCTTGAACATAAGCAGCCAGCTTTTCCAGCGCCTCCTGTTCGTCTTCTCCCTGGGCGATCAAGGTAACCTCAGTGCCTGTGCTGACCGCAAGGCTCATCAGCCCCATGATGCTTTTTGCGTTTACTTTTTTCCCATCCTTCTCAAGAAACACATCTGACGTAAACCGGTTTGCTTCTTGTACAAACAAAGCAGCAGGACGCGCCTGCAGTCCTGTCTTTAATCGAACTTCCACTTTCTGTTGAACCATAAGATCTCCCCTTTTCTTTACGGTTATTTTAAAGTGACGGTTTGCCCTGTCCGCAGCTGTTCTGCGATTTCGTCAAGTTTTCTCAGCCTGTGGTTGATTCCTGATTTGCTGATTTTCCCGCTTGCTACCATTTCCCCTAGCTCTTTCAGCGTCACTTCCTGATAATCAATCCGCAGCTGCGCGATTTCCCGAAGTTTTTCAGGAAGCGCATCCAGGCCGATTCTTTCATCGATGTATTTAATATTTTCCACCTGTCTGAGCGAAGCGCCGATCGTTTTGTTTAAGTTGGCTGTTTCACAATTGACGAGGCGGTTGACTGAATTTCTCATATCCCTGACGATTCTGACATCCTCAAATCGCAGAAGCGAATTGTGGGCGCCGATCACGTTCAGAAACTCAGTAATCTTTTCCGCCTCTTTTAAATAAGTGATATAGCCTTTTTTCCGTTCGAGCGTTTTGCTGTTTAGCTGAAACTCATTTAGCAGGTCGCATAATGAATCGTTATGCTCCTTATAAAGAGAGAAGATTTCTAAATGATACGAGGAGGTTTCCGGGTTATTGACCGAACCTCCCGCCAAAAATGCCCCTCTCATATAAGAACGCTTGCAGCATCTCTTTTTGACCAGCTCTTCCGAAATACTTCGTTCAAACACAAAATTCTCTCCGAGTATTTTTAAATCCTCTAAGATCGCTTTTGCATTTTCTGAAAATCGCACAATATAGACGTTGTTCTTTTTCAGCCGCATTTTCTTTCTGACCAGCAGCTCGACCGATACATCATATTGTTTTTTCAGCAATGTATAAATGCGGCGGGCAATCGCCGCATTTTCGGTTTGAACGTCAAGTACGAGATGGCGGTTTGTAAATGATAAAGCTCCATTCATCCGGATAAGCGCAGACAGCTCCGCCTTAATGCAGCAGTCTTTCACTTCCAGATTCGTTAATTCTTTTTTTGTTTCTGATGCAAATGACATATTAGCCACCTCATTTCAAGGCTTCATTCTTTCAATAAATCAACAAGAAGAGAGGCCACTTTATGTGTATCGTGACGAATTACGTCATTTTTATACGTTACGATTTGATCTCTGATGACTTCAAGCCCCATCGCTTTCAGCTCTTCGATATCAAAATCTACAGGACGCGCCGATTCCATTTCGTACTTACGTTTTATTTCGTCAGGAATGTCTTCGCTGTTCACTAATATCGTATCAATAAAACCGCAGCCCATATGCTGATTGAGCGCTTTCACATGATCAGCAGCGGTGTAATGGAGCGTTTCGCCGGGCTGAGTCATCACATTGCAAATGTATACTTTTTTCGCCGTCGCCTTCACCACTTCTTCCCCAATCTTTGGGACGAGCAAATTGGGAAGAATGCTTGTATAGAGGCTTCCCGGGCCGATAATAATCAAATCCGCTTCCCTGATCACGTCTATCGTTTCCGGCAGCGGATCAATATGTTCAGGCGTGAGAAAAACACGCTTAATGCGTTGCCCGTACGCCGGAATCGTGGACTCGCCTGAGACCACGCGGCCGTCTTCCATCTCAGCATGCAGAACGACACTGGCATTGGCAGCTGGCAAAACCTTTCCTCTTACATTCAGCACCTTGCTCATTTCTGTGACAGCGTGAAAAAAATCACCGGTTATATTTGTCATCGCTGCCAAAATCAAATTGCCGAGAGAATGGCCTGTTAAATCATTCCCCTTATTGAAGCGGTGCTGAAAGAGATCTTCAACAAGCGGCTCCACATCGGATAAAGCGGCAAGCACATTTCTGATGTCTCCGGGAGGCGGAATTTGCAATTCATCCCGCAGACGGCCAGAGCTTCCCCCATCATCGGCAACTGTCACAATGGCCGTAATGTCAACAGGTTTATGCTTTAAGCCCCGAAGCAATACAGAAAGACCCGTACCGCCGCCAAAGATTGCGATTTTCGGCTTTTGTCCCATCTTATTTCCGGCTTCTCTTTTCAATGTCCCGGTGAGTAACATGAGTATAGTAATCCTTTTTGAAATAATCAGCTAAATTTTCGGCAAGTGTCACAGAGCGGTGCTGGCCCCCTGTGCAGCCAATTGCAATAACGACCTGGCTTTTTCCTTCTCTTTTGTAAGATGGAAGCATAAAGCTCAGCAGATCGATTAATTTTTCATTGAACTTTTGCGTTTCATTCCACTTCATGACGTAAGAGGATACCTCTTCATCCTTGCCAGTCAGCGGCCGCATGCTTTCGATATAATAAGGATTCGGCAAAAATCTGACATCAAAGACGAGATCTGCGTCAATCGGGATACCGTATTTAAAACCAAATGACATGACATTCACGGTAAATGTCTCCCCTTGGTTTGACGCAAAGTGCTTTACGATTTTTTCGCGTAAATCACGCGGCTTCATGTCCGACGTATCATAAATGATTTGAGAGCGGCCTTTTAATTCCTCAAGCAGCTCACGTTCCAGCGCGATGCCTTCAAGCGGCAGGCCAGTCGCTGCCAGCGGGTGCGAACGTCTCGTTTCTTTATATCTCGTAACAAGAATAGAATCCTTCGCGTCCAAGAATAAAATTCGCGGTGTTATCCACGGATTTTCCGCCATTTCATCAAGCGCTTCGATCAGCCGGTCAAAAAATTCACGCCCGCGCAAATCCATAACGAGCGCAACCTTGCTCATTTTCGAATTTGATTCCTTCATCAGCTCTAAAAATTTTGGAAGCAATGATGGCGGAAGATTATCGACGCAGAAATAGCCGAGATCTTCAAAGCTTTGAATGGCGACAGTTTTCCCCGCGCCCGACATTCCGGTTATAATGACAAGCTGAATATCATGTGATTCACTAACACTCATCTTTCTCCCCCCTGACTTGTCTTTCTATTTGATATGCTGCGGGTCTAATCGATAACTAAGCAGCTCAAAGTCCGGTGTATACGTAAATGTCCCGTGCAGCAGCCCTTGTCCCTTCATCATAAAATCAAGGATATGGCCGTCTCCCGGGGCCATAGGCAGGTTTTGAATATCATTGACATCGTGCCACTGCAGCTTGCCCTCCTCTGATTCAGATACATTTTGTCCTGTATAAGAATCAGCGACAAACGTAAACATCATCCACTCAGAGACAATGTGGTCACCGTCTTTAATAATAAAGGTAAAAACGCCTTTTAACTGAGGATTTATGATATAGATACCAGTCTCTTCTCTGTACTCTCTGATGACGGAGTCTCTGACTGATTCTCCGCTCTCCATCTTGCCTCCCGGCGCGACCCACCAGCCGCGTCTCGGCTTTTGAAGCAAAAGAACCTTGTCATCCGTCTGAAGCACACAATTTGTCACTCTTTGCAAGTACGTCACCTAACCTTCTCGTCCTGTCATCGTCTCTTTATTATACCGCTTCAAGATGCCTCCCACAATGAAGAGACATTGACAATCTTTTCTTCTATTTTACAGCATATTCATCCCTGAGTTCAGATGATTTTGCTGTAACAGGCATCCGTCTTTTATTTTTGGACAAAAAAAGGACACGGATAACTGGAGAATCCGTGCCAAAAAAGTGTATTCATTATAAAAAGGGGGTCAATTACTTTATTAATCATAACCGAAAAGCATTACACAACTGTTACAGCGGAATTAAAACCCAGTAACGTTATGTGAAGCTCGTATGACAGCCCTTTTTATTTTAAGGTTTTCAGCGTTTCTTGGAGCTCTTCGACATAATGCTGTACGCTTTGTGCCGCAATACTTCCGTCTCCTGTAGCCGTTACGATTTGACGAAGTGATTTTTCGCGAATGTCTCCGGCAGCGAAAATACCTTCAACCTTTGTTTCCATTCGGTCGTTTGTTTCGATGTAGCCTTCTTCATTCGTAATGCCCAGATTTTCAAACGGTTTAGACAGAGGAAGCATGCCGATGTAAATGAATACGCCGTCTGTTTTGAATTCACTTTCTTCACCGGTTACCGTATCGACAAGCGTTACGTTACCGACTTTGCCGTTTTCCTCATGAATTTCCTTCACGGTTTTATTCCATAGGAAGTCAACTTTTTCATTATCAAATGCTCTCGCTTGAAGAATGCTTTGCGCACGGAGTTTATCACGTCTGTGAACGATCGTTACTTTTGAAGCGAAACGTGTCAGATACACGCCTTCTTCAACAGCAGAATCTCCGCCGCCGACAACGACAAGCTCTTTGCCTTTAAAGAAAGCGCCGTCACATACCGCACAATAAGACACACCGCGGCCGCCCAATTCTTTTTCGCCAGGCACGCCGATTTTTTTATACTCCGCACCCGCGGCAATGATCACAGCGCGTGCTTTATATTCTTTTGAACCGGCTTTAACCACTTTGTACTCTTTGCCATCAACGACTTCTTTAATATCACCATAAGCGTATTCAGCGCCGAATTTTTTCGCGTGTTCGAACATTTTGTTGGAAAGCTCAGGTCCGAGGATGCTTTCGAATCCAGGATAGTTTTCTACATCTTCCGTATTGGCCATTTGCCCGCCGGGAATTCCTCTTTCAATCATTAATGTCGATAAATTTGCTCTTGATGTGTATACAGCGGCCGTCATCCCAGCAGGGCCCGCGCCGATAATAATCACGTCATAAATTTTCTCTTCTGACACACTATTCACTCCTTAAACCGTCTTTTCAAGTTGGGGGCTTTTTCTAATAAGATTAGAATCCCCATCAAACGTATTCCTTACCCATATCCTATAAAATCTCAAGGTGATACGCTATTTTTTTGCTCATATTTTTTCTCATCACGATTAAATGTATTTTAAAAGGGTATATATGTTAATAAAGAAAGAGCCTTCTGTTCATAGAAGGCCCTTGTCTTATTTATTATTGAACAACACGTCTTACAACGCCTTTAAATGCTTTTTTCCAGTAAACGTTGCTCATTGAGTCAACAGATACACCATGAGATGTATTGTCGTTTAGGAAAGTACCGTTTCCTAAGTAAATTCCAACGTGACCGTTTGTTTTGTATGTGTCAAAGAAAACTAAGTCTCCGCGTTTCATTTCAGACGCGCTGACAGCTTGTCCTCTTGCAACTAACGTATCAGTTGTTGTTCCGCCTACAGGTCCAAGGTTCACACCTGCAGAAGCGTATGCCCAGCGTACGAATGATGAGCAGTCAAAAATACGGTTGTTGATATCAGACTGAGTGCGTCCGCCGCCAAATTTGTACGGAGATTGTCCTACAATGCTTGAACCAACGCTGATCGCACCTTCAATTCCGCCTGAATTGCTGATAACAGTGCCGCCTGAGTTGCTGTTTGAGCCGCTGCTCTTCTTAGAAGATGAGCCGTTAGACGAACTGTTTGATGAACCGTTAGAAGAGTTGTCTGAAGAATCATCATCAGATGAGCTTGCTTTTGCTGTTTCAGTTGTAGCCGTTTGGCTGTCATCTGTTTGTGTCTCATCAGATGCTTTTTGTGCTTCTTCCTGCTTTTTGATCAAGGCAGCCGCAGCTTCTTGTTCTTTTTTGATACGTGCTTGTTCAGCTTCAGTATCTGCTTTTTGGTTTGCAAGTTCAGATGCTTCTGATTTTAATTCAGAAATCGCATCAGCCGTTTTCTTCTGGCTTGCTTTTGCTTCGTCGAAAAGCTTGTCTTTTTCATCAAGCTGTTTATCAAGGTCTTTTTGCATTGTTTCTAATTTAGCCAATGCAGCTTGAACTTCTTTCAGCTTGTCATTCAAATCCGCTTCAGAATCTTCAAGCTTCGCTTTATCCTGCTCTTGCTGCTTGATTAAATCTTTGTCTGCATCCACAATAGATGAAACCGCAGTTGCGCGAGAGATAAAGTCACCAAAGCTTGTTGATCCTAAAAGAACATCTATGTATCCTTGAGATCCGCCGCTTTCCTGTAAAGAACGAACGCGTTTTTTCAGGATTTCATTGCGTTTTTCGATGCGGGCTTCTGTCTCTTTAATCTCTTTTTTCAGTTTTTTGATTTCTTCTTTTGTTTTATCGTTTTCTTCTTTTTTATCTTCGATCTTGTTGCTTGTATCAAGCGCCTTAGCGTTAATGTCTTTCAGTTCTTTTTCAATCTTTGATTGATTTTCCTGAAGCTCAGTTAATTCTTTTTCCTTCGCTTCAATGCTGGAAGCAACCTCAGATTGCTTGCTTTCGATTTTTTGTTTCTTTTCATCTAATGTTTCCGCCGATGCAGTTTTACTTGTAAATGGGATCAAAAAACTGCTTGTCCCGATGACGGAAGCCAAACCAAGTGTCAATAAACTCTTTCTCACTTTTATATCCTCCCTTTTACTGTGAACCTGTCCTCATTTGGAATCGTATTTTAAACATCAAGTTTCGTTCCTCATACTCTACGAGGAATGATGGTTGTTTATGGTTAATTATTCTGTGCATCTCTTATTCTGGTTGTATAGCGTTTATTTCACATCATATGTAAAAAACACTAATTCCTTATGTACGAGAATCATTATACCATCAAGTTTCGACAAATTAGCGATAAATTTTATTACATTTGTGTTTCAAACAGATGTCAAGTCGCCCATCGTTTGTCATTTTTCTTAAATGAGTAAAAAAGCTGTCGATATTATTTTATTAATATAATCTACTAAATAAAAAAAGAGTCGATTCTATAAATCGACTCTTCAAAATATTCTATTCTAGAATATCATCAATATATTTCATATATTTCGTCAAAGTTGCCGGAGAGATGCCGAATCGGGCCGCTGTGTCTTTTTTCGTATCATGTTTGCCGTGAGCTTCTTTCCAAATATAACAGATTGCCGCTGCCCAGCCCCTCTCATTTTTCAACGGAGCGGCTGCGCGGATTTGCTGGATGACATGGAACACCCAGCAGCTCATGACTTCTGTTTTCATCTCTTCTTTTTCAGCATGCTCCAATAATTTGACGGTTTGATAGGCGAAAAGCGCATCCTCTGATACGTCAGCTGCCACGGAATCTCCATTTAAAAGCAGCTTAACAAAATGATTTTCGAAAGGAGCGGTAATTCTCTTCGAGCGTATCACCGCTTCAAGATGCTCCGTTTCTCCCTTTGTGCTGCTGATATAATAGGCTGCGAGACGTTGTTCTACAGATGAAGGAAGTGCTTCCCTCCGCTCAATCCATGGAGCCGGGCGGTCTTCTCCGGGATATTGCGACTCGACTTTTCTCCAGATCGTCTCGGCAAAATCAGTATGTCCCGTAAAATAAGCGGAGCACGAGAGCCAGTAAAAGAATGTGTCGTCACCTTCAAAGCCGCTTTTATATAATGATTTGAGCCATTTATATCCGATCTCATAACGGCCGACAAGCGCCAAAGTGGCTCCCAGTTTATAGCGCTGTTCCAATAGCATCGGGTATACGTTAGAAAGCTGATCACTCAGTTCCGCCACTTTTTCGTCTTCTCTTTCATAATAGTAGAAAACGAGAAGATTGCATAAGGCGTGTAGGTTTCCTTCATTATGACTGAGCACTTGGTAAGCGGTTTGCTTCGCTTTTACGATGTTGCCTGAATAGAAATAGGCAAGCGCCAGATTATTGTATGCTGACCAAAGCTCCGGATAATCGGCTGTGATTTCCTCAAGCGCCGCAACCGCTTCGGCAAGCTGACCGCTTTCCAGCAGTGACTTTGCCCGATCCTGTTTCATCAGCAATTCATCCTGATCATACAAAGAATCCTCCGGCCCGCCGTCTCCTAAATCGAGCAATTCAAGCAGACTTTCGTTTTCTTCGGCGAATTCACCGTCCGGATCCGCATCTGAATAAGTGGCCGCTTCTTTATAAGCTTCTTGAAAGAGCCCCAGATGGGCAAAGTTATTCGCTTTAAAGTAATGGCACTCCGGCATTTCGGCCTCCAGATTTGCCATGATATAATCAAGAAGATCGTTCGACTCCTGATATTGGCCCATTTCTGAATAAATGACCGCAAGCTGCGAAAGCATCTCTGAATCCTCCGGCTCCAAATGAACCGCGCGCTGAATCAGTTTGCTTGCCCGTTTCAGATTGCGCTCTTTATACGCTTTCAAGCCTTTATGAAAAAAATATTGTCCATCTTGAAGCAGCTGGACAATTTGTGCGTGATTTTTATGTTCAGAAGTGTGTTTTCCCACAACTACCCTCCGTTTTATACAATGTACCGTCAGTAGTATACCATAAATCGCAAGCCCCTCAATAGTTCAAAAGGAAGGATTGGGAAAATCCCTCCGCTTTTTTACTGGCTGATTCGACCAAAATTTACCCGGCTTTGTTCTCTAAATCCGCGTTCATTTTCAGCTGCTGTTCAGCAAAATCTCTATATAGATCATGGGAAGCCATTAATTCATGATGTGTGCCCCGTCCGGTGATTTCTCCTTTTTCAACAAACAAAAGCTGGTCCGCGTCTACAACAGTGGATAAGCGGTGTGCGATGACAATCGTTGTACGGCCCTCCATCAGCACCTCAAGCGCCTGCTGGACTGATTTTTCAGATTGGCTGTCGAGGCTTGAAGTGGCTTCATCAAGCATTAGAATACTCGGATCACGGAGAAGCGCTCTCGCAATCGCGATTCTTTGCCTCTGTCCGCCTGACAGCATAATGCCGCGTTCGCCCACCTCAGTATCAAGCTGATTTGGCAGCTCCTTTATAAAATTGAGTGCATATGCCATCTCCGCGGCTTTTTCGATCTCGGCATCTGTTACATCACGTTCTAACCCGTAGCAAATATTTTCTCTAATCGTTCCCGACATTAACGGGCTTTCCTGTGATACATACCCGATGTGCTCCCGCCACGATTCAAGCGAGTAAGTATCAACCGGCTCGTCCCCCAGCCGAATGGTCCCTGCAGTCGGCGAATAAAAACGTTCAAGCAGCTTAAACAGCGTCGTTTTCCCGCCGCCGCTCGGACCGACAATCGCTGTTACTTTCCCTGCCTCAATGACGGCGCTGATCTCTTTCAAGATCAGCTGATCCGGCTTATAGCCAAAAGATACATGGTCAAGCTGAATAGGCAGATGCGCGTTTTCAATTTGTTTTCCTGTAACTGTATCTTCCTCTTCCTCTGCCAAAATCTCAATCATCCGTTCTGTTGCACCGATTGATTTTTGCAGCTGTGTAAAGAACGTTGTAATTTGGCCCATCGGCATAATAATTTGAAACAAATATAAAATAAATGCCACGAGCGCTCCGGCGGTCAACTCGCCTGATGAGACCTGCATGCCGCCGTATCCGATGACTGCTACGAGAGCTGCCATTAATACAAGTGAGATGAGCGGGCTGACAAGCGACTGAACCTTGGCTTCACGAACTCCAAGTTTAAATAAGGAAGAAATCCCCATCTTTCCGCGCCCATATTCAACATCCTCCGCATTTGAAGCCTTGACGAGCCTAATTTCCGGAAGAATTTGATTCAGCAGGCCTGTAAAACGGGCTGTTTCATCTTGCGTTTCCCGGGAAATCGAAAACATCTTCCGGCCTATCGGCATTAAGATAAGAGCGGCCAGAGGAACGACCACTAACACAAGCAGTGTCAGCTTCCAGTTCATAATAAACAAGATAGACAGTGATCCAATGACAGAAATGATACCTGTAATAAATCCGCTGATATGGGTTGTAATCAGTTCTTTGACCACCATCGTATCATTCGTTACACGGCTGACTGTTTCTCCGGAAGCGTTTGTATCAAAATAGGAGACAGGGAGCTTAATTAATTTCTTCCATAATAGATCCCTCAGCCCGGAGATGATTTTTTGTCCGTTATAGTTCAGCGCATAGGTGGCATAAGCGCTTAAACCGGCCTGAACGAGAAAAACAAGCGCGATCAGCCCGATTTGTGTTCCTGACAGGGCTGACATTGAAAAGCCATCGACAAGCTGCTTCGTTAATAATGGAATCAGCAGGCTGACCAGTGTGGTCACAATACTGAGAATTAACGCAAAAGCAAGCTTTCCATAAGAAGGATTGGTCTGCTTTACTAATGCAAAAAAGGGTTTTAATTTACTTTTAGATTTTTGTTGCTGGTTTGGCATATTATTATTCCTCCTGTTTCAGCGTTCAGAAAGGTGAAATAGCATTTCAAAAGGATGATTTTTACTCTTTCTCAATCATATCAATGGAGAGAGACTTTTTCAGTATATTTTTGCCGTGATGAAAATAAAAATCTCCCACTCATGGTTGAATAGGAGATTTTTATATTATCCATCTTGAACAGGCTTCTTTTTTCTATAAGTCAATGTCACATCCTGCTGTCGCATGTCTTCAATCATCATTTTATACCGGTCAACTTTTGCAGTATGTTCTTCTTTTATCATTTGAAGTGCAGCTTTTCTACTTTCGCTTTTTGATTCTAGCTCTTCTTTTATTTTTTTTACGATCAACCCTTTTTGCCCTTTGATTTCCTCTTTTAAAGAAGACTCAAATTTCTTTGTCAGGCTGAGAATGTCATTGATCGGTTTATTGAGGCTGCCTGCTTTCCCCTTCATTTCATCATAGGTTAGAAACCTATAGGTGGTTGATACAATTTCTGTTTCACTTTCTGAAAATAAGGAAGTCACTCTTCATTTTCCTCCTAAGGCTGAAAATCAAATAACTGAGAAATCATTTCTTCTTTTTCAAACAGCTTTTCAATACTTTCGCGGATGTTTTTGATAAAATCTCTTTTTTCTGTTGTCTGTTTTTTTAATTCAGCAACAATTCCCTCATTAGCAGGGAGCGCACCTGTGTGGAACGATTCATGAACTGAGATTTTCTCTAATTTATCGAATGTGTGACTGAAACCAGCTGCAAGCCGGAATTGAAGATCGAAGGCATAATGCGAAGGATTTTCTTCCATATGATGAATAGCTGTGGTGATCGCCTGTTTTTTGTCTATAAAGTCTTCATCGATTTCCTGACTGTAAACCTTCTGGTACTTAGAAATCGCATCTTCCATATCTTCAACGATCTTCATACCGTTTTGATAGATTCTGACAGCGGATGAGATATTAACTTTAATCGTTTCTCCCGAGCCGCTCTTCCCTGTAAAATAAATATCGGAGCCTTTATAGCTGAAGCCTTTTTCCTTTGATAATGCGTTCAGCATTTGAACAATGCTGTGGCCGTCAACGATGAGTTTTAATGCGTCTTTTGTTTCTTTGTCGAGTGTTTCTATCGAGGACAAAATTGATTTTACGTACTCCACTATTTCACCAACGTTTTTTAAAGCTTGGGAGCTGCCATATAAGACAGCTCCCATCCTCTTACTTTTCAGAATGGCGTTTTTTCAATACATCTAGCACATCATCCAGCGGCAGAGCTTGCTCTCTGAGCAGGACAAGCAGGTGATACAGCAGGTCTGCCGCTTCCCATTTGAGTTCCTCGTGGTCTCGGTTCTTCGCGGCGATGATGACTTCGGATGCTTCTTCACCGACTTTTTTTAAAATCTTATCAACACCTTCTCGGAAAAGGTAAGTGGTGTAAGCTCCTTCAGGCATTTCCGCTTGGCGTTCCGCGATCACGCGCTCCAGTTCGTTAATGATGCCGAATCGGCCCGCAGCCTGTTCTTCTGATTGTTCCTTTGTAAAACAGCTGTAGCTGCCAGTGTGGCATGCTGGGCCGGACGGTTCTACGAGTACGATCAGCGCGTCCTGGTCGCAGTCATACCGGATACCTTTGACGGCTTGCGTGTTCCCTGAGGTTTCCCCTTTATGCCATAACGCTTGGCGCGAGCGGCTGTAAAACCATGTTTCTTTTGTTTCCAGCGTTTTTTCGTACGATTCCTTGTTCATATAGGCAAGTGTCAGCACTTCTTTACTTGCCGCATCCTGTACGATGGCAGGAATTAATCCGTCCTCGTTAAAACGCAGTTCATCTGCCTGTTTCATCTCACATTCACCCCGTGCTCTTTCAAGTATGATTTCACTTCTTTAATCGATGTTTCTTTATAATGAAAAATAGAGGCGGCAAGCGCGGCGTCGGCTTCTCCTTTTGTAAAAGCCTCAAGCATATGCTGCACGTTTCCCGCTCCTCCCGAGGCGATAACAGGTACGGGGACAGCTTCAGAAACAAGCTTTGTCAGCCTGTGGTCGAAGCCTTTTTTCTCACCGTCGGAGTCCATACTTGTCAGCAATATTTCTCCGGCTCCGCGTTTGACGCCTTCTTTTGCCCATGCTGTGACTTCCCAATCTGTTTTCTTTCTGCCGCCGTGCGTGTAGACCTTATATGTGTCAGATTCTTGGTCATACTTGGCATCGATGGCAAGGACGATGCATTGAGAACCGAAAAACTCGGCTCCCTCTGTAATCAGCTCAGGGCGGAGAACAGCTGCCGTGTTAACCGAAACTTTGTCCGCTCCGGCACGCAGAATCGTTTTCATATCGCTGAGCTGATTGATGCCGCCGCCGACTGTAAACGGTATTGCGAGCTTCGCGGCAACCTGCTCCACAACGTCAACCATCGTTTTGCGTCCTTCATGCGAGGCAGAAATATCAAGAAAAACGAGTTCATCCGCGCCTTCCTGGTCGTACACTTCCGCCAGTTCAACTGGGTCACCGGCATCCTTCAATTCAAGAAATTGAATTCCTTTGACAACGCGTCCTTCTTTAACATCAAGACATGGAATAATCCGTTTTGTAATCATTTCCGCTTCACCCTTTCAAGCGCCTCGCTCAGCGTAAACTGATTGGTATACAGCGCTTTTCCGATGATCGCTCCAGCAACGCCGTCCGCCTGATAGCGGGCGAGGGCTTCGAGGTCCGCGACGGAGCTGACTCCGCCGGAAGCGATCACAGATTTCCCCGTTTCCTTCGCAAGCTCGACAGTGCTTTCAATATTGGGGCCTGACAGCATTCCGTCTGTCGCGATGTCAGTAAAAATAAAGACTTCCGCACCTTCATTGGCAAGCTCTTTGCCGAGTTCGGTTGCCTTAAGGGTTGATGTTTCCAGCCATCCCTCTGTTGAAACAAAGCCGTCTCTCGCGTCCAGTCCGATTGCAATTTTCTCGCCATATTGTTTCAGCATTTTTTTTACAAACGGTGGGTTAGAGACAGCTGAGCTCCCCAGGATCACCCGATCGACTCCTGCTGATAAGTATTCATAGACGTCACTTTCGGAACGGATCCCGCCGCCAATTTCGACTTTCAGGTCCAGCTTTTGGGCAATCTCGATCACATGGCGGTCATTTACCCTTTTCCCTTCTTTTGCGCCGTCGAGATCAACGAGATGTATCCATTCGGCACCCTCACTCGCAAATAACGCGGCCATGTCGTAAGGTGAATCGCCGTATATCGTTTCCTTATTATAATCTCCTTGAACAAGGCGGACACATTTGCCGTTTCTCATATCAATTGCCGGATATAATGTAAAAGCACTCATTTTTTCACCTTCTGTTCTGCTGCCATTTTCGTGAATTGGGTTAAGATAGACATACCGACCGTGCTGCTTTTTTCCGGGTGGAATTGGGCGCCGAAGACGTTCCTTTTTCCAACTACAGCAGGCACTCGCACACCATAATCAGCGCTTGCCAGAAGCGCGTCCTCCTGCATCCCGTCAATGTAATAAGAATGCACGAAATAAGCGTAGCCTTCTTCTGCTTCAGCCAGCAGCGGAGATTCGTTATGAAAGGAAAGGCGGTTCCAGCCCATATGCGGAACCTTCAGCTTGTTTCCTTTCTCATCTTTTGCTTTCAGCCTGACTGCTTTTCCTTTTAACAGCCCGAGGCCTGACGCGGTGCCGTTTTCTTCGCTTTCATCAAATAAAAGCTGCATGCCGAGGCAAATCCCGAGAAGCAGTCTTCCCTCTGAGACCATATCGTGAATCAATTGATCGAGCTTCGCGTTGCGCAAATTGTCCATCGCGTCTCCAAATGAACCGACCCCCGGCAAAATGAAGGCATCGGCTTCTCTCAGCTCCTCCGGCTTTTCAGAAACAAGGTACGGCACGCCGACACGCTCAAGCGCCTTTGAGACACTGTATAAATTGCCCATTCCGTAATCTATCACGCCGATCATTTACAGCATCCCTTTCGTTGATGGTATTCCTTTAACACGCGGATCAATCGCTGTTGCTTCATCAAGCGCACGTCCGAGCGCTTTAAAAACAGCTTCAATCATGTGGTGAGTGTTTGTGCCGTAATGAACGATAACGTGCAGGTTCATTCGAGCTTCAAGCGCCAGCTTCCACAAAAATTCATGTACAAGCTCCGTATCAAATGTTCCGACTTTAGCCGCCGGGAAGTCCGCGCGCATTTCCAAGTGCGGCCGGTTGCTTAAATCAATCACGACTTGAGCAAGCGCCTCATCCATCGGTACAAACGCTGAACCGTAGCGTTTAATTCCTTTTTTATCGCCTAAGGCTTCAAGCAGCGCCTGCCCTAAGCAAATGCCGATATCTTCAGTCGTGTGGTGATCATCTATATCAACATCGCCTTTCGCGTTAATGGAAAGATCAAATTGTCCGTGTTTCGTGAATAAATCCAGCATGTGTGTCATAAACGGCACGTCTGTTTTGATATCCGCTTGTCCCTCGCCGTCTATTGCGAATGCCAGCTCAATATCTGTTTCGTTTGTTTTTCTGGCGCGTTCCGCTTTTCTCATTTTGAATTCCTCCGTTCTCTCGATTCAATTGATCTGGCATGCGCTTCTAATCCTTCAAGTCTGGCAAAAGCTGCGATGCTTTCGGCATGTTCTTCAAAGGCCGATTGACTGTAAGAAATAATGCTCGATCTCTTTTGAAAATCGGTTACGTTTAATGGACTTGAAAATCTGGCTGTTCCGTTTGTCGGAAGCACATGGTTCGGTCCGGCAAAGTAATCTCCGACAGGCTCAGGGCTGTATCTGCCTAAGAAAATCGCACCCGCATGTTTGATTCTGCCAAGCAAAGCTTCGGGAGACTGTGTGATGATTTCTAAATGCTCCGGTGCGAGTGTATTGACAGTATCAATGGCTTCATCCATTGTTTCCGCCACATATATACACCCGTAATCGTTCACTGCAGCTTCCGCTATTTCTCTTCGCGGCAAGGTTTTCAGCTGCTCGTTCACTTCGGCTGAAACCGCCTCGGCCAGCGTCATGGAATCTGTGACAAATACACTTGAGCTGAGCTTATCGTGTTCCGCCTGTGACAGCAGGTCGGCCGCAATTTCCCTCGGTATCGCTGTTTCATCAGCCAGGACGACGATTTCACTCGGTCCGGCAATCATATCGATATCGACATCACCGAACACCTCTCGTTTGGCAAGCGCGACATAAATATTTCCCGGGCCTGTGATTTTATCCACCGGCTCAATGGTTTCTGTTCCGTACGCAAGCGCCGCAATCGCCTGAGCGCCGCCCATTTTGTAAATGTCTTTTATGCCTAGCTCGGCAGCAGCGACTAAGACCCCTGGGGACAGCTGTCCGTCTTTTCCCGGAGGCGTCACAAGAACGATTCTTTCCACACCCGCTGTCAGCGCCGGGATGACATTCATTAAAACAGATGAAGGATATGCCGCCGTTCCCCCCGGCACATATACACCGGCGGAATCAAGCGCCGTCACTTTCTGCCCCAGCATGGTGCCGTCTTTTCTGTGATAAAACCAGGAGGATTGCAGCTGTCTCTCGTGATATTCCCTAATATTTTCGATTGCCTGCCTCATCACCTGAAGCAGCTGTGAATCCAGCGAGGTGTATGCTTTTTCAATTTCTTCTTTTGTGACCAGCGGGCTGTCTATTTCGATGCCGTCAAATCTCGCCGTGTAGCTGCGGACCGCCTGATCACCGTTTGCTTTTACATCTTCAATAATCGATCGGACCGTTTTTCTTTGCTCATCCGTTCCGGCATCTATGGACCGCTTGAGAGAAAACCGTTCTGCTCCGCTGATGGTTTTGATCTTCATTTTGCCGTTTCTCCTTCCACAACGAGAGATAAGCGGGATGCCATTTCGTCAATCACATCGTCTTTCATGCGATAGCTTACCGGGTTTACGATAAAGCGGGAAGTAATGTCACAAATGTGCTCCGTTTCAACAAGCCCGTTTTCTTTCAGCGTCTGTCCTGTGGAAACGATATCCACAATCCGGTCTGCAAGGCCGATGAGCGGGGCCAGCTCGATTGAACCGTTGAGCTTAATGATTTCGACTTGTTCCCCCTGCTCTCTAAAATAACTGGAGGCCACATTCGGATACTTTGTCGCGATTCTCGGTGCTACGCCGCTCCAGTCTGTATTCGGAAGTCCGGCGACTGCCAAGTGACATTTGCTGATCTTCAAATCCAGCACCTCATATACATCGCGTTCCTCCTCCAGCATGACATCCTTGCCTGCAATTCCGACATCTGCAACGCCATGCTCCACATATGTGGTCACGTCCATCGGTTTAGCTAATATGAAACGGAGATTTTCCTCCGGCACATCAATGATCAGTTTTCTTGAATCTTCAAACTCCTCAGGGAGCTTGTAGCCAGCCTGCCGCAGCAGCCCTGCCGCTTCTTCAAATATCCGGCCCTTCGGCATCGCCATTGTAAGTAACTTACCCATTTTGCTCTTCCTTTCTGGCACCGATAAAATAGGTGACATTTGCAAAAGATTTTGTCATCTGATCGATATTTTCAATTCCCGATAAATCTTGAAGAACCACTTTGTTCCCCTTCATACGTTCTTCATTCGCATAAGCGATGGCTTGCACCCGCTGCTCTTTGCTGAAAATAACAGCGTCTATTTCACAAGGTTCGTCTTTCATATGAAGCGCTTCAATCAGCCGGTCGATCCGAAGCCCGAAGCCTGTTGCCGGCGCGGGCGAATCAAAATGGCCTAGAAGCTTGTTATAACGGCCGCCGCTTCCAATGACAAAACCGACATTTTCGGCGTACACTTCAAATAAAATCCCTGTGTAATAGCTCATGTGGCTGACCATATTCAGATCAAGGCGGACATTTTCCGTACATCCGTAATCCTCAAGAATGTCCCACAGCGCCTTCAGCTCATCAACCACGCTTTTTCCTTGCTCAGAATCGACGATTTCCTCAGCACGTCCGCATACTTCTATGCCGCCCTGCAATTCAAGAAGCTCAAGCAGCCTGCTTTTATCAATGGAGGAAAGCGGTAGAGACTTGACATGTTCTCTGTAACCGACATAGTTCTTCTCGTATAAAAACCTCCGCAGCACATCAGCACGCTCAACGTTTCCGAGCACCTCAACAAACAGGGCATCCGCAATGCCGGCATGGCCGATGGCAATTTTAAAGGAAGACAGCCCGGCGCTTTTTAACGCACCGATTACTAAAGCAATGACCTCCGCATCCGCGCTTGTCGTACCGTCACCGATTAATTCCACTCCGACCTGCTCGAATTCGGCAGGGCGTCCGCCTTCGCGTTCCTGAGCCCTGAACACATTTGCCGCATAGCCGACTCTGAGCGGATGATCGTGTTTCAGAAGCTTTGATGCCGCCACCCTTGCAATCGGTCCTGTCATATCCGGGCGAAGCACCAATGTCTTGCCGTCCTGATCAAGAAGCTTGAACAGCTGCTGCTCCTCAATCGCTGACTGCACGCCAACGGTATCGTAAAACTCCAGCGTCGGCGTTTCCATAAATTGATATCCCCATTTATCTATCAAATCGGTTAACGATTGTCTCACCTTTTTTTTCGTTTCGTATAAACCGGGCAGTGTATCTCTCATGCCGTGCGGTTTTTCAAACATAAACATCAACCCGAGCACCTCCGTTGCCATTGTTTGAGGGAAAATTCCGAATCCTTTAGTTCGCTAATATGATAATATGTTAGCAGATGAAAGAATGAAAATCAATGCTTAACTTCAGTTAAGATATTTTTCATTCAGATGCCCTCCTCCTAATTATGAAAAAATCATGAATAAATGATTAAAGGTACGTAATATCTCAAATTCTTTATGTTTGGCATGCTATAATACAAATCAAATAGAGAACAAGGAGATAAAGATGAAAACACTGCGAACTCTATGTATACTGATCATACTTTCAGGCGTCATTTTTTTCGGACTTAAAATAAATGCAAAAGATATAGATATTCCTTTTTTCAATAGCGATAAAAAAGAGGCTGAAAAAGAATCGGCTGCCAACAGCAAAAAGGAGCTGAAGGGAAGCGCCGAACCGCTGGATGTCATCCTTTATAACCAGATGGACGCGCCTCGGCTCTATAACGGCTGTGAAGTAACAAGCCTTGCGATGGTGCTGAATTACGCGGGATACGACGTAACAAAAAACACACTGGCAGACCAGATTGCCACAGTGCCTTTGACATACAGCAGCGGATTAAAAGGTGATCCGAATGACGGATTTGTCGGGGATATGGCGAATGGCCCGGGTCTCGGTGTCTACCACGGACCGATCTATAAGCTGGCGAAAACCTATGCCGGCAACAAAGTGTCTGACCTGACTGGAAAAAGCATTTCCGCTGTTTATGAACAGCTTGAGAAAGGCAATCCTGTTTGGGTCATTACGACCGCCAACTTTACGCCAGTTGACAACATGCAGACATGGAAAACGCCAAACGGAACAATAGATATCACGTACAGCGAACACAGTGTCGCCGTTACGGGATATAATGAAAAATATGTGTATCTCAATGATCCGTATGGCTACAAAAACAGAAAAACCGACAGAACGAGCTTTGAAAAAGCGTGGGAACAAATGGGCAGCCAAGCCATCGTTATTCAAAAGTAAACTGCTGAAAACTGTTCGCTTTCACAGTGCCTATGCTCTCCCCTGAGCAAATACGACAATATTCATGCTTTTTGTTTCAATCGGTAATATCGATTCATTTTCCATTTATCATCCAAAATTGTCTTTACTTTCAGGCTGTCTGTTTTTATGATTAAAGCAGATTCAGCCTTGCCCCGATCTATGTGAGAGAAGCCGGTGCAAGACGCTGAGGCTTCTCTTACAAAAATTAAAGATATCCGGGGAGGATTTTATCATTGAAAAAAATCGTGTCTATCCTATTTATGTTCAGTTTGGTTATGGGTTTCAGCCAGTTTCAATCATCAACTGCTTTTGCAGCTGACAAAGTGGTTCACGAAACAATTATCGTACCAAAAAATACAACATATGACGGGAAGGGACAGCGGTTTGTAGCAGGGAAAGAATTAGGTGACGGAAGCCAGTCCGAAAATCAGGAACCTGTTTTTCGTGTAGAGGATGGAGCAACTCTGAAAAATGTGGTGCTCGGCACACCTGCTGCTGATGGCGTGCACACTTATGGAAACGTTAACATTCAGAATGTGAAGTGGGAAGATGTTGGTGAGGATGCGTTAACGGTGAAGAAGGAAGGAAAAGTGACCATCGATGGCGGCTCTGCCCAAAAAGCGTCAGATAAGATTTTCCAAATCAATAAAGCGAGCACCTTCACAGTGAAAAACTTCACGGCGGACAATGGCGGAAAGTTCATTAGACAGCTTGGCGGTTCAACCTTCCACGTTGATGTGATCATCGACAAGTGCACCATCACGAACATGAAAGAAGCGATATTCCGGACAGACAGCAAAACAAGCACGGTCAGAATGACAAATACACGCTACTCCAATGTCGGCCAAAAATGGATTGGCGTTCAGCATATTTACGAAAACAATAATACTCAATTTTAAAATGAAAAATCCCGCTGAAGTTTATTCAGCGGGACTTTTCAATCTTGCTTGCATTTCTTCCTTCGTATAGATGATCCTCATCGGATTTCCGCCGACAAATGCCCCGGCAGGCACGTCTTTATGGACAAGCGTTCCGGCTGACACAACCGCACCATCCCCTATTTCCACACCTGGCAGAATGGTCGTGTTCGCACCGATCATCACTTCGTCTCCGATCAGGACTTTGCCGATCCGGTATTCATGAATCAAATACTCATGGGCCAAAATGGTCGTATTGTACCCGATAATTGTATTTGTTCCGACTGAGATCTTTTCCGGAAACATAATATCCGGCATCACCATGAGGGCAAAGGATGTCTGATTTCCAACCTTCATCCGCAGAAATGTACGGTACAGCCAGTTTTTCATCCCTATAAACGGTGTATATCTCGCAATTTGAATGACGATAAAATTTTTGACAACCTTTACAAAAGGCACCGTTTGATAGACATGCCATAGTGAGTTAGCCCCCGAGACCGGATGGCGATCTGTTTTTCTCACAGATTACTTCACTCCAACGATTTGTAATAGATCACTCATTTTCTCAAGCATATAATCAGGCTCATGCTTCGCCAGCATTTCCGGCCCTTTAATCGTCCATGCGACTCCTGCCGTTTTTGTTCCGGCGTTTTTCCCTGCCAGCACATCGTGGTAATTATCTCCGACCATAATGGCTTCCCCAGGCTCGCTTCCAAGCTGTTTCAGCGCTAAAAGAACCGGCTCGGGATCAGGCTTTGCCATCGACACATCATCGAGGGTGACGACCGTTTCAAAAAATTCACCGATCCCCGTCAGCTTGAGGCCCATATTGACAGTATCTCTTAATTTCGTTGTTACAATCCCTAATTTAAAGCCGGCCTTTTTCAATGCATCCAGGGTTTCATACACTGTTTCATATTCGGTTACGAGTGAATCATGCATGTCATGATTGTACGCTCTGTACATGGCGATCATATCATCGCATTTATCAGCATCCATCGAGGAGAATGTGTCAAAAAGAGACGGCCCGATAAACGCAAGGACATCCTCTCGTTTATACTTGCTCGGGTAATAATGCTCCAGTGTATGCAAAAAGGACGCGATAATTAATTCATTCGTATTAATAAGCGTTCCGTCTAAATCAAACAGAATTGTCGTTACTTGTTTGTCACTCATATTGCTTCCTTTCCAACCGCTGAGGGTTTCCATTTTTTCCATGTATGCGCAATAATCATTGTTAGCAGCACTGCTGTGGTGACACGTATCAGAAGAAGAGGCCAGACCGGTATGCCGAGCGGAATAAAGACAAGTGTATCTTCCACGACCGCGTGGCAGGCAACAAGAAAAATAAACGCCAATGTCATATCCCGTCTGCTCACGCCGTCATCCTCGACAGCTTTGATCATAACACCGGCTCCGTAGGCCAGACCGATCGTCAATCCTGCCACCATCGTCATGGACGTATTTTTATTCATGCCAAGCAGCTGCGTAAACGGAGACAGCCACCTGGAAAAACGATGCAGCCAGCCTAAATCTCTTAAAAACTGAATGATGATCATCAGCGGGATCACAATTGCCGCCAGCTGCAAAACACCAAGTCCGGCTTTCGTTAAACCCTCGGCTAGCATTGCCAGCCAGCCGTCTGGCGCTGCACTCTTTGAAGCGATAAAACCGTACTGCGCCGTTTCCTGTCCGCCATGCCAAATGAGATTAATGACGATTGCTGACACAGCGGCCAAACCGATGCGCACCGCCAAAATAACGCCAATTCTGATGCCAACCTTTGCGGCAACTGTCGATTCAATAATCAAGTTATGACAGAATGAAAGCATAACAGCTAAAATAAAAACTTCCTTCACAGATAAATCCAATGTTAAAATCCCGGCAATGCCAGCGTACAGATTCAGCATATTTCCCAGCACAAGCGGAATAGCCGCTTCACCTGAAAGCCCGAACAGGCCCATAACCGGTGTGATCAGCCGTACCAGCCAATCCATGACAGGCGTATGCTGGAGCAAAGTGACCAATAGTGTTACCGGGAAAATGACTTTACCGAGCGTCCATGTTGTTTGAAGACCTGCCGCAAGACCAGTCAGAAAGATTTTCTTCATCCCTCATCCCCCTTTGTTGACGTCTACTCCGCGTACCGCTCCTTCGAGTACCCCTTGACCCGTCTGAAGATGATGGCTCCCACAGCCAAAACAATCAATACGATTGAAATCACCTGAGCGATACGAAGTGCATCAGTCAGCATTAAGCTGTCAGTCCTCATTCCTTCAATAAAGTATCTTCCGATTGAATACCAAATGATATAGATCAAGAACAGCTCGCCTCTCCGCAAATTCGCTCTGCGCAGGAGCAGCAAAGCGATGACTCCGACAAAGCTCCACAGTGATTCATATAAAAAAGTAGGGTGATAATATTGTCCATTGATGTACATTTGATTGATGATAAATTCAGGCAGGTGCAGGCTTTCTAAAAAGGCTCTGCTGACTGCCTCGCCGTGCGCTTCTTGGTTCATGAAGTTTCCCCAGCGGCCAATCGCCTGGCCGAGCAAAATGCTTGGCGCGGCAATATCCGCAAGCTTCCAAAACGAAAGGTTTTTCACTCTTGAAAACACATAACCTGTTAAAATGGCGCCGATTAACCCGCCGTGAATGGCAATGCCGCCCTTCCAAATCTTAATGATTTCTCCCGGATGTGCCGCATAATAATCCCATTCAAATGCAACGTAATAAATTCGTGCGCAAATAATCGCAATCGGAATGGCAAACAGGACAAGATCGATAAACGTGTCTTTCTGCAGCCCCCGTTTCTCACTTTCCCTCATCGCAATCCAAAGCCCTAGCAAAGCGCCGAGACCGATAATGATTCCGTACCAATGGACGGCTAACGGCCCCAGCTGAAAAGCTATCGGATTGAGTGGTTCTATCGCTTCATTCATTTAACGCCAACTCCTATTCGTCTTGTTCGCCGTCTTCAATGACGTCCGCCAGCTTGTTGGTAAATTGCTCAGCGGCGTTCAGACCCATCCGCTTCAATCTGAAGTTCATCGCTGCCACCTCGATGATGACTGCGAGATTTCGGCCCGGACGGACGGGAATCGTCAGTTTTGTAATTTCTGTATCAATGATTTTCATGGTTTCTTCCTCAAGTCCGAGACGGTCGTATTGCTTGCCCTGCTCCCAGAGTTCAAGATTCATGACAATCGTAATTCGTTTATTGCTTCTGACCGCGCCGGCGCCAAACAGCGTCATCACGTTGATAATGCCAAGCCCCCTGATTTCAAGGAGATGCTCAATTAATTCAGGCGCGTTTCCGACAAGGGTATCCTGATCCTCCTGCCGAATTTCAACGCAATCATCGGCAACGAGGCGGTGCCCCCTTTTCACAAGCTCCAGTGCGGTTTCACTTTTCCCGACGCCGCTTTTTCCCGTAATTAGCACGCCGACACCGTAAATATCGACAAGAACGCCATGAATCGCTGTAGTAGGCGCCAGACGGCTCTCAAGAAAATTGGTTAAACGGCTTGACAGCCTTGTCGTTTTCAGCGGCGATCTGAGGACAGGCACGCCGTTTTTCTCGGAAGCGTCAATCAGCTCCTGCGGGATAGGCATATCTCTGGAAAGAATAATAGCTGGTGTTACATCAGTGCACAGAGAATCCATTCGCTGCTTTTTATCCTCTTCCGGCAGCTGTTCAAAGAAAGAAAGCTCTGTTTTTCCGAGAAGCTGCACGCGCTCTCTCGGATAATATGTAAAATATCCGGCAATTTCAATGCCTGGTCTTGATAAGTCACTCATTGTAATCGGACGGTTAACCCCTTCTTCTCCGCTGATTAATTCCAAATTGAACTGTTCCATTACGTCTTTTGTGCGAACCTTTGCCACGATATGTTCCTCCTGTTCCGGGCTGCCCCGAGCTTGCTCACAATACTTTCATTTTATCACTTTCGGGCTTGAACCTAAAACAGATTTTATAAAAGACGGGAAAACACCTCAGCTGGTCTAGATCACTAGTCTGAAAAGGGGTAAAATAAATGTATTCATATTCCAGAAAGGCGGATCACCTATGGCAAAAAGTCTTCTTATCAAAGGCATCGCGATCGTGACAGAAAATGAAGTAATCAAAAATGGCTATGTCGGAATCAATGGCGGAAAAATCAGCACAGTTTCAACAGAACGGCCTAAAGAGTCTTACTCAAAAGAGATTCAAGCACCGGCAGATTCCGTTTTGCTTCCCGGGATGATTGACATTCATATTCACGGCGGCTATGGCGCAGATACGATGGATGCAAGCTTTTCCGCCCTCGACACCATGTCCTCAAGACTTCCAGAAGAAGGCACGACGAGCTTTTTAGCAACAACCATTACCCAGGAACATGGGCACATTTCCCAAGCTTTGGTGAATGCAAGAGATTGGAAAGCAGCTGAAGAATCCTCTTTATTAGGCGCGGAACTGCTCGGCATTCATTTGGAGGGGCCCTTTGTTTCACCTAAAAGAGCCGGAGCACAGCCAAAGGAATGGATCAGGCCTTCGGATGTTGCGCTTTTCAAAAAATGGCAGCAGGAGGCGGGCGGACTGATCAAAATCGTCACACTTGCGCCAGAGGAGGATCAGCATTTTGAACTGATCCGCTATTTGAAAGACGAATCGATTATCGCGTCGATGGGGCACACAGATGCCGACTCCGCATTACTGTCGGAGGCCGCGAAAGCAGGCGCGAGCCATATGACCCATCTTTACAACGCGATGAGCCCGTTTCATCACCGAGAGCCCGGAGTGATCGGAACGGCGCTAGCCCATGATGGGTTTGTGACAGAGCTTATCGCTGACGGCATCCACTCCCATCCTTTAGCGGCAAAGCTTGCTTTTTTGGCAAAAGGCAGCAGCAAGCTCATTTTAATTACCGATTCCATGAGGGCAAAAGGCCTGAAAGATGGTGTATACGAGTTCGGCGGCCAAAGTGTGACGGTAAGAGGAAAGACAGCTCTTCTTTCCGACGGAACACTTGCCGGTTCGATCCTCAAAATGAACGAAGGCGCACGGCATATGCGTGAGTTTACAAATTGCTCTTGGATGGATATAGCTAATATAACTTCTGCAAACGCGGCCAAACAGCTGGGCATCTTTGACCGAAAAGGGAGTGTGACAGAGGGAAAAGATGCGGATCTTGTGATTGTCAGCAGTGATTGCGAGGTGATTCTCACCATCTGCCGCGGAAACATTGCATTTATATCCAAGGAGGCTGACCAGATATGAAAGTAGTTGAATGCCAAACATATGAAGAGCTAAGCCAAAAAGCAGCCAGAATAGCGGCAGACACAATCAAGGAAAAACCTGACGCCGTTCTCGGTTTAGCAACAGGCGGCACACCGGAAGGCACGTATCGCGAGCTGATCCGCCTGCACCAAACTGAGAATCTTTCATTTAAAAACGTCACCACGGTTAATTTGGATGAATACGCCGGACTTTCAAGCGATGATCCGAACAGCTATCACTACTATATGAATTCTCGTTTTTTTCAGCATATCGACAGCCAGCCAAGCCGGCATTTTATTCCCAATGGAAATGCAGACGACCTGGAAGCCGAATGCAGGCGGTACGAACAACTAGTCGAATCCATTGGCGGCACTGACATTCAGCTTCTCGGCATCGGCCGAAACGGACATATCGGCTTCAACGAACCGGGAACGCCTTTCAAGTCGCGAACACACGTTGTGACATTAAATGAACAAACCCGCCAGGCGAATGCCAGATATTTTTCTTCAATAGACAGTGTGCCGAAAAAAGCACTCACAATGGGAATCCAGACGATTCTCTCAAGCAAGCGCATTCTGCTGCTTATTTCCGGCAAAAGCAAAGCGGAAGCTGCGAGAAAGCTGTTAGAAGGAGACGTAAGCGAAGATTTCCCAGCATCGGCTTTGCACCTGCACCCCGATGTTACGATTTTGATTGATCGTGAAGCCGCGGCATTAAGACCTTGAAAGGAACATGCTGACTTATGAATATCGATAAACAATCGCCTATTCCGATTTATTATCAGATTATGGAGCAATTAAAAGCCCAAATTAAGAGCGGAGAGCTGCAGCCGGATATGCCTCTTCCCTCCGAGCGTGAATATGCCGAACAATTCGGAATCAGCCGGATGACGGTTCGCCAGGCGCTTTCTAATTTAGTCAATGAAGGCTTTCTTTATCGCCTGAAAGGACGGGGCACCTTTGTCAGCAAGCCAAAAATGGAACAAGCACTCCAAGGGCTTACAAGCTTTACCGAGGATATGAAAAGCCGCGGGATGACACCGGGCAGCAGGCTCATTGACTATCAGCTAATTGAGTCAACTGAGGAGCTCGCAGCTTTATTAGGCTGCGGGCATCCCTCTCCTATCCATAAAATCACTCGAGTGCGGCTGGCAAATGATATTCCAATGGCGATTGAATCCTCGCATATTCCGTTTGAGCTTGCGGGTGAATTAAACGAATCGCATTTTCAGTCGTCGATTTACGAGCATATTGAAAAGTACAACAGCATCCCGATTTCCCGTGCAAAACAGGAGCTTGAACCAAGCGCTGCAACATCGAAAGAAGCAAGCATCCTTGGCATTCAAAAAGGGGCGCCTGTCCTGTTAATCAAACGAACAACGTATTTACAGAACGGAACTGCTTTTGAACATGCAAAATCAGTATACAGAGGCGACCGTTATACATTTGTCCACTATATGGATCGGCTTTCATAAAAAAATCTCCAACCCTTTTTAAGGATTGGAGACATGGCGAAAATCTAACTGGTCTGGCGCCGGACGATATGTCTCTTTTTTCGTCTTGAACTTCCAGATCGGTGATTTCGTTTTGCCGTTAAAGCTGTCTTCCACAATGGTGTACCAATAATAAACAGAGTGCGGTTCAAGATCATCCCAGCGGAATTCAGCGGTATCCCCGCTCTTCACTTGCTCCCGTTTTCCGAGCTCTTCATTGGTATATACATTACATTCAAAATAATCGGTTTCCACCTTTTTGACCCTCGGCTTCAAATCAAGCGAAAGCGAAAACTCATCCTTGTTGCCGTAGGTATCCGTATCATAGTAGTTTTTATCTTGTAAATGCGGAGAGTACGTCGACACATGCACCATATCATTCGCCTGGTCAAACTGCAGCAAACGCAAATACCCTTGCCCGCCTTCTGGCCCGCCCTGATAATCGGCCAGCATTTGATGCACGAGGCGATCCGGTTTTCCATCACCATCATCATCAAGTTCATCAGTTTTTCTCATCGCACTATGATAATGCCCGCTTAACACCATCACCACATTCGGATTCGGCTTCACGACTTTTTTGAATATCTTCTCTCCGATCGGGCTTCTGTTTCCGCTGACCAGCAAATACTCATGAAAAGCTAAAACAGCCATCCGGTCAGGATGCTTCTTCAGCACTTGATTCATCCACGCGATGTCTTCATCCGTAATGCCCCATCCCATGTACAGCATGATATAATCATTGCCGTTGCTCGAAATTAAGTCATAATGTCCGCGGTTATTTTTATAAGAACCGCCATAATGCAATTTTTTATCAAAACGATGACTGCCAAAGTATTTGCCAAACGCCCTGTAGGAGCCGTCCTTATGCCCGACATCGTGGTTACCTGCCAGCACGCCGTAAGGAATCCCGCTTTTATCCAGAACAGACATTGACCGATCAGCGTTTTTCCACTGTCTGATATCGGCAGAATCATCTACAATATCACCCGTGTGAAACACATATTTGATATTGAGCTGCTTTTGATTACTTTTGATCCATGCGGTCTGTTTATCAAAAATATGCGGATAGCTTTCCGCGTAATACTGCGTATCGGACATCCAGGCAAATGTGTACATATCCTTCGCAGGAGGAATTTCATCCTGGACAATCACATTCATCTTCGACTTCCGCACAAAATCGGAGGCGATTACTGACGCCTTCAGCGTAAACGGTTTGTGATCCTTGGCAACGAAGCTGTCAACCGGCTGCCACTCTTTTGTCCGATAATTCCAAGCATACATCGTCACCTTTCTTCCCGGCAAAGAACTTCCCTTCCAGACCGCTTCCGCCAAGTCATTCTCATCAACTGACGGATCAACCGTCACTTCAAAGCGATGATAAGGGAAAAGCTCCTTCTTTTCTGTCGATACTGTTTTTCCGTCAGCAGCAGATACCCGCTCCAATTCTTTATTCGTAAAGGGGGTCTCGCTTTCCGGCACAAAGCTTTTCGGCGGTTCAGTCAGTGACGCGTGCTTGAATATTTTCACATTGTTTCGTGCTGTATATTGAAATCCTCTATAAAAAGCAACATCCATGGGGTCATCCGTCGGATCCTTCACCCGCACAGAAAGCTTAGCCCTATGCGTATCGGCTTCGCTGTCTATGACCTCCGGCTGATCCGGATGCTCACGTTCTGTTTTAAACGTCCGCTCAATGATTGTTTTATTGCCCGCGAGGTCCGTTGCGGTTATTTTTAGAGAATGTTTTCCCGGCAAAAGTTCAGAAGATGACGTATGATAGGGAAGTGTAATGCTCTCACCATCTAAAGACGCCTCCGCTTCCTCAATTTTGCTCCATTTATCATACATATCCGCCTGCAGGATGAGGTTTCCTTTGTACGTTTGTCCCTCGGTGATATTCGGCTCGATATGCGGCCCCGAATTATCTACACGCACAACCAAGCTTACTTTTTCCTTGCCGTCGCTTGCTTGAATATGGTGAGCGCCTTCAGAAAGCTTTGATGTATCCCACTTCAGCAACTGTGACGTAAACAGTCCGTCAGGAAGATTGAATTGAAATTGCCAGCTTTTATTCGAGCGCTGATTATCTCCAATAAAGAGTTCCTTCTCAGGAGAAACCCTCTGATCCCTGATCACCGTCCCATCCGATAACACCAATCGGGCGTTTTTGACTAAGAAATCATCACGGTTTTCAGCCGTATCAAATGGAGACACCTTTGAACCTGATCGTATCGTAATACGCTGCAGCTGCTTCCCTTTACGGAGCAGCAACTCTGGTAAGGGAACAGAATAGGTGCGGTATTTATTTGTTGTATCATCAAATACCTTTAACACTTTGCCTTCCATCGTTACCGCGTTTTTAAAGTAAAGATTCGTTTTTCTCGTATCGAACGCAAAATACACTTCTTTTTCCATAGCGGGCTCTGTCACTTGTTTTTTTCCGTCTATCCACAGCTTAATGCTGTTAGTGCGCCCGTCTGTTGTCGCTTTGAGAAACTGAGTTCCCGATAGCGTGTCTCTGTTTTCAATGTTCATCCGCAAACCGTGCGATTTGCTTGTTTGTTTAATGTCAATCATTTTGACCGGCGTTCTCGCCTCATTGATTCCGTCCCCTGCTGCCACGTAATACTCAAGCTGATCCTTCCCGATCAATTCAGGCGAATACACAATATAATGGTAGAGATTGTCGTTGCGGTCTTTTTCAGCGAGAATGCGCTTAAACGGTTTGTTTTCATCTGTCCGATAGTAGAAGGCCGCTGTTTTCACAAGACTGCGGTCCCGTATATCAGCCCGCAGCTCAATGCTTTCAGCAGGGCGAACAGGCTTGCGGTCAGTCAAATCCTCAATGACCGGCTTTTCTTTATCAAGCTTAATTTTTCGTTTCTGCTCAGGAACTTGCGCCTGTAATACCGTTCCCGGGGACGGATTTTTTTCTCCGATTGAGATATTGAGAAGTTCTGCGGTTCCGTCCAGCGGATACTTGTAAAGCACAGATGACAGCCGGCGCAGCGCATGTTTCCGATAATGCGCAACCGAAATATCTTTTCCTGTATTCGTTGATATCACAACTGACCGCGGCCTAGTATTGGCCATCCCCTCTGTCTCTTCTAATACCGCGAGATTTTTCCCTTCCGTTAATTGTGTCTGGTAATATCGATTGAAATCCTCCGCCGTTAATTCTGGATGCCCGACAGGCTTCAGCCAAACCACAAAAGTTTCGCCGGATGGAATGGTGATCCTTTCATCCGGTCTCCAAATCAGATCGGAGTCAGGCCCTTCTTTCGGATAGCGGTAACGGATATGATAGTCTTTAAAATCAATCGTTCTGTCAGTCGTATTATAAATCTCTATAAATTCATAACCGTCTGCACGTCCCGTGTTCTTCGTATCAACCGCTAGCTCTGTGATCAGAAGCTCCGGAATATGGGCGAGATCAGCCTGATATCCTTCAAGTTTCAGTTTCTTCGTCTCCGACTCGACCCGCTGCTTCCCATTGGAAATCACAATGTAATACTCAAGCTCGCTGTTCCAAATCAATCGTTTCGGAATTTGCGCCAAAAACTTGTGAATCGCTCCGGGTGTCGGGTCCATCGGCACCATTTTGTAGCCCAGCTCATTACTTTGTTTATAAAAAAGAAAGGCAGAAAATGCTTGATACTCATTGTCACGCACTTGAGCCTCAATCATCAGATTGCTTTTCATTTCAGCTTTCACATCGATTTGAGGAGGATTTTCAAGCAAGGGTATGTAATGAGGCGTTTGGAATGGTTCCTGCTTTATAACAGGGAAAGCTTTCGATTCATGATGGCCGCCAGACAAAACTGAAAGAAAAGACAAGAACAAAGAAGCGATAACTGTGTATTTCCTCATCAAAACACCTCCCTTTTCACGTATTTTGCGTCTGAACAGGAAAGCTTATGAGTTAATTTTTGTGCAAAAAGAACAAAAAAGCGTCTGCCTCTTGAAAATTCCACTATTACCCAGTAAACTGAGGATAGTTAACCAGTTAACAATTAAATCAGAGAGGCAGATTGATGGACAACAGTATTCATGATGAATTATTTCAAGCTATACAACAATTCGCATTAAAAAGGGATAAACGCGTCTGGCAAAAGGTGCAAATACCATCCCGCGGCATGTCCTCAGCACATCTCGAACACCTCAAAAAAGACTGGACATTGACCCAGCTTCACATTGTTTCCTGTATACATACCAGCCAAAATGTGAACAACAGCTTCTTAGCATCCCGCTTACACATCTCAAAAGCAGCTGTTTCAAAAGCAGTTCAAGCTTTGTTGAAACACAATATCATCACAGTGACCAAAAAACCCGGCAACAAAAAAGAAATTTTTTATACGTTAACTGAAAGCGGCAGAGAACTGGCGGCATTACATGAACAGCTTCATGAAAAAGCAAAGGAGCAATACAAACAGCTCTTCAATGAATTTTCAATTGATGATTTAAAAACGGTGACTGCGTTTTTCAACTTGTGGGTCAAACATATGTAAAAAAAGCCTCACCCGATGGGAGAGACCTTTCAATCTTATTGAGCCCTGTCAAACGCAATATGAAGTGAGACGGGTCCGCGTGTATACAGACCGGACTCAGCATAACGAAAACCTTCCTCTAACCTGATATTCCGCATCTTATCCAGCACAATATTGGCTACAATCTCGATTTCGGTTTTGGCAAAAGCTGCTCCTACACAGTTATGGATGCCAGATCCGAAAGCGAGATGCCGGGCTGCGCCGCTAAAAGCGCTCTTGATGCCGAGATCTTCCCGATGAATATTAAACACGTCAGGATGTTCAAACGCTTCCGGGTCCCGGTTAGCTGCTCCGATCATACAAAAAACAATCGTATCCTTTTTGATTTCCATACCGCCGACCACCGTATCTTGGGACAGCTGCCGCGGAATCAGCTGAACCGGCGGTTTATAACGCAACGTCTCCGCAATGGCTCTCGGCACCAATGAACGGTCAGCCAAAACATCATTCATCTGCTCGGGATTGTTGAGCAAATGATATACCATCAGCGCCAGCGTCTTATCTGCCGGTTCCGTTGCGGCTAACAGCACATTGAGAATCAGTGCTAATATATCCTTGTCCGACATCGCCATGCCTTCATATTCAGACGTACACAGGATGGAAATTAAATCTGATCCCGGATTGACGCGGCGTTCCTCGATGACCGGCATCAAGTAATCGGAAAGTTGTTCGCTGCACCATAAAGAATGCGCCCGCGCTTCAGGAGTCTGAAAGATACTCGTAATAAAATCGGCAACTCCGCTGTGCCACTCAGCGATTTTTTCATGATCTCTTTTATCCAGTCCGAGCATGTCCATCGTGACACACACCGCAAACGTCTTTCCAAAATCATTGACGAGATCGATTCTCCCTTTTTCTAGATAAGGATCTAATAAGTTTTCTGCATTTTGCTTAATGAATGGAGACAGATGATCCAATGCGTCCCCGACAAAGCTTCTCACTACAATTCTTCTTTTTGCGGAGTGTTCTTTCCCATGCATTTGGGCCAGCACAGGGCCGCGCATGACCGGTTCAGCACGCTCAACAAGTGATTTTGTCGTAAAAATATCCGGATGCTGAAGGATATAGCGGACATCATGATAGCGGCTGATAAAATAACTGTCTATCGACTCTTCATAATGAACAGGATCTTCCTCCCGCAGCTGTGAAAAATAAGCATATGGATTTTCTTGAAATTGATCAGAAAGCACACTAAACAACTTAATTGATTGATTCATGTTTACTCCCCCTATCATCCTTCAGATGTGATCCGTGTTTCAGAAAGCATCTGCGCCGTTTCCTGCACAATGAGATACCCTTGATTAGGCCGCATGCGAATAGAAAATTCATGGTTACTGATCTTCTCACCAAGCTTCCACGGACGATGATAAGCAAGGAGCGTCTCTTCCACCTCAAGAATATCCGGAGCTCCGATAAAAAACGGCAGCTCAGCAATGACATATTCCACAGCTAAATTCAGCATATCCTCACTGACTTCTTCCATCATCAAACCGATGCCGCGTGCACGCCCGATCATCGCTTCACGAGACATGTCCAAACAAGCATGCCGAAAATGAGGCTGCTCAAAAAACGCATGTTCAACTTCTTGTCTCATCAGCTGATAGGCTTTATTTTCTGTAAAATCAGAAAATGTATGAATCGCTTTCAGATCCCCGCCATGAGCCGCAAGAGCCCTTTCTGCAAATCTTCTGTTTCGTGATACCTCTTTTCTTACTTTTCGCTCAGCTTTGCCTCTGGGAGTTCCGAGCGCTTCAAGAAGATTAGCCGCCTCATGTCCCGCAAGCAAAACGGAAACGCTTTTAAATTCAGCCGTTGCCCATCCAATCAATCTGTAAATATAATCCTCAGAAAACCTGCTGTTAAATGGGCTGATCCCCACCAAAACATGCCGGCGCCGTTCAAATATTTCTCTGCAGTTTTGTGTCAGTGACTCAGCAGTAAAATCTACAGGCTTTCTTTCCGTCACCATTTCGGTCATCTCATTCACCTCTAAAAACTTATCCCGCTTTAAGTCATCACCCTCAAAAATGAGATGGAATAACTGGCACAACTGAACAAGACGAATGGCAGGCAGCACTTAAAGTTTCCAAGTGAATTATTTTAAGATTTAAAACTTCTTTTTCATTATTCATATCATGATCAATGTTTACTAGTAAACATTAGTCATTTTATCCCTTATCGTTCCACCCGTCAATATGAATAGTACCTATTTTTTTGAAATAAATGTAAATGTCACATTTTTCACACACTTTTTACACTCCTGTTCAGCATGACATAACACCGGATAAAGTTTAAACATCAGCAATTGACAACGAAAGTAAGAAAAGATAAAATTAAATCGTTCACCAGTAAACAATTTTATTTATTGTTTCATCGTAAACTATTATTCCTCAGAAAGAAGGTAGCCTATGTCTGATTTGACAAAGCAGATGATATACGACATATATGTGAGACTGCTGCACCTTAATGAACAAAAAGCAAACACTTCACTTCAGCAATTTTTTAAGGAGGCCGCAGAAGAGGATGTGATCGATATCCCTAAAAACATGACAAGCATTCATGTCATTGACTGCATCGGCAAGCATGAGCCCATTAACAATGCGGGGATCGCAAAAAAAATGAACTTATCAAAAGCGAATGTAACGAAAATCAGCACAAAATTGATCACGGAAGAATTCATTAACAGCTATCAGCTGACAGATAACAAAAAAGAAGTGTATTTCAAATTAACCCGTAAAGGCAAACGGATTTTCGACTTGCATGAGAAACTGCATAAAAAAAAGGAGCTGGCCTTTTACCAATTCCTCGATTCGTTTTCACAAGATGAGCAAAATGCTGTATTGAAATTTTTAGAGCAGCTGACGTCTACACTTGAAGCAGAACAAACCGATGGGACTCCGGACAAACCTGTAAAGTAAACAAAAGGCGGTGTATTCTTTATGGCTCAAATGAAATCAAAAGCGGTATTGATCTTATACATTGTTTGCTTCAGCGCATTTTTTGCATCTTTAAGCCAAAACATTTATTCACCTATAATCCCGATCATTAAAGAATCGTTCCATGTTTCTGCAGCAATGGTGAATCTGTCAGTCTCCGTCTTTATGATTGTGACAGCGATTATGCAAATTATATTAGGGACCATCATCGATTTTAAAGGCGCGCGGTTTGTCTTGATTGCCGGAATTCTGGCAACGGCAGCAGCCAGCATCGGCTGTGCGGTGACCACTGACTTTACTTTGTTTCTGATATTCAGAATGATACAGGCTGCCGGGTCCGCAGCACTGCCTCTCATTGCTGCCACAACGATCGGACAGCTTTTTACAGGCAGTGAACGCGGGAGTGCGATGGGAACGTATCAAATGCTCCTTTCCGCCGCGCCGGCTGTCGCCCCTGTCCTCGGCGGATTCATAGGCGGAGCAGCCGGATACGAAGGGATCTTCTGGATGCTCACGGCCATCTCTGTCGTTATGCTGGTTGCAAACAGCATGATTTTTCCTAAGGACTCTCCCGCAGGATCTAAGCAGCAAACCAAAGGCAATGTGTTCACTCATTACAAATCAATATTTACAAATCGAACAGGAAACGTCATTTTGGCCTTAAGTTTTGTCCTCTTTTTCATTTATTTTGCGGTGATCGTCTACCTCCCGATATTACTGACGGAGCATTATCATATTGAAGTGAGCATAGCAGGATTGTTATATTTGCCACTGGCGCTAAGCACGATCGCAGGTACGTTTTTGTTTAAAAGAATACAGGCAAAAATCTCGCTGAACACATTGTTTATCGGCAGCAATGCGGTCGCGGCCTGCAGTATCATGTTGTTCGCCGTTACACATTCCGTTTCTCTCGTTCTCATGGCTCTTACACTGGCACTGTTTGGCATCTCGATGGGGGTCATTCCTCCCTTGTACTCCACAATGATCACCAATGAATTTGAACACAACAGAGGGAGTGCAATCGGAATTTTCAACTTTATCAGATACACAGGCATGGCGGCAGGTCCGATGATATCTGCCTATCTGCTCACCATGATGCCGTCTGCCATGTCCTTTGGCTTCTTAGGCCTTGTATTTGCCGCATTGGGCTTTTGCCTTCTGCCTCAAATGTATCCGCCGCAGAAGCGCGTTAAACAAAAAAAACACCACATGTAAAAAAAGCTGCCTTCTGTATGGCAGCTTTTTTATTTCTTTCGCAGCGGCTCTAAAATGCCTTTTTGAATCAGCAAATGGAACACCGACAGGATGACGGATGCCCATATCGCTGTGCCAAAGCCGTCAATTTGAAAACTGTCACCCATAATGGACGCGGTCATCATCAGCGTGATGGCGTTAATCACAAACAAGAAGAGACCAAGCGTCACCATCGTGACTGGCAGTGTAAAGATAATCAAAAGCGGTTTAATCAGCACGTTTAAGATTGATAAAATGAGGCTGGCGATAATCGCTGCCCCGATGCTGCTGATATGGATGGAGTCAATGTATCCATCGATAACGATTAATAACAATGCATTTACCAAAATGCTGACTGCCCATTTTACCATGTCATTTCATATCCCTTTCTGACGGGACGATAAAAATCCAAATGATATAAATAAGCAAAACAGGGATAACACTTGTCATAACAGCTAAAATGACAGTTATGACTCTGAGGAGCGATGCGTCCCAGTTGAAATATTCCGCAAGACCGCCGATGACGCCGGCCATTTTCTTGTTTTTTTCTGAACGATAAAGCCTATTCATTCGATCACCTCTGTGAGTACTTTAGTTTGATGGCGCCTGTTAATGATTCTGAGAAGACGGTGATGTTTTGATCATGTGCCTGATTTGAAGTGAACATCATTTCTTTTTGAATGGTATCATTTTTTTCTTTCAGCATCTCAACATCCATTAATTCATGGGACAGCGAACCCAGATTGCTTTTGAGTTCCGCCTTCACTGCAAGATCGTCCGGAATCGCAAGCTCTACATTTCCAGTCGTCGTTTTGGTATAAATGGAGCGGCAGTCCGATTCTGTTACGTTAATTGCAATATTTCCGTTAAAGCTTTGAACGTCAATGGATTCGCTTCTCCCGCGGAGATCAATCAATCCGTTAATGGTTTCCGCTTCTATCGTGCCGCAGCTGTGGCCGGCAAGCTTAATTTGCCCGTTAGCTGTTTCAGCTATGGCTTTTTCAGCTGTTAAATGCGAGAACGACAGCACGCCGTTTGTCGTTTTCGCCGAGAACTCTTTTACATGTAAATGTTCCCCTCTGACCGGGCCATTAAACAGCTTCACCCGAATCTTATCATACTCCTTCTGGGGAATATACAAAGTCACATTCGTTTTCATCGTTTTCTTCTCAGTACGGATAAAAAACTTATTTCCTTTGATTTCACATTCAATATGCTGAAGAAATGCATGTCTCGCCGCATCCTGGCTGTCAGCGCGATATACCTTCGCCTGGCATTCCGCTCTGATATCCTCGTCTTCCCATGGGACGATATTCACACTGCCGTTGGCGATCTGAAGTTCGACACTTGAAAAGTCAGTATCTTTAAATTGAAAGATGTGCTGAACATCATACGCATGGCCAAAGTTCAAATCAAGGTCAACTTCCTTGACCTTTTTTACAGCAGAATCAATCCAGTCAAACAGCTTGGCTCCTAAAGACGGCTTACTGCTTTCTTTTTTTGCTGCTGAAAACGGCTCTTCCTCGTCATGTACATGAACTGAGAGCGCTGTGATTTTTTCTTCCTTTTCCTTGTAGTCGCTGTCAAGCTTTTCAATCAGTGTCAAAGCCTCTTGTGCTGTAAGCTTTCCTTCCTCCACGAGCTTAAGGATTCGTTCCTTTTCTTGCTTCATTGCGATCTCCTCCCCATTGTCTACTTATGCTGCACGCAGTACCTTAATACCCTGAATCACATTCCAAATGATAATGCCGATAACAACTAAGAAATAAATAACCGCTCCCGCTATGATCACAAATACAGGCAGCAGGCTGTCTCCATCAATCGCTACGGCTCCGCCAAGAAAAGCAATAAAAAGGACCAGCCAGCCGACAAAAGGAACAATGTGAGAAATAAGAGAACGTATCGCATGGCGTTTAGTTTCTTTCTCATTTACAACAAAATAAGCGACGATCGGCACAATGATTGGCGCAATGAACACACTAAAATAACAAAGTGATGCAATAATAGCTTGATTACGGTTCAATTCATTCCACACTCCTATTGTAATTGCCCATGACAAAAGATCAGGGACATTTTACTTATTCATACGTTTAAAACCTGTTGAAGGTTTCAAATTCATTCTTTAGACATGCTCCGATTTACGGAAATTGGATTTTAAAAAGTTTTAGAAGTAGAATCTTTCCGCTGTACCGATTACAATATGTAAAAAGCTTACGGCAATCAAGGAGGCTGGACAAGCAATGGAGAAAGATCCCAGTGACTATACAGTAACACAAGAATCGGTGTTAAAGCTGATTCATGAACAAAAAAGAATGAATCGTGAAATGATCGCCGAGCTAGAACAGATTCACGGACCTTTTCCGATCTCTCACGATATTCAATATATAAAAGTGCTGCTCGACAGCAGCAATACGCATATTGTTCAAGATTTAATGAGTGTAAGCAAGCAGCTGTATAAGAAGACTTTGTAATTGCGGAAAAAGTTACATTCATTATAACTGAAACAAAGCTAAAGGTTAGATGACAAGATCTTGCCTTTTTTGTTTTGAGGAAACAAGTGATTTTGGCTGTCACAAAATGATTGTAACAAAAAAAGCCTGCCGGCACATCCAGTTAATGGACTCCTGTCGGCAAGCTGTGACTATCAGAAAGAGATAGCCGTTCAGAAATTAACGTAACAATTGAAGTACGTTTTGAGGCTGTTGGTTCGCTTGAGCAAGCATCGCTTGAGAAGCTTGAGAAAGAATATTGTTCTTTGTGAACTCGCTCATCTCTTTAGCCATGTCAACGTCACGGATACGAGACTCAGCAGCTGTTAAGTTTTCAGAAGAAGCACCAAGGTTGTTGATTGTGTGCTCTAGACGGTTTTGTACCGCACCAAGTTTAGCACGTTGAGCAGATACTTGATTCGTTGCTGCGTCGATAGCTCCAAGTTGATCGTCAAATGAATTAGTTGTGAAATCTGTTACTTTAATATCTTTGATTTTAATAGTGTCTGAACCTATGTCAGCAGCTTTCATGCTCTCAATGTTTACACTTAACTGCTGTCCGCCATTCGCTCCAATTTGGAATGTAAGCTTTTTACCGCTTGCTTCTGAAAAAGAACCGTCTAACAGGTTTTTACCGTTAAATTGCGTACGGTCCGCAATACCTTTACTTCCATCTTGCCCACCGATCTCTTCAATTAAAGAGTCCATTTCGTCTTGGATCGCTTGAAGGTCAGTAGCATCTTGCGTACCTGTGTTTCCTGCTTGAACAGTAAGTTCACGCATACGTTGAAGGATCGCATGAGTTTCAGTTAATGCACCCTCAGCTGTTTGGATAAGAGAGATTCCGTCTTGAGAGTTTTTAGAAGCCATTTCAAGACCTCTGATTTGTCCTCTCATTTTTTCAGAGATCGCAAGACCCGCTGCGTCATCTCCTGCACGGTTAATACGAAGACCTGAAGAAAGTTTCTCCATGTTTTTTGAGCTCGCGTTGTTGTTTGAAGACAAACGGTTTAGTGTGTTAAGCGCTGCGATATTGTGGTTAATTCTCATGTGTAAAATACCTCCATGTGTATATGTTTTTGAAATCAAAGACTTCCTTTTCTTTGATTTCTGGCGACTGCGATTCCAGTAAAGCTTCTAACTTATGTAGACCCTGTTATAAGGATACCTTCAAATCCCTTAATAGGGCTTTTTTGCTCAATATGGAAAACATCATCCGCCCCTCAATTCATATATCGACAGCGCTTTGTAAATGTTTAGGTTTTTTTCCAAAGAAATTTTACCCATTAAAAATTGAAACGATCACACAAATATTATCTTTTTCCGTTATGCCATAAGAAAAGCTTGCCTGCTAAGCCCAAGGATGGACTTGCTGACAAGCTGAACTCTCTCTAAATAGATGGTTTTAAGATGTAGCCGTTTCTTTCGCTTCTAAGAGCGATTTCATGCGTTTTTTGTCACGCTCCATAACAGGCTTCAAATAACGGCCTGTATACGATTCTTCCACTTCAGTGATTTCCTCAGGCGTTCCCGACGCGACAATGGTTCCGCCTCCGGCTCCGCCTTCTGGCCCCAGATCCACAATATAATCTGCCGTCTTAATGATATCTAGATTATGCTCAATGACGAGTACTGTATCTCCATTGTCCACCAAACGCTGAAGCACGACAAGAAGTCTGGCGATATCGTCGACGTGCAAACCTGTCGTCGGTTCATCTAAAATGTAGAGCGTGCGCCCTGTTGACCGTTTGTGCAGCTCCGATGCGAGCTTCACGCGCTGCGCTTCTCCGCCCGACAAGGTCGTTGCCGGCTGGCCGAGCGTAATATAACCTAAACCGACATCATAAAGGGTTTGGAGCTTACGCTTGATTTTTGGGATATTTTCAAAGAAAGAAAGAGCATCTTCAACCGTCATATCAAGCACATCAGAGATGCTTTTTCCTTTGTACGTCACTTCAAGCGTTTCCCGGTTATAGCGTTTGCCGTGGCACACCTCGCACGGAACGTATACGTCAGGAAGGAAGTGCATTTCAATTTTTATAATCCCGTCTCCGCGGCAGGCTTCACATCGCCCGCCCTTCACGTTAAAGCTGAAACGGCCTTTTTTATAGCCGCGTACCTTTGCTTCATTTGTCTGTGCAAATACATCACGAATGTCATCAAACACACCGGTGTATGTCGCAGGATTGGATCTCGGCGTTCTTCCGATTGGCGCCTGGTCAATGTCAATGACTTTGTCTAAATGATCCAAGCCTTTAATTTCTTTGTGGCTGCCGGGCTTCGCTTTCGCTTTATGAAGCTTTTGCGCCAGCGCCTTGTGCAAAATTTCATTAACGAGGGTACTCTTTCCTGATCCGGAAACCCCTGTAACCGCTGTGAACGTTCCAAGCGGGAACTTGGCATTTGCTTTTTTCAGGTTGTTTTCTGCAGCGCCTTTAATCTCAATGTAACGGCCGTCCGGCTTTCTTCTTTCAGGAGGCAATGGGATGAACTTTTTCCCTGATAAATAGCTGCCCGTTAATGAGTTTGGATCTCCCATCACTTCTTCCGGCGTGCCCGCAGATGTCACCTGTCCGCCGTGAATGCCAGCTCCGGGCCCAATATCAATTAAATAATCGGCTGCCATCATCGTGTCCTCATCGTGTTCGACAACAATCAGCGTGTTCCCAAGGTCTCTCATGTTTTTCAGGGCGCTGATCAAGCGGTCGTTATCACGCTGATGCAGGCCGATAGACGGCTCATCTAAAATATAAAGCACACCGGATAAGCGCGAGCCGATTTGCGTCGCCAGCCTGATGCGCTGCGCCTCTCCCCCGGACAATGTTCCCGCGGCCCTGCTCAGTGTCAGGTAATCAAGGCCGACTTTGTCCAGAAAGCTTAAGCGCTCCACAATTTCGCGCAAGATCATATCGGCAATCTTCATATCCTTCTCAGAAAGGGTAAGGCCTTTGAAGAAAGCAAGTGCATTGCCGACAGACAGCTCGGTAATTGTTCCGATGTGGCGTCCGTCAATCAGTACAGCAAGCGCCTCTTTCTTTAACCGATAGCCTTTGCACGTAGGACAAGACTTCTGAGACATATACTGCTCCATTTGTTCACGGATAAAATCAGAGCTTGTCTCCTTATAGCGTCTTTCAATATTGCGCAATACGCCTTCAAATTGAATTTCGCCTTCACGTATTTGCCCAAAGTCATTTTCATAACGGAAATAAATCAAATCATCTCCGCTGCCGTACAGCACTTTATCCAGCTGATGCTTCGGCAGATCTTTTACAGGCACGTCCATATCAATCCCGTAGTGGGTGCAGACCGCCTCAAGCAGCTGCGGATAATATTGTGAGCTGATCGGTGTCCAAGGGGCGACCGCATTCTCCTTCAATGACAAATCTTGATTGGGGATGACGAGATCCGCATCCACTTCAAGCTTCATTCCGAGACCGTCACACGTCGGACACGCTCCGAATGGGCTGTTGAATGAAAACAGCCGCGGCTCAAGTTCGCCGATTGAAAATCCGCAGTGCGGGCAGGCATGATGCTCACTGAACATCAACTCTTCCTCACCGATGACATCAATCATGACCCGTCCTTCACCTAAACGGAGGGCCGTTTCCAATGAATCTGACAGACGGGCTGCCACGCCTTCTTTCACTACAATTCGGTCAATGACAACCTCAATCGAATGCTTTTTATTCTTTTCTAATTCAATATCATCAGAAAGCTCAGCCATTTCGCCGTCAATTCTGACTCTGACATAGCCTTGTTTTCTGATCTGTTCAAGCACCTTGACATGAGCGCCTTTTCGGCCCGAGACAATCGGAGCCAGTACCTGAAGCTTTGTCCGTTCCGGATATTCCAGAATTCTGTCCACCATTTGCTCGATGGTCTGCGATGTAATCTCAATTCCGTGCTCCGGACAATGAGGCTTCCCTACTCTCGCATACAGTAGACGCAGATAATCATAAATCTCAGTTACCGTACCGACAGTAGACCTCGGATTGCGGCTCGTTGTTTTCTGATCAATGCTGATGGCGGGAGACAGCCCCTCAATTGCATCAACATCCGGCTTATCCATTTGCCCTAAAAACTGGCGGGCATAGGCAGACAAAGACTCAACATATCGTCGCTGTCCTTCTGCATATATGGTGTCAAAGGCAAGGGAGGATTTCCCTGATCCGGACAAACCAGTGACAACGACAAGCTGATCTCTCGGAATTGTTACATCTATATTTTTCAGGTTATGCGCCCTGGCTCCCTTCACCTCTATCCGATCCATAGCCATTTGTTCATCATCCTTCCGCTTTTAGCTCTAAAAGTAAATCGCGAAGCTCCGCGGCTCTTTCAAAGTCAAGCGCCTTGGCGGCTTCTTTCATTTCGTGCTCCATCTGTTCAACGACTTTCTGGCGTTCTTTCTTCGTCATTTTCGACAGCTTCGGCGCGGCTTTTGTTTTGTATTCCGCTTTGTCCTCAGCTGCTACTGTGGCACGAATGACATCGCGAATTTCTTTATTTATTGTTTTCGGCGTAATGCCGTGCTCTTCATTAAACCGCTCTTGCTGCTCGCGGCGGCGTTTTGTTTCATTAATCGCAATTTCCATAGACTTCGTTATTTTATCGGCATACATAATGACGCGGCCTTCAGAGTTCCTTGCTGCCCGTCCGATGGTCTGGATAAGCGAACGCTCCGAACGAAGGAAGCCTTCCTTATCCGCATCCAAAATCGCAACGAGGGATACTTCGGGTATATCGAGGCCTTCCCTCAGCAGGTTGATGCCGATAAGCACATCATGCTTGCCGAGGCGCAGGTCGCGGATAATTTCAATCCGTTCAAGCGTCTTAATCTCTGAATGCAGATAGTTTACTTTAATGCCAATTTCCTTTAAATAATCGGTGAGATCCTCTGACATTTTCTTCGTCAAGGTTGTCACGAGCACCCGTTCATCCCGCTCAATTCTTGCTTGAATTTCGCCGATCAAGTCATCAATCTGGCCTTCGATCGGGCGCACATCAATAAGCGGGTCAAGAAGCCCCGTCGGACGGATGATCTGTTCGATCATTTCATCCGTATGCTCAATCTCATACGGCCCTGGCGTTGCTGATACATACACGATATTGTGCATATGCTTTTCAAACTCTTCAAAACGGAGCGGACGGTTATCAAGCGCTGACGGAAGACGGAAGCCGTGATCCACGAGCACCTGTTTCCGCGCCTGGTCTCCATTAAACATGCCGCGCACCTGAGGAATCGTCACATGCGACTCATCTACCACGATCATAAAATCGTCTGGGAAATAATCGAGAAGCGTATACGGCGTTGAACCCGGAGGCCGAAGCGTCAGATGTCTTGAATAGTTCTCAATGCCGGAGCAGAAACCCATTTCCCGCATCATTTCAAGGTCATATCTTGTCCGCTGCTCTAAACGCTGCGCTTCAAGCAGCTTGCCGTTTTCATGCATGACCTTCAGCTGCTCCTCAAGCTCCTTCTCGATATTTTGAATCGCTTTCTCCATTTTCTCGGCCCGCGTTACGAAGTGGGATGCCGGAAAAATCGCGACATGGTCGCGGTCGCCGAGAATTTCTCCTGTCAGGGCGTCCACTTCCCGGATCCGTTCAATTTCATCTCCGAAAAACTCAACTCTTACACAGTGTTCATCACGAGATGCCGGGAAGATTTCCACGACATCTCCGCGCACACGAAATGTACCGCGCTGAAAGTCGATATCATTGCGGGCATATTGGATGTCTACAAGCTTTCTGAGCAGCTCGTTGCGCTCGATTTCCATTTCAGGCCGCAGTGACACGACCATTTCCCGGTATTCTTCAGGCGAACCGAGGCCATATATACAAGACACACTCGCGATGATAATGACATCTCTCCGCTCAAACAAAGAAGATGTAGCGGAGTGTCTCAGTTTATCAATTTCATCATTAATACTTGCGTCTTTCTCTATAAACGTATCCGTTTGAGGCACATACGCCTCCGGCTGATAATAATCATAGTAGCTGACAAAATACTCGACAGCGTTGTTCGGAAAAAATTCCTTGAACTCACTGTAAAGCTGTCCGGCGAGGGTTTTGTTATGGGCTATCACGAGAGTCGGCTTATTGACTTCTTTAATCAAATTGGACACCGTAAATGTTTTGCCCGTTCCTGTCGCACCCAGCAGAGTCTGATGCTTCTTGCCCTCCTGAATTCCTTTTACAAGTTTTTCAATGGCTTTCGGCTGATCTCCCTGGGGCTGATATTTCGAGACTAACTCAAAGCGATCTTTCACAAAATAAGCCTCCGTTTCTTTAACGAAATCTTCCTATAGATATAGTAACACAATGGAATGCAAAATCACTAAAAATACGAACTAAAGTTCGGTGGTTTTTTATTTCCAGCTGTTTTCATGTATAAAAAACCTGCTTTTAAAACGTAAAAGCAGGAATTCAGTCGTTATATTCATTATGTCCGATTTTATTCTTCTTTTTTCTCAGCAGCTTTTTTGGCCATATACAGTCCGCCAGCCACAAGAGATACAACATCCAATCCTACAATAAAATACGTTTCTGTATAGCCTTTCAAATAAGAGGCAAACAGCAATGCAGCTGTTAGAGCGATCGCCACATAATGATTAAAGGTGACTCTTGTAAAAAGAACAACGAGCATAAAAGGGAAAAACAATGCAAAAACGGCTTTTGTAATCAACAAAAACCCTCCTCAAGGATTCTTCATCTGATCTGATTATAGTAAAAAATGAAGAATCGGACAATCGTGCAATCGTTCCCTCTTTCTACACCATACCCTTTTTCAGCCTAAATCAATCATCATATCTGCACTTTGGTCCCGGCCAAGAGAAACATCAATAGATCTAACAATGATAATTAATAGAATGGAATGATTTACAAGATAAACAAGCAGAGTTATATTATGGTTGTAAGAACTGGTCAGTTTAAAACAAAAATAGACAGGGAGTGACAAATATGAAGTTCAAGTTCGTTACATATGTTTCAACAGCAGCTGTACTATCCGGTCTCCTTATGGCAACACAACCCGCTTCTGCAATCACGGGTTTAGCTGATAATAAAAGTTCAGCACTTGAAGTTCTTCCGGATAATCATTATAGATGGAAGCTCCAGACGGCTGCCGATGAAGATTGGTTCCTTTGGAAAAACAAAACGGCTGACGAGCATGATGTGTCCGCTTCGTTTACTTCTCCAAGCGGAAAAAACTACGATTTTGAAGTACAATATGTGACCCCCGAGAAGACAATCGTTATCAAGGCTGAAGATCATGGCCAAGGTGGAACGGACTCCATTCACCTCACCTCGATTAAGCCCGAAGAAAGTGTGTACATGAGGCTGAAATCCCATGATGGTGACTACAGCACAACAAGCAACTATGATTTCACTTATTCTATAAAGTAAGAACATATATTAATTTACATGAGTGCCGCTGATCCAATCAGCGGCACTTTTTTATGAATGCATGCCCGCCGCCAGATTAAAAGAATAAAAGAAAATAGGCATACAGCACCAGTTCAACTGCATTTTTCATGATAATATAACTAACTTAACTATTCATTTAATTTAGGACTTTCTGAGTTTGACAGCATTTTCCTGAAAACCTACAATTGAACGATAGTGTTCACTATCATTTTTTGAACACAGGCTCCGTCATAAAAAACTAGAGAGAAAACAAAATGAAGGAAAGAGGGGTTTCAAATATGTATTCTGTTTTATTTCGCCAAGCAGAAGAGTCCAGCCAGCTGGCTGGAGCAAAAGGCATGAATTTGATCAAACTGACCAAACACGGTCTTCCTGTTCCGGACGGGTTTATTATTCAGACGAATGCACTCGCCCGTTTTATGGAGGACAACCAGATTCATGATACAAGCGAAAGCATTGAGAGCGCGATCATCGCCGGAGCATTTTCAGATGAACTGAAACATGAGCTGACAAATTCCTTTTACAAGCTGAGAGAATCATACCGCTCTGTTGCCGTGCGTTCTTCATCTGCCTCGGAAGATTTAGAAGGCGCTTCATTCGCGGGTCAATATGAAACCTACTTAAATATCAAAACAGAGGAAGAGTTTCTAGCTAAAGTGAAAGAATGCTGGGCCTCATTTTTCTCAGGCCGAGTCAGCAGCTATAAGAAAAAAATGAACAATCAAATCGCAGAGCCGTTAATGGGGGTTGTCGTTCAAGGCCTGATCGATTCTGAAGTATCAGGCGTTATTTTCAGCCGCAATCCTGTTACCCATGATGATAGAGAGCTATTAATCAGCGCCAGCTACGGTTTGGGGGAAGCTGTCGTATCAGGAAGTGTCACCCCAGACACATTTATAGTCAATAAATCTTCGTTTGAGATTCAGAAAGAAATAGGCGCAAAGGAAATTTACATGGAGTCTGCGGCAGAAGGAATTGCTGAAAAAGAAACGAGCGAAGACATGCGCAGCCGTTTTTGCCTTACAGATGAACAAGTGATTGAACTGACTGAAATCACGAAAAAAACCGAGGACCTGTACGGATATCCAGTGGATGTAGAATTCGGAATCGCTGATCATCAAGTATACCTTCTGCAGGCCCGCCCAATTACAACCATTGAATTGGACAAAAAAGCGGCAGAAGAAGAACGCAGCTTCATGATTACAGACGCTGATATGAATGATTTCTGGCTCAACATGGAATCAAATATTGAAGGTCCGGTGAGTCCGTTATTTTCTTCGTTCATCGTACCGGCACTGGAATACGGCTTGAAGAAAAGCATGCAAAAGTTCCCGATTGGCGTAGTTGTTGACGAAGTAAAACTTTATCGCGGGCACATTTATTCCAAAAACCAAGGCGGACAACAGCCACCTTCTGAAGACTGCGGCAAAGAGCTTTTTCCGATATTATCGGAGCGTATGTATGACATCATCAATCACACATACCTCCCGTTTTACAGGAAGCTGGATCAGCTCGCACAAACTGAGCATACCGCAGAAAGCGCACTGGATGCTTTTCAAAAATTAAAAGCCTTTTATCTCACGGCTTATGAGGAGCACTTCAATATCGTTTTCCCGCAAATCCTTCTAACAAACAAACTGCAAGCGATGTATCAGCATATTCAAGGAGAGTCCGAAAACGCTCATTTTTACGAGATGCTAACAGGAAAAATGAACAAATCACTGGAAACAGACCGCTGCCTGTGGCTATTTTCCGTTGAAGTTCGGGAAAACCCGAATCTGCTGGCGATTTTTGAAAACAACAAGCCGGAACAGCTGCAGGAGAAATTGGAACAAACAGATGTGGGCAGACACTTCCTGAAGAACATTCATGAATTTTTACAGGAATACGGGTGGAGATCTGTTAAGAGCCATGACCTGATTGAACAGATCTGGGCAGAAAATCCGTATTTTGCACTGGCCAATATTCAAAATTATGTCCGCAATGGCTATCATTTTGACAACGAATTTCAGAAAACGAGAGAAAAACGAGAGAAATTATACAATGAGTTCTTGGAAAACATAGAAGATCCCGCTTTGCGTAAAGAATTTGACCGTTACTATCAGTGGACGCTGAGCGCTGCAAATATAAAGGATGATCACCACTTTTATATTGACGCCATGCTGGATGCCAAGGCAAGAATCTTTCTGCTGAAGGTAGGTGAACTTCTGGCGGACAGCGGTGTCATTCAGGATCGTGAAGACCTTTGGTTCTTATATGATGATGAAGTGGAAGACGCGCTTCTTCACCCTGTATCCCTGCAAAAAAAGGCTGAAAAACGCAGACAGGTCTTTCACGAATATGAGCTGGCCCAAGCCCCTGCCTATCTCGGCACTCCGACAAAAGAACAGCTCAAAGCTGCTGAAGAAATTGTCGGCGCTGTCATAGAGGATGAAAAAAACACGGAGAATCATATTTTTGGCATTGCGGCATCAAGCGGCATTGCAACAGGTCCGGTTAAAATCATTCGGGACGCCAGTGAATTTTCTCAATTCGCGCCTGGGAATGTCCTCGTTTGCAAAATGACCACTCCGCTATGGACCAGCCTGTTTCAAGACGCCAAAGCGATTATTACAGATACGGGCGGCATTTTGTCTCACGCTGCGATTATTGCTCGCGAATATGGCATTCCCGCCGTTCTCGGCACACGCACAGCAACAGAAAGACTTCAGGACGGAGACATCATCACTGTTGACGGAAGCAGCGGCAAAATCACAGTTGTCAGCCGGGCCTGATGCGTCCTGCCTCTTTCTTATACAAGCGGGGCAGGTGTATACTTGTCCTGCCAGTATATTCGTGAGGTGAAACGTATTGAGACCGACAAACAAGCGAATCCTTGACGCTGCCATGCAGCTGCTCGTCAAAAAAGGATATCGCGCAACGACTACAAAAGAAATCGCAGAAAAAGCAAATGTAAGTGAAGCGACGATTTTCAGGAATTTCAAAAACAAACAGGGACTAGTTGAGGCTTTGCTTTCTCAGCATCCTCCAAACAGAAGCAGCATTTTGGAACAAACAGAAGGCGATTTGTACAAAGACCTGCTTCATATCGGAACCTGTCTCTTGGAGGAGCTCGAACAAAGAAAAGATATGATTAAAATCAGCTTTCGTGAACCAGCCATGTTTCAGGATGTCATCAACCACGTAACTGAATATCCCCAATCTATGAAACAGCTATTGGTTGATTATCTCAAAACGATGGGCGAAAAAGGGGTTATTCAGACAGGAGATGAAGCGGAGCATGCCGACGTGTTCATGTCGATCATTTTCGGTTATTTTATTCACCGTCTCCATTTAGGAAACCGTGTGATTTCAATGCCCCAGGAAAAAATGCTGGAGCATAGCACCGCTCTATTTGTCAAAGGAATTTCTGCTGATTAACTCCTTGGCATAACAAAAAGGAGGATCCCAATGAGCTCAAGAAAAGAATGGGCGCTGATCGTCTCGCTATTATTGGGGGCCATCCTGGTTCCCATTAACTCAACGATGATCGCGGTCGCGCTCTCATCTATATCCCATACGTATAACGAGTCCATCGCAAGCATCACTTGGGTGGTTACCGTTTATTTAATCGTAATGGCAGTCACACAGCCAATTGCCGGAAAACTCGGTGACATGTACGGCAATAAAACAATGTACTTATGGGGCGTCGGCCTTTTTCTTATCGCATCCTTAGGCTGTGCACTCTCACCGAGCCTGGTGCTGTTGATTGTCTTTCGGGCATTGCAGGCTGTCGGCGGCGCACTGCTTACGCCAAACAGCATTGCCATTATCCGTCACGTTGTTTCTGAAAAACGCCTTCCGAAAGTGTTTGGATTTTTCGGACTTGGCGCAGGACTTGGGGCAGCACTCGGACCTTTCATCGGCTCTATGCTGATTGACAGCTTCAGCTGGCATTCAATTTTTTGGGTCAATATCCCGTTTCTCGCCATAACTTTATTTACGGCATTAACGATGTTCCCTCAATATAAAGAAAACAAATCTAACGCGCCGCTGGATATCATCGGCTCTCTCTTGCTTGCAGGCAGTATCGTTTCGATTATCCTGCTGACGAAAAATGAAGCTTCATGGGGCTATGCGGTATACAGTGTATTGATACTTCTTTTTGTCCCGCTTTTTTTCAGAAGAGAAAAGCGTACACAGCACCCAATTATTGACTTTACACTGTTTAAAAGCTCAACCTTTACAAATGCCAATCTATCAGTCTTATTAAGCAATCTGATGATGTATGCCGTCTTATTGATCATGCCGTTATTCATGACGAACCAATTTGGGCTTAATACGTCTAACAGCGGCATGGCGCTTTCTGTATTTTCGATCTTTATGTCGGCCAGCAACTGGGTGGGCGCACAGCTCCATCACAAATGGGGAGCAAAGAAAATCATTTTTCTTTCATTTGCGATGATGGCTGGAGCGAATCTATTATTTTTGTTCTTAAGCAGCTCTCACTCGGTCTTATTCCTGATGATTTCTCTCATCCTGGGAGGGCTCGCATCCGGAGTCGGACTGACCAGCATGCAGGTATCGTCCCTTGCCACAGTAGACCCCGGCATGTCAGGAGTCGCGTCCGGCATTTTCTCGACCTTCCGTTATTTCGGAAGCATCATTTCATCAGCCTTAATCGGCCTGATTTCAGGATATCACACCCTATTTATGATTCTCTTTGCTGTATCCATCATTGGCGTTTTTGTTTCATTGGGCATCAAATCTGATGAAACCGCACGAATGGAAAAAAACTCAGCGTAACACAAAACAGCCCGGCACCACATCTTCTTGCGGTGCCGGGCTGTCTTTTATGATCCGGACAAAGCGGCTGCTTCGTCTTCACGGTCATCCTTTACGAAAAGGATACCCAATTCATGGTGTTCTCCCTCATACGAAGCTCGCTGATCAAAGCGAATTTCTCCATTCAAACCGATAATTTCAAGCTTTACATATGCACGGTTATGCTGGAGTGCTTCATAAAAATCAGATACGTTCTTAACAGGTATGCCATTGACTTTCGTAATGACTTCCCCGATTTTCAATTCCAGGTCCTCAGCTGGCGTATTTGGTATAATACCAAGCACCATTAAGCCCTGATCACGTTTCGAGAAATAAAACGGAGCCGCGTTATCATTCACCCTTTGCTTAATGGATAGAAAAATACGTCCTAATACAGCCACACAGACGGCTGCACCCGCAAGCGGCGTCCACAGTAAGCTTGCTGCACCGAGAGCTGTGACGACAAGGCCGAGAATACAAACGCGTTTCGCTGTGATCCTTATGCTCGTTTCAGGCAGCGATCCCTGCACCCTTTGCCCGAATCCGACAAAGTAAGGAATCCATAGAAAATGAAATGACCCGCCGGGAACAGTAAACACAGGCCACCAGCTGAAGTGCGATTCTAATCCATTACCGGGTACGAGAAGGAACAGCGGCAAAAGCCATATCCGGTTTGCCAGCTGCTGGCCGATCGGCAAACCGCGGCTGCTCACGACAAGTGCCGGCGATGTTCTTACATGTGCAGAGCGATAAGCAACCGCTCCTTCAATGATAATCAGCAAGCCTAAAAACACAGCCATAGCCGGCCAAACGACTGCAAATCCTTGCGGGAATCTCTCCAGGAAGGGTTCCGCCTGACTCATTTGCAGCCCAAAACCTATCAGCATACTCACACTGACGATATATGCAGCAGACATCCAGTTTGCGCGAAGAGTGAGCGCTGCCGCTGCAGTGATAACGGCAATAATCGAAAGTATACCGAGAGGAATCGAGATCCCGAGTACGCCTACAACAACTGACAAAAGGAGACCAGGGATCAGTCCCTTAGTATAAGTAAATTTCAGTTCATCATAAATATCTGCTATTCTTGTATGAAAGGTTTTTCGTTCCCGTTTGATTCTTACATAGCCAAAAGCCAGGCTTATGATGATAAAAAACCAGAAAAGCGGGTGTAAGAAGAACAGGCCCGCACCTTTTAACAGTTCAATTCCCCATTGAACAGACACTATCTTTCACCGCCTCAAGCCAAACATGTTACTCATATTCTATCAAATATTAAATGGCTTGGATATCCTCAGGAGGGTTTATCTCTCTTGCGTCATCCACAGCGTGACATTCGATAGTGAAAAATCCTTTAAATAATGGTTTACATCCACATCCAATAGCCCGCTGATCAGATGCATCGACCTTTTTATATCTGTCAGATTGATTCCTAATCGCTTATGGTTTTTCATTAAGTAATTAAAATAATGTTTGGCACATTCTTCATTGATGTCATTTACTGATTCGACATTGGTGTAATTGACCAAATACCTGCTGAATAGCATAAGAAGACTTAGTGCTTTTGTAGCCGAAAATGTTACGTCTTGTGTTCTGTCTTTTAATTGTTCCACTAATTCATAATATTTTTTTTCACGCACAATACTTGCCCTCTTCAATTGTGAACCCCCATTTTCTTTATACAGATAAGCACGGGCCAGTATAAGCAGCAGTACTGGAGTGCTAACAAGCATTCTCGCTAACGTTACTCTTTAAATACCTGTCGTTCAGCTGCCATAAACCTGATTACTGTTCTTTTTAGAACCTTCTTATATTGTATGAAGTAAACAAAGACTAGGCAACTTGCAAAAGTTTCATTTTAAATGCATATTATCTCGTTAGAAAGTCTCTCTCATATATTGATATCGGGTAATCACAGTCCTTTATAAATGTTTATTTGTGAAAATTTTTTTAATTTCTTGTCAAAAACTCAATTTTTATGTGACTTATGATCCATTTTCTCTTTAAGCATAAAGAAACAGGAGATGGAATACCATCTCCTTTAATTGACAAATAATGATTTCAGCGCTGTTTGAAGCTGCAAGTCATTTTTTTCATCGGATTTTTTCTTTTCTACCTGCTGATTTAATGCCTCTGCAGTGCGAGTGTCGATTACACCCGTTTTATCCAGCTTGTTTTGATCCTGAAAAGCCATAACCGCTTTTTTCATGTCTTTGCTGAAATATCCATCGTTACGTCCAGGATCAAAGCTGAGGCCTTTTAATAATACCTGTGCATGCTTGACGTCTTCATTGTTCATATCCACTTTAAGCGGTTCCTTAAGCTGCAAGGGCCCGGCGAAAAAATAATCAGGCTGCTTAATTGCAATGGTCGGCTCAATTCCTTTCTTATGAATCCAGTTCCCATTCGGCGTCAGCCACTTGTAAAGCGTTAATTTGATGTTGCTGCCGTCTCCCATCGGAACAGCCTGTTGAACCGTTCCCTTACCAAAAGACGTATCGCCTACAACATCATAATGCCCTGCTTCTTTTAATGCACCGGCAAGGATTTCCGATGCGGAGGCACTCCCTTTATCCGTGATCACATTGACAGGATACGCTTTTTTATGGGTCAATGTTGAAAAATACCGTTTTTTATCTCCATTGCGTTCAGCAATCTGAATATACGGCTGATCCTTTGTGACGAAGTGCTTAAGAATTTCTTCCACACTTTGAAGATATCCGCCCGGGTTGCCGCGTACATCTATGACGAGGCCTTCTATTCCTTTTTTCTCAAGATTCCCCAGCGCTTTTGCAAAATCCTCTGCTGTACGCTCAGAAAAAGTAGAGATGGCGATATACCCGACAGAATGCCCCTGTACTTTTTTCTCTGAAGCAAAAACCGTTTCGAGCGGAATCTCAGCTCTCTTGATCCGGAATGACAGCTGCTTCTTCGTCCCAGGCCGCTGAATCTTTATTGAAACGCTGGACCCTTTCTTTCCTCTTATTTTTAACACCGCTTGGTTTAAATCCTTGCCGGCCATCGATTCTCCATTGATGCTGATAATTTCATCATTGGGCTTGAGCCCTGCTTTTTCGGCTGGTGATTGTTTAAATGGAGAAACAATAATAATTTTGCCGTCTTCCATTCCAACCTCAGCCCCGATGCCTTCAAACGAGGAATCAAGAGAATCAGAAAATTGCTTAGCCGTCTGCTTGTCCATATAGACAGAATAAGGATCATTTAGCGTAGACAGCATTCCTTGGATGGCTCCCTCGAGCAGCTTTTCTCTATCAACTTTTTCTACGTACTCATTCGAAATTAACTCATACGCTTTTTCGATTTTGTCCATAGCCTTATGCCGTTCAGAGTCAGCTTGTGCCGTCGCAGGAACAGCTGCAGTCTGGGGCTTATCCATCTCAAGCAGGTTCATTCCCGCATATACACCGGCGCCTCCGAACAGCATGCTCCCCGCTGCGATCACAGCCATTATCTTTTGATTCATCCTTTACTCCTCCTGTATGCCAGACTGTCTTTATCAAAACCTAGAGATAGTATATGTAAAGGATGGAGATTTCATGTAATCATAGAAGAAAAAGAAGGCAAAAGAAAAGCCGCCCCGGAAGCGGGACGGCTTTTTTCTCTTTATACTCGCAGAAACTTGCGGATGGAAGTCAGACTTCCCCATACTCCAATTACTGCGCCGATTGCAACCAGCACTAACGAAACTTGGAATACAAATGGATTATAAGGAAGAAGAGAGACAAATGATCCTTGAACCTTTGGAACGACCCATCCGATGACGTATTGATAAGTGCTCAGCACCAGTGCGATCGGAATCACAGAACCGAATACGCCAAGCAGTAATCCTTCAAGGAAAAACGGCCAGCGGATAAACCAGTTCGTCGCGCCGACAAGCTTCATGATTTCAATTTCTTTTCTTCTTGCGAAAATCGTAATTTTAATGGTGTTGGAAATTAAGAACATCGCCGTAAATACCAAGCCGATAATTAACGCGATTCCGATGTTGCGGGAAACGCCGACCACTTTAAATAAACGGCTGACCTCTTCTTTTCCGTAAGTGACTTTATACACATGATCCATTTTTTCAATCTTTTTGGCCACGTTCGGCGTATCATGCGGATCTGTAGTTTTGACGACAAACGCATCATTAAGCGGGTTCTCCTGATCCTGCATCGTCAGGGATTTTCCGCTGTCACCAAAACTGTCAACCAGCTGGTCAAGCTCTTTTTCTTTTGATGAAAAAGTGACACTCTGAATGCCTTTCAGTTCCTTAATATCGTTCTGCAGCTTGTCCTGTGCCTTCTGATCTGCAGTCAGATCAATCAAAACTTTGATTTCGACTTGTTTTTCAGCATTCGTGGCCATGTTATTCAAATTCAGCATAATCACTAAAAACACGCCGACTAAAATCAGCGTAACGGTTACAGCACTAATGGATGCAAACGTCATCCATGTGTTTCTCCCGAGAGATTTAAAACTCTCACGCAAGTGGCGCCCGAGAATTTTAATCATATGAACCATACTCCCCTCTTGACTCATCACGCACAATGATACCATCTTCGATTGCAATGACACGTTTCTTAATGGTGTTTACGATTTCTTTATTATGTGTCGCCATCACGACTGTTGTCCCGCGGTTATTAATTTCCTCCAGCGTCTTCATGACTTCCCAGGACGTATCCGGATCAAGGTTTCCTGTAGGTTCATCAGCAATGACAACATCAGGATTGTTCACAATTGATCTGGCAATAGATACACGCTGCTGCTCCCCGCCTGAAAGCTGGTCAGGAAATTGTCTCGCTTTATGCTTCAGCTGCACGAGATCAAGCACTTCAAGCACCCGTTTCTTAATGACAGACGGCTGTTCTCCAATCACTTCAAGGGCAAATGCTACATTTTCAAAAACAGTAAGTTTCGGCAGAAGTTTAAAATCCTGGAAGACAACGCCTATTTTACGGCGCACAAAAGGAATCTCTTTTTCTTTAATTGTAGCGAGATCTTTATGATTAAGTAAAATTTGTCCTTTTGTCGGCTTTTCTTCTCTGTATATCATTTTAATAAAAGTAGACTTACCCGCTCCGCTCGGACCGACAACATAAACAAACTCGCCGGGATGAATGGCAACAGAAATCCCATTAAGCGCTTTTACGCCGTTCGGATAGGCTTTGTATACTTCTTTCATCTCTATCATGAAATCACCTAATCTTTTATATCATTTTATGTATCACACGGTCATACTCTTCGAATGCATTCGACAATTTATGACCCACTCATTTGTTAAAAGATGAAAAATCTGAAAGTTTCATTTTTCAATACACTTCATTATACGTCAAATTTAGACATAATACTATTACAGTTTCTTTTCATTCATATTGTCATGGCATAAAAAAATCCTTGCCTGCACTGCGGCAAAGATTTTCTCATCTTACTTTTTGTCTGACAGCCATTTGGCAATAACGGCGGCTTCCTTATCATCTACAAGCCCCTTCGGCATATTGCCGCGGCCGTTTTTAATAATGCTTTCAATTTTGTCTTCGTCGTATTTGCCTCCGACCTCTTGAAGATTAGGCCCTGACACACCTTCTAAATCCTTGCCGTGGCAGCCTACGCAGCTTTGCTGATATAATTCTTCCCCTTCAGATGCAGAGGCTTCAGTCTTGCTGCCTGTATCTGTCTTCTCTTCTTTTGCATCATTTGAACCGCAGGCAGCCAACAGAACAGAAAGCGTAAATACAAGCATTAGTATCGATAACTTTGATTTCATGTTGAGAAGCACAACTCCTTTACGATCTCTTCCATATTATAACCTCGTTTAAGCACGTTTGAAACCCTCGCCCAGCACCTCACTTGCATCCGCCACAATCACAAAAGCTGACTCATCAATCTGTTTGACGATTTGTTTCAATTTGGTGAATTCAGTTTGCCCAACCACGCACATTAAAATTGGGCGGTCATCGTCAGTATATCCGCCGACCGCGGAAATTTTCGTCACGCCTCTGTCAATCTTCTGCAAAACGGCCTCCTTGACAGCCTGCTCCTGCTTTGTAATAATGAGCGCCATTTTTGAACGATTGAAGCCGACTTGAACGACATCAATGGTTTTGCTGGACACAAAGACGCCAAGCATGGCATATAAGCCTTGCTCAATATTAAATACGATCATAGCCGTAACGACAATCAATCCGTCAATGATTGCGAGACACGTCCCCAGCGACAGACCGGAGTACTTATGAATGATCTGTGCAGCCAAGGCCGTTCCTCCCGTCGAGCCTTTCCCTAAGTACACAATGCCAATTCCCACACCAATGCCGACACCGCCAAAAATCGCTGCAAGGAGCTCATGATGGGTGGCGGGCTGAATATCCCTTGTCAAAAACACAACAAGGGGCAAAAAAACAGAACCCGCAAGCGTCTTAAGCCCAAATTTACCGCCGAGCAAAATGACACCGGCAATAAATAAAGGAATATTAATAATCCACTGTACAAACGCTGCTTCAAAACCATATGACTGCAAAATCGTACTGATTCCGCTGACACCGCCGGCTGCAATCTTGTTTGGAAGCAAAAATACATTAAAGGACACGGCTGTAATCGCTGCTCCTATTAATATGTATACATAATCCCGCAAAACCCGAAGTGTTTGATTCCGTACATCCATCATATATCCTCCGTTTCTTCCAATGCTCTCCGATAGCATTTTAATCCTTCCCTGATTAGATGTAAATAACACCCAAACACAGTGGTAATATGCTAAAGCAGCAGTGAAATCAAGGATATGAAGGAATTAAAAAACACACCTGTATACATCAGGTGTGTTTTCTGCTTATGAAAGCTTAGAACGCAGGTAGGCATCAATAAATGTATCAATGTCTCCGTCCATTACCGCTTGAACGTTACCCATTTCTGTATTGGTCCGATGGTCTTTTACCATGGAATACGGATGGAATACGTAAGAACGGATTTGGCTGCCCCAGCCGATTTCTTTTTGTTCACCGCGGATTTCATCCAGCTCTGCCTGCTGTTCTTCAATTCTGCGCTGATACAGCTTGGCCTTCAGCATTTTCATGGCTCTTTCACGGTTTTTAATTTGTGAGCGCTCCGTTTGGCACGTCACAACCACATTCGTCGGTAAGTGAGTAATCCGAACGGCTGAATCCGTCGTATTGACGTGCTGTCCGCCCGCTCCGCTTGCACGGTACGTATCAACTTTAATATCCTCCGTACGGATATCAATATCGATCTCATCGTTAAATTCAGGCATGACTTCACACGATACGAATGATGTATGGCGGCGGCCTGAAGAATCAAACGGGGAAATCCGCACAAGACGATGAACGCCTTTTTCCGCCTTGATATATCCGTAAGCGTTGTGGCCTTTAATCAGCAATGTGACTGACTTAATTCCGGCCTCATCACCTGGAAGGTAATCGAGTGTTTCCACTTTAAAACCGCGGCGCTCAGCCCATCTAGTGTACATTCTGAGAAGCATAGAGCCCCAATCCTGTGACTCTGTACCGCCCGCACCCGGGTGCAGCTCCAAAATTGCGTTGTTTTTATCATACGGTTCACTGAGAAGAAGCTGAAGCTCAAATTCGTTGAACTCCTTAGTTAATGCCTTTAGCTCTTTCTCAAGCTCTAGCTGGAGATCCTGGTCCGGCTCTTCTTTCAGAAGGTCATGAGTCATTTGCAGTTCTTCATGGGATTCATTCAATTTTTTATAGGAATTGACATAATCCTTTAAACCATTTGCTTCATTTATGACCGTTTGGGCTTTCTGCTGATCATTCCAGAATTCCGGATCAGCCATTTGTTCATCTAGCTCAGCAATGCGGGCCTCCTTTGATTCGAGGTCAAAGAGACCCCCTAAAGTCCGCTAAACGAGAAGCCATATTTTCGAGCTCTGCTCTGATTTCTGATAATTCCATTCCATTCACCTCATTAAAAGATCCGCGGGCGCCACAGGCGCCGCGGTCAGTACCCTTGCCTGAGCGAACTATTCAGTCCGGCCGCAGCAATTTTTATATTTTTTCCCGCTTCCGCAGTGGCATGGCGCGTTTCTGCCGATATCAACCACTTTGCGAACCGGTGCTTTCTTCGCTTTTTTGTTTTCATCGCCTTCCTGAGGCTGATGAGCCGTCGTTTGGCCTTGTACAACCTCTTCGCGCTCCAGATTGTTTTCAATCTCAGCTTTCATCACAAATTTTGCGACCTCGTCCTCAATTGATTCAATCATATGCTCAAACATCGCAAAGCCTTCCATTTGATACTCACGCAGCGGGTTCGTTTGCGCGTAAGCACGAAGGTGAATCCCTTGGCGAAGCTGATCCATCGCATCGATATGGTCCATCCATTTTGAATCGACGGCGCGAAGGACAATGACTTTCTCAAATTCGCGCATTTGCTCTTCACCGAATTTTTCTTCTTTTTCATCATATTTGGTCATGATGCGATCCATGATGAGTTCATGCATTTCATCCGGTTCTTTGCCGAAGATGTCACTCTTCTCAAGTGCGCCTTCATCAAGATAAGTCGCGTTAACAAGCTCAACAAGACCGTCAAGCTTCCACTCCTCAGGAAGCTCTTCTCTTGGCGTATAGGTAGCAATTGCCCGTTCGAGAGAAGACTTGATCATATTTTCAACGATTTCACGCAGGTTTTCAGAGTCGATTACTTCAAAGCGCTGCTTATAAATGACCTCGCGCTGCTGGCGGAGAACGTCATCATATTGCAGAAGCTGTTTACGTGAATCGAAGTTATTTCCTTCAACGCGTTTTTGAGACGATTCAACCGCGCGGGATACCATTTTGCTTTGAATCGGAGTGGAATCATCCATACCAAAGCGGTCAAGCATCGCCATTGTCCGCTCAGCTCCGAATCTGCGCATCAATTCATCTTCCATAGAAAGATAAAATTGAGTGATCCCCGGGTCTCCCTGACGTCCAGAACGTCCCCGGAGCTGGTTGTCAATCCGGCGTGATTCATGGCGTTCCGTTCCGACAACAGCTAGGCCTCCAAGCTCTTTTACACCTTCGCCAAGCTTAATGTCCGTTCCGCGACCCGCCATGTTTGTCGCAATCGTAACTGCGCCTTTTTGGCCGGCCTCTTCAATGATCTGCGCTTCACGTTCATGGTTTTTGGCGTTTAATACTTGATGCGGGATCCCTTTGTTTTTGAGCAGCTTAGAGATCAGCTCAGACGTTTCAACAGCAACCGTACCGACAAGAACAGGCTGTCCCGTCATGTAACGCTGTGCGACATCCTCCGCAACCGCCTTAAACTTTCCTTCCATCGTGCGGTAAATTAAATCCGGACGGTCGTCACGGACAACAGGCTGGTTAGTAGGAATTGTGACAACCTGCATGTTGTAGATGTTGCGGAATTCCTCTTCCTCTGTCTTAGCTGTACCCGTCATACCGGCAAGCTTTTCGTACATCCGGAAGTAGTTTTGGAACGTAATCGTCGCCAAGGTCATGCTCTCATTTTGAATTTCAAGCCCTTCCTTCGCTTCAATCGCCTGGTGAAGCCCCTCACTGTAGCGGCGGCCTTTCATCAGACGTCCCGTGAAGGAATCAACAATAACAACCTGTCCGTCTTCCACTACATAGTCAACGTCCTTTTGCATCGCAACGTGAGCTTTTAAGGACTGGTTGATATGGTGGTTGAGCGCGACATGCTTCACATCAAACAGGTTATCGATGCCGAATGCTTTTTCCGCCTTCGTCATTCCTTCTTCAGTAAGCTGAACAGCTTTTGTTTTGATATCATACGTATAATCCTTCTCTGCTTTTAACGTACGGACAAAAGCATTTGCCTGCACGTACAGCTTAGTGGATTTCGCAGCTTGTCCAGAAATGATAAGCGGTGTTCTCGCTTCATCGACTAAGATAGAGTCAACTTCATCTATTACCGCAAAATGAAGCGGGCGCTGAACCATCTGCTCTTTATATAGAACCATATTGTCACGCAAATAATCGAAGCCAAGCTCGTTGTTTGTGGAGTAAGTAATGTCAGCAGCATAAGCTTCCCGTTTTTCGTCTTTTGACATTGAGTTTAAATTCAAGCCGACTGTCAAACCGAGAAACTCGAAAATTTTCCCCATCTGCTCAGCATCACGGCTTGCCAAATATTCGTTGACAGTCACGACGTGTACGCCTTTACCTGTTAACGCATTTAAATAAACAGGCAGAGTAGACGTTAACGTTTTCCCTTCCCCTGTTTTCATTTCCGCGATATTTCCGTCATGAAGCGCCACGCCCCCCATGAGCTGGACTTTGAACGGAAACATGCCGGTTACGCGGCGTGAAGCTTCCCGAACAACAGCAAATGCTTCCACAAGAAGATCATCAGTTGTCGCCCCTTTTTCAAGGCGCTCTTTAAATTCAATTGTTTTATGTTTCAGCGCGTCGTCAGAGAGATTTTCATAGTCTCCGCGAATCGCATCAATATCGTTAGCTATTTTTTCGTATCTATTCAGCGTACGTTTTGTTGGATCAAACATTTTATTTAAAATTCCAAGCATTTATAACGCTCCTCTATCTTCACATGCCTGTTTTTGCAGGCATGTATAAATAATTTACTAGTCCATGTATACCTCTCATTATCATATCATACCTTTTGTTATTTCCAAAGAATTTGCAAATAAGAAAAACAAAAACCTTCCGCGGACATCACGGAAGGCTGCTCTTCATTATTCAGTCGGTTCAATCAAGCCATATTTCCCATCATTTCTGCGGTACACGACATTTGTAAGGTTTGTTTCCGCATTTGTGAAAACAAAGAAATTATGGCCGAGCATATTCATTTGCAAGATCGCTTCTTCACTATCCATCGGCTTTAAATTAAAGCGTTTCTGACGGACAATGTCCAAGCTCTCATCCTCTTCTATTTCATCCTGAACCGCAATATCTGTATCAGAGTCAAGGCCGTTTGCCAATAAATATTTTGGAGAGCCCTGCTCACGGAATTTACGGTTTACTTTCGTTTTATGCTTACGAATTTGACGTTCCAGTTTGTTTGTTGCGAGATCAATTGCGTTGTACATATCCTCGTTATGCACCTCGGACCGAAGCGCCAGATCTGTCATTGGAATCGTAACCTCAACTTTAGACTCCTTGTCATTGTAAAACTTCAAGTTGACGTTCACATCGGCATTCACGCTATGGTCAAAATAACGCTCCAGCTTGCCGATTTTCTTCTCGACATGATCCTTTAACGCGGGTGTCACTTCAATATTTTCTCCTCTGATGTTATAGTTCATCAAAGAACGCCTCCCTTTTATTAAGGATATGTATCTATTTCTCCTTTACCCTTCACAATTCCTGCTGAAACGTAAACTTTTTGTGAAAATTCAGTGAACTTTGTCGAATTGTGTTGTATTTGCTGCTATATCAGCGGTTCGGAGGTATATGTATATGCTGATGGTACGAAACAAATACCTCACCCTCGCCTAATTGATTACAAAGGGCTCCATGCATTTATGAATGGACAGCATCCATTTTCTATAATGAATCAAAAAATGTTCTTTTAAATACTCACAGAACTCATGGGAGGGAAAAGAGAAAGAAACCAATTGATCAAACTCCGCAAAAATTTCGTCAAATGCTTTAACGCAAATTTCAGCGCACCGCGTATTCATAACAAAGAGAAGTGTTGAATGTGTTGAATCCAAATGAAAAAAGGCTTGGATCAGATCTTGGTAGATCCGATCCCCTTCTGTTTTTGATAAATTCTGTTCAGCCTCTATCAAATAACACAGCCCTTCCTCAATGGTAAAAAGAAGATGATAATAAGCTGATAAAAGCGTATAATCTTCAATGCTTTTCAAGGCACTCACCTATTTACGCTTGTCATAATATCTGCCGTCAATCGTGATGTTGTTATAAGGATTTAAATACGTCGTATGCATCGCACGTTTTCTTTTTACCTGCTGGAGTTCTGCTGCGATTGACTGCTTCAGTCTCTCCATTTCCTTCACAATTTGCTGATCCCATGTCAGGACTAGCTTCATCTGCTTTTGTTCCTCTTCTGAAAGCGGCAGAGATATCTCCTGAATAAGTTCAGACCGTTTAGCAACAAAGTCTTCAATTTGCTTTAAAAGTTCATCGCTTTCCGGTGTATCTTGTATGTGTGACAGCATACTCTTCGTCTCAGTGTATAGTTGATCTATGTTTTTCATGCGATCCCGCCTGATCCGTGCCGGTCCTTCCGTTCACTTTGCATAGCTTGTTTCCAAGCATCGCGAAAATCTGTTACATAACCTTCAACCTCAGCCAGCATACTCGTATCATTTTTGATATTTGCCTGTACCAATCTTCGATACATATAATCGTACATCGCACCCATGGAACCGGAAAGCTCTATGTTACGGTTAAGTGTAAAATTTAATTCCTGAATGATATTTTGCGCTTTAATCAGATTTTCATTTTTACGTTCCATATCATCATTCTCAATCGCCTGAGATGCAAGTCTTATAAATTTCAAACAACCATTATATAGCATAAGCGTCAGTTCACCGGGTGTAGCGGTATTTACTGAATTTTGCTGATAGGCTGTATAAGGATTTTGGATCGCCATGTGTCATCCTCCAAATTACATTTATTGTACAAGAAGCTGTGATAAATAGGACGCTTGTTCGTTCATCTTTTGAATCGCAGAATCCATTGCACTGAATTTTTTATAATAGCGGTTTTCTATCGTATTCAATCTGTCCTGCATTTTGGTGATATCCGTACTAATCGTATTTAAATTTTTGCCGATTGAGTAGTCATTGGTTCCCATTGTCGAGTTACCGGCTTTTGCTTCAATGCTTTTCACTGTACTTTTGAGTGTGTCACCGATGCGTTTCATAATTCCTTTTTCACTATAGTTGCTGCTGTTCGTTCCGCTTGTAAATAAAGCGGCGACACTTTGCGGATCTTCTTGTATTTTGGCTTTCAGTTTGTCTTCATTAATCTCCAAATGTCCTCGCAATTGGTACGCACTTGAGGTTGTGATGCCAAATTCAGTTAATTGATAAGTTTTCCCATCCGTATTTACTTGAGAATAAAAATCAGACCGCATTTGGTTCGTACCAGTGCTTATGCTGGTATCATTTCTCAGCAAACCGCTTTTTGCCTTCTCCTCCCAGAGTTCTACCTCTTTATCGGACATTGCTTCTTTTTGTTCACTCGTCAGCGGAGTATAGTCTCTGTATTTCTCTTCATGCAGCTTTTCATTTAGGCTGTCAACCAATTCATTGTATTTATCTACAAACTCTTTAATTTGGTTATAAATTCCGTCAACATCAGTCGAAACAGAAGTTGTAACAGGGCCTGTGGCTGCAGTTGTATTTTTAATTGAGTAGGTAACGCCATTAACCGTGAAATTGTTTGTCAGCTTCTCCATTTCAAAGCCATTAATAGTGACTTTTGCATTTGTTCCTTCTTTGTAAGCAGTGAGCTTATTATCAGCGTCCAAAGAAAAACCAAGCTGACCTGACATAAAGCCTGCTGTAGCAGAGTCTGCTGCCTGTATGCTGCCTCCTGCGCCTGTTGATTTAGAAGAAAACGCTATCGTTTCTACATACTCTGTACCATTCCAAATTTTATCTTTAAATGCTGATATTCCTAGATCTGAGCTGTTAATTTTAGAAATCACATTATCAATCGTATCAGCACTCGTCACACTGATGTTTACTGTTTTTGCCGTTGTCTCGCCAGGCGCAACAACGTTAAATGCCAAATTATAATCGCCTTGTGTGTATCCCGTATAATTATTTGCCTTATACGTTGCTGCGGTTGCCAAGCTCGCTACTTCAACAGTAGAAGAAGAGTTTGGTGCACTTGCGCTTCCTGTAGCAGTTAACACAGACTCATTGGAGCTGGTCACAGTTTTGCTCTGATACGTACTCGGATATGTCAACGTATTTTTAGACATATAATCTTGCAATTCTTTTATTTTTGAGTTTACTTCACGATAGCTGTCACGCTGCCATTCAAGAGTCTGTTTTTTTTGTGTCAGCTTATCAAGCGGCGCTCTTTCTGTCTGCATCAGCTTTGATACGATATCATCTATATCCATTCCTGACGCCAGACCTGTTATTCTCGTGACCATTTCAAACCACTCCTAATCTACTTTTTTTCATCTACAAATAACCCAAGAAATTCAGTCATAGCCGCATAAAAATCAAGCCACCGTTTCGGCGGAATTTCGCGGATGACTTCATTTGTAGAGTCCTCTATTACCTTTACATAGTATTCATTTAACTTTTCATGGAGCTCAAACTTCAGATGAACTTGCGAAGGTTCCAAAAGCTTGTTCATTTCCCCTACCATTTCAGCAAGATGGGTATATGAAATTTGATGAACAGGAACCTCACTCTCATGATCTTTCTGGTTATGTATTTGAGTATCATAACGATCAAAAACAGGTTGTAACGTAGTGAGCCTTTCAATATTCAATTGATCATCCCCTATGCCCCAATCTATCGTTTATATCGACTAAACCGAGATAAGATTACACATATTTTTGGAAAAAAACTCATTCGTTTTAAATTTCTTGTTTGGAAATACATTTATAAAGCAGGTGGAGAATTCGATTATTATATCATGAGCTAACGAAAGGTTAGAGACAGCAAGGGGAATGATTAGGAGTTAGAAATATAAAATAAAAGACCCCGGCTAACGCCAAGGTCTTTTTTAAAATTAACGTAACAATTGAAGTACGTTTTGAGGCTGTTGGTTCGCTTGAGCAAGCATCGCTTGAGAAGCTTGAGAAAGAATGTTGTTCTTTGTGAACTCGCTCATCTCTTTAGCCATGTCAACGTCACGGATACGAGACTCAGCAGCTGTCAGGTTTTCACCAGAAGCGCTTAAGTTGTTGATTGTGTGCTCAAGACGGTTTTGTACCGCACCAAGTTTTGAACGTTGAGTAGAAACTGTATTAATAGCATCGTCAACGATTTTAAGCTGTTCGTTGAATCCGCCAGCTGCGTCCGCTGCAGTAGTCGCAAAGTTTTTCACATTGATATTTGAAACTGCTTGTCCAGCAACAAGAGCTCCACCACCATCTACTGCTCCGATAGCAGTAGCAGCCATGCTTTCGATATTAACAGAAAGCTGTTGACCACCGTTTGCTCCAATTTGGAATGTAAGCTTATTAGTACCAGTAGAACTGAAAGTACCGTCTAAAAGTTTTTTACCGTTAAACTCAGTACGATCGGAAATACCATTTGCTCCACTGCCACCGCCGATTTCTTCAACAAGTGAAGAGATCTCGTCTTGGATTGCTTGAAGGTCAGTACCATCTTGAGTACCTGTGTTTCCTGCTTGAACAACTAGTTCACGAACACGTTGAAGAATAGAGTGAGTTTCAGTCAATGCACCCTCAGCTGTTTGGATAAGAGAGATTCCGTCTTGAGAGTTTTTAGAAGCCATTTCAAGACCTCTGATTTGTCCTCTCATTTTTTCAGAGATCGCAAGACCTGCTGCGTCATCTCCTGCACGGTTGATACGAAGACCTGAAGAAAGTTTCTCCATGTTTTTTTGGCTCGCACTGTTGTTTGAAGACAAACGGTTCAGTGTGTTAAGTGCTGCGATATTGTGGTTAATTCTCATTGTTTTGTTCCTCCCTGAATATGTTTTTAGGCACGTCCTTGTGCCTCATTTTTTGTAACTGGCGGAGTATTTGCGTCTCCTCCCGGCTACATCATTAATATCGGATTGTCTCTGATTTTGTTAATACAAAAATAAAAAAATCCTCACTTTTTTTGTGAGGATAATGCGGAGATCACATCGCTGGATAACGCTGCTGCACGGTTATTTTCTTCCTGAATGGTCAAGTAAATTTCTTTTCTGTGAATATCAATATGCTTTGGGGCTTCAATTCCAAGTTTCACTTGATCACCCTCAACCGCAATCACTTTTACTTCAATATCAGCACCTATTTGAATCGCTTCATTTATTTTCCGCGATAAAACTAGCATGATTCTCCTCCAATCGGATGCTTTGTCGTATATGAGGAGTCGTGTAAAACGACTTGCTTAGCCATCATGTTCTTGCGATTCACAATAATGGGGGCCAATAAATTGGCAGTAGATTTTTCGAATGGCTCTGCCATGGTCAAGATTGTCATAACTTCTACGTCTTCAATATTATCGATATCCAAAAGTTCAGCAGTTGATTCATCAAGATCAAACTCATAATTCTTAAAAAAGATGAACGGACTTACAACGATGAACGCAAGATGTTCTGAAGTGACGGACTGCAGTGCCACGAATGGAGAGTCTTCTGAAAGCGGAAGAATGACGAACTGTTTTTCTTCTAAAAAGCCTGGAATCCCGTTTTCAAAAAGAATGATTTGTTCTTCTTTTACGTTCATTTGGCCATGGTACTTAGTATGAATGATCATTGTTCACGATCCTTTTCTTTTTACTTTTCGAGTTATTCTTTCGGGTATTCTACATCTATATTTAAATCAGGGTATTGGAGCATGTCAACCTTAACGTTCCCCGGCGTATATTCAACAATTGGTTTATGCGGTTCAGCCTGAATAACAGGCTTTCGCGGCGTAATCTGAATATCAAGCTGTGACGGGGTATATTGTATTTTCACCCTTGAAAGAGAAGGAGCATAATTTTCGCCTAATTGAATTTGGTGCATCTCAGAGTTCCTCTTTGCTTGTGAAGCGATTGGGTTCCCCTTATTTTCAATTCTCATAAGCTCGTCCCCTTCTTCTGCAGTGCGGGCTATTCCCTCCATGACATCCTCATGTCCTTGCTGGGCGGCTTCTTCGATTCTTTTGAATATATGTTTTCTGTCTAATTCTTCCCATGCTTGCGTTTGGTCAATCGTGAGTTTTCCAGGTGTCACTGATATTTCCATTTCCGCGCTTGGCTGTTCGATATCTAAATCGGCTTGCGGCTGCTCCATTTTTAAGCTGGCAGGCGTCGTTGTTAAACCAATTTTCCCTTGAACACTATGCATAATCAATCTGGGAATTTGCATCACTCTACCTCCTAAACTATAAAAAAAGCGAACTCCTAAGAGCCGCTTACTTTAAAAAGTCAATCAATGTAGGCTGAACAATTTGCGCATTTACAGCCAGAGTAGCCCTATGCACGCTTTGCTGCGCAATAAATTCAGTTATTACTTCTTCCAGTTCTACATCTTCATTGTCTGATAACACTTTTGTAGCTGTTTCTTCCTGAGCTGAGAGTCTTGTATTAATCAGTTCAAGACGATTATACCTCGCTCCAAGATCAGAACGTTCAGCACTCATGCCCTCAGAAAATTGTTCAATATCATTTAAAACGCTATCCATGCCATCTAGTGAACCTGAACTAAGTGCTTTCTCAAATGAGTCAAGCATTTCAAACACATTCTGTCCGCTTTCAGAAGTGCCCCCAAAAGCTGACTTTGGATCTGAATTCACTTTTAATGTCATATTATTAGAGATATTGACAATGACATCAGCAGTATCAGAGATTGTAAAAGTTCCGTCTCCGTTATCTGTAACGGGAGGCTTGTCTGAGTTTGTGCCATTAAAGATATATCTGCCGTTCACTTGTGTATTCGCAATATTTAAAAGCTGTTCCTTTAACTGCTTCACTTCTACACCAATTGCTTGCCGCTCCGCTTCACCATTTGTGTCATTTTGAGCTTGAACAGCTAATTCTTTGACTTTTGATAAAATGTCAATTCCTTCAGTAATGTTCGTCTCTGTGTTTTCGAGCCATGTAAAGGCCTGAGAAGCATTACTTTGATATTGCTGCACTTGAGACAATTGCGTATTATATTTTAAGCTTTTCATTGCTACTACAGGATCGTCGGACGCTTTTGAGATTTTTTTCCCTGATGAAATCTGTGATTGAAGTTTATCCAGCTTCGAGTAGCTTGAACCGATATATCTCAATGAGTTTTGCTGAATCATGCCTTGTGTTACTCTCATTTGATCTACCTACCTTCCTCCGACACCCATGCCATTGATCACTTTATCGAGTATTTCGTCTTGTAAAGTGACCATTCTCGCAGCAGCATTGTATGCGTGTTGGAATTGAATCATATTCGTCATTTCTTCGTCTAAAGAAACTGCGCTCATTTGCTGACGGTTTATGTCAGCGTCATTAAGCTGTGTTTCTGTATTAGACGCCAGGCGATTAGCTTCTTGTGCTTTAATTCCAAGCTCGCCAATCAGCCCTGCATAGTAATCTAACACACTTGTTTTTTTACCATTAATGGTTATATCACCGGTTAAAACATTCGCTAAATTTGTTGCATTTGAATTATCGTTGGCTGCGCCAGTCAGTGAGAAAGCAATGTTTGCGCCTTTTGAATCTAATATGCTGTCAGCAACTTTAATCTTGCCTGCTGCTCCTTTTGCAGTTTCACCACTGGTAAAATCAAAAAAGTCCCCGCCTTGTTCGCCGCTCTTGGTCAAACCATTTCTGTGCACCTCATTAAAAGCTTTTGCGAATTCAAGCGCCATATTATCAAGGTCAGAAAGCATGTCCGGGTATATGCCTTTTTCTTGGCCGTCTGCTGTTACATACCCGTAAGACTCTATAAATCCTAAAAGGGATCCCTTACTGTTGAATGACTCAGCCTGTACAGTAGTGTCTCCGATTGAAATACTTGATACTAACCCAGTTTCATTATCATAGTTGGCTGCAAGTTCTGAAACCTCGTAATTTTTACCGTCCAAAACAGTTCCCAGAGACTGTTTATTCTTATCAAGGATTTCAATGGAAACAGTCCCTTCAGCAGAAGCAAGCGCATTCCCGCCTGATTTGTTGTAACTGACCTTGATATCAACCATTGAGGATAATTTATCTATCAGCAAATCTCGCTGATCATATAAACCATTCGGAAGAAGCCCGACCGGTTCTACTTGTGCAATTTGTTTATTTAAACTGTTTAATTGAGAAAGCAGAGAATTGACATCCAACACAGTCGTATCTAGCTCTGCTTTTAAGTTCGATTGAACATTTGTAAGTGATTCAGAAATATAATTAAACGTTTCTGCTACAGCTTTCCCTTTTTGAGCAACAACAGAACGCGCGCTGTCTTCGTTTGTATTATTCGATAATTCCTGCAGGGAATTCCAAAACGAATTGAGCACACTGTTTAAGCCGCTGTCATCCGTCTCATTTAAGATGCCTTCCATTTGGGACAGAGCTTTAGCTTTCGTGTCGTAGTATCCGGCACTGTTGTTTTGAAGACGGTATTGGTAGTCAAGAAAGATATCTCTTATTCTCTCAACTGACTTCCCTTGTACACCGGTTCCCATTTGCCCTGCGGTTTTTTCTGCGTTTTTAGATACAGCAGGGAAATAGTCAGTTGCCTCTAATGAGACTCTCTGTCTTGTATAACCATCAGTATTGGCATTTGCCACGTTATTTGCAGTAGTGCTTAACGCTGCCTGCTGAGCGCTTAACGCCCGCCTTGCAGTTTCAAGCCCCATAAAGGTAGATGTCATATTCTGAATTCCTTTCTGTTAAGCTTTTGAATCAAATAGTTTCATTCGGCTGCTTTTTGGAAGCTCAGCTTTAATTGATTTGCTATAATTGAAGTTGTTTTCCTTAGGAACCAGCGTATCGTATGAAATAGAGATGAATTGCAGCGCATCTCTCGTCAGCTGCCTATTCATCTCATTCACTTCTTTCAGTCGTCCGAGAACTTTAGAAAGAGATTCATATAGTTGTTCCAGCTCTTCCTTTTCACTGCCAGAGGTTTTGGCGATACATGCGGAAATGGTGTTATTTTCGCTGTATCCGAGAAAGGCAGAAGTTGCTTTGATCCGGTCATCTTCTGTCTGCCCAATAGCTTGAATATATTTTTGCTCTTTTGTCAAAATATTAGAAAGCTCTTTTGTTTTACCGCCTTTGAGCGCTTCAGTCTTTTCCTCAGACAGCGTGAGCAGGTGCTCATGCAGAACGCAAAGTCGCTTCAATTGTTCAATAATTGGCTTTGCTGACATGGGCTTTCTCCTTTTTTATTGCTTTTTATAAAAATTAATCATATTTTTCGCTACATGATTTGCGTCTACTTTGTATGACCCGTTTTCAATTTGCGCTTTAAGCTGCGCAATTTTTTCCTGGCGTGAACCAGTGACTGCGTCGGATGCATTTTGCATTTCTTTAGCCTGTGATGAAATTTCAATTTTATCTTGAGGCTGTGCAGCAGTTTTTTGCACCGCTTGCTTTTCATAATTTTTTTGGTATGGATTAACGGATTGTGTTCCAAATTGATTGATTTTCATAGGATTCCTCTCGCTTTCCGTTGCAGTCTTTAAACAATCTAACCCTTTTATCGACTGCGTTTTCAGTTAGTTTAGGGAATCAATTGTTTTTGGTATTATAGGCATAGTATGTGTCTTTTTTACTATTTTCTCTCTCTGTTTTCAGTGCGTCCTCGTGGTCCAAATGATCCATTTGAGCCTTTAAATCGGACTGACAAGCCTTACAGAACTTGCCTTCCCGAATCGATGTCCCGCATCTTTCACAAGGGTATGCCAAATTGGGAAGATGAGTGATTTGAATGCGTTTTTGCCTGATGAATTTCAATATCAGCTCTTCTTCTACACCTGTTTCCTCGGTTATGCGGCTCAAAGTTGATTGCCGGTTTTCCTGTTTCCTTAAAAACTTATATACAATCTCAAATGATTTTTCTTCTTCCTTAATACACGCCTGACATACGGTTTGCAGCTTTGTTTTTAAAAATAAAGCATTGCATTTCGGACAATTCGCCAGTTCTCCCATCTTTTTTCTCCTTATTCGATAATATGCCTGTGTTATTTTCTAGTGATTATATCGGCATAAAAACAGAATCATTTAGCTTCTGATCAAGGTAAAAGATGCCACTGAACGGGCTTTTCCTTTCTCTAATAAACAGCGGGCTGCAAAATTCAAAGTGGCGCCTGTTGTATAAAGATCGTCTATTAAAATGATATTCATACCTTCGGCTGAGTTGTTTTTTGTATCAAAAATACGCTCCGAAAGCAGGCGTTCTGTTTTCTTTTTCTTAGACTGTTTCTCATTATTCAGGCGGATGAGGGGATGGTGGATAGGACGGTCTAAGCATTCTGCCAGGAGCTGCGCCTGGTTAAATCCACGCTCTTCTTCCCGTTCCTTGCTCAGCGGAATAGGAACGAGAACAAAATGCTTATCGGGGTAAACCTCTGAGAAGGCTGAAGAAAAATCACTTTTAAATGCATTTATGATTTCTGCATCTCCTCTAAATTTAAAACGGGAGAGCGTTTCTTTCATCATTTCATTATATGTGTAAACTGAACGGTTTTGGCGGAGCAGCAAACTGTCACTGACCCTTGATTTCCACACCTCGCAATCTCTGCATACCGCATGAACGAATTGAGGTCTGCCGCACAAGGTGCAGATTTGTCCTGTGATTTTCTTAAATTTGCTTCTGCAGGAATGACAGACCGTTTCGTCCGGCTTTAATAAAAAAAGGGCGCTCCATGTAACAGCTTGAGAAAATTGTGAATCGCACAATAGACAGATCAGTTTATGAATGCCTCCTCCTGCTTCGTTTGGCATAAATCGCTTGGACTCTCTGATACCACAGCAGCAGATTCAGCCAAAATTACAAGCATAGCCGTGTTTTTTTGTTTATCTACCAGCTCAGCTTTCGTATATGCGATCTTTTTAAGATCAGTGACATAGGATGGCTTTACTTTGTTTAAAGAAAGTGCCAATACATCGTTTTTACATACTTGGCAAGTGCAAGTCATATGAAGCTGGTCCATATATCGATCGAGCAGTTCTTTCATTACGATTTCTTTTGAATTGACAAGCATTTTTACAGCTCCTCATCGTGGTTATATGAGTATACTGTACCATGTTTTCAAATAATGACTAGTCTGTTCATTCATTTTTTGCTGTCAAGTCATTCATTTCTTTTATATGCTTTCTTGCATCCAGCATACTCTTAGTTTTTCCGTAGTGAAAGAAAATGACATCACCATCCGCATGCTCTTTATGACGCCCGGTTCTTCCTGCGATTTGAACAAGTGCGCTTTCCGTAAAGATAGGCGATTCCGCACCTAATACACCTGTCTGCACCTTGGGAACCGTAACGCCTCTTTCTAATATTGTTGTTGTGATTAAGAGATCAAGCTGACCGTCTCTGAACTGCTGTACTTTTTCTTTTCTGTGCTTATCTTCCGCATGCACAAACGCTGTTCGGCAATTGACATCTTTAAAGCAGGAAGCTGCCTTTTCCATAACAGAAACGGAGGGAACAAATAAAAAAACAGGCCTCCCTTCTTTCACATGAAACGCTATCCATCTTTTTACAGCTAACGGAACTTTGTTTCGGTTTAATTTCTTTTTCCAGTTTCCGCACCATACAAAGCGCGGTTCTGGCAAAGGTTTTTTGTGGTGTCTTGCTGGAATCCGAACTGAGTGTAACTGTCCGTTCAGTGTTTTTCTTTTTAATTCTTTAGGGGGTGTTGCACTTAGGTAAACAAGAGTGCTGTTTTTCTTTCTTGCTTTTTGAACAGCGAATTGAAGAGTTTGATCAGCAGAATACGGAAAAGCATCAACTTCATCAACGATCATGACGTCGAATGCGTCTTTATATCGCAAGAGTTGATGTGTAGTGGAAATCATAAGCGGAGATAACCGCCCTTTGTCCTCGCTTCCTCCATAAAGCGCTGAAATGTCAGCACCCTGAAAGGCAGCCTTGAGTCTCGGAGCTAGCTCTAATACAACATCGGTGCGGGGTGTGGCAATACAAACACGCAGTCCTTGATTTAACGCGGATTCTATACCGGGGAATAGCATCTCTGTTTTGCCAGCGCCGCAAACCGCCCAGATGAGGAGCTCTTCTTTTTTTGATATGGCCTCAATTAAGACATTGGCAGCTTTTTGCTGTCCGCTTGAGAGCTGGCCATTCCACGTAAGCTTGATAGGCTGCCAATTGGGTTCAACCTCCTCTATCCATGAATATAAAGGAACATCTTCACTCACTCTGCCCATCATGACACAAGAACGGCAATACAGCTGATTCTTTCCAGATGAATGATAAAAAGAAAAATACCGCTGGTCATTTTGGCCGCACCTATTACACCTATACCCCAGCTTATTTACGGATATAGAGTTTTGAGCAGCGATATAGCCATTTTTGATATGCCATTCAATCATCTCATCGGAAAATGGAAGTTCAGTTCTGAGCAACTGACGGCTTTGAAGCGTCTGCTGCAATTCTTTTGAGAAAGAAATGTTCTTTTCAGCTGGCATAATCAGCATAGCACCGCCTCCTTTCGAGACAGTATGCCTGAATGAATATTTTCTGTCCAGCAATCAAAATAAGAATATAAAAAAATCTCCGCTGCTAAAACGGAGATTTTGCGTTATTCAAAACACCAGCAAATTCCTAGCGCGCCCTCACCCAAATGAGTGCCAATTACCGCGCCAAAATAGCTGTTATAAAATTCAACATGAGGATATTTTGCAGAAAGCTCTTCAATGATTTTCGCTGCTTCTTCTTCTCGATTAGCGTGGATAACAGCAGCACGCATAGGCAATCCTTTACTCGCATCTTCGTCTAAAAGCTCATAAATTCGCGAAATTGCTTTTTTACGTGTGCGAATCTTCTCAAAAGGCACAATTACCTTATTGTCAAAATGAAGAATAGGCTTTACCTTTAGAAGACTCCCAATGAAGGCTTGAGCGCTGCTTAATCGTCCGCCCCGCTGAAGGTGGGCTAAATCATCTACCATAAAATACGCCCGAACTGTTTTTTTCATTTCTTCCAGTTCTTTTATAATATCTTCCGGCGATGATGCTCCATTTTTGATTAATTCAGCAGCTTTAAGAGCATAAAAGCCTTGAGCCAAACAGCTGATCTCTGAGTCAAATGGATACACGTCAATATTGTCGACCATAGTGTCAGCCGTTGCTGCACTGCTGAACGTACCGCTGATTCCGCTGGAAAGATGGATACTGATGACCGCATCATAAGTCTTGCCAAGCTCTTCATACAAAGCAACCAGCTCGCCGATTGGCGGCTGAGAAGTCGTCGGAAGCTCATTATGTTTTTTAACTTCTTCGTAAAAGCTTTTCCAGTCCAGTTCGATTTCTTCACGGTAAGTTTCTTCCCCAAAAACAACCTGAAGGGGGATCATATGTATCTGATGTTGTTCACGCATTTCTTTCGGAATATATGCTGTGCTGTCTGTTACTACTGCAATATTCATAGCTTCGATACCTGCCTTATTGCTTTATAACTCTATTGTAAGGGAAACAGCGACCTAAAAAAAGACCTGCCTAGTAAAAGGCAAGTCTCATTTTATACTATCTCATTTCTACCCAGCCATTTTTAATGGCGACCACAACAGCTTGCGTCCGGTCGTTCACATTCATTTTTTGTAAAATATTGCTCACATGGTTTTTCACGGTTTTCTCACTGATAAACAATGATTCACCAATACCGCGGTTGCTTTTTCCGTCTGCAAGCATCTGCAGCACTTCACATTCCCGCCTAGTTAAAATATGTAATGGTCTGCGGATTTCAGGGTAAACCTCATGCTGAGGATGTGCAGAAACTCCGCTTGTTGCAAGACGGCGGAATTCGTTAACGAGGTTGTGAGTAACCTTCGGATGAAGGTAAGAACCGCCCTCGGCAACTACTTTAACCGCTTCAATTAATGTATCAGCATCCATCTCTTTCAGCAGATAACCTCTTGCGCCTGTTTTCAGGGCATGTGTTACATAATTTTCGTCATCGTGAATTGATAGAATAATTACTTTAGATTCAGGATACAGCTCTACAAGCTGTTTTGTAGCTTCCACGCCATTTACGTTTGGCATATTGATATCCATGATCACAACATCAGGATGATAGTGCTCTACAATACGAGCCGCTTCGTCTCCGTCGTCACCTTCGGCTACCACTTCAAAGGTAGGTTCAAAATCCAATATCCGTTTTACACCTTCACGAAATAACTGATGGTCGTCGATAATAACAATGTTTACTTTAGTCACAAGCCACGCCTCCTTGTATTATTGTTCTATATACTCTATCATTCAGTCAATATGCCTTTTGGCTCTATTTTACAAATCATAGTCAAAGAGATAACGGAACCTTAATCATAATAAATGTCCCAAGACCTATTTTCGAATCTATTGTCATGGTTCCTTCCAATAAATCTACTCTTTCTTTCATGCCCAGCAAACCGAATGATTTGTTTTTCTTCTCTTTCGCTTCCTTCAGGTCGAACCCTTTGCCGTTATCTTTAATCATTAAAATCACAAAATCCTTTGTGATCTCAACTTTGACTGTAATTTCTTCAGATTCAGAATGCTTTAGCGCATTAGACACAGCTTCCTGTGCAAGCCTGAAGAGCGCAACTTCAAACTGGGGCGCTAGGCGCTTATCCTCTGTTTCACCGATGCACTGAAAATGTATTTTGACCTTCCCGTTATATTCCTCGGTTGTATATAGATATTTTCTTAAAGTTGGAATCAGGCCTAGGTCATCAAGGGCCATCGGTCTTAAATCATATATAATCCTTCTCACTTCGTAAAGGGCATTCCGCACATTTTGACGGAGATTTTTAATTTCTTGGAATCCGTCCTCAGCACCCCGGTCACGGAAAATCCGCTCGATTAATTCCGATCTCATCATAACATTTGCCAGCATTTGAGCAGGTCCATCATGAATTTCTCTGGAGACTCTTTTTCGCTCTTCTTCCTGCGCCTCAATAATTCTTAAGCCGAAATCCTGTTTTGCCTGAGCATCAGCAAGCAGCAGTCCCACCTCGCGCAAATCCTGATTCAAGTAGTTGAGCACAACTGTAATTTGGCTTACTAATGATTCAGACCGCTCAATGATTTCCTGAAGGCCTAACAATCTGCGTTCTAAATCATCCCGGCGTTCTCGCAGTTGCTTCTCACGCTGCTGGATCATCGTCAATTCTACCTGCAGCTTATGGGCTTTTTCGTAAGCATTGCGGATTTCTTCTTCACTGAATCTATGAAAATTGCGGCTGACCTCAGATAAACGGTTTCTCGCATGGCGGGTTTGCACTTCAAGTTTATCGCCAAGCTCGATAACTTCATACACCTGCTGTTTAATTTGTTTCAGTTCTTCAACCAGCTGTTCATACTGCTGGCGTGACTGCTCCCCGATTTGAAAAACCTCGTCCTTGCTCCCGTCAACGGTTTTCAGCATCTTCATCAGAATAGAATCCAGCACTTTGGAATCCATCTTTGTTTTATTCATAATTTCCCTCCGTCACGGCGTTGTCATATATTTTTATTATAAATGTAATTGATCTGCAAATTGTGTCGAATTATAATGAAAGAATGCGTATATTCTAGAAAAAAACAATTTTATATACCTTCTTACTCTTTATGATAACAAAATACGCACAAAAATTCTAAAGACTGTACGAATTTGTATAGACAGTCTTTTATGCTTAGCAGGAGGGTCAGCAAGCATGCTGCACAGCTATTTTACTGTGAAAGAAGCAGGAGAACACGAGATTGTTATAGAAAAATCGCGTTTTATCTGTCATTTAAGCCGTGTTTCTACCGAACAAGAGGCACAGGAATTTATACAGAAAATAAAGAAACAGCACTGGAATGCGACTCATAATTGCTCGGCTTACGTAATTGGCGAGAACGATCATATCCAAAAAGCCAATGATGATGGAGAACCAAGCGGTACAGCGGGAGTGCCGATGCTCGAGGTATTAAAAAAACGCGGACTTAAGGACACTTGCGCCGTCGTTACACGATACTTCGGAGGCATTAAACTTGGGGCCGGCGGATTAATTCGCGCTTATGGGAAATCAGTGTCTGAAGGATTAAATCATATAGGTGTTGTAGAACGGAAACTTATGCGGGTCATGCATACTTCCGCAGATTACACTTGGCTTGGCAAGATTGAAAATGAATTAAGAGAATCACAATTTCTCTTAAAGGAAATCCATTATGCGGAAAATGTTGAATTCGAAACATACGTGGAAGAAAAAGATACAAACGCATTTTCTGAGTGGATGACAGAACTGACAAATGGAAAAAGTGATATTAAAGAGGGAGAGTTGACGTATCTTGAAAAAGCCGTCAATCACTTAAAGGAGACTGAATAATGGCTGAACGCGTTAGAGTGCGTGTGCGAAAAAAGAAAAAGAGCAAACGCAGGAAAATCTTAAAAAGAATTGTGTTATTGTTCGCCCTTGCATTATTGGTAGTCGTTGGGCTTGGAGGATATAAACTTTATAAAACCATTAGCGCTGCGGATGATTCATACGATGCTCTTTCCCGCGGAAATAAATCAAATCTTCGCAGCGAAGTTGTAGATATGAAGAAAAAACCGTTTTCTATTTTATTTATGGGAATAGAGGATTACGCGACCAAAGGACAAAAAGGGAGATCAGACTCTCTTATTGTAGTTACCCTTGATCCCAAAAATAAAACCATGAAAATGCTGAGCATTCCGCGTGATACACGGGTGCAATTAGCCAGTGACACAACCGGAAGCAAAACAAAGATTAATGCCGCTTACAGCAAAGGCGGAAAAGATGAGACAGTTGAAACCGTTGAAAACTTCTTGCAAATCCCGATCGATAAATATGTCACAGTTGATTTTGACGGATTTAAAGATGTAATTAATGAAGTTGGCGGTATTGATGTAGATGTGCCTTTCGATTTCGATGAAAAAAGTGACGTAGACGAAAGCAAACGGATCTACTTCAAAAAAGGCGAGATGCACTTAAACGGCGAAGAAGCCTTGGCGTATGCCCGCATGAGAAAACAGGATAAACGCGGAGACTTCGGCCGTAATGACAGACAGAAACAAATTTTAAATGCACTGATTGACCGAATGTCAAGTGCAAGCAACATTGCTAAGATCGATAAAATCGCAGAAAAAGCCAGCGAGAACGTTGAAACCAATATTCGCATTACTGAAGGTTTAGCGCTGCAGCAGATTTACAGCGGCTTTACCAGCAAGAAAATCGACACTTTGAGCATTACAGGATCTGATTTGTATTTAGGGCCTAACAACACGTATTATTTTGAACCGGATGCCACAAATCTGGAGAAAGTCAGACAAACGCTCCAAGAGCATTTAGATTATACTCCAGATACAAGCAGCACTGACACTTCCGGTACCGGAAGTTCAACATACGGCACTGGCACGGAAGAAAGCACAACAGACGGTACGACGAGCGGAAGCAGCTATTCGAATGACAGCAGCACAAGCTCAAACAGTACAACGAATTCGACAACTGATTCATCCTATTAAAAAAAGCCCGGTCCTTTAGAGGATCAGGCTTTTTTGTGCAGAAAAAAACTCCGGCAATTCAGCCGGAGTTTTTAATTCCTTTTCAATAGCCGTTTATAAAATTTCGTAAACGGCTTAAATTTTTCATTCACAAGTCCTGTCACTTCTGCAATAATCTGCATAAAAATAATTAAAATGAAGATAATAAACAAAGAAAGCCAGATTGTGGCACTTTTAAGTACAATTGCACTTATGCTGAAAATAAATCCAATTAGATAAATCACAATGACCGACATCCGATGTGAAAGGCCAAAGGCCATCAGTCTGTGGTGGATATGCGACTTATCTGGCGCCGAAATGGGCTGTTTGTTTAATATTCTCCTGATGATTGCAAATGTTGTATCAAAAATCGGTACGCCCAATATAATAATCGGGATAACGATACTGAACAATGTTACGCTTTTATACAAGCCTAATAATGAAAGAATCGAAATACTATACCCTAAAAAAAGTGATCCTGTATCACCCATAAAGATTTTTGCCGGGTGGAAGTTGTAAAACAAAAATCCAAGCGTACTGGCGATCACAACCAATGAAAGTGACAGAATCAGTACTTTTCCGCCCGATAGTGCCATGACGGCGATCGTTGACAGGCCGATAACAGAGAGACCTGCGGCAAGACCATCTAATCCGTCAATCAGGTTAATCGCGTTTGTGATGCCGACAATCCATAAAACTGTCAGCGGATAAGCCATCCATCCTAACTCAAATCGTTCTGTTAAAAAAGGTACTGAGAAAAAGTCCATTTTTAAGCCAGTGCTTACAACCATAATGGCTACACCTAATTGAATCAAAAACTTAACTTTTGCACTTAATTGATATTTATCGTCAAGAATACCCAACACAATAATGATGAATGCCCCGACTGTAATAGCCGTCATTCTTGTTTCTGTGTATATTCCGGATGCAAGCACGCCTGCAACCACCCCGATAAATATGGCCAGCCCGCCCATCCGGGGCATGATTTTGTCATGTACTTTTCGATTGCTGGGCTGGTCAACTGCACCTATTTTAATCGCAATCCTTTTTACGATTGGGGTTATGATTAAAACTGTAAGCAGCGAGACAATAAACGCAACAACAATGCGAATCATGCGTTCGTCAAGCATAAAGAAGTCTCCTTTGGAATTAAATGAAGTCTTTATTTATATAGAGAACCGTTCCTTCCATTATACCTTCTCCTTAGTTATTATAACAAGCTTCATCAAAAAGAAACACGTATAATCAAAAAACGCGCATCCCAATTTATAGGACTACGCATGTTTTTGAATCCCTGTATATTTCATGATTTGTTTAAATAAGCAATTCCAATCTTGCGCGCGGGCAATATTTCGGCGCATTTCTTTATACGTTTCATCTTCGTTTTGACTGAGCACTTTTTCGCAAGCGACTATAAAATCAATCGGATGATCGCCTTCTACATATTCGTATACATACGGCTGTTTCATTTTTGAGGTTGACGGAAGATTAGAGCCGACGACAGGCTTTCCAGCCGCCAAAAATTCAAATAGTTTCAGCGGAAACACAGCTTGATTATACGATGATTTTTTATATGGCATGATACCGATATCGATAAGCTCCATATAATGCGGAACTTCTTTTGGATCTGCCGGGCCGGTCCATATGACATTGGGAAGCCTCAAAAGCTCTTGAAACGAGACATCGCCGTTGGTGGCATCCGGACCAACCCATAAAAATGTCCAATCAGGCTTTTGCAGCGCAGCTTCTTCAATCATTTTAAAATCGAGTTTAGGTTTGATCCCGCCGATAAAACCTAATACTGTTCCTTCTCTTCCCTGCAATATGCTGCGATCGGGAGCTTGTTTATTTGCAGAAAACAGCTCATATTCAACACCGTTTTCGACTGTATGAACCTTTTCTCGTCCTGCTGTCAGTTTTTTGTCTACTTCTTTGTGAAGATAATCCGATGAGCAGGTAATGGAATCTGCACGGTCTATAATTCTCAGCTCCGCCGATTTAATGACTTTTCGCCGAAACTCAGACAGCAGATTTGAACGGCCGCTGATCGGCGCTGCCCATAAATCACTGCAATCATAAATGACCTGATCCCAGGGATACAGCGAAGACAGCAGCGGGAATCCAGGGAACGTGTACCATAAACAGCAGCGTTCACCGTTTGCAGAAGCAGATGTCAGCTCATCAAGTAAAGGTTTGAGCTTATGCCTGTAAAAGACATCTGTATATCGTCCGAAACGAAACATTTTTTTCTCCAGCAGGTCTTTGACAGCAAATTGCCTGATGCCTGAATGAACTTGCTGAAATTCATTTCCTTGGGGGCGCGGAGCCGGACACACCCAAATGACTTCCTTCGTTTCCTCCTGAGCGGCTAAAAATTCTGCCAGCCGGTGCCTTCTGTATCTCAATTGGTCTTTTCCCCATTCAGCAGTGGCAACGATGACATGAATGATTGCTTCTTTTGTTTCCACCTTCATCACCTTTTCTCTCTGTCTGCGGCTATAATCTTTTTTTCACCGCGTTTTTTGCATATTGAACAAAACACCATGTGGCTTTGATGAAATGAAGCCGTTCGATCTCCCTGTAGACAAACCACGTTTTTTTCGCAGCCTTCCATTTGTTGCTGGATATCGAGTTATCTACAAGCCGATATTCAGCTAGGCATTCATTCATTCCATAGGCGGTAAATCCTTTTTTCAAAAGTGACAGCCATGTGGCCAAGTCCTGTCTCGTTCTAATATTCGGCATTTGGATTTGTCCCGTTTGCTCCCTGTCAATCATCACGGTCAAGCAGCCGATAATCGTATTTTTCAGAGCGTCATCGTACGTCAGGCTTTCCGGTGCATGAATACATTTATCGAGCGGGGTTCCGTCCTGCGCCATTAAGCTGTAGCCTGTGAAAGAAAACGCACAGGAACGCTCCATCATAAAATCAAGCTGCTTTTCCAGTTTGTCTTTTTTCCATTTATCATCACTGTCCAAAAATGCTACATAACGTCCTTGAGCGCGCTCCAATGCTTTGTTTCGAGCAACCGCAGCTCCGCTGTTCTCTTCCAGATACACGACATGAATTCTTTCATCTATTTTTTCATACTGCTTTAAAATGTCGCGTGTCCCGTCCGTTGAGCAATCATCCACGATAATCATTTCCCAATGAGAATGGCTCTGATCTAACACTGAATGAATCGTGTCTTCAATATAGTCACGCGCATTATAAGAAGGTGTAATGACAGATACGAGAGGTTTCCAATTGGTCATGATCACATCTCCATCGTATGATTTTAAAAGGATTCCCTGAAAAATTCAGGAATGACAACGAACATAAAGGCAATCGTGAGGCCGATCATAGCGCCAAGAACCGCTTTCTTTTTCGGGGACATTCCGCCGCCTGCTGCCTCACTTACGGTTTCAGAATCAGTGACACTGGCCGGTTTCAGATTAAGCTGCGTGTTTTTCAGCTCATACAAAAATCTCTCTTTATCCACTTTGGAATCCTCGCTTACCGTCTCACCTTCGAGTGCATCTATGCTGCGGCGGATGACGGCTTCTCTTTCTGAATACAGCTTTTGATCGTTTTTGAGAAAGGCGGAGGAAATGGCGTTTAAGATGGATTCCGTTCTATCCTTATCCTCGTCGCTATAGCTCAAGGTCAGTAACGATTTAGATTCCGCTTTGATGGTAAGCTTCTCTTTGATCACTGCCAAATCTTCATCCTTTTCGTCAGGAAGCGCCTCCTTCAAAAAAGAGTCACTCTTGAGCAGAAGCGGAATCTCCTCTGTACTGTTATAAACCGGATGATCATAGCTCCCCACAGCCAAAGTGTCCTCGGCTGTATAGCTCTTTTGATCAGCGATCTGTGACGGCAGGATATAACCCGCCGCACCTAATATAATTGGCACTGCTATGATCCAAATGATATTTTTTTTAATACGCCGGGCTATTCTTATCAATATATCGTTCATATAAGTCTCCCTGCTTTTTGTAGTCTGTTTATCTGTACAGCGGTTCAGGCATCTGTCTGGATCGCCTTAACACATTCACGGCGGCGATGACGAGCGCCAGAAACACCCAATGGAAAAATAAATTTGAAACAGAACTTGGGCTGATACTGGATACCAGGAAACTGACCAGTGCCGTAATAAGCCCTTCTGTGATCAGTTTTGACTGATTTCCCAATTTTCTTTCATAAAATTTGTAAAGCACCCAAATGAGGTAAGCATAAACGGCCAGATATCCCAGCATGATGAACAAGCCAAAGTTAGCAAGGATTTCAACAAGCCAGTTGTGCACCTCTGTCACGTTGTCAGTATCATATAAAGCATGATGCTCAAGATAATAGGATACATTCCCTGCTCCGACTCCGAATCCGTATGAATCAAGGAAAAAGTGCCATGCGTTTTTCAGCAGATTGGCCCGGGCCACATTTGACGGAAGCATGTCATGAAATGAATGCAGCGTCTGCGGGGCCAGAAACAGCTCCCAGAACTTTGAATAAATTCGGCCAGCGAAAAGAACTGCAAAAATGGTGATTCCTGCCCCAGACAGCCAAATGGCCATTTTCTTTAGAACAGGCGGCAATACAATGAAGATGTAGACAGCAGCGCCGGCAAAGATGCCCAGAAGGCTGGCTCTTGAACCGGTAGCAAAAATTAAATACAACGCACAGAGCGAGAGCAAAAGGCCAATCGCCTTGATGTATCCATTCTTTATGTTTTTCACCAATGTAATGTAAAAAAAGAAGCTGATCGATAAAAATGTTGCAAAGTCATTTTGATTAAAAAAGACCGATGTCGGATAATGCTGCTTATATTCCGGTCCGCTGTATAGCGTTGAACTCGGGAGATGATGATGGGTCATATGATTGTAAAAACCAATGATCATCAGGAATACTGTCATCACCAGCCAAATGGTATAAACAATCATGAGCCGCTCCATTTTTTGCACGTACATGACAATGAGGTAAATGAAGAAAATTCCCATTGCCAACAAGGCCAAATATTTGATGCCGGCTGTCACCGATTTGGCCCACAGCAGAGAAACAAGGCCGTATATAAACCAAAAAGCGAAAAAGAGCAAAATCCCTTTCACTTGCAGTCCGTTCCATCTTTCAATATGTGTTCGATTCCGCACCACACCGATCACATGGAGGCACCCCGCTGCAATGAGCAGAAGCCTGTAAAGAAACAAACTGAAAAATCCAAGATGAATCGCGAAAAATGCATTATTTAAAAAAGTGCAGGCGATCAAAATATAGATTACAGCCATAAAGAGCCGTTCTTTTGTTGTAAATGCGGTTGCAAGCGTCAGTACAAACAGACCAATTGCCAACACCGCAAGCACGGCAGCCATCTGTATTAAACCTATATCTGTACGGATGGCTCCCAGCAATAGGACGACTCCAAATATGGCAGCGGCCAGTAACGAAAGCGTATGGACCGCTGAACGTTTGATACTCACATGTTTAACCCCTTTCCTGATGTTTCAGGAGCCGGCGGCCGAGCCTAAGCAGCCAGCAGCTTTAACCAAGTAACACTTTTTCTTTTTATAGGTTGACGCTCCCCAAGTCTTTAGCCAATTCCTCGAGCGGCAAGCCCGGAAAATACTTGTCAGAAGGCTCCGCTCCCCGAACAGCAGGACGGCCGATGGAGTGATAAATGTATCCGGCTGCCTGCATCTCTTCAAGTGAAAATAAATTTCTGCCGTCGATGATGATTGGCTGTTTTAAGAGGGTTTTCACTTTTACAAGCTCCATTTCTTTCACTTCCGGCCAATCCGTTAAGATCAGGCATGCATCAGTGTCCTCAATCACATCATACACATCTGTGTAATACTCGACCTGTTCGCCAAGGATCGCTGAGGCTTCAGGAATAGCAATCGGATCGTATGCTTTTACATGTGCGCCCAGCTGCTGCAGCATCGGGATAATATCTAGAGCAGGAGCGGATCTCACATCGTTTGTATTTGGCTTGAAGGCCAATCCGAGAACGGAAATGGTTCTTCCTTTGATGCTTCCCATAACAGTTAAGAGTTTATCTACAATGTGAACGCGCTGCTTTTCGTTCGTTTCAATGACAGCTTCTATAAGCTTAAATGGATAGCCGGCCGATTTTGCGATTTGAAGCAGTGCGGTTGTATCCTTAGGAAAACAGGAGCCGCCAAACCCAATACCCGCTTTTAGGAACTTTCTGCCGATACGGCTGTCAAGCCCCACGCCATCAGCAACTTTTGAAACATCTGCGCCGACTCGCTCACAAATGTTTGCGATATCGTTGATAAAGGAAATCTTTGTCGCCAGAAACGCATTCGCGGCATATTTAATCATTTCTGCACTTTCTAAGTTTGTTTTAATGACAGGAGCGTGGAAAGGCTGGTGCAGATCCTCAATGATGGCAGCGGCTTTATGACTTGTTGAGCCAATCACGGCACGCTCCATATTCATCGTGTCATGAATCGCTGAGCCCTCCCGAAGGAATTCAGGATTAGATACAACATCAAATGAGTATCTTCCCTTTGAAGCTTTTTGAACGATTGATTGAACCAGTTTTCCTGTTCCGACCGGGACTGTGCTTTTATTTACGATAATTTTGTAGCCGTTGAGGTGCTCACCGATTGTTTTCGCCGCCGCTTTGACGTACGTTAAATCAGCTTCACCTGTTTTGGACATCGGAGTTCCGACTGCAATATAAATAATGTCTGACGCCCGAATGGCGGACGGGATATCATTAGTAAAGGACAGACGCTGATCCAGCACATTTTTTTCAACTAAGTCTGCAAGCCCTGGCTCATAGATCGGGATTACTCCATTTTTCAGACTTCTGATTTTTGATTCATCGATATCACAGCAAACAACTTTATTGCCGATCTCCGCAAAGCAAGTGCCTGACACGAGTCCTACATAACCTGTTCCAATTACAGCTATTTTTTCCACAGCGCTCATCCCTCTCCTGTAAAATTACCTTCTTATTTATATTGGTCTCAGTTTCTTACGATTAAACGGACGTTTTCATGACCGTCTGATACTGATGATGCAAGGTCTTGGCATTTTTTCCGGCGTCAAATTGCGCCTGCACGATTTCATACAAATCATCTGCAACTTCCGGTTTCCATATTTGCTCATGTTCGTACAGAGTGATCGCTTCCGCCAAGGCTTGAGCAGATTTCGGTTTAATCAGCAAATGCTGATGCTTTCCGAATAATGATGCCACACCGCCAACATCTGTACAGATGACAGGAACTCTTAGCGCCAGCGCCTCAATCACGACAGTCGGCATCCCCTCACTGTAAGAAGGAAGCACGAACATGTCTGCCGCAAGCAAATAGTCTCTTACCTTATGATTGGGCACTTGACCTGTGACGATATGTCCCTTCTGGATCAGCAATGATTTTGCAGGACCATCCCCGACAAAGACTGCCTTAGGAGGTTCCTTCAACGATTCGATGGCTTCAGACAGTTCAAAAATGCCTTTCTCCCTGACGAGCCGTCCCACATAGACCGCCAGACGCTGATCGAGCGGAAGCCCGAGTTTTTTTCTGATTTCTTCTTTTGTTTGCTCATTCTCCTGAAAGCGGCTCAGCTGTATGCCGATCGGCAGAACCGAGCTGTCAAAGCCGGAAAGCGTTTTGGTTTCTTCCTGGAGCTTGTGGCTGACTGCTAAAACGGCTGACGCGGAACCAACCGCACGATTGAAGGCTTTAAACGCCCCTTTGCTGTAATGCGGATAGACATTCACATCACTGCCGTGCAAGGTCAGAACATAAGGAATTCGCTCTGACTCCGACACGACTGCCGCAGCCCCGCCCGATGGCATGGCAAAATGCGCATGGATCAGATCCGGATGTATGTCGCGCTGTTTCATCGTTTTTAAAACGGCTGATGCGATTCTCCGGTGAGGCTGAGCCCACTTCAGCTGGCCGGGAACTGCTCGATAGAAAGGCCGGTGAACCGGTACCCCCTTCCTAATCTCATACTCCGGTCTGGCATCCTTTTTTCGATATGCCTTTTTCAGCATGCGGACAGGGGCCGAATGAAAAGGCCTTGGGCATATCACGGTGATATCTAGCCCGAGTTTTTGCAGCTCTTGCACCTGAGTCTCATGAAACACACCCTCACCGGGTTTCAGACTGCTCGGATATACGCTTGTGATCCACAAAATCTTCATGACAAACGTCCTTTTCTTAGTAGTTTGCTTTTCGTTTGAGGGTACGCTTTTACCAAAAGAAAGAGATAGCACAGCGCCCCGGCCGCCACTGAAATGGCCAGTCGCATTTCTGCCTGCAGACTGAAGTGTTCTGTACCTAGACTTACACCAAACGCGATGATGCCCATCGCGGCTGTGATCAGAAACGGCTTCATAATAGACTGGAAATAAGCCGAAAGGTTAAGCTTAATGACATATGACAGGAGCCAGCGCCCGATCAGGAAATTGAAAACGCTGATGATGGCATATACCCATGCGACTGTCTGCAGATTTCCCGTTTGTACAGCTGCAAACAGTGACAAACCGTAAAGCAGCAGCACACCGGAATCCCAATAAAACGCTAAGTCCGCTCTTCCTTTAGCAAGAAGTACAGATCCATTTGGATTCATGAGTACTCGAAGTATCCCGACAATGGCCAAAACATTTAGAACCGGAACAGCAGCAAGCCATTTTTCTCCAAATACCGCTGCGATAAAGGCGTCTGACACAGACACAAGCCCGATTAACAGAGGAAACGACACTAGCGCCAGCATTTTTGTCATATTCAAAAATCCTTCTCTGATCACGCTGTTTTCATATTTGTTTTTTGCGAAAACAGGGAATGCCACCCGTGTCACAATCGGATTGATCTTCAAAACCGGAATGGTAACAATCTGGTAAGCAAGGTTATAAATCCCCAACGCTTCAGCACCGATAAACCGTCCGATCAAAATCATATCGATATTCGCTCCCAGCCTGTTCACAAGACGGGATGAAAGCTGAAAGGCTCCAAAGGAAAAGAACTCCTTCATTCCCCTCAAGTCAAAAACAAAAGCGGGGTGCCATTTTTTCCGGTATACGGCCCAATATAAAAGCCCTTTACTGGACTGCAGCAGCACTTGAGAAATGACGTATGCCAAAATCGCATCCATCATAAAAACCGCTACCGCTAAATATCCGAAGGACAATACATTTGAAAAAATCTCAATTTTACTTAACGTATTAAAATGCAGCTGCTTTTGCAGCATATACTGATACTGTTGTCCGATTGGCGCGATTAAAAACATAATCGCCAAAATCCGAATCAGAAACACCAGCTCTTCCCTTTGATAAAATCCCGCAATGACGGGACTGCTCACATATAATAGAACAAACAGCAAAACGCCGGTCATAATATTAAGCCAATACAGTGTTGACAGCTGTCGCTCCGTCGCATCATCTCTCTGAATTAACGCTGCGCCAAAACCCATATCAAGCACAATCTGGGCGAATACTGTAACCGTTGTGATCATGCCGACGAGTCCAAATTCCGTTAAGGTCATCATATTTCCTAGCAGAGCAAACTGAACGATTTGTATGATTGTAATACACATGGTTGAAATACTTGTCCACTTTGCCCCGCTCATGATTTGTTTTGTAATACTTGGCATCATATTCCCTACTTCTTTTTAAGCTCAGATTGATGGTGAATACAGGCATTCAGTTTTATCTTGCACCATCACCTGTCCAGACTACTTTACAAGTTTTTAACATAATTTTTAATTCTAAAGTGAAAGTCAGATTGCGAATGTAATATAAATCAAATATCAGCTTTTCCTTCGGCGTCATATCGTAACCGCCGTTCACCTGAGCCCAGCCGCTCAATCCCGGTTTAACAGCCAGACGCTGTGTAAAGCCTGGAATTTCATTCTGGAATTTTTCCGTAAACACGGGACGTTCCGGACGAGGGCCAATCATACTCATATCGCCTTTCAGCACATTAAATAGCTGAGGAAGCTCGTCAATTCTCGTTCTTCTGATAAAAGCTCCGATCCTTGTCACCCGCGGATCTTGCTTCTGCGCCCAAACAGCCCCGGACTTCTCGGCATCTATTTTCATGGAACGAAGCTTATAAAGCTTAAATGGTTTTCCGCCTTTCCCTACGCGTTCCTGCGTATAAATGGCAGGCCCCGGCGTCTCCAAACAAATCAATATTGAAAATACCGCAATCATTGGCAGCGCAATCGCCAATCCAATGAGCGCAAACCAAATATCCATTACGCGCTTTACTGCCAAATAACGAGTCGTCTTTTCAGATAATGTAAAAGAATTTATTTGCTGAACTGAGAATTCACGACTCACATTCATGCTTTTCTCTGCACTCACTGACACACACCTCACGATTTGTTTGGGATGTTATGATGACCTATGCCAGTCAGTTTAGCAGACGGATGTTAATTGGATGTAAATGGTATGTTAAGAAGTGTGAATTTGTTATTTTTTCTGACATTTAATCGTAAACTTTTTATTGTTTTAGACATTTTTTTTAAAAATTAAGCATATTGTATAAAAAAAGAGACAAACCATTTTACAGATTTGTCTCTTTTCGCTGCGAGGCATTTAATATTGAAAATAAAATTTTGATTTAGAGGTTAACAGCTTATATTGAACCTCAACCGTTTTACTAAAGAATAACATGGATTTTCGTTCCACGCTCTTTGTGTCCAGGATAATTGCTTGATTATCCACTTTTGCACTGATTTTATTTTGAGAAGTGTTTATCGCAAAATCAATTAATCGCTCTTTCTTTACATGAGCTAGCTGTTCAAGCAAACTCTGCATGTTTACCGTCAATTTCGTACAATTAGGCTCTAAATCAATGCGTTTTACCGGTAATGAGATTTCAGACTGTCCGGTATTCACAATGATTTTTGATTCATTCGGCAAACAGATTTGCTTATCTTTAAAAATAAATGATAAATCTTTTGATTCTGTTTCATAAGAAAGTTCAGCTTCTGTATATGCATGTTTCTTTATATCAATCGAAAGATTATCATAGTTCATTGTGAAGTATGGTCTGGCACTGTAGACAAACAAAGCGTTATGCCCTAAATATACTGTATTTGTTGAATACTTGTATGCAGCACGCTTGTTTCCTATTCTTGCCCTTAATTTATAGCCGTCTATTGACGATTCAATAAAGAAATCCCACACACCTAAATCTTCTTCAGCAGATGCCAGTTCATCAAACTTGCACTCAAATGTAAATGTTGAATTTTCATATGATGCCGGCGAAATGTACTTTTCCGCCTTTGTATCGCGATGAACAAATACTCCCGTCAGAGATTGATTATTATTCGTTTCATCATTGACCAATTTGTGTTTAATGGTTCCTTGAATGTTGAGGCTGTTATCGCTAAATTCAATATTCTGCAGATAATGTTCAAGCTTATTTTTATAATTCACTTTTAACAGTTCTTCAGAAATTGGATACCGCTCCAAGCTCGGATAACGTGCAATTAACTCCCCATTATTTACAGTACAGAACTTTTTAATGTCCTGTTCCTCCCGCTCAAACTGGGTTAATCCTTGCAAATCATTATTCCGAATAAACAGCAGCCGCAATTTGATATGCGGAAGCACAAATTGATCAGCCTCTTCAGGTACTGCATGAATGAATGATGACAAGTATTTAAACCATTCAGCTCTTTCTTCATCGGTTTTCATTTTAATCGTAACATTTTTTGTCCGGGAAAAATCAAAATGCCTGTTTAAAAATACTGCCATCAGCTTAATTTTTCTCGCTTCTTCCAGTTCACTTGCCTTGATAGCAGAGATAATATCTTCCATTGCTCCATAAAAGTTCTCTGGAGGAACATAAGCAACACTCATATGTTCACCGTCTCTTTTGACCAGATAGTAATAATCATAGTCAGCTGAAACAGAAATCTTCTTTGCTTTCAAATAAGCGTTCATTGTGAAGACTTGATCTTCCGCTGCTTTTATGTGAGTAGGGAAGGTTATTTGATTTTCCTTTAAAAGTGAGGCTTTAAACAGTTTTTGGGGTCCCAATGTAAAAACAATTTTGGAATCAACCAAATCAACATCCGGGTTCGTTTCCTTAAACATTGATTTGGGAACACCTCTGCCGTTTATCCCTTTTAACTTTCCTAAAGTAATATCTGATTGATTCTCTTTTGAGAAATTATACCACCTTAACAATGCTTCATTTCCTATATAGTCATCGGAATCAACAAATAGAATGTATTCACCCTGGGCAATTTTTATTGCATCATTTCTCGGAGCACCTGGACCGCCTGAATTTACCGTTCTTTCAACAACAACAATATTGTCATATTTCTTTTTATATTGATTCAAAATGTCTAAAGATGAATCTGTAGATTTATCATCGACACATATAATCTCATAATCCTCTTTTGGCATCGTTTGATTAACTAAGCTGTCAAGACATTCGGAAATAAGATCTTCTGAATTATATACAGGGATAACAATGCTTATTTTCATCGATTACCTCACTACCCTAATGGATCGGTTATATTTTTGCCTGATAATTATATCAAAAACATCTGTCAATAAGAATAGGCCTAACCTTAAATTTTGTTAAACTTTTACATAGCATGTGTAGTTTTAATTTTTCCTATCAATGTCTCTTTACTACAATTGTATTTTCACCGTTAATTTTCCTATTTTCTTCATTCGCCTATTTCCTTCTGTCCACTTTTGTCTTTGAACTTAATCAGTTTTCAGCTATTTAGTATACACTAACAAACTTACAGCATGTAGGTCATCGAATTATCGATTTTAATTTCCTATCTAATCTTTCAAGTGTATTTTAAAACTTTTTTCAAAACAACGAAAAATTTTTGCGGATTTTCTTAAAATACCGAAACATTTGTTACAAGCAGCCGTCTATTGTAAAGAATCAGACAAATTTTAGTTGTTTTCAAATATTAAGAAACTTATAATCTTACTAGATTACAAAAAAGCGAGGACTTTATATGAGAGCTGAAAAAAGAAAGAAAAAAAGAAAAGCGTTACTTGTCATTTTAGCCATTGTGGCCGTATTTGTGCTCGGAACAGGCGGCTACGCATACTACTTATGGCATAAAGCAGCTTCAACCGTGGCAAGTATTCATGAAAGTATTGATAAATCTAAAAAGAGGGATACTGAGGTCAACATCAATAAAAAAGATCCGTTTTCCGTCTTAATCATGGGTGTGGATGAACGCGACGGCGATAAAGGCCGTGCCGACACGCTCATTTATCTGACCGTTAACCCAAAAACGAATACAACTGACATGGTCAGCATTCCGCGTGACACATATACAAAAATTATCGGGAAAGGCACAATGGATAAAATCAATCATTCATACGCATTCGGCGGTACGCAGATGGCGGTTGACACGGTTGAAAACTTCCTCGATGTTCCAGTTGATTATTTTGTAAAAGTGAACATGGAAAGCTTTAGAGACGTTGTTGATACACTTGGCGGCATCACAGTAAACAGTACATTCGCGTTCAGCTATGACGGTTATTCGTTCGGCAAAGGAGAAATCACGCTGAACGGAAAAGAAGCGCTCGCCTATACCCGGATGAGAAAAGAAGATCCGAGAGGCGATTTCGGCCGCCAGGACCGCCAGCGCCAAGTGATCGAAGGAATTATTAATAAAGGCGCAAATATTTCTTCTATCACGAAATTTGGAGATATGTTTAAAGTCGTTGAAGATAATGTGAAAACGAACTTGACCTTCGATGACATGTGGGATATCCAGTCCGACTACAAAGGCGCGCGTAAAAAGATTAAACAGCACGAACTAAAAGGTACAGGCACGAAAATCAACGGAATTTACTACTACCAGGCTGATGAAAGCGCACTTTCCGATATCACAAAAGAGCTGAAGGAAAGCCTCGAAAATTAAAACAAAAAGAAGCTTCGCACAGTGTGTGCAAAGCTTCTTTTTGTTTTAGTTTTCTTGACTGTTTCACGTAGTTAAAACCAGAAAAATTCTCCTCTATATACCTGTTTAAATTCGATATCTGCAATCTTCTTCAACGAATGGTCACGTAAAACAAATTCAACTTTGCAAATAGAAAAGTTGCATGTTAGAAGCGGTAGATATAGAACGTTTCTTTGAAATCTCTCTATAATAATAAGAAGATATATATTCTAATAAAAATAAAGCTTTTGAGTTTTTTCACATAAGCTTTTATTTATAGTAAGAAACTGTGCCGTCATATATAGCTTGGGCAGCTTTATCCTTATAAACCGACTGTTTTAGTTTACTTGCATCGGATGAGTTTGTAATAAAAGCAGTTTCAACTAAAACACTTGGCATTCTAGAATATTTAATAACATAGAAACCAGCTCGTTTCACTCCACGATTCCTTGTTTTAAGATAAGTTGCAAGTTTAGGCTGAATTTGATCAGCTAATCTTTTGCTTTTCGTTGCCTGATAAGTTGTATCGTAAAACGTCTCACTTCCATTAGGAGATGAACTATCATTTGCATTTCCATGAATACTGATAAATAAATCTGCTTGAGTAGAGGCAGCCTTACTAACTCTTTCTTGTAGAGAATAAAAAGTATCATTAGACCTCGACATTACCGAAAGAGCACCAGAAGCATTCAGTTTCATATTGACTCTTTTCGCTATATCAAGGTTAATTTCTTTCTCGAGAAGACCGTTTGCGACTGCACCTGAATCTTGGTCACCGTGACCAGGATCGATAAAAATAGTTTCACCCACAACAGGATTCTTCAACTGATTAAAAACTTTAGTGCTAATAGCGGGGGGGGTTCCTATAACTGTAAAATTAGACGCATTTTCACTTCCTATGATTTTGCGAGTCCCGACAGATAAATTTTGACCATCTGTAACAATAAGAGATTGTTTATTCATAGCTGCTAATAGAGCCCCTACGATGGCGTCAGAATAACTGTATCCGTTACTTACGTATACCTTGCTCGTTGACAAATTAAGCTTCTGTACAATATTTGCAGCCAGCTCGTATCTATTTGATCCGCTGATCCTTGTTGGAGAGGGCAATTTTTTATTTACCGAGTTGCTAATACTTTTGGTACTTCCGACAATTATAGAACTTCTGATCTTCTTATCCTTGATCACTGCTGTTGTTGCACTGTTTATATAAGTTTTGTTTGTAAAAAGAATTGGAAAACCATTTTTCGCTGCGTAAGGGATAATTGCTGGAGCATCTTCATATAAGAATCCATTTAAAATAATAACCTTTGAAGGTGCGGTCATTGCTTTTGCCACTCTTGCAGATGTTTCAAACCGATTGCTTCCTGCTATACGTTTGATACTAATTCCCATTCTTTTAATCTGATTTGCAGTATTAGAAGAAACAACTGGTGTCCCGCCTACTATAATTACATTTTTAGTACGCATATCTTTTAACCTTGTTTTTGTTTCATATGAAAGTTTGTCAGTAGTTGTGTACAAAAGCGGTGCATTCTTCTGATAAGCTAGAGGTGCCGCTACTATCGCATCTGCATATGCATTGCCACTGACAATTACTGCAGTACTGGCTGTTGAGTAAGTCTGCTTTGATATTTCAACCGCAGTCCCATATCTGCTGTTTCCTCCGACTCTTTTAACTGAGTTATCAGCCAATGCTATTGGCACAAAAAGAATGAGTCCGAAAAAACACATTGACAGGACTTTTATATAAGAACGCAATTTATTCTCCTCCTTAAATGCCCTTAATAGGCAAAAAACAATCCCGCAGATTGAAAACAGCTACTTTATTAAATATCATCTAAATCAAGTAACTGGAACATCAATCGCAAGTGTATTCTATAAATTTAAGACTTGAATTCTTTTTTAAACACGTATCGGTAATGAGAGTTTATCTATGAGCTTTCTTTAGTATGCAATATTTAAGTTTGTTGCTTTATTTTTCACAGCAAACAAACTCATTAATTGATATGACTTTAAAGTTTAAAATAATATCAAAGTTAATGAGTTTGTTGAATCTTTTTTAATAAAAGCTGACCCTTATTATTTTTTTCGTATTTAACAGTGACTTCATCACCACTATCTAGATTACTTACATCACTTATCGATTCGTCAGTAATATCTAGACTAATAGGTTCGCTATCTACGATCACTTCAATAGTGTGAGTATCTGCTAAACCCACAAAAACACCTTCTTTTGTCACGATGTTACTCTCTGACACATCTTCTCCTTGGTTTTGATTATTAGTCCCACAACCTGCAAGTAGCAATATAAAGAACATTAAAACAATCCAATTTTTCATTTTTTCACCTCAATGTCTTTATCGTCACAATCTAAAGAAAATTGAGAACATAGTAAAACTTTTTCAAAGCTCAATCGACTATCCCAAAATTTATTTCTTAATTAAAAAAGTTATAAATAATCCTTAATACTCTACAAGCTAATTGAAGCGCCCTTTATGATATTTTAAAAAAGTTTGAAGGAAATATAAAAAATTTAATAAAAAAAAGCTTCGCACAGTGTGCAAAGCTTCTTTTTTATTTTCCTGTAAATGAGTCCGGATGGTCTTGCCGATATCCGTAATGAAACAGCAATTCTTCCACGATCCGGCGCGAAGCCTCTCCATCTCCGTACGGATTAGAAGCGTAGGACATTTTCTGGTACTCATCATCATCAGTTAACAGCTGTTTTGCCAGCTGATAAATGTTTTCCTCATCCGTCCCCGCAAGCTTCAGCGTCCCCGCTTCCACTCCTTCAGGCCGTTCCGTCGTATCACGCAGCACAAGCACCGGTTTCCCGAGAGATGGTGCTTCCTCCTGCACGCCGCCAGAATCTGTCAAAATGAAATGCGATTTTGCCGCAAAGTTATGGAAATCAATAACTTCTAAAGGTTCAATCAGATGCACTCTGTCAGAATCGCCAAAATGCTTCTGAGCCGCTTCCCGGACAACAGGATTCAGGTGCACAGGGTAAACGACCTGTACATCTTTAAATTCCTCAACAATTCTGCGGATGGCCTTGAACATGTTTTCCATTGGCTCACCTAGATTTTCCCGGCGATGCGCGGTCAGCAGAATCATTTTATCCTCGCCCACCTGATCGAGGACAGGATGTGAATAGCCGTCCCTCACCGTTGTGCGGAGTGCGTCAATCGCTGTATTGCCCGTTACAAAAATGGAGTCTGCCTTTTTATTTTCTTTTAATAAATTGTCTTTCGCCTGGCCTGTCGGCGCAAAATGCAAATCAGCAATCGCACCGGTCATCTGGCGGTTGAGCTCTTCCGGAAATGGGGAATACTTATTCCCCGTACGGAGCCCAGCCTCCACATGGCCAACAGCAATTTGATGATAAAAAGCGGCCAGGCTTCCGGCAAATGTCGTCGTCGTATCACCATGGACAAGCACAATATCGGGCTTGATGTCTTTAAACAGCTCATCCAATTTCACAAGTGCGTTGGACGTAATCTCTGCCAGCGTCTGCCGCTCCTTCATAATGTTCAAATCGAAATCAGGCTTGATGTGAAACGCATCTAAAACCTGATCGAGCATTTGTCTGTGCTGTGCAGTGACGGTCACATAGGAATCTATTTCAGGATATTTTCTCAATTCAAGCACAAGCGGTGCCATCTTGATCGCTTCCGGCCTGGTCCCGAAAATTGTCATAACCTTTATTCTTTTCATTATTATTCACCTGTATCCTCTAAAATTTTAATTGTATAGATACGATTCTACATTAAATTAGATCCCGTTTAAATTGAAAATTACTATTTGCGTTTAAACTTGTTTAAAAATGCCTTATCCTATATGATTAAATGTGTGAAAATTATATTTCCGGGTAAAGAGAAATTAATTATAAATTTATTGATAAGGAAGGTGCTTTGACATTGAAAAAAGTACGTAAAGCCATAATTCCAGCAGCAGGCTTAGGAACACGTTTTCTTCCGGCTACGAAAGCAATGCCGAAAGAAATGCTTCCTATCGTTGATAAGCCTACCATTCAATACATAATTGAAGAAGCTGTTGAAGCCGGTATTGAGGATATTATTATCGTAACAGGAAAAAGCAAGCGTGCGATTGAGGATCATTTTGATTACTCTCCTGAGCTTGAAAGAAACCTAGAAGAAAAAGGAAAAACTGAACTTCTTGAAAAAGTGAAAAAAGCTTCTAACCTGGCTGACATTCACTATATCCGCCAAAAAGAGCCTAAAGGACTCGGACACGCTGTCTGGTGCGCACGCAACTTTATCGGTGATGAGCCGTTTGCGGTTCTGCTTGGAGACGATATTGTACAGGCAGAAACACCAGGGTTGCGCCAATTAATGGATGAATACGAAAGAACACTTTCTTCTATTATCGGTGTTCAGCAAGTGCCTGAAGATGAAACACACCGCTACGGTATTATCGACCCGCTGACAAGTGAGGGCCGCCGTTACCAGGTGAAAAATTTCGTTGAGAAGCCGCCTAAAGGCACTGCACCTTCTAACCTTGCCATCTTAGGCCGTTACGTATTCACACCTGAGATCTTCATGTACTTAGAGGAGCAGCAGGTTGGCGCCGGCGGTGAAATTCAGCTGACAGACGCCATCCAAAAACTGAATGAAATTCAAAGAGTGTTTGCTTACGATTTTGAAGGTAAGCGTTATGATGTTGGCGAAAAGCTCGGCTTTATCACAACAACTCTTGAGTTTGCGATGCAGGATAAAGAGCTTCGCGAGCAGCTCGTTCCATTTATGGAAGGTTTACTAAACAAAGAAGAAATCTAAACAAAAAGGCTATTGGACATTCATCCAATAGCCTTTTCTTATTTCGACATCAAGGTCAGCGTATGCTCTTCATTATCAACTGCAAAAACCAGATCAGCTGTATTTACAAGAAAACGATTCTTGCTGCTGTCATACAATACATCGCTGTCACTTAAAGATAGTGACGCCGGAGTAACGGGAGAAATGTTATGAAAGATAAGCTCTGATGCTTTATCATTCTCCAGCACATAGCTTATTTTTTCATAATCAAAATCCAACGTTTTTCTGCCGTCAGCTGTATCTCCTTCAGTATATCCATTCAATTTCGATTGAATGCTGCCGCTGCTGTCTCCCAAGAATTTCAGGAAGTATTCATAGGAAGACGCTGCTGTTTGCGGAACATAAGGCGTAAAGGCCGCAGCCTGCAATTCAGCATGTTTCACGTTTGTTGCAACAGCGCTCTGTTTCACAAAATAAGACTGCCCGTCAAACTTTATTTTCGCTGCTTTTTTGCCTTTTGCAGCTACCGTCACCTCGGTACCGAATGGCAGTGTAACGCCAGCCTCCTGCTTCAAATCTTGATCCTTATAAACAGACGCTTTTTCAGCTGCTATAACCCCTTGCTTATTGACTGCAGTTAAGTGTTCCTCTGCTTTGCCCTTTGCATCGCCATCATGCTTCTTCACTTCATTTTGCGGAATCGCGCCAAACGAAGCAATTGTACGAAGCGGGGCATTAAAGAACATCGTTCCCGCAGCAAAGACCGTCAGGATAGACAAAATAGCAATTTGAACAGCATTAGCCAGTGATTTCGGCTGTTTCTTCTTTTTGCGGAAACGGGCAAACGCTTCAGGATCTTCTTTCTTCCGCTCTTCCGTTTGCTCTTTTTTATATGTTTCTTTTTCTTTTTTCGACAGCTTATTAAACCAGTCAATAAACGCTTTGTACTCTTTGACAACAGTTTTTGTCTCATCAAACATACGAAGCTCGCCGTAGTGCATCCAAGCGACGCGGTCACACATCTTTTCAATCTGGCCGATGGAGTGGCTGACAAAAAATATGGTTTTTCCTTGCTTTTTAAACTCATTTATTCTGTCTACACACTTCTGATAAAACGTTTGGTCCCCTACGGAGAGCGCTTCGTCAATAATTAATATGTCAGGGTCAATATGAACGGAAATCGCGAAACCGAGTCGCGATTTCATACCGCTGGAATAGTTTTTAACCGGCTGATTAATAAAATCGCCAATCTCTGCAAATTCAACGATACTGTCATACATGTCATCAATTTCTTTATTGGTTAACCCCATCATCAAACACTTGAGCCGGACATTGTCCCGGCCCGTCAGTTGATTATTTAAACCGGCAGCAATCGCAATCAGCGACGGCTGGCCGTTCATTTCAATTTCACCGCTGGTCGGCGGAATAATTTTAGCCAGCAGGTTAGACATGGTCGATTTCCCTGACCCATTTATCCCTACAAAGCCGATTGTCTCTCCCTCATACACGTCAAAGGAGACATTCCGCACAGCAAAAAAACCATTATCCTTAGCCGGAAAAAACAATCCTTTAATCTTGTCCGATTGTTTTTTATACAAATGATACTGCTTTGAAACATTTCGAAACGAAACTTTTAGTTTCATCGTACAATCTCCTTACGTATTAAAGAAAGTCAACAAACTTATCTCTGAATTTCATATGCAGGATAGAACCTACTAACAATAAAAGGAATGTGAACAGCCAAAAGTATAGCGTGTACTTCATGTCTTGGAAAAACCATTTTCCGTCTAAGAAGCTGTTCCGGAATCCTTCTATCAGATAAAAAATCGGATTCAGCTTAAGCACAGGCAGAAGGTTCGGGTGATTTTTCCCGAGCTGCTCTGAGATATTCCAAAAAATCGGAAGTAAAAAGAACAATAATCTGGTTACGGCCTGCAGCAGAAATTGATAATCTCTGACAAGCACACTGATTGTAGAGTTAAACAAACTAAATGAAAACATAAATACAATCATGCAGATTAAATAGTAAATATATTGTATCCAATGCAAGCTAGGGTAAATACCGCTTGCTAAAAGGACAATGACATAAACACCCATCATTACAAAATAACTAAATAAATTTGAAGCAATCACAACAGAAGGCAGTGAACTGATCGGAAAATTCATTTTCGCAACCATATTGATCCGCTTAAACACACTGTTTGATCCATCAAGAATCGTCGGGCTAATAAAAAACCATGGAATCAACCCAGCCAGCATCCAAACAATAAAAGGCACTTCTCCGATACCTGTTATGACCGGCTTACTGTTGCGAATCCCCATACCAAATACAAACCAGTACGCCAGCATTTGAATGAGAGGATTTAAAAACTGCCATAATACACCAAGATAATTCATCTGATACTGAGACTTTGTCTCATACGAAGCCAAGCGCAAAATTAAAGGAAACGATGTCACTTGCTCTTTTACGATTCTTACTAATGCATTCATTGTTTATCTTCCTTAGACTTAAATGATTTTTTGGATCTTTCGGTTAAAGAAATTTGAAAGCACCGGTGAATATTGTAACAGATGTTGAGTTTTTTTTCACTTTTAAAATGTTGGGAGAAGTCCCACAGAACTTCTCCCAACATTTTGAAGTGTCAATATAGAGCAAAGCCAAACTCATTTAGCAACTTTACTATTGTCTAATTGCAAAATAGCATTATAAATACGATCCCTATTATTTTTATCAGTATATGCAAAAAAGTTATTTACTCTTTTTCTATACTTATCTTCCATACGACTATTATTTTTCATATAATAGATAACTTTATCAACTAAACTATTATGATCTTCTATTACATCACCAAAGCCCATTTTCTTATAATCATAGTAATCAAGTTTAAAATGGTATGACTTTTCGTATTGATAATAGATCACAGGTTTTTTCTTGTATGCAAAATCAAATGCAACAGATGAAAAATCAGTAATCATTATATTAGAAGAATTAAATAACATTTGATAGCTGCTATTATAATCTGCAAACTCTACATACTCATGCTTTTCAAAATCTACCATCTGTTGTTGAATGTCCGGGTGCGGGAAAAAGGTTATCTTATAATTATTATTCCTAGCAAATTCGATTAGCCGTTCGTCATTAATCAAGGCATTATACCTAGCAAAGTATTCACTTTCTTTAAATTTCGGATTGTACGGTCTTACTCCTTTTGCCTGATCTTTAGGTAATACAATATCTTTTCTCCATGTAGGCATTATTAGAAGCTGCTTTTCCCCTTCACTCTTCTTAAGATTATCGTATCTCGGAAATCCACCCAAAAAGATATTTTCTTTTTTATAATTGTAATTCCCTTTCACAATAGACCGATATTCAGGTTTCGCCGAAGTGACTAATAATTTGATATTCTTGCTGTATTTGTTTAACCATTCAGAATGATCCGCCATTGTTATTCCATGCTGTAAAAAGACAAACTCAAAATTAAATAAATCTCTAAAATAAATCTCCATATTGAAAAATGGATTTACAACCCATATATCTGCATGTGTCGATATTACCTTGGAAGAGGATAAGGTTAAAATTTTATGTCTAAAAGATCTGTATGGTATAACCTTTCCGTATTTTTTAATTCTGTCGTAATCCTTGCTATCTTTTTTTATTATAAAGTATTTTTTTACACCATCATTCTTATTGATTGCATATTTAAAGAGGTGCTCGGCATTATCATCAGCTTTATCTTGTCTATCTATGAATAACCACACTGGTTTTCTATTAAAAATAGTGAAAACATGGTGTGCCATTCTTGCCAGCATAGCTTTCTTAATAGCTGATTTTCGTTTCTTTGATTTACCCCCTGATTTATGAAGGGAATTTAAGAAACGCAACTCTTTTATAAATCTATTTTTAACATTATTTTTTTCGAACATTAATTTTTTATAATTATAATAAAAGATATAATCTTTTTTAGCTGCATAAGAATGATATAGATCATTTGACAAACCTGAATACTTAAAAAAGCGAAGTTTTGTTTTTTTTCTTTTTTTACCCTTAGTTATAAAAAATTCAATATAGTGATTGTCTGCTAGATAGCTTTTGGGAATATCTATAGAAAAACCAGGATATTTTTTTATTACTTCTCCTAAACTTATATAATCATTATGCTGTCTTTTTATATTCTTTGCTTTTATCTTTGTTTCTCCAATTTTAGCATAAAAATTAAAACCTTTAGAATTAAACAGAGAGCTCCAAAAACCTTCTAAGTGAATAGAATCCTCATTTTCTTCTAAAATCTCAATAGTTAGAGTTTGATCCGATAATTTCGAAACAATTTTATCTTCTCTGTATAAATAATAATCCTGTTCAGTTTCTCTTTCATATACATACCTACTATAATTTTCACCGTGTTTTATTTTTAAAGCATGATATAGATAGAAATGGCTGACACTTTTTGTTTCAATGATGACATCGTCGTCAATATACGACAATACTTCTCTAATCAATGTTAAAAATTCACGGTATTCATTTTCGTCTAAAGGTGTTTCACTAATATCCTTAATTAATAATTTCCACTTCAAATCATGCATAACCATATATTGAAGAAACAAAGGTATCTTCTGTTCATGATTTTTTGTGATATCGATTAAATTCTTGGAGAAAGTGATAAGTGAATGATTAAACCAATTCTTATTTGCTTTAGCAGTCTGCATGGCAGATGATCCATCTTCTCTAACTCTATAATGGTATTTTGCCTCTTTAACCAGACCATACTTTTTCTTTTGCGATATAATTAAATTAACTAGTTTGGCATCTTCACCTATTTTACAATTTTCATCAAACCTGATATTTTTCAAGGCATCTTTTTTTATAAATGTAGAACAGCAATGAGTTAATATATGATGTGGTTCTTTTTCCACATCCAATATTCTTGTAGAAGAAAACTTATTATTTAGATTATGTTCTCCAGTTCTTCCTTCTTCAAAAAAAATAGGGATTGCTACAATATCAATTTCATTCTTATGTCGATTAAAGAAGTTTAAAACATTTTCGAATGTTTCTTCTGAAACTAAATCATCCGGATCCAAAAATTGAATATATCTACCTTCAGCATACTTTAAACCATAATTTCGAGCACTGCTCACTCCGCCATTCTGTTTCTTTACATACACAATATTTTTTGGATATTTTTGAGCATATTCTTTACAAATGATTTCACTTTTATCGGGGCTATCATCATTCACAAGTATTAACTGAATATTCTCAAAACCCACAGTCTGGTTAATGACGCTTTCTATAGCATCAGTTAGATACAACTCAACATTATAAATCGGCATTATAACACTGAAATCATAATTAAAACTCTTTTCGTTCATAAAAGATTACTCCTAACAAAATGTTTATATGAATAAGAATCCGGGTAAATAAAAGTAAAAAAACAAAGAGAGTGCTAAATTTTCGAAAAAACATGATTTAATTTAATAAAATGTATTAAAAAGCATTCCTTACTTATTTTTTGAAAACTTTTGCAAGCAAACTTTTAAAAATGTTTACATGGTTAAGTTCTAAAGCATCATTTGGTGTTTTTAGGACAAAGTCAAATGCAAAGGCCCAAATCGGTATTTCAACAACAAAGCCAGCATATCTAAAATCTCTTAATTTATATCCCCATACTTCAATTGTTTTTTTCAGTTCTTTTCGTTTGCATTTTTTTAATCTATTAAAATATTTTATATATACATCATCATTTTCTTGCATCTCATAATACTGATTAATAAAGTGTCCTGTTAATTCAAGTTTAAGCCCTTTTATTTTTGTCGAAGTAACAGTACATGAACTTTGTAGTACTCTTTCTTTTTTTATGTTTTCAAGAGCTTCTGTATTTGCTTCTAATAAGTGATACATAAATTCTTTATAGTACATGGGCATATCTTGTTCTTTTATAAATTGTGGTTCAATAAATCTTAAAATTTCAATAAAATCTTCAACAAAATCTTTTTGTTCTTGATGATTTAAAACAGACTTATAAATATCTCTATAATTTGGATATAAAAACAGTTTCATATGGTATACAATTAAAAATTGCAAATAAGGCAGAACTATATCATATTTTTTTATTGAATCCATCAACAAAGTCATGTAACATGCATTCAACAAATACGTGTACCTTTTTTTGTTAAACCATGAACGATCAACTAATGAGTTCTCTTCTTTTCGTTTTCTATAAAAATACTTTCCTTCTGCAACTGCTCCGTATCTTTTTTCTTTCAGCAATAACTGGTTAAAAAAGATAGCGTCTTCCCAAAACTTTATAGATTCATCAAACAGGGCGGTACTATTTAATGTATGTCTTCTGTAAAAAGTGCCGCCAATATAAAAATGAATAGCCTTATACTCATTGAGAATATTTATAACTCTAGTTCCATTTTCAAATCTATTATTTAATTTATGTTCGCCTTCTTTTTCACCTGTGTAATAAACAGGTAATACGGCAATATTTACATCTTCGGAATCACAAAAAAAGTCATAAACACTTCGTAGCGCATTTCCGGAGAATGCATCGTCAGAATCTAGAAAACCAATGAATTTAGATTTTCCACTTACATTTAGTAATCCACAATTTCTTGCAGCAGAAGGCCCGGAATTTTCAATTTTTAAGAATTTAATATTATTAGGATATAAGTTTTTAAAGGATTCACAAATTTGAGGACTGCTGTCAACACTGCCATCATCTATTAATATAAGTTCTATATTTTCCTTAAAACCAATTGATTGGTTAATGACACTCTCTATTGAGTCCCTTAAATAATTCTCAGAATTATATATTGGCATTATTATAGAAAACATGTTAGTACCTCTTTATTTAGAAGTTAAAGGATCGTTTCAATTACTCTTTTAGAAGCCTTGCCATCTTCTAAATTACAAAATTCATTATAAAAATCCTCATAGTTATGATCTATATATGGATTATGTAACAACTCTTTTACTGTTTTTATAAGTTCTTCACTTGTTTGAACCAAGTTCCCTGGCGTTTTCTGTTGAAAATCAAAGTAAAAACCTCTGATGGAGTCTCGATAAGCCGGGAGATCATATACAAAAAATACAATGGGTTTTTTCAAATTCATATAATCAAAAAAGACAGAAGAATAATCCGTAATCAATAAATCACTAATTAAATATAAATCTCGAATATCTTTATATAAAGAAACATCTTTAACAAAGTCTTTATATTTCCTTAAATTAAATTTTTCTGATACTAGATAATGCATTCTTAAAAGGATAACTACAGAGTCCCCAAGTTCCCTCTTCATTTCCTCTAGGTCAAATTGGAGTTTAAATTTATACTGGCCAACTTTCTTAAATTCATTGTCCCTCCAAGTTGGAGCATATAAAATAATTTTTTTACCTTCACCAATTCCTAACTCTTGCTTTACCTTATTTATTAATGATTCCTTATTTAAAGAATATAGAATGTCATTTCTCGGATAACCAGTTTCTAAAATTTGTTTTTTAAATTGAAACGCACGTTTAAAAATTTCAGTCGAATAAGCATTAGGAGAAATCAAATAATCCCATTTGCTTGCTTCCTGCAGAAAATTCTGTTTATACTTTTCAGTTGTGGTTCCGGGCATGTGCACTTCGTCCATATCATTAGCAAGTTTTTTTAACGGAGTGCCGTGCCACGTTTGTACATACAATGTGTTTTTGGGTTTTGGAATCCATAAAGGAAGCCGGCTGTTTGTAATCCAATATTTAGCTGTAGCCATGTACCAAATCCACTTAAGAGAAAACCTTTTAATATATGCCGCATCAACGCCGTCTAATGCCGACAGATATCGTTTATCAATGCTCCATATCAGTTTATAATCATATTGATCTTTATTTTCCTGCAGATATTCGTAGATTGCTCGGGGATTGCAGCTAAACTGTTTTCCAGAATAGCTTTCAAATAAAATTAATTTGTTGTTTCTCGGCAGAAGGGCAAAAATCTTAAAAAGAACGGAATAAGCCCTGACTAACAAACTTCTGCATTTATTTAAAATAAAAGATTTCATCATGAACTCCTTAAAGAGTGAAAGATTTATATTTGCGCAAGCAAGAAAAAAAGAAGCAACTGAATTTACTTCAAGCCTCTTTTAGTTAGTGCTTCTATAAGCTAGCCATGTCTTTTTTGATTTGGGTAGTTGAAATGCCTTCTGTTCTTGGAAGGTAAATGACCTCACAATATTCCTTCAAGAAGTCAAATTTCCCTTCCCAGTCATCGCCGATGACAAATGTATCTATATCGTACTTTTGAATATCTGAGATTTTTTGTTCCCAGTTTTTTTCAGGAATGACTTCATTAACAAAACCGATTGTTTCTAGAATGAATTTTCGATGTTCATAAGAATGATGCGATTTTTTTTGTTTTTGAAGATTAAATTCATCTGTAGACAGTCCTACAATTAAGTAATCACCCAGATTTTTTGCTCTTTCAAGCAGCTTCATATGTCCGTAGTGAAATAAATCAAATGTTCCGTACGTTATCACTTTCTTCATTAGATAACATCACCTTCCAACCGTTTTCAACTGAGAGTACCAGAAAAAAACCAAAAACCTTAACAGATTGTTTATAATTTCGACATATTTTTTACGTACCATTAATAATGAACAATAATAGCATAAGTTCCTATAAAAGTTAAGGCTCTTTAAAAATGTCAATCATCAGCATTTTTTGGTATCACCGTTGTATTGATGTATAAATTTTACAGGTCCAATGTCTCATCCATACCCATTATAACAAGTTTTCTTTTTCGGAAAAATCGATTCTTTTGTCGCATTTTTAAGTGAAACGATTTTCTTTCTGCTGCGTCATTTATTCTGTACGCCCTCCTCATATTAATTCATCGTCAAAACGTGAAGGAATTGTAATGTGAATGTTAAAAGTTCCTAAAGATTTTTGTGGTAAGATAGAGTAAAATGTTTTCAGGCAAAGAGTCTTTAATCAAACTATACGAATGACACGTGTTTTTTATAGACATATAGATGAAAAGGAGGGTTGATACGATGCAAACGAAACCCATTAATCAATTAGATTTTGTAGACAGTGAACTGACTTCATTTGTATCACATTTAGAAACGTCATATTTGGATCAGAACAAAGGTGCGTTCATCGTAACAGCGAATCCTGAAATCGGATTTGAAGCGATGCAGAATCCGCGTTATGAAGCGGTTCTTTCGTCTGCTGATTTTATTTTGCCGGATGGCATTGGTGTTGTATTGGTTTCCAAAATGATTGGAAAACCTCTTCAATCCAGAATCGCCGGTTATGATTTGTTTACGTCTCTGCTTGAGAAAGCCGATCAAAAGAAAAAACGGGTTTTCTTTTACGGTGCGGCTAAGCATGTGATTGCGGAAACAATTGAGCGAGTTAAACGTGATTTTCCCGGGATTGAAATTGCCGGATACTCTGACGGCTATGTGAAAGATCAGCGTGAGGTGGCAGACAAGATTGCGGCTGCAAATCCTGATATGGTATTTGTCGCGTTAGGTTATCCTAATCAGGAGTTCTTTATCCATAAATACCGACATTTATTCCCTCAGGCTGTTGCTGTAGGGCTTGGCGGAAGCTTTGATGTGTTCAGCGGCAATGTAAAAAGAGCGCCCTCATTTTTTATCCGTTTTCACCTTGAGTGGATGTACAGGCTGATCACAAACCCTGCACGCTGGAGAAGAATGCTGAGCATTCCTAAGTATGTTACAGCCGTGCTGAAACATGAACGAGCTTCAGCAAAGCCGCAATATACAGGACAGGTCAAGGATCAATCACGCCATCTGTAATCGGTCTAAAAGGAGCTATGGTATGTAATGAAATGTATGAATCTTTCCCTGCGCCTGCGGACAATCTGTGACAGCCATTTTGAGCTGATGACAGAGTGAAATCCTGGTTTGCGTTTTTTTATTATGTGTTCGTTAAAGTCATTGGCACATTGCTGTTTTGGGTCAAACCGGGAAGCCAAGTGACCCTTCTCGTTTCCTTTCCTGATAATGCCCGAGCAATATTAAAGGAATATCAGAAGGGACACTATTCCTTTCCCATTCATGTGCTGCTTACCCAGCATGCCAAATCGCTGGAAAAGGAATTTCCTTCGCTTACTGTTTCAGTTATTAACGAAAAACACCCGCTTCATATATGTAAAGCGGTCTTTTCTATGCTGAGCAGCAAATCTGTGATTGTTGATAATTATTTTGTTTTGACGACCGTTCTTACCAGCAGGCCTGATATCGAGTGTATCCAAGTTTGGCATGCGAACGGAGCGTTTAAGCGATTTGGGTTAAAGGATATCAACACACAGAACCGGTCACGGGCTGACGTAAGACGCTTTCGAAAAGTGTATGCTTCATTTGATCGGATTGTCGTCGGTTCTGAACATATGGCTGACATATTCAAGGAATTTTTCGACATAAAAGGTGATACATTTCTTCGGTTTGGTGTGCCTTTAACCGATGCTTACTATGAGGCGCGGGAAAACAGCAATGACCTTAAAAGCAAATATCATCTGCCGGCAGAGAAAAAAATCATTCTGTATGCGCCGACCTTTAGGGACGACCGGTTCGAAAGCTTTTCGCTGCCGTTTACAGAAAAACACTTGCAGCATGATTTAAAAGGAGAATATTTACTTGCAGTAAAACTTCATCCTGTTATGAAGCAATCTGCTGAATTACCTGAGGATAGTGCGTGGATAAAGGATGTTTCAGATCTCCCTCTTGCAGACCTTTTAAAAATGAGCGACCTGTTAATATCAGATTATTCTTCTGTCCCTTTTGAATTTGCGCTGCTGGACAAACCCATTTTGTTTTATACGTATGATATGGAGGCTTACAACAGAACCCGCGGTTTAATTCAGCATTATACTGAGATGATACCCGGGGTGCCATGCCATGATTCAGGAATGCTCTTGGACCAGCTGAAAGATATGGACAAGCTCCAATCTGAAGTGGAGCGCTTTTCACGCGAGTGGAATCTGTACTCGAGAGGGAATGCCAGTAAGCAGCTTTTAAGCTATGTACATGAGAAATCAAGCTGATCTTTATATATAATAGAGATCGGTATTGCAAATAATATGAAAACCCTTTATAAAACATTATGAGTTGTAGTAAGGAAGGAGTCATTTTATGATTTATGCTGAGATTTTAGCCGGTGGAAAAGGTTCCCGCATGGGGAACGTCAATATGCCAAAACAGTTTTTGCCGTTAAATAAACGCCCAATTATCATTCATACGGTTGAAAAGTTTTTATTAAATGACCGTTTCGATAAGATTTTAATCGTTTCACCTAAAGAGTGGATTAACCATACAAAAGACATTTTAAAGAAATTCATCGGGCAGGATGATCGCCTGATTGTTGTTGAAGGCGGCAGCGACCGTAATGAATCTATTATGAGCGGCATCCGCTATATTGAAAAAGAATTCGGCATTCAGGATGATGACGTGATCATCACTCATGATTCTGTGCGTCCTTTTCTGACTCATCGCATTATCGACGAAAACATTGATGCTGTTCTTCAATACGGCGCGGTCGATACTGTTATCTCAGCCATTGATACGATTATTGCTTCAGAAGACCAGGAATTTATTTCTGATATTCCTGTCCGCGATAACATGTATCAGGGGCAAACACCGCAAAGCTTCCGGATCAGCAAATTGGTCGAGCTTTATAATAAACTGTCCGATGAACAAAAAGCTGTCCTGACTGACGCTTGCAAGATCTGTTCGTTAGCAGGTGAAAAAGTGAAGCTGGTTCGCGGTGAAGTCTTTAATATTAAAGTAACGACACCATATGACTTAAAAGTGGCTAATGCCATTTTACAGGAGCGAATTTCACAATGATTAATCAAACGTATCGTTTAGTTTCTGCCCGACAATTTGAAGTGACGTATAAAGATAAAGTTGTCCATTCAGATAAGGTCGTCGTCCGTCCTACCCATTTATCGATCTGTGCTGCCGACCAGCGCTATTATACTGGCTCACGGGGCAAAGAAGCGATGGATAAAAAACTGCCGATGGCTCTGATTCATGAAGGAATCGGGAAAGTCATGTTTGATCCGACAGGCACATTTAAAGTCGGAACACGGGTTGTTATGGTTCCGAATACACCAGTTGAAGAGCATGAAGTCATTGCGGAGAATTACCTGCGTTCCAGTAGATTCCGTTCAAGCGGCTATGATGGATTTATGCAGGATTACATGTTCATGGCGCCGGATCGGCTCGTTGAACTTCCGGACAGCATTAATCCGCATGTCGCAGCCTTTACTGAGCTTATTACGATTGCAGTTCACGCGCTTTCCCGCTTTGAGCGAATGGCACACAAGAAGCGCGACACATTCGGTGTCTGGGGAGACGGAAATCTCGGATTTATCATGACGCTTCTCCTGAAGAAGAAATATCCGGACAGCAAAGTGTTTATCTTCGGAAAAACACCTTACAAGCTTGATCATTTTTCTTTTGTTGATGCAGCTTATCAAATTAACGACATTCCTGAGGATGTCAGAATCGATCATGCCTTTGAATGTGTAGGCGGACGCGGCAGTGAAAGCGCAATTGAGCAGATCATTGCCCATGTTCATCCTGAAGCGTGTGTAGCGCTCTTAGGCGTATCTGAATACCCTGTTGAAATTGAAACGAGAATGGTGCTTGAAAAAGGAATTACGCTGATCGGCAGCAGCCGCAGCGGACGCGAGGATTTTGCCCGTACTGTGGACTTTTTAGCTCAATACCCTGAAGTCGTTGATTATTTAGAAACATTAGTAGGCGGACGCTTCCCGGTACGCAGTATTGAGGAAATTACAAACGCGTTTGAAGCAGATTTGACTTCATCTTGGGGAAAAACTGTTATCGAATGGGAAATTTAAACAGTGAAAACATTCCTTACACGAATCGTAAAAGGAGTATTCGGCACTGCTTATAAACTATTGAGCGCTTTATTACCAGTACAGCACAACAAAGTTGTCATAGCTTCCTATCGTGAGGATCATTTAAGTGATAATTTTAAAGATGTCTATGAAAAGCTGAAGCAAGATCCGTCTCTTCGCATCACCCTGCTTTTCCGCAAGATGGATAAGGGATTGATCGGACGAGCTGCATATTTGCTTCATCTTTTCAGCTCGTTATATCACCTTGCCACGTGCCGTGTGCTTTTGTTGGATGATTATTATTTTCCTTTGTATGTTGTGCCAAAACGCAAGGAAACTGTCGCCATCCAGCTTTGGCATGCTTGCGGCGCGTTTAAAAAATTCGGCTACAGCATAGTGAACAAGCCGTTCGGCCCATCTTCTGATTATCTGAAGATTGTTCCCGTGCATTCTAACTATGATTATGCGATTGTCAGTGCACCCGCTGCCGTGCCGCATTTTGCCGAAGCTTTTCAAATGGAGGAAAAGCAGATTTTGCCGCTCGGCATTCCAAGGACGGATTATTTTTATCATAAGGAACATATTCGCACTGTACTGGATGAGTTTCATCGGGCTTATCCTGAACTTAAGCATAAGAAAAAGCTTTTGTATGCTCCTACTTTTCGAGGCAGCGGACATCATCAAGAGGGTGACGCTACCCCGCTTGATCTGCTACAATTAAAATCGGCGCTAAAACTTAAAGATTATGTCGTGATGCTCCATCTTCATCCGTATATGCGCAAGCATGCGCACACGGAAGAGGATGATTTTGTGCTGGATTTAACCGATTCGTACTCTTTGTACGATCTGATGGCAATCTCCGATGGGCTGATAACCGATTATTCTTCAGTCATTTTCGAATACAGCCTGCTGAAACGTCCGATGTATTTTTACTGCCCGGATTTAGAAGACTACTTGGAAGAACGTGATTTCTACTATCCGTTTGAATCGTTTGTACCCGGGCCGATTTCTAAGGATGTTCCATCGCTTGTACACGATATCGAGAGTGATCACGAGGCTGATAAAAAGCGGATTGAAGCATTTTCACAGACATTTATTACCCATCAAGACGGCAAATCTTCAGAGCGGGTAGCCGATTTTATTTCATCATTTTTAACATCTGGTGCCGATTAGGAGAAAGTGAGGTACAAAGTGAAGCTGGCCAGAAAGATTAAGAACAGACTTTTCAGATCAAAAAAGAAAACGAAAAAAGAAAATTCAGCTGTCATTGTCCATCCGACAGATAACAGGGTTTTTTCTCTTTTCGATAAAACCAAGCGAATTGAAGAAAACCAGCAAGTCCCTGTCAGAAAAATTTCTGAGTTTTCTTGGAATGGATCAATTCTTAAAATTGCGGGTTATATGTATATCAAGGGCCTGCCGCTTCAAAAAGAGGATCAGGTTCGTAAACGTTTATTATTGGTGAACAACGGTGTTTTATTTACAGCTGTTTCACTGCGGGATGTTCCGGTAGATCTGCTGTCAATTGATACTTCAAATGTGCCTGGGGCCTATAAGTGGGCAGGATTTTCACAGCAAATTAACTTTTCTAAGCTGATGAATGACAAGCCTCTTCCGCAGGGCGAGTATAAATTGTTTCTCGAAATTGAAGCTGTAGATGACCAAAATGTAAAACACCAGGAAGTGCATACGGTCGGAAACGTCAGCAATTTCCTCTCTAATGATGTGTATGCCACAAAGATGGAATTTCATTCTGCTAAAAAGCTGATGAAGTTCAATTTGATCGTTAACTATGATGAGGGCGAAAAGACCATTAACTTGTCTTGCAATAAACTGCAGGAAATTGATCCGAGCCTTTTGGAGCTGGATACTGGGAAAGAAGCAAACCGCTTTTTGCGCAAGCTGAATACGAGCTTGTTCCATTTTGCTTATGATGTGTTCCGTCTGCTGCCGATTAAGTCCAATAAGATCGTCTTTGCCTCTGACAGCCGGCTTGATATGACAGGAAACTTCGAGTTTGTTTATGAAGAACTGCTGAAGCGCGAAGAAAACTTTGATTTCAAATTTTTCTTAAAGAGCAGTATTCGAGATAGAAAAAGCCTGTCTGAACTGATGTCTATGGCTTATCATTTTGCGACAAGCAAAATCATTTTTATTGATGATTTTTATCCGATTATTTATCCGTTGAAAATCCGTAAAAATGCTGACCTTGTCCAACTGTGGCATGCTGTCGGCGCCTTTAAGACATTCGGCTACAGCCGAATCGGGCTGCCCGGAGGACCGTCGCCGCATTCGAAAAACCATAGAAACTATACGAAGGTTATTGTCAGCTCTGAAAATATACGAAAGCACTATGCAGAGGGCTTCGGTGTAGACATTGAGAACGTCATCGCCACTGGCGTACCGCGAACAGACTTTTTCTTTGATGAAGCGAAGAAGGCATTTGTGAAAAAACGTCTTTATACGGAATATCCGTTTCTTAAGGACAAGAAGGTTATTCTTTTTGCACCTACCTTCCGCGGAAACGGTCAGCAATCAGCTCACTATCCTTTTGAAGTGCTTGATTTTGACCGTCTGTATCGTGAGTTAAAGGATGAATATATCTTCTTATTTAAGATTCATCCGTTTGTACGAAACGATGCCAATATCCCTTATCAGTACAGCGATTTCTTTTATGATTTCTCTTCTTTCAGGGAAATTAACGAGCTATTGCTAGTAACAGATGTTCTGATTACGGATTACTCTTCTGTGTGCTTTGAGTATGCTTTATTAAATAAACCGATGATCTTCTTCAGCTATGATGTAGATGATTATATTCGCAAACGTGATTTCTATTACGATTACTTTGACTTTATTCCTGGTCCGCTTGCGAAAACGTCAGATCAAATGATTTCGATCATTAAAGAAGAGAAGTATAACTTTGAGCAAATAGATTCATTTGTTCATTATTTCTTCGATGATCTTGACGGAAAAGCAAGTGAACGTGTAGTCGATCAGATTGTCTTCCCTCAGGAAGAGGAGCCGTTAGACGATAAAGTCCTTAAAAGATAAATGAAAAACACCTTTTGCAGCTGCAAAAGGTGTTTTTTATTTATCAATATATTGGTGATATTTAATTACAACCTGTTCATATATTGAAGGTTAAAGTTTCTTTCAGTTTGTTTCTCCTTAATTCAACTAATTATCTGTTATGAAACAGATAGATCCAACTTACAATAATATACGCTAGATTTTGTTCCAATTATCTTAACTTTTACTGATCACAGTTTAAGAACTATACATTGCCTTATGAATGATTTCCATTGTTTTTTGTTTATTTAAGGGATTGTGTCCAAGTTCAGTGTCATAATATAAGTGAAGTTCAATTTCTTTATCAGCTGTAAGGTGCGTCAAAGTTTTTTCACTCTTAATGGAATTAAGAAAAGGTAAAAGTTGTGTTTCCAGGTCAAAACTACAAGCATAATTTTGGTAGTAGAAAATTCTAGGAACATGCTTTAACTTTTGAAAAAATGCACATACATTTAATCTATACCGAAACTGGTTAATCATCTCATCTTTATTTTCATTAGGATAAAGAGTTTCAAATAGTCTGTCTACATGTGATTGATAAAATGAACAAACATCAGTTTGTGGGTTGTTAACGATAGCATTAGCCCTAAGAAAGCTCGCAAGAATTAACGACATAAATCCTCCTGCTGAGCTACCATAAAAGAATATATCATTCGAGTTAACTTTGATCTTATAAGCAAGTTCTCTTATTATATTTGTAATTGTAGCTAAATAGAAATGATTTTTTGTTCCCTGGCCCCAGCCTATTGATAACTTCGGATTTAAATAGAGTGTCGGATCATTAAAATAAAGAACAGAATGATTGAACTCTGTCATCCATGTATATCTTTGAAAGATTGGAGGTTTTAGTTTTTCATTGTCATATGCTCCTGATCCTAAAATGAGCAATTTATTTTGATTTAGTCTTATATTGATCAAAAACTCAAACGGCACTCCGTCTTCAGTTATAACACATAGCAAGTAGGGTTCTTCAATTCTCAGTTTGTATTCCTTTAAATCGATAAATTTTACAGTCTCTTTTTTTAACTGATTTATTTCCAATCGAATCACCTTGCTTTTTCATAATAAACAAAACCCAGAAACAATGTTTCTGGATTTTGAAGCCTTTTATTTGTATTTCGGAATATCATAATACAATGTATAGTTATCGAGCAGAGTATATAAACTATACATTCTGTTAACTTGTTTGTAAGCCCAACCAATATCTGTAGCATATTGATGGCTCACTGTCGGCTCCCATCTCATTTTATAGAGTGTATCTTGATGATAAGTTGAATTGTGTATATAGCTTGAGCCTATAAATTTTGCTCCGCCTAAAATCGCAGCTTCAGGCGTAAACCAGCCTTGATTATATGCATATTGAGCGCCCTTAGTAACTGCATCTCCATCGTAAGCGCCAATTCCATACATATTATAAACTTTTTTGCCATTGTACATCACACCATTGGCTAACTCTGATGAACCATTTCCAGTTTCCAATAAAGCATGTGATATGAGATATAATTCATTGATATTATTAGCTTCAGCAGCTTTAATAAATGATTCGCCTTTACCTTCCAGGATTCCTTTTCCCTTCAGGATTTTATTGTTAACTTCTGAAGCTGAAATCCCTGCATATTGAGATAACTTTAAAAATTGGAAATAATACTTACTATTAATTGAGAAATTCTCTGGGTTAATATAATAAGCGACTTCTTCTCGGCTTGCTTTTCGCCACCCTAAATTTATCTTAGCCCAATTGCCTTCCTTGCTAATAATACTTACCTTATCACCTTTCTGGACTTGCCCTATTATATTGTCACTCTTCACTTCAGGAGATGATCTAATATTTAGATAATCAGCCGTTACTGTTGAAGTTGAAGTATTAATATATGAGAGCGAAACATACGCAGCTGAATCTGTTTGTGGATTTGCATTCATCTGCTTTGAAATCATATCAGAAAGTGTAAGATTGTAGTTGGTATACATTATTTGAGGACCATCTTTAATCTTAACAACTTCAGCATTTAATCCATAAGTATTAGTTAATTTATTGACCGCCGATGTAACATTTTCAATTCCTGTAAACTCTTCATTTAGATTAAGCATATAGGTATCTTTTGATAAATTACTATAAGTAGCCCAAAGGTTTCTACTTTTGAAATATTCTAGTCCTTTATTTAAGTCAGCTTCTGTGTCTATAACATCAGAAGTAATTTTATAGCCTTTAATTGTTGTTTTTTGAGCATCAGCCCACCATTTATTGGCCTCAAAAAAACTCAGGGCTTTTTGAAGTTTTGTTTGATCACTGATTTTTTCAGTTGTGATTCTAAACTTATTTTCTCCCTGCACATCTGTTTTTTGTTTGGTAGCCCACCATTTATTGGATTCAAAAAATGACAAACCTTTATTAATTATCTGGTCGTCCAATATAGGTGCTGAAATTAACCGATAAGATTGATTATTTATCTCTTTTTTAGCATACCACCAGTTCTTTTTTCCAAAAAATGATTCAATGTCTGATAATTCATTTTCAGTAATATTACTGATCACCAACCTGTATGAACTTGAGTCGGGTATCTTCTCATAAGAAATGTCAATACCAGTTTGACTTTTTGTTTCTTCCGCAGCCTTTTTAACAATATCTTCTGTAGAAAAGCCGCCAGATAGTATTGTATAAGTGATTTTTGAATCACCTATAGGTTCATAGCTTCCCTTAATGCTTGTTTCATTTTGAAACTTGCTTAAAACCTCTTTCATTCGCTGTTCACCCTGGAAACCACCTGAAACAATTCGATAATAATATTGCTTCTCTCCGGTTGATGTATAAGTCCCTTTTACTCCTGTTTGGGCTTGCAGCATCTCTAGTACTTGTTTTACTTTTGATTCACCAATAAATCCACCTGTCGTCACTTGGTATATGGTTTGGACATTACCATTCTCAGAATAACTACCATTTATTCTAGTATTTTGCTCAAAATCATTTAACACCTCTTTTACTTTACTCTCCCCGTAAAAGCCGCCTGTTATAATTTTATAGGCTTTAGCTGATTGACCTGTCAGTTTATAATTAGCATCCCAGCCGGTTTCGTTTTTAATGTTATTTGAAATTTCCTTGACTTTATCCTCACTAGTAAATTCATCTTTGATCGTTACTTTATATGTCGATGTGTCAGTATAAGCTAGTACCCTTTCCATATTAAAACTCAATATTAGAAAGAATAAAATCACGAATGAAAAAAGGTATAAATACTTTCTCATTGAATTACTACACCTTTCTATTTAATATCAATAATCTTTTATACATGCATAACAGGCTTATTCAAAAATTCATGGACACTTCCTAAATTGAAATATTCGCAGTCAACTGGTACATTCAGTACAATGTTTCTTGTATCAAAAATCACTTTATTTGCCATTCTATTAATATCTTCATCATGTATCGTTTTAAAATGGCTATGATCAGTTAAGATAAGAAATAGGTCTGATCCCCTCAATGCCTCTTTCAAGTTTTGAGCATTATCGGCATGGTAAACATAAGGATCATAAGCTCTGACCTCATAATCCTTTTCTGACTTTAGCATTTCTAAAATTTCTAATGCTGGACTTTCACGGATGTCATCAATATCTCCCTTATAAGCCAATCCTCCAATTGTTATAGTACGCCCATTAACTATTTCCATTATTTTCTTAACCTTCTCTACTATGTAGAAAGGCATTGATGAGTTAATTGACCGAGATCGACTTATTAAATCTGCCGTTTCAGGAGCTTTTGCCACGATAAAATATGGATCAACTGCCAGACAGTGTCCTCCAACACCTGGACCTGGGCTATGAATGTTAACCCTTGGGTGCATATTTGCCATTTCAATGACATCCAAAGCATTGATATGTAAATCATTACATATCTTTGTAAGTTCATTTGCAAGAGCAATATTTACATCTCTAAATGTATTCTCCATTAATTTTGACATTTCTGCTGTTTTTGCATCGGTTTTGACAATTTTACTTTTTACAAATGTTCTGTAAATCTTTTCACCGGCATCACTGCAAGAAGGAGTTATGCCCCCAATAATTCTCATATTGTTTATTAGTTCATGGAATATGTTACCTGGCATTACCCGCTCTGGACAATGCACTAAGTATATGTCTTCACCTATGGTGAACCCATTTTTCTCTAATAAAGGCTGAACGTAATCCTCTATGCTTCTTGGAGCAATAGTAGACTCAACTATAATAGTACTCCCCTTTCTAATATAAGGAATAGTACTTTCTACTGCTTGTAATACATAAGTTAAATCACAAGACATATTATCATTCAGGTTATTAGGAGTTGGAACAGCAATAATAAATGCATCTGCCGGTTCTGGAACAAGTTGAGCTTTAAATTTTTTATTTTCTAAAGCTTCATTCAGAAGCTCTTGTAATCCTGGTTCTTCTAAATGGGCTTCACCTTTATTTAGGCTTTCTACTACATGTGGGTGAACATCAACACCTACTACTTCCGCTCCGTATTTAGCAAACATAACTGATGTGGGTAACCCGATATAACCAAGGCCAATTACACAAACTTTCATTATTTTGAACCCCCTGTATTAAATAGTGATTGGTTTTTTATAATCTTTACATATTGAATGTACAGTTGAATTTCTCAACAAATCATTTGCTGTGATATTCCATGTATGGCTATTTCGATTTGCTCGTCTGACCAAACAGAAATTCCAACTGTCATTAGAATATATAATATGACCATTCTTCTTGGCTCTCTTAAGAAAATCTGAATCTTCTCCTCTGTTTTTATCTGAGAATCCTCCCAGAGAGACAAAAACATCTTTTCTGAAAACTAAAGTTGCCCCAGAAATAAAATTAGAATATCGTTCCGCACCTGATCCAACCTTTTTTAGGATCAGCAGTTCTCTCTCTTCAAGGTATACATAATGTGCGCTTTTCCCTACAATATCGGAACCCGAATAATCCATTGAATGCAACATATCTTCCAAGTAGTGAGGTGCATAGTAGTCATCGTCATCAAATTTGGCTATAATTTCCCCCGTAGAGCGCTCGACTGCTTTATTTAAACAATGACCTAAGGACACATTTTCATCAACCTGAAGTATTTGAACCGGGAAATGAAGACTTGAAAATTTTTGTTTCCACTCTTCTGAATTCATTGAATTCTTATTTAAAATAACTATTAACTCAAGGTTTTGATAAGTTTGATGACGAACATTATTATATAGGTTTTCCATATATTCAGAACGCTGAGTTGAAGAGATAATAGAGACCTTCGGTTTTTCTAACAAATCGATATCTAAACCGATATGATCACAAATTTTTTGCAATCTATTTTTATAAGTGTGTGAATTTAAAACAAGTCTATGTCCTTTCTTTTCATATATTTCACGATAAACTGGATTATGTAGAAATGTTTTTAAGATGTTAACTGTTTCTTCTTTTGAACAGCTAACTGGGACAAGCTCGCCGAAATATTCCTTTACCCCTTGAGAAGGTCCGGAAATAACCATAGTTTTACTTGCTAAGAGTTCAAAAACTCTTCTCGCAAACATGTGTTTACTGTTTTGCACTGAATTTACATTCACGAACATATTGTAATTTTTATACGCAACATTCATTTGACTGTAATCTAAAGATCCAACAATATGTTTTTGATATTCCTCTGGCCAAGTGTTGTTCACTTTTTTTTCTGCAGGCAAATGATAGTAACGGTCATATATATCAATTCCAAAATCTAGTGCGGGTTTTATTATTTCTTCAATATCTCTTTTTCTAGATTCATGTTTATTATTGTAATAAGAACCGGCAAATGCTATCCCACCTAAGTGATGAAGGTTTTTATTAATTGGATTATGAATCTTTGGCTGAGCAGCAAATGGCAAAATTCCTACGTCATGAATTGAAGAGATTTCTTTAAACTTCTCTACAGTGTTTTCATCTGCAGTCATAATATAATCAAAATAACTTGCAGCTGTTTTGAAAAACTCAAAATTCTCATTGCCTTCTTTATCCCAAAATACCGTTTTTATGTTTTTTCTTTTACAATACTCCGTCAACTTCTTTAATGCTGTTCGGTGTTTGTTAATGTGTAAATTTGCAATTTCATACTGCCAATGTCCTTGGTTTCCCTGCCAGCATGATTCAATAAATACAAAATGGGGATTAAATTCTGTTATCTCGTTCTCCCAGTCCGTTTTTGACAGCCTTAAAATTTCTGCATCATGCCTAAAACATTCATAACTAAACTCATCAAGAATAGCAGCAATCCTCAAATCCTTTTTTTCATTTTTATAGTTCTGTGTATCTTTTTCTATTGAATCTATGAATTGTTCTACTTTTGATGCTTTTGATAGGGCGATGGAGGGGTTAGCACCCGTATTATTTGATACAGTAACTTCTTCAAATACTTGATTGATTTTCAGTTTTTTTAAATAAAACTCCCCCTTTCCTTCTAGCCTAAATGCAAAACGATAACTAGTAGCTTTTTGGGGAACGTCTACACTAATTCTTTCAAAAGGAGCTTTGAAAATTTTTGTACTTAGCAAATTTTCGTTTTGATAAAAGTTAATGTATATACGACATATTACAGTGTCACTTAAAGTTACTTGAGGAAAAATGACAATACGATCTCCCACTAATTGATAAATCTTCTTCTGAGAAGGGATAGAAAAGTTTGTTGTCCTTTCAAAGAGTGAGAGATACACTTTTTCAGCATCAACCTCTAAAGTTTGTTTACTATATTCAGCTTTAATACTCATTGGAGATTCGAAAAAGAAGCTATCAAATCCGGTAATACTTACTTCTTTCTCTTTTAATCCGATTAATATTTCTTTTTCTCGTCGAACTTTTTCAAGTTGTTTAGATAAAAATGTTTTTATCTCTTTATTTTGAATCATTTATTTCTTCTCCTTCTCTTCCACAACCAAACTGTTAACCTTCCAAGCTTTGATTTTTTTAAATTGTTATATCTAGCTTCTATATACTCCTTTTCTTTTATTAATTCTTGGCATAGTGTAATTAAATCTTCCTGTGCTTCTAAGCTTTTATGATATTTTATCTTTAGATCATTATACTTATCGGTAAGTTCTTGATTTTTTTGATTTTTTCTTGTTTGCATTTTGTTCTCCTAGGGTATTAATTATAAATAGACAACAGGTTATTTTTTTCTATTTCCCAATTATATTTTCTTTTAGCTTTATCACAGTTTTTATGAAATTCGTAATGAAGCTCTGCATTTTCCAATAAAGTATTGACACCTTTCGCGATTGATAGATGATCATGTGAGTCAACTACCAAACCAACTCTCTCACCTTGTATTACCTTTTTAATTTCTGGAAAATCACATCCTATTACAGGAACCCCAGCCATTATATACTCAAACAGTTTATTTGACGAAGCAGAGTAATGGTTAAAACAAACATTATTCAACACTTGAAACCCTAAATAAGCACTGCGCGTATATTTTGGAAGTTCAATAAGCGGAACTTTAGACAAAAATTTCACTCTATGTTGTAGTTCCATATCATTGACCATTTTCTCAAGATCCTTCTTTATACGGCCATCGCCTATAAATAGCAAAGTTCCTTCATTAATGTAAGGCATGGCCTTTATTAACTTATCAAGTCCCCTACCAACCTGAATTCCTCCTTGATAAAGAAGAATTTTTTCATCTTTAGGAAGCCCAAGCATACGATGTATATCAATCTGCTCTCTGGTTTCTTCAAGTAAGAATGGATAGTTGTGAAGTACTTTTGGATAAAAACCATAAAGTTCTTTATTATAGGCTGCCCGCGTATGATTTTCTACGATCATAATATCTATTTTTCTAATTAAATAAGATTCTAATTTACTGTAAATTCTACTATCATATCCTGTTCTGCTTGTTTGTACTTCATGAGAATCGTAAATCAGTTTTCTTTTTTTAATACGAAATTTTGAACAAATAAATCCTTGAGGTAATGTGTTTAAGTCATTGGAATGATATATATCATATTTTTTAGAATATCCTTTCAAAATCATCCTCATTATAATAGAACCTCTGACCAACATTGTCTTCAGTTTCGTTTTAAGAACGATAAAAGCAAACAAACTAATCCCAATAGTCAGTAAGGGGAACATGCCTAACAAACAAATCCAAATTAAAAGAAAAAATAGAATAGACCATTTGCTTTTTAATATTTTTTTCTTCATAAATTGCATATAATCAAGTATTGGAGACCTTTTTACACGATAAACTGAAAAATGGTCATTATATTTCTGTATCAAATCCAAATCAGGATTATTTGGATCATGAATGCATATTAAGTCTACATCATAATGTTTATCTGATAACGCTGTACACTCCCGCAGCACTCTGGCATCATTTGTGAAGTGATTCCAAACAAACATACATACTTTTTTCCTCATATCATTCACGCCTTACCTAGTTTCTTCAATAACGTTGATTAACTTTTTTATATTGGTCTCCCACATAAATTTTTTCCTAATAAGTTTATGGCAATTTTTCTGCATTTTTTTCAAAAGTCCCGGGTCATGATATATTTTCATAATATTAGCGAGCATTTCTTCTGAAGAACTGTTACTTGTTACAAGCCCTATTCCCTCTTGTTCAATAATAGTCTTTGAATACCCAGCAATCGATCCCACTATAGGAATTCCACAAGTAATATAATCTATAATCCTCCCAGGTAAAACTGTTTCAAACACAGTTGAATCTTTTAAAGTCACGACCCCAATATCGCAACCTGACATTAACTCTAAACACTCCTTCCTTGTCATCGGGTTTACAATCTTCACGTTCATTAGATTTTTTTCACGGATATAGTCGAGTAATTCTTTCTTCTCAACACCGTATCCAACTATTAAAAATTCGATTTGATGTTCATGTAACTTCTCAGCCAAATTTCTAATTATATGTACATTTTGAGCAAGGCCTATATTTCCTACATAAATAATTTTTAAAGCTGTTGTTGAATTATTGGTGCTACTTAAAAGTTCTTTCTCTCTAGCTGAATTAGGAATAAAGGTAACTTTTTCTTTTACCAAAGGTGAATGTTCATTTAGGTAATGTAAGAAACCTTCACTATTGATGACAATATGATCTGCTTTCTTGTATAAAAGTTTTTCTAAAATCCTGAAAGACTCTACAATAATGGGATGATGAAATACTTTGACGCCCTTCAAAGATTCAGGCCATAGATCCCTGATATCGAGAATAAGTTTGGATTTATTTTTGAATTTCGCGGCTAGCCCCACAAAAGCAACAAAAATAGGAGGAGAGGAAACAAAAATAATATCAAACTTTTTAGGTTCTTTCATTATTTCTTTGAGCATCTTTATCATGATTTCAAGGTAATACAAAAGTCTGCTTAAAAAACTTGAGTTATATTTTTTGTTCTTAACTGATACACGCATAACTGAAGAATCTTTATTAATCACATCTTCGTTCCAAAATAATTTTTCTTTATATATTTCTCTATTTGGGTAAGTAGGCTCTGTAGTTAAAACTTGAATATCGTATCCTCTTTGCTTAAGGAGCAAGTATATATTTTTCAGCCGATTTCCCGCGCTCCCTAACTCCGGGTAAAAGTTCTGAGTTATGATTAGGATTTTTTTTGACAAGAGCCCTGCTCCTTTTACCAGGTATTTTTTAACATATTAAAGATTATACATCCAATAATGGGTTTCATATAACTCTAATTATATGATTTAAATAGTTCAATTTACAATAATGTTTTTGAAATTTTGGTTTTAACAAAAAACAATGAGAATACATACTTTTTAAGAATAAATAGTTATTTATTGAAGATCAATAAAATACCAGTGTGACGTATTAAGACAAAATCACACTGGCCGTTTACTTTACTAGTTTTTATAGTTGCATCTAGTATTACTGTTTATATTCCGGAACATCAAAGTAAAGCGTATAACCGTCCAGCAATGAATACAGGCTGTACATGCGGTTTACTTGTTTGTACGCCCAGCCGATGTCTGTTGCATATTGGTGTGTTGCCGTGGCTGACCATCTCATTTTGTACAGTGTGTCCTGATTGTAGGCTGTGTTGTGTATATACGATGAGCCTATGAATTTTGCTCCGCCGATAATGGCCGCTTCTGGTGTGAACCAGCCTTGCTCGTACGCATATTTGGCGCCGTAGTAATTCGGGTTGCTGTCGTATGCGCCAATTCCGTACATGTTATATACGGTTTTTCCGTTATAGGTTAAGCCATTGGCTAAATCGGATGTTCCGTTGCCTGTTTCAAGGAGAGCGTGTGAGATTAAATACAGCTCATTGATGCCGTATTTATTGGCGGCATCGATGAACGCCTTTGCTTTCCCTGTCAGGATGCCTTTGCTGGCAAGCACTTTCTGATTGACTTCAGTGACACTGAGGCCGGCTGTCTGTGACAGTTTGAGAAATTGGAAGTAGTATTTGCTGTCTCTGGAAAAGTTATTCGGATCCACGTATTGAACCACTTCATCACTGCTTGCGTTTCGCCAGCCCAAATTGATTTTGGCCCAGCCGTTTGTCTGGCCGATGATTTTCACCTTATCGCCCTTTTTAAATTGGCCGATCACGTTCGTCGGGCTGACTGCCGGTGTAGACCGGATATTTAATACATCAGCCGTAACGGTTGAAGTTGCTGTATTAATATAAGTGAGCGATACGTAAGCCGCCCCGTCTGTTTGCGGGCTTACTGTCATTTGTTTTTGGACCATATCACGAAGTGAGAGATTGTAATTTGTTTTCATGATTTGCGGGCCGTTTTTGATTTTCACGATAGATGATGTCCATCCGTATAATTGTTTTAGCTTCGATGATGCCGCAGCAGCTGCGTCATTGCCTGTGAACTGTTCGTTTAGGCTGACTTTATAAAGCGTATTGGTTTTGGTTGTGTAGCTCGGGCTTACACTTTGCGCTTTTAGATAGGTTAACCCCTTGTTCAATGCTGTTTTGCTGCTGAGCTGAGCTGTCACGATTTTGTATTGTGTATATGCCGTTTCGCCTGTTTTTGCTGTTGTGCCGGCGGCATTGTTTTGTTTGAAAAATGCTAAAACGCGGTCAATATCTTTTTGGCTGTTGATTGCTTCAGTCATGATTTTATAGCTGCTCGCTGCTGTCTGACCGGTTTTCTGGCTTGCTGCTGATATGTGATTCGATTTGAAAAACGTAAGTGCCTGATTGACTTTCGCTGTATCAAGCAGAGATTCAGTTGTTATTTTAAACGTGTTAGCTAATTGTTTTTTGACTGATTTTGCAGATGCACTGAGCTGATTTTTCTTTAATACATTCAAGCCCTTTGTAACTTTTACTTGATCTGATGTTTCTTCTGAGATGAGCTGATATTGATTTTCTGCTGTTGTTCCAGCTGCTTTTTTCGTTGCCTTTACTTTTTTCTGAGCAAAGAAGGCTGCGGCTTTGTTTGCTTGCTGCTCTCCTATAATCTTTGCCGTCGTAATTTGATAGGCTGTGGACGTTGTCGTTTTTTTGACGCTGGATGACGTGTAATGCCACTTTTTCTTTTTAAAGAAAGTGTCTACTTTTTGCAGCTGCTGTTTTGTTAAACCCTTCATATTCACGGTATATGATGTGCTTTTGCCAACCTTTTGATAACTGCCGGATACACCGGTGTTTTTCTTGATTTGGCTGATGGCGTCCTTCACTGTATTCAGCCCTTTGAAATAAGCTGATTGGACATTGTATGACTCAGCAGTTGCTTTTTGATTGATTGACTTGTAGCTTCCTGTAATACCAGTGCTCTGTTTCAGCTGATTTAATAGGTTTTTGGCATTCGCTTCACCTGAAATAGCGGCTGTTGTGAACGTATAATAGGCTTGTCCTTTCACCGTTGCTTTTAATGATGCCTTCAGCCCTGATTCCTTTTGGAATGCGCTTTTGATCTGCTCAGCTTTGCTGTCTCCCACGATTGTGCCTGACTGAATGGCTGTGACAGAAACCGTGTGTGTGATAGGCTGATACGAGCTTTTAATCCCTGTTTGCTTAGCAAGGCTCTGTATAAGCGCCTTGACTTTTGTCTCATCAGCGATTTCTGATGTCGTGACGTTCACATAGGACTGAGCTGTTCCTGAAGCTTTTACAGCGCCAGCTACTCCCGTCTCCTGTTTAAGCTTGGTCAGCAAAGTGTTTGCCTGTTTTTCTCCGGAAATGGCACCTGAGGTGATGGTGACATACGGCTGTTTGCTACCGACAGGACTTGACGTGCCTGTAATCGCTGTCTGTTTGGTAAGCCCACTCAGTATTGCTTTCGCTTCTGCTTCGCTTTGTATGCCTGCAGCGGAAATTTGGTAGGTCGTTGTTGTGCCTGAAGCCTGATAGGAAGCATCCCAGCCGGTGTCTTTTTCCAGTTTGGCGACAGCCTGCGAGGCTTGGCTTTCTGTACTGAACGTTTTAGCCGGCTCTACCTTATATATCGAGTAGTCCGTATACGCTGCAGCCTGTGCAGAACCGGATATGGCAAAAAAGGCAAGGGACACGGCGGACAGAAGCATAGGTGCGATTAATCTCTTTTTCATTCCTTCTCCTCTTTCTTATTCAATGAGTATATAAAACTAGTTTATTTATCGGCACGCGCATGCTTCATTTATAGGTGAATCACTTCCATTTTTTTAATAAAAAAAACTTAATCTCGAAGTGAGATTAAGTTTAAATATGAGACACGATAAGTGTACAAGTTCCTTTAATCGTAAAATCGGGCATTTGAGCGGGCAAAATAAAGTGATCGCCTTTATTGAGCGGACATGTTTCGTCTTCATAGATCAGCAAACCGCTTCCTTCTATCACGCTGCAAAGCAGGAAGGATTCATCCTGAGATAGCTCAGCCTCACCATTTATGTCCCATTTATATACCGAAAAATATTCTCCTTGGACAAATGTTTTAATGGTTATTCCTTTTCTGGATTCGGTCGATTCATCTATATACCCGTCCACATGGGGAACCGTGGCCGCATTGACCGCTTTGGCAAAATGAAGCTCTCTCGGCCTTCCGTTGTTATCAAGCCGGTCATAGTCGTACACCCGGTATGTGGCATCTGAATTTTGCTGTGTTTCTAAAACAAGTGCCCCTTTACACAAGGCGTGCAGCGTACCGCTCGGCACATAATAGAAATCACCCGGTTTAATTTTGATTCTTCGCAGCAGGCCTTCCCAGTCACCGCTGTTGATCATTGTGACAAGTTCGGTTTTTGAGCGGGCCGTATGTCCGTAAATGATTTCCGCGTTTTCCTTACAGTCGATAATGTACCAGCATTCCGTCTTGCCGAGTTCTCCCTCTTCATTTTCTCCAGCATAATAATCATCAGGGTGAACTTTAATCGACATATCTTCCTTCACGTCCAGCAGCTTTGTCAGAAGCGGAAATCGCTCCCCCTCCACGCCGCCGAATACTTCCCGATGCTCATCCCAAAGCTCAGTCAGTGTCTTCCCTTTATACGGGCCATTCGCTACGGTGCTCGGCCCTTTTGGATGAGCGGAAATAGCCCAGCATTCTCCCGTTCTTTCTGAAGGAATGCCGTATCCAAATCTATCTCGTAAAGCGGTGCCGCCCCAGATTTTTTCTTTAAACACAGGCGTTAGAAAAATCGGTGATTGCGTCATGATCCGTACCCCTCCCCTGTAAATAGCTGATCATTATTTTCCCGGTGCGCCCCCCTTACAAACGCCCGTATAAGCTGTCTTTTTCCTATGACAACATATGTACAAAGCATCATCTTTCGACAACCCTTTAAAGAAAACGCTTCCTTTATATTATATCACGTCGAAAAGAAGCTTTGTTTCAGGCTTTTCCTTATGAAGAATAATTCTCCTTTATTGATACAAATTAAGAAAAACCGTCAATATGTTTTATAAAGGGGAGAGAAACTATGCAAATCGACTCTGATCTCCAGCGCAATGTAGAAACATTGAAAAAAAAATTAGGGCAAAACGACGATATCATGTTTTATACGTTTTCTTTCGGAGACAGCAGACAGAAGGCGTGCCTACTGTATATTGACGGTTTGACAGAAAATAAACTTCTGGCGCAATACGTCATTTCTCCATTACAAAAAGAATCATTAGCCCAAAAGGAAGGCATGATTGAAGATTTATCAGCTTTCTTTTTCGGCTATCATCACAGTGCGATCTCTACAATAAAAGAAATACAGCAGTTCATTTTTTCCGGACATACCATTTTGCTGGCTGATGGTTACAGCGCGGGCCTGGCATTTGATACGAAAACATTAATGACGCGCAACCTTGAAGAACCTTCCTCTGAAATCGTGGAACGCGGTCCGAAGATTGGCTTTATTGAAAAACTGCGGACAAACACGGCGCTTTTACGAGAGCGGACGAGTGACCCTAATCTCGTCATAAAAGAAATGACGATAGGCAAAAGGACAAAAAAAAAGATAGCTGTCGCATATATTCAGGATATTGCCCCTGATTATGTCGTAAAAGAAGTGTTTAAACGGCTGAAGTCCATCACGACAGATGATTTGCCGGAATCAGGCACACTTGAACAGCTCATTGAGGATGAACCTTTTTCGATCTTTCCGACGATCTTAAGCACAGAACGTCCAGATCGTGTAGAAAGCTCTTTGTTAGAAGGCAGGGTTTCCATTTTGGTGGACGGCACCCCGTTTGCTCTCATTGTACCGGCAACGGTTGATGAATTTATTCATTCACCGGATGATTACAGCCAACGCTGGATTACAATGTCTCTTATTCGTTTGCTTCGTTATTCGAGCATCCTGATTACCATTTATTTGCCTGGCTTATATATTTCTCTCGTTTCCTTCCACACGGGGCTTTTGCCGACGAGAATGGCCATTTCGATTGCAGGCAGCAGACTGAATGTGCCTTTTCCGCCTTTTGTCGAAGCCTTTATTATGATATTTACGATAGAACTGATCAGGGAAGCCGGTTTAAGGCTGCCAAAGCCTATCGGACAAACGATTGGACTTATTGGAGGCGTTGTCATTGGACAGGCAGCCGTACAGGCGCAAATCGTCAGCGCGCTGATGGTCATTGTGGTATCCATTACCGCATTGGCATCCTTTACCGTTCCTTCATACGCCTATAACTTTCCGCTGCGGATTATTCGCATTGCTGGTATGATAAGTGCTGCAATGCTTGGCATGTATGGCGTCATCATGGTCTTTCTGTTTGTGATCGGCCATTTGATGCGACTGAAAAGCTTTGGCCAGGATTACATTATTCCGATAATGGCACAGCCCGGACAAGATTTAAAGGACACTGTGATTCGCATCCCTACCCTATTTTTAAAAAGAAGGCCTACCCGTAAAGACACAAAAGATAAAATCAGACAAAGGTGATAGCTATGATGCAATCAGAGGACAAGCTTACATTTATGCAGACGCTTATTATGGTAAGCAGTACAATGATCGGTGCCGGTGTCTTAACCCTTCCCCGCTCAGCCGCTGAAACCGACAGTCCGAGCGGATGGATCATGATCCTGCTGCAGGGTGTTATTTTTATTATTTTCGCCCTGCTTTTTTTGCCTTTTCTTCAACGAAACAGAGGGAAAACGATTTTTGAGCTCAACAGTATTGCAGCCGGAAAATTTATCGGTTTCTTTTTGAATTTATTTATTTCCCTTTATTTTATCGGTATCGTATGCTTTCAAACGCGGGTTTTGGGTGAGGTTGTCGGATTCTTTCTTTTAAAAAACACGCCGATGGCGGTTGTCGTGATTATTTTTCTGGCGGTTGCCATCTATCATGTGGCCGGGGGCGTTTACCCCATTGCGAAGGTATATGCGTATATCTTTCCTGTCACTATTATTATTTTCCTTATGCTTCTGATGTTCAGCTTTCGTTTATTTCAATTAGATTTTATCCGGCCCGTATTTGAAGGCGGTTATCAAAGTTTTTTTCATTTATTTCCTAAAACCCTTTTATATTTTTCAGGATTTGAAATTATTTTTTATCTCGTTCCCTTTATGAAAGATCCAAAGCAGGTAAAAAAAGCTGTCGCTTTGGGCATTGCAACCACGACTGTTTTCTATAGCATTACTTTGTTTATGGTCATTGGCTGTATGAGCGTGGCTGAGGCAAAAACAGTGACGTGGCCGACCATTTCACTCATTCACGCATTAGAAATCCCGGGGATTTTTATTGAACGATTTGACCTGTTTTTACAGTTAACCTGGACAGCCCAGCAATTTGCATGTATGCTCGGCTCCTTTAAGGGGGCGCATATTGGATTAACAGATATCTTTCACCTGAAAAATAAAAACAATCCGTGGCTGCTTGCTGCATTGCTGGCTGTTACGTTTTTCCTATCAATGTTTCCTGAAGATCTTAATGCCGTGTTTTATTACGGTACACTTCTCGGATATGTGTTTCTTGGTGTCATTGCAATACCATTTCTTATCTGGTTTTTAAGCTGGGTACAGAAAAAACTGGGGAGGGATCAGCTGCAATGAAGACAATGATGAAGCTTGCAGCAATGGTTCTGATGCTGCAGATGCTCTGCGGATGCTGGGATGTCAAAAATATTGAAAAACTGTCTTTCGCCAGAGGGCTTGCTATCGATGAAACTGATGACCATCAGTATAAATTAACGTATCAAAACCTCCTTCCCCAAAGTGAAGACAGCCAAGCATCCGGAAAACCCGAATTTGTCAATGTGACATCCCACGGGAAAACCATTCTAGAAGCAGTCAGTGATGTATCCATTAAAGACCCTCCTATCTATAGCGACCATTTAAAAGTCATTCTTCTGGGAGAAACACTCATGAGGAATCAAAACGTAGATCAGGTCTTCAACCATTTTATCCGGGATGATGAACTGCGGCGCAGCAGCTATTTGATGGCAGCCAGAGGGAAAGCCGGAGATATTTTTACGAAAGGAAGTCCGAAGCAGCAGCTGCCGATGCCTTCCGAAAAGCTGATTGATCTAACCAATAACAGCGGGTATAACGGGAAGATTATGCTGCCGCTGCGCATCGGCAGGGCTTCTATCTATTGCCAAAATGGCTACAGTTTTCTCATTCAAGCCGTGAAAAACCAAAAGGGAAAAGCAAAGTATGACGGGGCAGGCATTATCAAAAGCGGCAGTAATAAACTCGTTGGATTTCTTTCAGCTGATGAAACCCAGACACTGACATGGGTCATGGGGACGATCCAGGGCGGCGTCATGCCGACGACAGATAAAGGACATCCGATTACGTTTGAGATTAAAAGGTCGAAATCTAAAATCAAGCCGGCCATTGAAAACGGAAAGCCTGTCTTTCAGATTTCTGTCAACACAAAGGGTATCCTGACAGAAGACCAAAATCCGAATGAAAACTCCTTTAGTAAAAGCTATTTGCACAGGCTTGAGAACATTTTTGAGAAAAAGCTTGAACGCGATGTAAAGAGGATTATGGATAAACTGCAGCATGAGTATAAAACCGATCCGGTCTTTTTATCCGACTACATCCGAATTCAATACCCTGAATACTGGAATAAAGTAAAAGGACATTGGGATGAAATATTTTCTGAGGCTGATTTTAAATACGATATTTCTTTCAAAATCATTAACTTTGGCACAGTCGGAAGATGAGCAATCAAAAGGGTGTGCATGATCGCGCACCCTTTTTTATGTTCCGACAGTCTGCTGTTTTCCAGCCGATCCTCCCTGTCCGTTTTTGTCCCTTAAATCCTGCTCAATTTCTTCAAGGCTTTTTCCCTTCGTCTCTGTCACTTTAAACCGGACAAATAAGAACGCCATAATACCGATCGCGGCATAAATCAGGAATAAATAACTGATGCCGATCGCTTCCATTAATATTGGATAGGTTAATGAAACAATCAGTGTCCCAACGTGCAGCATCAAGGTGGATACCCCGGTTCCGATTCCTCTGACATGGAGCGGGAATAATTCAGGAAGCATCACCCAGACAACCGGGCCCCAGCTGACCGCAAAAACAACGATAAACACACCTAAACAAATGACTGTCGTCCATGAGGCAGCCGGAGTGTTATCGAAAAAGAGATTCACCAGTGCGAGAACGATCAAGCTGATCACCATCCCGGCATTCCCGAATAACAATAGCGGCTTTCTCCCGATCTTGTCTATGATTTTTATCGCTACTAATGTCATGAGAACATTGACTGTGCCGATTCCGACCGTTCCTAAAATCGAAGCGGAGTTTCCGAATCCGACGTTTGTAAAGGTCTTTGGCGCATAATAGATGATCGTATTTGTTCCGATAAATTGCTGCAGAAACGCCAGTCCCAAGCCGGCAATCAGCGCGGGACGCACCCAAGGATCGAACAGCTCCTTCAGGCCTCCTTCATCCTGCTTTTCCGCTTCTTGAATATCATGTATTTCCTGATCAATATCTTTTGTGCCACGCAATTTTTCAAGAATCTTCTTCGCTTTGCCCTCTTCGCCGTTCGTGAACAGCCAGCGCGGGCTCTCCGGCATAAACAAAATGCCAATGAGCAAGAGCAGCGACGGCACAGCAGCCAATCCAAGCATCCAGCGCCACGCTTCGGCATCAGCAAATATGTAATTGACAATGTAAGAAAGAAGGATGCCGACCGTGATCATCAACTGATTCAGGGATGACAGCGCCCCGCGTTTTTGTTTTGGAGCCAGTTCAGATAAATAGAGCGGTACGATGGTCGTCGATGTTCCGACTGCAAGTCCCAAAATGATGCGAAACAGCACCATGACTCCTGTATTCGGGGCGAGCGCCACACCCAGACCTCCTATACAAAACAGCAGCGCGGCCGCCATAATTGCTTTTTTTCTGCCGAAACGGTCAGTCAGCTTGCCAGCCGCTCCTGAGCCTAATATCGCCCCAACCAATAAGGAGCTGACAACAAGTCCTTCCGTAAAGGCGTTCAAGCCTAAATCCTTTTTCATAAATAAAATAGCTCCGGAAATCACTCCGGTATCATAGCCGTATAATGCGCCTCCCAGAGCGCCGAAAAAATAAAGCCATATATTTGACTGCTTTTTCATAAAAATGACTCCCTTTCTCCATCAGCTGCCATCATTCTGTGTCTGTGGCGTTTTTTAGAAATCTTTTAGCCTCTTTTTCCGGCCATTAAACCTTTTCATTCTTGCAGATCACAAGTTTCCAATCATTTACTTGCATTTTTTTCAATAGAGCCGAAACATTTTCCCTCTTGCGGCGTCCAATATAAGGTGATTCAGCACATTATAAATTTCAATTTTCAAGAACAAGAACTTATAAATATAGGAATTTTTATCGAAAAATGTCTTTCGGTGAGTTGCCCTATGACAAAATGAATGGTACGCTTCAAATATTAAAGGAACGAGAGGTATTGATATGGAGGAACGATCACAGCGCAGAAAGAAAAAGAGACGACTTAGAAAATGGGTGAAAATCGTTGCCGGTTTGATGGCTTTTCTTGTCATTGCGGCAGGCTCTGTCGGCGCCTATGCTTATGTAAAGCTGAATAATGCTTCTAAAGAAGCTCACGTCAGCCTTGCACGCGGAGAACAATCAGTAAAACGGATTAAAGAATTTGATCCCGGTAAAGATTCTTTCTCTGTATTGCTCTTAGGAATTGATGCCAGAGAGGAAAACGGCGAGAGTGTCGATCAGGCAAGAAGTGATGCGAATGTGCTGGTTACATTTAACCGGAAAGAAAAAACAGCCAAAATGCTGAGCATTCCGCGTGATGCCTATGTCAACATCCCAGGCCACGGCTACGATAAATTTACACATGCTCATGCCTACGGCGGCGTTGACCTCACTGTGAAAACAGTTGAGGAAATGCTGGATATTCCAGTTGATTATGTCGTAGAAAGCAATTTCACAGCTTTTGAAGATGTCGTAAATGAGCTGAACGGCGTCAAAGTAACGGTAAAAAGCGATAAAGTCATTCAGCAAATCAAAAAAGATACAAAAGGAAAAGTGGTTCTTCAAAAAGGAACACATACGCTTGATGGAGAAGAAGCGCTTGCTTACGTAAGAACACGTAAAGCAGACAGTGACCTTTTACGCGGACAAAGACAAATGGAAGTGCTGAGCGCCATTATTGATAAATCAAAATCACTTAGCTCAATTCCGGCTTATGATGATATTGTGGATACGATGGGACAAAATCTGAAAATGAACTTATCTCTTAAAGATGCCATTGGCCTGTTCCCGTTCATCACTTCATTGAAATCAGTTGAGTCTATTCAGCTGACGGGTTATGATTATGAACCTGCCGGTGTTTACTATTTCAAGTTAAACGATACAAAACTGCAGGAAGTCAAAGAAGAGCTGCAAAACGATTTAGGTGTATAATAAACGGGATGGCGATTACGCCATCCCGTTTTTACATATTTCCTTGTTGAAAATTATCAAAGTAACGTTTAGCCTTGATTTATATGGTTTATGTTTCTAAGGAAAGCTGAACATACTACACGAAGCAGCTTCATTTTTAAGGAGGTTCCCCCTACATATGAAATTAATTGCGATTGATTTAGACGGTACATTACTGAATAAAGAAAGCGTCATTTCTGCTGAAAACAGAGCGGCTATCAAACGGGCCGTTGATGCCGGCATCCTCGTCACCATTTGCACGGGAAGAGCAACATTTGATGTAAAAGCGCTGCTGGATGACTTGGACATCCCGATCATTGCGGCAAATGGCGGAACGATCCACGACACGGGTTACCGTTTGATCAGCCGGACATTAATGGATCAGGAGGCCGGTAAAGCGATCGCTGATTACTTACTCTCAAAAAATATTTACTTTGAGGTATATACAGATGACCATCTGCTCTCTCCTTTTGACGGCGAAGCTAAGCTGCATGCAGAGCTTGATATTCTAAAAAGCGCAAATCCAAACGAAAAGACGGATGAATTGTGGCAGGGAGCCATGACTCAGTTTAAGCAGTTTGGCATTAAACCGATCCCTCATATCGAATCGGTTTTTGACGGCAGCGAAAACATTTATAAGCTGCTTTGCTTCTCCTTTGACATGGACAAGCTGAAACAAGCGAAGGAAGAGCTGAAGCATCATAAAAAACTGGCACAAACCTCTTCCGGAAAACATATTATCGAAATCCTGCCGGCCTCTTCAGGTAAAGGACGCGCGCTGACAGAGCTGGCTGAAATATACGGAATTGAAACACAGGATATTTATGCGATCGGCGACAGTCCGAACGATTTGTCCATGTTTGAAGTCGCAGGACACCGTATCGCCATGGAAAATGCAATCGATGAATTAAAAGAAAAAAGCACCTTTGTCACAAAGAGCAATGACGAAAATGGTGTGGCTTACTTTATTGACCAGCTTCTTTCCGGCCAATATGCATAAAGAAAAGACTCCAGAGATTCTGGAGTCTTCAAATTGTTGACAAAATCCTAAAACGGTTTTAGTTTTAGGATTTTGTCATTTTTTCAGCGTGATTGAAAACCCTTGAAGTCTAGGAAAGGTGAACTGGAGCGGAGCGAATGTTCTAATTCGTGAGCACCGACGCGCAGACTTGACAACGAATGCGAGGGTTTGTCGACACGCTGAAGACTCCAGAGATTCTGGAGTCTTTGTCTTTTATTGCACCCGTACACTTCCCGCATATTTATCTTTCCAATACGTGCTTGTGTTCATATTGGTGATGGTCACACCGTTTGATAATGTGACATGAACAACTTGTCCGTTTCCAATATAGATGGCGGGATTTAAGCTTGTTGATTGGAAGAACACAATGTCTCCCGGCTTCATGTCCGCCTTCGCAATCTTAGTTCCGGCTTTGTATTGGCTTGTTGCGTATCGAGGCAGGGAAATACCCGCTGCTTTCTGGTACACATACTGGACAAAACCAGCTGTATCAAACCCAGTCTCTGGAGACGCTCCGCCTTTTTTGTAAGGAACTTCTCCGATATAAAGCGTAGCTTCGGATACGATCGGATTTTCTTTTGGAATTGTCAGGTTGTCAAATCGGCGAATGCCTGTCATCTTCGATTTCCAGTAATCCTCTGACAAGTAGGAAATGGTTACTTTTTCTGAACGGCTTGCCTGAATAAATCTTCCCCCGCCAGCATAAATGCCTGCATGTGAAATTCCCGTTTTGTACGTATTGCTGAAATAGACAACATCACCAGGCTTTATGTTCTGAGGCGCCACCTTCTCACCCACTGCCCACTGCTGTTCGGCTGATCGCGGCAGATATATGCCGAGTGCCTGTTGAAACACATATTGCACGAGCCCTGAGCAATCAAAGCCTTCTGACGGTGTGCTTCCGCCAAACACATATGGAATGCCGATATATTTTTCGGCCTCCTCAACGACAGGAACATCAGCCGTGGCCGGATCGGCTGCGATTCGTCTCGCCCCGATATAAGATCCGCTCCAATAGCTGCTTTTTGTGTAATTGGTGACGATAACCCCTTTTGATAACGTACTGTGAATCATTTGGCCGTCTCCGATGTAAAGAGCGACGTGTGTCGGAGCAGTCCCGGTGCTTCCCTCTTTTTTGAAAAATAAAATATCCCCCGGCTTCAGGTCTTCCGGCTTTACGGCCGTTCCGACTTTATACTGGTCGTTCACAGATCTCGGCAGATGAATATCAGCCTTACTGAAAACATATTGAATCAATCCCGAAGGATCGAATCCCTCTCTCGCCGTTTCACCGCCGTATTTATACTGATACCCAAGCAGTTTTTTTGCTTCGCTGACGATCAATTCAGATGATGTATCAGCCTCCGCAATCTCCGCTTTTGTCATAATTGGAACCAAAAAACAAATGATAACCGCCACAAGCAAAAACTTCTTCCAGTTTGCCAGTGTGTTCACTTTTATTATCTCCTCCTCTTTTTGCAGTTTTAACATCGGTATTTTTTTGAATATGTTAAGAAACTTTTTGAAATTTTTACAGAATGAATATGCTGGGCAAATAAAAAGAGAATGTCTCATCAGACACTCTCTTTTTCGAATTATTTATTGGCGTTTACCGGTTCTTCCTGCTGTTGGATTTTATGCATTTCCGTATTAATCTTCTGTTTTTCCTGATCTGTCAGCTGATCATTGAATTTAAAAGCTGACATAAACATGAACACAATGGCTACGGCAACAAACGGCCAGCTAGCTTTGACAAATTTCATCTTTATCACTCCGATTATTTAGATTTTAGTTTGTCGCTATGATCAACATCAAACATCAGTTTTCCGTCTTCTACTTTCCATGCGAAATTAGAGTCTTTTGTCAGTTCACGAATAATTGTTTTCTGTTTGAGGCTGTCTTTTTTGACCGGTGCAGGCGTCGCTTCATGGATATCAATCGGCGTCACTTCGAAGTGGCCTGTTCCGTTTTTCTTCAGGTGATACTGAACCAGTGCACTGTCTCTCGTTCTCGTCCAGCCTTGGTCAAAGACAAAGTTGCCGAGGCTGTAGAAAATGACGGTTCCGTTATACACTTCAATCGGTTCCAGTACGTGCGGGTGATGGCCGACGATGATATCAGCTCCCGCATCAGACATGGCTCTTGCAAGCTGGCGCTGACGGTCGTTTGGATCGTTGTCATACTCTTGTCCCCAATGTGACTGCACAACGACGATGTCCGCATGTTTTTTCGCTTCTGAAATCATAGGAATAAAGATTTCAGGATCTGCGGGCAGCACGCCCGGCGTATTCTTTTTAGCCGCGAAGCCTTTTCCGGACACATCTGTAAAGCCGAGCGTGGCAATCGTTACCCCATTGACTTCCTGGTACGAAATATTCTTTTTCGCATCGCTTAAGCTGTATCCTGCTCCAACGATATCCAGATCTTGTTTTGCAAATTCTCCAAGTGTATCTTTCATCCCCTGAGCGCCGTAATCCATTGCGTGGTTGTTTGCGCTGTTGAGAACCGTGAAGTTCATATCTTTTAAGACTTGCACTGATTCCTTATTCGTCTGCAGATGAATTTCTTTATCTGCTTGTTTATAATTCTTTTTATAGGTTACCGGGTTTTCGAAGTTTCCTGCTACATAATCCGAGGCTTTAAAAATCGGTTCAACATATTGAAAAATACTGTCTGCCCCTTTTTGATCCGTTACTTTTTCAACATAGCGGCCCATCATAATATCACCGACAAACGAGGCTGAGAGAACGTCGTCAGAATACGTTTTGACCTTTGGCGTTTCTGCTTTTCCAGCCCACATAAAAGCGAACATGAGGACAAAAACGATCGGAATGGCGATAAATACGTGCTTATTGGTTTTCTTTTTTTGCTGTTTTGTCAGCTTTAGCAGCTTTTCATGAAAGCTCAGTTCTTTTTTCATCGTTTGACACACCTTACATTAAATTAAGTAGTAAACAAACATGATAGCAAAGGTCGCTCCGCTCAATAGCAGCGTGCTTCCGAACGTAATGGTTAATCCTTGTTTCTGAATGGTATTGGCAATTAAACCTGGCACGATGATGCCGATTCCTCGAAATTCTGCGATTTCAAATGGTACAATCGGGTATAGAAAATCAAACGCAATTTTCAGGACAATCCCTGTTATCAGCATGGCAGCGAATTTTCTGCGCCCGTATAAAATCATAAATTTGGATAAACCATATTTCACAATGACATAAGTGAGCAAGCTCACTAACAAAACGAGTAAAATAAAGACCGGCTGATTAAACACAAGTCCTAAATACCCCGGTACAACAAGTCCTGCCGGCACGATTCCTGTTTTTTCTGCAAAAATCAAACTGAGTAGTACACCTAAAATTAGTGCAATGTATAAATCTGATCCGAACATGTCTGCATTTCCTCCTAGCTTACGAGCTGCTTAACCTTGTATTCGTGGATTTTTTCAATTAAAGGCTCTGCGGCACCATGAATATTGCCGACGCCATATATGACACGGTTGTGCATTCTTTTCTTTAACAATTCCATAATTTCTTCTGTTGACTTGTACTCTAGATCATGCAGTTTGTCTGCAGGAATTTTGCCTTCTTCGTAGGCTTTTACGATCGGTTCTGTTGTTTCACCAATTAAGATCAGTTCACTTGCTTCAATATAAGGCAATACGTCATTTGCGAATTGCTGTGTCCGATCGACACGGTCTGCGCGGCAGTTCATAATGATGATCGGATCATCGGTCGGGTAACCGATTTCTTTTACACGTTTCCATATATTCAAAGTAGAAGAAGCGTCGTTTGCGGCAAACCCATTAACAAAGTGCCCAGGCTCGCTCGGACTGATCAGCGGAAGAATTCTCATTGCTCCCGGATCTGGCGGCGCATTCAGCATTCCTTTAAACGCTGTTTCTTCGTCAATGCCGAGTGCTTGAGCCACACCCAGTGCCAGAGAAGCGTTATCAGGGAATACCATGTATTCAAATTTACGCAAATATTCATCTGTAATTTTTGAGTTATCAGCAATGATGACTTTTGTGTTTCGTTCTTTTGCTTTTTGTTTAAAGAACTCGGTATATTCACTATCTGTAATAACAAGATGGCCATTATAAGGAATTGTAGCAGTAAACGCTTCCGCAATTTCATCGAGCGTAGGCCCCATGACATCCATATGGTCTTCTAAAACGTTAACGATCACGCCGATATTGGCTTGCAGAAGTTCTTCCTGAAAGATAATTTGATAATCCGGGTTAACAGCCATGCATTCACTGACAATCGCATTAGCCCCTCTTTCTACTGTTTCTTTCATGACTTCTTTTTGCTCTCCGATATTCGGTCCCTGAGGTTTCCGTTTAATCGGCTTTTCCTCCGGTGTATCCCAGTAAATCATTCTTGCGTCTGTTCCTGTTGTTTTTCCAACAGTCTTGTAACCGGCTTCTATTAATATTCCGGTTGTCAGCCTTGTCACAGTCGATTTCCCTCGGATGCCGTTAATATTCACTCGAACAGGGAGGGCATCAATGTTTTTCTGATGTCGTCGTTTTTCTAATATTCCGATGACCAGTATGACAGCACAGGCTATAATGAGTAACCACATTGCTTTTCGACATCTCCTTCTATATTGTTGTAAATTCATTCATCAGTATATAGAATCACTATGAATTCTCAATCGGCATTATGTAACATAATCTCCCCTAATCCACTAAGCCAAACTTCTCTTTTGAAAGAGATTTTGTACCCACAAACTGTTTTCTATTTTTGGAAAAAGGCAGGACTTACACCTTATCTCTTTTTTAAAAAAACAAAAGGAATGCGCTTTCATTTTTCTCTTGATATCCTTCTGGACGTATAGTCACACCTCGGTGTTTGCATTTAATATGTATTTCAAATCAATCTTTTTTTCAGCCTATGATATCAAGCTTTTCCTGCTATAATGCGTGTTTCCGGTTCTTATGAACACAAAATATTTTTTTCCTGTTTCTTAAGGACAAGGTCATAATGTCACCCTTTCTGCATGGAAGCGGCAATATTAGGCCCATACCAAAATGACTAATGGGATCATTCATGAAAACGCTAAACATCCGGGTCCGATTTCTCTAACATAATTAAACATTTTCTGGGCGGATAGTCTTTTCTGTTTCTCCTCATTTACAGGTCTAAACGCATGACTTTGAAACAATTTTAATAAAACTTAATATTTGTTCAAGAAATCTTCATCCAGAATTGTGAAGACTTTGTCAAAAAAAGAGCGAAAACCTTAAATTTCTCAATTATATATACAATTTACAGTTAGATTTCTTTTGATATTTTTATTGCCAACTTCGGAATGCTCATGATAATCTATCTATGTAAACGGTTACACAAACAAGGAGGAGCTGTTTTGGCTACAATTAAAGATGTCGCCGGAGCGGCGGGCGTTTCTGTTGCGACGGTATCCCGCGTCCTGAATGACAACGGCTATGTACATGAAGAAACGCGAACGCGTGTCGTAGCGGCGATGGAGAAGCTGAACTATTACCCGAATGAAGTCGCCAGATCTCTTTATAAAAGAGAATCCCGGCTGATCGGGCTTTTGCTCCCGGATATCACAAACCCTTTCTTCCCCCAGCTTGCCCGCGGTGCGGAGGATGAATTGAACCGGGAAGGCTATCGCCTTATTTTCGGCAACAGTGACGAGGAATTAAAAAAAGAACTTGAGTACCTTCAAACCTTTAAACAAAATCATGTCGCTGGCATTATTGCCGCAACGAATTACCCGGATCTTGATGAATACAGCGGCATGAATCACCCTGTCGTTTTTCTGGACAGAACACCTGAAGGCGCTCCTTCTGTGTCCAGTGACGGCCATACAGGAGGAAAATTAGCTGCCGAAGCCATCATTCACGGAAGAAGCAAGCGCATTACGCTCTTGAGAGGCCCCGCTCACCTGCCGACCGCTCAAGACCGCTTTAACGGCGCTTTGGAGGTCTTACAGCAGGCCGAAGTTGATTTTCAAGTCATCGAGACGGCTTCATTTTCTTTCAAGGATGCGCAATCGATGGCGAAGGAACTGTTTGCCTCATATCCTGAGACAGACGGTGTGATAGCGAGTAATGATATTCAAGCCGCTGCGGTTTTACATGAAGCATTGCGGCGCGGAAAAAACGTGCCGGAGGATATTCAAATTATCGGATATGATGACATTCCGCAAAGCGAGCTGCTGTTCCCGCCTCTGTCTACAATTAAACAGCCTGCATATGACATGGGCAAAGAAGCAGCCAAACTGCTTTTGCGTATCATCAAAAAACAGCCGTTGACAGAAACGGCGATTCAAATGCCCGTCACCTATATAGGAAGAAAGACGACAAGAAAGGAAGATCATGATGCGTAATATTTGTGTGATTGGAAGCTGTTCTATGGATTTAGTGGTCACCTCGGACAAACGCCCAAAAGCCGGTGAAACAGTACTTGGCACGTCGTTTCAGACTGTGCCGGGCGGTAAAGGAGCAAATCAGGCCGTTGCTGCTGCAAGACTTGGCGCCCACGTGTTTATGGTTGGCAAGGTCGGAGACGATCATTATGGAACAGCCATTTTGGATAATTTAAAAGCAAACGGCGTTCGCACCGATTATATGGAACCGGTTACACATAAAGAAAGCGGAACCGCCCACATTGTGCTTGCTGAAGGTGATAACAGCATTGTCGTCGTCAAAGGTGCGAACGATGACATCACCCCATCTTATGCGATTGACGCGCTTGAACAGATTGAAAAGATCGATATGGTCCTGATTCAGCAGGAAATCCCGGAGGAAACGGTTGATGAGGTGTGCAGATACTGCCATTCTCACGATATCCCGATCATGCTCAACCCGGCACCGGCCCGCCCGCTGAAGCAGGAAACAATTGATCACGCCACCTATCTCACGCCGAATGAACACGAGGCGTCGATCTTATTCCCTAGGCTTACCGTTTCTGAGGCCTTGGCGCTTTACCCGGCGAAGCTCTTTATTACGGAAGGAAAACAAGGCGTCCGCTATTCAGCAGGCAGCAAAGAGCGGCTCATCCCGTCCTTCCCTGTTGAGCCTGTTGATACTACCGGAGCCGGTGATACGTTTAACGCAGCCTTCGCCGTTGCTCTGGCGGAGGGAAAAGACATTGAAGCTGCATTGCGGTTTGCCAACCGTGCCGCTTCCCTTTCTGTCTGTTCCTTCGGCGCCCAAGGCGGAATGCCGACAAGAAAAGAAGTAGAGGAGCTGCTGTCATGAAAAAACACGGTATACTGAACAGCCATCTTGCCAAGCTTTTAGCCGATCTTGGTCACACTGATAAAATTGTCATCGCGGATGCGGGGCTGCCCGTTCCTGACGGCGTTTTGAAAATTGATCTTTCACTGAAGCCGGGTCTCCCGGCTTTCCAGGATACAACGGCAGTGCTCGCAGACGAGATGGTCGTCGAAAAAGTCATTGCTGCATCTGAAATAAAAGCTTCTAATCAGGAGAATGCGAGATTTCTAGAGAATCTTTTTTCAGAGCAGAAGATTGAATACCTTTCTCACGAAGAATTTAAGCTGCTGACAAAAGAAGCAAAAGCAATTATAAGAACCGGTGAATTCACACCATATGCCAACTGTATCCTGCAAGCGGGTGTGCTTTTCTAGAAAGGAGGATGGGACATGCAGATTGAAATGAAAGACATTTATAAAGCATTCGGAAAAAACCAAGTGCTGTCAGGCGTTTCCTTTCAGCTCGTGCCCGGTGAGGTTCACGCATTAATGGGAGAAAACGGCGCTGGCAAGTCCACGCTTATGAACATTCTGACAGGCCTGCATAAATCGGATAAAGGGCAAATCAGCATAAACGGAAACGAAACGTATTTTTCCAATCCGAAGGAAGCGGAAAAGCATGGAATCGCTTTTATCCATCAGGAATTGAATATCTGGCCGGAAATGACCGTTCTTGAGAATCTATTTATCGGAAAAGAGATATCCTCTAAGCTGGGTGTTCTACAAACGAGAAAAATGAAAGCGCTAGCAAAAGAGCAATTTGACAAACTGTCTGTCTCTCTTTCTCTTGATCAAGAAGCGGGCGAGTGTTCCGTCGGACAGCAGCAAATGATCGAAATCGCAAAAGCGCTCATGACCAATGCCGAGGTAATCATTATGGATGAACCGACAGCAGCGTTGACGGAACGTGAAATCAGCAAGCTATTTGAGGTCATTACAGCGTTAAAAAAGAACGGCGTCTCCATTGTATACATTTCGCACCGCATGGAAGAAATTTTTGCGATTTGCGACAGAATCACCATCATGCGTGATGGAAAAACCGTAGATACAACAAACATCTCAGAAACCGATTTTGATGAAGTCGTCAAAAAAATGGTCGGCCGCGAGCTGACTGAACGATATCCGACACGCACTCCTTCTCTCGGTGACAAAATTTTCGAGGTGAAAAACGCCTCTGTCAAAGGACGTTTTGAAGATGTTAGCTTTTATGTTCGTTCCGGTGAAATCGTTGGTGTTTCCGGATTGATGGGAGCCGGCCGGACAGAAATCATGAGAGCGCTGTTCGGCGTTGACAGGCTGAACTCAGGTGAGATATGGATCGCGGGAAAAAAGACGTCCATTAAGAACCCGCAGGATGCGGTGAAAAAAGGGCTCGGCTTTATCACAGAGAACCGCAAAGATGAAGGGCTGCTGCTCGACACATCAATTCGCGAGAATATTGCTCTGCCCAATTTGTCCAGTTTTTCTCCAAAGGGCCTCATTGATCACAAACGGGAAGCTGAATTTGTCGATCTGTTAATCAAACGCCTGACCATCAAAACGGCATCATCTGAAACGCATGCACGCCATTTATCAGGAGGCAACCAGCAAAAAGTGGTGATTGCCAAGTGGATCGGCATCGGGCCGAAAGTGCTCATCTTGGATGAGCCGACCAGAGGTGTGGATGTCGGCGCCAAACGGGAGATTTATTCGCTGATGAATGAGCTGACAGAACGCGGCGTCGCCATCATTATGGTGTCATCAGAGCTGCCGGAAATTCTCGGAATGAGCGATCGCATTATCGTTGTCCATGAAGGCAGAATCAGCGGAGAAATCGATGCGAAGGAAGCAACACAAGAACGAATTATGACACTTGCCACGGGAGGGCGGTAATATGAAAACGGAACAACTGCAAACAGAACAAAAACGGATCCATTTCGACGGAGTCATGCAAAAGCTCGGCCCGTTTCTCGGTTTATTTATTCTCGTTATCATTGTATCTATTTTAAATCCCAGCTTTCTTGAACCGCTGAATATTTTAAACCTGCTTCGCCAGGTCGCCATTAACGGATTAATCGCGTTCGGCATGACCTTTGTGATTTTAACAGGCGGCATTGATCTTTCTGTCGGCGCTATTCTTGCCCTGTCCAGCGCTTTAGTTGCGGGAATGATTGTATCTGGTGTCGATCCGGTTCTTGCGATTATCCTGGGCTGTATCATTGGTGGCGTACTCGGCATGATCAACGGACTATTGATCACAAAAGGAAAAATGGCGCCCTTTATTGCCACGCTTGCGACCATGACTGTGTTTCGCGGACTGACGCTTGTGTATACAGACGGAAATCCGATTACCGGACTTGGCACAAACTACGCTTTTCAGTTGTTCGGGCGCGGTTACTTTTTAGGCATTCCTGTACCTGCAATTACGATGGTTCTTGCCTTTGTCATCCTTTGGGTGCTTCTTCATAAAACACCGTTCGGACGCCGAACGTACGCAATCGGAGGCAATGAAAAAGCCGCGCTCATTTCAGGCATTAAAGTGACGCGCGTGAAAGTGATGATCTATTCTTTAGCCGGGCTTTTATCCGCCCTTGCCGGCGCCATATTGACTTCTCGCCTGCATTCAGCACAGCCGACTGCCGGGGAATCGTACGAACTGGATGCTATCGCAGCGGTCGTCTTAGGTGGAACAAGTCTTTCCGGTGGCCGCGGACGCATTGTCGGCACGTTAATCGGGGTGCTGATCATCGGCACACTTAATAACGGACTCAACCTGCTTGGCGTCTCATCGTTTTATCAGCTGGTTGTCAAAGGGATTGTCATCTTAATTGCGGTATTATTAGATCGCAAGAAGTCAGCATAGGAGGGTTTTTCATATGAAAAAGGCTGTATCCGTCATTTTAACGTTATCATTGTTTTTATTAACTGCCTGTTCGCTTGAGCCTCCCCAATGGGCAAAGCCGTCAAACTCGGGTAACAAAAAGGAATTCACCATCGGCTTGTCCGTCTCAACGCTTAACAATCCCTTTTTTGTCTCATTAAAAAAGGGTATCGAAAAAGAAGCTGAAAAACGGGGAATGAAAGTCATCATTGTCGATGCACAAAATGATTCATCAAAACAGACGAGTGATGTAGAAGACTTAATTCAGCAAGGTGTCGATGCATTGTTAATCAACCCGACTGATTCCTCGGCGATCTCAACGGCAGTAGAATCTGCAAACTCAGTCGGTGTGCCCGTCGTAACAATCGATCGTTCCGCCGAACAAGGAAAAGTTGAAACTCTCGTTGCTTCTGATAATGTCAAAGGCGGTGAAATGGCCGCAGAATTCATTGCTGACAAACTTGGAAAAGGAGCAAAGGTGGCAGAGCTTGAAGGCATGCCCGGCGCATCTGCCACACGAGAACGCGGCTCAGGATTTCATAACATCGCAGATGAAAAGCTTGACGTTGTCACAAAGCAATCAGCTGACTTTGACCGCACCAAAGGCCTGACTGTCATGGAAAACCTGCTGCAGGGACATCCGGATATCCAAGCTGTTTTTGCTCACAATGATGAAATGGCGCTCGGTGCTCTCGAAGCAATTAACAGCTCAGGAAAAGATATTTTAGTGATCGGTTTTGACGGCAATAAAGATGCGCTCGCTTCCATTAAAGACGGAAAGCTCTCAGCCACCGTCGCCCAGCAGCCTGAATTGATCGGTAAACTGGCTACAGAAGCAGCCGATGATATTTTGCATGGGAAAAAAGTGAAGAAATCCATATCTGCACCTCTCAAACTAGAAACACAAAAATAATTGCCACGGATCAGATCTTTATCTGATCCTTTTTTATGTTTAGGACTCTGTAAAAACGTGAATAGAGATATAGGAATGAATTTATTTCTCTTACGTGAGGAGAGGAACGAAATGAACAAAACAACAAAAATATTATCAACTCTAACACTTGCAGCCGGAATGACTGCGGCTTCTGCCGGGACCGCAAGCACGATCCATGCACAACAGCCAGAAACAACTGTAAGCATTGATGATTTATACAGCTATCCGATTGATTCTTATTTGGTGTCAGCAGAGGCCCTAAATGTCAGAACGAAGGCTTCCCCATCAAGTCATAAAGCCGATACGCTGCACTTGGGCGACAGCTTAAAGCTGATTTCCTTCGCAAACGCTGACTGGGCAAAGGTTCATTATAATAATGGCAAAACAGGCTTTGTCTCCACTCATTACATTGTAAAAGCTGCTACAACAGTAAAAACCAAAACAAAAACAAAAGTATATACATCCGCTGAAGGTAAAAGCATCAAGACTCTTCCAGCAAACACAAGCGTTTCTTTTTTAGGCTGGAGTAAAACGAAAAAAGGCGGTTTTGATTTTGATTGGGTATTCGTTGATTACGGCGGAGCGACAGGCTATATGAAAACAAAGGATTTACACATGACAAAATAACTGAAAGGGATTCCGTGTCTATGCGGAATCCCTTTTATTATGAATTGATTTGTCACATCCCCGCGATATTTCTCAGGAAATATTGTCGTATGCCATGTCGAAACCATACATGATCATCGACATTTTTGTTCACGTTAAATAATGGAGGTGTAGATATGGATCAATTTGAAGCAGCATATGAATCGTATAAGGCTCAGCAAACAAACGGCGAACAGCAAGCTGTTCCATCTGGACAAGAAGAAATTATTGCAGTCAGAAGAAATGAGGATGACAATATTATCGCAGTGAAAACGAACACAGGAAGAGAGCTCGACTATCCCACTGCGCTGTCAGAAGCACAAGCGGGAAAACTCGCTCATGTTGATGTCTTCCATAAATACGGACGTGATATTTTGCGAAGTGAACCGGACGGCATAAAGGAAAATAATCTGTCAGAGCTGCCGGATTTTTAATTATAGAAAAGCCCTGCCGCATGCTGGACAGGGCTTTTCTTTTAAGCGAAAGGCTGCTGGATGTATTCGGCTAGCCGTTTTGCACTGAGGGAAATATCCTCTGCAGTTGCATAGTTCACGCCATAGAACACATATGGAGGCAGGTATTTCGTGCCGATCAGATTGCTCGTGGCCTGAAATGGTTTCAAAAGCTCACTAATCGAGTAATGATTTGCTCCGCCAGCTTGATATTTTTCCGCTTCGCTCCCTGTTGAAACAGCCAGCACCAGCTCCTTGCCATGCAAAGCGTTTCCCTTTGAACCAAAGGCCCAGCCGTAAGTCAGCACAAGATCCTGCCATTTTTTTAAGAGCGGCGGAGAGCTGTACCAATAAAACGGAAATTGGAAGACAATCCGGTCGTATTGCTCACACAGCTGCTGCTCCTTCGCAACATCTATCGCTTCATCCGGGTATTCCTTATAAAGCTCCCGTACTGTGATATTGTCATGTTTACCTAATTCCTCTACCCACGCCTTATTAACAACTGAGGTTTCCATATGAGGATGAACTGCTAAAACCAATATTTTCATCAGACCACACCTTTACCCTTTTGTCGTTATTTTATCTAAAATCAGGAAAAGAGCCAAATAAAAAAGAAAGCCCTGCACAGAAAGGCTTTCTTTTTTCCTTTATTCAGGGCTTCCTTCAGTTGTTTCGATATCTTTAGCAAAATCAGGGTTATCCAGATTCGCATTAAAGAAATCCGCTGTATTCGGAAGTCTGAGATTCATGTTCATTTTTTGAGAAATCGTAACCGTGCAATCCTCAAGCACATAGTCAAAAACGTGTCCGCCTGAATTGCGTCCTTCGTCAATGAAGTGCAGGTGATAGCCAGATACGGCGATTCCGTTAGCATAAGCTGGTGTCAGGAAGCCTACAATCGTCCCTCTCACGTTGTCGAAGTTGAAAATCGGCTGCGTTTTGACCGCTTCAACCATCGGCACGTAAGGTTTTTCTTGCAGTTCTACTGTTCTTGTCTGCACTTTTTTAAACAATCCGTCAATGCGGATTGCATAAAATAAGTTTTTGCTTGGCAGAATGCTGTTGATCTCTTTTTCAAATTCTTCACGTGTCATTTTCGCATCAATTTTGTGCGTCATGTCCGGTGTAAAGAACGTAAATGAACAGAACGGAGAACGGTCCCCGTTTTGGACCGGTGTGGCAGTTCCGTCTGAACGGAGACGGTAAAATTCGCCGTCAAATCCAATCAGCTCTCCGTCAAGCTTGTTAAAGGTTCCGATACCGAAGTCTCCGTATTTCGGAATCTCTGACAGTTCAAAATCCCCGTCATATACTCCGTCTAATAGAGAAGTCATTGTTGATACTTGATAAATCTGGCTCACAGGCTGATCTTTTTGGCCCCGGCTGAGCACTTGAATGTTGCTTTCGCGTTTCATAATTCCCTTCACTCCTTTTGTTTAGTGCTGTTCATCAAACAGTGTCGTGATGCGCAGAGTGCTAGAGAGCTTTCGTTTTCATGAGTTCTCCGAATTCTTTCGGAAGCTTGTCACTTGCTAAATTAATGTTATCACTGTAGTCAACCGGGACATCTATGATAACAGGACCCTCCGCGTTCATACCTTGACGAAGAACATCTGCCAGCTGGTCTGGTGATTCTACGCGCAAGCCAGTTGCTCCGAAGCTTTCCGCATATTTCACGATATCGATATTTCCGAAATCGACCGCAGATGTACGGTTATATTTTTTCAATTGCTGGAATGCAACCATGTCATATGTGCTGTCGTTCCATACAATGTGTACAATTGGTGCTTTTAAACGAACTGCTGTCTCTAATTCCATTGCTGAGAATAAGAAACCGCCGTCACCAGAGACTGATACCACTTTTTCTCCCGGTTTCACCAATGAAGCGCCGATTGCCCAAGGAAGTGCAACGCCGAGTGTTTGCATACCGTTACTAATCATTAATGTTAATGGCTCATAGCTGCGGAAATAACGTGACATCCAAATCGCATGTGAACCGATATCGCAAGTCACTGTAACATGATCATCGACTGCGTTTCGCAATTCTTTAACGATTTCAAGAGGATGCACTCTGTCTGATTTCCAATCTGCAGGCACCTGCTCACCCTCATGCATATATTGTTTTAAATCAGAAAGGATTTTCTGCTCACGTTCAGCAAATTCCACTTTCACAGCATCATGTTCGATATGATTGATCGTGGACGGAATGTCACCGATCAATTCAAGTTCCGGCTGGTAAGCATGATCAATGTCAGCTAGGATTTCATCTAAATGGATGATTGTCCGGTCACCATTGACATTCCAGAATTTCGGATCGTATTCAATTGGGTCATAACCGATTGTCAAAACAACATCAGCCTGCTCAATCAGCAAATCGCCAGGCTGGTTACGGAACAAACCGATACGGCCAAAATACTGATCTTCTAAATCTCTCGTAAGAGTACCGGCAGCTTGATATGTTTCGACGAATGGAAGCTGAACCTTTTTCAAAAGCTTGCGAACCGCTTTAATCGCTTCCGGTCTTCCGCCCTTCATGCCGACTAAAACGACAGGAAGCTTCGCTGTTTGGATTTTTGCAATGGCCGCACTGATTGCAGCATCCGGTGCAGGACCAAGTTTTGGCGCTTCGACAGCACGCACGCTTTTTGTATTTGTGACTTCATTCACAACATCTTGCGGAAAGCTCACAAAAGCGGCCCCAGCCTGACCTGCTGACGCTATTCTAAATGCATTTGTAACAGCTTCCGGTATATTTTTTACATCTTGAACTTCTACACTGTATTTTGTAATCGGCTGAAATAGCGCCGCATTATCCAAAGATTGATGTGTCCGTTTTAAACGATCTGCACGGATCACGTTCCCAGCAAGCGCAACGACAGGGTCACCTTCAGTGTTTGCTGTCAGCAATCCTGTTGCCAAGTTAGAAGCACCTGGTCCTGATGTGACTAACACGACTCCCGGTTTTCCAGTTAAACGGCCGACTGCTTGCGCCATAAATGCTGCATTTTGTTCATGCCGGGCAACGATAATTTCAGGCCCTTTATCTTGTAAAGCGTCAAAAACCGCATCAATTTTTGCACCTGGAATGCCAAATACATGTGTGACACCTTGCTCCGCTAAGCAATCAACAACAAGCTCCGCCCCTCTGTTTTTCACAAGGGATTTTTGTTCTTTTGTTGCTTTTGTCAACACCCTCACTCCTTATTATGCATTTTAAACATAAAATTTTAAATATTTCTTGTGATACGTTTCACTATACACTCTTTGGAAATTGACCTCCAATATCGATTCGCCTTATGATTAATATGTATTACGAATTATTAACCTAAGGAAAGGAATGCATATTGAATGGAGCTTCGCCATCTTCAATACTTTATCGCAGTAGCCGAAGAGCTTCATTTCGGAAAAGCTGCGCGGCGGCTGAACATGACACAGCCTCCTCTCAGCCAGCAGATCAAACAGCTGGAAGAAGAAGTCGGGGTGACGCTTCTGAAGAGGACAAAACGATTTGTCGAGCTGACCGCGGCCGGCGAAATCTTTTTAAATCACTGCCGGTCAGCTTTGATGCAAATTGGACAAGGAATTGAACTTGCACAGCGGACGGCTCGCGGCGAGCACGGCCACCTTGTCATTGGTTTTGTCGGATCTGCTACATATGAATTTCTGCCGCCGATCATCCGGGAATACCGTAAAAAATTCCCCTCTGTGAAAATTGAACTGAAAGAAATCACTTCTTACCGGCAGCAGGAGGAGTTGCTCAAGGGAAATATCGATATCGGCATTCTCCATCCGCCGTTAGAACATCCGGAGCTGCAAATTGAGACAACCCAGAGCAGTCCATGCATCCTCGCTTTACCAAAACAGCATCCGCTTGCATTAAAAGAATCAATCAACATTACAGATTTGGAAAACGAACCGATCATCACCCTTTCCAAAGAAGCGTGGCCTACGTTATATACCGACTTTATTCAGCTCTGTGAAAACGCAGGTTTTGTGCCAAATATTGTTCAGGAAGCGACAGAATATCAAATGGTAATCGGACTGGTGACAGCGGGCATTGGTATTACCATTGTGCCATCCTCGGCCAGACGGCTGTTTAACCTTGATGTCACGTATCGAAGCGTTGATCATTTTCAGCTCAAAGCAGAATGGATTATCGCGTATAGAAAAGACAGCCAAAACCCTGTACTGGGACAATTTGTGGATATATGCAAATCGTTAAATGAACGGAAATAAAAAAAAGGCGCTCCGTTCACCGGAATCCGCCCGTTTATCGTCAGGATAAAAGATCAAGCTCACTTTTGAGGTAATCAGCTCTTTTTATAATATACTCACATATTACATCCGGCTCACGGTCAAAACGCTCAATATCATTCTTTTTATATGGGTCCATCAGGACAAACGGTCTAATCTGCTCATACATCGCCATTATTTTCGGTTTCATATATTCAATTGTAAAAAGAGATTGGAGCGTTTCTTCTAACAGATGTTTGTAGGACCTGCGAAAATCGGGTTCATCCAATATCCGGGCGGTTAGTGTATTAAATCCTTGAATTCTTACATAATCGGCAGCCATCCGCTCTCCGTGGATATCCCTGCCCCAGGTCGCATCATAATCCCAAGGAATCACCTCAAATAATCCGGTTTCACTGTTTCTGTACAACGCGTAGTTGTGGACAAACCCGTCATAGTTTGAGGTGAACACAATGCCGGCGAGCCAGCGCAAATACTTGTCGATATCCACATGCTTTGTCACTTCCGATTTAAATTGGGCTTTAGGGACAGTATTAATTTTAAAGATCATATCCTGTAAATAAAAATCGTCTTCCTCAGTCCCTGTCTTCTTTTCATATCCATGCTCAAGCGATGTCTTCGTTTCCCTTTCCAAATCGCTCATCAGAGAGAAATTAGCATCATCATCAACCGCGTAAAAAACCGCCCCGTCCGCCAGCTTCCTTTTCGCTAAATAAAATTCGTCGACGGATTCAAGTTCAAGATAAACCCCTTCATTCTTTCCATTCACCTTTAAAAACACAAACTCCGCCTTTGGTGACAGCGTCCCAAGCTCTGAGAAAAAATCCAGGGACAATTTGTTTCTCATCATGGAAGGATCTTTATACTCCGCATTTAAGTGAATCTCTCTCGCGCCGCGGAATGTTTTCGGCTGATAAAAGGAAATATGGTATGACTTCTTTTTGAAGTCTCTGATATGCGATCCCCGATAAGCGATATCAATATCCAGCCTTTTTTGATTTACCTTCATCACAGCCGGCACCGGATCATCGTCCCATATATCCTTTTTTAATTCACGCAAATCTTTTGGATGAACAAACAGCTGATAAAGCGGCATATTGGATTGGTTCTTCATCCATAATCCCCCTAACAAATTTTAGGCTTTTATTTTTGTGAGATCTCAGCGGAACACTTATACACTTTTAAAAAACGTGCGTACTATGTGGGTAGTAAGGATATTTATCCTTAAAAACATTTTTTAAAAGGAGGATTTCAAATTGGGCCACTATTCCCATTCTGACATCAAAGAAGCGGTGAAATCCGCTAAAAAAGAAGGTTTGAAGGACTATTTATACCAAGAGCCTCATGGAAAAAAGCGCAGCCATAAAAAGTCGTACCGCTCTCACAAAAAATCACGCAGCTTCAAAAAATCGTACTGTTCTCACAAGAAATCACGCAGCCACAAAAAATCATACTGTTCTCATAAGAAATCACGCAGCTATAAGAAATCGTACTGCTCTCACAAGAAATCACGCAGCTTCAAAAAATCGTACTGCTCTCACAAGAAATCACGCAGCCACAAAAAATCGTACTGCTCTCACAAGAAATCACGCAGCTTCAAAAAATCGTACTGCTCTCACAAAAAATCTCGTAGCTTCAAAAAGTCGTACCGCTCTCACAAAAAATCACGCAGCTTCAAAAAATCGTACTGCTCTCACAAAAAATCTCGCAGCTTCAAAAAGTCGTACCGCTCTCACAAAAAATCTCGCAGCTTCAAAAAATCGTACTGCTCTCACAAAAAATCTCGCAGCTACAAAAAGTCTTACTGCTCTCACAAGAAAAGGTCTCGCAGCTACAAAAAGTCTTTCCACGCACTCAAAAAAACGTATTATTCTCATGAGAAAACATCTCACAAAAAACATTACAAAAAACCGCACCACGACTACTACAAAAAACATGATGATTATCACAGCAAAAAAGAATTCTGGAAAGACGGCAATTGCTGGGTAGTCAAAAAGAAATACAAATAATACCTTTTCATTACCATAGGCTGCCGACAAATGTACGGAAGCCTATTTTTCATTTTCCCCTGTATTAGATATATGTCATGACATAACATATGCAACCCGCATTATTTGGTTTCCTTGAAACCATTTCGTTATAATCAAGGTATCCTAACGATAAAGGCGGTTTTTGCTATGTACATATTTCAAGCGGATCATCTTAGTGCCAAAGACACATACAAGCTATTGTCAGGTGCCGTCATCCCCCGCCCCATTGCTTTTGTGACCACACTTTCTTCAGGGGGAACGGTAAATGCTGCGCCTTTCAGTTTTTATAACGTTGTCAGCTCTGATCCTCCGCTTCTCAGTATTTCTGTTAACAGGGCGGGAGGACGCCAAAAAGATACAGCCCGAAACGCATTAGAGAATGGAGAATTTGTTGTCCATGTCAGTGATGAAGCCATTATTGAAGACATCAATGAAACGGCGGCAAGCTTAGGGCCCGACGAAAGCGAACTCACACGGACCTCGCTTCATCCTGTCGAAAGCAAATCTGTTTCAGTTCCCGGCATTAAGGAGGCACGCATTCGTTTTGAATGCACATTAGAGCGGCATATGACGTTCGACAATGATCAAGGCGTGACGACAGCAGATCTGCTCATCGGCAGAGTTGTCTGCTTCCATCTGGATGAAAAAGTGTATGATGCCGAAAAAGGGTATGTTTTGACAGATGAATTAAAGCCAGCCTCAAGATTGGCGGGAAACCACTATGCGAAGCTCGGTGAAGAATTTACGCTGGTTCGTCCCAGCTGAACAAAGGGACTATTTAAATAGAAGAAACTAGTCAAAAAGACCTCGTAATCACAAAATGTTGCCTATAAAAAAAGAACACCCGGAGAAAGTCCGGGTGTTCTTTTATGAAACATTTTTCCTTTCTCTTCGTATAAAAGGTAGATTAGGAGGGATTGGAATGGCAAACTTTTGGATATTAATGCTGATCGCTATTACCATCAGCACTGCCTCTCAATTTTATATAAAGAAAAAATTCGGTATTGATAAATCCGGCTGGCGGTATAAGCATGTCAGCAATACACACAAATGGATCGAAATCATTTTACTTATTTTATTTGTGTTCTCACTCCCCTTTTTTCCAGTTGAATATATGCTTCTTTTATTTTTTATTGTGATTGACTCACTTCGTATTTTTATGGAATGGAATTATAGACCTGAAGATAAGCAGTATATGTACCACATGATAGAGGTCTCCCTCATGTTTGCCCTTTTGATTTATATTTGTATCCTCTAGTTATTTAAATTCCAACAGCCGCCCCATCTCCCCGCGGGTCGGCTCCGCCTTGGAGAAAGCCTTCTTCATCAACTTTGATTGCTGCTGCGTGTCCCATCAGCGGATCATAGTCACCGACAACCTCAACGAGATGTCCGCTGTCTTTCAGCTTTTGAATTGTTTTCTCTGTGAATCTGCCCTCGACTCTGAGACCTTCATATTCCTCTCCCCACGTTCTGCCCCATACCCAGCGCGGTTCGCTGATTGCCTGCTGAGGGTGCATTCCGTAGTCCAGCATTCGGGTAATGATGGCCGTCTGGGTCTGCGGCTGGCCCTCGCCGCCTTGTGTGCCGTACAGGATTTTCGGTTTTCCGTCTTTGCAGGCCATAGCTGGCATAAGCGTGTGGAAGCTGCGCTTTTTCGGTTCAAGCGTATTGACATGATCTTGATCCAATGAGAAAAATGACCCGCGGTTTTGCAGTAATATGCCTGTATCGCCAGCAGTGACTGTCGAGCCAAATTCAAAATACAGGCTTTGAATGAATGACACTGCGTTGCCATCCGCATCGATGACGGCCGCATATGCCGTGTCACTTCCCACTGGCCTGCTTTCTGCCGGTTCTGCCAGATAGCCGATTTCTTCCGCCAATTGTTTCGCATATTTTTTGTCCAAAAGCCTTTCAAGCGGAATGTCCGCAAACGCCGGATCAGTCAAGACGGCATTCCGATCTAGGAAACTCTTTTTCAACGCCTCCACAAGCACATGATAATACTCAAATGAACCGTGCTCGATTTGGCGGAAATCATAGTTTTCCAAAATGTTTAGTGTTAATAAACCGGTAAAACCCTGAGAATTCGGCGGCGCCTGGTACACACTGTATCCTCGATAATCACTTGATACAGGCTCCGCCCACTCGCCCCGGTGCGCTTTAAAATCATCGAGTGACATGTAACTGCCGTTATGCTGTAAATACGAGACAATCCGCTGAGCAATATCTCCTTCATAGAAGGCACTTCTTCCTTTTTCAGCAATCATGTTCAGGCTCTCTGCAAGCTCTTTTTGCACAAACCGCTCTCCCGGGACAGGCGCTTGGCCGCTTCTCGTGAAAATGTCGGCCGTGTAAGGCGTGGAGGCCAGCAGTTCAAGATTCATTTCTGTGTGACGGCACTGATCAGCAGATACTGGAAAACCATTTTGGGCATAGTCGAGTGCAGGCTCCAACACGTCCGTAAGAGACATACGTCCGTACTCCTTCAGTACAGCATCCCAGCTATCAACCATTCCTGGTACGGTAATGGCACTGTCGATTCCGCGCAGCGGAATCGCGCTCTTTCCCTTGTATACATCTCTCGTTACATTTTTCCCTGAACGTCCGCTGCCATTATAGACTCTTACCTCCTTTGTTTCCTGGTGAAAGGTCAGCCAAAAGGAATCTCCGCCAAGTCCCGTCATATGCGGATATACAACTGCCAGACAAGCACTCACCGCAACGGCAGCGTCAAACGCGTTTCCTCCCTTGTCCAGTATGCAGTTTCCAGCTTGTGAAGCGAGATAATGCGGACTGACGACCATTTGCTTTGTACCGATGACAGATTTGTTCATCACAAGTCCCCTTTTTTAAGAGATTTTCTTCAGTATAGGGAGCCTGATTTTCCACTTCTACTGATCCGGCAGAAAAACTGACGAACTTTATCCTTTTCGCAAATAACAAGATATATTTCCATTCATTTTGAAAATGAATATAAAAATTTACATTCGAAACGTAACTTTTATGATAAAATGATGTCTAAAAGGCTACGAAAGCAGGTGGAGCAATTGAGTCACGAATATCAAATTCCCAACCTTGTTCTTGATGAGATCGACAAACAAATTCTCACCATTTTGCATGAGGAAGGCAGGATATCTTATACGGATCTTGGCAAAAGAGTTGATTTGTCACGGGTCGCTGTACAGGCTCGAATTAACCAATTAATCGAAGCCGGTGTGATTGAAAAATTCACCGCTGTTATCAATCCCGCTAAAATCGGCATCCATGTATCCGTGTTTTTCAATGTCGAGGTCGAACCGCAGTTTTTAGAAGAGGTCGCTCTTAAGCTTGAGGAAGAGCCTGCGGTCACCAGCCTTTATCACATGACAGGCCCGAGCAAGCTGCATATGCATGGGATCTTTGCCAACGATCAAGAGATGGAAGAGTTTTTAACAAAGCGGCTGTATCCGCTGCGAGGCGTCGTCAGCGTTGATTGCCAGATGCTCATCAAACGCTACAAAAGCCGTATGGGAATGAAGCTGTAAAGGAGAGAAACGAATGAAAAACCATCCTTATCGGGATATGACGGCCGCAATGGTGCGCACTGGAATATTAGGGTTCGGGGGCGGGCCTTCCGTGATTCCGCTGATCCGCCATGAAGCGGTCAATAAATATAAATGGGTTGATGATGATGAATTCGGAGAAATATTAGCGATCGCTAATGCGCTTCCCGGACCAATTGCCACAAAAATGGCGGCGTATCTGGGCTTCAAGCTAAAAGGCACGTTAGGCGCAATCGTGGCGACTCTCGCCCATATTCTGCCTACATGTCTTGCTATGGTGGGCTTGTTTGCGGCTGTAAATGTCTTAAGCCATTCAGCAATTGTTGCCGGCATGATTGGTGCCGTAACACCGGTGATTGCCGTAATGCTCGGCATCATGGCGTACGAGTTTGGGCAAAAAGCGCTTAAAGGTTTCGGCTGGGTTACCGGCATCCTGTTTTTCATCATCGCTTTTATCGGCCTGCAAACGTTGCAGATCAATCCCGGCTTGGTCATTATCATTTTCTTAGCGTACGGTGCGTTTCATTTTAAATGGAAAGACAAAATCACAAATAAACATTCAAAAGATAAAGGAATGTCTGCCTCATGATCATGATGTATGTATTTCTGGCATTTTTTATCGCAAACGTACTCGGATACGGCGGCGGGCCTGCGTCTATCCCACTGATGTTTGAAGAAGTCGTAAACAGATACAGCTGGCTGTCAAACGACCAATTCTCAAACATGCTCGCACTTGCGAACGCATTGCCAGGCCCGATCGCAACCAAAATCGCCGCGTATGTCGGCTACAGCGCAGGCGGGTGGCCCGGTTTTCTAATTGCGCTGATCGCAACTGTCGTACCGTCGGCGCTCGCATTGATTGTCCTGCTGCGTATCATTCAGCGCTTCCGCCAATCACCCGTTATCAAAGGCATGACACTGTCCGTTCAGCCTGTCATTGCTGTCATGATGCTTATTCTTACCTGGCAAATCGGCGCAGACGGCATCAAAGCGATCGGCTGGATCCAATCTCTAGTGATTGCGGGGATTTCCCTCCTTGCTATGACAAAATTCAAGATGCATCCGGCATTTTTGATTATCGCAGCGTTTTTATATGGAGGCCTTGTAATCCCCTATTTATAGAAAAAAGCACCTAGACAGGTGCTTTTTTATTTTGGCCCAGATATGCCGTTTGATATGACAACTGTTTCTTCGCTTGTATTGTCCTTGATGAGGTGCTTAATTTGCAGGGTGGTCCCTGCCATTCTCGCATATTGCTGAACCTGAGGCGAATTGGTTTCAACCTGTATCCAAACAGAAGTGTGCGCCTTCCAAGATAAAAAGAGAGCTAGAATCAGCATGCCAGCGATAACCATGAGCAACTTCATAGAGCATCACTTCTTTTCAATAAGCTGCTCGCCGCGTTCAGCGCCTGATGATCATGAAGAATATCGCCAGGACGATTGCCTTCTCCCAGCACATAGCCTTTAAAGGGCATTCCCATAAAATGAAAAATATGTTCAAATTGCTGAATCAGCGGCAGCCCTTTTAGTTTAGGATTGTCTCCTCCTACTGCTGTTACATATGCCTGCTTCGCTGACATTTGCTGTTTAAAATCAGGAAATCGCGGATCTCTCAACGTCTGTGACCAGCGATCAATAAACAGCTTTAATGTCCCTGACATGCCAAACCAATAAATTGGGGTGGCGAATACAAGAATATCGCACGGCAATATCCGTTCAATGATAGAATCGTAGTCATCTTGAACAGGACGAAAGCCGCCTTGAGCGTGACGCAGATCCTCAATTGGCTGGATCTGATATTTCCGCAAATGAATATGCTCCGCATCGAATCCTTGAACAGCCTTCTCCGCAAGAAGATCCGTATTTCCGCCAGGCCTCGTTCCGCCATTAATGACCGCAATTTTCATGATGCATCTGCTCCTTTGTTTACGAATGATTTTCTCCATCATATAATGGATTCATTAATCAATACAGATGATTATTTCGATTATTCCAATCGATAATACCGATTTAGAAAGGGCGAGAACAAATGGAATTGAAGCAGCTGATCACCTTTATTACGGCAGCAGAACATGTAAACTTCACCCTTACCGCCAAGATGCTTAACTATGCACAATCAAGCGTTACCTCTCAGATCAAATCACTTGAAGAAGAAATCGGGACTCCTTTATTTGAACGGCTCGGCAAGCGGCTCATCCTGACAGAAGCCGGTAAAACGTTCAAATCCTATGCGGAGAAGATCATTGCGTTAACAGAAGAGGCAAAAATGGCCGCAAATCAAGTAAGAGAAACAACAGGAACCTTAAAAATCGGGGCGACGGAAAGCCAGTGCACCTACCGCCTTCCGCCTATCATAAAAGAATTTAAACAGGCTTTTCCCCAAGTAAAGCTCATATTCAAACCGTATATTTCAAACGAGCAAGCGAAAGAACAGCTCTTACAGGGCCAGCTAGATATCACATTCATCCTGGATGTAAACCGGCCGGACGACGCATTACACGTTGAATCTTTGATTCAGGATGAGATCAAAATGGTGGCTGCTAACGACCATCCTTTTCCTGCAGATTTACCAGTAACATTGAAGGATCTTCAAAACGAAACCCTTCTCCTGACAGAGGACGGCTGCTCATACCGCACGCTCTTTGAGAACGCTTTACATGACGCCGGTGTCTACCCTAATAAATTAGAATTTGTCAGCATAGAAGCCATCAAACAATGCGTGATGGCCGGACTTGGAATTGGAATCTTACCTGAAATGACAGTAAAAGATGATATTGCAGCAGGTCGGATGAAAGAACTCAATTGGCAGAGCGAATGCCCCGTTTTTACTCAATTAGCATGGCATAAGGACAAGTGGATGTCTGCACCATTGAAGGCTTTGATCGATTTGACGCGGAAAACATTCAAATAAAAATGTTGCCGCAAGGTTGTTTCATTGCTCGGACGGATTATCGAATGAGGGCCAGTACAAATTCGAAAAAAGCAAACAGCATACAAAAAAACACTTGCTGGCTTAGAGCCGCAAGTGTTACACGTGATTTTTCTGATAAAATGTTCGTAAGACATGTGTTTCAAGGTCAGCCAGGCGGACAATTCCACCAAGTAGTTGTTACTTGTTTTAAATGATATTCAATGAATAAAATCACTTTTTTATAGTCATCTGATGAAAATTCTTTAATAGGATCTTCCCAATCATTATTTTTGGCTATTAAAACCAATAATTACCTTCAGGAGAAATGTCAGGAACCCAGCCTAAATCAAGCGTTATTGAGGATTGTTCATGATAAAGCTGCAACAAACTGTCTGTGAACAAAAACCAGGAATCATCATTCGCTTCTAAAGTTCTTGGATCTATTTCAACAAAATGATTATAATTCACTTTCCATCCTTGCGTTATTCTTAGGGGATGTAAATTTACTTTAGGAACATTTAACTTAGCATGTTTTCTCACTATCATATCCTCTTTAGTAATCTGGTTAATTATTATCTAAGGTATTCTTATCTCTGACTTACGAAGTCTCCTGTATTAATAATCTACTTAGACAAATTATGCCTCATGGAAAAAGCAGTAGAACAACCTGCTTTTTTATTAGTATTCATTTATCATTTCTTTCATAAAAATATTATCCAATTGTGTAATTAATTCTTTAAGCTCTGTACACATAATATCTTCTAATGGGTTTTCCCAATCTTCGTTTTTTATAAGTTCAATGCCATAACTTCCGCTTGGATCCCCTTCTGGGTACCACCCTACATCAAGCAACAAGTTTTTAGTCTTATGAGAGATCTGCAGGAGATCTTGATTAAAGTCAAATAACCACGCATCATCACTTGCCTCTAATGTTTTAGGGTCAGTATCTTTTAATGTAATATAGTCAACAGTCCAACCAGCCGGTATCCTAAGTCTTAAGAAATTGGGAACCTGTTGGCTTAGTGGCTGCAACTCCTCTAAAATCCCACTTCCCACACTCCAGATTTGATATTCTAACTCCTCTAATAGATGTTCTATTTCATCAAAAGATTCTACGTCATAAATCTTATCTATTTTTAAGCCAACCACTTTGATATGGTATTGATCATTTTCATATATTACCTTAATAATGGCATTACGTTTTTCATTTTGCAGTATTAGAAGTTCATATTCTTCTTCCGTGCTTTTTTCTGAGTTTAAATTGTTCAGTACTACAGACCAGCCATCACAGATTTTTAATGGCTGCAATTGAGAAATATGATCTCTGCCCATCCCGCTTCTCCTTGTACTTCGTTGGCCTATCTTTAAAAAGCTTCATCATTCTAAAAAAACTTGCCGATGACAACACTGCAAGTTTTTAACTATAGCAACTCTAATACATCAGTAAACAAGGCATCTCCTAATGTTAATCTCCTGTTGAAAGGCTGTATATGCGGCAATTCATTCCACTCATACACAGTATCGTAGTAATCATACAAATAACTGAGTTCGATAAACCCTTTCTCATGCATTATTTTATTGATATAGTTCGTTCCCTGAATGAATTCTAAAGATTCAGCGGTCCCTATAATATCATAAGCTCCACCAATTAAATCGTGTCTTAGGGAATAGCTATAATCTAGTACATAAACAGGCACCAATTTAGATACTTTCATATTGATTTGCTGTTCTAGATGAAATCCATTTTCCCCAGAAAGATCTTGCAAGTGGATATTGATTTCTCCTGATGGATTGTTTAAATCTCTAACTTCAATTTTTTTCAAACCTTTTATTTGATTAAATTCATCAGGCACTTTTATTTTCTCTGCACATTTGTTCTTATACCATTCGTCTAATTCCCTATTCATAAATAGACGATGAAGCAACTCACCAATTTCAGGATATTCATTAATAAATCTTATTCCATGTTCCATAGTTTTTAACCATCCCATCTTCTTGAAGGCTCGCCTTTTTTCGTCTGCTTACCAGTTACAGGATCAAACTCTCCTAAATGCTCTGTTCTTCTGCGGTTCCACTTTTCTAATTTGCCATGCTGGGAATCCCATTGCCAATTAAATCCATCTTTATCTGTCCAAGACTTTCTTTTTAACCTCTCTTTTATTTGTACCATGCCTCTATCTTCCATCCACTTAGTTGGTTCCTTTAAACGATATCCATTGGAATTGTCTCCAACTATCTTCTCTCTGTCAGCTATCGCAGCATTGTATTCTTCAGTCCGTTTCTTCTTACTGTAGTTAGTACCATTATGAGCAACGTAATCATTTTGAGTCATCCCCTCAGGTTTTTCCAACCATTTAGGTTTTTTTGACTGGCTACTAACCATCTTCACAATCCCAAGATCCTTAACAGCCGTCTTTTCCACATCTACACGAACTGTCGGAATTCCGAAAGTGAAGCCATCCGGAGTTACTGGGCGTTCTGCGTATACACGGACGTTTGTTGGGACTTTGAATTGTTTTACTTTTTCTAGTGTCTTGTTAGCTTTTTGGACTTTTGAATGGGTTGCAAGCGGTATGCCTTTGTCTATATGTTTCGCCAATGCACCAGCACCAACTAAACTCAATGCCGCTTCCAGCGCCCCTTGCTTCCGCTTCTCCTCAGACACTTTGTTTCCAAACATATCCCGTCCTGTGACAGCTTCTGAGAATCCGTTTGACGCAACAAGGCCGTATGCGCCCATTTCTGACATTTTGAGAATGTCTAAGGATTTGCCGGTTTTGTAGGCGTCTAAAGCGTGTTCGGCTGCGATAGCTGCTTTTCCGGTTTTGTAGATGGCTTTTCCGCCTTTGAAAGCGCGGCCTGCCCAGCCGACGACCGGTATGAAGCCAGCTGCGGCCATAGCTCCTGCTGTCACCCGTTCTGCGGCGGAGAGCTTTTCGCCAGTAACCGGATCAACGCCTTCGGTTGCTCTTTTATAATCATAATAGCCAGTGACTTCTCCAGTAAAGTTGCAAACTCCATCCCATGTTTTTTCGTACCAAGGTTTGTTAGCTTCTTCTTCAGCCTTTTCCTGAAGCCGCCTTGCTTCGGCTTGCTGGGCTTTTGCATCGATATAGGTCGTTCCTTGCTTTTCTACTTCAATGACGCTTTTGTAGACTTCATTGCTGTGGAAGGCTTTTTTGTCATAGTACATAGGGGATGCGCTCTTCCCGTTGCTGGTGGCCTGCATGAGAACAGAATATTTGGTGAGCACTGCGTTGTCCAGAGATTCTAAATTTTGATATTCAGTGGTCAGGGATTCATCAAGCTTATCGACTGCAGTGATCGTGTCACGTCTGATTTTTTGGGCATCGCCCATCTTATCTGCATAGTCGTCAAGCGTGTACATGTCGAGATCAATAATATCGCTGATGCCTGACAAAATAGAATCGATTTCTTCTTTATGAGCGGAGACAATCTCTGAGGCTTTCAAGTCTCCATTGGGCAGCTCATGATCCAAAAAAGAAGTTTCCACATATGAATCATTCAGTTCTTGATCTTTAATATCTCCTGAAATGCCATTTAAAAACGCAATTTGAGCAGAGACAAGCGTCAGCCAGCTGTCAACGATTTCCGCCTGTCCCTGAAAGAAAGCTTTAATATTGTCCGCGCCTTTTCCTTTAAAATCGTCACCTAAATCTGCAACTCCCTGAAACGCTTTTTTCAGCGTATTCAGCTGCTCCTCAAGCGTCTCATATTGCTTTTTTCTGCTCTTTGCTTCATCGATTAAAGATTGTGATTCAAATACTTTGCTCATCGCACTGCCCTTTCTTTTCTATTTTACAGCTATCGCCTCGTCCTGCTCTTTGAGTGAATCAACGTTATCCTTTGTGTCCTCGATATTTTTCTGTACCGCTTTTTTATAATCTCCGAGCATGGTCTTGATGTTCTCCTCACGCTCATGATATTTTTTCGTGTAATCAAGGCTGTTTTTTCCATTGGAGCCCGCGGCGCCGATTGATACGTCAGCAAGCGCATCTTTGACAGAATCCAATGTTTTGATGACTGTGCCGTATTTCAGCTTAATTTCTGACATAAAAAAAGATCACCACCATTTTAGTTTACTAATTTGTTTTCCTGCTTCTTCCACGAACTCTTCTCCCTTAGCAAGAAGATCGCCTGCGGCATTCGCTGCGCTCTTGGTCAAGTTCAGCTCAAATTTCTCTGCTTCAAGAGTGAAAATTTTGAATTGAATTGAAGCCATATAATCGTTATATTTATCATTCACAATCTTGGATGCTTCCGATTTCGCCTCTTCTCTGCCCTTGTCGAAATCATCCGCTTTCGTTCCTGTCCAGTGCTTGCCCAATTCCGGTTTCACAATTTCTTTGATTTCAGTGATTGCCTCTTCTTGCAGTGTGTCTATGTCCTTTTTTGCTTTTTTCAGCTTTTCGATCTTGTCTTCCACGTCGGAAATTTTTCCGTTGAGCGAACTTTTGATATCCGCTAATACACTTTCATAACCCATCTGAATCACCTCTTAATACTCAAAAAGTCGTATGGAGGGGCTGATGAAGATAGACTTTTCCATACTTTATTTCCATATATTATATTTTAAAATAGCCAGAAGGCGGCTTAAATAGGGTAAATGGCTTAATTTAGGCTTATAACGCTCTCGATATGTAGGTCTATGATCTTGTTTTTGTTCGTTATACAGCCAATAAAAGCGTTTTATAACATTGAAATGCCTGAAGTCATAGTTACAAAGACACTTGAAAGAGACAGATGTTGATGATCTGTCTCTTTCTGCGTAATGGTAATTACTGTAATATAAAGATAAAAAACAGGGTGATGATGATGAGTTTTTTCAGTCCGATGATGTTATTTTTTGTTGTCTTTCCTTTTCTGTCCTTCTTTGTTTTCGGTATTGCAGGCACATTGCTGTTTAAAAAACACGGCCTTTAGTCAATGCCTCTTACGGTGCTCAGCTTATTGGTCATATTTATGTTCTGCATTGACTCGGCTACGCCTGATTTTGTTGTGTGGCTTATTTCATTTCCGCTTCTGACCCTATTGGCGGCAGGGGTGACCCTTTGGATCAAAAGCCTGTATTAGCTGCAGTCCCAGTTGTACAGAACGTTTGAAAAGTCTTTTTTCCTTAAATCGTCAGGTGTGATGAAAAAATTTGCGATGCCGACGTCTCCCCACATTGAATCGATATCATCGTCTGAATCAATTTGCAGAAGGAGAACAGTATGTTCTTTATACGCGTATTCCCTCGGATCATTCTGAGTAAAAGAAGCGTACCCGCCGATTTTATGGCCGAACCCGTTTTCAGCCAGCTCATTATAAATGTCTTCTTCATCCTCACCGAACTGATCAAAGAATTTCATTGTTTCCATGCCCGCATATTGCTCAAATTGAAAATCTGTAGGCAGCACCCATTCCGCAGATGTCTCAGGCTCGACTGCTGCTTCTGATAAAATCGGAAAATCACATTCGTCTGTGTCGATAAATGAAAAATCAGAAACAAGCTCGTCCTCGTTTTCTATGATATTCTCAAAATAGATCACTCTGAAATTCTTTTGTTCACATTGATTGTCAAAATTCAACCCATACACGTCATCATGAACAGAAATGTAAAACTGCAGGATACCCGCAGAAGGAAAGCCGTCAAGCTGGGGAATTTGCGAGAAATTAATCTGCGCCAGGAGCTTCATCGGCTGTCCATTTTCGTCAGTCGGGTATGTTTCATGCTTGGGAAAATAGGGCTCACCGGCAATTTTGCTCTCATATCGCCCTGTTTTCCCTTTTCGGACATTCAATTTCACATATTCTTTTGCTGATTTCTCCAGCATATCTCGATACGGTCCCATTTTTTCAGGCAGATGTTTCTTCACGATTACTCTCCTTTTCCAGCATCTCCAAATGATTTTGGCAGCTCTTGTTTTTCTAGTTTTTCTTTTGTTTCTTCTAATGTTTTTCCGCTTTTTCAAGCTGTTGTTTATGGTATGTATGCTTCAATTAATCATATTCTGCATACGGTCCAATACCATCACCTAAAATCCTTCATGATTCCAAACAGTTATATTTACATAGATTCGCGAAGGCTTTCCATATTCATAAAGTCACTATTCCTATCTAAATTTTCAAACAATAGTTAAATAGTAGCAAATGTATCCAACCTCCACAAGCAGGAGAATAGACTTATCATCCGCAATAAACAAAAAAAGACTGGTTCACAACCAGTCTTTTTTTACATCTATTGAATTGCCCCCGACGGAACAATCGCCTTCCGCCCCACAGAATAATACTCCACCCCTGCAGCCGCAGCTTCATCCAATGTGTAGCAGTTTCTGCCATCAAATATGAGCGGCGTTTCCATCAAATCTCGATAGGCTGCTAACGGGAATTGTTTAATGTCAGCCCAGTCGGTTAAAATCATGACGGCGTCGGAACCTTTGACAGCTTCCTCGATCGTCTCTTTATATTCAACAGCTTGCGGGAGAACATGCTTCGCATGGCTTGCGGCAATGGGATCGTAGGCTTTCATACGGGCGTCGAGCGCAGCGAGACGGTCTGCAATGACAATCGACGGCGCTTCCCTCATATCGTCCGTATTCGGTTTAAATGACAGACCTAAAAGGGCAATCGTTTTTCCCGTCACCCCGCCGAGCCTGTTCAGCGCTTTATCCACCAGCATCGCCTGCTGATTGTTGTTGACTTTGATGACCGATTTCAGCAGTTCAAAATCATGCTCGACATTGCCGGCAATTTGCACGAGAGCGTTTGTGTCCTTTGGAAAACAAGAGCCGCCGTAGCCTATGCCCGCTTTTAAAAACTGGCTCCCGATCCGCTTATCCTGCCCCATACCGTACGCGACTGCTTCAATATCGGCGCCGACCTTTTCACATATATTCGAAATTTCATTTATAAAACTGATCTTAGTGGCAAGAAATGCATTTGAGGCATATTTGATCATCTCGGCGCTTCTGATATCCGTTTGATAAATCGGAATTTGAAACGGGCGGAAAAGCTCCTCAAGCGTCTTGGCTGTTGTCTGATCCGCTGTTCCGATCACGATCCTGTCGCCGTGAAACGTGTCATAGATCGCTGACCCTTCACGCAAAAATTCAGGATTGGATGCGACCGAAATGCTGACAGGCTCCGCAAGATGTTTAGAGATCAGCCCCTTAATCAAATCGTTTGTCCCGACGGGCACTGTGCTTTTTGTTACCACGATGGCATCCCGTTTGACATGCCGGGCGATGCGTTTGGCCGCATCTGTAATATGCTCCAGATTCGCGTGCCCGTCGCTTTTCTGCGGTGTGCCGACCGCTATAAAAATAATGTCTGCCTGTGCCAAGCCGTTCTCATAGCTCGTTTCAAAGTTCAGCCGTCCATCAGCTGTATTTTTTCTCATCAGCTCTTCAAGACCCGGTTCAAATATGGGGGAAATGCCTTTTCTCATTTCATCAATCTTGTGAGCGTCAATATCAATGCAGGTTACATGATGTCCAATCTCAGAAAGAGAAACACCTGTCACAAGACCGACATAGCCTGTTCCGATGACTGTTATATTCATTGTTTCCCTCCAACAGTTAAATTGCTGCTTTGCAGCTTTCGTATTATCGTATGAGAACATCCTATCATGAATGCGGATGATCTCCCGCATAGCCTGTCGGGTACAGCCTGTACAGATTTCTGAAATGTGATTCAATCATACAGTATACTATTATATCGCTCTCAGAAAGAAAGTGGTGAAATGAGAACCGGCTGTTTAAAAGAGCCCAAATAATTTTCTTCTTTTGACCGGTTGCGGGGGCTGCCTGTAGATCGTTTGATTTTGCAGAAGAAGCTCGGCGTTTTCCGTCAGCAAATAAGGAAATTCCGGACCGAATTCTTTCTCTAGAATATAAAGGGCCTCTTGATTGTGAACGTTTCTCGTTTTCACATTATGGGCATCTGAGGCTACGAAATGAATCAAATTGGCTTCAGCCAGCCGGAGAGAAAATGCTTTCATCTGTTTTCCGAAAGTCCCCGCAAGACTTCCTGAAGTCATCTGAGATGCCGCTCCTTTTTCCACAAGATGATACAGCAAGGACGGGTTTTCGCGAATTTCCCTGTTGCGTTCAGGATGAGCGATAACCGGAATATATCCTTTCAGCTGCAAATCATAAAAAAGCTGCTCAGCATATCGGGGAACCTGATCAAACGGAAACTCAATCAGGATGTATTTCGTATCGTTCAGCGAAAGCAGCTGCTGTTCAGCAAGGTCTCGTTCCAAATCGCCGTAAATTCTAATTTCCTGCCCCGGAAGCACGGTTAAAGGGATGTCTTCTTTAATTAAACGTTTGTTTAACTGATCTGCCGCTTCTCTGACTGCGGCTGGCTCGTTTTCATACATCCCGTTCTTATGATGCGGTGTCGCAATGATGGTCCGGATTCCCTGACGAACAGCGGCTCTTGCCATTTCTATGCTGTCGGCTGAATCGCTTGCCCCGTCATCCATTGCCGGAAGAATGTGACAGTGAATATCTATCATGTCTTAGCCCCCTTTTTTCGCAAAAATAAATAACGGGCAAGATGCACGTTATTTATTTTGTATGAAATTTTCCTTGTTTCCGTAATATCCGTATTCAGAGTGCTTCGAAAGCTTTTTGCCATTCATAATCGCCCCAAGGAGCTTGCTATTGCATGATTCGAGCGCCTCTTTTGCTTTTGCCGCTTGTTCTTTTTCTGTTTTTCCGCTTGAAATGACCAAAACAGAACCGTCTGCTACGTTGCCTAAAATCTGCGCATCCGCTACAGCGAGAATAGGCGGCGTATCAAAAATGACCATATCATACGCCGCACACGCTTCGTCTGCAAGCTCTTTCATCCACTTCGAGGAGAGTAGCTCGGCCGGGTTTGGCGGGATCGGCCCGCTCGTCAGCACTTCAAGATGTTTTTCATTTGAGGCTTGTACAGCCTGTTCCAGTGAGCTTTTCTTTAATAGAACAGATGTTAAGCCAATCATATTTTCTAGATGAAAGGCCGTATGTACCGTTGGTTTTCGCAAATCAGCATCAATCAGGAGCACTTTTTTTCCCTGCTGGGCAAATACGACAGCCAGGTTAGCGGCCGTCGTTGATTTTCCTTCTCCGGGACAGGCCGATGTGATCATCACTGATTTCATCTGGCGGTCCACTGAAGCAAATTCTATATTCGTACGAATCGTCCGATATTGTTCAGAGTTCAAGGATTTCGGCTCTGTCATCGCAATGACATTCCTGCGCATCCAAGAGCCCCTGCTTTTTCTAAACGCCAAAATGTCCACTCCCCGCTTTTTCAGATTGGATACCGTGTAAGCTCTTCGCTGTTTTCGGCTCATTCGCAATGGTGGAAACCGTCCCTAAAACCGGTATGTCCAGCAAGGATTCGAGCTGCTCTTCCGATTTGATCGTATTATCCAAATGCTCAAGCAGGAAGGCCAGTCCGATGCTTCCCGCCAATCCGGCCGCAAACGCGATGGCAATGTTAAGAAGCGGCTTTGGCGATACAGGTGAGGGATGTTCTGAAACCTCGGCTTTTGACAGAATACTGACATTGTCAACATTCATAATGGATGTGATTTTGTCTTTAAAGACAGATGCGATGGTATTGGCAATATGAGCCGCTGTTTCCGCGTTTTCATCCCTGACTGATATGTTGACCACTTGGGAGTCCTGTTCGCTGGATACGGTAATTTTGTCATTCAGCTCTTGAGATGTCATCGACAGGCCTATTTCTTTAATAACTTCATCTAAAATCGCAGGGCTCTTAATGATGACGTTATACGTATTGATTAACTGAAGATTGGTTTGGACATCGTTAAATTGGACTTCTTTTTGGTCGTTTTTCGATTGATTGACCAGAATCTGAGTTGAATTTTCATAGATGGGTGTAAGTGCGAAGAAACTGATGAGTCCGCCGGCAGCAGTGGCAGCTGCGGTTACAATCATAATCAAAAGTATGCGTTTTGTTAACGTTGATAATATCTCTTTTAAACTAGTAGATTCTCCCATGATACCTCCAAATCTCTTATAGCATCCTTTTCCATCTACGATTATACAACGTAGAAACCGCATTTCTCCAGCTTTTCACGTGACAATATTCGACAAATTTTCACAAAACGATATGGTGAGAATCTTTATGTAAGCGCTATATTTATTGTCTTGACAAAGCTGCCTCTTTTTCTCCTATTCAGACAGCCACGTAATCTCGCATAAAAAAAATCCCGCAAAAGGCGTGCGGGATTCTTATGTTGCATATCCATTTTTAATATGAGAAATCAAATTTTCAAGCATTTCCTTCGTCGTCATCTCAGATGACCGCTCACCAATTTCATGTGCATGCATCAAAATTTTCAGAAATTCCTCTTGATTCAATTTCTTTTCACTCATCTTTTTGTTCCTTTCAGCTTCCATTAAGTTGAAAACACGATTATTATATGATGCCGGTTATCAATTTGCAATCTCTAATACATCATTCGACACATCCCATTTTTTATGTCCTTTTTTAGGAAAAACTTTTTCAGGCCGATGGGTTGCGATATAATAGAGAAATTGGATCTTTTTATTACGTGACTCGGTTAGGAGCGATAATCATGCTTCAGAATATGATTTCCAAAGACGATGTGCTGGCATCTGCTGAACAGTTAAAAGAACTTCTTCCTTACAATGAAGAAAATGTTCAGCTTATCAAAAAAGCCCTTATTTTATATCGGCAGGATTCAGTCTATCGTTTACAAGCGGTGAGTCCGACGGAAGTTACGGCTTATGTGCAGGATGTTGTGCCTGTGCGGGTCACATTGAACTTGTTTGTTATAGTCAAAAGCGGCTGTTCATGTCCGTCCGGAAGAATCTGCCGCCATATGCTGGCTGTGTTTTTATATGTATATGCAATGTTCGAGCGAGTGGGTACTTTTACAGAGTATTGGCTGGAGAGGGAAAAGCTTGAGGAAAGCAAAGAGCTCGTCCGCCGCCAGTTTCAGGAAAAGGTGCTGCCTAATGAAGAATCGCTTTCAAGCTGGCTTTCTTTTTTTGATTCAGAGTTTTCTCTCTGGCAGGCGCGCACGCCGGAAGGCAGCCAAAACATGCAGGGCCTCTATTACGGCTACCTGTCCGCATTAAAAAAGCATGCGCCGAACAAGCCGGAGCTGAAAAGCCTGTATCAGATTCATTCCGCAATTGCGGTTTGGCTTCGCATGTTCACATTGATTGAAGCGGGCAAGCTAAACCCCGAGCAAGACTTTTATTCCCTCAATCCGTACGTTGAACAGCTGATGGATACAATCTACAGCTCTATTGATAAATTAAAAACATACGCGCTGTCTTTTGCGCTTGATCCATTTTTGGAAAAAACACCGGATGTTGTCCGAAACTTGCTGTTGAAAGAAGAAATTTTTCAATATGAACGCATCCGCATCTTCGGTGAAATTTGGAGTGCGCTGCTGTCGCGGCCAAAATGGGTGGCGCGTGAACAGGAGATTTTGAAAAAAGAAGCCGGACGGCGTTTTTCTCCTGAATTGCAATTCGGCCGCCTACATTTGGAATTCCTGCAGAAAAATGATGACGTTATTTTTGCGGAAGCTGATCAATTCCCGCCGGAAGCGCTGCCATATACATTTCAGTGGCTGAGTGAAATCACTGCCAAGAAGGATTGGAAACGGCTGAAAACATGGTACCAGCGGATTGAACCGATTGCGATGGGTTATACGAAGCTGGATAAGCCGTTTAAAGAGATTCGCGACGTGATCGGCGAGCTGTTCCTTCTGCTGAATGCCTATGTGAAGCAAACCAATGACCAAGCGCTGTTTGAACGCTATGCTGCGGGCTGTCTGCCGTATACGTTCACAGAATACAGCCATCATTTATATGAGAAGAAACGATATGCCGAGTGGATCGAGATTCACAGCCTTGTCGGCTTTTCCATCTATGAAATGGATAAAATCATGCTGAAGGAAATTGCAGCGAGCGACCCGGAGGCCCTTATACCGGCTTATCACAGAGAAGTGGCCTTTTTCATCGATCAGAAGAACCGCAGCTCGTACAAGGAAGCCGCCCGGTATTTGAAAAAATTGCGCACCCTGTACAGAAAAGCGAAGAAACTGAAGGTGTGGGAGCGGTATATTCAGCAGCTGAGCTCGCATTACAAGCGCCTGCGCGCACTTCAAGAAGAACTGCAGAAAGGAAAGTTGATTGATGGCGAGTCTTAAAGAAATTCTCATTCACGTCGAACAAATGGAAGATGGGTCATTTACACTCTCAGCTTTTGATGAGAATGAGCAGCCTCTTCCCTACAGCCATATGAAAAAGCATTTGTTCCAATGGCACGAATCCTCATTTTACGGAACCTTTCTTGAGGATGTCAGCTTCATTGGGACAACCGCTGTTTTGCTTTCTCCATGGATGACTGTAGAGCTTCTCGGCAAAAACTCGTTCAACTCATTCAGCTCCGTACAGCTTACTGAAGAAACGGAGCCGCTGATCGAGGCGGCATCGACCATCTATGAATTTATCGCAGACGGCGATTTTCTGCCTGACTATGAAGCATGGACAAACGGTGTTTTTCGCTGGAAGGACCGCGACAATATACTGGATGGCTTTACTGCGGATTGGTTTTCCGCTGCAGTGCAGGACTACATCCAATACGACGATGACCTGCGGGAGAAATGGGAACACATCAAGGAGAAATCGCCTGCGGTCACGACATTCCGCGGACATTTTCTCGATGAAGAGGATTTTCTTGAAGGGATCGGCTGGATTGACGATCAATCTCCATTTACAGTCGGCCTGCGCTTAAATGAACCAGACTTTGACGGAGACGATTGGAAAATCGAAGTGTTTTTACGCGATAAAAAGAGCGGCGCTATTGAATTCTTTGACGGGCTGAAGAGCCTCAAAAGATCGTGGCAGGCATACAGCGATAAAATCGCGCGTGAACAGGACCGCTTTCACAGAACGGTTCCGTGGCTCTCATTTGATTCCGGGACAACGCTGATTTCAGAGGAAGAAGCCTGGATATTCCTGTCGGAAGCGAGTGAGACGCTTGTCGATATGGGCGTTGAAATTCTCCTCCCATCCTGGTGGCAGATTGTCAGAGACAGCAGCATGATGCTGAAAGCAAAAGTGTCGTCCGCCCCGCGCGGCGAGTCATTTGTCGGCATGAATGCGCTGCTTGATTTCAACTGGCGGTTTGCGACAAATGGAATTGAGCTGACTGAGGCTGAATTTAATGAGCTTGTCGCCAGCAACAGACGCCTCGTTAATATCCGCGGGCAATGGGTAAAAATTGATCCGCAGTTTATTAAACAGATGAAGCGACTGATGGAAAAAGCGGAATCAGAAGGACTCCACATGTCTGATATTCTGGCTCGCGAGCTAATGGATCAGCAAGAAGGCGGGCTGGAGGATTCAGATCTGATTGATACATCCGCTTTTGCCGGCATTCAATTTGATCTGTCCAAACAGCTTAGGTCACTGATTCGGAAGCTCACTGCCGCTGAAAACCTGCCGGAGCACGAAGTCAGTCCTTCTTTCAAAGGGACACTCCGACCTTATCAGAAATACGGCATGAACTGGCTGCTGTTTCTGCGGGAAAGCGGTTTTGGCGCCTGTCTGGCTGACGATATGGGTCTTGGGAAAACGATTCAAATGATCGCCTATTTCCTTCACGTGAAGGAAAGCGGCCGGCAAAAAACGCCGAATTTGATTATCGCGCCGACATCCGTACTCGGCAACTGGCAGCGGGAGCTTCAAACCTTTGCCCCTGATCTGTCTGTCGCGCTCCATTATGGGCCGCGCCGTCCAAAGGGTGATGATTTCGCTGCGCATTACGAAACCGCAGATGTGGTACTCACTTCATACGGGCTGTCGCATGCCGATGCTGAAGAGCTGTCTTCTGTGACATGGAACACGATCTGCCTTGATGAAGCGCAAAATATTAAAAATGCGCATACGAAACAATCACGCGCAATCAGAAAGCTCAAAGGGCTTCACCATATCGCGCTGAGCGGGACTCCAATGGAAAACCGTTTGACCGAGCTGTGGTCCATTTTTGACTTCATGAATAAAGGCTACCTCGGCAGTTTGACAGGCTTCCATAAACGGTATGTGCTGCCGATTGAAAAAGACCGGGACGAAAAGAGAATCGGTCAGCTTCAGCAATTAATACGGCCGTTCCTTCTCCGGCGGACGAAACGGGACGAGGAGGTCGCGCTTAATCTTCCTGAGAAGCTGGAAGAAAAAGAATTTATCCCGCTCTCAGCCGAACAGGCGTCACTTTATGAACAGCTTGTCAAAGACACATTTGACCATATGACGTCTCTGACCGGCATGCAGCGAAAAGCGCTGATTCTCAGCATGCTCGGACGGCTCAAGCAAATTTGCGACCATCCTGCACTCTATTTAAAAGAAGATCAAACCGAGCTGCTGGCCGGCAGATCAGTCAAGCTCGAAAAATTGCTGGAACTCATGACAGCGATTCGCGCCCAAAACGAAAGCTGCCTCATTTTCACGCAATACATTCAGATGGGGAACATGATGAAAAGGCTGCTTGAAAAAACGTTCGGCGAACCTGTGCAATTTCTAAACGGAAGCCTCTCCAAGCAAGAGCGGGATTCACTCGTTGAGAGATTCCAGAAGAAAGAATACCCGACACTCATTCTTTCACTCAAAGCTGGAGGCACCGGACTTAATTTGACCGCCGCCAATCACGTCATCCATTATGACAGATGGTGGAACCCGGCGGTTGAAAATCAAGCGACTGACCGGGCATACCGCATTGGCCAGGAGCGCTTTGTCCACGTTCATAAAATGATTACAACGGGAACAATCGAAGAAAAAATTGATGTCATGCTCGAATCGAAGCAAACCCTGAACGATCAAATTATCCAAAGTGAAAACTGGATTACCGAGCTTTCCACACAGGAACTCGAAGAATTGTTTACATTAAGCGCCTCAGCGCAATAATTGACTATAAAAAAAGCTGGCTCCTGAAAGAGCCAGCTTTTTTCCGTTCATAGCCGTCACGCCGAATTTTCAAAGAATCCGTTACGCCGGTTATCAACAGGATGCACGTTTGGTGCAGCATATAAACCTACAGCAAATTCTTAATCATATGTGCGACACCGTGTTCGTCATTGGTCAAGGTGACAGCATTAGCGATCGCTTTGATATCTTCCCGCGCATTGCCCATCGCTACACCTTTTCCCGCAGCCTCCAGCATCGATTTGTCATTTAAACTGTCACCTACAGCTGCGGTTTCTTCGATCGGAATATTCAGCCGTTCCGCAAGCCTCTCCAGCGCCTGCCCCTTGGAAGCTTTGCGGGCAGAAAGCTCAAAGTTATGCTCAGCCGAACTGACAAGCGTCAAATCTTCAGCATGCTCATATCTTTTCCAGCCTGCCTCAAGCTTCTCTTTGAGGAAAGAAAAACCGAGAATATTATAAAAGTCGATCTCCTGATCGGTCTCAAACAGTTCTTGAAACGAGCCAATGTAAGCGAAACCGGATTGGCTGTATTGCACCTCGGCCGCCTGCATAAGGACAGAAAGATCCGCTTCCGGATTCGCGCTCTTAAATCGGTCCAGCTCAACATCAAGTAGTTCTCTCCCGTTTTGCGGCGTATAAATGGCTGAACCTGTGAATACCTCGTAGTAATAGTTTTCTGACTCAAGCCATGAGAGAATGTCATACGCCCGTTGTTTCTCAATGGTTTCCTGATGATAAAGCCTGCCGTCAGGATCGTGAATGACGGCGCCGTTTGCGCTGATGACCCACGTTTTGATCTCGAGCGGCTCAAAAATCGATTCAACATCAAAATAAGCGCGCCCAGTTGACACCACTACTTCAATGCCGTCTTTCTGCGCCTGACGCAGCGCATTTTCATTTTCCAAGCTTACCTGATGCTTGCTGTTGAGTAAGGTTCCATCTAAGTCAATCGCAATTAATTTCACGTTTGTCAGCCCTTTCCTTCATCCTGCTCTGTCACGAGAAGTTCCACACCGTTACGGTCAAGCAAGTCACAAAACGCCTGATTCGGCAGCCTGTCTGTGATCAACAGATCGATTTCACTCAGCTCCGCATACTGATAAAAACTGGTGCTTCCGAGTTTCGAATGATCTGCAAGTGCGATCACCTGCTTTGCCTGCTGAATCATTTTTCGCTTTACCATGCCATCTTCTTCATGCGCAATTGTAATGCCATGCTCAGAAATACCGACCACACCGATCAGCGCTTTATCGACGTGATAGCTTGAAAGCTTTTCAATCACAGAGGCGCCGTACAGAAACCGGTGCTCCTTTTCCAGCTTGCCCCCGAGCAGATAGATTTCAATTCCCTCTTTATTGGACAGCACTTCCGCGAGATTAATCGAGTTGGTAATCACCGTACAATCATCCGCATTCAAATGCTTTGCACATGCCTGAACGGTTGTAGAGGCGTCTAAAATCACCCGGTCACCATCATGAATGAGCGATGCGGCAAGCCTGCCGATCTTGTTTTTTTCCTCGGACACTGTTTTCAATCGGCCTGAATAACTTTGAATTTTCTGATGCACAGTCGGCAAAATGGCACCGCCCCTTGTGCGGATAATGGCATTCTGTTCCTCCAGCTTCACGAGGTCACGTCTCGCTGTATCCCTTGACACTTGAAGGAGCGTACAGATCTGCTCCGTTGTAATTCGGTTATGCTGTTTTAAAAAGTCCAAAATCGCTACTAATCTTTCTTCTTGGTACACGCCCTCATTCCTTTTCTTATCAATCATCTTTAAGTAATTATAAGTTTTTAATGAGTTGCAATCAACATTATTAAGTGTTTTTAAGCAAAAATGCATCATAAGAACCAATTTTTCCTAAAAAGAAAAAAACCAGTCTGGTCGACTGGTCAGTTTTGAGGGGATGATTCGGAGATCCGGATAATCGTGAATGGATAGAAATCGGGAGGAGCAGGGGTTATGTCAATCGGCCGTTTTTTCCCGGGGTTTAGGGTCCATAAAACGAACAGTATCAGCCAACACTTCCGTTACATACACGTTAACGCCTTCTGCGTTTTCATAGCTCCTTGTCTGGATCCGTCCGCTTACGCCGACGAGAGAACCTTTTTGGCAATACAACGCCGTGTTTTCAGCAGTTTTTCTCCAAAGCGTGCAATTGACATAATCGGCCTCAATTTCACCTGAAGCATTTTTGAAGCTGCGGTTTACCGCGAGCGTAACGTGTGCAACTGCCGCACCGGCGGAAGTGTAGCGAAGCTCAGGATCTTTTGTAAGACGTCCGACAAGCATGACCTGATTGAACATGCGATTCCTCCTCTCCTTGCGGTTATATGTATTGTAGATGATGCAATGAGAAAAGAAAAACGCTTAAAAATGACTTTCAGCCTCTGTTTTTATCTTTCGTTTTCATTTTTCCTTCAGCTAAAAACATCTTTTGTTTTTTCCCTTTAAAGAAATATGTACTTTTTAAAAAACGGAAAAAGATTTGCTTTGTCAGCCAATTTTGCGTATTCATGCACACATAGGAAGAACCATCCCATGCAAACCACTGAAAGCTCAGTTTTTTTTCCGGCAATGACACCTCAATTTTATACTGCTCCATGCCGTCGTGTGTTTCGTATAAAAAACTCATCCTCCCTTTTGTGTTCAAATGGACTTCAAAAACTTCTTTACGGCTTAATATATATGCTTCATCCTTTTGAATCAAACGGTTTTCAGAAGGAGTGCCGTCAATGTAAATTTCTTTTAAACGAAATTGATTCATACACATCTCTCCGTAATCCATAGTCAGTTACAGTATAATGAAAAAATAGAAATTATTAAATGTTTCACCAATATGAAATTCTTTAGCCCCGGCATTGCAGCGTTTTTTCCTCTAAAAAGTTTATGTTATAATGGAAGGCAAGAAATCTTTGGAAGTAATCGGGGTGAGAAAAGAAATGAAAACCTTTAAACTGGTTGACCTGAATGTGGAACGAGTGGACAAGGAAGAAAAATCAATTGAACAGTTTCCCCTAATTGACGGACTGATTATAAATAAAGAAGACGGTGAAAACCACTGGCTGATTGAAGCGCTTGTATCGAAAGAACACCTGTCTTTTTTTGAACAGCTTCAAAACAGCCAAACTGAAGCCAAAGTATTTGTAACGATCACGAAAAAAAGCAACCGCCCCGCCCAGCTGACAGCGGCAGTGAAAAATATTGTCAAGCTGGAAGAAAGCATACAGGTTTTAATCTACGGACAAATGGTGACAAGAAAACAGCAAGGCACTGAAACCATTCTGGAGTCCCTTGTAAAAGAGGGCTATACAGGAACAAAACTGATTGAGGCGTTTAAGCAAAACATATAAAAAATTTCTGAGGTGAAGATATTGAGCAAGGGAAAGGTGCAAGCACTCTTTTTATCACTTATCGGTGCGGCTCTGCTCATGACATCAAGTTTACAGACACCTACAGAAGCTGAAGCTGCAGAGAAAAACATAAATTCGAAAAAGCTGAAGGTTGATGAGTTTTTCACAGATCTCGACGGCACTTTTATCTTGCGGGATTTAAAAAACGAAAAAACATTCGTCTACAACGATCAGCGCGCAAAACAAAGATTTGCGCCGCAGTCGACGTTTAAAGTTCCTAATGCGCTTATCGGATTAGAAACAGGCGCTGTTAAAGATGAATATGACATCAAATACTGGGATGGCGTGAAACGGGAACTTGACGTTTGGAACCAAGACCATACGCTCGGCTCTGCTATGAGATATTCAGTGGTTTGGTATTACCAAGCAATGGCCCGGGACATCGGAGAAGAGCGAATGAAGGAATGGATTGAAAAAACAGGTTACGGCAACCAAGACATCAGCGGCGGAATTGATCAATTCTGGCTAAGCAGCACTCTCAAAATCTCTCCTTTAGAACAAACAGATTTTATGGAATCGTTATACAAAGAAAAACTACCATTTGACAAAAGCGTCATGAAGACGGTAAAACGGATGATGATTCAAGAAGACGAAGACCACTATACGCTTTATGGAAAAACCGGTTCTGGCTCAGGCATCGGCTGGTATGCCGGCTTTGTTAAAACCGAGCACGGGGCGTACAGCTTCGTGACAAACATTGACGGAACCGGAACAGAAGCGAAAAGCATCACAATGGACATTTTGAAGAAATATGTTCTGCATTAAAAAAGACTGCCGTTAGGAAACGGCAGTCTTTTTTCTGTAAATATCCACTGCAAAAGAAAGACATCAAGAAACTTACATTTCGCTATTGATATCATCTGTATGGCCGACAGCATCAATCAATTTCCCTTTAACTGCTAGACGTCCTTTCGTTTCCACAGCTTTGTCACAGGTAATTAACGTAATTTCCTTTTCTTTTGTATTCTGAATCACATCTGCCTGTATTTCTGAAATCGTTTCTGTTGATGTCACTGAGTAAATATAGTCTTTTTTAAAATCTGTAATCACAATTTTGGCGCCTTTTTTTATATTCATCAGAGGTCCAAACAGAAGACTCTTTTGCTTTAGATGATGGCCCGCCAACGGATAATTCCCCTCGCCCATTTTCTGATCCGGGCGCATTGTTGCCGCCCCGATCAGAAGATTTTCGTTGGTAGTGCCTTTTAGGATCGGAAGCTCCAGATCGACACTTTTAATGGTTATCCGTCCGATGATCGCTTTCTGATCGTGATCAAAGCCAGCCTTTATGGCTTCCATCAAATCAGGCGGCTGGATTGAGTCAAATTCAAAAGCAGCTTCTTTCTCATTATTTTTTTTCAGCTGCTCCACAGTTAATGCCGACTCATTCTGGCTTTTGCTAAGATAGACTATGATTCCTCCTTTCAAAAAAGGGGAACAGATAAGCAACAGTCCGAAAAGAATGAACAACGTAATGATCATTTTCTTGTACATGCAAAAAATTCCTTTCTTATGCTTCATTCAAAAAGAGCTGTGTCACTTTTAAAAAAGCACCTGATCGATTCTTCAATGATCAGGTGCTTTCATATTTATCCCTTTCTTTGCTTCTTTCTTGAGGCAACAGCTAAGCCTCCGCCTGCCATAAGCAGCAGAATACCGATCATTACTGTCAGCGTGCTATCCGAATCTCCAGTTTTCGGAAGAGGATTTTCTGTTTTCGAATCACCCGATGTACCATTGGTTTTCGAATGATGTCCATCTTCCTTCACATTTCCACCCGGTGCAGGTTTGTCAGGTTTGTCAGGTGTTGGCATTTTTACTTTTTGATTAGAAACAACGATCTCTACAGCTTTTGACTGTCCTTTTTCAATTGTGAATTCGATCGGTGTTTCATCTAGTTTGTAACCTTCGGGTGCCTTCGTTTCAATAAACTGATAGCTTCCCGGCGCAAGGCCTTTTACTGTGAACTGCCCCTTATTATCTGTTTTCCAGAGTTCAGGCAGCTCTTTGCCAAAGCCGTCAGTTTTTACAGGCTTGCCGCTTGCGTCCAATAACTTGAATTCAGCGCCCGCCAAAACTGTATTTTTATCGTCTTGATCCACTTTCGTCACATTCACGTCACCTGGTGCCAATATGTTCTCCACGGTGATGTCGATTGGTTTCGTTTCTGTATTTGTGATCTTGAACGATATAGGTGTTTGATCCAAATGATAATCCTTAGGCGCTTTTGTTTCGACAAACTGATATTCGCCAGCTTTAAGGCCGTGCACGGTAATTTGACCTTTTTCATCCGTCGTCAAGCCGGATTTCAGCACTTTTCCGTTGGCGTCCGTCAGATTGAACTCCGCGCCTTGCAGAACTTTATTATTATCATGCTGATCCACTTTGGTGAGAACAACAAGGTTCTTGATATTAACCGCTGTCACTTTCACTTGTTCAGGTTTGCCGCTATATTCAGCTTTAATGGTGAATGACACTGGTTTTTCGGATAAAAGATATCCATCTGGCGCCTCTTTTTCAATAAATTGATAGCTTCCCGGTGCTAACCCGTCAACTTCTATTTTGCCGCCTTCTTTTGAAACTAGATCGTCTCTCACTGTTTCCCCATTGCTGTCAGTGATTTTGAATACTGCGCCGGCTAAGCCTTTTCCATCTTGATCTTCCTTCGTCAGCTGAACCGAGCCTTTATCGTTTACGGCGATCCCGGCTTCTGCAGATCCTGGCTTCCCTGCTGCTGATTCAGAAATGGTAAACTCTTTTTTCTCCGTGTTTAACACATAACCGGATGGCGCTTTTGTTTCAACAAAGGCGTAACGGCCCGGCGCAAGGCCTGAAGCTGTGATGTTCCCGTCTTTATCGGAAGTCAGCTCTTCTTGAACTGTATTTCCTTCCTGGTCAATAATTTTAAAGACGGCTCCTTCAAGTTTTTGGCCTTCAGCATTTTCCTTCGTCAACTCAACAGCGCCTTTATAGTTAATGGCGATCCCGGCTTTTGCTGGTTCAGGCTTTCCTGCTGCTGATTCAGAAATCGTGAACTCTATTTTTTCCGTGTTTAACACATAGCCGGATGGCGCTTTCGTTTCGACAAAAGCATAGCGGCCCGGCGCAAGGCCTGAAGCTGTGACTCTACCGTTTTTATCCGATGCCAGCTCTTCTTGAACCGTTTTCCCTTCCTTGTCGATAATCTTAAAGACGGCTCCTTCGAGTTTCTGGCCATCGGCATCTTCCTTCGTTAACTCAACAGCGCCTTTATCGTTCACGGCAATCCCGGCATCTGCGGATTCAGGCTTTCCTGCTGCTGATTCTGAGATCAAAAATTCTTTTTTCTCCGTGTTCAGCACATAGCCGGATGGCGCTTTCGTTTCAACAAAAGCGTAACGGCCCGGCGCAAGGCCTGAAGCCTCTATTTTTCCGTCCTTATTCGAGGTCAGCCCCTCTTGAACATTATTTCCATCCTGATCGACAATGTTGAATACTGCGCCTTCAAGTTTCTGGCCCTCAGCATTTTCCTTCGTCAGAGAGACTTTTCCTTGGTAGTTGGTCATTGCTCCCAAATTAACGTCGGACACTTGATTCTGTTCATTCTTTGCGATGGAGAAGTGAATCGCTTTTGTATTCACGATAAAGCCTGCCGGAGCTTTCGTTTCTGTCAGGCGATAGTAGCCCGCCGGCAAACCGTTCATTTCCACTTTTCCGTTTTTATCAGATTTTATATCTGTTCGTATGAGAGTATAGGTGCCGTCATTTGACTTTTTCTCCAGCTTGAAAACAGCACCCGCCAAAGGATTATGTTGTTCGTCTTGTTTGATAAGCGTCACCTTGTTCTGTTGATTTACGACTTTGTACAGCGCTCCTGTCTTAGAGGAATTGCTGTCTATCTTTACAGGGACCCCTTTTACATAAGCATCGCTGATCGTATATCCGTCAGGCGCTTTTACTTCTTTTAATACGTAGGAACCGTAGCGGATATTTCCGAATGTAAGTTTCCCGCCAGCATCTGTCGTGCCCTTGCGCAGGAGCTGCTTGGCGTCCTCAGACCATAATTGAAAGTCTGCTCCTTCTAGAGCTTTATCGTCCTCACCTGTTTTAAAGATCGTCAGGCTTCCTTTTTCTCCAGATCCGGAACCGTCGCCGCTTGAAATGGCAACAAAGATTGAGCTACTGTTTTCCTGAGTCTGCTCTTTCACATTTGTTCCTGAAATGGACACCTTATTTTTAACGTGGCCGTTCGTTCCGGCTATGTTAATCAGAGACCGGTATTTGATCACATAGGCACGGTCAATTTGCTTATAGCTGCCTATGAATGTCAGGACAAACGATTGTTCACCTGTTGTATTGTTGGTTTTGATGTCTAACGTGTAATCTTTGTCTTTTTGAAGCTCGACATCGCCCGCGGTCAGATTTCCACTGCTGTCTTTGACCACACCGTTTTCATCATATTTTGCTTGATATACTTTAAAAGAATCTGCATCTAGTATTTGATTTTCATCCGGCGTGTCAGTAACTTTTACGTCATCCAGCGTTGATTGGCTGGAGTTGACATTAATGTTCCAATCGATGTAGCTTCCATTTTGTTTGCCGCCTTTGAAAACCAGATTTCCTCCGTTCGTAACTGAAACAGAGCCCGTCAACGTGCGGTCTGCATAACCGTCATTATAGTATGTTGCTTTGTTTGTGTACTGGTTCTGATCAATGACCTGCCCCTTGAGTGATGTCTTAAACTCAATCAGGTATGGTACAGAATCGCCTGTTTTAAGGTGTACCGTCAGAGTGCGTTCATTATTCGCAGAAGGTTCTTCGACATCATACTTGGAAGGATCAAGTGCGTCTCCTTCTGTGATGGAGCCGTTTTTATTGATCGTATAGCTCTTGACCACAACGGAACCCGGCACAAATTGCTGAGGATCTGTTATGACATCTTTGATATAAGGGTTTTTCGTCGGCTCGCAATTATAATTGACGCCGATTTTCCACGTGATTTCCTTTGAAACCGCGTTGTATGAACCGTTTTTGAAACCATTGTTTGTCGTCTGATGATTCGGCGTAAAACCGCTTGATACCTTATTCGTGCGCTCGTTGCCGTTTTGATCAGTCCATGTTGACTGAGCTGTATTCTTGACGCTTTCGTTAGAATAATCAGCATTGAATGTTGTTGTGTAAGTGATCTTAAATTGACTGTCTGTTTTTTTATAATCCCCGATCAATGCCAAAGTAAAGCCTTTATGGCCGGTTTTTTTTGTCAACGTGTAATCTTTGTCTTTCTGCAATGTTTTGTTGTTCGTTATGTCTTGAATTTTGAACGAGTCATCAATCAGAACCAATCCGCCGCTTTCGAATTGGTCATCCAGCATCCAATTGTTCATCTCATATTTGTTTTTATTAACTGTAATCGTCCAATCAGCCGTCTTCTTCTCATAATCAACATTTGAATACCCTTTGATGAGGTTCTGTTGAATGGCTATTCCAGAAGCTTCTTTTGAATCACCTGTTCCGGTCACCACGCTGTTGGTGTATGTTGTCGATTTATCAATGATCACTCCGCTGTTGACCTTTGTTTGATATGTGATTTTGTAAGCGCTGGTAATGGTTTTATTAAATTTGACTTCAAATCCGCTTCCATTATCGATCAGCGTATAGTCCTCGCCTTCCTTTAAAGGCGTTCCCGCTTGCTCGCTGCCGTTCTGTCCAAAGGTAATAGGAATAACCTTCAAGGAATCTTTCACAAGGTGCAAATCGCCAGTTCCAAAAGAATCTTTAATGCTGGCCTTGGATTGATCGATCTGTTTCTCACCGTAGTTGTATGAAAGAGCCCAGCTGAATGTTTGAGATTCTCCATCATAGCCGGTCGATGATTTCGCAATCATTTTTCCATATTTGGCTGCAACAGTAGCTTCGGCAGAAATGGGTTCCAGGTTGTCTCCGCTGAATGCTGCCTTGTTCGTCAGCGTTAGATTTCCGCCTTCACTCGGCTTCGCACTATTGTCAATGTCAGTTTCATATACAAGGCGGTAGGCTGAATCAATTGTCCCATCAAATGAGACATTTCCTTTTGAATCAACGCTGTAGCCGGAAGAAACTTCATTTCCTTTGCTGACAGAACCATCAATGTTCACATTGAGTTCATACACTTTAACTGAACGGTAGATTAAACCCTCTGGAAGGCTTTCCGTGAGTTTGGCATTTTTGACTTGATCCAATTTTTTATTGACATCGACCGTCCATGTTACTTTACCGGGGTTGATGCCTTTATCCAGAACACCTGATTTATCAATGGTTTTACTCACATTTGGCTTAAAATAAACCGTTGTTTCAGGCGTATCGGAATTTACAGGGAATGGAATCTTTTGTGTTGTCGATCCCGTTATTTTTTTCTCGTTGAACTGCGTATTGATAACCAATGTGCCTTTGACATTAGAACTTTCTTTTACCTCGCCGTTAAATGTCATCACCACATGTCCGTTCGTATCAATAGAAAATGTCCCGTAGGTGGTATCTCCGGCGCCTAACGGCAGGTTCAAAATGTCATTATGCATAATAAATTCTTTAGGCAAATCAAATTCATATTTATCGCCGGCATTGATTGTTTTTCCTAAATCGTCAGGAATAGCCCAATCAATTGAAATTTTCACCGGAGAATTCGTATCGGCGCGATTGCCCTTGTCATATGGCTTTCCGTTTTCGTCCGTCAATGTCACGCCGGTTAGAATATGTTGCGTGATTTGTTTTTCTTCAGTTTCCAGACTTCTGAAAGCTGATTGACTTGAGGATGACACTTTTTTTGAATCATCGCTCTTAGGAGAATCACTGCTCTTAGAGTCTGCCGATGGTTTTGGTTCCTCTTCTTTTTGATCCTTGCTGACTGAAGGTGCAGATTTGTCATCTGTCCCTTTCTGATCACCCGCAGTATCAGAAGAGTCGTTTTTTGGCTCTTCCGCCTCGTTATCTGGTGTCTCATCTTTCTTGACAGGGATGATCACCTGCTGGGTGTTGCCTCCCCCTAGTTGAAAAAGGGCCGCTACTGTATGTTCATCGTCTTTTACATCTGCAGTAAACTTAGCTGGCAGTGTGATGGTCCCCTTGGCATCAGGAGAATCCGCGGTTGCACTTTTTAATTTCACCGTCAGAGTGCTGCTGCCCGCTGGCACTTGATAGCTGCCGATGACCTGATCAGCAGATTTGATCTCACCTTCTGCACCTTTATCAAATGTAAAGCTTTTAGGTATCTCCACATTGATGTCCTGTTCGCTTACTGCTTCTTTATCATGTTTTAATGACCATTCATATGTCAGTGTCACTTCATCCCCCGGCGATAATGCCGGTTCGTTTCCTTTTGACCCGTCAACAACCTGCTGATTCCTGTCTTTGACTGTCACTGAATCGAAAAATTGTCTGTCGCTTGCTGATACGCCCACAGCCTCTGCTGTAAGAGTATAGCTGGCAATCTGGCTGAAGAAGAAAAAGATGGCCAGGCTTATGATCATGAATATCCGCCCGCTTTTCTTCAGCCCTAAGGGAAAACTCCTCGCTCTCAACTTTCCATTCCTCCCTTTCATATCTATTTTTCACTTGCCGATTGATCCGCGAGACCATAGAATCATGTCTCATCCCCCCATTGCTAATGCCGAATGAGTTTAAAAACGAAGCCGAACCAAACTACATTGTATGAAATGGAACTATACAAATTCTGTACAACTAAAACTGAATGAATTGGAGATTTAAAGTTTCAATGGAGACGTATGGCGAGGGTTTTCCATGAAGATGACATGTACAAAAAGAAAACCAGTGTGCTTCGATAGGGCAATCGACACACACTGGCTGGAGATGGATTTTTGCTATATTTATACTTTAATTAATTTGATCCTTCATTTGTTTGTAGCGCTGATATTCTTTTATCGCCTCTTCTACCTTCCCGCTTTTGTTAAATAGCTGCAGCTTATATTGCATAATTTTATGATCAAAAGGCTCCATTTTCTCGGCCTGCAGGCAAATGTCCATCGCTTGATGATCTTTCATTTCACGAATGAGAAAATCGATCAGTTCATAAGCCTTTCCTAGCCAAAGCTGGACTAGACGCGTCTTTTCCGGTTCTGCCCACAAATAGCCATGCTCCATCAGATAATGATTTTGATAGGACATGAAAATATCCATGTGCAGATGTAATGTAGCTGTATTGAGCGGGGGCGCCTCTTTTAGTGACTGTTCCCATTCCACAACATCGATTTTTGCGCCTGAAAGTCGAAGAATATATCCTGTGTCGGTCTTCTCGATTGTTTGGCTGAAAGGGATCTGGCTGAGCAATTTCCTTATCTGATAAATGGTAGAGTAGAGTTGGGTGCTTGCTTTTGAGACATCATAATTAGGCCAAAAAAGATCGATTAGCGTGTCTTTACTGACAACACGCCCTTGATTATGAAGTAAAAAGGTGTATATTTCGCGTGCTTTGGACGTTCTCCACTTGACGGGAATGTTTGTTTTGACTTCCTTTAAGATCTGATGAAACTGCAGGTTCCCAAAACATTGGATCAAATAATGCGCCTCGGTATTTTCCATAGATGCTCTAAGCTTGTTATTCGTTCTGATTCGCTCAACAGTTGTCTCAAGCCGCTTGTAAATAACAGGCTTCAACAAATAATCAATAGCATTCAGCTCAAACGCTTTGATAGCGAATTCATTATAGGCCGTGATGAAAACGACTTGGATGTTTTCATTCATCGATTGAATCGCTTCAGCAAGCTCAATGCCGTTTACCCCCGGCATTTCAATATCAAGAAACACTGCATCTACAGCAGCAACCTCAGGATGCTCCAGTACTTCAATCGGATCTTGATACGCCATAATAGATTGAAAGGCGTTTGTCCGTTCAAGCATATTTTTAAAGTGAAGCAATGCCAGGTGCTCATCATCAACAATTAACGCTTTCACAAAACATCACACCCTATATGTAAAATCGAGATATCAGTAAATAACTTCTATTATATCATGCCAAATTGCCCCTTTATCTGGATTCTTTTTCTTTCTATTGTAGTTTTTGAAAGTTTGCATTTAAAATATTTATAAAAAATGGGAATTAAGAATAATCCTATTGGGATAAAGGAGCACTGATATGAAAGAAAAATTCATTTTTATTTCGATTATTTTTGGTTATGCCGCTTTCTTTATGATTTTTATAGGCATTGACCATTTTTCGGGATCAACACTTCCTGCGGCAAGGCATGGAGTTATGAATCTGGAAAACTGGGATTTTCAGAAGGATGGAAATGTACAGCTGAATGGAAAGTGGACATTATATCCCAATCAGCTGCTGTCACCAAAAGAGATTTCTTCAGCAAAAGGAAAAGATCCCGTCTTCGTTGATGTTCCCAGCAATGTGAAGGTGACCAAACAGGGCATCAATGTGGATTACGGAACGTACAAGCTGACTATCAGATCAAATCAAGATAATCAGCTTTTTGGGATCAGCACGTCGTTTATTTACAGTGCAAATCGCATCTATTTTAATGGACAACTCATAGGGCAAAGCGGCAGCCCTTCAAATAAACCTGATTTCACGGCGCAAAACAGACCGTATACGAGCTTTTTTACGCTTCACAAGGGTGACAATGAACTTGTGGTACAATTTTCAAACTTCGGAAAAACGCCGGGGTGGGGAATCGCAAAGCCGATTACTTTTGGAACGCAGGACCAAATATTGCGGGAGAACAAAATTTCCTTTCTGAATGATTCAATCATGATTACAGCTTTTTTCATTACCGGATTATATTTTCTGGGCTTTTTCCTGCAAAGAAAAAAGGATAAACATTTGTTGTTTTTTTCTGTTATGTGTCTTCTTTTTTCATTCATTATTCTGATGATCGGAAAAGAGCGGATTATATTTCTCCTCTATCCGTCAATTTCATTTTCATTGCTAAATTCAATGAGGGCAATCTCAACCGTGTTTGTCAGTATAGCGGTTTTTCTCTATCTCTATTTTGCTTACCGGCAGATTGTATCAAAACGTTTTATTCTCATAGCCACTGTTTCTTCCGGGCTGGTCTTGATCACAGATTTTTTAACTGTGGGTTTTATCGGCCATGGCTCATACATCTTACATTCTGTGCTAGCCGTTTCCACCCTGGTTTATATCACATATATTTTTACAATTGCAGCGATTCGCAAAATGGAAGGAAGCCTGTATCTGACAATCGCTTCTATTTCAATGAGTGCTTTTGTCATTTTAACGACCATCTCCGCTTACAGCGGAAAAACAGCCTTTTCATTTAATTCGATTTATTCATTGCCAACCGTCATTGCGTTGCTGGCGATTGTTCTTCTGATGGCACAGCAATTTGCCGGCGCTTTCCGCGAAAATGAAGTACTGTCGTGGAAATTACTCAGGATTGACCGGCTAAAGGATGATTTTATTGCCAAAACATCACATGAATTCAAAACGCCGCTGAACAGCATTATTAATATATGCCAAACGCTGCTGGCCGGCAAAGGAAAAAGAACGATAGAAGAAGAGAAAGAAAACATGCAGCTTGTCATCCGCATGGGCTACAGGCTGTCCAATCTGGTGAATGACATTCTGGATTTAGAAAAAATAAAGCAAGGCATGCTTCAGATTCACCCGGTTCCTGTGGATATTTATACTTTAATCTGTTCGGAAATGAATTTCTACAATCTCTTGTCCAGACATAAAAACTTGAACATTATAAATCATATTCCAGCCGGCCTTCCTTTGGTACTCACAGATGAAAACCGCTTTCGGCAAATTGTAACCAATCTAGTAGACAATGCAATCAAGTATACAGCGGAGGGCCAAATTACACTTTCTGCTTCAAGACTGAACGATAACATGATCAAGGTGACAGTAACGGATACCGGAAGCGGCATTTCAGAAGCCGATTGCCAAACCATATTTGAGTCTTTTCAGCAAGCCGAAACAAATAAAGACGACGGAGCCGGTCTTGGCCTCAGTATTGTCAAACAGCTGGTTCAGCTACAAAACGGAGACATTTGGGTCGAATCGGAAGAGGGAAAAGGTTCGTCATTCCATTTCACATTGCCGATTGCTCAAAATGAACCTGTACCTGAAACAAAGAAGGGTCTTCCTGATTTACAATCCGGGATAGATATGTCAGATACCTCTATGAGCACGCCTTATTATTCTGAGAAAATTGACGCTCCAACAATTTTGATTGTCGATGATAACATCGACAGTTTAAAAATCTTAATCGATATGCTGGAAGGCGTTCCCTACAATGTGATTGCTGCGAAAAACGGAATGGAGGCATTAGAAGTTGTCTCTTGCACCAAGCTTGATTTGGTTATTCTGGACTTGATGATGCCGGATATGACTGGTTTCGAAGTCTGTATGAGAATTCGCGAACGATTCAGCATGGTTGATCTCCCGGTTCTGATGATTACAGCAGCCATTATCGGCCATGACAAATACAAGGCTTTTCATGCCGGAGCGAATGACATTTTGCAAAAGCCTTATCATTACTCTGAATTTATGGCGCGTATCAAAAACCTGATTATGATGAAACATACAGCAAATCAAGCCACAAGAATGGAAATGGCATTTCTCCAATCGCAAATCAAACCTCATTTTCTTTACAATGTATTAAACACGATCATTTCTCTCAGTCATTTGGATATTGAAAAAGCGCGGGAGGTAACAGAGGAATTTACCAACTATTTAAGAATGAGTTTTGACTTCCAAAATACATCAGCCATCAGTTCATTCAAACATGAGCTTTCTATTATCAGTTCCTATCTTTCCATAGAAAAGACGCGCTTCGGCGATCGGCTTGAGGTTTTTTTCGATATAGACAATGACATTGACTTTATCCTTCCGCCTTTAATGATTCAGCCCTTGGTGGAAAATGCCGTTCTTCACGGCGTCAGCAAGAAAAGAGGCGGAGGATGGATCAAGCTGACAGCTAAAAAACAAAACAGGAACGAGTATTACATCAAAGTAGAAGATAACGGAGTCGGTATGGCTCCGGAAAAACGAAAAGATCTCTTATCTTCGGGTTTCGACCGGAGCGTCGGATTAAAAAATATCAACCAGCGGCTGAAACATTTTTGCGGAAGCGAGTTGAAAATCAGCAGCACTCCGGAAGCCGGCACCTCTGTTTCCATGCTTATTCATCTTGCTGAAACAACGGAAAACCCCGCAGCATTAAGTGAAAGGAATTGAAAATAAAAAAGACCGCCGTTTCAGAACGGCAGTCTTTTTTATTCCGGCGACCTTGTTTGCTGCTTCAGCAGATCTCTGATTTCCTTCAGCAGCTCCTCTTGCGCATCCGGCGCTTCCTCCGCCGCCTCTTCCTCTGCTTCTTTTTTTCGTCTCAACCCATTCAAAGTCCGAATAACAATAAAAATGGAGAACGATATAATTAAGAAGTTTACAATCGTCTGTATAAAGCTGCCGTACTTCACTACAGCTTCGCCAAACGTAAACGACAAGCCTGAAAAATCAAGCCCGCCCAGCAGCAAGCCCACCAAAGGCATGATGATATCATTGACTAGAGATGTGACGATCTTGCCGAACGCGCCGCCTATTACAACACCGATTGCGAGGTCAACAATGTTCCCGCGCATGGCAAAGGCCTTAAATTCTTTCCACATACAATCACCTGCTTTTTTCATGTTTTGAATGAAAAAAGACAAATGTGCCGCTGCCCATCTGCCTTATTTCAGTTATTCTCCGAGAGCAAAAGTCAGTTCGACTTCGCAAACAACTTCGCCATCAACTGTGGCAACGCCTTTTCCGCGCCCGATTGTGCCGCGCGCACGAGTGATTTCAACCTCAAGATGAAGCTGATCACCAGGCTTGACTTGTTTTTTAAACCGGCAATTGTCAATGCCCGCAAAGAACGCCAGTCTGCCGCGATTTTCTTCTTTAATCAGCATCGCAACAGCCCCGACTTGGGCAAGCGCTTCTACAATTAATACGCCGGGCATTACCGGATACTGTGGAAAATGTCCGTTAAAGAACTCTTCATTAGCAGTTACATTTTTATAGCCTTTTGCCCGTTTGCCCTCTTCAACTTCCGTAATCCGGTCTACAAGCAAAAACGGATAACGGTGAGGAATAATTTCTTTAATTTGCTGAGTATCAAGCATTCTCTTGACATCTCCTTCATCTGCATTAGTATGTATAGCAATCATCGAAGATCAAATCTGTACATTTGAAAAGTATATTATGAATTAATCTCTTTTTCAACCGCGCTAAAATGTAACCAACTGTCAATGAGAGCCGTCAAAAGTTATGATATGATAATTATAGATTTTACCAATAGCAAAGAGGTAGGAAAATGATTTCGAAGTTTATTGAAAAAAGGATGCAAAACATGTTAGACGAGTGGTATTCCGCAATGAGCAAGCGCAAAATGAATCACGTTTGCACACTGAAAGAGAAAATTGACCAGCACCTTCCGAAGCTCAAAAAGAATACAAAACTTTGGATGCGTTATCAATTGTTTCAGGCCCGCCATCAGCTGCTTTTTGAAAACCAGAACGGACTTGATTCATTGTTCGATGATCTGTACGGTCTGGAAGACAAAATGGATGATGAATTGAAATATTATCTGTATTTTTTCTCAGGATTATACGAAATGGTAAAAACAGCTCCGAAACATGCAGTGAATCATTTTAAAAAAGCTGAACAGTACCTGGCCGCCATTCAAAATACGTTTGAAGCCGCTGATTTATATTATCAAACCGCCGGCGCCTATTACTTGATGAAATCACCGCCGCTTTCCATCCAATACGTCAAAAAAGCATTACACATCTATTTACATCAATTCGGCTATATAAAAAAGGTGATCACCTGCAAGCTTTTGCTCGCCGTTAATTATATTGATCAAGAGCGCTACGAAAAAGCTGAACAGCTTTTCAAAGACATCATTAGGAAAACCCAGCAATTACATGACGAAAACCTGCTATGCCACGCTTATTATAACCTTGGCTTTTTAAAAGCAACCGAAAAAAAAGACCAGGAAGCGCTTCTTTACTTTAAAAAGGTATTAAAGAATCAAGAATTTGAAACGAATTCTCCAGTCTCGTATCTGCATTGTGTGTACGAATCTGTCAGAGCGCTTTTTAAAACAGGAAAGGTCACAGAAGCGAAAGCCGTCCTGGAAAAAGGGAAAGAATTATCTGAAAAGGTAGACATTCAAACCATTTACTTAAAATTAAAAACGCTTGAAGCGCTCTACACATCAGTTGAAGACCCCTATGATCAGCTGCTTGAATATGTGCTTGAATTAGAAAAAATTGAAGCGTGGGTGGATTTAGAGGTGCTTTTGGAAGATATCACGGAATACTACAAAAAAAAGGACGATTTCGAAAAAGCCGCTTTTTTTATCATGCGCGGCTGATTGAAAACGCCCATTTCTTTTTATCTGACTGAATTAATTAAACCGAGCATTTGATCTCCCATTGTAATCGTTCTGCTGTTCAGCTGATATGAACGCTGGGACGTGATCAAATCTGTCATTTGTTCAGAAATATCGACATTAGACATCTCAAGCGAGCCCTGCTGCATGCCGATGTTTTGTCTATTCGCGCCATTCAGCTCTTCAAAAGCTGCCGCATTATCAATAGAGAAAAGGTTATTCCCTTCCGATTTCAGCTCTTGAGGGTTATTCACTTGGACAACCCCGAGATTAAACCGCTGGACTGCGTTTCCGTCAGATGCGGTTAAGGTGCCGTTTTTATTGATGGTGATATTCTTCATTGAGCTGTCGATGTTGACTGTATTTCCGTTTTCATCAAGCACCGGATTTCCATTACCAGTAACGAGCTGAAGCTGGTTGGCATTCGCAGCTGACGGCGTTAAGTACAGCGCTCCGTCTCTCGTATACTGCCGGTTTCCATTCACGTTCACCTGAAGATATTGGTATGGAGACGTAAACGCGATATCCAGATCGCGATCCGTCTTCTGAATGCTTCCTTGATCAGATACAAGGCGTGAATTCATCATCGCTCCGACGCCGAGACGCAAGCTGGGTGGCGTTTTTCGGGCTTTTGCCACTTCCTCATTTTTTTCATCAACCTGATCGAATTGCTGTCTGACTAGCTCAGAAAAATTCGTATCTTTTGCCTTATAGCCGGTTGTGTTGCTGTTTGAAAGGTTGCTGCTGATTGTGTCAATCTGCTGCTGCAGCTGGTTTAAGGTTGTTGATGCCGTTAGCATTGACCTGAGCATAGTTGATGTCCCCCGTTTTTTCTTCCGTTATCTTAGATTTTTCCGATTTCATTAGCTGCTTTATCCATACTTTTATCGTAAGCTTGAATAACCTTCTGATTGGCCTCAAACGATCTGTACGCTTCAGTCATTTCTGTATAGGCGCTTGTCACATCCACGTTTGAAAGCTCAGAGACGCCTTGTTTTAATGAATAGGATACCTGGTTATTATCAGCTGCGCTTGGCAGATCATTGCCGTCCGCGGTGCTGTACAAGTTATTTCCGTCCCGTTTCAGGTTGCGGACATCCTCCGCCATTCTGACATCAATCTGGCCGGCTGTCCGTCCGTTCGTTGTCACAGTACCGTTTTCAGATACAGTAAAATTTTCATTATCCACAGTGATTGGCTGGCCATCCGTTGATAAAATAGGATTTCCGTTGATCGTCAGCTGATTATTCTCATTTAGTGAAAATGTGCTGCTTTTTGAATAACGGATTCCGTCCGCTGTCTGAACCGGATAAAAAAGAGCCGCGTTTTCATTGGTTTCCGCATAAACCGGAACTTGATTTTCAACCAATGTGATATCTGTAGGCTGATCTGTGGACTTCAAGCTTCCCTGTGTGAAAAGAGGCTTAAGCTCCTGCATATACACACCGGTATTCACGGAACCGACTTCCGTCCTCGTTGTTCCGGCCGGAGATTTTGATTCTATTCTGCTGAGCAGCATCTCAGGGAACGCGCGCATGGAGCCTTGATCTGCTTTATATCCGGATGTATTTGCATTTGCAATATTATTTGAAAGCATTTCCGTTCTTCGCTGCTGGGCAATCATTGCGGATGTTGCTGTATATAATCCTTTTAACAAATTTCCCACCTCTAAAATGGCATTTTTTCCAGTTGTCATATAGGAATGTTCGTTCTATGATAAAAATCAGTATTTTATCCTATTATCGTCATATATTATCCATTCGTGAAGGCTTTTTCATAAAAAAACCCCATTCTTTTTCAGAATGAGGTTTGTGAAATCAGCTTAGTTTGCGTTTAGGAAGCTTGTCCATATTATCAAGCATGACACCTGTGCCGATGGCTACGCAATCCATAGGATTTTCAGCGACGAGGACCGGTACCTTCAGCTCTTCAGCAAGCAGCTGGTCAAGGCCGTTTAAGAGTGCGCCTCCGCCAGTAATAATAACGCCGCGGTCAATAATATCAGCGGAAAGTTCAGGCGGTGTTCTTTCAAGCACTTGTTTCGCAGCCTGCACAATAACAGCGACAGATTCACGAAGGGCTTCTTCAACTTCTTTACTGTTTACTGTAATTGTTCTTGGAAGACCGGAAACCATGTCCCGTCCACGAATGGAAATTTCTTCGTGACGTGCGTCTGGGAAAACCGTTGCGACTTTAATCTTAATATCTTCCGCAGTACGTTCGCCGATCAGCAGCTTGTACTCGCGTTTGATGTAATTTAAGATTTCCATGTCAAACTTGTCCCCAGCCATTTTAATAGAAGAGGAGGTGACAATATCGCCCATTGAAATAACCGCGATATCAGTCGTCCCGCCTCCGATGTCTACAACCATGTTACCGCTTGGCTGGAATATTTCCATACCCGCGCCGATAGCGGCAACTTTAGGTTCTTCTTCAAGGTACACATGTTTACCGCCGCTTTTTTCTGCAGCTTCTTTGATTGCTTTTTGCTCAACGGATGTAATATTCGTCGGGCAGCAAATGAGCATGCGCGGTTTTGAGAACAAGCCCTTTACATTCAGCTTGTTAATAAAATGCTTCAGCATTGCTTCTGTTACTTCAAAATCAGCAATAACTCCGTCTTTCAGCGGGCGAATCGCAACAATATTCCCAGGTGTACGTCCAACCATTCGTCTTGCCTCTTCGCCAACCGCCAGCACTTTGCCGCTGTTTTTATCAAGTGCTACTACGGAAGGTTCATTCAGAACAATTCCTTTACCTTTAACATGGATCAGTACATTTGCAGTACCGAGGTCAATACCAATATCCCTTGCAAACATCTATTTATATCCTCCTTGAAAATCTGTTTCACAGTAAATATCCACATTGTGCCCTAATTATATATATTATCATAAAATATAGAAAAAAAGTTGGAAGCGCATTAAGTTCTTTACAATTTTTTGCGGATGTTTTATGAACGATTTCAAGAAGACAATGCCAGCTGATGATAGCAGGTGATTATGATTGCTGAACAGGCTCTCCTTCGAGAATTTCATCTTTTTTATATTTGAGTTTTGTCGCTTCTCCTCCTCTTAAATGCCTGATGGATTTATGATAATCGAGTATTTCTTTCACTTCGTTTGCCAAGTCAGGGTTAATTTCAGGCAGACGCTCTGTTAAATCCTTGTGTACTGTACTTTTGGAAACACCAAATTCCTTCGCAATGACACGAACGGTTTTCTTTGTCTCCACGATGTACTTCCCTATCTTGATTGTTCGCTCTTTGATGTAATCGTGCACACCACTCGACCTCCCTAAAATGGATGTGAGAAGTGTGAAATGAGATCCGTATTCTGTAAAGAGTCATTCATTATGCCGCTTCTTCGTTGTATGGTTTTAAAAGTAAGTTTGTGAAATGTGCCCACGATCCCTCACCTCAAACACTCTCTTTGTTAGGTTTGTAACAGTGTATTAGCATTCTTTTGGGAATATGCTAAAAACTCAATAAGGACAAGGGGTGAAACGAACTTTTTCAGCTTCGGCAAACTATTTCGCGTCACTAAATTTTTATCTTTACATCCATTCAGCGCTCCTGTAAAATAAAAAAAGCAATTAGTTACTTAGGTAAGTTTTTTAGAAGGAGACCGAAATGACCTACGTCAACAGACACCTCATTCATCAAATCAACCAAAGCGCCCGCCTGATTGCCAAGAAAGCCAATGAACAGCTGGAGCCATTCGGCCTTTATTCATCTCAATGGTCAGTTTTATATTGTTTGCGTACGATCGGACCAATGACTCAAAAAGAGATTTGGTCCTATTTAAATGTGGAAGCGCCGACTGTAACACGGACGATCAAACGCCTGGAGGAAAACGGCTGGGTTCAGAGACGGCAAGGTGAAGACAAACGGGAAAAACTTGTTGTCCTCACAAAAGAAGCCGAGAAAAAATACGAAGAAATCAATGTGAAAATGCTGAAATTCGAGGAAGAACTGCTTGCAGATTTCCGGGATGAAGATAAGGAAGCTTTTTCTCATTTATTTCGCATGTTTTTACAACAATGAAAATAAGGAAGTGACATACATTTGAAAAAAGCGGATGCGATATGGACCAAGGATTTTATTATGGTCCTGCTTGTCAATTTATTTGTGTTTGTGTTCTTTTATACATTTTTAACTGTACTGCCGATCTATACGCTTCAAGAGCTTGGCGGCACAGAATCACAAGGCGGGCTTTTAATCAGCCTGTTCCTTCTGTCAGCAATCATTACACGGCCTTTCTCCGGAGCCATCGTTGAGCGTTTCGGTAAGAAAAGAATGGCGATTGTATCAATGGCGTTATTCGCCCTTTCATCTTTTCTGTATATGCCCATTCATAACTTTTACTTACTGCTTGGCTTGCGGTTCTTCCAAGGGATTTGGTTCAGCATTTTAACGACTGTAACAGGTGCAATTGCAGCGGACATTATTCCAGCCAAACGCCGCGGTGAAGGGCTTGGATACTTTGCCATGTCTATGAACCTCGCCATGGCAATCGGGCCTTTCCTTGGACTGAATTTGATGAAGGTCGTAAGCTTCTCTGTATTCTTTACAGCCTTTGCGCTGTTTATGGTTGCAGGCTTACTTGTTTCGTTCTTGATAAAGGTGCCTCAAAACCAAGACAGCGGCACAACTGTATTTCGTTTTTCGTTCTCGGATATGTTTGAAAAAGGCGCACTTAAGATTGCGACGGTCGGTTTATTTATTTCTTTCTGTTATTCAACTGTCACAGCGTATTTGTCTGTATTCGCCAAATCAGTTGATCTTTCGAATATTAGCGGATATTTCTTTGTTTGCTTTGCGGTGACAATGATGATTGCACGCCCATTCACAGGAAAATTGTTCGACAAAGTCGGACCGGGCATTGTCATTTACCCATCAATCTTGATTTTCTCAGTGGGGCTCTGCATGCTGTCCTTCACACATAGCGGCTTGATGCTTCTGCTTTCAGGAGCGGTTATCGGTCTCGGATACGGATCAATCGTTCCTTGTATGCAAACATTGGCGATCCAGAAATCTCCGTCTCACCGCTCAGGTTTTGCGACGGCAACGTTCTTTACCTTCTTTGACAGCGGAATTGCTGTAGGGTCGTATGTATTCGGATTGTTTGTAGCATCTGCCGGCTTCTCTGCCATTTATTTATCAGCGGGGCTGTTCGTTCTGATTGCTCTGCTTCTCTATGCGTGGAGCCAGAAAAAACCTGCTGAGGCTGAAGGAAAAGTGTCTATTGCAGAATAAATTTTAGACTGTCGGGATTTGCCGGCAGTCTTTTTTTCATTTAAAAAACGGCGCTCTCTTAGAGAACGCCGCTTATGGCAATTATTCAATGACCGGCCGCGCAGGTGAATCAGGATCTAACGTAAAGTCATAGGAATCTTCATCATGATACATCGGATCGGCATAAATGGATTGCTGATCGTTATTTGTTGCTTTTCGATACGACGAAAATGAATCGTATTCATTCTTTTTCCACATCCATATACCGTCTTGATCCGCTTCCTTATGGTACACGTTATGATTGACTGTATTGCCTTCATTTGCAGTAAAATCGTTTCCGATAAATAATCTGGAATCACTGGCCGTCAAAATATTCTTTTCGATTGTGTTGTTTTTCGTATCGTACTGCAGCAGCAGCTGTCCGCCATACAGCCCCTTTGTGTCATTCCGGTACATAATGTTGTGTGCAATCAGAGAATTGCTGGTGCCGCCCCGCTTTTTGTCGTATCCTCCGATTGAAATACCGGTGTAGGCATTGTTGTATACTTTGTTGTCTGTTATCTGAATATCATTTGCATATTTCCCTTTGTGTTCAGACGTTGCTTCAATCCCAATATCGTTATCGTAAACTGTGTTTTTCTTAATCTCGATGCTGTGTCCGCCATCGACATAAATCCCGCCCGCTGAGTAATCATCTCCATAAGCAGGATTTCCGTAAGTCGAGTTTTGATAAACCGTATTGTTTTCTACGACTCCGTTTCGCACGTAATCATTTTTGTCCGCGGTTCCCTCATAACCGATAAGGTCAATCCCGATGTTGTTATTGTTGCGGACCACATTGCCCGCAACGGTGAAGCCGTCAATATTTCCGTTTAGCACAACCGCTTCACTCGCTCCAAGCGTCAGATTCTCAACCGTATTGTCCTTGATTTGAATGTCTTTCATGCTGCCAGTTCCATAGACTGCGATTCCGTGGGCATTTCCTTCATCTGCTGTTGTCTTAATATCCCGGACATGATTGTTCTTAATGGCAATATGACTGCTGGAGCCTGATACATAAATCCCCATAGCAGTTGCTTCCTCAGATGAAACAGTAAGATCTTGAATCGTTAAACCGCTGATGGCAATGTCATGTTTATCGTGAATATGAATGAGCGGTGTCTCATATTCTGCGTCCGCAACGGATCCTCCGCTAATCACGACTTTTTCATTTTCATAGTTTCGGAACGTGATAGGCTTTCCGTCCGTACCGCTGTGCTTTACCTCAAGGGTTTCATGATACGTGCCTTCCCGAATCATGACGGTTGTGCCGGCGGCAGCCTCCTCTGAAGCATGTGCCAGTGTACGAAACGGCTTATCTTTCGTGCCTTCATTTTGATCACTGCCCTCTGGCGAAACATAGATGCAGTTCCCTTGCTCTTCCTCATTCGCTTTTGTCTTATCAAAAACAAAGGCAAGGATGACGGACGTTAACACACCTGCCAAAAGAATAAAATACAATTTTCTCATATTCGATTCCCATTTCGTTTTAGAATAATTTCTAAAACAATTATAAATGTTCTATTTATGGAAAACCATTTCAAAAATATGAAAATATACCGTGAGATAGATCTTATTCAGCCTGGCGAACCTGCTCAGATTCAAACGTCTCAATCACCGATGAAGCCGGAGGGTGAACACGCATCAGAACAATATAGAAAAGAAATGAAATCAGCACACCGACAAACCAGGAAATATCGTATAAGCTTTTCAATGCAGGAACATACATGCCAATCAGCGAGACCAGCGCACCCAAAATCGTGGCTGCAAATGCACGGTAATTATAGCCTTTAAAATACACATAACGCCCTGTTTCGGAATACAGGTCATCTACCGAGAGCTCCCGTTTGCGAATGATAAAGTAATCAGCCATCATCACGCCTGCCACCGGACCAAGCATGCCTCCAATTAAGCCGAGAAACGCATATACGCTTGTCGCGCTCTCCATCAGCTTCCACGGAACCGTAAATAAAGCGAGCAACGCAGTGATAAAACTGCCGCGTTTGAAATTAATATATTTCGGCAGGGCATTCGCTATATCATAAGCGGGCGATACGATGTTCGCGGCGACGTTTACAGAGATCGTGGCGATGCAGAGCGTAATCACGGACAATACGATGACATAAGGGTTATCAAACCTCGCCAAAATATCGACAACATCCCAAATCGGCTCGCCGAAAGCGACCTGTGAACCGGAAGTCACAGTAATACTGGCAAACGCAAACAGCGCGAAGGTTCCCGGCAAACCGTAAAATTGCCCTTTGATTTGCTCTTTTTGCGTTTCAGCAAACCGTGTGAAATCAGGGATATTTAAGATCAATGTCGCCCAGATGCCGATGATACCGGTAACCCCGGCAGCAAACGGCCAGAATGTTTCTGAAAATGTATGGAACTTTCCTGGCTGAGAATAAATTGGCCCCAACCCTCCGGCAATATCGACGGCCCACCATACCATGCCGCCAAAGACGACATACACTAAAGGACCTGCCCACACCTCAAAACGCTTAATCGATTCCATGCCGTGATGCAATACGAGTAAATGAATGGCCCAAAAGAATATAAAAGAAAGCAAACCTGACAAGTGAATGCCGAGAATGTTCCATCCGCCGCCAATTTCTCCCCAGCCCGGCCATATATTCAAAAGCAAAATGTTCAGCGCCGTGCTTCCCGCAAAGGTCTGAATGCCAAGCCACATGATCGCTGTAAACGCCCTTAGAAGCGCAGGGATATTCGCGCCGTATATTCCGTAAGAAGCCCGGATAATCACAGGAAACGGCAGCCCGTATTTTGTCCCCGCATGGCCGTTTAAGGCCAGTGCGCCAAATAAGATAAGCGATGCCGTAATAATGATCGCCAGCACCTGCCAAGGCGAAAGACCGATCGCAATTAACCCGCCCACCGTCGCGTAGGTCGGTATATTATGTATACATCCCATCCAAATAGAGGCAAAGTTCATTGCTTTCCATGTCCGTTTTTCCTGTCCTAAAGGCAGCAGATCTTCATTGCTCAGTTTGTTGGATTGATGCTGGCTCTCTTTTAGTTTCATAGCCGGCTCCCCTTTCAATATTGTCATATGTTCAGTTTTCTGACATTCGATGTCACTTAATATAACTGAAAAGTCAGACAATAACATTGGCTATGATATACAATTTTCCCGTTTCTATTTGAACAGTCTAAACAAGAAAAAGAGACAGACGCAGTGTCTGTCTCTTTTTCTCATGATGCAGTTTTCATTAATGCAGCAAATCTCACAGCCATAAACAGGCTCGCTCCGCCCGCTATGATCATGATGATTCCCATCATATCAAAATGGGCTGCCGTGATTTCCTTTCCAAAAAGAAGACCAAGGATCACCGAAGACAAAATCGACCCTAAGTAACGGCAGGTTTGAAACAGCCCTGAAGTCGTCCCTACCATGTTAGAAGGACTCGTTTTGAGCATTGCTGCCTGCAGCGCGACATTTCCAAGTCCGTACCCTATACCCAAGATTGATAGTATAAAGCCTTTCCCGATGACCTGAGCGTTGATAAAAAAGATGGTTAAGAGCACCGCTCCAGCCGTCATCAAAAGCGCGCCCGCAAAGATCGGCTTGACGACGCCTGATCGGTCGATCCATTTGCCCGTAATAGGTGACACAACAATGCTCATCCCTGACATAAACAGCATAAACAGACCGCTCATTTGAACAGAAAGATGCATTTCGTCTTGAAAATAACTCGGCAGCCCAAAAAATAAACAATAGAAGAAAACATTCAGTAAAATAAACTGAACATATACGGCTGACAGGTTTCGCTGCGTTTTAAACAGACGGACATCAATGAACGGTTTATCCGTTTTCAGCTCACGCCAGACAAAGGCACCGAGCAGAAGCACCCCAAGCACACCCTCAACCGCATGCGGCGACGTGCTGAACGAAAGCAGAAAGGATAGAAGCAAAATGATTCCTCCGGCAAATAAAACAATGCCAAGAATGTCGAGCTGCCGGATAATTGTTTTGATTCCTGCCCCTTTTTTCTGATCTTTCGGGAACATATACATGCCCAATAAGAAGCTGAGGATAATAAACGGCAAATTGACGATAAAGATCGCCGGCCAGCCGCCCCACACAATCAAAAAACCGCCGACTGTCGGCCCGAGCGCCGTCATGGCAGACGCAAAAATAGAGAGCACAGCCAAGGCTGATGCCTGCCGCTCATGAATATGACTCCGAATCAGCCCGACTCCCGACGGATAAATCGCACTGCTTCCTACCGATTGAAACAGCCGCATGATTAATAATGTCATAAATGTTGGCGCAAACGGTGCCCCGATGGCAGAAACCGCAACAAGAATGAGCCCAAATAAAAACAAGCGTTTCCGCCCGATCAAATCGCCGAGCTTTCCCGTTACAGGCTGAGCCACGGCACTCGCCAGGTAAAACGAGGAAATCAGCCAGGAAACCGTTGTAAACGACAGGTGAAACTCATGCTGGATGCTATGGAGCGCAAGAGAAATCATAGACGAATTCAGCGGATTCAGCATCGTTCCCGAAGCCACCGCTGTTAAAAAAACAGCACGGCTTTTTTTCGATATCATCATTTCACTTGCGCTAGAAATTCTTCCGTTGTCCGCGATTTACCGATTCTCGGAAAAATAAAGCGCAGTGTGGCTTCATGCTCTTCCTGGCTGAACGTGGACATGGCATCTGTAATAAAAATCTGCTGATAGCCAAGCTGGAATGCCTCGCGTGCTGTGCTTTCCACCCCGATGTTCGTCGCGATGCCGCACAATACAATCGTGTCAATGCCGCGGCGCCTCAGCTGTAAATCTAAATCCGTGCCGAAGAATCCACCCCACTGCCGTTTTGTGACAGTGTAATCTCCATCCTGCACACCAATTTCCGGAACAAATTCGGCCCAATCCGCAGGCATTTCCCCTGAACCGCCCTGCGCAGGCTCATCTGTTTGCGGCTTCAGCGCATCCGCTCCGTCATGAAAGGCTACATTCACAAAGCTGATGAACCCGTTATGTTTTCGAAATTCATCTACGAGCTTTTTCGCATTTGGGACAACCTGTCCGCTTTGATCTATCGGCACAATTCCTTTTTGCAAATCAATGATAACCAATGCTGTTTTTTGAAAATCAATGTTGAGTGTATTCATCATACGTCTCCTCCTGATGCTGTTAGTGTTTCTCACATTGCTTATTTTACTCTTCACTCTGCCTAAGTTCTTTTAGTATGGTTGTGAAATTCTCAGAAGGAGCGCTTTTCTTATGATTTTTCTTTTATGTAATAGTAACAGGTCGTGCATACGAACAAACCGGCAAGCACTGTAATCATAAGGGGTGTCATCGCTTCATCACCTGCCCGCCGTTTAACGGCTCCTGTCTGAAAATGCCCATGAATTTGCGGCGGTCCACCCAAAGCAGGATGAGACACATGACCATTAATATCGTGCTAAGATCCTGCACACCAATATTAAAACAATAGTTAATCAAGACGATGTTCACAATAATCGGCATAAAAACAACCGCCCCTAATGCAGCTGTTCTCGGAATCAGTAATAAAACAGCTGCAAGGATTTCACCGAAACCTATAAACAGTTCGTAAACATGAGAATAACCGAAAAATGTCCACGCAATGGTAAACCCCTTTTCAGCGGCTGCCTCAATTTCAGGCGTCACTTCGCCAAACTGGCCTATCACCACTTTCGCCAGGCCGTACACGAAAAAATTAAAGGCTAAAAACAATCGGAACGTCGCCGGAATCGATTTACTTACCGCTCTCCTCAGCCTGCCCCCTTTATTCATAACACATCTCCCCCCAGTGTATTATTTGAGTTAGTACACTTAATACAGTATAAAACATTCTAATCATTGTCAATTCTCTTTTCTGCTCATATGGATAGCTTCTTTTATAGATATAAAGTCTTATATCGCAAAAAATGCCGTTTTCCATTCTTTACATCCCTCGATAACATCCCCTAAAAAACCATGTTAGGAAATCTTACATGAAAATGTTTTATCATTCTTTTTTCTCTATAATGAAGAAATATAATAATTCTGAAAGATACGGAGGAATGAGACATGCAAATGGGCGATACAGTTTTTATGTTCTTTTGCGCTTTACTCGTGTGGCTGATGACCCCGGGATTAGCGTTATTTTATGGAGGAATGGTAAAAAGCAAAAATGTGCTGAGCACTGCAATGCACAGTTTCTCTTCCATTGCCATCGTTTCCATCGTTTGGGTGCTGTTCGGATATACACTTGCCTTCGCACCAGGCAATTCAATCATTGGCGGACTAGAGTGGGCCGGTCTGAAAGGGGTTGGATTTGATCCGGGAGATTATAGCGATACCATTCCCCACTCATTGTTTATGATGTTTCAAATGACGTTCGCTGTTCTGACAACAGCAATTATTTCCGGGGCTTTCGCAGAGCGAATGCGATTCGGCGCTTTTCTTTTATTCTCGGTTTTATGGGCTTCTTTGGTTTACACGCCGGTTGCGCACTGGGTATGGGGCGGCGGCTGGATCGGCCAGCTTGGCGCGCTCGATTTCGCCGGCGGCAACGTTGTTCATATTTCCTCCGGTGTGGCAGGCCTTGTTCTCGCTATTGTGCTCGGCAAACGGAAAGACGGCACAGCGTCTTCTCCGCACAACCTCATTTATACGTTCTTAGGCGGGGCTTTGATTTGGTTCGGCTGGTTCGGTTTTAACGTCGGTAGCGCCCTGACCTTAGACGGTGTGGCCATGTACGCTTTCATCAACACAAACACTGCCGCAGCAGCTGGGATTGCCGGCTGGATCTTAGTAGAATGGATCATTAACAAAAAACCGACGATGCTCGGAGCGGTATCCGGCGCAATCGCCGGGCTTGTGGCGATTACGCCGGCTGCCGGATTTGTCACACCGTTCTCTTCCATTATAATCGGCATCATTGGCGGAGCGGTTTGTTTCTGGGGTGTATTCTCACTTAAAAAGAAATTCGGATACGATGACGCACTCGACGCCTTTGGCCTGCACGGCATCGGCGGCACATGGGGCGGAATCGCAACAGGATTATTCGCGACAACCTCTGTTAATTCAGCGGGTGCGGACGGCTTATTCTACGGAGATGCAAGCTTAATCTGGAAACAAATCGTAGCCATCGCCGCCACTTATGTTTTTGTATTTATTGTCACTTTCGTTATTATTAAAATTGTAGGCCTCTTCCTTCCCCTTCGCGCAACCGAAGAAGAAGAATCACTTGGGCTTGACTTAACGATGCACGGGGAAAAAGCATATCAAGATTCTATGTGAGGAGTGACGCTATGAGCGGTCAAATGTTCAAGGTAGAAATTGTAACGCGTCCGGCAAATTTTGAAAAGCTGAAGCAGGAACTCGGAAAAATCGGGGTCACCTCTCTGACCTTCTCCAATGTTCACGGCTGCGGCCTTCAAAAAGCACATACGGAGCTCTATCGTGGGGTAAAAATAGAAAGCAATGTATATGAACGTTTAAAAATTGAAATCGTGGTTAGCAAGGTTCCTGTTGATCAAGTGACTGAGACCGCTAAAAGGGTCCTGAAAACAGGATCACCTGGTGACGGAAAAATATTTGTCTATGAAATCAGCAATACGATCAACATCCGCACCGGCGAGGAAGGACCTGAAGCACTGTAATTGTTTAGAAGAGATTCGGAACTCCGGATCTCTTTTTTTACGTATAGAAAAAACCCCCAGAAACGCTGTCTCCCCTTCGAATTCTCTTCAAGCGTCACGCATTTTAGCAAAGTCTTTTTTGATGTGAAACTTTTTATGAGTATAATGAGTCTATTATTAAAAATGTAAAAGGTGATTATTTGAATTACGAAATTTTTAAAGCTATTCATGGACTATCTCATCACAATTCGGTTCTCGATTCTATTATGGTCTTCATAACGGAATATGCCATTGTCGCCTATGCCCTTATCCTATTGGCAATCTGGCTGTTCGGGAACACGCAAAGCAGAAAAAATGTGCTTTACGCGGGCCTTACAGGAATTGCGGGTCTTGTCATCAACTTTTTGATTACGCAAGTTTATTTCGAACCGCGCCCGTTCGTTGCGCACACAGTGCATACGCTGATTCCGCATGATGCGGATGCATCATTTCCGAGTGACCACACAACAGGTGCGTTAGCGATTTCTATTGCGTTGCTTTTCAGAAACCGCAAAATCGGCTGGCCCCTTGTTATTTTCGGGCTTTTGACAGGTTTTTCGAGAATTTGGGTAGGGCATCACTATCCGGTAGATGTATTGGGCAGCCTTGTTGTCGCCATCATTATCGGGTTCCTATTCTTTAGATTTTCAGATCTGCTTCGCCCATTCGTCGATTTGATTGTGAAGATCTATGAAGCCATCATTAATAAACTGACGAAAAAACCAACCGATCAAAATTTCTAGAAAAGACAAAAGCCGGCGTCTGAATCCAAGACAGCCGGCTTTAAAATTTTTCGTGCATCTCATGTTTTCTCCGCTTCGCCAACACATATAAACCACAAAACAATACAATTCCAACAGTATCGATGAGCACATCCCGAATACATCCGTTCCTGCTGAAGAAGAGCTGAAGAACTTCTGTGAAAAAAGCAAACGCAAACGAGCCGGCTGCAGCTGATTTTATGCTGCCCCGCTGTTTCCACAGCAAATATGTCAGCACAAAGAAGGAAAACGCGTGCCCGATTTTTTGAATAAGCGCTACAGGTACAGCAAGCTCAGTAAAATCCAAGTCTAAAAACTGAGACAGATCAGGGTGCGGCTGAAAATGAAAAGCCACCGATTGCGATACGACCATGCCGCTGAAGCTCTCCGTACAGACAGAGAGCAGAATAAAAAAGATCCAGACTGCGAGCAGTAGGCGGTTCATGCCATAACCTCCTTTATAACATACGTGCCTTTGTGTAACTACATAGACGGTGAAACAAAGCAAAAAGTAACAAAAAAAACGCCCATCACACGGATAGACGTTTTCTTCATTAAGACTGTTCAGTGTCTTCTGTTGTGCTGCTTTCTTTGGAACCAGATTTGTCAGTTGAATCATCCTTTTTCTCACCGGATTTTTCTTCTGTTCCTTTTTCAGTTGATCCATCCTTTTTCTCGGAAGATTGCTGAATGGATTCTTCTGTTTCTTCAGTTGCAGCTTTTTCTTCAGCAGCTGCTGCTTTTTCAATAGAAGAAACCGGCTTGTCCATAAAGTTCAGCGGGTTCATAGCGACTCCGTCTTTACGGATTTCAAAATGCACGTGGTTTCCGCTGTCTTCGCTGTAAAGGTTCTTCCCAGACTTTCCGATCACTTGGTTTTGTTTCACCTTGTCACCTTGCTCAACACTTACTTCAGAAAGAGATTGATACACAGTTGATAAGCCGTCGGCATGTTCAACTTCTACAACATATCCCAGCACTGGATCTTTTTCAGCTTTGACAACCGTACCGCTCAGAGAAGCAGAAACATCGAAATCTTTTCCGTCTTTCTCAGCTAAGTCAATTCCTTTGCTTAGGCTGTACGTGTTATTATAGGTAACGAGTGCTGCTTCTTTCTCTTCTTTTGCGGCATCGGTTTCATAGAACTTTTTCACAACAGAAACGTTTTCAGAATCAACAACCGGCATTGCGACATTTTCCATTGACTTTCCTACTTCAACTGCATCGTCGTTGTTGTCATATGCGGAGTTTCCGCCGTTATCAGCCAACTGATCCTTTACATCATCATTTGATACAGATTGATACCAAAGGACAGCTGTTAAAATGACGGCCGCACTGACTAAGTAAATTGCAGGGAACACCCAGCGTTTACGAAAAAACTGCTGAAGTTTTTTGACTTGAGAAGTTTTCTTTTCTTCCTCTCTCATTGTTTCATCACCTCAGCAACATTCTGAACACTTTTCTGAAAATATATACACCTATACAAAAAACTTTTTTAGATGTAGTTTGCGCAGACTGATACGAAAATATGTCATTTTTTTTGAGAGGAGTGCCAAATACTTATGAACATGACATTGCGTCTTGCTGAACATAAAGATCTGGAGGCAGTTGTTGCGATTTATAATTCAACGATTACTTCTCGAATGGTAACAGCCGATACCGAGCCGGTAACACTTGAAGACCGGATGGAATGGTTTTTGGGGCATACAGAGGCACGTCCGCTCTATGTTGCCGAGGACGAAAACGGGAACGTTGCTGCCTGGATCAGCTTTGAAACATTTTACGGAAGACCCGCCTATAATAAAACAGCGGAAGTCAGCATATACATTGACGAAGCATGCCGCGGCAAAGGCGTCGGATCGTATTTGCTCCAAGAAGCGCTTCGCATTGCGCCGAATCTTGGAATCCGCTCACTTATGGCCTTCATTTTCGGACATAATAAACCAAGCCTGAAGCTGTTTGAAAAGCACGGGTTTGCAGAATGGGGCCTATTCCCCGGCATTGCCGAAATGGACGGCAAAAGATATGATTTAAAAATTTTAGGGAGAGAGCTGTCATGATTAGTCTGGATAAAGATGAAAACGAGATTGAACATCATAATGAAGAAAGCAGTGCCGCGGAACAGGAGATTGTGCCTGCGGAAAGTGAGAGCCGCCAGCTAAGCGCCTCTGCTGTCAAGTCGCTATCAGACATTGCCAAGTGGGGCAAAATTTCAGGCATTTTGCTGATCATTATGGGCTCGCTGCTCACTCTGTCTGCTTTGATGACAGTGATCGGCGCCATTCCGGGCGTACTGCTGATTATTTCAGGCGTCTTTCTGATGCGTTCAGCAAAAGCAGCCGCGGAAGCTGAAGGAAATCTTACCGGCACAGCTGGCGAAAGCATGCTTGAGAATTACGGGAAATTTATTAAAATGCAGCTGTTTTACGCAGCATCCAGTATTGTCACTGGCCTGATCGGGATCATTTTAGTCATTTTCATGCTGGTGATCATCGGCATTGCCGCTTTTGAAAACACCAATACGTATGAAGATCCGGATTCTTACTATTATGAGGATGATCCGGTGTTCGAATAGAGATTCAAAAAGATAGACACAAATAGCAAAGGCATGAGTTTGGTATTGAATGAACCGGGCTCATGCCTTTTTATTATGTATCTCTGCGTTATCGCCATTCCTCCATGACACGCTCTCCAATCAGGATGTTTCTCCCCTGCAATCTCTCCATTTCATTCTTAAGAGAAAGACTGTTTTCTCCGGCCGACAGGATCTACTGTTACTGCCGCACCATTGACAAAATAATAGTTGAATCCAAATAGGCTAGAGCAAACACAGAGTTATCTAACAAGCATATACTCCAATAACCGACATTGTTTTATCCATTCAAGAAAAAGGAAGTGGGTTACTTGTGTTTTTCAAAGATAAAAAAATACTCATAATTGGCGGAACAGGTACGATTGGAAAAAGCCTACTAAAACAAATTCTTAAGGACCAACCAAAGGTTGTTCGAATATTCAGCAGGGATGAATATAAACAATTTATGCTAGAAAACGAAATCGGGCCCAGAAAGGATATTAGATTTTTAATAGGAGATGTGCGAGATTATGACCGGGTGTTAAATGCAATGGACAGCATTGACTACGTCTTCCATACTGCTGCCATGAAGCATGTTCCCGCTTGCGAATACAATCCCTATGAAGCGGTCCTGACAAATATTATAGGAACCAATAATGTCATTAAAGCAGCCGTTGCCCAAAACGTGAAAAAAGTCGTTTTTACAAGTTCAGATAAGGCAATATCACCAACGAATGCATATGGAGCAACAAAACTCACAGCTGAAAGGTTAATTTCCGCAGCAGAGTACAGCAAGGGAAAAGCCGAGACGGTTTTTTCTTGTGTTCGGTTTGGAAATGTAATTGGTTCAAGGGGTTCCGTAGTTCCCTTGTTTACAGAACAAATCTTAAAGCAAAAAAAAGTGACTGTTACGGATTTAAACATGAACCGCTTTATGATGACACTGGATCAGGCGACGTCATTATTAATTAGTGCGCTTAAAGAATCTCAGGGCGGAGAAATTTTCATATTAAAAATGCCGGTTATCTCACTGAGCGACTTAGTGTCAGTCGTTGTTGAAGAAACATGCAAAAAACACAATTTGAATATTAATGAAATTGAAATACAAGAAATCGGGCTGCGGCCCGGAGAAAAAATGTATGAAGAACTTATGACGCATGATGAATCGACAATGGCTTTTGAGCTGCCTGAAATGTTTGTGATCCCTTCAACATTTGGGAAAAGAAATCATTATACTCAAGCAAAAAAAGCAGCTGAAGGAACCTATAGTTCAAATGATCAGGAGCAAATTTCAAAAGGAGAAGTCCTTACATTATTACAATCGCAAAAACTAATTTAATCTAGGAAGGAAGATGGGCATGAATATTCTCGTTACCGGCGGAGCAGGTTTTATTGGCAGATGGGTTGTGAAAAAGTTATTAGAAGACGGTCATCAAGTATGGGTGCTGGATGATTTATCGAATGGGCGTTTAGAAAATCTCGAAGAGCTGAAAAACGCCCCGGGTTTTATCGAGTTTATTAATGGAGATATAAAGGATTTAAACACATTAGAAGATCTTTTCTTGAAACAATTTGACATTTGCTATCATTTGGGTGCAAGCATAAACGTACAAGACAGCATTGACGATCCGAAAACCACATTTGCAAATGACACAATCGGTACTTTTAACATTTTAGAATTATGTAAAAAGCATAATGTGAAAGTTGTTTTCATGAGTACCTGTATGGTGTACGACCGAGCTGCATTTGCTGAAGGCATCAAAGAAACAGATCCTATTAAACCCGCTTCTCCTTATGCAGGAGCAAAGATCGCAGCTGAAAACATGGTGCTCTCTTATTATCACGCGTATGGTCTCCCAGCGGTGGTTATACGTCCGTTTAATACGTATGGGCCTTTCCAGAAAACAGGTGGTGAAGGCGGAGTAGTCGCTATTTTTATAAAAAATAAATTGGACGGCAAAAAGCTGCATATATATGGTGATGGCACTCAAACCCGTGATCTTTTATATGTAGAGGATTGTGCCAATTTCGTCGTGCAGGCTGGTTATTCCCAAAAAGCTAACGGTGAAATTATAAACGCAGGCCTTGGAAGAGATATCTCTGTTAATGATTTAGCAGAATTAATCGCAGGCGATAAACAAAACATTCGCCATGTAGCGCACATACATCCTCAAAGTGAAATTCCAAAATTGTTATGCAACTACGAAAAAGCAAAGAAAATCCTTAATTGGAGCCCGCAGGTTAGTTTGGAGGAAGGAATAAGAAAAACAGAAGAATGGATTAAGGGCACGAATCTTATTTAATAGGAGAATTGAATATGACAAGTGAGAATAAATTGGCAATTACAGGCGGTAAGCCCGTCAGAGATTCTTATCTTCCATACGGCAGACAATGGCTGGATGAAGAAGATATCCAATCGGTAGTCGATGTTTTACGAGGAGACTATTTGACGACGGGACCAACAATTGACTTATTCGAACAAAAAGTCGCTGAATATACTGGCAGCAGCTATGCTGTTGCATTTTCCAGCGGAACTGCTGCTTTGCATGCAGCTTGCTTTGCTGCGGGAATTTCACAGGGAGATGAAGTCATTACCACACCCATCACATTTGCGGCAAGCGCCAATTGTATTTTGTACATGGGCGCCAAACCGGTTTTCGCAGATATTGACCCGCTCACATACAATATCGACCCTGATTCTATCGAAAAGCTGATCACCCCCAAAACAAAGGCCATTATACCAGTAGACTTCACGGGACAGCCGGTGAATCACGATCGGATTCAAAAAATCGCAAAAGCCAATAACTTGATCGTCATTGAAGATGCTGCACATGCATTAGGCGCTTCATATAAAGGTGAAAAAATCGGTTCAATCAGTGATATGACAATGTTTAGTTTCCACCCTGTTAAACATATTACAACAGGCGAGGGCGGAATGATAACGACGAATAATAAAACTTATTATGAGAAGCTGCTCCAATTCCGCAGTCACGGTATAACCCGTGATCCTAAAAAATTAACTCAAGACCACGGATCGTGGTACTATGAAATGCACTTCCTTGGTTTTAATTATCGGATGACAGATATCCAAGCTTCATTAGGGATCAGCCAATTGAAAAAAGTAGATGATTTTATTGAAACACGAAATCATCTTGCCAGGATCTATAACGAAAAGTTAAAAACCATCTCCCACATTCATCTCCCAAGTCAAGATGCAGCCTCAACTTCAAGCTGGCACCTTTATATTATCAACTTAAAGCTGGATCAGCTAAAAGGAAATCGCGATGATATTTTCAACGCTATGCAACAGGAAAATATAGGAGTTAACGTTCACTATATACCTGTTTATTTACACCCTTACTATCAGCGTTTAGGTTATCAAGCCGGCCTATGTCCAAATGCAGAAAATCTTTATAAAGGAATTATCACCTTACCTCTGTTTCAATCAATGAACGAAAAAGATGCAGATGACGTGATCAAAGCATTAAAAAAAGTAGTAGATTTTTATTCGTAGGAGGTGATCAGTTGAAAGTAACGGCTATTATCCAAGCACGGATGGGGTCCAGCAGATTGCCAGGCAAAGTATTAAAAAAAGTTCTGAATAAACCTCTGCTTGAATATCAAATTGAAAGAATAAAAAGAGCGGCACTTATTGATGATATTGTGATCGCCACAACGACAAATGCGATGGATAAACCAATTGTTGAGCTAAGTAAGAGATTATCTCTTACTTATTATTGTGGGTCAGAAAACGATGTCTTATCAAGATACTACGAAGCTGCAAAAATAAGCAAAGCGGAAACGATCGTCCGCTTAACCTCTGACTGCCCTATTATTGATCATCGTGTCATTGACAAAGTAATTAAATTTTATCTAGATTCAAATGGACAATATGATTATGTGTCTAACACTTTAAATAGAACATATCCCCGCGGTATGGATATAGAAGTTTTTTCAGCTTCGTCGTTAGAGAAGGCTCATGCCGAGTCCAGTCTTGAACATGAACGGGAACACGTGACACCCTTTATTTTCCTGAATCCCGGCCGGTTCAAATTGGCTAATATCACCTATACCGAAAATCAGAAACAGCATAGATGGACTGTGGACACACCTGAAGACTTTTTATTAATCAAAAAAATCATTGAAAAACTATATCCAACTAAACCTGACTTTAGCTTAGAGGATACATTAGCATTATTGAACACGTTTCCGGAGTGGTCTTTACTCAACGCCCGAATAGAACAAAAAGAAATCTTCAATGACAACAATGACAAATACAAGTGATGATGAGGTGCTGTTATGAACATTCTTTTCAGAACAGATGCTTCAATTGAAATAGGCACAGGTCATGTCATGAGGTGCCTCACGCTTGCTAATGCTTTGCGTAAAAAGGGAGCTAATATTACATTTGTTTGCCGAAACTTACAGGGTCATCTAGCTGAGGTGATTCGCGCACAGCAGTTTGATCTCATTATGCTCTCAGAACCTAAAAAGAATGTTGTCATTCCTAAAGCAACTCCCCATTCTGATTGGCTTGGTGTTCCTTGGCATGTTGACTCAGCTGAAACCATTAGTGCGATTAAAGACATAAACAAGGAAATCTCCCTCCTTATCATTGATCACTACGCAATTGATATCAATTGGGAGATGAAAGTCAAAAAACATGTGAAAAAAATGATGGTGGTTGATGACCTAGCTGATCGTTTACATGATTGTGATATTTTATTAGACCAGAATCTTTATCCTCATTATGAAGACCGTTATGTCAATTTGGTCCCCAAAAGCTGCAAACAATTTTTAGGACCGGAATACGTCTTATTGCGAGACGAATTTTATTCATTTCATCCCAGTAACAAAAACTGCGATGGAAGTGTAAGAAAGATTCTTGTCTTTTTTGGAGGCACTGATCCCACCAATGAAACGAAAAAGGCCATTAATGCCTTTAAGCAGCTTTCTTCCCATGATATTGAGCTGGACATCGTGATTGGAAATACCAATACCCATAAGAATGAAATTGAATCCATTTGCAAAAAACATGCTTTCTGCAGCTTTCACTGCCAAGTGAATCATATTGCAGAATTAATGTACAATGCCGACCTTGCAATAGGTGCGGGCGGAACTGCCGCTTGGGAGCGCTGCTTTCTTGGCCTTCCAGCCATCGTAATCACCGTCGCTGAAAATCAAGAACTGATCGCTCAAACGCTTGATCAATTAGGTGCTATTCAATATCTGGGGCCTAAAGAATCAGTCAAGGAATCCGATATCGCCTCCGCCATTAACGAAATGATAAATAACCCCTCGTCATTAATACAAATGTCAAAAAAAGCCCGCATGCTTCTAGAAGGAAATATGGATAAGCGCCAAAATCTCTTATTCGAAATTTTAAAGTAAGGAAGGGATAAATCTGTGTTCAAATACTCCCTTAGGACATTAAAAGAAAAAGACTTAGACACAGTTCTCCGTTGGCGGAACGATGAAAGAATCAGGCAATCAATGTATAACGACCAAATCATTACTGAAAAACAGCATCAGCAATGGTTCAAGAATGTGAATTCCTCCAAAACAGAACATTATTTTATCTTTACAATTGATCATACAGACACCGGCTTTGTGAGTTTTAAAGATGTTGACCATAAAAATAACCACTGCTATTGGGGTTTTTACATCGGAGAGGCCCAGAGTCCAAAAGGCTCCGGTTCTGTCATGGGATTTTTAGCATTAGAATGGGCGTTTCAACAGTTAGAGGTTGAGAAAGTATACGGAGAAGTCCTGTCGAATAACGAAAAAAGCTTGTCATATCACCAATCACTTGGTTTTAGCAAAGAAGGTCATTTTCGAAAGCATATCGTAAGGAATAACAACTATCTTGATGTGATCAGATACGGTCTTTTAAAGGAAGAATGGATAGCGGAAAAGCCGAAAGTGATGAAGAAATTAGCTGAAAGAGGAATAGATAAAAAAGACCTTGATACAAATTTTAATGAACTGATGATCTGAAAAAAAATCACTTGATCTAAGTCCTTTGCTGCATGGCTGATATCACTGTAAATAGAAGGAGGTGCAAAAATGAACGAAATCAATATAGAAGGAAGAAAAATCGGGCCGCATCATCCTCCGTTTATTATTGCTGAAATGTCTGGGAACCATAATCAATCATTAGAGCGCGCTTTTAACATTATAGAAGAAGCAGCCAAAGCAGGTGCACATGCTCTGAAAATACAAACATATACCGCTGACACGATGACATTAAATATGAATACGAAAGATTTTAAAATTGAGGATGAGAATAGTCTCTGGTCCGGCAGAACGCTCTATGCATTATATCAACAAGCGTACACCCCATGGGAATGGCATAAACCAATCTTCGATAAATGCCGGGAACTCGGAATGATCCCTTTGAGTACGCCATTTGATGAATCGTCTGTCGACTTTTTGGAGGACTTGGGTGTGCCTATATATAAAATCGCTTCATTTGAAAATACCGATATCCCTCTTATCAAAAAGGTTGCTGCTACTGGTAAACCTATTATCATTTCCACCGGAATGGCTACAGTAGCAGAAATTGATGAATCAATAAGGGCCGCCAAAGAAGCCGGCTGTAAAGAATTTATACTTCTAAAATGCACTAGCACCTACCCGGCATCACCGGAAAACACCAATATTTCTACGATCCCTCATATGAAAGAATTATTCAATTGCCAAGTCGGCTTATCGGATCACACAATGGGAACAGGAGTTGCTGTCGCTAGTGTCGCCCTAGGCGCAACTGTGATTGAGAAACATTTCACTTTATCAAGAGCTGATGGCGGCGTAGATTCTGCCTTTTCACTGGAACCCTCCGAACTGAAGGAGCTTGTCGTTGAAACTGGAAGGGCGTGGCAAGCATTAGGACAGATAACGTACGGACCCACTGACGAGGAAAAAGCTTCGCTTAAATTCCGCCGCTCTATTTATGTAAAAAAAGATATAAAAGCCGGAGAGATTTTCACAAAAGACAATATTAAGGTCGTACGACCCGGTTATGGGTTGGAACCAAAATTCTATGATGTCATTATCGGCAGAACAGCTAAGAAACATATTGCAGCAGGAACACCGCTGAGATGGGATTCTATATAGTTTATATACCGCCTCTTTGTGAACATACTCGCCCTCTCCGCTTTAAAGAACTAGAGAATATATGATCATAAAAAAACTGCACCCTGATCTGTTCAGCAAATCGGGGTGCAGTTCTGGTGTTCAGCTCTTTTTTAAAATTGCATTTTCTTGCGTCTGTCTTCCTCAGTCAAAAATTCCACAAAACTCCGCATCGCAAACGGTTCTTCCTTAATCTGGCGCGTATAGGAGTCTTTCCGCTCTTCTGAAAGGATTTCGCTCTTTTTGATCCTGTTCAGCATATAGATGTGAACCGTTTTTTGGATTTGTTTATGCTGATAGCCTGCTTCTTTGAAAAATGCCAGGCCGAGCGCTGCCAGAAGCGCAAATATGCCTGCGCTGATCAGGGACTCCCTGTCAGCAGAAGCGTGAAATAGAAAAGCAGCCAAATTAAAGAGAGAGAATGCAGCAAGCGGAAAAGCAAGAAAACGGTACATGACAGTTTTTTTCATGAAAGGCTGTACGGCCTTTTGGATTTTTTGCATTTCTGTTTTAATGAACCCCGGCATTTGTTCGACTCTGTAAAAGTTCATTGTAATCCTCCCCCTTTATTTGATGTTGCAAGGCTTCACGAACGTTATCATATGTGCTTATTTTAACGCAGGTGCAAGCTGGTTTTAAAGAAATCTGCCCGTATTTTTCACGAAGAATCTGGTTCGCCGCTCTTTATTCTTTTAAAATGTGAGTGTTATAATTTGTAATGGGAATCAGATCGCTGTTATTCATGGAATACTAATGGCAATCTTCTTGATAAATATGAATGAGCGGGGTTACAAAGTGAGTATTTCTTCCATCCTTTTATCACTTTTTTTCATTTTGAATATTCTTTTGGCCATCATTGTCATTTTCAAAGAACGGCGTGATGCCAGCGCATCTTGGGCGTGGCTGCTTGTTCTTTTCTTTATTCCCGTTTTAGGCTTTATTTTATACTTGTTATTCGGCCATAATCTCAGGCGCAAGCATTTGTTTCAATGGGAGGACCGAAAAAAGATCGGCATCGAAAAGCTGCTGAAGCATCAGCTTGAAGATTTAGAAACCAAGCAATTTCAGTTCAACAACCGGGCAACCTTTGATAACAAAGATTTAATCTATATGCTTATCATGAATAACCATGCTGTGTTCACCGAGGATAATTCAGTTGACGTGATCACAGATGGACGGGATAAGTTTCAGCGGCTGCTGAATGACATTTCAAAGGCTAAGGATCATATCCACTTACAATATTATATTTATAAAGGTGATGAATTAGGCAAAAAATTACGGGACGCTCTCATCCAAAAAGCGAAAGAAGGCGTTCAGGTCAGAGTGCTTTATGATGAACTCGGGTCCAGAACGCTGCGAAAAAAGTTTTTTAAAGAGCTCCGCGAGGCTGGCGGGCATGTGGAGGTCTTTTTCCCTTCAAAACTCAGGCCGATTAACTTGCGGCTGAATTACCGGAACCACCGAAAGCTTGTCATTATAGACGGAATGACCGGTTATGTAGGCGGATTTAACGTCGGAGATGAGTATCTCGGGCTTAATCCGAAATTCGGTTATTGGCGTGATACGCATATCAGACTGCAGGGAACGGCCGTGCACGCCATCCAGACACGATTCATCCTTGACTGGAACCAAGCTTCCCATCGCCATACGCTGACATATATTCCGAATCACTTTCCTGATTATGGCCCGAAAGGCAACGTCGGGATGCAGATTGTCACGAGCGGACCGGATTCCGAATGGGAACAAATTAAAAATGGCTACATTAAAATGATTTCGAATGCCAAGCGTTCCATTTTGATCCAAACGCCTTATTTTATTCCGGACGCAAGCCTGCTGGATGCTTTAAGGATCGCGTGCCTGTCAGGCATTGACGTCAACATTATGATTCCGAACAAGCCTGATCATGCCTTTGTATACTGGGCGACACTCTCGTACATCGGCGATCTGTTGAAAGCCGGAGCCACTGTCTATATTTACGATAATGGCTTTATTCACGCGAAAACCATCGTAGTGGATGACGAAATTGCATCAGTCGGCACAGCAAACATCGATGTCCGTAGCTTCAGGCTGAATTTTGAGGTTAATGCATTTATTTACGATATCACCATTGCTAAAAAACTGGTTTCTACATTTAAAGAAGATTTGCTCGTATCCAGAAAATACACCTATGAGGAATATCTGCAGCGCTCCTTGTGGATTCGAATTAAAGAATCCGTCTCGCGGCTGTTGTCGCCGATCTTATAAGATGTGCCAAAACCCCGGCCTTTACGGCCGGGGTTTTTCCTGATGATCACAGTAAATGATCATCGCCTCCCGCAAAAAAGCGGCAAGGCCTTCTCCATATTGATTGATTGAATGAGTAAATCGTTCGTCAGTGATATACACTTCCGCAAGTCCTCTGAAAATGTCGAGTGTGCAATCGTAATGATATTGACAAATATGGTCGCGAAACGCCCCCACAGCGGCCTGGACCTCTGCATCATCAGGCCCGTGCTCCATTCGCGCCGCAATTCGTCTGTAAATTGAATCAAATTCAGCCATGATCACGCGCCAATCGTCTGCCGTATATGCAGATGTCCTTGTCTCTGTTTCTTCTGCGATTTTCCTTCCATACAGCCTTCTGACTTCATCAGCATATGTCTGCTGGTGCTCCTCAATGTCTTTCATGCTGAATCCCGCAAATAAATCCCTCTTATTCATATGTTCTCCTCCCTCGATGGACTGAAGCGTCCTGTCAATCGTTTGAATCATATCTTCCATTCTTTGTTTTTTCTTCATCAATATATCCTTTTGCGACTGAAGTGCCGCTTTCCGGTCAAAGTTCGGATGATCAAGCATCTCTTTAATATCCTCCAAACGAAAGCCGATTTCCTTGAAAAATAAAATCTGTTGCAGCCTTTCTAGATCTGCATCACTGTATAAACGATACCCTACGTCAGTAAGCGCTGATGGATTCAGGAGCTGAATATGGTCATAGTGATGAAGCGTCCGAATGCTGACGCCCGCTATGTCTGCCACTTGTTTGACTTGGTATTTCATAACTGCCGCCTCCTCCTTTTTTATCGTAAACAATTACGCTGCGTCAGGGTCAATCCCTAAAATATTATTTTCTATATACAAAACTTCTCACAAATAGTGTATAAAAGAAAAGTGAGTATTTTTTTGTAAAGGGGAGCCAGTGTACATGAATCCTGAAACCATGAACAAAACCCTCATCAGCATTTCAAAATGGGGAAAAGCAACAGGCATTTTATTTATTATTATGGGCGCAATTACCGCGCTGTCAGGCGCGTTCTTTTTTCTTATCGGTGCCGTGCCGGGCGTACTGCAAATTATTTCCGGAATCTTTTTGATGCGGTCAGCTAAAGAAGCAGGCCAAATGGCTGAACACAATAGCGGACAATCTGAAGACTTAATGCTGGAGAATTATGCGAAGTTTGTAAAGATGCAAGGGATTTATTTAATCGTGAGCATTGCTGTATCCATTCTAGCGATTATCGCATTCTTCATCTTTTTAATGCTTGGAATTGCTGACGGCCTTTTCAACGATTATAATACGTACAGCTCTTATTAATCAGAAAAACCCGGAGCGGACTCCGGGTTTTTTTATTATTCCGCTTCGCTTACCACTGTGAAGCGTTCATTTTTGTGTGCCGGATGTTCAAGCTCATCCAATACGGCAATGGCATAATCTGCATAGCTGATATAACTGTCGCCTTTTGCGTTTACGATGACATTGTCTTTTCCTTTTTGGTAAGAACCTGTCCGTTTTCCTGCCGGGTCAAAAAATGCCGCAGGGCTGAGGAACGTCCAAGAAATGGAGTCTGTCTGCTGCAAGTCTTTCAGGTTCTCCCCTTGATTTGATGCAGTCGGCAGATATTCTTTTGGGAATTCCGGCGTATCCATTAAACGGGTTGTTTTGGCTTCATCAACAAACAGGCTTCCTGCTCCGCCGACGACAAGCAATCTTGTGTTTTTTGCATCCTTTAAGATGCTGATTAGGGCTCTGCCTGCTTCAACATGAAGATGTTCCTGGCCAGGTGCTGCTCCAAATGCGTTTACGACCACGTCGAAAGGCTTGATGTCTTCTGCAGTCAGTTCAAACACATCTTTCTCCAAAATCGCTATGTCCTGTTCCTGTACTTTTGAAGAGGACCGAACGATGGCAGTCACTTCATGGCCTCTTGTTTTCGCTTCTTTCAAAATCTGGCTTCCTGCTTTTCCGCTTGCTCCGATAATTCCAATTTTCATTTTTCATTTCCTCCTTATTTGTAACAATTTCAGTTACATGTTGGCGGTGAGAAGTCATCCCTTTTGATTAAAAGAGATGATTCATAACATCTTTTAATGACTTGCTTGCCAATTCATTTTCCATCGCTTTTTGCACACTTTCAAATGTTTCATCCAGTGCGTTCTGAATTTTTTTCCCTACCGGACATTTCGGATTCGGATTCTCATGAACCGCAAAGAGTTCTTCTTGCTTTTGGACAGCCCGATATACTTCTAATAGAGAAATATCGGCCGGATCTTTTTTGAGGCTTGCACCCGGCACCCCGGCGCGTGATGTGAGAATATCTGCCTTTTTCAGCAGGCTGATCATTCTTCGCACGACAACCGGATTCGTGTTGACGCTGTCAGCAATGATTTCTGAAGATGTTTTTTCATCCATCGAAATGAGGGATAAAATATGAATGGCAACAGCAAGACGGCTGTTAATCATGTTTTTTCACCACCGTTGTAACTATAATAGTTACATTTAATTCGTTTGTCAACATCTAATATACACTAAATGCGGGGTTTTTGTGCACCGTTTTGAGTCAATAGTACGGCCGGATGCACTCCGGCCGCGTCTTGTCAGAATAAGAAATATCTTTGTCCAAGCGGAACATAATCGACAGGCTGGCAAGACAGTTCCTCTCCGTCAGCGAAGACCTGATAGGTTTTTGGATCAACTTCGATCTTCGGCAAAGCTGAGTTCAATTTCATATCCAGCTTGCTCAGCTTTCTGATATTCTTGACAGGAGAAATTCTTTTTTCCAGCCCTAAGCTTTCCGCCACACCCAGCTCTATGCTTGCCTGAGACATAAATGTAATGGAGGTTGAGCGATTGGCTTTTCCGTAAGACGCATACATTTGCCGCATAAACACCGGTTCCGGAGTCGGGATGGATGCGTTCGGATCTCCCATTTGCGCACGTGCAATCATGCCGCCCTTTAAAACCAGTTCCGGCTTTACGCCAAAAAATACCGGGTCCCACAGAACGAGATCAGCAAGCTTCCCTTTTTCCACCGAACCGACTTCATGGCTGAGCCCGTGAGTAATCGCTGGATTAATCGTGTATTTGGCAATGTAGCGTTTTGCGCGCACATTGTCATTTCCGTTTTCGCCGGCAAGAGCCCCGCGCTGCTTTTTCATTTTGTCAGCTACCTGCCACGTTCGGATGATCACTTCTCCGACCCGCCCCATCGCTTGGGAATCCGATGATGTCATGCTGATCGCACCGATATCATGGAGAATGTCCTCTGCCGCAATGGTCGCAGCCCTGATTCTTGAATGGCTGAACGCCACATCTTCAGGCACTTTCGCATCTAAATGGTGGCAGACCATCATCATATCAAGATGCTCATCCATCGTATTAACGGTATAAGGAATGGTTGGCGTTGTGGATGACGGCAGAATGTTAGCATAAGAGGCGAGCTTCATAATATCCGGGGCATGGCCGCCGCCGGCTCCTTCAATGTGATAAGTATGAATGACCCGGTCCCCGATCGCGTCGAGCGTGTTTTCCAGGAAGCCCGCTTCGTTAATCGTATCGGTATGAATGGCGACTTGAATATCAGCCTCATCCACGACTTCCATACACGTTTTGATGGCGCTTGGCGTCGTGCCCCAGTCTTCATGAAGCTTAAGGCCGATGGCGCCTGCTTCGACCTGCTCGATCAGCGGCGCTTTATCGGATGCATTCCCTTTTCCTAAGAAGCCGACATTGATCGGAAACTCCTCTGCCGCTTCCAGCATCCTTGCCATATACCACGCGCCGGACGTACATGTTGTCGCTTTGCTTCCTGTAGCTGGGCCTGTTCCGCCTCCCAAAAGAGTCGTCACACCTGAAGAAAGCGCAACTTCCATCTGCTGAGGACAAATAAAATGAATGTGCGTGTCCACTCCTCCGGCTGTTAAAATTTTTCCTTCACCGGAAATCACCTCTGTACCGGCGCCGATGACCATATGCGGATCGACTCCGTCCATGATATCAGGGTTGCCGCTTTTTCCGACGCCAACAATCCGGCCGTCTTTCACACCGACATCCGCTTTAACAATGCCTGTATAATCCAATAGCACGACGTTGGTGATGACCAAGTCCAAAGCGCCGTCTTTCCCTGTGATTCTGCCGTTTTGGCCCATGCCGTCCCGGATCGTTTTTCCGCCGCCAAAGATCATTTCTTCACCATATACGGTGAAATCCTTTTCGACTTCGATCCATAAATCTGTATCGCCCAATCTGATTTTATCGCCCGTTGTCGGGCCAAACAGCTCCGCATATTGCTCCCGTGACATTTTCATCGGATTACACCCTCCATCCAGCCGGCTTGTTTTAAGTTGGCTAACGTTTTTTCTTTGCCGCGTTCATCGATAAACGTGTCGGCCATTGCATTCAGGCCTCTTATTGTCTTTCGTCCTCCGATTTCCACAAGCGTGACCGTTTTCTGCTCGCCCGGCTCAAAACGGACCGACGTGCCTGATGGAACATCAAGGCGCATGCCGATCGCCTGCTCGCGATCAAATGATAATGCCCCGTTGGCTTCTGCAAAATGAAAATGCGAGCCGACTTGAATGGAGCGTGATCCGGTGTTTTTTACCGCTACCTCCCGTGTCTCGCGGCCTTCATTAATCGCAATCGTTCCCTCAGCAATCTGGAATGCTCCCGGCTTCATGACTTCACCTCCGCAGAAATTGGCTGATGTACCGTGACAAGCTTCACTCCATCCGGAAATGTGGCCTCCACCTGAATGCTGTCCAGCATCTCAGGCACACCCTCCATTACATCTTTTTCCGTTAACACATGGCGGCCGGCTTCCATCAGCTCCGCTACTCCCTTCCCGTCACGTGCGCCTTCCATGATAAAACAGGTGATATAAGCGGCAGCCTCAGGATAGTTCAGCAGAACGCCCCGCGCCTTTCGCTGTTTGGCTAATTCCCCCGCTGCAAAAATGAGCAATTTCTCTTGTTCAACCGGTGTCAGTTTCATCTGTAGTCCTCCTTCTTTTGTCATATAAAGCGGATGCGGTTACTACGAATTTGCGGAACATGCAGGCGGGACATCACCTCCCTTTCTTCAGAATGAAGATCATACAGTAAGATGCCTTTCAAAGCGGCGTGCCGTTTCTTCATCGGCCTTTCCATGGTCAACAACCGTTCCCCTGTCGATCACATAAAGGTAGTCAGCACAGGTTAACGCGTTTTCCAGACTGTGCTCGACTAATATAACGGACATGTCTTTTTTTCTGGAAATTTCTACGATAACGTGTCTGATTAGTTCGACAATTGAAGGTTGAATCCCTTCCATTGGTTCATCTAGTAAAATAATTTTTGGATTTCCCATCAGCGCTCTGGCAATTGCAAGCTGCTGCTGCTGGCCTCCGCTTAAATCGCCGCCTTTGCGGTCAAGCATCTCCTTCAAAACGGGAAACCACTGAAAAATCTCTTCCTTGATCTGCCCCGTCCGGTCCTTCCGCGGAAGCGGCTCTTCCCCGAGCAGCAGGTTGTCACGAACGGTTAAGGAGGAAAAGATGTCTCTTCCCTGCGGAACATACGCAATCCCCGCTTTTGCCCGTGTTTCCGCCTTTTCGTTTTGAACAAACGTTTGATTGAAACAAATATCCCCCTGTTTAGCAGGAAGCAGGCCTATGATTGTTTTCAGCAAAGTGGATTTGCCAACTCCGTTTCGGCCTAATACAGCGACAATTTGCCCTGGACGAACCTCCATGCTGAAATTGTGCAAAACCATCGATTGATCGTAACCAGACGTTACATTGCTGACGGCAATCATGACACACCGCTCCTTCCTAAATACACCGCTGCCACCTCTTCATTGCTTGTAATGTCATCCATCGACCCTTCACAAAGCACTTTGCCTTCATGCATCACCGTGACTTTTCTGGAAAATGAGCGCACAAAATCCATATCGTGCTCGACAATCAGAACAGAGCACGTTTTCGCGATTTCTTCAAGCAGGGCTCCGGTTTTTTCCCGCTCCTTTCCCGTCATGCCAGCAATCGGTTCATCCAGCAGCAAAAGCTTCGGCTCCATGGCGAGCTGCATCCCGATCTCAAGCCATTGCTTCTGTCCATGTGACAGGCTGCCAGCTGTTATATCCCGCTTTTCGTCTAACCCAACCAGCCGCAAGATGTCTATGATTCTGTCACTTTGCTGTTTCGTCATACGCGCTGTCAGCAATGAAAGGATCGTTTTTTTCTGTTTCATGGCAAGCTCGAGGTTTTCAAACACCGTCAGCTGTGTAAAAACACTCGGTGCCTGAAACTTCCGGGCGACCCCCAGTTTGGCGATCTGATATTCCCGAGCCTTTGTCAATTCATTCGTTTCCTGAAACAGAACTTCGCCCGAATGCGGCTTTGTTTTGCCGCAAATAATGTCCAGCAAAGTCGTTTTTCCGGCGCCGTTCGGCCCAATCAGAAAATGGATATCGCATTCCTGCACGCTGATATCAGCGCCCTGCAAAGCCCAAAACCCGTCAAACTCAACCCTTACGTCACGGCAGGTAAGTATCGGTTTCATAAGCAGCCGCTCCTTTCTTTTTCGAGGAAGAAAGCTGGGTTCTAAGCTTCTCGAACAGCCCGACAATCCCTTTTGGCATATAGAGCACGACGATGATAAACAGCGCGCCGAGAAAGTACAGCCAAATGTCAGGATAATATTCGCTTAAATAGCTTTTCATGCCGTTCGTTAACAGCGCGCCAAGCACCGCTCCGAAAATGGAGTGCCGGCCGCCGATCGCCACCCACAGCACCATTTCCACCGAAGGGATGATGCCCATCATTTCCGGTGAGATCATCCCGTCCTGAAGCACAAACAGCATCCCGGCAATCCCCGCCATCGCAGCGGATACACAGTAAATAAACACTTTAAAATTGGTGGAATGATACCCGAAAAAACGGACCCTGTTTTCTCCGTCACGCACCGCCTGCAACAGCCGTCCAAAACGGCTTCTCGTCAGAAACAAAGCGAACATGACAGAAACACAGAGGAAAAAGACTGTCGTAAAATACAGGATCTGCTTCATTGCAGGATCGGCCAGAGCATATTGAAAAATGGTATAGAAATTCGTGAGGCCATTCGTTCCGCCGGTGATTTCCTGGCTGCCGATGAACAATGTGACAACCACCACCACCACAGCCTGAGAGATCAACGAAAAATAAACACCCTTTATATTGTTGCGGAAGGTAAAGTAACCGAGTAAAAAGGCCAGAAAGACAGGCACAATGACAGCCGCGGCAATCGCAGCAAAAGGATACCTGAACATTGTCCAAATCCACGGCAATTCATTGACGCCGGTCCACTCCATAAAATCAGGTATACCTGACGGCGAAGCCTCTATCTTTAAGTACATGGCCATGCAGTAAGCACCCAATCCGAAAAAGACGCCATGCCCCAAACTCAAAATGCCTGTATATCCCCAAATCAGGCAAATGCCGACCGCTACAATCGCGAAGCATAAAAACTTCGCCAACAGCCCTAATCGAAACTCCTGCAGAAAGAACGGAGCGGCGATAAAAAGGGCAAACATCACAAGATACGGACTGAATTGTGAAAACCGCTTCATCCGGTTCCCTCCTAATCAAGTAATCTCGTTCTGACACTCGCAAGACCTGAAGGCCGCCATTGCAGAAAGAGAATAATAAAGGCAAACACGACAACCTTTGCAATCGTAGCGCTTGTGGAATATTCAACGAATGTGCTCAGCAAACCGACCGTCACCGCGCCGATAATCGTTCCTTTTAATTTTCCGATTCCGCCTAATATGACGATCATGAAGGCATCAACAAGGTATGACGAACCGAGAGTAGGCCCGATCGAACCAAGCAAGGTGAGTGAGCTCCCCGCGATACCGGCCAGTCCGCTTCCGAGTGCGAAAGCCAATGTATCTGTTTTTCGCACAGATACACCAAGACACGATGCCATGCTCCGGTTCAGCGTAACAGCCTGCATCCGCCGCCCCGCAGAGCTTTTAAACAAATACAATCCGAGCAGCGCCAGCGTAAAAAGAACGAGCGCCAAAATAAACAGCCTTTTATACGGAAAGGTAACGGAAAAAAGCGTCACTCCTCCCGTCAGCCACTCAGGAGACTTGACGGCCACATTCGGCGCGCCAAAAATCGATCTGGCCGCCTGCTGCAGAATTAAGCTCACCCCCCACGTCGCCAAAAGGCTGTCGAGCGGACGGTCATATAATCGACTGACAATCACTTTTTCAATGACAATCCCTATAAGCGCCGCAACCGCAAACGCCATGATGATCGCGATTAAAAAATAGTAAGAAAACAGAGAAGCCGGCAAATAGCTTAAAAATAGCTGCTGAACAACATATGTCGTATAGGCTCCTGCCATAATCAGCTCACCGTGCGCCATATTAATAATGTTCATCAAACCGAATGTAACGGCCAATCCAATCGCAATGAGAATCAAAATAGAACCGAGACTGATCCCGTTAAATAATTGAGTCACGACGACAGACATGCTCCGCCTCCTCCCCCGCAAACGGCTTTGATTTATTTAGATAACCCCTTTGCCCAGTCGTACGTTTTTAGGTACGGATCAGGTTTTACAGGATCACCTGAGTTCCATACTTCTTTAAACTGTCCATCCCCCGTGATCTGTCCGATTCTGACCGTTTTGTAAAGATGCTGTGTATCCCCGTCAATTTTCACTGTGCCGCCCGGAGCCTTGAATGAAATCCCGTCAGCCGCTTTCTTCACCTTATCGACATCAAAGGACTTGGCTTTTTCAACAGCCGCTGCCCAGAGATAGACCGCATTATAACCGGCTTCAATCGGATCGCTCGTCACCCGGCTATCGCCGTTCATTTTTTTATAGTTCTTCACGAATGTTTGATTTTCGCTCGTATTGGTTGTCTGGAAGTAATTCCACACCGCATAATGTCCTTTTAGCACATCAGGGCCGATCCCCCGAATTTCTTCCTCAGCGACACTTGCCGACATGACAGGCATATCGTCGGCCGATATCCCAGCATCTTTCAGCTGTTTGAAAAACGCCACGTTGCTGTCACCGTTTAATGTATTAAAAATGACATCGGGCTGTTTTTCTTTGATTTTGCTGACGAGCGTACTGTAATTCGTGTGGCCGAGCGGCGTATACTCTTCACCGGCAATTTCTCCTCCGGCCGCCTTCACTTGCGCTTTAATGATTTTGTTGGCTGTTCTCGGGAACACATAATCTGATCCAATCAGAAAGAAGGTCTTCCCCTTCTTCTTCAGCAGCCAATCGACAGCCGGCACAATTTGCTGATTTGTCGTTGCTCCGGTATAAACAATATTAGGTGATGACTCCATTCCTTCGTACTGTACCGGATAGAATAAAAGCCCATTATTTTGCTCCACAACCGGAAGCATGGCTTTGCGGCTTGCTGACGTCCACCCGCCAAAAACAGCAGCCGCTTTATCCTGCTGAAGCAGCTTTCTCATTTTTTCCGCATATGTAGGCCAGTCTGAGGCGCCGTCTTCTACGACGGGCTCTAGCTTTTTGCCGAGAACTCCGCCTTTTTGATTGATTTCGTTAATAGCCATTAGCTCTGCATCATGGACGGACACTTCGCTGATCGCCATTGTCCCGCTTAATGAGTGAAGAATCCCGACCTTCACTGAATCCCCGCTTGTGTCGATTTCAACTGTTTTTTTCGCAGCCCCGCTGGCTTCCGACACTTTCTTGGGCGCAGTACATCCCGTCATCAAAACCATGATCAGAAACAACTGAAAAACAGCCTGTATTCCAACCCCTTTGTTTTTCATTCAGAACCTCCCTTTGTCTGATTTTCACCAATCGATGTTATAAAAGTTAACAACTTATGTCATTATTATATAGAAGAGGTTCATTAATTCAAAGAATATTTAGAAATTTTAGATACCTTAACCAAATCGATTGCTTTTTTTGTTATATTTATTCACATCAACAAAAAAGGCAGGAAACATATCGTTTCCTGCCTCTTCCGTATGATTAATCTTTATCTGCGAATGTATCCTTTGCTTTCCCGATATCCTTTTGGATCTCGCCTTTCGCCTTATCTTTTTTGCCTTCAGCCTGCATATCCGCTTTATCGGTCATATCTCCGACTTTATCCTTCACTTCTCCTTTGGCTTTATTTAAGCCGCCTTTCATTTTATCTTTTACACTATCGTTACCCATTTTGATTCTCTCCCTTCAATTAGGTGTGTACTTGTTACCTTCCCGATCTGACAGGCGGTAAACATTTGAATGTTATTTATCGATTTCGTAGCGCTCTCCATAGCGAAGCACCTTGTATATTGCCAGCCCGTCGGATGACTTTTTCTCTGAATACCGTACCGGAAGCAGGGCGAAAAACACGTAATACGTAGAAAAATAGACAAACTGATAGAAAAACACATTCGGCTTTAATACACTGTGTAAAATCAGCAAGTTGACCGTAAAAATCGTTAACAGGTTAAACAGGCAGCCCCCGGCATACACGAGTGCATGTGAGAACCGATTGTCGATTTTCAGCTCACCATACCGGCAAAAAGAATCCATAAAATAGATCGTTCTGATCCGTATCGGCCCAATCTTGAGCAGCGTTTTGCCCATTCCAATATCCAATGATCCTTTTCCGCCAAAAATAAAAGCCATAAAGCTGTGCCCTGAAACATGTATGATCGATACAAGCGGCAGAACAATGAGGAAAGACCACAGAAACTTCACCATATCATTGAAACCAAACATCAAATTCCCCCTCACGCTTGTCATAGACTCCGGCACCGTCTGGACCCTGCCATTTTGACGTTTGTGTTCAAAAGCAATATGTAGCGATTTTTCCTGTTCTCCCCGGAAATAAACGTTCCGATGCTCCCCTTTTTTTGCATATAAAAAAACCATCTGGCAGCAGATGGTTTCGTCTCACACTTGATATAAACAATCGTTCCTTTGAATCATCTCTCTCATGCTGACCGCTTTTTCATAAAAATACACCGCTTCTTTGTAGTGTTCGCGATGACTGAAATAGGAGGCAGCATCCAAAGCGAATTCTTCAATATATACGTAAAGGGCTTTTTCTTCCATATAGTCAAATACTTCTTGAATCATATCCAAATTGACAGATTCCACATATAAGGCCTGCAGAAATTTATATTTTGCCAGACTGAAGAAGTCGTTTCGTTTTTGGGCGATGGCAATCCCTTTTTCGTAGTACCGCATCGCAGCTTGGACATCTTGTTTTTTGAAAAGAACGCGAGTCAGGCTGAATAGCGCTTTCGGAAGCTGTTCCAGCTGATGCTCTTCAAAGACAGGAAGCGCTTTTTCAAAGTATTCCGCAGCTTGATCCAGCTCTCCTTTGTCATCATAGCAATTCCCGATGTTATAGAGGGCTGAGCCGATCAAACGGGGCTGCCCTTCCAATAAAGCCAGACGATATGCGTCATCCAAGTGCTCCAGCGCTTTTTCATAGTTTCTGTAGTCAATGTAGTTTCCTGATATGACGAAATGGCATTGAATTCTTCTGACTCTGTAAAAATCGTGAGCCTTGTACGTCTCAAGCGCCTGTACGGCGTGGTTCATGGAAAAGTGCGTCTGCTTCATGATATAAAAGACTTCCGCCACTTTAAAATGATATTCCGCTCTTTCAATTTCATCTTCTACAAACGCAAGCATCTTCTCAGCTTTCCGATAAAAGGATATAGCCGAGATGTAATTGTTCTGTTCAAATTCGTACATTCCTCTGAACAAGTGAAAATAATACTCAGATAATCCGGAGATGCTGTCCTGATTGCTTTCCAGCGTTTGGATCAATTCTCGATATTGAAGCTGAGATTCCTCGTGCAGGTCGGGCTTTACATAATCCAGCATAATTTGGTGCCGGTAACTGATCAGCTGATAATACAGGAGAAGCAGCTGATCCTCTTCCATATGTTCTATGTCTTGATCAATCTCTTCCTTCAGCTTAACGGCATCAGCCACTTGAAATGCTAAAATATGCTTATACCACTTATTGATTTTCACTCCTACTTGAGATGACGGGATCTCGTACGCGGCCATGCCCCTCCAACCCTTTCTGTTTTCTAATTGGTTATATTTTATCATAATGTATGGCTTTGGAATTAAAATTTTCTTACAATGATTCCTTCTTTATGCCTATCCTTATATATTTCGGTTTTTGTATGTATTTTTTGCACATAAGCTTTTTCATCAAAAAAGCTTACCGGACACGCCGATAAGCTCTTTCATTTCATATTAACCGCCAATATAAGACATTTCCACTTTCTTTTTGCCGGATGCTTTTGATAGCGTACGATCGACCGAATATTGATCGATGCGGTTTTTCCACACTTTGCCGATCATCTCTGACAGTTCGTGATCGCTTAACCCCTGCCGAACCGGCGCTCTGAGGTCAAATCCGCTTGAAGCGAATAAGCAGGTAAACAGCTCTCCTCTCGCAGAAAGACGAGCCCTGTTGCACGATCCGCAGAACGCATCAGATACAGATGATATGACGCCGATTTCTCCAGATCCGTCCAAGTAGCGGAATCTTGAAGCCACTTCGCCTTTATAATTAGGCGCTGCCGGCTCAACAGGCATCTGTTCATTGATCAAATCAATGATTTCCGCCTTTGTCATGACGTCCTTCTTTTCCCATTGGTTGGTGTTGCCCACGTCCATAAATTCAATGAATCTCAGGATATGTCCTTTTTCTTTAAAATAACGCGCCATAGGCAGAATATCTTTTTCATTGACGCCCTTTTGGACGACCATGTTGATTTTCACACCGAGCCCCGCTTGCTTCGCCGCTTCAATGCCTTCCAGCACCTTGCTGACAGAAATCCCGCGTCCGTTTATCTTTTTAAACCGCTCGTCCTCTAAAGAATCAAGGCTGACTGTGACCCGTTTCAGCCCGGCTTCCTTGAGTCTCTCCGCATAAACAGGCAGCAGTGATCCGTTTGTCGTCATCGCAATGTCACGGACACCCGGAATGCGGGCCAGTTTTTTGATTAATTCGGGCATATCTTTTCTCATGAGAGGCTCTCCGCCGGTTAAGCGGATTTTTTCAACACCGAACCTTGTGACAAACAGCGTCGCAAGCCGTTCCAGCTCCTCAAATGAAAGCAGCTCCTCTTTCTTTAAAAAAGGATAATCCGGGCCGAATAATTCGGCGGGCATACAGTACGTGCATCGGAAGTTGCAGCGGTCTGTAACAGAAATGCGAAGGTCTCTCAGCGGTCTGTTCCTTTTATCCAACATCTGACGCGATTCTGTATTCATAGCTACAGCCCCTTCCTATCCCCCGATTCTCTCAGGGTGTGTATATACATTAAACGATCCGTTTCTGACAAATCCGATCGCTGTAATATTTAATTCTTCCGCCATTTGAATCGCAAGCTCCGTTGGGGCCGATTTGGAAATGACAATCGACACACCGATTTTTGCCGCTTTTAACAGGACTTCTGATGAGATTCTGCCGCTGAACACAATCAGTTTGTCGCGGACGGACATCCCGTTCAGAAGACAGTGTCCGTATAATTTATCAAGTGCGTTGTGCCGGCCGATATCAGTGCGCATCAGGAGCAATTTCTCTGTGTCACAAAGCGCCGCATTGTGGACGCCACCCGTATCCTGAAACGTTCCGCTCCCTTGTTGCATGTCTTTCATAAGCGCCAGACACGCTTCAGGCGATATCTTGATTTGGCTGACAGCCGTTTTTGCGGTTTTGACATCCTGCTGAAAGTAAAAATGGCGGCCCTTTCCGCAGCATGACCCGATCACCCGTTTCGTATAATCCTTTTGATCCAATGTCTCAGGATGAACGAGGTCGACATAAACAAAACCGAGACTTTCATCTATTGTAAACCTTTTAATCTCTTTTTGAAATCGTATTACACCCTCTGATGCGAGAAATCCGATGACAAGCTCTTTGATATGCTCCGGCGTACAAACGAGCGTCACAAATTCACTTCCGTTCAGTATCACTGTCAAAGGGTATTCCGTTACCATCCGGTCTTCTATTTTGCTCATTTCCCCTTGTTCATAGCGCCATACATCCCTGACCGCAGTTACTTTATCGTTCAATGTCTCTTCCCCTCCGCAATGTTCCTGCCTTTATATTTTTTCACACTCCTCGGATTTTGTCGAATCCTGAGACATAAAAAGAGCCCTCTATATAAAGGGCTCTATGTTTGATTATGCCGATTCTTTTTCAGGATCGTAAACAGCACAACGGCCGCGATCAAGGTGAGCATACTGACAAAAAAGAAGGCTGCCAATTTTAGAAAAACACCGAGTAATATAAACGCCACGGCGGCTATAAGAAAAATCATTCCTAATAATCTCATCTGTTCAACCCCTTTTAAGGGTATCATTCCCGCACCGATCGTTTTTAAACCAATAGAAAAAGGCGCCTGGGGGAGCGCCTTCACTCATACGATTACTCAGTAAATTTTTGTGCTTCTTTTTCCCAAGCCTGTTCAAACTCGTCCGCGCTGTTCGCTGAAATATATTCTCCGCCGCCAGCAACAGCCGCCTGTTTCATCTCTTCATTTCCTTTGACATCAAAGTTGAAGCCAATGATGTTTACAATCGTATCCACATTCGCTTCACGAAGCTTTGCAATTTCCGCCGCTGGATCTCCGCCGCACGTTTCCTCACCGTCAGTGATTAAATACACCACGTTTTTCCCGTCAGCGTCAAATGCTTCAAATTCTTTTCTTGTATCTGAAAGTGCTTTGGCAATCGGTGTCCAGCCAGTCGGCTTGATTTCACTCAATGAATTGTCAAACAGCGATCCTTCATATGGGTGAAGACCGTAAATGGTTTCCGTCGTGCTGCATGAAAGAGCTTTGCCGGACAGTTTATTGTTTCCAGCATGTCCGAAAACGCGAAGCATGAGATTTGTATCCTTTGGAAGCAGCTCGGCAAAAGACTTTACTGATTTTTTCGCAATGTCTATTTTGCGCTCTCCCCCTGTTTTTTGAACCATGCTTCCGCTTCCGTCAAACAAAACCGCTACATTTGTGTCAGCCTGTTTTTCAGCGGCAAAAGACGGAGATGCAAAGGAGACAGTCAGCAATCCAATGATACCGGCAGCCAGCAATTTTTTCATGTTTTTCTTCCTTTCTTTATCATATTTTCCAACTATAGTTGGATTCTTCTTTATGCTAGAATATGAAAATGCAAAAAGATATAGGACAAGCTGCCTTTTGTGCCGCTTTCACTTCCTGTACAAAATCGCTTGAAACGCCGATCTTTTTTAGACATTTTCGCCTAGAAAGCATAAACAGATTGTGACATCCTTCATTCTTTTTTCGCCGTAATCATGTTATAAAACGGAAATCTGCTACTATACTACAGGCAGACAGCTCATCACTTTTGAAAATTTTGTTACATAAAAAAAGAGGCTGACCTTCATCAGCCTCTTTTTTCTTATTTAGATAACATCAGTGATTGCTGAGTGAAGATTTTCTCAACATCTTTTTGAGTATAAGCAGGGAAGTATTCACCGCCGCCTACTTTCGCAATCGCGTTCAGCTGGCCTTTATATCCCTCTTTATAATCAAAACCGATCACATTAACAGTGATATTGTCTTTATGCAGTTCTTTTGCTGTTTTAATTGGATTTCCTCCGCACGTTTCCTCACCGTCTGTCAGCAGATACACCACTTTTTCCCCTTTAGTGTCAAGCTGGTCAAAAGAAGATTTCGCCTCGTTCAGCGCTTTGGCAATTGGCGTCCAGCCAGTCGGCCCAATTGCATTGAGAGAATTGAGGAAGCTTTGCTCGTTAAAGCTTTGGAAGCCGTATACGTTGCGGATAGCTTCACATGACTGAACTTTTCCGGAATTTTTATTGTTTCCTTCTGAACCAAACACGCTCATTTTCACCTGAGTTCCTTCCGGCAGTGAGCTTGCAAACTTAGAAATTTCTTTTTTAGCTGAATTAAATTTAGATACACCGTCTATTCTTTTCGCCATGCTTCCGCTGGCATCAAGCAATACTGCCACGTTTGCCGGAGCTTCAGCCTCCGATTCTTTCTTTTCAGCCGCAAAAGCAGGTGAAGTTAATCCAAATAGCAAGCCTGTCATCATGATCAGTGAAAATCTTTTCTTCATGTTCGTACCCCTTTACAAGTTTGTTTCTGCGTGCAGATGTTCAACGCTGAACATAACTAATCGTAATCGACAAAAACAGAGAAATAAATAGGGCGGGCTTCCCCATTGCTGTTGTTTACTTTTGCATAGAAACCTTTGTTTTTATTAGTGATTTCCGCCTAACGCTATGATGAAAATAGATGATTGTCGGCCTTTCGGCTTTCGTTATATGAGTCTGTCGAAGTCTGTCGATAAATGTGGATTACTTTACCACAATCTCAAAGCCATAAATCAGGAAAAAGGGATTGATTCCCTTGTCACCCTAAAGACTGTCAGGAGCTTCTCTAAACAGTTTTAACCGCCCTTAGATAAAAGACATTCAGGAACAGAAAAAGACGCTCAGTGAGCGTCTTTTTTTACTTCCTCGCCATATATTTATTCAAAAACGAATCTGCGTCTGAAATTTGTGTGCCTTGGTAATAGTACTTCACAATTTGATCAACCGTTTTGCCTTCTTTCGCCATAAAATTCGCGCCATATTGGCTCATCCCGACACCGTGGCCAAATCCTTTCGTCGTGACTGTAATCGTGTCTCCGTTTCGCTCCCAATCAAAATCGGCTGAATTAAGGCCCAGCTTTTCGCGTATGTCTCTTCCTTTCAGCGTCTTGCCGTTAATAACGGCTGTTGCGACCTGATGGCCCGGTGTCTCTCCGGTAATCTTTCCGACTGTGCCAGACCCATCCAGCTTGACGCCAAGCTTTTGCTCAAATTCTGCCGCTGTAAAGGTTTTCGTTGCCAAATATTTTGGCGACTTTTTATCCCAAGCGCTTTTGACGCTTTTTAAATATGGGATGGCACTTGTCCAATAGGCTTCTGCATTTTCTGTGTAGCCGTTGCTTGTGGAGAAAAAAGAGGCTTCAATCGGCTGGTTGTTGTACGTTAAGATTTTGCCTTGCGTGCTGGCAACTGCATCTGTGATTTTCTTCAGTTTTCCCTCATAGCTCGCGCCCCACTGTTTTTTCAGCTCTGCTTTGCTTTTATACACCTGAAACATCTGGGTATCATCCACCAGCGAGCCTTTAGGAGCCTCTACCGCTGAATTTGAGACCATCAGTCTGACAATAAACGTTCTGGCGGCGAGCGCCTGAGCTTTCAGCGCTTCAGATTCAAAGGTTGCCGGCATTTCGGAGGCGACGACTCCAATCACATACTCTTCAAGCGGAATGTCTTCTACGGATTGATTTGCGGTTCGATAGACGGGAATAGAAACAGGCGATGCTTTCAACGTTTCCGCTCCTTTTGATGCTGGTTTCGTGCTGACTGCTGTCTTTCCTGATTCTACGCTGGCCCCCGCTTCTTTGTTATGCTGGAACGGTATGACCAAGAGTGTGGGAATCAAGAGAATCAATGCACATAGTACGGATAGTGTGATTACGAATTGTTTCATATTCAGCTGCCTCCTGCTCGGGATTCGACTCTAGTCTAGTCTATGGGCAGGGACAAGCTAATATGACTCTCGTTTTGGACAGAAACTTTATTTGTCATTTACGTATTCTTTTTTGCTATTTTGCGCATAATGATGATAATACACGAAAAATAAAAAATCAGTATGCCAGAGTGACATACTGATTTTTAGGTAAGTTTATGCGTTTAAGTCAGAAACGACTTCTTTGTTCTCTTGCTCAGAAGCAGACTCATCATTTACACGTTCGATGTCTGCGCCAATAGCTGCAAGCTTCTTATGGAAATCAACGTAACCGCGGTCTAAGTGCTTCAGTTCTGTAACACGTGTATGACCTTCAGCCACTAACCCCGCAAGAATCAGCGCTGCACCTGCACGCAAATCAGTCGCTGCAACTTCAGCTCCCTGAAGCTGTACAGGGCCATTAATGATGACAGAACGTCCTTCAATCTTGATATCACCATTCATACGGCGGAATTCTTCCGCATGCATAAAACGGTTTTCAAAAACAGTTTCTGTAATCATGCTTGTGCCGCTTGCACGAAGCAGAAGCGCCATCATTTGTGACTGCATGTCAGTCGGGAAGCCTGGGTGAGGCATTGTTTTAATGTCAATCGGTTTAAGTTCTTTCGGGCCGATGACACGCAGACCTTCACCTTCATCCTTAATCGTTACACCCATCTCTTCCATTTTTGCAATTAAAGAGGTGAGATGTTCAGGAACCGCTCCTTTAACTAATACGTTTCCTTCAGTAATTGCAGCGGCAACCATAAATGTCCCTGCTTCAATGCGGTCAGGAATAATATGGTGTTTTACGCCGTGAAGCTTTTCGACTCCTTCAATTTTGATGGTGCCGGTGCCCGCTCCGCGGATTTTTCCGCCCATGCCATTGATATAGTTTGCTAAATCAACGATTTCTGGTTCTTTCGCCACGTTCTCCAGCGTTGTTGTTCCTTCAGCTAGAGCGGCTGCCATAATCAGGTTCTCTGTAGCTCCTACACTTGGGAAGTCCAGATAGATTTTTGCGCCTTGCAGACGGCCTTTTACTTCAGCTTCGATGAAGCCATTGCCGACTTTGATTTCTGCGCCCATTGCTTCAAAACCTTTTAAATGCTGATCAATCGGTCTGGAACCAATTGCGCATCCGCCCGGAAGCGCAACTCTTGCATGACCTGTACGCGCAAGAAGCGGCCCCATGACAAGCACAGATGCACGCATTTTACGAACATATTCAAAAGGTGCTTCAGTTTGCAAAGCGTATGAAGCATTTACAGTCACTTCATTATTCTCAAAATGCACATCTGCTCCTAAATGACGCAACACTTCGTTAATTGTATATACATCGGAGAGCGTAGGTACATCACAAATTACGCTTTTTTCTTCACTTGCTAATAAAGATGCAGCGATAACAGGTAAAACGGCATTTTTAGCGCCTTCAACTTTGACTGTGCCGTTTAACTTTTGACCGCCGCGGACGATGATTTTTTCCAAGGTATTCCCCTCCGCGTCCCTAAATTCTCTATATTAATATTCAGTCGTAACGATTGGTGTGCCAACCGTAACGGTATGTTTTCCGCCCATTCCTGCACTTCTAAGTGCAATTTGCAAATTCATTTTATGTTTCGAGGTCATGATGTACTCTTCCCACTCATCTGTAAACGCAGAAATAGAAACGAAATTTGGCTCAACTACATGTTCTACAGATCTTGCTTGAAATTCTTTTAATAACTGATTTGCTTTTTTTTGCAAAACAATATTCATATTATCATCTAAATGACCATTTAGACAAGTAAAAATAACTACTTTTTCTTGGAATATCCCGAGTGTCTCCCGTTCAAACTGTTCATATGTATCATTCCAGCTATTCGGTGTCTCAAGACTCATTTGCTCATATAATAAATACGAAGTTGGGTTGTGTTTTTTGAGGGTTGTGACAAGCTGCAGTCTAAAAGAAGTGCGATTTTTTTTGTCAGTATATGTGCCAATTGCCTTTACGATTTTATCTTCCTGTGCAATCGCCCAATGATATTGACGATACTCTGATTTTAAATGTTGCACTTTTTTATAAAATTCTTTCTTGGTCAGCGACATGTTTTGTTTTGCATGCAATGTCCACTTATCTATTGACACATCTTGGCGTTCCATCCCCTCTGCAATTTGTGCTAACGGCGTTAACTCACTCGCATGAATTGTATGGAAAATAGCAATGACGAAGCTTAACATCACGGATATGATAATGGCGTAGCTTACTTGTTTTTTCTTCATGTTCATCTCTCCCCCTTATCCCCAGTTTTACCGGAGGCAAGAGGCGCCATACGTAAAAATCTTCGTCAAAACTCGAGCTATTCGCTTCAACCTGCTTCCCCAACCATTCCCATGATTATGATGTTCAAAACCTATTAAAATAGATAGGGAAGCTGCTGTGAATAATTGAGGTAATCTAAAAAGAAATTCGCAACGGTTGTTCCAATGGCGATTGTCAGCAAAATCATCAGGAGTCTTGCCTGCACGACTTTGCCTTTTTTGATTAACGGATCGATATTGACGGCTTGCAGCGCCCACCAAGTCACCGCTATAAAAATCAGGTGAACGACAATGCCAATTGCAGCCTGCTGCCCCAATACACTCATCTATTCCACTCCTTTCATCCTTTCTCCGCGTTTATACCCTTTCTTATTATATAAGAAGCACAGATAAAGATGATACATTTTATACAGAATGGAATAATCAGCCAAATATAGGGCTAATCCCCGCTTAAAGTGCGATTCTTTTACATGGTATACTTTGTTGGAAAGGAGCTGGCAAATGTGAATCATTCTTTTTTTCAGCCTGAAAAGCAATACGGTGAGGACCTGCCAATTTTTGATCAGGAATGGGAAGCAATTGCATTCTATTATGATTATAGACAGTCACAGATTGAAGAACTGAATGAATTGTGTCAGTTTTATAACATTTCTCTTACCTATACGAGAGAAAGCCTTGAAGAGCTTGAAAACCTTTATTTTCAAAGTATACAAGAGCTTTTGCTTGCTGATTGGAATCTTCCTATTGAAGAATTCGAGAAAATGATCAGTGTTTATCTTATAGATTGCGTGATTGCCCACCATGAAGATGCTGAATGGATCGTAAAGCCTTACCCGTATACAGACGGCGCTTATACAATGGGCTTTAGAAGACATCGCAAATCATGGCATACCATGAATTGCTGTGATCGTTTATACTTGCGGCAAAAAGAGAGTCAGCCGCTTTTGTCGCTGTTTGATTCTCTTGTGCGATCATAAAAAAATCCTTCTCATAAAGAGAAGGATTTTTTCTTATTTCCCTGCTACATCCAATCTGTTCAAAGCCCGCTGTAACGCAAGCTCAGCCCGACGAATGTCAGTATCATCTGATTGAGAATTCAAACGCTCCTGCGCCCGCTGACGTGCAGCTGCAGCGCGCTCTTTATCGATGCCTTCCGCTGTCTCAGCAGCCTGGGCAAGGATGGTAACCTGATCAGGACGGACTTCTACAAATCCGCCGCTGACGGCAACCAATTCAGTCTGCCCGTCTTTTTTCAGACGGACAGCGCCGATTTTAAGAGGAGCCACGGTTGGAATATGACCTGGCAAAATACCGAGATCGCCGCTTTCGGCTCTCACACTCACCATTTCGATATCCGCATCGTATACTGGGCCGTCGGGAGTAACGATATTGACTTTAACGGTCTTCATGCTTTTACCCTCCTAGGACCAGATTAAACTTCTACACCCATTTCTTTTGCTTTCTCAACAACTTCTTCGATACGGCCTACAAGACGGAACGCATCTTCAGGAAGATGGTCGTATTTGCCGGCTAAGATTTCTTTGAAACCTTGAACCGTTTCTTTTACAGGCACGTAAGAACCTTTTTGTCCAGTGAACTGTTCAGCCACGTGGAAGTTTTGAGAAAGGAAGAACTGAATGCGGCGTGCGCGTTGAACGACAAGCTTGTCTTCATCACTCAATTCATCCATACCGAGAATTGCAATGATATCTTGAAGCTCTTTGTAACGCTGAAGTGTTGACTGTACTTCACGGGCAACCGCATAATGCTCTTCTCCGACAATTTCAGGAGCAAGGGCGCGAGATGTAGAAGCCAACGGATCAACCGCAGGGTAAATACCCATTTCAGTTAACTTACGCTCAAGGTTTGTTGTCGCATCCAAGTGAGCGAACGTAGTTGCCGGCGCCGGGTCAGTGTAGTCATCGGCAGGCACGTAGATCGCCTGGATAGATGTAACTGATCCAACGTTAGTAGACGTGATACGCTCTTGGAGCTGACCCATCTCAGTTGCAAGCGTCGGCTGATAACCAACCGCTGAAGGCATACGGCCAAGAAGGGCTGAAACCTCTGAACCCGCTTGTGTGAAACGGAAAATGTTATCGATGAAGAACAGTACGTCCTGTCCTTGTACATCACGGAAGTGCTCAGCCATTGTAAGGCCTGTCAAAGCAACACGCATACGTGCGCCCGGCGGCTCGTTCATTTGTCCAAATACCATGGCTGTTTTGTTGATTACGCCAGAGTCGCTCATTTCGTAGAAAAGGTCGTTCCCTTCACGAGTACGCTCCCCTACACCGGCGAATACAGAGATACCGCCATGCTCTTGCGCGATGTTGTTGATTAATTCCTGGATTAATACGGTTTTACCTACACCGGCACCGCCGAATAATCCGATCTTACCGCCCTTGATGTATGGAGCAAGCAAGTCAACAACTTTAATACCTGTTTCAAGAATTTCAACTTCTGTTGAAAGCTGATCAAATGAAGGCGCCTGTCTGTGAATCGGATCCTTTTTCGCATCCGCAGGAACTGGCTCATTCAAATCAATATTTTCTCCGAGTACGTTAAATACACGGCCGAGTGTTACATCACCAACTGGTACTGAGATTGGCGCTCCTGTATCAACAGCTTCCATTCCGCGCTGAACACCATCCGTAGATGCCATTGCGATTGTACGGACTGTATCATCGCCTAAATGAAGAGCGACCTCAAGCGTTAAATCAATACCTACTTCATTTTCACTTGCAGCTGGCTGTGAAATTTTAATCGCATTATAAATTTCAGGCAAATGACCGTCTTCAAAACGCACGTCGACGACCGGTCCTAATACCTGGCTAACGCGTCCTTTCTTCATCGCTATCCCTCCTGACAAAATCTTTCTATTCTAAAGCGGCTGCTCCGCCGACAATTTCCGTAATTTCTTGTGTGATGGCTGCTTGGCGAGCGCGGTTGTAAGAAAGCGAAAGTGAATCGATAAGTTCCTTCGCGTTGTCTGTCGCGTTTTTCATCGCCGTCATTCTTGCAGCGTGCTCACTTGCTTTACTGTCAAGAAGCGCACCAAAGATTAAGCTTTCTGCATATTGAGGAAGCAAAACCTCCAGAACCTCCTCTTCAGACGGTTCAAATTCATAAGACGCCGTTCTCTTTCCGCCGCCGCTGCCCAAATCAGATAACGGCAGAAGTTTTTTCTCCGTTACTTCTTGAGAAATGGCGCTGACGAAATGGTTATACACAAGGTGCAATTCATCAAACGCACCATCTATAAACATTTGGATCGTTTGTCGGGCAAGGTCCTTAATTTCTGTAAACGTTACTTCATCTCCAAGTCCTGTTAACTCAGAAATGATCGGAATCTCACGCTTCTTAAAGAAATCACGGCCTACTCTTCCGATGACGATCACCGCATACTCATCCTTAGACTGATGACGTTCTTGCATGGCCTGATAAGCACTTCGTAAAACCGAACTGTTAAAAGCGCCGGCAAGACCGCGGTCAGACGTAATGACAAGGTATGCCGTCTTTTTCACTTCTCTGCTGAGAAGCATCGGATGCTTTACGTTGCCGGAAACTCTCCCGACATTTGACACAACCTCTTGGATCTTATCCATATATGGCACAAATGATTTTGCGTTGTTTTCTGCACGATTCAGCTTAGCCGCAGATACCATCTGCATGGCTTTTGTAATCTGGCTCGTTTTTTTTGTTGACGTGATCCTTGACTTAATATCGCGTAATGAGGCCAAAGATTTCACCACCTTTTCTCTTCATCTGCGTAAAAAGAGAGAAAAAGAGAACCTTTTTCTCTCATCAGCATTCGAGTTAGTTGCTTGGTGCAAATGTGCGTTTGAAGCCTTCGATTGCAGCATTGAAGTCTTCATCAGCAGGAAGGTTTCCTGTTTTCGCAATTCCGTCAAGCAGTTCTTTATGGTTTTGGTCAAGGTACATGTAGTACTCTTCTTCAAAACGTCTGATATCCGCTACAGGAATATCATCAAGATGTCCTTTTGTCAGTGCATAAAGAATGGCTACTTGCTTTTCAACCGGAAGCGGCTTGTTCAGATCCTGCTTCAGCACTTCAACTGTACGCGCACCGCGGTTCAGTTTCGCCTGAGTCGCTTGGTCGAGGTCAGATCCGAATTGAGCGAATGCTTCCAGCTCACGGTATGACGCAAGGTCAAGACGCAAAGTTCCTGATACTTTTTTCATCGCTTTGATTTGCGCTGAACCGCCGACACGGGATACAGACAATCCGGCGTTGATCGCTGGACGTACGCCTGAGAAGAACAAATCAGATTGCAGGAAGATCTGTCCGTCGGTGATGGAAATTACGTTCGTCGGAATATAAGCAGAGATATCTCCGGCTTGTGTTTCTACGAACGGTAGAGCTGTAATTGATCCTGCGCCTTTCGCGTCGCTAAGCTTTGCTGCACGCTCAAGCAGACGGGAATGAAGGTAGAATACATCCCCAGGGAACGCTTCACGGCCTGGCGGACGGCGAAGAAGCAAGGACAGCTCACGGTAAGCAGCCGCTTGTTTAGAAAGATCATCGTATACCACAAGAACGTGCTTGCCGCTGTACATAAATTCTTCTGCCATTGTAACCCCTGCATACGGAGCCAGGTACAGAAGCGGTGCCGGCTGTGACGCAGACGCCGTTACAACAATTGTATAATCAAGCGCGCCGTGCTTACGCAATGTTTCTACTACGCCGCGGACTGTTGATTCTTTTTGACCGATCGCAACGTATACGCAGATCATGTCTTGGTCTTTTTGGTTCAGAATCGCATCGATCGCAACAGATGTTTTACCTGTTTGACGGTCACCGATGATCAGTTCACGCTGGCCGCGTCCGATTGGGATCAGTGCATCGATCGCTTTAATACCAGTTTGAAGCGGTTCATGAACGGATTTACGGTCCATAACGCCTGGTGCAGGGCTTTCGATCGGACGAGTTTTGCTTGTGAGGATCGGGCCAAGTCCGTCTACTGGCTGACCTAATGGGTTCACAATACGGCCGATTAATTCTTCACCGACAGGAACCTCCATGATGCGGCCTGTTCTTTTTACTTCGTCTCCCTCACGGATCTCACTGAAAGGTCCTAAGATGACGATACCTACGTTTGATTCTTCAAGGTTTTGAGCCATACCCAAAACACCGTTTGAAAACTCGACAAGTTCACCGGCCATACAGTTGTCAAGGCCGTGTACACGAGCAATACCGTCACCGACTTGGATGACTGTACCTACGTCTTGAACTTCAATATCAGATTGATAATTTTGTATTTGCTGTTTTATCAGCGTGCTAATCTCTTCAGCTTTGATGCTCACTTAGGTTTCACCCCTTCTATCGATTTTCCCCGGCTAGTTGACGTTCAATGCGCTGAAGCTTTCCGCTTACGCTGCCGTCAAAAATCCGGTTTCCAATGCGGACTTTAATGCCGCCTATTAAATCCGTCTGCACTTCATTTCTGATTCTAAGTGAAGCGACTCCGGCTTTATTTGCAAACACTTGTGATAATGATGAAATCTCCGCATCCGTCAGCGGTTTCACTGAATATACGATTGCGTCTTCTGTTTGGCGAGCCTCATTTGCGAGTTTAATAAACTCATCTGTGAGATCAGGCACAATCGCTGCCCGATGGCGGTCAATCAAAAGAAAAATCGTATTGAGCACGGACTGTGACAAAGAGCCAAATGCATTCTGAATCAGCTCTTTTTTCTTCGCAGCCGGCACCTTCGGATGGTTTAACACATCATTAAGCGCTTTTTCATTTTGAAATACTTGTTTTACAACGGTTAGCTCTTCTTCTACTTGATTCAGCTGAGCGGACTCATTGGCAATATCAAAAAGAGCTGACGCATATCGTTTTGAGACAGCTGATCCACTCATCGGCTTTCTCCTACCTCTTTAAGATAGTCCTGGATCAATTTCTCTTGAGCTTGTTCATCCAGTTCTTTTTCGATCACTTTCGACGCAATCATGACAGAAAGAGACGCTACTTGCTCACGGAGAGCAGAAACCGCCTGTTCTTTTTCCTTAACGATTTCAGTTCTTGCTGCTTCTTTCAGACGTTCAGATTCTGCACGCGCAGCCTGAATAATCTCTTCTTTTTGCTTATCTCCCAGTTTCTTTGCGTTTTCGATAAGAGTTTGGGATTCCTGTCTTGCTTCTTTTAAAAGAACGCGCTGCTCTTCAATCAGCTGCTGCGCTTCTTTATTTTTTTCTTCAGCAGACGTAATTTCTCCAGCGATGTGGTCTTCACGCTGTTTCATTATGTTTAATAGCGGCCCTAAAGCGTATTTCTTCAGAAGCGCTAATAAGATTAACATAGCTAACAGTTGGAACAGGATATCTCCGCCGTTAAACGAAAATCCTAGTTCAAGTGGTAATTGAGACATCTACTACGGCAACTCCCTTCTGCAGGTTTTTCTTTGCTGATCCAGCAGCCGCACTTGTCTCTTTTCAGCCGGCAAGGCGGGATGCTTATCAGACATAAAGCAATGGCGAAGGTTCTCTTGGAATGATCTTCGCCATTTTTAGTTCATATAAGGCTTTTATGCTTAGCCAAAGAACGCTAAGAATGCGATAACGACAGCGATAATAGGAAGGGCTTCAACTAATGCGATACCCATGAACATAAGAGTTCTAAGTTCTTTACCTGCTTCCGGCTGACGGGCAATCCCCTCTACCGTACGTGAAACAATCAAACCGTTACCAATACCTGCACCAAGTGCGCCTAAACCAATTGCAATCGCAGCTGCTATTAAATTCATGAAAAAGTTCCTCCTTTAAAATGTTATCCGTTTGGATATAATGTTTTAATGATCATGACTGATTTTATGAGACATGTACACCATCGTCAGCATTGTAAAGATAAACGCTTGGATGGCACCTATAAATAAACTGAATGCCTGCCATGCCAGCATCGGCAGAATGGCGCCGAGTGTACCGACAAGACCGAGAGCCACGCTTTGTGAATAATGGCTTGTCGCCAATCCCGCAAGCAGGCCGAGAAGAATCTCACCGGCGAAGATGTTACCATAAAGCCGCAACCCGAGAGTCAGCGTATTCGCAAACTCTTCGATAATTTTCATCGGGAGCATGAATGGAACAGGTCTTAAATAGTCTTTGGAATATTCCTTGAGTCCTTTCATCTTCACACCATAGTAATGGGATAAAGCAACAACCATCACGGCTAGCGTTAATGTAATGGCAGGATCGGCTGTCGGAGATTTCCACCAGAGCTCATGTCCGATTGTAATAGAGAACGGCAGCCCCAGCATATTCGACACAAATATGTACATCAGCAATGTGACACCAAGTGCCAAGAAGTTAGCCCCTGTTTTCAAATCCATTGTACTGCCGATAATATTGCGGACGAAATCAACAACCCATTCCATAAAATTCTGGGCTTTTCCGGGACGGATCGAAAGCGTTCTTGTCGTTAATATAGCAATCAATAAAACAATCACACTCGCCACAGTAATCATCAGAATGTTTGTCAGATTAAAAGTAAGACCTAGAAATTCAATAGTTCTGTATTCATGATTCAAAGGGTTTTCACCTCTCTTCCATTGATGAACGTTTAAGCTGGATAAAGGAATCTATCATAATGACAGGGTATATTGTCATTAATCCAATAACTGTACTTGCCATATGAAAATGCTCGGGATTTTTATAGGCGACAGCCGCAGCAAGAATCGCATTGCACCACCGCGCTGCGCTCCCAAGAGATCGTATGGACTTTCCTTTCTCAACGGCTCTGTCAAAGGCGTTCATTCTCCTGACGAGCAGTAAAAAATTAAACAAACTGAAAACAGTTCCCAGAATAAGGCCTAAAAAAACGGTTTTATACGCTGTTAAACCATAACCCAGTACATACACTGCCAAAATGAACAATAAGTATTTGCGTTGTCTGCTAAATGTAAGCTTGGGATCGTCCATCAATTATCTGTCTCCTGATGAAAAAATAATGTATAGCTTAGATACGGCATAAATCAGCGGTTAACCCTAGTAGAAGACCTTTTTTGTCCGGCAAAACGGGCCTGTTCGAAAAAATCATTCATCCGCAAGCCTTGCAGGGATGCTGTTTCATTCGCTTAAATAAATCCTCATAATACGGGTTTGCTGAGAGGATTTACATTGAGGATGAGGACTATAATGAAAGCTATGAAAACCTTCTCATAATACCCTCGTTTAGCATACAATAGCCCCTAACATGTGTCAATCTGTTTAAAGTTAAAAAACTTTTTATACTTTACGTCTCCACAGAATGTTCACATTTTCACCTATAATTGTATACAGATTCACCGAATAGCAAAAAACTGGATAAAAAAAGAAACCCCCTTTCGGGAGTTTTCCTTTTATTTTGTTCCAAACATACGGTCTCCTGCATCTCCGAGACCGGGAACGATATAACCTTTTTCATTTAATTTTTCATCAAGGGCCGCGATGTAAATATCCACGTCTGAATGATGCTTCTGCAATTCTTCCACACCTTCAGGCGCAGCTACGAGACACATGAAACGGATGTTTTTCGCACCGCGTTTTTTCAGGCTGTTAATCGCTTCAACTGCGGAACCGCCTGTAGCCAGCATCGGGTCAACCACGATGAATTCACGCTCTTCCACATCAGAAGGAAGCTTCACATAGTATTCCACGGGTTTTAAGGTTTCAGGATCACGGTACAGACCGACATGTCCCACTTTTGCCGCAGGGATCAGTTTTAAGATGCCTTCAACCATTCCTAAACCTGCTCTGAGAATAGGAACAACACCGAGTTTTTTCCCTGAGATGACTTTCGATTTCGCAGTCTGAACCGGTGTGTTGATATCCACTTCCTCTAGAGGGAGATCACGGGTAATTTCAAACGCCATAAGCGTGGCTACTTCGTCTACAAGCTCTCTAAAATCCTTCGTGCCTGTCTCTACATTCCGAATATATGTCAGCTTGTGCTGAATTAAAGGATGATCAAATACATAAACCTTTCCCATACAGTGTTTCAGCTCCTTTTTTATTGTCCCATCGACAATTTCACACTTCTATTGATTCTACAAAAAAAGACATTGAGTTTCAAGGACATCGTCAAAAAACCCGCCGGGCATAAGCCCGAGCGGGTTTTTCAATCTTAGTAATCTAATTCTTTATATAGAGGGAACTTGCCAGTCAGAGCAGCTACGCGCTGTCTTGCTTCTTCAAGTTTTCCTTCATCTTCGTGGTTTTTCAATGCAAGCGCAATGATGGCACCGACTTCATCCAATGCATCTCCGTCAAAACCGCGGCTTGTCACAGCAGCTGTACCAAGACGGATACCGCTTGTTACGAAAGGTTTTTCCGGATCGTATGGAATTGCGTTTTTGTTAGACGTAATACCGATTTCATCAAGCACATGCTCTGCAACCTTACCTGTCAGTCCGAGAGAACGAAGGTCAACAAGGATCAGGTGGTTGTCAGTTCCACCTGAAACGAGCTGGATGCCCTCTTTCGTTAACGCTTCAGCCAGGCGTTTTGCATTTGAAATGACGTTTTGTGCATATGTTTTGAAATCGTCCTGCAATACTTCGCCGAATGAAACAGCTTTTGCGGCAATAACGTGCATCAGCGGGCCGCCTTGAATTCCAGGGAAGATCGATTTATCAATTTTCTTGCCGAACTCTTCACGGCAAAGGATCATACCGCCACGAGGTCCGCGAAGTGTTTTATGTGTTGTTGTTGTAACGAAATCAGCGTAAGGAACCGGGTTTGGATGAAGGCCTGCCGCAACAAGTCCTGCGATATGCGCCATATCCACCATGAAGTAAGCGCCGACTTCATCAGCAATTTCACGGAATTTCTTAAAGTCGATTGTACGAGGATACGCACTTGCTCCTGCTACGATAAGCTTCGGCTTATGGGCAAGGGCTTTTTCACGCACGTCATCGTAATCAATATATTGAGTTTCTTTATCTACGCCATACTCAACAAAGTTATATTGAACACCGCTGAAGTTGACTGGACTTCCGTGTGTTAAATGGCCGCCGTGGGAGAGGTTCATCCCAAGTACAGTATCGCCTTGCTCCAAAATCGTGAAGTACACTGCCATGTTTGCTTGTGCGCCTGAATGCGGCTGAACGTTTACATGCTCCGCTCCAAAGATCTCTTTCGCGCGGTCACGAGCGATATCTTCAACAACATCGACGTGCTCACATCCGCCGTAGTAGCGTTTGCCCGGATATCCTTCAGCATATTTATTTGTCAAAACAGATCCTTGTGCTTCCATAACCGCTTCACTTACAAAGTTCTCAGAAGCAATCAATTCGATCTTAGTCTGTTGGCGTTCACGCTCATTTTTAATGGCGTTAAACACTTGTTCGTCTTGCGCAGGTAAATGTTTCATCAGCGAGATCCTCTCCTATCCGTATCCTGTTCTTTGTTTTTACCACCACTATTGTACATGGTTTTTTAGGCCGATGTAAAAGATTATTTTTAAAAAATCAAAATTTTTATTGGTAAAAACGAATATTGATAACTTAAATTTAAATTAAAGTTCGGGATTTATTTTACTGCCTTAAAAATAAAAGAAAAGACTGGCCACGCAGTCCTTTCATTCGCACCCATAAACCGCCCGCACTCCGCCGATCAGTTTTGGCCGCGTGCGCGCTAATGTCACATGTGCTGCCCCGAGACTGTTTTGAGACACACGCACAGGGACAGCTACCGGCTTCAGATGCATGCCGATAAACGTATCGCCGATGTCTATTCCGGCATCAGCCTGAATGGTTTCGACAAGAACAGGAGACTTCATCTGCTTAAACGCATAAGCAGCCATCGCCCCGCCCGCTTTTGGAACTGGTACAGCAGAAACGGCCGGAAGCCTGAACAGCTGAGCCGTTTCCTCTTCAACTACAAGCGCTCTGTTCAAATGCTCACAGCATTGAAATGCCAGATGGATACCCGTTATTTTCTTAAGGTCAGCAAGTCCGCTGTAGATGCTTTCCGCGATGTCTTCGCTGCCCGATGTTCCGATCCGGCTGCCGGCCACTTCACTCGTGCTGCATCCAAGGACAAAGAGCTGATCTTGTTTCAATCCTGCTTGTTCCTGAAACTCAGACAGCATCGTCTTCCACGTTTGTTTGATCTCACTCATCGAACAGCACCCCTACAGGTTTTTCTCTTCATAATCTGAGATTTTCCCGATGCGCTTTTGATGTCTTCCGCCGGTAAACTCAGTAGTCAGCCAGATTTCTGCGATTTCCCGCGCCAAACCGGGGCCGATCACCCGTTCACCCATCGCGAGGATGTTTGTGTCATTATGCTCTCTCGTCGCCTTTGCGCTGAATGTATCGTGCGCCAGCGCGCAGCGGATGCCTTTGACTTTATTAGCGGAAATGCTCATGCCGATTCCTGTCCCGCAAATTAAAATGCCTCTGTCAACTTCGCCGCTAACCACTTTTTCGGCCACCGGAAAAGCATAATCCGGATAATCGACAGATCCGCTGCCGCAGTCACAGCCCATATCAATATATTCAATTTGCAATTCGTCCATTAACTCTTTGATTTCATTTCGAATGTGAACGCCGCCATGATCCGATGCTATGGCTACTTTCATCAGCTTTTCCTCCCCAGCGTGTGTGATGCGGCCCGCCCGCTTTGTTGACCGCGCAGCCTGTCCGCTCTTTGATTCACACCATATGATGTGCTTTTCACTATATTCTACTCCTTCGCGCAGGATTTGCAAATGACCTGTTTGCAGATTTTCTGACAACTTACCTGCTGTCTTTTTTCAGCTGTTTTGCCAGCTGCCGAAGAAGATCTTCAAGCTCATCTCTCGTTTGTTTATAGATGTCAATTGAGCCGCCAAACGGATCGATGACATCCCCACAGCTGCCTGTGACGTATTCTTTTAGCGTGAATACTTTATCACGATAACGTCCAAATTGGCTGACAATGATCTGTTTGTGCTGATGGGTCATAGCCAGAACCAAATCAGCCGCTTCCATATGTTCTTCAGTTAGTGGAGAAGATACATGATTAAGGGCAATGTGTTTTTCAAACAGCGCTTCGACTGCATGAGGCGTCGCTCTCGCATTAGGCGAAGCAAACACGCCTGCCGAGCGGACAATGACATTCAGCCCTTCCGCTTCTGCAATTGATTTAAAAAGCGCCTCAGCCATTGGGCTGCGGCACGTATTTCCAGTACAGACAAAAATAATGTTCATGTCAGTCACCCCTTATTTTTCTCTATTATATATGAAGAAAAAAGAAACGGCGACTTCGTTTCTTTTATTGGTATATTAAATTGGCAAAAGCAGCTTTAGGCCGAATGCGATTAATATGATGCCCCCGAGCGCTTCGCTGTATGTACCGAGCCATGACTGCACTTGTTTTCCGATCAGCAGGCCCAGCCATGTCAAAATCATGCTGAACAGCCCGAACAAGGTAATTGTGAGGAGCGGATGCGAGCCGTATATCCCCAAGCTCAAACCGACGGAGAAGCTGTCAAGGCTGACGCCGACGGCAAACAGCAATAAGCCCGGCCCTGCCGGCGACATAAGTCGTTCTTCTGACTGTTTAAAAGAAGCCATAAGCATTTGAACCCCAAGAACAAAAAGCAGCGAACCCCCGATATAAACCGCTAACACGCCGAGGAGCCCCGACAGCATGTTACCGGCCGCCATCCCCCCGAGAGGCATGATAACGTGAAAGAGGCCGATGATAAAACCAATATAGAATATCTGCTTTTTTCTGAGTTTGACCATGCCCATTCCGAGACCGACAGAAAAAGCATCCATCCCTAAAGCAAACGCCATGATGCTTAATGTAATCAGTTCGCCTATGAACAAATCCGACATACATAAATAACCCCCTTGGACACGCCCCGCTTTTTTAGCCTATGCGTGTCCAAAAAGGGTTAGAACATCTGACTGTGTTCAGCGAATCACTCTTCCTCCGGCGGCTTTCATCAGCCTGTTCATAATGGCGAGTCCGACGCCAGTGTCCGGAAAGGATTCTGCGATAATAAAATCCACCTTCTTCTCATCAAAGCTGCGTAAAGCATCATACAGCCCTGCCGCAACAGTCTCAAGCTGAGCCCGTCTGCCGCAGCTCTTCACATAATCAGCGGAATAAACGCCCGCGTTTTCTTCTGTCGTCAGGACACCGACCCGTCTGCCGCCCTGTTGATATTCTTGAATGAGGTGCTGAATGCGCTCCGGGCTGCCTTCGCAAATGGCAAGCGGCGCTGTCGGCGCGTAATGTGTGTATTTCATCCCCGGGGAAATCGGCTTCTCATTTTGATCGCTGAGCCCTTTATCCACAAGGATCGGTCCGATCTCCGCTTCAATTTGTTCTTTCGTAATGCCGCCTGGGCGCAGGAGAACAGGGATGTCGCCAGCACATGAAAGTACGGTTGATTCGACCCCAATCCCGGTAGGGCCTCCGTCCATAATTCCGGCTATGCGGCCATCCAAGTCATAGGCCACATGTTCCGCCTTTGTCGGACTTGGCTTCCCTGATAGATTGGCGCTCGGTGCTGCAATCGGCAACCCCGACTCGCGAATCAACGCAAGAGCAAGCGGATGATCCGGCATTCGAATGGCAACCGTTTCAAGCCCTGCCGTTACACGTGGTGAGAGTGCACCAGGTTTGCAAGGTAGAATGAGCGTGAGTGCTCCCGGCCAAAACCGTTTTATCAATGTTTTCGCTTTTTCCGGCGCTGGACCCGTTAAATCATCAAGCTGGCTAATGTCCGCAATGTGGACAATCAGGGGATTATCGCTCGGCCGCCCTTTCGCTTCATATATTTTTTTGACGGCATCTGTGCTTTTCGCGTTTGCGCCGAGGCCGTATACCGTTTCTGTCGGGAACGCAACAACCTCATTTTCCCGGAGCAAAGCGGCTGCTTGTGCAATTTGTGGATCATTTGTGGATAACTCATCAGTTACATCCACAAACCATCTTTTCGTTTTCATTTCTGACCAAACTCCTTATTCACAACAATAAAACGATAGTTTTACGCGTGTAATCCTTTTGAAAGTATAAAAGATGTCCTGTAATAAAACAAGCGTTATCCACAAATTGTGGACAACGCTAATGAAGAAGTGGATAAGTATGTGTATAAATCAAACTGATCCAGACGCTTTTTTCATCAAGACGGCCCCTTCTGTTTGCCGCGATTCACAGAAATGATCAGAAGAAAACAGCTCTTCCGGTACACTTTCAGCTCGTTCAAATCCCATGGCCGTCAGGAAATCAGCAGAGGAATGCTGATTCGCTATTAAGTATACTGTTTTGATCTGATGCTTTTCGCACAGCAGCTCCATGCTCTGAAAGAGTGTCACAATATGACCTTGGTGAAGCTTGTCCGATATCACAAGTGATCGCAGCAGCCCTTGATCACAGCTGATTTTTTCAATTCCGAGACATCCGGCAATGTTTTTCTCGCTGTCCTCCAGCATAAGAAACTGGGTGAAGCCTTCTTTCACGCCTTCATAATTGGTTTTCGCCTGTTTTAGAAATTCCTCGAGCACATCTCCGTCTTTTTCCCTTGCCACCCGCAGTTGATAAAACATCCGTTCACCCCGTTTTTGCATTCTTTCTTCCAATCTATGAGGCAAATCTATTTTTAGACCAGGTGATTAGGAAAAAAGGTCGGAAATCCATTCGACTAAGAAGAATTTCACTTCTGTGCCGTCTTCATTCTCTTCCTTCTCTTCTTTTTTGGCTTTTTCCGCTTTAGCGGTTACGTCCTCAAGCACTTTTTCAGTCTGCTTTTTTGAGGCTTCTTGATCTTCTTGTTCTTTTACGGCTTCTCCGTTGGAAAAATCGAGAAAGCAGAGCGGCGGGAACAGCACACACCACCAGTTGGCGCCGTCTCCATTTCCAAGCGTAATCAGAATCGCTTCATACTCGCCAGCGGGATATACCATATTGCCGTAAAGCTTTGTCGGAAATGAGATTTTGTCAAAATCAACGGATATCGATTGGTTTGCTCCTTCTTCCTCCATTGTTTCCTTTGCAATTTCTTTGATTTCAGGAAGCTTTGAGCGAATCACACGCCGCGCTTCTTCTATAGAAGTGATATCCTCTACCCAGGTTGTGATTTCTTTATTGACCGCGTCTCTGATATGCCGCTTTAATTGCTGGTCCTGATTACTATCGCTGTTTGCCAATATTCTCAGGCGAATCGCCTCATCCGGTATGACCACCGGCTGATTTTCTGATTGCTGTGCCGTCTCTTCTTTTGCCAGCCCTACAAGTGCTCCGGATAATAAAAGAAAGATATATATACAAATGATTACTGTTTTTTTCATCGGTCCCCACCGTTCCTCTCCGTGCTTTATTTCTAGCCCTATTATGGACAAGGAGAGCCCGGGGTAAACGTGCAGAGTGAAAAAAATCTAGCAAGCTGTTAATCTTATTTATGGTACGATAGTGTTTTAGGAGGTTTAAAGATGAAATATAATTACACAGTGCTGTTATCAGCCTTCACGATGTCGGTTCTTTATTCAATTATTTATATCCATTCATTCATCATTGCCGCTCTCATAACGATGGCATTTTATTTTCTGTTCCCTTATTTGATATTCGCGCTGCCGCTTCAATTCATGATGAATAAAAAGCCGAAACGGTTCAGCCCTTTGTATCTGCTGTATTACCTTGTAGCAGCTTTTATTGCCAACGCGATCATTTTCGGCGTGCTGCAGCCTTCGGGACAATCTCTGCTTCAAAATATAGCCTTCTATCTTTTCGCTGTATTAACAGCTCTTGTCTATTGGATATGGGATTCTGTTTTACTCCAAAAAAAGGAAGCCTAAGAGGCTTCCTTTTTCATTAAAACAAAACCGTCAGCAAATAACATAGAATAGAAGGTATCGCCGCGACAAAGAAAGCAGCCGCCATTTTCAAGCGGGATGTACGGCCTTCTTTAGTTTCTGAATGGTAGTTTGCCCGCTGATCACTTCCGCTTACAGCCAAACCCGATGTGATGATCGCGAACCCAATCAAAACGAGAGACGCAACCCCAAAAATCACTTCATATGAAAGAGCCTGCGGAAAAACGGTGCCAATCATGCTCTCAATCGCAATGAACAAGATTCCTGCTGTCAGGGCCTTTTTCATCCTTTACATCCCCTTTGCTGGTGTTAAAACAGCTTGATTCATCAACTCGCCAGTAAGCTGCTTATTTATTTTTATGAATCACAGCGCATATGGTTCTGTCTTTTCCGTTAATATCTTTCAGCACTTCCACTTCCGCATGTTTAAACGCCTTGAGGATCAGCTCTTTGACCGCTTCGCCCTGTTTCCATCCGATTTCAAAAACGACAAACACTTTCTCCTTCATGACAAGCGGGATGTCTTCCATAAACCGCTTATAAAATTTCAGCCCGTCTCCGCCATCAGTGAGAGCGTGCAGCGGCTCATGAAAACGGACAATCTCTGATAGATCAGCCATTTCTTCTTCTGAAATATAAGGAGGATTTGAGACGACAATATCCGCTTTTTTTCCTGCCTTAATAAAAGGCTCAAGCAAATCGCCCTGATAAAAGCGCACATCCGCTCCGAGCTTTTCCGCATTGGCAGAGGCGACTTGCAGCGCTTCTTTTGAAATATCAACCGCCGACACCGAAAAGTTTTTGTTTTCAAGCGCAAGCGTGACGGCTATCGCGCCGCTTCCTGTCCCGACGTCAACGACATCAAGCCGCCCGTCTTCCGAAAAGACATGCCGATATTTTTCAAGCAGATGATAGACAACCTCTTCTGTTTCCGGCCGCGGGATCAGCACGTCATCATTCACCATAAATTCCCGTCCGTAAAAAAACTCTTTTCCGATAATGTACTGAACCGGGACGCCCTCTTTATGCATCTCAACGTGACGCGTAAAGCGATACAGTTCGTCTTCGCCAATCGGTTCCTGTAAGCTGGCGAGCAGCTTGCTTCTGTCCATTCCGGTATCATAAAGCAAAAGAAGCTCAGCCGCATTTTCTTCTCTTCCCGCTTCGGTTAAATAAGAAGAAGCCCATTTCAGGGCTTCAAATATCGTCTTCATCTTAACCTTCCGACTGCTGAAGCTTGCTTGCCTGATCTTCAACAATCAGCGCTTCAACCACTTCGTCAAGTTTTCCTTCAAGAATCTGATCAAGCTTTTGAATCGTCAGGCCGATTCTGTGATCCGTCACACGGTTTTGCGGGAAGTTGTATGTGCGGATACGCTCAGAGCGGTCACCTGATCCAACTGCTGATTTCCGTGTTTGATCATATTCAGCTTGGGCTTCCTGCTGAAATTTATCATAGATTCTGGCACGGAGAACCTTCATTGCTTTTTCTTTGTTCTTGATTTGAGATTTTTCATCCTGGCATGATACAACAACACCTGTCGGCAAATGCGTCAGACGAACGGCAGACATTGTTGTGTTAACGCTTTGTCCGCCCGGTCCGCTTGATGCAAACGTATCGACTCGGATATCCTTCTCATGAATGTCAACCTCTACCTCTTCTGCCTCAGGAAGACATGCTACTGTTGCAGTTGATGTATGGATACGGCCGCCTGATTCTGTTTCCGGAACACGCTGTACGCGGTGGGCGCCGTTTTCATATTTGAGTTTAGAATATGCGCCACTTCCCGTAATCATAAAGATGATCTCTTTGTAGCCGCCGGTTCCGGTTACACTCGCTTCCATGACCTCTGTTTTCCAGCCTTGAAGCTCGGCATAACGGGAATACATTCTGTACAGGCTGCCCGCGAATAAAGCGGCTTCCTCGCCTCCCGCAGCTCCGCGGATCTCCATGATAACGTTTTTGTCGTCATTAGGATCTTTCGGGATCAGGAGCACTTTCAGGCGTTCTGACAGTGTTTCCGTTTCCTTCTGAAGTTCAGAAATCTCTTCCTTCACCATGTCGCGCATCTCAGCGTCCAGCTTCTCTTCTAGCATCGCTTTTGCATCAGCCAGCTGTTCTGACGCATCTCTGTATTGTCTATATACGTCAACTGTTTCTTGTATATCAGATTGCTCTTTTGAATATTCTCTTAGCTTTTTCGGATCGTTGACTACTTCTGGATCGCTTAAAAGCTCATTTAATTTTTCGTATCGTTCTTCGATTGACTTTAAACGGTCTAACACGGTCTTCACCTCTGTTTTCCTGTGCGTAACATTCTCATTATAGTATAGTGATTAACCCCAGTCAAAAGCATTTCAATCCCAGCTTGAAAAGCCTCCTCTGCTATACTGGGAATCGAGGAGGGATGATGTTGCTGAAATCCATACATCACATTGCAATCATATGTTCAGATTATGAAAAGTCGAAAGCTTTCTACGTACATAAGCTTGGTTTTCAAGTCATTCAAGAAACGTACCGCGAAGAGCGCGGCTCCTATAAGCTTGATTTGTCGCTTAACGGCACGTATGTCATTGAGCTGTTCTCGTTTCCCGATCCGCCCTCGCGCCAAACCCGGCCTGAAGCTGCAGGCCTGCGCCACCTTGCCTTCACAGTCAGCAGCTTGGATAAGGCGGTTCAGAAGCTTCATGAAAAAGGAATCGAAACAGAGCCGATCAGAATAGATCCGCTGACCGGCAAGCGTTTTACCTTCTTTTTTGATCCGGACCAGCTTCCTTTAGAGCTGTATGAACAGTAACGGTTTTTGAAGAAAAAAAGGAGATACCCACTTTCTTTGCCGAATCTTTTCTTGTTTTGTCTAATAGGAAGGGAACCGCATTCTATGGTCGAATACCTAGCTAAAAAGGAGGTATGGGATCATGAATACAAATATGGTAGCAAGTGAACTCGGCGTCTCCGCAAAAACGGTGCAGCGGTGGGTGAAGCAGCTGAATCTTCCGGCCGAACGCAATGAGCTTGGACACTATTCGTTTACGGCAGAAGATGTAAAGGTTCTAAAATCTGTTCAAAAACAAATTTCTGAAGGCACGGCGATTCAGGATATTCATGTGCCGCAAAGCACTAAAAAGCGCACAGGCTTCCTTGTCCAAAAAACAAATAGCGACACAGAACGGAGAATCGAACAGCTCGAACAGAAACTCGACGCCCTTTTACAGCAAAAGCAGGACGAAAACGAGCTGCTGGCAAGGATCGGGGAACTGGAACGCCAGCTAAAACAAAAAGCCGATGAGGGTGTATCTTATCAGCTGCTTCAGCACCGCAGAGAAATTGATGACATCCTTGCAGACCTGCAATCACTGACCTCGCAAATAAAAGAATTCACCGCCCAGCCGATCCCCGAGACTGCTGCTTCTTCTGAAAAAACAAAAACAAGAAAAAAACCGCTTTTGTCACTTTTCAAATTTCAAACCTAAAGTAAAAAAGCTCCCTTTACGGGGAGCTTTTTTGATTACGCAGTAAGCGCGATAATAATCGGAAGTGAAATCAATGACAGAATCGCACTGACCACAAACGCAGTCGCAGTTTCTTCTTCTTGTTTCTCGAAACGAGTCGCAATCATGGCTGCTACGGCAGAACCAGGGAATGCAACAAGAAGGATCGCTTTTGTCATTTGGTCAGCTGGAAGTCCGACTGCAAGAGCAATCAGGAACATTAACGCAGGCTGAACCGCAACTTTTAGTAACGCAATACCGATAGCCGGCATACTGAGTTTGATTTTACGGATACCAACAGTAACACCGACAGCAAAGAGAGCAACACCAGATGTTGTGCTTCCAAGCTGATCAAGCATTTTAACACCCAGCTCAGGAAGAGTGAAGTTGAAAACCAGCACTAAGATCATACTGATTAACGGAGCAGCTGCAAGCGGCTCACAAAGGCCATGCAGGATTGATTTTCCTGTCATCTTCCAGAAGCTGTCGCCGTCCTTTTCGTTTTTCTTAGAAGACTCACCGACAGTAGCGATAATAATCGCAAGCGGATCAAGAATCGCGTTTACCACGATACCTGTAACCGCGATCGGAATCGCAACTTCATTCGCCCCGAACAAGCTTCCCAATACAGGAATACCCATAAATGCGAATGTTGGCTGTGCAGAGTTCAAAGAAAATACAGATGAGTTCGTTAAATCATACTTCAAGATAAATCTGCAAACCAAAAGAATGATGATATAGAAACCAACAATCCCAATAATTAAAGAAACCATCAATGGAACTTGTGATAAAAATTCACTTCTGGAAGTTGTCAAAATACCAGCGATAAAGTGAGCTGGAAGTGCGTATTTCGTTACTAACGTACTTACCCCTTTTGCCGACTTGGCATCATAACTTCCAAAATGTCCTGCAAACCAACCCAGCACAATAACAAAGAATATCGGTGCCAGGAGGATTAAGATATCTAAGATGCTCAAAATATTCTCCTCCAAATCCTATGTCCGTATACTTTAGCTTTACAAAAAGCTTTCCCTCGGACGAAAAAATTTACTCGCTAATTATTTCGCGATGACTTTTTTGTATTCAGGTGTCCACATTGCATCAAGGACAGCTTGTTTTACATCTTCAGGCTGACGATTTGCTACGCCTTCTTTAATTGCTGCTTCAGCAACGGCAATCGCAACTTGAATAGAAACTTCTTGAAGCTTATCGATGCTTGGAAGCAATCCTGCTCCAGGTGTTTCGAAGTCAACCATTTCAGCAATCGCATCAGCAGTTGCAGCAAACATCGCAGGCGTAATGATACGCGCTTCAGCTACAATTGAACCAAGTCCAAGACCAGGGAACGCGAATGCGTTGTTAGATTGTCCGATTTCATAAGAAACACCGTTGTATTCTACATTGTCAAATGGGCTTCCTGTTGCAATAAGCACTTTTCCGTCAGTCCATTTGAACAGATCTTCAGGAACTGCTTCAGCAAGGTGAGTCGGGTTAGACATCGGCATGATAACCGGACGGTCTACGTGAGATGCCATTTCTTTTACAATTTCCTCTGTGAACGCACCTGAAACCCCTGAAGTACCAATCAAGATCGTTGGTTTCGCTTGGCGAACCACTTCATCGAATGGAATTTGGCCTTTTTCATCGCGCTTCCAGTCTTTTACTTCATCCGCACTGCGTAGGTAAGGTTTTTGGAAATCAAGGATGCCTTCGATTTCTTCAGTCAGCAAGCCTCTGTAATCAAGTGTGTAGAAGCGTTTGTTAGCTTCTTCTTCAGATAATCCAGCAAGCACCATTGTGTCACGGATTTGGTCAGCAATACCGATACCAGCAGAACCAGCACCGAAGACAACAACACGCTGATCTTTAATAGAAGCGCCAGTTTTCTTCATCGCCGCAAGCACACCAGCAAGTGTGATCGCTCCTGTACCTTGGATATCATCATTAAATGTAAGAATTTCATGATTGTATTTTTTCATGATATTACGTGCATTTTTGTTACCAAGGTCTTCCCAGTGAAGAAGCGCTTTAGGGAAGAATTTCAATGCCGCTTTTACATAAGCGTCAATGAAAGCTTCATAGCGTTCGCCTTGTACACGCTCATGCTTGTTACCAATATATAAAGGATCATTCAGAAGTTTTTCGTTGTTCGTACCGACATCAAGCACAACCGGGATAACACGGCTAGGGTCAATACCAGCTGCAGCAGTGTAAACAGCCAATTTACCGATTGCGATGTTAATACCGCCTACACCCCAGTCACCGATACCGAGAATACTTTCAGAGTCAGTAGCAACGATAAGATCAATATCTCCTGCAGTCGCATGAAGGTTTTCAAACGCTTTTTCAATACCGTCAATGTTGTCGATTGACAAGTAGATACCTTGAGGTCTTCTATATTCATGGCTGTATTCCTGAATCGCTTCACCAACTGTTGGTGTGTACACAACAGGAAGCATTTCGCGAAGATGGTTTTTCAGCAATTTATAGAAAAGAACTTCGTTACGGTTTGCAAGATCACTTAAGTAAACATTTTGACGAAGGCGGTCAGGCTGCGCTTGGAATTGCTCGTATGCGCGTTGTGCTTGTTGATCAAGAGAAAGTACAGTTGGCGGTAGAAGTCCTTCTAAGCCAAGTTCTTGTCTTTCTTCTACTGAAAAAGCAACGCCTTTATTTAAAGTAGGAATAGATAAAACTTCTTTCCCTCTAAGAGTTGTTTCTAAGTGGCCTTCTTTCGTTTTTTTTATGTTATTCAAGCAAATCTCCTTCTTTCTTGAAATAGTTAACCAAGTTAAGTAATAACCCATCTAAAATATGACCGATCATGATCTTTATGCGACTTTGTGACAATTATTCGAACAATGTCTCAAAACTATTTACATTACGTTAGTTATTTTATGCCTGTCAAAATCAAAATTCAAGAGAAGAAAATTACTTAATTTTTTAATACACTTAATTAAATTTTTTAATTGGATGTTATCAGAATATAAAAAAAACACCGGTGTTTTCACACGGTGCTTTCTATCTTTTTACCCATGTTTTGGGTTAATTTTTAGATTTTCCTGGGACTTCGTGATGATGTCTGCATCTTGCTTCATACGATTCGGATGCGCCCACCTTTATGACCGGATCATCGTAAGAAGCAGGTTTGCCGTCAATCAGGCGCTGTGTTCTGCTCGCCGGTGATCCGCAGACGGAACAGACGGCTTGCAGCTTCGTCACACTTTCCGCAATCGCCATAATATCCGGGACGACACCGAACGGCTCTCCTCTAAAATCCATATCAAGACCCGCTGCAATCACACGGTAGCCTTTATCGGCAAGAGATGATAATACCTCAACAATGTCTTGGTCAAAAAACTGCACTTCATCAACCGCAATCACATCCGTACTCTCACTGATGTGATCCCAAATGTCCGCAGCAGAAGAAATGGCATAGCTCGTCATGGATGTTCCATTATGGGAGACAACAGCATCTTCGCTGTAGCGATTATCAATCACAGGCTTAAATACCCTGACTTCCTGCTTGGCGTAAGTCGCTCTCTTCACTCTTCTGATCAGCTCTTCAGATTTCCCCGAGAACATGCTGCCGCAAATCAGCTCAAGCCACCCGCTTTGTTTCATTATGTACATAGGCTCCGCTCCCCTCTCTCTGCCAGCTGTGTTTTAGACAATATAAAAAACAGGCAAGACTGCTTCCTGCCTGTTGAAAAATCTATTATTACTTAAGACCGTATTTTTTGTTAAAGCGATCAACACGACCATCAGCAGAAGCGAATTTTTGACGGCCAGTGTAGAATGGGTGGCATTCAGAGCAAATCTCAACGCGTACCTCTTCTTTTACTGAGCCTGTTTCAAATTCATTTCCGCAAGCGCATTTAACTGTTGCTTTTTTGAAATTAGGATGAATTCCTGCTTTCATTGTATCCATCTCCTTCCGCCCTGAATCCCGTGTGGAAACAGAGTTATTATTTCGGAGCATTGTCCGAAACGCATATGAGAAAATTATATCAGTGATTTACTTCTTTTGCAAATACAATTTATCTTCTAGCAGATGATAGATTTGCCTGTTTCCATTCTTGATTGAGAATATCGAAAAATTCCTGGTTTGTTTTGGTTTTTTTCATTTTTCTCATGAATTTTTCTGCGAAATCAGGTGAATCAGACATCGTTTTGCGGATCGACCATAAACGATCAAGATGCTCTTTAGGCACAAGCAGCTCTTCCTTGCGCGTTCCTGAACGGCGGATATCGATGGCCGGGAAGATGCGGCGCTCTGCCAGAGAGCGGTCAAGGTGTAGCTCCATGTTGCCTGTTCCCTTGAATTCTTCATAAATGACATCATCCATACGTGACCCTGTATCGACAAGAGCCGTAGCAAGGATGGTTAAGCTGCCGCCCTCTTCGATATTTCTCGCTGCCCCGAAGAAGCGTTTCGGACGGTGGAACGCTGCTGGGTCAATCCCTCCGGAAAGCGTTCTTCCGCTCGGCGGAATCACTAAGTTGTAGGCGCGGGCAAGGCGTGTGATGCTGTCCATCAGGATGATGACATCTTTTTTATGTTCCACGAGACGCATTGCGCGCTCAAGCACAAGCTCGGCCACTTTGATATGGTTTTCCGGCACTTCATCAAACGTTGAGCTGACGACATCACCAGCTACAGAACGCTCGATATCGGTTACTTCCTCCGGTCTTTCATCGATCAAAAGCACAATGAGCTCTGCTTCAGGCTGATTCGCTGTAATGCTGTTGGCAATTTCCTTCAGCAGCATCGTTTTTCCGGCTTTTGGCGGCGCAACAATCAAACCGCGCTGTCCAAATCCGACCGGCGCCATCATATCCATAATTCTTGTAGACAAGAAGTTCGGCTTTGTTTCAAGCACCATTTGACGATCTGGATAAAGAGGTGTAAGCGCCGGGAAATGCACACGCTCTTTTGCTGATTCAGGATCATCTCCATTCACTGCTTCAACGTGCAAAAGTCCATAGTAACGCTCATTTTCTTTCGGCGGGCGAACCTTGCCTGAAACTTTGTCTCCGTTTCGCAAATCGAAACGGCGGATTTGTGAAGCTGAGATATAAATGTCTTCTGAGCTTGGAGAGTAGTTGATCGGTCTCAGGAAGCCGAAACCTTCAGACTGGATGATCTCAAGAACGCCTTCCATAAACAGCAGATCTTCCTGTTCTGCATTCGCTTTCAGAATGGCGAAAATGAGTTCTTTTTTTGTCAGTTTGCTGTAGTAGGAGATTTTATAATGTCTTGCAAGTTCATAAAGCTCTTTTAATTTCATATTTTCCAAAGAGGAAATAGATACGTCTTTCATAAAAACACCACGCTTTTCATAGTCAATATCTTACTCTGCACATGTAAATCTGCTGCTTTTGCACAACATCCGCCAAAGCACATTCTTTTTTTAACATAAAGGAACTTCTATCGGTAACACTTCCACCCATGATCGGCGCTTTTGTTAAAAGGATTGTCTTAATGAGTTTTGAAGGAAGCGAGGACAAAAACATGAGAAGATCAATACTTATATCGTCTGTATGCGGTAGAAATTGAAACTTTCCTAGTGCTTAAAAGAAGGAATTACGCAGTAAAAATCGCAGCACTCTTTATTTTTACCTTATTTCAAAAAATTATTCAACTGAAATAAGGTTTTGACACGGAATTGATAGAGTTGACTCTTTTCTGCAAAAGAAAAGCGGGCTCACACCCGCTTTTTCTTTTTTTATGGACGGATTACAAGATTTGGTTTCTTTTTCAGGCTGTGTCTGCCGTCAACGAAGCGGACTGTGCCTGATTTTGCACGGATAACTAAGCTTTCAGTTGTGCCGACAGAGCCTTTGAATTGAACGCCTTTTAACAGCTCGCCGTCAGTTACCCCGGTAGCTGCAAAAATCGCGTCATCACCCTTCACAAGGTCTTCCATACGGAGGACTTTGCTTAAATCAAGGCCCATTTTGTGGCAGCGTGTGATTTCTTCATCGCTTTGCGGAAGAAGTTTACCGATAATTTCTCCGCCCAGCGCTTTTAACGCAACAGCAGAAAGCACACCCTCAGGAGCTCCGCCTGATCCGAACAGGATGTCAACGCCCGTGTGGTCGAAAGCCGTGTTGATGGCGCCTGCGACATCGCCATCATTGATCAATTTGATTCTGGCGCCGGCCTCACGAAGCTCGGAAATAATTTTTGCGTGTCTTTCACGGTTTAAGATTGTGGCAACGACGTCCTCAACGTCCTTATTTTTCGCCTTTGCCACCGCTTTAAGGTTATCAATGACAGGTGCTTCAATATCAATACAGCCCACCGCTTCTGGACCGACTGCGATTTTTTGCATATACATGTCAGGAGCGTTCAGAAGCGTGCCGTGGTCTGCGACCGCGATAACCGTCAGCGCGTTCCAGCCGCCGCTTGCTAGGATGTTTGTGCCTTCAAGAGGGTCAACTGCGACATCGACGCGCGGGCCGTACCCGTTTCCGAGTTTTTCCCCGATATACAGCATCGGCGCCTCGTCCATTTCTCCTTCACCGATCACAACGGTTCCTTTCATCGGAACTGTATCAAAAACGTCTCTCATTGCGCTTGTTGCCGCTTCATCAGCCTCATCTTTTTTCCCCCGGCCCATCCATCTTGCAGATGCCAATGCCGCAGCTTCAGTCACACGTACCAATTCCATTGATAAACTTCTTTCCATTTCAACACGATCTCCTCTCACAAGAAACCATTATGAATTTTGAAGCTGTTCTATTTCTTCGTCAGTCATTCTTTCACGCCAGATTGTTGCTCCTAGCCCCTCGAGCTTCTTCTCAAGGGTGCTGTATCCGCGGTCAATATGCTCCAAGCCCGTAATTTCCGTGACGCCGTCAGCCATCAGGCCGGCTACGACCAGACAGGCTCCGGCACGCAGATCGCTCGCCTTCACTTTTGCGCCTTGAAGCTCGACAGGACCTGTGATGATGGCAGATCTGCCTTCTACTTTCATATTGGCACCCATCCGTCTCAGCTCATCAATGTGCTTGAATCTTGCCGAGTAAATGGTGTCCGTGACGACGCTTGTCCCTTTTGCCCTTGTCAGGAGCGCCGTCATCGGCTGCTGCAAATCAGTCGGAAAGCCCGGGTATACAAGAGTTTTGACGTCAACCGGCTTTAAGTGCTTCTGCCCGCCGACAATGAGAAGCTGGTCGTCGCTTGTTTCGATATGATAGCCCATTTCTCTCAGCTTTGCCGTTAACGACTCAAGATGAGTGGGAATCACATTATCGATAATGACTTCCTTGCCCATTGCAGCCCCTGCAATCATAAATGTCCCGGCCTCAATTCTGTCCGGAATGATCGTATGCTTGCAGCCGTGCAGTTCCTTCACGCCATCGATTCGGATCACATTGGTTCCCGCACCTTTGATTTTGGCGCCCATGCTTGTAAGCAGTGTCGCGACATCAATGATCTCAGGCTCCTTGGCAGCGTTTTCGATGATCGTTTTTCCTTCTGCCAAAACAGCGGCAAGCATAATGTTAATGGTTGCCCCTACGCTTACGACATCTAGATAAATGCGTGCGCCTCTCAGCCTTTCAGCACGCAAATAAATGGCGCCTTGTTCATTGGTTACTTCAGCTCCAAGTGCTTCAAAGCCTTTAATATGCTGGTCAATCGGACGGGGGCCCAAGTGGCAGCCGCCGGGCAATCCGATGACGGCCTGCTTGAAGCGGCCGAGCATCGCCCCCATTAAATAATACGACGCGCGAAGCTTTTTTACTTTTCCGTTAGGAAGCGGCATGCTGATCATCGACGTGGGGTCAACAACCATTTCCCCATTCTCAAAATGCACGTTGCCGCCGATTTCCTTTAACAGGTCACGCAGCGTTTCAATATCTGAAATCTCTGGAAGCCCTTCAATTGTCACCTCGGAATTTGCCAAAATGGTTGCAGGTATTAATGCAACAGCACTGTTTTTAGCGCCGCTGATATGTACTGTACCGTTTAACGAGTCACCGCCGGCAATATTCAACTTTTCCATGATAGTCTCCTTCCATAAGAAGATAGCTGCGGAGCTAAATAAAATGTCATTTTATTCTGTCTCTGCAAATAAAGCTCATGTCCAAAATCTAGCCAATTCGAAGAGAAAGAATACAACACATTGTAAAATATCAGGAAGAAAATAGCGAAGCTTTGCGGGGCACAGGTTTCGAAAATTGCACAGAGACCCGCCGGCTCAAGAGACATCGTCGTCATCCGGCAAAAGCAGTACGCAAACCCTTCATTCCGATATCAGCTTCTGCAGCCCAATGATTCCTTCTCTGTAAAGCGGCGTTTGCATCTGAAGGTCCGCTGTATCAGGACGGTGAAAAACAAAGGCCGCGGCAAACAGGCATAAAGCTGTTTGCCGTCCTTTGCATTATTTATTCCAGTCTGCCAGGAATTGTTCGATTCCTTTGTCTGTTAACGGGTGCTTAGTGAGCGCATGAATCACTTTCAGCGGCATTGTGCCGATATGAGCCCCTCTTAGAGCGGCTTCTGTCACGTGCTGCGGATGGCGGATTGACGCCGCAATGATTTGTGTTTCAAGACCGTGAATGTCAAAAATCTGCTTGACGTCTGAAATCAGGTCAAGTCCGTTGTGGCCGATGTCATCTAAACGTCCCAGGAATGGTGATACATACGTTGCCCCTGCTCTGGCAGCAAGAAGCGCCTGGTTTGCATTGAAGATCAATGTGACGTTTGTTTTGATGCCTAAGTCAGTAAGTGCTCTTACCGCTTTTAAACCGTCAGACGTCATCGGGATTTTCACCGTAATGTTCGGTGCGATTTTCGCCAGTTCTTTTCCTTCCTCGATCATTTCCTCAGCTTTCAAAGAAATAACCTCTGCACTTACAGAGCCTTTCACGACGTCTGTGATCTCGCGAAGACGGTCGTGGAATGATACGTTAGCTTCTTTTGCTACTAAACTAGGATTCGTCGTTACACCGGCGAGAATTCCTAATTCATTCGCTTCTCTAATTTCATCGATATTAGCTGTATCAACAAAAAATAACATTTTCAAAAAGCCTCCCTGAGTAAGAAATTTTCTGAACTGTGAATATGATTGCGCTTTCTAAAGATAGACGGAAAACCGCCTGTCAAGCTGTCAGGCGGCTATAAACGTTCCAATTGAATTAAGCTTGGTTTGAAGAACCAAATTCACGCATTTTACCGATAACTGTTTCTTTGATCGCTTCACGAGCTGGTCCAAGATATTTACGTGGATCGTACTCGTCAGGCTTAGCTGCCAATGTTTCGCGAACAGCTTTTGCAGAAGAAATTTGGTTTTCAGTATTCACGTTGATTTTAGCTGTACCAAGTGAGATTGATTTTTTGATGTCAGCAGTCGGAATTCCAGTACCGCCGTGAAGAACTAGCGGAAGACCAGTTGATTTTCCGATCTCTTCCATTTCTTTGAAGCCAAGGTTTGGCTCACCTTTGTAAGGGCCGTGAACAGAACCTAATGCAGGTGCAAGGCAGTCGATGCCAGTGCGCTCAACAAGCTCTTGGCACTCTTTAGGATCAGCGTAGATTACGCCTTCAGCGATAACGTCATCTTCTTGTCCGCCTACTGTTCCAAGCTCAGCTTCTACAGATACTCCGTGGAAATGAGCAAGCTCAACAACTTTAGAAGTTGTTGCTACGTTTTCTTCAAATGGATGGTGAGAAGCGTCGATCATTACAGATGTGAAACCTGCATGAATCGCTTTCGCACAAGATTCAAAGCTTGAACCGTGGTCTAAGTGAATCGCAACAGGAACTGTCACTTTGTACTCTTCCATAAGTGCTTTTACCATAGCTACGACTGTTTTGAAGCCGCCCATGTAGCGTCCCGCACCTTCGGAAACACCAAGGATCACTGGAGATTTTTCTTCTTCAGCTGCTTGTAAAATCGCTTGAGTAAACTCAAGGTTGTTTAAGTTAAATTGTCCTACAGCATAACCTTTTTCTTTAGCTGTATTCAACATTTCCGTCATAGAAACTAAAGGCATGTCGAATGTCCTCCTTATGTAGCCTGATTGTCTTCTAGCGAAAAAAGCTTTCCACCCTAGCATGACCCATCTATTGCTGTCATATGTAAATACCAGATCGCTTTTTCTCCATAACTAGAATACCAACTTTTCGACAAATCGGCAACACAATGACATGATTCATTTGTTTCTTCTTTTTGTCAATTAGACTTCAGGGGCAGATATTTTTTTACGGCATCTCTGATTTCGTCGATGTCAAACGGCTTCGCAAAGTGCGTCAAAGCGCCCAGTTCCTTTGATTCCTGGATCATGTCGAGCTCTCCGTATGCCGTCATGATGATCACCCGGATGTTTTCATCAATGACCTTCATCCGTTTTAAGATTTCGATACCGTCCATGCCGGGAATTTTCATGTCCAGAAGCACAAGGTCGGGCCGTTCTTTTGTCACGATGTCAAGCGCCTGCAGACCGTTTGCAGCCTGAAACGTCTGGTAGCCTTCTTTATTGAATACTTCGTTAAGCAAAATACGTATGCCGTATTGATCATCAACGATTAAAATTTTTTCATTCATCATTTTACACCCCAATATTATGATTTTCGTCAAAAGTAAGCAGTAGTGTATGTATTCTGTTTGATTTTCCTATTTCCTTTAATTATAATAGTCTACTTTACGACATTTTCTGAGCATTTTCTCTTTTGTTGTATACTGATATTGTACGTTATAAAGGAGGATTCACTTATGTTGAAAATATTTACGACGCAGTTAACAGGTATTTTTTCCCGCATTCAGGATAAGGAATCTGACGCGATTGAAGATGGGGCGCGGCTGCTTGCTCAAGCGGTGATCAGCGGGCATTCCATTTATTTATATGGAGCTAATGAGCTTCAGGGCGTCTTTTATGAGGCCACCGAAAGCAAAGAACCCTTCCCATCCATCAAAGCCTTTCCAGAAAGCGCTGAGGAAGTGACAGAAAGCGACAGGGTGCTGATGTTTTGTTCAGGGACGGGCACAGCCGAAGAGCAGGCGCTTGCGAAAGAGCTTTATGAAAAAGGTGCGGGAGTCGTATGCGTATCGCCGGCAGCTAAAGACAGTACGGGAATTGAACAATATTGTGATGTGCATATTGATTCTAAATTAAAAATGCCGCTTGTGCCCGATGAAGACGGCACCCGTTACGGATTTCCCTCTTTAATGACTGCACTGTATGTCTACCATGCTTTATCGTTCACATTAAAAGAAATTCTGCAAGAGTATGCATAATATCTTATTGTACATGCTGTCTCTTGCCGGAAACAAATAAAAAAGACTTGCCCGCTTTTGACAAACGGCAAGTCTTTTTTTATTACTTCTGATTTGCAGCTTCGACAGACGCTCCGATAAAGCCTTTGAATAACGGCTGAGGTCTTGTCGGTCTTGACTTAAACTCTGGGTGGAACTGAGAAGCCACGAACCAAGGGTGGTCTTTCAGCTCGATAATTTCAACAAGGCGTCCGTCAGGGCTTGTGCCTGAGAATACGAAGCCTTGGTCTTCCATTTGCTGTCTGAATTCGTTGTTGAATTCATAACGGTGGCGGTGACGCTCATACACCACTTCATCCTGATACACTTCAAAGGCTTTCGTGCCTTCTTCAAGCTTACAAGGGTAAAGGCCGAGACGAAGCGTTCCGCCGAGATCCTCAACATCCTTCTGTTCAGGAAGAAGGTCGATGATCGGGTATTGCGTTGACGGATCAATTTCCGCTGAGTGAGCGCCTTTTAAGCCCAGTACGTTTCGTGCATATTCAATAGACGCAACCTGCATGCCCAAGCAAATGCCCAAGAACGGAATTTTGTTTTCGCGCGCGTATTTTGTTGCGACGATTTTACCTTCAACACCGCGGTCTCCGAATCCGCCCGGCACGATGATGCCGTCCGTTCCGCTTGTGAGCTCTTCGATGTTGCTTTCTGTCACTTCTTCCGCGTTGATCCATTTTACTTTTACATCTGTGTCAAACGCATACCCCGCATGGCGGAGAGACTCAACAACAGAGATGTATGCGTCAGGAAGCTCAACGTATTTACCGACAAGGCCGATTGTGATCGTTTGAGACAGGTTGCTGACTTTGTTCACAAGCTCATGCCACTCGGACATTTCCGCCTCTTTGCATTCCAATTTCATGTGCTCGCAAACGAGCTTATCAAGCCCTTGTTTTTGAAGCTCGAGCGGAATGGAGTAAAGGTTGTCCGCATCTTCACACTCGATAACCGCTTTTGTATCAATGTCGCAGAATAGCGCGATTTTATCTTTCATATCTTGAGAAATCGGCATTTCTGTACGAACGACGATGATGTTTGGCTGAATGCCCAAGCTGCGCAATTCTTTTACGCTGTGCTGTGTCGGTTTTGTTTTCAATTCGCCCGCAGCTTTAATGTAAGGAACAAGCGTACAGTGGATGTACATTACGTTTTCACGGCCGATGTCGCTCTTCATTTGGCGGATCGCTTCAAGGAATGGCAGTGATTCGATGTCTCCGACAGTACCGCCGATTTCTGTAATGACAACATCTGCGTTTGTTTCTTTCCCCGCTCGGTAAACACGGTCTTTCAGTTCGTTTGTGATGTGCGGGATGACCTGTACGGTTCCGCCAAGGTAGTCTCCGCGGCGTTCTTTTTTAAGAACTGTTGAATAAATTTTACCTGTTGTCACGTTGCTGAATTTATTCAGGTTGATGTCGATAAAACGCTCATAGTGACCAAGGTCCAAGTCTGTTTCAGCGCCATCATCCGTTACGAATACTTCACCGTGCTGGTACGGGCTCATTGTTCCCGGGTCAACGTTGATGTATGGATCGAATTTTTGAATTGTCACGTTCATTCCGCGGTTTTTCAGCAAACGTCCTAATGAAGCTGCTACAATACCCTTTCCTAGTGAGGATACAACTCCCCCAGTTACAAAAATATATTTCGTCATTTCGTTTGCTCCTCTCTTCGCTCTTAGCTACATTTTTAAAATGTACTATTTTATAAAAAATCATTTAGCCTTTTAAATGATTTATAAGAAAAATGAGGGGTGAAAATAAGAAAGCTCCCTTTCAATTTCTTGAAAGGGAGCATAACGTACTATGTTCTCTCTTCGTTTTTGAAGAGCCCAAAATACATACTACATAGTTCGACTATGAAAGTCAAGATCGTTTTGAAGATGAAATCTTTTACTATTTGAGATCCTCTTCTTCTTCTTCATAGTCTTCATCATCTTCATCAATAATATCCTCTTCGATCTCAAGATCGTCGTCGTCTTCATCGAGATCTTCATCGTCAAAATCGTCGGTGTCAAGATCAAGTTCTTCCTCGACTTCATCTAAATCAATGTCGTCTTCGTCGATCTCTTCAAACTCGTCAAGATCAAGATCTTCTTCGACTGCTTTCTTCGCTTTTTTCTTTTTCGCCTTGACTGTCGGCTGCGTTTCTTCGTCAAGCTGATCATACGGATACCAGCTGCGAAGCCCCCAAGTCTGGTCAGAAAGCGCCAGGAAGCGGCCGTCAATGTTTAAATCTGTATAAAATTGAGCGATGCGGTCTCCAAGCTCTTCTTTTGTCACGCCGAGCAAAGATGCGATTTCATTTAAAAGCTCCTGAAATGGAACTGGTTTTTTATGTTCTTCAAATAATTCGTGAGCGATTTCAACTAAAGCCATTTCCTTTAGCTCTTCCTGTGAATATTGTTTGATACCCAAGGTCGGACACTCCCTTTCTATTACATATATGTATCTGTTTTATCAATAATGAAAGCGATTTTGTATCGTTCTTATACAAACCATACCTCTCATTATAAACAAAATAAAACAGAATATGCTACCCTTAACGGCGTTAATTTAAATAATTTTACAAGAGTGATCCGACTGATAGATGTTTTGCATCAATCCGCGAGCATTCGGGAGATGACAAGTCTTTGAATTTCTTGAGTGCCTTCATAGATTTGCGTGATTTTTGCATCACGCATATAGCGTTCAACCGGATAATCTTTTGTATAGCCGTAGCCGCCGAAAATCTGCACGGCTTCGGTCGTCACCTTCATCGCCGTATCCCCCGCCAGCAGTTTGGACATGGCAGAAGCTTTTCCATATGGAAGGCCTGATGATTCAAGCCACGCCGCCTGATAGGTCAATAGCCTTGAAGCTTCTATCATTGTAGCCATATCTGCGAGTTTAAAAGCGATGCCCTGCTGCTCGGCGATCGATTTTCCGAATTGCTTTCTCTCTTTTGCGTATTGCAGCGCCGCATCAAGCGCCCCCTGAGCGATTCCCACAGCTTGAGCGGCAATGCCGTTTCTGCCTCCGTCTAGCGTCTTCATCGCGATTTTGAAGCCTTCCCCTTCTTCTCCGAGTCGGTTTGCTGCAGGCACAACACAATCTTCGAACGTGATTTCCGTTGTCGGGGACGAACGGATGCCCAGCTTCTTTTCTTTCTTGCCTGTCAAAAATCCTTCGAAATCCTTTTCTACTATAAAAGCGGAAATGCCTTTTTTCTTTTTCTCGGGATCGGTGACGGCAAAAACAATATAAATATCCGCAATCCCGCCGTTTGTGATAAACACTTTTGAACCATTTAACACATAATCATCGCCGATTCGTTCAGCAGTTGTTTTCATGCCGCCGGCGTCAGAACCGGACCCTGCTTCGGTCAAAGCGAAAGCGCCGATTTTCTCTCCGAGGGCAAGCTGTGTTAAGTGCTCTGTCTTCTGTTCTTCCGTCCCAAAGGCAAACAGCGGCCAGCTGCATAGAGAGATATGGGCGGAAAGCGTCACACCGGTGGAGGCGCACACTTTCGAAAGCTCCTCCACCGCGATGACGTAAGCCAGAAAGTCACTTCCGATTCCTCCGTAATCTTCAGGCCACGGGATTCCCGTCAGCCCTAGATTCGCCATTTCCCGAAACAGCTCGCGGTCGAAGCGTTCTTGTTCGTCGCGTTCTGCCGCTGTCGGGGCCACTTCATGCTTTGCAAAATCACGGACCAATTTCCTGATCATTTCGTGTTCTTCTGATAATGAAAAATTCATGGCTTCTCCCCCATTTTCATATCAGCGCCTAAGACAGATTGGGCCAGAAGCTCGGCGACGTCATACGTTTTGACCCGGTCTTCGGCTTCTTTCGCCTTTGTGCCGTCCCCAAGCATCGTGAGACAGTACGGACAGCCGGAGCTGATCACCGATGGGTTAACCGCGAGTGCTTGCTCTGTCCTGGCGACGTTAATCCTGTTGCCCGTTTCTTCCTCCATCCACATTAATCCCCCGCCGGCGCCGCAGCACATGCCGGTTTCCCGGTTTCTTTCCATTTCAATCAGCTGTACGCCCGGAATGGCTTTCAAAATCTCCCTCGGCGGATCATAGACTTCGTTGTACCGGCCCAAATAGCATGAATCATGGAAGGTAATCGCCTCTTGAAGCGGGTGCTGCGGTTTTAATTTCCCGTTCTTCACCAGCTCGGCCAGCACTTCTGTATGATGATAAACCTCGCCTTCAAATCCGAAATCCGGATATTCGTTTTTAAATAAATTGTATGCGTGCGGGTCGATCGTAACGATTTTTTTGATATCATTTTTTTCAAATTCAGAGATATTCTTCTCAGCCAGCTCTTGGAACAAAAATTCATTTCCGAGGCGGCGCGGCGTGTCTCCTGAATTTTTTTCTTTATTGCCGAGGATCGCGAAGGACACGCCCGCGTGATTGAGCAGCTTGGCAAAGGAGACCGCGATTTTCTGGCTTCTGTTGTCGTAAGACCCCATGGAACCGACCCAGAAAAGGTACTCAAATTCTTTTCCTTCTTTTTTCATTTCTTTTACGGTCGGAATCTCGGCTTCCGGCGCCGCGTCACGCCAATTTTCACGTTCCTTGCGGTTGAGGCCCCACGGATTTCCCTGCCGCTCGATACTGGTCATGGCGCGCTGTGCGTCACTGTCCATTTTTCCTTCTGTCAGTACGAGGTAGCGGCGGAGGTCGATGATTTTATCCACGTGTTCGTTCATGACGGGGCATTGATCCTCGCAATTCCGGCAAGTGGTGCACGCCCAAATTTCTTCCTCTGTGATGACGTCACCGATCAAGCTCGGATTGTAATCCAGCGCGGCGGCGGCTTCCTGCGATCCGCTGCCCGCTGACGCTGCCGCCAGCTGATTGCCTCTCGTATGCCGGAACGCTGCCGCGGGCACCCAAGGCGAGCGTGAGGTGACGGCCGCGCCTTTTTCTGTGAGATGGTCTCTGAGGCGCAAAATCAAGTCCATCGGCGACAGCATTTTTCCGGTGCCTGTTGCAGGACACATATTGGTGCAGCGGCCGCACTCGACACACGCGTACAGATCAAGAAGCTGGGACTGCCTGAAATCTTCTATTTTCCCCGCTCCGTAGCTTTCTTTCGTTTCGTCGGTAAAATCGATTTTTTCAAGCTTTCCGGCCGATTCCATTCTGTTGAAAAAAACATTGGCAGGTCCGGCGATTAAATGGGCATGCTTCGACTGAGGCACGTACACTAAAAAGCTCAGCAAAAACAGAAGATGGATCCACCATGCGATATAGAAAATGACCGCCGCGCCTGTTTTCCCAATTCCGCCAAGCAAAAACGCAATACCAGATGCGATCGGCTCGCTCCAAGAAAGCCCGTGCTCATGCCAGATTAGATTCATCCCGTTTCCAAGCAGAACCGTCAGCATTAACCCCCCAATAAAAATGAGAACAAGTCCTGCTTTGAAACCGCGTTTCAGCCTGACGAGCTTTTCGATATAACGTCTGTAGAATGCCCAGCCCACAGCAATTAAAATGAGAAACGTAACGATTTCCTGAAAAAAGGTGAAAGCGGGATAGACAGGGCCAAGCGGCAGATTCCGATCGGGAGCCAGTCCTTTGATGATAAAGTCAATAGCTCCGAACTGAACCAATATAAATCCGTAGAAAAACATGACGTGAATGATTCCGCTTTTCTTGTCCTTGAGCAGTTTTTTCTGTCCGAATACATTCACCCAAATGGCTTGAAGCCGTTCCTTGAACCGTTTATCAAATTGTTCTTTCTGGCCCAGCCTGATGTAGGCCAGTCTCGTTTTGACCAAGTAAATAAACAAACAGACAGCGTAAGCGGTTACAACCAGAAATAACAAAGCATTTGCGATGAGAAAGCCGCTCATTCCAATTCCCCCTTTTTACTGATAAAGACCGCGATCCCCTACCCTCGAATCTGTATAAGATTATCTTTATGATAAATAATGAATGAGTGTTCAGTCAATAATTAAATTCCTGGTGTTCGGGCACACTACCTTTACTACGGAAAGGAGTGCCTGGATGAAGATATTTTTCGTGATTCTCATCATTGTCATCATACTATTGGCTTTCATTCTGCTTGATATCTTCATGGGACGCGCCATTTATAAAAAAAACGCGTACGAGCCTGTTTTTTCAAAAAAGAAGAGCGATATTCAATTGATTCACTGCGGTGCTGATCTTGTGGAACGGATGATGGAAGACATCCGCCAGGCCGTTTCTTCAGTTCACGTTATGTTTTTTATTATGAAAAACGATGAGGTCAGCCACAATATGTTTACGCTGCTGAAAGCAAAAGCACAAGCCGGTGTTTCTGTTTATTTGCTGCTGGATTGGTCCGGCAGCCAAAAAATTAAAAAACCGGCGCTGAAGACGATGAAAAATGCCGGGGTTCAGGTTCATTTTCTTAACAAGCCTCGTTTTCCTTTTTTCTTTTTCCATATGCAAAAACGGAATCACCGGAAAATCGCTGTGATAGACGGAAAAATCGGCTATATCGGCGGGTTTAACATCGGTGAGGAATACCTGGGAAAGAAGGCGAAGTTCGGCAATTGGGAGGATTATCATTTGCGTATGAAGGGAGAAGGCGTCCGAGATCTTCAGACGCTTTTTACCGCCGACTTGAAACGAAATACCGGATCAGCTGAACTAAGCCCGGATGTTTGGCCGGAGCTTCCGCAAGAGAATATCTCTCATAAGATTTATGCGACTGACGGTTATTCTCTTGAAAAAACGTATTTGGCAAATATCGCGCAGGCAAAAGAGCGCATTACCATTTGCACACCTTATTATATTCCGACAAAATCACTTCAGCAGGCCTTGGTCAAAGCAAGAAAAAACGGTGTAGCCGTTACGATCATCGTGCCGATGAAATCAGATCATCCGCTGGTCAGAGAAGCAGCTTTTTCGTATTATTCGGAGCTCTTGGATGCCGGCTGTCTTATCTACCGTTTTTATCAGGGGTTTTATCATGTGAAAGCCCTGATTATTGACGATCATTTCAGCATCATCGGCACCGCCAATTTTGATCAGCGAAGCTTTTTTTTAAATGAAGAGGTGAATGTTGAAATCGATGATAAGGCTTTTACAAAAGAAGTCTATGCCACGATTGAAGAGGATATTAAAAGGTCGGAGCTGCTGACTAAGGAGAATTTCAAAAAACGCACATTCAGGCAGCGCCCGGCGGAATGGCTTGGCAGAGCAATATCTTATTTTTTATAAAGGAGAGTTCCTATGATTTTCAGATTCGGGTTCGTTTCAAACGCGATGAGCCTTTGGGATGCGTCTCCCGCTAAAACATTAACATTCGCGCGTTATTCCAAGCTTGCAAAGGATGAAAGAAAAGAAGCGCTTCTGACTGTGACAAAAGCCAATTTGCGCAATACGATGAGAACCCTTCACTATATCATCGGCCACGGCATTCCTTTGTATCGTTTTTCCAGTTCGATTGTTCCGCTGGCCACGCATCCCGATGTGATGTGGGATTTTGTGACGCCGTTTCAAAAGGAATTTCAGGAGATCGGGGAGCTTGTCAAAACACATCATCTGCGAACAAGCTTTCACCCCAACCAATTCACTCTGTTTACGAGCCCGAAGGAATCCGTCACAAAAAATGCGGTAACCGATATGGCGTATCACTACCGCATGCTTGAAGCCATGGGCATTGCTGATCGCTCCGTTATCAACATTCATATTGGCGGCGCTTACGGAGATAAAGAAACTGCCACTGCTCAATTTCAGCAAAATATGAAGCAGCTGCCGCAGGAGATCAAACAGCGAATGACGCTTGAAAATGATGATAAAACATATACGACGGAAGAAACACTTCAGGTCTGTGAAAAAGAGGATGTTCCGTTTGTCTTTGACTTTCATCATTTTTACGCCAATCAAGATGATCACGCCGACCTGAATGAAGCACTGCCCCGGATGATCAAAACGTGGGAGCGGATCGGGCTGCAGCCAAAGGTTCACCTGTCTTCCCCAAAATCGGAGCAAGCCATACGCAGCCATGCCGATTATGTTGACGCCAACTTTTTGCTGCCGCTCTTGGAACGCTTCAGGCAATGGGGAACAAATATTGATTTCATGATTGAAGCAAAACAGAAAGACAAGGCGCTTCTCCGCCTGATGGATGAATTAAGCTCCATCCGCGGCGTCAAACGCATCGGCGGCGGCACGCTGCAATGGAAATCTTAAATGTGCAAAATCAGGTTTACAGATCGTCGGCTCTGGGAACATACGCTATATAAGACAACAATCGATGGAGGAGAAAGATCATGAAAAACATCAAGTCTCTGAAAGTAGCCGCACAGGCATTTACTTTAAGAAATTTGATTCATCTTTATAAAATGTGCCATTCCGGAAGCCACGAGGTTTATATTTATTCGAAGAAAACGATGTGCAAAATCAAAAGCTTAATTGAGCTTGAAACGTTCCGCATGGCTCATAATGAAAAGGAATATTTGATTGTAGTGGAAGGAACCAAAGCATCACAGCTGATTGAAAAATTCCAAAATATCGTCGAGCCTGCTGAAAAAGAGGCGCTTTAACTTACATATAAAAAGGATAGACATCTTGTCTATCCTTTTTCTTATGGCCTTACATAATGGAGCTGAACCGCCTGTCCAAATTGTTTCATCCCTTTTAACCGCAGCTTTGTTTCATTTGTTAGTTCGTGAAACAGCGGGATGCCGCTCCCTAAAACGACTGGAATAATGGTGATGATGAATTCGTCGATGGCGTCTTCTTTCATAAAGGCATTCACCAGCTCTGCCCCGCCTGCTATCCAGATGTTTAAGCCTTTATCCCGTTTCAAACGGTCAGTGAAGGCCTTGGCTCTCTCATTGATAAATGTCACATGCTCATCCTGATAGCTGCCGGGCGTTCCTGTGAAAACGTAGCATGTTTTATCCTGATACGGGAAAACCGGTGTGAGGATTTTGACGTGTTCATATGTGCTCCGGCCTAAGATGACGGTATCAACCGTCTGATAAAAATCACTGTATCCGTTATCGCCTTCACCTTCAAATTCATCCAGCCAATCGATGCTTCCATCTTCTCTCGCGATCATCCCGTCCAATGAAACGGCAATGTACAGCACATTTTTTCTATCCATATTTTCCTCCTATTGCTGAACCATTTGCCCGAATTGCGCTTGATGCAGCCTGCTGTATAGGCCTCCGGCTTCAATCAGGTCTTGATGGCGGCCTTGTTCTTCAATACCGTTGTTTGTGACGACCACAATTCTGTCCGCGTCTTTGATCGTCGCCAATCTGTGGGCGATCACGAGCGTCGTCCGCCCCTCCGACAATTCTTGAAGCGCCTTTTGGATCGCCGCTTCTGTTTCTGTATCAAGAGCCGAGGTTGCTTCGTCGAGAATCAGGATCGACGGATTTTTCAAGAACATCCGTGCAATTGACAGCCGCTGCTTTTGCCCTCCGGAGAGCTTCACGCCGCGTTCACCGATCATGGTATCCAATCCATCCGGCATGTTATGGACGAGCTCTTCCAGATGCGCCTGTTTCACAGCCTGCCAAATGTCTTCTTCTGATGCGTCTAATCGGCCGTAGGCGATATTTTCTCGAAGCGTGCCCGAGAATAAGAAAACGTCCTGCTGCACGACGCCAATCTGCTCCCGCAGTGAAGACAGCGTCATATCTTTAATGCTGATGCCGTCGATCGTAATGTCGCCCTCCGATGCTTCATAAAAGCGCGGAAGCAGACTGCAAAGCGTTGATTTTCCCGCGCCTGACGGACCGACGAACGCAACCGTTTCCCCCGCTTGAATAGACAGGTTAATGTCATTGAAGACGTTGTGGTGGTCATCATAGCCAAATGAAACATCTTCATAGCGGATATTGCCCTTCAGGCCGGAAACGACTCTCGCATCCGGAGAATCCTGAATATCCGGCTCTGTCTCCATCAGTTCCATATAGCTTTTAAAACCGGCGATCCCCCTCGGATACATTTCGATAATGGCATTAATTTTGTCAATGGGCCTGAACAGTACATTCGTCAGGAGCACAAACGCCACGAATTCCCCGTACGATAAGGAACCGCGAATGACAAACCACGTACCGCATAAAAGGACAAACAGCGTGACAAACCGAGTCAGCATATAGCTGATGGAACCGTTTTTCGCCATGATTTTGTATGAGGAAAGCTTTGTGACACGGAAACGCTGATTGTTGACGGCGAAGCGTTCTTTTTCAAACGCTTCATTGCCGAACGCCTGCACGAGCCGAATGCCGCCGATATTATTTTCTACCCGCGCGCTGAAGTCTCCGATATCTTTGTTCAGCGTGGTAAATGCTTTGGTCATTTTTTTGTTGAAATAAAGCGCAAGCCAAATAACAATCGGCATGATGATAAACGTTAATAATGCCAGCTGCCAGTTAATAAACAGCATCACCCCGAACGCCCCGAGAATGGTCATGATGGCAATGAATAAATCTTCCGGGCCGTGATGGGCAACTTCGCCGATGTACATTAAATCGTTCGTCAGCTTCGACATCAGCGTTCCTGTCTTGTTGTTGTCGTAAAATTTGAACGAGAGCTTTTGCAAATGGTCAAAAAGCGACTTTCTCATATCGGTCTCGATATTGATCCCGAGCATGTGCCCCCAGTATGTGACGATATACTGGAGTGCGGAGCTGAGCGCGTACACCGCAAATAAGCCGATTGAGGTCGCGATGATCAGCCCCCAGTCCCTGCCCGGAAGCAAGGTATCAATAAAATAATTGACGATCAAAGGAAAACTCAGCTCCATTAAGCCTCCCGCGATCGCCGAGAAAAAGTCGAGAAAGAACAACGTTTTATATGGTTTATAATACGAAAAAAACTGCCGCAGCACCTTATCTTCCCCCAATGCATAAATAACTGATAACATTTCTCAATTATACTATACACCGGCTGTTTTGAAAGATCAGATTTCTTTTTTCTTACAGAACACCTGAAAACAGACGGGCAAAGGATTCTTTTGTCCGGTCGGCCATTCCCCTTTTATAAAAGCCGACAGGGCTGAGTTTTTCACTATCCACCATATCCTCTTCGAAATGGGCTTCAAGGGTGCGAATCGCTTCGGCATCTGCGAAGAACACGTTCACTTCAAAGTTGAGCTGGAAGCTGCGCATGTCCATATTCGCGGTGCCGACGGAGGCGAGGTCGCCATCAACGATCATGACTTTTTGATGCATGAAGCCTTTTTGATACGAATACACTTCAATGCCCTCCAGAAGCAGCTCTGGGAAATAGGATCTCGACGCGTATTGCGTCAAAAAGCTGTCGTTCTTCTCCGGCACCATCACCCTTACCTCCACGCCTTTTGTCGCCGCTGCTTTCAGCGCCGTGCGAATGGACTCATTCGGGACAAAATAGGGCGTGGCAATCCATACTGATTTCTGCGCTGAAGAAATCATTTCATAATAAAGGTCGCTCATGCTTTCCTTCATGTCAGGGCCTGTCGCGACAATTTGATAAATGCCCCCTCCCTCCACGGGAACCGGCGTATTGTACGCCTCTTGATCAATTAACACTTCATTGGAGACATATTCCCAATCCAGCATAAAAATGGCGTGAAGCGTTTGCACAATTTCTCCTTCCAGCCGCAGGTGAGTATCTCTCCAAAACCCGATGTACGGATCTCTGCTGATATATTCCTTCCCGACATTTAATCCGCCCACAAAACCGATTTTCCCATCGATGATCACGATTTTCCGGTGATTTCTAAAATTCAGTTTCTGATTGAAGAACCCGTATTTCAGGGGAGAAAACGGAACGATGTCCACCCCCGCTTGTTTCATTTTCATAATATCTCTGCTTGCCAGCCTGATGCTTCCTGCGGCGTCATATAAAAACCGCACCTCGACACCCTGGCGCGCTTTCTCCATCATAATGTCCATCATGCCGCGGCCGAGCATGTCTGATTTAAACATGTAGTATTCAATATGTATATAAGATTCCGCTTTCCTCATCGCTTTGAAAATGTCCGGGAAGGTTTCTTCACCGTTTTTCAGCACTTTGATATTGCTTTTCGTATTGATATTCATATGGGCAGCCCTGATGGAATACGTAAAGAACCTTTCCTGATTGTCCTTCAGCCCTGTCACTTCCGGCGTTTCCTCCATGTCAAACAGCTTCCTGAGCTTTTCCCTGTTGTACATTCGTTTTGTCTTAAACAGCTTTCCCTTCACATAAAGCTGTCCGGAAAACAGATAAAACATATAGCCGGCGATCGGAAAAAAGACAAGAATGTGAATCCATAACAGCGTGTGCTGCGAGGTGCGGTTTTCAAGAATTAACGAATAGATGCTGAACAAAATAATACTTCCATAGCAAAGCAATCCTCCGTAAAACTCAAGTCTAGAAACCGGAAAAAACCATATAACATATGCCCCGATAAGCATCATATATAAAAAGAAAAACTCCAGTCTCCTTTTCAGCATCCTGATTCTCTCCAATCTGATCCGATTACCTCCGTATTTCCTCTTCTTTCTAACATTTAAACCTTTGCAGAAAAAAAGCCTCCCCGCACGAGGCGGAAAGGCTTATGATGAGGCTTCCTGTGATTGGCCGGGTGTGATGTTCTGGAACAAAGCCGAGTTGAGAGAGTAGCTGCTTTTGATTTTATTTCTGAAGAAGCTGACGATCAGGCCCGTGACCGCAATCGACACTAAGGAGCAGAGCCCTTTCAGCAAGCCGACTGAGAAGATGCCGGCCAGCACTACGGCAAAATCAAAGAGGAAATTAACTGTCCCGGGATTCCATCCGTACCGTTTTTGCATAAATAAAGCGAGAATATTGGCGCCGCCGAGGGATGCCTGATGATAAAACATGAGTGACAGGCCGAATCCAATCAGCGCCCCGCCGCAAATCGCCCCGGCAAGCGGTGAAAAAGAGACAGGCGGCAGCCAGTGATCCGCGCCTGTAAACAGAGTCAGCGCTGTGACTGCAAATACAGTGGATAAGGTGAATGTGATGCCCATTCTGATGAGAGAAAATATATAAAACGGGATATTAATCAGAAAGAAGATAATAGCAAACGAGGAATGAAACAAGTATGTCAGGCTTAGTGACAGTCCGGCTGTGCCGCCGGTTAATACATGAGAATGTCTGAGAGTCAGGACCCCGGCGCTTGTCATAAGACAAGCAGTTAAAATGAGTAAAATCCGCTTCATTCTTCACTCTCCTTTTTAGATGATGTTATTTCCAAATACAAACATAACAGGATTCCTGGCCGCCCAGCCATTACCTTGGCAGAAAATATCTTGCGTTTTTATTTTTTCATCAAACGATTATCATAAAAAATCCCCCTCATTGAGGGGGGATTTTTACGAGCGTTTCCGATACACGACATAGCTTCGTGTCAAATATTTGAGCGGAAGGCTGAACACGTGAACCAATCTCGTAAACGGCCACAGGATAAAAACGACGTATCCTATAATAATATGAAGCTTAAACCATAGCGGGACACTCTCCATCAAGGAGGCGTCAGGCCTGAACAAAACGATTTCCCTGAACCACGGCCCTACAGTTGTCCGGTAATCAAATCCTTTCGAATCAATGTTGAGAAACGTGGCTGCAACACCCGACAGCATCATGAACAGCAGCAGGAGGAGCGTAAGGATATCCGATGGCGAGCTGGTTTTGCGGATTCTTTTGTCAAACAGCCTTCTGTACGTCAGGATGATAAGTCCGGTACATGCCGCGATCCCCGCCGGTAGGCCTGCGCCAATCGCCATTTTGTGATACACATGCTCTGAAATGCCAATGGAAGAGTACAAGGCTTCCGGGATCAAAATTCCCATGAGATGCCCGCCGATAACGCACACCATGCCCCAGTGAAAAAGTGTGCTGCCCGCCGCAAGTTTTTTCTTTTCCAAAAGCTCGCTTGATTTCGCCGTCCAGCCAAATTGGTCATGCTGATAGCGGTAAATATGGCCGCCGATAAAGATCGTCAATACAATGTATGGCATGACGCCCCACAGGATCTGCCCGCTCATGCCTGAACAGCCCCTTCAACGCTTTCACGCACGCCGATGTTTTCCAGCGCGGACAGCAGCACGTGCAGCAGCTCAGCATAGATGCTGTCATTTTTTTCAAGACGGGATGCCAGCTCCCTCACATTGGACAGATATTTCTCAAACACACTTCTTGCTGCTTCAATCTCCGCAATCGCGGCAAATTCCAGCATAAGCGGCAGGTAATCAGGCAGCTCTTTCTCTGTCGGCAGGAAGCCGGATTGCTCGTATGTGTTTTTTAATTGCAGCAATTCAATGCCTCGTTCCCTTTGCTCGCCTGAGTTAAAGTAGGTGACGTACATATTCGTTTTTTTCCCGAAGTCAAACGTATAGACATAGTGTTCAATCAGCGCTTCTTGAGAAAAGCCGGCTGTCGCATCGAAAAAGTGCAGCAGCTTCTCCCGGATTTGCTGGTTGCCGATTTCAAGGATAAGAGCCTTCCAATCGGGAAGCTCGGCTCTCCACTCTTCATCCGGATAAGAAAGAAGATAGGAAAGAGCGGAGAACGTGATTTGCCGGTCTGTGGTGTTCATCTTGTTACACCTCATTTAATCAAAAATTAGAAACAAGAGCCGGGGCCGCCTGAAAATGATAAGCCGCAGCTCCCTTGTTCAGCGTATAAATCAGACACTTCTTCTCGATGGCTGTTCGGAATCACAAAGCGGTCATCATATTTGGCGATCGCAAGCAGCCGATACATGTCTTCAATTTGCTGTTCTGTTAAGCCGACACTGGAAATCAGTGCCGGGTCGACGGTTTTATTCGTCTGGACCGCTCTCATATACTGGCGCATGACAGACATTTTCTTTAATGTTGACCGAATATGATCCGTATCACCGGCCGTTAATAGCTGTGCCAAATAGTCAATCGGAATTCTCATTTGGTCGATAGCCGGAAAAATATCTTCCGCAGATTGCCGGCTGCCTTTTCCTTCAAAGAGATTCATAATCGGGCTAAGCGGCGGAATGTACCAAACCATCGGCAGCGTGCGGTACTCAGGATGAAGCGGCAGCGCAATCTTCCAATCAATGATCATTTTATAGATCGGCGATTGCTGCGCGGCCTCTATCCATTCAGCCGGGATGCCTTGTTCTTTTGCCAATTTGGCAATCTCAGGATCATTCGGATCAAGAAAAACTTCTAATTGGGAATGGTAGAGATCCTTTTCATTTTCAACAGATGCCGCTTCCTCCACTTTGTCCGCGTCATACAGCATGACACCGAGGTAGCGGATTCTGCCTACACACGTCTCAGAGCAGATGGTCGGCAGTCCCGCCTCCAAGCGCGGAAAGCAGAGTGTGCATTTTTCCGCTTTGTTCGTTTGCCAGTTAAAATAGACTTTTTTATATGGACAGGATGAGACGCAATATCTCCATGAACGGCATGCGTTTTGATCGACAAGCACAATGCCGTCTTCCTCGCGTTTGTACATGGCGCCGGACGGGCAAGACGAAACACACGCTGGGTTGATGCAGTGCTCGCAAATACGCGGCAGATACATCATAAAGACCTCATCGAATTCTGTTTTGATCGATTCCTCCATCTTTTGCACGTTTGGATCTTCAAGTCCCGTAATATGGCCGCCTGCGAGATCATCCTCCCAGTTCGGGCCCCATTCAATATTCATAAAGTCCCCGGTCAAGGACGATTTCGGGCGCGCCACTGGCTGGTGTTTTTTCTGCGGGCTGTTTGTTAATGTTTCATAATCATAGTTCCAAGGTTCATAGTAATCATCAATCGACGGCTGGTTCGGATTATAGAAAAGTCCTGCAAGCCGATTCGTTTTCGGGCCTGATTTCAGCTCGAGCTTTCCTTTTTTCAATGTCCAGCCGCCTTTATATTTGTCCTGATCCTCCCATTGCTTCGGGTAGCCGATGCCCGGCTTTGTTTCTACATTATTGAAGTACATATATTCCGCACCTGAACGGTTTGTCCACGTGTTTTTGCAGGTGACGCTGCACGTGTGGCAGCCGATGCATTTATCCAGGTTCATGACCATACCGATTTGCGCTTTAATCTTCAAGCCAATCGACCTCCTTCAGCTTGCGGATGACGACATTCAGGTCGCGCTGATTCCCTGTTGGACCGTAATAGTTAAAGCCATAGCTGAGCTGGGCATAGCCCCCGATCATCTGTGTCGGCTTGACGTGTATCCTTGTCGGGCTGTTATGGGTGCCTCCGCGGTTATTCGTCAGTTTTGTGCCGGGCACATTGATGTGGCGGTCTTGGGCATGGTGCATAAACGCCATTCCTTTAGGAATCCGGTGAGACAAAACCGCTCTCGCGACGACAACGCCGTTTCGGTTGAAGCATTCAATCCAATCGTTGTCTTTGATATCTGTATCCATTGCGTCATCTTTATTCATCCACACGGTCGGCCCGCCGCGGAACAGCGTCAGCATCGGCAAGGAATCAAAATACATGCTGTGGACGGACCATTTATTATGCGGCGTCAAATAATTAAGGACGATTTCTTTGCCCTCTTGATCAGGCCGCTTGCTTAGGAACGGACGATGCTGGAGGATCGGTTTAAATGTCGCCATCGTTTCACCGAATTCCATCATCAATTCATGATCGACATAATAAGATTGTCTGCCGGTCAGTGTTCGCCACGGGATTAATTTTTCTACGTTCGTTGTAAACGGCGAGTACCTGCGCCCTCCTTTTTCTGAGCCGGTAAATGCCGGAGACGTGATGACCGTTTTCGGCTGGGCTGTAATTTGTTCGAACGTAAAGCATTCTTCCTCGCGTTCTTCCGCCAGGTCTTTCAGCTTCAGGTTTGTGATGTTTTCAAGTGATTCCCATGCTTTTACTGCGACTTTTCCATTCGAGGTGGATGATAGGGTTAAAATTGCTTCTGCCGCCTGTTTTGCTTCACTTATATTTGGACATCCCTTTGCGATGCTGTCCGAGGTGATTTCTCCCAGCCTCTTTTTGAGTGATTCATATTCATCAGCTATTGACCAGCTCATCCCTTTTGTTCCGCTCGGTTTTAAACCGGCGTAAGGCCCGAGTGCGGTCATTTTATGAAAAATGTGCTTGTAATCCCGTTCAACGACTTGGATGTTCGGCATCGTTTTTCCCGGAATGGCTTCACATTCGCCTTTGCTCCAGTCATTGATTTTGCCGAACGGCTGGGCCAATTCCTGCATCGTGTCGTGGAGGAGCGGCGTCGCGACCACTTCTTTCACCGGCTCCATATCGACTTCTTCTGCCAGATCGGAAACGGCTTTTGACAGAGCCTTGAAAATATCCCAGTCTGACTTCGATTCCCACGGAGCCGAGATAGCCGGAGCAAAAGGATGAATGAACGGGTGCATATCCGTGCTGCTGAGATCGTGTTTTTCATACCATGTCGCCGCCGGCAGCACAATATCGGAATACAGCGCCGTACCCGCCATTCGAAAATCAAGGTTGATTAATAAGTCGAGCTTTCCTTCCGGCGCCTGCTCCCGCCATTTGATTTCTTCAGGGCGGATGCTGTCGCTGTCGTCATTCATCAAACCGTTCGTCGTCCCTAGCAGATGCTTGAGAAAATATTCGTGCCCTTTTCCTGAGCTGGAGATCAGATTTGCCCGCCATACGAAGAGATTCCTCGGGAAATTGGCTTCATTGTCAGGATCTTCAATCGCGAACTTCAGTTTTTTCTCTTGAAGCTGTGAGGCCACGTAAGCACCGACGTCTTTCGGTGTTGCCGCCCCCGCTCTTTCAGCTTCTTTGTATAGATCAATGCCGTTTTTATTGAATGTCGGGTAGGACGGCAGCCACCCTAAGCGCGCCGCCAGCACATTATAATCGGCGTGATGCTTGTAGCGGGATGACGCAGCGATCGGTGAAGCCAGGTCACTGATCGGCTGGTCCTCGTAACGCCACTGGTCTGTCGCAAAGTAGAAAAATGAGGTGCCGTTTTGCAGTTTGGGCACACCCTCCCAGTCCTTTGCGTTGGCAATCGTCTGCCACCCTTCAGCAGGACGGAGCTTTTCCTGCCCCACATAATGGGCCCAGCCTCCGCCGTTTACGCCTTGGGCGCCTACCAGTAAAACTAGATTTAACACCGCTCGGTAGATTGTGTCGGAGTTGAACCAGTGGTTGATCCCCGCTCCTACGATAATCATGGATCGGCCGTCTGTATCAATCGCATTTTGGGCAAACTCTCTGGCAATTTTAATGACGGCTTCTTTTTTGATTCCCGTCATCTGTTCCTGCCAGCCAGGTGTAAACGGCTCAGGATCATCATAAGAGACAGCGGATTGTTCACCGATGCCCCGGTTTACGCCGTAGTTGGCCAAAATCAAGTCAAACACGGTTGTGACACATACCTCTTCACCGTTCAGGTCCAGTTTTTTAATAGGAAGATCCCGCTCAAGCACTTTGTTTCCGTCATTTGAAAAATACGGGATGCGCACCGTTCCAATTTCGTCCTCTATTCCGAGCACAGAGAGACGGGGCTCAATCGGTTCTCCGGTTTCTTCATCGACCATGTGGAGGTTCCACTTCTGCTGCCCGTCCCAGCGGGAGCCCATTGTCCCTTGCGGTATGGCAAACGCGCCTGTCTGTTCATTCCAGACCGCAGGCTTCCATTGATCTTGCTTTGTCTTCCGCCCGATGTCCTTCGCATGCAGAAACCGCCCCGCTGTATATACGCCATTTTCTTTTGACAGGGTGACGAAGAATGGAAAATCCGTGTATTGCTTCGCGTACTTAATAAAACGTTCCGTCTCTTGATTCACGTAAAATTCCTGCAAAATGACGTGACCCATCGCCATCGCAAGCGCCCCGTCAGTCCCTTGGCGGATACTCAGCCAGTCATCCGCGAACTTTGAGGATTCCGCAAAATCCGGACTGATCGAAATGACCTTAGCGCCTTTATAGCGGGCCTCCGCCAAAAAGTGCGCGTCAGGGGTTCTCGTTAACGGAACGTTGGAGCCCCATGTGATGATATAGCCTGAATTGTACCAATCACTGCTTTCCGGAACGTCTGTCTGGTCACCCCAAATTTGCGGGGATGCCGGAGGAAGATCCGCATACCAGTCATAAAAACTGAGCATAGGGCCGCCGATTAATGACATAAACCGGGAGCCTGACGCGTGGCTGATCATGGACATGGCCGGAATCGGAGAAAAACCGACATTCCGGTCAGGCCCGTATTTCATAACTGTATATAGCAGAGAGGCTGAAATCAGCTTCAGCACCTCCGGCCATTCAGCACGCACAAACCCGCCTTTCCCTCTTGCCTGTTTATAGGACTTCGCTTTTTCAGGGCTTTCAACGATCGATTTCCAGGCTTCCAATGGATTTTGATGAGCCTTCAGTGCTTCCCGCCACAAATTGATCAGCACACTTCGCACGTACGGATATTTCACACGGAGCGGGCTGTAAATGTACCATGAAAAACTGGCCCCCCGCGGACAGCCTCTCGGTTCGAAATCAGGCATATCCGGGCCTGTTGAAGGATAATTCAAGTTTTGTCCTTCCCATGTGACAATTCCGTTTTTCACATAAATATTCCAGCTGCAGGACCCCGTGCAGTTGACGCCGTGGGTGGAGCGAACGACTTTGTCGTACTGCCATCTGTTTCTGTATACATTCTCCCAATCGCGATCTTCGCGGGTTGTTTGGCTATGTTTATTTGAATGGTGTTCGATAGGAGAGAAATAGTTCAATCTCCTAAACAACGGACTCATTTTCTTTTTCTTCATGAGAGTTCACTCCTTCCGAGTCAGATGATGCTAAGTTCACTATAAACAGAGAAAGCGTATTTCCTTGTGAACTATGTCACACACTCTGCTTTTTTCACAAAATGTTCACACAAAGGAGAAGGAAGGACTTTCACAGGATGTGATGAAGGCGGCGTTCAGGCAGAACGCCTGAGTCATTAGCCGCCTTTTATTCTAAAGATCAAAAAAACCGGTTCTTTTTAAGAACCGGGTTCGGCGTTTTCATCCTGTGATGTATGCAGATACCGCAAAAATAATTGATAGGAACAAAAGACATTTTGCTGAAGCATGGCCAAAAAATTCATTTGCAGCTGCGGATTGTAAGACATCATTTTTTTAAATATGTAATAAGGGATATTGAGTATCAGAATGTCTGGAGAGGCATTGACTGAGATAAAAGGCGATAAATACAGCCCGCCTTTTTCATCAATCGGAAACACATCGCCTTTTTCCCAAAGCGCAACGGTTTTCGATCCTTCAGGGAGCCTGCTGTCCATAAAACGGATACTTCCTTTTAATACAATATAAACGGATTGAGAATGGAGAAAAGATGGAGACTGATCAGATGAGCCGCGGATCAACGTCCCGTTTTTCAGCAAGGTTTCGACAATGGATAGAGGCACTTCATTAAACATGGGAAGTTGTTTCAGAAATAATAAATAGTCACACTGATTCATAGGAAAGCCTCCTGTGCTAAGGATAACTTTAGTGTAGCTCGATTGAGCCTGTACAGCAGTGATGTATTTCACAGCTTGTATGATGAATGTCACTTATCGGGGGGATGACTGCATTTATAATGAAATAAAAAAGGAGGATTTTGATGAAGGCACTGATTCCGAAGCAGCACGGCGCATGGGCGATGCTGCTGATTCCATTTTTACTCGGCATGATCAAGGGAGGTCCCATTTTCTGGCATATTCCGCTATTCCTAGGCTGGCTTTTCCTTTAGCGGTTTATCCTGTTACGCTCGCCTTAAAAAAGAAACAAATCAAACCCTATCAAAAGTGGATATGTTATTACGGTTTTCCGGCCTGCTGCTGTTTATTTGCCTCTGTCTTTCATAAGCCGCCGCTCATCTGGGTTGGCGTTTCTTTATTGCCGCTGTTTCTCATACATATGTATTACGCCCGCCGAAAAAACGAACGAGCGCTAGTGAATGATATTGCAGGTGTCTTGTTCTTTTGTTCAGGCGGACTTGCAAGCTGCTGGCTGGGGACTGGAACCCTTGACGGCTGGGCTTGGTTTATTTTCTCTCAATCTGCTTTATTTTTTATCGGGAGTTCCTTTTATGTGAAGTCGGTGATCCGGGAAAGAAAAAACAGCGCATTTGCATACTGGTCTTGGGGATATCACCTGCTGCTCCCCTTTTTATCTAGTCTTCTCGGAGCAGGATGGGCATTTCTTGCTTATATCCCAAGCAGTTTGCGGGCATGGTTTTTTCACGGAAGGGATTGGCCTGTGAAAACGATCGGTATTCTGGAAATCGTAAATGCCTGCTTCTTTTTCGCCGTCATGTGTATGTTTATCACAAGATAAAAAACCAAGGACCGCCGGCGGTCCTTGGTTTCTTCAGTCAATATTGCAAATCTCCAGCGGACAATTTTCACACTCAATCTCGCATCGCAAATAGTCCCGCTTGTGCAAAATAATTTTTCCGGATTCTTCTATCGAAATCACCCCTTGTTTGCGGAGATCTCCCAGCATCCGGTTGACACTCTCCCTTGCCGCCGCGCAAAACTTTGCCAAATCCTGATTTGTCAGCACAATGTTAATCAGAATACCGTCGCTTCGTTCCACCCCGTAGCTGTTTGATAAGCGGATAAGAGTGGAGTAGAGCGCCCCCTTTTTGCCGTGAAGAAGCAGATCTCTGATTTTGGACTGAATTTTCCGGAGGTGGGTGCTCATCCATTTCATAAATTCAAATGTCAAAGCACCGTTTTGGGTTAATTCCTTTTCCAGCTTGCTTTTATTAATGACGAGCACCTCGCCATCCTCTAGCACTTTCGCACTGAGCATATATCTCGGTTCTTCAGTGAAAAGTGTTAATTCCCCGACGATATCGTTTTTTTGGCAGATTCTAAGCGTCAGGTCTTTTCCGTCAGACGTCAGCTTGCCGATTTCAATGAGTCCTGATTGAATCAGATAAAGCTCTTCTGCATCCATTCCTTCTTGAAACAAATACGTGTGTTTTTCCATTTTTCTTTTCGTGCTGATTGATTCCAGCAATTCATGCAGATCGCTGGAAAGAAAGTCACTGTCAGATGGTCGAACAGAGAGAAAATTCATGAGCTCACCTCGAAGAAAGTCACGTTGCGTATGTCTATTGTAACGTGAATTGATTTGCACCCATCCAGAAAAAACTAACAATCTTGTGAATGCCCAGTGTTAGTTGACGCTCTGACTGTTTCTCTCCGTGTGCGTTTTCATTCTTTCCTGCCAATACATCCATATGACAAGGACAAAGCTGGCTAACGCAACTTCCGAAAGCGCCATGAAGCCGATCGCATATTGTCCTGTTGCCTGAAACACACTCGTCAAAATCAGCGGAGGGAAAAAACCGCCTAGTCCGCCCATAGCAGACACAATACCATTGGCGATCCCCGCTTGCTTCGAAAAATAGAAAGGCACCAGTTTAAAAACGGTCCCGTTTCCTATGCCTGAGCAGACTGCCACCGTTAATGACCCAAACGTATAAAGGCCGATCGTCGGCGAGAACGATAAGATAATGCCTGATAATGTAAGTCCCGCAAAAACGAACATCAAGATGCGGAGCGGGCTCATTTTATCAGCCAAGAGTCCTCCCACAGGCCTGAGCAGCGTTGATACGGCAATAAATCCAGCCGTCCGCAAACCGGCGTCCGCAGGATTCAGCCCAAAGTTCTCAACTAGAAAGTTCGGCAGATAGATGGTGAAAGCGACAAAGGCGCCGAACGTAATAAAATAAAACAGGCTCAAAAACCACAGTACATGATTTCGGTAAACGGCTTTGATTTGAGTTTTTATGGAAACATTCACTTTCTTCTCATGCCGGTCGCCGAATAATACGTGCAGCAATGCGAAAACTGCCAGCAGAACCAGATACATCTGCACAGTTGTTTTCCATCCCGCAGCTTGAGCGATAACCGGCGCGGCAAATGTGGTAATGGCGGTTCCGATGTTTCCGGCCCCGTAAATACCATTGACGATACCGTGCTTTTCTTTCGGATAATATTTCGGCAGGGATGTCACCCCAATGGAGAATACCGCTCCCCCGATCCCTAAGAAAAAACCGCCCGCGATTAAATCAAACAGAGAATCCGCGATACTGATCCAAAACACAGGAAATAAAAGCAGGATGAAGCTGATCATGAACATCAGCCTTGCGCCAAACCTGTTCGTTAAATACCCTAAAGGAATGCGGAGGAGCGACCCGAGGATTACGGGAATCGCTGTCACCAAAGAAATCTCGCCTTTGCTTAAATGAATATCTAATGTGATTTGGGAAATGAGTGATGAAATCAGCACCCAAACCATAAACCCTGCCACCAAGCTTAATGACTGTAACGATAATTGAATGTGTTGACGGTTGATCATTTGGCTTGCCCCTTTCAATGATTCAATAATCAGTCTTATCTTACAAAAACTCAGCAAACAGGATTGTGAATTACATCACACGTTTTCCTCATAAAAAAAGAGCAAAGCCCGCAGGCTTTGCCCTTTCTCATCATTACATTTTTTCCGGAGCCGATACGCCGATCAGCTGAAGCGCATTGTTCAGCGTAATTTGCGTTGCTTTCATTAAAGCCAGACGCGCACGGCTTTTGTCTTCATTTTCAGGATCGATGACTTTCTCTGCATTGTAGAAGCTGTGCAGAGAAGAAGCCAAATCATAAATATAGTTTGTGACACGGTGCGGAATTCGTTTTTCCGCCGCTTCCGCCACTGCCTCCGGGAAGCCGCCGATCGTTTTCAGCAGGTCATATTCTTTTTCTGATTGAATATGGCTGAAATCAAGATCCGCCGCCGGCTTAAGTCCCTGCTCTTCCCCTTGGCGAAGCATGCTGCAAATACGGGCATGTGCGTATTGTGCATAATACACAGGGTTTTCGTTAGATGTTGATACAGCAAGATCTAAGTCAAAATCCATATGCGTATCCGCACTGCGCATCGCAAAGAAGTAACGCACGGCATCCAAGCCGACTTCTTCAATCAGGTCGCGCATCGTTACCGCTTTACCCGTCCGTTTGCTCATTTTCATTTTCTCGCCGTTTTTGTAAAGGTGAACGAGCTGAATGATTTCTACTTCAAGCGTTCCTTTTTCATAGCCAAGCGCTTCGATTGCCGCTTTCATACGCGGGATGTAGCCATGGTGATCGGCGCCCCAAACGTTGATCAGCTTATCAAAGCCGCGGTCAAGCTTATCCTTATGGTACGCGATATCAGGCAGCAGGTACGTGTACGAGCCGTCCTTCTTGATCAATACACGGTCTTTATCATCGCCGAACGCCGTAGAGCGGAACCAAGTTGCGCCGTCTTCTTCATAGACATGGCCTTTTTCGCGGAGCGCTTCAAGCGCCTTGTCGATTTTTCCGTTTTGGTACAGTGAAGTTTCGGAATACCACACATCAAACGGCACACGGAAGTTTTCCAAGTCCTTGCGAAGCTTTTCCAGCTCGTATTTCAGACCGTAATCACGGAAAAATGCGAGGCGTTCGCTTTCCTCTTCGTTGACGAAACGGTCGCCGTATTCCTCTGCGAGACGCTTTCCGATCGCAATGATATCCTCGCCGCGGTAGCCGTCCTCCGGCATCGGTTTTTCCAAGCCGAGCGCTTCAAAGTAACGGACTTCCACAGAAAGCGCCAGGTTGTTGATTTGGTTTCCGGCATCGTTAATGTAGTATTCGCGGCTCACATCGTAACCAGCCTTTGAAAGCACATTGCACAAGGAATCGCCGACAGCCGCACCGCGCGCATGACCGAGGTGGAGGTCTCCCGTCGGATTCGCTGATACGAATTCTACCTGGACTCGTTCACCGTTTCCGATGTTCGTTTCCCCGTATGCTTCTCCTGCTTCCAATACAGACGGAATCAGCTTCGTTAAATATTGATTGTTCATATAGAAATTGATAAAACCCGGGCCAGCGATATCTAGTTTTTCAATCGAAGCCTTTCCTTTATCAAAATGAGCGACAATTTCTTCAGCGATTTGGCGCGGCGCTTTTTTTGCGATTCTAGCCAGCTGCATCGCCATATTCGTTGAATAATCGCCGTGTGTTTTATCTTTCGGTGTTTCTAAAATGACATTGGGAATCTGGCTTTCTTCAGCCAGTCCCGCTTTCAGAACGGCCGCTTTGATTTCTTCTTTAAGCACGTCCTTCATTTGTTCCGCAATGTTCATGCGTGAGTTCCTCCCTCATACGTGATCGTCATATTATGTAAATGCTGCTGCTCGTCTCCGACATGCATGTCATATGCGATGCTGATACGGCCTTTTTCTTCGCCGAGATCAGATTGAATCGATTTTGTGCTTGTTTTCAGCTCAAGCTCACCAAATGACATTTTATATTTAGCAATTGTGGAAGCTCCCGTTACGAAACGCTGATTCATTTTGACAGCGCCTGACCTCATGACCAGCACTTCGCCTTCGCTTACTTTCACAATCGTTTTCACTTTGCCTAAGTCGTGTTCCTCATAATAAGATAGATACACTTTATTTTGTTTTACATAGTAAAATCCGGTGGTGCGGAATTCGATGACTTCCTGGTTTCCGTCATCCTCGATCACAGACTTCACATGGAGTGTTATCGGTGTCTCTTGCTTCATTTTGACACGTCCTTTTCATCATTCCACTTTGACTTGAATAGTATAATCATTCAGTTTGTAAACTTCAACTGCTTCTATCTTACCATCATTGCTCATCATATTTGAAGATAAACCTCATAAAAAGCATTTCCTTAATAGAAGAGAAAATCATATCACTAATTACCTTTAGGAAATGTTACACTTTTCCGAAATCTACCGCTTTCATTTCACATTTTCTTCAAAATATATGTATTGAATTGGTAATTTATTAGTTTTATCATAAAAGTACAACATAGATCTGCTAGAAAAAACAAAAAAAAGGGAGGATTCAATTATGAAAAAAGCTGTTATTGTAGAAAACAAAGGTTGTGCAACATGCTCGATCGGAGCCGCTTGTCTAGTGGACGGTCCTATCCCTGATTTTGAAATTGCCGGTGCAACAGGTCTATTCGGTCTATGGGGATAAGGTTCTCCAAAAAGGGCATAGTGATTCTACTATGCCCTTTTTAAGTAAATTACAATTTTTAACTTAAATCTACCTCATGGTTTATACATACACAATCGTTTTTCATTTGAATCATATGTAGAGGGGATGGTATTTTGTTTATAGAGCAGATGTTTCCATATATTAATGAAAGTGTAAGAGTTCACCAGCTTCCTGAGGGCGGCGTGTTAGAAATCGACTACTTGCGCGATAATGTCTCCATTTCTGACTTTGAGTATTTGGATCTTAACAAAACGGCTTACGAGCTTTGCATGCGAATGGATGGGCAAAAAACGGCTAAACAGATTTTAGCGGAGCAATGCGCAGTGTACGATGAATCACCGGAGGACCATAAGGACTGGTATTACGACATGCTCAACATGCTTCTGAACAAGCAGGTCATCCAGGTTGGAAATCGGGCCAGCCGCCACACAATCACCACGAGCGGAAGCAATGAATTTCCGATGCCGCTGCACGCCACCTTTGAGCTGACGCACCGCTGTAATTTGAAATGCGCTCACTGTTATTTGGAAAGCTCGCCGGAAGCGCTCGGCACCGTGTCGATTGAACAATTCAAGAAAACGGCTGATATGCTGTTCGACAACGGTGTGTTGACATGCGAAATCACGGGCGGAGAAATTTTTGTCCATCCGAACGCCAATGAGATTCTTGACTATGTATGCAAAAAGTTCAAAAAGGTTGCTGTCTTAACGAACGGAACACTCATGCGAAAAGAGAGCCTTGAGCTGTTGAAGACTTACAAGCAAAAAATCATCGTCGGCATATCTCTCGATAGTGTGAATTCCGAGGTCCATGATTCCTTTAGAGGGAGAAAAGGCTCTTTTGCCCAAACTTGTAAAACGATAAAATTGTTGAGTGACCACGGGATATTTGTCAGAGTCGCCATGTCCGTTTTCGAAAAAAACATGTGGGAAATCCACGATATGGCCCAAAAGGTTCGGGATCTCGGGGCGAAGGCGTTCTCTTACAATTGGGTTGATGACTTCGGAAGAGGCAGAGATATCGTCCACCCCACAAAAAATGCCGAGCAGCACCGCAAATTTATGGAATACGAGCAAAATATCATTGATGAGTTTAAAGATCTGATACCGATTATTCCTTATGAGAGAAAACGCGCGGCAAATTGCGGCGCTGGCTGGAAGTCCATCGTGATCAGCCCGTTCGGAGAAGTACGTCCGTGCGCGCTCTTTCCAAAGGAATTTTCATTGGGAAATATTTTTCATGATTCATATGAAAGCATCTTTAACTCCCCTCTCGTCCATAAACTGTGGCAAGCGCAGGCGCCGCGATTCAGCGAGCATTGCATGAAAGACAAATGCCCGTTCAGCGGCTATTGCGGAGGCTGTTACTTAAAAGGGCTGAACTCTAACAAATATCACCGGAAAAACATTTGCTCCTGGGCGAAAAATGAACAATTAGAAGACGTGGTCCAGCTTATTTAGGAGGGAAACGATTTGTCACCAGCACAAAGAAGAATTTTACTGTATATCCTTTCATTTATCTTTGTCATCGGCGCAGTCGTCTATTTTGTCAAAAGCGATTATTTATTTACGCTGATTTTCATTGCCATTGCCATTCTTTTCGGGATGCGCGCGCGGAAGGCTGACTCGCGATGAGCATTTTGGATATACACGATGTCTCCGTTTGGTATGAACGGGACAACGTCATCTTAGAACACGTGGATTTACATTTAGAAAAAGGCGCTGTTTACGGATTGCTTGGGGTAAACGGCGCCGGAAAAACGACACTGATCAATACGCTGACCGGGGTGAACCGTAATTTCAGCGGGGGCTTTACGCTGTGCGGCATTGAAGCAGAGGCCGGCATGCCGCAGAAAACATCAGATCAGCTGAAGATTCACCGTTACTTCGCCGCCGATTATCCGCTGCTGTTTACAGAAATTACGGCGAAGGACTATGTGTCTTTCGTTCACTCGCTTTATCAAAAGGATTTTTCAGAACAGCAGTTTACCAGTTTGGCCGAGGCCTTTCATTTTTCCAAATACACCAACAGGAGAATTGCGGAGCTGTCCTTGGGGAACAGGCAAAAGGTTGTGTTGATGACAGGCTTATTGCTGCGGGCTCCCCTGTTTATTTTAGATGAGCCGCTCGTCGGTTTGGATGTGGAATCGATAGAAGTCTTTTATCAAAAAATGCGCGAGTACTGTGAGGCAGGCGGAACCATTCTGTTTTCTTCCCATCTGCTTGATGTCGTGCAGAGATTTTGTGATTATGCGGCCATTCTTCACAACAAACAGATCCAAAAGGTCATCCCGATTGGTGAGGAGACCGATCTGCGGCGGGAATTTTTTGAGGTGATCGGCCATGAATAACATATTCCCCATCATGTCTCTGCTGTTCAAACAGCTTTACAGCCGGCAAGGGAAAAAGGACGCCATTCGCATTGCCGCAGGGCTTGTGATTCTCGCCGTGTTTGAAATCGGGCTGATCCGTCAGGCCGGCATTGACGAATCGGTGTTGGGAAAAACATATATCATACTCGCGCTTCTTTTGATGAACGCATATATGGTGTTTCTTTCTGTGACATCTCAATGGAAGGAATCTTATATGAAGCTGAGCTGCCTGCTGCCGATTTCTTCACGGAGCTTTTGGCTCGCCCAGAGTGTCGTTCTGTTTATCGACACCTGTTTGAGAAGAACATTATTCTTTTTTATTTTACCGCTGTTCTTATTTGGAAACGGAACGCTGTCAGGGGCGCAAACGTTCATTTGGCTTGGCAGATTTTCGTTTTTTACCGTTTACTCAATAATATTCGGTGTAGTACTAAGCAACCATTTTGTCAAAAAGAAGAACTGGATGTTTCTGCTGCATGCAGCCGTTTTCGCCTGTGTATGCTTCAGTGCCGCTTTTATGCCGGCCGTTACGATCCCGCTATGTGCGGTTCATATGCTATGGGCGGTGGTCATTGACTTTCCTGTCTTTCTGCAGGCGCCTCCGCAGCAGAGCAAGATGCATTCTTTTTTGCGGAGATCTGAATTTTCGTTTTACAAAAGGGAATGGAACCGATTTATCTCCTCTAAAGCGATGCTGTTAAATTACGTGGTGATGGCGGCGTTCAGCGGATTCTTTTCGTTCCAGATGATGAATACCGGCATCTTCAATCAGCAAGTGATTTATATTGTGATTTCCGCCCTTCTGCTGATCTGCTCGCCGATCGCCCTTTTGTACTCTATTGAAAAAAACGATCGGATGCTGCTCATCACGCTTCCGATTAAACGAAGAACAATGTTTTGGGCGAAATACCGCTTTTATTCAGGCATATTGGCAGGCGGATTTCTCCTTGTCGCTATCATTGTGGGCTTCATCAGCAGCCGTCCGATTTCAGCTCTCACTTTTGTGCAGTGTATGGAATTGCTGCTGGCGGGAGCGTTTATCCGGTTAACCGCGGATGAAAAAAGGCCGTCCTTCAGCTGGCAGACGGAACAGCAGCTCTGGAGCGGTTTCTCAAAATACCGGTCTTATCTATTTTGTCTTCCTCTTTTCTTAGCCACATTAGCCGGCACCGCTGTCTCCTTGGCGGTTATTCCGATTGCCGGGCTGATCATAGTCTATTACCTGCAAAAACAGGATGGTGGTTTCTTTGATACAAGCAAAAGAGAACGGCTTGGAAGTTAACCTGCTGAAGACTCATCAATTTTCAACAATCTCAATCGCCGCGAGCTTTCTGAAGCCAATCGAAAGCGCGGCGGAACCTGAAGAAGAAACAATCTATTTTTACGGTGCCGCCGCACACCTGAAGCAGCAAATCATTGACGCTTTCGGTTATGCTGCCGGCAGCCGCTTTATGTATTCAGCGAATCTCTTTTTTGACCAGCAGCTGAAAACCTGCGGAACCCGTTTGATTCACCCGTTATATGACAAGAGTCTTCATGTTGATGCCCTGATGAAGACATTTGCAGACATCTCCTTCCCTTCTTCTCTTTCAGCCGAAGCTGTTGAAAGGGCAAGGAATGAGCTGCTGCTGAAGATCGAAAAAAAATTCGCTGACCCCTTCTCCTACTCGGCGGCCCGCTTGGCGGAGGAGGCCTTCGGAAACCCAATGTACGGCACAGCCATGTTTGGCCGGAAAGACAAGATACAGACGATCCATCCTAAACGGTTTCTCGACGCAACGGACTTCATCGTTGATTTATTGTCCCATCAAAAACAGCTGAACATATTGGGACACGTACAAGCCTGTGATGTTCCGGGACATGCCCAGCACACGTCTGCCATGACGGCTGGAAGAATACCCGTGAACCGGCATGTTTTTGAAACAGAGACACGCAGCGCAGCAGGCCCTTCCGTCTTGACACTCGGGTTTGACTGCGGGGAGATGAAAGACGCCAGCGATTATATCAAAATCCAGCTGATAGACGGATTGCTCGGAAAATACGGTCATTCCGCTTTATTCAAGCATTTTCGCGAGAAGGATCTGGCAGTCTATCACGTCATCACCCGATACGACATCATGAACAATTTGCTGCTTTTTTCAATATGTACGGATCAGCTTCATGAGAAAGAGATTCCCCCGCGCGTTTTAGAAGCTGTCTCACATTTTCAAACGGATGAACAGGAACTAGAACAGGCAAAGCAATTTTTACGCAATGAAATGCTGCTGCAATTCGATTCTCCAGAAGGGCTTTTGGCCTATATGGGGATTCTGCGCCGCTTCTCCTGCACGAAGGAAGACTTGCTGGATGGCATCTCAGCGGTTACGTGCCGTGATGTGTTGGAATTCATAGCGACTATCAATTATATCGGAGCTCATGTAGTAAGGGGATGAAGAGATGGAAAAGAAAGCTTTTTTTCAACAGCTGGATGAACGAACCGATATCAGATACACAGACAGCGGACTGAAAATATTCAGATTGAAATTTCCCCGCGCAAACCTGCGGCTGTGCAATGTGAAAATCGATTTTGGGAGCCGGGATGTCCGCTTACAGGCAGAATCCGGCGACACGCAACTCCCATATGGCACAGCCCATTTTTTAGAGCATCTTCTCTTCTGGCATAATGGCCGCAATCTGTACAGTGATTTCTTTGCTCATGGCGCGCTTTTAAATGCGTTCACTACCTACACCGATACCAATTTTATGTTTACCTCATTGCCGAATCGGTGTAGACAGACGATCCCCATCCTGCTTGATGCGTTATCGAACCACTCATTTGACAAGCAGATGATCACTCAGGAAAAAGCTGTGATTACAAATGAAATTCAAACAGCACATCTCAATCATCAGCTCTCTTACCATTATCAACTGATCAGCATGCTTTCTCCCGCCTCACCTGCTGCGGTCTTCCCTGCAGGCAGAATCAAGGACATTGAGGCGATGGACATCCGTGATTTACAGAAAGCCTACAAGGCCGCCTACAAGCCCCAGCGGATGACGCTGTTTTTGATTGGAGGCTCAGAAGATTCGGAAACCCTTTTGCCTCCTCACCTCCGGCTGGAAAAGCGTCCAGATCATAAAGCAGATAGAAAAATGATTCCCGCGTGCCCTCCAACCCTTTCGCAAAAAGAGGTGCTGGGTGATGAGGAGAGGCCTGAAGACACATGGACCGGACTGCAAATCGGCGCACTCCCCGGACAAAATGATCTGTTGACGTTAAAGCTTTATTGGGACATCGCGTCTCGTATTCTATTTCAATTCGGTTCGCCTTTTTTTCAAGAAATTCAGCAAACGTACCGCCTGGAAATCAATCGCTTGTCAGCCGAGGCTCACATGTATGAGGATGGCGGTTTTTTGATCCTTCACAGCCAAGGGGCGCATTCTTCGGCTTATATCGATGTCGCTTCCTACTATGTCAGACAGCAGAAAAAACAAATCGCGGCCTGGCTCCAATACGGCAAGAACTCCTTGACGGACGCGATCATTTATGACAGCGATTATGTGCGTAAATGCTTTGAATGGGCGGCCGAGTGTGAACGGTTCGATTGCTCATTTCTCGACTTGTACCGCACCATTCACGATATGAATGTCCAGGATTTCATGTCTCTCATTGATGTATTGGGATCTTCTAAAAAAGCGGTCATTCACGTTTCACAGAAAGAGGCGATTGGACAATGAGAAAAAGCACTGTCTTTACCGTGTTATTGCTGCTCGTTGGTATGGCGGCGTATTCCTTCGGCTGGGTTCAGGCCTTCGCCGAAGCCGCTGCCCAATATGTAAAGATGATCAACAATGATGCTGTGCGGCTCGGACTGCTGGCTTGTATCGCTTCCGTCCTGATGCTGCCCGCTTTTCTCTATCTTCACTATGTCACCCAATCCGTAAAAAACATGACAGCAGCCTTTCAGAAACTCACACAGTCTCATCAAAGCTGCTGTGACTTCCAGCATCACAGATTGTGCAGCCATTATGCCGACGATGTCAAATCGCTGCGTGACAGCTATAAAAACGTCCGCCAAGCATACGTGATGGCTGCTGTATTATGCCAAGTCATCATATTCGGCTGCATGTTCGAAATCGTCAAAGCCGTCCCTTTCCGTTTTCACACGCCCCCTGCCGTTTCAATGGGACTTGCGGTGTTGCTGATTTTGTATTTATTGTTTTATATGCGAACGTACTTGATGCAGTTTTTCCAGCATGGCACCCTGTTCAGAAAAGTGCTTGTGGGAGTGCTGACAGGAGCCGGGATATGGTGGATGCTCAGTTTTACCATAAGTGAACTGCTGTTTCTGATCATCCTGGCAGCCATCCAGCAGATCGGGTCATTTATTTATAAACGATTGTCTTATCGCAGCTCTGCTTCTCTCGACCTGTGAAATGAGCTATATCGCTATCGCAGACGGACCAGTCCCAACCGGAATCACCGTCACAGCTGTATAATCACTGGTACGGTACACTGTCACGGTATTGTCGTTGGGCTGTGCTGCATAAATGTACTGATTGTCCGGCGTTACGGCGAGGTCAGAGGCGCCGGGGAGAGAGGCAGTTGTTATAAAGGTATGCTGCGCTGTATCTACGACAGTGAGATTCTCCGGAAATACCTCAAAATAGGGCTCAAGGAAAAACGCACGAGTCCCGTCAGCAGAAAAAACAATTGTAATTAAACCGTCAAACAGTCTGTTAATTTGTGAAGATTCGCTAAATGTTGTCAAATCTATCACAGAAACGACATTCGGCCTTAGCTCACCATTTTCCAGATAAGCAAAATCCCCTATTAACGGGGTTTCAATAAGATTTGGTGTTTCAAAGTTACTTAAACTATCAATCAGCTGCCCTGTATTGATGTCATATTTATTAACGACCCAAAATCCAGAGTTGGTCGTATAGAAAAACTGTCCGTTAGGGTCTAGGGCAAAATCGTCCGCAGCGGGTGACACCGTGAATGTATTGGTAATGGTTTGCGAGGAAATATTAATTTCATAAATGGAGCTGCCCCCTGCGAGAATATAAGCAAATTCGCCCCCAGTTTCAAACTGGATTTTTCTTGGGGCTCCTGCAAGAGGGATGGTTTGTGTAACTGTTAATGTTTCGTTGTTAATGATCGATACAAGATTCGCATTCCTATGGAGAACATACGTATACGCTTTATCCAAGGTAACACCCAGATCAGTCGGGATATCAGATAAAGAAATGGTACTTACAAGAGTATTCACGTCAGTATCAATGACCGAAACCGTGCTGTCTCCAGTGTTTGCAGTAAACACGTAAGATCGCTGATCCGGTTCCGGTACAAGCACAATCGTCCCCGTCACCGATAAAGGACTGCCGTAGAACGGCGGAACGACAACAAGGTTCTCGATCGTGATGCCACTGAAATCCGGGCAATCATCCGGGTTATCAGAATAATAGACGACTTGATCGATCTCTGCATTGTGAATGACAGAAACAGCCCCGTCCCCTTGTCCATATTGATTTCTTACAGGTGAGACACTGACAAGAAGCGTAACGGTCCCTTGCAGACGCACAGCATATTGAACACCGATATCTTCTGGTTCCGGCCCAGTCTGGATTAAGCAAGGCTCACTGATACAGGACAAATTGTCTGTACTCCACGTAACCGCTGCAGCTGCTTCGGCAGAATCAATAGTGAACCCCTCAGGAATGTCAATCGGCACTTGAAACGGCGCTTCTCGGCTGATCTCCTCATCACAAAAACAGAAACAATTTTCCTGTAAGTCAGAAAGATCATTTTTTTTCATAATTTCACGTCCTTTTAAAAATGCACAACATGCATTTGGTTAAATTGCAATGGCACTCGGTGAAACCCCAAGAGGTATGACAGTTTCCACAGAATAATCACCTGTGTTGTAAACCGTAATGCTTTGCTCTATAAAATGAGTTGCATACAGAAATTCGCCATTCGGGGTAAACGCAAAGTCATTTCCCCGTTGTGGAAGATTTCCTATTACGTCTGCACCACCTGGACTGACGGAATATAGATTGTGAGTGAAACCATCAAACAAATACACCTCTGATCCGCTCGTAAACATTAGATACTCACCTTCATACTCCAGCTCTTGGGTACTACTGATCGTAAAGGTATTTAAATCAATAATCGTCAAATAATTGAAGAAGTGATCTTCTTCTAATACATAGGCATATCGCTCCGGCGGCTTTGTTTCTATGGAATTTACAATAAGCTCTCGTTCAATCGTTCCTGTAACTTCACCGGTAGATAAGTCCACTTTTTGCACTAAACCAAAATCAAGAACATAGGCAAACAACCCATTAGGATCAATTGCAATATCATACCCTTCAACAGGAATAGACCTTTCTACAGTTGACGTTTCCATTCTGATCACATAAATGGCATTACCGGCGAGAACATATGCGAAATCATGTTCAGGCATAAATTTAATAGTTTCAGGCGGCTGATCTAGCAGAATGGATGTAGTAACAGTCAATGTGTCATAATCGATGACAGAAATCATATTATTGTTAAAATGCAAGACAAACACAGAGCTTTTATCCGGGGTTATTTCAATACCTGTCGGCTCGAACGGTAGAGCAATCGTTGTGAACACGGCATGAGTGTTTGTATCAATCACAGAAACCGATTGAGCATCTGGATTCGCTGTAAACGCATAAACAGGTTCCGGTTCCGGTACAAGCACAATCGTCCCCGTCACCGATAAAGGACTGCCGTAAAACGGCGGGACGACAACAAGGTTCTCGATCGTGATCTCACTGAGATCCGGGCAATCATCCGGTTCATCAGAGTAATAGACAACTTGATCGATCTCTACATTGTGAATGACAGAAACAGCCCCATTCCCTTGTCCATATTGATTTCGTACAGGTGAGACACTGACAAGAAGCGTAACGGTCCCCTGCAGGCGTACTGCAAATTGAACACCGACCTCATCAGGCTCAGGCCCCGTTTGAATTAAACAGCGTTCACTGACACAAGAAAGGCTGTCTGCATTCCATGTGACGTTTGCAACAGCCTCAGCCGGATCAACGACAAACCCCTCAGGCAATTCAATCGGTGCTTGAAACATTGCTTCACGGCTAGTTTCTTCCTCACAAAAACATAAACATTCTTCTTGTGCGACTCCTGCTTTTTCTTTAAAGGAAAGCTTATTTTTTCTCATACCTTCACTTCCTTTTCAGAAATACACTGCTCACGCAGATACAACAGAATATGGAAGGTGAATGTGTTTGCTTGTACAAATTGCCGAGGGTAAAAGTGGTTTTTCGAAAGTATCTCCTCCAACATGCGGTGTAACGAAAGAAAAAATTGCGGTTTTTTTGCGCTTCTCTCAAGAATGATAATGATAAAATATGACATATATAGAATAATGAAGGGAGGGATTTACAAACGTGACAGGTGTCATATCTTCTTCTTCCGTCGGAGAAAAGATTAACGAATGGTATATGTACATACGCCGATTCAGCATACCCGATGCAGAATATTTGCGAAGAGAAATCAAGCAAGAGCTGGATCAAATGGAAGAAGATCAAGACCTTCATTTGTACTATTCACTGATGGAATTCCGGCACAACCTGATGCTTGAGTACCTTGAACCGCTAGAAAAAATGCGGATCGAGGAACAGCCGAGACTGTCTGATCTGCTGCTTGAGATTGATAAAAAACAGGCTCGTTTAACTGGAGTCCTTGATTATTACTTTAATTTCTTCAGAGGCATGTATGAGCTGGACCAGCGGGAATATCTGTCGGCTATTAAATTTTTTAAAAAGGCCGAAAGCAAGTTGATATTCGTTAAGGATCGAATAGAGAAGGCAGAGTTTTTCTTTAAAATGTCTGAGTCTTATTACTATATGAAACAAACGTATTTTTCAATGGACTATGCACGGCAGGCATATGAAATATACAAAGAACATGAAGCTTATAATATAAGATTGCTTCAGTGTCACTCTTTATTTGCTACCAATTTCTTAGATCTGAAACAATATGAGGATGCCATATCACATTTTAAAAAAGCTTACTCTATGGCGGAAGCTGAGAATCAGCCCCAATTAATGGGAAGAACATTGTACAACATCGGGCTTTGTAAAAACAGCCAAAGCCAATATGAGGATGCCGTAACATATTTCAAAAGAGCAATAGCTGTTTTTGAAGAATCTAATATTATACCTTCCCTGCCCCAAGCCTATTTTTTAATTACACAAATTCATTATAAAATGGGAAAAATGGATAAAGCCCATGCATATCATAGTAAGGGAATGGCTTATTCTCAAAAGGCCGGAGATTCAATATATTTATCGGAGTTTGAATTTTTGAAATCTTTATACTTATCAGGCCCTGATGAAGAAGCAATTCAAAGTTTCTTTGATTTCCTCGAAAGTAAAATGTTGTATGCTGATCTTGAAGATTTCGCTCTTGATGTGGCAAAATATTATCATGAACGTGAAAATTTTCAAAAAGCTTCTGCTTATTTCCTAAAGGTGGAACAAGTAAGGCAACTTATTCAAGGAGGAGTGAGATTGTATGAAATTGAAGTCTAAACTATTACTCTCTTGTCTGGCCCTAAGCACTGTTTTCATCGCAACGAATATTGCAAACGCACCTACACACCAAATTGAAGTTGCACAGCGAGGAATGATTTAATGAAAACAACCGGTTTTTACCGGTTGTTTTTTTGTTAAATAAACAGCCAAGACAAGAGTTTCGTTTAAAATTCAAAATATTAATTACTAATATATTTTGAATTGGTTTCCCGATCCAGAAACACAATAAATAAGAAAAGTTTTATTATACATAAATAAAAAATCTATTTACTTTTCCTTTTTTTTGAATTAATATATTATGTGACTTAAGTTCAGTATCACTTCAATTGAAGTTTAAAAATGGAGGATTTATTTTGAAAGTTCAATTCAAAAAAAGGATTAGTTTACTCATCATCATGTTTGGGATCGCAGTTTCCTCACTGGGTGTTACACAGGCGGTTCATGCAAAAGCCAATACGAGCGATTCAAGGGTGCATTTTACTTTCAGATGGTACAGCCCTTATGACTATACAACTGCTCGAAGAAAACAAAATAGAAGCTACATGTATATGCATCTCCTAAAGAAAGATGACGGAGGTAAATTTAATGTATGGGCAGAGGCAGATAAAAACGTTCACTCTGGCGGGCGCGACTGGCACAATGTATCCGGTGGTGGAACTCACGAAGGAACAGTACACCCGGGTCATACATACTTATTTTCCAACACTGCTGTTGAAGATTACGGGAGAAATGTACCCGTCAGGTTTGGCGGTTACAGCCGCAGCAATGATTCCTTCTCAACTGATTGGAGTCCTGACAGCGTAAAACCTAAGGGAAATTACACAATCTATTAATACCTTTCTCAAAACAAAGCGATCTTACATTAAACATGTAAGATCGCTTTTTAAGGTAAAAATAATATCCACTCTTCAAGATTTTTTATTAAAATAAAACTATCCAAAACTCACACAGAGTTTTAATAAAAAAACAGGAGCCTCGCACATGATTTCTTTCTTTTTAAAGCGTTTATTGAAAAATAAAGAGATTTATTTCTCTTTATTCATTAGTATCGTTCTTATGATCGTCAGTTATCTAGGTATTCTCTTCTTTCATAAGAAGATCAATCTTCCTTATGAAATCCATAACTCACCGTTTTTATCGAATATTGCAGAAGGAAATACAACCTCAGCTCAGACTGTCTGGATTCTCATTCTTCCGTTATTAGCATCACTTCCAATGTCCGGTATGTACCGTGAAGATAAAAATACCGGATTTTTTATGAATGTTATAACAAAAACAACTAAAAAAAAATACTTCACAGTATTATTCGGATTGAATGTTGTGATTTCTTTTTTGGTTATTTTTTTACCGTTATTATTAAACCTTTACTTGCTGATGATGACATATCCTTCAGTAAATCCGGACGGAATCGTCAATTATATGGACCCAATCGTTTTGGGCGGAACTGATTTAGCAAACCTTTATTATGAAAACTCGCTGATTTATACTCTCATTCTATTTATACTAAATGGTTTGTACGGTGCCATTCTCTCTTCCATTGGATTAGCTTCATCATTTTTTATTAAAAAGAAATACTTTGTTTATATCATACCTTTTTTAATCAATTTAATAGGCTTTACTTTACTCAACAACAATTACAATCCAATGAAATATATCGTTAACGATGGAGGGTTTTTGAGTGTAGATAAGTTTATTTATTTGAACCTTAGCGTGTTCATTGCAACTACTTTACTTTATATGTGGGGAAAAAAACGCCGTGTTTTATTATAATACTCTAAAATCAACATTAAGAATGAAGTGGCCGGGTATCATCGCCGCTTTACTGCTACAGTTAATTTCTATTTATTTCTTTTTTTGTAAAGAAAGTGGTAGTAGCGATGGTTTTGTACTGGAAAATATTTTTTCCTATTGGCATCTCGTTTCTATTTTATGCCCTGCTGCCGTTGTATTTTCTGTTTTGATCTCATCCGATTACTTTTCAATTTATACTGTAATCCGAGTAAACAATGCACCTTATCTAACATTGATATACCTGTTCAAAACACTTTTATTTTCAGCAGTATACGGGATTATCATTATGGGTGAATTGTATACTTTATGTGTGTTCACTAATACGGGACTATTGTATTTGACCCCTGTATCTTTTATCACTCATGTGTTTGCATTTATTTTCATTTGTTATGTTGTTTCATTTACTTTACTGTATTTGAATCAAATCATTGTAGTTTTTCTATTCATTCTTTTATTTTTGATTGATTACCTTGTATGTAATGGTATGTTCTTTTTAAATGGTTTTGTGCTGGAATTTAGTGATTTGGCTGAATTATTATTGATTAGATTAGGGATTATGTTGTTATTATTCGGGATCTCTATAGAATCTATAAAGCGACGTAATTATTTACAGCAGGTTGAGGAGAAAGGAGCAAACTGATTGTCTTTTATGAATATGCTGAAACGTGATATTGTAATGCGTTTCAATGAAAGTAAGATTACATACTTTGTCATTAGCTTAGCTATTGCCCTCCTTCTTTTATGCTTCCTCTGGAATAGCAATAAGACGGGACAGCTAGACCATCAAAGTTTTTCCGACAGCCTGACCACACTATTTCATTCGATGAATTTCTTTGATCTACATATCTTATATACACAGCATAGACTATCTATTCCTCTACAATGGATTAGTTTTCAAGTGCTGCCTTTGTTGATTGTGGGTAATTTTATGTTTCGTGACATTCAAATTTCTGGAGCTTATATCCTTCCAAAACTCCCCAAAAAAGGAATATTTATATTCAGCAAACTTTTGTCACTGTTTGTTCTGATTGTATCTATTTGGTGCGTATGGCTCTTTATATACATTATGTTATTTACCTCATTTAAAGGTTTTACAGCAGAACTGAACAGCAAGGTAATATTATTTATGTTAATTCAAATCTTAGTTTCGTTTATGTATGCAGTTTTGCTAGAAACTTTAACTTTCATGATATCTTTTATATCAGCATTTATTATTATTGTTGTTTATATTGTAATATCTATTTTTTTTCACAGCTCTTTATTCATCGCTTCATTTGCTATGGCTGGAAAGTGGGCTTTTATTGATTATTCGCGCATGAACGTTAACTACTCAGATGGTCGTTTTTTTCATGCCTCCGACTTTTTGTTAATTGCACTTATTTTCTGTGCAGCTTGTACTTTTATCAGCCTAGTTTTTATTAAAAAAACAGATATTTTAGGAGAGTAATTATGACGTCGTATATCGAGTGTAAAAATATAGTAAAAAAATTAAAGGGAAATCATGTATTAGATGATATCAGTTTTTCAATTAAAGAAAACGAATTTGTCGTGTTAAGAGGCCATAATGGATCTGGAAAGACAATGATTTTAAGAGCCATCGCCGGACTGCTAACATTAACAAAAGGCGAAGTTTCTGTTAACGGCCTCGTGATCGGAAAAGATATTGACTTCTCTGAACATACAGGTCTGTTAATTGAATACCCGAGCTTCATCCCTGTCTATTCGGGATTTCAAAATCTGAAATTCCTTGCTTCTATCAAGAAAAAAGTATCTGATGAAGAAATCAAAGAAGTAATAAGAAAAGTTGGGTTAGACCCCGAAGATAAGCGTAAAGTCAAACGCTATTCTTTAGGGATGAAGCAACGCTTAGGAATTGCTCAAGCAATAATGGAAAAACCCAAATTACTTCTTTTAGATGAACCGACAAATGCCTTAGACAAAAAAGGGATTAATCTTATACTGGATATCCTAAAAACCGAAAAAGAAAACGGCACAACGATTGTAGTGGCTAGTCATGATGATACACTATGTGAAAACAGTGTTGTCGACAGAATTATCGATATTAGTGAAGGTAAGCTGGAGGATGCAGATGAATAAGCGTTGGATTTTCTTTATTGTTTTATTAATAATAGTAACATTCAGCTGTGTTCGTTTCTATAAAGTGAACGCCCAAAATGATAAATATACTCCAAAAAATATTAATATTGCCGCAAACCAAACGATCGATACAGGAAAAGGAATAAAATTCCATATATTAAAACCATTAAAGCCGATTAAGTCATTTGATAAAGAAACAAATTCCATAAAATATATATACATTTTGCCTTTTAATGCTGAAAATACTTCTAATCACAAAATTACTCTAGAGGAGCTTTCACCGGACGGAAAAAACTTTTTATTTTTTGGTCAGTATCAATATAATAAACAATTGATGCCTTATAATTATGATTTGCCGGATAAGTATCAATTCAATACAGAGATTCCATCAGGGAAAACAGTACTAGGATATGTAGGATTAAGTTTGTATCCCGACGAAAAAGTAAATTATAAAAATTTCAATCCTGAATCATCAAAAGTATCTGCTTATTATACTGTAATAGACGACGAATCTAATAAAAGAATTTCTTATAAAATGACTTTAAATAATTAAAAGATGAAAAAGGGCCTGAATTACATTCAGGCCCTTTTATTAAAAACTATTTCACAAACCCAAGCAGCATTTCACGGATGATTTTGCTGGCTGTGTTTGCCGTTTGTTCTGAGTGGTCATACACCGGTGCGACTTCCACTAAATCAGCGCCCTTCACGTTTACCTCTGAACGCGCGATTTCATGGACGGATGCAAGCAGTTCTTTAGACGTGATGCCGCCAGCGTCAACCGTTCCTGTTCCCGGTGCGTGCGCAGGGTCTAATACGTCAATGTCGATAGTGACATATACCGGACGTCCCGCCAGCTTCGGAAGCACTTCTTTCAGCGGTTCAAGCACTTCAAATTTGGAGATGTGCATGCCGTTTTCCTTCGCCCAATCAAACTCTTCTTTCATGCCGGAACGGATTCCGAATGAATATACATTTTGCGGTCCGATCAATTCTGCCGCTTTGCGGATCGGTGTGGAGTGAGAAAGCGGTTCTCCCTCATAATCTACGCGAAGATCTGTATGTGCGTCAAAATGGATAATCGCAAGGTCGGGATATTTCTTGTGCATCGCTTTAATGACAGGCCATGTCACAAGATGCTCTCCGCCCATTCCCATCGGGAACTTCCCTTTTTCTAAAATGCTGTCCACGTACTCCTCAATCATATCAAGGCTTCTCTGCGGATTTCCGAACGGCAGCGGAATGTCGCCGGCGTCAAAGAAGTTCAGGTCGGCCAGATCACGGTCTAAATACGGGCTGTATTCTTCAAGGCCGATTGACACCTCGCGGATTCTGCTCGGGCCAAAGCGTGAGCCCGGACGATAGCTGACCGTCCAGTCCATCGGCATGCCGTAAAGGATGGCGTCCGCCCCTTCCCACTCGGGACGGCTCGCGATAAATACTTTTCCTGAATAAGCTTCATCAAATCTCATCTATAATACCCTCGCTTTCCTGTAAAAAAGCGCAAGATTCGCTCCTGCGCCATACAATCATTATTTAATCAGGTCACTCACAAATTTCGGCAGAACAAACGCCGCTTTATGAATATCTTTTGTGTAATATTTCGTATCAATATCGAAGAAACGGCTGTCTTCCACTGCAAGCGGATCATATTTTTTCGAGCCGATTGTAAATGTCCACAAACCGCTTGGGTATGTCGGAATGTTTGCCGTATACAGCTTCGTAATCGGGAAGATTTCCTTCACATCGCGCTGTACATTTGTGATTAATTCAGGCGTAAACCATGGGTTGTCCGTTTGAGCGACGAAAATGCCGTCTTCTTTCAGCGCCTTCGCGATTCCTGCGTAGAATCCTTTTGTAAACAGGTTTACAGCTGGTCCGACAGGTTCAGTTGAATCTACCATAATTACGTCGTATTGATTTTCAGATTTCGCAATGTGCATAAATCCGTCATCCACCTGAACGTCAACGCGCGGATCATCCAGTTTACCTGCGATAGAAGGAAGAAACTTTTTAGAGTATTCGATGACCTTGCCGTCAATATCAACAAGTGTCGCTTTTTTCACGCTTGGATGCTTCAGGATTTCTCTGATGACGCCGCCGTCACCGCCGCCGACAACAAGAACGTGCTCCGGATTTGGGTGTGTAAATAATGGGACATGCGCCACCATTTCGTGATAAACGAATTCGTCTTTTTCAGATGTCATGACCATTCCGTCCAAAAACAGCATGTTGCCGAACTCTTCTGTTTCCACCATTTCTAAATGCTGAAACTCCGTTTGTTCTGTATGTAACGTTTTATTAACCTTCATTGTAATGCCAAAGTTTTTCGTCTGCTTCTCTGTGTACCAAAGTTCGCTCAATTGTCATCTCCCTTTCAAGGCTGTATTCATTTATTGTAAGCGTCTTATCAGCTTTTATTCTCGGTTGAAATCTCATTTTCACCTAAGGAAAAAGTATAGAGGATGGCGGGGAAAAAGTAAAGATGCGTCCTGTTCTGAGATGTTTAAAAACGATCTTTTTTTCTCATAATAGTAGAAACATAAAAAAAGGGGGAACCCGTTGTGGATGCAATGACAAATAAACGGCTGAGACTGACGCTGAAAACCGTTCGCGCCTTCATCTTTTTAGGGGCTTTTGCGGCGTTGGCGGCAGCTGCTGTGTTTATGACTGTCATTTTGATAGCCAAATACCAGGGCGCTCCCTCGGTGCAAGTGCCGCAATCCACGATTTTGTATGCCAGTGACGGCTCAAAGCTCGGGGAAACGAACTACGGCGAAAAGCGCTATTGGGTCCCCTTAAAGGACATGAATCCGACGATTGTAAAAGCGACAGTGGCGATTGAAGACCAAAATTTCTACGATCACCACGGCTTTGATTATAAACGCATGGCCGGCGCGGCGCTTGCAGATCTGAAAGCATTTGCCAAGGTTCAGGGCGCAAGCACCATCACCCAGCAATATGCGAGAAACCTATACCTTGAACACGACAAAACGTGGAAACGAAAATGGAATGAAGCGTTCTACACGATCCGCCTGGAACAAAACTATTCTAAGGACGAGATATTAGAAGGCTATTTAAATACAATTTATTACGGACACGGCGCATACGGCATTGAAGCTGCTTCCCGCCTGTATTTCGGCAAGCATGCAAAAAACCTGACGGATGCGGAGGCCGCGTTATTGGCGGGAATCCCGAAAGGCCCTTCCGGCTACTCGCCGTATGTCAATGAAACAAAGGCCAAGGATCGCCAGAAAACGATTGTGCGGATGATGGAAAAGCAGCAGATGATCGGCCATAAAAAAGCGAATGAACTGATCAAAGAACCTCTTTCCTATCAGCCTTTGAATAAACAAGTTTCCAAGAGAAAGGCCCCTTATTTCTATGACAATGCGATGAGAGAGCTGGAGAAAAAGCTCGGCATGACGAGGGAGCAAATTGAAACGAGCGGGTTAAACGTCTATACAACGGTAGATAAACGGATGCAGCGCATCGCTGAGGAGACCATTACCGAAACCGTTAACGCCGGCTCTGACATTCAAGTCGGGTTTTCAGCCATTGATCCCCGCACAGGAAACGTTCTCGCCCTTGTCGGCGGCAGGGATTATCAAAAAAGCCCGTTTGACCGGACGACACAGGCGAAGCGTCAGCCTGCTTCGACGATCAAACCGTTACTGTACTATAAAGCGATCCAGAGCGGATTTACGCCAGTCACCTTGATGAAAAGCGAAGAAACCGAGTTTCAAATTGATGCAAAAGGAGAAACCTATTCTCCAAGCAACTATAACGGATACTACGCCAACAAGCCGATTACGCTTCTGCAGGCGCTGGCGCTTTCCGACAACATTTACGCGGTGAAAACACATCTCTTTCTCGGCATGAACAAGCTCGTACAGGCGTCAAAGGAATTCGGAATTACTGCAAAGCTTCAAGCACTGCCTTCCCTTGCGCTCGGCACCGAACCCGTACGTCCGATTGAGATGGTCAACGCCTACGCCATGCTCGCAAATGGCGGGAAGAAAATCGAACCGACTTTTATTTCGCGAGTTACGGACGCGGCGGGCCATGTACTGTACGAAAACCCGAATCAGCATAAACAGGTGCTTGATGAAAAAGCTGCTTTTGTCACGGCGAGTATGATGACAGGCATGTTTGATACGGATTTAAACGGCTATACGTCGGTAACTGGACGGACGATCGCCAACCGCTTGACAAGAACGTATGCAGGAAAATCAGGAACCACAAGCGCAGACAGCTGGATGATCGGCTTCAATCCGAAGTTGGCCGCAGGTGTTTGGACAGGTTATGACAAAAACAGCACCATCGACTCGGTCGAAGAAAAAAGCTATGCAAAAACGATTTGGGCTGACTTCATGGAGGATGCGCTCAAAGGAGAACCGGAAACTGCGTTCAAACCGCCAAAAGGCGTAACCGGCGTGTACATTGATCCAGAAACAGGCTACTCATCCGGCCCCGGATGCGCAGCCAAGCATTACACATATTTTGTGAAAGGCACTGAGCCATCAAACGTATGCTACGGGGCAGAAGAACCCGCAAAACAAACAAAAGACCGGCTTCCAGCCAAAGAAAAACCCGCTTCCGAGAAAAAATGGTGGGATAAATGGCTGGGGCGGAATCATTAAAAATAACCCGGCTCCTCGGAGGCCGGGTTATTTGTATGGTTCCTTCATGATCCATGGAAGCAATGTTACGCAATCGAGTTGAACAATAGTTTTGGTAACCCTTCGGGGATAAAGTGGTCATTTTCTTCCACGTCGGCTTTAATCACCCAGTCACCGACTCGAATGGTTTCGTACATCATAACCCCCTAAAAAATGAAAAACCCCGAGTCTTGTTTCGGCTCGGGATTTTCCATGTCCTAGTTTCTGTATCACCAGTTTACTCAATGTTTACGAAAAATAGTTCAAATATTCTAAAAGTTCACAGAAAGTTCACAAATTAATTGTCTTCTGGAAGCAGGCCTGTTTTTAATTCATCTGAGGATCGGTCCCATAGGCCCTGATCGTGTTTTTTCAGAAACTCGCCTAGTACCCGCTTCGAGCTGTCGTCCATTTTATCGATGATAATTTTCCGCTTCATGGATTTATCCATCAGATTCACATGCTCAGGCAGCGACTTGTAGCCTCTTCTGATGCTTCTGTCGACCGTCATTTCACAGGCTGTCACACCAGCGTAATATGGCCCCTCTTCTTTTCTGTCAATCGTTACCCACACAAGCCAGTACGGTTTTCCGTTTGGAACTTCTTCTTTATTCGGCAGAAATTTAATTCCTTTTTCAACGGTGCTGCGGGCGTGCATGGCGCCGATGTCAACGAACGCTTCTTTTTCCTCTACATCGACGAATACGGGAGAAATGTTATCGAGGCTTAGCGCCCCTACACCGAAACCGCCGTGTCCATCTGTCGGATCACTTTTGATAATATTAAACCCGATTGATTTTTTCTTTTTTTCTTCCATGAGTTCTACCTCCTACAAAAGCGGTTGAAATATCGCTGAAAACAGCTGTAAAATCCGATCTCTTCCGGCATTTAGCAGCGGCCAAAGCACGTAAGATCCGAGCGGTGTCACAAACAGAACCAAAAAGACGATAAAGCCGTAGCTCTCCGCCTGCGTCATCTTGGCACGCACCCCTGGCGGAACGAGATCTTCAATAATACGATAGCCATCGAGCGGAGGAAGCGGCAGCAGATTAAATAAAAACAAGACAAGATTCAGCTGTATCCAAATGGAAAAAAACTGATCCAGCCCCGTGCTGAACGCCGCAAGCATCTCCATTCCGTATGCATGCATCAACACTAACAAAAAGAAACCGACAAACGCAAGAATCAGGTTACTGACGGGCCCTGCGATGGATACGAGCACGCCGGCAAGCCGAGGTTTCTTAAAGAAGCGGCGATTGACAGGAATAGGGCGCGCCCATCCGAATCCGGCCACCAGAATCAAAATGGTTCCGAACGGATCAAGGTGTTTAATGGGATTCAGCGTCAGCCTTCCTTCTCTTTTCGCTGTATCGTCACCGAATTTGTACGCGACATAGGCATGGGCAAGCTCGTGTATGGTAAATGACACAATTAACGTGATGACGAGGTATGGCATTAACGATAACGGATAATATAAAAAACGGTCCAAGTGAGATATCCCTCTTTCTAAAAATGCAAGAATTTACTTTATTCAGTATACTATAAGAAACCTCTTTTTCTAAAGAGAGGAAACGAAATAAAGGAGGATTCAGCACCCATGCCATACGTAACCGTCAAAATGCTCGAAGGCCGTACAGACGAGCAAAAACGCAATCTTGTCGAGAAAGTAACAGAAGCCGTAAAGGAAACCACCGGTGCTTCTGAAGAAAAAATTGTTGTGTTTATAGAAGAAATGAGAAAAGACCATTATGCAGTCGCAGGCAAACGCCTGAGCGATATGGAATAATCTCTATAAAGCCGGCGCTTCGCGCACCGGCTTTTTCTATCCTTATTGGGTCAGCTTCGCAATAATCGCTAATAACGCCTTTTTCTCTTCGGCTGTCAAACGTTCAAACATGCCGTCAATCAGTCCCTGGCGGTTTTCGATCATTTGCTCAGCCGCTTCCCTGCCCGATTCAGAAAGCGTAATCCATACAGTGCGGCGGTCATTGTTATTTCTGGATCTCTCAATGAATCCCTCCTGCTCTAAATGATTAAGAGCAGTGGTCGTAGCAGAGGGAGACAGTGTGACCTCCTTCAGAATATCCTTTATGGTGCAGCTCCCATGCCTGTATATGATCCGCAGAATAAATCCTCTTACATTATTTACGTGTTTCGGAACGGTGGCTTCATCTAATTGCTTCGTACTTTTCAAATATTTTGTAAGTGCGTGATCCAGCAAATTTGCTTCCAGTTTGTCATGGTCCATGTAGATTTCCCCATTTCGAGATGCATTCATAACATACGAACGATATGATTTACTTATTATTTTACTGATTCCGGATAGGGAAAGTCAAAAAAGCAAAATGAGAATTTACAGCTTTTCTCCTAGATACTTCGATTTTTCACCTGTTTGACAAGTTTTTCTTTAAACGTCTGAAAAGGAACGTGTTCATTCTGCTGATGTCCGAATTGGCGGACGTTTACCGCACCTTCCTGCTCTTCATGATCTCCAAGCACCAGCACGTACGGGACTTTCTGCACCTGCGACTCTCTGATTTTGTAGCCGAGCTTCTCATTGCGCTCATCAATGCCTGCTCTTATCCCCAGCTGCTTCAGCTCTGCCTGCACCTTTCTGCAATAGTCCAAGTGAACGTGCGAAACCGGTAGGATTTGAACCTGGATCGGTGCAAGCCAGACTGGGAATGCCCCGCCGAAATGCTCAATCAAAATGCCGAAGAAACGGTCTATCGAGCCGAATACCGCTCTGTGTATGACAACAGGACGAACCTTTTCATTGTGTTCATTGATATATGTTAAATCAAATTTTTCCGGCATTTGAAAATCAAGCTGAATTGTCGCGCATTGATGGCTCCGTTTCAGGGCATCTTTTATGTGAAAATCAATCTTCGGCCCGTAAAACGCCCCATCGCCTTCATTAACCTCATAAGGCAGGCCGAGCTCTTCAAGGACGTGTGCTAAGGCACGTTCCGACGCTTCCCAAAGGCTGTCATCGCCTAATGAATCCTCCGGGCGAGTCGAGAGTTCGACCGAATATTCGAAGCCAAATGTACGATATACCTCATCAATTAGCCCAACCGCTTCTTTGATCTCACTCTCAATCTGATCCTCCCGAACGAAGATATGGGCGTCATCCTGACAGAACGTCCGGACGCGAAGCATTCCGTTTAAAGCACCGCTGTATTCGTGGCGATGTACCTGGCCGAATTCCGCCATGCGAATCGGCAGATCCCGATAAGAATACAAGCTGTTTTTAAAGATGAGCATGTGGCCCGGGCAATTCATCGGCTTCATTGCGAATCTTGTATCATCGACTTCTGAAAAATACATATTGTCACGATAATGATCCCAGTGGCCTGACTGCTCCCATAACCGCTGATTCATCATAAACGGCGTACGCACCTCATCATAGCCGGCATTGGTTTGCAGCTCACGCGAGAAGCGTTCCAGCTCATTGCGGACAATCTGCCCTTTTGGCAAATAAAATGGCATCCCCGGCGCTTCTTCAGAAAACATAAACAGCTCTAATTGTTTGCCAAGCTTGCGGTGGTCTCGTTTTGCCGCTTCTTCCAGCATATGCAGATGCGCATCGAGATCTTTTTTCTTTTGAAACGCAACCCCGTACACCCGTTGAAGAACTTCATTTTCGCTGTCTCCGCGCCAATAAGCGCCCGATACTCTTGTCAATTTGAACGCCTTGATCATTCCTGTAGAAGGAAGATGAGGCCCGCGGCACAGGTCAACGAATTCTCCCTGCTGATACAGCGTAATGTCCTCCCCCCGCGGAATATCCTTCAAAATCTCCAGCTTAAACGGCTCGCCTTTTTTGGCAAACAGTTCTTCAGCCTCTTCGTAAGAAACCTCATTTCGTTTGATTTCAAGGTTCTCATTTATAATGTTCTTCATTTCTTTTTCGATGGCCTTTAAGTCTCCTGATGTTAAGCTTTTCTCCAGCTTCATGTCATAGTAGAAGCCGTCTTCAATCACTGGACCTATCCCCAATGACACTTCGCCGTACAGCCGTTTCACCGCTTGAGCCAGCACGTGCGCTGATGTGTGGCGGAGCACCTGTAAGCCTTCTTGGGAATCAAGTGTGACAATCGAAAGCTCAGCATCCTCCTCCAGCTTGAAGCTGAGATCAACAAGCTTGCCGTTGACCTGGCCCGCAGCCGCCTTCTTTTGCAGACTGGAACTGATAGAACCAGTCGCTTCTTTAATAGTGACGCCTTTCGGATATTCCTTGATCTGTCCGTCCGGAAGCTGAATGTGTACATGTTTACTCATTTTAAACACTCCTTATCAATTGTTGTATAAAAAAAACACACCCATCCCTCTAAAAGGGACGAGTGTGTGATTAACCCGTGGTTCCACCCAAATTCCCGACAAACGCTATGTTTATCGGCTCGGTGCTGTAACGCAGCATAGACGGCATTGGATACTTCAGTTCCCCAATGCTGCTCCAAGGCGGTAAACGATATTCCTAAGCCGGGAAGCTCTCACCTTTCCTTCCCTCTCTGAAAACCGTAAATATCATTCATGTCCTTTTCTTCGCATATATTTAGTTCATATAAAAAAACACACCCATCCCTCTAAAAGGGACGAATGTGTTTATATCCGTGGTTCCACCCAAATTCCCGATCAACACACATGGTGTATCGGCTTTAAGGTGCTGTAACGCAGCATGACGGTATCAGATACTTGATTTCCCCGATACGGCTCAAAGGCGGTAAGCTGCTTTCCCTGCGTTAGGAAGTTCTCAGCTGTCCTTCCCTCTCTGGAAACCGTAAAAAGCATCTCGTGTCCTTATCAGTGCCTGTTGTTTCAATAATTTTTTATATCTTACTATATATTCCCACAAAGCGCAATCAGTGATTTACATTTTTTTCTGACGCGGCAGTCCCGTTATGGGCAGCCAGAAACAGCCATACAAGCAATGCGGCGAGGCTGTACGCCGCTCCCATCATCAAAAACGTAAACCCGGCACCGGCATACCAAGTGGCGGACAGATGAATGATCACCCCGGATACCGCTACGCCGACCAAGGCTCCGATTTGCCGGTTTCCATTTAAAGCCGCGCCGGCGATATTCGCATGCTTTTGCCCGGCAGCCTGCATGATTACAGTTGTCATGGCAGGAACTGTAATGCCGGTGCCAAGGTTCATGACAGACATCAAAACAGCCAGCTGCCAATAAGGAAAATCCGGTGAAATCAGCACAAATAACAGCAATGCAATGATACAGCTGACCGTCATTGACACAAACATAAGCTGCCCTGCTTCGAACCGATTCGCCAGACGGGCAAACAGCAGGTTGCCGATCACGAAGACGGCCATCATCGGCAGCAGCTCAACTCCGGCCATAAAGGAGCTTGCGCCTCTTGCTTCCTGCAAAAAAAGACTCAGCATAAACATGCCGCCGAAAAGGGCAAAATTGAGCAGAAAACCGACAAACTGAGCAGCTGAGAAACGGCCGTTTTTATATAAGGACACCGGCAGAATCGATGTTTTCGCAGAGATTTCCCGCAGCAAAAACAGCACAAATGCCAAAAGCGCCGCCGCGAATGCACCGAGAATTACGGGCGAACGCCAGCCCGCTGAAGGCCCCTGTATCAATGCAAAGGAGAGAAACCCGAGAGCCGCCACTCCAAGCAGGTGCCCTGTGATATTCACGTGCCTGCTTTTTCCCGGCACGCGGTCGAGTATTCGGTAAGCTGAAATGAGCGCAGCCGCCCCTAAAGGCACGTTGATCAGAAAAATACTCTGCCAGCCTGCTGCTTGTACCAGCACACCGCCGATAAAGGGCCCAAGGCCAGAAGCGGCGGACACAAAGGCAGCCCACAACCCAAACATTTTCGCCCGCACCCGCTCATCAGGGTAAGAGGCCGCCAAAAGGCTGAGTGAGCTCGGCATAAACAAAGCCGCGCCAATTCCCTGTATGAGGCGTCCGGCAATCAGCATCTGGCCATTAATCGATACCGCACAAAGGCAGGAGGCCAGGACAAAAATGGCCAAGCCCAGTATATATATCGCCTTCGAGCCGAAACGGTCAGCCAAGGCTCCGCCCGCCAGCAGAAGTGAAGCAAACGTAAGGATGTACCCGTCCACAACCCATGTCACACCTGAAAGTGACATCGAAAGAGCGTTTTTCATATCTGCCATTGCCACATTCACAACGGTTACATCAAGAGTAGCCATGAGAAAACCGAGAGCGAGCACGATCAGCACGGATATTCCTGATGATTCTGATTTTTGTAACGGCCCGCTATTTTTCATTGCAATTGCCCTTTCAATTGCTGGTTTACCCAATCATCTATTTTTTCAAGATCATACAATTCCCCGACTCTGTCCATGACATGCTGCAAGGATTCTTCTCTCATGAGATTGGCCCATTTATCCTCGATTTCCCCCATGACTGTCTCCAGCACACAGTTACTTTCACCCTCGAATACGGATTGCAGCAGGCCTTTCCCCTGATACATCGAACCTCTGCCTTCAACCGCTTGATAAACATCATAGAGCGTAATGTCCGTCAAAGGCTTCGTAAGGGTAAAACCGCCCTTCGTCCCCGGTATGGATTCTGCCAAACCGGCCTGAACCAATGTTCTCATCAGCTTCTTCAAATAAGACGGAGACACACGCAAACGCTGGCTGATTGCCTCTGACGTTAAAGAAGACTGTACGGGCAACCTGGACAATAACAGCAGCACAGAAACCGCCTGCTCCATCCCTGATTTCATTTTCATCATACTTCACTCCCGATTCATTATGGATAACTAATATCCACAATAGATCCCTTAGCAACTTTTGTCAACAAAAAAAGCAAAAGAAACGGTTCATTTCTTTTGCTTGGTATGGTTAACAAATCTGCTTCAGTTCCTCTATGTATTGAAGCGCTTCGTCATATTCTTCATTTGTATATTTTTGCTTGCTTTTGATTGTAAAGACTTTTTCTTTCTTTTCCTCAGCCTCAAGCCCGTCAAAGTAAAGGATCGTGGAAACCAGCTCTAAAAACCGTGATGAACGGCTGTTTACACTGTCGATATAGCCTTTAATATCCGGCATATCCAGATCAGCATGGTCTAAAAACGCGGAGCCTGTCTCAGTCAGTGAATAACGGTATTGAAAGTAGCCGCCCTTTTTTTCCTTCACCTCATGCAGAAATCCAAGGTTGCACAGCTCTTCAATCTGGAGCGTCAGTTCCTCTGAATACGGTCCGTAAAAGTGAAAATCATATTTCTCATAGAAAGGAAACTGCATTTTTTTAGCGATATAAATCATTTTCTGCAGCTTCTTCCGCCCGATGATTTCTCCAGAATCCGAGAACACCTTCATCAGTTTTGCATGTTCTTTCAACAAATTCCCGACATCTCCTTTTTCCTTCTTTCCAATTTCTATGTCAGTCCCAGCAGCTGCCGGATTTTCATTTTCGCTTCCGGATGTTCAGAGCCGTCACAAATCAGGTCCTTCGGATAGTACAGCTTGTGGTCCGTCCGCCGTTTTCCGGAAATGGATTCCACAATAGCCGACTGTCTGGACAGCTCTTTAATTTGGCCGTTTTGCGTCAAGAGATGGATCGGCAGACGCTCCTCTTCCTCTCCCGGACGGTAAAAATCGTATGGCAGATCTGAAGAAGAATCGACGACCAAATAATAGCTCGGATCGATTCCCGCCTCTTTGAACAATGAAGTCAGCTCAAAATATGCCGACATTTCTTCGTTCGGATTGAATTCAACGTATTGGAACAGCTGGCGGTTAATGAATCTGCGGCACAAATCGGATAAAATCGCATCTTCTTCATCCTCCCAGGCCTGGAAGTAATACAAAATAATAGATTCATCCAGCTTCAAATAATCCTCCAGCGTCAATTTCCCTTCAAAAATAGAATAGAAATGAACCGGAGCGTGAGTGAACACATAGCCTTCATCGTGCAGCTGCTTCGCCCTGTGAAGAATCTTCGTTAAAATAACCTCTGCGCTTCTTGTCACAGGATGGAAATACACCTGCCAGTACATTTGGTAGCGGCTCATGATGTAGTCTTCGACAGCGTGCATCCCGCTTTCTTTAATGACGATCTGATCCTCGCGCGGGCGCATCACCCGAAGGATCCGCTCCATATCAAAATGGCCGTAGCTGACGCCCGTATAATATGCGTCGCGCTGCAGGTAATCCATGCGGTCTGCGTCAATCTGACTCGAAATTAGGCTGACCACTTGCTTGTTTTTATATGTTTTGGCAATGACTTCAGCAACATCCTGCGGGAAACGCGGGCTCACCTTTCTGAGCACCTGATTGACCTCTGTGTCCCCCAAAATGATATCTCTTGTAAAATCTTCGTGGTCAAGGTGAAAGACTTTTTCAAATGAATGCGAGAACGGCCCGTGCCCGAGATCATGAAGCAGCGCCGCGGCCAAACAGAGTTCGCGCTCACTGTCATCCCATTCATGGCGGCCTTTAAAGACGTCATCAACCATTCTCCTGACAATTTCATAGACACCGAGAGAATGGTTGAAACGGCTGTGCTCAGCGCCATGGAACGTCAAATACGTCGTGCCGAGCTGCTTAATTCTGCGGAGACGCTGAAATTCGCGGGTTCCGATCAAATCCCATATCAGCTTGTCCCGTACATGAACATAGCGGTGCACCGGATCTTTAAACACTTTTTCTTCTGATAATTTTCCATTTGGATACGCCATCGTCATTCCCTCTTTTTTTTAGCCGTGTTTCTATTATATCGACTCTATTCTTTGAAAACATCCTTGAATTTGCCCGGCGATTTGTTCCACCTTTACGAAAAACACATGATATGAAGCAAAAAAGCCTGACCTGAGGGCCGAGGCTATTGAAAATATGTTTTTACTTTTTTATTTTCTTTTTTACTTTGTCAATCAGCTCATCCTCTGTCGGAGCTGACAGCGGACGATTGTTCACAAAAGCAAATGATTTTTTCCGTCCGGGCCCGCAATAAGATTGGCATCCTACCTCAACCTTTGCGTCCGGGTCCACTTCTTTTAAACGCGGCAGCAATGTTTTGATATTAGTGGCTTGGCAATCATCACACACTCGAAATTCATTAGCCATGACGTACGCTTCCCTTCATTTCTATGTTCATCTATGTGAATAACCTAAAATCGCTTTTCAAAAAAATCACATCACTCTTCATTTTACAAGGATTCGACTGTTCCTGCAAGCCGCTCCATCCTTCGTATCTCCTATTCTTTCAGCCAACTTGTATAAATGTTTTCCATACTGGACATTCTAATACCATGAAAAGAAAAATGGGAGTTGAGATAAATGACAAAACAGCGACAAGACGCTTGGTCAGAAGAAAATGATCTGCTTTTAGCCGAAACAGTGCTTCGGCATGTGAGGGAGGGCAGCACCCAGCTGAACGCCTTTGAAGAAGTCGGTGATAAATTGAACCGGACATCCGCAGCCTGCGGATTCAGATGGAACGCGGTAGTCCGCCATCAATATGAAAAAGCGCTACAGCTTGCGAAAAAACAGCGAAAACAGCGGATGAGAGCGCTCGGAAACGGGCAGCCAGCGAAAAAAAGACTATTATATCAGCCTCCTGCGGTTGATCCTGGAATCATTCAAGAAACCGCTGCAGAGGAGCCGGCCAAAACGGACGCACCATCAGCCGAAAATGAGCAGCAGCCTTTAATGTCAGGCGAACACATGCCTTTTGTGGATGAAAGCTTTAAGGAAGAGTTAGCTAGTCTATCACACTTATTGTCTCCTCAAACGCCTGCAGCTGCGCCTGAGATGACAATGAATGATGTGATCCGCTTCCTGCAGAATTACGAAGGCAATAACGAGCAATCATCGGCATTAAAAATGGAAAATGAACGTTTAAAGAAAGAAAATCAGGAATTGCAAAGCAAAACGGAACAGCTTGAGGCAGAAGTTCAAAAGCTTGAAAAAGACCAAAAAACGATCCAAGAAGATTATGAAACCTTGGTAAAAATTATGAATAGAGCCAGAAAGCTAGTTTTATTTGAAGAAGATGAACATGCCTCTCCGTCCTTCAAAATGGATCGGAACGGCAATTTAGAAAAATTAGCAGAATAACTTAGAAAAATCCCAAAACGAGCTGCTGTTTTGGGATTTTCGCCATGTGCAAAATCCCCTTTTCCATTGGGAAAAGAGGATTTTATCATTTTGCTGCGAGCCCCGCTATTCTTGTAAAATGAGGCCAAGCTTAGTGATCTATTAAGACATGTGAGCTGTCTCAGCCGTTTTTTGATTACGAGGCGCAGCGGAAATGACCAGAAGCCCCAGCATCATAAGTGCAATGCCGAGCCACGAGGAAAGTGAAAGCATTTCCCCTATGAATAACACGCCCAGCAATGAGGCCGTCAGCGGTTCAGCTAAAGACAGCGTGACCGCCGCCGAGGCCGGAACCCCGGTAAGCCCTTTCACAAACAAAAAGTAAGCGGCACATGTTGCAATTAACCCGATGTAAAGGCTCGTTCCCAGTCCTCCCGGGGTCAATATCCACGAGATATCTGACTGCCATAAAAGCGGCGTCAGCAAGATGGCGCTGATCATAAAGACAACGGCGGAAGTCGCTCGCGGAGGCTGGGTTTTCATCATCGATTTACTGATTAGCGTATAGCCCGCAAAAGAAGCACCCGCTCCAAGCGCCATTAGAACACCAGCAGCATCAACCCGAACATTGGAACTGTCGGAAAACAGGAGCCAGCAACCCGCTAAAGCCAGTACAGTCGCGACCCACCAAGAGTTTCGCGGGCGTTTTTTCAATACGGCCCACTCCATGCTCCCGGCAATGATAGGTGCACTGCCGATCGCAATCACAGTCCCCACAGCGATTCCGGTTTCTTTAACGGCTGTGAAAAACAGCGGCTGGTAACACGCCATACAAACTGCTGCTGATAACACGAGCGGCCATGACCAATTTTTCACATGAAGCTCCCTGCTGATCCAAACCGCAAGCAGCATGGCGCTTCCTCCTATTAATAATCTGAACGCTCCGAATGCCAGCGGTGTGGAGCTTTCTGGAGCCATCGCCTGAACAGTTCCCGTAGTTCCCCAGAAAAAAGCCGCGATCAGCACAAACAGGCTGTGAAAATTCCCTTTCATCTGCTTCTCCCCTTTGTATATGGATGCTTCTGATGTCATTTTATCGTTTTTCTTTTTGCCATAGTTATCTGCATGTAAGAAGGATTTATCTGAAAATAAGATTGTTGGGGATAAATGCCGCTTAAAATAAAAAACGCATGCCAGCCGGATACGGCTGGCATGCGAAGAACGTTCACCCAAATACCTTAGCATTCCGCTCAGCCATCCGGACGAGATTTTTCTCAAATTCCATTTCCTCATCCATGGACAGTCCTGCTGAGTAAAGATGGGTGCTTAACGCTTTTAATTCCGTCAGTAAAGCGAACATTAAGTCTTGTACGGAGATGTCTGTTTGCAGAAGCTCGCTTAAGGACGCCATTGTTTCCGGACGTATCTCGGGATAGACGCCTTTTTTATCGTTTCGTTTGTCCTTCAGCGCCGCTTGGTAGAATCGTCTGATCAAATCGGCCCTTTCACTGCCGCTTTTATCCGCGCAGAGATAGATTTGAACAGCGACTCCGCCGCGAACGCGTCTTTGTGAGATGCCGGCGAATTTTTTGCCATTTATGCTGAGGTCATAGCTGCCGGGACAATATGACCCTTCAATTTCATAGGCTTCGATCTTTGCGTTGTACGGCTTTAGCATCCGTCTCATCAGCTCAACCATCGCTTCATACCCTTTGTCTATATCGATGCCTTTCTTTTCGTCCTCGAATATGAGAGAGATATTTAAAACGCCTTCATCCAAAACGACGGCCAGACCGCCGGAATTGCGTACAATGACGCGGTATCCTTCGTTCTCCAACAAGGAGATGCCGTCCTGCAAAAACGGGAGGCGCGTATCCTGAATCCCAAGGACAATCGTATTGTGGTGCACCCATGAGCGCGCTGTCGCCGGCGACACGCCTTTTCCGACGGACATGCACAGCGTATCGTCCATTGCGAAGGATTGCTTCGCATCAAATAAAGGGCCGAGACTGGATTGGTCAATGACTCTCCATGTCGGCTGCATCAGTAAATCAATCGGTTGGTTTGCCATCTATGTAAAACCCTTTCATGTTAGGCTTATGAACGAAAACTATTATATCATTTCAGCCGCTGTGATTGATAATTGCTTTTCAGCATCGTAATAAAAATTTCTTTATTTTTCGTATTCTCCATGAGAGGAGAATGAATGTAAGACAGCTTGCGCTTTAATGAGAAATCCTTAATATGGAGAATTGAAATTTCACGGTGGATCAAATCCTTATGCAGCACGCTTCTGGATAGAACAGATAGCCCCATGCCGCTGATCACCGCTTCTTTTACACCTTGATTGCTGCTGATGGTGAACATCGACTTCGGCCGCAATCCGTTTGAGCTGAGCACATGATCGAGATATTCTCTCGTCCCGGAGCCTTTCTCTCTTGTCACCCACGCTTCGTTTTGCAAATCGCTAATCGAAATATCTCTCCGCCCGGCCAGCGGGTGCTGATTCGGCGCGGCGATACACATTTCATCCTCCATGAACGGTTCAATTTCCAGTTCATTCTCGTTTGTATGTCCTTCAATCAGCCCAATATCAGCCTGAAGCATCCGCACACGCTCGCTGACCTCCTCTGTATTGCCGATCATGACATCGAGGTTCAGCTCTGGATACAGCTTTTGCAGCTGGGCCAGAAGCGGCGGAAGAATATACTCTCCGATCGTAAAGCTGGCAGCTATTTTCAATTCGCCTTTCACATAGTGATGGTGCGCATAGATTTCAGCCTTGGCTTGCTCATAGAGAAATACCATTTGCTTTGCTCTTTGATACAAAATGTCTCCTGTCGGCGTTGTTGTAAAGTGTTTTGGCGACCGATTCAGGAGAGCCGTTTGAAATTCTTTCTCAAGATTTTTGATATGCAGACTGACGCTGGGCTGGGAGATCATCAGCTTTTCCGCTGCTTTTGTGAAGTTTTTTTCTTCTACTACCGCTATAAACGTTTTCAGCACGTCGTAATACAAAAACCCCACCCCTGTCATTAATAAAATATATAATCATAATCAGTTTTCTTTATTGTACTCATATCATCTGTCTTGGTAAAGAAGGCTATACGGGCGCAAAAAAGGCAGCCCTCAGGAAGAGAGCTGCCATCGTCTTCATTTTTATTACAGTGCTTGCGCCGCTGTAATTAATGCGAGATTGTAAACATCTTCAGCGTTACATCCTCTTGAAAGGTCGTTTACAGGCATATTTAAACCTTGCAGGATTGGTCCTACTGCTTCAAAGTTGCCCAAACGCTGAGCGATTTTATAGCCGATGTTTCCTGCTTCAAGGCTTGGGAATACGAATACGTTAGCGTCCCCTTTGATCTCGGAATCTGGCGCTTTTTTCTCAGCTACAGATGGAACAAATGCAGCATCGAATTGGAATTCGCCGTCAAGTGTCAGTTCAGGCGCTTTTTCTTTCGCGATTTTTACAGCATCCGCTACTTTTTCTGTTTCGTCAGATTTTGCTGAGCCTTTTGTAGAGAAGCTGAGCATTGCCACGCGAGGCTCAATGTCGAACATTTTTGCCGTATTGGCACTTTCGATCGCAATCTCTGCAAGATCTTGGCTGTCAGGCGCAATGTTGATCGCGCAGTCCGCGAATACGTATTGCTCTTCTCCGCGAGCCATGATGAAGACGCCGGAAGTCTTTTTCACGCCTTCTTTTGTTTTGATGATTTGAAGAGCCGGGCGTACAGTGTCGGCTGTTGAATGAGCCGCTCCGCTTACAAGTCCGTCTGCAAGGCCTTTGTACACCAGCATTGTACCGAAGTAGTTCTCGTCTAATAACGCTTTACGAGCCTGTTCTTCTGTCGCTTTGCCTTTACGGCGTTCTACGAATGCTTGTACAAGGTCTTCCATGCCTTCATATGTATGAGGATCATAAATCTTAACGCCGTCCAGCGTAAGGTTCAATTCTTTTGCTTTTGCTTGGATCTCATTTTCATTGCCGATCACAATCGGATTCAGCACTTTGTTTCCTGCAAGCTTACTGACCGCTTCTAAAATACGTTCGTCTAAGCCTTCAGGAAATACAATTTTAACGTCTTTTCCAGCTACTTTTTCTTGCACTGTTGAAAATAAATCTGCCACAACTAAAACCTCCTCAAAAAGTTACAAAAACGCTTTCTTTTACTAGCATACTCTTCTTCCAATCAAATTCAAACAGCCAACTTTCATTATAGCGCTTTCATAAAAAAATCTTATTTTTCTAACTAATTTAAGTGACTCATTCTTTTCCTTATAGCTTCTCTTATTTTTATGGAGTTATACGAAAGGGATGTTCAAGGTTTCTCTACAGTAGAATCGGATAAACTATGGTATAGTGAAGGCAATCATGAAAAGATAATAGGAGTGAATATAAATGAGTGAACAGCAAATGACGAATGAAGCGGCGAAAACGCTTGACGGCTGGTATGCGTTACATGATTTCCGCACAATGGACTGGACTTCCTGGAAGCTGCTGTCCAGCGATGAGCGCCAATCTATCATACATGAATTCACAGGATTGCTTGAAAAATGGGGCGTGGCCCAAAAAGAAGGAAAAGGATCACAGACTCTTTACAGCATCGTCGGCCAAAAAGCTGATTTTATGCTAATGATTCTTCGTCCTACAATGGAAGAATTAAATGAAATTGAGCTCGAATTCAACAAATCAAGACTTGCTGAGTTCACCATTCCGGCTTACTCCTACGTATCAGTGGTTGAACTGAGCAACTACTTGGCAAGCGGCGACGGCGACCCTTACGAAAACCCGCATGTACGTGCGCGCCTTTACCCTGAACTGCCGGAATCTAAATATGTATGCTTCTATCCAATGGATAAAAGAAGATCCGGCAATGACAACTGGTACATGCTTTCAATGGAAGAACGCAGAAACTTGATGAGAAGCCACGGCTTAATCGGCCGCAGCTATGCTGGCAAAGTCAAACAGATCATCACCGGCTCCGTCGGCTTTGACGATTACGAGTGGGGCGTTACATTATTCAGTGATGATGTGCTTCAATTCAAAAAGCTTGTGTATGAAATGCGTTTTGACGAAGTCAGCGCTCGCTACGGCGAATTCGGTTCATTCTTTGTCGGCAACCGCCTTTCGCTTGATACACTTCCTCAATTCCTATATGTATAATATCTCCTCCCGCCCTGCCGGCGGGAGTTTTTCGATTCTTCTTTATCAGAATTTAAATAAAATTTGCTATTTTCTTCGTTTTTTCTTACGATGTAGATAATAATCCAATTTTTGCAAAGGGGTGCAGTTATTTGTCAAAACGAACCGCATTTATTATGGGAGCCAGTCAAGGGATCGGAAAAGCAATCGCTCTGAAATTAGCAGACCAGCATTTTTCTCTCGTCATTAATTCACGAAACTTGGACAATATTGAGCCTGTCAAAAAAGACATTTTGGCCAAGCATCCTGAAGCGAGCGTCATTGTCCTTGCGGGTGATATGTCTGACCAGCATACGAGAGCCGGCATTTTTCATGAAATCGAGTCTCAATGCGGACGCCTTGATGTTCTGATTAATAATATTCCGGGCGGCGCGCCTGACACATTTGATAACTGCAATATAGAGGATATGACGGCCACGTTCACACAAAAGACCGTTGCCTACATTGACGCTATCAAGCGTGCTGCCTCACTGATGAAACAAAACGAGTTTGGCAGAATCATCAACATAGTCGGAAATCTGTGGAAAGAACCCGGCGCCAATATGTTTACAAACAGTATGATGAATGCCGCTTTAATTAACGCCAGTAAAAATATTTCCATCCAGCTTGCTCCTCACAATATTACTGTTAACTGCCTGAATCCTGGTTTTATCGCTACAGACCGTTACCATCAATTTGTAGAAAATGTGATGAAGAAGAACAGCCTATCCAAACAGGAAGCAGAGGAACAGATTGCTTCCGGGATTCCGATGAAACGGGTCGGATCAGCCGAAGAAACCGCAGCGCTCGCCGCGTTTCTCGCCTCCGAGGAAGCCTCCTATATCACAGGACAGCAAATTTCCGCTGACGGCGGCAGCATGAAAAGCATATAAAAAAATCCCGCTTTTAGCGGGATACTTCTTGTAATGATGCAAACGGCAGGTTCAGCTTTTGAATCCGCATGACAAATTCCCGCAGATCCTCCTGCTTCGACACCATTGATATTCTGACATGCCTTTTTCCGTTGCTTCCGAATATTTCACCCGGTGTGACAACGACGTGGGCATGCTCCAGCAAATAATCGGAGAATTGGTGAGATGTTTCAAACGTTTTCGGAATTTCAGCCCATACGTAAAACGTTCCTTTTGGCTTTTCCATCTGCCAGCCCAATTCCTTTTCACACAGCTCCGTAAAAAAATCAATTCGTTCCTCGTAGATTCGTTTCAAGGATTCCATTTGCTCCGGATCTCCTGAAAGCGCCGCACTCGCCGCGTGCTGCAGTCCGCCGAACATGCCGACAAATACATGATCCTGAAACTCATTGACGGCCTGAATGATCTTTTCATTCCCGACCGCAAACGCCATTCTCCAGCCTGCCATATTAAATGTTTTTGAAAATGAATAAAGCTCTGCCCCGACAGCTTTGGCATCCTCTGCCTCAAGAAAGCTGGCCGGTTTTTTATCGAATTCAAACGCGCCGTACGCAAAATCATGGATCAAATGGATGTTGTGCTTTTTCGCAAAAGCAGCCGCATTTGCATAAAAAGCCGCATCGGCCACAGCTCCCGTCGGGTTATTCGGATAGTTTAAAAACATAAGCTTCGCTTTATCCAGCACGGCAGGATCAATCTTTTCAAAATCCGGCAGATAGCCATTTTTTTCATACAGCGGCATTTCGTGCAGTTCAGCTCGCGCCATCGTAATTCCTGACAAATATTCAGGGTAGCCCGGATTCGGGACCAAAGCGATGTCTCCCGGATTGAGCAGGCATTGTGTCAGCACATACAAGCCGGCTTTCCCGCCGCCGAAGAGTGCAACTTCCGTTTCAGGATTGATTGACACTCCATATTCTCTTTTGTAGAAATCAGCGATTGCTTCCTTCAAAAAAGGATAGCCTCTGAATGGGCCGTATCCGTGAAACGATGGATTCAGAGACGCCTCCCGCAAGGCCTCCACAATATGCGGCGGAGTGGGAAGGTCAGGGTTTCCCTGTCCGAGATTAATGATATGCGCCCCCGTTTTTTCCAATTCCTTCACCTTTTGAAAAACGAGAGAAAACTCTTGCCTTGGAAGTGTCTTGATGACGTCGGACGGTGTTATTTCCATCTAAAAGACTCCTTTTTGCTCCGTTTTGTTATCCCGTTCCAAAAACGATTTGTTGACGAGCTTCGTATGCAGAAACAATCCGCTTACCATCACAACAATCAGCCCCATAATGACCGGAGCGTTTAAAACGTTGATTAACATCGAACCAACAGAAATGCATAATCCGATTGACGCTTCCGCCACCGAAAAAATGCGCCCTTGAATCTGGTTTGCCGCGTTCTCCTGAACCTTCACCTTTGCAAGCACTTCCCCGTATTCCATCGCGATAAAAAAGAGGATAGCGGCGATGACCGAGACAGCGAAAATCGGCGTGAATAAAAACAGTGCCAGCGAGACAATCGATAAAACGGTAAAATACGTCAGGCCTCTATTGTTGTTAAAGCCCCATTTGCTGACAAGCGCCGCTCCGATGAAGCCGCCGAAGCCGATGCAGAACGTGAGTATAAAGTTACCGATTTCCCCGTCACCCAGAAAGCGGCTGACGATTGGAAAATAGCTGTACACAATTCCCCACAGCATAGCCATCGTAATCATCGTAAACATGGCGTTTAATACGAATGCATTGGTTTTGATTTCCTTGAGTCCTTCCTTAAAAGACTGAAAGGCCTCTTTTATGTTTTCAGATTGAATCGGCACAAATTGCAGCTTGATGCGGCTGATAAAAATGGCCGAAATCAAATATGTCACACCATTAAAAGCAACAGCCAGCTCTACAGATCCGCCTAACAGAAAAAGCCCTCCGGCAGCCGCACCGACGATAATCGAGATGGTCGTCGCTTTTGCGAATAACGTGTTGATGTTTTTAATATCTGATTCCAATGAGGACATGACCGCAAGACGGGCAGGATTAAAAAACACACCGCTTCCATAAGAGATAAACAGCAGGGCGAGAAAAATCAGCGGGTACTCGCCTTTTGGAAGAAATGTGAGCCCCAAAAAGATAAGGCCCCTGATGATATCCGTCCACAGCATGATTTTAACTCTATCTAACCGATCGACCAGAACCCCCAAAAATGGCTGAAATACCATCGGAATGCTTCTGACCACGATGACCCCCGATGTCACCCAATAATCATGATAATATGTAGACAAAATGAGCAGGGCAGGGAGAACACAATAGTCTCCCATAAACGATAGCGCCTGCCCGTAAAGCAAATATTTAGAGTTTGGCTTCAGCTGTTTCATACTGGCAGCACATACTTTGCCGTCAGCTTCGCATGCAGCTGAATTTGTCTGATGGATTCAGCCACATCCTGTGAATTGCTGCCTTTTAGTTCAAATGCAGCAATGGAATTGAAGGCTTCAAACAGTGTCAAATCAACTGATGTCCCTGGTGCTGCTGCCGAAAAAGAAACGATTTCGGTATCACCCTTCAAAAGCCCGTCCGGAATATCGATCGCTTCGATCACCAAGTTCTCAGCAGTTTCCGGAATCTGGCCATTTTGTTTAAAATGCTGAGGGTACAAATGGCAGTCGGCGACATAGCAAGGCTCTTGATCTAATAATCCATCCGGCAGATCGGCGTCTTTTCCGAAGCAGAGAACATCTAATAATAATTGCGCCATATCAACGCCGAAGACCTTTTTAATATTAGGAATCATATTCCAGCCTGCGAATCTCGCTGCCGACTCTATTAAACCCGGTTCTCTGTTTTTCATTAGCTTGATCTCTGTATGTGTTGCGCAATTTTCCAGTCCAAGCCCTTCATTTGCCTTTTTGGCGGCTTCGACAATTTTCTTTTTCGCCTCTTCATCCAGAATGGACGGCGTAATGTGTGATGTTTCTGTAAATCCGATTTGCGGCGTTTTGTCATGAATGGCGATTGGGAAATACTCACCGTCTGCCATGATGCCTTCTATGCTGATATAGTCGGAGTACCCTTCTGTTTGATACCAGTCTCCATACTCACCCTGTAAAAATTCTTCAGCAATAAACGGTGCTTCAAACGTGACCGCCTTTGGCACGTTAATTGATTTCAGGTAGTCATTGACTCTGTTAAATTCATCTTCTGCCGTCTCAGTGTCCGTAATCAGCGTTACGCCGATTGAACTCGCTAAATATGTAGGCTTTAAGATAAGAGGTGTGCCAATCTCTTCAAGTGCAGCACGGAAATCCTCTAGCGTTGTGACGCGTTTGTTTTTGATCGATTTGACTCCGGCCTTATTAAAAGCGTCTCTCATTTTATTTTTATCTCTGGCATTTTCGGCGGCCTGCACTCCGGCACCCCTCAGGCCCAGACGTTCGCAGGCTTTCGCCATCGGGGCAATGAATAACTCATTGTTTGTTGTGATGGCATCCGCCCCAAACATTTCGGCAACCTTAACGATTTGCTCGACGACCTCTTCTTCAGGCTTGTCATGATCCTCATGCGCCCAATAAATGGAATCGGGATGCTCAAAATCAGCTAAGCTCTGAAAATAGTCTTTATCCTTTATGACCGCGACCGAGTATTTTTCAATCAGTGCTGCATGAGAGGCTGTAATTGCAAAAGGTCTTGGAATAAAGCTGACCAGGTTATATTTTTCAGCAGCGCTTTTATAAAACATGTGCGGCGGGCAGCCTCCAAGATCAGCGATGACCAATACTGTTTTTCTCTCCATATGTAAAACACTCCTTCTCTATTGTGCGGTGTATCCTCCGTCTGCGGTGATGGCGCTTCCGGTCATATAGCTTGATAAATCCGAGGCTAAAAACAGCATCACGTTGGCGATTTCTTCGGGTTTCCCAAGCCTCAGCAGCGGATTTACCTTTGCCTTTTCTTTTTTGATCTCTTCAAGTGTGCCTTCATTATTTTCAAGGAATGATTTTTCATTTAGCGGTGTGTCGATAATCCCCGGGCATACGCAGTTGACGCGAATTTGATGTTTCGCATAATCAACGGCCATCGACCTCGTCAGCTGCAAAACGCCTCCTTTGCTGGCGTTATAGGCAGGAATATCAGGCCATGCCACGAGCCCGCCGACTGAGCACGTATTAATGATGTTGCCCTTGCCGGCAGCGAGCATATGCTTGAGTGCGTGCTTGCTCATTAAAAACATGCCGGTCAAATTGACTTGGAGCACCTTGTTCCAATCGCTGAGCTCCATCTCGTGAATGGGAGCCACGATTTCGATGCCCGCATTATTAATCAATACATCCAGCCTTCCAAATGTATCGACCGCCGATTGAACAGCGTGCTGACAGGCAGCTTCGTCTGTGATATCTGTTTGCACAAAGTGCAGCCTGTCACTATTTTCTTTCCGGACCATTGCTTCTCCCTGAGCCTCGTCAATATCCGCCACAACCACATTTGCCTGCTGGCTCAAAAAAGCCCGAACCGCCGCATAACCAATTCCTGATGCGCCTCCTGTTATGAGGACGGTTTTATCAGTGAGGTTCATGATTACTCATCCGCCTTTATTTTTTTTGCTTTTGCTCTGTTGTAGCGCGGCGGGAAGAAGATATTAATCGATTTTGATTCTTTTTCTGAACGGTTGATGGCGCCGTGATCTTCCCGAGGCTCACAGAAATAGGCTGTGCCGAATTCCATCTCGACTGTGCAGCCTTCGACCGTCATGTCATAACCGCCGCCGATGCAGATGCCGATTTGCTCATTTCGATGTTTATGGAAAGGCATTTCTCCGCCATTTCCAGGGATTTTGGCCAGCATGATTTCCACCCAATCCTCAACAAAGAACGTGACTTCCATGCCAGGCAATAGGTCTCTCGTTTTGAAAATATTCAAAAAATAGTCTTCAGGACTTGTATATGTTTCATCAGCTTTCAGCCGTTTGATATCAATGGCAATGACTTCTTGGTCTGTGTCGTTTCTTGCCCCATGAGGCACATACGGCGGCGCAATGTAGGCAGATTCCAAGGCCGTCATTTTTCTTGTCACATCTCCGACAGTCATCATCAGCTCACCAGAAACAACCATGCCGATCTGGACTTCCTTATGCTGATGGGGTTCAACGTTGGTATGCGGCGGAACGTAAGACATTAACACCTCGGTGTCGCCGCGCACGGTTGAATACTGTCTCACTCCATTTTCCCATTCTATTAATTTCGGTGTCGGGAAATAAAGCTCCTGCATATCTTCTTTAGTTTTCATCATTAACGTCTCCTTTTCCGAATAATGACCAGCTCATAGGAATGCTTTTAAATGTTTTCACAAATGCAAGCCCGTACTTTTGCCGTGCAAGCTCATTGGTTAAGGCAATGTCATACAGGCCTTCTTTTACTTTTCTTGCAGCTTGACTGGTCGAATTGACCAGTTTGAAACGTACTTCTTTGCGGGTAAAATATTTTATTAAATTTATAGGTGATGGATGTGAAACAATAACAGATGTATCAAGCATATCGTCGCTGAATTCAAAATCAGGACGAACAGCCAGGCCGTACATTGGTGTATCACACCTGAAGATCTGCAAAAGCTGCAAATCCGGCCTCATGTAGAAATGCTTAATGCCGTCGTAAGCGTGTGGGACGATGGTATATTCCAGCGGGCTTTGAAGCGTCCTTTCGATGCATGATTCAAATGTATCATGCAAGGACAATTTACTGTTCAGCCCCTGTTGAAGAGTAAAATTGGAGATGAAATGCTTTGCTGCGTACTCACTGCTTGTCCCCTCAGGGCCGAGCGTGTTGACTGTAATCAGTTTGGATATTGAATCAGTTCTGTTTTTTGTCTGAATGCTATTATCCAATATAATCATGAGCACCAACCAATCTTTTAAAATTTTAAGTAAATTTTATCCAGCGACAAATGAACTGTCAACATTTTTTGAAAATATTGATAATTATCCCCATACAAACAAAAAAACCCTTAAGAAAGGGTTTTTTATTATAGGAATTTAGAAACTTTGTTTATTGGGATAAAGAATGATCCGCTTTCTGCTCATGCTTGCCGTACTTTTTATATGCGAATACACTGAGCACAAATCCGAGCACTGTGATGGCGGCGCAAATCAATCCGACAGCTGCATACCCGTATCCCACATATACAGGTCCCATCAAAGCAGAGCCTAATGTCACAGCCAGATTCGAGGCGAGACTGTAAAACGCCATAATCTTCCCGCGATGACGCTCTGAGCAGTCACTCAAAATGGTGCTGAGCAGCGTCACCGTCAAGCTTTGCATTAATCCCCAAATAAATAGGCTGACGATTAACAGAATCATTGAAGCTGGCGCATATGCTAAACATGCCAGAAGCACGCTGATGACCCCCAGCGCAATCAAAAGGGAGCGCATTTTTCCGATGCGGTCGGCCATCTTTCCTGTAATGACACTCATGGAAAACCCGATACCGTAAATCATGATAAATAAGCCCGCTGCTGTGTTTCCTCCGGTAAAAACGTCCTGAAGATAGGAGCCTAAAAATGAATACATACCGTAAAAACCAATCATATTACAAAAGGTTATCGTGATATAAACAGGTACACGCGGGACTTTCAGCGCATCCCGGAATGTTCCAGCCGGTTCTTCTTTTTCTTCCTTGCCGTTGTTTTTATGTTCGGCGTGGCGGCGCATTTCAAGCAAGATCAGCAAAACAACTAAAACGCCCATCAAGGCGAAAATCCAAAATGTCCATCTCCAATGCAGGACGCCGCCGATAAATGATCCGAGCGGCACACCGAAAATCAATGCCAGCGACCAGCTTGAAACGATCAGTCCCATCACCTTGCCCCTGTATGTATAAGGAACACGATCCCCGACAACTGCGTAAGCGGTCGGCACGAACGCTCCCGCAGCCAATCCCGAAAGTGCCCGGCCTAAAAAGAAGAAAAAGATATTTTGAGCTAAAGCGCATATCACTGTTCCTATAATAAAGATCATAAGTCCGGCCAGTAAACTAAGTTCTCTGGAATATTTATCGCCTAAAGGAACCAGGAGCGGCGCACCGATAAATATCATTACGCCGTAAATACTGATAGATAACGCAAGGACACTGACATCTGAGTTGAAGGCTTTTGCTAAATCCGGCAGCAGCGGTGAGATCACAAGCTCTTCAGACCCGGCCGCAAATACCCCCATCGTTAAAGCCAGTGCTAAAAATAGCGGAAAATGATGTTTTGTTTCGATGTCATTGTTTTGTTTGCTGTTCATTCTCCCTCAAACACCTCTTCCATAATCTTCTTATCATAAAGTTGAATTATAGTTTAGCATTGTTTTTTCGCAATTTACAATCCGAACGAAACCTTTACAATTTTTATTATTTTCATTTAAATCTCAATATAGATTTTTATATTTCATTTTAAAAATAAAGAGGATTTTAACGCGTAAAAAAGCTCTCCGGTTTCCGGAGAGCTTTTTCTATTGCGCCTCTGCCTGCTCTTTTTCTGTCGGTTCATGATTTATACGTTTTTTGAGGCTTAGATGATAGTACGCATAGCAGAAAATAATGATCGGCACGCCGCAGTACAAGCCGATTCTTTGATCCGGAATGAAAATAAGGCTGATCAATACGCATGCGTATAAACCAAATCCGAGAATCGGGACTAGCGGATATAAAGGCGTTCTGAACTCCAGGTCATTCACGTTTCCGCCTTCAGCGAGGAAACGTCTGCGAAAGAAAAATTGCGAAGCACAAATGGACATCCACGCGACAACTGTCACCATGCCTGAGATTGAGATACACCATAAATATACCGTTTCTGCAGCCATGACACTTGTCAGCAGTGAACAGCCGGAAATGCCGAGTGTAATCAGCAAGGCATTCATCGGCACGCCTTTTTTTGTCAGTCTGGTGAGGAAAGACGGGCCCATTTGATTTGATGAAAGTGACCACATCATGCGCGACGCCGCATACAAACCCGAATTGGCAACAGATAAAATCGCCGTTAAGATGACAAAGTTCATGATATCAGCCGCAAATGGGATGCCGATTTGATCGAGCACCGCTACAAACGGGCTTTCAATGACCCCCGCCGTTTTGTACGGAAGAATGGCAACCAAGACGAACATAGCAAGCACAAAGAAAAACAGCGTACGCCAAATGACATTTCGAATGGACTTTGGCAGTGTTTTTTCCGGATATTCACTTTCCCCTGCCGCAATGCCGACAAGCTCAGTCCCCTGAAAGGAGAAATTCACCATAACCAGCGTAAACATAACGGCCAGCACCCCATTAGGGAAAAGGCCCCTATCAGTCATAAAGTTAGACAAAAATGGCGTTTCCTGTCCGCCTTTAAAGTCAATCAAACCAAACACAGCAGCGCCGCCGATCACGATAAATAATACGATCGCTGCCACTTTGATGCTTGAAAACCAAAATTCCATTTCGGCAAAGCTTCTGACAGACAGCGCATTAATCAAAAAGATGACGATGCCAAACACGAGACACCATATCCAGATCGGAACGGAGGGCAGCCACCTTTGCATCAAAATGCCCGCTGACGTCAGCTCCAAGCCTACTGTATTCGCCCAGCTGAACCAATACAGCCAGCCGATCATAAAGCCTGTCGACGGTCCCAGAAATTTAGTAGCGTAGGCCTGAAACGATCCGGCCACCGGCATGGCAACAGCCAGTTCTCCTAAACAGAGCATGACAAGATACATTAAAAATCCGCCGATGATATATGCGGCAATGGCGCCGAGCGGTCCCGCCTGGCTGATGGTAAAACCGGAGCCTAAAAACAGCCCGGTTCCAATCACCCCTCCCAAGGCAATCATAAACAAATGCCTGCTTTTCATGCTGCGCTGCAATTCATTTTTATGATTCTGCATCATCCTTCCCCCTTCAGTTCTTGTGTCGTGATGGTCATCCGGTAGCTTTGCAAAAGGTGAACAGTGGTCTGCTGTATGAGGTGGGGCAATACGTGAAATGTGTACGGTTTATAGACTCGTTCTGTCCATTTATGACCATCTTTTCCGTATACGCCCATGTTGATGGATGGAATATTCAGCTTGCGTATATCCTTGAACGGAATGGTTCCAATCATATTCCACCCAGGGAAGTTTCTGATAAAGGAATCAATTTCGCCATCGGTTTCGTGCAGCGATAAGAAACTGCCGTCTGCCAAGTAGGGGAAAAACTTTTTGAAGACAAATGTTTCGCCTGTCGATTCAGCGGTTTTGTCAGCCGCTTCTTTAATCACATGCTGCAAAAGCTGATCTCTTGCGCTATCTTCTTTTAAATAGTTATGCGGCAGGTAGGGAGGTGCGTAAAATAGAATGACTTTTGCGCCTTGATCGGGATCAAGCTTTTGAAGCTCTTCGATTGCCTTAAAGCATCTTATACGAAGTTCAAGTTGCTCATTGGCTTTGAATGTTTGCTCGATACACTGCTCAGGATCTACGCCGCGTCTTCTCAGCTTTTCTAAGTATTGCTCCAGACTGTACACTTGAATGTCCCATGATAAATGTTTCTTCGGAAGATCGGTTCTTTTTACATATTCTTCGTAATAATCTGATAATTTTTGTTCTGTGTCCCGGCACGCTTCCTCAGCGACTTCAATAAGCAGGTCCATAATTTCCTTTGCTGTTCTTTCATAAATAAAATAATTAAAATACAAGCAGCTGCTGACAGCCGTTTGCACATTATAGGCTTCTTTGTTATCACGCTGATACAAACAGGATGGGGGCAGAACCAACTCGCCTTCGATCTTTTCTGCCAGATGAATGTTATTATGAAGACGGCTTGTGATTTCAGATGAAATCAAATTTGGATCAATCCCTGCCAGCGTATCGCCAACATGGACTTCCCGCCCGTAGATGTAAAAGCAAGGCAGCAGTTTTCCCGCGGCTCCGGTGTAGATATATCTTGTCTCATCACCATCGTAAAGCGGCGTAATAAAATCTGTATTAATAGCAGCCAGATAGTGAAGCTGTTTTTCTTTTTTGAGCCGGTTCAGCTCTGAAATGCTGGCGAGAACGCCGGAATGCTGACTCTCCTCATCCGGATTTGCCATAAACAATAGATTTCCCGGCAATGTATCGAGGTTCTCTGAAAAATGCAGGAGATTGGCTAAATGAACGGCGATGCCGCTTTGCATATCGACAGATCCTCTTCCGAACATCCACTCGCCCGATTTGGCATCCCGCTGAACGTCTTGGTCGAACTCATAACGGCTGAAGTACGCGGCCAATTTTTCACAATCAAAAGCGATATCCTTTAAAGGGCCGAAATCTTCAATTCCGACTGTATCCAGATGGGCATGGTAAATGACAGTATTTCGGCTTTCTCCATGTCCTTCAATAAACGCAAAAATATTTTTGCGATTGTATGGGTCGTTCGGAATGGCCTGTTCCCACACATGACTAGGGTTTTCCTGAAAATAAGGATAGCTCATGATTACTTCTTTGATGAAATCTGCTTTTGTCCCTTCTCCGACAGTGCCGTTCACACTGCTGAGACTGACCAGAGATGTTGTCAGTGCCTCCACTCTTTCAGCCGGCTTCATGTGACTGATTTTTGTATACAGCATAAATTATCCTCCTGATCAAAAAGTTGAAATCGTGCGATCCGCTAAAGAATCGCACGATTTTATTTCTCTCAAATCAAAAAGCTTCGGACGTTGTTTTGGCTTGCATATGAAGAATTAAATAATCCGGGCCGCCTGCTTTTGAGTCTGTTCCGGACATATTAAAACCGCCGAACGGCTGATAGCCGACAATCGCTCCGGTACAGCCTCTGTTGAAGTATAGGTTTCCGACATGGAAATCCTCACGCGCCCGTTCAATGTGCGCACGATTTTTCGTCAGCAGAGCGCCTGTTAATCCGTATTCCGTGTTATTTGCAATCTCCAGCATATGATCGAAATCACGCGCTTTGCAGATCGCAACAACTGGGCCGAAAATTTCTTCCTGCATCAGGCGCGCGTTTTCATCAACATCTGCAAAGATCGTCGGCTGAATAAAGTAGCCTTTTGAATCATCGCCTTCGCCTCCGGCCAACAGCTTGCCTTCAGATTTGCCGATTTCAATGTATTTCATGACTTTGTTGTAGGACGCTTCATGGATCACGGGTCCCATATACGTATCAGGATCTTCCGGATTGCCGAGAGCCAGCGTTTTGGTCAGCGCCACAGCTTTTTCCACCACTTCATCATAGACATCCTGATGGATGACTGCGCGGGAGCCTGCTGAACACTTCTGTCCTGAATATCCAAACGCTGAATACACGATAGAGGATGCAGCAAGGTCAAGATCAGCGTCCTTGTCGACAAGCACCGTGTCTTTTCCGCCCATTTCAGCAATGACCCGTTTCAGCCATTTTTGGCCCGGCTGCACCTTGGCGGCACGCTCATAAATCCGGCAGCCGACTGCACGGGAACCTGTAAATGAGACAAACCGTGTTTTCGGATGCTCCACTAAGAAATCACCAATTTCCGCTCCATCTCCCGGAATGTAATTCAGAACGCCGTTTGGCAAGCCCGCTTCCTCCATGACCTCGACGAATTTTGCAGCTACTACGGGCGCTGCGTCAGCCGGTTTTAAGAGAATCGTATTTCCTGTCACAATTGCTGCCGCCGCTGTTCCTGCCATAATCGCAAGCGGGAAATTAAATGGAGAAATGACAATGCCGACGCCAAGCGCTTCGTAATGGTATTGATTGAACTCGCCTGCCCGGCTCTTCACCGGAGCCCCTTCCTTGAGGTTTAACATTTGGCGCGCATAGAACTCCAAAAAGTCTATCGCTTCGGCCGTGTCCGCATCGGCTTCCTTCCACGGTTTTCCCGCTTCCTTCACAAGATAGCTTGAAAATTCATGCTTTCTTCTGCGTAAAATAGCCGCTGCTTTAAAGAGGATATTCGCGCGGTGCTCCGGTCTTTGTTTTTTCCATGATTCAAATGCCTGCAGTGCGGCTTGCATTGCTTTTTCAGCAAGCTCTTGATCCGCTGTTGATGCGTACCCAATGACCTCTTCTTTATTTGCCGGGTTTATGGAAACAATTTTGCGGTCCGTTTCAATTTTTTCTCCATTTATCACAAGCGGATAATGCTTGCCGAGCTGAGTGTTTACAAATGCCAATGACTCCTGAAATGCTGTTTTATTCTTTGCTTCCGTAAAATCAGTAAATGGTTCGTGCGCGTATGAAACTGTCATATGTAGTCCCCCTCATGTCATGAAATATGTCTTCGCATGAATAAAAATGCAAGAATCATGCCAATATTTTGTCTCTTTCTAAAAAAACTTGTTGAATTGTACAGAAATTTGTCTAACAGGAGAACACCTTTCTCTATTTCCAATCCTGAAACGCAAAATTTTTTTGCGATTTTCGCTTTTCCCGCAAAGAATAAATGCAAAATTTTTTGCGACAGAAGGGGATATCTCCCCTTCCGAATTTATACCCACCCGCGGAATCGCGATGCTTCTGCCGATTTTCTGATGCCCGTCATGTAAGCCGCCAAGCGCATATCCACTTTATGTGTTGCCGCTGTCTGATAAATCGTCTCGAACGAATTGACCATGACGTTTCTCAGTTTTTCTGCGACCTCTTCTTCTGGCCAATAATATCCTTGGTTGTTTTGCACCCATTCAAAATAAGAAACCGTGACGCCGCCGGCACTCGCCAGAATATCAGGCACGAGGAGCACGCCTCTTTCATTCAGGATCTTAGTGGCATCAATGGTTGTCGGGCCATTCGCCGCTTCGACGACGATTGACGCCTGAATGTTATGTGCGTTTTTGGCTGTGATTTGATTGGCGATCGCGGCCGGCACTAAAATATCGCAATCCTTTTCAAGCAGCTCCTCATTTGTGATGACGTCTGTAAATAAGTTGGTGACCATGCCGAAGCTGTCCCGCTTATCGAGCAAATAAGGGATATCAAGGCCGTCCGGGTTGTAGAGCCCGCCATGGGCATCCGAGATCCCGATCACCTTCGCGCCGGCATCATGCATGAATTTGGCCAGAAAGCTGCCAGCGTTTCCAAAGCCCTGTATGATGATGCGCGCGTTTTGCAGCTTGATCCCTTTTTTCTTAACCGCCTCTTCAATACAAATCGTGACGCCCTGTGCCGTTGCGGTTTCCCGGCCTTGCGATCCGCCTAAAACGAGCGGTTTCCCTGTGATAAAGCCCGGAGAATCAAATTCCCGCAGCCGGCTGTACTCATCCATCATCCATGCCATAATTTGCGAGTTGGTGTACACATCGGGAGCCGGAATATCCTTTGTCGGACCGACGATCTGGCTGATGGCACGGACATATCCCCTGCTCAGCCTTTCCAGTTCTCCGAATGACATTGTCCGCGGATCACAAATAATACCGCCCTTTCCGCCGCCGTAAGGAAGATTGGCAATCCCGCACTTGAGCGTCATCCAAATGGATAATGCCTTTACTTCCTCTTCATTGACTTCAGGATGGAAGCGCACGCCTCCCTTTGTCGGACCAACCGCATCATTGTGCTGCGACCGGTACCCTGTGAACACCTTGACGCTGCCGTTATCCATTTTGACCGGAATGCGGACGGTGAGCATTCTCTGCGGCTCTTTCATGAGTTCATACATATCGCCCGGATAGCCCAGCTTTCGAAGGGCTTCCTTAATGATCGTTTGGGTAGACAAAAATAAATTTAGAGCTTCTTTTTCCTCATCTTTCGCGACTTGCTTTGCTGACATCTTTTTCACCTCATTGTTTTTTTGGCCGCTTGAAAATGTAAGCGCTTTAAAAAATCAACCGGCCAATTCCCTTCTTCAGTGGATTCACCCTTATGATCATGCAAGATCCGTACCAGTTTTTTTAATCAACAAAAAAAGAGACTGAAAACATCTCAGTCTCTGATTAAATCTATTCATTAACGAGGGTCAATCACCAGCTGCGTTTCGGCATAAAAACTGCCGATTCCCAAACCGTTTACAACATCGCCTTTAATCGTGTAAGTGCCTGCGCGCGGAAGGGTTTTGCGCACCATGACAAGATCAAATTCGGATGCCCCTAACAAATCAAGCGTAAGCGGGAGTCTGACAGTTTTTCCATCGTTTAAGATCTGTGTTTCTTTCAGCGTTCTTCCATTCACTGAATCTCTTGTTGTAGCATGGAACCCGTCAGGAAATTGAAATTCTACCGCGCCAAGAGAAAGCACCGCATTTGGTTTATATGTCACTTCAATATCAGAAGTGGTCCACTCTTTTGTGCTGTTGATCGTTTTTACCTCAATTGTTGCGGACTGCGCATGAGCTTGGCCTGAAGGAAGCAAGATTGATAGTAAGACAGCTGAACTGATCAATAATGAAGATACGAATGAAGTTCTTTTTAACATGACATTTCCTCCTCAAATCACTGTTGGGATTGGCCAGAGCGTCCTCTGCAGAAAAAGCGTTTTTTCGTAATTCGCGAATTACCAATTCTTTTTCTTAAAAATTAATCTATCATCATTTTCCATGGAAGTAAATGCTTTTTTAGGAATATTAACACTTGGAATCATTTGAGAATATCATCCTGTTTACACAAGGTTCAAATGGATGATTTTCTCTCTTTTTCTAGTAACATCATCCTGTTGTTTCCTATCTTTTAGCCCATTTTGAAAAAAGGACAAAAAAAGTCGAAGATGCCTCCGCTCTCCGATTGATCACGTTCCTATTTTTATCTATTTTCGGTATTCCAGTTAAAACCGATCGTTTCATCATTCCATGGAATTCTTTTTTCATCAGGCTGATCCGGGTTATACGACATGGTGGTGAAGTAGATAATCGTCAGCGGCGTCTCTCCCAGCACTCTGTACCCGTGGGCCACCCCTTTTGGGATCAATAACAGCATCGGGTTGTCTTCACCCATATAATAGACGTCAGTTTCTCCTTTTGTCTTTGAATCCTCTCGAAGATCGTAAAGGACAACCTGAGCGTGGCCGGTTGGGAAGAACCAGAGATCATCCTGTTTCTCGTGATAATGAAATGCTTTAATCACACCCGGATAGCTTTTCGACCAAGAGGCCTGACCAAAATGCTCAAGAAGGTTCTCATCATCCCGAACCAGCTCGGCAAAAAAGCCTCTGTCATCACTATGCTTCGTCAATTTTTTCACCTTGACTCCATCAATCACGCGCACTGCTCCTTTCCTGTAAATACTCCCGTAACGCTTCCCGCCAATGCCGAGGGCGAATGCCGGCTTCTTCAATGGCCTGATGGCTCAGCACAGAGTAAGCCGGACGGGGCGTTTTGTTCCCGTATTCTTCTGTCGTGACAGGCAAAATGACTGTGGCCAGTCCGCTTTCTTCCATAATGGCCTTCGCGAATTCATACCAGCTGCATATTCCTGAATTGCTGACATGATAGATGCCCGGCGGATGGCTGAACAGCTTGATGACCGCTTCTGCTAAATCCTTCGTATAGGTCGGCGAACCAATTTGATCGCTTACAACCCTTAGCTCTTGTTTCGTTTCAGCAAGCTTCAGCATGGTATGAACGAAATTGCTGCCGCCATGTCCGTACACCCACGACGTTCTGATGATCGTGCTGTCTTTTGTCGCTAATCGAATCAGTTCTTCTCCGAGCTTTTTGCTTTTGCCGTAGATGGTGTTCGGATCGAGGGGATCGTCTTCCCTGTAAGGCTGGGTTCCTTTCCCGTCAAAAACATAGTCCGTGCTGATATGAACATATTGAGCACCGATGCGGGTTGCCTCAAGCGCTGTATAATAAGCGCCGATCCCGTTAATTAAATACGCTTTATCAAGTTCTGTCTCGCATTTATCAACCGACGTAAACGCGGCTGTATTGACCACAATATCCGGCTGATAATGGCCAAACGAATGCCGCACTGAGCGCTGGTCGGCAATGTTCATCATCTTCTTTGTTAACGCAATGACCTCATATCCCGCTTGCTTCAGCTGGCGGCACAGTTCCAGGCCAAGCTGTCCTCCCGCACCAGTCACCAATACCTTTGTCAATCGGATCACCTTCTCATCGGTCATTGTCTGTATACCAGCGAATCGTACGCGCAATGCCTTCTTCAAATGGCACTTCCTGCTGCCAGCCCAGTTCGTTTTTCAGCTTTGATGCATTGATCGCATAGCGCCGGTCATGACCTTTTCGGTCTTCCACGTGGGCGAACAATTCCTCACAGCCCAGTTGCTTCATGATGATGCTCGCCAGCTCTTTATTCGTGCGTTCATTTCCGCCGCCGATGTTATACACCTCGCCGTCAGTTCCTTTTTCTAAGATCAGCTTGATGGCACGGCAATGATCCTCCGCAAACAGCCAGTCTCGGATCTGAAGCCCATCGCCATACAGCGGAACCGGGTGCCCTTGCTTCGCGTGGCGGATAATCGTCGGGATCATTTTTTCGCTGTGCTGATAGGGGCCGTAATTGTTGCTGCATCGTGTAATAATGGCCGGAAGCTTGTGGGTTTTCACATACGATAACACGAGCAAATCAGAGCTTGCCTTGCTGGCTGAATAAGGGTTATTAGGAGAAAGCGGCGTCGTTTCAGTAAACGCGGGATCATCTGCTTCTAAATCCCCGTACACCTCATCTGTTGAAATATGAATCAGCTTCTTGGCTTTTCCCCGCAGGACCGCTTCCGCCAAGCGATATGTCCCCATGACATTAGTGGTGATAAACGGCTCTGCCTGGGAAATGCTTCTGTCCACATGCGATTCCGCAGCGAAGTGAATCACGCCGTCATAGGTCTCATCAAACGCCCGGTCGATATCCTCCTGAACGCTGATATCCCCTTTTATAAAGCGAAATCGGCTGTTTTCCTTTAATGTTTCCATTTCGTCCGGGTGGCTGGCGTACGTCAGTTTATCTAAAACGGTAATGCGCGCCTCCGTTTCCTTCAGCATGAGCTTTGTAAACGTGAGGCCGATGAAGCCGGCCCCGCCCGTAATTAAATATGATTTTGCCATCACTTTTCGTCCTGTCCTTTCTGTAAAGCCTTGTGTACAAGCTGGGAGGCGAGATGTAGCGATTCGTGAGTTCCGGCATCGACCCACCAGCCTGATAACACATCATACGTAAGCTGGCTGTTTTCGATGTATAGATTATTCACATCGGTGATTTCCAGCTCGCCGCGCTTTGACGGTGATATTTGTTCAATATACGAAAAAACCTCCGCATCATACATATAAATGCCAGTCACACAAAGGTTGGTCGGCGGGTGTGCGGGCTTCTCGATAATGGAACGAATCCGCTTGTTTTTCTCATCAATCTCAGCAATCCCGAAGCGTTCCGGATCATCAACTTCTTTCAGCAGCACCTTTGCTCCTTTTCTCTGCTGTTCAAAGCGCTCCGTAAAAGGCTTTAATGAATCTTCGAATATATTATCACCTAATAATAAAATAAAAGGCTCTTTTTTCGTAAAGCGTTTTGCATAAGACAGCCCATCCGAAATGCCCGATGCGGCTGGCTGAACCTGATAAGTGATTGTGACGCCAAGCTCTTCCCCGTTCCCAAGCAGTTTATAAAATTGCGGCATATGCTCTTTTTGGCTGATGAGTAAAATGTCTTTTATTCCGGCTTCCTCCAGCTTCATAATCGACCAGTAAATCATCGGATACGGGCCTACAGGAAGCAAATGCTTGTTGACGGCTTTGGTTAAGGGCATAAGGCGTGAGCCGTTTCCTCCGGCTAAAATAACACCTTTCACATTAACACTTCCTTACATGCATTTTTATACCTTTTGATCATGCAAATCTTGAAGAATAGCTGATACCCGCTTGAGGACTTGATCGGCTGCACCAGACTTTAAAAATTTCTTGCAGCCTGGAAGGCGGGTGAAGAATAAGATAATCCTATCCTTCATAGATGCGGGTGTTTCCTGCTTCTGATATCGCCGTAAACTCCGTTGATGAATCACTTATACAAAGAGGACAATTTTCGCATCTGTTTCCGCCTTTATTTTCCTTTACAGCTCAGCAGGCGCGCCGAATATATCAAACAAAAGCAGATCAAGTTTCTTGCTTTTTATTTCCCGGAGAATAAATTCGTCCGCTGCATCAATCAGCGAAAAAGCCTGGCATTCCAGCCTCGGCAATTATAAATACAGGAGCGTTTTTTCCCGTAGTTTCAATCTGAAACTCTGCCATTATTTCGCTTCCTTGCCCGGCCAAATATGATAATTGTAATACGATTGTTCAGCGATGAAGCCCATTCTTTCATAAAGGCGGATCGCCCTTACATTGTGAAGCTGCGTCTCCGCTGTTACCGTTTTATGCTCCTGGGTCTCAGGTTGTTCTATGAAATTCGCCAATAAATGAAACGCGATACGTTTTCCTTCAAATCCCGGCTTCACAGCCATCAAATCGAGAATGGATTCATCGCCTCTGGATAGGCCTTGAAGATAGCCGATGACCTCGCCATTGTGCTTAGCGACAATATTGACAGCCGCCCTTCCATTGAGATTGTTTCGTGTCCACTCCTGAAAGATCTTGTTTGCTGCTTCGCGGCTGAGATGAGGATCTTGAAAATATCTGCTTTTTGTAAACGAGTCTCGGGCCAGCTCACATATCGCTTCTGTGTCTCCAGGCTCAGGCGTGCCCAGTTCAAAAAAAGGCGGTGTTTTGTCATAAAAAGACGGGGGCTTTGCCAGCTTAAGCAAACTGCCGACAAAGTAAGAGGATGGCTGCTGCTGTATCACATGCGCGGCACCGATATCTTCAGCCGAAACACGGACAGAGATAAAATCAGTTTCATCCATTTGCCGTACAGAATAAAAGGCCTGAAACAGCCTCTTCAACTGCCCGGCGCTATTTGCCGCAAGAAATTTGACGTTCATGACTTTTTTCTGAAGCATCCGGCTTTCCCACAGAGAATCTTCGTAAAGCAAGATGCCTTGGAGCCTGCTGTTTTCAAAAAGGCCGAGGGAAAATTGATACGGAACGTCCAGTGTAAGCTGCCTTCTTTGGATAAATTCCTCAATCGCCTCTTTGGAGACATTTTCTTTTACCGTATACACTTAACCAGCCCCTTTTCGATATCCCGCACAGCTTCAATGACATCCTGTACATCTTCGTCCGACATTGATGGATAGAGCGGGAGTGACAGGGTTCGTTTATAGTCATTCATGGAGAACGGGAGGTCCGCTTCCTTAAACCCGAATCGCTTTTGATCATACGGATGAATGTGTACTGGGATAAAATGAACGCTGCGCGTGATACCGGCCTGTTTTTCATCAGCTTGCAAAACATATAAATGCCAGGCGGCAAACTTTTTTTCAAATTGCTGAACCTTCGAGGCTTTGAAGAGCCATCCCGATTCCAGCGTTTCTGTGACCTCCTGAATTTCTTCCTTACTGATGTCTTGCGCTCCTATCACTTTATTCAATATCCTCCCGCCTGTAATCAATCCCTGTTTTGGCTTTCAGTTCTGCAAATAGAGCGTTTGTTGATTCTGCCACCGGATAATTGGCTGCTGTGAACGCCAGACGCGCCTCTTCTGCTTTTTCGTGCACGGCGGGACTACGAAGAACTTCAATCAAGGTGCGCGCCAGGTCATCCGGCTGATCAAACATAAAATCGCCAAGAGATTCATAGTACGGATACGTGCGGTTTCCGGATGATTTCCCGATCAGCACAGGCTTTTGAAACAGCATGGCTTCAAGTCCGACTGTTGAGGTTTGCGTCACTGCCGCGTTAGTATACGGAAGCAAATCATACAGATCAAGCTCCTTTTTGATGACTCTGCATGCTTTATGTTTTTTCGCCGCGGCGTAATACAGATCAAGCTTGTTTTTTCCGATTTCCCAAGGATGGGGTTTGATGATAATTTGCAACTGTTTCTGATCAGAAAGCCCTTCTAGCACACCGGAATAAAAATCATCTGAAAAGGGCTGGGTCGCAATGAGCACGATTTTTTTAGACGGATGAAAAGCGAGTTTTCGATAGAATGTGGACATGTCCATAGGGGTTCTGTTAAAAATCTGATCGAAGCGGGGATGTCCCGTTATGAGAATCTGCTCGGGTTTACAGCCTTTTCGTATATACCACTCCGCTTCATATGCACCAAAAACGGCTTGATAGGTTGTAAAAACAGGAATGAAGGCTTCATCTCCCATCAACGCGCCATGCTGAAGACAAATGCTGACGACCCCTCTCCTTTCACACATGAGCGCGAGCACCCTGCTGTAAATGTCTTCTGCCGTTCCGACGACAACGGCCGAAATCTTCTCCTGCTCAAACAGCGCATCAACCACATCAATGGCCTCCATAAATAAAGGAATATCTTTGAAAAGCCTGTTGCGAAATGCTTGATCACCGAATGCCGGGTGGTCATCAAAAGCGGCGAGAATCGAAACGGCTGTTTCGAGATACGGCTTCGAATCGCCTTTTTGGCATGATTCCGCAAGTTCACGCTTGCTAATGACAGGCAGATCACAATAATGCGGCAAACTCCATCTGGCCAAAACAGCTGTTTTTTCAGGATCAAATTGATAGTAATTTTCGTTTGAAAAACGCAGGTAATCAAAGTGCAAAATGACTTTCCCCTTAGCAGGTTCATCATTTGTTTTGACCATACTTTGTATTTTTTCATTAAAAAACGGCTGAATTTGTCCTTCATCGACATACTGATCCACCGATCCGAATAACTCCGGTTCTTCTTCCATCATCACTCGCAGCTCAGGGCTGATGTATTGATAAAAATTACTGATAAGCCCAAGAGGAATCCCCTTGTAGCGAAGTCCGTCAAAAAGCTCCACATACTTCCTGTACAGCACCCAATAATTGCTTAAATAGGCCGACAAACTCTCACCCCATTCCAAGCTTTTTTAATGATTCACGCAGTTCGCGGCAATTGCGCTGCGGAGGAAGGTTCCGGACGAATTCATTTTTTTCTGATTCAAACAGCTGAAAGTGAATCGATTGGTCGGTAATATAATTTAGATCCAGCTCCTCGGCCAGCGGGTAAAATGGATAAAAATGATTGACTCTCCAAAAGAAGCGGGCATCACCGATCCGGTAAAACGCCGGGCTTTCATCCCAATAGGAGCCAAACCTCTCCTTCACCTTCTCAAGCACCGAATATCTGTGCATCACCGAGCAATGGTCGATGGCGCACGGCGCGTTCCACGTCACTTGAGCGGCAGGCCTGATAGTTTCTTTTACAATGTCGCTATGCTCGTTTAAATGATAGGTTTTGGAGGCTGAGTAAATCACAGCCTTCTCAGGATGAGCATCGAGCTCCCGCGCCATTTTCAGGAGGCGGTCCGGCATATAGATGTTGTCATCCGTCGCATAGGTGATATATTCACCCTCCGCCATCTCAATCGCCTGATTGATCAGCGCCGCGTATCTCGTTTTTTCCGTTCTTTCCTTCACTCCAGATACATCACTTTGATAAAAACGCACTCGGTTATCATTCAAAAAAGGACGAATTACATTCAGCGTCTCTTCATTGGAGTTGTCATCCATAATAAACAATTCAAAATCTGAAAAGGTTTGTGAGAGTATGCTAGAAATGGACTTTGCCACATAATCGCTTTTGTTATAGCTTGTCATAATGACTGACACTTTCGGCAAATCCTACACCTCCTTCTTGAAACTTCACACCTGAAACTAACGTTATCTTATGTTGCTTATTCGCAAGTTGCGCTAGGAATACAAACCAATATGCGAAAAGTTTGTGTATGTCTATAAAAAACAGCGGCTGCCCAGGTCAAAATCTGTGCCGTCCACTGTTCTTTTTCCGCATATTCCAAGCATCAGCCTCATAAGGTGAAAGAGATAAAAATTGCACCAGCGACTAAGATCGTTTCCATCGGAGGTGAGTCATCGCGGAGCGTTCATCTATACATCCGGAACATGTCCTGAAGGGTTTTCATAAAAAGGAGGAACGATATGAAACCGAAAAAAAATCAATATCAGCAAATGCAGGCATATGATAATATGCAGGTTTATCAGCCTCAGTACGGCGCCAATCCGTACCCGCAGCAAGGTCAAGGCCCACAAATGCAGACGATGGGGATGCAGCAAACGATGCCGATGCAGCAGGGACAGCAAGGCTTCGGATTCCCCGGCCAGCAGCAGGGCGGCGGGTTTCAAATTCCATCGGGGCCGACACCGTCAGCGCCGGGCCAAAGCGTTCCCGGTATGCTGCCTGTTGAGGAATCATACATTGAGAACATTTTGCGCCTGAACAGGGGAAAAACGGCGACCATCTATATGACTTTTGAAAACAGCAAGGAATGGGGCTCGAAGATCTTTCGCGGCGTCATCGAGGCTGCGGGCCGGGATCACATTATCCTCAGCGATCCGAAATCAGGAACACGCTACCTGCTCCTGACAATCTACCTCGATTACATTACATTTGATGAAGAGATTGCGTATACGTATCCATATTCCATGGCGTCCTATTCGCCAAGATAAAGAAAAAGCCAATCGCTCATTTGATGAGGATTGGCTTTTTTGTTTATAGATATTTGACGGCTGCGACAACGATCATAATCCAAGAAATAATAAATGCCACACCGCCGAGCGGGGTAATGGCCCCGAGGATGGAGATTTGCGTTACACTGAGAATATATAAGCTTCCGGAAAACAGTACAATTCCCGCAAACATCAGCCAGCCCGCTGTCGTGACACTGCCGATGCCGGATAATTTATCGGCCAGAAACGCGACAACGAAAAGTCCAAGAGCGTGATACATATGATACTGCACACCTGTGTGCCAAACCTGAAGATATTTATCAGGAATTTTCCCTTCTAATCCGTGAGCGCCAAATGCCCCGAGTCCCACGGCAAGCAGGGCGTTAATGGCCCCTAATATGATAAAAACTTTCATCTATCTCTCCCGCCTTTTCGTTAAACTCATATCATTTATCTTAACGCACCTGTACCAAAATTCAATGTTTGTTCTCCGATGACACGAGATTGTCGGATTTTCTCCTGCGCCAAAGCTGAAACTGGTCTGCCGCTATTGCAGCAAGCGTTCCTAATACAAGCCCGTTGCTTAATAGAGAAATAAATACCGGATGCAAACCCTTTAATGCAGTTTCAGGCACAAACATGATACCGACCCCTGTCAGCAGCGAGATGCCGATCACAGACCGCACCCTTTTCAGTTCTGCTTTCTCATATGAATCAAATTCTGCAAAGGCCAAGCCGCCCATTGCGGAGAACACAACAAAGTTCACCGCAAACCCAACAGGTGACGGCAGGCTCGCAAACGCATTCATAAAAAACGGGATCACACTGATCGCGACAACCAGAATGCTGCCGATCATAAACGGTTTTTTAGAAGGCATTTTGGTCGTCTCAATAAAACCCGCGGCTCCCGAAATCGGAACCGGGGCAATGGCTCCCGTCAAACCGCTCAGCAGATGGCTGAATGAGGCGGCAAAACCGGCTTGGCGTTCGTGATGCTGTTCATCCGGCTTTTTGCCGAATTTTTTCACAGCGATGTCCACAACCTTCATGCTCGCCAGCATATTCACAATCAGCAAGATGGTAATAAAAATTGAGGTGATGATCAGGCCGCTGTTAAATAACGGGGTCCCAAAAGGAAACAGGGAAGGCAGCTGAAACAGCCGATCCGGCATTTCAATCGGCTTTGCCGCTCCGGCAGCCGCAAACAGCACCCACCCGCCGAACAGGGCCAATAAAATAGAATATTGCTTCAAAAACATAATGTTCGAATTTGTCATCATAAAGGCGGCGGCGACAACAACAAGCGCCAGGACAAATACAAGACCGTCCACACTGTCTTTTCGATAGCCGATTCCGAGAATTCCTTTTATAATCGGCTGACTCAGCTGCATTACAAGCAGCAATAAATAGACGCCAGTCACAACCGGGGTAAACAAGACGGCAAGCCGGTCAATGACCTTGAAGACACTTAACAAAAAGAAACATACAGCGCTTACAAGAAGAGCTCCCTGCAAACCGCGCAATGTATCCCCATATGTCGCAAATACAGTTCCCGTCAGCCCGCCGTAGATCGTGTACACTCCCCACCACAAACCGGCGGGGCTCTCGTTGATCGGCAGTCTGTGGCCTTTCAAACACTGAATGACCGCGGCAATTCCCAGTACAAAAAAGGTGCTTTGGATCAATCTCGCAGAATCGGAGTGATCCAGATGAAACGACTGGGCAACCGCCACCGGAACAACAATCGCCGCAGCAATGATAAACGCTGTCCATTGCAGAGCGCCAAGAACCAATTTCACGTGAGCTCAACCTTTCTTATTAAAAATCAAATAAAGACTCTCCGTTTCCATCCTCTTCCTTCTTCTCTTTTTCCTGCTTTCGATATTTGTTTAATCCCGCGCTTCCCATCATTTTTTCCATCATCAGCTGGTCTGTCGATGGCGGCGCGGCAGGACTCGGCGTGATGCTCGGCTGTATGCGGGGTGCGCTCGCGGTCTCCGGCTGATCCAGCACGACGTCACACAAAGAACGGACAACCGCTACGTAGCGCTTCAGCTCCTCATCACGTTCAGCCGTCTTTGCTTTTTTCAGCTCCTCTTCCATCTTTTGAATCAAAGCAGATATGTGAATGTTCATCAAGAACCCTCCAAAAAATAAATTCGTCTTCCTGCATTTTATCAAATTCCTGCCGTAAACGCAGATATGAGTTTGTTATTTTTTCTGACAAACCTTGTGCATTTGACAAGCAGAAGAGATTTTTCACATAATAAATCACCATACCTTACAAAAAAGGAGAAACGGAATGAACAGCATCCCCTCTATCGTCAGCAAGCACAAAGCCTATTTTGCGGCGGGGCATACGAGACCGCTCGAATCGAGACTGGACATGTTGCAGAAGCTGAAACAAGCCATCAAAATGCATGAAGCCGATTTAACAGCCGCTCTCTATCAGGATCTCCACAAATCCGAACAGGAGGCATACACAACAGAAATCGGAATCGTGTTGGAGGAAATCAGCTTTGTGATGAAACGGCTGAGAAAATGGGCCAAGCCGAAACGGGTTAAAACACCGTTGACCCATCTAGGCTCCAAAAGCATCATCATCCCTGAGCCGTATGGAACCGTTTTGGTGATTGCGCCTTGGAATTATCCCTTGCAGCTGGCGCTATCTCCAATGATTGGTGCCATTGCGGCCGGGAACACTGTCGTTCTCAAGCCGGCTGAATATACGCCGGCTGTTTCCGCTGTTCTTTCCAAACTCATCAGCAGCGTTTTTCCGAGTGATTATGTCGCTATGGCGGAAGGCGGGCCCGACATCAGCATAGCATTATTACAGCAGCCCTTTGACTATATTTTCTTCACCGGCAGCGTTGCCGTCGGAAAAATCGTCATGGAGGCCGCCGCCAAACAATTAGTTCCCGTCACCTTGGAGCTCGGCGGCAAAAGCCCCTGCATTGTCCATAAGGATGCAGACATACAACTTGCTGCCAAACGCATTGTCTTCGGGAAATTCACAAATGCGGGACAAACCTGCATCGCACCGGATTATTTATTTGTCCACGAAGACATCAAAACGAAGCTCACAGAAGAAATGAAGCGTGCGATCAGTGAATTTTACGGCCCTCAGCCCGAACAGAATCCGCAATACGGCAAAATCGTCAGTAAGCGCCACTATCAGCGGCTGCTCAGCTTTCTGAATGATGGCGTCCCGCTCACAGGCGGACAATCTGATCCTGATCACCACAAAATAGCGCCGACAATTCTTGATCAAGTGAAAGATGACTCTCCTGTAATGCAAGAGGAGATTTTCGGGCCGATTCTTCCGCTGTTTACATACAGCGATATCGGCGAAGTCATCGAGAAAATCCAGTCGCGCCCAAAGCCGCTCGCCTTGTATGTCTTCACTACAAACCCAGAAATCGAGCGGGCTGTTTTAAAGAATCTGTCATTTGGCGGCGGCTGTGTCAATGATACGTTAATGCACGTCGCGACACCGTATTTGCCATTCGGAGGCGTCGGAGAAAGCGGCATCGGCAGCTATCACGGGTTTGACAGCTTTAACACATTTACGCACAAAAAAAGCGTCGTCAAACAAACGAACCGCTTCGACTTCGCTTTCCGGTACCCTTCCTCCAAAAACGGACTGCGAATGATTCGGAAGATACTTAAATAAAAAAGCGCAGAGTATCTGCGCTTTTTACAAATCCTTTATACACCAATCAATCGGTGCCTCTCCCATTTTCTCCAAGAACGCATTCGCCCGGGAAAACGGTCTGCTTCCGAAAAATCCGTTCCTTGCCGAAAACGGACTGGGGTGCGTCGATTCAATGATAAAATGCTTGGACGTGTCGATCCGTTCTTTTTTCATTTGGGCATGCCGACCCCACAAAATAAAGATCACTGGCCGCTCCCTTTCATTCAGCACGTCAATCATTCGGTCCGTCAGACGCTCCCAGCCTTTTCCTTTATGAGAATTCGCCTGTCCGCGCCTTACTGTCAGCACAGTATTCAGCAAAAGAACTCCTTGCTCTGCCCAGCTGACAAGCGACCCGTGATTCGGGATGCTGCATCCGATGTCCTGCTGCAGCTCAAGAAAGATATTTTTTAATGAAGGCGGCTGCTTCACACCCGGCTTTACGGAGAAGCTCAAACCTTGAGCCTGTCCAGGCCCGTGATACGGATCTTGGCCGAGTATCACCACCTTGACATCATCGTATGAGGTATAATGCAGCGCATTAAAAATATCCCTGCTGTCTGGATATATCGTTTGCTCCGCGTATTCCCGCTTCAGCATTTCTCTGAGCTCTTGATAATACGGTTTCTCAAACTCTTCCTTCAGCTGATTCCACCAGCTGTCCTGTAAAAGCTGTTTCAAGATTCAGGCCTCCCTTACGAACGATGAAGCCTGGAATAGACAGGCTTGCCATCCCAAACGATTTCACTTTGTGCTTCCCGTCTTTTCATCTCAGGCTCTTCAAGCAGGACGGCAAAGTTTTTCGTCGGCAGTTCCCCGAGTCCGTGCTTTTCACTTAAACGGTCCAAATATTGTTTCCGCTTGGCGCCAAGGTCCGCGGACTGATTGTCTCCCGCGTCACTGAAGGCATAAATCACACTGGCGCAAGGGACACGCTTCACCCGGTACTCCTTCGCCGCGCGCAAATAAAAATCCCAGTCCCAATAATTGTGCACATCAGCATCGAAATACCCGATTTCATCATGTAGAAAACGTCTGTACATGCTGCCCGACGGCACGTATGTAGAGAACACTCTCATATCCTCATAGTCAGCGGTATAAGCAAACAGCTTTCGCGAAACTGGATATCTTGTTCCGTTTTTCTCTTCAAACGAAACAATTTCCGCATCAGAATGAACGAAATCTGCCGTCTCGATTTCCTTCGCCATTCTCTCCACATGTCCCGGCGTAAAGAAATCATCGTCATCACAAAGCATAATGCAATCGCCAGACGCCTCTTTTACACCGGCATTTCTCGCAGCCACATGCCCCGAGTTCTTTTCTAAATTGATGACAGCAATCGGCAGCTCCGGATACAGTGCTTTGACCGGCACGACCGATTCCCCGGCATCATTCACAATAATGATTTCATACGGCTTCATGGTCTGTTGCGAAATCGACTCCAGAAGCTCACACAAAGCCGGAATCCGATTATAGGTCACAATTACGATAGAAATCTTCATGATGCTCTCCTTCTCATTTTCATAGTCATGTACTATTAAAACATATATTGGACGGGAGATCAGTGGGAATATCCTACTGAAACAGGAAAGGTGACGATGAGAATACTAGATGAATTGCTAAACCTTCTATATTGTGATACAGAGAAAATCTAACTATAATGAAAGACAAAACACGATGGAGGTTCAAGACATGTCTATGCATAAAGCACTCACCATTGCCGGCTCAGATTCCAGCGGCGGTGCTGGGATTCAAGCTGATTTAAAAACATTTCAAGAAAAAAACGTATACGGGATGACCGCCTTAACGGTGATCGTTGCGATGGACCCGAACAACAGCTGGGACCACCAAGTCTTCCCGATCGATACTGATACAATCCGCGCCCAGCTTGCAACGATTACGGACGGCATCGGTGTGGACGCCATGAAAACAGGAATGCTGCCAACCGTTGACATTATCGAGCTTGCAGCAAAAACGATCAAAGAAAAACAATTAAAAAATGTGGTAATTGACCCGGTCATGGTTTGCAAAGGAGCAAATGAAGTCCTGTATCCGGAGCACGCCCAAGCCCTGCGTGAACAATTAGCGCCGCTAGCCACTGTCATTACGCCGAATCTGTTTGAAGCCAGCCAGCTCAGCGGCATGGATGAATTAAAGACAGTTGACGATATGATCGAAGCTGCGAAAAAAATTCATGCGCTCGGCGCTCAATATGTCGTCATTACAGGCGGAGGCAAACTCAAACACGAAAAAGCGGTTGATGTTCTCTATGACGGAGAAACAGCGGAAGTCCTTGAAAGCGAAATGATCGATACGCCTTATACACATGGCGCAGGCTGTACGTTCTCAGCAGCCGTGACAGCGGAGCTCGCCAAAGGTGCGGAAGTCAAAGAAGCCATTTACGCAGCGAAAGATTTTATTACCGCTGCCATTAAAGAATCCTTCCCGCTCAACCAATATGTCGGGCCAACGAAGCATTCTGCGCTGCGCCTGAATAAACAATCATAAACAAAAAAGGCTGCCTTACAGAGAGGCAGCTTTTTTATATGACCGAAGACTTTTCACAGAAAAAACTGCCGATCCCATCGGCAGCCTGTTTATTTGATTTTTAAATGGTTCGCAGATTTCCTCAAAAATGTTTCTATCGACTGAACAAAAAGTGCATATTCCTTCATTTGCTCATATGCTCGCGAAAGAATTTCCGCCGTTTCACTGTGCGGCGTTGTCCCGCCAAGCATTTTTTTCAGCTGAAGCAGCACATCCTTATATTCTTCCCGCTTATCTTCAACTTGATCCGCAGCCTTTTCCAAACATTCCGGTGTTATCTTCTGTTCATGTATATTCAAGAAAACAACTCCTTTTACAGAAAAAAATAGTAGGTTATCGTTGAAGAATAGCACAGATGGCACAGATTTCACATAAGAAAATAGAAGGATTTTCTACATAAGGGTCCAAATTCCGACGTTCATTTCAGATTTTCCTGTCGAACTGGCTGTCACTTCATGATTTCCCGGGAAAGGAAAAAATCTCGCACTGAAGACCTCCTCTCCGTTATTGACAAAGATTTCCACAGACGAAGCATCGATAAACATGTGCACGGTATGCAAATCCTTGATGCAGCAATGTCTCGCTTCTGTTCTTTTTCCGTCGAAGCTCGTCCGCTCCAGCGTAACAATCCCCTCGTCCTTATGAAAGGAAAACACAGCCGTACCGCGGATACTGATTGAAAAGCCAGACTCCGTATCAATGTCTTCAATCAAGATCTCAGCTCTTTCAGGGTTTTCAACTGGAAGCGTACCAGATGATCCATGCATGTTGATTTGCACTTTTTTCTCATTCCTGCGCATGGCTTTCAGCTCAGGCAGCGGCTGCTGAATCAGCTTCTGCCCAGATAGCGTCAGCTGTCTCGGCAGCGTCATACAGTGAATCCAGTGATAGTCAATCGTCGGATGAGCCCCTTCATCCTGATCAGGCACAGCCATCCATGCAAACAAAATTCGCCTTCCCTGATCGTCTTCAAGTGTTTGCGGAGCGTAAAAATCAAAACCTTGATCAAGCTCCGTAAAATCGCCATGCTTCAATTCAGGCTTGTTATAATCGAGACGCCCGACAAAATAACCCGATTGATACACGTTCTGATAACGAAAACCGTCAGTCTCAAGCCCTTGAGGCGAAACAATCAGCACGTCGGACCCCTGAAGGGAAAACAAGTCAGGGCACTCCCACATGTACCCGAATTCGTCAAGCCCGCTGAGGCCCGCGCCAGTTATCGGGCCGAGAAATCTCCACTCTGTCAGGTTATCAGAAGCAAACAAAACAGCGTGTCCTTGCATATTCTCCGTTTGCGCACCGACCACCATATACCATGTTCCTTCATGCTCCCATACCTTCGGATCGCGAAAATGCGGCGTGTATCCTTCAGGGAGGCGGGCGACGACACCCTTTTTCTCAAAGGACAGTCCGTCGTCAGATACAGCAAGGCATTGATACGTTTCCCGATTCCCATCCTGATCCCTGACATTTCCTGTGTAAAATAGATAGAGCCGATCGTCTTTCGTGACAGCGCTGCCCGAGTAGCAGCCGTTTTTATCAAACCAATCACTCGGCGCAAGCGCAATCTCTTCCCGCTTCCAATTCACAACATCCTGTGTCGTATAATGCCCCCAAAATTTAGCGCCGTGCCCCGTCTGAAATGGCTGCCATTGAAAAAACACATGGTAGCTGTCCTTCCAATAAATCACGCCATTCGGGTCATTCAGCAGCCCAACCGGCGGCATAATGTGAAAATGCTGGCGGTGCGGATCGCTGTTCGCGATAGGCTCTTTTTTCTCCACTTCTTCATAAGCCCGGCGACGTAGCTCCTGATCAAGTGCTGTCATTTTTTCCTCTCCTCATCCTCATTAATCTTCATGATAAACGCTGCAATGAACGCTGACACTCCCGCAATGGCCATACCAATCAGATAGTTGATCAAGTTGCCCATGCCAAACGGCGCAGCAATAGCGATCATCGGAATACCCGTTAACCCGTAAGCGTTTGCAGCAACATGTGTAAAGACGACATATGCACCGCCCAATGCGCCTCCAATCATCGCGGCGATAAACGGTTTTCGGTAGCGCAGATTGACTCCGAAGATGACGGGCTCAGTAATGCCAAGAAAAGCGGAAAATGCAGCCGGAAGCGCGATTTCTTTTGTCTTTGCCTTTTTCGCCATAAAGAAGACGGCAAGCCCGGCGCCGCCCTGTGCGACATTCGCCATTGACCAGATTGGCAGCAAGTAGTTCTTGCCTATATCTGCAATAAGCCCTGCCTCAATCGCATGGAAGCTGTGATGAACGCCTGTCAGCACGATAAGTGAATACGTGCCACCGAAAATCAGACCCGCAACAAAACCTGCATGGTCATATACATAAGTTAAAGCAACCGTAATGCCGGAGCCAAGCGCTCTGCCCAGAGGACCAATCGCGATAAAAGCGACAAACCCGGTGACAATCACTGTGACAAAAGGTGTAACAAGCAAATCTACCGCATGAGGAACCACTTTTCTCGTCCATTTCTCTACCTTGCTCATCACATAAACCGCCAGCAGGACAGGGATAACAGTTCCCTGGTAGCCGAGAAGCGCGATATCGAATCCGAAAAGATTCATATAATCAGGTGTCGCTTCCGCCAATCCCCATGGATTCAAAAGAGTCGGATGAATCATGATTCCACCGATAACCGCTCCCAAGTACGGATTGCTGCCAAATTCTTTTGAAGCGCTTACCCCGATTAGAATCGGCAAGAAAATAAATGCGGCACTTGAAAACATATCAAGCAGCTGCAGCAGCGCAGAATCCTTGCTCATCCAATGAAACGCATTGACCATACCCAGTAATCCCATTAATAGGCCGCTGGCCACAATAGCCGGGATGATTGGAACAAAAATATTAGAAAGCGTTTTCGCAAATCTCGCAGCGGGATTCATTTTTTCTTTTGCCGCATCCTGGTGATTTACGTGTTCTTCACGCTCAAAGTCTGCTTCCTTTGAAAAAGCATCGTACACCTTATTGACAAGGCCTGTTCCGAAAATGATCTGGTACTGGCCAGAGCTGCTGAAAGCGCCTTTGACGCCATCAAGCTCTTCTACTTGTGCTTGATCTATCTTTGATTCATCTTTAATCACTAAACGCAGTCTTGTTGCACAATGAGCCGCGCTGATCATGTTTTCTTTCCCCCCGAGAAGCTCAATGAGGCGTTTTGCAGTCTCTTTGTAATCCATCTTTTTCTCCCCCTTTTATTTAAACAAAAAAGACCTAAAATTCGCCAACGAAGAAAGGACACAGCGATCCTTTTTCATTTACGCAAATTTTAGGTCTTGCCTGCTTTACCAGTCACAATCCCGCTTATTCAGATTGAGAATACGCTTTCATCATAATTGATGACAGCGTTTTCGTCAACTGTTTTTTTAGTTAAAAAGTTTCATAAAACATTTAGACAAAAATTCGTAAAAATTAATTGTGAAACATTTCACAATATCATGCTATACTATGCTCAAATCAAAGAAAGCAGGAAAAGACAATGGAAACTCAAGCATTGCAAAAGGTTGAACAGTACGCTTTGAGAAAACAAAATATATTTGTTTCAAGCAAAATCCGATATTTGCTCCGATCCATTTTGGCCAGCATGTTTATCGGTTTCGGTATTACAGCCGCAAGCAAAGCAGGCAGCTATTTCTATATGGCTGACTCTCCATTTGCATTTCCGGCAGCCGCTGTCACTTTCGGGGCCGCTATTCTGCTGATTGCTTACGGCGGCGGGGATTTATTTACCGGCAATACCTTTTATTTCACCTATACCGCACTCCGAAAAAAAATCCGCTGGCGCGACACTCTGTACCTGTGGATGTCAAGCTATGCTGGCAATTTGATTGGCGCCATTTTATTTGCCATCCTGATCAGCGCGACAGGACTTTTTGAGGAGGCTTCTGTTCATTCCTTTTTGATTCATCTGGCAGAGCACAAAATGGAGCCGCCCGCTTCCGAACTGTTTTTCAGAGGAATGCTGTGCAATTGGCTTGTGTGCCTCGCCTTTTTCATTCCGATGTCTCTCAAAGGAGAAGGAGCCAAGCTGTTTGCCATGATGCTTTTCGTTTTCTGCTTCTTTATTTCCGGTTTTGAGCACAGCATTGCCAATATGTGCACATTCGCCATCTCACTTTTGATCGAGCACCCTGATACGGTGACACTGATGGGAGCAGTCAGAAACTTAATTCCTGTTACGCTCGGCAATCTGGCCGCAGGAATTGTAATGATGGGCTGGATGTACTATACGCTCAATCCCGATAAATAAAAAAAACTTCCAGAGATCACTCCCTGCAAGTCAAAGCGGTTATTCCGAGAGATCTTGAAGACGCTGGACATGCAGCGTGATATAGCCGGCCTCGGACTCCGGCAAATGTAATTGATATTCATTTTTCAAAAACTCCGCCAGCTCCAGCGCACATTGATAGGCAAATGAATACTTTTTTTGGATGAAATAAAGCATCTCCTCGTCCATACGATGGAGCGCTTCATTTGATTCCAACCGGCTGACCGCGTATCGCAAATGCGTGACAAGGCGTTGATAGGAAATGCTGTTTTCATCCACCTTTCGATTAAAGTAGTTTTCTATTTTCTCTATCATTTCTTTGATCATGGTTGTATGCTTCAGCGCTGAATACATGCTCTCCGCATCCATCTTCGCCGTATGAATGTGAAGGGCAATATAACCCGCTTCATCTTCAGGCAGAGACACGCCCAATGTCTCTTTTACGTGTCCGATCGCCCACAGGCCGATCTCATATTCTTTTTTATAGAGCGCTTTTATCTCATGCAGCAATTTATTCTGCACAAGCAGCCCATTTTGAATCCTTTCGATCGCAAAGGACAAATGGTCAGAAAGCGCGATATGAATGTGGTCGCTCAGCGGCGACGCGAGCTCTCCTTCCGCATAACTGATGATATCTTCAGCTATTTCTATATGCTCCTCCGGCAGCGTTTGCAGGATTTGTTTAAATTTTTCATTCTCGTCGTGCACGACAAAGATCTTTTCCACTTTATTCATAGGGATGAGATCATTTTTCTTTTTTTGAAAAGCGATTCCCGGCCCCATCACAATTTTTTCCTGATCGTCCTCTTTTATTAAAGCCGCATTGTTGTTTAATACTTTATAGATTTTCAAGAGGCTATCTCTCCCGCCAATTTGCTTTTGACTGGGATTTTACCTCCTTTTGACCGCCATGTAAAGATGCGGACCAGCTCTCTCCTGCTTTGGCGATTCCTTGAAGGCTTGCAGACATCTTCTTTTATAAAGCGCAGCGGCTTTCGCTTTCTGCTTTTCTTCCTCATTCACAGCGGTCCGCCATTCATAAAACGAAACAAGTCCTGCGGCCTGCACCGCCGCTTTTCTTTGGTATGTACGCTGAGCCGTATAGACCGCGGCAGCCGCAGTTTTTCTGTCCGGCGTCACCCAGTTCATCAAAAAGACCATCCACACCCGTAAAGATACAAGCAAACGTTTCATAGAAAAACATCCCTCCGCTTCTTTTTGGCAGGCAGCCTTTTTTAGCAGCCCGTTTTCTCAGCCGCAGCCCGCGTGAAAAGACGGCCGATTTCTTTTCTCGCAAACTAGCGGCTCTAGCAAAACTCATGACTCTATAATAGACCGTGGAAAAAGAATTCTTTGTCACAATATGAGTGAAAAAACCAACTAGTTTTTAGAAGTTTTGTTGAAAGCTGAAAGAAATGAAATGAAAATTGGAGAACCGCTTTAAAAACTTTATACACAAGTTATCCCAAAGATAAGAACAACTTAATCACAAGAGATATCCACATGTCCACAAACTCTATCAATATTTTGTATAAGAACATATATTCCCAACTATATATATACACAGATTTATTCACTTATACACAGGGTTCTGTGTATAACTCCTTCCTTATACACAAACGAAATCCAATAAATGGTCCAAATGACACAAGGATTTTTTTGAATTTTCAAGAAATATATACTAGATCTTTAACATTTTTTCTAAACACAAAGGGGGAAATACATTGAAAAATGGAATCATTCGCTTTCTGCTCCTAAGTTTTGTTTTATTTTTTACGTTATCCACAGGTATGACAGGAGTACAGGCGGCGCCGGTTTCTTCAAAAACGTCGGCTGACCTGGAAAAAGCCGAGGTATTCGGTGATATCGACATGACAACAAGCAAAAAAACAACCGTTATCGTGGAATTAAAAGAAAAATCCTTGGCAGAGGCGAAGGAAGCGGGAGAAAGCCAAACGAAAAGCAAGCTGAAAACCGCTCGAACAAAAGCCAAAAACAGTGCTGTCAAAGCGGTGAAAAACGGAAAAGTAAACCGGGAATATGAGCAGGTGTTTTCAGGCTTTTCTATGAAGCTCCCAGCTAATGAGATTCCAAAACTTCTTGCAGTAAAAGACGTAAAGGCAGTATACCCGAACGTCACCTATAAAACAGACAATATGAAGGATAAAGACGTCACGGTCTCCGAGGACGCCGTATCTCCGCAAATGGATGACAGCGCACCGTATATCGGAGCAAACGACGCATGGGATTTAGGCTACACAGGAAAAGGCGTGAAGGTAGCGGTTATTGATACTGGTGTTGAATACAATCACCCTGATTTGAAGAAAAACTTCGGACAATATAAAGGATATGATTTTGTAGACAATGATTACGACCCGAAAGAAACACCAACCGGCGATCCGAGAGGTGAAGCCACTGACCACGGAACGCACGTGGCCGGAACTGTCGCCGCAAACGGAACGATTAAAGGCGTGGCGCCTGATGCCACACTTCTTGCTTACCGCGTGCTGGGCCCTGGCGGAAGCGGCACAACAGAAAATGTCATTGCCGGCGTGGAACGTGCTGTACAGGACGGAGCAGATGTGATGAACCTGTCTCTCGGAAATTCATTAAACAACCCGGACTGGGCGACGAGCACAGCGCTTGACTGGGCCATGTCAGAGGGCGTCGTTGCGGTTACGTCAAACGGCAACAGCGGACCGAACGGCTGGACAGTCGGATCGCCAGGCACATCAAGAGAAGCGATTTCTGTCGGTGCGACTCAGCTGCCGCTCAATGAATACGCCGTCACATTCGGCTCCTACTCTTCAGCAAAAGTGATGGGCTATAACAAAGAGGACGACGTCAAAGCGCTCAATAACAAAGAAGTTGAGCTAGTTGAAGCCGGACTTGGCGAAGCAAGGGACTTTGAAGGAAAAGATCTGACAGGCAAAGTCGCCGTTGTCAAACGGGGCAGCATTGCGTTTGTGGATAAAGCCGACAATGCTAAAAAAGCCGGCGCCATCGGCATGGTTGTGTATAACAACCTCTCCGGAGAAATTGAAGCCAATGTGCCGGGCATGTCTGTGCCGACGATTAAGCTTTCATTAGAAGACGGCGAAAAACTCGTCAGTGCCTTGAAAGAAGGCGAGACAAAAACAGCATTCAAGTTGACGGTCTCAAAAGCGCTCGGTGAACAAGTGGCTGATTTCTCTTCCCGCGGCCCTGTAATGGATACGTGGATGATTAAGCCTGATATTTCCGCACCAGGCGTCAATATCGTCAGCACCATTCCGACACACGATCCTCAAAACCCATATGGCTACGGATCAAAACAAGGAACAAGCATGGCATCTCCTCATATTGCCGGAGCGGTTGCCGTTATCAAACAAGCTAAACCAAAGTGGAGCGTTGAACAGATCAAAGCCGCCATCATGAACACCGCTGTCACCTTAAAGGATGGCGACGGAGAAGTGTATCCGCATAACGCCCAAGGCGCAGGCAGCGCGAGAATCATGAACGCGATCAAAGCCGACTCACTCGTCTCACCAGGAAGCTATTCATATGGAACATTCTTGAAGGAAAACGGAAACGAAACGAAAAAAGAAATGTTTACGATTGAAAACCAATCTTCCATTAGAAAGTCATACACACTTGAATACTCATTTAACGGCAGCGGCATCTCCACATCCGGTACTAGCCGTGTTGTAATTCCGGCACATAAAACCGGAAAAGCCACTGCAAAAGTAAAGGTTAATACAAACAAAGCAAAAGCAGGCACCTATGAAGGAACGGTCATCGTCAGAGAAGGCGGAAAAACCGTCGCCAAGGTACCTACATTGCTGATCGTCAAAGAGCCGGATTATCCGAGAGTAACATCTGTCTCCGTCAGCGAAGGGTCTGTACAAGGCACCTATCAAATTGAAACCTACCTTCCTGCGGGAGCAGAAGAGCTGGCGTTCCTCGTCTATGACAGCAACCTTGATTTTGCAGGCCAAGCCGGCATTTATAAAAATCAAGATAAAGGCTATCAGTACTTTGACTGGGACGGCACAATCAATGGCGGAACCAAGCTTCCGGCTGGAGAATATTACTTGCTCGCCTATGCCGCAAACAAAGGCAAATCAAGCCAGGTTCTGACTGAAGAGCCTTTTACCATTGAATAATAAAAAGCCCTGCCGATTCGGCAGGGCTTTTTAGATTAATTCGCAAATGCCTCCTGCAATAAACGATAAGAATGGAGCTTATCTTCAAAATGATGCGTAATGGTCAACACCATGATTTCCTCTGTTCCATACGCCTTACTCAAAGCTAACAACTGCTCCTTCACCTGTTCTTTCGTGCCGACAATCATTCGATTTCGATTATCAGCAATTCGTCTCTGTTCATAGGGGGAGTACGTATTTTCCCGAACAGCTTCATACGAAGGAACTCCTTCTAAAGGAATGCCCTGCTCCCCTGCCAAAAGCGTAAAATCAACCACGGCCGCAAGCTCCTCTGCCTTCTCCTCCGTGTCAGCACAAAGAACAAAAACAGCAACTGCCGCTCGGGGCGTTTCTCCTAACACAGACGGCTTAAATCGTCTCTTATACTGTCTGACAGTATCCTCTCCGCCCTCTCCATTGATAAAGTGGGCAAACATATAGCCAGCGCCTGACTCAGCGGCGAGCAGCGCGCTTTCTCCAGATGAGCCAAGCAGCCACACATCCGGCGCGGTTGAAATATGTGGCGCAGCCGTCAGATTCGGAAAACGGTGTTTGTCATCCGCCAAATCATGCAGATACATGGTCAGCTCCTTGATTTGCTGCGGATACTGATCAGCATTGCGCTTCCCGCCGTCATTCAGCGCCCAGGATGCAATCGGCATTCCCCCCGGTGCTCTGCCAAGCCCAAGATCAATTCTTCCCGGTGTCAGCCCCTCCAGCACACGGAAATTCTCAGCTACTTTATAAGCGCTGTAATGCGGCAGCATGACTCCCCCTGATCCAACACGGATTCGCTTTGTTTTTGCCGCTATATGACTGATCAGCACCTCTGGGCTTGACCCTGCCAGCCGCTTTGAAAAGTGATGCTCAGAAACCCAAAATCTCTTATATCCAAAATCCTCAGCAGCCTGTGCAAGCGCAACCGTTTGCTGTAATGCTGTTTCTGCACTGCTGCCCTCTGATACTGGAGATTGATCTAATATACTTAATGAAATCATCCCTACCACCTCATCCTCATCGTATCACTGATCCCTTATTTTTTCGCCAAAGCCGCTCATACTGCTTATCAGTGTCTCCCGATCATTCGCCATTTATTTGTGTCAGCATGTCTCTATTTGTCGGAATATGTTACACGTGAAACATAAAAACCCCTCCAGACGGAGAGGTTTGCTTTAGTTTTTATTAAAGCCTTTTTCTTTCACATAGCCATTTAAATACGTACGCGGCTTCTGCTTCATAAAGTTCAGAATTTGATCAGACCACGTTTCTTCCCTCTGTCCGTTTGTTCTTTCTCTATAATAATCAGAAATGGTTTGATCATACGCATTCATGGTTTCCCGGAAATCGTCTGCATTCACATTATACGTATTCTCATGATAGACAGCCTGCTTTGGCAATCTCGGTTTTTTGCCGGATAGGTTGGCAGGATGGCCTACTGCCAGACCGAAAAGCGGAAGCACATGGTCAGGCGTTTGCAGCACCTCTGTCACCTTGTCCAGTTCATTCCGAATGCCGCCGATATAGCAAATGCCAAGCCCCATTGATTCAGCAGCAATGCTCATATTTTGCGCTGCCAGCGCCGCATCAATCAAGCTGACCATAAACATTTCTGTATTCTCGAGCAGCTCAGAGATATTTTCGCCTTTTTCCTCAGCCAGTTTTTGGTGGCGGTACAAGTCCGCGCAAAATACAAAAAAGTGTCCGTTGTTCTCAACGTAAGGCTGATTTCCGGCAAGCACAGACAGCTCACGTTTTTTCTCAGGATCGGAAACACCGATTATCGAATATGCCTGCACATAGCTGGACGTTGATGCAGCCTGCGCACTTTTCACTAATGTATCAATTTCTTCAGCTGTCAAAAGCTGATCAGTAAAAGACCGGATTGACCGATGATTCAAAATGGTTTCGATTGTGTTATTCATCACAAGAACCTCCTTATCTGTTTTTATCATATCCGAAAAAATGTGAACTCAAAAGCGAAATGCTCTGCAACAAAAAAAGACAGCCCTTTAAAGGCTGTCTGTATTTTATGAATTAAACAAATAACTTCTGTATCTCGTCAACTGGACACTCGCATTATACACAATGCCGAAACCGATTAATGTAGCAAGCGTCGAGCTTCCCCCGTAGCTGACAAACAGCAACGGAATCCCGGTAACAGGCATAATGCCGATGTTCATTCCGATATTCTGGAATGTGTGAATCACTATTAACGCCGTATAGCCAACGCAAAAGAAAGAAGCGAAACGGTTAAACGGATGTATTTTGTCAATCAGAACGACAAGCCTGTAGATTAAGAAGAAGAACATGATGACGACAATCGCACACCCTATAAATCCGAAGCTCTCACCCAAAATGGCAAAGATAAAATCGGTCTGTCCTTCTGGTACATACACCTTCAAATTGTGAACGCCATTTCCGAGAATGCCGCCTGAACCGATAGCCATGACAGCCTGATCAACCTGCCAGCCGCTATTTGCATCTTCCTGAGTTGTTCCATTTGAATCAGAAACCCAAGATGTAACCCTCTTAATTTGATACTCTTGAATCCCCACTGATTTAGCAGCGTCAGGAAAATTAATCATGACTAACAAGATAAGAGAAATAACTAAGATACCTGAACCGCCAATGATTGCGATCAGCTTCCAGTTTACGCCTGACATAAAGATCATGACAATCACAATAAACATACATATCCCAGCTGTACCAGCATCCTGAAGAAGGATAAGTCCGATTGGCACTACCGATACACCTGCAATCTTCAGTAAAAGATGAACATCGTCTCTGAGCGATCGGATTTTTTTAGGACTGGCCTTTGAAATCACTGAGGCTACCATCATCATAAGTCCGATTTTCATAAATTCAGAGGGCTGTAACGTTACAGAACCAAACTGAAACCAGCTTTTCGCACCGTTTTTCACTGGTGCAATAGACTCAGGACTGACTCTCAATATCAAGAGAAGCAGAATCCCGAATAAAAATACATATAAACTAAGTTTTTCAAGCTGCTCTAAATCGAAATACAGCAGCACCGAAATCGCGATAGCCCCCAAAACATAATAAGCAATTTGTTTCGTCCAGGCATTGCCCCCATACTGCCCAAACTGCCCGGCAGCATAAATCGCAACAACGCTAATGATAAAAAACACACCAAATATAAAAATCAAATCCCCCTGGTAAAAGGGGCTTTGCTGTTTCTTATATCGACCCATTCTATCCCGCCTTACATTTTCATCGGAAAATCACTAATGTTTATTATACATGAACCTCGATCAAGATGACACGTGAAGCTCGTTTCCTTTTATGTTTTTTGCGCATTTGCAACGCTTTTTCAGCTACACGAAATATGACGTATCATAAACCAAAACGTTTCGATTGGTACAAAACTTTTCAAATGAAAAAAACCCCATTATAAAGGGTTTGGTTAAAAACTAATATACAATATGTGTTTCGTACCCAAATCGCTTATTCAGCATAGTGTTACCTTATATAGAATCCGCAATAACATCTGCCCTTGTCTATACATTCTCCTAGAGAATACGTTTTAAAAAATAAGACGATAGGTCCAGACCATTTCTGCAAAAACGTGTATCAATTTCTGGAAAACATGGTATAATAATTGTAACAGAATGTTCACAAAACAACCACAAAACAGACACAACTCAGTTCCTCTATTTCATTTTTGTAAACGCTATCACAAAATGAAAGGAGACGGGTATGATGGACATGTTTTTTGCTTATTTATTGGTTGCCAGCGCAACGCCTCTCTTTATTTGGCTTGATAACAAAAAAGTCGCACTCTCAGCTATTCCGCCAATCATCTTAATGTGGGTATTCTTCTTCTTTTACGCAACAGAAAGCCTTTCTCCACTAGGACACACTCTCATGATTATCTTGTTTGCCGTCAACGTCATTGTCGCTCATATCGCCGCATTTATCATTTACGGTCTTCCGTATCTTCGCAGAAAGCGAAGCAGCTGAGGACAGCAAAAAACCCTCTTCTAACGAAGAGGGTTTCAGCGTTTCGACAAACCCTCGCATTCGTTGTCAGTCCTGCGCGTTGGTGCTCACGAATTGCTATATTCGCTGTGCTCCAATGCTCGTCCTTCCTAGACTTCAAGGGTTTTCAATCACGCTGAACAAATGATAAAATCCCCAAAAAAATTTCGTTTTGGGATTTTGCTAATAATAAAAACCCTCTTCTAACGAAGAGGGTTTTTGTGTTATTCGTTGTGGCCTGAATGCTCTGAGTGCTTAGCGCCTCCAGGAGGATTTCCGTCCATATGGTCACCATGGTGATAGTGAGCCGCGAAAATCCAAATGGATCCAAGCACGATAACGATCGCGCCGAAGAATCCGAACAGCGTGTTTCCGACTTGGATACTGCCGTTTTCGCTCTCTGTCATATGCATGAACATGAGAAGCTGCAGCGCCGCCTGAATGAAGGCGAAGCCGAAAATGATCCAAAGTTTTGCTGATGAGCTTAGGTCAGTATACACTGCAACCCATAGAGCCAGCAGGGTCAAAACGATAGACAGTGCAAAACCTACAATGTGCTTCCATGGAAAGTGACTGTGTTCAGCAGATTTGTTTGCCATTTTACAGACCCCCCAATCCCATGAGATAGACACCTGTAAAGATGAAAATCCATACAACATCTAAGAAGTGCCAGTACAAGCTTGAGATAAAGATTTTAGATGAAGTTTGCGGAGTTAAGCCGCGTTTCTTCAACTGAATCAGAATTCCTGTAATCCAGAAAATACCGATTGTTACGTGAGTTCCGTGAGTTCCAAGTAAAACAAAGAATCCAGACCAGAACGCACTTGTACCGAGAGATGCTCCTTCATGTACATAGTGGACAAACTCGTTGATCTCACAACCGACGAAGCCGGCACCAAGAAGCAGAGTGATAATTGTCCAGATGACTACGCCTTTTAAACTTCCGCGGCGCATTTCATGAACAGCGATCCCGCAGGTAAAGCTGCTGATAAGCAGCAAGAACGTCATAATCATTACCAGATTCACTTCAAACAGTTCGTCCGGTAAGACACCTCCTGCTGTTCTGTTTTGAAGAACGAAGAAGGTTGCAAATAGTGTTGAGAACAACACAATTTCTGCCCCTAAAAAGATCCAAAACCCGAGAATATTAAGTCTGCCGGTTTCAGATTGATATTCCATAGGCGCGTTAGAATTGCCGTGTTCTGCATGTTCCATAACTCACGCCTCCTTATTCGGAAATCTTTCTTTCCGTCTCTTTTATTTCATCAACACTAATGTAGTAGCCGTTGTCGTATTCGAATGAACGCAGAACCATGCAGAGCAGGACTCCGATCAATCCGACTACGCCCATCCAGTACCATTCAAAGACAAGTCCAAAGCCGGCGATACCGAAGGCAACAGACATAAAGAACGGTCTGCCTGAGTTGCTTGGCATATGGATTTTCTTGAATTTGCTTTCAGGGTATAACTCAGTTTTTTCTTCTTTCATATGATGGAATGCATCTTTAGATTTGACTTCAGGAAGCACCGCAAAGTTGTAATGCGGCGGAATCGCAGAAGAAGTCGCCCAATCAAGACTGCGTCCCACACCCCATGAATCTCCGCTGATTTCACGAGTAGAGTAGCGGAAGCTGTAGTAGATGTTATAGCAAAGGATTAAGAATCCTACACCCATCATGAAAGCTCCGACAGTTGAAATAAAGTTCAATGTTGTCCAGCCGTCATTCGGTCCGTATGTGTAAATACGGCGAGGCATGCCTTGAAGCCCCAAGAAATATTGCGGGAAGAAACAAATATTGAACCCGATCATAAAGATCCAGAAGAACCATTTTCCGATTCTTTCGTTCAGCTTGTGGCCGAACATTTTTGGATACCAGAAAATAAATCCGGCGAAACAAGCAAATACAGTACCTGCGATCAGCACATAGTGGAAGTGAGATACAAGGAAGTACGTATTATGGTATTGATAATCCGCTGCTGCCATCGCAAGCATAACCCCTGTAACCCCGCCGATAACGAAGTTAGGAATGAATGCAAGCGCCCACAGCATAGGCGTTGTAAAGCTGATTCGGCCTTTATACATGGTAAAGAGCCAGTTAAAGATTTTAACCCCGGTCGGAATCGAGATGGCCATTGTCGTAATTGAGAAGAAAGAGTTAACGGACGCACTGTTCCCCATTGTGAAGAAGTGGTGAGTCCAAACTAGGAAACTCAATACGGAGATGGCGATAATAGAACCAACCATCGCTGTGTAACCAAACAATTGTTTTCTCGCAAAGCTTGAGATAATCTCAGAGAAAATACCGAATGCCGGAAGAATAACGATATATACTTCAGGATGTCCCCAAATCCAGAACAGGTTCGCCCAAAGCATCGGCATACCGCCTGCTTCCAATGTGAAAAAGTGAGCACCGAACAAACGATCAAATGATAAAAGTGCTAAAGCTACTGTAAGTACAGGGAACGCAAACACGATAATAACCATTGTGATCAGTGTTGTCCATGTGAACATTGGCATACGCATTAATGTCATGCCTTTTGTTCTCATTTTTAAGATTGTTACCATAAAGTTGATCCCTGTCATCAGGGTACCGATACCGGCAATCTGAAGTCCGAGGAGGTAGTAGTTCTCACCCGGTCCAGGGCTCATATCGTTACTTGCAAGCGGCATGTAACTTGTCCAGCCTGCGTTCGGAGAACCTCCGATAACGAAAGAAATATTGAAAAGCATCGCCCCTACGAAGAACGTCCAGAAGCTCAGGTTGTTCAAGTAAGGGAACGCAACGTCGCGAGCACCGATTTGAAGAGGTACAACAACGTTGATAAGACCGATTAGGAACGGCATCGCCATGAAGATGATCATGATTGTACCGTGAGTTGTAAAAATTTCATTATAGTGGTTTGAGTCTAAAAAACTGTTATTCGGAAGCGCTAGCTGGGCACGCATCATCAGACCGTCGACACCGCCGCGGAATAACATAATTACAGCAGATATAATATACATGATTCCGAGTTTTTTATGGTCAACAGTTGTTATCCATTCAGACCAGAGCCATTTCCATTTCTTGAAGTAGGTCAGTACAAAAATGATGGCAATGGTAGATAGTGCGATGGAAACTTGTGCGCCCAGAATTAATGGGTCACCAGTTACGAAAAATTCATCCCATTTGAATTTCATGCGGGCTTCCTCCTTTCCTGATCAATATCATTCTTCTGTATCATCAGACTTCTTAAATTCATTTTCCTTTACGTTTTCAAACGGATCTGTTTTAGAGTGCGGTGAAACAGCTTGGTAGCCAAGGCGTTTGCGGGCCTCCATCGCGTACTCTGCGTCTTGTCCGTGGTCAACGTATTTTAAGTGAGTAGAAGAGAACGTTAATTCGTCCACATTTTCAGGAAGCATTAATTGATCATACTTCTCTTTTGTCAGCTTAGGAGCCTCGTTTTGAGTCTTTTTCACCCAGCTGTTAAAGTCTTTTTCTGTTACAGCATTCACATCAAACTCTTGGTCGGCAAAATGTTCGCCTGTGAAGTTCGCGTTGCGGCCTTCATAAGTTCCCACTTCATCAGCCTGTAAGTATTGATCCATCAGCATTCCTGCCATCGCGTACTTTTGTCCTCCAAGCTGAGGAATCCATAGCGAAGCCATTGAATCTGCAGATGAGATTTTAAACAAGATTGGGCGGTCGACAGGAATGTTTAAGTAGTTAACCGTTTCAATATCCTGTTCAGGGTAGCTGAATACCCATTTCCAGTCTACCGAAGTAGCGTAAACAACAAGAGGCTCTTTATCCTTTGTTGCTTCAGGAGCTTTTTCTAACGAATATATCGTCTGTACGGTTGGCACAGAAAGTGCAATGACGATTAAAATTGGGATCACTGTCCAGACTACTTCTAAGAACGTGTTACCGTGAATTTCTGGGTTATAAGATCCATTATCTTTGCCTTTACGGTCGCGGTATTTTACTAAAATAATGGTAAATAGAACAAAGACGACCCCGACGATAAACAGCATAAATCCGATAGATAACAGGATTAAATCACTTTGCTGATCAGCCACAGGCCCTTTCGGATCTAGTACTGAGGCATTGCTGCATCCCCCAAGGACGAAAACCACAGTTAACAGCGCAAATACAAGTAACGGTTTTAATGCTCTGAACAAGAAGATCACCATCCTTCCTATTGATGTAATAAATCTGAAGTGCATACTTCCTCAAAATCTTTTCTCTACTTTGTTATGCTATCAAAAAGTTCACTTATTAGCTTTATTTTTTTATAAACTTCATCCCAATTTCGCTTAAATGTCATAAAATCGACAAAAATTGCTCCAACTTTATTCACATCTATCGCTTAAGATGAGAAGTTTCTAGTTATTTCCGCATATAAGTAAAGAAAGATGATGAAGAACTAATTCTGACAAATAAAGGTTTACCACATTAAAAAACCTAGGTCAATCAAAAATTTCATTTTGTTAAACTTTCTAGAAAGGAATTAATTTTTCCTTGCCTAGCATCTTTTCACACGATTACCATTTTAACGCAACCAATATTGAAAGAAAAGGTTCATTAGAGCGGCGATATGCTCTGAACTGTTCCAACTTTTATTAGCGCATCCAATTGTTTATCTTATACAAAATAGAGGAATGATATAAGCAAATAAATATAAAATAGGATGTGTTGCATGATGAGTTTTATTATTTCACTTATCGTCGCTATTATTATCGGATGGCTTGGCAGCCTGTTTGTAAAAGGAGATATGCCTGGAGGAATTATCGGGTCAATGATCGCAGGCCTTATCGGCGCCTGGATCGGACACGGGCTGCTTGGAACATGGGGGCCGAACCTAGCCGGATTTGCTATTATTCCTGCGGTGATCGGCGCAGCCATTGTTGTATTTCTAGTAAGCCTGTTAGCCAGAAAAAGAGGATAAGAGTGACAGCGCCCGAAGCGTCAGTGCTTTGGGCGTTTGCTTTGCCATAAAAATTAAAAAAGCCTCAACCCTAGCGGTTGAGGCTTTTGACTGGTTTGACGCCTAAATGGTCGATAAACCTGCTGAAGGCCTGTTTTCCTTCCGTTGTCTGTTTAAATACACCGGCGTGTTCAAGAATGCGCGCGAATACATGTCCAAGCTCTTCTTTTATGACTAGATCGGCATTTTCTTTTGTTATCGTTCTTTTTTCCGTAATCCGAAGAGCCCACTCCTTATGTTTTGCTGTGAGCGGATTTTGTTCTAAAGCTGATTTCGGATTAGCAGAGCAAAGCGCCGCTGCCGTTTCTTTCATTTCTTCCTGTAAACGGCCCGGCAATATCGCCAATCCCATGACCTCAATCAGGCCGATATTTTCTTTTTTAATATGGTGAACTTCCTGATGAGGATGAAATATTCCTAATGGATGCTCCCCATCCGTCCGATTGTTTCTCAGCACGATATCGAGTTCATACAAGTCTCCCCTGCGCCGTGCAATCGGCGTAACCGTATTATGGGGCGTATCACCTGTATAGGCGGCTATGCCGGCCTTTTCATCGGAATACGCTTGCCACGTGCGGAATATATGATCAGCAGCTTCGGCGACTTGATCCGGTTTGTCTCCTTGGAGCCTGAGCACGGACATCGGCCACTTCACTAAGCCCAGCGACACGCCTGGATGATCATTTAATTCATATATATCTTCCGCTTCTGCACGCGCCATCGGAAAATCGTGCGCCCCGCCTTGGAAATGGTCATGGCTTAGGATGCTGCCGCCAACAATTGGCAGATCCGCATTTGAACCGATAAAATAATGCGGATATTGCCCGAGAAATGACAGCAGCCTTTCAAATGTTTTTCTGCTGATCTCCATTGGTTCATGTTCACCTTTTAAGACGATGCAATGCTCTGGATAATAGACGTATGGCGAGAACTGCAAATACCATTCTTCATCTTTAAGAATAACCGGAATGATTCTGTGATTTTGGCGGGCTGGATGGTTCACGCTTCCCTCAAACCCGACATTTTCTTTACACAGCAAACACTTCGGATAATTTGTCTGCACCTGCTCTTTTGCAGCCGCAATCGCTTTTGGGTCCTTTTCGGGCTTTGATAGATTAATAGTCATTTCCAGCTCGCCATATTCAGTCGGCACCGTCCAATGAACATTTTTGGCGATTCTGTCAGACCGAATATAGTAGACATCCTCTGCATATTGATAGAATTCCTTTGTCGCCTGTTTTGGGCCGTATAACGCTTTTGTCTCTTCAAATTTGCGAATGACCTCAGACGGAGCAGGTACGAAACACCCCATCAGCTTTGCGCTGAGCAAGTCACGGTATGTGTCTGTATCCGCTTCCATACGGCCGGTTTCCGCAGCCCATTTGTAAATAGGAGCAAGTAAGTCCGGCAGGCTTTGTGCCTGCTTGATGCATGTGTGGGAGACCGGCTCGGGGTGCTTGATGTCTAACGCTTCATAAAGACGGTTTCTCGTATATTCCCGATCCCAGATCGAAATCAGTTTTCGTTCCAGGCCATACTCCAGCAGCTGTTCCAGATGTTCAACAATACTCATGTGTCACTCCCCCTTTAGTTCTCTCGCTCCTTCTCCGATATCAGCGACATAAAAATCCGCTTTGAGCCCTGTTTTTTCTTGATACCTGTCTCCAACCTTTTGGATAAAATCATCAACAAACGCATCTTTGACAATGCTGATGGTGCAGCCGCCGAAGCCAGCTCCCGTCATTCTTGATCCAATCACGCCTTCGTGCTCCCACGCCGCAAACACAAGCTCGTCAAGTTCAGGGCAGGTCACTTCATAATCATCCTTCAGTGAAAGATGGGATTCCTTCATTAACAGCCCGATTTCATCTATATTGTTTTCTTTGAACATATGGGCCGTCTTGATGGCGCGGTGATTTTCGTATACGGCGTGCTTTGCCCGGCGTCTGTTCGTTTCATTTTGGATCAGGCCGGAATTAGCATCGAAATCAGAGGGCTTGATGTCGCCCAGCGAGACAATATCGAGTGCTTTTTGCAGATCAAGCAATGCGTCATTGCACTCTTGGCGTCTTGTATTATAGCTCGAGTCTGCCAATGTCCTTTTTTTGTTCGTGTTCGCGATGACCAGTGCGAGGCCTGAGACATCGAGTTTGCTATATTCATAGTCCAGCGTGTCGCAGTTCAGCAGCATCGCATGATGTTTTTTCCCCATTCCGATTGCAAATTGATCCATAATTCCGCAATTGACACCGATAAAAGTGTTTTCCGCATGCTGCGCCATTTTTACAAGCTCAAGCGCATCCACTTCAGGATGGAAATAGCTTTGGAGCACGACTCCCATCAGCAGTTCAATAGAAGCGGAGGACGAAAGGCCCGCCCCGTTTGGAATATTCCCTGAAAATACAATGTCAAAGCCATGGGGAACTGAATAGCCCCTTTGCTGAAATTCATAAATGACGCCTTTCGGATAGTTCGCCCAGTCGTCTTCTTTTTGATAGCGGATGTCGTCAAGGCTGCATTCTTTGATGCCTGCGTCTTTAAAGTTGTCTGAATACATCCGGACAACCCCATCGTTTCTTTCTGCAACAGCAGCATATGTACCCATTGTCAGCGCGCACGGAAACACATGCCCGCCGTTATAGTCTGTATGTTCTCCAATCAGATTCACTCTTCCAGGTGCGAAAAAAAACCGTAACCCCTCTTTTTCTCCGAATACACTTGCAAATATCCCCTTTAGCTCTTCCAGCATGTGCAATCACCTTTCATGGTTTTTATTTTTTTATTTCCCCTTATGTCTTCAGCGAAAACGATAGATCATATGCTGCTGTCCCCTGTCATACCCCTTCTTCTTTTGTCTTTTTAAAGACGAGCCATTTGCTTGCAGCATAGTTGACGACAACGATGACCGCGTTGTCGAGTATTTTGGCCAAGGTTTCATTTGTATTGAACTGGCCGACAAGAATGATCATCATGCCTAAATCTATGCCGAGAGACAGGACCCGAACGCTGAAAAAGGCAGTGATCTCTTTCAGCAGGCTCTGCAGGTCATGTGTTTTTTGCTGAAACACATATAATTTATTTGTTATGTATGCAAACAGCACGGACAAAATCCAAGCGGCGACAGTGGCGGCTTTGTAATCCATATTCATGATCTCTACCAATATATAAAAGCTGGCGATGTTCACAATGGTTGTGAAAACCCCCATAATGATATACATAATCATTTCTCTATACTTCACTGATGTTCCTCGCTTTCTGAAAAACTTTTCAAAATTCTTGGCCTCACGTGCTCTCTGTCTGGAGCAAAGAAAACCGAGAGTGCGTCTAAAAAGCTGCGGAATGTGGCGGGCTGGCCCAATACATACGATTGTTTGATGATTCCGTCGAGCACTGCACATATTATTTTAGCCGTATATTCCGGATCAATACAGGCGCCAATCAGCTTTCTCTCCTTCAGCCACTTAATATATAACGCATTTTCTTCCACCCACAATTCGTACAGCCGGACATAGGCCTTGCATTTCTGAAGGACTTTATACGTCGGCATATTCATGGCAAACGAGGTAATGTCCCACGACGGCTTATTTATGTAATAGGAATAAAGCAGCTCTGCGGCATGTTTTGCAGCCTCGTCCAATGTCAGCGGTTTCACCGATGTTCGTTCCATTTGATCAAGATACCCTACGATGATCGCTTTTTTCATCTGGCGTTTTTCGAGAAGATGCTGCAGAAAATCCTCCTTGCTGACAAAATGAACATAAAACGCTCCTTTGCTGTACCCGGCCGCTCTGCTGATATCCTCAACAGAAACCGGATCATACGCTCGGTCAATCAACAAATTCAAGCCAGCGTCTATAAAACTTTCAAAGGTTGCTTCTCTTTTCATTTGAAATTTGTTTTTTTTCATATTTTTCTCCAGGCGGTATGATTATCCTTATCTTACAACGGATCAATCTTTAGCGGTATTTATTTCTTTGAATGCTTATGCTATTCGGTTTCTCCGGGGTCATATTTAATAGGCTGAAGGATTTATTTTCAATTACATACTATCCAGTCAGTATTTAATTGTTTATTATTATAAATGAGGTTCATTGGTTATATTAGTCATTTTTTTAGGGAATAGGTAGGTGGTTTTTCCTTCAGTTTGTGAACGCCGAGCAACTATGTGTGAAATTTGTTGTACTCGCCTCATCATCGCGCCGGCTTGTCTTTATTGCCCGCATGTTGCAGGAAAACATTTTATACAATTGGAGGTTACTATGAAAACTCATGTTAAAAAAGATTTGGACAAAGATTGGCATATGTTAATACAAGAAGCTAGATCTATTGGGTTAGGCATTCGTGATGTGAGACAGTTTTTAGAATCTGAGACAGCATTGAGAAAGAATAATCACAAAAAAACCGTCCGCCAAGACTAATCCGAACAGGCGGATCTATTACCTCTGGCTTTTCTATCATCTGATCTGAGTTTTCACCATATCCTCTATTCGAAAGCAATTGCTGCGCCGAGCTTGAGGACAAACGGTGTGTCAGCTAACATACGACAGACAGCCGGTGATGCGATCACCTCTTGGCACATCCATTGTCATAAAGAGGTGATGCGAACATGATAACCGGGCTCTGGTAAACAGCAGCTTTGCTGAGAACAAGCTGCATTCGGTGAGGTTTTGAAAGCAAACTCGTGTATACGCGGCCGAGCTGGAAAACCTTCGCCTGTCTTTATACCGCTCGCGTTCCTACCTTCACGACTTCCTTCTTTTTTCATTCTCCAGATGTTCTCCAACGCATAAATCAGACTTTCAGTACATACCTATTGGTGTACCTTTTTGCTTACGTTTAGCGAATAAAAGGAGGATAGCCATGTACAAAGCTGATTATAAACAGATTGCTGCAACTCCGTCTTTTCAAGCTTTTTTAAAGCAGAAACGCGCTTTTATTGTTCCTTCTGCGATTTTCTTTTTTGTCTTTTATTTTTCACTTCCTGTTTTGACGTCTTATTTCACCTTTTTGAATAAGCCGGCAATTGGGGCTGTTTCATGGGCTTGGCTGTTTGCCATCGCCCAATTCGCCATGACCTGGATACTGAGTACGGTGTATTCCCGAAAGGCGGCTCATTTCGACCGATATGTAAGCGCTCTAAAGGCGGATCTGAAGGGTGAACAGACATGAATATGACTGCTTTTCTATTATTTTTAGCGATTGTCGGCCTGACGCTTATCATCACGTATTTTGCCGCAAAGAAAACGAAAACGACGAGTGAGTTTTATACGGCCGGCGGCGGGCTCACCGGTGTTCAGAATGGACTGGCAATTGCCGGTGACTACATGTCTGCAGCCTCGTTTCTTGGGATTGCCGGAATGATTGCGTTATATGGATTTGATGGATTCTTTTACAGCATCGGTTTTCTAGTTGCTTATCTCGTTGTCTTGTACATCGTGGCGGAACCGCTTCGGAATCTTGGGAAGTATACGATGGCGGACATGATTGCGGCCCGCTTTAAAGAAAAGAAAATCCGCGGCGTCGCGGCTCTCAATACCATTGCCATCTCTACTTTTTATATGATCGCCCAGCTCGTGGGGGCGGGCGCGCTGATCAAACTGCTGCTTGGGCTGGATTATACCGCGGCGGTTCTCATCGTCGGGGTGCTGATGACCATTTATGTCGTGTTTGGCGGCATGATCGCGACAAGCTGGGTTCAAATTATTAAAGCTGTTTTACTGATGGCCGGCACACTCGTGATTTCGATCATCGTGTTTTCGAAATTCGGCTTTAACCTTAATACCATGTTTGAGCAGATGAAAACAGCCACTCCGCTTGGCGCTGATTTCTTAAACCCCGGAAATAAATACAAGGTGCCGCTTGAGACCTTGTCGTTAAACTTGGCACTCGTGCTGGGAACCGCCGGGCTTCCGCATATTTTGATCCGGTTTTATACCGTTAAGGATGCCAAGACGGCCCGAACATCCGTTGTTTCAGCGACATGGATTATCGGTATATTTTACATTATGACGGTGTTTCTCGGCTTTGGCGCCGCTGCATTTGTCGGCTTTGATGCGATAACGGCGGCTGATCAAGCGGGAAATATGGCGGCTCCGCTTTTGGCAAAAGCGCTCGGGGGAGATTTTCTGTTCGCGTTTGTGTCAGCGATCGCTTTTGCAACCATTTTAGCGGTCGTGACAGGATTGGTGCTGTCTGCCGCCTCAGCATTTGCCCATGATATCTACAGCCAGATTATCAGAAAGGGAGAAGCAACTGAAAAAGAACAGATGAAAGCGGCCAGATGGGCTTCTGTCGCCGTGTCGGTGCTCTCGATTCTCCTTGCGATTTTCGCACAGTCCTTAAATGTAGCGTTCCTTGTCGCACTTGCGTTTGCGGTAGCGGCCAGCGCAAACCTCCCGCTGATTGTGTTTACGGTCTTCTGGAAGAGATTCAATGCTACAGGCGCGTTGTGGGGCAGCCTGACAGGCCTGATCAGCGCGCTTGTGCTTGTATCGATGAGCCCTAGTGTGTGGGACCCGTCCGGAGGTGCTATATTTACCGGCAATCCGCTCATTCCGCTTTCTAATCCGGGCATTATTTCCATCCCGCTTGGCTTCCTCGGCGCGTGGCTCGGAACGGTGCTGTCGTCAGATAAAACGGTTAATAAAGATACGTTTGCAGAAATACAGGTGAAGGCGCATACCGGCATTCATATGGAACAGGAGTAAAAAAGCTCTCTTGTATAGAGAGCTTTTTCTTACTTTTTCTGCTGTTCGTCAGAAATTGCTTTTTCAAATACGTCCTTGCCGGCTGCTCCCGGAATCACGGTGTCGCCAATGATAAAAGTTGGAACGGCTGTGATGTCGGCCTCTTCATAGGCGTGCTTTAAGGCTTGGCGCTGTACGTCCTGATATGTTCTTGATTCCAGTGCGGATTTGAATGAGGCTCCGTCTAGTCCCACTTCCTCAGCAAGCTTCGTCAAGATATCAATGTCGCCGATATTTTGGCCCTCTTGGAAAAACGCTTGAAAGACACGGGTGTTGTATTCATGTCCTTTATTGTATTCCTTTGCAAAGTGGAAGCCTTCAAACGCCAGATCTGTATATGGATGAGGCGAGACGTTTGGAAAATTGATCTCGACTCCTAGTTTGTCCGCCATTGGCTGAATGGATGTCTGCCACATGTACTGTTTGGAAGGATCATTGACCGGGTCAAGCTGTGGAGATGGGCTCGGGCGCAGTTCAAACGGCATCCATTCGACGTCAACATCCTTTCCTTTTATCGCTTCTTCAAAAGCGGCTTTTCCAATGAAGCAAAATGGGCAAACGTAATCTGAATAAACTTTGATGTGTACTGTCATGATAATCTCCTTTCGTATAGGTTGATTTTAAACTGTAACAATAAAAGTTACAACTGTTTTTTAAAAAAAGAAGCCGATAAAGGCTTCTTTATGATTCCAGCAAACGCTGGGCAATATATTCTCCTTTTTTGCAGCCGCCTGGGCATGCATATAAAGCAGAACCGATTGTTTGCGTGTATTCGTTTAACGCATCCTTTGCTGAAAGAGCCTTCAGCATGGGGATGAACTGATTGTCGGGATTTTTTTGAAAGCTGATAAACAGGAGACCCGCATCCATATAGCCGGTTTTCGGATCAAGTCCTTCTGTGTAAGAGAAAGCTCTTCGCAAAATTTGTTTTCCCGTAGATTTCGCAAGGTTAACGTGTGAATTTGCCGGGATTTGATTCAGCTTCACGGGGTCTGTTTCTTTTTTCTGGCCAAATGGCGCTCCCGAGCTTTTTCTGCGGCCGAAGGTATCCTCTTGATCCTTGAGGGAAGAGCGGTCCCATATCTCAAGGAACATTTTGATTTTCCGAAAGGCCATATAGGTACCGCCCGTCATCCAGTCGGGTTCACCGGACTGAATCCACACGATCGAGTTCATCAAGGTGTCATCCTTCGTGCTCTGGTTGCCTGTTCCATCTTTAAACCCGAAGAGATTGCGCGGCGTTTCGCCATTTTTTCCTCCGCTTAAAAAGCCTTTGTTCACAAAGCGGACCTCACAGGTTCCGACCGCTTGATTCAGCAGGTTCCGCAGTGCGTGAAACGCCACTTGTTCATCGTCTGCGCATACTTGAATGCAGATGTCTCCGCCTCCCTGCTTCTCATCCAGGTTGTCATTCGGCATCGCTGGAAGAGCGGCAAGATGCTTCGGTTTTTTGTTTTTCAGCCCAAAGCGGTCCTTTCCGTCTTTTTCAAAAAAGCCAGGCCCGAATCCGAATGTGACCGTTAAATTGGAAGGGGATAAATCAACCGATTCACCTGTATCCTGCGGGGGCAGATATTGATTTTTCTGCTCAGCCGACATTTTCTTTCCAGACGTCAGCATCTGTGTCAGACTTGTCCAGTTTCTGAATAATGTAATGATGTCGCTCTTCTCTTTTGCAGTTACATCCAGCGCCGCAAAATAGGCATACGTCTGATGGGCAGTTGTGATCCCGGCCTGATGCTTTCCGTAAAACGGAACGACCTGCTCATCCTCTTTTTCATCCTTTTTCGACGACTTAGCCGCGGTCTGAACAAGCGGAGCGAGACCGCCGAGTCCGCTGGCACCGATCGCAACGGCCGCGCCTGCCATCGCTCCCCATTTTAGGATGTCCCGTCTATGAATTTGTTCTGGCTTTTTTTGTTCATCGCTCATGCTGTTACAAAACTCCTTTTATAGCACATTCGCAATCTTCGACATGGTTTCAGAAAGAGTCGTCAGCTTTGTGCTCAGCTCTCTGATTTGATCTTCACTTAATTTATCATAAGACGTATAGGACTGATCATTTGTTTTGTATTTTGCCATTAAAACTTCAAATTCGCTGAACTCCGTATCCAGTTTTTCCGTCAGGTCAGAGTGATCTTTTACAAGCGCGCTTTTTACTGTTTGATAAACAGCTTCGGAGCCTTCCACATTCGCCATGAGGTCGACTAAATCGATTCGTGAGTAGCGCTCTTCTTCTCCCGTGATTTTCGAAATGCCGGCTTCGTTCAGAAGCTCCATCGCGCCTGCTACAATTTGTTCAGGTGTTAATTTCAGTGCTTCAATTGAACCGTCAAGCTCTTTTACATCCTTGAGAAGCTGGTCAGCCGTTGCCTTTTCCCCGGAAATATCTTGATCCTTCCAAATGGCTTTCTCAAGCTTGTGGAAACCTGTCCATTTGTCTCCTTCTTCTACATCGTTTTCACGGGCGTCAATTTTCGGATCAAGGTCACCAAGGCTTTCAGCGATCGGTTCGATTCGCTCATAATAAACACGCGCTTTCGCATATAACGTTTTAGACTTTTCGATATCGCCGGATTTCACAGCGCTTGTAAATGCTTCAGTCGCTTTTACAAGCTGATCGCTCTGCTCTTTAACATAGTTTTTATATTCGTCCGCTGCTTTTTCCAGCTGATCGCTTGCCTTTTTGCTGCTCTTCTTCGCTTCTGTCAGGTCTTCTAAGGACGCTTTCAGTGACTCGGATTCTGTCTTGATTTTGTCTGTATCCGGTTTGTCTTTCTGTGCTTCTGTATAGATGGGCTGAAGGTGCTTTTCGATTTCTGTATATTCGAATGGATAGTCGCCGCGGATATCATTTTCAAAGGAAAGCCAGTAGCTGTTTAGCTCTTTCCCTTTCTTTTCAATTTCCTTTTGGTCTCCTTTTTCCGCTGAATCATTCAGCTTGGAAATGATGGTTTCCATTTTATCTACGGATGCGGCGATCTCTTTGCTGACCCCGCTTTTTTCAGATGAAGCTTTTTCTTTGGTTGAGGATGTGTCATTGGATCCGCAGCCTGCGCACAGCGCAAGGATGCAGCCGGCTGATACAGCGATTTTTGTGAGATTCATTTCGTCAGTTCCTTTCCGTTTGTAAAATGTTTTGCCGCTTCTGAGACAAGCGCAATCAGTAAAAAGAGTAAAATCAGCAATTGCGGGACCGTGCTGTACATGGACGGATAAATTCCAAGCACCGATACAGACGGCAGCCAGCTCTCTGCATCAGACGGGAGAATGCCCGCCAGCTGCAGGCTGTGAACGCCTGTTCCGAGAAATTTCACGCACATATACAGGACGACCGCCATGGACAGCAGGAAAAACGGCTTCAATGGGATACGCATTCCGAGCTTAATCATGAGAACACCGACGATAACGAGAACGATAAGCCCCGCGGCAGTTCCGCCAATCAGTTCAGTGAGCGGCAGCTTCCCGACAAGCCCGATGAAAAAGATGACCGTTTCAAGCCCTTCTCTCACCACTGCCAGAAATGCGATCAGGCCGAAGGAAAGCAGACTTCGTTTTTTCAGGGCCTGTGACTTCTGGGTATTGATTTTTTCTCTCCATTTGTCCATTGAGGCATTTCTGTGCAGCCATACTCCTACATACAAAAGCATGACAGCGGACAGCACGCCGGTAACCCCGCCAAGCAAGAAATTGTTTTCCCCGAATATGTTGGAGGAGAACAGAAGCGTGACACCGATGCCGGCTGCCAAGGAAACAACCATGCCAGCGGATGCTCCGCCCCAGATCCATGTAGAGGAACGCGTGACACGGGCTTTTTTTGTCATGGTTAAAAGCGCCCCGATAACAAGCAGGGCCTCCATCCCTTCACGAATTGGAATGAGTGCCGCATCCCACCAGCTATAGCTGCTTGAAGCGATTGGCTCGAGCAATTGAATCATTTCGTCAATTTGCTTTGATACCTTTTCGGGATGACTGTCGATTTCAGCCTTCATCAGCGCCAGGTTTTCCTCAGATGTCGTATAGGCTTCTTTCGATTGGGAAACGACGTCACCTTCAACAGCGAGCCAGGATGTAATTAAATTGTCGATTGCGGATGATGCTTGATCCAATTGGTTTTTTTGTATTAGCTGTTTTGTGTCTTTTAAGCTTTGTATATAGGCTGTTAAGGACGCCCTTGATTGACCCGAGGATGTCTTTTTCAGCACGACAGCCTGCTGATAGGTTTCTAAATGAGAAGAAAGCTCTTCAAGCTGCGTTTTGAGCTTGTCTGCGTCTTGATTGATGAAAGAAAGAGAAATCATCGCGATATTCGAGTCCATTTTGCTGTGGGAAGAAAGATTTTCCTTTTTAATAGAAGGTTCTTCTTTTTTCCACTTCGCCTTGAATGTTTCAAATGTTTGTTGTGCCGAGTCTATATCTCCGTCTTTTACAGATTCGATCATTTGCTTGTTTAATTGAATCAGTGCAGCGATCGGATCGTCTTCCGCATGTGCCGCAGAACCGAAAACCATCAACAAGCTGAATAAAATAAGTGCCAGCCCCCGAGCCATCATGTTCCTCCTATAACTGAAAATGATTATCATTGTATATCATAATCATAGCCAGTTCCTGTTCTTTGTCAATTAAAATTTGAAGGTCTGAAAACCTTGATGCCACAGCAAAAAGGCTGTCCTTTACAGGACAGCCTTTTGAATGGAAAACAATGTTTATCTTCCCGCTTTATACGTTTGAATTTCTTCATGAAACTTGCGTGCGGCACCTTCTGGATCCTCCGCCTGACTGATGGCGCTGATCATACTGACACCGTCGGCCCCCGCTTGGATAACAGGAGCGGCATTTTCGATTGTGATGCCGCCGATGCCCACAATTGGTATGCCGATGCCTTGGCGGCGAACCGCTTCGATAAGAGATACACCCTGTACGGCTCTCGTATCCTTTTTCGTTTCTGTCGGATAGATTGGCCCGAGTCCGACATAATCCGCGCCATCTTCTTCAGCTTGCTTCACCTCAGACATTGTATGGGCGGAAACGCCAAGAATCATATCGCCTATAGCGTCTCTTACTTCTTTTGCGCTGGCGTCTTCCTGGCCGATGTGGACACCGTCAGCCTTCAGCGTCAGGGCCAGCTCAATATCATCATTGACAATGAATGGAACACCGGCTTCACGGCAGGCTTCCTGCACGTTTTTAGCGAATTCAATCCGCGCCTCACCTGCCAGCGCGTCCCCGCCCTTTTCACGAAATTGGTAAAGAGTGGCGCCGCCTTTTAACGCTTTTTGTACGACAGTGACAGGATCGGCTTTCGTATTATTCGACCCCATAATGAAGTAAACAGATAATAACTCTTTCATCATTTCCCGAGAAATACGTGTCATGAGACAGTCACCCTTTCTATTGTCGCCAGTTCTTGGACATCTTGTTCAGTAACAGATGAAAGCTTGTTCAGCAATTCAATCTGAAAGCTTCCCGGACCTTTGTCAGCTGTCTGCTGTGCGGCAAGCTGAGCTGCAACACCATACGAAGAAATGGCAGCAATAGCAGCAAACAATGGATTTTCTTCCACAGCACAAAAAGCACCGACAACAGACGTCAGCAGGCATCCGGCGCCTGTCACTTTCGTCAGCAGCTTGTGGCCGTTATGAAGGGTATATACGTTTGACGTGTCGGCTATGACATCGACTTCGCCAGTAATCGCAATGACCGTGTTGAGTTTTTGTGCCGCCTGCTGGGCCAGCCGGATGATGTCACCTCCGCCTTCTCCCGCATCAACGCCTTTGATCAGCCAATCGGTCACGCCGACGGTATGGGCAATTTCCGCCGCGTTTCCTCTGATCACAGCGAGACGCACCTCACGAATGATGCCTCGTGCCGATTCAGTACGGAACGGTGTTGCTCCGGCCCCGACAGGATCAAGAATGACAGGGACGCCATGTTCATTGGCTGATTTTCCCGCGATGACCATCGCTTCGACTGATTCCTTGCTCAGCGTTCCAATATTCAAAACGAGCGCACCCGCAATCTTCGCCATGTCGGCGACCTCTTCTTTCGCGTACGCCATAACGGGTGATGCGCCGAGGGCGAGCAGGCCGTTTGCTGTAAAATTCGTTACGACATTATTGGTTATGCTGTGCACCAGAGGGCTATGCTGGCGGACAGCAGTAAGACATTTTGCTGCTGATTGTGCATCCATGTTTGCATCATCCTTTACTATCTTTTTTCGGGTCCCATAAATACGATTTCGTATGTTCGAGCCAAGCTCTGGCCGCAAAGGGCAAGTAACGGTCCTTTCTCCAAATAATGGCGAGGTGCCAAGGGATGACCGGATCGACAAGCGGAATGACTTTTACTTTTTCCGGGTCAAGTCCGCGGCAGATTCTTTCCGGCAAAAGCCCGATTCCAAGGTTGGCTGACACCATCTCACTGATAAAATCCCATTGTGAGGTTTCATAAATGATATGAGGCCTGAATCCAGCCTTGATACATTCCGTCATAATTCGATTGTGCAGGACAAAATCCTCCCTGAAGAAAATAAAAGGCTCGTCCTTCAACTCACGCAGCCTGCACTCTTTTTCGTCTGCCAGCCTGTGGGAAGGGTGAACGACAAGCATTAAGGTTTCTTTTACGATTGTAAACGAATGAAAAATATCTTCATTTGCAGGAAGAACCACAACGCCGATATCAAGAGAGCCGTCCCCAACGCCATCTTGGACTTTTATAGAACCGTCTTCGACTAGCTGAAAGGTGATATTCGGATAGTTTTCACGAAAATCCCCGAGCACTCTTGGGAAAAATCCTGACCCGATCATCGGCGGCAGTCCGATCCGCACGTGCCCTTTCTTGACCTCCATAATATCATTTAATTCTGACGTCAGGTTTTGAAATGATTTTATAATTTCCTGCGCCTGCACATACATGCTCTGGCCGGCGTCAGTCAGTTCCACCTGCCTGCCGTTTCGGTAAAACAGTTCAATCCCGAGCTCTTCTTCTAAATTTTTGATCATTTTTGATATCGTCGGCTGAGAAACATAAAGGGATTGGGAAGCCTTCGTAAAGCTTTTTAAACGGGCGACTTCCAAGAAATATGTTAAATGGCGGATATCCATGTGCTTCACCCTTTCTATAGACAAAAGGAATACTTATTATTCTTTATATATATTTTACCTATAGCGAGACCTTATGTACAATATGAATATAAGGGAGGCATCAATATGAAAAAACTGTTGCTAACCGTTATTCAAATCGCTCTGTTATTTATATTTGCTCGGCTGATTAATTGGGTGACAGCCCTTCTTCATATAAATATTCCCGGCAGTATAATTGGGATTGTGATTCTTTTCACATTATTACACTTTAAAATCATCAAGCTTGAATGGATAGAGCTTGGCGCAGCGTGGCTTCTCGGGGAGCTGCTTTTATTTTTTATCCCGTCTGCCGTCGGAGTGATTGAATACGGAGACATTATGTCGAAATTTGGTGTCAGCATTCTGCTTGTTGTCATCATCAGCACGTTTGTCGTGATGGTGTCTACAGGAACGCTTACACAAATCATTGCAAAAAGAAAGGAGAAAAAGCATACGTGTTCATCGGAATTGTAAGTTTGTTTTTAACGGTTTTGGTGTATTTAGGAGCAAAAAAAGTATATCAACGCTTTCCGCGTGTCTATACGTCGCCGCTATTGGTGACGCCCGCTGTGTTAGTCGGTCTGCTGCTGCTGGTGAATGTCCCGTACGAGTCATATAATCTCGGCGGCGAATTGCTGACCGAAATGCTTCAGCCAGCTACCGTGGCATTCGCGATCCCGCTATATAAATATTTCCCTGTTTTAAAGAAATACGCAGTGGAAATTATTTTGAACGTGGCCGTCGGTTCATGCATCGCGATTATTTCAACCGCTCTTATTGCGAAATGGCTTCACCTCGGCACCGGCTTAATTGATAGCCTCGTCCCGAGATCAGTGACAACACCGATCGCAATGAACGTATCGGAAATGATTGGCGGAATGCCTGCCGTCACAGCCGTGTTTGTGATTTTAACCGCTTTGTTCGGCACAGTGATCGGCCCGATGGTCATCCGTTACTTCCGCATTGATAACGAAATCGCGCGGGGCGTGCTGCTTGGCACAAGCGCACACGGAGCGGGAACGTCAAAAGCATTTGAGCTTAGCTCTGTGTCCGGCACGATTTCCAGTGTGTCGATGATCTTAGCTGCGATTATGACGCTTTGCGCGGCGCCGTTTTTACTTTCATTTATGTAAGAAAAAACTGTCCTCTCAAGGGCAGTTTTTTTTATGTGCTTCCCCTTATTGAAAAGCTGGCGAATTCCAATATAATGTAATTTGTGGATACCAAAGGAGGCACCCCATGCACAACTTGCAGGTGAGACGGCATTACGCCGCGTTAAAAGGATTTTATTTGTTTGCTTTTCTCGGCACGGGCAGCATTATCCCCTTACTCAGTATGTATTTAACGAAAGAACAGCATGTAAGCGGATCACAGGTCGGCTTGATCCACTCGGTCCGATTGTGATGATTTTCTTTCAGCCGTTTTGGGGCATGCTGAGCGACTATACGCAAAAAACGAAAAGCCAAGCCTGCTGGCGGTTTGCACATCAATCACAGGCATCATTGGATTAGGCTATATTGCATTTGACGGCTTTCCTCTGTTTATTTTGATCGCGGCCTGTTTTGCAGCCTTTCAAAGCACGATTATTCCATTATCGGACAGCATTTCACTAAGGTACACTCAAGAAACAAACGGCAACTACGGCGGAATTCGCCTGTTTGGTTCTCTCGGCTTCGGCATCGCAGTGTTTGCCATGGGACAGGTAACGAATCAGCTGTACCCCATTCACGTGATCTTTATCTTTGGCTGTGCCTTTCTGTGCATCGCCGCCATATTGGCCTCACAAATGCCGGGCCAGCAGAAAACAAAAACAAAGGTCAATATCCGCAAAGGATTCCGGGAGCTTATCAGCAACAAAACGTTCCTCATCTTTATGATCATCACCTTTACGACATTTGCTCCAAACTTAGCGAACAATACGTATTTCAGTCTTTTTCTGGACAAAAGCGGCGCGTCACTTTCCGCTATCGGCATTTTATTTTTCATCGGCGTCATTTCGGAAATTCCATTTATGCGATTTGCCCAAACATTTATAGATAAAATGGGGCTGCTCAACGTCATTATGCTGTCAGGCGGAGTCTCATTATTCAGGTGGGCGCTCTATTTCACAGCGCCTTCATTATGGATCATTTATGCGACGGTCTTTCTTCAGGGAGTTGCGATCGGTTTATTTATCCCGGCGGCACTTCAATATGTAAAAAAGATTACGCCAAGCCACGTTGAAGCGACGGCGCTGACCATGCACGCCGCCATCGGCAATGGATTCGGCAACTGGTTCTGTACATTTACAGGCGGATACATTTTTGACTACGTGTCAATCTTCGCAGTCTACTTGCTTTTTGGCATTCTGAGCATAGCAGGCTTTGGGCTGACATTATATTTAATGAAGGCTGAAAAAAACAAAAATACACTTCATCAGCCGGCTGTTACTTTTAAACCATAATGACTATAATGAACAAAAGGAAAGGGGATGTACGCTATGAACGGGCAAGAGCGAAGCAGCATTTCGAAAGGATTACAGGTTGATATTGTATTGAAAGCAGATCAAAAAACAGGAAAACTGACGAGAGGGACAGTAAAGGATATTTTAACGAAATCAAGCTTTCATCCGCACGGCATTAAAGTCCGGCTTGAAGATGGCCGCATCGGCCGCGTCCAGCAGATCATTTCTACATAACAAAAGCTGCTCCTGAACAGGGCAGCTTTTTTCTCTATTTTTTCTGCAGAAAAACCACTTTTAGATAGTTGCCTTCCGGGAACGCCGAAATCGTTTTGAAATCCTCCGGCAGTGTAAATTCCTCAATGATGGTGTAGCGTTCATTTGTTTCTTTAAAAGCGGCATCGATAAAGCCTTTGAATTTCTTCATGCCAAAGGCGCTGCTGTTTGTGGAAGCAACGATGATGCCCTTGTCAGCTGTGATGGCGATCGTTTCCTTCAGCAGGTTTTTATAATCCTTGGCCGCGCTGAAGGTGCGTTTTTTTGTACGCGCAAAGGAAGGCGGGTCGAGAATAATCAGATCAAAGCGCAGATCCTTTTTCGCGGCATACGAAAAATAGTTAAACACGTCCATCACTTTAATGTCGTGTGCCTCGTAATCCAGCTTGTTCACGCTGAATTGCTCAATCGTTTTGGCAAGGCTCCGGTTTGCCACGTCTACGCTTGTTGTTTTCTCCGCTCCGCCAAGCGCCGCTGCCACGGAGAATGCCCCCGTATAAGAAAACGTATTTAACACTGTTTTTCCTTTTGCATAGCGGTCTCTGATCACCTTGCGCACATGTCTCTGATCCAAAAAGATGCCCGTCATGGCGCCTTCATTCAGATCCACCGCGTATTGAATGCCATTTTCCAGAATGATGATTGGGAACTCGCCTCTTTCCCCCTTCACGAAGTCATCATCTTCAACATATTGTCCCGCCGTGTCGAAGCGTTTTTTCTCGTAAATGGCTTTATAGTCCAGTTCCAGCTCATCCAAAGCGGAAACCAGCATGTCTTTAAAGGCGTAAATGCCTTTGCTGTACCATTGAACCAGCAGGTAGCCGTCATAATAGTCGATCGTGACGCCGCCAACGCCGTCTCCCTCACCATTGAACATGCGGAAAGCGGTAGTATCTTGGGCCGCGAAAAGTTTGGCACGCGCTTGAACCGCTTTTGTTAATTTGCTGAGAAAAAATGCTTGGTCAATCTGTTCATTCTTATTGCGGGTAAGCGTCCAGCCGACCCCTTTGTTTTGCAGGCCATAATACCCCCGCGCAAGAAACTCGCCGCTCTCAGACACGATATCAACGAGGTCTCCTTCTTTCACGTGCCCCGCACTCCCTGCGAGAGCTTCCTTTTCGATGAGCGGATAGCCTTTTTTGATTTTTGCAGCATGTGCTTTCTTTAGGGTGAGTAGCTTCATATATTTCGTCCTCTTTCTGTTTGCTTTCTCTTATCGTACCACAAAACGCCAAGATGTCTGCATTGACAGAAAGGAAAGGTTTTTCTACGATAGACAAAAAGAGTTACGAGGAGGAGCAGCATGGCAAAACGAATTGACCATACAGGCATTATGGTAAGGGATATCAACGCGTCCATCACATTTTATGAAGAGGTTCTCGGCATGAAATTGAAGGATCGCATCACACATACGAACGGCGTAATCGAGCTTGCTTTTCTTGGCTTTGAAGACGGTCCGGAAACAGAAATCGAACTGATTCAAGGCTACAGCAGTGAGCTTCCCGTCGAAGGAAAAGTACACCACATTGCCCTGCTGACGGATGACATCGCGGCTGAATATACAAAAGCGGAAAGAATGAACGCGAAATTTATCGACGAAGAGATCACAACTCTTCCAAACGGGTACCGTTACTTCTATATTGAAGGTCCTGATGGCGAGTGGATTGAGTTCTTTCAGCGTTAAGAAAAAAGCAGCGTAACGCTGCTTTTTTTATTATTTAAACGCTTACAAAATTACGAAACATTCTCACCCCCGGATTCAACCGCACTCTCTTCCTTCCATTTTTGATGATCCCATATTCTGAAAAACGGATAGTAGATGGCGCAGGTGATCAGCAGATTCACCAGCTGCATAACAGCACCCGATACCTTTCCGCCTGTCGCCAGGTAGCCTGATATGAGCGGCGGCATCGTCCATGGCACGGCGATTCCGGCCGGCCTTGCCACCAGTCCGGTGCTCATGCCGATATAAGTTGCGGTAATCGTGAGGAGTGGTGCGATGATAAAAGGAACAATGAGGAGCGGGTTCATGACAATTGGCATACCGAAAATGATCGGCTCGTTGATATTAAATAGCGCAGGGCCAATCCCTAGTCGGCCAAGCTGCTTCATTTGTTTGCTCCGGGAGCGCACAAGCATCGTCAGGACAAGCGCCAGCGTCGCTCCGCTCCCGCCGACATTGATCCAAATTTGAAAGAACTGAGTCGTAAAAATACTCGGCAGCGCCTCGCCAGCCTGAAACGCGAGACGGTTGGCATCCATCGCGCCGTACCAAATCGGCGCCATGATTCCACCAATGATTGAAGCCCCGTGAATCCCGCACGACCAAAGCAGCATCTGCACAAATTCCGCGATCAGGCTTCCGCCCAGACTGCCGCCAAGAATGGAAAGCGGTGTGCCAAGCAGGTCTCCTACGACATTGTGCAGGCTCTGAAAAGGCGTTATTTCAATCAGAAGACGCGCCAGCCACACTAGAAAAACAATGATAAAGCCGGGAATCAGCGCGACAAATGATTTGCTTACCGCCGGCGGCACGCCGTCTGGCATTTTGAAGACGATATTCTTTTCAATAATGTACCGATAGATTTCAGTCGAAAACAAGGCGATCAGCATGGCGACAAATAAACCCTTGCTGCCAAGCAGTGTGATCGGGATTCCGCCCCCGACCATGATGGATTCCGTTGAGCCATCCGGCGTAAACGGCACTTCAAACGGCGTTGCCAACAGAAATGCGGCAATTGATATCGCACCGGCTGATAGGGCATCGACACCATAGCTTTCTGCCAGCCGATAGGCGATTCCAAACGCGGCAATCATCGCCATAATATCAAACGAAGCATTAACCGGATATCCGAGCTTATCCGCCCACTCTTTCCCAAACACACTCGTCATGAAATCAGCATAACCGGGAATCGGCAGGCTCGTTAAAATCAAAAAGACAGACCCGATAATAATCAGCGGCATGGTCAGGATAATTCCGTCACGCAAAGCGCTGAGATGCCGTTGCCCGGCAATTTTCCCAGCGACAGGCATTATTTTTTCTTCCATCACCCGAGTGAATGCGCTCATCTGAAAAGCCCCCTTTTCTCATTGCTTTGTGAACAACCTTCGCAATGTTTTCTTTATCTTATTTTGAAAACGCTTACAAATTCATTTGGAAAATTTCCTCTTCCTGCGGAAAAAATCTGCATTCTGCTAAATAATCTGTCCATGAAAATATTTTTTCCTCCTTACTATCAAACTCTCTTTTTTCTCCGATATATATATCAAACATCATAGAAAAAAGGAGATGAACCATGAAAAACATGTCTTGCAAACTCATTGTATCAGCCACTCTGTTTTTCAGTTTTCTCGCCATAGGCCCTCTCGCTCATGCGCAAAACATCAGCGAGAAAGAGGTTATTGTGGTTTATAAAAACAAAGCCGGCAAGGAAACCGTTCTGGACAGCAATGCTGAGGTTGAACAGCAATATAAGCATCTGCCGGCGGTAGCGGTCACAGCAGATCAGGAGACAGTGAAAGAATTAAAACAGGATCCTGATATTTTGTATGTCGAAAACAATGTCTCCTTCACCGCAGCAGGCAGCGCGGATTTCAAAGTGCTGTCAGACGGCACTGACACCTCTGACAACTTCGAGCAGTGGAACCTTGAGCCCATTCAGGTGGAACAGGCTTGGAAGGCAGGACTGACAGGCAAAGATGTCAAAATTGCAGTCATTGACAGTGGGATCTCCCCCCACGATGACCTGTCGATTGCCGGCGGGTTTTCAGCTGTCAGTTACACCTCTTCTTACAAAGATGATAACGGCCACGGAACACATGTCGCAGGGATTATCGGAGCCAAGCATAACGGCTATGGAATTGACGGCATCGCACCGGAAGCACAAATATACGCGGTTAAAGCGCTTGATCAGAACGGCTCGGGGGATCTTCAAGGTCTTCTCCAAGGAATTGACTGGTCGATCGCAAACGGGATGGACATCGTCAATATGAGCCTTGGCACGACGTCAGACAGCCAAATCCTTCATGACGCCATGGACAAAGCTTATGAACAAGGCGTTCTGCTTGTTGCCGCCAGCGGGAACGATGGGAACGGCAAGCCAGTGAACTATCCGGCGGCATACAGCAGCGTCGTTGCGGTTTCAGCAACAAACGAAAAGAATCAGCTTGCCTCCTTCTCAACAACTGGAGATGAAGTTGAATTTTCAGCGCCGGGAACAAACATCACGAGCACTTACTTAAACCAATTTTATGCGACAGGAAGCGGAACATCCCAAGCGACACCGCACGCCGCTGCCATGTTTGCTTTGTTAAAACAGCGTGATCCTGCCGAGACAAACGTGCAGCTTCGTGCAGATATGCAGAAAAATATCGTTGATCTTGGAACAACAGGCCGCGATCAGCAATTTGGCTACGGCTTCATCCAGTATAAAGCGAAGGCAACAGATTCAGCGTACGCGGCGGCAGAGCAAGCGGTAAAAAAAGCGGAAAAGACAAAAACACAAACCGATATCAACAAAGCGAGAGAACTCGTCAGCCAGCTGCCGAATTCTGACGCCAAAACAGCCCTGCAAAAAAGACTGGATAAAATACAGTCATACAGAAATGTAAAAGATGCGAAAGACAAAGTCGTAAAGGCAGAAAAGTATAAAACACAGCAAACCGTCGATACAGCCCAAGCTGCCATCAACAAGCTGCCGAACGGAACAGACAAAAAGAACCTGCAAAAACGCTTAGACCAAGTAAAACGCTATATTGCATCAAAGCAAGCGAAAGAGAAAGTGGCGAAAGCGGAAAAAAGCAAAAAGAAAACAGATGTTGACAGCGCCCAATCAGCAGTCAGCAAGCTGCCTGCAGGTTCAGAAAAAACGTCCCTGCAGAAGCGCCTTACCAAAGTGAAAAGCACCAATTTGAAAACGGCGCAGCAATCAGTCGCAGCAGCAGAAAAGAAATCAACTAATGCAAATGCGACAAAAGCACAATCGGCAGTTAATCAGCTTCAATCAGGCAAAGACAAAACGTCCTTGCAAAAACGGTTAGACAAAGTGAAGAAAAAAGCAGCGGCAGCCGAAGCAAAAAAAGTCGAAACTGCCAAAGCCAAAGTGAAGAAAGCGGAAAAAGACAAAACAAAACAAGCAAAGGCATCCGCTCAGTCTGCAGTGAATCAATTACAAGCATCCAATGAAAAAACAAAGCTGCAAAAACGGCTGAATGCCGTCAGACCGAAAAAGTAACCAAAAAGCCTGTAAAACTTGTATTCTAAGTCTTACAGGCTTTTTTACATCCCTAAAAACACCACGCACAACCTTTTTCCCATTCATCGCACAGGCTTTTCATACTATTGCTATCCAGCCATGAACAGCATAAAATGAACGTTATTACAGTTATCACCACATATGGCGGGATTGTGACTGGTCAGGCAGGCAAGACCCAATGATGCAAAGGGAGTATTAGTGTCCAAAAAAATCAGGGCATTTTAACTCTTCTTTTCGTGTTGGGCTTATTACGGCGCCATGGACAACCCCTATTCTCATGCTCCGTCACCGACGCGGGCATTTTTTGTTGTCCCTGCACGTTTTGTCATTATCAGCCGGTATTTCTCACTTTTTTCATTTTGATTGTCAACTTTTCATTTGATACGATGAACAAGCCGACTTTTCTTCAGCAAAGGAGGTTTTGATTGCTTGCAAAAAGAGATTGCAAAAGAATTATTGCTCCTCGCAGGAGGAAAAAGCAATATTATCAGCATCAGCCATTGTACGACCCGTCTTCGTTTTGAGGTAAAAGACGAGACGAAAATCGATATACATGCCATAGAAAATCTGCAAGGTGTACAGGGCACCTTTTTCCGATATGGGCTATTCCAGATTATCTTCGGAGCAGGCATCGTCAACAAAATATATAAAGAAGTCGTTCACGTGTGGGAGGCCGCGCCTTCTGAAGAGCCTGTTCAACAGAAAAAGGCCAGCCGGAAGCTGAACCCTGTCGCAGCATTTGCAAAAACACTGTCCGATATTTTTGTGCCGATTATCCCGGCAATAACAGCAAGCGGCCTGCTCATGGGGCTGATCGGAATGATTAAGGTGTTTCACTGGTTCGCAGCTGACAGCCCGTGGATCAAAGTGCTCGACCTCGTGTCCAGTACAGCCTTTATTTTGCTGCCGATTTTGGTCGGCTTCAGTGCCGCACGGCAATTTGGAAGCAACCCATATTTAGGGGCAGTGATAGCAGGGCTCCTGACGCATCCTGATCTGCTGGACCCGTCTATGCTCGGCAGCAAAACCCCCGCTTCCTTAGACATCTGGGGGCTGCATATACCAATGATGGGCTATCAGGGCTCCATTATCCCGATTCTTCTCTCCGTTTATGTCATGAGCCAAATCGAGAAGCTGTTAAAATCGATTGTGCCGAAGTCGCTCGATGTCGTCATCATTCCTTTTATTACGGTCATGATGACAGGGTGCCTCGCGCTGATTGTGATGAATCCCGCCGCGTCTATCATCGGCCAGATCATGACACAGTCGATTGTCTATATTTATGATCACGCCGGCATTGCCGCCGGAGCCCTGTTCGGCGGCATCTACTCCACCATCGTTCTATCTGGCTTGCATCATAGCTTTTATGCGATAGAGGCAACGCTGCTTGCTGATCCGCATGTCGGAGTGAACTTTTTAGTGCCGATATGGTCGATGGCGAATGTGGCCCAAGGCGGAGCGGGGCTTGCGGTTTTCTTCAAAACGAAACAATCAAGCCTGAAGAAAATTGCGCTCCCTGCTTCCCTGACCGCGTTTTTAGGCATTGTGGAGCCGATTGTATTCGGAGTAAATGTCAAACTGATCCGCCCCTTTATCGGAGCTGCCATCGGCGGCGCTATTGGCGGAGCATACATGGTTGCGGTACATGTCGTGTCGAATTCCTACGGACTGACAGGCATTCCGATGATTTCAATCGTGCTGCCGTTCGGCGCAGCTAATTTTGTTCATTATATGATCGGTTTTTTGATCGCGGCCGTCTCTGCTTTTATAGCTACATTGTTTCTCGGGTTTAAAGAAGAGACAGAATAACTGGATTTATTCGTTTTCATTCATAAAACGGGGGATGAAAGGACAAAAAAAGCTATGAAAATTAAAAGAATCTTAAATCATAATGCTATCGTCGTAAAGGATCAAAATGAAGAGAAGATTCTCTTAGGTGCAGGAATTGCGTTCGATAAAAAGAAGAATGATATTGTCGATCCGTCAAAAATAGAAAAAACCTTTGTCAGAAAAGATACACCTGACTATAAGCAGTTCGAAGAGATTTTAGAAACATTGCCGGAAGACCATATTCAGATTTCCGAGCAAATTATCTCCCATGCCGAAAAAGAGCTGAACATCAAAATCAACGAGCGCATTCACGTCGCTTTTTCAGACCATCTTTCCTTTGCAATCGAACGCCTGAGCAATGGAATGGTCATCAAAAATCCGCTGCTGAATGAGATCAAAGTTCTTTATCCGAAGGAATTCCAGATCGGCTTGTGGGCCAGAACGCTAATTAAAGATAAACTGGGGATTCACATTCCTGATGATGAAATCGGCAATATCGCCATGCATATTCACACAGCAAGAAACAATGCCGGTGATATGACACAGACGCTTGATATTACAACAATGATCCGTGATATTATCGAGATTATTGAAATTCAGCTGTCAATCAATATTGTTGAAGATACCATTTCTTATGAACGGCTTGTGACCCATCTCCGCTTTGCCATTCAGCATATCAAAGCGGGTGAATCCATTTACGAGCTGGATGCAGAAATGATCGACATTATTAAAGAGAAGTTTAAGGATGCCTTCCTGTGTGCCCTAAGCATCGGCACATTTGTGAAGAAGGCATACGGCTTTGAGTTTCCTGAGAAAGAATTGTGCTATATCGCCATGCATATTCAGCGGTTTTACCAACGGTCAGTCGCACGCTGAGGCAAACAAAAAAAACGCTTTTGAGCTGATCAAAAGCGTTTTTTAAATCCGATTTATTGGTTGATCGCCGGATTGCTGATTGTATTCCACTTCGTATACGACATGTAATGGAAATACTGATCGCGATACGGGTGTTTCGTATTGGAATTCCAAGGCTTTTCTCCGCCGCAGAAGTGGACAATGGCCGGGTTTTCTCTCGTTTCTCTATAAAGTTTCTGGCCTAACAGCGTCGCAGGCGTTTTTTGTTTTAATATGATATAGGTTTGAGCATTCCAGCGCGGATGAAGTTCATACCACTGATCATACAAGATCGCATTCAGTGCATCTTGATCGTGCAGCACAAGAAAGTCTTCAGACGGGTTTTCATTGATAAAGTTGATGACTTTTTCTGTGATGTTTTGCTTTCTCCAAGGTTCAAAATCAATAATCATGATACCTGAGTTAAAATACTTCCCTGTATCACTGACATTCATTTCTTTCAGGCGTTCATGCTGCCCCGCATCCTCAACAGCAGCAACCGTATATGGCGCAATATCCAAGTCCCACAGTTTCGAAATATCCTCAAGGATAATCGCATCACAGTCGATATAAATCATTCGTTTGATGCTTTCGTCCTTAATTAAGTCAGGAATCGAAATGCGGTAATACGCCGCTTTTGTAATATGGCTGCTCTCTACCGCATGTTCATACATATTGGTATCCACTTCTAAAAATTCAATCGGGACGCCGAATTTCAATGTGGTTTCTTCCAGTCTTCTTTTGTTATCAGGCTTAATTCCACCATCAATGACGTATAATTTTATCTCTCTCTCCCGATCCATATTTGTCAATAAAGAAACGAACATCCCACCTAAATGACGAGCATAATTATCATCTGCGCATGACACGATATGCATAATTTCATCTTTCTTCAATGGTATTCATCTCCCTTTGTGTTGTACAAGTTACATTCCCGATTTCAGAAAATTAAACACTATTCTTCAATATTTTTTTAGACAGAATGTGCTATACAACAAAAAAGGTGTCACTTTTTGAACATGCGATATAGCCAATAAAGGACAAAAAAGCTTGCGATCGTAATGGCTTCAGCCGAAGCGATATACCACGGCCACGGCCCGAGAACATCCAGGAGAGAAGAACCGCCCGGTTTTTTCGTCAAATACATGTAATTCGCGCCAATCCAGCGGTCAAGCAGATAAATGCAGACTCCGTACACATTGACAATCAGGACGGTCACCCATAAGGAGCGCTGGCCCATTCTGTAAGTGCCGACCACTGCCATCAGCAGGCAGGATAAAAACACAGACCCATGCGAAATAAAAAAGAGGATATATCGCACATGCGGAAATGAAAACATACCGAGGTCAGGTGTCAAAAGAGCCTGAATCGAGCTGCCGATGCCGACAAAATATAAAAATACAAACAGCCTCCTGCTTTTGGTAACCAGCATGATGGCTGACAAATACACCGACAGGTCACTAAGCTGGAGAGGCAATGAAGTGCGCACCGACCACCTGCCCGTGGCAATCATCCATATTTGATAGCCGATTTGCGAACCAAGCAACAGAAATACAAACAAATAGCGCAGAAACCGGCTGACATTAGGCCGCTTGACCGCCTTGCGGAACAGAAACAACAGAATGGCCAAAAGAGCGATAATCGCTAACGTCACCACATGCTCTGCTGAAAAAAGATGAAACGGATCATGTTTATAGACGGATTGAACATATTTTTGCAAGATTGCACCCCCGTTTGTGGTCTTTTCTTTATTTTGGGGTTCTTGCGGCGTTTTTTATTCAACCGATATATTGGCTTGAAGTTCAAATCAAACTCTGTTACAATTCATTTCATAGCTAATGATTCTGATAATTTAAGGCAGGCCTAAAAAATGGAACGTTCCTATCAACATCAGCAGCTTCGGAAAGAGGAACACGACACACTTTCTAAGCTTAAACAAATGCCCGTTGAGTCACTGAACCTGGAAGCCATATCGATTGCGACGAATCTGTATCGGTCTGCGCAAAAGCTCCGTGTCAAAATGGAGACTGAGGTTCTTTCTTCTTATAAACTTTCTTGGACCGCTTTCTCCATTCTTTATGATCTATGGGTATGGGGGAAGCTCGAAACGAGAAAAATTGCTGAACTGTCAGGCATTTCAACAGCTACAGCAAGCAACGTGATCAAAACGCTCGAAAAAAAGAGTTTTTGCCGTAAAAGCATCGACACAAGAGATCGACGACTCGTGTTTGTCTCCATCACCGATTCCGGCAAACAAGCGATCGAAGAACTCTACCCGGAGTTTCACAAAGGGGAAGCAGAGCTCATTGCGGGAATGACGAAGGACGAACAGAAAACACTGACAGAGCTGCTTAGAAAGGTAGCTGACAATCTTCATACAACATAAGCTTTGACGGGAATCCAGTAGCGGTTTGTCTCCCTGTTTCAGAGAGCCGGCGGAAGGTGCGAGCCGGCACACAGGCAAACGTGAATTACCTCCCCGAGCTTTCTTTGTGAACCTTAGTAGCAAAGAACGGAAAACCGTTATTCGAATGAGCGGAAGACGATGTCTTCAACCAGGGTGGTACCGCGTGCATTGAGCCACGTCCCTTATCGGGATGGGCTCTTTTTTGTGTTTCTAAAAAAGGAGGATAAACGATGAAAACATTTGATCAGCTTACAGCTGCACAGCAAAAAGAAGTCGAAAGACAGCTTCAGTTATACATGACAGGCGCCCATGAGGTCATACCACCGGAAGAATTAAAGGCCAAGCTAGTCAAATCCGTTTCCACAGGCATACCGCTTAAAATTAAGCTCGGATTAGATCCGTCTGCACCAGATGTGCATTTGGGCCATACAGTTGTGTTAAACAAGCTTCGCCAATTTCAAGAAAACGGCCACATTGTTCAGCTGTTAATTGGGGATTTCACAGGAAAAATCGGGGATCCGACCGGAAAATCAGCAGCCAGAAAGCAGCTGACTGATGAAGAAGTTCAGCAAAACGCCAAAACATACTTTCAGCAATTTGGAAAAGTGCTTGATCAAGAAAAAGTCGAGCTTCACTACAACTCGAAATGGCTGAAAACATTGCATCTGGAGGATGTCATTGAATTGGCAGGCAAAATAACGGTAGCCCGCCTGATGGAGCGCGACGACTTTGAAGAACGCATCGCCATGCAAAAACCGATCTCACTCCATGAATTCTTTTACCCGCTGATGCAGGGATACGATTCCGTCGTTCTCGAAAGCGATATTGAATTAGGCGGAACAGACCAGCATTTCAATGTGCTGATGGGACGGCATTTCCAAGAACGATACGACAAAGAAAAACAAGTTGTCATCCTTATGCCGCTCTTGGAAGGCTTGGACGGCGTTGAAAAAATGTCGAAGTCAAAACACAACTACATCGGCATTGACGAACATCCAAACGACATGTACGGAAAAACAATGTCACTGCCCGACAGCCTCATGAAAAAATACATTCATTTGGCAACGGACTTAGAGCTTGAAGAGAAAAAACAGCTCGTGAAAGACTTAGAAACCGGCGCCGTTCATCCAAGGGATGCCAAAATGCTTTTAGCCAAAACGATTGTCCGAATGTATCACGGAGCAGAAGCCGCTGAAGCTGCCGAACACTCGTTTAAAACAGTCTTTCAGGAAAACAGCCTGCCTGAGGATATTCCGGCTGTGAAATGGGAAGGCGAGAAAGCGCCAGCGGTTGTCGATCTGCTCGTCACATTGAAGCTTCTCTCTTCGAAGAGCGAAGCGCGCCGCATGATTCAAAACGGCGGTGTCCGAATCAACGGAGAGAAAATAACAGATATCCATGCTGATGCAGAGATAAAGGAAAATATGATCATCCAAGTCGGCAAACGCAAGTTTTTAAAACTTCAATAGTCTGATATTCAGAAACGCTTATGCCCCTTCATTCATAAGCGTTTTTTTGCAGGTATAAAGCACTGTCTTTTCAAAAACGCTCTCCATTTTGCAGGAAATACCTTTAGCATCCCGAAATAATCCTCATCCATACATTAGGGGAGGTTTATTTTCGATGAAAAAGCTTTTGACTGTAATGACGATGGCTGTTTTAACTGCCGGAACGGTTCTCTTGCCGGCACAGAGTGTCACCCCTGCCGCCCGCGCTGTTCAAATATCAGATAGCGAGCGAGAGCTCCCATTCAAAGGAAAGCGTGCTTATTCCACCATTTCTCAGCTCAGTGAAGCAATCGGCCCCAGAATAGCCGGAACTGCCGCTGAAAAAAAGAGTGCCTTATTGATCGCCTCAACCTTGAGAAAATTAAAACTTGATGTGAAGGTTCAACGATTCGGTATCCCTGACCGGCTTGAGGGAACGCTGTCTTCAGAAGGACGCGACATTCTTCTCCGGGCGGCATCCGGCTCAGCCCCGACTGAGGAAAAAGGGCTGACGGCTCCGCTTTACAATGCCGGCTTAGGCTATCCAAAGGACTTCACCGCTGACGCCAAGGGCAAAATCGCCTTGATTGCCAGAGGAGATCTGACATTTTACGAGAAAGCCAAGAACGCCGAAGACGCCGGAGCGAAGGCTGTCATCATTTATAACAACAAAGAAAGCCTCGTGCCTGTGACGCCAAACCTATCGGGAAATAAAGCCGGCATTCCTGTCGTTGGAATTAAGAAAGAAGACGGTGAAGCCCTTACCCAGCAAAAAGAAGCCACCTTAAAACTAAACGCATTCGCAAACCAAACCTCCCAGAACATCATTGGTATCAAAAAACCAAAGAACATCAAACATCCAGACATTGTGTACGTGACAGCCCATTACGACAGTGTTCCTTTTTCGCCCGGAGCAAATGACAACGGCTCAGGAACCTCTGTCATGCTGGAAATGGCGCGCGTTCTAAAAAGCATTCCTTCTGACAAAGAAATCCGCTTTATCGCTTTCGGCGCTGAAGAGCTCGGCCTGCTCGGCTCCTCTCATTATGTAGATCATCTATCAGAAAAAGAGCTGAAACGAAGTGAAGTGAACTTTAACTTAGACATGGTAGGCACAAGCTGGGAGAATGCGTCTGAGCTGTATGTCAACACATTGGACGGCCAATCTAACGCTGTTTGGGAATCCAGCCATACGGCCGCTGATAAAATTGGGTTTGACAGCCTGTCTCTGACACAGGGAGGATCATCTGATCATGTGCCGTTCCACGAAGCCGGCATTGATTCCGCCAACTTTATTTGGGGAGACCCGGAAACCGAAGAAGTTGAACCGTGGTATCATACTCCTGAAGACTCGATCGAACATATCAGCAAAGAACGCCTCCAGCAGGCCGGCGATCTTGTGACAGCCGCTGTCTATCAAGCTGTGAAAAAAGAGAAGAAACCGAAAATCAATAAGACACAAATGAAGGCCAAAGCCTCTGACATTTATGAAGATATTAAATAAGAAAGACGGCACTTGCTGCCGTCTTTTTAAGGTAATGAGCTATTTAGCTGTCTATAAGTAAAGCTTTCAGTTTATCTGCCGTATTTTCTTTCTCTAACGGCCGATAAATGGTCAGTTTCAAATCCGGTGAGTCATAAATTTGCAATGTCATATGCTCCATCACCATTGTGCCCGCTGCCGGGTGATGAAGTACTTTTTCTCCTGCGTGTGTGCCTAACACTTCGTGGTGGTTCCACCATTTTTTAAATTCTGGGCTTACTTCAGTTAACTCATCAATCAGCTCTTTTATCCATGCTTCCCCGAGAAACCGGCTGGCTGTCGATCGAAATTGTGCGATGAGTTTTTTGGCGTGGCTTTCCCAGTCGTCCAGCAGATTCCGGTACTCTTTCGACGTGAAACATCGCCATATGGCGTTCCTTTCCTTTCTGCCCATTTGGCCAAAATCGCCGAACACCGCACAAGCCGCCGTGTTCCAAGCAATAACGTCCCACTTTTCGTCAGTCACATAAACAGGGCAATTGGTTAAATGATCAATAAAGTGCCGCACAGCCAGAGGAAGGCTCTTGTTTTCCTCATCCTGATCATCTAAAAGAACATGATGTCCTGCCAACAGAAAGACATGGCGTTTTTCCTCGTAATTCAATTTGAGCACTCTTGATATGCTTTCCAGTACCTGTGTCGATACCCGAATATCCCTTCCCTGCTCCAGCCATGTGTACCATGTGACACCGATACCGGCCAGCTGGGCCATTTCCTCTCTTCTTAAGCCTGTCGTTTTCCTTCTGGTGCCTAAAGGCAATCCGAATTCTTGCGGAGAAAGCTGCGCCCTTTTTAATTTTAAAAATTCACCAAGTTCTTTCCGTTTTTCTGCCATACCGTCCACATACACACTCTCCTCCTGCATAGAATTTCCTATTTGTATTCTACATAAAAAAGGAGAAGGTTTTTATATTATTTGTTTCGTTCTGCAAATACTTCCGCAGCCACAGGCAAAATGGTATTCAGCGCATTCGGGAATCCTGAGTAAATAATCATCTGCATCATCACTTCTATGAGTTCTTCTTGTGTCCATCCGACATTTAGGGCTCCGTTAATATAGAATTTTAACTGTTGCGTATTGCCCAATGCAGTCAATCCGGCAACTGTTGCTAATAATCTGGATTTCAGATCAAGGCCCGGTCTTGAAAAAATCTGTCCGTAATTAAACTCCAGAGCAAGCACACCAAGGTCCGGAGCGATGGATTGTTTAAAACTGTCTACGATCGCTTCATAGTTCTCCTCATCAATTTGTTTTAGAATATCTAACCCTTTTTTATAATGTTCACTTGTTTGCACCAGCTTCTATCTCCCTTCTGATATCGCTTTGTTTAGCAGCTCGATTTATGGTAATCCTTGAACTGAAGGCAATACCAATCATGATCATCCCCAGAATACAAACGCCGTTCCAATGAAACAGCATCCAGACTGCACCGCCTGCATACGACCCCAAGGCGCCGCCTAAAAACGTGCTGACCATAAAGATGCCATTCAATCTGCTTCTCATATCAGCGGACAACTGGAAAATCTCCGCCTGACATGCCACCTGGTTCGCCTGAATGCCCATAGTGATGAATAAAGCGCCCAGCACAATCACAAGCATTGAGGTCCGGCCCGCCATTAACAATACAAATGACAATAAGGTAAAAGACATACAAAGCTTGTTGGCAAAAGCCGCTCCTTTTTGATCAATAATCCGGCCGATCAGAGGAGTCGCAAAAGCCCCGCCAATCCCCACCAAACCGATTGTTCCGGCAGTCTGGCTGCCAAACGAGAATGGCGGTTCACTCACCATAAACACTAACGTCGTCCAAAATAAACTGAAGGCGCCGAACATGAAGCCTTGGTTTACACATGCTTTTCTTAATGCTTTCTCCTTGATCAAAAGCGGAAATAATGAAGAAATGAGTTTTCCATAACCAACGGCATGTGTCCCTTTGCTTTTCGGAAAGCAGAAGCGAATGATCAGCATAATGATGACGGCTGCTGCACAGGCAATCCAATACATCACACGCCAGCCATATTGGGCATCTATCGCCCCGCTGACCACTCTCGCACCTAATATTCCGCAAACCAAGCCGATAGCTACGTTTCCGAGTACTTTTCCTCTGTTCTTGTCATTTGCTAAACCTGCCGCAAACGGCACAAGGATTTGAGGAATAATCGTGAAGAACCCCAGCAATAAATTTGTGACGGCCAGCCATGAAAAGCTTACAGCTAACGCTGAAGCGGCTGAGCAAACCCCCACTAAGAACAGCAGGCCCACAATGAAGCGGCGGCGTTCAAATAGATCTCCCAATGGAACAAGCAGCAGATTCCCCGCTGCATAGCCGATCTGCGCCAATGTAGCAATCATCCCAGCTTGTGCCGCTGTCACATGAAACGTGCCTGCCATGCTGACAAGCAATGTTTGATTGATATAGACATTAGCGACAGTAAACCCGCTAGTCACCGCCATCAGAAAGATCAAACCTCTCGATAATGAAATGGAATGTTTCATGTTTGCCTCCTTTCTTCATGCATGATAAAGCAGGTGCAATCATAGAAACAGAAGTGAGTTTATACTGGTATAGAAAGTACTAGCAAAGCAAAAAAGCGAAACCTTGTCAGGCTTCGCTTTTGTAAAATATAATGTTCATCAATCCACTTCTTTCTTAATCCCCAGCATTTTCTCATCTAAATAATGGGCGATCTCCGCGGCTTCCTTCAGCTCATCTGTTAATTGCTTAGGAACGTCATTGTTCAATTTATAGTAAATTTTATGTTCAAGGCTCGCCCAGAAATCCATCGCGATCGTCCTGATTTGAATTTCTGCTTTGACGTATTCCACACGGTTCGTTAAATTCACAGGCATCTCAATGATTAAATGCAGGCTTCGGTAGCCGTTCGGTTTTGGCGTCTGGATATAATCCTTCACCTTTACGATTCTCAAATCTTCATGCTGCTTCAACACATTTACGACATTATAAATATCAGAAATAAAGGAACAAATGATGCGCACACCCGCAATGTCATTGATGTGCTCCTTCATTTCCTTTGTCGTAATCTCGCAGCCCTTTCTCATTAATTTATTCACGATGCTTTCAAAGCTTTTGACACGGGATTTCGTATGTTCAATCGGGTTGTGTCCGTGTATGAGGTTATATTCCTGGCTGATAATTGAGAACTTTGTATCCAGCGCATCAAGCGCAAATTTATAAACTAATAATTCATTTTTCCAATCTTCCATTACCGTTTTTAAATCGTCCATATGTGTTACAGATAAATCCATTTTCGTCATCTCCTTTAACGGATCTTTATCCGCTGTCCATGTACTAGACGTGCCTGCCTGCTGCAAGGTTCTATGATTTTTTTTACAAAATACTGTCGAATGTAACAAAAAAAGACCGCACGAAACGGGCGGTCTTTCGGTTTTATCGGAAGTAGCTGATCAATAATCCGATCGATAGCAGGAATCCGAAAAATGTATTCGTTTGGGCTGTTGATTTCATTGCGACAATCATATTCATCGGCAATTCTTTTTGGACGAAGCCCTTCACTGCCTGAACTGGCTTAGGCACGCTCAAAAAGACGACAAACAGCCACGGGCTTGCGGCACCGGTAATGACCAAGCCGACAACCCAAATATAAGCGACAGCAAACGACGCAGCCAAGAGAGTGACAGCTCCCTTATGCCCCATCAAAATCGCCAATGTTTTGCGTCCGCCTTTTTTGTCCTCTTCAATATCGCGGATGTTGTTCGACAGGTTAATCGCGCCGACAAGAATCGCAATCGGGATCGAAATCAAAATGCTTTGTGTGTTGATCATATCTGTCTGAATGAAAAACGAAATCAGCACAAACACTGAACCCATGCAAATGCCTGAGAATAACTCGCCGAACGGCGTGTATGCAATCGGCAGCGGCCCGCCTGTATACAGGTAGCCGATCGCCATGCCGACAAGGCCGATCACAGCGAGCCACCAGCTGCTGCTTGCGCAAATATAGACACCGAGCAGAATGGCAATCCCGTATGATGCGAGGGCTAATTGCAAAATCGTCTTAGGCTTCATTCCGTGGCGTACAATCGCCCCTCCGATTCCGACAGATTCTGCTGTATCTAGCCCGCGTTTAAAATCGTAGTATTCATTAAATAAGTTCGTCGCAATTTGAATCCATAAGCAAGAAAACAGCATAGCCAGAAACAGCAGCAGATCAACCTTCACATAAAACATCGCCAAAACCGTTCCGAGCAGCACAGGCACAAACGATGCGGTTAACGTATGAGGACGGGTTAACTGCCAAAGGATCTGCCCCATGCTTTCTTTTTCCGGCGCTGTCTGACCCTCACCCTTATTTGTTTGGTTCATCTTCCTCTTCCTTTCTATTAAAAGGCTTACTTTTTTTCAGCCGGCAGCTTGATAAAAACTCCTTTTGCTTCCTTATCTATCATAATGACTTCTCCCTCATTTCACAAGATACCGCAAGAAGGCGTTTTCTTTCTTATTATACGCTTTCCGCCCCGATTTCATTAGGTTTCTGCTTTCACCCGAACGAATAGGTACAGAAAAATTTTTTTAAGTACATTACGCTTTTTAAAAGTTAAAAAGATCTTTTGACTCCATGTAGGTTTTCCTTTATTATAAATCAGCTCGAGACTTTCCATTCTTGCCCTTGCAGGTATAAAGTTTCATTTTCAAAAGCAGACGCCGATATATTATTTTGAGGGAGATTAGGGAAAAAATGAAACTTTTTGAGCATCTAATCGTCAAATACTCATGTGATTGTCGAAAAAACGGGAAGGGAATTTTTGATATGCTGCAATTGATGAAACAGCTGTATGAAAAGCCCGCTGTCAAGTGGACATGTCATACAGGATTTTATTTGATGATACTGCTTGTTTTGTTTTTTATGTATGGTTTTCACACCGCGAATACCGGTTCATATATTTATAACGATTTCTAATTGGAGAGAGAATAACTATGAAACTTTTACATGCTATTCAAACACATGCGGAATCTTATCCGCAAACCGATGCCTTCCGCTCTCAAGGCCAGTCGCTCACGTATCAGGAATTATGGGAGCAGTCTGACCGAGCGGCTGCCGCGATTCAAAAACGCATTTCTGGGGAAAAGAAATCTCCTATCCTTGTGTACGGCCATATGGAGCCCTGTATGATCGTTTCCTTCTTAGGAAGCGTCAAAGCGGGACATCCTTATATTCCGGTTGATCTGTCCATTCCGTCCGAGCGGATTGCGAAAATTATCGAAAGCTCTGGAGCAGAATTGCTGATCAATGCAGCCGGACTTCCAATTGATACAGACAGCCAGCAGATTCAGACGGTTTCAGCAGAAGAACTGCTGGAAAACGAAGGCGGCTCTGTCAGCCAAGATCAATGGGTCAAGGAACACGAGACATTTTATATCATTTACACTTCCGGAAGCACGGGAAATCCAAAAGGCGTGCAGATTTCCGCGGCGAATCTTCAAAGCTTCACAGACTGGATTTGTGCAGACTTTCCAGTCAACGGAGGAAAAACATTTTTAAACCAAGCGCCGTTTTCATTTGATTTATCTGTCATGGATCTTTATCCATGCCTTCAATCAGGCGGGACTTTACACTGCGTGACAAAGGATGCTGTGAATAAGCCGAAAATCTTATTCGAAGAGCTGAAGAAGTCCGGGCTGAATGTGTGGACATCAACGCCTTCCTTTGTGCAGATGTGCCTGATGGACCCAGGTTTTTCACAAGACCTGCTGCCTGATGCAGACACATTTATGTTTTGCGGAGAGGTTCTACCGGTTTCTGTGGCAAATGCGCTGCTTGAGCGTTTTCCGAAAGCAAAAATCTTTAATACGTATGGTCCGACTGAAGCGACAGTGGCTGTCACATCCGTTGAAATTACAAGTGACGTCATCAGCCGCAACGAATCGCTTCCAGTCGGCTTCGCCAAGCCAGATATGAACATTTTCATTATGGATGAACAGGGACAGCCGCTTCCTGATGGAGAAAAAGGAGAAATCGTCATTGCAGGGCCGAGCGTAAGCCGAGGCTACCTTGGTGAGCCAGAGCTGACGGAAAAAGCGTTTTTCTCTTATGAAGGACAGTGGGCATACCGGACTGGCGATGCTGGCTATATCCAAGATGGTCAGATTTTCTGCCAAGGACGTTTGGATTTCCAAATTAAACTTCACGGCTACCGAATGGAGCTTGAGGAAATTGAGTTCCATGTCAGACAGTCTCAGTACGTTCGTTCTGCTGTTGTGATTCCGTATCAGCCAAACGGAACAGTCGAGTACCTGATCGCTGCTGTTGTGCCTGAGGAGCATGAGTTCCAGAAGGAGTTCCAGCTGACAAGCGCCATTAAAAAAGAGCTTGCCGCTTCCCTTCCGGCGTATATGATCCCGAGAAAATTCATCTATCAGGATCACATTCAAATGACGGCCAACGGCAAAATTGACCGGAAGCGCATCGGCGAAGAGGTTCTTGTATGACGCCTTACAGCTCGTTTTTATTCTTTATACTGCTTGGCATTCTTCTTCTGCCGACGATCATTCTCGGCCTGAACGGAAAAAGATTTCAAGCATACAACATGTTCATATCTATCATTATATTGGCTTTAATTTTTTCGCACGACTTACATGGGGTCATCGCACTGTGTCTGTTTACGATATGGCAGGTGCTCTTGATCAGCGGCTATCTGGCGTACCGGCAGAAAGCGAACAGCGGCTTTGTCTTTTGCGGAGCTGTTATCGCGGCGATTCTGCCTTTATTCTTGTCAAAAATATGGCCGTTTCTTTCACACCCGCAGCCGCATCACCCGCCACATAACCTGATCAGCTTTTTAGGGATTTCGTATTTAACCTTTAAAGGCGTTCAGCTGATTATGGAAGCAAGGGACGGTCTGCTGAAGGAACAGCTGCCGCTGCACCGCCTACTGTATTTCATCCTGTTTTTCCCGACGATTTCCTCCGGTCCGATCGACAGATACCGCCGGTTCGTCAAGGATGAACAGAAGGCTTGGACGAAAGAAGAATACGCCGACCTATTGTATACAGGGATTCATAAGATCTTTATCGGTTTCCTGTACAAGTTTATTATCGGCTATGCAATCAATACGTACTTCATCATGAATCTTCCCGCGATCACGCACAATAAGATTCTTGGGAACCTGCTGTACATGTACGGCTACAGCATGTATTTATTCTTTGATTTCGCCGGCTACACGATGTTTGCCGTCGGGGTCAGCTATATCATGGGCATTAAATCACCGGAAAACTTTAATAAACCGTTTATCAGTAAAAATATTAAAGATTTCTGGAATCGCTGGCATATGTCTCTGTCATTTTGGTTTAGAGATTATGTGTTTATGAGATTCGTATTTTGGATGACAAAGAAAAAGTGGATCAAAAACCGTATGGCTGTCTCAAACATCGGGTATTTCCTGCTGTTTATGCTGATGGGGGTTTGGCACGGGCTTGCGCCGCAATATATCATCTACGGCCTCTATCACGCCGTGCTGATGACGTGTTACAACTTTTTCGAGAAGTGGAATAAGAAATATAAATGGCTGCCGTCCAACCGCTGGACAACCGTTCTCGCTATTGTGATCACGTTCCACTTCGTTTGCTTCGGGTTTTATATTTTCTCAGGAAAATTATTTCATCACCACCATTAAAGGAGATTAGAAAGCTATGGATTTTAAACAAGAGGTATTAGATGTTTTAGCAGAGGTTTGCCAGGATGACATCGTAAAGGAAAATCCTGATATTGAAATTTTTGAAGAAGGTTTGCTTGATTCTTTTGGAACAGTAGAATTGTTGCTTGCGATTGAAAACCGTTTTGATATTTTAGTGCCGATCACTGAATTTGACCGGGATGTTTGGAATACGCCTAACAACATTGTAAATCAGCTGTCTGAGTTGAAATAATGAAAAAGCGTTTTTTCGGTCCAATTATTTTGGCGTTTATTCTATTCGCAGGCGCCATCGCAATTCCATCTTCATGGCTGACAGGCTTCATCACCGATAAACGGGTGAAAGAGTCAGCAACAGCCTTGAACCCAAGTATGTTTCAAGGGCTTTATTTACAAGATCAAATGCTCAAAGATCCGACATATCTTCCGATTTACGGGTCTTCTGAGCTTTCCCGGCTGGACGAGTTCCACCCATCTAATTATTTTCAAGTAAACAATGAGGGGTTCACGCCATACCTTGTCGGCAAAGGCGGGTCCCAGTCATTGATTCATTCTTTAAACTTCGCTGCCCATATGGATCAGCTGAAAGGCAAAAAAATCGTATTCATCGTGTCTCCGCAATGGTTTATTAAGCGCGGGTCTGATGAACAGCATTTCGCCCCGAACTATTCTGCGCTGCAAGGGCTAGATTTGGCATTTAACGAGCAGATCGACCCTGATGTGAAAAAGAAAATGATGAAACGCATGCTGCGCTTTAAGGCCGTGCAAAACGATGCGATTCTTTCCGAGCTGTACAAAGCAATGATAAACGGCCAGACATGGAAAGCAAACGCGCTGAAGCCGGCGGCAAAAGTCTATTACAGCATGCTGGAAAAGAAAGACATGTATTATTCAGCGACGGAATCATCCGGGCCAAAGCGTTATATCTCGCAGTCAGTAAAGGATAAGTCATGGTCTGAATTAAATAAACTCGCAGATCAATCAGGCAAACGCCATTCCGGATCTAACGATTTTCATATCGACAATCCAGTTTATAAAAAGCTGAAGCCGAAAGTGCCAAAGCTGAAAGGGAAAAACAAAGGAAGATCGTATGCGGTGTCACCGGAATACGGCGACTTTGAAATGATGCTTGATATCCTGAAGGATGCGGGTGCAGAGCCTATGTTTGTCACCATCCCTGTTAACGGAAAATGGTACGACTACACAGGCTTCCCGAAAAAAGGCCGCACTGACTATTACAAAAAAGTGAATATGCAGATTAGAGCGAAGGGTTTCCAGGTTGCTGATTTTTCAGGGCATGAATATGACCCGTATTTCATGAAAGATACCATTCACATCGGCTGGAAAGGCTGGGTGTACGTCGATAAAGCAATTGACGAATTTTATAAAACCGGAAAAGTCACTTCATCCTGAGCATCTCGTAGGACGCTGCTGCATATTTCCTGCTAAGATTTGAAATAGTAAAGGAATCACAGCCAACTAGTAAGAGGTGTACATTAATGAAGATGACAGGCAATACGGTTTTAATTACAGGGGGTTCCGCAGGCATTGGGCTTGAACTGGCCAAGCGGCTGCTGGAGCTCGGTAATGAAGTCGTGATTTGCGGACGCAGCGAAGCGCGTCTTACAGAAGCAAAGCAGCAGCTCCCAAACATCCATACAAAGCAATGTGATGTTGCAGACCGTTCGCAGCGGGAAGCATTGTTTGAATGGGCTCTAAAGAAATTTCCGAACCTGAATGTTCTGGTCAATAACGCCGGCATTCAAAAGGAGATCGACTTCAAAAAAGGGACAGAGGAGCTTTTTGAGGACGGAGATGAAATTGAACTTAATTTCCAAGCGCCTGTCCATTTATCAGCTCTTTTCACACCTCATTTGATGAAGAAGCCCGACGCGGCAATTGTTCAGGTCACGTCGGGGCTTGCGTTTAACCTGTTAGCTGTTTATCCGGTGTACTGTGCAACAAAAGCGGCGCTTCACTCGTTCTCGCTTACACTCAGACACCAGCTTCGCGATACGAGCGTGGAAGTGATTGAAATGGCGCCTCCTATGGTGGACACGGGATTAAACCAAAAATCACGCGATAAACAAGGCCTGACATACCGCGGCATTTCAGCTGAAGAATATGTTCAATATTTCTTGGACGGCTTGAAAGAAGGCAAACAAGAGATTACAAATGAACGTGTTGAAGGTCTTCGGAATGCCACTCGCGCCGATTATGACAGGGTGTTCGAACAAATGAACACGCAGGAGAATTAATTTCTCCTGCTTTTTTCTTATGAATTTCTTACAAATTTGAGCAAACCTATTGCGAATATTTGTTGAAGGTATACAATAGAATATAAATTATTTTCAAATAAGTTTGATAATATAAACAATTTAACAGCAGGGAGATTGACCATGACTAAACAAACGATTCGTGTTGAATTGACATCAACCAAAAAACCGAAACCAGACCCAAATCAGCTTTCGTTCGGAAGAGTGTTTACAGACCACATGTTTGTAATGGACTACGCGGCGGATAAAGGATGGTACGACCCAAGAATCATTCCTTATCAATCTATTTCAATGGACCCAGCGGCAATGGTATATCACTACGGCCAAACCGTGTTTGAAGGGTTAAAGGCTTACGTCTCAGAGGATGACCATGTCCTGCTTTTCAGACCGGAAAAAAATATGGAGCGCCTGAATCAATCAAACGACCGCCTCTGCATCCCGCAAATCGATGAAGAACAGGTTCTCGAAGGCTTAAAACAGCTTGTCGCGATCGATAAAGACTGGATTCCGAATGCGGAGGGCACGTCCCTTTATATCCGTCCGTTCATCATCGCCACCGAGCCTTTCCTCGGTGTTGCGGCATCTCATACGTATAAGCTCTTTATCATTCTTTCTCCGGTCGGCTCATATTACAAAGAAGGCATCAAGCCGGTCAAAATCGCTGTTGAAAGTGAATTTGTCCGTGCGGTAAAAGGCGGAACGGGAAATGCCAAAACCGCAGGGAATTACGCTTCAAGCTTAAAAGCGCAGCAGGTAGCCGAAGAGAAAGGATTTTCTCAAGTACTCTGGCTGGACGGGATTGAAAAGAAATACATCGAAGAAGTCGGAAGCATGAACATCTTCTTCAAAATCAACGGTGAAATTGTAACGCCAATGCTGAACGGAAGCATCCTGGAAGGCATTACGCGCAATTCCGTCATCGCCTTGCTTAAGCATTGGGGCCTTTCCGTTTCAGAACGGAAAATTGCGATCGATGAGGTCATCCAAGCCCATAAAGACGGCATCCTTGAAGAAGCCTTCGGAACCGGTACAGCTGCTGTTATTTCCCCGGTCGGTGAGCTGATCTGGCAGGATGAAACACTGTCGATTAACAACGGTGAAACAGGAGAAATCGCAAAAAAACTATATGACACGATTACAGGCATTCAAAAAGGCACTGTCGCGGATGAATTCGGATGGACGACTGAAGTTGCAGCGCTGACTGAAAGCAAATAAGAAAAAAGCCGGCCACTGGGCCGGCTTTTTTTACGCTTCAATTTTGTTAAAGAACTGCGGCAGGTACGCTTTGTGCGCCTCCATCATTTCGTCTAAAATCTGTTTGGCCACAGTGTCGGATGGAACGAGCGGGTTAATCGTCATGGCGAGGAGTGCTGTTTGATAGTCGCCTGTGACCGCCGCTTCTGCCGCGACACGCTCAAAGGATTTGATTTGCTGAACGAGGCCCCGGACAGACACTGGCAAGTCGCCGACAGCTATTGGCTTAGGGCCGTTTTTCGTCATCACGCAGTTCACTTCAACCGCGGAATCGTCTGGGATGCTGGCGATTGCGCCGTTATTGACCGTGTTCACCGGCTGAATGTCGTGTTTATCATTGTAAATGGAGCTGATCAAGTTACACGCTGCATCGCTGTAGTAAGCACCGCCCCGTTTTTCCAGCTGCGGCGGTTTGATCGCAAGGTTCGGATCTTTGTAAAGTTCGAACAGCTCTTTTTCGACCTTCTGCACAACTTCAGCGCGGGTGCCTTCCGTTTGTGATGCTTCCAGTTCATGCTCCAGCATCTCTTTTGTTTTGAAATAGTAACGGTGGTAGCCGCAAGGGATGATATCGAGCGCTTTTAAAAAGTCCGGCTCCCACTCTGCTCCTGAGATGTTTTTCATCGTCATTGCGTTTTTCGGATCACCCATCGCTTCGATTACTTGATCCTTCACACTTACGCCGTCCAAGAAAACATCCAGCCCGAACACCATGTGATTTAATCCGGCGAATTGGACTTCTACGCGGTTCACATCTACGTCAAGCGCTTTGGCTACACCCATTTTGATGCCGATCGGAACGTTACAGAGACCGACGACTTTCTTCAGGTTAGAGTAACGAAGCAAGGCCTCTGTCACCATGCCGGCAGGGTTTGTGAAATTGACGAGCCATGCATTCGGGCAGAGCTCTTCGATATCCTTTGCGATCTCAAGGATGACCGGAATCGTTCGCAACCCTTTAAACAGGCCTCCCGGGCCGTTCGTTTCCTGGCCGATGACGTCATATTTTAATGGGATGCGTTCATCCTTAGCTCTTGCCTGCAGAAGCCCGACACGGAATTGAGTCGTGACAAAGTCTGCGTCTTTCAGCGCTTTTCTCCGGTCGAGCGTAAGGTGAATGTCGATTGGGACGCCGGCTTTTTCAACCATCCGTTTGGCGAGCGTACCGACAATATTCAGCTTTTCTTCGCCCTCAGGGATATCGACGAGCCATAATTCACGGACAGGCAGCTCATCATACCGTTTAATGAACCCTTCCACGAGCTCTGGCGTGTAGCTTGAACCTCCGCCAATCGTTACAATCTTCAATCCTTTTGTCATATGCTTGCTCCCCTTTGCTCAGTGATTTTTTCATATAACTCAATGAACTCCGCCGCCAGATCCTTCACTGTCATCGCATTCATTAAATGATCCTGTGCATGCACCATCAGAAGCGTCATTTCCGTTTTTTCTCCGCCCGCTTCATTTTGGATCAGCTCTGTCTGATAATGATGGGCTTTTGTTAATTCTTCTGCGGACTCTTGAAGCTTTTTCCGCGCTTCTTCTGCGTCACCGCTTTTCGCAGCGGCAATGGCCTCCATTGCGGAGCTCCTTCCGTTTCCTCCGTGAAGGATAATTTGAAAAATGATTTGCTCCATATTCTCATTCACGCGATTCACTTCCTTTCTCTACAGAGCCGCTTCTTTGTCATCTGATGCTGCAGGCGGTTGGACCAGCTCCAGATCGTTTTCTTCTTTCAGCTTCTGTTTATCCCACATTCTAAAGAACGGGTAGTAGACAACAAAGGATACGGCGATATTAATGGCTTGCATGACCGCACCTGAGACTTTTCCCCCTGTCGCCAGATAGCCTGAAAAGATCGGCGGCATGGTCCATGGAACTGCGATACCCGCCGGTTTAGCAACAAGTCCGGTGCTCATTCCGATGTATGTGAGTGTCACTGTGACAAGCGGCGTGATGATAAACGGAAGTAAGAGCATCGGGTTCATGACGATCGGCATTCCGAAAATAATTGGTTCGTTAATATTGAAGATGGCCGGCCCGATCGCAAGCTTTCCGAGCTGCTTCATTTGTTTGCTTCGGGCGCGCAGGAACATCGTGACAACCAGTGCCAAAGTGGCTCCGCTTCCGCCGATATTGATCCAGATATCAAAAAACTGCTGGGTGAAAATCTTAGGCAGCTCCTCACCCGCTTGGAACGCGATCCTATTGGCATCCATGGCGCCGTACCAAATCGGTGCCATGACGCCGCCGACAATGTTGGCGCCGTGAAGGCCACAGGCCCATAAAAGCATTTTGACGGCTTCTGCGACAAGGCTGCCTCCGAGGCTTCCGCCAAGAATGGAAAGCGGCGTTCCCAGTAAAACGCTTACAATATTATGAAGGCTTTCAAACGGTGTCGCTTCAACAATCAGCCGGGCTGCCCAAATCAGGAAGATGACGGCAAAACCGGGGATTAACGCGACAAATGACTTGCTGACTGCCGGCGGAACGCCATCCGGCATTTTGAAGACCAAATTGCGCTGGATAATGAGGCGGTAAATCTCTGTGGACACCATCGCGATAATCATGGCGACAAACAGGCCTTTGCTTCCCATGAGTGAAAGCGGAATCCCGCCGCCGACCATAATCTCTTTCGTCGAACCATCAGGCGTAAACGGCACTTGATACGGTGTCGCTAACAAAAATGCCGCAAGTGAAATAGCTCCGGCCGACAAGGCATCAACACCGTATTTCTCGGCGAGCCGGTAGGCGATGCCGAACGCGGCGACCAGACCCATAATTTCAAAGGTGGCGTCAACTGGGTAGGCCAGCTTTTCAGACCAGGCGCTGCCAAACGTTTTTGCCATAAACTCAGCGTATCCCGGGATCGGGAGGTTGCCGATGATGAGGAAAAAGGAACCGATGATAATCAGCGGCATCGTAAGGATGATACCGTCACGCAGCGCCTGCAAATGGCGCTGTCCCGCAATTCTTCCCGCTATAGGCATGACCTTTTCTTCTAAGATCTGATTGACTTTATTCACATAGCCCGCCCCTCTCTATGACACATATCCAAGCTGTTCAGCCGATTTCAGCACTTCTGCCCCGTTGCACGTGCCATAATGGACGGTATTAATGACGTCTACCGGAACCCCCTTTGACTCTCCTAGTTTTTTCAGCTGCGGAAGCATATAACGGACTTGCGGGCCGAGAAGCAATACATCCGCTTTATCAATATGATTTTGTACAGAATCACCTGAAACTGCCCAAATGGTATAGTCTTTTCCTTGTTCCTGCGCACTTTTTTCCATCTTGCTCACCAGTAAGCTAGTAGACATGCCTGCTGCACAAACGAGTAATATATTCATGTAAAAGACCCCCTAGAGTTTGATCAATTTTGTCATGTCCTGTTGTTGATATCATCATATTATGAAATCGCTTTCATAAACACTCAAGGTTTTTCCGCAGGAAACGGAAAAAAGGTATATACAGGCTGTCAGTTCAGCATTTTTTGGTCAAACACATCCGAAAGCTCTTGATACGAACGGCATTTGATCAGCTGGTTCACCGCCGCCGGGTCATCCAAAATGCTGCCAAGCAGTTTATACATGCTTTGCAAATCCGCTTTGTTCTCCTTTTCGACACAAAGCAAACAGACAAATTGAACACGCTGCTTCTCCCAATCTATCGGTTTTTTGAGCGTACAAACGGCCCAAAATGTTGTTTTTGTCTGCGGAACGAGCGGGTGCGGTATGGCAACAAGATTGCCAAAGCACGTTGGCGACATGTCTTCTCGTTCAAAAATGGATTCTATGATTTCTTTTTCGGCATAGCCGCAATCAACTGCTTTCTGCCCTAAAAATTGAATCACTTCCTCTTTTGAGCGCAGATCCTTCTGGAAAAACACGAGTTCTTTTTTCAGGTAGCGGGCTGCTTTTTCTTTTTCATCACTCAGAATGGATTCGATTTTTATAAAGTCGGTTCCGCCCAAGAGTGTGTTGACCTTCAGCACTGGTACAGGGAGCTCTTTTTTGATCGGGATGGTGCTGATGACAAAATCAATGGATTCATAGGACATCTGGTCAAGACTGTAATACTCAGCAGTTCCTAGAATATCGAGCCGTTTGCCGAAATGGGAGCGGAGTTTTTCACGCAGTAGCTGAGCGCTCCCGGCACCTGATGCGCACACAATGATACAGCGCTTCGGCGGGCTTTCTGTTTTTTTCCTTTCAATCGCGGCGCCAAAGTGGAGGGCCAAATAACCAATTTCGTTTTCATGAATGTCGATGCCCGTTTGTTCCTTTATCACCATTCCGGCAACGATCCCGGCTTCAAAAGCGAGAGGATAGTGTTCCTTGATCGCTGCCAGCATCGGATTTCTCAGGTTCATGCCGTATCGGTTGCGGCTGATTGCCGGCTTTATATGGAGCGCTAAGCCGATTTTCAGCTCTTTGTCATGCAAGATTCCGAGCTTCAGTTCTCGATCAACGGCCTTTATCATAGCAAATGTCAGCAGATCGGTTTCTTCGTCTATTGAAAATGTGTCCTCCCCGCATTGTGGTTGTGTCATTCGCTTTGTGCCGAGGAGATGCATGGCGATATAGGCCGTCTCGTCTTTCGGAAACGTAACGGCAAGTGCTGATTCCAGCTCTTTTACGATGGCTTCGGCAGCCAGGTATTCTTTTTGATGCAGGATATGATCCATATCTTCCGGGAAAAGAGATACGTAGTTTTCCGTTCTGATCCGTTTACAAGCGATGGCAATATGGATGATGAGGTTATTCAGTCCTAAGTTAGACAGAGGGATGCGGTCGTTTTTGATTTTTTTCAGGATGGCTGAACGGATGATTTCGATTTCTTCATCTGGCAATATATCAGCCTTTTCATTCAGAACATCAATCTCTGTTTCTCTTTCATCGACAATGTACTCTGCCATACAGTACCTCATCTGGACCTCGTCCCCGCGCAGCTTGAAGCCGTAATTCGGGCGTGTTTCCATGACGATGCGATAGGGCAGCAGACGTTTCTTTACTTCTTTTAAATCCGTTTGGAGTGTAGATTTTGAGATAAATAGTTCTTCAGCCAATTCATCGAGCTTGAGGTAATGCTCCGCCAGCAGCAGACGTTTCATGAGATAGGCCATTCTCTCCTCCGGCAACACCGGCAGGCCCTTTTTTTGCTGAAATACATCTTGCAGCAGCATTCTGAATGTCTGCTCATCGTGAATGCGGAGTATGTAACCAGATCCTCTTACCGATTGGACAAAGGCACCATGACCGCTTATCACGCCTTGCAATTCCTTTATATCATTGCGGACCGTCCGCGTCGTCACGTTTAATTGCGCGGCAAAAAACGAGCTTGTCACCGGGGCTTCAGCCGCCATCAGCAAGCGTAAAATATCACGAAGTCGCCCATGAAGCATGAGAAAAACCTCCTATCAAGTAGATGCAGGGATAAAGTGAATAGGCAGAAAGGATGATGAAGGAATGCGAAATGTATATAAATTCTATAATGGGGCGAATGGCAAGTCAATGAACATCGGAGGGACAAGAGGGAAAACTGACCCATAAAAAAACAGCCGGATTCAGCCGGCTGTTCGGGAAGCGGACATGTTCTTTTGTTTAGACGCCTTGCGATCCTTCATGATTTTTCGAACAATCGGGTAAATGACCGGCGCCCATTTGATAACGGTTTTGATCATCTTTTTCAAAGCTCCGATTCTCCCTTCTTTTTCTCAACCATTCCCCTGATTGCCTTTTGCTTAAACATGCTAACGTGACACGTACCTGTTTCCCGTCACCCAGAAACGCCACGGATAATCGCGCGCCTCTCCGCTGTTGTCAATGCCGATGCGCGGGCCGGTAGAAATCTCTTCCGGTGTGTACCCGCTTTCAATGTAAAGCGGCTGTTCCGTGATCCAGCGTCCATAGTCATTCATCGTGACGCCAAGCGCTTTCGTCAGCTTTCCGGGCCCGTTTGTCCATTCCCTCGGACGCCGGCCCGGCCTTCTCTCCTCCATTAACAGCTGGCCTTCATGAGGCTCAATCGCCCTGATTAATACCGCTTGCGGAACATCCACTTCTGCGGCAACGACATTCAGCAACGTATGGGTGTGCATCACGTATGTATACACTCGTCCGGCTTCCGCAAACATAATCTCAGTCCGCTTCGTCCGGCGGTTGTTAAAGCTGTGGGCCGCTCTGTCTCCGGCGCCCATATAGGCCTCTGTTTCCACAATATAGCCTGACGCTGTGCCTTCATCTGTTTCTTTTACCAGAAGGCAGCCAAGAAGCGACGGGGCAAGCTCCAGAGCGGTTTTTTGGTAAAACGTGATGGGCAGCGGATTTTTTTCTCTCGTCACGAATCGAACTCTCCTTTTACCGATTTTTGTACATTGTACCATTCCCGAAGCAGCTGAAAAAAAACGGCTGTTTTAAAATCTTTCCATTCAGGGAATATTGTTACCGTTAATAAAGGAGGGTCAACCAATGAATGATGATCATCAGAATAAACATCACGGAACAAATGCCCAAAGCAGCGAGGATACGCTTTCTCATAAGACGTCCGGGAAAAACGAGTCAGAGGATACCTTAACGAACAGACAGGGGCACCCTGTCACTGACAACCAAAATGTAAGAACTGTCGGGAATAGAGGGCCTACAACACTTGAGAACTATGATTTTCTCGAAAAAATCAGCCACTTTGACCGTGAACGCATTCCTGAGCGGGTTGTTCATGCCAGAGGAGCGGGTGCACACGGGTATTTTGAAGCGTACGGAAGCTTTGGAGACGAACCGATTTCAAAATACACCCGGGCTAAGCTCTTTCAGGAAAAAGGCAAGAAAACACCGGCATTTGTCCGTTTTTCTACGGTGAATCATGGAAAACACTCACCTGAAACATTGAGAGACCCGCGCGGTTTTGCCGTTAAGCTTTATACCGACGACGGAAACTGGGATTTGGTCGGGAACAATCTGAAAATCTTTTTTATTCGCGACCCGCTGAAATTTCCGGATCTGGTGCACGCATTTCAGCCTGATCCAGTAACCAACATCCAAGATGGTGAACGTATTTTCGACTTCATCTCTCAGTCTCCTGAAGCGACACATATGATCACCTTCTTGTTTTCGCCTTGGGGGATTCCGGCCAACTACCGGCAAATGCAGGGTTCAGGCGTACACGCCTATAAGTGGGTGAATGAGGAAGGCAAGGCCGTTCTCGTGAAATACCATTTCGAACCAAAGCAGGGCATCCGCAACCTGACACAGAAGGAAGCGGAAGAGATTCAAGGGAAAAACTTTAACCATGCAACACAGGATTTGTATGAAGCGATTGAAAATGGAGATTATCCGGAGTGGGAAGTGTATGCCCAAATTATGAGCGATGATGAGCATCCCGAACTGGACTTTGACCCGCTCGATCCGACAAAGCTGTGGTATAAAGACGATTTCCCATGGAAGCCGATCGGCAAATTGGTGCTTAATAAAAACCCGGAAAACTACCATGCGGAAGTGGAGCAAGCTTCATTCGGAACGGGAGTGCTTGTTGACGGACTTGATTTTTCAGATGATAAATTGCTCCAGGGGCGGACGTTTGCCTACTCTGATACGCAGCGCTACCGTGTAGGAGCAAATTACCTGCAGCTTCCGATCAATTCGCCGAAAAAGCATGTCGCCACCAACCAGGAAGGCGGGCAAATGCAATATCGGGTGGATAGAGCAGAAGGCCAAAATCCGCACGTCAACTATGAGCCCTCCATTATGGGCGGGCTGAAAGAAGCGAAGCAGGATGGAAAAGATCATACGCCGCATGTCGAGGGCGATGTAAAGCGCGAGGCGATCGACAGAACGAACAACTTCGGACAGGCCGGAGAAACGTACCGGAGATTTACTGAATTTGAACGGAACGAATTGATCACGAACCTGGTTAATACGCTTTCTACATGCCGCAAAGAAATCCAGGATCAGATGATTGAGAATTTCACAAAAGCTGATCCGGACTACGGGAAACGCGTGGCAGAAGGACTGAAAAAGGCCTCCGAGAACAACAGCAACGGACCGATCGGCACAACAGAAACGGAACAGGCTACAAAACAGGCTGAACAGGAAAGCCATCCGTCTGATCCGTATTAAAAACAGCGAACAGGACTTTTTTGAAGTCCTGTTTTTTTATTTTTCTATTGAAACGCTTTCAGCAGTTGTGTTGTACTGGAAGGAAAGGGGGGAGAGAGAAACGATGGAATTACAGCAGGATATGATTCCTCAGAAAAAAACAATCGGCGCTTTAGATCACGCCGTTTTTTTATGCATGGTATTTTGTTTTTGGTTTTCAGGCTATATTTATGTTCCTGTATTCAGCCTGTATTTGGAGGATCTGCACTTTTCATACGGCGCAATCGGCATCATCCTCGGCAGCTACGGGGTCACGCAAATCCTTCTGCGATTCCCGCTCGGCCTTCTGTCAGACATCCTGTTTTCTCTGCGCAAGCAATTGTTAATTGCCGGGTTTGGGTTTTCCGTCCTCAGCAGCCTGCTTTTTCTGATGTTTGACTCTTTCTTCTTCGTGCTGGCCGCGCGGCTGTTTGCGGGGATAACCGCTTCTATGTGGGTAATGGCGACCATTTTATACGCGCACTATTTCAACAATAGCAATGCGTCAAAAGCAATGGGCATCATGCAGTTTTTCACCGTCATGCCTCAGTTTGTCAGCATTGTGTTCTGCGGGCTTGCGGCAGCCCATTTAGGCAGGCAGGTCCCGTTTTGGATGGCGCTGGCAGCCTCGGCCGCCGGTCTGGTGATCTGCTGCTTTATTAAAGACCCGTCGGCTCCTCCAGTGAACCGCGACACAATTCGTGTGCCGCAATACATCAAAGACACATTGCGGCTGCCGAAGCTGAAGCTTTTCACCATCCTCTCTATGACAGCTCATGCGGTGTTATTTATGACAGTGTTTGGATTTACGCCGCTTTTCATTAATCAGCTCGGAATGGGTGACGCGGAGCTGCTTTGGGTGATGAGCGCTTTTTTCCTCCCTCACGCAGCCGCCACACTAAGCTTTGTGTTTCTGCGCTTCACAAGCCGAATTGCTTACTTCGTGATGCTCATCAGTTTTGCTGTCACCGGAGTCTGTTTTCTATTCGTTCCTTTTTCAGCTACATTGTTCACGGTTTGCATCACACACGCCTGCATCGGTCTGGCGCTCGGTTTCGTATTTCCTTTGCTGCTAAGCCGGGTCGTCGATATCAGTTCTGCCCGTTTGAAAATGTCAGTGATGGGGTTTTATCAATCGTTTTATGCGCTGGGCATCTTCCTCGGACCCCTTCTTGCCGGAAAAACCGCACAGCTTTTCGGGCTTGCGGAGGTTTTTTATGGAGCCGGGTTACTGGCATTTGCCGCCTTTCTTGTGATGCTCGCGCAAAAACGCAACATGATCAATTAATAGCTTTCATACCGCCGGAAGCGCCACACAGAAAACATGGCCAGAAGCATGATGCACAAAATGGAGAATGTGAGCGACCATCCGAAGAAATCCGCTCTCTCTCCATGAAGAAGGATATGCTCCGCCTGCTTGCAAAGCGCAGCCGGAAGCCATTTCGCACCATCAGGAAATAGCGATACAGCAAAGGAAACGGCAGCTGTCAGCCCGATCCCGGAAGCCGCGGCTGCTCCGAGAGACCGAAACATCGTACTTCCGGCAAGGCCGGCTGTCACAATAAACATGATCCAAAGAGCGTAGAGGCCAAGGCTTCCGGCAAAACGGCTGAATGATGCATCCTCAAACAGCAGCCGGACGTAATAATAAGCAAGCCCGTATCCAGCTGCAAACGACGCAATGCCGATCATGCTTTGGGTGAGCCATTTGCTCACGATATAATGGGCTGCCGTCACAGGCCGCGACATGATCAGCGACGTTACGCCTTGATTTCTTTCATTCGCTACGCTGCCCATAACGCTGAAAATGATCAGAGCCATGCCAAGCGTGTTAAATTGGGAAAGCGTGCTGACCATCACTTCAGACCCGGAAGGCATCGTAAAACTGATTTTCATGCCGTCAGGAAGGTTTCCTCCGTGTTCAATGATTTCTGGCATATAATAAATGGTCAGCGGCTGTGTGAGCCCTACGATCATCATCGCAATCGGCAGCCAGATCAGCTTGCCGCTTTTCCACCCTTCCAGCCATTCTTTCTGCAATAACGTCATCATCACCTTCATGCGTGCACCACCTTTAGATAGACGTCTTCAAGAGACTCCGTTTTCTGTTCAAAACGGGTGACGGTCAATCCCGTTCGGATACAATCACTCAACAATGTCCGGCCAGCTTGTATATCTGGCAGTTCGAAAACAGCTTGGGACGGATTCATATAGACAATAGCTGATACGTAAGGCTTCTCTTCAAGCCAGCCCTTCAGTTTCTCTTTTACAGTAAGGGTGAAAACGTTTGTTTGATGCTGTTTTTTCAGCTGCTGTAACGCCCCTTTCCATGAAACCTCTCCGTTTTTCATGATCACCACCTGATCACACACCTGCTCCGCATCGTGCAAAACGTGTGTAGAGAACAGAACAGCCATATGCTTCTTCAGCTCCCGCATCACGTCCAGCACCTCGAACCGTCCTGACGGATCAAGTGCAGAAACCGGTTCATCCAATATCAAAAGCTTCGGTTTATGGAGCAGGGCCTGTGCCAGACCAAGTCTTTGCTTCATGCCGCCTGAAAAGCCGCCGATCCTTTTGTGCGCGGATTCCTGCAAGCCGACAAATTCCAGCATCCCGCCGATTTCCTCTTGGCATTTTTTCTTCGAAAGACCGGACAGTCTTCCGGCAAATGTTAAAAATTCGTTTGCGGTCATCCATGAATAAAAAGCAGGATACTGCGGGAGGTACCCAATCAAATGCCGGTCCGGCTTTTTCTCCCCTAACAGCTTGATGGTTCCAGAGGTTGGCGAAAGCAGCCCGGCCAGCATTTGCAGCGTTGTGGTTTTACCGGCTCCATTAGGGCCTAATAGTGCGACACACTCGTTTTCATTCACGTGAAAACTGACATTCTTTACAGCCCGATGATGCCGATACGATTTACATAATGACTCAATAGACAGCATGCCCGCTCACCTTTGCTTTCTGCCGACGGTAAAAAATAAAATCGGCCCGATAATATTGATACATACAATGATTGCAGCCCACATCCACTTTGGCCCGTTTGTCCGCTCTTCCTTTATACAGCTGATGAGAGCGAACACCGCCAGCACAAGCTGCAATACAATCAGCGGCAAAATCATTTCCCAAGAAATATTCATTGCTTGATCCCCCTTTTCTTCCGGTCCGGCCTAATGACAAAAAAGTAATAACAAATCAGAGGCATCGGTGCTTGAATCAATCCGACAATCCCCCATACCCATGCCATGCGATTACGTTTTTTCGCATCAATAAATAAAAAGATCCCCTGTGCCAATACGATGAGATAAGCCGCAACCATGATGACAATTTCTGTTTGTGTCATCGGCGCTCCACCTCGCATTCACCGAGATGTCTTTTTTTCTCAGCCGCAATCAAAATCGGCAAAACAGCAAGCACACAAACCTGAAGCACGATAAACACAGCGGGAGCTTGAGTGAATGCCAGGATTGCCGCACTCACAACCATCAGCGCACAGAATACAAATAAGATGATCTCTTTCATCAGTTTTTTTCTGCGTTCAGCTTTCATTTGTAACAGCTGGTAAAGCAGTTCTTTTTGATCTGGTATAGAGGGATTGGCTGTTTGATCAATTTTCTGCAATTCTGATTTGAAATGAATTGAAAGCTTTTCTTTATTCATCGTTCCACTCCTTTCTGATTTGCTGGAGCCCTTTATGAACTCTGGACTTCACCGTGCCTTCCTTGATCTGCAGCATCAGCCCGATTTCGGCGTAGGTATAGCCGTAGTAATGCCTTAATAAAACTGGCGTGCGCAATTTAGGATCCAGCTTTGAAAACATATCCAGCGTTTCGCTCCATTCTCCCCCTTTCACTGACACGTCCCACTTGATCTTGCGGATTGTTTCCTCCGTAACTGCCTGATTCCGTTTCCATTCTCTCTTTCTCTTTTTCTGGTGATCGAGATAGAGCCTGGATGCTATAGAAATCAGCCACGTGGAGAATTTGGAACGGCCTTGGAAGCTTCTTAAATGAATGTACCCTTTCAGAAAGGTTTCCTGAACAAGCTCCTCGCTGAGGTCAGGATGAAGGGAAAGTTTTAACAAGTATTTATATAAAAAAGAATAATGATAGTGGAAAAGGGCTGTAAACGCCTCGTCGTTTCCCTCTTTCGCCTGCTGAATCAGCTGCTGTTCTTCATGTGTATCCAATGGCCGCGATCCCCCCTTTTTTTGTTTTTCTGCCTTATAAGACGACACCGGATTCAAAAGCGTTCAGCTTTTTTACAATTCTTTTCAGCCATTGACAGATCAGGCTTCCCGACCGTTTGGCTGCACATCCTCATTTGTAAACCCCCTCATAGTCTGTTAAGCTATGACTTTATGTCGATTTTAAAAAAACATCCAATATGGAGGACGATGCATTGAAAGTAGAAAGGCGAACGATTGAATATATTCCGAATGAAGAAAGACATGGTAAAGCGAAAGATTTATTTCCCGTATGGTTCGGGGCTAATATGCATATCACCACGTTAGTGACTGGCACGATTCCCGTTGCAATGGGACTTAATCTGTTTTGGAGTGTTGCCGCTATTATTTGCGGAACCTTAATCGGTGCCATATTTATGGCGTCTCATTCCGCGCAAGGCCCTCAGCTTGGCATCCCGCAAATGATTCAAAGCCGTGCCCAATTCGGCGTAATCGGAGCGATTCTTCCCCTCTTCCTAGTCATGTTTATCTACCTTGGTTTCTTCGCAAGCAGTACGATTCTGGCGGCTGGAACCTTAAGCAGCTTTGTTCCCATCCCGGGATCATGGAGCATTATAGGCTTAAGCGCCGTATGTTTTTTACTCACCATTTTCGGCCATGATTTGATTCACAAAATGCAAAAAATCCTTTCTTGGACCTCTTTTGCTGTATTTTTTGCTGCAACGATACTCATTTTTCAATTGCCGATTCCGGCAGGCAGCTGGATTCCCGGAGCGGTTGATCTGCCAATTTTCTTGGTGGCGGTCAGCGCTGTCGCGACGTGGCAGCTGGCCTATGCGCCGTATGTTGCCGATTATTCAAGATATCTGCCAGTTCAAACACCGGCGTCCAAAACGTTTTGGTACAGCTATGCAGGTACATCTGTCAGCTCCATCTGGATGATGCTGCTCGGCGCTTTGCTGACGACGGCACTTCCTGACTTTACGGCAAACTCAGGCAGCCAGATTGTCCAATTGTTCGGCCCCTTCTCGTTCATTATGCTGATCATTGTGTTATTTGGGCAAATGGCGATCAATGTCTTTAACCTGTATGGGGCTTTCATGTCCACGACAACAACGCTTGAGCCGTTTCTGAAATTAAAGGTCACGCCCAAAGTCAGAATCATCATGATCCTTGGCGTCACGCTCGTCGGCACAGTCTTAAGCCTTCTCGGGCAAAGCAATTTTATGGAGCTGTTTTTGAATTTTATCTTTTTCATCAGTTATTTCTTAATTCCGTGGACGGCAATCAATCTAGTCGATTACTACTTCGTCCGCCACGGAAAGTATCAAGTCAAAGCCATGTTCGATGTGAACGGGCCGTACGGAAAAGTCAATTGGATCACCACGATTGCGTTCGTTCTGTCCATCTTGCTGGAAATCCCGTTTATCAATACATCCTTTTACATCGGACCGCTGGCCAAAATGTTTGGCGGCGGAGACATCGCATGGATTGTCGGCTTGGCCGTTCCTTCTGTTCTTTATTATGTATTGATGAAACCGCGTCTGAAAAAAAGAGCGGGTTATCAAGAAAAGCTGTCTTCTCTATGAAGACAGCTTTTTATCATTCAAATCGCTTCCACACGCGAGGCAGCATGTCAGAAAGCTCGTGAGCAAGCAGCGTATGGGCGGAGTGCTCGTCCGTCCAGAGCTCGGCGCACGCACCGTGCAGATAAACCGCGTTTAATATGGCATGCTTCGGATTTTTATGGCAGCAGAGCATGCCTAATATCATGCCGGTCAGCGTGTCACCGGTGCCGCCCTTGGCGAGTGCCCCGTTTCCGGTTGGGTTGCGCCAGCAATCACCATCGGGAAACGCGATAACGGTTTGATTTCCTTTTAACACAATGACAGCCTGAAGCTGAGCCGCCCATTCCTTTGCGTATTCCGCTCTTTTGTTTTGTAATTCTTTCACCGGCACCCCTGTCATGCGGGAAAACTCGCCCGGGTGCGGAGTGAGGATGACGGGCGCCTCCCGTTTCGGATACGTGCGCTTCGCCAGCGCTCCGGCATCCAAAATAACGGGGCAATCCGCCGCAAGCACATGATCAACTGCCTGCTGTACGCTTTCAGTTTGCGGAAGCCCTGATCCGATGGCGATGGCCCGGTACGTCTCTTCAAGCTGAGAGGCCGCTGCTTTTATCCAGCCGTCACGCCAATAGGTCGCCTCGGGCAAAACAGGAACAATCAGCGGGATCACGCTTTCAGACGTGCCGATGACAAGCTTTCCGAGACCGCTCCGCATCGCCCCCAGCCCCGCAAGAAGCGCTGCGCCCGGCATGTCGTCGCTTCCCGCCAGCAGCAAAGCCGTACCATACGTTCCTTTATGGCTCTCCGCATCTCTTTCAGGGAGCGAGGCCCTCACATGCTCTTCCGTCCAAATTGGCACATTCATCTCTATCCCTCCTCTGTTTTCTCTTCCTATTTTTCCTGTATCTTCTTTATTTCAAACAAAAAAATGACAGCCTCAGGGGCTGTCTTCCAGATTGTTGACAAAATCCTAAAACGGTTTTTGTTTTAGGATTTTGTCATCTTTTCAGCGTGATTGAAAACCCTTGAAGTCTAGGAAGGTCGAGCATTGGAGCGGAGCGAATGTTATAATTCGTGAGCACCAACGCGCAGGACTGACAACGAATGCGAGGGTTTGTCGACACGCTGAAAGACAGCCTCATGGGCTGTCTTCTATTTTACAGGAACGTCAAGATGATACAGGCGGCGATACCGTTCATTTGCCGCCAGCAGTTCCTTATGCGTTCCTTCCATTTCCGTTTTTCCGTTTTCGAGAAACACGATTTTATCGGCCGCTTCCACTCCAGCGAGGTGGTGCGTAATCCATAGAATCGTTTTTCCTTTCAGCACTTCAAACACCGTTTCCATCAGCTCGCGTTCGGTGATGGGGTCGAGACCGACTGTCGGCTCATCGAGAATGATGATCGGCGTATCCTGCAGCAAAATCCGGGCGAGTGCGATCCGCTGCCGCTCTCCACCGGAGAACCGAATGCCGGTTTCCTGAACAGAAGTATGATATCCGTCAGGCAGTGACTCGATGTAGTCATGCAGCTTCACCTGTTTTGCGGCACGGCGCACATCCTCGTCGCTTGCTTCTCCGTTTCCAAGCCTGATGTTGTTTAGAATGCTTGTATCAAAGAGGTGCGGTTTTTGATTTAACACGGCCACCGCATCAGCAATCTGATCCTTTAACAGCGCTGTCTCCACTCCGTTTAACGTCACTGTTCCTGAGTCCGGTTTTAAGGCGCCCTCGATTAATGCAAGCGACGTTGATTTCCCAGACCCGCTCCGGCCGAGCAGCGCCATTTTTTCTCCTTGGCGCAGCGTAAAGGAGAAGTTGTGCAGCACTTGGCTGCTGTCATCATAAGAAAACGTCACATCACGAAAGGACAGTGTGACATCTTGGAGATCGAGCGTTTCAGCCGCTGATTCTGTTTGTGACGCCTCCGGCTGAGGAGCCACTTTGTTCATGCGTCTGATGGAATCCTGATAGCCGGGCACTTCACCCAAGGCATCAGAAAGCGGCAGAAAGGCTTCCGTCAGCGGGAACACCACAAGCACAAAAGCCGCAATCATCGTTTTGGACAGTTCACCGTCTGTATGCTGACCTGCCGTCCAAAATAGCATCAGCAAAATAAGACCGGCGACAAGGCATTGCGCGGCAAAGTCCCGCCATCTTGTAAAGCGTTGTTTTTTCCGCTCAAGCTCAAACCAATCATGTTCCTCTTTTTCATAGGAATCAATAAACGCATGCCGGCGTCTGCTGAACATCCAGTCGCTGACACCCATCACAGCATCTGTCAAGCGGCTGTACAGCACATTCCGCCCGCTTTTCAGCTTCGCATTCTTCGCTCTTGTCACGAGCAAAGACACTACCGGAAACAGCACAACAAGAACAAACAAATAAAGCACAAGCAATATGGCAAACGGCCAAGAGAAGAACCCAAGCGCAATCACTGAAACAGCATACAGGAGCAAGGCTGAGATCGCAGGAAAAATCGTTTTTAAGAAGGCATCCTGCAAATGCTCAATATCCTCAGACAAAATGCCGAGCATATCCCCCGTGCGAAAACGGGAACGCAGCATCAAGGCACCCGGCTCAAGCATGTTGTAAAGGCGGACGCGCATGTCGGACACGATTTTCAAAATGATGTGATGGCCGACGAGGCGTTCCACATATCGTGACACAGACCGCGCGATCCCAAAGGTGCGCACAGCGACAATCGGCACATAAATAAGCAGGATGTTTTCCGGCCTTGTCGCCGCCTTGGAGATCAAAAACCCTGAGGTGAACATGAGAAAAGCAGCAGAAAAAATTGTCACCGCGCCCAAAAAGATAACCAGAACGAACAGGCGGGCATTTTGCTTGATATACGGCAGAATCCATTCTTCTTTCTTCATGCTCTTTCCCCCAGTTGTGCCTTCACGAGTTTGGTGTACACACCGTTTGTCGCCAGCAATTCATCGTGAGTCCCGACTTCCGCAACCCTGCCTCCGTCCAGCACGATAATTTCGTCCATATCGAGCATCCAGTGAAGGCGGTGAGTCGCGAGAAAGACGAGCTTATCCTCAAATAAATCCAGCATCGTTTCTTTTATTTCATATTCTGTTTCGATATCAAGATGGGCAGTCGGCTCATCCAGCAGCAGAATCGGACGGTTACCCAAAAAGGCGCGAGCCAGCGCGACACGCTGAGCCTGGCCGCCGCTGAGCGCCCGGCCGCCTTCCCCGATCCGGCCCTCTAATCCGTCCGGAAGTTTGTCCACCAGCTCCGTCAGTCCCGCCGCTGCAGCTGCGAGGGCTGTATCCTCGGCCGAAGCGCTTGGGTGGTAGAAGCGAATGTTATTCGCCAGCGTATCATCAAAAATGTACGGATGCTGCGGGATGTAGAGGAGGTTTTTCTGCCAGCTGCCGTCCTGCAAATGGGACCGGCGTGACCCATTGACCTCGATCATACCGCCATCCGTCTCCAAAAAACCGCCGAGGATATCAATTAATGTTGATTTTCCGGCACCGCTTGCACCGATGATGCCGATTTTTTTCTTGCCTTTGAATGACAGGTCAATATCGGACACCGACCGGCCGACTGACACACCTGACAGCTTCAGCTCATCCTGTTCGGACCACGTCCCAAGCTGAAGCGGCGCCTCTTCTTTAAAACCAGGCTGCGACAAAATCTGTTGAATGGTTTTGCCTGCTTCCTGCCCGTTTAGCGTTGCATGATAATCATTTCCCACCTCCCGCACCGGCAGAAAATACTCAGGTGCGAGAATAAGTGCCGTTAAAGCGGGCCCAAGCAAAATATCGCCGTCAATGAGGCGCAGGCCAAGAAACACTGCAACTGTCGCCACCGACAGCATCGTGAAAAAATCGAGGGCAAATGAAGATAAAAATGCCACCCGAAGCGTACTCATCGTTGCTTTGCGATACCGTTCACTAACGTAGAAAATATTTTTGCTGTGTGACTTGCTCAAACCTAAGAAACGCAATGTCTCCAGCCCTCGAAGAGAATCAACAAAATGATTGGAAAGTCTCTGATAGGATTTCCACTGACGATCCGCTTTTCTCTGCGCGACAAGGCCGAGGAGAATCATAAAAATAATCAGAATCGGCATAGCAGCGACTAAAATGATGGCTGATGTGCGATCCTGAAAAAATACATAAATGACAACCGCCGCAGGCACAATCGCCATGCTGACCATTTTCGGCAGAAACAGCTCCAGGTAGCGGCGGAACTGACTGATGCCTTCCATTGCCAGCGTCACCATTTGCCCTGTCCCCTCTTTCTTTGCAAAGCGGGGGCCTAACCGGAACAGCTGATCAAGAAAACTCTTTCTCAAATCTGCTCCTGTCCGTGCAGCATATTGATAGACGATTTTCTGGCGCGCCACCGTCACCCCGTGCCGGGCGACAAAAGCGATGAGGAAAAAGCCGATCACCGGAAACAGGGAGGCAATGCTCTTCCCGTTGAACAGCCCGGTTACGGCTTCACTCAGCCACTCTGCCTGCATAATAATGGCGGCTGTCTGAATCAGCGTTAAACAAGTAATCACGGTGAGAATCCGCTTCATTCCTTTATATCGAAACAGGTCTTTTCCCATTAATAAGTCATAGGCTCCTTATGGCTGACGCGCTTCCGGAAGACATAATAGCTCCAGATCTGGCTGCCGATTACAAACGGCAATAGGGTTAATGCTGCAATTGACATGACTTTAAGCGAATAATCACCGGAAGAAGCGTTAGCTACTGTTAAATCGTACGCGCTTTGAATCGAGCTGACCATCACCCGAGGGAATAATGAAATAAAGATCATCCCTACAGTCAGCGCCAGCCCCGTGCCTGTCATTCCGAATGTCCAGCCGTCTTTTTTCTTACGGATAAATACAGCAGCAAGCATAAAGCAGATGACAATCAAAACAACAAGCGGAATGGTAATCTCGCCGCGGCGTGTAAACATGTCTGTCTGATAGGCAGAAAGGGCCGCGAAGGCAAGAACCGCTACAAAAACAACACCCATTATCTTTTGTGCCATTTTCCGGGCGCGGTTTTGCAAATCACCAATCGTACGCAGCGTGATAAACATTAATCCATGCTGGAAGCAAAGAAGTGTTACAGTCACACCGCCAAGTACAGAGTATACATTGATATAATCGGATACATGTGCGTGAATGTTCATATCGGCATCAATCGGCATCCCGCGGAATAATGTCGTGAACAGCACGCCAAGTACAAACGGAGGAATCAGACTGCCGAAGAAAACGACCCAGTCCCAAACCTTTACCCATTTCAAATGATCGACCTTGCCACGGAACTCAAACGCGACCCCGCGGCCCATTAACGCAAGCAGCACAATGACAAACGGAATGTAATAACCGCTCAGCATCGTTGCATACCAGTTCGGAAATGCAGCGAAAATGGCGCCTGCACCAGTCAAAAGCCATACTTCATTCGCGTCCCAAAACGGTCCGATCGTGTTGATCAGCACTCTGCGTTCTAATTCATTATGGCCAAGAAAACGGGTCGCCATGCCGACCCCGAAATCAAAACCTTCCAAAAAGAAGAATCCTACAAACAATACAGCAACGAGTATAAACCAAAGATCATGAAGAGATGCCATGGTATACCTCCTGACTAAATGGATCTGTTGATACAGGCACATCATGATGCTCATCATGCTCTGCACCTTTTTTAATCTCACGGATGAACAAGAAGACAAGCAGCACACCCAGAATCAAGTACATCACTCCGAAGGCGATGATTGAAAATAGCAGGGAGCCCGCCGTTACGTTAGGCGACACGGATTGAGCCGTAGTCATCAAGCCCATAACCGTCCAAGGCTGACGCCCGATTTCTGTCATAATCCAGCCCGCAGAGTTCGCGATAAACGGGAAGGAAATCAAAGCGATCATGATGCGCAAATACCATTTGCTGTTTTCAAGCTTATTGCGGCGGTTTAGCCAAAGGCCGCCTAGCGCAGCAAGAATCATGACAACACCTGCTCCTACCATGATGCGGAAGCTCCAGAACGTCGTTTTGACAGGCGGAATGTAGTCGCCTTTTCCGTATATTTTTTCGTACTCAGCCTGAAGTGTTTTCATCCCTTTGACACTTCCGCTGAATTTTTGATATGCCAGGTAGCTCAAGGCATAAGGAACTTTGATTTCATTTGAGCTTTTTTCATTTTTTGTATCGATTGTGGCAAAAGCCGTCCAAGCAGCAGGGTCGCCGCTGTCTTCCCAAAGGCCTTCACTGGCAGCCATTTTCATCGGCTGTGATTCCATCAAATGCTCAGCCTGCATGTGTCCGCTAAGGCCGACGCCAAGACCGGCACAAAGGCCGACGATCATTGCGAGTTTAAAAGATTGTTTAAAGAACGGCACTTCTTTTTTCTTCAATAGTTTAAAAGCACTCACTCCGGCGATAAAGAAAGCCCCAGTGGCGAGCGCACCGAAAATGACGTGCGGGAATTCAACCCAAAGCTGAGGGTTTGTAATCAGCGCGCCAAAGTCATTCATCTCTGCGCGGCCGTTTTTGATCGTAAAGCCGACCGGCTCCTGCATAAAGGAGTTCGCTGTTAAAATCCAGAAAGACGACATAATCGTTCCGAATGACACGAGCCAAATGCAGAGAGCGTGAATTTTTTTCGGCAGGCGGTCCCAGCCGAAAATCCATAATCCGATAAAAATAGATTCCATGAAAAACGCCAATAATGCTTCAATCGCAAGCGGAGCGCCAAATACATCTCCGACAAATCTGGAGTAATCAGACCAGTTTAATCCAAACTGGAATTCTTGCAAAATCCCCGTTACGACACCGACTGCGAAATTTATTAAGAATAAGTGCCCCCAAAACTTTGCCATTTTGAGGTACAGCTCATTTTTCTTCACAAGATAAAGAGTCTCCATCAACGCAACCATAAACACAAGCCCGATAGACATCGGCACAAACAAGAAGTGAAACAACGTTGTTGATGCAAATTGAATACGGGCTAATACCAATTCACTCATGCTTTATCCTCCATTTTCGGTTGAAACTGTTAATTTGCTCACTACTTCACAAGTAGAACCGAAACTTTGATCAGTAATTCACAAAATAGACGAAAAAAATATTGTTCAACATTTCACAAATGTGTCAAAAAGTCGTTCAATATGATGCAAGATTGCCAGACTGACCAAATGACACAATCTCTGACTGGTTCATATTAAGTACTTTACAACGATTCATTTCAAAAATAAAGCCCAAAATACCTAAAAAGTCCTGAATGATGTGACGGATTATTGTCTATTTCGTTGCTGATTTATGACGGCTGCTAGGATAAATGACCCTTTATTATCGTACATCAACACATCGTTCCTTGCGAATAAAATGCTTGTCCGGCACCAGCACTCGTTTCTCAGCATTCTGTCACAGATCGATTTTAGTCAGAATGCCTCTTTTCATCAGTAACGTGATGAAGTGAAAAGTTGAATAGTAAATTTTTAATATATTAATAATTTCAATTTTTTAGTATACTTAACGTAGTGAACAATTTCACTGCATCAAGAATAGGGGAGGTTTTTCAATGGGAGAGCTTCAAACACAAATGCAATTGCAAACGGATACAATTCACGAAGGGGTTCGAAAAGAGAATTGGTTTGCAAGAGCCATGAATATAAAAGTAGGCATCATACCGCTTCCTGTGTATGCCTTGCTGTTTATATTAATCACTGTTTTTGTTATGCATCACGATGTAAAAAGTGACATCTTGACATCCATTGCCGTCATGGCATTTTTCGGGTTCACCTTTGCCCAAATCGGCAAATCGATACCGATTGTTCGTTCTATCGGCGGCCCGGCCATCCTAGCTACTTTTATTCCGTCCGCTGTCGTCTACTATCACCTGCTGCCTCATGATATCGTCAAATCCACCACAGAATTTACAGAAAACTCAAACTTTCTATACTTGTTTATCGCAGGAATTGTCGTGGGAAGCATCCTCGGCATGAAAAGAGAAACACTCGTAAAAGCTTTCATGAAAATCTTTATTCCGCTTATTGCCGGTTCTGTCGCGGCCGCTATTGTCGGACTGGCTGTCGGCACATTGCTCGGCCTCGGATTTCAGCATACACTGCTGTACATTGTCATTCCGATCATGGCAGGAGGAGTCGGAGAAGGCGCTATTCCGCTATCCATCGGTTATTCTGACATCATGCCCATGTCTCAAGGGGAAGCGTTTGCACTTGTTCTGCCGTCGATCATGCTGGGTAGCCTGTGCGCGATCATTCTAGCGGGATTGCTGAACAGAATCGGAAAGAAAAAACCGGAATGGACAGGCAACGGCAAAGTGGACCGAGCTGAAGAAGTGTCCCCTGCGCTGGAAGAATCACAAAGCGGCCAGCAAATGTTCAACCTTTCCTTATTTGCGTCAGGCGGTATCCTTGCCGTTTCTTTATATTTAGTCGGCATGCTCGCTCACGACTTTTTTGGATTTCCGGCACCCGTTGCCATGCTGTTGCTGGCTGTCCTGATTAAGCTGTTCAGATTGGTGCCTGCCTCAATTGAAAATGGCGCGTTTGGTGTGTCCCGCTTCTTTTCAACCGCTGTAACCTACCCGCTGCTTTTTGCGATCGGCGTGTCTATGACGCCGTGGGACAAGCTTGTCGCTGCCTTCAACCTCAGCAATATCATTACGATTCTGTCTGTCGTTGTGACCATGATGGCCGTCGGCTTTTTCACCGGAAAATGGCTGAACATGTATCCAATTGAGACAGCTATTATCAATGCGTGCCATTCAGGGCAAGGCGGCACCGGGGACGTCGCCATTTTAAGCGCCGCAGAAAGACTTGAACTGATGCCATTCGCCCAGGTGTCTACCCGAATCGGGGGAGCGATTACAGTGTCCTTAACCTTATTGCTGCTTCACCAGTTTTATTGATACACCGCAAGCAAGTTCTTTGTAAAACGAAAGAGCTTGCTTTTTTGCTGTCCGTGTTTTTGCAAGTTCCTGCCTCATGCGCTGGCTCAGAGACCGGCTGAAAGAATCGATCTCTTTGAAGTGAAACCGATCAGCGTTTCATCCGTATAACAGATATGGTGAAAAAAGGGAGTGACCAGAAATGATTGTGATCATCTTATTGATTGTAGCTATTATCGTTTTTCTTTCAGTCATTCAGCCGCAGCCCTTGGAAAACAAAAGGCGGCAGCAGGCGGACAGCGGGTTTTTCGGTTATTCAGATCATGGCTCGCATCATGATGGATGCGGCAGTGACGGAGGTTTCAGCGATTCCGGCTGTGGCGGCGGAGGCGATTGAGCACCTCCTTTTTTATTTCATCGACTCGATGTACACACCAAAAGATGCGCCTGACATGCCCGGGGACACGCGCACGCGATGGAGGGCGTACATTCCCTGGTCTCTCGATGCCGCGCCCGGTTCTGTCGTCACGCCCATTTGATAGCCCGTTTCTTTGGCGGCCTTTAGCGTATCCTCATTGTAGCGCCCCACCGGATAGCTGATGATAGAGGTTTGCTGATGAAACATGCCGTCAAACAGTTTTTTCGAATCAGCCATCTCACTGTGCTGCTGTTCAGGCGTTAACCCGTTCAGCTCAAGGTGGTCAATCGTATGGCTTTCAATCGATATGCCATGCTTCGCCATTTCTTTCATTTGGTCCTCTGTCAGATGATGTTTATGTCCGATCGATTTTCCGATCATAAAAATCGTCGCCCTCATTCCGTACTTCTTCAGCACCGGATACGCGTCTTGATAATTGTCTGTGTATCCGTCATCAAACGTGATCAGCACGCATTTCTCACTCGGCTTTTTATCCTGCGTCAGCATGAGATACGCCTCTTTCGGCGTTAATGTCTGATAGCCGTTATCGTGCAGCCACTTCATATGTGCTTCGAATTCTTTCTTCGGGACACGGAGGCTGTTTCCTGAGGAAATGCTGTGATACATCAAAATCGGCAGCTTTGCCGGTTTCTCTGTTTTAATCCATGCAGATGTATCGTCTTCTTTTTTCTGAATATGTACTGTCTTTTCTTCCGGTTTCTTTTGTTCTGCTTTCGGCATCTGCTGCTCCGCGTTTGCCTCTTGATCAGCGCAAGCCGCGAGAGCAAAGCAGCTGCCCAAAAGAAAGGCGCTTAAAATCAATCGTTTCATCGTTCTCCTGCTTTCTGTCTATTTCTTCCTCCTTTTTCATCGGTTTGTTTCTGAGATTTTCAAGCAAAAAAACCGGACATGGAAGCATGACCGGCTCACATTTAAGAGAACTGATTCAAAACCAGCGAGGTTAACAGGCCAAGTGCAGCGATCAAACCTGTCATCGGACCGCTGTCTTCGTACGCCTCGGGCATCATCGTCGAAGCAATCATTGCAATGATGCCCCCGCCCGCAAACGCTGCGATTGCTGACATCACTTCTTCAGAAGCACCGTCGAGAAAGAAATATCCTGACCATGATGCGAGAATCGAAATCACGAACACCGCAGCCCAAAGCAGCATAATTTTTGTTCTGGAATACCCGCTGTTTTTCATTCCTGCTGTACTGGACAGCCCTTCAGGTATGTTGCTGATAAAAATGGCAATCACCAAAAGGAAGCTGACCGATTGTTCTTCGAGAAGGCTGGCGCCAATCATAATCGATTCCGGAACAGCATCCATGATGGTGCCGATAAAAATGGCGATTCCGCCGCCGGCAGCTGCTTGTCCCGATCTTTTTCTTTGTGACGCGCCTCTTTTGGAAACCGCGTAATCAAAAATCGTAAAAACGACTGCCCCCGCAATAAATCCGGCGCCTGTCGACACAATTCCGCCTTCTGCCACTGCATCTCCAAGAAGCTCGTAAGCGGCAGCGCCAATTAAGACGCCTGTGCCAAAAGCCATAATATAGCCGATGATCTGTTTGCGAATCGAAAAAAACATGGACGCCAGCGCGCCCAGCAATACAGCAGAGCCGGAGATCCCGCCCCACATTGCCGCATGCCACATCACGATCTCCCCTTTCTTACCAACCACTACCCCCTGCGGTCTTTTCTGTAAACCTTTAAGAGAACACAAAAAAACCGGACATGTCTCCATGTCCGGTTTTTGAACTTAACGAATTCTCACTTCTGTCTCACTGTCAAAGAAATGGCCTTTATTCATATCAAACGCAACCGTCAGCTCATCACCTGATTGAATATCGAGACGAGCGTCGATCCGCGCAATAAAGTCTTGATTATCAATCTGCGAATAAATCATGATTTCAGAACCGAGCAGCTCTGCGACATTGATTTTCGCTTTAATCGAAGAGTTCTTATACGATTCTACGACAATTAATTCATCATGAATATCCTCAGGACGGATCCCGAAGATGACTTCTTTGCCAATGTAGCCCTTTTCACGCAGCACCTTCATTTTTCCTTCCGGCACGGTTAATGCTGCAGAACCGATTTTGATTACGCCGTCCGTCAGCTTTCCTTTGAAAAAGTTCATCGCTGGTGATCCGATAAATCCGCCGACAAATACGTTTTCAGGGAATTCGTATACATCCTTCGGCGTCCCGATCTGCTGGATTTTTCCGTCTTTCATGACCACGATCCGTGTCGCCATCGTCAGCGCTTCTGTCTGGTCATGTGTCACGTAAATCGTTGTGGTTTGCAGCCTCTGATGGAGCTTAATGATTTCCGCCCGCATTTGCACCCTCAGCTTCGCATCCAGATTCGACAAAGGCTCATCCATCAGGAACACCTTTGCATCCCGCACGATTGCCCGTCCAAGTGCGACCCGCTGTCTCTGCCCGCCTGACAGCGCTTTCGGTTTGCGGTGCAAATATTCCTCCAGCCCGAGAATTTTAGCGGCTTCTTCTACCCTTTTTTTGATTTCTGGCTTCGGCATTTTTCGAAGCTTCAGCCCGAATGCGATATTATCGTAGACTGTCATATGCGGATAGAGCGCGTAGTTTTGAAATACCATCGCGATATCCCTGTCCTTTGGCGCTACATCATTTACCCGTTTTCCTTCAATATAAAAATCGCCTTTCGAAATTTCCTCAAGCCCTGCAACCATCCGCAGCGTTGTTGATTTCCCGCAGCCTGACGGGCCGACGAATACGATAAATTCCTTATCGGCAATGTGAAGGTTAAAGTCATCAACAGCCGCTTCCTTCTGATCATAATATTTATAAATGTGCTCCATCCGCAATTCAGCCATCTAACATCCCCCTTTGTTATTGTAAACGCTTTCTTAATTTGAGTGTAACAGCTTTTTCATATCGCTGGAATGGGCAGCGTTCATAAAATCAGCCAGCCATTTTTCGTGCATATTTCCAATTTATTCTGAAACTTCGCTTTGCAGGCAGATAAAATAGGCGAGCAGCGCGCCTTTATACGTTTTAATGTCTATCCCTGACCGCTCAATAAATTTATCAATTCGATATTGCAGGCTGTTGCGGTGCAGATGCAGCTTTTTCGCCGTTAACGTTACGTTTGAGTTGTTTTCAATAAAGAGCTTGATTGTCTTCCTCAGCTCAGATTCATTTCCAAATAAAAGCTGAGCTTCTTCAGAGAGCAGCGTTTCCAGCTTTTCTTTTTCTGCTTCTAATAATAAAAAAGGAAAAATCATCTCAAAGGTCACACTCTGCACCTGAGGCAGCCGTTTTTCAGCAAACAGGAAATACGTCTGTTCACGGGCGTAATGTGTTCGCAGATTCTCATCCGGCTCATAAAATCTCCCGGCATAAAAACGGACACTGAAGTAGAAATCACTCTCAAGAACTTTAGCGAGTGATTCCAGTTCGTCTTTCCCCGCCGCCGCTTCACTTTCCTGCTCGACAATCACGCCTCTGTCCTCATGCATCCACACAATCACAAAAGGAACCGGCCAAAAATGGCGGACGGCTTCCGCAAAGGACGCCCGCTCCATTTTGCCAATTAAATGAAAATGAACAAATCTCGTCCGCTTTTTTATGTTCGCCGGCACTTCCCCTTTAGAAAAAAGAAACGCAAACCACTTGTTTTCCTCCGGCGACTTCAAAGACATTTGATTGACCTCATCCGCAGGCGTCAAAAATGACTGCAGCAGCAATGTCTCTTTTTCGCTAATTTCCGTTTTCGGAATGGAGATATATCTCTGACTGTTCTCATCAAAAAAGCATAGACAATCTTCCTTTACGCAAAGCTCATCAGACACAATCGAACCGGGATAAATATCCAGCAGAGATTTCATATGGTCTCCTCTCTCATGTAAGGATCTGTATATTTAGTATAAGGCGAAATGCAAGGTTCTCCAATAAAAAAGAGTATATCCGGCATAGACAGACGAGAAACTGAAAGGGAAACCTCGTTCGTTTACATATTGGCTTCAGCGGAAATAGAAGAGGATATGCAGGACCAAAGGAGGATGATTATGAATGGGTTTAGAAACGTTAAACAAAAGTTTTATCAACGGAAAATGGACAGAAGGAGAAAGCGGGCGTACGGAGAACATTTTGAATCCGTATGACCAGTCTGTGATTACAACAGCATCGTTGGCAACAAGCAAACAGCTGGAGGATGCTTTTGACATTGCACAGCAGGCGCAAAAAGAGTGGGCCAAGAGCACAACAGAAGACCGAAAAGCAGTCCTGCAAAAAGCGCGCGGCTATTTACAGGAAAACCGTGATGACATCATCATGATGATCTCCCGCGAAACCGGCGGAACGATCATTAAAGCAACGATCGAGCTTGAGCAAACCATTGCAATTTTAGATGAAGCCATGACGTATACCGGCGAGTTGGGCGGCGTCAAAGAGGTTCCATCAAACATTGAAGGAAAAATCAATAAGATTTACCGCCTTCCGCTCGGCGTGATTTCATCGATTTCTCCATTTAATTTTCCAATGAATTTATCAATGAGAACGATTGCACCTGCGATTGCGCTGGGAAACAGTGTTGTTCACAAGCCAGATATTCAAACCGCTCTTTCCGGCGGAACCATCATTGCAAAAGCATTTGAACACGCCGGCCTTCCTGCGGGTGTCCTCAACGTCATGTTGACGGACTTAAAGGAAATCGGGGACGGCATGCTGACCAATCCAATCCCGAAATTAATCAGCTTTACGGGATCAACCGCAGTCGGGCGTCACATCGGTGAAATCGCTGGGCGTAACTTCAAGCGAATGGCCCTTGAGCTCGGCGGCAACAACCCATTTGCCGTCCTATCAGACGCAGATGTCGATCGTGCTGTAGACGCCGCGATTTTCGGGAAATTTATTCACCAAGGACAAATCTGCATGATTATCAACAGGATCATCGTTCATCAAGATGTGTACGATGAGTTTGTTGAAAAATTCACCGCCCGTGTCAAACAGCTTCCGTACGGCGATCAAACCGATCCGAAAACCGTTGTCGGTCCGCTGATCAACGAACGCCAAATCGAAAAAGCACTGGAGATCATTGAGCAGGCAAAGGCAGACGGAATTGAGCTTGCGGTTGAAGGAAAACGCGTCGGAAACGTGCTCACACCGTATGTCTTTGTCGGTGCAGACAACAACAGCAAAATTGCCCAAACGGAGCTGTTTGCCCCGATTGCCACCATTATCAAAGCCTCCAGCGATCAGGAAGCGATTGATATGGCAAATGATACAGAATACGGCCTCAGCTCGGCTGTTTTCACTTCTGATTTAGAAAAAGGCGAAAAGTTTGCCCTGCAAATTGACAGCGGCATGACCCATGTCAACGACCAGTCCGTTAATGACTCGCCGAATATAGCCTTTGGCGGAAACAAAGCAAGCGGTGTCGGCCGCTTCGGAAATCCTTGGGTGGTCGAGGAATTTACCGTGACGAAATGGATTTCGATACAGAAGCAATACCGCAAATATCCGTTCTAAACGAACAAATCCCTCTGCTTCAAGTGCAGAGGGATTCTCATTATTTAGATATATCAACAAACCCTTCACCAAACACATCGCGTACGTCATGGACGATCACAAACGCTTTTTTGTCGCAGCTTCTGATGATTTTCTTCAGCATGGACAGCTCCTGTTTGTTAATGACGATATACAAAATCTCTTTCGACTGGCCCGTATAGTTTCCCTTCCCTGATAAAATCGTGACACCCCGATCCATCAAGGTATTCACCTGCTCTGCAATCTCACTCTTATTTTCCGAAATGACCGTAATGGCTTTTTTCGTATTCAATCCTTCAATAATGAAGTCCATCACTTTCGTTCCGATATACAGCATCACGATCGTAAACATCATTTTTTCCGCACCAATAATAAAATAAGAGCTAAATACCACGATTAAATCAAAAAACAATAACGCGTAGCTGATATTCCAGTCTAAATATTTATTAGCGATTCTGGCCAGAATCGCAGAACCGGCGGTCGTGCCGCCGACACGAATAATCATGCCAATACCGACTCCCGCAAATACACCCGCGAAAATCGTATTAATGATCAATTCATTAGACGGAATGCTCCACCCGTGTGTCAGATGGAGGAAAAGCGAATTCGCCGCTACGGCAATGATGGTATAGACAGTGGTTTTACCGTCTAGAAACTTGTAGCCGATTAAAAGCAGAAATGCATTTAAGATAAAGTTCGTTACTCCGGGAGACCATTGAAATACATAATACAAAATCAGCGTAATCCCAGTGACCCCGCCTTCCCCAAGGTCATTGGGAATCGCAAACAAATTCACTGCAAGCGCGAAGAAAAAAGCACCAATCACAAGCATCAGCACATCAAGCATTTTCTTTTTCATCACAAAACACTCCTTCTCCAGATAGTATCAACAAAAAAACCCAGGAGTACGCTCTCGCAAAAGAGCAGAAACTCCTGGGCTTTTATCCCACCGTGTCATAACAGCCGGGCTGTTATGTGTTTTCTCTCGGTCACAGTCCAATTTGCATTGCGGAACCCTAGAAAACCACTGTTTTTTATCATATCTTGTTTACTTTCCAATATTAGCATTATAAGGGACGGTTCGAATTGGTTCAAGGGGTATTCGCGGAGATTTATTCAGATGGGCTACAAGAAAAAGCGATTTATTTATTAACAAATAATAGATATGACCGATAAGAAAAATAGCATATATTTTACAAGTAAAATTAACTATAAATGATAATAATTATAAGAAATTCATAATTTTATATTGACTAAGCGAAATAATATAGGCATTATAGTACATATGTTTTGTGCATTTAATTACATAGGAGGAAATATAATGGCAGGAAAACTAGTACCCTGTAAAGCTTGCGGTCAAGAAATTGCAAAGGGTGTAAAAAAATGTCCTAACTGTGGTAAGGATCAACGTAACTTTTTTATGCGACATAAGATCATTACGTTTATTCTCGCAGTTGTTGTTATCATTATTATTGCTAACATTGGCGGCGGAGGCGGTTCAGAAGCCACTTCCAAAACATCAAGCAGCAGCAAAGCAGAAACTGAAAAAACATACAATATCGGTGATACTGTAAAAACTGAAAAAACTGAAGTAACGGTTACGAAAGTAGAGGACAGAGATTCTGTCGGCACTCAATACATTGAAAAGAAAGCGTCTGATGGAGGCACTATCGTAGCTGTTCAATATACAATTAAAAACGTATCTAAAAAGCCGATAAGTTCTTTTTCAATTCCAACTGTTAAATTAGTTGATGGCGATGGCACTTCTTATGATTCCGATATCGATGCTTCTTCGACCTATGCAACTGAGACAAAAGTTGACAACTCTAAAATATTAAGTGATCTAAATCCTAATATTAAAGTAACAGATGTGAAAGCATTCGAAGTGGACAAGGATGCTTACGCTAAAGGAACTTGGAAGCTCAAATTCAGTAATGATGTTATTGTGAAAATCAAATAATAGCTGAAAAGGGTGCCTTAGCAGGCGCCCTTTTTCTCTAAAAAAGGCCTTCTCTGTTGAGAAGGCCTCTATTCTTATTCCGCACTCTTATACCCATTCACATTAGAAGACTGCCATCTCCAGGAATCAGCACACATTTCCTCAAGGCCTCGTTTCGCTTCCCAGCCCAGTTCCCGCTTGGCTTTTGCAGGGTCTGCGAAGCAGGTCGCAATGTCTCCAGGACGGCGGTCCGCAAAACGGTACGGAACCTCTTTCCCTGACACTTTTTCAAAGGCTTTGACCATTTCAAGCACGCTGTAGCCTGTGCCTGTTCCGAGGTTGTATGCATCGGCTCCTGTGGCGTTCAATACTTTTTCCAGCGCTTTGACGTGGCCTTCTGCAAGATCAACGACGTGAATATAATCACGTACGCCTGTCCCGTCTTTTGTCGGATAGTCATTTCCGAATACGCTTAGTTGCTCAAGCTTGCCGACAGCCACCTGCGCCACATACGGCATGAGGTTATTCGGAATGCCGTTCGGGTCTTCACCGATCCGTCCGCTTGGATGCGCGCCGAACGGATTAAAGTAACGAAGCAGCGCAACGCTCCATTCATTGTCGGCTGTATGCAAATCACGCAAAATTTGTTCAAGCATGAGCTTCGTCTGCCCATAAGGATTTGTCGCACCTAATGGAAAATCCTCCGTAATCGGTGATGTTTCCGGAACGCCGTACACCGTCGCAGACGAACTGAATACGATTTTTTTGACGCCGTATTTCTCCATGACCTCACATAAAATAAACGTTCCTGTCAGATTGTTATGATAATATTTGAGCGGAATCGCCACAGATTCACCGACTGCTTTTAACCCCGCAAAATGAATCACAGCTTCAATTTCATTTTCCGCAAAAACGGAATCTACCGCTTCCCGATCCAATAGATCCGCTTCATAGAACGTTAAATCTTTTCCCGTAATCTCCTTGACGCGGTTCAGCGCCTCAGCCGAGCTGTTGGACAGATTATCAAGAACGACAATCTCATAGCCACTGTTCAATAACTCCACACATGTGTGGCTTCCGATGTACCCGGCACCGCCTGTAACAAGTATTGCCATGATGTAAACCCTCCTAAAAAATGACCTGATATTATTATATAGTGTTTAGAACTGGCCTACATCCATTTTTAAGAAGTTTAATTGTTTATTAATAGTTTCTTCATATTTTTTGTAGGCAATCATATAAAGGACATTCAGCATTTTCACGCCATGTTACATGACTTTATGCAGCGCGAACAAAAGTATAGCAGCTGAAAATCAATCTGCCGGTTGACGTTTTCTTTTGCAATTTTCGCTATGCTTCATACAGAAAGGATTTGATGACATGGCGATGAGCCCTTATATTTTTATTGTCTTTATTCTTATTATTTTATCGATGTATCGAGAAAGAACGGTAAAACCCGTGAAATTGCTGATCATTCCGCTGCTGCTGTTATGGGGCGTATCAGCATCTTTTCAGCCTTCATATTTTCATTCTGTTTTACACGTGGCGATCAGCGGCATTTTATTACTGATCGGGCTGGCCTGCGGGTTTGGCATCGGGAAGATGGTAAACGTGCGGATTCATCCAGAAACCGGAAAGGTTACTTCACGCGGCTCACTTGGAAGTGTTATCCTCATTCTAGTGATACTTTCTTTGCGTATGGCTGCGAGAATATGGCTGCCAGAGAGCAACGAGATTTTTATTGCCATTATTCATTCTATGTTCTTCATTCCCCTCGGCACCATCACAGCCCGCAATATCATGCTTTACAAAGCATACAGACGGCTGACCGCAGGCAAAGTATCGATTCAATAACTGAAAGAAGGACCAGCATGAACCGACAATCTTCGGCTCGGCACTACAAGAAATTTGTGCCGAGCCTTATTCTCATATTGAATTGCATACAATGTTTATCTCATCCATCCGAAGCTGATCCCATTTTGTTAGCGTTTGTGTTTGCGGTGTACTTAGCATTCATTTGGATCATTCCCTATGTAACATCCGCTGCTGTTAATTTCAGCATATTCGTCGGTCTTTGGCTCCTGACCGTTTTTCTTTGGGCTGTTTCCGGCCAAGAGCAGGGAGCCGCCTTTTTCTTAATCGTATTTTTATTGGTTTATACGGCTATAAAGCTTCCTGCACGCCTGTCCTTGATCTTTACAATATGCCTAATTGGAGGCAACGTTTTCTTTCTGTACACTGTTTTTGACAGCAGCTGGGACGATATCATCAGTAACATCTCGATCATGATCGGACTGTACGTATTCTTCTCCTCCATGCGTTTCAGACGGGAAGCCAGAAAAGAGGCTGAACGGAATCATGCTGAATTAGCGAAAATGCACTTGCAGCTGGAGCAGGCGCATGAAGAACTCCAGAAAGCGCACGCAGAGCTGCAGGAGGCTTCTGTTCTTTCTTTAAGGTACGCGGTCCTTGAGGAGCGCACAAGAATCGCCCGCGACATTCATGACAGCATCGGCCATGAGCTGACTTCTGTGATTGTTCAGCTTCAATCTCTTCCCTATATCCTGAAAAGCAGCAAGGAGGATTCAGAAAAAGTCATTCAAAATGTACTGAGTGTCGCCAGAGAATGCCTTCAAGAAGTACGTTCTGTCGTTCACCAAATGGGACGAAGTGAATCCATGGTTGGCCTTACCGCTTTGCGGGGGCTTATCCATCAAGTGGAGGAACGGAGCGGCTTGCACGTTTCTTTAGACACTGCCGGCCTGTCAGAAGAGTCTTGGCCTCAAAACGTAAGCGAAACGATCTACCGCATCTTGCAGGAAGCGCTGACCAATATCATTCGCCATGCTCACGCTTCCCATGCGGCTGCCATCATCTCAAATGACGAGACACATCTTTATCTCACAATCACCGACGACGGACAATTCACCGGCAATCTTACTTATGGATTTGGCCTGACAGGAATGAAAGAGCGCGCTGAAAAAGCAGGCGGTTCCCTGTCCCTCAGCACTGTGCAGCCGAGCGGCCTGCAAATTGAGCTGGCATTGCCGCTCATGACAACGAATAAGGAGCAAAAAGATGAACAAAGATAAAATACGCGTCGCACTTGCCGATGATCAGCCGCTAGTGCGCGAAGGATTCCGCTATGTCATCAACGCACAGCCGGATATGACGGTTTCCGGTGAGGCCGGCGACGGTCACGGCATCATTGCACTGGCAAAGCAAACAAAACCCGACGTCATCCTCATGGATGTCCAAATGCCGCATTGCTCAGGCATCGAAGCGGCAAAAGACATTATGTCTACACTCCCATATACAAAGATTGTCATTTTAACCACCTTCGACACGGAAGAATATGTATTTGAAGGCATCCGTGCGGGTGCAGTCGGCTATTTGCTGAAAGATACGCTTCCTGAAGAATTGATAGACGCCATTCGCGCCGCGGCCAGAGGCGAAGCGATTTTCCGTACGGCCACAGCTGCTAAAATTATCAGTGAGACATTTCGCTCGAAGCAACAGACTCAAGCCGAAGAACTGGCAGAGCCGTTTACCAAAAGAGAGCTCGAGGTTCTTCAGCAAATGGCCTATGGGTTGAGAAATGAAGAGATTGCTAAAAAGCTTTTCGTCAGCGAAAGCACGGTAAAAACCCACGTGCACCGCATCCTGCAAAAATGTAACGCCCAAGACCGGACACAGGCAGTCGTTTTTGCCATTCGAAACGGTATTGTGCAATAGAAATCTCTCATCCCGCCATGATAAAATAAGACAAAGGAGATGATTGGAAATGAAAGAAGAAATCATTGAACGGTTTACTACATACGTAAAGGTCGACACACAGTCCGATGAATCCGTCGACACCTGCCCTTCCACACCCGGCCAATTGACGTTAGGAAACATGCTTGTCGATGAATTGAAGTCAATCGGCATGCAGGATGCAGCCATTGATGAGAACGGCTATGTCATGGCGACTCTTCCCTCCAATACTGAAAAAGACGTGCCGACAATCGGCTTTCTCGCCCACGTCGACACCGCCACCGACTTTACCGGCAAAAACGTGAATCCCCAAATCGTAGAAAGCTACGATGGAAAAGACATCGTTCTCAATGAACAGCTGCAGGTCATCCTGTCGCCTGATCAATTCCCTGAGCTGTCCGGCTATAAGGGCCACACACTCATCACCACAGACGGCACAACCCTTCTCGGCGCAGACAATAAAGCCGGCATTGCCGAAATCATGACAGCCATGGATTACCTCATCAAACACCCTGAAATCAAGCACGGCACAATCAGAGTCGCCTTTACGCCTGATGAAGAAATCGGGAGAGGCCCGCACAAATTTGATGTGAAACGATTCAATGCGTCCTTTGCCTACACAGTTGACGGCGGTCCGCTCGGCGAGCTTGAATACGAAAGCTTCAATGCCGCTGCCGCAAAAATCACGATCAAAGGCAACAACGTACATCCCGGCACGGCAAAAGGGAAAATGATCAACTCTGCCAAAATCGCAATGAAGCTGAACAGCCTGCTGCCGGCAGACGAAGCGCCTGAATATACAGAAGGCTACGAAGGCTTCTACCACCTGCTGTCGATTCAAGGAGATGTAGAGGAAACAAAACTCCACTACATTATCAGAGACTTTGACAAAGAAAACTTCCAAAGCAGAAAAGAAACAATGAAGCGAGTCGTTGAAGAACTTCAAAACGAATACGGGCAAGACCGGATTCAGCTTGATATGAACGATCAATACTACAACATGAGAGAGAAAATCGAACCTGTCATCGAAATCGTCAACATTGCCGAGCAAGCGATGAAAAACCTCGGTATCGAACCGAAGATTTCTCCAATCCGCGGCGGCACGGACGGATCCCAGCTGTCCTACATGGGACTCCCGACGCCAAACATCTTTACCGGCGGGGAAAACTTCCACGGAAAGTTCGAATACATCTCAGCTGATAACATGGTCAAAGCCGTAAACGTCATCGTTGAGATTGCAAAGCTGTTTGAAGAACAGGCGTAATGCCAAAAGCCAGTCCAAAAAAGGGCTGGTTTTTTTGTGTAAAAACGAAACATTTTGAATACGTCCTCCGTAAAACAAGTATCAACACATGAGGAGGAAATACAATGACAAAACATGCAATTGCTGCAAAAAAGAGCCTATTTAAAAAATGGATCACGATCCGGCCTCTTAAAATGCAAAAGAAATCGAGCCCGTTTCAAAAGATCAGAAAAATGTTCAAACGCTTCTTCTGATAAGACATCCAAATCCCCAAAACCACAATCTGCATTCCCCCGTACCGCCCAAATGCTCCGTAATTTGGGTTTTTTGTGTTTGATTCCGAAAAATAGGGTATAAACCTAACAAGCAAGAAAACAGCACCCAAAAACAGGTAATTGGAATTATGTAAATTTAGGTTAAAAGTTATATAAAGGAATTTATTTTATCGTCGATAGTAACTATAGAACCAATCACTAACATGAACAATCACCAATTTGCAAGACTATTTTCAGGTTATCAGGTTAGACTGTTTTTGAGGGGCAGTTATTTATTTTTAACCAATTTGGAATTTTTTGAATACTTTTTGACATTTTATCCGTACAATAGAGAATACCAAAACTTTTTTTGGGAGGAATGTAAAATGATCCTTTTTATTATCATCGCATTATGCGGCTATCTTCTTTTTTCTTTCAGCAAGGACAATCGCCGCAAACCGCAAAAGACAAGCCCTCTTCCAGCAGCCGCACCTCATCACAACAACCTAATCGACCTTGACGCGATCCGCCAAAAACGCCGGATGCATCTTTCCTAATACTATATTTCAAAAGAAAGGCTGCTGAACGATGCAGCCTTTTTTTAATTTAGAAACATTAATTACTCGTAAAAAACGGCCAGCGCGTTTCTGGTTACTAGATTTGGAACTTGAAACCTTTTTGCCCCCCTTTCCGTAATCTCTTACAAGGCAAATCAAAAGGAGACTTCAGCAATGATCGAATTATTTATGAAACAAAAAATGTTCTCGTTTAAAGATGCATTTCACATTTATGACCGGGATGAACAGGAGACATTCAAGGTCGAGGGCCGGTTCTTTTCGTTAGGGGACTCGCTGCAAATGACAGATTCATCCGGAAAAACACTCGTTTCCATAGAACAAAAAGTAATGTCTTTATTGCCGCGATATGTGATTTCAATTGGCGGGGAAACAGTTTGTGAGGTGACGAAGAAACTAACATTTTTCAAACCAAAATTTGAAATTTCTAAGCTCAACTGGGAAATTGACGGTGACTTGTGGAAGGATGAATTCCAGCTGACGGACGGAAAGAATGTCCGGATGTCGGTGAGCAAGAAGTGGCTGAGCTGAGGTGATTCCTATCACTTGCAGATTGCAAACGAGGAAGATGTGCTGATCTGCACGGCCATCGCTATCGTGCTGGATATGGTATTATATGACGATGAAGATGAAAGTATTTTCTAAAAAGCATTGACAATTGAGCCAAAAGTAATAATATTAAGATAATTGAAATCTGAATATGAAGACATACCTTATCAAGAGAGGTGGAGGGACTGGCCCTATGATACCCGGCAACCGCTGTTTCAAACAGAATGGTGCTAAATCCTTTAGAACATTGCGTTCTTGCAGATGAGGCGGAGATTTGATCGTTCAAGCTCTTCCTTACACAAAGGAAGAGCTTTTTTATGCTCAACACATTTCAGAAAAGAGGCGAATGACATGGCTCAACAAACAAATGCCGCAGGACAAAAAACAATACAACAACACAAAGCTCCTTTCCGCGCCGATCATGTCGGCAGTTTACTGCGCTCCGCTCCGGTAAAAGAAGCCCGGCAGAAGAAAGCGGCCGGCGAGATCACAGCGGAACAGCTTCGTGATATTGAAAATCAAGAAATCACCCGCATTGTGGAAAAACAAAAAGAAATCGGTCTCGATGTGGTAACAGACGGAGAATTCCGCCGTTCTTGGTGGCATTACGATTTCCTGGAAGGGCTTGACGGAGTGGAACCGTTCATCCCGGCTGAAGGGATTCAGTTCCATAACGCGAAAACAAAAGCACGCAGCATCAAAGTGACGGGAAAACTTGATTTTACGAGCCACCCAGCGCTTGCCGATTATCAATTTTTACATGAGATTGCCGGCGACGCGACACCAAAGCTGACGATTCCGAGCCCGAATATGCTGTTTTTCGGTGAAAAGGCGGATAAAGGGATTTATGACGACCAAGAGGAATACTTTCATGATCTGGCCCAAGCGTACAAAAAAGCAATTAAAGCCTTTTATGACGCTGGATGCCGCTATCTTCAGCTTGATGATACGTCATGGTCTCTTTTCTTTGAGGAAAAAGGCAGAGAGGTTGTCCGGGCGCTCGGCGGCGATCCAGAAACATTGCCTGCCTTGTTTGCCAAAACGATTAACGATGCAGTGGCAGACCGCCCTGATGATTTAGCAATCACGATGCACATTTGCCGCGGCAACTTCCGTTCGACTTGGGCGGCATCAGGAGGCTACGACGCTGTAGCGGAAACGATTTTGGACGGCTTAAACCTGGACGGGCTGTTCTTGGAATACGATGATGACCGCTCCGGAAATTTTGATCCGCTCCGTTTTGTGAAACGCAAGGATCTGCAAATCGTGCTCGGCTTGATCACATCGAAATACGGCGAGCTAGAAAATCCTGAGGATGTGAAACGCCGAATCAATGAAGCTGCGCGTTTTGTCAGCCTGGATCAGCTGTGCCTCAGCCCGCAGTGCGGTTTCGCCTCTACAGAAGAAGGCAATCTTTTGACAGAGGAGCAGCAATGGGCAAAGCTGCGCCATGTCGTTGACATCGCCAACGATGTGTGGAGATAATCTATCATTGACAGAAACAGAAAATGTGTGAATAATAGATACTATCAGAAAATTTCATAAAAAGGTTTTCCTTATCAAGAGAGGTGGAGGGACTGGCCCTGCGATACCCGGCAACCGCTGTTTAACAGAATGGTGCTAAATCCTTTAGAGCAATGATTGCTCTTGAAGATAAGGTTGAGATTGTCACGCAAGCTCTTCCTTATCCAAAGGAAGAGCTTTTTTATATTCGAATGGAAAGAAGGAATGGACAACATGTCACAACAAACAACACCCGCAGAACAAAAATCACTTCAAAGAAAAAAACCGCCGTTTCGCGCGGATCAAGTCGGAAGCCTGCTGAGATCAGAGCCCGTCAAAAAAGCGCGGCTGCAAAAAGCGGCCGGCGAGATTACGGCTGAGCAGCTTCGCCAGATCGAAAACGATGAAATCATCCGCATTGTGGAAAAACAAAAGGAAACCGGCTTGAACGTCGTGACAGACGGTGAATTCCGCAGAGCGTGGTGGCATTTTGATTTCCTGGAAAACCTGGATGGCGTTGAGCCGTTTACTCCTGAGCAGGGCATTCAATTCCATAACGTACAGACAAAAGCACGCGGCATTAAAGTCACAGGTGATATCGACTTTTCAACTCACCCAATGCTTGAAGATTACTCATTTCTCCATAGCATTGCCGGTGACGCGACGCCAAAGATGACGATTCCAAGCCCGAATATGCTGTTTTTCCGCGGAAAACTGGAAAAGGATGCGTACAAAAAAGACTATCAACTTTTCCAGCACGATGTATCCAAAGCATATAAAAAAGCGATTCAAGCGTTTTATGACAGAGGCTGCCGCTACCTCCAGCTTGATGATACGGCATGGGCTGTTTTCTTATCTGAAAAAGGCTTAAAACAAATCGAGGCGTTCGGAACAACGCCTGACGAGCTTCGCCAGCTGTTTGCGAAATCGATTAACGACGCGATTGCAGACCGTCCTGATGACCTGACGGTAACCATGCATATTTGCCGCGGCAACTTCCAGTCCACTTGGACAGCAGAAGGCGGCTATGACGCAGCAGCCGAAACCATTTTTGACGGCTTGAACCTGGACGGTCTATTCCTGGAGTATGATGATTCACGCTCAGGCGGATTTGAACCGCTCCGTTATGTAAAGCGCTCTGACCTTCAGCTTGTCCTTGGCTTAGTCACATCTAAATTCGGTGAGCTTGAACATCCGGACGACGTGAAACGCCGTCTCGTAGAAGCGTCCCGTTTTGTGAGCTTAGACCAGCTTTGTCTCAGCCCTCAATGCGGATTCGCTTCAACTGAGGAAGGCAACAAGCTGACTGAAGAACAGCAATGGGCGAAGCTCCGCCATGTGGTTGAGATCGCTAACGATGTTTGGAAATAAGCCAAAAAACACACTTGATTCCCTAACGGAGCAAGTGTGTTTTTTTATGTCATTGAGCGGTGTAGCCCCCATCAAGGACGACAGCCTGCCCGGTGACGCCCTTCGCTTTCCCGCTTGCCAAAAACACCGCATAATCTGCGATTTCCTTGACGGAAAGCAGTCGTTTTTGCGGGACCAGCGGAAAAATGACCTGTTCAAGTACGGAGTCGTAAGGGACATTTCTTGTTTTCGAAAGATCGCTCAGCTGATTGCGGACAAGCTGAGTATCGACATAACCCGGACAGAGCGCGTTGACTGTAATGCCGTGGGGCGCGCCTTCCAGCGCCCCGACCTTTGTCAGCCCAATGACGCCGTGCTTGGCGCTATTATAAGCGGATTTCCCCGCAAAGCCGACTAAGCCATTAACAGACGCGATATTAATGATTCTGCCAAACTGCTGTTTTTTCATGATCGGAAACACATGCTTCATCGCGATGAAGGGCGCCGTCAGCATGACCTTGATCAGCTGCTCAAAGGTTTCTGTGGGAAACTCTTCAATCGGGGCGACGTGCTGAATACCGGCATTGTTCACCAAAATATCCAAGCGGCCGTATCGTTTCTTGATGGCGTTCACCGTATCAGCGACTTGCGCTTCCTTTGTCACATCACACGGAATGGCTGCTGCGTCAAAGCCTTCTTCGGCAAGCTTGGAGGCGGCCTTTTCACACGCTTTCTGATGGAGATCCGAAACGATGACGCTGGCGCCTTCACGGGCGAATTCCTTTGCGATGTCGAATCCGATTCCGCCGGCTGCCCCTGTCACCAATGCGACTTGTTTGTTCATGTCAAACACCTTCCCATTAAGAATTTTGTTTGAGCACAGACTGGCTTACAGCGAAATTAGCTTCTGTTTTTTCATAAACCTCTTCAATTGTGACGCCTTCCTGAAGCTCAGTCAGTGTCATGCGGCCGTTATCAAAATCAAACACAGCCAAATCCGTAATCAGCCTGTGCACGACTCTCTGGCCTGTCAGCGGAAGGGTGCAAGCTTGTTTCACCTTTGACTCGCCATGTTTATTGACATGCTCCATGATGACAACGATCCGTTTCGCCCCGTTGACGAGATCCATGGCGCCGCCCATCCCTTTGACCATTTTGCCGGGGATCATCCAATTGGCCAAATCGCCCTGCTCAGAAACCTCCATGCCGCCAAGGATAGCCAAATCGATATGCCCGCCTCTTATCATTGCGAATGACTCAGCGCTGTCAAAATAGGAGGCGCCCGTCACTTCTGTGATCGTTTCCTTTCCCGCATTGATCAAGTCCGCGTCTACCGCTCCTTCCACAGGATAGGGGCCGATTCCGAGCAAACCGTTTTCTGACTGAAGCATGACGTGAACGCCATCGGGTATCTCATTTGCGACAAGCGTCGGCATTCCAATCCCAAGATTGACGTTCATGCCATCCTTAATTTCTTGTACAGCCCGTTTGACCATTCGTTTTCTCGCTTCCTTCATTTCGCCTCACCCTTTCCCGCCGCTTGCCGAACTGTTCGTTTTTCAATCCGTTTTTCATGGCTTTCGCCAAGCACCACATGCTGTACGTAAATTCCCGGTGTGTGGATGTGATCTGGATCGAGCTCTCCCGCTTCCACAATTTCTTCCGCCTCGGCAATCGTGATCTTGCCTGCCATGGCGGCAACGGGATTGAAATTTCTCGCCGTTTTCCGAAAAACCAAATTGCCCATAGTGTCCGCTTTCCACGCTTTAACGATCGCCACATCGCCGGTGATGCCTCGCTCCAGCACATACGTCCGGCCGCCGAATGTTTTATGTTCTTTTCCCTCGGCTATTGAGGTGCCGACGCCTGTCGCCGTGTAAAATCCCGGTATGCCCGCGCCGCCTGCGCGAATTCTCTCGGCGAGCGTTCCTTGGGGAACAAGCTCGACCTCAAGCTCTCCGCTTAAAAACTGCCGCTCAAAAATTTTATTTTCGCCGACATAGGATGCGATCATTTTCTTGATTTGCCTATTAGCCAAAAGCAAACCAAGCCCCCAGTCATCCACTCCGCAATTGTTGCTGACAACGGTTAAATCCTTTGCTCCCTTGTCTCTTATCGCCAAAATGAGCTGTTCAGGAATGCCGCACAGCCCGAATCCTCCTGCGATCAGCGTATCACCATCATGAATCAGTTCCGCAGCTTCCTTACTAGATGACAGCACTTTTCCCATATTGATGCCCCTTTCGTTTTCTCCTACACTAGACCCGTCAGGCTATAAATCGCGATCACAGCAAATACGGCAGCCGTTTTAATGAGCGTGATAGCAAAAATATCCCGATACGATTGCCGGTGAGTCAGTCCCGTCACGGCCAGAAGCGTGATGACAGCACCATTATGCGGCAGCGTATCCATACCGCCTGATGCCATCGAAATGACCCGATGCATCACTTCCGGCGGAATGCTGTAAGCCTGAATCGCCTGCAAGTATTGATCCGACATCGCGCTTAACGCAATGCCCATACCTCCTGAAGCCGACCCGGTGATTCCCGCCAGCGCTGTTGTCGTGACGGCCCCGTTTACAAGCGGGTCGGTAAAGGTGTGCGAAATTCCGCTGCTCAGCTTGTGAAACCCCGGCAGTGCGGCGATAACGCCGCCGAAACCATACTCGGCACCCGTATTCATAGACGCCAGCAAGGCGCCGCCGATCCCTTCATTCAGCCCCTCCTTCATTTGGGCAAACACTCTTCTCCAATCAAATAAAATTGTTGTGATGATGCCAATTACCAGAGCGAGCTCAACCGACCAAATGGCAGCTGCTGAAGAAATATCAAGCTTTCCGAACTCCTTTAATCCGATCGACGAAAAATCAAATCCATTCGGATACCACTTTGGAAGGTATATGGTGAAACATTTATTCATTGCACCTACGAGTATAAGCGGGACAAAGGCAAGCGCATGCTGCACCGGGCTTTTGTCAGGTTCTGCCGCGAACTCAGACTTTTCGAGAGCGGCTGAATCCTCCGAATCAAAACCGCCATAGTCCTCGCCGGATGCCTGCACTTTTTTCCGCCTCGATTCCAAATAGAGCATGCCCGCTGCCAGCACAATCACTGCACCGATCAAGCCAAGCCAAGGAGCGGCATAAATGTCTGTTTTGAAAAACGTCGTCGGGATGACATTTTGAATTTGCGGCGTACCCGGAAGTGCGTCCATCGTAAACGTAAAAGCCCCTAAAGCAATCGTTCCCGGGATAAGGCGTTTCGGTATGTTTGCTTCTCGGAATAAATTTTTTGCAAAAGGGTATACGGCAAACACGACAACAAACAGGCTGACGCCGCTGTACGTCAAGATAGCGCCCATCAGCACAATTGCAAGTATCGCTCTTTTTGCCCCGACAAGCCTGACAATCGTTTTCGCAATCGATGCCGCGAGCCCTGACATTTCGACGACCTTTCCAAAAATCGCACCGAGCAAAAATACCGGAAAATACAACTTAATAAAACCCGCCATCTTTTCCATAAAAATCGATGAGAAAAAAGGAAGCACATGGCTTGGATCAGTCAGCAGCACCGCGAATAACGCGCAAATCGGCGCAAACAAAATGACAGAAAATCCCCGATACGCCGTAAACATCAGCAAGCCTAGCGCCAATAGAATAATGATCAGTTCCATAAGCATCCCCCATTTCCACGGACCAGAAAGCGTTTACAAAAACTCCCCGCATCGGCTGTTTCCGTCCCCTTTCCATATGTACGAGAAGCGGGGGCCAACTATTCCGATTAAAAAAGGAAAGCTCCTTTTTTCGGAGCTTTCCTCTGCCATCATTTCATTCCTATTAGGATATCGACATCAACCGTGATATCGGCTGATTTCATCTCTTTCAGCAGTCTGACTCGGTCTTTCTGCGCCGACCAGGCGAGCGGCGTCATCTGGAGCAGCCAATGTATCGCTTGCCGGTTAAGCGTTTTGACATAGCGCAGCCTCGCTTGTTGGCTGCGTTCAACATTCGCTGTAAAACGCTCAACAGCTGCCGTATTGGAATACGTACGCCTTGGTGAATCAGTATATAAAAATTGCCTTAATTCTATTAAATAATCTTTTCGCGGCACTACTTTGATGAGCATGCCGTCATCCTTCAGCAATCTATGAAACTCTGCATAATTGGACGGCGAAAAAATAGACAGGACAACATCAAATTGGCGGTCATGAAAAGGGGCACACGCCACATCGGCAACCGCCCACATTTGATCTTTGAATGTCTTAGAAGCTTTTACAATCCCATCCTTTGAAAGATCGATGCCTGCTCCCATAGCTGTTTTCCCTGCATAATCAAAACCGCAAAGCGCATTCAAATGAGATCCCTCACCGCATCCGCTGTCCAAGATGGTGAAAGCTTCTTCACCAGAGTTGGGGTGACTGATGAGATCTGCAATTGCATGATGGAGCGGTTCAAAAAACCGGCATTCCCCAATCAGCCTGCTCCTCGCCTCAAAAAGCCCGGCATCGTAACCGGTTTTGACCGGCTTCGTCAGGAAGTTCACATATCCGTGCCGAGATCTATCAAATGTATGCCCTCGTTCTGTACAAATCAAGCTTTTTCCTGAAGCCGCATCCATGGAAGAACCGCAGAGCGGGCATCGAAACATGGGTGCGAATTGGCTGACATCAGCTGTTCGTTTCATGATAAAAAACACCTCATTCATTCATTTTTAGATAAATGAAAAAGGCATAGACAAATAAACCTGAGCCTTTTACAAAAATTGGCCAGGTCTGGCAGATTGTCTATACCTGTCATTATCTATAACGAATGAATTGGATAATCATGAAAAAAACTCCCTTTTTTGCTGTATGGGGTTTCCCCATGTACATCATACAACAAACCTCTAGGAGCTGAAACCATATATAGAAGAAAAAACAGCGCTGCAATGCTGTTGCCTCATCAAAATCATATCAACATAGCAATCCAACATGTTTTTCCTTTATTTTCTCAAATTCAAAATATAAATTTTATTATTGTGAAAATAGTTAAAAAGGTTGATTTTCAAAAAGTGAAAGGATAAAATACTGCTATCATCTTAGAAAAAAGACATTCTTGTATATGATCAGTAATATGGTCTGATTGTTTCTACCTAGTAACCGTAAAAAACTAGACTACAAGAAAGTTTGAATAAATTTGAACGAGTTGAAAAGGACAAGTTCTTTTCTGTTTGCTCTTATTTTTCACACTTTCTGCACTTCCAGAATTTGTGAAGGATAAGAGCTTTTTTTGTTTCCATAATAAACCTCATAGGAGTTGCTATCATGTACTTTTTATTAAACCTTGTCGGTCTCATTGTGATTATGGCAGTTGTATTCCTATGTTCTCCACAGAAAAAGAAAATCAAGTGGCGCCCGATCATTACGTTAATTGTTCTGGAATTGCTGATTACTTGGTTTATGCTGGGAACAAAAGTCGGGAGCTGGGCCATCGGTAAAATTGGTGATTTCTTCACTTGGCTGATTGCTTGCGCCAGTGACGGTATCGCGTTTGCCTTCCCGTCTGTCATGGCGAATGAAACAGTAGATTTTTTCTTTAGTGCACTTCTTCCAATTATCTTTATCGTCACATTCTTTGATATTTTAACATATTTCGGCATTTTGCCTTGGCTGATTGATAAAATCGGATGGGTGATTTCAAAGGCTTCCCGCTTGCCGAAATTAGAAAGCTTTTTCTCTATTCAAATGATGTTCTTGGGAAATACGGAAGCACTTGCGGTCATCCGCCAGCAGCTTACGGTATTAAATAACAACCGCCTGCTTACATTCGGCTTAATGAGCATGAGCAGCATCAGCGGCTCCATTATTGGATCTTACCTGTCAATGGTGCCGGCGACATACGTATTTACAGCGATTCCTTTGAACTGCTTAAACGCGCTGATTATCGCAAACCTGCTGAACCCTGTTCACGTGCCGGAAGATGAAGATATCATCTATACACCGCCTAAAGAAGAGAAGAAAGACTTTTTCTCTACGATTTCTAACAGTATGCTTGTCGGCATGAACATGGTTATCGTTATTTTGGCAATGGTGATCGGATATGTTGCATTAACGTCAGCAGTCAATGGCATTCTTGGTGTATTCGTGCACGGCCTGACCATCCAGACGATTTTTGCTTATCTCTTCAGTCCTTTCGCATTCCTGCTTGGGCTGCCGGTACACGATGCGATGTATGTCGCTCAGCTGATGGGAATGAAATTGGCAACGAACGAGTTTGTTGCGATGCTTGACTTGAAAGAAAATCTCAAATCACTTCCGCCTCACACAGTTGCGGTGGCGACGACATTCCTGACGTCATTTGCCAACTTCAGTACAGTCGGCATGATTTATGGTACGTACAACTCGATCCTTGACGGCGAAAAGTCAACGGTCATCGGGAAAAACGTGTGGAAATTGCTCGTCAGCGGAATTGCGGTATCTTTACTAAGTGCTGCGATTGTCGGCCTGTTTGTGTGGTAGAAACATTGAGCCATATCCCTTTTGCGGATATGGCTCTTTTGATTATTGATAAATAGAGGAAGGCACCTGCACATCACGGATTCCGGCTGCATAAGGTCCCAAGTCATACTGGCCGAAGACGATGGCGATCCCGTTTTTCGTAAAGTAAAACGTTGTGTCTTGGTTAAGGATAATATCCTCTTTCTTTACGTCAGGGAAAAACAGCGTGTCATGTTTTTTGATATAGCTGTATAGGTAGTCTTTCGTTTTGCTGATTTTTGTTTTGGTATTCAGAATCTGATTCAGTGTCACCCGCTTTTGTGCTTTCAAGTCATAGTTGAAGGACTGAACAGACGTTAAACCATGGGCGCCGCCTGAATAAATATAATTGAGTGTTTGAATGCTTAGCTTGCCCGCCGCATTGTATTTGACACTGAAGGATGTTTGATATTCCGCTTTGAAGCCCTGCTGTTCGCCTGCTTTTTTGTTTTTCAGGTATTCCTGATACGATTGTTCAATGTAGGCTTTCAGCTCTTGATTGATTTTCTTTTCAAACGCGGCATTTCCGATGTGATGCACCTGTGGATACTTTAATTCCTTGATCTTTTTGTACGTATGGCTGCTGACAGTCGGTGTTTTCTCTTGAGCTGCTTTTGATGATGGGGCCGCATATGCAAATACAGCAAAAAGCAAAACTGCAATCCCCGCGGCTTTCAGCATGTTATTCCATTTCATACGATCTCCTCCTTTAATGTGCATTGCTTATTATTCCCTTTTTTCTGCAAGGTACACTTTTATAGACTGATGGAAGTGAAAAGAAGTTTCTAGGTCTAATAGCTCGATTTTTCTAATAAAAAAAGAGACACAATATGTCTCTTTTTTTATTGTTTACGCTCAGCAATTGCTTCGTGAACCGCTTGTGCCAAATCTGTATTTCCAAACATCTCTAACACCGCAATGACGGTCTGATCCGGAATGTGTTCTGATTCGTGTTTGGGCACGACCAGTTCGTCCATGGTTTTTTTCAAGCTTTCATTCAGCTTTTGCTGCGGATATGCTTTGGCGTACAGCTCCACCGGATCAAGATCATGGTTCACGCACCATTGGGCAAACACCAAAATCATCATATTTTCATCGCGTTCGTAAGCTTCAGCGAGTTGTTTTTCGTTCATTTGTCATGCTCCTTATGAAAAGTATCTTCCTTTAAGATACAGGAGCGGATCAAATTCGTCTATCCCAATGGCGGTGTGCGGCGACGGCCTCGATAAACGCCTTGCTGAAAGCGGTGTAGTCCGCTTCATCTTTCGCAGTCACGATGCCCGGCCCCTCTGTTGTCCTGACAGCTGATTGAAGAAGATCAATTCCTTCGTTCGCTGTACCGATCGCCTTATAGTGGTTGTATGCTTCTCTGATAAACGCCATCGCTTGTTTGTTGCCTTTTAACTCCGGTCCTCCTGCGGCATAGACAGCATCATACAGAACAGAATCAGCCGTCAGGAACGTGCCGCCGGCCTCAAGCTGCTGTCCGGTGCCGCTTGTAATGTACCCCAGCGTTTGGCTGATGATATCCGCTGTGATCCCTTCTTGCTTTAAGGCGCTCAGCACTGTTTGCAGCTCTTTTTCACGGAATCCGTTTCCGGCGAGAACAGCGACTTTTCTCGTTGACGCTGTTTTCACTGTACGGGCTTGGCTTAACGCAGGTGAGGTAAGAATTTCTTTTGATGCTTTCCGTTTCGCCGGCGGCGCCACGCCCACTCCTTTGGCGATTTCTTCTGCTAAGCCTGTATCCACATTGCTGAAGACGTCAACGACTTGCCGCTGCACGTCCTTGCTTTTGACCTTCCCGACCTCAAAGCAGAAGGCAGAGATGATGTGCTGTTTCTCGACAGGAGACATACTGTTCCAGAACAGCTTCGCCTGTGAGTAATAATTGTTGAAGCTGTCGCTCCGCTGGCGGATTTTTTTGCCCTCGACTTTCTCCTGATAGTGGACGTAGCCGCCTTCTTCGGCTGTCGCAGGCGACGGGTCATTGTTTTGCAGAGAGTTTTTATGATAAGCGACCGGCCCCTTATTGATCGTCATCCGGTGATAGCCGTCATATTGATTGTTATGGAACGGACATACCGGCCGGTTAATCGGAATCTCATGGAAGTTCGGGCCGCCAAGACGGATGAGCTGTGTGTCGGTATAAGAGAAAAGCCGTCCCTGCAATAGCGGGTCATTGGTAAAATCGATGCCCGGCACGACATTTCCCGGGTGGAATGCGACTTGTTCCGTTTCCGCAAACACATTATCCTGGTTACGATTCAGCGTCATTTTCCCAATGATCTTCACCGGTACAAGCTCTTCCGGCCACAGCTTTGTCGGATCAAGGATATCAAAATCAAATTGGAATTCATCTTCTTCATCAATCATCTGTACGCCGAGCTCATATTCAACCGTTCCGCCGTTTTCAATCGTTTCCCACAGGTCGCGGCGGTGGAAGTCGGGATCTTTTCCGGCAATTTTCTGCGCTTCATCCCATACGAGAGAATGAACGCCGAGCACCGGCTTCCAGTGGAATTTCACAAAACGCGCCTTTCCTTGTTCATTGACAAATCGGAACGTGTGAACGCCGAAGCCTTCCATCATTCTGTAGCTGCGAGGAATACCTCTGTCAGACATCGTCCACATCACCATGTGAGCCGACTCAGGGTTATTGGCGACAAAATCCCAAAACGTATCATGAGCGGTCGCGGCCTGAGGCATTTCATTGTGAGGTTCAGGCTTAAACGCGTGAACCAAATCCGGAAATTTGATCGCATCCTGAATGAAAAACACCGGGATGTTATTTCCTACAAGATCATAGTTTCCTTCTTCAGTATAAAATTTCATCGCAAAGCCTCTGGCGTCCCGCACTGTGTCTGCGGAGCCTTTAGAACCCGCAACAGTTGAAAACCGGACAAATACAGGTGTCTTCACTGAAGGGTCCTGAAGAAATTTGGCCCGTGTATACTCGGTCATCGGCTCGTAAACCTGAAAAAAGCCATGCACGCCATACCCGCGCGCATGCACAACACGCTCCGGAATCCTCTCATGGTCAAAGTGCGTCATTTTCTCCCGGAAGTGAAAATCCTCCATCAGCGTCGGGCCGCGAACCCCGGCTTTTAACGAGTGCTCATCCTCTGACACTCGCAAACCTTGGTTTGTCGTCATTTTCTTCCCGCCGTTATCGACCCTGTATTGCTCAAGCTGCTCGTCCTTTGAGTGTTCATTTACACGTTTGTTTTGATCATCACTCATGTCTGTTCCCCCTTTTTAAAACGAAACATTCTACAGCACATTTACCCGTGGCAATCTTCATATAAACTGCTAATCCGCTCAATAGGATTTTAGGTCTACATATCAGGATGAGGTCATACACATTTGAAATAAGCCTTCTTCTCAAAAAGAAAACGTGGAAGCGCTTACTAAAAATGTGCTGTTAAATGGGGGAGGTCATATCGTGCTTGCCATACTCGGTTTTGTGATGATGATTGTCTTTATGTACCTTATTATGTCTAACCGGCTTTCCGCTCTTATTGCGTTGATTGTTGTTCCTGTTGTGTTTGCCCTGATCAGCGGATTTGGCAAAGATCTTGGCGAGATGATGATTCAGGGCGTAACAGACCTCGCTCCTACCGGCATCATGCTGTTATTCGCCATCCTTTATTTCGGCATTATGATTGACTCAGGTTTGTTCGATCCTCTCATTGCAAAAATCCTTTCGCTTGTCAAAGGAGATCCGTTAAAAATCGCCGTCGGCACCGCGGTTCTGACGATGACCATTTCGCTGGACGGGGATGGGACAACAACCTATATGATTACCATTGCGGCGATGCTGCCTCTTTACAAACGGCTCGGCATGAACCGTTTGGTATTAGCGGGAATTGCAATGCTCGGTTCTGGGGTCATGAACATTATTCCGTGGGGCGGGCCGACAGCGAGGGTTTTGGCTTCCTTAAAATTGGACACGTCGGAGGTCTTCACGCCGCTGATTCCCGCTATGATCGCCGGCGTTCTCTGGGTGACCGCCGTTGCTTATATCCTCGGAAAGAAAGAGCGAAAGCGGCTAGGCGTCATTTCGATTGAACACGTGCCGTCCTCCGATCCGGATGCAGCGCCGCTCAAGCGTCCCGCTCTCCAATGGTTTAACCTGCTGCTGACTATCGCTCTGATGGCCGCTCTGATCACCAGCCTGCTTCCGATCCCTGTTCTTTTTATGATCGCGTTCGCCATCGCCTTGATGGTAAACTATCCAAATGTCAAAGAGCAGCAGAAACGGATCTCGGCGCATGCGGGAAATGCGTTAAACGTTGTTTCCATGGTGTTTGCGGCAGGTATTTTCACAGGCATTCTCTCCGGCACAAAAATGGTCGATGCGATGGCACATTCTCTCGTTTCACTCATCCCTGATGCCATGGGTCCGCACCTGCCCTTGATCACTGCCATTGTCAGCATGCCATTTACCTTTTTCATGTCGAATGACGCCTTTTACTTCGGTGTCCTTCCCATCATCGCAGAAGCCGCTTCCGCTTACGGAATAGATGCCGCTGAAATCGGAAGGGCCTCCTTGCTGGGCCAGCCGGTGCATCTGCTCAGCCCGCTTGTGCCTTCCACCTATCTATTGGTCGGAATGGCAGGCGTCAGCTTTGGCGACCATCAAAAATTCACCATCAAATGGGCCGTGGGGACAACGATTGTCATGACGATTGCAGCGCTCTTGATTGGGATTATCTCGTTTTAATAAGAAAAGGATTTCCGCTGGCGGAAATCCTTTTGTTCTGTATCATCCGAAAACCTAAGATCAAAATATATATATCACATAGGATATTTTGAGTGAATAGAAGATATTCATGCCAACAACTTCTCACTACAATCATAAGAGCCTGGCTATATTGAGGCAGCAGGCTCTTATCACATTTGACATTATTTTTTTGTATAACGCACCCAGTCGTAATGAGCGTATAGCGGTGTTACACCATTGTAGGAACCGAGCCATTCATCGACACCCGTACCATTCCACAAGTTCATCATAATCTTTCCTGGTGTTGTCGGGATTTGGCTTGTCGCAGTATGTTTTAATTGCCCATCGACATACCATTTAATAGAGTTTGGCTGCCAATCGAACGCATACGTATGATAGGCATTAGCCGCATCAAATCCGAGATCCACTATCTTCTCATGGTTTCCTACACCATTTGTGTAATAGTTAAATTGAACCTTTGTTGTGTCTTTTCCTAAAAATTCAATATCAATCTCATCCCAAGGAGTTCCATCCGTTGGGCCTGTGTATGTGAAGAACGATGAAACGATCCCTGTGTTTTTAGCTGGTTTCATTCTGACTTCATAAAGTCCATAGCCATATGCTTGAACAGACCGGTTTTCCCCGCAGTCAAACTTGTTATAAGATGGACTTGTTAGCGCCAAACGCATTTCACCTAATGACGTCATGGATACGTTATTTGCACGCCAAGTGCAGTTGAACATATTTCCATTTGAATAACCATTTGCTTTTTGCCATAAACCGGAGTTATAGCTGTTAAAAGGGTCAAAAAACGATCCGCCTGTTTGAGCCGAGGCAGTAGAAGTGATTGCAGACAAACTCATAAACAATCCAGTGACAAGAAACAACAACACTCGTTTCATACGATAGGACATGTTGATATTCCCCTTTCTTCGAAAGCGTTTTCTGTATCGATCATACATGATTCTTTTAAAAGGGAACATCGGTCATAATAATGATAATAACGAATCCAAGAATCCTGTAACTATCATTTTTAGATTGATAATTAATTTGGCTTTGCATCTTTGGATTATACTTAGACCCAACTTTAACAAAATGAAGGTGATGAGATGTATCGAATTCAATAAGTAAAGAACATGTTTGGTATTCCTTCTTCAACGCTGCGGTTTTATGAAAAGGAAGGAATTCTTCCGAAAATTAGTCGGATGCAAGCAGTCATAGTCCTGCCTGTTCCAGACAAAATCCATGTGATCCGTGTTCGATCTGACGAAGGCCGAAGAAAAAATGTCGTCAGGGTTATTCGTCAAGAACAGATGAAGGATCAAATAGTTGGTCTTCGGAATTATACATGGAAGACATTTATGAATCGATGTTCATAATTTTTATATTTTTAACTCCCCTTCAACACTTCACCGTTTGAAGCAATCACCTCTTTATACCAATAAAAGCTTTTCTTGCGGATTCGGCGCAGATCCTTCAGATCAAATTCATCACGGTTGACGTAAATGAAGCCGTAGCGTTTCGAGCAGCCCTGATGCGTAGAAATCAAGTCAATGGCTGACCATGGAGAGTAGCCGAACACATCGACACCGTCTGTGATGGCCCATTGAATTTGTTCGATATGCTGTTTTAAATAATCAATGCGGTAATCATCATTGACCGTATCATTTTCTTCTAATTGATCGAAAGCGCCAAGCCCGTTTTCTGTGATGATCAATGGCAGCTGGTAACGGTCATAGATTTCTCTCAGCGTGGAGCGGAAACCGACCGGGTCAATCTCCCAGCCAAAGTCATTTTTCTTCAAATGCGGGTTGCTGCTGCCGCGGTAGACACCGTCTTCACCCGTTTTCAAATGCTGGTCTCCTCCGCGTGCCACTTCATCCGACCCGTCGCCTTTGCTCGCTGCCGCTGTTTGAGAGGTATAGTAGTTAAAGGCGATAAAATCAGGTTTCGCAGATTGCAGAATCTCCATGTCACCATTTTCAATGACTGGCGTATAGCCTTTTTCTTTCATATAAGCCCACGCCGTCGTATTGTAGCGCCCATGAACTGCCATGTCTAAATAGAGCCAGTTCCGAATCGCATTATAGTTGAAAGCCGCCACAATATCCTCCGGTTTTGAAGACGCTGGGTAGATGAGCGCGATATTCGGAGCAGGGCCGATTTTGGCTTCCGGCAGCATGTCGTGGCAGAGGTTCATGGCTTTTGCCTGCGCCACCAGCATGTGATGGTTTTGCTGATACAGCTCTTTTTTCGGGTTTTTGAGATTCGGATCAAGTGTGCCTAAAGCGCTGCCATGAAGGATCATCATGTTTTGTTCGTTGATGGTCAGCCAGTACTTCACACGGTCACCGAAGTGCTCAAACAACACCTTGGAATACCGTTCAAACGCATCAATTGTGGCTCTTTGCGACCAGCCGCCTTTTTTCTGCAGGGCATTCGGCAGATCAAAGTGATACATCGTAACAATCGGTTCGATCTTATATTTGAGCAGCTCATCAATCAGGTTGCTGTAAAATTCAATTCCCTTTTGATTGATGTCTCCGTCACCGTCAGGAATAATCCGCGTCCATGCAATGGAAAAACGGTATGCTTTAAAGCCCATTTCAGCAAACAGCGCAACGTCTTCTTTATAACGATGGTAATGGTCGCTGGCGACTTTAAAATCAGTTGTTCCCTCAGGATAGCTGTCGCGTGCGTCAATCACTGACGGCCCTTTTCCATCTTCGTTCCACGCGCCTTCCACTTGATAGGCAGAAGTTGATGCTCCCCACAAAAAATTCTCCGGAAATGCTGCAAGTGTTTTATAGTTCATTGTCTGTTCCTCCAATGGTTTTAGATTAAAGAAAAGATTCTTTCTTCTATTTTGACTTGCTTTTGATCTGTTTGAATGACGTCGGTATATTGATCTGCGTTTGTGATGACGATCGGCGTGTTCATATCAAATCCCGCCTTTAGTAAGTCATCAAGGTCAAATTCAGCAAGCAAGTCTCCTTGTTTGACGGTTTGTCCCTGTACGACCTTAGGATAAAAGTGCTTACCCTCCAGCTTCACCGTATCAAATCCGAGGTGAATGAGGATTTCTGTTTCCTGATCAGTCACCATTCCAAATGCATGGCCAGTCGGAAAAACGGTTGATATCACGCCATCCGCTGGTGCGACGAGTCTGCCTTTCTCCGGCAAAATCGCTATTCCCTTTCCGAGTGTCTCAGACGCAAACACTTTATCCTTCACTTCTGTTAGCGGAATCACTTTTCCTTCTAACGGACTGCTGATCTCTTCCCGGCGGACTGCGGGTGCAGATGGCTCTGCTTTGATATCTGTTTGTTCTGCAGGATCTTCAAACCCAACAATATACGTTAGGATGATTGATAGAATAAAAGATACCGAGATTCCCAAGATAAAACCGGCAAAGCCCTGTCCGTAGAAAATCGGGATCGTCAATAGACCGGGTGCGCCTGAAGCGATGGCGACGCTGTGAGCCTGCCCGATAATCGCCCCGCCAACGGCCGCACTAATGACACCGCATACAAAAGGTTTTTTCAGCCTGAGCGTGACGCCGTAAACGGCCGGTTCTGTAATGCCAAAAATCCCTGTGACAGCAGCGGAACCGGCAAGCGCCTTTAATTTTTTGTTTTTCGTTTTCAACATGACACCCACAGCAGCTCCCGTTTGTGCAAACACGGCTGCCGCTGTAGCCGGTTTGATCGAATCCTGTCCATTGACCGCAATATTATTTAAAATGACCGGCACAATCCCCCAGTGGATGCCAAAGATGACGAGAATCTGCCAGAGTGCCGCGATGACAGCGCCGGCCAGCATCGGATTAAAGCTGAAGATGGCCAGAATGGCAGACGCGATGGCATTTCCTGCGTTTACACCAACCGGGCCGAATACAATTAATGTGAGCGGTACAATGGTTACAAGACAAACGAGCGGGGTAATGAAGGTTTTCACACTATCATGAATCACCCGGTTCAAATACTTCTCAACATAGCTCATCACAAAAATCGCCAGAATGATCGGGATCACAGTTGATGTATAGTTCATTAACACGACTGGAATCCCGAAAAAGTCCGTTTCCGCATTGCCGTTCTTCAGCTCAATGATCGTTGGATAGATAAGCGCCCCGGCAACTGTGACAGAAACAAATAGATTCGCGCCAAACTTTCGGGCAGCGGTAATAGCCAGCAAGAGCGGAAGAAAATAAAACAGGCTGTCCGCAGCGGCATACAGTATCGTATAAGTGGTTTCCTCTGGTTTGAGCCAGCCGGCATTTGTACATATCATCAGCAGGCCCTTTAAAATTCCCGCTCCTGCCATCACGCCAAGTAAGGGTGTAAAAATGCTCGATACGATATCAACAAGCCGTCCGAACAGATTTCCTTTCTGGGCAGAACGTTCAGCTCGGTCATCATTCAGCAGATGAGACATTCTTCCAATCTCTTGATACACCTCTGAAACGTGATTGCCGATCACGACCTGAAACTGCCCGCCGCTTTCCACTACAGTTACGACTTCATCCAAAGCTTCGATTTTATCTTTATCTGCTTTCGATCGGTCGTTTAGTGTAAAACGCAGGCGTGTCGCACAATGTACAAGGGAACGCACATTTTCTTCCCCGCCAACCAGCTGTAGTATATTTTTTGCCGCTGCTTGAATCCCCATTTTCCTCTCATCCCTTCTGCTAAAAAATAAAAAACCTAAACTACCCCTATCGCAATAGGAACAAGTAGTTTAGGTTTTGCCTGCCTGACCAGTAACAATCCTATGAAACGCCCTCATTCGGTTTTTTCTGTAAAACGCCGTCATCACCATCCCTCTGAAAAAAATAAAAACCTAAATTACCATCAGCACAGACAGAGATCATCCGCACTCATTGTAATTTAGGTTTTGCCTGCTTATCAGTAACAATCCTAATATCACCGTATGTTGAATGTAAGAAAAAATTAACACAAGAAAATAAAAATGTCAACGCTTTCATTATGTTTGCTTGACGATCCTTTCTATGTGAATCGTTAAATACAGCAGCTCGTCACTGGTGAGCTTGTGTTCATACTCCTGCTCAATGTAGGTTTGGATTTTCTTCGTGCATTCATACGCGCGATGGTACTTTTCTTTCACCGTCTCCAGCAAAAAATCGTCCTGGCTTTCCATGTGTGTGCCGTTAAAAAGACGCTGCGCGAAAAACTTTAAGTGGGTGACAAACCGATAATAGTGAAGCGATTCTTCGTTGAATTCAATCTTAAAATGGTATTTTACGATACTCAAAATCTCTTGCATGACTTTTGTAATGTTGATGATATTGGGCATCTCTTCATTCAGCTCGGCATTTACGATATGCAGGGCAATAAAGCCTGCTTCATCCTCCGGCAGAGACACGCCAGTCTTGTTTTTTACCATTTCCAGTGCTTCTTTGCCGATCGCAAATTCGTCTTTGTACAGCCGCTTTGTTTCCCACAGCAAGGCGTTTTTGATATCAAGCCCTTTCTGATTGCGCTGGATAGCAAAGTTAATATGATCGGTCAGCGACACATAGATGCTGTCATTGAGCTTTTTGCCGAGCCGGAGTTTCGCATAGCTGATAATCTCTTCGGATACTTCCATACACTCGATCGGTATATCATACAAAAGGGTTTTGAATTTTTCTGATACGTCCTTGTTATCGAGCGTAAACACCTTCTCAATGCGGGCTTCATCGACATCATCGCCGGACTTTTTCTGGAATGCGAGCCCCCTGCCCATGATGACCAATTCTTTTCCCTGTTCATTGACCACGCTGATCACGTTATTGTTGATCACCTTCGCAATTTTCATGACATGTCCCTCCAATCAACTAAGAACAGACTACACCTTGATTGTACATTCTTTTTGTACTAGGTCAATATCATCAGGGAAAGAGCGGGAGCAGTTCAATATAATTCACTTAGCACCGGCTGCCCGGGCTGTTTTTGAAGCAGCGCCTCCAGATAGCGTTCAAATGATTCTTTGTCAGCTCCCTGCTTCTTAACAATGCTGTTCATGATGTTGACGCTTTCGGCGCTGTATTGCGTATATTGTTTTTTCAGCTGATCCAGCTGCTGTCTTGTCTTCTTCGCGTTTTTCGGTGTGACTTGGCTGATGAGTTTGATCATATTGTCTGTGATCTCAAAAAAGGCGTCTCTATTTTCTTTTAGCTGTTGAATGTCGTTGCGGCTCTTTTCTTGATTGCGGGTTTTTTGAAGCAAAGCGAATGCCTCGCTGTTTTGTTTTTTGAGCGGTTTGTTTTCGAGTTGAATTGATTCAAGGTTCTCCTTCGCAATGTCTGCTTCTTCTTCAGTCATGCTGCTTCGGATGAAGTATTCAGGATTGCCGATTCCATAATCAAATGCTTCGCTTACGTGTATCATGGAACTGAATACAACGGCCAGCTGCCTATCGCTCGGGAGGGCTTGGAATTCCTGCTTTTTCTTATTGCTCATCGGTTTGGCTGCGGTTTGTTTTACCATCTTTTGATCACGATCTGCAAACGTCTGAGCCTCACCTTCACTTTCGCATGCGCTCATCGCAAGAACTGTGACCAGCAGGCTTATACACAAGCCTATTCGCCTCATGCTTTGTCTCCTCTCTACTGAACCTCTTCTGGAAAATACGACAAAATATAGTTAAATGGTACCAGATAAACCTACGCCGAACAATAAATCAAAAGTATGATTTGAAGGGCAAAAACATAAACATTTTGTAAAAAATAACGCCAATTCCATTCTTTTCAGGCCTATTTCTCGTACAATAGAAGTATCGTTACCGGAGAGGGGCTCTGATGATGAAACGTTTTACGAAACAAGAAAACAGCTGGGTTTTATATGACTGGGCAAATTCTGCTTATTCGATTGTGGTGACCACTGCGGTGTTTCCGTTATTTTATAAATCAGCGGTTGCGGAAAGCGGTGTCAGCGCTGCCCAATCGACTGCCTATTTGGGCTATACCATTGCGATTTCAACGTTTATTCTCGCCATGCTCGGGCCGATTTTAGGCACGATCGCCGACTATGAAGGGTGCAAAAAAAAGTTCTTCGGTTTCTTTGTGTCAGCCGGTGTCGCCAGTACCGCGATGCTTGCCTTTATCCCGAGTGAACATTGGCTGCTATTGTTGCTGTTTTATACGATATCGGCTATCGGTTTTTCCGGCGCCAACGTGTTTTATGATGCCTTTCTCGTTGACGTCACTTCAGAAAAACGGATGAATCTCGTCTCTGCACGGGGTTTTGGCTTAGGATACATTGGAAGCACGATTCCATTTATCATCAGCATTGCTGTCATCCTGCTTGCACAAGCAAAGACGATTCCGATGTCCGTATCTGCTGCAAGCCAATTGTCCTTTTTCATAACGGCTGCCTGGTGGGGGCTGTTTACCATCCCGATGCTGAAGCATGTCCATCAGCGCTATTACATCAAAAGAGAACCTCATATCGTCATCAACAGCTTTAAGCGGCTCGGCCAAACGATGAAGCGGATTAAGCAGTACCGGGCGCTGTTCCTCTTTTTGCTTGCTTATTTCTTTTATATCGACGGAGTCGGCACCATTATTACGATGTCGACATCCTATGGATCTGATTTAGGGATCAGCCCCACAAGCCTCCTGATCATCCTGTTTGTCACCCAGGTCGTCGCCGCGCCGTTCTCGATTGTATACGGAAAACTGGCAGAACGCTTCACGGGGAAGACAATGCTGTACGTCGGGATCGTCATTTATATGATCGTCTGCGTGTATGCCTATTTTATGGAGACAACGCTTGATTTCTGGATACTGGCTATACTTGTCGCCACCTCGCAAGGCGGTATTCAAGCCCTAAGCCGTTCCTATTTCGCCAAGCTTGTGCCAAAGCGCCACGCTAATGAATTCTTCGGTTTTTACAACATTTTCGGAAAATTCGCCTCAATTATGGGGCCTCTGCTCATTGCCGTTACCGCCCAGCTGACCGGGAAATCCTCGACTGCGGTGTTCAGTCTGATCATTTTGTTTGTAATTGGTATTGTGATTCTTGCCTTTGTTCCGGAGGAGACCAGCGCCGATGTCAGCCAGCAGCAAAATGACCTGCCCCTTTAACTGGGAGCAGGTCATTCATCATTTATTCGCTTTATTCACCTTGAGCTTTTTCCCTTTGACAGTTGTGTTCTTCATCGCTTTGAGAACATGAGGGCCTTTTCCGTTTAAAATCTCCACGTAAGAGGCGTTATCCATGATCGTGATAATGCCGATATCATCAGCTGACACACCATCAATTTTGGCAATCGTTCCTACAAAATCAACGGCTCTGATTTTCTTCTTCTTTCCGCCGTTAAAATACAGCTTCATAATGTCTTTATTCAGCTCTTCGCTTTTGTCCTTTTTGGTTTCCGGCCGGTCATTCAATTTAGCTAGAAAATCAGGTTTCTTCTTTGCCACTTCCTCTTGAGAAGGGGCTTCTATTTTTTGGATTTCAAATCCGATATATTCTTCAATGTCGGCTAAAAACCGTTTTTCGAAGGCCGTGACAAACGAAATGGCCTTTCCTTTGTTTCCTGCACGCCCCGTCCGGCCCGTGCGGTGGACGTAGCTTTCCTTTTCAAGCGGCAGATCATAGTTGATGACAAGGGAGATATTTTCAATATCAATCCCGCGCGCGGCGACATCTGTCGCGACTAGGTACCGATACTCGCCCCGTTTAAATTCATTCATGACGTCGAACCGGTCTTCCTGAATCATTCCGCCGTGAATTTTGTCGCATGGATATCCTAAGTCATCCAATCCATCGGTCAGCTGATTGACATGATCTTTCGTCCGGCAGAAAATGATGCAGCTGTCAGGATTCTCCGTCATCAGCACATCTTTCAGCAAAGCAAACTTATTCTCTTCTCTTACTTGAATCACCGCATGTTCAATATTCCTGGTGGTAAGACCGGCCGCTTTGATTTCGATATGCTCCGGGTTTTGCATGTATTGACGGCTTAATTTCTCAATATCCTCCGGCAGCGTCGCCGAAAACAGCATCGTCGTGCGCTCAGTCGGCAGATGCTTGATAATCGCCTCCACCTGCTCGATGAAGCCCATATTCAGCATCTCATCCGCTTCATCAATGACCAAATAAGAGAGACGATCCAACGGCAGCGTTCCTTTTTCGATATGATCCAGAACACGGCCCGGCGTACCAACAACAATGTGGCTTTTTTGTTTAAGCTCAGCTTTTTGTTTATCAAAGGAGGATTTTCCAAATACGGCTGTCGCTTTGATCCGTTTAAATCGTCCGATGTTCGTGATATCCTCTTGTACTTGCACCGCAAGCTCACGGGTCGGAGTTAAAATAAGCGCCTGCGGCTTGTTTTCATCCCAATCCGCCAGCTCACAGAGAGGAATCCCGAACGAAGCCGTTTTCCCGCTTCCCGTCTGTGATTTGACGACAAGATCTTTTCGTTCAAGGGCAGCGGGGATCACGCTCTGCTGCACCTTGGTCGGTTCTGTATATCCCAGTCCTTCTAATGCTCGTAAAATGTCATGACTGATTTGATAGTTTTTAAAATGACTCATGTATAAACTCCTGTCTCTTGCAGATGTTCTCATTATACTCTAATTGACGAGAGCGTATGTGTTTTGTCGAAAAATGACGTGTTAAAAACCATTGATTCCCTGGCGTTTTAGCTCCTGAACAGCTAATCTCGCCAGTGCGTCAGCCCCCGCGCGGTTCGGATGCAGCGTATCTCCATCCATATAAAGCCCGAGTGTTTTTTCCGGACCGATTGATGTAAAGTACGCCGAGCTGAGGACATTCAAGTCAATGAGGTACGTTTTTTCCTCTTCGGCTAAAGCCAAAATAGAAGCCCTGTACCATCGGTTTACAGACGTATGGATGCCTTCAGAAGTAAAATCTGTCGCCCGGCCCTGAGGTGTTGATAGGATGACTTTCGCACCCTTTGCTTTCACCTGACGGATCATATCACGCATAATCTCCTTAAATTCCGCTTCAGATTCATTATGCTTCGGATTTGTGTCATTAATGCCCAGCTGCAAGATAAAATAATCACCCGGTTTGATGTACTTCAAGATCGCCTCGAGCTGACCGTCATTTCGAAACCCTCTCGCGATCTGCCCGCCAGACGCCATGTTTCTCACTTGAAAGGTGTGTTTGTCGATATAGTGAGGCAGCATCTGCCCCCAGCCCGCCTGCTTGCTGCTGTTGAGCGGATAATAATTGCACACTGTCGAATCGCCGCCGACATAAATGGTTCGATTCGTCACCGGCTGATCAGACAATTTCTTGATTTTCAAGGCGCTGAGCGTAAAAGCTGTGCCTGCCTTCCCCTCTGTCACCAGCAGATTCAGCTGCCCGTCGGTGACAGGAATTTGGAACGTATCCTCCGCACCGTCACCCGTCATATTGATGACCTGAAACACACCCTCCGCCGCCACACTGGCCCTTGCTGTATTGCCAAGCGTCACCTTCACCTCGTAAAGACCATTCGGAAGATCCACATTAAACGTATTGCCGCTTTTCGTCCCATACGTCAAAAATTGGACCGCATCACTCTTCACATCAGTCCCGGACGCCGCCACATCCTTCATATTCTCCGGTGTCTGAAAACCGTAGCCCTTTGACGGATCATACCGGTCAGACGCCCTGACACCAATGTAACCAGGCTCAACCGAACCGCTTCCAAAGTCAAACTGATACACCTTCGGCTCCGCAGCTTTCATACTCTCAATCCCGCCAAAACCTAGCATCAACATCATCACAAAACCCGCCGCTATCCATTTTTTCATCAAGAAACCCCCTCTATGAAAACGCATACATTAATGCATACTCGGTGATTGTTTCTTTATGATGACTGATTGCAGAAAAAAATTGCGTTGACAAACGAAAAGGAAGATTTTATTATATCAATAAGTGATATATCATTTATTGATACAAGAAATGAGGTGACCACTTGCCAAAGCAACGTCCGCAGGAAATGGATCAGCTTACCGATCCAGCCTATTATATTGTCTTAACATTGCTGGAACCAAAGCACGGATATTCGATCATGCAGGAGATTCAGGACATGACCAATGACTCCTTCACGATCGGCCCAGCTACCTTATATACATTGTTAAAGAAGCTACTGCAAGAAGAAATCATTGAGCTTGTCAACAATGACAACCCGCGCCGCAAAGTGTACCAAACCACCTTGCACGGCCAAGAATTACTCAAAAAAGAAATTCAGCGCAGAAAAGTGATGGCTGAACACGGAGAACGCGCTTTTCAACAATTGAAAGGGGATTAGTCATGAAACAGAATAAATATATGATGTCCGAAGGATTTGCCTTTTCAGAAGAAAAGGATATGAAGAGACTAAGTGATATGGCCAGCAAAGGATGGTTGCTCGATTCATTTGCGTTTATGGGGTATAAACTTAAAAAAGCTGAACCGCGGAAGTTGATCTACAGCATTGACTATCATGATGTTGAGAAAGAAAGCTTAGAGGAATACACCGAGATGTTTGAAGCGGCCGGATGGGAACATGTCTGCTCTTCCCATGGGATGCATATCTTTTCAGCTGAGCCTGGGACCTCGCCGATATACAGTGATCAATCCACCATGAGAGAGAAATATAAAAGAAGCGAAAAAGCCGTTCGAAACGTCGCATGCACCTTGAGTTTCCTGACTCTTTTGTCAATCACACTCCATTATGTAACCGGATTATCAAATTGGGTGCCTTTGGCTTTCCTGATCGTGACTTTTCCGTTTCTCGTTACATATGCTGCAGCAAAAAGCAGGACGCTTGGAAAGTGGGGAAAATCAGTGTGACTTCTTGTCACACTTGATTACATCCCATCCGCCACAATAGAAACTCATTTGGTCTTCTTGATCATACACATAATAACGGAGTCTTTCCCATTGATCATCAGTCGGTAAAATCTCCAATTCAACCCCATCGATGGATTCAAGATCATCCAGCTTCGATGCACTGATGTCTTCAAACCGCAAATGAATGTCACAGGTTTGAGCAGATAGTTTTAATTCAAACACAGGAATATGAATATAACGATCATCTTCTTTCATATAGAAAGTAAACTCGTTTAATGTAAATGGACCTGTATCTACATCAGAAAGATGCTGTTTCATTTTCTCGTATTGTGTGATATTCATATGGATTCCTCCTCCTTTTATGTTTCATCGCCAACGATATAGATCTCCTCAGCATCGTATTCAAACCACATGATCCGTTCACCTGAGTCCGTTAGGCATTGGAGTTTGCCTTCGGAAAAATAGCTTTTATCCGGTTGAGGATCAGTGATCAGTAAAACATCATCATTGATAGAAGCTAACAGAAAGAGAAAACCTGCAATGTCCCGGTCTGCTTCATGTAATACGCACTGGAAATGGTATTCCCTTTTCGTGAGATTCGTCACCTTGTAAGCATGGCCTTTGAAAAACTCTGACAGGTCTTCTATAAATGAACCAGCTGTTATCACCTGTATCATGATTCGCTCATAGGCAAGCCCCTGCCAAAAACGATAAAAAGACTCAGCATCTTCAAGTTCGCATGATGTAACGGTTTGGTCAGTCTTAAGATCGATCATGTCCAAATTACAGATACTGCTTATAGAGGTTATTTCCATAAAATCCTCCTTATTAGTTGGACAGCGCAACGCAAATCTCTTGTCTGACTTGGTCATACAAGAGAATGTAATGATACAAATCAGTATCGTTTTTGATCATATCCGGCTGTATTTCAGGATACAGTTCAAAAAAGCTTTTCTCCAACGAACGCCGCTGATGCCGGGGCATCCTTTTATTTGCCAGCACATAATCCAAACTGCCATCAACAAGCATAAAAAACTCATACACTTCCGCTTCAAAGCCGTACAATTCATCAGGATACGGCTTTTCTTCAAGCTCTTGCTTTCTCTTTCTCAGCTTTTCAAACATGCGGTCCGCTCCCTTCCGTCACCTCATATCGCCGGCAATAAAAGCGGAACGTCTCCTCTTCCCATTCTTCCACAAGGTAGATGCCTTGCGGCTGCGGTTTAATACGGAGAAAGACATCAGACATGTCCTTTAGGGTTTCCAAATCTCGTATCGTAACGGCTGAAACGTCTTTGAATGTAAAAATAATTGAACGGAAATGATAAACAGCTGCTAACTCAATCGTATAATTGGCGTCTCTATCTGTTTCTCGATAAAGACGCCATTTCTTGATATGCTGTAACAAAATTGGAGAAACTCCAGAAATATTCAATTCAGTTGCCAATTTTGATTCCTCCGTTGACGCTTTCCTATACTCCATACTCACAGTAAGGCTTCAAATCAGGGAATGCAGCCTTTAACATCCTTTCTATTCCTTCTTCATTAACGGTAAAAATAAGATCTGATGAATCAAAAAAACCGACTTCAAAAACACACTCTTTCACAGGGGAGCTATAGTCATCTTCATAAAAGTCAGCATTCCCATCAACAAACGGAACTCGTGTTAAATCGTACGGTATCGTCTCTTTAGGCACAGCAGTTAAAATAGAAAATATCACATAAATCTCAAATTCATTTAATATACGATGAAATTCCTCACCTGTGATAAAAAGATAGTCTTCACGCTCGCCAATGATATCGTTCCAATGATTCTTATCCTCGGATAAATCCATCATATTCAAAATATCGCCAATGACCCAATTATACTCAGTGATAGGGAGAGGGAATTGTTTGAAAAAATCATTTAAAAGAAAAAGATCAGAATCAGCATATTCCAGACAATATCTGCTCATATGTACCTCTTCCCCAATAAAAGTCCCTTTTTACAACTCATACTTGATCAATTCCTCCATCGAGGTTCCCTTGAAATATTGATTTAGGACATCCTCAATACTCAAATGACCAAATAGCCCAATTGGATTGCTAAAGGTCTTCCCCTGTTTTTTGTCAACTTCTATTAAATCACTCTCTGCCGCTAATGAATCGTCTTGGCTAATGAGATACTTTCCATCCTCATACATGACAAACGTTATAGCAGAATGATCAAATTTCTTCATCAGATCTATCGGCACCTTGGAAACAACCTTCCAGTTCCCCTGAAGAAAGCCTGTATATCCTGTATTCGCAATAAAAAGGGCTCTTTGCTTTTCTGCCATCATGAGAAAAATGTCATCTTTACTCAAGTGATCCTCTGTAAAAATATCAAAATACTGAATGAGAACATCATCATTTTTATCTGCTGCCAAATCTCCTTTTACCACTAATGCATATGTAAACTGATTGATTTGCTGTAAAGGGATTTGAATGACAGCACCCGGCCTAACCTCGCTTAAAGTATTCCTCTTTTTCAACTTTATGTTGATATCAGTAAGTTGTTTTCCCTCTAATTCTTTAAAAAATGAATCACCGTCAGATTCTAATACCTGAAGAAAAGTATAAACAAATTCGTTTAGGGTGGGCTTGCGATCTAGTTGTTCAAGGTAAACAGCATGAAAAGCTTCAATGGCGTCGTGGCAAATATCTAAACCATCATCACTTACTAATACCTTTTTATTCTTATGTTTCTCTTTCCAAAAACCCATGCTTCACCTCCGTTTACTTGTACTAATATGAAACAGGATAGGCGGATCATTATCTACCGCCTCCAACAGCTCCTCACCAAATACAGTGATTGTACATTTCCACGGGTCTCCCAAAAGCCCCCAAGAAAAGTCCTGATGAAAAAAGAAATAATAGTCTCCGTTTGGAAATACCGGAACAGGCCATTCGCCAAATTCATCCTTAGGCATTGTCTGATGAGGGCTAAAGATATATCCGTCATGCTGCCAATCGAATGCGTATATTACATCCTGCTCTCCAGTACATGATTGAAATGCTTTTAAAATAGAAGTCTCTAAATCACTCAGCACTCTGCTCACATCATTATGACCAGCTTTACTGCTCATCCCGCTTGAGATATCAAACACTCGATATGGATCAGGCGGGATGATGTGATGAAATCTGCTTCCGGGCTTCCACTTTATGAGTTGGTTCACTTCTGACCAGATGCGGTCTTGTTTTGTCTGACTTAAAGCGTGCCAATTCATCATGATCTCATCCCTACACCTTATTGGATATCCTGCTTATAAACACCAGAAGAGGTCACTGCGTAAACAGCGTTACTTGTCAGGTTCAGCTGTTGAACGTCTAGGGCTTCACCGTTCGAGTCACAGCATTTCACCTCTTGCATCGGCAGACTGACATCAGCCGGAATGAGGGACAGTGAATGTTCATCTTTGCATATCCAAAACCCGTCATCTGAAATCGCAAGCTGTTCATAGACCCCTGAACTCTCTTTATCAGAAATAATCCACACTCGTTTCACGCCCGTCTCATCAAAGGCAGTAATGACTGTATAAGAGTAATACAGCATGTATATCAGTCCGTTTTTTTCTGCAAGTGCATAGCAGTCATCTACCACTGGCGCATATATTTCTGAAAGCTGTTGATCAATGTGAGTTTCCTTTAGTTGTCCGTCTAAAGTGAAGCACAGCACACTTTGTCCATTGGAGTTTTCATCACCATAAATGCCTTCATCACTTAATCCGACCCAAAGGTTTTGTTTCTCATCCAAAAGGCAGCAGGAAACCCCTGAAGGCAAACGAAAAGCACTTTTCACTCTTCCCTCTTCTGAAAAAACCTTTACTTTCGGCTCATACGATTCGTAATAAACGAAGACATAGCCATTTCGACATTGTTGAAAGAGCTGAATATCGCTGCATGTAATCTGCTCTTTCACTTTAAAATCCCGAACATCACCAGAAGGATAATAAATTGAAATGGTAATATCACCTTTCTCACCTTTTCCAATGTAGACACGTCCCTGTGCATCGGCATGGATAAAACAATCTTGGGTGTCCATGTTGATGATTTTATTCATTTTTAATTTTTTCATTTGTTATGCTCCCAGGTTAGAAATGAAGTGATAAGAATAAGCCATTTATTAGCTATTAGTAACGGACAGCCTAGTTTCATTAATCGTTTTGATATAAAGCTACTTTCCAATTCAGTCTTAAATCGCGATGACGTTGTCTTTTACATTTCGTCTGGCTGCTGTTATGTTCTATAAGAAAAGAGAGGCTGACAATCTCTCTTTTTTTATTTAGTGTTCAATTGGTATGCATAAAACGATTGATCATCAAAGCGAACTGTTTCAGCTTCTATAGCAATCAACATGCTGTTCATATTTATAAGAAAATTAGCGTTTGAATGGTAGTGTTCAATTTTAGAATTCGAAAGGTTTCCGATCCCTTCTGGGTGATAACTGAACTCAAATATTTGCCAATTATATTCTTCTGGAATAATTTTTTCTAATCTCATGTCGCCAACATCTGCACTAAAATAAGTAGATGCCACATTTTGGAATAATATTTTATGCGTATATTCAGCTTCACTTTCAAAAACCTTGATATTAAGTGAGAGCTCTTTTTTAAACACATTAAAATCTAAATGAAGGACACTGCACCCCTCATCTATATAATCAACCCATTCAATAATTGTTTTGTACATTGTCATTTCCTACCTCTTTTTAATCAATAACGCCTTACCACCAAGCAGAAAACAAAATACTCCATATATTGTTTTAACCAATCATTTAAATCATCTGTTGAATGCAAAAAATTTTCAGGAGAATCTTTCAAATCAATCCCGCTTAGAAGGATTAACATATCCCAGACTCTATCGTCTTCTACTTCGGGGTCATCCGCATAAACATAAGTGCCCGCCCAATCTGACACTTCTTCTCTTGTTGTTTGTCCATTTAAGACACTTTTGATTTTATTTATGCATTCTATTAGATTTGGCTCGCTCAATTTGATCACCACGTATTCAAGTACTAAATGATTTGTTATTAGTATACAAGGCACCGTACTGATATTTAGATATTGAAGTTTTTTTCGTAAAAAATATGTTCCAAAAGGTTTCCTTTTAAGAAAGCAATCTACCAATATACAAGCTCACAGCCATATTCCGTGTGCAATATACATAAACCAAACTGACACTCAGGCTCAACCAAAATAAAACTATGATTGAGAAGCCCTTCGTCGAACCCAGTACATTCCAATAAGCCCTCAAGGTGCTCGAGACATTTTCCAAAAGCACAAACTAGCGCACCAATTTCGCTGCTGTATTGATGAAACAGCAGCACGTCCCGGTCATCATAAGCAACATATGACTGAGATGTTTTCAAGATCAGCTGTTTCGCTTCCGTTTTTCCGGGAGCATCAATCTCACGGGTGTTGGCCGGTATTGAATTTGATAACACCAGTTCAAGCAACTGCTTGCTTTTCGCCAGATCAGCAAAGCGATAACTGAAGCCTCTTTCTGCGCAAGGGACTAGTTTTTCTTTGATTTCGCTTTTCAACAAACGTCTTTTATTCTCATCGAGTTTTTCGATTAATCTTTTTTGCATGAGCCGCAATCCCTCCGCCGTCAATTTCTCAAGTTCTTTTAATTTGATTAATCTTTCTCTTGTTTTCTTTGTCATTTATCATTCAGATTTGTTCTAAAAAAAGCTTGTATCGCTTAATGATACAAGCTTTATATTCTACTATTTAAAACTCACCCAGCGGGTTATCCTCAAAACGCTCCCACAGTTTTGGAAACCTTTCAGGCAAATCTTCTTCTTTCCAGTCCAATTCAATCTCGTCTGATTCGGTAAGTCCCTTTTGTTCAAGCGCATCCAAAAGCTCATCGTATACTTCATCATCCCAATCATCGTCGCCAGTCTTCATATATGTCAAAACCTCGATTGCCACTGACAGCAAGTCTTCATTCTACGGATGCCTTCCTCGTCAAGTGTTTCCTCCATGATAGATACTGCCGCTCATAAAAAAGATATAGATTAAAATAAGTGTAATGATTATATTCCTCTCAATTCGACTTTTAAAATCCGCAACATTTTAACAAAGGTTTTTTTCCATGTCATCATTACGATCACTTCTATGTTGAAGCATATATTTCGGTTGAATCAAAGAAAACCCTTTCAGTTTCAACTGCATACAATGCTTGATTAATCCCAATCAAAACGTTTGCATTCGATTCATAATCTTCAATTAAAGGATGATATAATGTTCCAATACCCTGCGGATAGTAAGAGAATGAATTTAAAATCCATCTTTCCCCATCAGCAAATTCTTTTAAAGACGATTCCTTGCCGGCATAAAAAAATAATGATGATACATTCTTGAATAAAATACGATGCTGCTGCTTCTTTCCCTTCGTATCCATCTCTAAATAAAGAATAAATTCTTTTTTAAAGAAATGAAAATCTGTTTTTAATACGGTGAATTCTGAATCAATCAGATGCTTTTGTATTGGATTATTCACTTAAATCCTGCCTCCTTGAAAGAAATTTCTTGATCCCAGCCACTATATTATTTCTTTGGTTTTTTTCAGTTTTTTCATAACTATGAAACACTTGATATTCTTTAGAATCAAAGGATACACAATTAGATTCTATGGCAAGTAAAGTCCCGTTAATTTCTATAAGAAAATTAGCATTTGAGACCTGATTACCCAATATACCATTTTGTAGTTTCCCAATTCCTTCTTTGAAATAACTGATTTCTTCAAGGTACCAATTAGTATCAATGGGTATAGTTTTATCAAACTTGTTATGAACACTAAAATTGCAATAAATCCCATTTATATCCTTAAATGAAATTTCTTTTAAAGTGGCTTTTTCTCCTTCTTCATATAACTTAAGATAAAGAGTTAATCTATTCTCTAGGTATTCAAAATTAATATCGTACATAAAGCAATTAACATCGTGATTTATATAGTCTATCCATTGTTCAATACTGTTCATGTTATAACATTCTCCTCACTTTAATTAAGTAAAAAGGTTTGTAAATGCAGATGGAAACTTAGACAAGATTCTTAAGTAGAATTCACCTGTATAACCATCTGCATCTCTAACTATGTTAATTGCTATTATTAACCCCTAAATGATCTTTACATTTGATTTATAGATTTAATTACACTGATACTATTATCTTCTGTGTGACTTACTGCGCAAGCGTTTATTTATATTTCTATATGATGACCATCTTAACTTTATATGAGTCTCAGAAGGATTATTTGAGAAATGCCCTTTTGCATTTAAAGGACCTTTATTTCTAACTGACATTCTATAGTATGGTTTCTTTCGTTGACCAGAATTCTTCCCCATTAACCTTACTGTATGTTTTTTAGTAGTAACTACCCAACCTTTTTTAGTTTTAGCCCTTTTAATTACACCTTTGTTTGCCTTTGCAACTTTTCTAGCATTCCAGTATGTTTTAGATAATTTTCCAGCCTTATATAGAGTACGTCCTACTCGTAGATAGTTTCCTCCGATTGCTCCGCCAGCAGCACCTAAGGCTACAGATCCAACTAACCTCCAACCTCTTGCTCCCTTTGCCTTGGCAGCTTTGTAAGAAGAGACTCCTCCAATTAAAGCACCTGCTACCATCCATACCCAATGCCCATCCGGGTCAACATTCATCACCGGGTTATTATTTCCATAAGTATACCCATTCTGATCCAATGAATCTCCGTCGCTGCCCGGATCCGGGTCGAGCGATAAGAACACGCCGTTTCTTGGCTCGTAGTAGCGGGCCATGAGATAGTACAGACCGGTTTCTTCGTCGTATTGGTAGCCTGCGTAGCGGTATCGGTTGTCTTTTACTTCTTCACTTGCTTCGGTTTTTGTTGGATTTCCCCATGCGTCGTACTGATATGTGGCAACGGTTTTTCCAGTGCTGTCTGAGATCGCGATGACGTCACCGTGTGCGTTGTAGTGATAGAAATATTTCTTGCCATTTTCTGTGTAGGATAACAGCTGGCCGCTGTCTCCGTACGTGTATGATTTTGTGACTTTGTTGTCCGCGTCTGTTTCATACAAGACGTTCAAGCTGTCTCCATCGTAGAAGTAGTTCGTGACTTTTCCGTTGACGTTTTTTTGGATTCTGTTTCCTTTTTCGTCATACTTATATGTTGCGAATGGCTTGTCTTCGCCTTTTTTTGTAACGGCGGTCAGGTTATCTTCTGCATCCCACATATATGTGAATTTGCCGTCGGATGTGCGGTTGCCGTTTTTATCGTAAGAGATGCTTTCATCATTGACTTTTGTCAGCTGGTTCATGATGTTGAAGGAAGCGTTCACCGTTTTGCTTGAACCGTCTTTTACAGTTGTAACGGTTTTCCGGTTCCCGAATCCGTCATATGTGTATTCAATGACAGTACCATCTTCATGGGTTTCTTTGACAAGCTGATTCAGCTTTCCATACTCATATTGCACCTTGCCGCTTGCTGAGCTGTTTATCGTGGTACGGTTTCCGTTGGCATCGTATTCATAGCTTTCTGTCAGAATGCTTCCGCCGTTTTTGTCGCCGATATGCAGCGAGCTTACAAGGTTTCTTTCGTCATAAGAAAAACTTGTTCCGCCGCCGTTGCCTGTAATAAAGGTTTGGACGTTGCCATTTTCATCATAATCAAATGAATATGAAGATGTACTGTCTTTCATCTCAATCATTTGATCCAGTTTGTTATACGTAAATTGATTCGTTCCTTTTTGGTCCCCATGACTCCACGAGAAGGTTTTCAGTTTATCGGAGTCACTAGGATATGACCAAGTTTGGCTGCCGCCGCGGTCAGTCAATTCGGTTAAACGGTTTTTGTTGTCAAATGTCCGTTTCTTTGTGGTGTTCTGCTCTTTATTGACGACTGACGTTTCATTTCCATTTTTGTCATACGTGAAATTGTACTTTTCTGTACCGTTATACGATTTTGATTTCACCCGGTCTGTTCCATCATAAGAAAGAGACACTTCGTTGCCATTCGGTGAAATGGTTTTGATCAGGTTGCTGTTGGCATCATATTCGCTTGCTAGCACATTGCCCAGTGGGTCAGTTGTTTTGACAAGCTTGCCCATGACATCATATTCATATTTATAGGTTTGATCTGCTCCCGCCCGAATGGTTTTGCTTACCTCATTGCCTTCCTTATCATAGCTGTGAAGGATAGACGTGCCGTTGGAGAGCGTCATGTTTGTCAATTGGTCTGCCTGATCATACGTATAGGTTGTTTTTTCACCTTTTGCATCCGTTTCAGCTGTTTTCTTACCCGTTTCATCGTAATCAGTTGAAGTGGCGTAACCTAGTTCGTCCTCTTCCTTGGTCACATAGTTTCCATTGCTGTCATACGTGCTTTTTGTTAGAAGGCTTCCTTCAATCAGACGGATATCATCAAACCACACTGTTCCTGTTGCGCTCTTTTGGAACAGTATGCTGATATCGACTTTATTAATCGGCTTTGTTTTTGGTATAACCACAGCTGCGCGGTTCCATTCCTGTGTTCCAGAAGGGAATTTCGCATTGTAGACGCCTGTGCTGCCGTCCGTATAAGTGACATTAGCCTGCAAAGAATAGTCTTTTTCATCTGTGAACTTGACACTGCTTGCTTTCGACATGCCTGTCAGTGTGAGATAAACCGGTTTGTCGTTTGCGCTTTGCCCTAAGACAACGGTTTGTTTTGTTACTGATCCGGCTTGGGACGCACTGGTCCGGGCAGCTTTTAATGATACATTATCATTAAAGCCTTCTTCAGAATCAACGGATGCCCCGCTTACGCTCCAGTTTTCCGTTGCTGCTGTGAAACTGCTGTTTTGTACTGGGTTATAGCTTGATGATACTTCGCCTTTTTCCAGCTGAACTTCATCAAACCATGCTTTCCCTTTGCCATCTTTATCTTTATGGTCCACTTCCATATACACAACAGCTTTTCCTGCATTCGCAGGAGTCGTAAAAGTAATTTGTCGTTTTGTCCAGTCATTTTTTCCGGCTAATGCGCTGTATTCATTGTGAATCCATTGAATTCGTTTTTGATCTTTGTCTCGCAAATCAATGTTAAAGTAGGCTCTTGATTTCGCTAGATCTGTTTTGATTTTCCCGCTTAATGTATAGGTGGTATTCGGCTCCAGTTCAACTGTTTGTGTCGCTGACGAATATCCGTGATCTGTTCCGGCAGACGTTGATTGGCTCAAGACTTCCAATGCCTTTGATCCGGAAAGAACCCCGCTTTTATCGGTGATAATTGAGATTTTGCCGCTGTCTTTAGAAGCAGTCAGATTCCAGCCGGATTTTTGTGCTTCAAAGCTTCCATCTTTCAAAATATTGGTTGAAGCTGATAAATCTTTGCTGGATTGAATCTGATTTCCGTATTTATCATAAACAGCTGCTGAAGATGATTTTCCGCTCTGATCGGTTTCGGATACAGCATCCAGTCCGTCATAGGCAATATCTGTGACGTTCCCCTCGGTATCCTTCATCTTTGTGACATCGTTGTTTTTGTTGTATTCGTATGTCTCAGTTCCATATGCGTCTTTAACAGACGTAACGTTGCCATCTTTGTCATATTGATAGCTTTCCGTTGCTTTTCCTGTTCCGACGTCGTTTGGATCTACATCTTCTACGACATTGTTGCCTTCATACTTTGTATTCGTTGTAATTTTTAACCCTTCCGCATCATCAATGACCTGGATGGGATTTCCCGCTTCATTATAGCCATACTGCACTTTTCGGCCGTTCGGCTGTGTCATAAGAAGCGTCTTTTTATCAGCATCATAGCTATAAACATATGTTTCTTTCTTAGCGTTGATCGCTTTTTCAAGACGGTGCCCGCTATACTGATATTCGGTAAAGACAGGCTTTGCTTCAGTACTGTTGGCTGAATATTGTTTGACAAGGCGCCCTTCCCCATCATAGTCATAGCTTGTGACAGTCCCGTCTGTATCAGTGACTTTCTTCAGCAAATCATTCTCATATGAGTAGGTGACTTTCTTATTTTTAGGTCCGGTGATGGAAGTCACATGACCGTTTTCATCATATGTGAGTGTGAGCTTGCGGCCTGATGCATCTGTAATGGCTGTCAGTTGATTTTTGTCATTGTATGTGTAGACAGTTGCATTGTTGTGGCCATCCACTACTTTTTGAAGCTTGCCGCCTTTTTTATTGAAATAAGCATTTGTTTGATCCTTTGTTTTTAATATGAACTGATCAGCTGTTTCTGTTAATTCAAGATATACACCGGTCGGCGGCTGATACGTGCCATCGGCTTTTTTTGTAAATCGATGTGTAGTAGCGTCTTCATCAATATACATTGCCCCGCCGTCCGTCGGGATAACAGATGTTTCAGCATCAGCATACCAGCCTTGTCCAAATAAGTGATCAGAGCTGTCAAGACTGTTGTAGGTTCTCGATAAGCCAAGTCCCGGTCCGCGCCCGTCAATTGACAGGTCTTCTTCACTCACAATAACATTGCCTGTCGCACCATTTAACTGGCCGCTTGGGATATCAATGATAGACCAGTATTCTTCTGTTCCAAGGAATTCTGCGCCTTCATGGAACGTTGGGTTAAAGGGAGCCGTCGGAATCGTTTCACCATTCGCATCATAGGCGGAAAGAGTGAAAGAATAATTCTTCTTCCCTTTGTAATTCCCATTTGCATTGTTATAGACAGGTGACGGATCAAGAGCTAATTCTCCGCCTTTTCCATCTGTATGCAGCTTATAGCTTCCGGCTTTAATTTCCTCAGAAGTCGGCCAGATGTTTTTATTTTGGGTTGTCCAATGATCCGCGTCACCCACATCAAAGGACTGATATTCCTTACCGTTGTAAATGTTAACTTTATAGCCTTTCGCATTTTGAACCTTTTCCCATATCAAATTCACATAGCCCGTTTGACTCGATTTTGTATTTGTATACAAATAGCCAGTTAAATTCTTTGGCCTAGCAATATCAGGAAGTGCCGGGTTAGCAGCCGGGGATGCAATGGCTTCACCGTCTTTGTTATATGCGATCAATTTAAACGAGTAATTTTTTTTGGCTCCGTCTCCACCGGCGTTTTTATAGGTTGGTCCGGGATTGATCGGCAGCTCTGCTCCGCTTCCGTCCTTTAGGTGAAGAGCATATTTTCCCGCTTTAATTTCTGCACTTGTCGGCCAGATCTTTTTCCCCTTGGTGGTCCAAGACGTCTGATTTCCCAGATCAAGTGTCTCAAAGCCTTTCCCATTGAACACCTGAACTTTATAGCCGGCGGCTCCTGATACAGCTTTCCAAGAAAGATCAAAGTACCCTGTGGCATTCCCGTTATTATAGCCCTTGGTTGACGGTGCTTGTGCTTTTCCTACATTAGGGATAACGGGCTTTGCCGGTGCGGACATCGCTCCTTCTCCCTGATCAAATATTGCACTGACGCCGATCCAATAGTTTTTGCTTGTGGCATAGCTTCCGCCGGAATTCTTATAGACCGGGGATGGATCTAATGCCAATTCAGCTCCGTCCTTGCCGTCCACATGCAGTTTATATCGCTTGGAAGCAATTTCTGCGCTCGTGGGCCAGATCTTTTTTCCTTTTGTGCTCCACGACGTGACGTTTCCTGCAGAGATTGCTTGATACTCTTTACCATTGTAAATCCATACTTTATACCCTTTCGCACCTTCAACCTTTTTCCAGCTGATATCAAAATAACCAGTGGAATCGCCGTTGTGATAGGCTTTAATTGTAGGTGTGTTTCCCTTTGGAATGGTATACGTCACTTCAATATACGGTTTATTGGCGGAGTTCGCTGATGAAATCAATTTTTTCCAATATTCCTTGCCGTTTCCGTTTGTATGAAGCTTAAATCCATAGTTGGCCCCGCCGGAGTTCCATGACTTTACAGCAGCGGTCACATCGTAACTTGCCCACTGTCCTTTATGAACCTCAGCTTTTCCAATATTTTTCGATGCCGGTTTGGTATTCCATGTCACTTTTCCATTATCATAATTGCTGTTAACTGTATCTAGCCAAAGACCGGTTGCCTTTGTTCCATAATAGGAATGGGCGACGTATGTTTTTAATGTAGCTTTGGTGACAGTCATATTTTGAATTGGTTTTAGGTTGTTAAATTTCATGAACGCATAGTTTGTGCCTGTTGTTTTGTCATAGTAGCCCGTTTTCAGCACATAAGACTTTAAGTTAGCATCCCACTTTTGAGAGGACGCCGAGTAGTTCGTTGTCGGATAGGCACTCATGACAAACGTATCTGATGAAACAGATAAAGATGTTGACGGGTCGATAGATACTGGATATACGCGTTCTGGGTCCTTCAGCCAGTTCTCGTCTGCCGTGAGATGAAGCAAATACCCTTCTTCATTCTTATCCAGCTTATAGCTGACTTTGTCCGACCGTTTAACCTCGCCAGAAAGTTCATCTAACTTTGAATCCGTCATAAAAGGCTTAGGCACAGAAAAAACAACTTTACCTTTTTCATCAGAAAAATCAATGGATCCATCCTCTTGTTCTTTAGCCTGCAAATCGGTTTTCAACTGAAATGTAAATGTGTTGTACCCATCATATTGATGAAGGACTAAATCTTCTTTTATGTTTTCATTGAATGTGAAAGTCTGAAGATCAATATTCGGAAAAACATCCGGATAAACAATCTCATTACTGTCAGTCTTATAATCTGCTGAGGTATCTTTCGGAGTAAGTGAAGTTTTATTTGGGCCTTTTGCTTCTACAAGTGAATATGTAACCTTATGGTCATTATGCTCAAAAGTCGCATAAAGCCCGTTCTTCATTTGCTTTTGAAAATCTGAATTCAAAATGGCATTCTCTGTCTCGACTTGTTTGCTTGTCGATTCTTTTAACTCAGGAGAAATGTCTTCCCAGTCAGCATTCGGTGTTTCCTTTGTATGAATGGGATCAAGGTACACTTCCTGTTTATAGACACCGTCGCCTTCATAATACAGCTTTGTATTTTCTGTTCTTTCTGAGGTGACTTCACCCTCTTTGTTTATATCTTTTGGATCAAAAGGTACGGCTTCCTCAGTTTGTTCATTCCGAGGAGTTTCTTCTGGATCATCGGCAACAATACGATTTCCAGTCTCTTCTTCTGTGGTTTTTGCCAGTACATCTGCCGGCAATAATGAAATCATTAAAGCCAATACTAAAAATGATGCAATGAACCTTTTAAAGGTCCGCCTCTTTCTTTTTTTCATTTTCTCTCTCCTTTTGTAATAAAAGTAATATTCAACAAATAATCTTAACGATCATGAAATGTTATTTCAATATTTTTCTAGAAATTTTATCTTATTTTAAGAATTAACCAGAGTAAATTGACCCAAAAACAAAAAAAGGCCGCTTAGGCCTTTTTACATTTTTCTATCTTTATTGAATTTGTTCAATATCCTTACCCTCAGCCGCCAGATCCGCCTTCCCCTGCCTCCTGACAAGTGTCAAAGCCATGCCCGCAAAGATCATCACGATGCCAAGTGTTTGATAGAGGTCAGGGCGGAAGCCTGTGAAGACGGTATCGAGAACGATCGCGACAGCCGGGTCGAGGAAGACAATGATTGAAATAAACTTCGTTGATAAAAATCGCAAACTGTCAAAAAACAGTAAATACACGATGCCCGTATGGATGATACCGGTAGATACCACCATAATCCAGTTCCCTTGAGACAGATGGGCAAAAACGCCAAAATGAATAAACGGAATCAGGATAATGACCCCTAAACCCGTTTGCAAGAAGGTGGTCGTGTAAGGGCTGAGGTTTTGTATGCCTTTCCCTAATAAAGTGGTGAGCGCATAAAACAGTGCGGCGAGAACGGCCCAAATGATTCCTGATCCCATCAGCTGTGTAAATGAAGTGCTGCCGTTAATCCCGGAAATCAGCGCAGTTCCTAGAAAACAGATGATAATGGAGCTGACGGAGATGACATTTAATTTCTCTCTGTAGATGATGCTCCCCAGGAGAAGAACAAGCACCGGGGCAAGGTGATAAACAGAGATGGCGATCGTAACGGATGTTTCTTCAAAAGACTTAAATAAGAAGACCCAGTTGAATACAAGAAAGAAACCGCACGCCAATGTTTGCAGCACTTCTCTCTTGCTCCATTTTTCGGTTTTATACTGCCCGGACACCAGCCAGCAAAAGCTTAAAAATAGCGTCGCGCAAAGGCAGCGGACAAATACCAATTCAAATGACGGCAGATTGGTATGCTCTGAGAAAAAGCCGATGGAACCGAAAATCACCATGGAGATGACCATTTTGATTACGGCTGTTGATTTTTGTTTTGGTGTGATTGAGAGGTCTTGCTGCATCAAATGTATTCTACCTCCAGTTATGTATATGGAAAAGCACCCCAACTGCAAGGTACTTTTCCCTTTATTATAGTTTCTTGCCGGCCGTCCAGCCGCCGTCTATGGCAAAGTTTGAGCCTGTAATAAAGTACGCCTCATCAGAAGCCAAATGCTTCATACAGGAAACGATATCACTCGGCTGCCCCCACGTATGGAGGGCATGATTATCTTTGATCAGCTGAACCATTTCATCGTCTTGAAAATACTCTTCCGTCAATTCTGTTTGGATCACGCCGGGTGAAATGCTATTCACCCTGATTCCCATTGACCCGAATTCCATAGCGAACTGCTTTGTCAGTCCGATGACCGCATGCTTGGAAGACACATAGGCAGCCCGCACAGGCTCTGCCATCAGCCCGGACACAGAGACGATATTGATCATACAGCCTCGTTTTCCCAGCTTAGACCACAGCCTTGCCGCGTCCCGGGAAAGAATAAAGGCTGCTGTGAGATTAATGTCTATGATCTTTTTGAATGATTTTGCTGATCATTCAAGAGCAGGGGTAATTTCCCTTATCCCTGCTGCATTGATTAAGATATCCGGAATCAATTAGCTATGTTCAAGCTTTGATATCAAAAATTCTGCCTGCTGAACATCAGACAAGTCTGCTTCTTCCATGTGAAATTCACTGTTTACTATAGATTCTGACAATTATTCGTTTGAATATCTACTCCAACGACCCGAAACCGTCCGCTAGAAATTATTTTACCGCCGAAAGCCGATTACCGTTCCGCTATTTGCCCCAGTAATCATTATATTTTTTTTTCGCCATTTTACATTTCTGCTTTTTTTATTTTGATAATTTTACATAATCTTGCATACTATAGTTTGTTCATATAATTTAGCATTACGTTCCATCCTCTATTTTCCATATTTTTATCATACAGGAAATTACCAAAAAACTCATTTGCTTTTTAAGGAGAGAGATCATTATGGTTCAAGCTGCAGGTGCACGATGAAATGAGCAGATGATTTTTTACATCTATATCTGTTCAAAAATGTCCTTCCAGGTGAATTTTTTTGTTAGCAAGAAAAATCAACCCAAGAAATACCAACCTACTCAATAGAGTTAACTATAAATGAGAAGGGTAATACTGTTGATATCGAAACTTTTACGGCACACTTTACGTTTTAGAAAGGAAAGATGTTGATGGAGTCTATCTGGCTGGAATATGCCTGGACATTGTTAATCTTAATCGGATTAGAAGGACTGCTATCGGCTGACAATGCCCTTGTATTGGCAGTTATCGCCAAGCATTTACCCAATGATCAGAAAAAAAAAGCGATAAATTATGGAATCATAATGGCATTTGCCTTCCGGTTTGCGGCGCTTTTTGCCATTTCGTTTATCGCAAATGTCTGGCAGATTCAGGCGATAGGAGCAGCGTATCTTCTATACCTGGGCTTAAAGCATGTGATTAAGGCCCGTTTCGGGAAAAAAAGTGAGAATATTCATGAGGAGGACAAAGAGGAGACTGCCGGGAAAGGTTTCTGGCCCACAGTCGGGAAAATTGCTTTAGCGGACCTCGCTTTTGCCATTGATTCGATTCTGGCTGCGGTTGCTTTAGCTCTCGGGCTTCCGGATTCACCACTTGATGATTTCGGCGGCATGGATGGAGGACAATTTATTGTTGTTGTCCTAGGTGGGATTGCCGGCCTTATCCTGATTAAGTTTGCAGCAACTTGGTTTGTAAAGCTTCTTAATCAGCGCCCTGCACTGGAAACAACCGCATATGCCATTGTGGCCTGGGTCGGTGTCAAACTGGTGGTCATTACCCTTGCCCATGAGGATATTGGAATCCTGGACCATCACTTTCCACACAGCACCACCTGGACGCTAATCTTCTATGGCGTATTAGTGGCCATTGCTTTATTAGGCTGGTTTGCGCCGGCCAATAAATCAGCAAAGAAATAAAGATATAAAAAGCAACAATGAATAGAAAACTGGAAAGTATATTGGGGCATCTAAACATATACTAATATTTGAAACCAAACAAGATAGAGGCGTCATCCCTTACTGATCAAGGGGGCGCCTCTTTTGGATATTGTTGTTATAATAAAAACAAATTTTTAAAAGATTGTGTTTAATGAACAGTTTTCGAAATTGTGGAAAAGCAAACTCTCTTCTAGCTATTTAAATACAGTAAGTCTCGGATGCTGGCCATTCGCCATATCAGATATTTGAATTTTTATCTATCGAACAATTAAAACCGGGCAAGTTGATAATTGAGACACTTTATGGCTGACGCTTCCAAGCATCATTTCTTTCAGGCCGCTGATGCCCCGGCTGCCGACTACGATCAGGCTGACGCCTTTCTCTTTTGCGTGATTTAGTATCTCGTGCGCCGGCTCGCCATTCGCATAAATGATTTCAGCTTGAACACCGTTCTCGGCTGCATTTTCTTTTGCCTTCTCAAGGATTTTCATGCCTTCTTTTTTAACCTCATCCCTGATTTCATCAATAAAGTGTTCAGGCACATAGACAATTCCCGTCAGAGAAGAAGTCGTGACGACGGCTTCTCTCCCCACATGAAGGATGCTTAGTTCCGCCTGCTGTTCTTTGGCCAGATGCACTGCGGCATCAAGCGCTTTTGCACTCATGTCTGATCCGTCAATCGCAACTAACATTTTATTAAACATGCTCTTCCCGCCTTTCGGACTGTGGGTGGTTCATCTTTCTCTTTTATTGTCCGCCTGCTTCCGGTTATTGTCAATTGAAGTGCATGCGTTTTCAAAAAGATGTCAGAGACTCTCTCCGTTTGTGGCGATGACCTGCTGGTACCAGCTGAAGCTTTTTTTCTTGATACGGTTTAATGTTCCATTGCCTTCATTGTTCCGATCAACATAAATGTAGCCGTAGCGTTTTCTCATTTCCGCAGTGGATGCACTGACAAGGTCAATTGGCCCCCATGATGTGTAGCCGATTAAATCAACGCCGTCAGCAATGGCTTCCCGTGCCTCAATTAAATGTTCTCGCAGATAGTTGATTCTGTAATCGTCCTGGATCGTGCCGTCCTCATCAACTTTGTCTACAGCGCCAAGGCCGTTTTCCACGATAAACAGCGGCTTCTGATAACGATCGTATAAGGTGTTGAGCGTGATGCGCAAGCCTTTCGGATCAATCTGCCAGCCCCATTCTGATGATGTCAAATAAGGGTTTTTGACTCCGCCCAGCAGGTTGCCGCCTGATTTTGCAAGATCTTCAGGATCCGTGCTTGCCGCCATCGACATGTAATAGCTGAATCCGATGTAATCCACCGTATGTTCTTTCAAGATCTCTTCATCGCCTTCAGCCATTTCAATTTCAATATTGTTTTCTGCCAGGAAGCGCTTCATATATCCCGGGTACGCGCCTCGTGCCTGCACATCTGAGAAGAAAAGTGTTTTGCGCTCATTCTCCATTGCCGCGAAGACATCCTCCGGCTTAGATGTCATCGGGTAGGTTGTCGTAGCTGCAATCATACAGCCGATTTTCGAATCAGGAATGATCTCGTGTCCCGCTTTAACGGCAAGAGCACTGGCCACAAATTGGTGGTGTGCCGCCTGGTACATTGCGTTTAATTGATTTTCTCCTTCTTCAAAGACAAGGCCACCGCCAGTAAACGGCGCATGGAGTACCACGTTAATTTCATTGAACGTCATCCAATACTTCACTTTGTGCTGATAGCGTTTGAAAACAGTTTTGGCATAGCGTTCATAGAACTCTATGACTTTGCGATTCTTCCAGCCGCCATAATGTTTCACTAAACCGAGCGGCATTTCATAATGAGATATGGTGACGACAGGCTCAATATGATGCTTTAACAGCTCATCAAACAGATCGTCATAAAATTTGAGGCCTTCTTCATTCGGCTCCTCTTCATCGCCATTCGGAAAAATTCTTGTCCACGCTATCAATGTGCGGAACGCCTTAAATCCCATTTCTGCAAACAAGGCAATGTCCTCTTTATAACGATGGTAAAAATCAATTCCGGTATGATACAGATTTAAAGAAGTCATCGATTCATCAAATGGAGACATGATGCCGTTCGGTGATACATCAGCTGTCGAAAGCCCCTTTCCGCCCTCGTTATAAGCACCTTCCACTTGGTTGGCAGCAACTGCGCCGCCCCATAAAAATCCTTCTGGAAATCTCTTTGCATTTGAACTCATATTGATCACCCCATCAATTTTTTTAAGATAAAGCTAGCAGCGCTTCTTTTGTCTGCACTTTGCCGATTTCTTTCACCGGCGAAAACGAATATTGGTCTGTGTTGGTCACGATCACCGGGGTAATGACGTCATATCCCGCAGCTTTAATTTGTTCCAGATCAAAGGACACAAGCCGATCTCCCGGTGCGACCTTGTCGCCTTCTTTGACGTGAGCCGTGAACCATTGTCCTTCCAGCTTCACCGTGTCCAATCCAATGTGTATGAGGATTTCAGCTCCCTGATCACTCGTAATGCCAATTGCATGTTTTGTTTTAAAAATGGTGCTAACGCTTCCATGAACAGGTGAGACAACTTCTCCTTCTTCAGGCTCAATGGCAAACCCTTTTCCCATGATCCCGGCAGAAAACACTCCGTCATTGACTTCACTTAATGCTTTCACTTCTCCTTTAATCGGGCTGTGAATGATTTCTCTGCTGCCCTCATGCACAGCCGGCTGCTGGCTGCCGTCAGAAGGCACATCCTCGAATCCAAGCAAATACGCAGCTGCTGTTCCCGCCGCGAAAGCAATCACAAGACCGATCATCGCGTAAATAAACGTTGGGCCGATAAAGACAGGGATGCTTGGCAAACCTGCATTCCCTCCGACGATATAGGAAGCAACACCCGTCACGCCGTAAAAAGCGCCACCGGCTGCACCGCCAAGCAAAGCGGCCGCAAACGGCTTTTTCAATCGCATATTCACGCCGTACATCGCAGGTTCTGTAATCCCCATCAGCGCAGTAATACTCGTGGTAAGCGCAAGTGATTTAAACTTTTTGTTTCTGGAGCGAAGGAAGACGGCAAATGATGCTCCGGCCTGCCCCATATTCGCCAAAAACATAGCCGGCAATAAATAATCGTGGCCATTTTGAGCAATGTTGTTGATCATAATTGGCACAAAGGCATAATGCATGCCCGTCATAATGATTAAAGAGAACGTTCCCGCAAGCAAAATCATCGCCACAAGCCCTGCATGATCAAACAAATAATTGACCCCAGCAGACAAGTATTCTCCTAAAATAGCGCCAAGCGGACCGACTGTAATCAATGTCAGCGGCACGACAATCAATAATGTGAATGTCGGAACCACAATCAATTTGAGAGACGCGTGTGTGAAACGGTCAATCCATTTTTCCACGTACGAAGCAATCCAAATCGCCAGCAAAATCGGAATAACGGTTGAAGAATAAGTCGCAGCGGTTACAGGAAGCCCGATAAAGGAAATCGGTTTCCCTGAACCAAGCAGCGCCGTCAAATCCGGATGCAGAATCGCCGCCGCAATGGCTGCCGCTACGTACGGATTGCTTCCGAATTTTCTCGCCGCACTCATCGCTAGCAGGAGCGGCAGGAAGTAGAACGCGCCGTCACCGACAGCCGTCAAAATGACATGAACCTGGCTCTTCTCCGCCATCCAGCCAAACGTAACCGCTAGCGCAACAAGCCCTTTGATCATCCCCGCTCCCGCAATCGCAGGCAGAATCGGGGTAAACACACCAGAAATCACATCAAAGACCGCACTCAGCACATTCTTTTTCTGAGAAGATGAACCAGCGCTCTTCTCATCACTGAGATTGCTGTGCTTCAGCATCGCCTGATACACCTTCGGCACATCGTTCCCGATAATAATTTGAAACTGCTCGCCGCTGATATTGGTGCCCATCACACCCGGCAGCTGCTCCAACTGACTGCGGTCCGCCTTCGAGTTGTCATGAAGATTAAAACGCAGCCTCGTCATGCAGTGAATCACGCGCTGAACGTTTTCTTCACCGCCTACGAGTTGTAATATGTCTTTCGATAATTTATCATAATCCATGTGTATACCTCCTTTTTATGGGGGGACTGCTGGATGAAAGGTGGCCGCCTTTCGCCAGCTTTTTTTGTATCAAATGCCGCATCACCTCCTACATGAGAATAAAAAAAACCTAAATGACACAGATTGCGAGAGTCTCCTCCTGCACCTGCACCATTTAGGTTTTGCCTGCTTTCGCAGTAACAATCCTGACGGGTCGTTTTATTTGTTTGTAGGTATACTTTAGCACTAGATTTATGGGATGTCAACGCTTTCATTTTTGGTGTTAAACTTGAATATTTTACTATTTAAATAACGTTGTTTCTAATTTATCTAGCTCTACCACAAGAGGTTCTGGATAGCTTTCAACTAGATTGGTTCAAAATATGCACGTAAAGCTCCTTTTACAAAAGCTATTAAATCTCCTTCTTTTTCTAAATTCCTTAAACAGATTCTCTTAAAAATTCTATGCTTATCCTGCCAACCTTTATCTCCACATTTTCCCCAATCAAATGAGGGTATTCTGAAAAATACTCATCTTCATCAGTAAGAACTATTCCTGCATCAATTGAATCCTCTTGTAAACCCCCCTTATATAATATTGATATCCTAAGCCATTTCGTTTTAAATCTTTTATTTCTTCTATATTTTCACGAATAATTAACTCTCCAATCGCAAAAACAACCAATACGATATATTTTTTCCAAATTTCAATTTCATAAGGGCAAATAGATGAAAAACCTGTAAATTCAATACCTTCAACTTCGAGGATTGGATCAATTCCCTTAACAGGGGATTAAATATTATAGAACCTCTTTGTTTTTTTATTATATTGAATGCAAAATAGAGTATTGTTTAATACATTAAAACCTTGAAAGACGTTTTGCCAATCAAGGTTTTATCATATGCTAAGACTCAAAAGCTGTTTTTTCTGGAAATACGCCGCCTTCTCTTACTAAACAAACTGCTAATCTTTGTGCAGCTCGATCAAAATAAAATGTTGACGGGAGATCTTTATTAGGAATTTCTTCTAACTCTGAAAACTTCCTAGTTATTTTATTTAATTTAATTTTGCCCATAGTATTTTCATTAGGCCCGAATTTGTAAACCACACTTTCATCATCTTCATATTCTTTTAGTAATAAAATGTATGTAGCCATTGTTTTTCTTAATTAAATTTCACAATAACTCTTTTAATATTTTTTCCGCTTTATACAATTCCTCAAGTAATGGATTTTCATAGTCATTAAAACTATCCATATAACCCCTAACACCACCAATAATGTTAATTTCTCTAATATCTTTATTTTTCTCCAATATATCTAATGCATTTTTATATCTTTTATATAACAGTTGATAAATACCATTATTTATTTCACTATTATAATCACTTTCCAGTTTACTTATTACTTTTTCTACTTGTATAGTTAATTTTTCTTTGTTATTCAACTTTTATCCTCCTTATCGACTTGGAACTTTTCTTATCTCCTTTATCCATTCTGACGGCCAATCTTTTGGCAGGAGTATTTGATCCCCTTCACCTTTTAGTAATGTTCCTGTTTTCGTGTATTGCTTTTCAACTCTACCGATATTTAGTATTTGCCCTTTAGGAACTTCTATTACCGCTTCATACTCTCTTGAATTTTTCCAATCAGGAACTAAAGCTGTATTTATTTTTGCATTGATTCTATTTCCAGCAGGACTAGTAGTAACAAATGAACCATTAATTCTTGCACTTCCGCCAAAGGTTCTATAAAAATTTATATTCTCTTCTGTAATTACAGTTCTATAATGACCATCAGTAAACGAATCACTGATCCAATCTTGTAAGTTTTGTTTTTTAATTACCTTAACTTTATGATCGATACTTGTGGAATACTTTCCAGTATACTTTGAAACTGCCTTTCCAACATCCTCCTTAACTTCCTTCTTCGCAACATGTTTAGCCACATCTGTGACAACACGCTTCCCGCCTCGGACCGCCAATTTTTTAATAGCGCCCTGAGGACTTACCCACTCAATAAATTCATACTGGGTTCCGGCAAGAAATGAATCAAGTGACTTAGCTCCGCCTACTTTATCCTCTGGAATGTAAGAAACTTCTTCTAGTCGCTTCTTCCCTCCAGCGTAGAATTCTCTCACGATCTGGCCGTTTTCATATACATAATATTTGCCGCCGACGTAGTCGATGCTTGCAGTATCGCGGGTTAGCTCGTCAATCACTTCTATCGTATCTATCTTTTTTAATCCTTTATGATTATATAGTTTATCATTTATCACCCGTATGTCTCCATAGACTTTCGGGTGGGCTGCTGCTTCTTTCTGTAATAGTGTTACGTTACTGTCATCAGCATGAATCTCACGCTCGATCTTCTGTTGCTTGTCATCCTTCATCACTGTATCAACGTTGGACTGCTTATGTTTCGCTAGCTTTTTCAGCATCATCTCCATCGGTGAATCATCAGGCTGCTTCATTTGCGAGTTAATCGCACCAAAGGTTTGGTTGATCTTTTCTTCTTCCTGTGATTTCAAGATGGAGCCGCTTTTATAGCCCGTAATTTCAATTTTCGGCCCTGTGTACATCGTTTGCAGCTGGTCCATGTACTTTTTCATCGTTTGAAAATCTGATTTTGCGGTTTCTAGTGCTTGGGTTTGCTGGCCGTCAAATTGAAATAGCTTATACAGGGTGTCTGTAATCAGCCGTTCAGCCTGTTCTGTTTCCATCCGAAAAAAGGAATCATTGACTGTCGGCAGGCTGACGATGTGATCAATGGCTGATGTCTGGCGATTCACTGCGTCTGTGAGCTGTTCTGTCACTTCTCGTGCATGCTTGACCCCGTGTCTCGCATCGTGTGAGAGAAAAGCCTCCGCAATCATGCCGTGGGAGTCAGATTCTACAGAGGAAATCGCATGCTGCGTTTGTTTCAGCACTTTTTTGTATTCGTCGATAAACATGCCAAAGAAAAGGAGAAAAGGCTTGTGACATTCCTCGTAAAAGGTCCGGATGGCATCTCCGCCTTTTCCTTTTAACGCATCCTTCATGCCTACCAGGTGCTCAACGCTTTTTTCCAGCTTCTCCAGCTGCTGTTTCTGCTGGTCCAATTTTTCAATCGTATGCTGAATGCCCTCGTGAAGAGCGTGGACATCTAATGTTTTCAATCCCTTGTCCTCCCGCGCTTTATTTCATGGAAGATGATATGTTTTCGTCTGTTTCCTTCATGGCACTTACTGCACTTTCCGTTTGTGCGATATGCTTGGCCAGAACGGACGCATATGCTTCAGTGAGCTCTTTGATGTCCTCATTTAATTGCTCGATGGACTTTACAACATTCAAATGGTTTCGTCCTGAGATATGGCCGGGCAAGGAGGACTTGAGTTCCGCTGAATTCTTAAGCTGAGAGAGCCCTTGCTTCACTGTGCCATAGACCATTTTAATTTCCTGTGCCATTTGTGCTCACCTCACTTTTTATGTTTTTCCTTCTCTATTTCATGCTCTATTCTCGTGATTTGGCGTCTTATGGAATATACGTCGCCCTCTAATGAATGGATTTTTCCTTCTATGCTTTCGATGATTCCGCTGACTTGTTCGCTTTTGATTTGACGATATGCTTTGTTCATTTCTTCACGAATATCTTCAAACCGCTCAGCATGCGTTCCTCTCCATGCCTCCCGGTTAAGATGAGGCCGATGAATGAGATGCTGGGCCTCAGAAAAATCGTGTTTGATTTGCCTGATTTCTTGCAGCACTCGTTTTAACTGATGGATCTGTTCCTGTTTTTCATGTAAGTCGGCTTTTACCGAATGTAACAACATTTCACTATGCATTCCGCAACACCTCGTGTTTCTATCAAACTGTGTCAATTCTTGACAATACAGACTATTTTCATATTACATGATGGGTCATATTGGATAAATAGGTAAAAAGGTTTGTCTTGCAGAGAATATAGATAAGTATATTTATCTATCATCCTTTTCATTTCACTTTTCTGCGAGTGAAATCGAGCTTACACATGACTATAAGTGTAGGTACAATTATCCTCATTTGATGCGCGATGCCATTTACAAATATCTGTTACCTATAGTCAATAATAATGATAAAATTATGATATCTATCTAAATATGGAGAGAGAAAAAATGAAAAAAAACAGTGGTTTTCATGAAGAATTGCAAGATAAGCATAAGCTTTATCCGGTAGAACATCGTTTTCAGCCTGTTTTACCGAAAGAATATACGGAAATTTTAACTTTACATATAGCAAAACAATTTGGCGAAAAAATCAAAACGCTTGTTCATCACGGACAACATAATCAGGCAGTTGAATTAACCCAAAAAATATCTTCTGATCTTGGTAATGATACTGCCTTTGCAATACCACTTTCTTCAGTTCTTTATCATGTAGGTGACCTGGATCTTCCTGTGTCGGAGCACTTTTCGCTATCACGGTTGAACCTACTCGGAAACCATAGAGCGGATGATAATTTTTTTAAAACATTAAAGAATGAAATGTTAACTGCTGATCGTGTGGATTTTATGGTCAGTTTTACAAGATGGTCTGGCGTCCAACTTCTTATTCCACCACTACAAGAGCTCAATAAACGTAATGTGCCTGTTCGTATTATCACATCAACATATATGGGAATTACTGAACCTAAAGCCCTTAAACAACTCATGCAATTTCAAAATGTCGACTTAAGAATTGTGAATGATTACCGTCAATCTTTTCATACAAAAGCTTATTTATTTGAACGTCTTTCAGGGCAACATAGTGTCATTATTGGATCATCAAATCTTTCGCAATCCGCTCTGACCACTGGGTATGAGCTAAATGCGAGAATACCTGATACAAAATATCTTCCTATTTTTCAACAAACAAAAGATGTCTTTAATAAAGTATGGCTCGAAAAAACACAACCGGTCGATGACCAGTTCTTAAAAGCTTATGAAGAATTTCAAGCAGCTAATCACAAAATGAGCGCGTCTCTCGTCTCTCAAAACTCTCTTTACCAAACAAAAATACAACCTAATGCCATGCAAGAAATAGCGCTTAAAAACCTCAAGAAAACGAGAGAACAAGGTGAGGAAAAGGCTGTTATTATCGCTGCAACTGGTACAGGAAAAACATATCTTGCAGCATTTGATTTTTCCGAATATCAACCAAAAAAATATCTTTTTATCGCTCATCGTGAGGAGTTACTAACTAAAGCCATTGAAACATTTGAAAAAGTCACAAATGACCATGATAACTTTGGATTGTTAACTGGATGGAAAAAAGAATGGAATAAAAGGTTTTTATTTAGCACAGTTCAAACCTTGTATAAAGAAGAAACATTAAAACGGTTTGCACCAGATGAATTTGATTACATTGTCATTGACGAGTTTCATCATGCAGAAGCCTCTACCTATCAATCAGTGTTGAATTACTTTAAACCTAAATTCTTATTAGGATTAACTGCAACTCCAGAACGTTTAGACGGTAAAGATGTACTTGAAATCTGCAATCATAATGTTGTCTATGAAATCCGCCTTCGAGATGCGTTAGAAGCTGAATTGCTTGCCCCATTTCATTATTTTGGAATTCCGGATCATACTGTTGATTACAATAAAGTAAAAATAACAAACGGGGTCTACGATGAACGTTCATTGGTCAATCATTTGAAAAATCATGAGCGAGTCGATTATGTAATAAAGATGATAAACATGTACGGTTTTCACGGAGAAAAAATGTGTGGGTTGGGCTTCTGTACTAACGTTGAACATGCCCAATATATGAGCCAAGAATTTAATCAATTAGGATTCCATACAACTTATTTAACAGGGCAAGATTCCTCAGCACAACGTCAGAAAGTGATTAGAGAACTTGAAGATCCGCATCATAGTTTAGAACTGATTTTCACAGTAGATATTTTTAATGAAGGCATTGATATACCAAAATTAAACTTACTGCTTTTTTTGAGGCCAACTGAGTCACCAACCATATTTATTCAACAGTTAGGAAGAGGATTAAGAAAGGCTGATGATAAAGAGTTTGTAACGGTACTAGATTTTATAGGAAACTATCAAAAATCATTTGTCATACCGCTAGCCCTTTCTGGACAAACAAGTCAAAAATCGTTTGATAAAGATTCGTTGCGAGTTGCAGTTACCCATGAGTTTGCAGACTTACCAGGTGGATCTTATGTAGATCTTGCATCTGTAACGAAGAAAGAGATTTTACACAAAATTGATAGTATTAAACTAAATTCAGCAGCTATGCTAAAAACATTATATTATCAATTTAAACGAGATATTGGGCGTTCCCCAGAGCTACTTGATTTTCTTTATTCAGATCAAGCTCCAAGGCTTACCTTTTTTATAAAAAAATATAAGTCTTGGGTCGAAACGAAAAGAAAAATGGATGACCTTCATTCTTTAGATAAAGAAGTATTAAATGATTCGTTAGTTCTAAGAATGGTATCCTGGTTAGAGCAACAGTTTCCGATTAAGTGGCCTTATGATTTATTAGTGTTACAATGTGGATTTAATATACAAAGAATCACTGTAGATGATGTTAAAAAGTCTTTAGAAGATACATTTCATTTACAAATCAAAAATACTAATATACACGACAACTTGATTAAACGATCTATGGAGCGTTTAGCCACACCACATAAGAAACAACAATGGAGTTTTGGTACAGTGGAGGAAAATACGTTCATACTACAATCAAATATTATTGAACGTTTATGCCATCCTCAGTTTGGTCCTTATATTAAGGAGCGTATCCAATATGGTTTAACCGAATTTAGACGTATGAATAATATAGAAGCACTTTTATCTAGTGAACTACAACTCACCTTGTATCAAACATATACTAGAAATGAACTCATACATTTATTTCAATCAACTGATCAAGAGGGAACGTGGCGAGAAGGAGTAAGGAGAGTTAACAATAACTACTTAATTTTTATCACATTAAATAAATCTGAAAAATTTGAGGACCATTTATTATATAAAGATTACTTTATAGATCCCCATCATTTTCACTGGCAAAGTCAAAATCAAACATCACATGATTCTCCTGTAGGTCAGAATTTTATTAACCATAGACAAAAAGAATATAAAATACATCTTTTCGTACGTAAATTTAGCGAAATGCATGACATCACCTTACCTTTTATTTATCTAGGTAAAGTTGATTACGTATCAAGCAATGGGGACAAACCTATGAATGTAATATGGAAGCTCCATCAGCCTGTCCCAGAAAACTTGTATGTTGATTTAATTAACTAGTGCATTTACAGTTGGAATATCAGCAGGTGCCCATTCAAGTGACTCAAGTTCACTCACGGGCACCCATCTGAGTTCCGCATGTTCTTGGGCAACAGGTTCACCCTCTACAATTTTCGCTTGAATAGAAATCAAATTAACAACGACTTTCTCATATTCGTGATGAATGTCAGCGATAATTTCACCTGCTTCAATTTTACAACAAAGCTCCTCATGAATTTCCCTCACAAGAGCTTCTCGTGCATTCTCTCCCTCTTCAAGTTTCCCTCCTGGGAATTCCCATAGATTAGCCAAAGACATGGTTGGCGAACGAAGTGCACATAAAATCATATCTCTATCGTTTTGAATCACTGCTGCAGCAACTTTGATTGTTTTTTTCAATAGATTTCTCCCTTTCTGATAAATATTTTTCTTGCCTCATATTAATACTATGGATTCTAAAGTAAAGAAGCAATGAAAAAACGCCTTCCCTCGAAGGCGTTTCTCCATCTTATTTAGATCCCCAAACAGCCTCACCGCTGCCATTCAACACACTAAACGTCATCACGTTCTTCTCTCTCACCGAATCCCACTGGCGTAAAAATACGCCATTATACTTCTTGCCAGCTAACGTAAGTTCAGCTGTATTCTTTCCGGTGTTCTGCCATGTTCCGGTCATTTCCCCGGAAATGGTGTGGTTTTTGTTGAGTTTGATGTTGATGGTTTTTTTGATGTCAGCCGAGATGTCTTTTCCGTGCTGGATGAGCTTGTAAGTTCCTGTGATGTCTTTTTGTTTTACATCTTTCAGTGTTTCACCTGCGTAACGATATGGCGCTGCTACCGGCCAGCCGTCCTTGTTCATGAACATTTGGTGGACTCTGACTTCGTGTTCTTCACCTCTTCCCGGGAAGCGGGTGTGGAAGATTAAATAGGAGCGTCCGGTTTTTTCGTCATAGTATGCGGAGTTGTGGCCTGGTGAGACGTAGCCGGTTCCTTTTTCATTTTCTGTTTCAAATGAATAGCTGCCCATGAGTTTGACGCCGTATGGTTCGATGGAGCGGTCGTCGAAGAATGTGCCTTCTTTGCCGCGGACGTCAAGCATTGGATTGCCTTCTGCATCATAGTAAGGGCCGTCCGGTTTCTTGGAGCGGGCCACACGAATGTTATAGCCGCCTGTTGCATCGAGACCGCCATATGATAGGTATAAGTAGTAGTATTTGGTGTCTGGATTGTAGAGAACATACGGGCCTTCGATTCTGCTGTGGTTGCCGCCGAGCAGTTTTTTCCCGTATCCCTGTCCAGGAAGCGGGAAGCCTGTTTTCGGATTCATTTCAAGAATGAAAATGCCGCCTGAGTATGATCCGTACACCATCCATAGCTTTCCGTTTTGATCAAAGAAGGTATGCGGGTCGACGACATTCGGATGTTTGGTTGCGTCATACGGTGTTCCATCGCTGCTTGTGCCTTCCATGCCTGATTTCAAAAAGATGCCTTTGTTTTTATATGGTCCTTCGATGTTATCAGCGACGGCAACACCCATGGCGGATCTTGGCGAATCGCCGCGGCAGGCATTGTAGTACATGTAGTATTTGCCATCCGCCAGCTGCGTGACGTCAGCAGCCCAAAGGGTATTGGATTGCGCCCATTCGAAGGTATCTTTTAATTCTTCATAGACATTTGGAATAAGTGGGTTGTCGTTGCTTACGCTGGTGGTCAGCTGCTGCCATTGCATGAGGTCATTCGTTTTTGCTGAAGCGAGATGAGATCCAAAAACATAAAAGGTGCCGTTTGTCTCAATGATGGAAGGATCATGGACGCTGACTTCTGTAAATATTGGTTTTCCTGCTTTTTGCGCATAGACGGAGTTTGGCAGGGTGAAGGCCATGATAAGGGCTGCCAGAAAACATACACGGAACAATCGGTTGAACATCTAAACAATTCGCCTCACTTTTTTATTAAATTTTTAAGCGCTTACATTTCTCTATGAAGAAACACCGGCCCGCTATGAAGGGCGGATGTTTTCATATTCAAACGGGTAGGTGATTCCCCACTGTTCTCTGACATTGTCCATAATGCTCATGACATCAAGGGAGAGACTGATGGTCTGGCTGCCTGTTTGGTGCAGGACTGCTGCTTGCATATCCTCTACTTCATAGTTCAACCCTTTTGCCGTTTCTCCTTCTTCAATCAACTCTGTTTTTCCATCTGCGTACGTAATGACGGCTTTGTCCGGCCTTGTAAAGTCGTCGACTGTGATCAAGCCCTTTTCTCCGGCAACTACGCCTCTTTTTGGCATTTTCGCCCTCATTGTCAGCGATATGACAGCTATTTCGTTGTGGTGTTTTTTAGGATCATGCCTGACTGCTCGTCTACACCTGTGTCAGCCGGCTTGGCCGTGCTGAGGATCTCATTCGGCTGGCTCGTGAGAAAATACCTTGCGAAAGCGAGCGCATAGGCTCCCGTGTCTAACAGTGCGCCGCCAGCCAGTTCTTTATTAAAGAATCGGTTAGTGACGTCGTATGGTTTGCGCGTTCCGAAGGAGACTTGAACCATTTTAAGAGGCCCAATGCGACCCTCCTTTACGATCTCACGGAGTTTTTTATAAAGCGGCATATGGTAGATGGTCATCGCTTCAGACACAATAAGCTGTTTTTCTTTGGCTATGTCTATGATCTCCTTTAGCTGCCTCGCATTGACGGTAATCGCCTTCTCACAAAGAACATGCTTGTGATGCTGAAGGCTTTTCATCATATATTCATAGTGGTTTGAATGCGGAGTGGCAATGTAGACAATATCGACATTCTCATCTTGCAGCAGTTCTTCATAGCTGCCGTATGCTTTTTCGACATGATGCTCCTTGGCGAACGCCTTGGCTTTATCCAAGCTTCGTGACCCTGCAGCATAGACTGTTCCATTTACTTCTATCAGCGCTTTGGCGAAATCTGATGCAATTGCGCCAAGACCGATGATTCCCCAATTTAAGCTCTTCACTGGAATTCGCTCCTCTTCTATTGAAATTTATATCTAGAGTACGACAGCCGCCGCCCCCACTCCTGTCTGGCTACTGTGTGCAATGTGCTGAAAGAAAACCCGTCCTGCTTTCTCTGTCATGCTATTACAATAGCAATCTAACTTGTTAAAGACTGTAAAAAACCTTTTGACTTCTGCTGCTGAACCAATTAATATAATACTCAGTTAATAGTTATCAGAATTTTTAGGAATTGAGTGATTCATATGACACTGCACAAAGAGCGCCGGATCGGCCGGCTGTCTGTTCTTCTGCTGCTGAATGAAGCGGAAGAAAGCACACAGGTCGGGGAGCTGGAGCGAGATGGATGGAAAGTCTGTCTCGGCAAGGTAGGATCAATGGACGCGCATAAAGTAGTAGCCGCAATTGAAACCGCTTCCAAAAAGAGCGGTGTCATTCAATCTGAGGGCTATCGCGAGTCACATGCGCTTTATCATGCGACGATGGAGGCTTTGCATGGCGTGACCAGAGGTGAAATGCTGCTTGGATCGCTGCTTCGGACGGTTGGCCTGAGGTTTGCCGTTTTGAGGGGAAATCCTTATGAAAGTGAAGCGGAGGGCGATTGGATTGCTGTCTCGCTTTACGGAACAATCGGGGCGCCGATTAAAGGTCTTGAGCATGAGACATTCGGCGTTGGAATCAATCACATATGAAACAGCCCATAGATCTTAGACGATAGGGGGCTATGCGTGAAATCAAATGTTCACAGCATAGCCCCTTTTTGTATGGGTGCTTTACCAAAGTAAAGAAAAAGGAGTTGGGCTTATGGTGACTTTAGACGGTTCTTCATTGACAACAGTGGACGTTGCTCGTGTGCTATTTGACTTTGAAGAGGCAGCGGCTTCCGAGGAAAGTATGGAGCGCGTGAAGAAAAGCAGAGCGGCAGTGGAGCGGATTGTTCACGAAGAAAAGACAATATACGGCATCACCACCGGATTTGGCAAATTCAGTGATGTCCTGATTCAGAAAGAAGACTCGGCGGCGCTGCAGCTGAATTTAATCCTTTCACATGCCTGCGGTGTCGGCGATCCTTTTCCTGAGTGTGTTTCTCGGGCCATGCTGCTTTTGCGCGCCAATGCGCTGTTAAAGGGTTTTTCCGGTGTACGTGCGGAGCTGATTGAACAATTACTTGCTTTTTTAAATAAACGCGTCCATCCTGTCATTCCACAGCAGGGATCACTTGGCGCAAGCGGGGATCTGGCGCCGCTTTCCCATCTGGCGCTTGCGCTGATCGGGCAAGGAGAAGTCTTTTTTGAGGGGGAGAGAATGCCGGCAATGACGGGATTGAAAAAAGCCGGTATTCAGCCGGTAACACTGACATCCAAGGAAGGGCTTGCCTTGATTAACGGGACTCAGGCCATGACTGCTATGGGTGTGGTCGCATACATTGAAGCAGAAAAACTAGCCTATCAAACCGAACGCATTGCCAGCTTAACGATTGAAGGGCTGCGAGGAATTATAGATGCATTTGACGAGGATATTCACGCAGCCCGCGGCTATCAGGAGCAGATCGATGTCGCAGAACGAATTCGTTTTTATCTATCTGACAGCAGCCTGACTACCTCTCAAGGAGAACTGCGGGTCCAGGATGCATATTCATTGCGCTGTATTCCGCAAGTACACGGTGCGACTTGGCAGACATTAGGCTATGTCAAAGAAAAATTAGAAATTGAAATGAATGCAGCTACGGACAACCCTCTCATTTTCAATGATGGTGACAAAGTCATTTCTGGCGGAAACTTTCACGGACAGCCGATCGCCTTTGCCATGGATTTTCTAAAAATCGCAATTTCAGAGCTTGCGAATATCGCAGAACGCAGGATCGAACGCCTTGTGAATCCGCAGCTGAATGACCTGCCGCCGTTCCTAAGCCCTCATCCCGGTCTGCAATCCGGTGCAATGATCATGCAGTATGCCGCGGCCTCACTTGTTTCTGAAAATAAAACACTGGCCCATCCTGCGAGTGTGGATTCTATTCCGTCATCCGCCAACCAAGAAGACCATGTCAGCATGGGAACCATCGCTGCGCGGCATGCTTATCAGGTGATCGTGAATACAAGAAGAGTCATTGCGATCGAGGCGATTTGCGCATTGCAGGCGGTTGAATACAGAGGCATAGAACATGCTGCGTCCTATACCAAACAGCTTTTTCAAGAAATGAGAAAAGTCGTGCCGTCCATTCAGCAGGACCGTGTTTTTTCCTATGACATTGAACGCTTGACTGACTGGCTCAAAAAGGAATCTTTATTACCTGATTATCAGAATGAAGAACTGAGGGGGATGAACATATGACTGATGTAAAAAAATCAATCCGTGCCAACAAGGGAACAGAGCTTGAATGCTTAGGATGGGAACAAGAGGCGGTACTTCGAATGCTTCGAAACAACCTTGATCCGGAAGTCGCCGAGAAGCCGGAAGACCTCATCGTATACGGCGGAATTGGCAAAGCCGCACGGGATTGGGACGCTTTTCACGCCATTGAGCATTCTTTGAAAACACTGAAAAATGATGAGACATTGCTCGTGCAATCCGGTAAGCCCGTTGGCATGTTCCGTACTCACCCGCAGGCACCGCGCGTGCTTTTAGCAAATTCTGTTCTTGTTCCGAAGTGGGCGAACTGGGAGCATTTCCACGAGCTTGAGAAAAAAGGGTTAATGATGTACGGACAGATGACGGCAGGCAGCTGGATTTACATTGGCTCACAGGGCATATTGCAAGGAACCTATGAAACTTTCGCTGAGCTTGCGAGACAGCACTTCGGAGGAAGCTTAAAAGGAACATTGACGCTGACAGCCGGGCTCGGCGGAATGGGAGGCGCCCAGCCGTTGTCTGTCACGATGAATGAAGGGGTCGTCATTGCCGTCGAGGTTGATGAGAAACGTATCGACAAGCGGATCGAAACAAAATACTGCGATCGAAAAACAGCCTCGATTGAGGAAGCCTTAGCGTGGGCTGAAGAGGCAAAGCTGGCAGGAAAACCTCTATCCATTGCTCTTCTCGGAAACGCGGCAGAGGTTCACCACACACTTTTGAACCGAGGCGTCAAAATCGATATTGTGACGGATCAGACGTCTGCCCATGACCCATTAATCGGTTATGTTCCCGAGGGCTATTCACTTGAGGAAGCTGATCGTTTGCGCCAAGACAATCCAGACCTTTACGTACGCCTTGCGAAGCAAAGCATGAAAAAACATGTGGAAGCCATGCTGGCATTTCAACAAAAGGGCTCTGTTGTATTTGACTATGGCAACAATATCCGGCAAGTCGCAAAAGATGAAGGCCTGGTGAATGCCTTCGATTTTCCGGGGTTTGTCCCTGCCTACATCCGCCCCTTATTCTGTGAAGGAAAAGGACCGTTCCGCTGGGCGGCGCTTTCCGGTGATCCGGCAGATATTTACCGTACGGATGCTTTATTAAAAGAACTGTTCCCAGCCAATAAAGCCCTTCACCGCTGGATCGATATGGCACAGGAAAAAGTCACGTTCCAAGGCTTGCCGTCCCGTATTTGCTGGCTTGGATACGGAGAACGGAAAAAAATGGGCCTTGCCATTAACGAGTTGGTCAGAAACGGGGAGCTAAAAGCGCCTGTCGTTATCGGGAGAGATCATTTAGACTGCGGGTCTGTCGCCTCTCCAAACCGGGAAACAGAAGCGATGAAGGATGGAAGTGACGCTGTCGGCGATTGGGCTGTGCTCAATGCGCTTGTCAACACGGCCGCGGGTGCAAGTTGGGTTTCCTTCCACCATGGCGGCGGCGTCGGAATGGGCTATTCCCTGCATGCCGGTATGGTCGCAGTTGCCGATGGAAGTGAGCTGGCTGACGAGCGGCTCGCCAGGGTCTTAACGAGCGACCCGGGGATGGGCATTATCCGCCATGCCGATGCGGGTTATGAACGTGCAGTTGAAGTAGCGAAAAAACAGGACATTATCGTGCCGATGCAAAAATAAAGGAGTGATGACATGCCGAAACAAATTGATACGATTCTCACTAACATCGGTCAGCTTTTAACGATGGAAAGCAGCGGCCCCCGTGCAGGCAAAAGCATGCAGGATCTTCATGTGATCGAAGACGCTGTTGTCGGCATCCATGAACAGAAAATTGTGTTCGCCGGAAAAAAAGGGGCTGAAGCCGGTTACGAGGCAGACGAAATCATTGATTGCTCGGGACGGCTTGTAACGCCGGGTCTCGTCGATCCGCATACCCATCTTGTATTTGGCGGATCTCGGGAAAAGGAGATGAATCTTAAACTCCAGGGCATCTCTTATTTAGACATTCTCGCGCAGGGCGGCGGGATTCTGTCTACTGTCAAACACACCAGGGCAGCTTCAGAGGAAGAGCTGCTGCAAAAAGGCCATTTTCATCTACAAAGAATGCTGTCCTACGGCACAACCACGGCTGAAGTGAAAAGCGGCTATGGCTTGGAAAAAGAAACAGAGCTGAAACAATTGCGTGTCGCAAAAAAACTGCATGAAAGCCAGCCTGTTGACCTTGTCTCCACGTTTATGGGAGCCCATGCGATTCCTCCCGAATATCAACACAATCCAGATGAATTTCTGGATCAAATGCTTAACCTTTTGCCGGAAATCAAAGAGAATGAGCTCGCCAGCTATGCAGATATTTTTACAGAAACAGGCGTTTTTACCGTCAGTCAATCCCGCCGCTATTTAAGAAAAGCGGCTGAGGCTGGCTTCGGGTTAAAAATACACGCAGATGAAATCGATCCGCTTGGAGGAGCTGAATTAGCGGGAGAGCTAAAGGCTGTCTCAGCCGACCATTTGGTAGGCGCCTCAGACGAAGGCATAAAGAAATTAGCTGAGTCTGGAACGATCGCCGTCCTCTTGCCGGGCACGACATTTTATCTTGGCAAAAGCACATACGCCAGGGCAAGAGACATGATTGATGAGGGTGTATGTGTCAGCTTGGCAACGGACTTTAATCCTGGCAGCTCGCCGACTGAAAATATCCAGCTGATCATGTCCATTGCCGCACTTCATCTGAAAATGACTGCAGAAGAAATATGGCATGCGGTCACAGTCAATGCCGCACATGCCATAGGAAAAGGAGAAGAAGCCGGTCAGCTTAAAGCCGGCCGATCAGCTGATCTTGTCATTTGGCAAGCCTCGAATTATATGTATATTCCGTATCACTACGGCGTCAATCATGTACATCAAGTCATGAAAAACGGAACAATTGTAGTCAACAGGGAGGGAGCCATTCTTGGATAAATACCCTTTTCTCAGAGAGGCAGGTTCTTCGTTTAAAGACCGGGATGTAACAAAAATGGGCGATCTGATAGCAAAATGGGACGGCCAAGGCATTAAGGGGCCGGCATTGATAGGTGTCCCCCTATCAAAATCCTCCATCAGTCATTCCGGCGCTTCCTTTGCCCCCGGAACAATCCGCCAGGCACTGAAACATTCATCGGCCTATTCTGCTGAGCTTGGCGGACATGTCGTATCAGATTTTCTTTACGACCTGGGGGATATCGATATTCACGTAACTGATATTGTAAAGTCACATCAGCAAATCTTCTATACCATGCATGCTCTGCTGTCGGATCATCCAGATTGGGTGCCGCTCATACTAGGGGGAGATAACTCGATCAGCTACTCCACCATAAAAGCGATCACGCAAACGAAAGGAACGACAGCAGTGATTCAATTTGATGCCCATCACGATGTTCGGAATACGGAGGACGGGGGGCCGACAAACGGCACTCCCTTCCGCCGCCTTTTGGATGAGAAAATTATTGAAGGCCAACATTTGATTCAGCTGGGGATCAGAGAATTCAGCAACAGCCTGGCATATGAAACATATGTAAAAAAACATAACGTGAACATTCACACGATGGGCATGATTCGTGAAAAAGGATTAATCCCGACGATAAAAGAGATTCTTCCTGCCGTTCAAACAAAAGCAGACTCCATTTTTATTTCCGTTGATATGGATGTCTTAGACCAGTCCCATGCACCCGGCTGTCCAGCGATTGGCCCGGGCGGCCTCTATACAGATGAATTGCTCGAAGCAGTCAATTACATCGCACAGCAATCCAATGTTGCCGGGATTGAAATCGTTGAAGTTGATCCTACCCTCGACTTTCGGGATATGACAAGCAGAGCCGCAGCTCATGTTCTGTTACACGCATTAAAAGGAATGAAACGCTCCCAATTCTAGTGATCTTCTGGCAGGTTGTATTTTGGGCACGAGAAACTCATCTGCCTAATGAACGGCAGCTAAAAGGAGGGCGAGACGGTGAATCTTCAGGAGAACAGCGGTCAACAGCTAAAACGCACGATGAAAAGCAGGCACTTATTTATGATCTCATTGGGAGGCGTCATAGGGACAGGGCTTTTCCTCAGCACGGGTTATACGCTAAACCAAGCCGGACCCGGCGGTACGATACTCGCTTATTTAATCGGCGGGTTGATGATGTACCTCGTCATGCAATGTCTCGGTGAATTGTCGGTCGCCATGCCAGTGACCGGTTCCTTTCAAAAATACGCCACAACATTCATCGGGCCATCAACCGGTTTTATGGTCGGCATCATGTACTGGGTAAATTGGGTGGTGACGGTAGGTTCTGAGTTTACCGCATCCGGTATTCTCATGCAGCGCTGGTTTCCTGACAGCAGCGTATGGATGTGGAGTGCGATTTTTGCAGTTCTCCTTTTCGTATGCAACGCATTTTCAGTTAAGTTATTTGCGGAAACCGAATTTTGGTTTTCCAGCGTGAAGATTGTCACGATCATTTTATTTATCATTTTAGGAGGAGCCGCCATGTTTGGCCTGATCTCTTTAAACGGGACGGCTGATGCTCCTATGTTGTCAAATTTCACAGATCATGGAGGATTGTTTCCAAATGGCTTTCTCGCCGTATTTATCGCCATGATATCTGTGAGCTTTGCCTTTTCCGGAACAGAATTAATCGGAGTCACAGCAGGAGAATCAGCAAATCCTCAAAAGGATATTCCGCGATCCATCCGTAATGTCGCATGGAGGACAGTCATTTTTTTCATTGGCGCTGTGTTCGTATTATCCGGGTTAATTTCGTGGAAGGAAGCAGGCGTGATTGAAAGCCCGTTTGTAGCCGTATTTGCAGAGATCGGAATCCCTTACGCCGCAGATATTATGAATTTCGTGATATTAACAGCCTTGCTGTCCGTCGCCAATTCAGGCCTATATGCTTCAACCCGTATGATGTGGTCGTTAGCAAATGAAAACATGATCAGCTCCCGTTTTAAGAAAGTCACATCTAAAGGCATTCCCTTAAATGCCTTAATGATCAGTATGGCCGTATCCTGTTTATCTCTCGTTTCCAGTATCGTGGCGCCTGGAACTGTATATGTGGTGATGGTAGCGATTGCTGGATTTGCAGGAGTCGTGGTCTGGATGAGCATTGCGCTGTCCCAACTCTTGTTTCGCAAGAGATTTCTTAAAAAAGGAGGAAATGTAAAAGATCTGACATTTCGCACACCGCTTTACCCTCTGATGCCTATAGCCGCTCTTTTATTATGCTCAGCTTCTTGTATCGGTCTTGCTTTTGATCCCAATCAAAGAATCGCACTATTCTGCGGAATCCCTTGTATCATCCTTTGCTATCTCATCTTCTATTTCAAAAGAAAGTTTGAGAAAACAAAAAAAATCAGCCAAGAGGAATATCCGATCGATCATATCCTTTAATTAAAACAGCACACCCCAATCAGGATGGGATGTGCTGTTATTTTTATTCTGTAATTAACGTATGAATCAGCTTCGGCGCCTTCGCTTCCACTGCGATGCGGATGTTGTCATAGACTTTCGCGATGACTTCATCGACGTTTTCGCGGTTGGCATAAAGCGTCACGAGCGGTTCGCCTTTTTCTACCTTGTCGCCGACCTTTTTGCGGAGCATGATGCCGACGGCTAAATCGATTTCGTCTTCTTTTGTGGCGCGTCCGGCCCCTAACAGCATCGCTGCAACGCCGATTTCGTCCGCGACGATTTCGGAGACGACACCCGCTTCTTTGGCAGGCACATCAATTTGATATGCAGCTTGCGGAAGCTTAGACGGATCGTCAACAATCGAGCTGTCGCCGCCTTGGTTTTTCAGGAAGTCCTTGAATTTCTCAAGTGCCTTGCCGTTTTTCATGACTTCTTCCAGCTTCGCTCTCGCCTCGTCCAAAGTATTGGCTTTTTTCGCAAGCACAACCATTTGGCTTCCGAGCGTTAAGACAAGCTCATGAAGATCCTCAGGTCCCTCACCTTTGAGCGTGTCGATCGCTTCTTTGACTTCAAGCGCATTTCCGATCGCAAAGCCGAGCGGCTGGGACATATCAGAAATAACAGCCATTGTTTGGCGGCCGACATTATTTCCGATGCGCACCATCGCTTTGGCGAGTTCAGCCGCGTCTTCTTCCGTTTTCATGAAGGCGCCCGCTCCCGTTTTTACGTCAAGCACGATCGCATCCGCCCCGGCAGCGATTTTTTTGCTCATAATCGAGCTTGCGATCAGCGGGATGGAATTGACCGTTCCCGTTACATCACGAAGCGCGTACAGTTTTTTATCAGCCGGCGTCAAGTTGCCGCTTTGGCCGATGACAGCGACCTTGTCACGGTTCACGAGCTTAATAAATTCATCCTTCGTCAGTTCCACGTGAAAGCCGGCGATCGCCTCTAATTTATCAATCGTCCCGCCCGTATGTCCGAGACCGCGGCCGGACATTTTGGCAACGGGCACGTCAAGAGCCGCAACAAGCGGGGCGAGAACGAGTGTTGTCGTGTCGCCGACGCCGCCGGTAGAGTGTTTGTCGACTTTAATTCCTTCAATGGCAGAAAGATCAATCGTTTCACCGGAATTCACCATAGCCATCGTCAAGTCTGCACGTTCACGGTCACTCATATCCTGGAAGAAAATCGCCATGGCAAGCGCGCTTGCCTGATAATCAGGAATGCTTCCATCTGTATAGCCGTTCACGAAAAATTGAATTTCTTCTGTGGTGAGTTCTTTACCGTTCTGTTTTTTGATGATGATATCTACCATTCTCATGTATGGTCACCGATCCTTTTCGATTAAGTTCAGTAAATCAAGCCCACAATTGCCGCTGATAAAAAGCTGACAAGCGTAGCGCCGTATAATAATTTCAAGCCGAAGCGAGCAACAACATTTCCTTGCTTTTCATTCAGTCCTTTTACGGCACCGGAAATGATTCCGATTGAGGAGAAGTTCGCAAATGACACAAGGAACACGGATACGATCGCTGTCGTACGGCCGCTGAAGTCGAAGCCGTTTTGCGTTAGCGACGTCATGGCGACAAATTCATTGGATACCATTTTTGTTGCCATAATGCTTCCCGCATTAACAGCTTCATTCCATGGGATACCGACAAGAAAAGCGAATGGAGCAAACACATATCCAAGAAGGCCTTGGAAGGAAATACCGAATACTGCGTTAAAAATACCGTTAATCAAGGCAATAATCGCGACAAATCCGATCAGCATCGCAGCGACGACAACCGCTACTTTAAATCCGTCAAGGATGTATTCTCCGAGCACTTCGAAGAAGGATTGTTTTTCTTCTTCTTCAACACGAAGCATATCCTCTTCTTTCGCAACATCGTAAGGATTAATAATAGAAGCGATAATGAAACCGCCAAATAAGTTCAAGACTAGCGCCGTTACAACATATTCCGGTTTCAGCATCGTCATATACGCGCCGACGATTGACATTGATACGGTTGACATCGCAGAAGCGCAAAGCGTGTACAAGCGCTGCTGATTTAAAAGACCGAGTTCTTTCTTCAAGGAGATAAATACTTCCGACTGTCCTAAAATAGCAGAAGCGACTGCATTATACGATTCCAGTCTTCCCATACCGTTTACCTTGCTGAGGGCAAGACCGATATATTTAATAATAAACGGGAGGACCTTCCATTTTTGCAGAATCCCGATCAGAGCGGAAATAAACACGATTGGCAAGAGAACATTCATAAAGAATGTCGTTTGGTCCGCATTCACCAAACCGCCAAATACAAAGTTGATTCCTTCTGCCGCGTATTCAAGCAAGTAATTGAATCCTTTTGCAAATCCTCCAACGAGGAAATTACCTACCCCGGTATTGAGGAGAATGAAGCCGAGAATAAATTGCAAAATGAGCATAACAACAATTGGGCGGATCTTAATTCTTTTTTTCCCGCTGCTCGCGATCCACGCGAGGCCTAAAAACACGATTAAACCGATAATCCCAATCAAATACTTCATATGTGTTCTCCTTTATTTGTATTCGCTTACAATAACTGTTTCCCCAGAAAAGAAAGATAAGCAACGGAAAGCAATGTGCCTTCCGTCAGCTTCTTAGTAGTCTCCGCCTGATGCGTTTTCTCCTTTTACAATGGAAACGCCTGCGCTTGCGCCGATTCGGCTCGCTCCCGCCTCGACCATTGTGTCTACATCTTCTTTCGTTCTTACGCCGCCGGATGCTTTCACGCCGATATCAGGGTCTACTGTTTTGCGCATTAAAGCGATATCTTCCTTCGTTGCGCCGCCTGTAGAGAAGCCTGTTGATGTTTTCACGAAATCCGCTCCCGCAGAAACCGCTAAACGGCATGCACGTTCTTTTTCTTCATCAGTCAGAAGGCACGTTTCGATAATGACTTTGACAAGCGCTTTTCCGGCTGCAGCTTCCACTACACCGCGGATATCCGCTTCAACAACATCATCTTCTTTGTCTTTCAAAGCGGCAATGTTAATGACCATGTCCACTTCAGTGGCGCCTTTTGAAATCGCGTCTTTTGTTTCGAACGCTTTTGTTTCCGTTGTGTTGGCACCGAGCGGGAAGCCGATGACCGTACAAACGTCAACTCCTGTTCCCTCAAGCTCTTTTGCAGCAAGCTGCACCCATGTGGGATTTACACATACAGAAGCAAACTTGTATGTTTTTGCTTCTTCGATTAATGTTAGAATTTCCGCTTTTTGTGTATGCGGTTTCAAAGCTGTATGATCAATTATGTTAGCTAATGACATCCTTCGCACACTTCCTTTTTTGTTAAGATATTTTTTAGCATAACCGACTTTTGAACATATGTAAATTGGTAATTGAAATTTTGTTCAGCAAACGGTTTGAACGTGTCACAAATCATTAACAAGCGCCCTTGCGGTATGCTGGTCAATGATTAAAACGTTGGCATATTTCCCCGTTAACGCACCGTGTATGGAGGACACTTTTCTGCTCCCGCCGGCCACTAAAATGGAGCGTTCCTTCAGTCTGAGGTCTTCAAGCTCGACGCCGATGGTCCGGTCATTGATGGCGGCGCTGCAAATGTTTCCTTTCGCATCAAAAAAGCGTGAACAGATATCCCCGACAGCCTGTTTTTTCAGCAGGGCTTTCTCTTCTTCACTAAAATAACCGAGCCGGAATAACAGCGCTTCGTCACGGACAGTGCCCACCGTGAAGAGAGCGATATTCGCCTGCTTGCCCATCTCGATGATCCGCTCAATATGACGGTCTTTCTCCACCATTCGCTTCACATCCGCATTATCAAACACGACGGGAAGCGGGAGATAGCGCGGCATCGTTTGAAAAGCCTCCGCAAACAGCTGAATTGTTTCAGCGGAATACGTGTTTACCCGGGAATGGCTGATGCCGCCTTTCAGCTGGACGACCTCGACGCCTTTTACCTGCTTCGGCTGCATGTTTTGCGCGATTTGATACATGGTGGTTCCCCAGCTGACACCGACAATGTCGCCGTCTTTCACCGTTTCATGCATATATTCTGCACCATAGCGGCTTAGGTCATGTGTAATTCCTGCATAATCTGGTGTCGGGGAAAACACAACATGCGCCTCGAGAAGCCCATATTTCTCTTCAAGCATGGAACCGAGCGCATCCAAATCTTCAAAAGGGTCCATGACGCGAATCTGGACAAATCCTTTTGCTTTTGCATATTGCAGCAGCCGGGAAACGGTCGGCCTTGAAATGTTGAGCTGCTCAGCAATTTGCTGCTGACTGTAGTCAGACTGATAGTAAAGCCTTGCCGCTTCTATGCTTAATTGTTGTTTTTCCCGATCCATTCCGCACCTCCCTGTGGATCAGTTCATGATGCAACTGCTTTCGATTTGCTTTTATTATACAGGCTGGCGCCGGCTTTCATCCACCTGATTTCTCAGAAACTGAAAAATGCTCTGCACGCGAATCTGCGCCCAGAGCTTACTTCTCCCATGTCATATGCTGATAAATCCCTTTCATAATAGCGTACAGTCCATATAGGATCAGTCCAAACGCCAAAAAAGATAGAATCATTTTGCCATGCGGCTGCTGCGCGAGTTCGGCGAGCGCGCCGTCAAAGCCTCTTGTGTCGTCGGGATCAGCGGTCATGGCTGTCTTGATGAGAAAATAGCCGATGGCTGAGAAAATAATGGCACGGGCGATATTGCCTGCCCGCCCGGTGTTTTTTGCAATGCATATCATCTGTTTGTTCATTTTTGACGTATCAAATTCTTTCATAAAAGCAGCCCGCACACCTTTTATAAATTGAACAATCGCAAAGAGGATAAAACCTGCTCCCGTAAGCCCTGTGAGCCATTGGCCGAACGGCTGCGCCAATACATAAGCGGACCACGTCTGCTCTGAAGTGCTGTCGTCCCCTTGGCCAAATACAAAGCGCAAGGCTTTCCAAGCAATGGATGCGTAAACGGCGGCGCTGAAAAAATTCCCCGTCCTCCGCGACAGGCCGCGCCTGCTTGTTCCGTGGCCCTCCGTGTCCTTGAGCGCACTCAGCACCATCCAGATCACATAACCAATAAGACCGACACCTATGAAAAAAAGCAAGAATGACCCATACGGCATGCGTGATAATGTTTGGAGCGCTCCGCTCGAATCTTTCGCGCCGCCCGCCCCGGCAGCCGTCATACATGCTAAAATCCCGAGCAGGATAAAAACGCCGCCAAATGCAAAATAACCAAGCCTCCCGAATCGCTTGATCCAAGGCTTGGTTTCCTGTTTGATTTTTGACATGTACTGGTCTTTCACGGCCATGTGTCCAACCCTCTTTCACAGAATCCTTACTGTAACATTCCCGATTGGACAAAGTTGAAACAGCTTATGTCTCAGCATGTCCGGCTGAGACATGTTTTTGCTGATCAGCTGATTGTGCGGGCGTCATCCAGGCAGCCGCTGCCGCAGCTGTGATTCCGCCAGTTATTTTTCCAATGATCATAGCAGCCGCCATTTCTTTTTTCATTCCGGCCACAAAACCGAGATGGCTGCCAAGCACAAAGGCTGCGCTAACCGCAAACGCGACATTGATGACCTTTCCTCTCGGCGTCATATCTTTTAATGAAGCCAGCATTGGAATATGATGAGCCAATGAGGTCACCAAGCCTGCTGTTGCTGTCTCATCTAAATGAAAACATCTCCCCAGTGCCTGAAGCGGCTTTTTAAAGGCTTTTGTGATAAAGGCCGTCATCGGAAAAGCTCCTGCCAAGGCAATGGCGATGGTGCCTGTTGTTTGTATCCCTGTTTCGATGTTCTCCATTCCTGGTATCAGCACAATGCCGGTTAGCGTTTCAACGGAGACAGCTGCAAGCCCGATAATCGCAATCACACTGACAGCCTTTCCGAAAAGATGAAATAAACGAATGATGCTGTCGGTGTACCGCCATAACCCAAAAGCGATCAAAGCAGACAAAAGACTCGGAATCAGGAGGTTTTTACCTATCATGACGATGTCAAAGCCTGCGCATAATCCGCCGATGAAGCAACCGATCGGCACTGTACACAGCCCGATTAATATTCCTTTTGCAAAGTACGGATGATCCTCTTTTTCGATGATGCCTAGAGCGACGGGAATCGTAAAGACGATTGCCGGCCCCATCATCGTTCCTAAAAACACCCATGAAAACAGTCCGGCCTGTGGATCTTTCGCCATTTCTCCAGCGAGCGCATATCCTCCCATATCAATCGCCAAGATGGTATTCGCAAAGGATGAAGGATCGGCGCCAATCGCTGTGTAAACCGGAGAGACGATGGGAATCAGGATGGCCGCCAGTACGGGTGCCAGCGACACAATTCCGATCATGGACAGCGCCAGCGGCCCCATGGCCTTGAAGCCGTCCGCAAACCGCTCGCCAAGCCCCCATCTGTTCCCTAAACAATAATCCGCCGCTCCCCATAGTAAAAAGGCAGCCAAAATGAATACAACCGCGTCATTTACCGTCATGGTTTCTCCTTTTTCAAACGTATGATTGGTTTTATCATATCATCTGAAAATGGTTAATAGAGCTGAATCTTATTCAATATGCGCCAAAAATTCTTTTATATCTGCTTGCTCAACTGCTGTTATGATGTCTCGCGCTTTTTCATACGGAACCGTTAATGTCAATTTTTCTTTTATGTCTTCTTCAGACAGCTCATTGCCGGGAGCTCCTTTTGGACAGTCCACACGCGCTTCGCATATGCGGCCGTCTGATAAATAGGCCCGGATAATTGTGAAACGGCCTTTTGGAACGGCATGAGGAGCCGGCTGAATGGCATTGTCATGCACTCGCTGAATATGTTCTATTGTCGTTTGAATGCCGCTTGGGATCAGCTGGCTGTTGAAATGCTCAGCGGTCAGTTCATGTCCATGCAAAGCAAGGGCAATGACATATTCAACGCTGAAACGGCCTTCCTCTCCAGTTTTCGGCGATCTTTCCGTTAATGCAGCATCTCCGCCTGGCGGAAAAATCAATTCAACCCGCTCGGTATTGGCGGCAGAAATGGCTTGCTCGGAGACAAGTTTGCGTATTGCATCTGCGGCATGGTGTGCCGCGGAGCAAAATGGATAAATTTTAAACCATAGGCCTGGCTTCACGATTCTCCATGGTGCGCCCCAACGGTTAAGCAAAGTGTTTTGGGCTTTTTCCAAATCGCCGTACAGACCGAAGAAACCAGCCTCTCCATCAAGTGCCGTGCGGGACCCGCCAAATTCTGATTGGGCCAGCTTAACGGCTAGCACGCCAGCCTGAGCTGCCAGCCCGGCGTGCAGCGGTTTCATTTCTGTTCCAAATTGCGCCCTCATCCCGGCAGATTGCGTAGCTGCAAAACCAATGGCTTTTTCCAGCTCTTCTTGAGTCAGTTCCTCTGCGTAACCTGCGGCGCAGGCAGCAGCGATCGCGCCAAGCGTTCCTGTATTATGCCAGCCCTTTTCATAGTGGCGGCTCCCAATTGATTCGCCCAGCCTTGCCATCACTTCAACACCGACAATATAAGCGCCAAGAAGCCGCTCGTCATGTCCGCGAGCGGCAGAAGCCATAAGAGCCGGCAGGATCACTGCACTTGGATGCCCTCTTACATCGGAGTGGACATCATCAAAATCCAATGCATGGGCGATAAAACCATTGAGCATCGCGGATTGTAATGGCGCGGCCTTTTTTCCTTGCCCGATAATAGGGACAAGGGGCGTTCCTCCTTCATCCTCAATCAGGCGAAGGAGCTTTTGAATTCCTTTATCTTCTCTTCCTGCGAATGAAGCGGCTGTAAAGTCGAGTAATCCTTTTTTTGCTTCACGCATCGCGTCAATTGAATGCTCAGGCTGTGACGTTCTCACAGCCTCTGCAAGCCCTGCTGTCAGCCCTTGTCTGCTCATTTGATGCTCTCCAGTACAATAACAGACAGCTCAGCAAAATATTGAGAGGCAACCGTCAGGGCTTCTTCATCCAATGTAAAGGCCGGATGATGCCACTCCTCTGTACCGTTCGTTCCCATCCAGACAAAAAATCCCGGGATCTTTTCTTGATACAGAGCGAAGTCTTCTCCGCCCGGAGACTGCTCAGCATGAACGGTTTGGTAGCCAAGCCGTGCCGCAGCTTCAGATGCCGCGTTCAAAAATGTGCCGTCATTCTGAACGGAAGGCAAATAAGGAAACCACTTGAATTCTGCTTGTGCCCCATAGCCCGCGGCAATTCCTTCAGCCACTCGTTTCATATGCTCCGGAACAGCCTGTCTCGCTTCTTTTTGAAAGGTTCGAACGGTGCCCTCCATTTCAACCTGGTCTGGAATCACATTCCACGAAGTGCCCGCCTGAACTCTTGTAATACTAACGACCGCGTTTTGCAATGAGCTGATGTTGCGGCTGACCACAGATTGCAGGCCGCTGATGATTTGTCCGGCTGCAGCGATTGGATCAATACTGTTATTCGGGATGCCGGCGTGTCCGCCTTTCCCTTTGACGACGATCTCAAATCGGTCAACACTTGCCATGAGCGGACCTTCTTTTACACCTATGGTCCCGACAGGCAGATCCGGCTTATTATGCATGCCGAAAATGGCAGAAACGTCATCAAGTACGCCGGCTTCTATTACCTTTCTTGCTCCTGCGGCTATTTCTTCCGCTGGCTGAAAGATAAAGCGGACAGTACCTTTCAGATCGGCTTTTCTTTGATTCAGCAAAATGGCCGTGCCAATAATGGAAGCGGTATGAAAATCGTGTCCGCACGCATGCATCGTGCCATCAACCTTAGATGCAAACGGCAGATTCGTCTGTTCTTGGATCGGGAGCGCATCAATGTCCGCTCGTATTGCTATCACGGGGCCGTCTTCCTGTCCTTTGATTTCCGCGATCACGCCTGTTTCCAATTGAGGAACGTCAAGAATCTCGATATGCTCTTCCTCAAGCCAGCGGCGGATTTTTTTCGTCGTTTCAACCTCTTGAAATGACAGTTCAGGATGTTCATGAAGATCACGCCGCATATTGATTAAACGAGTATGAAACGTTTTGTCGGCCATTGTTCTTCTCCCCTTCTTATATAAGCTCTGCAGGCTCTCCCACCTGCTTGATAAATCTCTTCGTCCGCTCATTTTTCGGATGGTCAAACAATTCTTCCGGCGTTCCCTGCTCGACAATATGGCCATCTGCCATAAATATCACTTTATCAGCAACCTCTTTTGCAAACGCCATTTCGTGTGTCACGATGATCATCGTTGTTTGTTTTTCCGCGATGGATTTAATAACCTGAAGCACCCCTGTGACGAGCTCAGGGTCAAGCGCTGAAGTCGGTTCATCCAGCAAAATCGCATGCGGATTGACCGCAAGTGCCCGCGCGATGCCGATTCGCTGCTGCTGGCCGCCGGACATTGTGATCGGATAGCTGTCAGCTTTATGCTCTAGACCGACTTGTTTCAGAATATCCATTCCAATGCGTTTTGCTTCATCACGTGATTTGTGTTGAGCCACGATTAAAGCTTCTGTAATGTTTTGCAGAGCGGTTTTATTTTTAAACAGATTGTAGTTTTGAAAGACCATGGCCGTTTGCTGGCGAAGCCGGTGTGCTTCCTTGCGTGTAAACTTTTCCGCATTCAGCTTGGCTTCCCCTATTTCAATGAGGCCTTGATCCGGTCGCTCTAGTAAATTCAAGCACCGGAGAAGCGTTGATTTTCCAGAACCGGACGGACCGATGATCGCCACTACTTCTCCGCGTTTCACTTCTAAATCGATTCCGTCGAGCACGACGAGATCTTTAAACGCTTTGCGAATATTTTTTACTGTTATCAACTGATTTCACCTCTAAGTCCGGTATGGCTTGCTCATGGCGCGTTCAAACAAGTCCTGCAAAATGCTGTAGATAATGGTAAGAACCCAATAGACAATCGCAACCGCCAAGTACGTCTCAAAATATTTGAGGTTTCCTGATGCGTACATCTTCCCTTGGGCGAACATCTCCATGACCCCTAATGTAAAGGCCAACGACGTTTCTTTGAGTAGTCCGATAAATGTATTGCCCGTTGCCGGAATCGCATTTCGGACAGCCTGCGGCAGAATAATGCGTCTGTATGCCTGAAGTTTTGTCATGCCGACAGACAGGCACGCCTCCAGCTGCCCGTCATCAACAGAATTGAGGGCGGCACGGAAGATTTCTGCTAAATAAGCTGCGTTTTTTAAGCTTAATCCGATGATGGCAGCTGTGAGAGCTGTCATTTTGCTCATCTCTGGAAATAACTGCGGCAGCCCGTAGTAGATTAAGAACAGCTGCACAAGTGTCGGCACGCCCCGGAAAAAAGAGATATACAGCTTTGACAGCTGATGAAGCACTGGGATTTTGTTCTTTGTGATGAGTGCAAGAATAAGTCCTCCGATAATCGCAAAAATCATAGCTGCTACAGCCATAAACAAGGTAATCGGAAGAGCCTGAATTAAAGTCGGGAACGCTGATATCATGAATTCCCAATCAATTGTGTTCATTCTGGTGATTCACCGCCGTTTCTTAATGCTTCTGTTCTACTGTGATATCTTCATTAAAATATTTTTCGGAGAGCTTTTTCAGTGTTCCGTCTTTACGCAATTCATCAAGCTCATTATTGACTTTTTTGCGGAGCTTGTCGTGCGCGTCGTCCTTGGCAAATGGGAATGCAACTTGTTCGTAAACAATCGGATCTCCTGCAAGCTTTAACGGCAAGCCGGTTTTCTTAATTTGTGCCATCAGCACAGTTCGGCTGTTGACATAAGCGTCTACGCGGCCGTAAGCGACATCCTTCAGCGTGCCTTCTTGTGTTTCGTATGTTTTGATATTGATTTTTTTATCAGGATCTTTGCTTTCAAGGTTTTTTGCATGATTTGAACCGAGAACGGCAGCGACCGTTTTCCCTTTTAAATCGTCAACTGATTTGATGTCATTATTGTCTTTTTTGACGACAATCTGTGTTCCCGCATAAGCGTATGGTTCAGTAAAGTTATACATTTCCTTGCGTTCATCTGTCACCGCTACCTGGTTGGAAATGGTGTCAAGCTTTCCTGTTTGAAGCTCCCCCATCAGCCCGCTGAATTCAAGCAGCTTCCAGTCCAGCTTCATGTCAATTTTCTTAGCGACCGCTTCCATCACTTCCACATCAAAACCTGTCAGTTTTCCGTTTTCTTTATAAGCAAACGGGTAGCTCTGCCCGGTTGCACCGACATGAAGTACGTTGTCATCCTCTTTACTGCTGCTGTTTCCATTGCCGCAAGCTGAGAGCACCGCTAATAATGCGGCAACTAACAGCACAGTCCACTTTTTCTTTTTCATTTTGATTTCCCCGCCTTTTCTCTTTTATAGATCATTTCGCAATTGTTTTTTCATATAGATTGTCATATGCCCTTTGCCAAGGTCTTGTTCACCCGCGCGGACATAGCCTTTTCGTTCGTACATCTCAATCAGCCACGGATGCTTATCCGCTGTTCCGAGTGAGACAAACGGAACCTTTAACGTATCACGGAGGATTGTTTCCTCAAGCCATTGAAGCAGCTTTGTTCCGATTCCTTTTTGACCGGTGTCAGGGTCAACAGCGAACCACCAGATATGCGGAACGCCATAAGGTCCCGGCTGCTGTCCCCACGGCATTCTTAAGGAGATGGTCGCGATGATCCGCCCGTCCTCTTCCATGACGTAGCAGGCGTTTTTCCTGATGTTAGTTAACACCAAATCCAAGTCCGCATGAGCGGCTGCAAAACGAATACCGAGCTTTCGAATCGGTTCATAAGCCCGTAATGTCAGCTCGAGAAGCTGTTCGGCATCACGTTCAACTGCAAGGCGATATTGTGCCTTCATCTAGCGTTCCTCCTTACTTTGCATAACGGTTTACCGGCTTTTCCAAACCGAAGTGCTCTCTTAATGTTGTGCCTTCATATTCTTTTCTGAACACGCCACGCTCCTGTAAAATCGGAACCACTTTCTCAACAAACACTTCAATTCCTTCCGGAAGAAGCGGAGGCATGATGTTAAACCCGTCACACGCTTTCTTATCCACCCATTCCTGCATCTTGTCAGCGAGCTGCTCCGGCGTACCGACGAAGATATGATGGCCTCTGGAGCCTGCAACATATTTGTAAAGCTCGCGTATTGTCATATTGTCTCGTTCAGCCATTTCTTGAACAAGCTTGAACCGGCTCTTCACCGCATTGGAAGCATCCGCGTCAAGCTTCGGCAGCGGCCCGTCAAGCGGATACGAAGACAAATCAATTCCGCCTAAATAATTTTGGAGAATTTGCAGACCGGCGGATGGAATAATCAGATCTTGAAGCTCCTTGTATTTGGCCTGTGCTGCTTCTTCGGTATCAGCAATGATCGGGAAAATCCCCGGCATGATTGCAATTTTTTCAGGATCACGCCCGAATTCGGCTGCCTGCTCTTTGATCGATTGATAAAATTCTTGAGCCGATTCCAGATGGTTTTGCGCTGTGAAAATCACTTCTGCTGTTCTGGCAGCCAGCGCTTTTCCGTCTCCTGATGATCCCGCCTGAATAATCACCGGCTGTCCCTGCGGCGTTCTTGAAACGTTCAGAGGCCCGCGAACCGAGAAATATTCTCCTTTATGGTTAAGCTCGTGCATTTTTTCTTTCTCAAAGAATTCACCTGTTTCTTTATTGCGGATAAAGGCGTCCTCTTCCCATGAATCCCAAAGTCCCTTTACAACCTCGACAAATTCCTCTGCCCGCTGATAACGCAAATGGTGTTCAAGGTGCTTTTCTCCGCTGAAATTAAGCGCTGTTGATTCAATAGATGAAGTGACAACGTTCCATCCGGCGCGGCCGTTGGACAGATGATCCAGTGAAGCGAACTGTCTGGCAATGTGAAATGGCTCGCTGTATGTGGTAGAAGCTGTTGCTGTCAATCCGATTCTTGATGTGACCTGCGCCAAAGCAGAGAGCAAGGTAAATGGCTCAAACCTTGTTAACACATTCGGATGAGACTTGCTGTCTATTGAAAGGCTATCCGCTAAAAACAGCATATCCAGCTTGCCTCGCTCCGCTGTTTTCGCAAGATCTTTAAAATAATCCAAATTCATGCTCGCATCTGAAGGCGCGTCCGGGTGCCGCCAAGACGCCACATGATGTCCTGTCCCCGCAAGGAAAACCCCTAATTTGATTTGTTTCTTTTTGCTTGTCATGACGTTTCTCCTTTTATTAGGTTTTAGGCTGAAAAATCCGAAAAATAAACCACTATATTCCTAGTTGTTTAATATGAATAAATCAAAATGTACATTTGTCTTGTGAGTTTGTCAATGAATTGAGAAAAAATTTTTCTTTTCTAGCTGAAAATGGGGCGGCATTAATTAATGCAACCTGTATATTCGAAAAAAACTGAGTCTGATGATGCTGAGACTCAGTTTTGATCCAAAGTTTTATATAAATGCAGCTTGCACCTTATCTGTGCTTCCGCACTATCCGCATTTTTGATTTCGCCATCTGTTTTGGCGCTGTTTTTGCTCATTGCAAATAAACGCGCGTGATCGGCGTTGTCATTCAGAAACTGTGACATTGTACAAAAAAAATAAGCTGACCCCGAATCATACCGGAATCAGCTGATTGAATCTTAATTAAGCTCTAGAATATTTTCTTCTGCTTTAGCGGAAAACACTTTAGGCTCCAAACGGTCAAGGTCTTCATGAAATAAACTTACTTTTTGGATTTGCCGATTGTCGTAGTGGTGAAAGTAGTAGTTTCCCGTGTCGTTGCACATCACAGAAGTATATTGCGTATAATCAATTTCGTCTTCTTCCGTTATTACAGCACCCTTTGGTATCGCCATGTTTGCCAAAAGCTGAAAAGCTGCTGATACTCCTTTCGTTTCATCTGCCGCCGGCTCTAGATGTTCTTTTAGAAAAACAGCTCTGACAAACCGTGAAGGCGGTGTATAATCTCCCGGCAGACCCACAGTACCCGAGCCTTGGCCAAAAGCGGACAGCGTTAATCCGCCCATCTCCTTGCTCTCGAATTGTTTCGGCCTTATTCCTATATATTGGCGAAGATTGCTCACATGCCATAAAAAGTCGGGGCTGTTCGTCATGACACCTGGTTGATTGTCATAGATTTTGATGCCGTCTGCTCTCGGTTCTATCGTCAGGCTGCGTCCCGTCCGGTCTGACAATATCCAGTGCAGCGGTAAAACTGTATCCAGTAGATCTAATTTCTTCTCCACAATCGTTAAAGAGTGGATCTTTTCTTTTACGTCTTCCAAAGACTTGCAAGCTGACAGCGCCCATGTTACAAACTCATGCGGGGCAATATGAACGCCGTCTCCCCGTATCGTTTTTTCGTACTCCGCATATCCCATAAAATAAAGCGTCGCACAAGATAAACCGCTTTCATTAACACCGTCGGCAAATAATATATTTCCAAGTTTTCTCCCCATACCGATAAACGCGTACTGTGTCTGATGCACCTTTCCGTCAGCTTCACTCTTCCAGCTGTAACGGCGCGGATAGAGAATGACCTCCGTCCCCAGCTGAAATGCGAAATCCATTGTCCTCGCTAATAAATGATTCCGGTCAGCAGTTTGCAATGTAAGACTTGTGCACATCTGATTCAGTCCCCTTTCAATTCAGGATAAAATCATACATTTTGTGAACAACTTGTTTTATCAGCATAACGAAAGTCAAATAGATTCGTCAAAAGATTAACATTACCTTCCAAAAGAAAGGTAAGGAAATTCGTTCATGAGAAAAAATGTACTATGCTGATGTTTATGGTGATTGCTTCCTTTTTATTTCTACAGGCCTCTGCAGCAGGAAAAGAAATCTTAGCGTCCATTCCGCAAAAAAACAGACCGTACTTGGCACAATAAAGCCGAGATAACAAAAAATCCAGCCTTCTAAGAGGCTGGATTTCATTATTTCGCCAAAACAAGCTCGTGAATGGCATGCGCAACACCATGTTCATTGTTGGAACGTGTTTGAAAGTTTGCGGCTTCCAATACTTCTGGGATGGCGTTTGCCATGGCAACGCCGCAGCCCGCCCATTCAATCATTGTCAGGTCGTTCCCGTTGTCGCCTATGCACATAACTTCCTCCTGTTCAATTCCAAGCAGCTGCGCCAGCTGACGTACGGCATTTCCTTTACTGGCTTCAGGATGAAGAATTTCATAAAAGAAAGGTGCGCTTCTGACCATCGTATATTTTTCTCTCACGTCTTTTGGAATTGATGTAATGACGTGGCTTAAGTTCTCCGGTTTATCAATAAACATCACTTTCGGGATGAGGATATCTTTTGGCACCTCGTCAATCTTGCGGTAATGAAGCGGCACTTGTGTCACATAGGATTCGTATACGGTAAATTCACTGATATCCCGGTTAGGCGTATACAGGTTAGATGAGTCAAAGAAATGCATCGGCGTCTTCAGCTCTAAGCTCAGGTCATATAATGAAGCCAAATCATCATATCCAAGAGACAGCTCCGTGACCACTTCATTTGTATGCGTATTTTGAACAAGCGCTCCGTTATACGCGATGACATAGTCACCTTCTTCAATTAAATTTAATTCATCTAAATATCTCCGCACGCCCCCGATAGGCCGGCCGGTGCAAAGCACAATTTTGACGCCTTCCGCTTTTGCCGCGTGAAGCGCGTTGCGGACCTCCTCTGTTACTTCATGATGATCATTTAAAAGTGTTCCGTCCATATCAATTGCAATTAGTTTGTACATCCTGCATCTCCTTCGTGTCGTTTTCAGGCTATAGTCCCATCATATCGTTTTTTCTTTTTGATATTCAACCTGAAGAGATGATTTTCTCCGGATTCTGTTTAGACGCCGGCCTTGTCTTCGGATACGCGTGCGCGGTTTCCGCATTCTTTCCGTCTCCATGCCGCCGTTTTCTGCTTTTTCTTGTTTCATCAGCAGGAAGCCGGCAGCTAAAAATGGAATGCCGGTGATATTCAAGATGGTAAGCTTTACTCCCGCTGCCATCAAAAAGAATACCCATGAAGATGCGGAGTTTCGTCTGATCATGACGTAAGCGGCCATTTCCAGAACAATCAAGATGGCATGAAGCACAACACAATAAATAAGAAATAGAAGTGCAAAAAACAACACATAATTCACGATTGCCCCTGAGTAGATCATAGCGCGCATCATTTGTATAAACGATAAGGACTGCATCGATCCGCTGATGACATTAGGGTTATAGATCGTATAGTCACTAAATAAGTGTTTGATCTTGAGAAAAGCCCATAATATAAATAGCCACTGAATGATATGTAAAATAAGTCCTGTTACCACCAGTCTTTCTGCTTTTTTATTTCTCATCTTTCTCCTCCTTGCCTGTCTTTGATTCGATTCTTGTCATCGTTTTTGTCTGGCCATTTTGCTCCCAGATCAACGTCCCGTTTTCTCCTCTTTTCACCGTGCTTTTGAGCGGATAATAGGAGCCGAGATACTGAATCTCAATGGACCCGTCAGTGCTTTGAGAAATCACCTTATACGCCATAAATGGCAGCTGCACCTCTCCTCTTCCTTCAATGACTTCCGTCTCCACTACCTCGTCTTTGGTAAATGTGACTGTTGCTGATTTCACGCCGTCCATGGGCCCGGGAGTAATTCCCTCATCCCACGTTCCGTAATAAAACGGCGTCTCCTCTTTTTGCTGTTGGCAGCCCGATACCATGATGAATACAGCAGTTAAAAGCAAAATGTTATATTTGTTTCTCAAGGAGATCACATCCTTTCCTCCTCTTTTTGGGCGAATGCCGTGGCACTGTGCCAATGACTACATAAGTTATAAGGAATTCACCCACATTTACATTTTTTAAGGAGACTGATCACATGAACCCTTATCAATATTACAGCCCTCAGCTGCCTCAGCAGGAACCTTACTATAGCCACTATGAGTACAATTCTTATCCGCAGCAGGATGTATACGATCCATACCAAATGGACAGACAGCCGGCATTGGAAAGAAGAATCGCAGCACTTGAACGGCAAAATGAACAGCAGTCGAGAGAATTAACCCGTCTGACAAACGAAGACCGCCGTCAAAATCGGGAAATTGCACGGATTGCCGAACAGGTCAATCAGCTAAGCCAGGCTGTTGAACGCCATACACGCCGCTTAAACCGGCTCAATCAGCGCCTCCGTACAGTAGAAAACAGGCTGAATATCCCATTTACTGCAGGCGAAGGCGGTTTTTGAAGCAGGCACAGAAAAAAGCGGAATACGATTCTCCTGATTTCAGGGTTTCGTTTTCCGCACTTCTTATGGTATTAAAGCGCACCATTTACATAAAAAGGGTTTGTACAAGTATACAATCTTTACCGTTTTCATTCAAAGATAGAGGGGGTAAGGAAAATAATTGTAGTTCCTCATTTGCAGAATTTCTTTTCAATCAGGTTGCATGATAATACCGACTCACGTCAATCGATACTGGAGGGATCATTCATGCATAATACACAACACGGCTTGCAGCAGCTGAACCAATGCCGCCAGACTGCTCAGCAGCTCATTCAGCAAACACAGCAAAGCAGCCAGCAATATCGCCAAATGCTTCATCAGGAGCAGCAAAACATCCAAATGCTGCAACAGATTCTAAACCACGAACAACAAGCTGCACATACCATTCAGCAAGCGCTGCACGGACATGACATGGCGATTCAAAAATGCCAGCAGGTTGTCAACATGTGCAACCAAATGCAGCAGGAACTCACTGGGCAATCCAGCGTGATGAATACGAATGTGTCTACACTTCCATTCGGCCAAAACACGCCATTCCAGCAGCAATCCTATCAGCAGTAACATATAAAAAGCTCAACACAATGCTAGTGTTGAGCTTTTTTCTTACTGTTCTTTTCGAATATGTATATCTTGAATTGACTGTTTTGGTGCATGAAATCTGCTCTCGGCTTCACTTCTTGCCTCGGCAAAAGCCCGTGCCTCTACATGATCTTTGTAGACATCCAGCTGAATCAAATACAGCGGACGCACTTTAAAACCGTGAATAATGGTTACAGCCCACAACGGGACCACAATAAAAACACCGGGCAGATCGGGCAGCACAAAACCAAACGCAAATACGAAAAAATAAATGATTCCGTACATAATCCACTTTCTATTTCTCACCTTGATGCCAATAAATAAAAAGGCAAAAAAACTGGTAATGGCAAAAGGCATGAAAATAAACAGCATCCACCAGCTATGCAGCCATTCCCAAGCGGCACCTCTTTTTGTAATTCCCATATTTTCCTCCTCCTATTTACCTATAATAATCGATTAGGCATACTTCGTCATCTGAAAACAAAAAAACTTTTCTTTCCTTAAAATAGTGATAGACGGGGCACGGGTTTCTTGCTATATTATTAATTGATAATGATAATCATTACTAATGAACTAAAAATACATATTGGGGGGGTTCTTGATGAAAAAGAACACATTGCTCGTTGGCATGCTGGTGCTTCTACTCATGTTTGTCAGTGCTTGCAGCGGCACGGCTTCAAAAGGTAGCTCAAGTGATTCAGCTTCCGAAAAGACAGAAATGAGAACATACAAATCACCAAAAGGGAACGTCAACATTCCTGCACATCCAAAGCGTATCGTCACTGATTTTTATGCCGGTGAATTGCTGTCTGTCGGGGCCAATGTGGTCGGCTCAGGCTCATGGTCATTTGATAATCCGTTTTTAAAATCAAAGCTGAAAGATGTAAAGGATGTCGGTGATCCGATCAGCGTTGAAAAAGTGATGGAGCTTCAACCTGACTTAATTGTTGTCATGAATGAAGAGAATGTCGATAAATTAAAGAAAATCGCTCCAACGGTTGTCGTTCCTTATAACACAGCGAAAAACGTAGAAGACACAGTCAGCATGTTCGGGGATATCGCCGGAGCGAAAGACGAAGCAAAATCATTTATGGCTGACTTTAACAAAAAAGCAGAAGCAGCCAAAAAGAAAATTGCAGGCGTCATCGACAAGGATGCAACTTTCGGTATTTATGAAAACACCGACAAGGGCGAATTCTGGGTGTTCAATGATAACGGCGGACGCGGCGGCCAAGCTGTATACAACGCGCTTGGGTTAAAAGCGCCTGAAAAAATTGAGCAAGATGTCATCAAAAAAGGAGAGATGAAACAGCTCTCTCAAGAGGTCATTCCTGAGTATGCCGCAGATTATATGTTCATTACGGACTACAATCCGAAAGGCGAAAGCAAAACACTCGACAAGCTGAAGGAATCCTCTATTTGGAAAAACCTAGACGCTGTCAAACATAATCGCGTGTTTATCAATGACTTTGACACGTTCTACCCGTACGATCCGATTTCTGTCAGCAAACAGGTGGATATCATCACCGACATGCTGATCAAACGGGCCGAAGAAAATAAAAAATAAAAAAACGGCACAGTCATGACGCTGTGCCGTTTTTTATAATTCATTTTAATGCTGACTGTACAGAGTCCGGCATATCTTCAAACCTGACTTCCTCCCAAGTCTCGACATACTTTCCTTTCGCCTTCACCTTCAAATACGCGTTCTTCCGAAGGTCTTTACCGGCGAAAAAGGTCACTTCTTCTTTTTTCCCAGATGCATTATATCCGTCTAATGTATACTCAGTACCGCCCGGGCTAAGATGTCTGCCATCTCGATCAATCTGAACATAGACATCTTGCTGGTGAATAAACGGATTAAATCTGTCTGTAACATCGTTATGAAAAAAGAGAAGCCCGCATATTACAGCAGCAGCAGCCAAGACGGCCAGGATTGCCATTGCTTTTTTCACCTTTGCACTCCCCTTACTTGTTCATTTTTTTCAAATAGCTTGACCGCACCGCGAGGAAGAATAGAAGCTGAAAAATGAAAAACCCTCCGATGGTGAGACTAAGCGGTCCCGCTACATCGGAATAGCCTTCCACAGCCAATGTCCTCAAGGCAAACAGCGTATGCATGACCGCAATGACAAATGGAAAGAAGAAAAGAATTGCCAGTTGTATCGTCACACTTTGTGCCATTTCACGCTCACTCAGGCCGATTTTGGCCAGTGAACGATAGCGCTCCCGGTCTTCATCTAAATCAGTGAACAGCCTGAAATATAAGAAGCTTGCTGCCGCGACAAAGAATACAATTGCGATAAACAGGCCAATAAATAAACTCAGGCTCGGCAGCTGCACCGTGTCATAGTAGGTGCCGGCTTTTGCCATAAAATCAGAATGCACGTCAATATAGTTGCCGTAAATCTCATTTTTCAAGGATTGGCTGATCCCAAGACTGTCTTTCCAATGATCATAGCTGTAGCCGTATAATGACGCTTTATCACCGAGTGATTTAAGCTGATCAAAGGTTTGATCGTTCACCGCGATGATGGCATTCAATGAAATCAGCGGTTTTTTGACTTCTTTTACTGTCAGTTTTTGGCCAGACGGCTTGCCTTTTTGGTTCAGCAGCTTCAGCTGAATCGGCGCTTCGTTTTTGAAATTGCGGTCATATGTGCCAGGGAAATAGACAGTCTCATCATTTTTCAGGCCGCTCAGCTTGATATGGAAGTATTTTGACACATCCGATTCGCTGATCATGTAAACAGGTGGAACAGTATCTCCTTCCTGATAGCGAACATAGGAAACATCTATTTTGTCTTTCTTATACGTAAAGCCGTGTGTTTTCAGTTCATGGTCAATTTTTTTCAAATGAGTCTGTTCTTTTGGATTGTTGCTGTAAGATAAATACTCCATTTCATAAGCGGACTCTTCCGCCCCGACGGTCGATTTGTACATCGCGAGCACACCCGTAGCCGTAAACGCAACCGCGGAAATAATGCTGACAATAAAGAACAGGCGGGCGTTGTCTTTTAAACGATAGACAAGGTCAGAAACCCAAATGACATTTTTCCCGCGCAGATAAAAGGTTCTCCACTTCTTCAGCGCGCGCAGAACCCATATGCTGCTTTGGCTGAAAAAGAAATATGTTCCGATGACGGTGAGCAGTAAAATGATAAACGGTTCGGCCCCGTGGACATTGCCTTTAAGGACCATACCGTACCCGCCGCACAGACAGGCAATGCCGAATAAGGACAGAAGCACGGACGGCTTAGGCTCCGGCTTAATCTTGTCAGTGCCCTTTATTAATTTGATAACCGTATTTGATCTGACAAAAAGGATCGTAAACTGCGATAAAAGGAAAAATAAGAGCAGAAATCCGCCGGCCGTAATACCGAACGCTTTCCAAGGCATATACAAAGGCAGCGCGTCCATTTCTAAAATATAAGCGCCGACCGTAAAGAACGTCTTTGAAAAAATGAATCCTCCGATAATACCGGCTGCAATTGACATGACGCCGATGATCATATTTTCCGCAGTAATGAGCTTTCTCAGCTGCCCCGGCGTGATGCCCTGCATGAGCAGGATGCCGAATTCTTTATTTCTCGATTTCAAAAATGCGTTAACCGAATACAGAACAAATAAGAAAGAAAAAACAAAGATCATCCATTCCGCAGCGGTTAAGCCTTTTTTGGCGATGTTATTCAGGTAGCCTTCCTTTAATGCCGGATGAAACAGGAACATCGCAAAGGTAAAGAAAATCAAAACGGAAAAGGCGCTGCTTAAAAAGAATGCAAGATAGGCCCTTTTGTTTCTCGTAACGTTTTTATAAGCGAACTGAAGAAAGGTCATTTGCGTTTCCCCCCAGCATAGACAGCACATCGAGAATTTGTTCATAAAATACTTGGCGGTTTTCCCCGCGGTAAATCTCATTAAACAGTTCGCCGTCTTTTATAAAGATGACGCGGCGGCAGTAGCTTGCCGCAACAGGATCGTGGGTCACCATCAAAGCCGTGACATGATCATCCTGATTCAGGCTCTGCATCGTTTCCATGACGTCTTTTGATGCTTTGGAATCAAGGTTGCCCGTCGGTTCATCGGCCAGGATGAGTGACGGCTTATGAATGACCGCTCTTGCGATGGCGGCACGCTGGCGCTGTCCTCCGGATACTTCAAACGTCCGTTTGTTGAGCAGGTTTTCAATACCGAGCTTTGTCGCGATGCCTTGCAGTTTTTCTTTCATTACAGACGGTGCTTCTTTTTCAAGCGTTAACGGCAGCATGATATTTTCACCGATTGTCAGCGTGTCCAGAAGGTTGAAATCCTGAAACACAAATCCGAGCTGCTTGCGGCGGAAATGAGCGAGCTTTGTCCGCTTCAGACGATGCGGGTTTTCTCCGTGAATCAGGATATCGCCTGAATCCGGACGGTCGATCGTTGAAATGATATTCAAAAGCGTTGTTTTTCCGGACCCGGACGGCCCCATCACCGCCGTGAACTCGCCTTCTTCAATTGAAAATGAAATTTGCTTTAAGGCTTGATAGGACACTTGTCCTTTATAGGTTTTATTTATATGTTTGACTTCAAGCATATTCGCCATGAGAATCCTCCTTATGGTTTTATTCTTGTTGATCTGGGCTGCTTTCATGTAGTGCCGGGACGTTCAACATAAAAATCCCCTTGACATAAATCCATGTTATCAAGGGGAAACAAAGCGAGCTATGTTGTTTTCTTAACGCAGCCTTACATTTTTGTAAGAAATGAAAATCGAACTGATGTCCCTTCACCGGGAGACGAGCTGATGTCTACCCTATGATTGAGCTTACCTGTAATTTCTTTGACGAGATGGAGGCCGATTCCCGTAGATTCTTGGAAACGCCGCCCGTTTTCACCGGTGTAATAAGGGTCAAACACCCGCTTGATATCTTGGGAGGGAATCCCGACACCGTAATCTTTGACTTCAAGCACCGTCCTGTCTTCATCGCGGAAGACATTCAGCTCAAGTCTGTCACTCTTGCCCGCTGAATACTTGACCGCATTTGTGACCACTTGGCCGATCGCAAATTTGAGCCATTTTGCATCGGTGTAAATCTGATGATCGTCGCAAATGTCCATTTTGGGATAAACGCGGTATTGAATAAAAAATCGTTTATAGCTTTGAATGACTGATTGAAGAAGCTCGGACAGAGAAACCGCTTCAATTTTAAAATCCCGTTCAAACAGGTCGAGCCTTGAAGAATAAAGAAGCGTCTCCAGCCCGAATTCAATCTGCCGGACTTCTTTTTTGATTTGTTCAAAAACGGGCTCATCCTCTTCTTGAATGATTAAATTAATGACCGACAGCGGCGTCTTTACTTGATGCACCCATTGATTCATATACGTCACCCGCGCGTCAAGCTTGGCTTCGGTCTCATGGAGCTTTTGGTGCTGCAGCCGGATCAGCTCCATCTGCTTTTCATACAGCTCTGAACAGAACACTGAAGAACCGAGATACGGGATATCCGTCCCTTCCTGCCCCGAGCTGAGCCAATGATACACGCCGCGGTCTTTGTACCAGCGATAGGCAAGATAGCCCGCCAAAATAAGAAGCTGCACGCCCAATATGTAAAACAAGTGAGAAAAAGAATGAAGACCCGCAAACCAGTAATAAAAGAAGACAAACAGCCCTTGAAGGAGAAAAAGCAGAATCAGCACTGTATGAGACCGTAGAAACAGCTTCATGACTGCGCCCTCAGCTGGTAGCCTTCGCCCCGCACCGGTTCAATAGAAACAGGCGCATTCAGCTCCCGCAGTTTTTTTCTGAGCCGCGTGATATACACGTTAAGTGTATTATCATCGACAAAAATGTCGGTGTCCCACGTCTTTTCCATGAGACGGTCCCGACCCGTCACCTTTTCTCCCCGCTCCAGCAGCACTTCCAAAAGCTTACTTTCTTTTTTAGAAAGCTCGCTTTTTTCATCCTGATAACGCAGTTCAAACCGTTCTACAAAGAGCTGAACGCCGGCATATTCAACCACTTTCTCCCCCTGCTTTGCGGCGTACTCCCCGTACGCCCTGCGGATCTGGCTTTTGATTTTCGCCAGCACAATATCGTAGGAAAACGGTTTTTCGATATAATCGTCTCCCCCGTTTTCAATCGCCATCACCTGATCCATTTCCCCGCTTCTGGCTGAAATAAAAATGATCGGGCTTGTGGAGTGCTGGCGGATCTGGCGGCACCAATAATATCCGTCATATGCCGGCAAATTGATATCAAGCAGCACTACATCAGGCTTTTCCCGCAAAAAAACATCAAGAACAGCCGTGAAATCCGCGGTGACCACTGTTTGATATCCGTATTTTTCAAGGTAATTCTGCAACAGTCCACGAATGTCTTCACTGTCTTCCACAATCATGATCTTATTCAAACTGAACCACTCCCGTTTCTTACACTGCTGCCATCATCATAATCGTTTTGGGCGTATGGACGCAACACCGCACAAAAAAACCGCCATCTCGGCGGTTTCTGGTCTCTTCAGCCGACCTGCTGCTTAGCTGCTTTACCGGCTGATCCGAACTCTCTCATTTTGCTTCGCACTGTCTCTTCCACAGCTTCAATGCCGGGTGTCATATAGCCGCGCGGTTCGTACAGATCGCTGTTTTCCTGAAACATGCGGCGTGTTTCATCTGTCCAGGCTACCATACATTCCGTATTGATATTGATCTTCGCGTGGCCGAGCGTGATGGCTTTTTTGATCTGATCCTGCGGAATCCCGGATGCCCCGTGAAGAACGAGGGGAATATCAGTCATGCGGGAGATAGCCTCCATTTCCTTAAATCCGAGATTCGGCTCACCCTGATATTTGCCGTGTACAGAGCCGAGGGCCGCGGCCAGCGCGTCGATATTGGTTTCTTTGACGATCCGCTCACATTCCGTGATATCGGCATAGCGGACCCCGCCGACCAGTCCGTCTTCCATTCCGCCGACCGTGCCGACTTCAGCTTCTACTGACACGCCGTGCTTTCCGGCATAATCGGTGACTTCTTTTGTCATCACGATATTCTCGTCAATCGGCTGATGGGAGCCGTCAATCATCACTGAGCTGAATCCGGCATCAATAGCCTGTCTGCAGCGTTCCGCACTGCTTCCGTGATCGAGATGAAGCACGACCGGAACGGTAATCGCCATGTCCTCCATTAACGCGCCTACCATGGCGGCAATCGTTTTAAATCCGCCTAAATAGTCAACCAGGCGATCGGAAGCCGCGGCGATGACCGGTGATTGCTCCTTTTGCGCTGCCTGTAAAATCGCCTTCGTCCACTGCAGGCCGTTGATATTAAACTGGCCGACTGCATATTGCTCCCGCTTTGCATCTTCAAGAAGCTCTTTCATCGATACAAAAGCCATGTTCACCCCTCCTTTATCCATTACATGTTGAAGTATTTTGATACGACATCAACCGTTGTTTTTTTCGCTGTTTGAATGGCTTCCTCAGCACTCAGCTTATAGTATTCAGGCCGGAAGAGCTCAACCGATACAACATCAGAGAAGCCGATTTCCTTGAGGGCTGATAAGTGGGCATCTAAGTCAATCGCCCCTTGGCCCGGCCATACACGATCCTCATCCGTTAAAAAGCCGATTGGGAAATCTTCGGTATCGTCGATATGATAGATGAAAATTTTCTTTCCGTCCGCCTGCTTTAAGCTTTCAATATTTGAACCCATTGCATGAAAGTGGAAACTGTCAAGGACAAGCCCGACATTGTCACGGTTGACTGTGTTTATGATGTCGTACGCCTGTTCAAACGTATTGACCGTACATTGCGGATGGCCGACAAATTCAAGCGCGATTTTTACGCCGTACGGCTCCGCGATATCTGAAAGCTCAGTCAGCACCTCTACACTGCTCTTTTTGATCTCTTCTTTTACAATCTTCTGCTCAGTCACAAGCGGAACGGCCACGACATATTTCACACCGAGGGTTCTGCACGTTTCCATCATGCCTTTAAATTCAGCGATGATCTCATTGTGGCCCTTTTCATCACGGTTGTTGAAGAACACGAGTGCGTTTAAGGCAAGAGGTTTGATGTGATGGGTTTGAAAATATTCCGCAAGATCATCCAATGAATGATCTTTTAAGTACTCCGGCAGCTTATCCATTGTGCGGATTTCAATATAATCATAGCCGTGCTTTTCGCATAGTTCTAAATCCTGTTTAAGATTTGAGTTTTCCAATGTTGTAGCTTCATTAAAACAAAGTTTCATGTCAGACTCCCCCATCTGCGTTTTAGATATGAAGGGAGTTCGGCAGGAAGGCTGTTCGCCATATCCCGCCGAACTCCATGCTCAGCTTATGCCAGACCTAATTCTTCTTTCATTTTTCGAAGCATAAATCGGCTTGATTCATCCGCTCTTTCGTCGACCCAAGCAAAAACGGCATTCGTCGCAATTCCGTCGAACTTCATCTCTCTCAGCTTTCTGAAAATCGTCTCAAAATCAACCTCGCCTTGGCCAATGTCCAAATGCTGGTGAACCGTTACTTTCGCGTCAGGCGGATTGACGATGTAGCGCAGGCCGTGAGCCGCTTTATGATTAAAGGTATCTGCAAATAAAACGTGTGTGAGGCGGTCGCCGGCTTCGTCAAACATGGTCTCGATGTCGCCTTTGCCGTCATCATAGAAGAACGTATGCGCAGTCGAGTAGACAAGATTGATCCAATCCTTGTCAAGCGCGCGGATCATATCCATCGCACCTTTGTGCGTTTCGATAAAATCGTACGGATGGGCTTGAAGATTGAGTTTAATGCCTTCTTTTTCAAAGACTGGCAGAAGCTCATCCATGGATTTGATAAATTTTTCTTCACTTGTTAAAGGATCATATTTTGAACCGCTGAATTCACTGTTCATCAAATCGACTTCAAGTTCAACCGCAATTTCAATCGCCCGTTTCCAATTGCGCACTGCAGCCTGACGGCGGTCTTCTTCAGGACCCGCCCAGTGGTAAAGAGGAAGGAGCGATGAAAGCTTAACACCTGTATCCCTTAAAAGCCGCTTTAATTGTTTGATCTTTGCTGAATCGACTTTTGGATATTTATAGAATGGACAAAAATCCTCGCGCGGCGATAGTTCGATATATTCATAACCAAGTTCCGCCGTTTTATAGACCATTTCCTCCAAAGTTAAATCATCTCGATACATCGATGGATCCAATGCTAATTTCATATTTTTCACTCCTCTGTTTTTTAGTTTTCAACTGTTGTAAAAGATTGATAGAATTCCGGTTTTTCCTTCAATTCAACCTTTTCTTTTTGTCCAGATTCCTGGGCTTTTACACACGCGTCAGTGGTAACGGCAGCAATGTAGCCGTCCCATGCCGTCGGGCCGCTGACCTCGCCTTTCTTTTGAATCGAATCAATGAAGTCTTGGATTTCCACATCGTACGCAGCCACAAAGCGTCTCTGCCAATCCATCAGAATATCTGTGCTGAATTTTCCTTCTTTTCTCATGCTGATGCTTGATGGTTCAGGAAGCTTGATGACGCCGTCTTCTCCGACGATTTCACATTGAATGTCATAGCCGTATTTACAGTTCACATAGATTTCAGCATTGATGACGATGCCGCCTTTAGTTTCAATCAATACAATTTGCGGATCTTTTAAATGCGGAAGCGCATTTTTCGATTTTTTCGGATAGATAACTTGAACGGACTCGTAGTCATCATTGACGAGCCAGTGCAGCACATCAATTTCATGAACAAGCGTATCAACTACGGCCATATCCGTTGTGTAGTTATCTCCCACAGTCGGGTTGCGGTGTGCGCAGTGAATCATAAGCGGCTCGCCGATGACATGGTTGTCGAGCGCTTCCTTCAACTGTACGTAACCGCTGTCATAACGGCGCATGAAGCCGACTTGAACAAGGCGTTTGCCCACTTTCATTTCCTCTTCGACGATGCGCATGCATCCTTCAGCCGTTGTCGCGAGCGGCTTTTCACAGAACACATATTTCTGGGCTTTAATGGCTTTCAGCACACTCGATTCATGCGCAGGCCCCCAGCTAGTCACTAAGACAGCATCTACATTTTCGTCTGCAAGCAGGATGTCATCATTCGGATAAACCGTCGCGTTTAATTGGTATTGCTCAACAACCTTTTGTGCAGCTTCTTGATTGACATCCGTTACAGCAACGATTTCTGCGCCGGACAGCTTGTTCGTGATGCGGTTAATATGTTCTTTTCCGATTGCTCCAGTTCCAATTACGCCAATACGTAAACTCATTGACAGCCACTCCTTCTGTTGGTTACATCATTTTGCTTTCTGTTCCTTGCTTTACTTGGCTCTGAGGAGATCCGTAGAGTTCCTCTTGAATTTGTTCAAGCGACTTGCCAGACGTATTCGGCGCGAAGAGAAGCCCGATGATCATACTGGCCGTCACACATCCGAGGAGAATTGCAGCCATCGTTCCAATGCCGAAATTGGTTATAATCATTGGGACAAACAGACTCCAAATCCCTATTGAAATACGTACGAGGAAAAACATTAGTCCTTGTGCAGAAGCACGATATTGCGTAGGAAAGATTTCACTGGCCCATAACTGATAGTTGGCTTGCTGCCCGGCTCCGTTATTGATGCCGATCACGACAATAAACAGGAGCAGAATCGGCAGGCCTTCAACCGGCAGCAGAAACAGCGTCCATCCGATCACCGCCATAAAAGCGGCGATTCCAAATACGGTTTTTCTATATTTGTCGGCAAAGGGCATGAAGATGAAAGCGACCCCCAACCCTGTGAAGATAAACAGTCCCATTTGCAAAAGGTTTGCCATGTTGGCAGATACACCGCCGACCTGCTGATAAATGTATGGCATAAAGAAGCCCATCACACCGGCGGCTAAATTCCAAACCAAGTACACACCCATCAAAAACAGTATGCTTTTTAGATACATTGGCTTGAGCAAATCAAAATACGATGATTTGTTCAGTACGGCCGGCTTCTCTGTTTGTATGTCTGCGGGCTGATTTTTCTGCTGCCACGCATCTGACTCCGGAAGCCTGATTCTCAGGATGTACGTAATCAGCGCGATCACAAGCAGATGGGCAAATACGATTTTATTCCCCAAGAGGCCTAAATCACCGACCAGTACGGAAAGAAGCAGCACAACGACAGCGCCCGCGGCCCAAGCGACTTGTGCCACGCCGCAATGGCGGGCCCGATTTTTCTTTGGCGCATTTTCTGCAATAATGGTCCATGATGCGGTAATGTCAGCTCCCACTGATAAACCGATAATCATGTAACCGCTTAACAATATGGGGAAATTAACCCCAAACAGAACCAAACAAATCCCTATTGCATAAACCAGCATGCTATTGGTATAAACAGCCTTCCGCCCGACTTTATCAGCCAGATACCCGCCAAGCAGGGCGCCGACAGCGGCAGAAATTGCATTTGCGCTTAGCGCGCCGAGCAGCCCGATTTGTGTATCAGATAGCTTTAGATAACTGACCCATAACGATAAACCGGCAGATCCAGCCACAATCGAACCGGCATCAATATAGTTGGCCAATGCTGCCGCGATTGTCCGTTTATTGAAGGCCGATTCTGCATTGGTATTGCCCATATATCCAGTCCCCATTAAGCCAGATCCAACAACTGCTCATCAATATAGTTTCTCGCGATCAATGCATACTCAAGCGGGTTAGCTACATCGGGGTCCTGTTCAGCTTCAACGACAATCCATCCGGAGTAATCGTGCTTCAACAGCAGCTGATATACATCTCTAAAGTCAATGCATCCATCACCGGGAACCGTGAACATGCCTTTTAAAAATGCTTGTCGAAACGATTCCCCTCCAAGCCTGCATTGTTCCATGACATTCAGGCGGGCATCTTTAAAGTGCACATGCTTAATGCGGCCGATATGCTTCTCAAGCATTCCCATATAGTCACCGTCAGAAATGTACGCATGCCCTGTATCATAGAGGAGGTGTACATGCGCAGGGTCTGTTCCTTCCATCAGGCGGTCCACTTCTTCTGCTGTTTGGATGCCAGTGCCAAGATGGTGATGATACACAAGCTTCAAGCCATGCTGATCAGCAATTTTGCCAAGGTGATTCAACCCTTCGCAAAGCCGTTCCCATTCATCATCCGTAAAGTGCGGCTTCTCTGTGAACACATTTTTCTCCAAGCTTTGCACACTGTGTGTTTGTTCAGAGACAACTGCGACATCCGCGTTTACTTGTTGCAAATACTCACAATGCAGGGTAAATGCCTTTGCCGCTTCACCGAGTCCGTCACGCAAGATAAAGCTGCTGAACCATTTTCCCGCGATTCTTAAATTTCGAAGTTTCAGCTCTTTGTTCAGGATGGCCGGTTCGGGGAAAAAGCCCCCGACTTCCGTACCTTGAAAACGTGCGACAACGATATCACTCAGCAAATGCTGAAGTGTGTTTCCCGCTCCGATTTCAGGAATGTCATCATTCCGCCACCCAATAGGAGCAATGCCCCACAGGATTTTTTCTTTGCCCATCTATGAGCCTCCCCTCTAATACTGCTTCGCAGATTCCAGCATTTTTTCTTTTGCTTCGTATGCCTTCTGAACGCTTTCTTGTTCAGACACTTCTGCTACGCCGACATGCCACCAGCTGTCATAGCCGTCAGTCATTGTTTTTGGCAGAACCTTCATTTCAATTAATGTTGATACGTCCTGTTTCTTCGCATCCTCTAACGCCGCTTTTAACTCTTCTACTGTGTTGGCACGGTAGGTTTTTGCGCCGTATCCCTCAGCAACTTTCGCGTAATCAACATTCAAAATTTGGTTATCATCTGTGCGGAACTCACAATAGTAGCTGCCGCTGCCGTGATCCATTTGAAGGTTGTTGATACATCCAAAACCAGAGTTGTCAAAGAGCAGCACATTGATTTTCTTGTTGTACTGAATCGCCGTGATCAGCTCGGAATGAAGCATCAGGAAGCTGCCGTCTCCGACAATGGAATACACTTCTCTGTCAGGGTGGGCCAATTTAAGCCCCAGTGTGCCGGACACTTCATAGCCCATGCAGGAATACCCGTACTCCAGGTGATACGTATTCGGAACATTAGAATGCCACAAACGCTGCAAATCTCCTGGAAGGGAGCCTGCTGAACAGATGATCACGCTGTCTTCAGGAATCGTCTCGTTGATTGTCAGCAATGCCGTTGTTTGCGGCAGCTCAGTGTTCAACGCGTCAGCGTATTCATTTAGAATCTCCTGAGAGAAATGATTTTTGATTTCCGGATCAAACGCTTTCCGTTTAAACGTCACTTTGCTGAGGCGTTCGCGTTCAGCGAGCCATTCATCCTTCAGCTCCTTGATCGTGGAGCCGAATTCGCTCTTATAGCCTTCAAGCAAACCATGCAGTTTGCCAAGCGTCACTTTCGCATCCGCTACCACTTGGAACGCGTCGAGTTTATACGCCTGCATTCGGCTGACATTGATGTTCAGGAACTTCGCTTTATCAAAATCAAAAGCGGTCTTAGAGGATGTCGCAAAATCCGTATATCTTGTACCGATACCGATAATCAAATCAGCTTGGCGGGCCGCTTTATTTGCCGCAAGTGTACCTGTGATACCCATTCCGCCGAGGTTGTTCGCAAAATCAGCTTCAACTGTCGACTTTCCTGCCTGCGTTTCAACTAACGGAATGTTATACGCTTCAGAAATGGCAACCAATTCATCGCGCGCGCCGGAGTATTTTGCGCCTCCGCCGACGAGGATCACAGGATTTTTGCTGGCTTTAATCAGCTCCGCAGCACCTTGAAGCTCGCGCTCGCTCGGCTGCATGCGATCAATATAGTGAACCCGTTTGACGAAGAAACTTTCATCAAAGTCGTATGCTTCTCCTTCAACATCCTGAGAAATGCAAATCGTTGCCGGACCTGCTTTTGCCGGATCAGTCATGACTTCAAACGCGCGCAGTAAACTGCTCATGAGCTGCTCAGGGCGCGTAATGCGGTCCCAGTATCTCGATACAGGTTTCAATGCATCGTTTGTTGTAATCGCCGCACTGTATTCTTGCTCCATTTGCTGCAGTACAGGGTCTGGCTGTCTTGTCGCAAATGTATCTGCCGGAATTAAGAGAACTGGGATATTATTTGCCAATGCAGTGCCGGCTGCCGCCACTAAGTTAGCAGCTCCCGGTCCGACGGATGTAGAGACCGCATATATTTTTCTTCTCAGCATTTGCTTGCTGTACGCCATTGCGGCATGGGCCATTCCTTGTTCGTTTTTCCCTTGATAGACTTTCAAATGGCCTGCATCCTGCTCAAGCGCCTGGCCGATCCCTAATACGTTTCCATGACCGAAAATCGTGAAAATCCCTTCAACGAAAGGCTCTTCCTTTCCATCTACATGGATGTACTGCTGGTTTAAGAATTTAATCAGCGCTTGTGCTGTTGTTAAGCGAATTTTCTTACCCACAAACGATCCCACCTTTACTCGATCTTTTTCAATTATGACTGTGCTTCAATAAGCTGTACGATTTCATCTGCAGTCGGCATCGCTTCTGACGAACTGTGCTTGCTCACCACAATGGAGGCTGAAGCGCTGCCGTATTTCAATGCCGTTTCGATGTCTTTTCCGCTGACAAGGCCGTAGATAAAGGCTGACGCATAGGAGTCACCGGCTCCAAAGGTTTTCAGCACTTTTGTCTTGTACGCTTGGGCGCGGAATACCTCGCCGGATTTGCTGTATGCGTAAGAGCCTTCAACGCCGTGTTTGATGACAACGAGGTCGGCTGAATGATCAAATAAATGATTGACGGATTCTTCATTGCTTCCGCCTGTGCGGTTTTCCATTACATCAAATTCATCACGTGTGCCGATGACGATATCAGACTGCTCGGCGACCAAAGAATAGTAAACGGCTGTTTCATCCACTGACTGCCACGTATACGGGCGATAATCCAATTCGAACACCACTTTAACCTGATGCTTTTTCGCATATTGAACAGCTTTTAACACCGCTTCCCGTGACGGGCTTTTGGCGAGCGCTGTCCCGGAAACAAGCAGCATTTTCGCATTTGCGATATAGTCCTCGCTTACCTCTGAAGGCTCAAGATAAAGATCCGCCACATCATCGCGATACATTAAGATGCTGCATTCTTCCGGGCTGAGAATTTCTGTAAATGCAAGGCCTGCTTTGTGGCCATCTTGATCCACAATCATCTGTGTTGTGTCAACGCCGGTATTTCTCATATAGGACTCTATGAATCTTCCATGCTGGTCATCTGGAATTTTGCCGATGAAGCCCGCTTTTAAGCCAAGCTTCGCGCTGCCGATTGCGATATTTGCAGGTGAACCGCCGACATATTTCGAAAATGTCATCGTTTCTTCCATTGGGCGGTTGTATTCGACTGCGTTCAGATCTATACATGCCCGGCCGATGGCAACAATATCAAAAGCCTTCTCTTCATTGAATGTATACTTCATCGTAAACAGCCACTCCTCACTTGTTAACGTTCTAAAATCCACTCATGCGCCGGGTCATTATGAAACTTCCATTTCCGCGTCGGCCCTGCCATGACATTTAAATAGTAGGATGTGTATCCGTCCGGCACGCCTACCGGGTGGTATCCTGCAGGAACGATGACAACGTTTTCATTTTCTACAGTCATTGTCTCGTCAATCGAGCGGTCATCTGTGTATACACGCTGAAACACAAAGCCCTGTCCCGGGTCTAACTCATGGTAGTACGTTTCTTCTAAAAAAGATTCCTCCGGCAAATTGTCTTGATCATGTTTATGAGGCGGATAGCTGGACCAGTTGCCGCTGTCTGTATAGACTTCAACTACTAATAGGCTGTTAGCTGAAGGGTCTGAATCCGGAAGAATGTTGTGAACAGTACGTTTGTTTGAAAACTTCCCGCGATGCTCAATGCCATTGTCTTCCGCTTTGATCAGCTTTGTCGGAAGCTGTTTTTCCGATGGAGAATAGCAAAGCGCCACTCTTGCGTCGCTGACCGCTGTGATCTCAAAGGAACGGTCATTTGAAATATAGACGCTGTCTGTCGGTTTTCGTTCGAATACGCTTTCACGTGTGCCGATATTCTCAAAAGTCGACTCGTGATCGGTCACTGTAATGTTTCCCGTTACCGCGACAATACAGATTTCCTGTTTTTTCAATTCTTCTGCATAGCTGGAACCGGAAGCGAGATCTAACACTTTAAACTCTACATAGGTGAGATCAGAGTTGGATTTCGTTACTTCGTGCACCAGTTTGACCCCATTAGACACTTCATTCGACTGCGGCTTACGCAACAAATAACTCATAGTGAAGCCCTCCTCTTTCTATTGGTAGAATGAGTCCGAACAGCGCGCATAGACGCCGTTCGGCTGTTCGTCGTTTAGTTGAAATCAGGTGCTGGATATCTTGCCGTAACCACTTTTTTACGCGTATAGAAGTCAACGCTGTCTTTTCCGTTCGCATGCAGCGTTCCAAAGAATGAAGACTTCCAGCCTGAGAATGGGAAGAATGCCATTGGAGCAGGCACACCCAGGTTGATGCCGAGCATTCCCGCATCAATGTTTTCACGGAAGTAGCGGATTGCGTTTGAGTTGGATGTGAACAGGCAGGCACCGTTCGCAAACTCAGACTTATTGGCAATTTCGATCGCTTCTTTCAGGTTTTTCACGCGGATGACTGACAAGACCGGAGCAAAAATTTCATCTTTCCAGATCGTCATCTTTGTCGTGACATTGTCAAAGATCGTCGGGCCGACAAAGTAGCCGTCGTCAGATACATTTTCACGTCCGTCACAAACGAGTCTCGCGCCTTCTTCGAGCCCTTTTTCAATGTAGCTGAGCGTGCGCTTCTTGTTGTCTTCGCGAATAACCGGTCCTAAAAATACGCCGTCATCAAGGCCGTTACCGATTTTAATGTCAGCCACTTTTTCCTGCAGCTTCGCCATAAACTCATCAGCGATTCCTTCTTCAACTGTTACAACCGCACAAGCCATGCAGCGTTCACCAGCCGAACCGAAGGCTGCTCCGATGATGTTTGTGATCGTATCTTCGAGATTCGCATCGTTCAGGACAATCGTATGGTTTTTCGCGCCTGTCAGAGATTGAACGCGTTTTAAGTTTTCGCTTCCTTTTTTGTAGACATACTCGCCGACTGGCTTGGAGCCTACGAATGATATCGCTTTAATTTCAGGATGCTCGAGGATGCCGTTCACAACGTCATGCGCACCGTATACGACGTTGAATACCCCTTTCGGAAGGCCCGCTTTTTCAAAAAGCTCAACCAATTTCTCTGTTAACAGCGGTGTCCGCTCAGATGGTTTTAAAATAAATGTGTTGCCGAGCGCGATTGCCATCGGGAACATCCAGCAAGGAACCATCATCGGGAAGTTGAAAGGCGCGATTCCGCCGACAACTCCGATTGGGTAGCGGTAGTTGGCCGCTTCAACATCTGTTGCGATGGAAGCAAGTGAGTCACCCATCATCAGGGAAGGTGCTCCAGCTGCGAATTCTACGTTTTCAATTCCGCGTCCTACTTCTCCAAGAGCTTCTTTTGTGTTTTTTCCATTTTCAATGGTAATCAGATGAGCAAGTTCTTCTTTATGCTGAGAAAGCAGCTGCTGGAAGTTAAATAGAATTCTGGCACGGCGCGGAACCGCCACTTTTGACCATGTTTTAAATGCCTCAGCCGCTTTTTGCGCAGCGTAATCAATATCCTCTTTTGTTGAAATCGGCACTTGGCACAGCACTTCTTTCGTCGCCGGATTCACAACGTCTTCATATTTATCTGTTTTGCTTTCAACCCATTCACCGTTGATGTAGTTTTTTAATTTTCTGATTTCTGTCATTCTTATTGCCTCCTTCATTAGTAAACACATACACTTGTATGGGTGGTTCAGGATAGATTCATATCAATATCCACTGTTTCAGTAAGCCAAGAATTAAACGCTTTCAAAAAAACCAAAAAAATAAATGGTGATGCAATTTTAGATACAAGCAACCATTTCATACACATCAGGTTACTTTTTGGTCATTTCTTGGTTATATTCTAATCGCATAATACCCATAAGTCAATCATAAACACTAAATTTTTTCATTATTTTTATTATATTAATCTTTTAATCAATTAAGAGAGGTAAGAGAAGACCGTCGAATCTTGCAAAAGATATACACCGATGTTATCATTTTTTTAGCAACTATTGATCAACTTTTGGTTTTTATTATATATTTATGTTACGTAAAGATTCAAGAAGGAGTTTTTTAATATGAAACTGATGCGGATTCAGGAAATGGAGGAATACATTTTATCGCATGGCACTGTTTCCTTAGATGAGCTGTGCCAGGTGTTCAATGTCTCCAAAAACACAGTCAGACGTGATATCAACAAGTTAACAGAAAAGGGTGCGATTGAAAAAGTATACGGCGGCGTAACATCTATTGAGAAAACCGCATTAGTTCCTTTTGAGAATCGCACCATTCAGCACCAAGATGAAAAAACAAAAATTGCCCATTATGCTTCCCGTTTTATTGAAGATCACGATTTGATCTTCATTGATTCAGGAACGACAACAAAGTCTATTCTCGATACGCTTGATCCGGCCAAAAATGTCACCATTTTAACCAACAGTTTAGACATTATCAATGCGGCTTCAGCTTTGAAGAATATCAACTTAATCATGATCGGAAACAACTATAAGAGAAAAACGCGCTCCTTTGTCGGCATGGACGACCCGGCTATGCTTGATAAGTACAATATCAACAAAGCCTTTATGTCCGCTACCGGAACGACGCTGACACACGGATTGACCAATTCGGATCTGCTGGAGTACGAAATTAAAAAGAGGATTTCGGAAAAAGCAAAAGAAGTGTATTTATTGGCTGACCATTCAAAATTCGGAAAATCAACGCTTCTGACGTATGCGCCGTTTGACAGGCTGCATTGCATTGTGACATCTCAGCCATTAGATGACGAGTACACACAATACTGCAATGAGCACCAAATCAGCATTCATCTGGCCTAACGTTTACAATAGTGTTGAGAGTCTTTCATCCATTTTATTCTAGGAGGCAGATCATGAAAAAAGCAAAGCTCGGAAAATCAGACTTGCAGGTATTCCCTATCGGATTAGGAACAAATGCTGTCGGAGGACACAACCTCTACCCGAACCTGAATGAAGAAACCGGAAAAGAATTGGTGCGCGAGGCAATCCGTAATGGCGTGACGATGTTAGATACCGCTTACATTTACGGGATCGGCCGTTCCGAAGAATTAATTGGTGAAGTGCTGCGCGAATTTAACCGTGAAGATGTTGTTATCGCAACAAAAGACGCGCACAGAAAACAAGGAAATGATTTTGTCTTTGATAATTCACCAGAATTTCTTAAGAAATCAGTTGATGAAAGCCTGAAGCGTTTGAATACGGATTATATCGATTTGTTCTACATTCACTTCCCGGACGAACATACGCCGAAGGATGAAGCAGTTAACGCACTGAATGAAATGAAACAAGCCGGAAAAATCCGTTCCATCGGTGTATCCAACTTCTCTTTAGAGCAGCTGAAAGAAGCAAACAGAGACGGCTTGGTAGATGTATTGCAAGGCGAATACAACCTGTTAAACCGTGAAGCGGAAAACACATTCTTCCCGTATACGAAGGAGCATAATATCTCGTTTATCCCTTACTTCCCGCTCGTATCAGGATTATTGGCAGGAAAATATACAGAAGATACAACGTTCCCTGAAGGTGACCTCCGAAACGAAATGGAAAACTTCAAGGGCGAACGTTTCAAAGAAAATATCAGAAAGGTCAACAAGCTTGCGCCGATTGCCGAAAAGCACAACGTGGACATCCCTCACATCGTATTGGCTTGGTATTTGGCAAGACCGGAAATTGATATTCTCATCCCTGGAGCGAAACGTGCCGATCAGCTGGTTGATAACATCAAAACAGCAGACGTGACGCTTTCTCAGGAAGATATTTCGTTTATTGATAAGCTGTTCGCATAAGAAGAATAAAACAGCCTTCTCCAATGGGAAGGCTGTTTTTATTTGGGCAAAATGGATCTATCATTCTATGATTGCATGATGAGAAAGCCCTTTAGTAGCTCCAAATCTAACTAATTTTAAGCAAAAGCTTACAAAAAGAGCCATAAATCCGATAAAATAAAGGTAGATTATCTCAGAAAGAAAGTGATTGAAAAAGCAAAACAAGATATGAAACGTTAGATGGGAATAAGAGACTCATATGAATAAAAAAGCTTCTTTTATTTGCTGCTCAGAACAACGGGCCGTTCCGGCGGTCTATGGAGGAAACAGAATGAAACTTAAATATGTAAAAGCCTTAGTCGCAGTAACCGTTGCTTTAGGTGTACTGCTGCCATCAACCATTTCTCATGCCAAAAGTTTTAGCGGCCGCTCATCATCCAGTTACAGCAGCCGAAGTTCAAGCTCGTCATACAGCGGAAGCTATAAATCCAGCCCGAAATCAAGCTACAGTTCAGGATCAAGCTCTTCAAGCAAAAAGTCCAAGACATCTGACGATTCATCATCGTCGATTTCGCTGAAAAAGAAATCTTCGGAAAAGTCGAGCTCATCAAGCTCTAAAAAATCGTCAGGCACATTTTCCAGCGCCACATCAAAAGTAAGCGGAAAGACATACAGCGGAAAAACGTCTAAAGCTTATGTTGGCGGACGTTATGTTTCAGTGAATCATTACTACAATGCAGGATTCTCGCCATCGGGATGGTTTGGCTATTATAGCGGATTCACAACGGGCATGTTTATGATCAGCATGATGCACCCTTGGGGTTACACCTATCATCCAGTCGGAGGCCCGGGCTATGTTTCTTATGGCGCTTCGCCGATTGCCTGGATCGTTGATGTCATCGTTCTGATCATTATTTTACTCATTGTCATCGCTCTGATTCGCGCATTCAAATCACCGAAGACGTACAGAAGGAGCTTTTAGGTAATGAAATTAGTATTAAATGAGCAAGAAATTGTAGACGGGATTTGTGTGTATATATCTAATGAAGAAGAGATTTACCCTGAGGACGTTGAAGTAAAAGAGCTGTCTTACAACAAGCGTACAGGATTCTTCGCTGAAGCCAAATATGGCCTGCACCACAAGCAGCTTGATTCAGATGACATTTCAGAAGGCATTATTCAATTCTTAGAGGAATACCACAACTTCAATCCAGACGTTACAGTCGTTGAATTGCAATTTGATAAGAAAAAAGGCTTCTCCGCCTTGGTTTTCGTCAATGAGGGAGAATAAAAAAACAAAACCTTACTCCGCGTGAGTAAGGTTTTTTATGATGTTTTCTCCTCCGGCACTTTTCTTGTAAACAGGAAGAGCACCGCCCCTATCATCAGCAGCCCGCCTGAAGGATAAACTGTAAAGCCTCCTTTTACTCATATCCTTGCGTGAAAAAGGTTTTGGCGCTTACAATGAGTTTGAAAGGAATGATCAAAATGGCAAATGCTCAATTCCCTCTTATCACACAAAACCTTTCTCTCGATCTCGTGAACACTGAAATCATAAGCTATGATAAACGGCACGATCTCATCCAGTCAGAAAAAGATCTGATGGCGTGGTTAGAAATAATGGGAGAAACAGCTCCTTTTCTCAGTTCTTTTACGCTACCGCAAGTCCCAGAACAATTGCAACGGATTCATCAATTCCGGGCTGAGCTAAGAAAACACTTTGAGAGTATAGCCGAAGGCAATGAACCTTCTCTTGCTTTTATCTCCTTCCTGCAAAATCAAATCGCCGCCGCTCCCTTTTCTTATCAAATCATAGATGACAACCTTGCCCGCATTCCGAATGGAAAACCAGATGATTCCATTTTATCGCTAATCGCTTACGATGCGTTATGGCTGATTCATACAAAAGAAATCCAACAACTGAAACGGTGCGCAAACGAAAAATGCATTTTGCTTTTTCTTGATAAAACAGGAAGGCGAAAATGGTGCTCCATGAAGATATGCGGCAACAGACAAAAGGTCTCACGCCATCAGAAAAAAACCAATAATGAGTAAAAATCCGTTCCCTGCGAACGGTTTTTTTATTGAAACGAAAAACTAACCATTAAAAATAAAATTGACAGGTTAGTTTTTAACTATTATTCTATACATACTGGAGGGATAAATTTGGAAAACAACTTCTTTTTGAAAATGAAAGGAAAAGGAAAAACACCTTTACAGGTAAACGGCAAAGACGCTGTTACAGGGCTTATAGGAGGATTTATCACCATACTGACACTCGCTTCGTTGACCGCTTATACATCAAGCTTTTGGTTAATGGCACCTTTTGGAGCAAGCTGTGTGCTCGTATTTAGCGCTTGGAGTGCTCCATTATCACAGCCGAGAAATGTGATTGGCGGCCATTTTATTTCCGCGCTTACAGGGATTATTGTCCTTCACGTATTCGGCGCCCATCCATGGACCTTTGCATTGGGGACAGGGCTTGCCATTTGCTTGATGATGCTGACCAAAACCACTCACCCTCCCGCTGGCGCAGACCCGATTGTCGTCATTCAAGGTGCATACGCTTGGAGTTATTTAGTATTTCCCGTACTCATTGGATCTGTCGTCATCGTGATCATCGCTCTTGTTATCAATAATTTGCGCAAAAATCGCCAATACCCCGCGTTTTGGTTTTAAAGTAATGTCCGTTTTTTCAAAACAAATGTTTCAAATCAGATAGGAAAAGGGTACTAATCTATTAACTTTGTTAAACATAAGAGATACTCATTGGCCTAACAACTGAGGGGGAACATTTGTGAAGACAAACACAAGGAAATATATGATCTACTTTTTCGGCGCTTTAGGAGGGCTGCTTTACGGTTACGATACGGGCGTCATCTCTGGAGCGCTGCTGTTTATCAACAACGATATTCCTTTAACTACATTGACAGAGGGATTGGTTGTCAGCATGCTGCTCCTTGGCGCGATTTTCGGTTCTGCCTTAAGCGGGACATGCTCTGATCGCTGGGGCAGGAGAAAAGTTGTATTTGTCCTTTCCATCATTTTTATTGTCGGCGCACTCGCTTGCGCGTTTTCTCAAACAGTCGGCATGCTGATTGCGTCTCGGGTGATTCTCGGGTTGGCCGTTGGCGGTTCAACAGCGCTTGTGCCTGTGTACCTGTCAGAAATGGCGCCGACGAAAATCCGCGGTACACTTGGCACAATGAACAATCTAATGATTGTCACCGGGATTTTGCTCGCTTATATCGTAAACTATCTGTTTACACCGTTTGAAGCGTGGCGCTGGATGGTCGGTCTGGCTGCGGTGCCTGCCGTGCTTTTATTGATCGGCATTGCGTTTATGCCGGAATCGCCAAGGTGGCTCGTGAAGCGAGGCCGTGAAGAAGAAGCAAAACGAATCATGAACATCACTCATGATCCCAAGGATATTGAAATGGAATTGGCAGAGATGAAGCAAGGGGAAGCAGAGAAAAAAGAAACGACACTCGGCGTGCTGAAAGCCAAATGGATTCGCCCTATGCTTTTGATTGGTGTCGGCCTTGCCATTTTTCAGCAGGCTGTCGGCATTAACACGGTGATCTACTACGCGCCGACCATTTTTACGAAGGCCGGCCTTGGTACGTCAGCTTCTGCGCTCGGCACGATGGGGATCGGCGTCCTCAACGTCATCATGTGTATCACCGCCATGATCTTAATTGACCGTGTCGGCCGCAAAAAGCTTCTGATCTGGGGAAGTGTCGGCATCACACTGAGCCTGGCCGCATTATCAAGCGTGCTTCTGACACTTGGACTCTCAGCATCAACAGCGTGGATGACAGTTGTCTTTCTCGGCGTTTATATCGTATTTTACCAGGCGACATGGGGTCCGGTGGTTTGGGTGCTCATGCCCGAACTCTTCCCGTCCAAAGCGCGCGGAGCCGCGACAGGTTTCACCACTTTGGTGCTATCGGCAGCCAACCTGATCGTGTCGCTCGTCTTCCCGCTGATGCTCAGCGCAATGGGCATCGCATGGGTCTTTATGATTTTCTCAGTCATTTGTCTTCTCTCCTTTTTCTTCGCCCTCTACATGGTTCCGGAAACCAAAGGAAAGAGCTTGGAAGAAATTGAAGCAAGCCTGAAAAAACGGTTTAAAAAGAAGAAAAGCAGTCAAAGCCAAGTGCTGAATGAGCGTACATTATAAAAAAAAAGGAATCGTCTCCTCACGGGACGATTCCTTTTTCTATTACACCATAACCTTGCAAATATTGTTCGTAAATTCCACAGGGTCCTGAATCGGCAGGCCTTCGATGAGAAGCGCCTGATTGTACAGAAGATTTGTGTACAGGCTCAGCTTCTCTTTATCTTGTTCAAATGCGTCCTGCAGCGTTTGGAACACCTCGTGATTCGGGTTGATTTCCAGCACTTTTTCCGCCTTTACATTTTGGCTGTCCGGCATCGCGTTTAAGATTTTTTCCATCTCAATCGTCACTTCGCCGTCAGCGGCAAGGCAGACCGGATGTGATTTGAGTCGTTTTGAGATTCTGACGTTTTTCACTTTGTCTGACAGAATGTTTTTCATTTCCTCAAACAGATCCTTGTACTTGCTTTCCTCTTCCTCGGACTGCTTTTGATCCTCATCCGTGTCTATGCGAAGATCTCCGCTTGATACGGATTTGAACTCTTTTTCCTGATAAGATGCCAGCATTTTAATCGCAAACTCATCGATGTCCTCAGTGAAGTAAAGAATTTCATAGCCTTTGTCCGCGACCATTTCCGTTTGCGGCAATTTCTCAATGCGATCGTATGAATCACCGGTCGCGTAATAAATGTATTTTTGCTCCTCAGGCATTCTGGAAACATACTCGTCTAAGCTGACCAGTTTTTTCTCTTTCGAAGAGTAGAATAATAAGAGGTCCTTCAATTGATCCTTATTCGCGCCAAAATCATTGTACACGCCAAATTTCAGCTGTCTGCCGAATGAGTTGTAGAACGTCTCGTATTTCTCTCGGTCTTTTTTGAGCAGGCTTTGCAGCTCGCTTTTGATTTTTTTGCTGATGTTTTTCGCAATCAGCTTCAGCTGGCGGTCATGCTGGAGCATTTCTCTGGAAATGTTCAGCGACAGATCCTCAGAATCGACCATCCCCTTCACAAAGCTGAAGTGGTCCGGAAGCAGATCCGCGCATTTGTTCATGATCAGCACGCCATTGGAATACAGCTCCAAGCCTTTCTCATATTCCTTGGAATAATAGTCAAACGGCATGTTTTCAGGGATAAATAGAATTGCGTTGTAGCGCACGGCACCATCCACACTGATATGAACGTGTGTCAGCGGTTTATCAAATCCGTAATGCTTTTCAGCATAGAACTTTTCGTAGTCCTCATCTGTCAGCTCGCTTTTATTCTTTCTCCAGATCGGAACCATGCTGTTGACCGTCTGTTCTTCCTGCACCTCTTCAAATTCATTCTCGCTGCCTTCCTTCGGCTTATTAATGGTTGTGTCCATTTTGATCGGGTAGCGAATGAAGTCGGAGTACTTTTTAATGATCGCTTTTAACCGATATTCTTCTAAGAACTCGTCATAGCTATCATCTTCTGTGTTCTCTTTGATTTTCAGGATAATGTCTGTACCGACAGAATCCTTTTCACACGGCTCAATCGTATAGCCGTCTGCACCCGAAGACTCCCATTTATATGCCTCTTCGCTGCCGAGCGCCTTACTGATGACTGTCACGACATCGGCAACCATAAACGCCGCGTAAAAACCGACACCAAATTGGCCGATGATGTCATGTCCGTCTTTCAGCTCGTTTTCCTTTTTAAACGCGAGGGAGCCGCTTTTTGCAATTGTTCCAAGATGCTGCTCAAGCTCGTCCTTTGTCATCCCAATCCCCGTATCAGAGATTGTTAATGTTCTCGCACTTTTGTCAGCTGCGATCTTTATGTAGTAACTGTCTTTATCAAACGTAAGCGTATCGTCCGTCAGCGCTTTGTAATAGATTTTGTCAATCGCGTCACTCGAATTGGAGATTAACTCACGCAGGAAAATTTCTTTTTGGGTATAAATCGAGTTAATCATCATATCCAGCAGTCGTTTGGACTCTGCTTTAAACTCTTTTTTCGCCACTCTGGATCGCTCCTTTTTGATATGTTGTTAGGTTATGTAAACTCTTTACAGCATCTATTTATCACATGCGGTGACAATTGTCAATTAGATTGATAGATGCATATATATGTAAATTTAACATTAGTTGGGTTTGTTTTCACTACTTTTCTAGGTCATTCTAATAAAAAAGAGAGGATCACCCTCTCTTTTTTTCTGCATCATTCCAGCGGCCAAACTCCCGCTTCATCCATATATGCACCGGGTAGAAAAACAACCCGAACGGTATCAGAAACAATAGATTATGCCATGAAGCATTCAGAAATGCCCTTGCTGTGACCGGAAACGTAATCTCTTGGAATAAAAAAGAGATGACAGTCAGCACGACAAACGCGGACGGAATCGTGACGAGGCAATAAAACTTGAGCTCCTTCTTATGCTGCACCTTCAACACACAAAAACCTCCCAACAATTTCTAGTCCATCTTAACATATGTTGGCAGTTCTTTTCTCACATGTTTATCACTGTACACAGAGGGAAGACAAATAGAAAAAGGAGGACTTGTACAATGGGAAGACTTGAAAACAAAACCGCAGTCATCACAGGCGCCGCAACAGGCATTGGACAAGCGACGGCAGAGGTTTTTGCCAATGAGGGCGCGCGTGTGATAATTGGAGATATCAATACAGATCAAATGAAAGAAACAGTTGAAGCAGTCAGACAAAACGGAGGACAGGCGGACGCCTTTCACCTCGATGTGTCAGATGAAAACAGTGTGAAAGCATTTGCTGATCAAATGAAGGAGGCGTGCGGAACAATAGATATTCTGTTTAATAACGCCGGCGTTGATCGGGAAGGGGGAAAAGTGCACGAATACCCTGTTGAGCTGTTTGACCGTATTATGGCTGTCGACCTGCGCGGCACGTTCCTTTGCAGCAAATACCTGATTCCGCTCATGCTCGAAAACGGAGGCTCCATCATCAACACCTCCTCCATGTCAGGCCGGGCCGCAGATCTTGACCGTTCAGGCTACAACGCCGCAAAAGGCGGCATTACCAACCTGACAAGAGCGATGGCGATTGATTACGCACGAAATGGCATCCGCGTCAATTCCATTTCACCGGGCACAATCGAAACACCGCTGATTAATAAATTGGCCGGCACCAAAGAACAGGAAATGGGCAAAAAATTCCGTGAAGCCAACAAATGGATCACGCCGCTCGGACGCCTCGGCCAGCCGAAGGAAATGGCGACAGTGGCACTGTTTCTCGCTTCAGACGACAGCTCATACGTTACAGGAGAGGACATCACCGCAGACGGCGGCATCATGGCGTACACATGGCCTGGGAAGATGCTGATTGATGAGAAATGGAAGGAAGAAACGAAATAAGAGAGGGGATGTCCCTCTCTTTTGTCTTTCAAAGCAATACAACCTTATATTTCTTCACATCCAAAAACTGCAAAAACTCCCTCGCCAGCACTTCCGGCGCATGCATCTTTCCTTCATCCAGCCGATACATAATCAACCCGATAATCATCGCGGATACATAATAGGCATAAAGCTTTTTCCCCGCATGAATATCAGTCTGCTGATGCAGGTAAAACGATTCCAGCACTTTAAACATCTCAGGTATCACATGAGGAACATCCCAGTCCCGATTGAGAAAATGGACAATGGGCATGCGGTCTAAAGCAGAAAGCAGACTGGCGAGCGCCTCCTCTGCTTCCTCTAAGGAAAGCACATTCGGACTGGAGGCAACCGTCAGGTGATCAATGATCTTCGCACATGATTGCTGAATCATGGTTTGCAGCAATTCCTCTTTACTGGAATAGTGATCATAAAAGGTTGCGCGGCGGATATTGCTTTTCCGGGTAATGTCTGAAATCGTGATGGCCGCGTAGTCTTTTTTCTCCGCCAATACATCCAGCAAAGCCTTCTGCAGCGCCTCTCTCGTTCGAACCACACGCCTGTCGATTTGCGTGTCCTCCTGTCGCTCCCCTGATGCAGCCTGTCCAAACAGCCAATAAAACCGCTTTTGAGAAACAAGCTCCCATACCTTTTGGCTGATGGCTTCCGGAGTCGCGGCCGCATCCTCATTCAGCCAATACAGGATAATCGCGTACGTGTACAAAGCCCGGTAATGTCCGTAAATTTCCTGTTCGATCGGCGTTAAATTTACATGGATCGGAGCCAGCAAGACATCCTGCTGAAACACATCCTTAAAAAACCGATGAAAATGTTCTCTGTTCATCATCGTACCAAAAAAGGATCGATGCTCATGAACAAAAGACAGAGTCGGATGCACCGTTTGCCGTTTTTTGTTCAAATGAAGGGTATCCATATGCTTGAAGGCGTCATGGAGCGCTTTACCCAGCCCTTCTTTCATGTCTTCGATCACATCCTCGATGATCGAAAACTTGTCCTCATAATAAAGGTAGAGCGTCCCGCGGCTCACTTTAGCCTTTTCAGCAATTTCTTTCATTGTGATTTGTTGAATATCCCTTTCTTCCAATAAGGCCAGCAGCGCCTGTTTCACTTGAGCTTCAGCAGATTCCTGCACAAAAGACACCCCAATCATTAGACAGATGTTCGATATATGTACGGTAACGTATAGATGGTTCACCGTTGTCTTCCTTACAGAAAAGGTACCACTTTATAATAGGTCCGAGAAAAGAAGAAAGCAAATGAGGGGGATTTTACAATGGAACAGCAAGTAAAAGACGACATTCAGCGTGTCTTTCAGCTTCAGAAAAAACAGCAAAAAGTACTGCGCGCTTCAACAGCGGAACAGCGCATAGAGAAGCTTCAACGCTTTTTAGATTCCGTCATCGCCCATGAAGAAGAAATCATCGAAGCGATTCGCAAAGACGTCCGCAAACCATATCACGAGGTCAAAAAAGCGGAAATCGAAGGAACGAAAAAAGCGATCAGAGATAATATGAACAACCTGGAAAAATGGATGGCGCCTAAAGAAGTCGGTTCATCGTTAAGCCCTGAGGGAAACGGGATTCTCATGTACGAGCCTAAAGGCGTAACACTCATCCTCGGCCCGTGGAACTATCCGTTTATGCTGACGATGGCGCCGCTTGCCGCTTCTCTCGCAGCCGGAAACAGCGCGATTGTGAAGCTGTCCGATTTTACGATGAATACGAGCAACATTGCCGCAAAAGTCATTCGAGATGCTTTTGATGAAAAAGAAGTCGCGATTTTTGAAGGAGAGGTTGAGGTGGCAACCGAGCTTCTAGATCAGCCGTTCGACCACATTTTCTTCACTGGAAGCACAAATGTCGGAAAAATCGTTATGACAGCCGCTGCCAAACACTTGGCATCTGTCACACTTGAGCTAGGCGGCAAGAGCCCAACGATCATCGACAGTGAATACGATCTCATGGATGCAGCGAAAAAGATCGCCGTCGGCAAATTCGTAAACGCCGGCCAAACCTGCATCGCCCCTGATTATCTGTTCATTAATAAAGACGTGCAAGACAGGTTCGCGGGCATTTTACAAACAATCGTCAACGCAGGATTTATGGAGGATGATCACAACCCAGACCGCAGCAAATTTACGCAGATCGTCAATGACCGCAACTTTAACCGCGTCAAAGACCTGTTCGACGACGCCATCGAAAAAGGGGCGGAAGTCGTATTCGGAGGCGTTTTTGATGCCAGCGACCGCACGATCTCGCCAACCGTTTTGAAAAACGTCACGCCCGACATGAAAATCATGCAGGAGGAAATCTTCGCACCGATCCTGCCGATGATGAACTATGAAGACATCGATGAGGTCATCGATTACGTCAATGACCGCGATAAACCGCTTGCGCTTTATGTATTCAGCCACAACCAAGAACTGATCGACAACGTCCTTCAGCATACGACATCAGGCAACGCAGCCATCAACGATGTTGTCGTTCACTTCAGTGACGTCAATCTGCCATTCGGCGGCGTCAACACAAGCGGAATCGGCTCCTATCATGGAGTATATGGATTTAAAGAGTTTTCTCATGAGAAAGGTGTATTTATTCAAGCCTCTAAATAATCATAGTGAAGAGAATCTGCATCATCTTGCAGGTTCTCTTTTGCTTTTCACCCAACCTTTCTATCATTCTATAAACCTGAAAACTAAAAGGGAAAATAAAGAAATGACTAGTTATAAAATATGTTTCAAGACAATACTCCTCTAGTAAATGAAACCGTACAGCCTCTAACGTATAATATTCCAGAAAAATTTATACATAGAAAAGCAAAAAAGGCTGCCGAGATCTTCTCGCCAGCCTTTTCTCACATTCAATCATTTCCCAAAATCCACTAGTTTCTGATAGATGCTGATATAAATCGTTACGTCCTCAGCAAATCAAAGCTTTCATATGAAATGATTTGACCATAAATGAGATCGCAATAAGTACAGCATATTATCCATTTTATAATTGTATGAGCAGTAAAATTACAAGTCTAGGAAACTATGTAATACTTCTTGTAACGGGCTTTTTTGATGCAGAACGAAAAGCGGCAAAAAACCAAATGACGTTTACAGCTGCTGAAGCGAGACAGAGTCCGATCACAAAGATCACCTCAGAAAGCAGATGGTCACTGAACAAACTAAACATCAAGATAAACCCGGCAGAAGACAAGTTAATCAGCAGCCCAAAGCCGCAAAGCACGGCCATTACATACCTCATCGCACCTACTCCAAGCATGTAAATGAGAAAAGGAATGAAATACAACACTAGGATCATACCGATAGCTGACCACATGCCGACTGAGTTAAATTGATTGGCCGCCCCTCCCGTTCCGGCCAGTGGCGAAAGTGAAGCAGCGGCAATCATGGCACAAAAAAGGAACGCAGAAATGATTGTTACGATCGCCACGCTGTTTTTTCTAGACATAAATAGACACCTCTCAAAATAGAAAATTTATCCTTTATATCATAAAACAAAAACAGCGGAAAAAGCGATCCAAACTAAAAGATATACCCTTTCTTCAATCTGGGGTATATCTTTGCGAAATGTTATGAGCCAAACATCTGATCCATTTGTTTCAGGTCATCTTCTGATAAATGAATATCTGCTGTTTTTAGATTAGCCCTCAGCTGCTCAGGCAGAGTGGCTCCCGGAATAATCATATCAATCCCCGGCTGGTGTAACAGCCACGCCAATGCAATTTGCGCCGGTTCCGCTTGTTTTTGTTCAGCAAACTGCTTTAATTTCTCCACTTTCTCAAGGTTCTCCAGAAATGCCTGACGCTGAAAAAGCGGGTGATTCGATCTTGATACATCAGTGAAAACATCATCGTGTTTGTACCGCCCGGCAAGCAATCCGGAAGCGAGAGGATAAAACGGGATAACAGAGATGCTTTTTTCTCTGCAGTATGGCAGAATGTCCTCCTCAGCATGCCGTACAAGTAAAGAGTACTCAGTTTGAAACACGTCCAAATGGCCTTCAGCATTAAACTCCTGCAGCTGATGAAAGTCCAGATTAGATGCGCCAACAGCTCTAATTTTGCCTTCCTTTTTTAACTGAGCCAGCGCGTCCGCCGCTTCCCCTAATGGTGTTCGGCTGTAAGGAAAATGCAAAAAAAGGATATCAATATAATCGGTTTGCAATCGAATAAGCGCTTCATCAGCAGCCTTGCGCAGCGCTGACGGTCGAATGTCTGTCTTCACAGCTCCATTCACAAACTCGGGAGAAGGGGAAACCTTTGTTGAAATCACGATCTTTTCCCGATTGCCGCGCTGCTTAACGGCCTCTCCAATCAGCTCCTCAGACCTGCCCAAGCCATATAAATATGCTGTATCAATAAAATCAATGCCTTCATCGAATGCAGCATGAATCAGATCTTTTCCCATCTCTTCCGTCACATTGGGATACATCATCGCATTACCGACAACACCTGCACCTAAACCAATGTTGAAGGCGTTCAGCCCGGTCTTTCCAATATTTACGTTTTTCATGTATAAAACACTTCCCTATTCGCGTGATTCCCTGCTGCCAGGGTTGTGTTTTATGCTAAAACCTGGTGTAAACACCAGGTCAATACCTATTTTTTTGCTGCGGGGGCCCAAATCCTTCTCCGCTCTCCAGCTTTTCTTCAATCAGCTCCCAAATTGTTTGTAATTCTTTCTGTTTCTGTTTCAACTTATCCTGATAGTTTTTCAGCAGCGCGCGCTGATGATCATCTAACCTGTCAGTCTGCTCTTGCAGGCTGAGGAAGGGCTTCATTTCCTCCAAAGACATACCCGTTTTCTTCAGACATCTGATAAATAGGAGCCGTTTTTTATCGTCCTCACTGAACGCTCGATGCCCATTTGCCTTTCGTTTGACTGGCGGAAGCAGTCCGATCTTCTCATAATAACGGATGGCATCTTCGGTCATTTGGCAATGTTCCATCATTTCTTTTAATGTATAAGACATTTTTTATCACCTGCTAGTAGATTTATATAGTAAAAACAGAAGGATAAAAGACTCATTTTTCAGGCATATCAGGATTTTATCACCATATCATATTGCATGTGCTTTTTTTTCAAAGTATACTATTCCAGATTAATTCAAAGGAGAGAGAAAAATACATGGAAAAACCGGCAGGATTTTGGATTCGTTTTTTAGCTTATTTTATCGATGGCATTATTGTATCTGTTCCTAGTTATATTATTCTATTTATTATCAATGGTGTTTTTGTAGCTGGATCTGTGGCAGCAGACCCTTACATGACGGAAGAAGAGTATTTAGTGAAATACATGACGCTTGCATTTTTGCCTACCATGCTGATCACGATCGTCATCAGTGTATTATATTACGGTCTGCTCACATCTTCTAAAATGCAGGGCACACTCGGCAAAAAAATTCTTGGCCTGAAAGTGGTCAATGAACAAGGCGAACGGGTTTCTGTCGGACAAGGAATTGGCCGTTACTTTGCATATATCTTATCAGGAATCATCTTTTATATCGGTTTTATCATGATCGCCTTTGGAGAGAAAAAAGGCCTGCATGACATCATTTGCAAAACACGTGTCGTGTATAAATAATAGAAAAAAGTCTAGACGCCAATGGGCATCTAGACTTTTGTTTTCTTTACAATAGGCTGCCACGCCATATACGTAGCGCTTCTCCACAGCCACTCAAACGGCCCCATCCGAAAGACACGAAGCCAAAGGTGGCTGAAGACCATTTGAATGGCGCAAACTGCAATCGTGATGAGCACACCAGCAGCAGGGTACACTTTCCCATACAGCCCCAAGCCGTAATGATAGAAAATCCACGTACACACGATAGACTGCATCAGATAATTGGTAAATGCCATCCGTCCAACAGCGGAGAAGGATTGGAGCACTGTTCTCACTCTTGTTTTATGATAAAGATAGACAACCGTTGTGACATAGAAAAACATCAAGAAAGGCGCGCCAATCAGCAAGAATATTTCCTTATCTGTTACAGTGTACAGCACTTGGGCGCTCATGCCGATGACAAGCCCGGCCATCCACACTCGTTTCAATCCTTTGCGATACTTTCCCGGATCGTGCAAGTACCGTGATTTCGCCGCCGCAGCTCCTAGCAAAAACATGCTGAAATAAGGAATCGATGCAAAGAAGAAGTTGAGCGGGTTATACGTAAGCATGCCATTCGAAGACATGTAAACAAGACGATCGTGGATCCGCTGTTCCGCAATGTCCTTCAAGCTGCCGCTTCCGTAAACATGAAGTGCTTGCTTTGCTTGCTGAGTTGCCGCTTGTGCCCATTCCTGTCCGTTTGATTGATAAAAGCTGGTCAAAATAAACGGAATGGAAAACAAAAGATACAAAGAGACAGCCCATATCAGCAGTGTTTTCGGCTTTGCTTTTCGGAATAAGAGCAGGACAAAGCCGAGCAGGGCGTATTCCGTTAAAATATCCCCGTCCCAAATCAAAAAGGCATGAACCGTTCCAAACAAGAGAAGCGCCGCTAACCTTCTCGCATACAGCGGGACAAACCGCTTCCCTTTGCTTACGGCTCTCTCCATCATGACAACCATGCCAAATCCAAATAAAAAGGAAAATAACAAAATACATTTTGTTTGGATGAAGAATGTCAGTATGTCTGCTGCTGCAAAGTCTGCTGCAGACCACTTTTCTGTAAAAAAGTTCTCTTTTCCAAGCATAGACAAGTACATATCCGGATAACTGAAATGTGCCAGATTGACAAATAAGATGCCGAAAATCGCCAATCCTCTTAGCACATCAAGCACGCCGATCCGCTCATTTGCCAAAGTCGGCTGTAATGAAACCACATCCATCACGCTCCTTTTTTCTGTACCTTAAGGGTATGAAAAAAAGGAGCGAGCAAACATCGATTTAGGTGTCAGGCAGGCATGGGAACCTTACAATCTTGTCATTTTTATGGTTTCATTACCTTTAAATCTAATGCTTCGATATTCTGCAGGACGCGATCAAAGCGCAGAGCCTGAGGCTCACTTGGGAAGATGTGGCCTTCATACGGCTCACCTAACGTCCGGAAAAACGGTTCAAATAAGCCTGGAACCAGTACGCCCACCATCTTTGTATAATGAGAATCCAGACGATAGGAGTGAACGGTGTGTGCAGGGACATGCAGAAAATCTCCCGGGTTCAGCTGAATTTCCTGGCCATCCGCCCACATCGTCATCTGCCCTTCAAGGCAATAAAATGTTTCTGTATGGTGTTCATGGTAGTGATCAACGATCCGATCACCTTTAGGGCCTTCCGATGATACGACGATAAATTGGCCGTCTGTATTTTTTTGTGCAGCCACAATGCGGTGAAGCTGATCCCCCGTCAACAGACGGTCGCCTTCCCCAGACTCAAGCACGTATGGAACGGCTCTATCCGGAAGCTCTGTAAGTTCCGCTAATGTTGCCGCACCTGCTGGCTTTTCATCATCCAGAAAGGCAATGTCCGCCACAGCGGCCGCTTCTGCAAATCGCTCGTTTGACACTTCTTCGATTGCGTGCGGCGGATGTTCAGCGTGATCATATGGATTCCCAATAACGGAATACATGTGCGCCACATTTCCCTTCATCGTATACGACACCAGTCGTGTTCTGTGGCTCTGCATCCGGTAGCTGTGCGGTGTTCCGGCCGGAATGTTCGCATAATCGCCTGATACTAATAAATAATGTTCTCCATCAAGTGTCAGCTCAAGCTTACCGTCCAAAACGAGAATCCCTTCATGTGTGTCCTTGTGGACGTGAAACGGAAAGGCATCTCCTTTTCCCCCGGAAAGCAGCACGATCTCAAACAGATCGCCTGTGCTCTTCGCATTCGCCATTACCGTGGCGACCTGTCTGCCGAACAAATAGCGCTCACCTTCTCCGCTGCGGAGCAAATAAGGCATTTTTTCTTTAGGTAATGAGTTTTCACATAATGTTTTCATATATCGTTTCCTCCAATTTAGACCAGTCTATATAATATAGTTTATCTGACTAGACCGTTCTATATAATTGTAGGAGAAAGGATAACAAAATGCTACCCTTTTTTTCTCACCAGCACTGGAATTTGCTCGGCAATGAGAAGAAGGGGCGTTTTGTCTTTATTCGTTAACGAAAGCATGATACCGCCCTCAATCATCGAATTGATCAGCATTCCAAGCTGATTTGCTTCTTCTTCTGCAAATCCGTTTTCCATTAATTTTTTCGCAAAAACCGCTTCCCAGCTTTTAAACACCTTCATGCAAACCGTCCGCAGCGGTTCACTGATTAACGCTGTCTCACTCGCCAGCAAACCGACTGGAATGCCTTGAATGCTTTCTGTATTGTCAAACTGGCTGGCTGTTTTTTTGATAAAATGCTGAATCGCTTCTGTTGGATCAGAGGATTCATCCATGCTTTGCTGTATCAGATGTTCAATCAATTTTCCGGTATATGTAACCGCTTCAATTGCTAATTCTTCTTTGCCATTCGGAAAAAAGTGATAAAGCGATCCCTTAGGAGCACCGCTTTCTTTCACAATCTGGTTCAAACCTGTCGCGTGATATCCTTGCAGCTGGAACAGACGTGACGCCGTGTGAAGGATTTTTTCACGTGAATCTCCTCTGCTAGTCATTAAAACATTCCCTCCTAGGTATGGTAGAGCGACTTATATAATATAAAAAAGAACCCTGTGATTGTCAAAAGGGCTAAGAACCTCCTGGATGGGGTAAAGGTACAAAAACGCGTTCAGGAGGGATTCTTAATGGCAAACGATGATGCAGTCACAAATACAGAACAGCTTGAACAACAGAACCCCGGCATGAAAACGAAGCTCAAACTGAAACAACTTAAGGATCAAGTGATTGTCATTACCGGCGCTTCAAGCGGAATCGGGCTTGTCACTGCGAGAATGGCAGCTAAAAAAGGGGCAAAGGTCGTGGCAGCAGCCCGAAATGAAGACGCGCTGAAGGAGCTCGCTGATGAACTAAAGGAAAAAGGGCACGACGCCATATGGGTGAAAGCGGATACCGGAAAAGAAGAAGACGTCAACCGCATCGCAGAAACCGCGATCAGCACATTCGGCCGCTTTGACACATGGGTCAACAATGCCGCCGTCTCGATTTTCGGACACGCCATGGACGTCACCGTCGACGACATGAAGCGAATGTTCGACACAAACTTCTGGGGACCTGTCTACGGAACAAGAGCAGCCGTCAAACACTACACCAGCAGAGGTGTGCCAGGTGCCCTCATCAATGTAGGAAGCCTGTTCGGCGACAGGGGCACGGTCATTCAATCCGCATATGCGTCAGCCAAATTTGCGCTTCACGGATGGACGGAAAGCATCCGAATGGAGCTCGAAAAAGAACAGGCACCCGTCTCGGTTACGCTCATTCATCCGGGCAGAATTGACACGCCTTACAACGAACACGCGCGCAGCTACCTCGACAAACAGCCGGCTCATTACCGCTCTATGATCTACCCGACGGAAGCGGCCGCCGAAGCCATCCTGTTTGCCGCCGAACACCCGAAGCGTGACATGTACATCGGCTCACAGGCAAAAGCCATCGCCATGCTGGGTGCTCTTTTCCCCCGGCTGACCGACAGACTGATGGAAAAAATTATGTACTGCAGCCAGCATGCCGAAAGACCGTCGAACCCCCGAGAAAAAAGTGCGCTTTATGAAGCGGGCTACGGCCTGCATGACAGAGGCACAAATAAAGGATGGATGCGGTCAAGAAGCTACTACACGAAAGCCACGAAGCGCCCGATTGTATCGGCGGCTGTTCTTGCCGGGCTTGCTTGTGCATGGGCTGCCGTCAAACGAAGCAGATAAACCTGAATGGCATAAAAAACCCATGCGAACACATGGGTTTTTTGGCTATTAATCGATAAAGGCCTTGTTCATACGCTGCAGAAGTTCGCCAAACATTTCTTTTTCATTTGTTGACCACTCTTTCAGCATCTGTTCATAACGTTCAAGGCGCTTTTGCTTATCGGCTTTTAATGCTTGTTTGCCAAGCTTTGTAATGGTAAACAGACTGACTCTGCCATCGGAAGGGTCTGAGAAACGATAGATAAGCTCCTTCGCCTCTAATGCAGCTGCTTGTCTTGAAAGAGTAGAGATATCTAATTTAAACGAATCGGCCAGCTCCTTTACGCGGGCAGGCCCAAATTCATCCAATTGTCTTAACAATAAGTAGGATGATCTCTCCAAATTCCCTGTTCTTTTCTCTGATTGATCCAGATAAACAGCTCTCCTGATAAAAGTCGTCAGCTCATATTCAATTAATTCAACTGGATTTTGTTTTTGCAATCGCTCTCGCTCCCTATTCCAATCTCCGACATTGACAACACCGCATATACTTGTATAATACAAATGTATATCAACTCCATTAATACAAGTTATATGACTAAATCATTTTTTATACTTGTATAGTACAATCATACAAAAAGAAAGTAAAGTGATTCCTCAGAACATTCGTCAAAGCAAGTCACCAGAAAGGAGGAGGCTGTTCTAATTGGAGAGCAGCACTTGATGTGAAAGTCATACGAATTATTTTGCAAGTGTTGATTTTATATGTATTTTTTATGATTGGGGAAGCCCTTCAGCATCTGTTTCATTTACCAGTGTCAGGAAGCATAGTCGGACTGGTATTGCTGCTGATCTGTTTAGGTCTCCGTATTGTTCCGGTCTCCATTATTGAAGACGGAGCAGGTTTTTTATTGTCCTTTCTTCCATTGTTGTTCATCCCGGCTATGACAGGAGTGATGAAATACCCGTCTCTCATTTCATTAAATGGTTTGATGCTGCTGATTACAGTCGTTCTGAGCACCATCGTCACGATCATTGCGGCTGGATTCGTCAGCCAGCTATTAGAGAAAAAAGCAAAAAAGCGTGAGGAGAAAGAGAAATGCAGCAAGCATGTATCGCAATCATTATAATTCTTTTAACAGTTGCCGCTTATTTAGCGATGGTCAAACTCTATAAGCGATTCCCGTTACCATTTCTTATCCCTGTTCTGACAACGACAATATTGATTGTCGCAGTTTTGGTGTTGTTCCATGTTTCGTATGAAGGCTATATGATCGGGGGAAAATGGATCAATTCTTTGCTTGGGCCGGCTGTTGTGGCACTGGCCTATCCGCTTTATAAACAATGGCATATCATTGTAAAACATTGTGTTCCCATTATAGGCGGCGTGCTGGTCGGATTATGCATGGGAATGATCAGCGGGCTGATCTTCGCAGAAGCATTCGGGATTCATCATGATCTCTTATTATCCATTCTGCCAAAGTCGATCACAACCCCTGTCGCTATTCAGATCGCCGCCGGTCTTGGCGGTGTTCCTTCCATGACAGTCGTCTTTGTGATGATTGCGGGCTTTTCAGGCGTCATCCTCGGGCCGATGGTCTTAAAATGGCTCCGCATACGCAGCTCACTTGGCCAGGGCATCGCATTAGGCAGCGCCTCCCATGCACTGGGCACCTCAAAAGCATTCGAATACGGGGAACTGGCCGTATCCATGAGTTCCGTCTCTATGACGCTTTGTGCGGTGCTTGGCTCATTCTTTGGGCCGCTCGTCGTCTGGCTGTTCCATATTTAACAAAGAAAGACTGCCTACAGGAGGGCAGTCTTTCTTTATCTTCACGATGCAAAAAAATCAACCAACGGCTGAAAATCCTTAGACAAATCAACTTCATTCGGCTCTACTTGAAGCAGGCGGTCGATCATGCGCTCCAGTTCCTCAACATCATTCTTATCCGTATATTCAATGAAGTTTAAGCTTTCAAGCCAATCCCGGTACGAATGTTTGGCTTTGCCGTAGCTGTTTCCAAAGACGAGGCAAGGTGTTTTGGTGATAATCGAGAAAATCATCGCGTGAAGGCGGTCGGTAATCACCAATTTACTGGAACCGATGCGGTCCAGCATCTCCATAAAATGCTTTTCACGCTCGGCGTAATCAATGGTGTCGACCGTATCCAGCACCGTATCGGTACGCTCCGCATAGGTTGTTTTTTCTGCCCATTTCATCATCTGTGAAATAAAGTCTTCGTCTGTCACTTTCTCCTTATCCGCTCTTAAAATAAAGAGAACGCCGTCCCGCTCGAGCTCTTTCGGCACAATATCCAAGGAGAGCACCATATCCGGTGTAAAGATCACATTGGAATCGAATGTCTCTTTTACAACATCCAACGTCTGCGTCTCACGCGCTGCAATCGTTAAGTTAGGATTTTGATGGTACGCATCCTGTGTTTTTTTCTTTTCTTTATTTCCTTCCTCTGTATCTTCAAAATACACAGATTGCGGCAGAGAAATCGATTTGTAGTCCTTAAACGCCGAAAAGACCTTTCTTCTGTCTTCCTCAATATCGAGATAAAGGTTGCCTAAATTCCCTCCGCCGGTAAAGCAGACAATATCGTCTTCACGGATGATCTCCTTCACCAGTTCAATGCCCTCATCCGTCGCATAATCCATAATCTCAATGTATTCATAATACGGAAAACGGTTTTTTATAAATTTCTCTTCCGCATACGCAATCGCTTGGTCTCCAATGTTTGTGTAACTCGGAGAACCAAACAAAAATACTTTTCGTTTATCATTTAGCAGGGCTTCTGGTTCAACGTTTGGCGCAATGCCTTTTACGAGTTTTTTGCCTTTGATTTCTTGTACAGTCATGTCTTCGTCCTCCTTCTGGGATGAATATCTCATTGTGTGGTTAACTGTCTCTACCCAAAAAGGAGGATGGATATGCATTGGCGTGTGCGCCGGCTATATCAGAAATATCGTTTTCGCCAATTTGATGGATGCTGCAATGTCTCGAGCCGTTCTTTCCATATATTCTGCGGCATGTTCAAACGCGTCTTCAAGAGGCACGGCTCCGGGAACGATGCTGAAAAGCGCGTCGATTCCGTGTTGATAGGCGGCATCACTGTCTCGTGACACTGAACCCGCAATGCCAATGACGGGCACATCATATGATTTAGCCGCTTTGGCCACACCAATCGGCGTTTTTCCATAGATGGTTTGGCTGTCAATCCGTCCCTCACCGGTAATCACAAGATCTGCATCCTGAACTTCATTTTCAAAATCAACCGCTTCAAGGACAATATCAATACCTCTTTTCAGATCAGCATGAAAAAAAGCCAGCAGACTCCACCCCAGACCGCCTGCTGCGCCGGCGCCCTCTGTTTCTCTGTAGGTTGTTCCGAGCGCTTTTTCTGCCACATCCGCAAAATGGGTCAGGTGCTGATCCAGTGCATCCACCATGTCGTCTGTCGCGCCTTTTTGCGGCCCGAAAACAGCTGAAGCTCCTCTTGGCCCTGTTAACGGATTGTCCACGTCGCAGGCGACTTCAATTTTGACATTATGCAATCTTGGATCAAGCCTGCTTACATCTATGGATGCGAGCTGAGATAACGCGCCGCCCCCGGGCCCGATCTCACGGCCTGAGTCATCAAGAAGCCTTCCGCCCAATGCTTGAATCATCCCGGCTCCTCCGTCATTCGTGGCGCTTCCGCCGATCCCAATGATCAAACGCTCTGCGCCCGCATCAATTGCCGCTGCGATTAATTCTCCCGTTCCCCTTGTTGTAGTGATGAGCGGATTGCGCTTCTCAACAGGTACGAGATGAAGGCCTGAGGCGGCAGCCATTTCAATCACAGCTGTTTTCCCATCTCCCATCATGCCAAAAAACGCTTTCACAGGCTCCCCCAGCGGCCCCGTGACAACCTGCTCTTTGATCCATCCGTTTGTAGCATCAACCAGAGACTGAACGGTACCCTCACCGCCATCCGCCATCGGCAGTTTTCTGTAATCGGCACCAGGAAAAACCGATTTGAAACCTCTTTCTATCGCGTCAGCGGCCTCCAGAGCTGATAAACTTTCCTTAAAAGAATCAGGTGCAATGATGATTTTCATCCAAATCGCCTCTTTCAAAACATGATTCACTTACGCTATCTATCTCCAATGTACCATATCCTGTTTAGAAATAAATACCATTCTATCTGGGAAAAATTTTATTAAAAATTAGAAATGAAAGTGTTTGCATAAATGAAATATTCACGTTATCATACTTGTATACAAGTATACTCCTTTAGTGAGGAAGGTGAGTTGTATGCTAGACTCCAAGGACCTGTTGTATCCCGCAAAATGGCTCTCAAAAGCGTCAACTGGTGTTCGTGTCGCATGCGAGCTGAGAATGCGGATCATTTCAGGCATGATTGAAAGCGGTACCATTCTATCAGAAAATACGATCGCCGCTGAGTTTTCAGTAAGCCGCTCGCCGGTTCGCGAAGCGTTAAAAATACTCGCATCCGAAAAAATCATCCGCTTAGAACGAATGGGAGCGGTTGTGATTGGGTTAACTGAAAAGGAAGTCGCGGAAATTTATGATGTGCGATTACTATTAGAAACATTTGTCTTTGAACGGCTTGTCAAAATAGACATTGAGCCTTTAGTTAAAGATCTCAGCAAAATACTTGAAATGATGAAAGTCTCCATCAAATACGAGGATGCTGACGAATTTTCATTTCAAGACGTGCTGTTCCATGAAACGATTGTCCGCGCCATTGATCATTCATACATTCAGATGATCTGGCACAATCTAAAACCCGTCATGGAAAGCTTTATTCTGTTGTCCATGCGGGTACGGTTAAAGGAAAAATATGAAGATTTCGCAAGGATTTTAGATAACCATGAGCTTTATATTCAGGCCATTAAAGCAAAGGACAGGGCGCTGATGATTCAGTCTCTTCACCAAAACTTTGATGATGTGCAAGAAAAGGTAGAAGACCTGTGGCTCTCACAACAAATGCTGGCAAAAGGAGCTGAATACAACAATGACTAGTTATATGTTAGGAATCGATATCGGCACGACAAGCACAAAAGCTGTATTGTTCAGTGAAAACGGAGACGTGGTACAAAAAGAAAGCATCGGCTACCCGCTCTATACACCGGACATCTCAACAGCTGAACAAAACCCGGAGGAGATTTTTCAGGCAGTCATCCACACAACAGCGAGAATTACAAAACAGCATCCGGACAAACAGATCTCATTCATTTCATTCAGCAGCGCCATGCACAGCGTCATCGCAATCGATGAACATGATCAGCCGCTGACGCCATGCATCACGTGGGCCGACAACCGGAGTGAAGGCTGGGCGCATAAGATTAAAGAGGAATTGAACGGGCATGAGGTGTACAAACGGACAGGGACACCGATCCATCCGATGTCACCGTTAAGCAAAATTGCTTGGCTCACAAATGAACGAAAAGAAATCGCTTCCAAAGCCAAAAAATATATCGGTATCAAAGAGTACATTTTTAAACAGCTGTTCAATGAGTATGTCATCGATTACTCCTTGGCCTCAGCGACAGGCATGATGAATCTGAAAAGCTTGGATTGGGACGAAGAAGCACTGCGCATCGCAGGCATCACGCCTGATCACTTATCAAAACTTGTGCCAACGACTCAAATCTTTCAGCACTGCAGCCCGGAGTTAGCGATCCAGATGGGCATCGATCCGGAAACACCTTTTGTCATCGGCGCCAGCGACGGCGTGCTGTCCAATCTCGGCGTCAACGCCATTAAAAAGGGCGAAATCGCCGTCACCATCGGAACAAGCGGTGCTATCCGGACAATTATTGACCAGCCGCAAACCGATGAAAAGGGACGGATTTTCTGCTACGCCTTAACGGACAAGCATTGGGTCATCGGCGGGCCCGTGAACAATGGAGGCATCGTCCTTCGCTGGATCAGAGACGAGTTTGCCTCTTCCGAAATCGAGACAGCGTCACGATTGGGCATTGATCCATATGATGTGCTGACGAAGATTGCCCAACGCGTCAGACCAGGTTCTGACGGTCTGCTGTTCCACCCGTACCTCGCCGGAGAACGCGCTCCGTTGTGGAATCCGGATGTGCGCGGCTCATTTTTCGGCCTGACCATGTCGCATAAGAAAGAGCATATGATACGCGCGGCATTGGAAGGTGTCATTTACAACCTGTATACGGTGTTCCTGGCGTTAACGGAATGCATGGACAGCCCGGTAACCCGCATCCAGGCAACAGGAGGATTTGCAAGGTCGGAGGTTTGGCGCCAAATGATGTCGGATATCTTCGAATCAGAGGTTGTCGTACCGGAAAGCTACGAAAGCTCATGTCTCGGCGCCTGCATTTTAGGCCTGTATGCAACAGGAAAAATCAATTCATTCGATGCCGTATCCGACATGGTCGGCAGCACATACAGACATACGCCGATCGAAGACTCAGCCAAAGAATACAGAACATTAATGCCGATTTTCATCAATCTATCAAGATCATTAGAAAATCAATATACACAAATTGCAAATTATCAGAGGGGCTTAATCACACACAACTAGTACATGACATGAAGGGGAGGGTATTACCATGCCGTTAATCATCGTTGCACTTGGGATCTTAGCATTACTGCTATTGATTATGGGCTTAAAATTAAACACATTTATTTCATTACTGGTCGTATCGTTCGGCGTGGCATTGGCACTCGGGATGCCGTTCGATAAAGTTGTCAGCTCCATTGAGGAAGGAATAGGGGGAACTCTTGGCCACATCGCACTCATCTTCGGACTCGGTGCGATGCTGGGCAAGCTGATCGCCGATTCAGGAGGCGCACAGCGCATTGCGATGACACTCGTCAACAAATTCGGCGAAAAAAACATTCAATGGGCTGTTGTCATTGCCTCATTCATTATCGGTATTGCGTTATTTTTTGAAGTAGGTTTGGTTCTATTAATTCCAATTGTATTTGCGATTTCAAGAGAATTGAAGATTTCTATTTTATATCTCGGAATTCCGATGGTCGCAGCGCTATCCGTCACGCACGGTTTCCTGCCTCCACATCCAGGGCCTACCGCGATTGCCGGTGAGTACGGCGCCAACATTGGGGAAGTGCTGCTGTACGGCTTTATCGTCGCTGTTCCGACAGTGCTCATCGCAGGGCCTTTGTTTACAAAGCTCGCGAAAAAAATCGTTCCTGCATCATTTTCGAAAAACGGCAATATTGCATCACTCGGCACGCAAAAAACGTTCAAGCTTGAGGAAACACCCGGCTTCGGGATCAGCGTCTTCACTGCAATGCTTCCGATTATCATAATGTCGGTCGCAACCATTATCGACCTGCTTCAAGAAACAATCGGATTTGCGGATAACGGAGTTTTAGCTCTTATCCGATTGATTGGAAACGCATCGACTGCTATGATTATTTCGTTATTAGTCGCAGTCTATACAATGGGCATCAAACGCAACATTCCAGTCAAAACCGTGATGGACTCTTGTTCAACAGCCATTTCACAAATCGGCATGATGCTTCTGATCATCGGGGGAGGCGGCGCCTTCAAACAAGTGCTGATCAACGGCGGTGTCGGCGATTATGTGGCAGACTTATTCAAAGGTACGGCATTATCGCCAATCATCCTGGCATGGCTCATCGCGGCGATCCTGCGCATTTCTCTAGGGTCAGCCACTGTTGCCGCGCTAAGCACAACAGGGCTGGTCATTCCATTGCTGGGACATTCTGATGTCAACCTGGCATTAGTCGTGCTCGCAACAGGCGCCGGAAGCGTCATCGCTTCGCACGTCAATGACGCCGGCTTCTGGATGTTCAAGGAATACTTCGGATTAAGCATGAAAGAAACATTTGCCACATGGACCTTGCTGGAAACAATTATCTCCGTTGCTGGACTGGGATTCATATTATTGTTAAGTTTAGTTGTATGAAATTGATGAAGGAGCTGTAACACATGTTCAATACGATTGGTGTCATAGGCTTAGGCGTAATGGGAAGCAATATCGCCTTAAACATGGCAAACAAAGGTGAAAACGTCGCAGTCTATAATTACACCAGAGATTTAACGGACCATCTTGTCCAAAAGCTGGATGGACAATCTCTCAGCCCGTACTACGAGCTTCAGGATTTTGTTCAATCGTTAGAGAAACCAAGAAAAATCTTTCTGATGGTCACAGCGGGTAAACCCGTAGATTCCGTCATCCAATCATTAATGCCTTTGCTTGAAGAAGGCGACGTCATCATGGACGGGGGCAACTCCCACTATGAAGACACAGAAAGAAGATATGACGAGCTGAAGGAAAAGGGCATCGGCTACCTGGGAGTCGGCATTTCCGGCGGCGAAGTCGGCGCATTAACAGGGCCTTCCATCATGCCGGGCGGAGATCGCGAAGTCTATGAGAAAGCCGCTCCTATCCTGACGAAAATCGCAGCTCAAGTCGGAGATGACCCGTGCTGTGTCTATATCGGACCAAAAGGGGCAGGGCACTTTACAAAAATGGTGCACAACGGCATTGAGTATGCCGACATGCAGCTGATTGCAGAAGCGTATACGTTTCTGAGAGAAACGCTGCGTCTGCCGCTCGATGAAATTGCATCTATTTTTGAAACATGGAACCAAGGTGAGCTGAAAAGCTATTTAATAGAGATTACAGCTGAGATTTTACGCAAAAAAGACGAGAAAACAGGACAGCCTCTGATCGATGTCATCCTTGATAAAACCGGACAAAAAGGCACCGGAAAATGGACGAGCATGCAGGCGATTGATAACGGCATCCCGTCCACCATCATCACAGAGTCCTTATTCGCCCGCTACTTGTCATCCTTAAAAGAAGAACGGATGGCAGCTCAAGACGTGTTAGCAGGCCCAGAAGCCGAAGAAAAACACTTTGATAAAGACACTTGGATTGAATACGTCAGACAGGCTCTTTACATGGGGAAAGTATGCGCCTACGCACAAGGCTTTGCCCAATACAAAATGTCATCTGAGCTTTACGGATGGAACCTGCCGCTCAAAGACATCGCCTTGATTTTCCGAGGCGGCTGCATCATCCGCGCAGATTTCCTAAACGTGATCAGCGAAGCATTCAGCGAGCAGCCAAACCTGTCAAACCTGCTGATCGCGCCTTATTTCTCAGATAAGCTCCAAGCCTATCAAACAGGCCTGCGCAAAGTCGTTTGCGAGGGTATCAGCACTGGAATCTCGTTCCCATGCTTAACAACAGCCCTCTCTTATTATGACGGCTACCGCACGGGACGTTCCAATGCGAACCTCTTGCAGGCGCAGCGCGATTACTTCGGCGCCCATACGTACGAACGGACAGATATGGACGGCGTTTTTCACACGAATTGGTCTGAATAACAGTCATAAAAAAACACGGTCAGTTTCAACTGAACCGTGTTTTTTTCATCTATGATTTCTTCTATCTCAAATTACAGGAGACAAGTTATGTTTTAAATATCATAAACAGTGATACAATAATAGCTAGAAACAATCCCCAAGATCATCATGTGACAGCATGCTTGCTGTTCCGTTCTATTCTGCTTTTGGTAATTGTCCTTTGCCGCTTGCCCATGGTGTCATTAAATGTTCAAATGCCTAAAACGGCTTGCATTCTGATTTACAAAAGTCCCTGAAAACCTTGTCTAATTGAGAATCAATCCATATCAATAATCTCATCTGTTATAAAAGAAATACCTAAATCATACCTATCACACCTTAAATAAGATGAAAAAAAGTAGGTTATGGCTTGACAAAAAATATATATTAATTAATAATTCATATATAATTAGAATTATTATTGAAAGCACATATGCTTTCTAATACATTTTAGGAGGAATATACATTATGTCTTTAATCGGTAAAGAAGTACTTCCATTCGAAGCAAAAGCATTCAAAAACGGTGAATTCATCGATGTAACAAACGAATCTCTGAAAGGCCAATGGAGCGTATTCTGCTTCTACCCAGCGGATTTCTCTTTCGTATGCCCAACTGAGCTTGAAGATCTTCAAAACCAATACGCTGCACTTAAAGAATTAGGTGTTGAAGTATACTCTATCTCTACAGATACTCACTTCGTACACAAAGGCTGGCATGACAGCTCTGAAAAAATCGGCAAAATCACTTACGCAATGATCGGTGACCCATCTCAAACGATCTCTCGCAACTTCGATGTTCTTGACGAAGAAACTGGTCTTGCTGACCGCGGAACATTCATCATCGATCCAGATGGCGTCATCCAAACTGTAGAAATCAATGCAGGTGGTATCGGCCGTGACGCAAGCAACCTGATCAGCAAAGTAAAAGCAGCACAATACGTTCGTCAAAACCCAGGTGAAGTTTGCCCGGCTAAATGGGAAGAAGGCGGCGAAACTCTTACACCTAGCCTTGATCTAGTAGGTAAAATCTAAGGAGTGCATTCCATTGGTACTTGATGCAAATATCAAAGCACAATTAAATCAATACATGCAGCTAATTGAGAATGACATTGTTCTCAAAGTTAGCGCAGGCGAAGATGACACTTCAAAGGACATGCTGGCTCTTGTTGATGAGCTGGCTTCCATGTCATCTAAAATTTCAGTTGAAAAAGCTGAGTTAAACAGAACGCCAAGCTTCAGTGTCAATCGTGTCGGAGAAGACACTGGCGTTACATTCGCCGGTATCCCTCTGGGCCATGAATTTACATCCTTAGTTTTGGCGCTGCTCCAAGTGAGCGGCAGACCGCCTAAGGTAGACCAAAAAGTCATTGATCAGGTGAAGAAGATCAGCGGTGAATACCACTTTGAATCTTATATCAGCCTGACATGCCACAACTGCCCTGACGTTGTACAAGCTTTAAACATGATGAGCGTGCTGAACCCGAACATTACGCACACAATGATCGACGGTGCGGCATACAAATCAGAAGTTGAAAGCAAAAACATCATGGCAGTGCCAACCGTTTACCTGAATGGTGAATCCTTCGGAAGCGGCCGTATGACGCTTGAAGAAATTCTTGCGAAAATGGGCAGCGGCGCAGATGCATCTGAGTTTGCTGACAAAGAGCCGTTTGACGTTCTTGTTGTCGGAGGCGGACCTGCTGGTGCAAGTGCAGCGATCTACACTGCGCGTAAAGGCATCCGCACTGGTGTTGTCGCTGAACGCTTCGGCGGACAGGTTCTCGACACAATGAGCATCGAAAACTTCATCAGCGTCAAAGCGACTGAAGGTCCGAAACTTGCTGCAAGTCTTGAAGAGCACGTGAAGGAATATGATATTGATATCATGAACCTTCAGCGCGCAAAACGCCTCGAGAAGAAAGAGCTGTTCGAACTTGAACTTGAAAACGGCGCTGTCCTGAAAAGTAAAACAGTGATCCTTTCAACAGGTGCCCGCTGGCGCAATGTCAACGTACCTGGTGAACAAGAGTTCAAAAACAAAGGTGTCGCATACTGCCCGCACTGTGATGGGCCATTGTTTGAAGGCAAAGACGTAGCGGTTATCGGCGGCGGAAACTCTGGTATCGAAGCAGCGATTGATCTCGCAGGCATCGTTAAACACGTTACTGTGCTTGAGTTCGCGCCGGATCTGAAAGCAGACGAAGTGCTGCAAAAACGGCTTTACAGCCTGCCTAACGTCACTGTCGTGAAAAACGCACAAACGAAAGAAATCACAGGCGATCAGAGCGTAAACGGCATCACATACGTAGACCGCGAAACAGGCGAAGAAAAACACGTTGAACTCCAAGGTGTATTCGTCCAAATCGGTCTCGTGCCAAACACAGAATGGTTAGACGGAACGGTTGAACGCAACCGCATCGGCGAAATCATCGTCGACAAACACGGCGCGACAAGCGTCCCAGGCTTATTCGCTGCGGGTGACTGTACAGACAGTGCATACAACCAAATCATTATTTCGATGGGATCAGGTGCAACTGCCGCTCTCGGCGCGTTTGATTACCTTATCCGTAACTAATACAAGAAAGCCGCAATATTGCCAGATTGGCAGCATCGCGGCTTTCTTTTTTATTCCAAAAATATTGCATGTTTTATACAATTGTAATATAGTTGTAATGTTAGTGAATGGTCACTTCACACTCAGCATATTTGCTGTTTTTAAAGCGATACGCACTGATTTCCTATTTAAAGTGCCCTGATACTTTTTGACCTTGTTTTTCAGATCTTTAATGGTTTTTTCCTTTTTGGCATTTTCTAACGCCATAAGCGCTTCCCAGCGTTTCGCTGTTTCTGTGGAACTGCAGCCGCTAACTGTAGTCACAGGCGGAAGAAGCTTTGTGTTAGATAGCTTTTCGTCAAAAGGAACGGTATCAGGAATCGCTTTTTCTTTATAAATATGGTCCAATTCATTTTGATTCAGGAAGCTGATGAAATGGTCAAAGTTTTGCGCTTGCCGTTTTTCAGGCTGATGAAAATCAAGTGTTTCAATTAATTCTGACAGTTTTGTTTGCTCCGTTATCTCATTTGCCATGACATGCGTTAACTGATGGTACTCAGCTAATTCCCGCATTCTCGCATCTTTCGGAAGCAAAAGGCTCGGTGTTCCGGCAATCGTCGCTGCGATATTTCCATGCAGCCTTGCGCCAAAGCTTAAATCAGCTTGTCTCAGGAAATCCAGCCATGTCGGCACATTTAAAAAGAACCGGACTCTATCATTCTGATAAGCTGGATCGTCCATGCTGACCGGGTAATTATCGGCAGGCTTCGCTATCGCAGGCGCACCAGCATACGTTAGAATCATCTCTTTTCGCCATTGCGGGATAAAGTAATGATTCAGGAACTCTTTCATGCTTCTCGTAATGAAGTCCAGCACATGCTTAGGAGACAGCCTTGATGAGTTAACCGTCACCATTGATTCTGGTGTGATATGGGTTTCTCTTATCTTCAGTTCTCTTCCAAACGCATACATAGACGGACAGCCAATTACAGTATGGTCAATACCTTCACGGAATCCTAATCTGGAAAGGTATTTCGCTGTAATCTCACCGCGGACACCGATCATATTTGATCTCTCCAGCACGGCACTCACAAACGCCTTTACATCCTCATCAAAAGGAAAACCTTCATTTAATTTTGGTTCAAACGGAGCCCGTAAACCAACACCAATCACAACAACCGGAATGGTTAGTTTCTTAATTAATTGGGTATATTTCCGTAAAGAAGGCACGAAATCCTCGCGGAATGCATCTGCCAGCGGAATAATATACATATCATATGTTTTATTAATTTTTTCAGCGTCTGCTGGATGAATCCGATAATAATCAGGAGTAATCGTCGTTCCTTCTGTCATCAGCGTACGAAACACACTGTAGGCATATACTAAGTTTCCTACGTTGCCGCCAATGGAGTTGCGAACAATCATTTCAGCTGCATCGAATGTATCAAATGGTGATATGCCAGCTCTTATTAATATGTTTTTCAATGTGATGTTGCCCCTTCCTATCCAAATTTTAATTAGGAGATTTGCTCAGGGAATTCTATCATGATCTTAAAATTTTCTGTCAGACACCCGCTTTCATCTCTTTTTTACTCACAAACTCTCTCCCTTTCTTCCGTTCTAATATTAAATTATACAAAAAAGCATCTCACAGGTGAAATCATAACATAGCAATCAACACTGGTAATCTATTCCCATTACTGGATATCGGGTCGGATCACACTAAAAAAACCCGAACCAGGCACTCCGGTAAAAGTGCTCGATTCGGGCCAGCTGCTTATAATTCCTCACCATTCGTTTGAATGACGTTTTTATACCACTCAAATGAATCTTTCTTATACCGCTTCATGGATCCGTTTCCTTCATTGTCACGATCAACATAGATCATGCCGTAGCGTTTTTTCATTTCGCCTGTTGTAAAGGAGACGATATCAATAATCCCCCACGGCGTGTAGCCGATTAAATCAACACCGTCGTAAGTGACCGCTTTTTCCAATGCTTCAATATGTGATCTCAAATATTGAATGCGTTCTGGATCATGGATCTTGCCGTCTTCCTCCAGCGTATCCACTGCGCCAAAGCCGTTTTCCACGATGAATAACGGGATTTGGTACCGGTCATAAAACCGGTTTAACGTATATCTCAGCCCAGTTGGATCAATCGCCCATCCCCAGTCACTAGAGGTGATATACGGATTTTCGACACTATTCGGCAATCCGCCGTTGACGATATCGCCCGTATTATCATTTTCCACATCACTTTTCACGGTTGTTGACATGTAATAGCTGAAGCCTAAGTAATCGACGGTACCCTTTCTTAAAATCTCATCATCACCGTCTTCGAATGTGATGTTGTAGCCTTCTCGTTCAAATTCCTTCAACGTGTAACTTGGATAGTAACCGCGAACCTGTACATCAGGAAAGAAATAGCGCTGTCTCATTTCTTCCTCAGCCAGCATCACATCTTCAGGATTGGAGGAGTAAGGATAAATCGGCACGTGTGACACCATGGCCCCAATTTGAAAGTCTGGATTGATGTCTTTTCCTTTTGCCACCGCTAATGCGCTCGCCACTAATTCATGGTGCGCCGTTTGGTACATCACTTCCTTGGCATTTTCGTTTTCGTCGACCGTAACACCTGAATTCGTCCATAGGAACAGCGGATTGTTCACATCCATTTGGTTGTTGATCTCGTTAAATGTCATCCAGTACTTCACTTTATCTTTGTAACGGTTGAAGCAAGCTTCTGCGAAATTGACGAAGAAATCCACGACTTTCCGGTTTCTGAAGCCGCCATATTCCCTTGCCAAATGCAGCGGCATTTCAAAGTGAGACAGGGTAATGACCGGCTCGATTCCATGCTTCAGCAATTCATCAAACACATCATCATAGAATTTCAAGCCCGCCTCGTTTGGTTCAGCCTCATCGCCTTTCGGAAAAATCCGGCTCCAGCCGATGGACGTCCGCAAGCATTTTAAGCCCATTTCCGCAAACAAAGCGATATCTTCCTTGTATCTGTGATAGAAATCAATGGCTTCATGGTTCGGATAAAATTCGTTCTCTTCAATGGTATTCGTAATTTTTCTCGGAACGCCGTGTGCACCCGCTGTCATCACATCGACAACACTCGGCCCTTTACCGCCTTGATTCCATCCGCCTTCAAATTGGTGGGCAGCTAATGCGCCGCCCCATAAAAAATCCTTCGGCATGTTTCCCATGTGTTATTCCTCCTCAGCTTACGACTGTAAATAATTTTTGGTCTAACGTACTTTCTTCAAGATCCTCGATGAGAATTTCCTGATATGCATGTGAATTCGTGATGATGACCGGGGTAATCGTTGTTAACCCTTTCTCTTCAATGAAAGCTTTATCAAACTCAGCAAGCACTTCGCCTTTTTTGACGGTATCGCCCTCTTTGACCTTCAAGGAAAAAGGAGTGCCGTCTAATGTCACCGTATCCAGTCCGATGTGCACAAGCAATTCAACACCAGATGCTGAACGCAGGCCGATCGCATGCTTCGTAGGCGCCACCATGACAACGGTTCCGTCAAACGGGGCATAGAGCTTGTTATCGGACGGCTCAATCGCCAACCCTTGTCCCATCGCACCTGAGCTAAATACCTCGTCAGGCACGTTAGATAGCGGGATGACCTTGCCGCTAAACGGAGCATATACGGTTTCCTCATTCGCCTGTGTCGTTTGAAGATGTTCCTTTTCCGGCTGTGCAGCAGTATCCTCACCGTAGCCAAAGATCTGAATCAGCACAACAGGGAGAATCACCGCAATCGCAGCACCGATTAAAATGCCCCAGAATGATGTCGGGAATTGTTCATTGATGCCATTGACGACTGTCAGCGGCCCTGGAAGTCCCGCATAGGCAAAGTAATACGGATTGAAAAAGCTTGCCACGACTGCGCCAACCGCGCCGGACATACAGCCAAAGATAAACGGCTTCTTAAATCTCAAGGTCACACCGTAGATCGCCGGCTCTGTAATACCAAATAGCCCCGTGATCCCAGCTGAAACGCTGACTTTTCTCGTTTCCTTGTTTCTCGCTTTCAGGATGACACCGAGTACGGCCCCAACCTGGGCGATGACCGCAATCGTTTGATATGCTTGGAACGAATCCCGACCGTATAAATCAAAGTTTGCCAATACCATCGGCGTGATGCCCCAATGTACACCAAAGATGACGATGACCTGCCAGAATGCACCGATGATTGCTCCAGCCAAAGCCGGCACGTTTTCCGCCAAAAAGTTGTAACCGTTTGCAATCCCATTTGCGCCTAATGTTGTCACAGGGCCAATCAGAAGTATCGTTAACGGCACCATAATGACCATGCATACAAACGGAACAAACAACGGTCTGACCACTTCGTTCATTCTCTTATTCAAGAATCGTTCTACATAAGACAAAATCCACACTAAAAATAATGGCGGCAGCACGGAAGACGTGTATGTCGTTTCCGATAAGGCAATCCCTAAGAAAGAAATACTCTTTCCATCTGCGATTTGAGCTGCCATCTCCGCCCATGTCGGACTGACTAACGCGGCACAGCACGCTACAGCGATATACGTGTTTGTTTTAAAATGCTTTGATGCCGTAATCGCGATAAAAATAGGCAAAAACGTAAACGGCGCCCAAGATATGAAACTGAAAACCTGATAAACTCCTGTTTTCTCAAAGCCATTAAACAATAAGTTAATTATAATGAGTGCACCTTGCAAAATACCGGCAGCGGCCAGAATGTATACAAACGGCGCAAACACTGCTGACATCGTCGTAATGATCCGATTCAATATCGTTCCTTTATTCTCACCCTGTTCGCCAGACAGATCAATATGGACCAGCTTTGAAAATTCCTCGTACACTTCCCCTACGTGTTGTCCAATGACAACCTGGAATTGGCCGCTGTTCTCCACAACCGTAATGACGCCGGGCATCGACTTTACGATATCCTTCGCTTTGGGGTTAGACCGCTTCAGCACCAACCGAAGCCTCGTCGCGCAGCGAGAAGCTCCAATCACATTCTCTTCCCCGCCAACGGCCTCCAAAATGTCTTTCGCTAGTCTCGTATAATCTCTCACTTTACCCGACATTTTCACCCACCCCTTAGTTTTGGTTGCGCTTTCATTATAATTGTACCGGTATAATTTATCAATACCCAAACAAAACATTTTGACACCGACTATCATTGTAAGCGGTTTATGCTATAATTTTGGCAAGTGAAACTAAACGAATAAATGAGGAATGCGTATGTTAAAGTACCAGCAAATCGCAGCGGAAATTGAAACATATATAGAAGAACACCAGCTCAAACAGGGAGACAAACTGCCAGTGCTAGAAACCCTCATGGCCCAGTTTGAAGTCAGCAAAAGTACAATCACAAAGTCCCTGGATCTATTAGAGCAAAAAGGCGCGATCTTTCAGCTCAGAGGGAGCGGCATCTTCGTCAGAAAGCATAAACGAAAAGGCTACCTCAGCCTCCTGTCGAATCAGGGCTTTAAAAAAGACCTCGAGGATTTCAACGTCACCTCAAAGGTCATCGAACTGGACGTGAGAAAGCCAACACCGGAAGCTGCAGAAAACCTGAACATCGGAATTGACGAGGACATCTACTATGTCAAAAGGGTCCGCTACATCAACGGCCAAACTCTTTGCTACGAAGAATCCTACTACAACAAATCTATCGTGACGTATTTAAACAACGAAATCGTCTCTCACTCGATCTTCCACTACATCCGGGAAGGACTGGGATTGAAGATTGGTTTTTCTGATTTGTTTCTTCACGTGGGTCAGCTGACTGAGGAGGAAGCGGAGTATTTGGAGTTGGAGGCTGGACTGCCGAAGCTGTATATAGAAAGTATTTTTCATCTGACGAATGGACAGCCGTTTGATTACTCGAAGATTTCCTATAATTATGAGCAGTCGCAGTTTGTGGTGCAGGCTAATAGTTTTTTGTTGTGAAATAACGCTCAACCTGCAGAAAGTGAAAGAGACCAAGAACAATTTATTCTTGGTCTTTTTTCTGAATGACTTACCCGACATTCTTGCAGCCTTAGCTTTCTCTTCTGTTTTCTGCTTTATCTATATCCTCGCTCATCCCAGCACCTCTTTCCTCGTTTTAATTGTCTCTAAAAGCAGTTATGCGTTACTATCATATAAAGGTCCAATGTTTAAAAATAATGTCATACTTTTAAATTCACCTTATCATGCAAATGCTCATAAATAGGGGTTTATTCTAAAAAGGGGATGGACGATTTTGGAAAGCAAGTACTTAGATCTACTCGCACAAAAATATGATTGTGAAGAAAAAGTGGTAACGGAAATCATTAATTTAAAAGCGATACTGAACCTGCCAAAGGGCACTGAGCATTTTGTCAGTGATTTGCACGGGGAGTATCAGGCATTCCAGCACGTGCTGCGTAATGGTTCAGGACGAGTCAAAGAGAAGATACGCGACATCTTCAGCGGTGTCATTTACGATAGAGAAATTGATGAATTAGCGGCATTGGTCTATTATCCGGAAGACAAACTGAAGTTAATCAAACATGACTTTGATGCGAAAGAAGCATTAAACGAGTGGTATAAAGAAACGATTAACCGAATGATTAAGCTCGTTTCTTATTGCTCCTCCAAGTATACCCGCTCCAAACTGCGCAAAGCACTGCCTGCCCAGTTTGCTTATATTACGGAGGAGCTGTTATACAAAACAGAACAAGCTGGCAACAAGGAGCAATATTACTCCGAAATCATTGAACAGATCATTGAACTTGGCCAAGCCGATAAGCTGATCACCGGCCTTGCTTACAGCGTTCAGCGATTGGTGGTCGACCATCTGCATGTGGTCGGCGATATTTACGACCGCGGCCCGCAGCCGGATAGAATTATGGAAGAACTGATCAACTATCATTCTGTCGATATTCAGTGGGGAAATCACGATGTCCTTTGGATCGGCGCCTATTCCGGTTCCAAAGTATGTCTGGCCAATATTATCCGTATCTGTGCCCGCTATGACAATCTGGACATTATTGAAGACGTGTACGGCATCAACCTGAGACCGCTGCTGAACCTGGCCGAAAAATATTACGATGATAATCCAGCGTTCCGTCCAAAAGCAGACGACAACAGGCCAGAGGATGAGATTAAGCAAATCACCAAAATCCATCAAGCGATTGCGATGATCCAATTCAAACTCGAGAGCCCGATTATCAAGAGACGGCCGAACTTTAATATGGAAGAGCGGCTGTTATTAGAGAAAATAGATTATGACAAAAATGAAATCACGCTAAACGGAAAAACATATCAACTGGAAAACACCTGCTTTGCGACGGTTAATCCGGAACAGCCAGATCAGCTATTAGAAGAAGAAGCAGAAGTCATAGACAAGCTGCTATTCTCTGTCCAGCATTCCGAAAAGCTGGGCCGCCATATGAATTTTATGATGAAAAAAGGCAGCCTTTATTTAAAATATAACGGCAACCTGTTGATTCACGGCTGTATTCCTGTCGATGAAAACGGCAATATGGAGACGATGATGATTGAGGATAAATCGTATGCGGGCCGTGAGCTGCTCGATGTATTTGAACGATTCTTACGGGAAGCGTTTGCCCACCCGGAAGAAACCGATGATCTGGCGACAGATATGGCTTGGTATTTATGGACAGGCGAGTATTCCTCCCTCTTCGGAAAACGCGCCATGACGACATTTGAGCGCTATTTCATCAAAGAGAAGGAAACGCATAAAGAGAAGAAAAACCCGTATTATTATTTACGCGAAGACGAGGCAACCTGCCGAAACATCCTGGCAGAATTCGGCCTCAATCCAGATCACGGCCATATCATCAACGGCCATACACCCGTAAAAGAAATCGAAGGAGAAGACCCAATCAAAGCAAACGGAAAAATGATCGTCATCGACGGCGGCTTCTCCAAAGCCTACCAGTCCACAACAGGCATCGCCGGCTACACACTGCTATACAACTCCTACGGCATGCAGCTCGTCGCCCATAAACACTTCAACTCCAAGGCAGAAGTCCTAAGCACCGGAACCGACGTCTTAACGGTGAAACGATTAGTGGACAAAGAGCTTGAGCGAAAGAAAGTGAAGGAAACGAATGTGGGTGAGGAATTGCTACAGGAAGTTGCGATTTTGGAGAGTTTGCGGGAGTATCGGTATATGAAGTGAGGGGTGTGGGTTCAGGGATTATATTCTTTGGGCCCTTTTTTACAATCGAATATAAATCAACAAAAAGCCTCTCAAAATAAGGTTTTGAGAGGCTCACTATCAAAGATGAAAAGTACTTCTATTAGTGTTAGGTCTTATGACTTGGTCTACATTCTCAGCAATCGATTTATAATTTTGTTTTTTTGATAAACGATCATAATCCCCAACAATATAAAACTCTTTTTTTGCCCTTGTAACTGCAACATTAATTAAATTAGGCTTTGAGCACGACCAATTTGCCGCTCCATCACTATTTTGATCTGTCCCCACTACAAAGTAAACAGTGTCGGTTTCTTTTCCTTGAAAGGTATGGGTAGTTCCTATTGAGCTTCGAGTCCAATCATTTACTATTTTCTTTGGTACATTTAATTCTGCCAATCGCTTTTTAATTGTTTTTTTGAGACCATCTTTCACTGCTGTAAAGGGAGTAATAACATATAAATCAGGAGCATTTAATGTATTTTCCCATTTTTGATAAATCTCTTCAGCAACTAAATCTGCCTGCTCTTTTACAAACTGCTTATTAACCGCTACTCCCTTACAGTCAAACCATTCGCTTTTCCCTTGTTTTTTTATCGCTAAAACCATTTTATTATCATAAGCAATTTGATTAGCGATTGTAAACATTGGATTTAAGCATCTCCTATGAACCCATAAAGGTGTCCCTATCCACTGTCCTTTATTGTTATACATTCCAAATGGATTCGCCACATCCGCCAGTGATTGTACAGAACTCCCTATTTCAATAAACCGATCTTCAATACCATAAAATTTTTTTATATCTCCTAATATTGTTCGATCAATGGTGACAACTGGTTCAATCTGGATTGGATCACCAACAACGACAACTTTTTGAGACCTCCATAATGCACCTGCCGCTTGTTGCGGAGTAGCTTGTCCCGCTTCATCTATAAATAAGTAACGAATAAAATCACGTCCAACTCCTTTATACATTGTTCGAACACTGGCAAAGGTTGTACTTATTACGGGTGTGATTAAATGGATTACACCCCACATATGTTGTAACCACATTCTGTGCTCAGTCTGATTTAAATCTAACTTACTTCGATAATTTAACAAACGCAAACTTGATTTTATTGCTTTATAATTAAATATTAAAAACAATTTGTGGACTTTCATTCCCTTTAAAAAAAGAAGCCCTCTTTCAAAATTCAATTCATCAGTTAGCCAAGGTGTATGTAATTGCCTATATTCGTATGCACTTTGAGAATTGGTCCAATAATTATCATCGGGTATTACTAACCCCTGATTTTTGCATTTATTGTTGATAGAATCCCTATATTTCTTTAACTCCATCCTTATTTGATTCGATCTCATCTGCAAAAGATCCCATTCCTTTTCTTCATTTTTTATTTTCATAGTTATTTTTTGCAGTTGATCTTCCATCTGTAATAATTTGTTTCTTTTTGTATGAAATAATCTTTGAAAAAAAGTTGGTTTAGAAAGCGTCTGAAACTCTCTCTCTAACAACCGTTTCTGTTGTTTATAATGAGCTGTCTTTAATACTAACTTTTCTTGTTCTGCCTCTAGTAACAATAACTGATTATTTATATCCCTATATTTTTTAAAAATTTCGCATAACGATTGTAGTTCTGCTTTCTTTTGTTTAACTGATTTCAATGTTTGTTGGAAATCTGTTACTGCATTCTTCCAATCTGTTAAGCTTATTTTTTTATTTTCTCGTTCTAATTGCTCAATGAATGATAGTTCAGATTCGTTATTATTTCTATAATAAAGTTTTTTGTAATAGTGAGATATATTTTCCGACTTTCCTAAAGATGCTGAGAATAGTCCCCAAGCATCTGTCTCTTCACCGAGAAGAGCCTTTGCCGCAAAAGGAAACATCGATAATTCCTCTGCTTCTAATGCATATGCTTTTTCATAAGAAGAAAATACATTTTCATCTGTAACTTTACGTATAATTTCCTTCTTTTTAGGAAGGTCTTTTGAGATATTTTCAACTGCTCCATTATTGCTTGAAGCCACTACCATAGAATACTGATTAATAGATTTATCAATTTCATAAATAGTATAATGATAGCCATCTAAAACTAATTTCTTTATTTTTTTCAGAGCTTTTTCTGGGTTTTCAAAACAAGCCATTTTTTCTGCTTTTTCAACCATGAGATTTGCAAAAATATCTTTTAACAGTGTCGTTTTCCCTGTTCCTGGCGGGCCATTCACAGAGCTTATCTTTTGATTGTTATTTATAATTTGATTTACAGCTACTTGCTGCATTAAGGATAATCTATGTTCAACAGGTGACGGCCACCTGCCGTTAGGTACATTTTTAGGCTGCAACACATCTTCAATTAAAACTCTATTTTCATCAATGTTCGTTCTATTATCTACCCCTTCAATAAATTGCCGTAGTGTTTCATTTTCTCCTTGTGAGATAATATCTCCTAAGTCCTCTAAGAAAAAGCTATGAAAATTATTTACCCGTCCATCTTGTCCAACCTTCAAAATTTCTTTCTCAAAATAATGAAGCGCCATATTATCTATTCGTAAAAAATACCGTTCATATACTTCAAGTACTTTCTTAAGGGCTTTTTCTGTTACTCCATTTACAAAGATGGCATCAACCTGTTCCTCAAATAATCTCAACTGATCTCGAAATGTAGTCATCAAATCATCATATGCCACTTCAAGATGTTCGTTTATTAATTTCATCACATACATAAGTACAGGTACAAATGCAGAATCCTTTACATACTTGCCTGTATGGTCAACTAAAAAAGACATGCTAAATAACATTTTCTGATCTCTATTAATCATTTCTTCATTATTTTGGAATAGATCACGTAGATAGCTAACAAGTTTATGTTGCTCAAAGCAACCTAAATAGTAACGAAATTGAATAAAATTTTTTTCAGAGTCCTTCAACTGATGCCTCTCCCAAGGCCTTTCAGAAAAAAGAACTTGTTCTGTTTTCTTTCGTTGTTGACCATCTAAAAAATGGCTTCTACCCAATTCATCTCCTATACCATTGACTCCGCTTGGTGATAAAGCCTCAACTAAGTGCCATGCCCTTAATACAGAATTTACATTTATCTTCCCCATAATTTCCTCCTATTTTTAACAACATCATTCGGTTATTGTCCTCAATTGATCCAACTGGTATCTGTACAAAATCCCTAAACTGATTGATCAGTCTCTTTTCTTTTTTTCGACACATTTGTTTAAATATTGAATAATTAACTAGATCACACATTAAAATTATTAGATTTTAGAACATTTCATTTTAGTGAAAATTCATGATTGATTCATAAACTCTGAGATCATCTGTTAAATTTATGATACGATGACAGTAAAAAAGACATAACAGGGGCTAGTCATATGAGTGAACTTGTGTTTGAAAAAAGAGATTTTAATACAGAACAAATTCTTGCGTTGAAGGCATCTCAATTAGATAACAATCCGATTGTATACATTCTTTATAACGAAAAAAAGAAGCCGACTGCATATATTGGGCAGACTGTGCAGGCTGCACGACGATTGAAAAATCATTTGAGAGACAAGAAGCGAATAAGTTTAACGCGAACCATTTTCATTGGTCATGAAAGATTTCATCAGTCAGCTTCCTACAATATTGAGACAAATCTTATTAATTACTTTATTGCCGAAAATCACTACCAATTGCAAAATGTCAGTCAGACACGATCGAGAGAAATGCATCATTATTATCAAAAAGAATTTTATAACGAACATCTTTTTGAGGAAATTTGGAATCAGCTTCGGAAAGAGAATGTTGTCAGCGACACCCTTGAAAACCTCAGAAATAAAGATATTTACAAACTATCTCCGTATAAAGAGCTCTCTCCCCAGCAGGTGGAGATCAAAAATGAAATTCTTGATTTTTGCAAGGCGCATATTGAAAAACCAGGTAACCATGTCATTTCTATAGAAGGAGATGCCGGAACAGGGAAAAGTGTCTTACTGAGCTCTCTATTTAACACGATTCAGGATTTATCTAAAGATGAAAATTCACATTTAAAAAACAAGAACAATTACTTACTTGTGAACCATGGTGAAATGCTGAAGACTTATAAAAGCATCGCAAACAGCTTACCAAATTTAAAGAAAAAAAACTTAATGAAGCCTACCTCCTTTATAAATCAAATGTCAAAAACAGGGGAAACAGCTGATATTGTATTAGTAGATGAGGCTCATCTGCTTTTAACCAAAGAGGATAGATACAATAATTTCCACCATCAAAATCAGCTAGAGGAAATCATTAAACGCAGTAGAATCACTATTGTCATCTTCGATCCTAAACAAGTGTTAAAAATTAAAAGCTATTGGAATGAAAGGTTGCTTGAGGAGATCACCAATCAATATCATGCGAAAACAGTAAAGCTCACGGAGCAAATGAGAATGAATGCAAATCCAGACACACTAAAGTGGATTAACCATTTTGTCTCAAAACAATTGCTCCCTCTGCCGCAAGAAAATAATGATACCTTCCAGCTCAAAATCTTTGAGGACCATGCCGACTTTAAAGCTGCAATTGAGAAAAAGAATAATGAAGTTGGTCTATCACGTATTGTCTCGACCTTTGATTATATCCATAAAAAAGATGGTGCTACTTATATTGTCGATGAGGAAGGCATTAACATGCCATGGAATTCTACAAATGACAAATGGACTTGGGCAGAACATGCAGATTCGATTAAAGAGGTCGGTTCCATCTATACTGTTCAAGGCTTTGACCTAAATTATGTTGGCGTCATTCTAGGACCTTCTGTCAGCTATGATAGTGAAAAGGATGAGCTTTTCATCGACACTGCAAAATATAAAGATACAGGCGCATTCACCACACGAGATGACATGTCTGCCGAGAAAATTAAGAAAATAAAGGAAGAGATTATTCTAAACTCTATCAATGTCCTCATGAAACGGGGCATCAACGGTCTTTACATATACGCAACGGATGTTAAATTAAGAAATAGATTGCTAGAGTTAAAAAGGAGCAGGAAAAAATGAGCGAAATCAAAGATTTAATTAACACGATTAATGAATTTAGAGACGCACGCAACTGGAGACAATACCACAACCCAAAGGATCTCGCCATCTCCATTTCAATTGAAGCAGCCGAGCTGTTAGAAGACTTCCAATGGAAAAGCAGCGAAGAAGCACTCAAAGCAAACGAAGAAAACATTCGTGAGGAAATCGCTGATATTCTTATCTATTCGCTGATGCTCTGTTCAGATCTTGATATGGATGTGAAGGAGATTATTGAGGAGAAGATTGTGAAGAATGGTCGGAAGTATCCGGTCAAAGAGTAGAGTAATTATATTTCCTTTACATTTAATTAAAGCAATCGTCATGCATCAGAAAATAAAATAAGTGCATGACGATCTTTTAATTATGTGCTTGGGAATGGTTAACAAATGATTGGACTCTACCTCTTCCTTAAACAAAAGAAATAATTTTGAAGTTGATGAGAAAACCTTAAATTATACTTATATTTATATCTAAATGTCCGCGCTAAATTTAGCTCAGGATTTTCCCCAACTTTTACCCTTCTATAAATTAGTAAGACTCAAGATAGTCAATAAATTTAACAACAAGAGTATTCTCATTTAGGAACACTTTGGTTCCTTCTTCTTTTTTCTTGAATTAAATTTTGTTAAGTATTTTGTCTATATTAACTTTTTATTGATTTTCCAATTACTTATGATAAGGCTCTCCGTAGTGTATCTAAATGAGGTTTTTTCATCTCTTTTGTTCTAGTTCTTTTAAAACCTTTAAGTCTTCATAATACCTTAACACCGTACTTTGCATTACTAACTTTCTATTAGCAGAATCTCTAGTGTTACGAAATTTCTCATTATAAAACAGAGTAAAATCATGTATTGTGCTAAATAAGGTTATGTTAGCTTGTACCCATTCTGATAATGTCTCATCAGAAAAAGGTAAGTCATTTGATTCAAAAAATAAACTATCCAACACTGACGAATAAGGTGTTACACTTGCAAATAACTCATCTTCAAAAATAGTCTCATTTTGATACTCATTAAATAATGAAATTATAGATTCAGCATATGTTATCATTTGATACCTAATTTCTTTAACTTTATATAGTACTTCATCGTTAGACTTGGTATTATCAAAAATAAAATTACTAATTATCTTATATTGGGGATAAAACTCAAAATGAACACCTTTTATTAAACGTTTATTAGAGCCTTTCAAACTATACCAATAAGTCTTATCTTGATTATCGCTTACCCAAGTAGTTTTACAATAATAATTTCCTCGTAAAATATCACTATCATAAAAAGTGAAATAAATCCATATTATATCTGATGGAAAGCCTTTATATCTATCTTCTTGTATTTTGTTATTATATACATCACAAAACAGTAATCTTTTTTTAATTTTTGTTGAGACGTCCGCTATTTCTGCATCCGAGAATGGTTTCTTAAGAAGTATTTTTGCCGCGTACCTTTTTTTAGAACCATGATGGACAGGTTCCACACTCTTAATAATGTAATCTTCGTTTTCAAAGTAAATATTACCTTTTTCATAAGGAGTATACTCTGAAATTTTAAAATAAATTGTACCTCCTATATTAGCTCTATATATAGCATGCTGAGGTGTATCCGGATTATTTAAAGTATGAATCTCAAGTAACCTCTTTACCCACAACTGCAAATCATAAAGTGAAAGTTCTCCCTTTTTTATTAAAAATTTATTCGTCAGTCCATCGCATAAAATATTTGTAAATATACTTCCATTGCTCCCTCCATAAGAAGGTTCAATAGCGTTACTACCACTTAATATCGCATAACCGCTACCTTGAAAAGATTCTATAGATTCTTCTAAATTAGTGCTTTTTGTACCTTCAACTCTAAAATTACCTGAATAGCAGCAGTCTATAAGCAATACTTTGCTTTTAGCTAATGACTCGCCTATTTTATTAATTATGTCCTGAGTACATAATAATCCATCGCTAAAAACAATATTATGAATTTCACTAGAAGTCCCATGACCTGAGAAATAAAAAATAAATATATCATCTTTTTGTAAATTGCCAATAAAAAGCTCAAGGGCATGTAAAAAATCGACGGTTGCTACATGACCGTTATTTGTCATACCCATTTGAAAAATATCCATATCATCCAGCTGTAATCCTTCTCTTAACGCTTTATTAACATTAATTATGTCTGTTTTACAAAATGGTAAGTCAGGTGCACCGATACCTGAATACTCACTAACTCCTACTAAAAATGCCTTTATCCTTCCCATATAAATCACCCCAGCTTCACTTGTTTATCTGATTAAGATTGTAATAACCATATAAATAGACAAGCCCAATTTTAATTAAAGAAAATTGGGCTTGTCTATATTATTCTGGTTGTTCTAATCGTGATTGAATGTTTTTCCAGTGTTTCTTCACTTGTGTTTCCATAAGATTTATAGTTTTTGAATCTTCATCAAATATCTTCTGTGCTCTTTCAACGTAACTAATAAAATTCCCATGCCCTTTCTTACTTTTTCCCAAGTGAGAGTAGTTCTTATATAATTCTCTCCTATACGATTTACGACCGAATTTTTTTGATTTACGATTGCATATCCTTACTTTACGATATGTTCTCGTATAATACTTAAAAAGACTTTTTTCTCTAATTCGAACTTCTTTACCATTAAAACTGAACCCTAAGTAGTCTAATTTTGTCTCATTAAAGTCTAAATCAGTAATCTGATTATCAGTATAAAAATAATTCCCTGTCTTTTCAGGTTGTATTTCTAAATTTGGAATCTGTTCTTTTATATCATCCATAATTTTTTGATGAATTTTATAGTTATAGTCTTGGACGTCTCCTTCAATTGGAATAACTATAATTAAATCATCACAATATCTTCGATATAGGCCCTTTTGCCCTTTTACATATTTTTGTAATTTTTCATCGAAATCTAGCAAATAAATATTAGAACAGACTGAACTGATACCTGCACCTTGAGGTATTCCATAGCTCTTAGAATTCTTGTATATATTTTTATGCTTAAAGGATCTAAATTCCTCTTCTGTGAAATACTTATAACTATTTTTAATTTCACTTTCAGTGTACTTATTTTTTAATTCTGATTCTATTGTATCTTTAATAAAGTAACTAAATCTTGTTATATTCTTGAAGACATTATAATAATCGTCAGGTAATGTATCCTTTTTTAGAACATAGCGGATTTTCTCTTTAAGATACCTATGATCCAATGTATCAAAGAAATTAGTAAAGTCAGCAACAAAAATATATGCACTTTGCTGCACTTTTATAAAATCAATAACTTCTTTAGCAAAGTTAATATTACTTTTTCCAGATAAGTTGTTCCGATATGCAGTTGCAACTTCATTAATACCTAGTTTATCTACAACAGAATTATAGTGGTTATTTAGCTTGTCCCCATAGTACTTATAGATATAGCTATCCATATGAGAGGCATAGAAAATTTTACGGACTTTTTCTTTTGGTTTTTTTTCTTTTCTGCTATATTTTTGAAATTTAATTTCAAAATGCATAAACGGGTAAAACCCATGTTTAGCAACCCATCGAGGGTTCTGGATTTTACCCTTAACTTTTTCAATTGATTTTTTATTATCAAGGTGCTTATAACCCTTTACACGATACTTTTTTTCATTCATATTTGGCAGAGCTAGCAGGGGTATGTAATCGTAGCCTATTACTCTATCAAAAACCCTGCTAGCATACTCTCCTTTCGAATTATAGACCATTGCTAGCCTATAAAGAGGCTACTGAATGCACTAATAGCTTATACTATAATCAGTATATTAAATTGGTTGACGATTGGAGGTATCCAAATGCCAAGTTATTCAGAAGCGTTATCGATTGTAATTGACTGGATAAGTATTATGATTACAATTGAGATAAAGCTTGACAGAAATTCACCAATTTCCCTCATAACTACTTTTATGAGGCGTTAACCATATTAATATTACCATCTGATATTGAAATAGTCAAAAAAGTCAATCAAAAGTCATTATGTTTTGACCAATGATCTGGAATAAAGTTTCTTGAAAAATATAAAATTAAATTTTGCGGTTTAGGCGTCATATTAACTACGGAGAATCTGTTCCCTAATAATTGAGAGGAGTAAATATATGAGTTTTTTATTTTTAGAGGATGATGATCTTCAAATGATTTGGGATTCAATTAATAATACTCAACTAGTATTCCACCCAGTATATGCACCAATTGGATCGATTGATTACTCTGAATTTCTAACATTAAACGAAGAAAAAGAAGTTTCTTTAATTCTAGATAGGAACCTTTTTAGTAGTTTATTGTCTCTTGCTAAAAATGGTGATCTAAAAGACACTAAAGAAAAAAGAATGATTGCTCTTTTAATGTTATGGACTCAAATGAAACAGGTTCCAATTAGTGCTGGATTAGCAATAATGGAAAATGCATCAAGATACAACGATTCTTATAATGCTAAAATAGAGCTAAATAACTTTAATGATATTTTCGATTTTTATCCACCTCAGATTTGGTTAAATTTAGCTAATGGCACAATAGACCAGATTCCTAAGTGTAACCTTTTCAATATTCCATATGAAAATTCAATCACTTATCATGAAACTAATGATCACTTTCTAATGAATTATGCCAGCATGTTGCATTTAGTTAATATATATCGAGACTCTGATATGAATCCTTTAGAAAAATTATTAGAATTCCTAAGTTGGAACTTTGAAAATTTGCTCATCTCTCAATATATAAATACATATCTTGTTATGTTATTTTCCAATCAAAATGGTATCAAAGCACCCAAACACGCTAATAGCGATATATTAGAAAGAATTGAAAAAGGTTGTATGAATCAAGCCTGGGATTTAACCTATCTATCATATTGGAGTACACTTTATTGGAATGAATCAAAAATGCATGAGGTTTTTTTATTTGCTACCGCTGATACTTTGTTAAAAAAAATTTTTATCAACACACATAATGGAGGAGGTTTATTTAATTTAATAAATGTTGTTTTTCCTAGAAGAAGTGCTGAGAGAATAATTCAATTCTATATTGAAAAAACAAGAAACAGAACAAAACCTGATTTTGGGGATAATCCAACTCAATATTTCAAATCTTTAATTGAGAAAGAAAAAAAGCATTTGAAACAATCTGTAGGTTTATAATCTTTCAACTGTATTAACTAATGTCATTCCCTTTGTTGTAAATTCAAATATAAAGTACAAACTTTAATATAACCAAAACAGGCCCCCCAATTAATAGGGAAGGGACTGTTTTTGTATACAGATAAAACCTCATTTACTTATGATAAGGCTCCCCACGATTAATCCGAAAAGCCCGATAAATCTGCTCAACTAGTATGAGACGCATCAACTGATGAGGAAACGTCATTTTTGAGAATGACAGCTTCTCATCCGCTCGCTTCATTACCGCGTCACTCAATCCGAGTGATCCGCCGATGACGAAGGTGACTTTGCTTTTTCCATAAGTAGCCAGCTTATCTATTGTATCGGCTAGTTCTTCGGATGTTTTCATTTTTCCTTCGATGGCGAGGGCGATGACGTGGGCGTCGGGGCTGATTTTGGATAGGATACGGTCGCCTTCTTTGTCTTTTATGATTTTCATATCCTGGTCGCTTAGGTTTTCCGGCGCTTTTTCGTCCGGGAGTTCAATGATGTCGATTTTTGCGTAGGCCGAAAGTCGTTTGGTGTATTCTTCGATGCCTTGCTTGAGGTATTTTTCTTTTAGTTTTCCGATTGTCACAATATTGATATTCACAGGTCATCCCCACTTTAAAAACAAGTTATTCATATATGTTGTCCACAATTGTGGATATCTTTTCTGTATTTTGTGTAAGATCATTCGTTCCCCACTATATATACTGCGGGGTCTCCACATAATTCACAGGCTGTGGATAAACTGTTAGTATGTTCGATTTTTCTGATTTCGGGCGGCAGCTCGTGGTCGTCTATGTACATATCCAGCACGGTTTCGATGTGTTCTTCACAGGAATAATACGTTTGTTTCATGTTCAAATCCTCCGATGGTTTCTTGCGTTTTTGCAAATATTCTCTTCCCAATATAACCTATTTATTCACATGTTAGTAGTGCTTCGGGCTGAGTTTTATCCACAATTCGACAAACAAGCTGTTGATGACTCTATCTCGCTCGTATGTTAGGTTGGATGTAAACGATGTTTGGGGAGGTCTGCGTTTGCGCTTCAAATGGGTTTGGCTTTTTGTGATCATGCTGTTGCTTGCTGGGTGTCAGTCGTCTTATTGGGTGTTAGAGAAGGACCGGATTGATGAGGTTCCAGACATTAAAAGTTACGTGAAAGATCTCCAAATGCATGATGACGTAAAAGGATATCAAGTCTTTACCATTTCAGAAGGCAAAAAAATGGTTGTGGTGTCTCTCGGAATCAGCGATAAGGCTAAAAAGCTTGAGGTGTCAGACGTTAAATTCTCGCCTAAAGAAACGATTGTAACTGTGACGCGAAAACCCGCTCCCAAGGCAAATGAGAAAAACCCTTATATTCTGATTGGACTGGACAAAATCGAAGGGGATTTAATCGTACAAGACGAATCAGGAGATCGCTTTGAAGAAACAGATTACCAGCAATAAAGCCGGCGTTCCGAGAACGTCCGGCTTTTTCTCTTATTTCAGCGTTCCATGCGGGTCGATGACGAATTTTTTGGCTGCGCCTTTGTCGAAGTCACTGTAGCCTTTTGGCGCGTCGTCCAGAGAGATAACGGTGGCGTTGACAGCTTTTGCGATTTGCGCTCTGCCGCTCAGGATCGCTTTCATCAAATTGCGGTTGTATGTCATGGCAGGCGTTTGTCCGGTGACGAAGGTGTGCGCTTTGACCCAGCCGAGTCCGAAGCGGATTTTTAGTGAGCCTGTTTTGGCGTCCGCATCCTTTGCACCGGGATCTTCGGTCACGTATAAGCCCGGAATGCCTAGGCTTCCGCCGACCTGGGTGACGTCCATGATCGAGTTCAGCACGGCAGCAGGCGCTTCTCCTTGATTGCCGTGTCCAGATGCTTCAAATCCGACACAGTCCACTGCGGCATCCACGGTCGGTTCACCTAGTATTTGTTCAATTTGCTCGCCGAGGCGGTCGTGTTTTTGCACGTTGACCGTTTCACAGCCGAAGCTTCTCGCCTGTGCCAGTCTGTCTTCGTTCAAATCCCCGACAATGACTGTAGAAGCGCCAAGCAGCTGGGCGGAGTGTGCAGCGGCTAAGCCGACAGGTCCCGCTCCAGCGATATAGACGGTTGAACCTGTTTGCACGCCCGCTGTGTACGCCCCGTGAAAGCCAGTCGGAAAAATGTCGGATAACATGGTCAAATCGAGAATCTTTTCTAACGCCTGTTCTTTATCAGGGAATACCAAAAGCTGAAAATCAGCATACGGCACCATGACGTATTCCGACTGGCCGCCGACCCAGCCGCCCATATCGACGTAGCCGTAAGCCGATCCCGGCCGGTCAGGATTGACATTCAGGCACACATGTGTTTTCTGCGTTTTGCACATCACACAGCGTCCGCAGGCAATATTGAAAGGAACGGATACAATGTCGCCTTTTTTGATAAATTCAACATCACGCCCCGTTTCAATGACTTCTCCGGTGATTTCATGCCCGAGCACCAAGCCTTCAGGTGCCGTTGTGCGGCCTCGCACCATGTGCTGGTCGCTTCCGCAGATGTTTGTTGTAATGACCTTCAAAATAACCCCATGCTCACATTTTCGGTTCACATTCGCCTTTGGAACGCCGGGCCCGTCCTTCAAGATTAACTCCGGATAACCGATATCCTCCACCGCTACAGTCCCTTTGCCTTTGTACACAACCGCTTTGTTTCCTGTCAACGCCATTCCTCCCATTCATGTGTTTGGACTCTGCGTCCTTGAACATGACTTCGGTTCGGCATGACCCTTTCCCTTTTTCATGCCTGCTTTTTCTGTATTCTTACAACAACAAATATGCCAAGAAAACAGCCGATAATGGTTCCGAGGATATCCAGCCAATCTGCTTTACCTCCGTTTAACAGGAACATCGTAGCCGCCGAAATCAGACTGATGATAACCGCCAGAAGAATGACCCGTTTGGTGTGCATATGATTCCTCCTTTATCTGCATCCATTTTATATATTTATTTTACAACAATTAACACTTTGTTTGTTTTAAAAGGCCATTCGAGATTTATCGTTTTGAACCACGTTTAGATGGAGGCTGGACAACGTTCTATCATTGATATGTATCAAATTGCGTAACAGAAAAAAGAGACTTCACAAGTCTCTTCATAAACAGCGATCAGTTGAAGAATCATTTCCTGAGAAATAATGTGACAACACTGGTTACTAACGCAATTGCAGTATAGAGCACAACCCAAAACAAAAATGAACTGTTACCAGATGCCAATGTAAACAACAAAATGATGCTCGCCATTAGGACAATGAGCGGCGCCACCCAAAATCTCTTAAATAAAAAATGACCCGCTATACCAAATACACCTGCGATGATCGGAAAACCAAAAACGATTAATAACACAGCGATGGCTCCCATACTAACCTCCTTGCCCTTAAAACCCCTTCATCACCTCAAAATCATACAGCTTCAAATGACTCTTCGGCGTCACGATCTCCTTTACCTTCCCAATCTCTTTTTCCTTCACTTTCTTTCCGGTTTTCAGACTGTACTGTTCAATGTATGCAGGCTTGTTATAACTGTATGTGAAGAAATAAAGGCTGCTGCCTTTTTGGGTGATTTCTCTGAAATCGGCTTTCATTTTGTCTCGGGAAAGGGTGAAGGCGGTGCTTGTTTTTCCTGTCTTTGCATCGATTTTGTATCCCTTTCCGAAGCCGTCAATGAAGTACAAGTGCCCGTCATAAGGGAAAAAGCTTCTTTTAAAGCTGAAGGGCATGGAGCTGTATATCGTTTGTTCGTCGTTTTTGTATTCGGCGATGTCGTGCAGCTCGACTTCGCCGCTTTTCTTGTTGATCTTGACCATTTGATAGAGATTGCGGGCTTTTTGGCCGCGAACCATAAAATAAACAGCCTGATCGTCCACAGCAAGCTGGGATTCGACTGAGGCTCCTTCCCGGTACTGCCATTCCGTTATGATGTGGTAGGTGAGCTTCTTCTGATCTGCTTGAATCTGGAGGAGCTGATAGCCTTTTTCGTCAGCTGTCGGGATGAGTGCGTAAATGGCGCCGTTATGAAAACCCGAGGCTCGGATGTAGTAGGGGATGACGTCTTTTTTCCACTCTCCGTCCATTTGGCGGTACAGCTCTGAGCGGTACCCGTCTCCCTTTTTGTCGTAGCCTGAGTTGTATAAGGTGTAAAAGCCGTCCGTGTTTTGCAGAAAGCCCGCGCTGTCTCCGGTGTGCTGATAGCCTCTTTTATGGGAGCGCAAGCCGTTTTTGATCGTGTAAATCGTGTTTTTATCCTCCAGCATCACACTGTCGCCGTGTACCTTGGCTGAGCCCAGCTCAAGCCCCTTCATCTTAAAAGAAGACAGCGACCCGTTCTGGCTGATAAACAGGGCGTAGCTTTTCCCACCGCCAAATGCATCTTGATCCGCAGAGGATGAGAAATACAACAGGGCTTCTTTGTCATCCAGAAAATCGGCGTCTCTAAGATCCTGCTGACTCACGGCTTTATGGCTTTTGAGAGGAGAAACAAAGACAAATAGTGCAATTCCTGCGAGAATCAGCAAGGCGATAGCGATCATCCTCTTTTTCATATCCTTCTCCTTAGTAAATGGTCATGATGGTTGTCGTATAGGAAGAGCTGGTGATGTCGCGCGGATACACGCCTAAGCCTCCGTTGCTGTCGATATCAATGCCTGCTTTCAGCAAAAAGGCAGACCATAGGAGCTTTGAACAGTTTTTGGCGCCGTCATGGCCGGTATTTCTATTATTGACGAAGTTAAATGAGTATGGGTCGCCGACCTTTGATACCGCCCAGTCGGCAGCAGATGTTTTTTGAGATGAGGTGACGCTGACTGTTTGTATGATGGAGTTGTCTTCCACGTCTCTGGCATTGTAAGCGATCTGCCTGACACCGTCGCTCGGGACAGATTCCACAATTTTGTCAGCGGCGGAGTACATGCCGACGTGGCCGTGATTGTAGTAGGCTGTGTAGGAGTTGGTGTAATAGATATTGCCTTTCGCACTTGTCGGGAGTTTTTTCGTGCCGGACGACCCGCCCATGACGGACATGCCACTTTCCTTGGCGAGTCTATCACCTTCTGCTTTATCAGCTGTGATTTCCTTATAGAACTGTTTCAGAATGACGTCTTGCTTTACGTGCTGCTGTTTGGCAATCTGACTGGCGGACTTCATGATTTCCTCCGGTGTCGTGCCTGGCTGCAGTGCGGCGATTTCTTCAGCATAGTTTGTGGTCTTTACGGCTTTCGCGGGAGAAACAAACAGGCCGCCGCACATTGTAAGCGCTACCAAAAACATTGACACCCGTTTCTTCAACTTCATTACAACTCCTCTTTTCTTGTGAATGTAGGAAAGGTGATTTCCTCACCCACATTATATTAGGAAAATAAGGAAAGTAACTAGGTCATTTACAGAATTTTTAGAAATCATTTACAGAAAAAAGGCCTTTATCAGGCCCTTTTCGTTACAGCTTCTTGCTCATCACCACGTCCGTTTCTTGAAATCCGATTCGCTCATATAGCTTCCGCGCCGTCTGATTATGGGCAAAGACGTGTAGGGAAAGCTTCCGAATTCCCATGCTGCGAGCCGTCTGATCTAGTGCCGCCAATGCTTGCTTTGCGTAGCCCTTGCCGCGGTACGGTTCATATAACCCAAAGTCATAAATAAACGCTTCCTGCTGCGGATGCTCCGGCTCAGCATGGATCCAGAGCCAGCCAACGCTTTCCTTTTCATTCAGCGTAAGGCTCCATACATGGTGATGGAGTGTTTCCAGACCTTTCGGAAGCAGATTAGAAAAGGTCTGCTTAGACAGGCGCAGTGCGTCTTCAGGCTGCCAAGTTCCCGCTTTTACCTTTTCTTCGGCGTAATGCTTTGTTGTGTACGTGAGATAAGACCGAAATTCTTCTGTCTGCATAGGGGTCAGTATGATTGTCATATCATCTCTCCTTCATATATTGACTAGAGGATTTTACATAAAATAGAAAGAGGTGTTACTATCAGAATAAGCAACTGAGATTGATAAGACACTAGAGAAAGGAGTTTCACATGAATAAAATTGCACCCGCAGAAATCGCTAACATGCTCAATGATTGGTATCTTGCCATCAAGAAACATGAAGTTGAAGAGTCCGCCCGTTGTTTTGAAGAAGTGAAGCCTTTATTGGATGACATGGAAGAGGATCAGGAGGTGCTTGCCTACTTCTCCTTATTGGAACTGCGCCATAAGGTTTTGCTTCACGAGGCGAGAGGACAGGGCTTTCAGCATGAGGAGCCTTCTCATATGAATGCTACGTCTGACCTGCTGAAATATTACTTTTTTCTATTTGAAGGCATGTATGAGGCCTATAAAAATAATTATGACATTGCCATTGGGCTGTATAAAGATGCAGAGCAGTATCTCAACAACATCCCCGATCCGATTGAGAAAGCCGAATTTCACCTGAAAGTCGGTAAGCTCTATTATAAGCTTGGGCAAAATATTGTGTCCCTCAACCATACACGGCAAGCGGTCAAAACGTTCAGGGAAGAGACCGATTATAAAAAGAAACTGGCCTCAGCACTGATCACCATGTCAGGCAATTTTACCGAGATGAGCCAATTTGAAGAAGCCGAAACGTATTTGGACGAAGCGATTCGGATCACGACAGAATTAGAGGATCATTTTTTCGAAGCCCAGCTTTTGCATAACTTCGGACTTCTACATGCGCAAAGCGGTAAATCAGAAGAAGCGGTCTCGAAATTAGAAGAGGCCTTACAGAACGAAGAATACGCCCGCTCTGCCTATTACTATCATTCTGTCTACTTGCTGATACGAGAGCTGTTTAAAATCAAAAAATACGAACAGGCTGTATCTTATTACCAAGAAGCGAAGGAAAAATTGACTGTCGAGCCGAATAGAATATGTGAGGCAAAAATAGACATTTTATATGCCATTTATGCAAAAGGAGGTCATGCGGAAACGTTTCACTTATGCAAACAACAGATGGATGATTTGGTGTCCGAGAAAGAGTATGACAGTGTAAGAGAACTTTCCATTTTGGCTGGCGAACGGTATAGGGAGCATGAGCTTTACAAAGAAGCTGCCCACTTTTTTTATGAAGCATTACAAATTGAAGAACTGATCAAACGAACGGAGGTTATATAAATGAAAAAATTTCTGATTGGTGCAGGCGTCGCAGCGGTGATTTTATCAGGATGGTTTATTGCGGACCATCAAACCCATACACAGGAGATGAAAGTCACTGAGAAGATGATTGGATAATAAAGAAAACCCCCGCGGCGCGGGGGTTTTTTGTTACAGCAATTTCTTCCCTAGCAAGGATTCAACGAGCTCTACTGCTGTTTGGCCAGTCTTGTTTTCATGATCAAGAATCGGGTTGACCTCAACGAATTCAGCTGAGGTGATGATGCCTGCGTCATACAGCATTTCCATAGCCAGATGGCTCTCCCGGTAGCTGATGCCGCCGACGACAGGAGTTCCGACACCCGGTGCGTCGTTCGGATCAAGTCCGTCCAGATCAAGGCTGAGATGGACGCCGTCACACGCTGATAAGTAATCAAGGGTTTCTTCGATCACCTTTGTCATGCCGAGACGGTCGATTTCGTGCATCGTGTACACCTTCATGCCGCTTTCCTTAATATACTTGCGCTCTCCTTCATCAAGTGACCGGGCGCCGATGATGACGACGTTTTCCGGTTTGATTTTAGGCCCGTAGCCTTCAAGGTTAACCAATGACTCGTGGCCGATGCCAAGGCTGACGGCAAGCGGCATGCCGTGAATATTTCCGGATGGTGATGTTTCCAGTGTATTCAGGTCGCCGTGCGCGTCATACCAGATGACGCCGAGATTATCGTAATGCTTCGCTGTGCCTGCCAGCGTGCCGATCGCAATACTGTGGTCGCCGCCCAGGACAAGCGGGAATTTTTTCTCTTCGATGACTTGGTTGACCTTCTGAGCCAGTTTTTCATTTCCCGCCAAAACAGAATTCAGGTTTTTCAGTTCCTCGTCATTTTTGATCTTTTCGCGGTTGATCGGAATGTCACCGAGATCTTCAACCGTATACCCCATGTCTGACAGCCTCTCGATCAAATGGGCGTACCGGATGGCACTCGGGCCCATGTCCACTCCGCGTCGTGCTTGTCCTAAATCCATTGGCATTCCAATAACCGAAATCGTTTTATCCATCTGTGATTCCACCTCAACATATAAGATAATGTCCTATGCGGGTTATAACAAAGATGACTTGCGGACAACGTTTTTAAAGCTCTAGCTGACGATTTGCCTGCTGGCGTTTTTTAATGACGACATGATAAATGATGTAGCAAATGACCATAAACGGTACGCCGCAATACAGCGCGATACGCTGCTCCGGATCAAATGCAAGACTGATGAGAACGACCGTATTTAACGTCAGGCCGATCAGCGGAAGCGCCGGATACAGCGGTGTTTTGAATTTCAAATCTTCCGTCTTGCCGCCTTCGCGGATATATTTGCGTCTGAACATGATTTGGGAAAGCGAAATCGTAATCCAGCCTACCTGTGCGCTCATGCCCGCCAATGATAATAGCACCATATATACGGTTTCAGCCTGCGCAAATTTTGTCAGAAGTGACAGGCAGGCCACAGCCATCGTTACGATTAACGAGTACATCGGCACACCGCGCTGATTTGTTTTGCCCAGCGCTTTGAAGGCCTGTCCTTCATTCGCCATCGCGTACAGGATACGTGTCGATGCGTATAAACCTGAGTTCGCAACAGATAACAGCGCAATCAATATAACAAAGTTCATAATATCAGCGGCATATGGAATTCCGATTTGCTCAAATACGGCAACAAATGGACTTTCCACGACTCCCGCCTGTTTCCACGGAATCATGCCGGCAATGACAATGATTGAAAGCACAAAGAAGACAAGCGTTCTCCATACTGTCTGTTTAATGGACCGCGGAATCGTTTTTTCAGGGTCTTCACTTTCTCCGGCTGCAACTCCGATCAGCTCAGTTCCCTGGAACGCGAAGTTCACGGTAATCATCGTAATCAGCATTGCCTTTATGCCGTTCGGGAATAACCCGTCTTCATAAAAATGCGTCAGAAACGGCGCTTGTTCTCCGCCTTTCAGATCAATCAGGCCAAACATGGCGGCTCCGCCAAGAATAATAAATAAAAGGATAATCAAAATTTTAATGCCTGAAAACCAAAATTCAGATTCTGCAAAGGCTTTTGTGGTGATCGCATTTAATACAAACATCAATGCCGCAAATACCAGACACCAGATCCACACGTCTATGTGCGGAAACCAACGTTGCATCAGCTGCCCCGCTGATAAGAATTCAATGGCGCATGTAACCGCCCAGCCGAGCCAGTACAGCCAGCCGAACGAAAACCCGAAGGCCGGACTGATAAATTTTGTCGCATAGGTCTGGAAGGACCCCGACACAGGAAAGGCGACCGCAAGCTCCCCTAAGCAGAGCATGGTCAAAAACATGATAAAGCCGCCCACTAAATAGGACAGAACCGCGCCGAGCGGTCCCGCCTGGTTTATGGTAAACCCGGTTCCAAGGAAGAAACCGGTTCCGATCACTCCACCCAATGAAATCATGAACAAGTGGCGTGATTTCATCGTCCGCTGGAGCTGATTTCCGTTATCTTGGTTAGTATTCACATTCTGCACCCCTTCAGCAACTTGTATTGGATCTAAGCTGGAACATCTACATGGTGCGTATCCCAGTTTGCTGTCCAAAGAGTCTCTATCTATTTAATATAAAATTCACTTCTTCTCATAAAGATACATTATACTAAAATACTGTAGCTGAGCAAATAGGGAGTGCTGATTTTTCTGTTGTAAATTTATACAAACGAAGTGAATATCCCGCCATGGTGCGGATTTATGCGTTTTGCAGCACGTGCTTAATTTTCTCTATCGCCCAATCCAAATCCTCTTTGGAAATGATTAATGGCGGTGCAAAACGAATGACTGTATCATGCGTTTCCTTGCATAAAAGCCCTTCTTCCTTCAAACGCTCACAATACGGACGTGCGGCTTCCGTCAATTCCACACCGATAAACAGCCCTCTGCCGCGGACTTCTTTAATGACAGGGTTATCAATGCTCTCAAGCTCGCTTTTAAAGTATTCGCCAAGCTCAAGAGAACGATCCGCCAGCTTTTCATCCTCCAGCACTTCCAATGAGGCGATAGACACTGCACATGCCAGCGGGTTCCCGCCAAATGTAGAGCCGTGTGAGCCCGGGTTAAACACGCCTAATATCTCGCGGTCCGCCGCAATGCATGAGATCGGGAACACACCGCCGCCAAGCGCTTTGCCCAAGATATACATATCCGGAACAATGTCGTCCCAATCACAGGCAAACGTCTTGCCTGTACGTCCAAGACCGGTCTGAATTTCATCCGCAATAAACAGGACATTCTCTTCCTTACAAATCGCCGCTGCTTCCTGCAAAAACCCTTCAGGCGGAATGACAATTCCCGCTTCGCCTTGAATTGGTTCGAATAAGAACGCAGCTGTATTCGGCGTAATGGCCTGACGAAGCGCTTCCGCATCACCGTACGGGATTAATTTGATTCCCGGAAGCATCGGGCCGAATCCTCTTTTATATTCCTCTTCAGAAGAAAGAGATACCGCCAGCATTGTGCGGCCGTGGAAGTTCCCGACACATGCGATGATTTCCGCTTGGTTGTCTGCTACGCCTTTTACTTCATAAGCCCAGCGTCTCGCCGCTTTCACCGCGGATTCAACCGCTTCAGCTCCTGTATTCATCGGCAGAATCATCTCTTTGCCTGTCAGTTTAGCTGTTTTTTCGTAAAACGGTCCAAGCTGATCGTTGTGAAACGCGCGTGACGTGAGGGTGATTTTATCAGCCTGATCCTTCAATGCCTGAATGATTTTTGGATGTCTGTGACCCTGGTTTACTGCAGAATAAGCACTCAGCATATCCATATATTCATTGCCTTCCGGGTCCTTTACCCAAGCACCCAGCGCTTCAGAAATAACAATCGGGAGCGGATGATAATTGTTAGCTCCGTAATGAGACGTCTGATCAATAATTTCCTTGGATTTAGATAAAGCTGGCATATTTGAATTCCCCCTTGTTTTCTGTTTCCACATGTTATCCTGCTTTCCCTTTTTATAAATGCAAGTTCTGTGCCAAATCAAGATTTCGTGTGTTTTCTACAATTTTCGAGGACAAGGTGCAAAAAGATTCTGATATTTCGAGCAAAAAGACTTCAGTAAGGGCAAAATTATTTTGCAGTTCAAATGAATATATCAACAAAGAAGGTATTCACAAGTCGGATAAAAAGATCCTTTTAATTAAAAAATTAAAATAAGAATGACATTTATAAGAAATATTTCCACTATAAAAAGGCGTAATCTAAATTATGATTACGCCTTTTACCTATAGTTCTTAGTTCAGTTTATCTGCAACATCCTTAACAAACATCTCTGTCGCAAGTTTAGACTCTTTATCATTAGAAGTTATTCCCCAAAATTTAGTTGCATTGTAAACGTACAGATAGTCTACAGCGCCACCTGCTGCTAGTACCAAAACAAAAATAGCAGCACCCAGAGTTTCAACACATTTCCCTGAGACTAAATCCGCATGTTCAGAACTGCCCATGTTAACCTTCTCAGCAGCTTCTTTTAAAAGATCTCCACCCTTGCTGAATTCCTCATCAATTAATTTAAGATCCTTTTCATAAACCGATTTTTTCAAATCGTTAAAATATTGAGAATCGATTTTTTTCATTTCACTTATTAACAATTGAGTAAGTTCTTTAGATTTATCTGAATTTCTAACATTATAATCGTTGGTGTTCCAAATTTCAGGAAATTTTTTCGAGATTTCACCTTGACCAAAAACAATTCCAGCAAAAATTTCTTCACCTGAGTATTTATGTAGATTCTTTGCTTGAGTAATAGGTGTTGCACCAGAAAATATAGATACAACCAACACAATGAGCATTAAATAGACCAATTTAAGTTTTAAATCTTGAGCCGCTAAACGCATATCCATTTCTCCTCCCGATTTTTATTCCTATGGCTACGACTAGTGACAACAAAAACAATATCTATAATGACTTTCCTGCATCACCCCTTTTCATAAATAAATGGCTAATGTAAAACCGTTTTCCTAATGAAAAATGAAATTGTTTTTCTAAGGGCCTTAAATAGAGAATTAAAATACCTAGCATAATCATTGAAAAACTTATAAGACCAAACATTACTGCAAAAATTTCATGCATAAGTATTGCAATAATAAACATATATTTTCGATATAATTTAGGTGAAAATAAAAATGCAAATAATAACAATTGAATAATTAAAGTTCCCCAAGTTGGAATTACAACTAAAGGTGATGACAAAAAGTCATTAAATAAGGTATGTAATAAAGGCGGAAAACCTAACATTGGATCTTGAGCATAATAATAAACAGCCGTTCCATTTAACCAATCTTGATCAGCTAATTTTGCCGTAGCTGAATTAAAATATAAAATTGCAATTTGGATTCTAATAAATACAAAAGTTGTAAGTGCTATGACTCGAAAATATAAATCTTTCTTGTTGATTAGATCTGTACCAGTCTTTATATTTTCCCAATGCCATTTTCTTGAATCGGTCAAAGTTATAGGCAGGAGTAGTAACGTAAAAACTGCACTCACTTGCTCTCCCCCATCAATAGTCATAGCGGATACTTGTAAACTATAAGATATCCACCAATGTATAATTCCAGTCAATCTGGGCCTCCAGCCTGACACAACAACCAGTAATAAGATGACACAAATCCATCGTATTAAATTAAGGTATATATGGTTATTAGGCACTGTACAAAAAATGCTATATGTTCCATTACAATACGGTGTTTCTTGTCCTGCACCCGGTCTAAAGAAAATGCTAGAATCATTTAAAGCAAGTGTTAAAGCTGTAGATAACGCCATAATACTTCTTGCCAAACCATAGACATTGGTCCAAGGTACGTTATCATTTGCCCACTTATAAATTTTAGTGTTTAACGTTTCGAACATTTTACATTCACCCTCATAACCTTAGAAGTTGGAACGACCTTATATTGGCTCCATGCCCATGGAACAAGACTTCCGCTTACGATTCCCAGATCACCACAAAGTGAAGCATTAGGCGTAGGGTTTGCAATGTCCGCTTGTACCTTCATCTCATCAAGACAATTCTTTGCATCCTTATCGCATGTTTTCCACTTTAATGAACTTGGTAGTTTAGAAATAAGTAACCCAAGTTCTATGCCCTGTGCTCTGCCATATCTATTAAGTCCAAATACATTTCTTATTTTGTTATTTGGCCATGAAAGCATATCTGTATCTCCACTCATACTGTATGCATAAAGATGATCAGATCTTGGATCCCTACTGTAAAACCCCCATCCCTGTGGAATAAATTGTTTCACCAAAAACTCTGCTCTAACAGTTGTCGAGAGAGGATTTTTCGGTAATGCAACTATGATACTTGAGAAAAGCAAGATCGTTAGACATGCACAAATTGTTAAAAAAAAGAGGCCTATTCTACTTTTATCACTACTAAAATCGTTCAATTATGAACACTCTCCCGATTACAATTTATCCTATTTATTTCTAAATAAACCCATAAAATACAGAAAAATATTATCATAGGCTATATGAAAAATGAAGAGTTTTTTAATATTTAGTTATTTTTTCCCAGTTAAAAAGAGGTTAGAATAAGACTCTAACCTCTTTAAATAGGAAACATAACCCGGCTATTTATTTAGCTCTTTTTGATATATGAAATAAGATGCGAATACGGATAAGAGTATACTACCTATTGCCGCTATAAAAATAATCGGCTCGGTAAAAGACTCAGGAATAAATGCAGTTAAAACAATAATGATTCCGGCTAGAACAAATATTCTTGAACTCAATCTATGTGTAAGCCTCCATACATTTTCACTGCTTAATGTCCAAGGAGTTCTAATTCCCAAGAAAAAATTCGGTCTAACCTGCTGAATAAAATTACCAAAAACCATAAATATAGCTCCAAGAATAAATGAACCTAAATATGGAATAGGAAGTTTAACACCCAGCCCCGTCAATATTGTAATCAAATTAATGAGAAATAAGACGAGAAACATGGTATTAAAAATAGATAAGTATGCACGAGTAAAGGTCGGATAGTTTCGTCGGGGATCAATTTTAGGAATAAGCACCATAAGAATATATTGTACTATCATTATACCTACCAACGTTGCTATGGCCGTAGGTTTCTTTGAAAAGTCATCTGCTTCACCACTTATACCCCAGTGTGTTGCCAATTCATTAGGTAAGTGTGAATATGTTATAACCCAAGCTAAAATTGTTAAGGCTATCATAATTAGTGCAAAGAAATATTTTTTCATCATTCTCCACCTTCCTTCTTGTCATGGTCTGTATCTGTAAGGGAAAAAAACCAGCCAATAAGATCTTGAAGTACAGTAGTATTTAAAGAATAAATAATAAATTGGCCCTTTTTTTGGTCTCGTACTAAATCAGTGTTCTTTAAAATATTTAAGTGATGAGAAATACTAGGTTTTGACATATCAAATTGGTCAGCAATTTGCCCGGCTGTTAAATCTTGTTGTTTTAACAAATCCAAAATCCTTCTCCTTGTAGGATCGGCCAGAGCTTTAAAAGCCTTATTCAAATAATCCTCCCCCCTTTTGGTAAACATTAGGATTTAGATATTTACCTAAATAATAAAACATTTTATTTTTCCAGTCAATATACAACACCAGTATTTCCTTCCTTTACGATAAAACGATATTAGGATTAACTGTAATACAAATCCTAAGTGCAAAATTCTTTTGCATATCCACTCCATTCTTTTATAAAATAGAAGCAATATTAAGAAAATAATTGAGGGAGGTTTATACAGTGGTCAAAGACAGCGAATTCCTCACATTGGTTTTTCAAAGCATTTTGGATGAAATCGATGTTGGCCTGCACGTAGTAGACGAGCATGGAAACACGATCGTTTATAACAACAAAATGATGCAGATTGAAGATATGGAGAAGCATGACGTCCTGAATAAAAACCTGATGGATGTGTTTATGTTTTCGAAACAGCAGGACAGCACCCTGGTACAGGCTCTTCAGGAAGGCAAAACAATTAAAAATGTGAAGCAGAGCTACTTCAATAATAAAGGTCAGGAAATCACGACGATCAATCATACATATCCCATCGTCCAAGACGGCAAAATCAGGGGCGCAGTCGAAATTGCCAAGGATGTGACAAAGCTTGAACGGCTGATCAGGGAGAATATGAACAAAAAAGGCAGCACAACCTATACATTTGACAGCATTCTCGGCACCAGCCCGGCCATTCAAGACGTCATCGAAAACGCCAAGCGGGCAACGCGCACATCATCATCTGTCCTTCTCGCAGGCGAAACCGGCACGGGAAAAGAGCTGTTCGCGCAAAGTATCCATAATGGCAGCGACCGCTCAGGGGGCCCGTTTATTTCACAAAACTGCGCGGCGCTGCCAGACAGCCTTGTGGAAAGCATTTTGTTTGGAACGAAAAAAGGCGCATTTACCGGCGCTGTAGACCAGCCCGGCCTGTTTGAACAAGCCCATGGCGGCACGCTGCTGTTAGATGAAATCAACTCGCTGAACCTGAGTCTTCAGGCAAAACTGCTCCGCGCTCTTCAAGAACGGAAAATCAGGCGCATCGGTTCGACAAAGGATACACCGATTGACGTGCGTATTATTGCCACGATGAATGAAGACCCGATTGATGCGATTGCGGGTGAACGGATGCGGAAGGACTTGTATTACAGGCTGAGCGTCGTAACACTGATCATCCCGCCGCTTCGGGAACGGAAAGAAGACATTTTGCTTCTCGCGTCAGAGTTTATCCAAAAAAACAACCACCTGTTCCAAATGAATGTCGAACACATCAGCGAAGACGTGAAGCAATTTTTCATGTCTTATGACTGGCCGGGAAATATTCGGGAGCTTGAGCATATGATCGAAGGCGCAATGAATTTCATGACGGATGAGCAAACGATTACGGCTTCCCACCTGCCCTATCAATACCGCATGAAAATCAAACCGGCTGATACCCCAGAGCCTGAAGCACCAAGACACCAGCCGGCCGCGGACTTAAAAGAAAAAATGGAGAGCTTCGAAAAATATGTGATTGAGAACGTGTTAAGAAAACACGGCCATAACATCTCGAAAGCTGCTCAGGAGCTTGGCATCAGCAGACAAAGCCTTCAATACCGGCTGAAGAAATTTTCCCACTCGCCTGCCGAGTAACAGCCCTATTCTGTCGCAGGAAGTCTGATCAGAAAAACAGTGCCTCTGCCGATTTCACTTTTGACGTCAATCGTCCCATTATGGCTGTCGATAATCGACTTTGTAATGGCAAGCCCCAATCCCGAACCTCCATATTTTCGGGAACGGGATGGGTCTGCCCTGTAAAATCGGTTAAATAAATGCGGCAAGTGCTCCGGTGCGATGCCTGTGCCGTTGTCCGCTATCATCAGCATGACGCCGTCATCGTTTTTTTGCAGCGAGATGGTGATGGCACCGGTTTTCTCATCCGTATACTGCATCGCGTTGTAAACCAAATTCAAAATGACTTGTTTCATTTTATCCCCGTCAAACACCGCTTCAGCATGAGCTTCAAGCAGCAGCTGCAGTTTTCTTTCTTTCGCAAGCAGACTGAGCTGCGGCTCCATTTCCCTTATGAGCGAATCGAGATCGCCTCTCTTCATTTCAAAGCTCGGCACCCGATCGATTTTTGCCAAAAACAGCAGGTCCTCTATCAGCCGAGTAGCTCTCTTCGATTCTTCATACATACTATTCAGCGCTCTTTCTCGCTGCTCCGGCTGAAGCGCTGCGCCCCGCAGCAGCACTTCTATAAAGCCGTGTATGGACGTTAAAGGCGTTCTCAGCTCATGCGAAGCGTCTGATACAAATTGCCGGATACGCTCCTTCGCTTCTTTTTCTGCTTTGAATGACGTTTCAATCCGCTCCAGCATGTGATTAAACGAAATGGCAAGCGTATCGATTTCCATTTGTTTTCGATAAACAGGAAGTCTTTTATTCAAATTTCCCGCATTGATATGCCCCATCATATGTACCATTTGTGATAACGGTTTGAGCGTATGTCTGACCACGGGCAGGAATGTAAAAAGCCCGAGCAGGAGCGCGACGAGCGAGAGCGTGGAGTAAATGCTGATTTGCCGGAGCAGCACATCCTTCAGCGGTGCTGTTAAAGCACTCATTTGGATCACGCCTGCTTCTTTTCCATCAATATTAATAGCCTGAAACACAACCAGCGCTTCCTCGCCTGCTTCATTTTTCGTGATTCTGTAATGCAGGGCCATCGTGTCTTTCAATGCCTCATCATATATACTTTTTTTAAATGTTGGCGGTGCTCCCGCATATGGGTCCGTCGACAATACCGTGCTGGCTTTTGTTTTTTTATCGATAAAAACAATTGTCACACCCGGATAAATAAAGGCGGGACGGACAGCACCATCTGACTTGTGCGAGCCGTCGGGATTGCTTTTGTATCTTTCAATGTTTTTCCATATGGTCGGCTCCGTCGAGTTGATATAACTTTGAATGCTGACAGCGCGGTTTTCATATAAAAGGCGTTTTCCAAACACATATTGCATGGCGCCGACAAACACCAATAGAAGAACAAGAATGCACAACGAGCGGAATAAAAGCTGAAAGCGAAGCGTTTTGAATCGTTTTTTCATTCAATATCCACTCGATAGCCCGCGCCCCGTACCGTCCGGATCACTTCATGTGTTTTGTCATTCAATTTTTCCCGCAAGGAACGGATGTACACTTCGACAATATTTTCTTCGCCATAAAAGTCATAGCCCCATACTTTATCCAGAATCCTTGCTTTACTGAGCACAAGGCCATGATTCAGCACCAATAATTTCAGCAGTTCGTATTCTGTTGCCGAAAGCTTCAGCACCTCTTCCTGATAACGGATTTCTCTGCGCCGATCGTCAATCCGGAACGGGCCGAGCGTCACTTCTTCGAACAGGTTAGGGAAGTGATCCCGAATTCTTGCATAGATACGCGCCAGCAGCTCTTCAAAGCTGAAGGGTTTGATCATATAATCATCAGCGCCCTCTGTCAGCGCTTTTACCCGAACCCCCACCTCATCCTTTGCCGTAAGCATAATAACGGCGGTATGGCCGGTTTTTTTCATCATTCTCGATACTTCCAGTCCATCCATTCCGGGCATCATCACATCCAGGATGGCCACATGCGGCTGAAATGTTTTTGCGATGTTCATTGCTGTCATTCCGTCAGCCGCGGTCTTGACTTCAAAGCCTTCATTTTCAAGTCCCATTGTCAAAAAATCTAATATCGCCGGTTCATCGTCCACGAGCAAAATCTTGATGCCTTTCATCCTATTCATGCTGTGCTCTCTCCTTAGTTGGCATAAACCTCTGATTAGTTTTTTCCCTTCCCCTCCTATTATTCGTTTTTATCTGAAAACCAACTGAATCTTCCCTAAAAATCAGCTGAATTCAGCAAGTTTTCAGCCAGCCCTCATTTGATTTTCAGCTTCGGCCTATACAATAGCCTTAGTTGGTTCAGCCAACAGTGAAATCAAAGGAGGAACAACACATGAATATCACTAAAGTTTTATCAGGAGCCGCGCTGGGAACGATTCTTTCAATCAGTTCTTTAACTTCCGCTCATGCCGCTGTCATTCAAAAGGATGATACATCAGCGAAGGTCGAGACGAAGCAGCAGGCTTCCATCACAATAGCAAAAGCAAAACAAGTTGCTTTGAACAAATGCAAAGGTACTGTTCAATCTGCCCAAATGAAGAAAGTGAACGGCACTTACGTATATGTTGTCAAAGTTCTCGGTGAGGACGGCAAACAGCATACGATGAACGTCAACTGCGACAGCGGTAAAGTTGTGAAGCATGACATTCAAAAGAAACAAAGCTACATCAGCAAATCAAAAGCTCATTCTATTGCTTTGAAAAACTGCAAAGGTGCGGTTCAATCTTCTGAACTGAAGAAAGAAAATGGCGTTTACGTTTATGTCGTGAAAGTAATGGGTGAAGACGGCAGCCTTCACACGTTCCATATCAATGGAGAAAACGGCAAAGTCGCAAAACACGAGCAAAAGAAACAAGCACATATTTCAAAAACAAAAGCGCATCAAATCGCACTGAACAAATACAAAGGCGCAGTTCAATCTTCTGATCTGAAGAAAGAAAATGGCGTTTACATCTACGTTGTAAAAGTGCTTGGCGAAGATGGCAGTACTCATACAATCCATGTCAACTGTGACAGCGGTAAAATCGTAAAACAAGAAGTGCAAAAGAAAAACGCAGCCATTACGAAAACAAAAGCACATAACATTGCCCTAAACAAATGCAAAGGAACAGTGAAATCTTCTGCTTTGAAGAAAGAAAACGGTAAATACGTTTACGTGATTAAAATCACTGCCCAAAACCACACTGAGCAAACAGTGAAAGTGAACGCTGAAAACGGAAGCATTTGCAAATAAAAATTGATACTTGCCAGCAGTGAAACAACTGCAATTCAACGTGTAACACCAGTCTTGTTTTAACACGAAGTTCTAAGTTCATGTCTACCTTTTTCTAAATACTTTTTAAACTGAACGTGCGTGACCCGCGTTCAGTTCTTTTTACATCATCATCTAAGGAGGACGTAAAAATGAATGTAAAAATATTATCAGCAGCTGCTTTAGGCGCTGTTATCTCAATCAGTTCTTTATCTTCCGCACACGCGGCTGTTCTGCATAAAGAGGACACTGCTAAAGTCCAAACACAGCAGCAGGCTTCTATTACGCTTTCTAAAGCGAAAACTGTGGCATTACACAACTGCAAAGGCGCGGTTCAATCAGCACAAATGAAGAAAGTAGACGGCGTTTATGTCTATGTCATTAAAGTGCTAGGTGAGGACGGCAAAGTTCACACCTTCAACGTCAACTGCAGCAGCGGAAAAGTCGTCAAACACCACGTTGAAAACAAACAAGCCGCAATCACAAAAGCAAAAGCTCAAAGCATTGCGCTGAACAAATGCAAAGGCACAGTAAAATCTTCTGCATTGAAGAAAGAAAATGGCATCTATGTGTACTTCATTAAAATCTCAGCCAGCAACCACACGGAACAAACCATTAAAGTAAACGCTGAAAACGGAAGCATTTGCAGCTGACAGGCACTGCCTGCTGTTTCACGTGTAACACCCATCTTGTATTTTTCTTCATATTCGATATATCCTTTTTCAACTGAACGGGCTGACCCTCGTTCAGTTTTTTTTGCATGAAAAAGCAGTCTGGCAACGGTGCCAGACTGCTTTTGTTAACTTCCTAATTGGTCTGCGGAGGAGAGCTTAATATCAACGGATTTTTCTTTTCCGCCGCGGTAAAACCTCACCTTCACCCGGTCACCGACTTTTTTCTGATAAAGCCGTTTCCGCAAATCAACAATATCATTTACTTTGTGTCCGTCAAATTCCGTGATGACATCCAGTTCCTTAAGCCCTGCTTTTCCGGCAGGTGAAAAGGCGTCGACACCCATCACAACCGCGCCATTGGTGACATCCTTAGGAAGCTTCAGTGTTTCATCCCAATGATAGCTTGCGATGTCGCTTAGCGATTTCATTTCAATGCCAAGGAACGGTCGTTTGACTTCGCCATATTTCTCCAGATCCTCTATCACCGGAATCACAAGCTTAGACGGAATCGACAGGCCAATCCCTTCAACCGCCGACTCGGCAATTTTCATTGAATTGATGCCAATGACTTTCCCGTCCATATTTAACAAAGCGCCGCCGCTGTTCCCAGGGTTAATGGCCGCATCTGTTTGCAGGACTTCTGCGTTCCAGTCAGGCTGTCCGTCATCGTTTGAATCCACTGGAATTGCCCTCTCCGTACCTGAGATGACCCCCTGTGTGACAGAGCCTGCAAACTCAAGGCCTAACGGGTTGCCAATCGCAATAACCGGCTCCCCTGATTTCACTTTATCTGAATTTCCGAAGTCGGCGACTGCTTTTATTTTATTGCTTTTCACCCGTAAAACAGCCAGGTCCATCAGCTGGTCGCTGCCGACAAGGTCAGCCGATACACGCGAGCCGTCTTTCAGGCTGATTTCAATTTGGGAAGCGCCCTCGATAACATGATGGTTGGTCACGACATAAGCGGAGTTGTCATTTTTCTTATAGATGACGCCTGAGCCGCTCCCAGCCTCGCCGCTCTCTCCCCAAATATCTGATTTTTGGATGTTCACAACACCGACAACGGCGGGCGACACATTGCTGACAATCTTGGTGACGGCGTTGTTGACACTGACATTCACCGTTCGGATTGATTCTTGGCCATTGTTGTTCTGCTGCTGATCTAAGGCGCCCGTATCTAACCCTTCATTTGACAGGTACGGCATGATAAACGCCATTAATACGGCACCGACAATCACGCCAATCAGACTAGAAAGGAAATATCCTTTTTTGCTTCTCTTTGGCTGTTCAGGAGTAGTATGTTCTTCCTCACGATCGTAATCCACCATATTCCATCCTTTCCAAGAACGTTAATATGGTTATATTGTGGGTTAGAAACTCCTATAATAGTCATGATTTACATAGAAAAATTATACAGCGCAAAGCGGCGTGGCCTTCTTCGGATCGGTGTCATACAAATCAAATGTCTCACCCGTCACAAACCCTTTAGAAGCTAATGTCTGCTGCACAGACATTCTCGCCAGCTCCTTCATGTTGTTGTCCTGGCTCAAATGTGCCAAGTAAATTCGTGACGTCTCATCGCCAATGACATCGGTCATCGCCAAGGCAGCATCTTCATTTGAAACGTGCCCCACGTCACTTAAAATCCGCCGCTTAATGCTCCACGGGTATCTTCCCATTTGCAGCATACCGACATCGTGATTGCTTTCAAACACAAACACATTCGCTGACCGGATGATCCCTTTCATCCGGTCGCTGACGTATCCCGTATCTGTCATTAATGCGAGCTTTCGGCCGTTATAATGGAATACATAAAACATGGGTTCCGCCGCGTCGTGAGAGACGCCAAACGATTCCACGTCAAGTCCGCCGAACGACTTCACCGTCTCCATCGGAAACACAAATTTTTGATCGGTGTCTATTTTGCCGATATGGTTCTCCATCGCTTTCCATGTCTTCTCATTCGCATAAATCGGAAGCTTGTACTTTCTGGCGACCACACCGAGTCCCTTAATATGGTCACTATGCTCATGCGTCACAAAAATGCCGTCTACATCATCCAGCTTACGCCCGATCTGCGCCATCAGTCCATCCATGGCTTTCCCGCTCAAACCGGCGTCCACTAAAAATGCGTGATCCTCTGTTTCGAGGTAAAACGCATTTCCCGTACTCCCGCTCGCAAGTACGCTAAATTGCAAGCTCATGTCTGTTCACTCCATTATTTTCATTGATCTGTATCTAAAATCGTACTCTCCAAAGCATTCACAGTAAAATACTCTTGTACTGTCTTTTTCTCACCGTTCACCTTTTTATCGTACTCGACCGTAATTCTCCATACCGGTGCCAGCACCTGCGTACTTGTCAGCGGATATTGTGCTACGTAGCCGAATTTACAGCTCTTCACAGTGCTGTATTCTTTTAATTGATTTTGATAGTACAATAGCTCAACCGCATCCATTTCAGTGATTAAGCTTTCTTTCTGAATTTGCTTAAAGGTCTCAAGCGTTGTCTGGTCGTACGACACAACCTCGTTTTTAGCGTTTAAGTGCAGCACCACTTGCCCGATCATATTAGAGGAATTGTCGGTCTTCTGGTAAATATAATGACCTTCATACGTTTGGAAGAAAACAATTTCTTTCTTCGATTTATCAACCTTCCAAAGCTTATATTTTTCGCCATCTTGGATTTTCGAAGAAACAAGCGTCTGAGCATCGTCCTCGATATTCTTCTTTGATAGGGCGATCGGATTCGTGAACTTCATTTTCAGGCTCGTTACTTTATGATCATCACTAGGCATGTCCATCAAAGGCTTTTGATCCTTCAGCGCCTCAATTTCCTCCTTGGTGAAGGTCTTTTGATTTGCTGTGATCCGGTAGCCTTCTGTCGCTTCCTTATTCAGGCCTTCATACGTGATATGGTCGGCCTTCATATCATGCTCGACATCATTTTTAATGACCTCATATTCCTTGCTGGTCGCCTGCCATTTTTGAAAAAACTGATAACCTAAGAAAATATCTAAAATGAGGAAGGCAACGATGAAGATTGATTTTGTCTTATTCCACTCCACTGTTTGCCCCCTCCTTCATCAATAAATCCTTTGTGATCGGCACAATTTTTCCATTTACTTTCATCGCCCAGACCGGTTCCAGTTCAACAAGAGGATCATCGTTGGTTGATGTTGATACCAATTGATAAGCAAGGAAGATCTGATCAATTTTGTCCGTATCATAAGCGGTTTGTTTGGCAAGCAGCATCTTCACCTCGCTGCCGCTCATCAGCTCTGTCTCACTTGTTTTAATCGGGTTCGTTCCGAGACTGTAATTCGGCCGCTTATAGCTGAGAATATCATCGTTCGCCCACTGCACCGTAATCGCCGATGTCGCTCCGAACGGTTTGGCGGTGCTGTTAATGACCGGCATCTGATCCATAAAGATATAGAAGCTCAGCTGCTGGCTGTCATTGATATTGAAAAATTGATAGTGATCCGTCCAGCTTCCCGTATCCTCAAGGTATTTTTGGCTCTTTTTGATTAATTCACCTGTTTGATAGGATGTGCTCTGCACTAAATTGCGCTGCTGGAATTGCACCTGGCGCTGGCTTAGATTCACATCTAACCGGCTGATCCCATCTGTCAGGACATTTCTGTTGTTGTAATTCGAATCTTCTCTTACAATGCTCGGATCGCTGAACAAAGCCTGCTTAAAGGTGTTAGTTTTAATCGATTCTGTGACAAACTCTTTTTTGTCCATCGTAAGCGGTTTGTTCGGCAGCAGGAATTCTTTTTTAGAGCCAATTGAGAACAAACTGTACGCCGGCATGTTTGATTGCCTGTTTTCCAAGTCGTTCATAATGTTCCGGTAGTTTGCCGATTCAACGGTCACTTCCAGAATGAGCTGTTTGCTGTAAGACACCAAATAGATTTTCTTGTTCGCTTTTGTTTCATTGAACGGAATCAGAATATGATCAAACGAACTGTATTCAAACGACTGATTAGACCATTTAAACAGCGTTTGGAATATATCAATAGGAATCGTGTCACTGAATTGCAAGTCAAGCTTCGCTTCATAACCGCCTATTCCATAAAACCAGCTCTTGAATCCAACCTTGTCATACTGATCAGAGATATCTTTAATTCCTTTTACATCCCAATGCGGCAAGTCAGACCAGACTTCTTCATAGAGGGCTTCATTATCCACTTTGTAATGAGCGCCGTCATCATGGATAAACATTTCCCTTGGCCTTATCGTTTCAGACAGCTTTTGGGTGTTTTTTTCGATTTTATGCTTCTCACGCACAGTAGACTCTGTTGATGATGAGCCTTCAGAAAAGTTTGGCTGGAACGTCCATATCCCCCACGTAAAAACAAGACTGATGACGACGAGTACCGTAAGTAATATCGTTTTTATATTTTCACGCTTCATCCCAATCATCCTCTTGTTCCTCTTTATATGGAAGAGTAAATGTAATCGTCGTGCCTTTTCCTTCTATGCTGTCCGCCCAAATATCTCCGCCGTGCGCCTGAACCATTTCTCTTGCAATCGCCAGCCCCAGGCCGGTGCCGCCAAGCTTTCTCGTTCTCGCTTTATCAACCCTGTAGAAGCGGTCAAAGACTTTTTCGACATCTTTTTTCGGAATTCCGATCCCTTCATCCTTGACGCTGATATAGAGGAGTTCTTCCTCTTCATTTACATCAATGGAGAACGTGACATGTCCGCCTTCCGGTGAGTATTTTAAAGCGTTGGAAATAATATTATCGAGCACCTGGGTAATTTTATCCTGGTCAATCTCGACGTACAGATTTCTGTCCGGCAGATTGCGGATAAATTCCACATGCTGTTCTTTTGTCATTTCAAAACGGTCAATAATAAGCGACATAAACCGGACAATCTGAATCCATTCCCGGTTGAATTGATAATCCTTGCTGTCAAATTTCGAAAGCTGCAGCAAGTCATTGACAAGCCGGATCATACGCTCTGTTTCATTTTGCGTCACCATTAAGAAACGCGGGGCAATGTCTTTATTTTCCCACGCACCCTCAGCTAACGCCTCTAAATAACTGCGCATTGTCGTGAGCGGCGTCCGCAGCTCGTGTGATACATTCGCAACGAATTCCCTGCGTTCCTGATCCATTTTCTCTTGCTCGGTTACATCGTAAATGACAGCGATTAAACCATCAATTTTACCATGTTCCCTCTGAATCACAGAGAAATTCACGCGAAGCACCGTTAATTGATCATCGCGCTCAATTTCAAGCAGCATAGAATCCTGCTGCTCTACTAAATCTTCAAATGTATAATTCTCTTGAATCCCCAGCAAGCTCGTAATCGGCATTTCTAAGGCTGTTTCACGTGAAACGTTCAGCAGCTCCAGCGCCGGGCTGTTTAAGAGAATAATCGCTCCGTTTCGATTTGTTGCGATAACGCCGTCTGTCATATAGGCAATAACAGAGGCAAGCTTTCTGCGCTCTCCTTCCGTCATCGCCTGGGCATCTTCAAGCTCTCTCGTTAAGTGATTAAACGTGGTGGCTAGCTGCCCAATTTCATCATGTCCATACTTTTTAACCTTCCTCGAGAAGTTCCCTTTCGCAAGCTCCATCGCCTGCTTTCTCATATCCGAAAGCGGATGGGTAATGGTTCTTGCCAGAAAAATACCGAGAAGGGCCGTCAAAACGAGTGCCAAACCAGTGCCGGACGCCAGTATCGTGTTGATGGTCTTCATTTGATTAAAGACCTCTTCCATACTCGCGACAACATAGATCGCGCCGACAACCTCTTGGTTTTCAGTCATGACGGGCTTCGCGGAAATGAGGACTCTGATTTTGCTTTTCGGGTCATAGTACTTTCTTAAATACGATTGTTTAGTAGAAAAAATTCTTTTAAAGATCAGATCGGTTGTTTGTTTCCCTGCAACTTCCTCACCATACGGTTTTGAAGAACCGACCACTTCATAGCTTTTATCTACAAAACTAATTTCCCGAACCTCATCACTTTTCGTGAAGTCATTCAAAATACGGCTGACGTCATCCTTGATGACGGTGCTGTCATTATCGCTTTTATATTCTTGTTCGATATAGTAAGAAAGGTTGTCGATTCGCTGATTCAGCGATTGTTCATAAGAGCTGATCAGCGACTTCTCTACCTGATTGACAAAATACACACCAATGATTTGCATTGCAATGATAATCAAAAGCACATAAATCAAGGTAATCTTAAATTGGATCGACCGAAAAAAACCAACCTTATTCATATGGGCATTAGTCCTGTTCTGGGTTTCTCAAGTAATAACCTACGCCGCGGCGTGTGACGATCCAATTTGGATGGCTCGGGTTGTCCTCGATTTTTTCACGAAGCCGGCGGACTGTTACGTCAACCGTTCTGACATCGCCAAAGTAATCATATCCCCAAACGGTTTGAAGCAAATGTTCACGTGTCATCACTTGTCCGATATGTTTTGCTAAATAATGAAGCAATTCGAACTCACGATGAGTCAATTCGATTGTTTCATCTCGTTTTGATACGACATACGCGTCAGGGAAGATGACGAGAGAGCCGATATGAATCTCGTTAGAGGACGACTCTTCCTCCGCAGGCGCTGTTGTCAGCTGACGGCGCAGGTTCGCTTTTACACGTGCCAGAAGCTCGCGTGTGCTGAATGGTTTTGTGACATAGTCATCAGCGCCGATTTCAAGCCCGATGACCTTGTCAATTTCTGAATCCTTTGCCGTCAGCATAATGATCGGCATATCATATTTCTTTCTGACTTCACGGCACACTTCAACGCCGTCTTTATTAGGAAGCATAATATCTAAAAGAATTAAATCAGGCTGAAGCTCTTCTACCATTTCAACGGCTTCATTTCCGTCGTGGGCACAGTGCACTTCATAGCCTTCTTTTCTTAAGTTAAATTCCAATATATCTGCAATCGGTTTTTCATCATCTACTACAAGGATCTTTTTATCCATCATTTTGATTTTCCTCCTGCCGAATAACTTCATTTCATCTATATAACATTCGTTTCATCACTTATGGCCCATGTAAACAATGGGTCCTTGTCTATTATAACGGTTTAAGGTCAAAAGATAAAAAAAATAAAGGTTTAGAAAAAAAACACATGTTTCACCTTTATCCTCCAATTGTTTATCTTTTGTCATGCTGGTCAACTTTTTTAAAAAAAGATAACTTTACTGAAACCTCCCCTCACCGGAGTGCGTCTTTATCAATGACGTCTTCTTCTTTGAACCGGCCGCAGGGCCGGTTCTCCCTTTTTCTTCTATTATAACACTCCTCATGTTTGCCTTTTTCCTAAAAGAAAAAACGCACCTACGATTGCAGATGCGTTTGGTAAGTGGCTCGGGACGGAATCGAACCGCCGACACACGGATTTTCAGTCCGTTGCTCTACCAACTGAGCTACCGAGCCAAATGTTTTATTTTTCTCTACTAAGTAAAGTAAAATGGCGGTCCGGACGGGACTCGAACCCGCGACCTCCTGCGTGACAGGCAGGCATTCTAACCAACTGAACTACCGGACCTTACAGTAATTGCCCGGAGAGCTGTCGTGTCAGCTCTCACAGACAAATAAGGAATTTAGCAATAACGCTAAAGTAAATCAATGACCCGTACGGGATTCGAACCCGTGTTACCGCCGTGAAAGGGCGGTGTCTTAACCGCTTGACCAACGGGCCTTCACGAAATGGTGAGCCATGAAGGACTCGAACCTTCGACCCTCTGATTAAAAGTCAGATGCTCTACCAACTGAGCTAATGGCTCTTAAGATGTCGGAATTTCCATAGAGCAAACGACTTGGAATATGTTCTCATCTTGTACTCTATTGAAGCAGTTTCCGTAACAACGAGATTTATAATATCACGAACAAATAGAAGTGGCAATAACTTTTTTGGTTTTTTTTCATATTTTTTTCTCAGACCAACTTATCTGCGGCTTTCAAACAAAAAACAAGCCCCTATATCAGGGGCTTGCAAGCATATTCTATTTAGTTCGCGCGGTACACGCTGCGAAGGACATTTGTTTGTGAACGGTCTGGACCGACAGAGAAAATAGAAAGCGGAATGCCTGTCAGCTGAGACACGCGCTCAAGATAGTGGCGCGCGTTTTCCGGAAGCTCGCTCAAGCTCTTCGCACCTGTGATATCCTCAGTCCAGCCCGGCATTTCTTCATATACCGGCTCACATTCAGCAAGTGCTTTAAGGCTTGCTGGGAATTCTTCAATGATTTCGCCTTTGTAGCGGTACGCCACACAGATTTTCAGCGTTTCAATTCCTGTTAAAACGTCGATTGAGTTCAAAGAAAGATCTGTAATTCCGCTCACACGGCGGGCGTGGCGGACAACAACGCTGTCAAACCAGCCGACACGGCGCGGACGGCCTGTTGTTGTTCCATATTCGCGTCCGACTTCACGGATTTGATCGCCGATTTCATCTTTCAGCTCAGTCGGGAAAGGACCGTCACCGACACGAGTCGTATATGCTTTTGATACACCGACAACGTGCTGGATTTTGGTCGGGCCGACACCAGAACCGATTGTGACACCGCCGGCAACCGGGTTAGATGACGTAACAAACGGGTATGTTCCTTGGTCAATATCGAGCATAACCCCTTGCGCGCCTTCAAACAATACACGGCGCCCTTCATCAAGAGCATCATTTAAGACAACAGATGTATCGCAAACATACTTTTTAATCTGCTGGCCGTACTCATAATATTCGTCTAAGATATCCTCAATTTTAAATCCATCTGTCTCATACATTTTCTCAAGCAGACGGTTTTTTTCTTCAAGATTGCGTTCAAGCTTCTCCGCAAACGCGTCACGGTCTAACAAATCCGCGATGCGAATTCCGATGCGGGCCGCTTTATCCATGTAAGCAGGGCCGATCCCTTTTTTCGTTGTGCCGATCTTGTTAGCCCCTTTGCGCTCTTCTTCCACCTCATCCAATTTCAAATGATACGGCAGAATGACATGAGCTCTGTTGCTGATTCTCAGGTTATCTGTACTAACGTTGCGCTCATGAAGATACGCAAGCTCTGTGACTAATGCTTTCGGATCTACAACCATTCCGTTTCCGATCACACACGTTTTATCCTTATAGAAAATTCCTGACGGGATTAAGTGAAGCTTGTATGTGATTCCGTCAAACTTGATTGTATGCCCTGCGTTATTTCCGCCTTGATAACGGGCGATCACTTCTGCATTTTCTGACAGGAAATCTGTGATTTTACCTTTCCCTTCATCGCCCCATTGCGTACCTACTACAACTACTGAAGACATGTCCGTGCACCTCCGTTAACCTTTCAAAACGATTCTATTCAAACAAATCAAGTTTATCAGTGAAGAAACAGAAAGTCAATTGTAAATCCGAACATTAAATTATTGTAAATCTATATTCGTTCGCTTTCATTCGTTTTATAAGCGTTTTCTCACCGTTTTGTCATAAAAAGCTCGCGAAACTTTCATCCTTTAGCACAAAAAAGAATCACTTGCCTGATATTCCTTTTGTATTCATAAAAACGACTCGCCAGCCATCCGGATCCTCTATCGTCACGCCGCCATGGCTCCAGTACGGATTCTCAGATTCGACCTCTTGATAGCCCATGTGTCTCAGCCTTGAAGTGATCGCTGTCAGTTCATCCACATTCGGCACATAAAAAACGAGGAGGCTGTCGGGGTGAGGAACAGGGGCACTACTTTCCTTCTCATGCTGGGTGAACTCCAAATGATAATCGGCATGCGGGAGACCGAACATGACACCGTCATACCCGTTATGCTGCGAAAATTCGCCAATTCGTTTCAAGCCCAGCCCTTCTTCATAAAAACGAATGATTTCATTAAGCTGGCCCGTAGGCCGCGCAATCCGGATTTGCGCTGCATGAAAATATGAAAAACGATTTCCCATATTACCATCTCCTTTTTGCACCATTTTATTAAAACGCTTTCAAATTTACATCGGCTGAGCGGACGGTATTTCTTCCGTCTTTCGAATGAAAAAAACCCCAAGATCAGCTCTTGGGGGTTATGCGCCGGGCGGAACACCTGCGTCATCAAAACGCCGTTCCAGGTTGACGAATTTATTGTATTCTTTTACGAACGCAAGAGACACGGTTCCTACCGGGCCGTTACGCTGTTTGGCAATAATGATTTCGATAATATTTTTATTCTCGGTTTCTTTGTCATAGTAGTCATCACGATAAAGGAACGCGACAATATCCGCGTCCTGCTCGATACTTCCTGATTCCCGGATATCAGACATCATCGGACGTTTATCCTGACGCTGCTCAACGCCCCGGGAAAGCTGAGAAAGCGCGATAACAGGGACTTGCAGCTCCCTGGCGATCGACTTCAGTTCACGGGAAATTTCTGATACTTCCTGCTGACGGTTATCCTTTGAACGTCCGCTTCCCTGAATCAATTGCAGATAGTCGATCAAAATCATGCCAAGTCCGCTTTCCTGCTTCAAGCGGCGGCACTTGGCGCGGATTTCACTCACGCGGATCCCCGGTGTATCATCAATGTAAATCCCGCTGTTCGACAGGCTTCCCATCGCCATCGTCAGCTTGCCCCAATCCTCTTCCGTCAGGTTACCGGTACGGAGATTCTGGGCATTGATATTTCCCTCGGCACAGAGCATACGCATAACGAGCTGCTCTGCCCCCATCTCTAGACTGAAAATCGCTACGCTCTCGTCGGTCTTGGTTGCCACGTTTTGTGCGATGTTCAGGGCAAAGGCTGTTTTCCCCACTGACGGACGGGCAGCCACAATGATCAAGTCGTTGCGCTGGAACCCGGCAGTCATCCGGTCAAGCTCAGTAAACCCTGTCGGAATCCCCGTGATATCGCCTTTTCGATTGTGAAGCTGTTCGATATTGTCATATGTTTGGACAAGGACGTCCTTAATATTTTGGAAGGCACTCGTATTTTTGCGCTGCGCCACTTCCATAATCGTTTTTTCCGCTTCACTGAGTAAATCCTCAACCTCATCCTCACGGGTATACCCGTCTTGAGCAATGGTTGTCGCTGTTCTGATCAATCGGCGAAGAATCGACTTTTCCTCAACGATTTTCGCGTAATATTCTATGTTAGCCGCTGTCGGCACCGAGTTTGCGATATCTGTCAGATACGAAATGCCGCCCACTTCTTCCAGCAGGTCTGTGTTCGCAAGCTCTGATGTAACCGTCACTAGATCAACCGGTTCACCTCGGTCTCCGAGCACCAGCATCGCATTATAGATTTTTTGGTGGGACATTCTATAAAAATCATCTGGAATCAATACTTCTGAAGCCAGTGTTAAAGCAGACGGCTGTAAAAAAATAGCGCCTAACACGGCTTGTTCGGCTTCTATATTTTGCGGAGGAAGCCGATCATTTAGAAGGTCTGTCATGCTAAGCACCGTCCTCTCATTAAAAAATCTCCAAACTCCATTCTACCATTTCTGCAGAAAAAAAATAGAAAAATTGTCTGTTTCCTGTTTTTTTCAGCTAGCCGATTGGATCGTTTCGGACAGTAACAGGGCGGGAAAAACGCAATAAAACGTGAGGGAGGAATGAAAGATGATAAAAAAATATGCGGTTACACCCAATGTCGATGCGGACGGCTGGTTTATTAAGGTGGAGAATGTGGCTCCGACAGCTTTGTATACATCTAAAGACGCCGCAATTGAAAAAGCCAAACAGGTGGCAAAGGAAAACAGCCCGGCAAAGCTTGTGATTTATGACCAGTTTAAAAATGTGGAAGAAGAACACTCATTTTAATGAATGAAACCCTTCGCTGCAGCGGGGGTTTTTTAGCGGATATCAGCTTATTTCATCCATTTGAAGCCTGTGTGCATCATCAGATCGGCCGCCTTTTGATACAAATCCCACTCCTCGAACGAAGCACATTTCCCCATCAGCTCCTGAAGCTTTAGCCTTACTGCTATATATTCTTCAAAAGTGACAGCTTTCTCAGTGTCTTTTTGGTGTTCCTTCAGCATTTGTTTTAATAATGACAACGGTGCATGCATAAGACCCCTCCTTTCCTCTTTTATAACGGGCATTTTCGGATTGCTCCATTCCTTTGTTACATCTTCTTACATTTCACACCTGATTCTTGTACAATGGACAGAAGAGAGGAGGGATCTTTTGTGAGACCTTTGCAAATTTCCGCTGAAACTGCACAAAAGCTTGCAGAGTCCTTGAATCTGCCGCTTGAACAGATCATGCATATGCCTCAGCATATTCTGCTTGCCAAAATGGCTGAATTGCAGAAAGAAGAAAAACAATCGTAGCATTCGTTCGCATACTTGCTTTCATCTTACGGAATTATAATTAGTATATGTTAGAAAGAAGGAGTAACTGCTTTGCCACATCCACAAAATAAAAAAATCCAATCGTTTTGGCTGATCGCCGGCATTATCTTTATCGCGTTTAACTTACGGCCTGCGATCACTTCAGTCGGTCCGGTCATCAGCTCTATCCGGGCAGAGCTGCACATGTCCAATGGGGCAGCCGGGTTTTTGACCGCACTCCCACTGCTTTCGTTTGCCATTCTTTCTCCGCTTGCGCCTAAGGTTGGACAGCGCCTCGGAAATGAGCGAACCTTGTGGCTTGGTCTCATGATACTGTTTATCGGCGTTTTGATTCGTTCTACCGGCTATACTGCCGCTTTGTTTTTCGGAACGGCACTCATCGGAGTCGGAATTGCGATTGGCAACGTACTTTTGCCAAGCTTAATCAAACATAAATACCCTGAAAAATCAGGGATCATGATCAGCCTGTATACGACATCAATGAATATATTCGCGGCTTTAGCATCGGGTATCAGCGTTCCTTTAGCAACCCAGATGGATGGCGGATGGAAGCAGGCCTTTCTCTTATGGGGCGGGCTGGCTTTCCTTGCATTGCTGATTTGGATACCTCAGCTGCGCCATCGGGATACGGCAAACCAGGCGATGAAGCTTCAATCAAGTTCCATATGGTCTTCCAAAATGGCATGGCATGTCACCATCTTTATGGGACTCCAATCATTTTTATTCTACAGCAGCATCGCTTGGTTTCCTGAAATTCTCCGTTCACACGGGATTGATACGTCAACAGCCGGATGGATGGTGTCACTCATGCAATTTGCGAGTCTGCCTTCCACTTTTCTGACACCTGTTTTAGCAGATCGCTTGAAACATCAGCGCGGCATTGTTGCGGGACTGACCGCAGTCTATCTGATTGGCCTATGCGGATTATTAGCGGGTGGCAGCCATACACTGCTTGCCATCTGGATGGTGATTATCGGTATCGGACAAGGCTCAAGCATTAGTCTGGCGCTCACCTTGATTGGTCTCCGCAGTGAAAATGCCCAGCAAGCCGCGGCACTGTCAGGCATGTCTCAGTCATTCGGCTACCTGCTTGCGGCCGTCGGTCCAATCTTTGTCGGCTATCTTTTTGACCAGACGCATTCATGGACAATGCCGATTGTGCTTCTGATTGCTGCCCTGATCGTAATGGGTGCAGCCGGGCTGGGAGCCGGACGAGATCGATACATTCTTCAGACAGAGAAACAAAGAAATTCAGCATAAAAAGCGGGGAAGATCTCTCCGCTTTTTTCTATGAAATTCTTCGAATATTTATGGTTTATTCATAAGTTTTTCATATTTGTTTTTTACAATAAGACACCATAAAGAGGTGAAAAACGATGAAAACCAAACGATTCGACTTAGTCCTTATTCTTATTTTGCTTGCAGCGGCTTTTCTGAATACGTATCACATTTGGCAGGATGACACAGCGAACCAATACTATTTAGCGGCTGTGAAAAGCATGACGCAAAGCTTCCACAATTTCTTCTATGCGTCATTTGACCCTTCCGGATTTGTAACAGTGGATAAGCCGCCTGTTGTGTTATGGATTCAAACGATTTTCGCACTGATTTTCGGCGTTCACACATGGAGTGTAATCCTTCCTCAGGCTCTCGCCGGAGTTGGATCTGTATTCCTACTCTACAGAATGATCAAACCGGCCTTTGGAATTGGAGCGGCTCGCATTGCCGCACTTGTTATGACACTGACGCCTATCGCAGCAGCCGTCAGCCGGACAAACAACATCGACAGCATGCTTGTCTTTACCTTATTGCTCGGTTCAGCTTGCCTGCTTCGGGCAGTGAAACAGGATAAGCTGGTTTGGCTGCTGACGGCATTTGCCTTGATTGGGCTCGCCTTTAACATGAAGATGATGCAAGCGTTTATGGTATTGCCTGCATTTGTGTTATTCTACCTGATTGCATCTCGGGTTTCTCTGAAGAAAAAAACCGGGTCTCTGATTCTGTCTCTTGTCCTTCTGACAGGCCTTTCGATCTCATGGGCGGTTGTGGTGGATTCAACCTCATCCTCCAGCCGGCCGTATGTAGGAAGCAGCCAGACCAATTCAGTGTTAGAACTGGCCTTCGGCTACAACGGCACCGAGCGGCTGCTTGGACAAACCACTGGCCTTGCACAAGGTGATATCAATGCAGCTGGCGGCGGTAACATGCAGAATCATAACACCATGCAAGCGCCAAACAGCAGCGAATCATCTGGAAACAGCAAGCTTGACGGAAGTGCCGCTAATCAAAACGGCAATCAATCATTCGGGAATCATTCACAGGCGCCTCAGCCGCCTACCGGACAAAACGGCACCTCCAATGGAGGCGAAGGCACACCTCCAACAGGCGGTAACGGACCTGGAAACGGAGGGCCTGGCGGTGGCGGCGGAAAAAGCATGAATATGTTCGGCACAGGCGATGCAGGACCGCTTCGTCTCTTCCAATCGGCACTTTCCGGCCAAATCAGCTGGATGCTTCCATTCGCATTGATCGGATTGCTGGGCGGAATCGTCAGCTGGTACCGTGATCGCCGCGGACAGGCAGCTGAAATGAAAGAAACGATATTCTGGGCGGCTTGGCTCGTTCCAGTGGCTGGTTTCTTCAGCATCGCAGGTTTCTTTCACCAGTATTATTTGATAATGCTGGCACCTCCGATTGCCGCCCTTTCCGGTATCGGATGGTATACGATGTACCGCTTATACAAAAACAATAAAGACTGGGCCAGCTGCCTGCTGGCGGCAGCCGTTCTGATCACAGCTGCATTCCAGGTGTATATTCTGAGCGCTTATACAAGCCAAATCGGCAGTGTATGGATGTATGTCCTGGGACTCTCAGGACTCGGCATCACCCTTGCGCTTCTGATACTTAAACGCAGCCATCCGTTCAGCAAGCAGCTGACTATCATCAGCTTATGCGTTCTGTTGCTCGCACCGGTCTACTGGTCAGCTACGCCGTTTCTATACGGAGGCAACAGCGTCCTTCCTGAATCGGGCCCGCAGCTCAAAAGCTCAGCAAACGGCGGGAACATGTTCTCCTCAGAGGTTGACACTGGACTCCTGTCCTATCTGAGAAAGCACAATACCGGCGAAGAGTATCTATTTGCTACTTTGACAACCGTAACGGCTGCGCCTTACATCATTCATGAAAATGAATCCGTTATGGCAATGGGCGGATTTAACGGCACAGATCCCATTCTGACTGTATCCAAACTGAAAAAGCTGGTCAAAGAAGGCAAAGTGAAATACTTCCTTCTTTCAGGAAATAACTCAGGTAACAGCGAACTTGTTTCCTGGATTAAGAAAAACGGAAAAGAAATATCCTCTGACGAGTACAGCAGCACAAACAGCAGCCAGCAAGGCATGAGAGGAGGACCTGGCGGAGAAAGCCAGCAAACTCTTTATCTCGTGGAATAAAAAAAGAGGCTTGGAGCAATCCAAGCCTCTTTTCTATTAAGCTTCCTCTTTCACATGTACCTTTAACACAGCCTGCACCTCTGGATGCAGCTTCACAGGCACGTTTGTATATCCTAACGCACGAATGCCATCCGGCAGTTCAAGCTTCCGCTTATCTACTTTAATCTTATGGTCTTTTTGGAGCTGTTCAGTAATTTGCTTGCTTGTTACAGAACCAAATAAACGGCCGCCTTCACCTGATTTCGCGCTGAGCTCAACGGTCAGTTTTTCTAATGTCTCTTTTAAGCTCTTTGCCTGTTCAAGCTCGGCGATGGCTTCTTTTTTCTCTTTCTGCTTTTGTCCGTTTAGCGCGCTGATGTTTGTCGCGTTCGCTTCAACTGCGAGGCCTTTTTTAATCAGAAAGTTATGCGCATAACCGTCTGCTACGTTTTTGACTTCGCCTTTTTTTCCTTTTCCTTTTACATCTTGTAAGAAAATAACCTTCATCTCTGTACGCCTCCCTCAAAATACTCATCTATGGCGTGCTTCAGCCGTTCCAGCGCTTCAGAAACTGAAATGCCGGACAACTGAGTCGCCGCATTTGTTAAATGCCCTCCGCCTTCCAGCGCCTCCATGATGATCTGAACATTTACCTCGCCAAGTGACCGCGCACTGATACAAACGGTTTGTTCATCCCGTCTCGCCACCGCAAATGAAGCCTCAACCTCACTCATCGACAGCAGCGAATCAGCCGCCTGCGCAATCAGCACTTGATCGAAGTATTCCTCTTCATTTTCAGGAAGAGAAGCGATCGCAATGTTCTCTTTATAGAGGGCCGTATGCTGGATCAGCTTCGCCCGTTTAATATAGGAATCAACGGTTTCTTTCAGGAACTTCTGCACAAGCACAGTATCGGCGCCTTTTGCCCTTAAATAAGAAGCCGCATCAAAAGTCCGCGAGCCTGTGCGGAGAGAAAAGCTCTTTGTATCCACTATTATACCAGCTAATAGGGCTGTTGCTTCAATCATATTGATTTTTAAGCGCTTTGGCTGATATTCAAGCAGCTCTGTCACCAATTCCGCTGTCGAAGAAGCGTACGGCTCCATATAAACGAGCAGCGGATCTCTGATAAACTCTTCACCCCTGCGGTGATGGTCGATAACCACGATATGTTCAATTTTATTGACCAGCCGTTCCTCCATGACAAGTGACGGCTTATGTGTATCAACGATCACAAGCAGCGTATCATCATTGGAAATTTCCATCGCTTCTTCAGGCGTAATAAACCTTGACCACAGCTCTTCATATTTTTTGATTTCCTCAATCAAACGCTGCACACTTGATCCGATTTGATTTGGGTCAATGACGATAAAACCATCTTTGTTATTTGCCTGAGCCACCTTTAAAATTCCGATCGCTGCGCCGATAGAATCCATGTCGGGGAATTTATGCCCCATAATAATCACATTGCTGCTTTCAGAGACGATTTCCTTTAAGGCATGAGAAATGACGCGGGCCCGCACCCTTGTTCGTTTCTCCATTGGGTTTGTTTTACCCCCGTAAAACTTCACCTTGCCGTTCGGCAGCTTAATGGCTACTTGGTCTCCGCCGCGCCCCAGCGCTAAGTCCAAGCTGGATTGCGCCAAATCGCCAAGTTCTTTCAGCGAGGAGACGGAAGCCCCGACACCGACGCTTAACGTCAGTGCGACACCGTCAAATGAGGTTTTTTCCCGCACCTCATCAAGGATCGAGAACTTCGCATTTTCGAGTTCAGTTAAGATATGTTCATTAAGTACAGCGATAAAGCGTTCTGAAGACGTCCTTTTCAGGAAGATCCCGTACTCCTGCGCCCAGGCGTTCAGCAAAGATGTCACCTGGCTGTTCATCGTGCTTCTCGTCTGGTCATCCAATCCTTGTGTCACATCATCATAGTTATCAAGGAAAATATAAGCCAGTACGGTTCTTTCGTTTTCATATAGCTTTTCAATCTGAGTTTGCTCCGTTACATCAAAGAAATACAGCAGACGCTCATCCCGCTTGATGACAACCTTAAACTTGCGGTCATTCAATGAAACCGTTTCCGATTCCACCTCTTGTTTGATGAGCGGCACAACTGACTCACAAGTATCGTAAAGTGATCTTCCCACTAATGTGCTTTCATTAAAGCAAGAAGAAAGAAACGGATTTGCCCATTCTATATAATATTGGTCATTAAAAAGCATGATGCCGATCGGCATTTCCATCAATGCCTCTTCACCGACTTTTTTCAACCTGTAGGATAACGTAGAAATATAAGCATCAATCTCTTGCCGAATAAGAGAATCAGCACGTTTAATAAAAAACAAAATAACTGCAAGCAGCAGCACTTCGACGGTTCCTAAAATCCAGTTAAAATAAAAGCTGATGAGGATTGTAATGATTGACAAAGCAATCAAAGCATAGATGGGATACCGAAACAGCGGTTTTTCATAAAAGCTTGGCATTTCTATCACTCCCCACCATGTGAGTAAAACTCATGTTCACTTCACCTTATTCCTTATATTAAAGCCCATATCTATAACGCCTAAAATACGAATGGCTGCCATAAAGATCGGAAGCATCAGTCCAAGAACCACCGCAATCACAGCCGCAGCCTTCGGATATTTTTTCTTATGGCAATAGAAAAAGATAAATGATAAACCTTGGATGAAAATCAGAAACCCGAGTATAAACTCCCCATTTAAAGCGATAGAGTACAGCATTTGGCCTTTTTCTAAAGGCAAAAATGAAAGCATGACAATTATTAAATACAGCACTACAACACTTTGCGGAAACTTCAACTCTCTAAAAGGCTTTAGATTAGGAATATCGGGGGAGAATCGCCTTAAGAGCGGCTTAGCGATAAAGTAACTGAGGAAAGAAAAAATAGCTCCTACCATCACAATAGCTGTTGGAAAAAGATATTGAACCATACCCAATTGTTCTTCCATCAGTTTCAATTGCTTCTCAAGCTGTTCAGCATTGCCCGACTGCTTCACTACAGTTTCTACAATATCAAGGGATTGCCGGTATTGTGTCATCGCTTCATCAATGATATTGATACCCAAAAACTGAATGCTTATCACAAAATAGAAGACAATACAAAGCATATAAATAAGAGCGCCCGAAATAATGGCGTGCCCGGGCTCTTTCCTTTTGAAAAAATGTCCCATGGCAATGCCGGCGCAAGCTGACATAAAAGCTACAATAAGTCCGTTAAAAGACCCGACTATAAAAACAACCGGAAGACTGACAGCGCCCATCCATATCCCTAACTTCAATCCATGTCTGATCGTATACAGGATCATGGGCAGCGGCAGTGCAAATAACAGAATTGTTCCAATTACAGGAACATAAACGACCAAAAGCGTGATGATCGCAAACAGACTGATTAAAATAGCACCTTCCAATAATGCTCTCGTTTGTTTCACTTAGTCACCTCGTATCATCCTGAACATACGAATAGAAAAGAGCAGCATAAACGACTGCTCTTTTTTATCGCTGCAACATGTTTTGCACCGAATGTTTTTTATATCATCTCTACATTTTGCTTTTATATTTTAACATAAGTCCAAATCGCAAGTAAAATGACGCCAATGTTTCATGTGGAACATTGCAAATGAAAAGACATTCTTTAAAAAGAATGCCCATCACGATTAATGTTTATCATCCATAAAGCCAGAAGATTCCTTGTTTTTCTTTTTCGTTTTTCTGACATACATAAAGATTAAGATGACCAGTAAAAGGGTTGTTGCCTGCAGAACGCCGCTGCTAAACAAGAAAAAGTCCTTTATCATGTCCCACATCGTGTTTCACCTCTTTTTGCATGTTCTCAACCCGTGTCCTATATAAGGTGAATTTCCCGTTTTAAAAACTTCAAAACATCATGAACAACATTAATCGTTGGGCATATGCTGATATGGAATCTGATTGATAAAGGAGAACTGTTACATGGATGAACGCAGAACATTGGCTTGGCATGAAACATTGGAAATGCATGAGCTGGTTGCTTTTCAATCAAATGGACTCATTAGACTCAAGAAAATGATAAGAGAAGTAAGAGACCCTCAGCTCAGACAGCTTTACAGTGTCTCCATTCAGGCCGTTGAGCAAAATTTAAGAGAGCTTCTCCCATTCTTCCCTCAGGCGCCGCGAGAGGATGAAGAAGAAGAACGCGCGGATGACCCCTTTTACAGTGGCGACCTGCTCGGTTTTGCCAAAACATCTGTCCGCAGCTATGCCATCGCGATTACTGAAACAGCTACACCTCAATTAAGAAACATACTGGTCAAACAGCTGAATGCTGCCATACAGTTGCATGCGCAAGTTTTTCAATACATGTATCAGCATGGATACTATCCATCTTATAACCTGTCTGAGCTGTTAAAAAATGATGTCAGAAACGCCAACAGAGCCCTTTCGATGAAATAAAACAAGCAGCAAAGGAATTCCCTTTGCTGCTATTTCTGCTGATCCTTTAGCAAACCGTTCGAACGATATGATTCCAAGACATCTCTATTGGATTCTCCCCATTCTTTCATTTGCAAAACAATCGGTTCAAGCGTTCGCCCAAATTCCGTCAGAGAGTATTCAACCTTGGGCGGTACCTGGTGATACACCTCACGATGCACGATGCCGTCCGCTTCCAGCTCGCGCAGCTGAAGGGTGAGCATTCTTTGAGTGATACTCGGGCAGATTCGGCGAAACTCATTAAACCGTTTCTTGCCATCTATCATGTGATAAAAAAGAATTCCTTTCCACTTTCCGCCAATGACATCTAGCGTAAATTCAACAGGACAGCCTTCTTTGTTCGGGTATATATTCTTTTTTTCACTCATACTAGACCCTCCAATAGTACCTTTTTTGATACTACATTACATTTTGCAACTAAGCTACCCAGTATTTTACACACCTTTCCCCCTCAGCTCAAAGAAAATGCTTCTTATTCACATCAATTTTTAAGGGTTTGTATGATTACACCTGCAGCAAGACGTGTTAAACTATATAAAGATTACACTACTTAAAAAAAGATAAGGAGCTATCATGGAAAAGATACTTATTTTCGGACACCAAAACCCAGATACAGATACGATTTGTTCTGCGATTGCTTATGCTGATTTGAAAAACAAACTCGGCTTCAATGCTGAGCCAGTCCGCCTTGGACAAGTCAACGGCGAAACACAATACGCGCTTGACTATTTTAAACAAGAAAGCCCGCGTCTTGTTGAAACAGCTGCAAACGAAGTAAACGGCGTTATCCTTGTTGACCATAACGAACGCCAGCAAAGCATCAAGGATATTGAGGATGTTCAGGTTCTGGAAGTGATCGACCACCACCGCATCGCTAACTTTGAAACAGCTGAGCCGCTTTACTATCGTGCTGAGCCTGTAGGCTGTACGGCTACAATCTTAAACAAAATGTACAAAGAAAATAACGTGAAAATCGAGAAAGAAATTGCCGGCCTTATGCTGTCTGCGATCATTTCTGACTCACTGTTATTCAAATCTCCAACTTGCACAGACCAAGACGTAGCGGCAGCAAAAGAGCTTGCGGAAATCGCCGGCGTAGATGCTGAAGAATACGGCTTGAACATGCTGAAAGCGGGCGCTGATTTAAGCAAAAAAACAGTGGAAGAACTGATTTCTCTTGATGCGAAAGAATTCACACTCGGCAGCAAAAAAGTCGAAATCGCACAAGTGAACACAGTAGACATTGAAGATGTGAAAAAACGCCAAGCTGAATTAGAAGCTGTCATTTCAAAAGTTGTGGCTGAGAAGAACCTTGACCTGTTCCTTCTTGTCATCACAGACATCTTAGAAAATGATTCACTTGCCCTTGCGATCGGTAACGAAGCAGCGAAAGTGGAAAAAGCGTTCAACGTTACATTAGAAAACAACACAGCCCTTCTTAAAGGCGTTGTTTCCCGTAAAAAACAAGTCGTTCCTGTCTTAACAGACGCAATGGCTGATTAATAAAAAAGCATCCCGTGTAGGGATGCTTTTTCTTATTCACCCAGCTTTTCAATTTGTCCCATCACATCAGTGATTTGTTTTGCGTTCTGGACAAGGTCTGACCGCTCCCATTCTTCAAGCGATACCTTGCCTTCCTCCACTTGTTTCAACACATCGTCAGCACTTTTCTGCAATGTTTCGTTATGCTCCTGAATGGTTTGATGAATCTCCGCCGCGGCATCAGGCGGCGTTAATTCATTAAAATCAGCGGCGGCCTTCTGAATCGATTCAAGCTGTGCCTCTAGTTTTTCTTTCGCCTCGGTGTCATTTACAGCCTGTTCAGCCAATTCAGGCGCTTCCTCTGCAAATGTCTTGACCTTCTCCACATAGCCCGTTGCTTCACTCGTATAGTTCAAACCGTCATTCACCTGATCAAGCATGCCGCATCCGCCTGCACTCAAAAGCCCCACTCCGGCAAGTACTGTCAAAATGATCTTCATCGTCAGCCTCCTCATCGTTTCTTCTTCATTTTTTCTTTTAAGATCGGGATCAATTTCTCTTTCGCTAATGGCAGCCCTTTTTTCACCAATTCACGCTTCAGCCACTTTTTCAGCTTAGACATCCTGACGCTCCTCTCCCTTTTTGATAAAAATGAAAAAACTCCACCGATTTGGTGAAGTTCCGAAACAAAAAGACCTTCACCAAATCAGATTTGGCAAAGGTCTCGCTAACAATTAGATTGCCAGCAAAGCCGAGGACGTCTTGTCCCGTAATGACGACTTTACTGTGAAAGCTACTCCCCTTTGGAGTGTTCATTTTTATTACTTTCATTCTAAAGCACAGGGCTTTTCCAGTCAAATTCCTGCTGTCCGTTTACGCAAAAGCACGCTGTGGTATTTAAAATTTGAATGGTATTTCCATCAGGAGATCATGCTATGACAGAGGAGGTTTTCATCATGAGTCAAGAGCGCGTGAAACGGCCTGGACATACCAGATGGTACATATCTTCGTTACTCAGCGGCATTATTATTCTTAATTATTTTGACCGAGTGGCCATCTCTGTAGCGGCCCCTGCGATACAAGATTCGTTTCATCTTACAGCAACCGAACTCGGCATCGTGTTTTCCATTTACACTTATTCCTATACACTGATGCAGCTGCCTGTCGGAAGTTTGCTGGACCGGTTTGGCGTGGCGTGGGTCACGAGGATTGGAATGACAATATGGAGCTTTTTAACGATTCTTCTTGCTTTTTTGCAAGGAAAATTGCTGTTGTATCTGTTCCGGTTTCTCATAGGGCTGACAAGCGCCTCTGCTTTCCCTGCCGCCTCTAAGGCAACCGCTCTATGGTTTCCTCCAAGTGAGCGGGGATTGGCAAACTCTCTGTTCGACTCGGCCGCCAAATTTTCAAACGTGATCGGCGCGCCATTGGTCGCCTTTCTTGTCACCACATTTGACTGGCGTGTCGCCTTTTTGACGATTGGATGCATCAATGTGCTGTTTACGATCTTTTTCTGGCAGTATTATGAGCAGCCTGAACGGCACAAACGCATTTCCAAAAGCGAATTAAACTATATTCAAAAACACAATACGATCACAACAGAGCAAATTCCTTACAAAACGGGTCCGCTTTTAAAAAAGCTTTTCGCCAACCGTAAAGTATGGGGCTTAATGATCGGATTTACAGGGTACGGCTATACATTTAACCTGCTGCTCACCTGGCTTCCGACTTTCTTTAAGCATACATACGGAATGGATCTCATGTCGTCGGGTTTATTTACAGCCGTGCCGTGGCTGATCTCAACCATCTCAGGAATCGTGGTCGGCGGATGGCTCGTCGATTACTTTATTAAGAAAGGCTATTCTAACACCAAGGTGTACCGAACCGTGATCATTGTCGGAATGAGCTTCGGCTTTTTCTTTTTAGGCTCGATTCTGACGAACAATATCACCATCGCAATTGTCTGTATTTCAATCGGCCTTGCCGGTATTTCTGCAACCGCTCCAGTCGGCTGGTCCATTTCCGCGGAACTGGCGCCGATCGGTTCCGTATCCATGCTGAGCTCCATGGTGAACCTGGCAAACAACCTGTTCGGAGGGATTATTGCTGCTTCACTGACGGGATATTTGTTTGATGTGACAGGCTCCTTTACGCTCAGCTTTCTGGTGGCCGGATTTGTGCTGTTGCTGGGATTGGTTTTTTATGTGTTTGTATTAGGGGATGTTAAACGAATTAAGCTGGAATAAAGAGTGCTTGCTGAAAGCACTCTTTTTCTGCCTCGAAAGAATACTTACGATAAGTCACTCCCAAAAATCGAAACAGTCTGGCGGTCAAATATAAACCTCTGCCCGTTCCATTTCAACACGGTTTGGACATATCCCAGCGAGTCAGCGTTATACCTCCCGGCGATCCGCTGATACGCCAGCAGTTCGTATGTGCCGTCTCTGTCAAAATCAACCGGATACAAGCCAGACAAAGGATTCACCCAGCCTTCTATCGGCATTTTCAACACACCCTGAGCAGTATAAATCTCATTCAAATATTCCCTGCCCTTGTAAGTAAGATCAAGGGTATACGTTTCGTTCTGATGGTGGCTGATGACATTTGCTTTATATTGATTTTGATAGCTCACACTGTATTTAAATTCATCATGAAACACATCCGAATTGAAAACTTGCCGGAACTGCCGGTTTAGATAGGCAAAAATATATGCATATATAGCGCCGCCGCTTCCCCCAGTATCCACCACCACTGCCACATCATCAATCTTGTCGCCTGTCATATCCCCAAGAAAAAGAGACGGATTGTATCCCATATTGTTTTGGAGCTGGATTCGCTGTTCCTGATGGGTTCTGCCGTCACGGATCACCAATGTGATATTTCGCCATAAAGGGCTGCCGGGCATTTGGGTGCCAGTAAGAAAGACTTCGTCAATAACGCCGTCTCCCGTTACATCCCCGCGGGCTGATGTAATGATTGCGCGAGAGGAAACCGGCTGCCGAAATAAGTATGGATGTTGAACAAGTCCTCCGTGCCTGCCTGCATAAAACCAATAAGGTGCCATACTAAAGTCATACAGATTCAATGGAGTCACCTTCCCTAATCAGCTGAATGAATCATTATATGCAGGAATGGCACATCGAAGACATATCTGAACGCTAAACACCAATTAAAGCCGTACCATATGAATTATCAATTGCACAAAGCCACTCGCCTTGTGCATTCTTCTTAAACACATAGGTTGCCCTTCTTTCCATCGCATACTCGGAATCCTTTTTATCCGAATCAAGCAGTGTCTGAGAAAGGACCAGTGCAGTGTCTCCTGCTTCCAAAATGATCATTTCCCCTTGTGTCGGGACAATATGATGATTGAAATAGTCCGCGATTGCCATAAACGCTTTTTTGATTTCTTCTTTACCTCGCGCGATCATGCCGGGCTTCACAACTAAAACGGCATCTTCCGTGTAATAATTCATCAGTGTATCAAAATCTTCATTTTGGATTGCCAAATCACATGCAGATATGATGTCTTTTATTTGCTGTTCCAAGAGGATTCCCTCCCAATCATCATGATGGATATATTATACATCGTTTGACCCGCCGAAGCCGTAAAAACAAAATGAAAAGTATCAATATTTCCTATATAATCAAATAGCATATATTTAACAAAGTTCCCAAGTGAAGGGGTGAATGATATTGTCTGCGGAATTATCGTTACATGACAATATACATCATGATTTAAGCGCGGATTGCCAGCATTGTTTTGGTCTGTGCTGTGTCGCCTTGCCTTATGCGAAATCAGCGGATTTTGCTTTTGATAAAGACGGGGGCACGCCTTGCCGCAACTTACAATCAAACTATCAATGTTCTATACATAAAGACCTCAGAGAAAAAGGGTTTCGAGGCTGTTCTGCTTATGAATGCTTTGGCGCCGGCCAGAAGGTATCTCAAATTACTTATGAGGGAAAGGATTGGCAAAACAACCCCGAAACAGCAAGCGAGATGTTTGACGTTTTTCCTATTATGCAGCAGCTGCACGAAATGCTCTGGTATATACATGAAGCTCTTTCTATAGAGACAGCCAAGCCGATTCATTGTGAGCTTCGGGCCTGTTTCGATAAGATAGACAAGCTCACCAGACTCAGCAAGGAAAACCTGCTGACACTGCAGGTGAACGAATATCGAGCCGAGGTTAATGAATGGCTGTTAAAAACGAGTGAGCTGGTGCGTGCCCAAGCCTGCAATCGAAAACTTCCGAAAAAAATCAGCCGGGGAAGTGTCCTGATCGGCGCAAAAATGAATGGGCTTGATCTGCGAGGAGCAAACCTAAGAGGGGCGCTGCTCATAGCTGCCGACCTGAGAAATGCTGATTTGAGAATGACAGACTTTATCGGTGCAGATGTAAGAGACGCTGATCTCAGCGGCGCTGACCTAACCGGGAGCATCTTTCTGACGCAGGCACAGGTGAATGCCGCAAAAGGCGACTCGAACACAAAGCTGCCGCCATCTCTACAAATCCCTGCCCATTGGAAATAAAAAAGGACCCGACTGCGGTCCTTTTTTCTGCCATCAATCCAATCCTTTTTCGTTACTTTTATCCGGCATTTTCACACTTCTAGCCAAGTATCCCGACAGCCCAAACGCAACCAGCAGCATGATGACAATCATACCGACGACACCCAGCCAATGAAAAGCAGACCAGAATAGCCCGCCGACCGTTCCGCAAATACTTGAACCGGCATAATAAAAGAACAAGTACAGCGATGAAGCCTGCGCTTTGTTGTGCAGGGCTCTCCTGCCTACCCAGCTGCTGGCGACTGAATGCCCGCCGAAGAAGCCGAATGTAAAGAGCGCAATCCCCAGAATTTTCACTGCTAACATACTGTTTATCGTTAATAAAGCACCTGCGATGACGATGAAGATATTCATCATCAGGATTTTCGGATAACCATATTGATCAACCATTCTTCCAATGAAAGATGAGCTGAAAATCCCTACAATCATCACAATAAAAATCCAGCTGACAATTGCTTTATTAAACGAATACGGCGGTTCCAACAGCACATACGCAATGTAGTTGAACAATGCAACATTGCTCCCGAGCAGTAAAAAACCAATGAGAAACAAGCTTAATAGTTTCCGATCCTTCAAGTGGCTGATTAAAGATATTCCCAATTGCCCGAGCTCCAATTTTCTCGGCGTGAAGTGCCTGGATGGAGGCAAATTCATAAAAAATATAATACTTGCGATCAAACTAATTACACCAATTGCCCCCATCGCCATATGCCAATTAAAAAACTCGCTCAGGAGCCCTGAAACGATCCTTCCAAAAACGGCGCCTATCGCGTTTCCGCTGATATACAGCCCCATCGCCGACCCAAGGCTTCCGGGTTCTATTTCTTCTCCGAGATAAGCCATCGCAATCGACGGAAGCCCAGCGAGCGCAACCCCTTGAATGGTTCTCAATACAAGCAGCGTATGAAAGTTCGGGCTGAAGGACGACGCCAGACAGAGAACGGATGCGGCCAGCATGGATACAGCCATAATCGGCTTGCGCCCCCACACCTCTGACAACGAACCAAAGACAAGCATGCTCACAGCTAACAGCATTGTGGTAACAGATAAAGAAAGACTCGCCGCCGTAGGCGTTACATGAAATTCTCGCGTGAATTCCTCCATGAGCGGCTGTACGCAATAAAGTATCGCAAATGTATTAAAACCCGCGGCAAAGAAAGCAAACGTAATTTTCCGAAAAACCGGTGTGCCTTTTTGAATGTATGTCATCGGGACTTTATCGGCCCCTCCGCATGTTGTTGAGCACTGCCATTCATAAACAACCATCCTTTATTTCTTACGAATTCAAACATCCTCGAGTCTGTTTATACATTTATCTTAGCACCGTTAATATATGTTGTATAATGCATATAAAATATGCTTTTCATGCTTATATGTAATATGGGAGGGATGATGATTGGAATGGGAACAACTTGAATATTTTCAAACACTGGCCCAGATGCAGCACGTGACGAAGGCGGCAAAAAGCCTCTCCATCACTCAGCCTGCGCTTTCACGCTCTATCGCCAGACTGGAAAATCATTTAGGCGTCCCGCTATTCGACAGGCAAGGACGATCCATTACCTTAAATAAATATGGGCACATCTTTTTACGGAGGGTAGAGGCGATGATGAAGGAGTACACCGAGGGAAAACAGGAAATCCAAGCCTTATTAAAGCCAGACCAAGGCGAAGTATCTCTCGGCTTTTTGCATACTTTAGGAACAACGCTCGTGCCCGATCTCATCGGCTCCTTCCAACAGGAATACCCCAACATTGCCTTCCAGTTGAAGCAAAACCATTCTTATTGGCTGCTTGAACGATTAAAATCCGGAGATCTGGACCTCTGCCTCCTCGCTTCGATCAAGCCAGAAAAACCGATCCAATGGATCAAGCTGTGGAGTGAAGAACTTTTTGTATTTGTGCCAAACGATCACCCATTAGCCAATCGTGAAAGCATTACCCTGAGTGAGATTGCCGGGGAGCGTTTTATTTTATTGAAAAAAGGCTACGCACTTCGGATGACAGTCGATGAACTGTTTGAGAAAGCCGATATACAGCCGAACATTATGTTTGAAGGGGAAGAAGCCGCCACTGCGGCAGGTTTTGTCGCTGCCGGACTCGGCATATCCATTCTGCCCGACCTAAAAGGCTTGGACCAAAGCAAAATTACAAAAATCCGCGTCAGCTGGCCGGAATGTCAGCGTGTCATAGGAATCGCCTGGATAGAAGGCCGGTTTTTATCGCCGGTTGCTGAGACCTTTAAACAATACGTCATCAGCCATTTTTCTGAGTAAGGGAGGATCACATCGTGAATGTGAAAAGAATAACATCAGAGCATGATTTACATACAGCGTTTGAAATCAGAAAAACTGTATTTGCAGAAGAACAAGGCTGTCCCGTTTCCGATGAATTCGATGAGTTCGATACACTCCGTGAAGATTGCCGGCACATCCTCGTTTATCATGAGAATAAACCCGTTGGCACTGCCCGTGTCCGTATCGTTGAACACGTGGGGAAACTGGAAAGAATCTGCATTCTGAAGCCCTATCGCAAATTCGGGCTGGGCAAAGTAATCGTCGATGCGTTAGAACGCATTGTGAAAGAACAGGGCATTTCTGCATTCCAACTGCACGGCCAGACACAGGCGGCAGGCTTTTATGAAAAGCTCGGCTATCAGACAGCTTCAGAAGAATTTATACTGGACGGCATCCCGCATGTACTGATGACAAAAAAAGATGATTCCTGCCTATGAATTGTTCACAAATTTGTCACTTATGAGCATGAGTGGTTCATTGGTATACTAATCACCGATTATGGAGAGAAGGATTGATTGTATGCCAACAAATAAAAAAGAAGGTCTTATATTTGGCGTGATGATGTGCTTTGGAATGGTCTGCGTCATGTCGATTTACAATGCTATCATCAACGGAGCCATACAGGATTTTTCACTGGTGACGGTTTCTGAAATGGTCATCGGTTTTATGGTCGCACTGCTGTTAGATTTACTATTAGTGGATCCCCTTGCCAAAAAGATTGCGTTCAGTTTGCCGTTCGACAAGTCTAAGAAATTATATGTCATCCTCGCCATGTCTACGTGTATGGTGATCGGCATGGTGCTTTGTATGTCTGTGTTCGGTTTAGTGACAGCCGCTTTATCAAATGGACTTAACGGGAACAGCCTCTTCAACGCTTACCTGATGATTGTATTGAAAAATTTCATCTTAGCTTATCCCTTGCAATTACTGATTATGGGTCCATTAGTCAGAGGGATTTTTATGAAATTTGTAAAACCAAAGCTCACAGCTGCCGTTTAAATAGAAAAGGAGTGAGCGTTACACCCGCTCCTTTTCCCACTGATTTTCAGCACACCGCCTCACGAATCGAATGTAAAACAAGCTCCGCAAAAGCCTCTGCGGCAGGCATCTGCCATTTTTTCTTTTTGATTAACATATGAGAGTAAAGCGGATCAAAGGTTTCAGCATGATGAAGGATTTTTAGCCTACCTGCCTCTACTTCTTCTTTCACTGTGATATAAGGCAAAACAGAAAATCCAAGCCCGCTCATGACCGTTTGTTTGATCGCTTCGATACTCCACAGCTCCATTGTTTGAAAGCTGCGGATGTCACTCTTCACAAGATATGTTTCAAACATGGTCCGATAACTGCAGCCCTCTTCATTTGTAATAAAGAAATGGCTGTTGTTTTCCTGTTTGTAATCATCAAAATGATCCGGTCCATCCATACTGCCCACAAGGACTATCTCCTCCTCGGTTAATGTATAATGAATGCATTTTTCAATATTGATTTCCGGATAGACCATTAACGCGACATCGACTCGTCCGCTTAATAAATCCACCTGATTCTGCCCGCATGTGCCGTTGCTTAAAATGATTTTGACATGAGGATATTTGAGCGAAAATTCCCTTATGATCGGCCCGAGTCTGGAAATGGTTAACGACTCAGGTGCCGCTACTTTCAACACACCCTTAACTTCGTGAACGTTTTGCATATTCTTGATCTGTTCATGGGTTGATAGTAAATCCTCAGCTAAAGGGATCAATTCTCTTCCTAAAGCTGTCAGTCTTAAACTCCTTTTCTCGTACGTGAATAACGCCCCGCCGATCTCCTGCTCGAGCGCTTGGACATGAGTGGTGATCGTGGATTGCGTATAACCTAGCTTCGCCGCGGCGCCAGTATAACTCCCCTGCTCTACGATGGTTTGAAACGTGATAAGATGTCTGATCTCCATACGATTTCTCCTTTTATGATCTATCGAAAAAAATGATAATGCTTTTTTATATTTCAATTTTATTTATAGATATCATTATCATACAATAAAAACTACCCCGTACGACATTAGTAAATGAAGGTGATTTTATGAGTATAATAGCTTTTCTATCGTATGTGATGTTGACATCCATTACGCCTGGCCCGAGCAACATCTTAATGATGAATGAAGCGCGGCGGTTTGGCTTTATAGGGTCATGGCGTTTCAATAGCGGCATTTTGGCAGGCTTTGCAGTCCTTGGGATTCTCAGCGGTGTATTTACGATAGGACTATACAAATGGATTCCGGTTGCAGAACCATACTTCAAAATAGCAGGTGCAGTCTATCTGCTTTATTTGGCATGGCAGGTCGGCATGTCCAAAAAAGCAAAGAAGGATTCTGAAGATGTGCATTCTTCTTTTCTATCAGGTTTTATTTTTCAAATGATCAATTTCAAAAGCATTCTGTTCTTCTTAACATTGATGAGTGCATTTATCCTGCCGTTCCAGCATTCAATGACATCGATCATTCTTTATCTCACATTAGCCATCATTCTCGGCTGGCTGGCGCTGCTGTTATGGTCAGGATTCGGCTCTGTGTTCAAAAAACTCTTTGACAAATACGATAAAATATTTCGCATCATTATGTGTTTGCTGCTAGTTTACTCTGCCGTCAGTATTTATCTGTGAACGTTCAAAAAGGAATAGAGGTACACCAAAAATGATGGCAGACATTAGTGGGATAGAGATTGGATTGATCAAACATTGCGCAATAAAGGCTGTGACATGTTAGATTCATAGATTTCTCAAGCAAGAACTAACGAATGACAGATAAAAATACAAAGGAGACGGTGAGGATCCATGGAATCGAGGGTAGCAGCCCATGCAAAGGGAAAAGTGTATGTTGATAAATTATTTGGTATAGGAATGGCTGCTAAACAAGCCATCATTCAATATGGAAAAGAAAACGTGATCGATGCTTCAATGGGAACCATTGCAGATGACGACGGAAACATCGTCTGTCTGCCTTCTGTGGAAGAATTATTTCGCAGCATACCCATTCAAGACATGATCAGCTACAGCCCGGTAGCCGGATTGCCCAGCTTTTTGGAAGCAGCCGTGACACATACTTTCGGAGAGTCCAGACCTGACGCCTATATACGGGCGGTTGCAAGCGCAGGCGGCGCCGGTGCCATTTCTAATGTGATTTGGAACTATTCAAATTTTGGCGATACCATATTAACTCACGATTGGTACTGGACACCCTATGAAACCATCTGCAAAGACACTGGGCGCCATTTGATGACCTTCTCTTTATTAGACGCTGATATGACGTTTAATCTGACATCATTCTCACATATGGTCAGCCATCTGCTCGTCAAACAGGACCATGTCGTGATCATCTTAAATTCGCCGAATCACAACCCAACGGGATACAGTATGTCAGATCATGAATGGGATGAGATCATTAAACATGTGATATTAGAATCCGCTAAAAAAAGCAGCAAAACAATCACATTGCTCATTGATATTGCCTATATCGACTTTACAAAGGACCCCGTAAACGCACGCTCATTCATGAAAAAGTTTAGCAATCTCCCTTCCAACATCGTTGTCACCTTTGCCTTCAGCATGTCGAAAGGCTTTACAGTATACGGCCAGCGGACTGGAGCTTTAATTGGAGTATCCTCCAGCAAGAGCGTGGCTGAAGAATTTGAAAACGCTGTATTGGTCACCAGCCGCTCCAGGTGGTCAAATGTCAATCGAGGCTGTATGACTTTGCTTTCTGCGATTTATAACGATAAAATGCTGCTAAACAAGGTGAACACTGAACGTGAAGCATATCAAACATTAATTGCGAAACGGGCTGAAGTGTTCATCAATGAAGCCCATCAAATTGGACTAAGCATATTGCCTTACCATTCTGGCTTTTTCATTACAATCCCTTGCATCCATCCTGATGAAGCCAGCGAGATGTTAGCTGCCCAGAACATCTTTGCACCCCCGCTTTCAAAGGGCATACGAATCGCGGCATGTTCTGTTCCGCTCGCCCAAATGCACGGCCTTGCAGCTAAAATCAAACACGCTATCACAATATCAGATGCTGTAAAGTAAAATTTCCGCAGGAGGGAATGCTCATGATCAAACGAATTGACCATTTGGTGTTAACGGTACAAAACCTTCAAGAGACAATCGACTTTTATACATCTGTTTTGGGAATGGAAGAAGAAACATTTGGCGCAGGCAGAAAAGCTTTGCGTTTTGGCAATCAAAAAATAAACTTGCATGAGGCCGGTCATGAATTCGAACCTAAAGCCAAGCACCCGCTCCCGGGATCTGCCGACTTATGTTTGATCTCTGATGAGCCTATTAGTAAAGTACTGGAGCACCTCAAGAAAACGAACGTCAATGTCGAAGAAGGGCCAGTAAAAAGAACCGGTGCACTCGGCCCGATTCTATCTGTTTATATAAGAGACCCCGATCAGAACCTCATTGAGATATCGGAGTATATTTAAATTCCCCTCTAAACATACCAATTCATTTGGTATGTTTTTTCTTATTTCTTTTAGTCCCTATACCTTAACACATAGTTTTTATACAACTCTTCGTTATAAAGAATTTCTGCGCCATGTGAAGAGCAAATGAGCGTTGGTTTGATTTCATCTATTATCGCTCCGCTGTCGATGTTCTCATTCATATCAACACTGAATTTTCTGATAGGCGGGTGTAAATCCTCCTTACTTGTGATAAAAAGGTCTCCAGTTAATAGGGTATGATCGATTTCATGATGGTACACAACATGCCCCGGGGAATGACCGGGTGTTAAATAGTATTGCAAAGGCAGGTGAGCCAGCGTTTGCTCTGTCAGCGGCTGGACAATATGGGCTACCCCTGTGTTCTCCACTTCATTTTTGTTCGGATAAGGCGCTTCTCCATTGATATACACTAGTTCTTTTTGATGCGCAAAAATCGGAATATCAAATCTCTCTAACCATTTTGATGCCCCCTGAATATGATCGCTATGGCCATGGGTAAGCAAAATGGCTTTTGGATTGCCGATCGCTAGTGCTACCCTAATTTGAGCATCAGCAAAACGTTCTATTCCCGTATCAATAATATAAACATCATCACCATCTTTCATAAACCAAGTATGAACCGGGATACGAAGAGGCACATCAAGCTCAAATTCACATTGAAAGACATGTTCTGATAATTGTCTCAAGTTCATGCAAGCCACTCCTTTTGGAAGTTTTTGATATCATTACTGTAATACATCTGAGCTAGATATGTAATTACGCACATTTTTGCAACTTACATTGTGAGGTGACGAGTATGGGTAACCGGTTAAATGGATTTGGCGCTTGCACTGCAGAAGTAAAAAAGGCTTGTCCCGTGGAAATGACGCTGCATATTATCGGAGGGAAATGGAAAGGAATCATCATCGACATCCTGTCTCACAAATCAGTCCGGTTTAATGAGCTGAAACGATTAATTCCAGGTATTACACAAAGAATCCTGACGCTGCAGCTGAGAGAACTGGAAGCAGATGGCGTTGTGAAAAGAAAAGTAGAGAATACTGTCCCCAAGAAGGTGGAATATTCTCTAACCGAACTCGGTGAAAAACTTTCTCCTATTATTGCATCCATGAGGATGTGGGGAAATGAGTATATAAGTAAAAATGGATGAAAATGACTTTAAAGATTTTACAGAAAAGAGAAGGGTTCCTTTTAAGTGAACGGAACATTTTCAAGGCAGATTATCTTGAAAATGCCCCGCACTCCAGCAGACTGGTATTTTTGAGGAGAAGCCGATTCTCGCCAGTATCAGCTCGACCTGTTACTTTGTACATTAATAGTCCCTCTTGTTCCCCTTCTTCACATATTCCCAATCACGTTCTATATTTTTCCTGACTCTGTGAACGAGTTTAAAAATGGTTTCCTTTTCCTCAGGTGTAAAACCGGACAAGGCCACTTCCATGGAGTGTTCTCCTTCTCTTCTTAACAATGGATAAACCTTTTTCCCTTTCTCGGTCGGGAACAGTTTTTTTATTTTTTTATTTTGCTCATCCGGCTGTTTTTGAATAAATCCCTGCATTTCCAATTTCTTAATGGCCCGCGCGGCTGTTGTTCGGTCCACTTTTATCATTTCCGCCAATTTTTCTTGAATAATTCCCGGATTTTCGTATATACGTACAAGATAGAGATACTGCCCTCTTGTTAAGTCCAAATCTTTAAATTCAATATTGCTTATGGAATCCAACGCTCTTGCAATCATGCCGATCTCACGCAAAATGTCATTCATTCCTAAAACCCCTCACGTATTTTTGTTGCAATTACAACAAAATTGTTTTAACCTTACTACTATAAGACCACATGCATGCTGTACAGTCCAGATTAATATCAGAAAAGGATTGATCAAATATGAATATAAAAAGAATAACAACTGAAAATGATTTACACGTTGCTTTAGATATTAGAAGAACGGTATTCATTGAGGAGCAACATGTAGCTGAATCCGATGAGTTCGATGAATTTGATACGCTCCAAGAACAATGCCAGCATATCTTGGTATATCATGAGGATCAGCCAGTTGGCACAGGCCGTGTGCGCATCGTTGATCATACAGGTAAGCTGGAAAGAATCTGCATCCTAAAACCTTACCGTAAGTATGGATTGGGCCAAGTCATCATAAGCGGGTTAGAAAACATCATGAAAGAAAAAGGAATGGCTACATTTAAGCTGCATGGGCAAACACAGGCAGCAGGCTTTTATAAAAAACTGGGCTATCAGACTTCTTCACAGGAATTTATGGAAGACGGCATCCCACACGTCTTGATGACAAAAGACATATCACGGAATATAAAATGAAATATATTTATTACGGCTTAGGTATCCTCATATTAAGTTTAGGCATTTCCTTAACCATACAATCAGGACTGGGTACATCTCCCTTTGATGCCGTTTTGGTTGGTCTTTCCGAAGAAGTCGGGCTTACCGTGGGAAGCTGGGAGGTTCTTATTTCTGTGATCCTCTTAATCTGTAACTCTATCTTAACGAGAAAAAAACCTATGTTGCTGGGCTTGATTACAGCATTTATTACTGGGATAGGCATTGACCTATGGTTGTTTATAGTAAAAACCACTATTTCTCCAAACATGTGGGTAAGCAAACTGATTTGTTTCGGTATCGGTTTGGTGCTCATCGGTCTTGGAACAGCCATCTATCTTCAGACAAAATTTGCATCTACTCCTATCGATCATTTAACACTCATTATCCGAGATATCTCCAAAAGAACGATCTTATTTTCAAGAACATTGGTATATGCTCTTTTCTTAGTATTAGCTATTATATTTAAAGGCCCTATCGGCATCGGAACCCTTTTAACGGTCTGTTTAGGAGGAATGATCCTTCACTTTTTTATGCCTTTTGTTGAACGGCGCTTCTTATCCTCGAAAATGTAAATTAATTGGTGAATACCAGTGTCTTATAAAAAAAGAAAAGAAGAGGTTAAAAAAACCTCTTCTTTCTCGAAAACGCGAGAACAAGCCGCTGCATTGGCGGTTTATATTAAATGCACTCAACAACCTCATCCAATGACAAAATAAATGGCTGACTTTTAAAAATAGCCGAGCTTTTTAAGTTCGACTATTTTTTAGGTTTGTTATTCATTCTTTGATCTCTATCCCCACTATCAATGTCACCTGAAACGGCATCAATAAAATGATCAATGGTCTTGCCGATTTTTCTTGTCTTTCCATTCCCATTACTCATATTTTCGTTCGTGTTTTTCTGATTTGGATTGTAGTATTTAATAAACCCTCCACATAAAGCACCTACAAATACAATCCAATATGGAATCTCTTCTAACCCTCTTGGCTCCAGGTACAACCAATTGATTCCAAATACCACAAAACTAATGAGTATAAGCGTCGTTCCAATAATATTTTTAATCATTCTTAAGTACCTACCTCCTGAAATACAGATATATACGTTACGTTTTGGTTATTCAAATGTTTCATTTATTTATTCAACATGATCATATCCCTTTAAATTAGTTCCCTTGGGGAGAAGAAGCCTTCGAGAAAGCAAAACGCGAAATCAAGCTGGTTCTTGTCAGCATCGGCTATTCCACATGTCATTGGTGTTAAGTTCGTATAAAATCTTAGAACAACAAGAGTCAGTTTAAAACAAAAAAAGCCCTTCTCAGCATTGAGAAAATGGACTTTTAATATTGGAAATTCCTCAATTTCAATTTCTGACACTTTCCATCAACATATAGGGAAGACAGACCAATCATTATAGTTATTCCTATCATGAACAAGGTAAATTGCGTACACTTTGAATGTGATTATGATATTCCGAAAGGGGGAGGCATTTACATTTTCCATTGTTATTATTTAACTAACATATTTCTGGAAGGTCAAAAGAGCTTCGCCGTTTTCCTGTACTTCCTAAGAAACCCGCCAAGTACTCTAAATTTGCAATTAGTTCATGGTCTCCATGGGTAGGTGTTTGACCATGATCATCATGTAGATGCAGGATACTTGTATCACCAATCCATGTTCCCTTCCATTTATAGTCCTCTTTTTGATTTATTCTCATCCAATCATTGATTCGATCGTCAACCCAACCATGCAATTTCCAGAAAATCGGATGCACATGAGCAGAGTATTCATCACCTAGCCAGTTATACTCAGGTTGATTCCAAATATCATCTATAGGATCTCCTAATTTAGGCTCAGTCATATAACCAACTTTCGATTCTTCTGACCATCGTATGTGCATACTGTTGTGAATTGTAAATTCAATATCAGAACCAAGCTGGCCAAGCGTTACACTACTTAAGTAGTCTGGATCAGTAAATTTCTTTTCAAGCCCTGAAAAATAACTCCAATATCTATCGACAGATTTTTCTAACTCGAGTCTTTCCCTTGGAATACGATGACTATCATAAGCTGGCAAAATCGGATAACTTTTATCAGAAGGTTTTGGAAGGTACCTCCACCCTTGAACCCATGGATAGTTAATATCACCTTCATCTGCTAAAATTTTATTGACGATCATAATCATCGTTCTATGCATGAAAAGGAAGTCCTCACCAGAATCATTATCCCGTTTAGGCTTTCCATCGGCATCGAGTGCTGGGCGTGGCGGCACCCAATTTGGATGAGTCTTACATAACTTTTCGCGATCTTTACAATCAAGTCCCTCCCAAGAGTTTCGAAATCCATGCCAAAGATAATGCCATAAACGATGCTTTTTTGACGCCATAGCTACAATAACTGAGTTTGGTAATCGTGATTGTCCCAATCGTTTAAACCTCCTCCAAGTTAAATTTCATGTTTAATCTTTTCTTCTTTTTTAACAGCAAGAAAGGATGCAACTTTTCCGGCTGCTCCGTCACCATGGCGTACTGTACGTTTTACATTACCAACATTTGCAGGAACTTCATTTATGCCAGCTGGCCAGTTAGATAATACTAATATTGCTATTCATACACCCATCCTGCAGTGTCGGTATTGTCACGTCCAACTCCAGTTCCATGTAGAAGCAGTCCATCAACCATCCCTTTATCTTCTATAAACTCTGCTAAATCCATATCCACGCCTTCCCCAAAACTTAAGGTAGCAGACATTCTTTTGAATCCTGTGATACAAAGGTTAATAAACCCTAGCCGGATTTTAAAGCAAGCGCCTTTTGCGGATCATTATTTACTGGATCAGTAATGAAAGCTCCTGTAAATCCACTATTATATACCAATATATTCCATATACAATAAACATATTCATTCCAAATGATTAGCTATATACTGAGTAATATTCACTTTTTTTAATTACATTCGACATTCCTTAGATAACAACAGACGTGTTTAGGGAGAGTTATTGCGTTAGCGACTGTAGAAGGTGTAGCCCCCCTGAATATTCTCCAAGCTATCTATTCCAAATGCCTTAGTTAACCCTATAGACTAAGGCATTTTTTATTATCTGTGATAACGTTATGTTATAAAGTTTTATTAAAGAAAAACACGAAAGAAGGTGATCCCATGCCCACTCACAATAAACCCAATAGATTAATCAATGAGAAGCCGCCTTATCTCCTCCAACGCGCCCACACCCCTGTGGACTGGTTCCCTTGGAGAGAAGAAGCCTTCGAAAAAGCAAAACGCGAAAACAAGCCGGTTCTGGTTAGCATCGGCTATTCCACATGCCATTGATGGCATGTTTACTCATTTCACAAAAAAAGGATCAATCTTGAATTTCTTTATCAAGATGATCCTTTAACCCTTTTAGTCATTTCTCCGCAAACGTTTATATACAATCAAGGTTACTAGCCAACTAATAGCAATGATTCCTACAAAAAGTAATAGCATATTACTGTACAAATAAGCGGAATGATCAACGTCAATAGGCAGCATCCTACGATCTAGTAAGCGGATGGATAATAAACCGCCTACAATCGCAATACCCGTTCCCTCCGATAAAAAGCTGGTGAAATTAAGCAAACTCATTCCAGCACCAGCTTCCTTTTGTTTCAAACTACTAGCCACAATTGTAGATATAACTGTTTTTGTGAAAGAAAGTCCCCCAAAAACAAAAACGAATACGATGGTCATGAGCCATGGTGTTGCATCTATAAAAAAGGCAGCGATTAAAAAGCTGGAAGACATCAATGCAATCCCAATTGTTAATACATACAAAGAACCTTTCCGATCAACAAGCACTCCTCCAATGTAACCGAAGATGATGACACTCATTGTTCCTGGAAAAATAATCCCGCTTCCAATTGCTGCAGTACTTAAATGGTAAACATCTTTCATCATATAAGGAACCATAGAGACAAATCCTGCTACAGTGCCAAATATCAGTCCTCCGCAAAGGACGCCAATCATAAATAAGACATTTTTCCCCAGAGCAGGATCAATAAAAGGTTCTTGGGCTCCCCTAATATGTTTTACAAAAATCAGGAAGGTTAGAATACTAATCATCAAAAAAGAAATGCTATATGATGTTGTAAACAGCATAAAAAATACGATACCAGCAGACATCAATATAATCCCTGCCATATCAAAGTGACCTCTTAATCTTTCTTCCTTCTTCAATAGTTTTATAAGGAATGGAACAGTGATAATTGTTACAGTTGGAATAAGAAGCAAATATGACCAATGAAAACAATGAGCAATCACTCCGCCAATAGCTGGTCCAACACCTTCCCCCATTGCTACTAGGGACCCGATCAGACCAAATGCTTTACCCCTGTTTTCTTTTGGAATATAGCGCGCAACTACAACCATCACAAGGGCTGGGAATGCGGCTGCACCAGTCCCTTGAATAAACCGGGCAAAAATGAGTATAGGAAAGAATGAGTGTCCAACAAATCCAATTATCGATCCGAAGCAATTTACCGTAATCCCAAATAGGAGCAGTTTTTTGATGCTAAGCTGATCCGATAACTTTCCATACAGAGCTGTTCCGATGGAAAAGGTTAACATAAAGGCTGTGTTCACCCAGTTCGCACTCGCTGGCAGTTTATTAAAATCGTTAGCAATATCAGGTAATGAGACGTTCAAAACCATTTCATTTAATACGCTGAAAAATGACAGAACACAAAGCCAAATTAAAACTTGGTTGTGCCGTAAAGTTGGCTGTGAATAAGACGTATTCACAATTTCCCCTCCATTAATGAGGGCAGACGTAGTTTATAGGGCCATTGATACGCTTCCCTCTTTTAATTGTACCCTTTTCATTTTATTGCACTTCATAATAACTCCCCCTACATTTGATTGATATGTCCTTATTATATATAGACTAAGGTTTAAACTTTTACTATTTTATACAACAATTTGGCCCGAATGTGGAACAAGAAAAAATTTTAATAAGCCCAAAAGTAAACTCACCAAAATTTTATTCATTTTTCTCTCCGGTGGCATAATGAAACATTATATTATGTTTTTGCATCTCTTTTATCAATAAACAGTCAGTTATTGTATTTGTTTTTGGTTACTGTGGTAACCTGAATATAACCAAATTGGAAAGAAGATGATCCCATGACAAAGAAAAATAAACCCAATAGATTAATCGCTGAGAAGTCTCCTTATTTACTTCAACACGCCCACAACCCTGTGGACTGGTTCCCTTGGGGAGAAGAAGCCTTCGAAAAAGCAAAACGCGAAAACAAGCCGGTTTTGGTCAGCATCGGTTATTCGACTTGTCATTGGTGCCATGTCTATTAAAGTAACCAAAATAGACAACCAAGGATCATTGAGTGCAAATCCCTGTGATTTTTTCAAAGATGGAATGAGAGAGAAGAAAGTAACCGTAAGTAGTTGGAGGGATGATTGAAGTATGTTAACAAGAGAAGATATCTTTAAACACGTCAAAGAAAAATACGGTACATCGCCTGATTACCCGTGGAAGAAATACCCACACTATGCTGCTTTGAGACATGAGTCAAACAAAAAATGGTACGGTCTTATAATGAATGTTCTCCCGGAAAAATTGGGATTTGATAGAAGTGATGAAATAGATATTCTGAATCTAAAATGTCCTCCTGAAATAAGTGATAGTTTAAGAAATGGGGAAAATATCCTTCCTGGATATCATATGGATAAGGAACATTGGATTTCACTTATTTTGGAACGTACAGATCCAGAAGGAGAAATTTATTACTTAATCGAGCAAAGCTTTAATTTAACCAAATCAAGCTAGATTAGTGGGCACTTTCATTTTAGGACATTGTTCTTCTCTCTATGCTACCAACGCTACTTAAAACTCTCTGGGTGTTAGTTGAAGAAGAAAGTACTGTTAACCGCCCATCATATATTATGAGTACTGATTTTCTCAAGTAAAACATTTCAAGAAAACCTGAATTTTTTCTGTAAAGCAACGTTATGACAACATGTCGAACGTAACTAAATTCGGCTATTCGACATGTCATTGGTGGCATAGGATCTTTTTTATATTAGATGCACACAACAACTTCATCCAAATACAAAAAACGAATGGGAACTATATACTAGTTGTTTTTTTATTTACAGTCTAAACAAAGTAAAGGAAGTATTACTTGAATAACTTCTACTCTCCAAACGATAGCTAGCCTTGGCCTATTCTAAAGAACATTGTCATTTATGCAAATTAGGAAACTAATTTATCATAGCTAGCCTTCAATTAAACGTTTTAACTTAAGCTCAGTTTCAGTATCCTCAACTGGAGTATAGACGCTGCATCTTAAATCAGTATCCCCATGCACTTGTAATGAAGTAAGATTAAACAACATTTTACCTACCTTAGCATGACGAAACTCAATTAATACTTCAGGAGCAGAGCTTATCTCATTTTCATTCCAAATTTTACGAAACTCAGGATATGCCTGTTCCATTTCTTGTATAAATTGCTCATACCAGTCATCAGCCACATACTGTCCATAATACGTTCTAAATATTGCGATATATCCTCTAACAAAATGCTCCCAATTCACTGCTAAACTTTTAAATTCCTTTCTTGCGAATAGTAAGCGTATTATATTCCTTTCTGCCGGATTGATTTGTTCAAAATCCAAAAATACATTAGCTGCTGCTTGATTCCACCCAACAATCTGACTTCTTCTATCTGATATAATCGTTGGGCAATAACGAAGTTCCTGCAAAATTTTCACTAAAGCCGGACTGATTTCCTTCTCCTTCTCATTTATAAAGGGTTGTTTCACTCCTTCCTCTAACGCTAGAGCATACAAATATCTCCTTTCATCGTTATTTAATTGTAATGCTCGAGAAATAGCATCTAATACCGAAGTAGATACTTTTATATCTCTGCCTTGTTCTAACCATGTATACCAAGTAAGACTTACACCGGCTAGTTGAGCCACTTCTTCTCTTCTTAGTCCTGGTGTTCTTCTGCGGGTTCCTACAGGTAAACCAACCATTTGGGGAGTAATTTTCGAACGTTGGTTCTTTAGAAATTCTGATAAAGCTTGAAGTCTTGTTTCAGGTTTCATTAAGATCTCCCTTTAAAATAGTATTAATTATACTAGGATAAACAACAACTTGTAATAGGATAACACAATAGCTAAAGTTAATAAAAACAAGGAGGGAATTATCATGAAAAGAGTTGTCATTACTGGAATGGGAGTTATTTCTCCACTAGGAAATGATGTAAATAGCTTTTGGAATCAACTAGTTAAAGGACACTCGGGAATATCTCTAATTGATTCTTTTGATACTGCTGATTATAAAACAAAGATAGCTGGAATAGTTCGTGATTTCGATGCAGATGAAATATTGGGGAGAAAAGAAGCAAAACGATTAGATCGTTTTAGTCAGTTTGCCTTAGCAGCAGCCGAACAAGCATTAGAAAATTCACAATTACAGTTACAAAATGTTGATCTTGAACGTTTAGGGGTATATGTTGGTTCAGGAATCGGAGGCATACAATCGCTTGTTGATAATGTGAATGTATTAAATAAACGAGGTCCCGCGAGAGTAAGCCCTAGCCTTGTACCAATGATGATTTCAAATGCAGCTGCGGCCCAAATAAGCATAAAATTAGGAGCACAAGGACCATCATTATCACCAGTCACAGCCTGTTCAATCGGGAACACCTCTATTGGTGAAGCTTTCAATGCTATCCGAAATGATGAAGCAGATATTATATTTGCCGGTGGAGCAGAAGCTGCAATCACACAGTTATCTTTGGCTAGTTTTGGAAACGCCCATGCACTATCTACAAGAAACCAAGAGCCAAGTCGAGCCAGCCGTCCATTCGATACAGATAGAGATGGCTTTGTTATGAGTGAAGGCGCAGGTATCTTAGTATTAGAATCATTAGAAAACGCTATTCTTAGAGATGCGCCGATATTATGTGAAGTAGTGGGGTACGGAGCTAGTTCAGATGCTCATCATATGGTAGCATCACACCCAGAAGGTAAGGGTGCCTACTTAGCAATGAAAAAAGCATTGAGAAGTGCAAATATATCAACAGGTGAAATTGATGTTATTAGTGCTCATGCAACAAGTACACAAGTAGGTGATCGTTCAGAAGTTCTAGCTATTAAGAAATTATTTGGTGAACATTCACGTGAAATTCCAACAACTGCAAACAAGTCAATGACTGGGCACATGCTTGGTGCTGCTGGCGGAGTAGAAGCAATTGCTTTAGTGGAAAGTTTGAGACGAGGAATTATTCCGCCAACTATTAATGTAGAGAATCAAGATCCAGATTGCAACTTAGATGTTGTATCAGAAGCGAGACACCTTCCATTGAAATATGGGCTATCAAATTCTTTTGGTTTTGGAGGACATAATTCAGCAATCTTGTTAAAGCATTACGATTGAAGACCCATCTTTATAGTTCAAAGGTGAAATAATGAATCTATCAAGGGTTTATAGCCCTTGATTTTCATTATGGAATACCTCACAGACAAATTATGACGGGCCTCAGCTATCTGGTATATTAAATAGAGGAAAGAGAATACTTAAAAAAACATTTAGAAAGAAGGTGATCCCATGCCAAATAAAAGTAAACCCAATAGATTAATCAATGAGAAATCACCATACTTACTCCAACACGCCCACAACCCCGTAGACTGGTATCCCTGGGGAGAAGAAGCCTTCGAAAAAGCAAAACGCGAAAACAAGCCGGTTCTCGTCAGCATCGGCTATTCAACATGCCATTGGTGCCACGTCATGGCCCACGAAAGCTTCGAGGACGCAGAAATCGCACGCCTTCTCAATGAACGGTTTGTGGCGATTAAAGTCGACCGGGAAGAGCGGCCTGATGTGGATTCTGTTTATATGAGAATCTGCCAGCTGATGACCGGGCAGGGCGGCTGGCCGCTGAATGTGTTTATTACGCCTGATCAGAAGCCGTTTTATGCGGGTACATATTTTCCAAAGACAAGTAAATTTAATCGTCCCGGTTTTGTTGATGTGCTTGAGCATCTGTCTGAGACGTTTGCGAACGATCGCGAACATGTCGAGGATATTGCGGAGAACGCCGCTAAACATTTGCAGACCAAAACAGCTGCAAAATCAGGCGAAGGCCTTAGCGAGTCAGCAACTCACCGGACATTCCTGCAGCTTGCCAACGGGTTTGATACGATCTACGGCGGCTTCGGACAGGCTCCAAAATTTCCGATGCCCCATATGCTGATGTATTTGCTTCGTTATCATCACAATACGGGGCAGGAGAATGCTTTATACAACGTGACAAAAACGCTGGACAGCATGGCGAATGGCGGCATTTACGATCATATTGGCTATGGATTCGCCCGTTACTCGACCGATGACGAGTGGCTCGTTCCCCACTTTGAAAAAATGCTGTACGACAATGCACTGCTGCTGACCGCTTATACAGAAGCCTATCAGGTCACGCAAAACAGCCGGTATAAAGAGATTTGCGAGCAGATCATCACGTTCATTCAGCGGGAAATGACCCATGAGGATGGAAGCTTTTTCTCCGCTTTAGACGCGGACACAGAAGGAGAAGAAGGAAAATACTACGTGTGGTCAAAGGATGAAATCTTGAAAACGCTCGGAGACGATCTCGGAACGCTGTATTGCCAAGTATATGACATCACTGAAAAAGGGAATTTTGAAGGCAAGAATATTCCGAATCTGATTCACACAAAGCGGGAACAACTCATAGCTGATGCCAGTTTAACTAAGGAAGAGCTTAACCTCAAGCTCGAGGACGCAAGACAACAGCTCTTGAAGATACGCGAAGAAAGAACTTATCCGCATGTCGATGATAAGGTGCTGACCTCATGGAACGCGCTGATGATCGCTGGACTCGCCAAAGCGGCAAAGGTATACCAGGAACCGAAATATCTCAGCTTGGCGAAAGACGCCATCACATTTATTGAAAACAAGTTAATCATCGACGGCCGTGTAATGGTCCGATATCGAGACGGCGAAGTGAAAAACAAAGGCTTCATCGACGATTACGCTTTTCTCTTATGGGCTTATCTGGATCTCTATGAAGCTTCGTTTGATCTTTCTTATTTACGAAAAGCGAAGAAACTGACAGACGATATGATCGGCTTATTTTGGGATGAGGAGCATGGCGGATTCTATTTCACCGGACACGATGCAGAAGCCTTAATCGTCCGGGAAAAAGAAGTATACGACGGCGCTATGCCTTCCGGAAACAGCGTGGCAGCCGTTCAGCTGCTGCGTCTCGGACAGGTTACAGGCGACTTATCACTGATTGAAAAAGCGGAATCGATGTTTTCCGTATTCAAACCGGACATCGACGCGTATCCGAGCGGCCATGCTTTCTTTATGCAAAGCGTGTTAAAGCATCTGATGCCTAAAAAAGAAATCGTTATTTTTGGCAACGCAGACGATCCAGCCAGAAAACAAATCATAACTGCACTTCAAAAGGCCTTTAAGCCCAACGACTCTATTCTGGTGGCAGAGCATCCTGATGAATGCACAGACATTGCGCCATTCGCGGCAGACTACCGCATCATAGACGGCAAAACAACCGTGTATATTTGCGAAAACTTCGCCTGCCAGCAGCCGACAACAAATATCGAAGAAGCCATCCAAACACTAATAAGCAGCAGGGATTAAGACCCTTGCTGCTTACTTTGTGATTTCTTATGGTACCACAACGCGATTCCCGCAAAAACAAGGTTGACCGCTATCGTAAATAAAGCCTCCCACATCGGGTTCCCCCGCGTAACCGTAAATAAAGAGGGAATTCCTCCATATACACTGTTTTTTTCTGTGATAAACATACACAAAAACATATTATTCGCGGCATGGGCGCCAAGTGAGATTTCAATACTGCCTGTTTTAATCGTGTAATAGGTCCACACAAAACCAAATGTTAAATACTCAATTCCTGCCCAGACAGCGCCATTGTTCATCTCTGGATTCGCAAAATGCAATACGCCAAACAAGCCACCGACAACCAATGTCAAAATAAGAGGATTTTTCGTCACTCTCCCGAAAGCTTGAAGCAAAAATCCTCTGAAAAACAGTTCCTCAGCTGAGGTTTGAAACGGAACCAAAATGAGGGCAGCCGCTAGCAGCCAGATAAACCGTGATGCATCAAACTCCTGCATTGAATAGCTGCCAGGATGAATCGCAAAATCAATCAATTGCACGGCGATCATCAGCAAGAAATAAGCAATAAAGCCAAAGAAAATTCTCCGCCAATTGATCTTTGCATTCGGTGTAATCACAGTTCGGAAAGGCCGTTTCAGAATAAAGCGAACAGCCAGCCATACTCCTGGAATCGCAAACAAATAAATAACATGAGACAAATAAAGATCAACCAGAGGATCACTCAGCACAGCTTTATCCACATCAAACGTGATATCGGGATTCACAATAACCGTAAACAGTATCGCGAAAAGGTAAGCAATATTCCCGAATACATATAACCCTACCATCACCAAAAAGGCGAAAAAATATCTCCACAACGTATTGTTTCCTTCTATAGGACGGATAAATGAATTCATTCCTTCTATGTCTCTTCCTTTCAATGAGAATATTACTATATATTTGCATAATTTGGTCTATGAATCTACTGTTTTGGAAATCTTTTTAGCAAAATGAACATAAAAAGTGCGAATTTAGTTCTTCCATCTAGTGATTTGAACTCTGTCGCCAATGAATCAAGATACTTATAATATTCCCAAGAGGGGAATTTTCAGTCTTTTCTTACTACTCAAAAGGGGGTTTTTTATGAATACGATCTTCAAACAGAAGAACACACATCCTTTCTCAAACGCAGCGAATCGTTTAGACCGCCTTCCGATTTCTCGCGTTCACTTCCAAGTATTAACCGCTCTCGGCATTGTTTATTTCTTCGATCTTGCAGATTTATTTACCCTCAGCAATGTAGCGCCGGCACTGATCGAGCATTGGGGCATCCCGCTTTCAACCATTGCCAATGTAACGGCGGCTTCGTTTTTAGGCATGTTTTTAGGCGCATCACTGGGAGGAAGGCTGTCTGATCGAATTGGCCGAAAAAAGGCCTTAAATCTTTTTGTGTTCGTTTTCTCAATCGCATCGCTATGCAATGCAGCAGCATGGGACATCCCGTCTTTAATGACTTTCCGTTTTCTCACCGGGTTTGGTGTCGCAGCGGCCATGGTCATTACCAATAGCTATTTGGCGGAATTTTTCCCTTCCAGTGTCCGCGGAAAATATATTTCTTTCTGTGCCATGATTGGATTGATCGGCGTTCCGATCACCAATATTGTGTCTGCCTTTGTCATTCCGCTCGGTTCATGGGGATGGAGGCTTGTATTTGTATGGGGTGCCGTCGGCCTTATTTATTTTTTCTTTATTCGCCGTCTGGAAGAGTCACCCCGCTGGCACGAAAATCGCGGTGAATATGCGAAAGCCGATGCGATCCTCAATCGAATTGAGGAGCAGGTTGAACAGGAGAAAGGCCCGCTTCCGGCACCAGCTCAGCCTAAAGTAAGCGAAACTGTTCAGAAACATGCGGGTTACGCAGGATTATTGAAAGGAAGAAACCTCAAAATCACCATCGTTTTATCTGCTGTATGGATTTTTGAAACGTTTGGATTTTACGGATTTGCCTCATGGGTTCCCAGCCTGCTAAAAAGCAATGGCGTTACAATGGAAAATACATTGTGGTATAACGTACTGCACTCCGTCGGCGCTCCTCTTGGCGCATTGTTTGGTTCGATGATTTCTGAAAAGTTTCAGAGAAAATGGATTTTAGCCGCCAGCGCGTTTTTGACGGCCATCGCCGGTCTCTTATATGGCATGACTTTTATTCCGATCATGATTATTGTGTTTGGTTTTATCGTCAATATCACGGAACGGGTTTTCACCTCGAACTTATACGCTTATACGTCAGAACCTTATCCGACTGAATACCGCTCGTCTGGCAGCGGTTTAGCCTATGGCCTCGGCCGCTTTTCAAACATTTTCGGCTCATTGCTCGTCGGGTTTATCGCCGTTCAGCTCGGCTATGTCAGCGTCTTCTTATTTATCGGCGGCTGCTGGCTCGCATGCTCCGTGCTGTTAATCTGCTTCGGCCCTAATACGAATGCAAAACAGATTTAAAAAAAGTCAGTGCGGATCTGCCGCACTGATCTTACTACAATTCCTTCAACATCCTCGCAGGGTTTCCGCAATGTCAAATTGTAATCTCAATCAAATTTCCTTCATCATCTTCAATCACACTTTCATAGTAACCGTCTCCAGTTGTCCTTGGGCCGTTGACTACTGCGAAACCATCCTTCTTCAATCGATCAGTCAGTTCATCAACCTTCTCCCGGCTTCCAACAGAAAAGGCAATGTGCGCCCAGCCTGTCATCGTTTGTGAAGGCGGATCAGTCACATTTCCTTTTTTCATAATTTCCAGCCTTGCTCCGGAATCAAACGTAATAAAATAAGACTTAAAATCTTTTTTCTCATTATGATACAAATCATTCGCTTTTCCATTAAAATACGTTTCATAAAAAGCCTTCATTCGCTCTAAATCTTTGACCCAGATCGCTGTATGTTCAATCCGCATTTCTTCCTCCTCCTTCACCTTCAATGAAGTTATAAGGTATGAAATGCATTTCAGTTCAAGCTTTTTTCTCGAATTGATGCTGAATTTTTATATCAATGGGTTCATCCTGCAAAAATAGAGAGAATGCTGCGATGCCGAGCTGCTCAAGATTCAAATCAAGCGACGGAAAACCAAGAACACGGCTGATAGAAGAATTCCCCTCGCCAATGATTTCAACATCCCATTTATTCTTTTGGGCAAATACATGAATTCCAGCTGCCACTTCATCACTATTTGCATAGATAGCCGTTGGAACCCGTTCGCTCGTATAAAAGTGCTCAGCTGCCCGCTCACCGTCATTCATATCGTTGCAACCGGACAGCATATGACGGTCTTCCAGGCTCCCGCAGACGGCTTTATAGGCCGCAGCTTTGTCAGCCGTGCTCGGACTCCTGTCGGCTTCTCTGACACACGTAAAAGCGATATTCTCATGTCCGCGGCTCTTTAAATAGCGAAAGCTTTCTGCATAAGCAGCTCTTCTGTCGTTGTACGCACATGGGACACCAATGTCTCCGGTATCCTCACAAGCGATGATCGGCCCATACTCCTGATATGCTAAAATGCTGTCCCAGTCATTGGCGCGGGATGTAATAATGAGACCGTCTATTTTCTTTGTTCTTAACAGCTCTAAATATTTGATTTCAATAGCGGGGTTATAATTGGTGGGGAGGAGGGTCGTTGCATACTCTTGCTGAAAAGCCGCCTTAGTGATTCCGTTTACGATTTTATCAAAGCAGGGATGATCGCTATAAGGCAGAATCACACCGACCGTATGGGTTTTCCCGCGAATGAGATCGATTGCGGTTCGATTTGGTATGTAATCTAATTCCTTCATGACTTGATGAACAAGTTTTCTCTTTTCTTCAGACACATACGGATGATGATTCAATACACGCGAAACAGTCGAAACAGATACATTTGCCAGTCTTGCAATCTCTTTTATGTTTGCCATCTCTTTCTCCTTTTTCATATAAAAAAGCAGTAAGTGTAAATTCCTTACTGCTATCTCATCATATATTGATCATAAGTTCAACAGGACAATGGTCGGAACCCATGACATCCGCTGATATGCTGGCATCCTCAATCTGATCCTTAAGCCTTTCGGACACAACAAAATAATCGATGCGCCATCCGATATTTCTGTCCCGGGCACCGGCACGATACGACCACCACGAATAAGCACCTTCAAGATCAGGATAGACGTGACGGAATGAGTCAATAAAGCCAGCTTCTAAGAAACGAGTGAATGCCCCTCTTTCTTGATCAGAAAATCCAGCGTTATTCCGGTTTGCCTTTGGATTTTTCAAATCGATCTCCTGATGAGCTACATTCAAATCGCCGCATAAAATGACCGGTTTTTTCTGATCCAATTCAAGAATATAAGATAATAAATCCTCTTCCCATTGCATGCGGTAATCGATCCGCTCCAAACCTCTTTTCGCATTGGGCGTGTAAACGGTCATCACAAACATGTTTTCAAATTCCAGCGTAATCACTCTGCCTTCTTGGTCATGCTCTTCTATTCCGATACCGTACATGACACGCTGCGGCTCTTGTTTTGAAAAAACAGCCGTGCCGGAATATCCTTTTTTCACTGCATAATTCCAATACATATGATAGCCTTCAGGCTGGAGATCAACCTGGCCGTCCTGTATCTTTGTTTCCTGAAGACATATGATATCTGCATCCTCTTCCTTCAGATAAGAGAGGAAATCCATCTTTCTCATGACAGCCCGCAGGCCGTTTACATTCCAAGAAATCAGCTTCATGTTTCATCCCCCTATAAAAAAGAGCAAGAACCCGAAGGTCCTTGCTCTTTACGTATAAGCTTACTCACCGCTTACGTACGGAAGTAAAGCCATTTGACGAGCGCGTTTGATCGCTGCAGTCAATTTACGTTGGTATTTAGCGTTTGTTCCAGTTACACGACGTGGTAAAATTTTACCGCGCTCAGAAACAAACTTTTTAAGAAGATCTACATCTTTGTAGTCGATGTGCGTGATACCGTTAGAAGTGAAATAACACACTTTACGGCGTTTCGCACGACCGCCTCTGCGTCCTCCTGCCATTGTCATTTCCCTCCTTTCTTTTTCAATTTAGGTGATAATCTCATTAGAATGGAAGATCGTCATCCGAGATGTCAATCGGTTTGCCGTCGTTGGCAAATGGGTCATCATTAAAGCTGTTCCCCTGATTGCGTCTCTGGTTGTTTTGATTTCCTCCGAATGGATTATCATTTTGGCCTCCGCCAAAGTACTGGCCTCCGCCGCTATTTCCTTCGTTGTATCCACCTGAACCAGAACCGCCGCCGTTTTTCGGCTCAAGAAATTGAACACTTTCAGCTTGGACCTCAGTCACGAAGACACGCTGTCCTTGCTGGTTTTCATAGTTTCTTGTTTGTAAACGGCCATCTACGCCTGCAAGGCTTCCTTTTTTCAGGAAGTTTGCAACGTTTTCGGCTTGTCTTCTCCAAGTGACACAATTAATGAAATCGGCCTCACGTTCTCCGGACTGGTTCGTAAATGTACGATTCACAGCAAGAGTAAACGTAGCAACAGCCGCACCGTTTGGCGTATAACGAAGCTCTGGGTCTTTTGTCAGTCTTCCGACTAATACAACTCGGTTAAGCATAAGAAAGACCACCTTTTACCATTATATATTTCAAAATTGCTTATTCTTCTTCTTTAACAACAATGTGGCGAATGATATCGTCACTGATCTTAGCTAGACGGTCAAATTCTTGAACTGCCGCAGCGTCAGATTGAACGTTTACGATTTGGTAGAAACCGTCGCGGAAATCGTTGATTTCGTAAGCAAGACGACGTTTACCCCAATCCTTTGTTCCAGTGATCTCCGCACCGTTAGAAGTCAGAACGTTGTTGAAACGCTCGATAACTGCTTTTTTAGACTCATCGTCAATGTTTGGGCGGATAATGTACATAACTTCGTACTTTCTCATCTGTTTGCACCTCCTTTTGGACTAAGCGGCCCATAATGGGCAAGGAGCAATAATTCTATTACTCACAATTTTATATTATACCAAAGCTCTTGTCCCTTTACAACTGCATCCTATACATTAAATCGGAAATGAATAACATCTCCGTCTTTAACCACATACTCTTTTCCTTCAAGACGGACTTTTCCTGCTTCTTTGGCTCCTGCCATGCCGCCGCCCGCAAGAAGATCCTCATAAGCAACAGTTTCAGCACGAATGAAGCCGCGCTCAAAGTCACTATGAATAATTCCTGCACATTCAGGGGCTTTCATGCCTTTTTTGAATGTCCAAGCTCTGACTTCCTGTTCTCCGGCTGTGAAATATGTTGCAAGGCCAAGAAGGGAGTAAGACGCTTTGATCAGCTGATCAAGACCTGATTCTTCAATGCCCAGCTCTTCCAGGAACATTTGCTTTTCTTCGCCTTCAAGCTCAGCGATTTCCGATTCGATTTTCGCACACACAACGATAACTTCCGCGTTTTCGCCGGCAGCGTACTCGCGAATTTTCGCTACATTTTCATTGCCAGACGGATCAGCCACTTCATCTTCACTTACGTTCGCCACGTACAAAATAGGTTTCGAAGTCAGTAAATGAAGCTGCTTTACAAGCTTTTGCTGCTCTTCAGTAAACTCAACAGAACGTGCAGGCTTTTCATTCTCAAACGCTTCTTTCAGTTTAGACAGAATCTCAAACTCAAATACAGCGTCTTTATCTTTTTGCTTCGCAAGTTTGCTGACGCGTGTAATCCGCTTTTCAACCGTTTCCATATCAGCGAGGATCAGCTCAAGGTTGATCGTTTCAATATCATCAATCGGATCAACTTTTCCGGAAACGTGTGTAATATTATCATCAGAAAAAGCGCGGACAACGTGGCAAATCGCGTCAACCTGGCGAATGTGAGAAAGGAATTTATTGCCGAGACCTTCTCCTTTAGATGCGCCTTTTACAATACCGGCAATATCAGTAAATTCAAAAGCAGTCGGCACAGTCTTCTTCGGTTTGACCAGCTCAGTCAGCTTTTGCAGACGTTCGTCCGGTACTTCTACAATCCCTACGTTCGGATCAATCGTACAGAACGGGTAGTTGGCTGATTCAGCACCGGCCTGTGTAATTGCGTTAAATAGTGTTGATTTCCCGACGTTTGGCAAACCAACAATTCCAGCTGTTAAAGCCATTCTTTCATCTCCTCTATATAAAACCGTCATTGTCTAAACGTATTTTGAACCTAGAGCAATTATAAGGAGGTTCACTGGAAAAGACAAGCTGACAAAACTGCATTTTCAGCCTGCCAAGTCCTTTGATTATGCTTTTTTCAAGCCTACTAAACAGTCAAAAAGCGTACTTCCCATTCCATTATCGGAATTTGTATCATTTGTCAGTGCATTGACTGAACCTCCAAAAGCCGCCCACATGCCTTCATCTATATTAATCGTCTTCGGGTGAGCCTGCTTCATCACTTTCACCTTGCCCGTCAAGCGCCCGCGGTCATTATAGATAGCAACCTCGTCTCCATCCTGAAGATCCTGCTCAGCTGCTATATCTGGAGAAATATCCACTTGAATATGCTGAAGCTTTTCAATAAACGGTATATGCTGCGAATGATTAGAGCGCTGCGGGTGAATGGACAAAAGCGTGTAAGGATACTTTCCAGCCAACTCCTCATTATGGAAAACAGATTCTTCGGGCACGTTTAATTGAAGCAAGCCGCTCAACCCTTTTTCCTCAGCTAACGACGAAGTAAATTCAAATTTTCCGCTCGGCGTCAAAAATTTATAATCATCCCACGGCACCTGCTTAACTGGAAGAGGGAGGTGGCCTTTTTCTTTCAATCGCTCTAGTGTCACATCCTCTGCTTCCAATGAAGAAAGCCCCATCTCCAAAAATTCTTCAGTACTGTATTCAAACAGTTCGCCAAATCCAAGGCGTTTTGCAAGCTCTGACCAGATCCAACTGTCCGACTTCGCTTCACCCTGCGGCTCCACAAGCTTCTTCCCGTACTGAACGTAATGATGATACATGCTGGAATAGTAGATATCCTCTTCTTCAAAAACAGTGGCTGTCGGCAAGACATAGTCACACAGCTTTGCCGTATCTGTCATAATAGAATCAATCGCCACCGTCATCGGCACTTTTTCAAACGCTTGTCTAACTTTATTGGTATTCGGCACCTGAGTCAGCGGATTTCCGCACGTCACGATAATCATCTCAATCGCTGGATCAGCAGCCGTCAACACCTCTTCAGCCTGTGTCATCATTGAGAATGAGCGTGATGCTGTTTTTAATTCCGGCAGCGTAAGCTTCGTTTTTGCAAAGCTCTCACCGATCTGAACGTTACCGAAATTCGCGCCGCCGCCTTTAATTCCAACATTTCCGCTTGCCGCAACAAGTGCATCAATCCAGCGAATCGTTTCGCCGCCGTTTTTATATCGCTGCATGCCAAGCCCCATAAAAGTAGACACCGGGCCGTCAGCATACAAACCGGCCAGATACTCCAGCTCCTCCATAGATGCTTCTGTTTTCACAATAAACTCTTCTAAGGAAACGGTGTTCAAAAGCTCTTTTACATCATCGAAACCGACAGAGTGCTCAGAAATAAACGTCTCATCCGTTCTTCCTGTCTCAATCAGAACCTTCAAAACAGCTGCCGCAAGCCAGCCGTCCATTCCCGGCTTTACAGAGATATAGCGGTCTGCAAGCTTGGCAGTCGGGTTGAAGATCGGATCAATCACTGTAAGCGTGGCACCCTTTTTCTTCACCTGCTGCAAATGATGGTATAAGTGCATATTCGTTCTGGATACATTTCTTCCCCACACAACAACATGTTTGCTGTTGTAAATATCAAGGGGGCCGTGCCCATACGATCGGCCGAAATCCCAGCTTTGCGCCTCGATACCGGAGCCCCAGCATATGCTTCCGACGATTTCAGTCACGCCGCCATATCCATTAAAAAAACGCTGATCTAGCGCTTTTAACAAACCGTTATTCGCATAATCATGGCTGTGCAAAACAGCAGTCGTTTCTGACGTTTCCTTGATCTCCCGAAGCTTATCGGCAATTTCATCAAGCGCCTGCTCCCAGGAAATCCGCACAAACTCGCCATTTTGTTTTTTCATCGGATAGCGAAGCCGTTCAGGCGAATTTGTTTTTGTCTCAAGCATTCTGCCGCGGCCGCAGATTTTGCCTTCCGTAATCGGATGGTTTGGATCTCCGTCCACTTTTGTTACCTTTCCGTCTTCAACAGTCACCAAAAAACCGCAGCTGTCCCAGCAATTCAGCGGACATGCTGACTGATGCACTTTGCTCATCGCCGTCTTCTCCTTACCTACTATATGAAAAAGCATGAGTGCAGGCCTTTTTACGAAGTAGGCTCCTCATGCTTGACTAGTACTTTTTTTAGTTTTCTTTCAAATTCTTTTCTCGGAATCATTACACTGTGAGAGCATCCCTCACACTTAATTCGAATATCCATTCCCATGCGTATAATTTTCCAGCTGTTCGCTCCGCATGGATGCGGTTTTTTCATTTCTACGATATCATTCAGGCCAAAGTCTTTATCCGCCAAGACCCTTCACCTCTTTTCATAAACTGCTGTAACTATTGTACAAAAAAACCGATCATAAGAGCAATCAAGATATCCGAAAAGAAAGATATCCTCTTATTTCCATTTACTTAAAATAGGATATAACAGCAGACAAACTAACAAATATAAATTTAGCATCCCGTATATCGGGTACAAGAACGCGATTAAATCAGAAAATCCGAAAGAAGTAAAAGGCACCATCAACGCTAACAGGATCAACACAATCATCCATCTCGGCATATGAACAAACGCCATCAGCCGGCTGGACAGCCCCAGCAAACCAGCCACCGTCGTCGTGTAAATCGCCAGGCACAGCACCGCCGTCATACATAAAAAAAGGAAATAAGGCGCCCCCTCCAGAACGGCAAACAACGGTATTTCAAACTGAGAAAGGGAGCCCGCCAGATCCACTAACGTTTCATTATAAACAAAAGAGATTACGCCAAAAATAAGTCCGCTTGCCACACTTGCGATTTTCGCTTCCCCGAGTCCTTTCATTTCTTTCCCAACGGAGGATAAAATCGCGACAACTGAAAGGATATTTAAAGAGGTAAACGTAATGCTCGCAGGCCAGTTATACTGCCGAGTCAAATCTATCGTCCATGTATGGTGATGGGTGCTCTGAAAGGAGATCAGCGCATACAGCAGCCCCGCTACTAAAACAGGTATCAAAAAGCCATTTACTGATAATATTCCTTTCACATCCCAGAAAAACAAGCACACTGTCACGATGCAAATCAGCGCGATTCCCCACCAAAAAGGAAGCTTGTACATTTGCAGGGTCACACCGCCTCCGGCAATCATCACCATAGTCGTCGAAAACAAATAAAAAACGATGAGGACATCATAAATTTTCGCCAGCCATGGTCCCATCAAATGTTCCAGAACCGGCAGAAAATGAGTGGATTGAACCTTAAAACTGATTTTCATCACAATATAAGCCGAAAAAATGAACATGATTGTAAACAGCACAATAGCAAGTCCGCTTTCCGCCCCAAAAAACTGCCATATCTCCTGACCGCTCGCATATCCGGCCCCGATCAGGCTTCCTAATATGAGCAGCATCCACTTCATTCCGGCTCTCCACAACATCATCACCTCATAGCACAGAGTTCTGCTTGTTCCTGTTATTGTTACTATATAAATAACAGAAAGCAAAAATGCCATATTTTCATAGACATTGACCACAAGGTGAAATTATCATACGAAATACACATAAAAAAAAGACTGCCAATGCAGGCAGTCGAAAACTCGATATTAATTTGTCCGCGGAAATAAGGAATGAACCTCATTCTTCACTTGTTCTAACATTCCTTTGTATGCATCTTCATCCAGATACCCGATGCCTCCGAAAAATAAATGTCCGGCAGCCAACCACTCATGCCCTCTATTTCAAAAAATATCCGGCACCATACACAAAGCATAAAAGACCGCACTGCTGGATATACTGTAAACAACCTTACTTATCTACATACACACCATAGCTATTCTGTTACCTACTATAACAAGGAAGTGAAACCTATGAATCGAAAAGGCGGGCTTTTTTCCTCTCAGGAACGAGTAAAGCAATATGTTTCACATACAGATGCAGCTGCAGCAAAACAAATCCAAACCATCCTTTCATCATCCTTACGTAAAGCTGCCGGCAAACCAATTGTCGTGGTTTGTATCGGAACAGACCGTTCAACCGGTGATTCATTAGGCCCGCTCGTAGGAATGAAACTCAAACAGATGCAGCTCAGCAGATTTCATGTCTATGGCACCTTATCTGACCCAGTCCATGCTGTGAATATGAAAGATAAAATCAATGACATTCAAAAATTACATAAAAATCCATTTATTATAGCAGTCGATGCATGCTTAGGACGCGTCAAAAGTGTAGGATCGTTTCAAATCGGAGACGGGCCATTAAAGCCCGGAGCCGGAGTGCAAAAAGACCTGCCTGAAGTAGGAGATCTTCATATTAACGGAATTGTGAATGTGAGTGGTTTTATGGAATACTTTGTTTTACAAAATACAAGGCTGCACTTGGTCATGAATATGGCAAATGTTCTTGCTGAAGGATTGAGTTTAACAGATCGAACAGAGTGGAGGCAGGAACGCCTTAGCCCGCTGCAACGGCTCACTGGGCGAATATAAAACAAAAACCATCTTCGCTGGAAAGATGGTTTCTTTTTTACGATTCACGTTCAGACAATAGCTCTAAAATCCGATCAAGATCTTCATTAGAGAAAAATTCAATTTCGATTTTGCCTTTTTTCTTTTGTCTTTTAATATTAACTGTTGTTCCAAAATAATTTTGGAGATAGGATTCCCGTTCTTTTAGAACTGCGTCTTTCACTGGTTCTTTTTTCTTTGTTTCACGTGGAACATTCTGATTTAACTGCTGAATCAGCTGCTCAAGCTGACGAACATTGAGCTGCTCTGCAATCACCTTTTGTACAAGCGGTTCAAGCTTATTTTTGTTTTTCAGGCCAAGAAGCGTGCGTCCATGCCCCATAGAAAGCGTACCTTCGGCAATAAGCTGCTGAATGTTTTCTGGCAATGTCAGCAATCTTAAATGATTCGCAATATGCGGTCTGCTTTTGCCAAGACGTTTGGCAAGCTGTTCTTGTGTGAGATCTAAGTGCTTCAGCAAAGAGTCATAGGCCTGAGCCTCTTCAAGCGGCGATAAATCTTCACGCTGAAGGTTTTCCAGTAAAGCAATTTCTCTCATTAATGCCTCTGATAATTCACGGACAATCGCCGGAACCGTGTCTAAACCCGCCAGCTTTGCCGCACGAAAACGCCGTTCACCCGCAACAATATCATAGCCTTTTAAAGATTTTCTGACGATAAGCGGCTGGAGAATGCCATGCTGCAGCACGGATTCTTTTAGTTCAGCTAATGCCTCGTCATCAAAGTGTTTTCTTGGCTGATAAGGATTAGGGCGTAAATCGGCAACTTTAATTTCTTCAACAGTCTCTTCAGACAAATCGACCTGATTAAACAACGCATTAATCCCTTTTCCAAGGCCTTTAGCCATTCGCAGCCACTTCCTTTGCTAAATCTAAATATACTTCCGCACCTCTTGACCGCGGATCGTATAAAATGATGGGTTTTCCGTGGCTCGGTGCCTCGCTCAGACGGACATTACGTGGAATAACCGTCTTATATACTTTATCTCTAAAATATTTTTTAACCTCTTCAATCACTTGAATGCCGAGATTGGTCCGGGCATCAAGCATTGTCAGCAATACTCCTTCAATCATTAAATCAGTATTCAAATGCTTTTGCACAAGGCGTACTGTATTTAATAACTGGCTGAGCCCCTCTAAGGCGTAATATTCGCACTGTACAGGAATCACAACGGAATCTGAGGCAGTAAGCGCGTTAATCGTCAGCAGTCCCAATGACGGCGGACAATCAATGATAATATAATCATAATTCTGCTTTACTGCTTCAAGCGCCCTCTTCAGTCTCACTTCTCTTGAAATCGTCGGAACCAGCTCGATTTCAGCTCCAGCAAGCTGAATCGTCGCAGGAATCACGTCCAAGTTTTCTACTGTCGTTGCTTTAATAATATCTATTACATCTGCATCATCTACTAAAATATCGTACACACACTGCTCTACATCGGCTTTTTCAATCCCTAATCCGCTTGTCGCATTTCCCTGCGGATCAATATCTACCAGCAGAACCCTTTTCCCTATGTAAGCCAAACATGCCCCAAGGTTGACAGACGTCGTTGTTTTGCCGACTCCGCCTTTTTGGTTCGTAATTGCTATGATTTTTCCCACGATGTCACCTACTTTCACATGAACATGTACTATCTTGCTTCTATTCTATCAAAAAAAGATTAAAGCGTTTCATTTTTTTCATCATTTTGTTCCAATTCAGAAAGGAAATAATTGAAAATTCAAGCACGTCATATGCTTTCTCTTATAAATTCTGCAATTTCTATGTTTTTTTGACTTAAAAAAGGAATTTCTTAAAGAAAAAAAGAAGAAGTTACAGTGCAGAACGTACAGGACGGTGAGAATATGGTTTATAAAACAAAAAGAGATATACCCGTTACGCTGATGATTGTGTTTCTCATATTACTGATACAAGCGGATGCCATTGTTCCTTTTGTACTGGGAAATGTAAGGGTTTCAGGCTGGATCATTTTTGCTCTGCTGACTCTTTTAAATGTGCTCATCATTTGGAGCTTTATTGACCTGAAATATGTATTGAAGGAGCACCACCTGATCATTAAAGCCGGACTGATCAAACATCAAATTCCTTACGAAAAAATCGAAAAAGTGGTTCAAAAAAAGAAGCTGTGGTCAGGTTTTCGTCTGATCGGCTCTCGTCATGCCATCACGATATATTATCAGGGGGGATGGGGACATGCAGTGATTTCACCGCAAAATACTGAAGAATTTATCCACAAGCTCGAAGAAAAGAATTCTAATATAACAACATTCAGTAAAAGTAATTAATTTCCTTTTACCACAAACACAAAAAGCTCTCCTGCTTATCAGGAGAGCTTTTATTTTGGTATGCGAATCGTTAATTGAATATATTCTTCAAATTCTTCTTCTTCCGTATTCAATTTTACACCGCTGTCTTCAACCATTGAAAGTGACTGGCGAATCGTGTTCATTGCAATTCTTGTATCTCTGCTGAACGCTTTGCGTCTCGGCTTTGGTTTTCTCTGACCTTGCTCCAGCATTTTCACCACGCGGTCTTCCGTCTGCTTTACATTTAAGCTTTTCTCAATAATCTCTGTGAGCAGTGTGACTTGGAGCTCAGGCTGTTTCAGCGGAATCAGCGCTCTGGCATGACGCTCAGTGATTTTCTTCTCCATAATCGCGTCTTGTACCGGCTGAGGCAGCTTTAATAACCGCAGCTTATTCGCAATTGTGGATTGCCCTTTTCCTAAACGCTGTGCGAGTGCTTCCTGTGTTAAGTCATGCAGCTCAAGAAGCCGAGCATAGGCATGCGCTTCCTCAATAGAAGACAGTTCTTCCCGCTGCAAGTTTTCAATTAACGCCACAGAAGCGGTTTCCGTGTCGGAAAAATCCTTAATAATAGCCGGAATCTTTTCCCACTCGAGCGATTGCACCGCTCTCCAGCGTCTTTCACCTGCAATGAGTTCGTATTGGCCTTCTTCTTCTGTATGCCTGACAACAATCGGCTGAATAATGCCGTGTGTATGAATGGTCATTGCTAACTCTTTGATTTTTTCATCTGAGAAAATGGTGCGTGGCTGAAAACGGTTGGGAACGATAGCATTTACCGGTATTTCCAGAATCTCTTCTTTGTTTGTTTCTTGTTCAGCAATCTCCGGTTCCTGTTCCTTCTCACCAAGCCCGAAGAAACGAGAGAATGAATGCTTCATGTACCTACACCACCTTTAAAAACTGCCATTTTTATAATTCTATTTTCTCATGGTTTTTCCTGCTGTACATCCATCAATTTTGATGAAAATATGATGGTATTGTCATATCAGGCTGTCTAAATTACCCTTCAATTGGCGATTTATTAGGAGTTCCCGGTTTTCTTGGATACTTCTTAGGTGTATTTTTTGTCTTGCGTATCACCATAATATTACGATCGCTTTCTTCAATAGGCAGCTTAAAGGAATGGATATTCTCAAGTTCTCCCCCAAGCGTCGTGATCGCTTTTTTGCCTGCATTCAGTTCTTCTTCAGCTGATGCGGCTTTTAAAGCAACAAATAAACCGTTTTTCTTTACCAGAGGCAGGCAAAGTTCACTTAAAACAGATAGTCTTGCAACTGCTCGCGCCGTCACAATATCATAGCTTTCCCGTACGTCTTTCCGCTGTCCGAATGTTTCAGCTCTGTCATGGCAGAATGTCGTATTCTCCAATTGCAAAGCTTCAGACAACTTTTCTAAAAACGTAATCCGTTTGTTTAGTGAATCCACGATTGTGACATGGAGGTGCGGAAAGCATATTTTAATCGGAAGACTCGGAAAACCCGCTCCCGCTCCGACATCACAAATCGTGTTCACTTGATTGAAGTCGACATAAAAAGCGGCTGTGATGGAATCATAAAAATGCTTAAGATACACTTCTTTTTTCTCTGTAATTGAAGTCAGATTGATTTTTTCATTCCATTCAACCAGCATGTCGTAATACAGCTCAAATTGTTCCAGCTGACGGGGAGAAAGGGAGATCCCTTTTTCCGCCAAACTAGAAGTGAATTCTTCAATATTCATGCCGTCATCCTTTCTATTCGGCTATCTTCGCAATGCGTCCCTGCTCTAAATACACCAATAGAATTGAAATGTCCGCCGGGTTTACACCGGAAATGCGGGAAGCTTGGGCAACAGACAAAGGACGCACATTTTTCAGCTTTTGACGCGCCTCAGTCGCGATCCCTTTAATTGCGTCATAATCAATTCGATCCGGAATTTTTTTATTTTCCATCTTCTTCAGTTTTTCCACTTGTTGAAGAGATTTTTCAATATATCCTTCATATTTCACTTGGATTTCTACTTGTTCTGCCACGTCTTGCGGAACCGGCACTTCTGGCGGCGCCAGTTTAGTGACTGTTTCATAGTTCATTTCAGGACGTTTCATCAAGTCTGTGCCGCGAATGCCATCTTTCAATTCGCTTCCGCCAAGAGAACGGATATACTCTTGATTTTCCGGAGACGGCTTGATAATCACAGAATGCAGACGTTTTTTCTCCGCTTCAATTGCCGCTTTTTTCTTCTCAAAAGCTGCATAGCGCTCATCAGAAATCAATCCAATGCTGTGTCCGATTTCTGTCAAACGCAAATCAGCATTGTCATGACGAAGAAGCAGTCTGTATTCAGCACGAGATGTCAATAGACGGTATGGTTCATTGGTTCCTTTTGTCACAAGGTCATCAATCAGAACACCAATATAGGCGTCAGAACGGCTCAGAATCACTTCTTCTTTTCCAAGCGCTTTTCGACCTGCATTGATTCCTGCCATAATTCCTTGTCCCGCGGCTTCTTCATAACCGGATGTTCCGTTAATTTGGCCTGCAGTAAACAGGTTTGTGATTTTTTTCGTTTCAAGTGTCGGCCATAGCTGTGTCGGTACAATCGCATCGTACTCGATCGCATAGCCGGCTCTCATCATTTGCACGTTTTCAAGACCCGGAATCGTTGCAAGCATTCTTTGCTGTACATCTTCTGGAAGACTTGTAGATAAACCTTGGACATAGACTTCCTGCGTATTTCTGCCTTCCGGCTCAAGGAAGATTTGGTGACGTGGTTTATCATTAAAACGGACAACTTTATCTTCAATGGACGGGCAGTATCTTGGGCCCGTACCTTTGATCATACCGGAATACATTGGTGAACGGTGCAGGTTGCTGTCAATAATCTCATGTGTCTCAGGGCTTGTATATGTCAGCCAGCAAGGAAGCTGATCTGTAATATATTCCACTGTTTCATATGAGAAAGCGCGAGGCACATCGTCACCAGGCTGGATTTCCGTTTTGCTGTAATCAATCGTGTCGCTTTTGACGCGAGGCGGCGTACCTGTTTTAAAACGAACAAGGTCAAAGCCCAGTTCTTCCAAATGCTCAGAAAGCTTAATAGAAGGCTGCTGGTTGTTCGGACCGCTTGAGTAAGACAGATCACCAAGAATGATTCGTCCTCTTAAATATGTCCCAGTCGTCATGACAACTGCTTTCGCACGATAATGCGCGCCGGTTTGTGTAATCACACCGCGGCATTCGCCGTCTTCAACGATCAGCCGCTCCACAATTCCTTGCAGCAATGTTAAGTTTGGTTCTTTTTCAAGCGTATTTTTCATTTCGTGCTGATATTGGAATTTGTCTGCTTGAGCACGCAATGCACGGACCGCAGGACCTTTTCCAGTATTCAGCATTCTCATTTGAATATGCGTTTTATCGATGTTTCTGCCCATTTCTCCGCCGAGCGCGTCAATTTCGCGGACGACAATCCCTTTTGCGGGGCCGCCGACAGACGGATTACATGGCATAAATGCAACCATATCTAAGTTGATGGTCAAGACAAGCGTTTTGGCGCCTTGGCGTGCAGATGCGAGGGCAGCCTCAACACCGGCATGCCCGGCGCCAATCACAATCACATCGTATTGGCCTGCTTCATACCCCATGATTCTAGTTCCTCCTTTTATTATTTTCCTAAACAGAATTGCGAAAAGAGCTGATCAATTAAGCTTTCGTGGACAGAATCTCCGATAATTTCGCCCAAAAGCTCCCAGCATCTTGTAAGGTCGATTTGCACCATGTCGATCGGGACATCCTGTTCAATGCCGCTAAGCGCATCTTCAATGGCACGTTTGGCCTGCTGTAAAATAGAGATATGACGTGTGTTGCTGACATAAGTCAGATCCCCGCTTTCAATGGCACCCGTATAGAACAGCGATTGAATCGCTTCTTCCAAATCATTGATGCCTTCCTCTTTTAATAGAGATGTCGTAACAACAGGACGTCCATTGGCAAGCTCACGGACACGCTCACTGTCAATCTTCGCCTCAAGGTCAGTCTTATTCATAATCACGATAACGTCCATGCCCTCAACGGCTTCAAAAAGCTTCACGTCTTCTTCAGAAAGCTCTTCACTATAATTAAGCACAAGTAAAATCAGGTCCGCTTCCTTTAGAACCTGGCGAGAACGTTCAACACCGATTCGTTCTACAATATCCTCTGTTTCACGAATACCTGCTGTATCAACCAGCCGAAGCGGAACGCCCCTTACATTAACGTATTCCTCAATCACATCCCGAGTCGTTCCGGGAATATCGGTCACAATGGCTTTCGCCTCATGAACAAGACTGTTCAGAAGAGATGATTTTCCCACATTCGGCCGGCCGATAATGACAGTAGAAAGACCTTCACGCAAGATTTTCCCTTGCTCAGAAGTCCTCAGCAGCGCCTCAATTTCTTTTTTCACAGCGGTTGCCTTTTCAACCAAAAGCTGATGCGTCATTTCCTCTACATCATCGTACTCCGGATAATCTATATTCACCTCAACATGAGCGAGCGTTTCTAAAATCTCACTGCGCAAACGGCGCACCAAAGCAGAAAGACGCCCTTCCATTTGATTCATAGCGACGTTCATTGCCCGATCCGTTTTCGCTCTGATTAAGTCCATAACCGCTTCCGCCTGTGAAAGATCGATTCGGCCGTTTAAAAATGCGCGTTTTGTAAATTCACCCGGCTCTGCAAGTCTCGCTCCCTCTCTCAATGCGAGCTGAAGCACTTGGTTCACAGTCACAATTCCCCCGTGACAGTTAATTTCGATGACATCTTCACGTGTAAAAGTTCTCGGTGCTTTTAACACTGATACCATTACTTCCTCAACGACACGATCCGAAGGTCTGTCTACGATATGACCATAATGAATCGTATGTGATTCGACCGAGCTGAGTGTTTTTCCCTTCGGTCCTTTATAAATTTTATCTGCGATTTGAATTGCTTCTGGTCCGCTCAACCGTACAATCGCAATCGCGCCTTCACCCATCGGTGTGGAAATTGCTGCAATTGTATCCATGCTGTTCACCTCTCTTTACTTATACTTTCATCTATATAAAAAAATTTTTATTATGCCAAAACTAAAAGATAACATAGTTTGGTTCGAAGTGGAAGATGTGTTATCCACAGAATTAGGAATTCGCCTCCTATTACTTTAACTTATCCACATGTGAATAACAATTAATTTTATTTCCTGAACTTCCTTTTTATCAACAGGATACACCTAAAAAGAAAAAACTTAAACGGCAAAAGCTTGATATTACTAGGAAAAATAGACTTTTCTCATACAAAAAAACCGAAATCCGATTTTTACCGGACTTCGGTTTTATGCTATCTTTTATGGGAAATAACGAGATGGCGATTTTCACCTTCACCCATTGAATACGTTTTGATCTGGTGATTTGCATATCCAGAAAGAGTATCATGAATGATTTTTCTTTCACTGGACGGCATAGGTTCCAGATGTACTGCTTTTTTCGTTTTCAAAACCTGGTCTGCAAGCCTGATGGCCAGCTGGCTCAGTGTATCTTTTCTTTTTAAACGATAGTTTTCTGCATCTACCGTCACATTTTTATATTGGCCTGGATTACGGTTAAGGACAAGCTGCGTCAAAGTTTCAAGGGCATTTAAGGTTTGTCCTCTTTTCCCAATCAACAATGCCGCTTTTTCACCTGTTATATGGAAACGTACTGTCTTTTTGCTTTCTTGAACAGTCACATCAGACTTCCCTGCAATGGCTTCGGCAATCGTCTGAAGATAAGACTTCGCTTGCTGAATCGGATCAATCCTTTCAACCAGCTTTACGACCGCCGGCTTTTTACCGAAAATACCGAGAAACCCTTTGTTTCCCTCTTCAATAACGGTAATTTCAACCTTATCCTTCGTTAATTCCAGCTCTCGCAACCCGGATTGTACTGCTTCATCGACATTTCGCCCTGCAGCAGTCACATTCCTCACTTTTTCTTTCCTCCAGCTTTTTGCGGTTCAGGATCTTTTTTAATATCAGGTCCTTTAATGAGGAAAGTTTGCGCAATCATAAACAAGTTACCGACTACCCAATAAAGAGAAAGTGCCGCCGGGAAGTTGATCGCAAATACGATAATCATAATCGGCATAATCCAAAGCATCATCGCCATTTGCGGATTTTGCTGCGCATTGCCCGCCATCATCAGCTTTTGCTGAACAAATGTAGCGACACCGGCAACGATAGGAAGAATATAGAAAGGATCTTTTTCTCCTAAGTCAAACCACAAGAAACTATGCTCTGAAATCGCCTGCGTTCTCATGATCGCATGATAGAATCCAATTAAAATCGGCATCTGGATTAAAATCGGGAAACATCCCGCCAACGGATTGACCCCATGCTTTTGGAATAAAGCCATTGTTTCCTGCTGAAGCTTTTGCTGTGTTTTTTGATCCTTTGAGCTGTACTTTTCTTTAAGCTTTTGCATTTCCGGCTGTAAAGCCTGCATCGCTTTCGAACTTCTCAGCTGCTTAATCATCAGCGGTAAAATTAATAAACGAATTAAAATGGTAACAAGAATAATTGAAAGTCCATAGTTATCTCCCGTCAATTTCGCTACATACGTAATGAGCTCAGACAATGGATATACTACGTACTTGTCCCAAAAATGCGGACTATCTGCAGTGATCGGCTCTTTCACACTCGAGCATCCAGCCAAAAGCATGAATACGCCAACCATACTTAATAGCAACCCTATTCTCCTTTTCAACAACATTTCCTCCTATAATTAATCTCTACACTCTTTTATTGCAAAGCATACTTGTATGTATTTTAGCATCTTTCAGTTTTAAATGGTGTCTTTTTCTGATCAACCAGAAAGGAAGCGCTTTTAAAAGTTGTAAGAAAGCAGTGGCAATGCCTACTTTGACGAGGATTTCTTATATAAAGAAGACTTCCTGAATAGATGCTGCAGACTTTTTTTCGTTTCCTCATATGTCAGCTGGCTCGCCGGTTTTCTGGCAATAATGATGTAATCCTTTTCCTTCAGTCTCTCTTTCTCTTCAAGAAAGGCCTGCCGAATCAAACGTTTGATCCGATTTCGCATCACAGCGTTGCCAATTTTTTTGCTGACGGAAAGCCCGACACGCAGCTCATCGTTTTCAGGCTGATCTAGCGTATATAAGACAAACTGGCGGTTCGCAACGGATGTCCCCTGCTTAAACACTTTTTGAAAGTCTTCATTTTTCTTTAAACGATTTCGCTTCTTCAATTGACTCACTCCGATACTGGCTGGCAGAAACTTTTAAAAATGTATGATGACAATGAGATGCATCAGAACCAGGAAGCATGCCCCGGTTCCTTACGCATCACATCTATCTTTTCCCATAACGTGAAAAAAGACCACTGACATTATTCAGTGGCCTAAGCTGATAATACTTTTCTGCCTTTGCGGCGACGGCGTGCTAAAACTAGACGACCGTTTTTTGAACTCATACGGCTTCTGAAGCCATGAACTTTACTGCGTTTACGGTTATTCGGTTGGAATGTTCTTTTCATTTATGACACCTCCCTCGAGGAATAGCTGTTAAAGACAGTCTTACTTATTATATTTGCGTTACCTATTCATTGTCAACTTCACTAGTGCTTTTATTTCTTGCAACCATAATAGGATACCATACCTTTTCAACTTTCGAAACCTTATTTTTCAGATTCCTTAATTTAACGAAAAAAAGTCAAATCCAAACAATTTCCCCCTAAAATCACGAATGTGGATATCTTTTTCGCCTTTTTTTAATATCCACAGAGGTTATCGACAATATTTTCACATTACCAACCCCTGTGGACAAGATTTTTTCAACAGGTTGTCCGCTTTGTGGATAAGATTGTGACAACCATTGCAAGCTCTCATTTATTCTGGTATTATATTTGTGTTTTAACTCTTGATTACTAATCTCACCTTTCCTCTTTATCCACAAAGTGTGGATAAGTTGTGGATTGTTTTCACACAGCTTGTGTAGAAGGTTGTCCACAAGTTGTGAAATTTGTCGAAAAGCTATTTATCTACTATATTATATGTTTTCAACATTTAATGTGTACGAATGGCAAGCGCCATTTGCTCTTTTTTTGTGTTCTATAACAGAGAAAGACACCATTTTCTATGAAAAGGAGGGACGTGCCGGAAGATGGAAAATATATTAGACCTATGGAATCAAGCCCTTGCTCAAATCGAAAAAAAGTTGAGCAAACCGAGTTTCGAGACTTGGATGAAATCAACTAAAGCCCACTCACTGCAGGGAGATACATTGACGATCACTGCTCCTAATGAATTTGCCAGAGACTGGCTGGAGTCCAGATACTTGCATCTTATTGCAGATACTATATATGAGCTAACCGGGGAAGAATTGAGCATTAAGTTTGTCATTCCTCAAAATCAAGATGTTGAAGACTTCATGCCGAAACCGCAAGTCAAAAAAGCGGTTAAAGAAGAAACATCTGATTTTCCCCAAAATATGCTCAATCCAAAATATACTTTTGATACTTTTGTCATCGGATCTGGAAACCGATTTGCACACGCAGCTTCTCTTGCGGTAGCGGAAGCACCCGCGAAAGCATACAACCCTTTATTTATCTATGGGGGCGTCGGCTTAGGGAAAACACACTTAATGCATGCAATCGGCCATTATGTAATAGATCATAATCCTTCTGCCAAAGTGGTTTATCTGTCTTCTGAGAAATTTACTAACGAATTCATCAACTCTATCCGAGATAATAAAGCCGTCGATTTCCGCAATCGCTATCGAAATGTTGATGTGCTTTTGATAGATGATATTCAATTTTTAGCGGGGAAAGAACAGACCCAGGAAGAATTTTTCCATACATTTAACACATTGCACGAAGAAAGCAAACAAATCGTCATTTCAAGTGACAGACCGCCAAAAGAAATTCCGACACTTGAAGACAGATTGCGTTCACGTTTTGAATGGGGCCTGATTACAGATATCACGCCGCCTGATTTGGAGACGAGAATTGCGATTTTAAGAAAAAAAGCCAAAGCGGAAGGGCTCGATATTCCGAACGAGGTTATGCTTTACATCGCAAATCAAATCGACAGCAATATTCGGGAACTTGAAGGAGCATTAATCAGAGTTGTTGCTTACTCATCCTTAATTAATAAAGATATTAATGCTGATCTGGCCGCCGAGGCGTTGAAAGATATTATTCCTTCTTCAAAACCGAAAGTCATTACGATAAAAGAAATTCAGAGGGTAGTAGGCCAGCAATTTAATATTAAACTCGAGGATTTCAAAGCAAAAAAACGGACGAAATCAGTAGCTTTCCCGCGTCAAATCGCCATGTACTTATCAAGGGAAATGACTGATTCCTCTCTTCCTAAAATCGGTGAAGAGTTTGGAGGCCGTGACCATACGACCGTTATTCATGCGCACGAAAAAATTTCAAAACTGCTGGCAGACGATGAACAGCTTCAGCAGCATGTAAAAGAAATTAAAGAACAGCTTAAATAGCAGGTCCGGGGATTATTCGGGGAAAGTGTGAATAACTTTTCAGAAGTCATGCACAGTCTGTCCACATGTGGATAGGCTGTGTTTCCTGTCTTTTTCACAACTTATCCACAAATCCACAAGCCCTACTATTACTTCTACTATTTTTTTAAAATATATATATTAATACATTATCCGTTAGGAGGATAAAAATGAAATTCACGATTCAAAAAGATCGTCTTGTTGAAAGTGTCCAAGATGTATTAAAAGCAGTTTCATCCAGAACTACGATTCCCATTTTGACTGGTATTAAAATCGTTGCATCAGATGATGGCGTATCCTTTACAGGAAGCGATTCAGATATTTCTATTGAATCCTTCATTCCTAAAGAAGAAGGAGATAAGGAAATCGTCACAATAGAACAGCCCGGAAGCATCGTTTTACAAGCCCGCTTCTTTAGTGAAATTGTAAAAAAACTGCCGATGGCAACTGTAGAAATCGAAGTGCAAAATCAGTATTTGACGATTATCCGTTCTGGCAAAGCTGAATTTAATCTAAACGGGCTTGATGCTGATGAGTATCCGCACTTGCCGCAGATCGAAGAGCATCATGCGATTCAAATTCCAACTGATTTGTTAAAAAATCTAATCAGACAAACAGTCTTCGCGGTGTCCACCTCAGAAACACGCCCCATCTTGACAGGTGTAAACTGGAAAGTGGAGCAAAGTGAATTATTATGCACTGCGACGGATAGTCACCGTCTCGCATTAAGAAAAGCAAAACTTGATATTCCAGAAGACAGATCTTATAACGTCGTGATTCCGGGAAAAAGCTTAACTGAACTCAGCAAGATTTTGGATGATAACCAAGAACTTGTAGATATCGTCATTACAGAAACCCAAGTTCTGTTTAAAGCGAAAAACGTCTTGTTCTTCTCGCGGCTTCTGGACGGAAATTATCCAGATACAACCAGCCTGATTCCGCAAGACAGCAAAACCGAAATCATCGTGAACACAAAAGAATTCCTTCAGGCGATTGATCGTGCATCTCTTTTAGCCAGAGAGGGACGCAACAACGTGGTGAAGCTTTCTGCAAAACCTGCTGAATCCATTGAGATTTCGTCTAACTCACCAGAAATCGGTAAAGTTGTGGAAGCGATTCTTGCAGATCAAATTGAGGGTGAGGAATTAAATATCTCATTTAGTCCAAAATATATGCTGGATGCACTAAAGGTGCTTGAAGGAGCAGAAATACGCGTAAGCTTTACAGGGGCAATGAGACCTTTCTTAATTCGCACGCCGAATGATGAAACGATTGTACAGCTTATCCTTCCTGTCAGAACCTATTAATCCGATACACTGCTGCCGACCCGCTCGGCAGCTTTTCTATTCGGTATCTGCTCCGACAAGTTTTCCCTTTCCCTAATTCGTTTTTTTTTAGTACAATTAGATATTAGTGATATTTGAAAGAGGTCGATATAATGGCAAATCCGATTTCAATTGATACAGAGATGATTACACTCGGACAATTCTTGAAATTAGCCGATGTGATTCAGTCAGGCGGTATGGCAAAGTGGTTTTTAAGCGAGCATGAAGTGCTTGTGAACAGCGAGCCGGACAACCGCCGCGGCAGAAAGCTGTATGTTGGAGATGTGGTAGAGATTGAAGGATTTGGTTCATTTCAAGTCGTCAATTAAAGCGGGTGATACTGATTGTATATCCAGAACTTAGAGCTGACATCTTACCGCAACTACGACCATGCCGAACTGCAATTTGAAAATAAAGTAAATGTGATCATCGGAGAAAACGCCCAGGGGAAAACAAACCTCATGGAGGCGATCTATGTCTTGTCCATGGCGAAATCGCACCGGACATCAAATGACAAAGAACTTATACGGTGGGACAAAGACTATGCTAAAATAGAGGGAAGAGTGATGAAGCAAAACGGGACGATCCCGATGCAGCTCGTCATCTCCAAAAAGGGTAAAAAGGGCAAGGTCAATCATATTGAACAGCAAAAGCTCAGCCAGTATGTCGGGGCCCTCAACACCATCATGTTTGCGCCTGAAGATTTAAATCTTGTAAAGGGAAGCCCTCAAGTGAGAAGGCGGTTTCTTGACATGGAAATCGGACAGGTTTCTCCTGTTTACCTGTATGACCTTTCTCTTTACCAGAAAATCCTTTCTCAGCGAAATCATTTTTTGAAGCAGCTGCAAACAAGAAAACAAACTGACAGAACGATGCTCGATGTTTTGACCGATCAGCTTGTGGAAGTTGCGGCAAAAGTCGTCGTAAAACGCCTGCAGTTTACAGCACAGCTCGAAAAATGGGCGCAGCCAATTCATGCGGGCATCTCAAGAGGGTTAGAAGAGCTGACCCTAAAGTACCATACGGCTCTTGAGGTATCAGATCCTGAAGACTTGTCGAAAATAGGAGATAGCTATCAAGAAGCGTTTTCTAAATTAAGAGAAAAAGAAATCGAGCGCGGTGTTACGCTGTCAGGGCCTCATCGTGACGATGTTCTTTTCTATGTGAACGGACGCGATGTGCAGACGTATGGTTCTCAAGGACAGCAGCGAACGACGGCATTGTCCCTTAAGCTGGCGGAAATTGACCTGATCCATGAAGAAATCGGAGAATATCCCATTTTACTATTGGATGATGTACTGAGTGAGCTGGATGATTATCGCCAGTCACACTTGCTTCATACGATCCAAGGCCGTGTACAAACGTTTGTCACAACGACAAGCGTTGATGGCATTGATCACGAAACCTTACGTCAAGCAGGAATGTTCCGTGTGCAAAACGGTGCGTTAGTGAAGTGAAGAAATGAGGTGGGCAATTGTATATTCATTTAGGTGATGACTTTGTGGTTTCAACACGAGATATTGTCGGCATTTTTGACTTTAAAGCCAACATGTCGCCTATTGTTGAAGAATTTCTGAAAAAACAGAAACACAAGGTGGTGCCTTCCGTAAACGGCACGCCCAAATCTATCGTAGTCACGGTTCAGAATATATATTACTCTCCCTTATCTTCCAGCACATTAAAAAAACGTGCGCAATTTATGTTTGAAATAGATTCTTAGAAATTTTTTATCAGAATATATCGTTAAGAAAAGTGTAGGTGAATGACGTGGCTATGGAACAGCAGCAAAACAGTTATGATGAAAATCAGATACAGGTTCTAGAGGGATTGGAAGCTGTTCGTAAAAGACCGGGGATGTATATCGGTTCAACAAACAGCAAAGGCCTTCACCACCTGGTATGGGAAATTGTCGACAATAGTATTGACGAAGCCCTCGCCGGTTATTGTACGGATATCAACATTCAAATTGAAAAAGACAACAGTATCACGGTGACAGATAATGGCCGCGGTATTCCAGTCGGTATTCAAGAAAAAATGGGCCGTCCTGCGGTAGAAGTCATTATGACAGTGCTTCACGCCGGAGGAAAATTTGACGGAAGCGGTTATAAAGTGTCCGGAGGATTACACGGTGTAGGTGCGTCAGTTGTAAACGCGCTTTCAACGGAGCTTGATGTGACGGTACACCGTGACGGTAAAATCCACCGCCAAACCTATAAACGCGGAGTTCCGGTTGCAGACCTTGAAATCATTGGCGAAACGGATCATACAGGAACGACGACACATTTTATCCCGGATCCTGAGATTTTCACAGAAACAACTGTGTATGATTATGATCTGCTTGCTAACCGCGTGCGCGAATTAGCCTTTTTGACAAAAGGCGTCAACATCACGATTGAAGATAAACGTGAAGGACAAGAGCGCAAAAATGAGTACCATTACGAAGGCGGAATTAAAAGTTATGTAGAGTATTTAAACCGTTCTAAAGAAGTAGTCCATGAAGAACCGATTTACATTGAAGGCGAAAAGGACGGCATTACGGTTGAAGTGGCTTTGCAATACAATGACAGCTACACAAGCAACATTTACTCGTTTACAAACAACATTAACACGTATGAAGGCGGTACCCACGAAGCTGGTTTCAAAACGGGTCTGACTCGTGTTATCAACGATTACGCCAGAAAAAAAGGGCTTATTAAAGAAAATGATCCAAACTTAAGCGGAGATGACGTAAGAGAAGGACTGACCGCGATTATTTCAATCAAACACCCTGATCCGCAGTTTGAGGGCCAAACGAAAACAAAACTAGGCAACTCAGAAGCGCGGACAATTACCGATACGTTATTTTCTGCGGCAATGGAAACATTTATGCTGGAAAATCCAGATGCGGCCAAAAAAATTGTCGATAAAGGTTTAATGGCAGCGAGAGCACGAATGGCTGCAAAAAAAGCGCGTGAATTAACACGCCGCAAGAGTGCTTTGGAAATTTCAAACCTTCCAGGTAAGTTAGCGGACTGCTCTTCAAAAGACCCGAGCATCTCCGAGTTATATATCGTAGAGGGTGACTCTGCCGGAGGATCTGCTAAACAAGGCCGCGACAGACATTTCCAAGCCATTTTGCCGCTTAGAGGTAAAATCCTGAACGTTGAAAAAGCCAGATTGGATAAAATCCTATCTAACAACGAAGTACGCTCTATGATCACAGCGCTCGGCACGGGTATCGGGGAAGATTTCAACCTGGAGAAAGCCCGTTACCACAAAGTTGTCATTATGACAGATGCCGACGTTGACGGCGCGCACATCAGAACACTGCTGTTAACGTTCTTTTACAGATATATGCGCCAAATTATTGAAAATGGCTATGTGTACATTGCGCAGCCGCCGCTCTACAAGGTTCAACAGGGAAAACGTGTTGAATATGCATACAATGACAAGGAGCTTGAAGAACTGTTAAAAACTCTTCCTCAAACGCCTAAGCCTGGATTGCAGCGCTATAAAGGTCTTGGTGAAATGAATGCCACCCAGCTATGGGAGACAACCATGGATCCAAGTTCTAGAACGCTCCTTCAGGTAACTCTTGAAGATGCAATGGATGCGGATGAGACATTTGAAATGCTGATGGGCGACAAAGTAGAACCGCGCCGAAACTTCATAGAAGCGAATGCGAGATACGTTAAAAATCTTGACATCTAATATAAAAAGCCTTATTTCCAATAAGAAATAAGGCTTTTTTCTGAACGAGACCAGACTCAGTAAAGCTTGTAATACCTATATATTCTAGCAATTTAATGTGTATAATCATAAGTTTATTGATATAATGGAGAATAGTGAAATCGTATTGAAGATCATAATGGACAATCTACTCCCACATATTTCATGTGATACTTCAGGGAGGTTTTTTAATGAGTGAACAAAACACACCACAAGTTCGTGAAATAAATATCAGTCAGGAAATGCGTACGTCCTTCTTGGATTATGCAATGAGCGTTATTGTGTCCCGTGCTCTTCCAGATGTTCGTGACGGTTTAAAACCGGTTCACAGACGGATTTTATACGCAATGAATGATTTGGGCATGACGAGTGACAAGCCTTATAAAAAATCTGCGCGTATCGTCGGAGAAGTTATCGGGAAATACCACCCGCACGGTGATTCAGCGGTATATGAATCCATGGTCAGAATGGCGCAGGATTTCAACTATCGTTACATGCTCGTTGACGGTCACGGAAACTTCGGTTCTGTTGACGGAGACTCAGCGGCTGCCATGCGTTATACAGAAGCAAGAATGTCTAAAATCTCGATGGAAATTCTTCGAGATATCACAAAAGACACAATCGATTATCAGGACAACTATGACGGGTCAGAAAGAGAACCGGTTGTTATGCCTTCAAGGTTCCCGAATCTGCTCGTGAACGGTGCTGCCGGGATTGCGGTAGGTATGGCAACAAATATTCCTCCGCACCAGCTTGGGGAAATCATTGACGGCGTACTTGCGGTCAGTGAGAACCCGGACATTACAATCCAGGAGCTGATGGAAGTCATTCCGGGTCCTGATTTCCCGACTGCGGGTCAAATCTTGGGACGCAGCGGTATCCGGAAAGCATACGAATCTGGCCGAGGCTCTATCACGATCCGGGCAAAAGCTGAGATTGAACAAACATCTTCAGGTAAAGAAAGAATTATCGTTACAGAGTTACCTTACCAAGTAAATAAGGCGAAATTAATAGAGAAAATTGCTGATCTCGTTAGGGACAAGAAGATAGAGGGCATCACAGATCTTCGTGATGAGTCAGATCGTACAGGTATGAGAATTGTCATTGAAATCAGACGCGATGCCAATGGTAATGTTATTCTAAACAATCTGTACAAACAAACTGCTCTACAAACATCTTTTGGTATCAACCTGCTTGCACTTGTTGACGGTCAGCCAAAAGTTTTAAATCTAAAGCAATGTCTGGAGCATTACCTTGACCATCAAAAAGTCGTGATCAGACGCCGTACTGCTTATGAATTGCGTAAAGCGGAAGCGAGAGCTCACATCTTGGAAGGTTTGAGAGTAGCTCTGGATCATCTCGATGCAGTTATTTCCCTTATCCGTAATTCCCAAACGGCTGAGATCGCGAGAACAGGTTTAATTGAACAATTCTCACTGACAGAGAAGCAAGCACAAGCGATCCTCGACATGAGGCTGCAGCGTTTAACAGGACTGGAACGTGAAAAGATCGAAGAAGAATACCAATCTCTAGTTAAACTAATTGGAGAGCTAAAAGACATCTTGGCAAACGAATATAAAGTGCTTGAGATCATCCGTGAAGAACTCACGGAAATCAAAGAGCGTTTTAACGATGAAAGACGTACCGAGATCGTCACTTCTGGATTAGAGACAATTGAAGATGAAGATCTCATTGAGAGAGAAAATATCGTAGTGACTCTGACACACAACGGATATATTAAACGTCTCCCTGCATCAACTTACCGCAGTCAAAAACGGGGCGGAAAAGGCGTACAGGGAATGGGAACAAACGAAGATGATTTCGTTGAACATTTGATCTCTACTTCAACTCATGACACGATTCTCTTCTTCTCGAACAAGGGGAAAGTGTATCGTGCAAAAGGGTATGAAATCCCTGAGTATGGCAGAACAGCAAAAGGAATCCCGATTATTAACCTGCTGGAGGTAGAAAAGGGTGAATGGATTAACGCGATTATTCCAGTCACTGAATTCAATGCGGATCTTTACCTTTTCTTCACAACAAAGCACGGGGTTTCAAAACGAACTTCGCTGTCTCAGTTTGCTAATATCCGCAACAATGGCCTGATCGCTCTGAGTCTTCGTGAGGATGATGAATTGATGGGTGTACGTCTAACTGACGGTACAAAACAAATTATCATCGGAACGAAAAATGGATTGCTGATCCGTTTCCCTGAAACAGATGTCCGGGAAATGGGAAGAACTGCGGCAGGCGTAAAAGGCATCACCCTGACCGATGACGATGTTGTTGTCGGCATGGAGATATTAGAGGAAGAATCACATGTCCTTATCGTAACTGAAAAAGGTTACGGAAAACGAACTCCGGCTGAAGAGTATAGAACCCAAAGCCGGGGCGGAAAAGGACTCAAAACAGCGAAAATCACTGAGAACAACGGCCAATTAGTAGCAGTGAAAGCTACTAAAGGTGAAGAGGATCTAATGATTATTACAGCCAGCGGTGTACTCATTAGAATGGACATCGATGACATCTCAACTACCGGACGTGTCACTCAAGGTGTACGCCTCATCAGAATGGCAGAAGAAGAGCATGTTGCTACAGTAGCACTAGTAGAAAAAAACGAAGAAGATGAGCAAGAAGAAACACAAGAAGAAGTGTGAGGAAAAGCGCAGCTGAAACAGCTGCGCTTTTTTATGTCCATACCCCTTTACAGTCTTAAAAATTATGGTATAATCATTTCTGTTGTCTTTTAAAAGACACAAACATGACTAGTAAAACTTTTTTAAAAAAGTGTTGACCTAGTTAACTAAAAATGTTACTATTAAGTAGTCGCTTCGAGAGAAGCACACAAAGTTCTTTGAAAACTAAACAAG
>NZ_AMXN01000002.1 GCF_000332645.1 Bacillus inaquosorum KCTC 13429
TCGTAAGATGTATACACAGATCCTTGGTCACTATGTAACACGCAGTTCTGAGGCAGTGTTGGCAGCTGATCAAGTGTGTTTAAGACAAAGTCTGTGTCCTGCTTATCTCCAATCGTGAAAGCAATCACTTCTCCATTGTATACATCCAATATACTGGAAAGGTACAATTGTTTCTGTCCATAAGGCAAATACGTGATATCCGTTACTAGTTTTTCAAGAGGATGATCAGACTGAAAGTTCCGATCTAATATATTATCGACCACGGCATATGGCTGCCCATTCTTCTTGCGCCTTTTCACCTTAACCCGGCACTGCCACTGATTTTTCTGCATGATACGCTGAACCGTTTTATGGTTAATACGCATTCCCTTTTTTAATATAGCTGTAATTTTTCGATATCCATATCGATACTTGTGCTCTCGGCACAACGTGCCGATTTGTTTTTTCAAATGGCACTTGGTTGTTCGAATCGATGTGTATCCCCAGCCTTATGCCACCTAACCCATGTCTGAACCTGCGTCTTATTCTTGATATTCAATTCCTGCATGATCTCTTTCATAGGCACGCCTGCCAATCTCATTTCTACAGCCTCCTGTTTGACTTCAATCGGATAACTCACTCTTGTTCCCATACAAAAAACACCTCCAAGTCTTATTTCGGATAACAACTATCCATTTTCAAACTTGAAGGTGTTTTTTATTTGTCTCATCTTATGGGGTCAGTCCCATCCGAAAGGTGTTTTTTTGTTAATCATTCACTTTGGCAACCTTGATTAATCCGTCGATTCGCTTTGATTTGCTGAAGTATGCTTTAATCTTGTCGCCTTCTTTTATATCAGACAAATCCTGATTTAATTTTTTTCCGTTGAAGATAATTTTCGTGCCGTTTTCTGCTTCTCCATGATACTCTGAACCGTCAATTTCCGTCACTTTATATTCCTCGATGGTGTATTCCTCTTCTTCCGAGGACAAGGTTTGTCCAATTGCTGTCGGAACATCCTTCAGCTCAAGATCATTTATATACATATAACCGCCTGCAAGTAAAAGCAAAAGCACTAACAGAATGGTAATCTTGGTTTTTATTCTTCCCATTTTTAAACCTCCAGCCAATATGAATCTATTCATTCATATGAGTTATTCCTTTTTTTCATGAATAAAAAACCGTAAATTCTCGTAAATTATTAATATAACGATGCATAACGGGAATATGTTTCACATTTCTGCAAAAATTTCTTTTCTATAGATATACGAATTTATGTTCTGGTTTTGGGGGATGAACGTAAAAAAGATATAAAAAAGCAGCCTCCTGTTCAGGAAGCTGCTAGATCCTAATTCGTTTTTCGCATTTCGTTAAACGGGAAGAAAACAAACTTTGACTTACCCGCAATTTGTTTTTTCGTGAAGAGGCCAAGCCCGTTTCGGCTGTCCATTGAATTCCGGCGGTTATCACCCATCACAAAATACTTGTCATCAGGCACTTTAACCGGGCCGAAATCATCGGTCAAACGGTCATAGCCATCCTGCTTCGCTCTCTTTTTATTAGCTGCCAAATAAGGCTCGTCCACCTTTTTCCCATTGATATAGAGCTGGTCGCTTTTCATTTCAACCGTATCTCCAGGCAGGCCGATAATACGTTTGACATAGTGAACATCATCCCCGTTTAAAACGACGATGTCTCCTCTATCAAACTCGCCGATATATTTGACTGTCATATTGACAAAGACCCTTTCCCTGTTATGAAGTGTAGGATACATAGAGTCACCATCAACGACATACGGCGCAAAAATAAAATTGCGAATGAGCAAAGCGAGAACGACAGCAATCACAATTGCTTTTGCCCATTCTAACATTGATTTTTTCTTCGAAACATTTTCTGATTTCAACTGATTTCCTCCAATAAACAACGGTCTTCAATTTATGTTATCACGAATCGAAAAGAAATCCTATCAGGACCATTGAAGTGATTTTACAATCTATTAATCCTCATCTTCCACCCAAATCATGCCTATCTTTTTCTTGTCGATCACAGCTAGCCCTGCATCAAATGTTGCTTGAGAAATTGGACTCCAGCAATCGTATAATACACAGAGGCATCCGAAAAGTAATGAAAGAAATAATCACATAATTTCAGCAGAGATGGGCTTAGAAGAAAGACAGCTCGTATGCTAATCTTTAGATAATATATAAAAGGTTACGAGCAGCTCTTTTCATCTACTGCATTCTATTGATCGCCCAGTCCCATGGTGCTTTAAATTGATTCACATCATGAAGGTTACTGCAATGTTTGCGGCAGCCCATTTTACAGGTGACATATCCGGCCTGCATCCCGTTTTGCTTTCAAGATATTTTAAATATCATTGAAGCTCGAAAACAAGGATCAGCCTCCAAAAAATAGATCCAATATATTGCCGGCAGTTGAAGATTCTTTATTATAAAACTCTGAGTATCCACAATTCTTACAGTAAACCACGAGAAAACGGTTATTCTGAACGTCAAACAACTTCGATAATCCCGTACCGGTTGTGGCTATTTCTTTTTGGCCCGCTTCAGTGCTTCCGCATTTTATACAGCCTTTATTGTTCATATCGTCAAGCTCCCTTTCACAACATCACGTTTGTTTTGATTTATTTTACTACAAAATACCATTTTGATGAACCATGCAACTTTAAAGTTTTCTTAAATTTTATATATGAAATCCACAGAAATAAAAGCCGATTTTGCCTGCTTAACTCGAGTGACTGGCTAAAAAAGATGCAATGATTGAAGAATCCCCCCCTTTTCGCGACATCATAAAAAACATAAGTATTTTTATCAATAAGTTTACGCTTATTGACTCTAGCAATAATACATATAAAAAATAGAGAATTTGAAAGGAGACTCCGTGAATGATTGATTATCCCATTAATATAAACAACGTTTCCGGGAACAGTGTAGTAAACGTAGGCGGCGCTTTTACGATAAGACCATTAACTGTGTCCAAATCTGTGTTTGGTTCCGGCGGCTTGAATACTGGAATTGTCATTGAGAACAATTTTGTAAGCCAGTCCAAAATGATTAACAGTCAATTTTCCGATCAGCATGTGACCAAAACATTGTAATTTCTGTCTGCTTTAAGCAGATACAAAACTCCTCGTTAACCGGATAAACGTCTTTTTATTCACCGCCTCCAGCACTCAGGCGGTTTTCTATTGGATCATTTTTTTGCAAATAAAAAAGCTCCCCCGAGATGAGGAAGCCTTTTGCTGCCTATTAGCCTTCTACGCGAACTTCTTTCATGACGTCGCCATTAGACATGTTTTTCGCGAATTCTAGTCCGCTTGTTACTTTACCGAATACAGTGTGAACACCGTTCAAATGTGGCTGAGGTTCATGTACGATGAAAAATTGGCTGCCGCCAGTGTCTTTTCCTGCGTGTGCCATAGAAAGTGCACCCGCTTCATGTGTATGCGGGTTTCCTTCTGTTTCACATTTGATTGTGTATCCTGGGCCGCCTGTGCCAGTTCCGTGAGGACATCCGCCTTGGCTGACGAAGCCTGGAATCACTCGGTGGAATGTAAGACCGTCATAAAAGCCTTCGTTCGCAAGCTTTTCAAAGTTTGCGACAGTGCCCGGTGCAGCTTCAGGGTAAAGTTCAAATTCAATTTTGTTACCGTCTTCTAATAAAAAGTAACCTGTTTTCAATTGTATGCCTACTTTCTTTATTTTAATTTTCAAAGGAGATTATGTATGATAGGTTATAGCCTGTCTCTCCTTGTCGCGGCTATTATACCACACCTTTCGGGGGAAAACGAATCTCCCGGCTTTACAAAAAATAAAAATGAAACCTTGATCTCTTTATCTCCGTCTAACCTAACGGAACTGTATTTTCATCATGATCACAGGTCCTCGCAAAGCAGCTCTATCCAGCTGCTTGTGAAATTGAAGGAGGTCAAACTGCTTTGAAAAAAATATGGATTGGAATGCTGGCAGCGGCCGTTTTGCTGCTGATGATTCCGAAAGTCAGTCTCGCGGATGCCGCAGTTGGAGATGTCATTGTAACTCTGGGTGCTGATTTATCAGAATCTGATAAACAAAAAGTGCTTGATGAGATGAATATCCCTGATAATGCCACAATGGTAACCGTGACCAATAAGGAAGAACATGAATATTTAGGAAAATATATACCGAGCGCTCAAATCGGATCAAGAGCCATTTCTTCATCGTCAATAACCATTGCCAAAAAAGGCTCTGGACTGAATGTTGAGACGCATAATATCAGCGGCATTACAGATGAAATGTACCTAAATGCCCTGATGACAGCAGGTGTTAAAGATGCGAAGGTGTATGTTACAGCACCATTTGAAGTATCTGGGACTGCGGCTTTAACTGGATTGATTAAGGCGTATGAAGTTTCTTCTGATGAAGCGATTTCGGAGGATGTGAAGCAAGTAGCTAACCAAGAGCTTGTCACGACATCAGAGCTTGGGGACAAAATCGGTAACGAAAATGCAGCTGCGCTGATAGCAAAAATCAAAGAAGAGTTTGCTAAAAACGGTGTGCCTGACAATAAAGCTGACATTGAAAAACAAGTGGACGACGCAGCTTCTGATTTAAACGTCACACTTACAGACAGCCAAAAGGATCAGCTTGTATCCTTATTCAATAAAATGAAAAATGTTGACATCGACTGGGGACAGGTCGGTGACCAGCTTGATAAAGCGAAAGATAAGATTACGAAATTCATAGAATCAGATGAAGGCAAAAACTTCATCCAGAAAGTCATTGATTTCTTCGTATCTATCTGGAATGCGATTGTTTCTATATTCAAATAAAAAAAGCGCCGAGAAATCGGCGCTTTTTTATTGCTTTACACTCGTTTTAAAGGGCAGGTCAAGTTTGACAATATCCTCGTAAGTTTCTCTTTTCACGACTAAATGAGCTTCGCCGTTTTCTACAAATACAACGGCAGGTCTCGGGATTCGATTGTAATTGTTGGCCATGCTGTATCCGTATGCGCCTGTACAAAAAACAGCAAGAAGATCGCCTTCTTTTACTTCCGGCAGGTCAATATCCCAAATTAGCATATCCCCGCTTTCACAGCATTTTCCGGCAATCGATACCGTCTTATTATGCGCTTCTCCGATACGGTTGGCTGTTGCAGCTTCATATTTAGCCTGGTAGAGTGCAGGACGAATATTGTCGTTCATGCCTCCGTCTACAGCGACATACTGGCGGACACCCGGCACTTCTTTTTGAGAGCCAACCGTATAAAGGGTTGTGCCTGCGTCTCCCACGAGAGAACGGCCCGGTTCGATCCAAATTTCCGGAATGTCAAAACCGTAACGGGCAGCATTTGCTTTCACAGCTTCGATAATTTTTTCAACGTATTCAGTAGCGTGAAGCGGTTCATCTTCCTCCGTATAACGGATGCCGAAACCTCCTCCAAGATTCAAAACCTTGGATACAAACGAGTATGAATCTCTCCACTCGTCTAGTTTTTTGAAGATTTTTTCCGCTGCTAACACAAAACCGGCCGTATCAAAAATTTGTGAGCCAATATGGCAATGGACCCCCAGCAGCTGAATGTGTTCTGATTGTAATACTCGCTCAATCGCCCGTTCAGTTTGTCCGTTATGAAGGTCGAAACCAAACTTTGAATCTTCTTGACCTGTTGTAATATAGTCATGCGTGTGCGCTTCTACTCCGGGTGTGATCCGAAGAAGAACATCGATGGAGTGTCCCGTTTCTTTACATAAGTCTTCCAAAAGCGAAATTTCATAGAAATTATCAACCACAATGCAGCCGATGTGATGCTCAAGTGCCATTCGCAGTTCTTCCCTGCTCTTGTTATTCCCATGAAAGTGGATGCGTTCTGCCGGAAAGCCTGCGGCAACAGCTGTATAAAGCTCTCCCCCGGACACGACATCTAAAGAAAGTCCCTCTTCCTCAGCGAGCTGAATCATTGCGACTGATGAGAACGCTTTGCTCGCATATGCCACCTGTGCTTTCAGCCCTGCAGTAATAAATGCCTGCTTAAAGCTTTTAGCACGCTCACGTATTAAAGCCACATCATATACGTAAAGAGGCGTTCCATATTTTCCCGCTAAATAAAGAGCGTCCACACCTCCGATTTCTAAATGCCCATGTTGATTTTGCCTGCTTGTGCCATGTAAGAACAATGTCATTCCCTCTTTCTCCGCTTATGGGTGAAAAGGACAGTTTTATCGACTGTCCCTTCATAATTAAGACATACATTATCATACTCTACAGTCAGTTTCAATGCGATTATGAATTGGTAGGTTGTCTTAAGCGATTTCTTGGGTGAACGATACTAGGTCTTACTTTTGCACCAGGTTTTGCAGTGCGGATCAGTACCTGCCACAGCGCCTTGCCGTTAAAGGGAATCAGCGGCCATAAGTACGGTGTCTGGAGAGATTTGATGCTGGCCATGGCAATAATTAGCACTGTAAATCCAATTACTAGCCCTTTTATGTGAAATATGGCAACGAGTATCATGAGAGTAAGCCGGCCCATTTTGTTCGCCAAGCTTAATTCATAACTAGGCGTCGCAAAGGTTCCAATTGCCGCAAGTGAGACGTATAGAATCACCTCTGGTGAAAACAGGCCGACTTCAATGGCAATTTGTCCAATCAGCACAGCGGCAATGATACCCATGGCTGTCGATAAAGCGGTCGGGGTATGAATGGCAGCCATTCTGAGAAACTCGATTCCTAAGTCAGCTAAGAATATCTGCAGGATGATCGGGATATGCGTATTCTTATTTAAACCGATAAATTTCATATTCTCGGGCAGCAGGTCCGGCTGCAGCACAAAGAGAAACCAGATCGGGAGAAATATAGTGGATGCAATAATACCGAAAAATCTGACCCATCTTAAAAAAGTACCGACTGCAGGCGCCTGCCTGTATTCTTCAGCATGCTGGACATGATGGAACAAAGTCGTCGGGGTGATAATTACACTCGGCGATGTATCAACCATAATGATGACATGGCCTTCAAGTACATGATTAGCCGCCACATCCGGCCTTTCTGTATAGCGGACGAGCGGATACGGGTTGTAGCCTTGTTTAATGATGAATTCCTCTACTGTTTTGTCGGCCATTGTTAATCCGTCGACATCAATGGCAGCAACTTCTTTTTCAACGATGTCAACCAGATCCGGATCTGCAATATCTTCTATATAACAAATGCTCAGATCCGTTTTTGATCGCTCACCAACCTTTGTCATCTTGATGCGAAGACGTTCGTCTCTGATCCGGCGTCTGAGAAGAGCCGTATTGACGACGATATTTTCTACAAATCCGTCTCTGGCTCCCCTGACGACCTTTTCCGTATCGGGCTCTTCAGGGTTTCTGCCCGGATAGCTTCTAACGTCAATAATAAATGCGAAGCCTGCGTCTTCAACAATGACTGCAACTAGCCCCGACAACACTTGGTCAGTCGTTTCATCCAGCGTTTTTACTTTTTCAACCTGGGCGTTAAGCAGCCTGTTTTCGACGATATCGACCAGGTTATCAGCGTCCTCTTTCCGATTGTTAATGGCAACAAGCTCTCTCATTAAATGAATGATATAGGCGGTATCAGATAATCCATTTAAATAGTAAAGCTGTATTTCCTTGTCTAAAATGTTGAGCTTGCGAACCCCTACATCATAGCTGGTTCCCATTCCGACCCGATTTTTAAAATACGCTTCATTTTTGGCTGGATTCCGATAAACCCGGATTTTCTCTTCCTTGTGACCCGGCATGATACCCGCTCCTTTCTAAAATAAACTCGACCGCTTTCATGGTGATTGGCGACCCTTTTGAGATATCGTCTTTTCTCCCCATTTTGCCGATATCCCCGATGCCGACAATAAGCGGAAGATCAAGTTTATCAAGGCAATAGACTGTGTCTCCACTCATTCTATGTTCATCAAACTCCCTTTCTCCGCCTTTATCGACGCCGTATTCTGTTATTTCTCCATTGCGGTCAATGCTTACATCAACTCTGGTCCATTCAGCCTGATGGGTTTTTGACGCGACCGCAATCACACCGAGCACTTCAATTGACGGATGGGTGGCGACATAGGTAAGAGCGGCTTCTCCCGGACCCTCTCCTTGCAGGCCTGAGTCGTCAAACATGACAAATACGGGATCATACTGCGCTGAGGTGATTAGCTTGACAAGCTCCGCGCCGCTGCGGATGGAGGGGTTCCCTTTTGATTGTGAAATACATCGTCCCCCCACTTGTCTTGCGGCGTATTCAATTGTTTTAGCGGCATACACGTCCCCGTCTGTTACCAGTATGACCTTTCGCTTTGTCGTCATGTTGACATTATCCTTTCGGTTTGAAAATAACAGCTACGAGAAAGGCGAAGAGAATGGCGGCTGAGATACCGGCAGATGTCAGCTCAAAAATCCCCATGCCGATCCCAATAAATCCGTGTATATGCGCCTGATGCATGGCACCATGCAGAAGACTGTGGCCAAAGCTGACGATCGGAACAGTGGCGCCCCCTCCGGCAAATTCAATAAATTTATCGTAAATGCCGAAACCATCTAAAATCGCTCCTATAACGACAAAGGACGTCATGACGTGGGCTGGCGTCAATTTAAATACGTCTAACAGCAGCTGGCCAACAATACAAATAGCCCCGCCGCATACAAAAGCCAAAAGGTAGTCCATGTTAAGATGCACCTCCTGCACGCTCAAATACAACCCCGTGGGCGATGGTCGGGATGGTTTCTTTTTGCTGGACCATTGTCGGGCTTAACAACGCCCCGGTCGCCACGACAAATACACGGTTTAATTTTCCTTCTCTCAGCTGCTTAAAAATGTGAGAGTAGGTAACGACCGCTGAACATGCGCAGCCGCTCCCTCCGGCAAAGACCTGCTGATCCGGCGTATAAACCAGAAGCCCGCAATCATCATGCTTTGTGCCGACCGGATAGCCATCTTCTTTTAAGATGTCTTTTACGATGGGAGATCCGACGCCGGATAGGTCACCTGTCAGGATCAGATCATAGTCATCCGCTGTCCGGTTGAGGTCTTTAAAGTGCTGCTTAATCGTATCAGCTGCAGCCGGAGCCATGGCCGATCCCATATCAAACGGATCTGTAATTCCTAAGTCAGAAACCTTTCCGACAGTCGCGCTTGTGATTTGGATATCACCCGGTGTCTGACTGATGACAACAGCTCCGCTTCCGGTTACAGTAGACGTTGCAGTGTCCGGTTTTTGGCCGCCGTATTCCGTCGGATATCGAAACTGTCTTTCCGCTGTGGCATTATGACTGCTGGTGGCAGCGAGAGCCCTCTTGGCAAACCCGCCGTCAACTAAGGCTGATGCGACAGCCACCGTTTCCATTGATGTTGAACAAGCGCCAAACATACAAAGAAACGGAATTTTCAAGTGCCTTGCCACATAATTGGCTGTCACGTTTTGATTCAGCAAGTCGCCTGCCAGCAATAGATCAATATCATCTTTTTTTAGATTACTTTTTTGAAGCGCCGCGTTTACAGCGTCTTCCATCAGCTGGCGTTCAGCCATTTCCCAGCTTTTTTGATTACAGTGCATTTCGTCATAGGTTTTATCATATAAGGAGCCGAGCGGTCCGTCTTTTTCCTTTGGCCCAGCTGCTGTTCCCGCTGAGTTGACAAATAAGGGATTTTCAAATACCCAGGTTTGCTTTCCTGTTAATTTCATTTTCTTCTCCTCCTACGACATCAGTTTCTCAAAAGCAAACCGAATCATTCCGACGATGTAAGCAGCCACAACACCAAAAACGATGACATTTCCCGCCAGTTTAAACATGTTTGTCGCTACTCCGAGCACAAACCCTTCGCTTTTATATTCAAGAGCCGCGCTTGCCATGCTGTTGGCGAAACCTGTGACCGGTACGGCTGAACCGGCGCCTGCAAACTGCCCGATTCTGTCATAGATGCCGAACCCGGTAAGCAGGGCTGATAATAATATCAGCGTTGCCGCCGTTGGATTTCCCGCTGTTTTTTCATTAAAATCAAAAAAATGGATATAAAAATTCTGCAGACCTTGCCCGATCATACAGATCAGACCGCCTACCAGAAAGGCTTTTACACAGTTCCAGACGTAAGGCGGCTTAGGCTGATACGTTTTTACTTTTGATTTGTAGTTTTCTTTTATGTTTGTCATCTTGAAACCTCCTTATGAATGATCAATAAAATATAGCCAGTGAAATAAAGATCCCGCGATTTTTCCAATCACGATGGCCATTAACAGAATAATGATTTTACTTCTGAGCCCGATTCGTTTTGCCAAAATCGGCAGGACATTTAAAACCTCTGTAAGGGCAGCCGCAAGCATTCCGACAAACACACCTGCCAGCAGCCCGACCGGTACAGCAATCCATTTTGTTAAAAAAAGATGGTTCATATGAAGCGTCTCCCATCCCCCGCAAACAGCGCCAAGAATAACAGCCGCTTCATAAGCCTGAACGAATCTCATCGTTTTGGTGAGCTGCATCAGCCGCGGAATGATCCCCATTACGGTTAAAAAAGCAACGAAGCCAGCCCCCACCGTGATGCCTCCGCCGAGCCCGACAAAAATAATGAACAATACACTAGCGATCATGCAGATCCTTTATTGTTTCTTGATTCTCATGCATGGCCACATATTGGTCGAGATCAAGCTGATAGTTAAACATCTCAACCTCCAGCGGGCTGGGCTCTTCATTAAGGCGCTTTTTAAATATGTGGTTGAAAAACACGATCATCCCAAGTCCCAAACCGATGCTGTATGGGATTTGCAGCAAATATGGATAGTCATTCCTCTCTCCAGTTATGATTTCATAAAGTGCAATATGAACATCTCTCATGCTTACATCCTCATGAAAGTTCATGATGGCAAGACACGATCCGATAAACAAAAGCAGCCAGACACCAATAAACAGAACCGTTGATATTTGCCGTTTCCGGTACTGAATTTCAACAATGGTTTCTGCTCCGCCTACCGTTTGAACATCTAGTGTCGGATCTTGTAAATGAATGGCTTTGAGGACTTGTATGATATCCAGAATTACGATATTTTTATCTTTTTCGCTCACCTGATAGAGCGGCATAGCCGAAAGTTTCTTTTTCAGCTGAAGCTGTCCTTCAATTTGCGCGGCATCTCCAACCGTGATGATATCCCCCGGATGTGCCAGCACCCTGTGGCGAAGTCGGATAAATATACGTCGTTCCATCTTTGATCACCATCTTTCGGTGGTTATATATGTAGTATGTGGTTCGATTTTGTTCTCATTCATCCGCTTGAAAAGACCATAAATTACCACGCTTTTGCACACAAAAAAGCCAGCCTGCATCGCAGACTAGCTATCCGTATGATCCATTTGAACCTTGATCTGTTTTAATATTTTCTTTTCAAGCCTGGAAACCTGAACTTGAGAGATCCCGAGCCGCTCAGCAACCTCGGACTGCGTCTGGTCTTTATAATATCTGAGATAGACGATTAGTTTTTCCCTTTCCTCCAAATCGCTGATCGCTTCTTTCAGCGCAATCTTTTCAAACCACTTTTCTTCAGAGTTGTCAGCGATTTGATCAAGCAGGGTAATCGGATCTCCGTCATTCTCATAAACGGTTTCGTGAATCGAAGACGGAGCCCTTACTGCCTCTTGAGCGAGTACGACATCTTCTGCTTCAATCTCCAAATGATCGGCGATCTCCTGCACTGTCGGCACTCTGCCCAATGTTTTTGAAAGTTCATCCTTCGCGCGCCTGATTTTGTTTCCAAGTTCTTTTAACGATCTTGACACCTTTACGGTTCCGTCATCACGGATAAAACGCTGGATTTCACCAATAATCATCGGCACTGCATACGTTGAAAACCGCACATCATAGGTTAAATCAAATTTGTCAACAGATTTTAACAGCCCGATGCAGCCGATCTGGAAGAGATCGTCAGGCTCATAGCCTCTGTTTAAAAACCGCTGTACGACTGACCAAACAAGACGCATGTTTTTTTCTATGAGGAGGTCTCTTGCCTGCTGGTCGCCATTTTGGCTTTGCTTGATTAATTCCTTTACTTCATGATCCTTCAGCTGAGCGTTTTTGCCGTTCTTCTTAACCTCCACATCCATAACAAATCTCCTTAATTACAAAGCGCTTTGCTTTTTGATAAGTGCTTTGTTAAGCGAATCGTCGTTCCCATCTCAGGCGATGAATCGATACTGACATCATCCATGAAATTTTCCATAATGGTAAAGCCCATTCCAGAGCGCTCAAGCTCAGGCTTCGTCGTAAATAAAGGCTGGCGGGCTTCTTCAAGATCTGTAATGCCCATGCCTTCATCGCGAATAGTCAAATATACGACATGATCTTCCAGCGTCACTGAAATGTAAACTTTTCCGTCACAGTTCTCTTCATATCCATGGATAATGGCATTCGTCACAGCCTCTGACACGACTGTTTTGATTTCGGTCAGTTCGTCCATTGTCGGGTCTAGCTGGGCAATAAATGAAGCAACTGTCACACGGGCGAATGATTCATTCTGGCTGAGGGCAGAGAACTCGAGATGCATTTCATTTTTCATGATGCCACCCCCAGCGTCAGCAGCGCCTGCTGCTCGGATTGTTCAAATCGGATAATTTTAAACAGACCCGACATATCAAACAGCCGTTTCACCGCAGGAGAGATAGCGCAAACGACCATTTCCCCGCCAATTTGCTTAATTTGCTTGTATCTTCCTAAAATAACGCCAAGCCCCGAGCTGTCCATAAAGGAAAGATCCTCCAGGTTCAGCACAATATGGCGAATATCATCCTTCTCCAATGATTGAGTCACTTTTTGTTTCAGGGTTTCAGCCGTATGGTGATCGAGTTCGCCTGTTAATCGAATACAAAGCACAGATTCTTTGACATGCATGTCAATTCCAAGGCTCATGCTCATTCCTCCTTGATATGATCGGATAATGAGTGTTTCGATTTCGACGGAATGAATTCCTTCACCGTGACAAAACTAGTGGTCATTCGGCATAATTACTTAAATTTTGTCCAGTCTCCCATCGTCCGCTTCAAGAATGTTATGAACCCGGCTTTCTTCATATCTTCTTTAGCAGCAACAGGACTTTCAGCAAGCACTTCTCCATCCTTTTTCAGAACGAGAGTGCCAAGCTCTTGGCCTTTTTGAATCGGAGCAGTTACATTGTCATTCATTTTGATTTCTTTTTTCACATTGTTCATATCCTCGCCTTTTTTCGTCAATATTGAAATCGGCTCAGATGTAGTGAGTTCGACAAATTTTTGTTTTCCTTTTTTGACCTTTACTTTTGCTACTGTTTCATTTCGTTTATATAAAGGATGCGTTTCATATTGACTAAAAGCGAAATCAAGCATCTTTGTCACTTGCGCGTTTCTATCTTTAGGTGTGCTCGCTCCGAACACAACCGCAATGGCCCGCATGTTTCCTTTTTTAGCTGAAGCTGTCAGACAATATTTGGCCTCTCCTGTATAGCCTGTTTTTACACCGTCTACGCCAGGATAAAATTTGATAAGCCGATTCGTATTGACAAGCCAGAACTTTTTATCTGTATTTTCGCGCAGATAATCCTCATACGTACCGGTAAACTTCGTGATTGATTCGTATTTCAATAATTCCTTAGCCATGATTGCCATGTCATAAGCAGAGCTGTAATGCCCTTCCTCGGTCAGTCCGGTCGGGTTTTTGAAGGATGTGTTTTTCAAGCCAAGCTCTTTTGCTTTTTTATTCATTTTCCTAACAAATTCTTCTTCAGAGCCGGAAATGAATTCAGCCATTGCTACGGAAGCGTCATTCCCTGAAGCGATTGCGATGCCTTTCAGCATTTCTTCGACAGTCATTTCCTCACCGGGTTCAAGGAAAATCTGTGAGCCGCCCATTGAAGCCGCATGCTCGCTCGTACGGACCTTATCACTCATTTTGATTTTGCCTTCATCTAAAGCTTCCATAATCAAAAGCATCGTCATAATTTTCGTCATGCTTGCAGGCGCCAGTCTCTCATTGCTGTTCTTGTTGTAAAGCACTTTTCCTGTGTCACGTTCTATCAGCACCGCAGACTTCGCTTCATGAGCAAGCTCCGATGTACGTTTTCCGTCTTGTTTTGCAAATGCAGACGGTGCAAATGTAAGCAGCATTATACCAATCAACAAAGTGGATAAAAGACGTTTCATCTCAAAAGCCCTCCATTTCATAATCCTTTTTATTTTTTCCAAGCGGGATGGTTTTATACCCCACTGATGGAAAATGTTTCGTATCTTTTTTGGCATAAAAAAAGAGAGCTGCGTCCATGGGACACAGCTCTCTTTTGATTTTGCTCTGATTCAATTTTTATTCGTACTGAGCGACGACCGCTTTCACAAGCTGCAAGAATCCAGCTTTTACTTTTTCCGTCACTTCCATTACTTCATCGTGGCTTAAAGGCTGATCCAAAATGCCCGCTGCTGCATTAGAGATGCAGGAAATGCCAAGGACACGCATTCCCGCATGATTCGCTACAATGACTTCCGGAACAGTAGACATACCGACAGCGTCAGAGCCCATTGTTCTTAAGAAACGGACTTCTGCCGGTGTTTCGTAAGAAGGTCCTGTCACAGCGGTATACACGCCTTTTTGAATTGGAATGTTAAGGTCTTTCGCAATCTTTTCAGCCAGTCCGGATAGGTCTTTGTCATAGGCTGACGACATATCTGGAAATCTGGCGCCGAAATCGGCTTCGTTTGGCCCGATCAGCGGGTTCGTTCCCATAAAGTTAATATGATCGGTAATGATCATTAAGTCTCCCGCACGGAATTCAGTGTTGACGCCGCCAGCAGCATTAGTTACGATCAACGCTTCCACGCCGAGCGCTTTCATCACGCGTACAGGGAAAGTGACTTTCTCCATTGAATAGCCCTCATAAAAATGAAAACGGCCCTGCATCGCAATGACGGAAACTCCTTCAAGAGTCCCAAGCACAAGCTGTCCGGCATGTCCTTCAACAGTGGATACCGGGAATTCAGGTATGTCCTCATATTTCAGCTTGACCGGATTTTCGATTTCGTCTGCCAAAATGCCAAGACCTGAGCCTAAAATAAGGCCGATCTTCGGAGATTCCGGCAGGTTTTGTTTAATAAAAGCGGCTGCACGTTCGATTCTGTCTTTCAAGAAACAGTCCCCCTATTGTAATAAAGATAAAAAGCTTTTTCCGTATTTCGGTTTAGTCGTTTGGAAATTATCAGCGATCGTTGCACCGATATCAGCAAATGTATCTGCAAGCGGCAGCATTTGCGCTTTCTTATGTTTTTTGCTGTAAGCGAGAATCGGCACGTACTCGCGTGTATGGTCAGTTCCATGATGAATCGGATCATTGCCGTGGTCGGCTGTAATGATTAACAGATCGTCTTCTTTCATTTTCTCAAACACTTCCGGAAGCCGCGCATCAAATTCTTCAAGCGCGCGTCCGTATCCTTCCGGGTCACGTCGGTGTCCGAATAAAGCATCAAAATCAACAAGGTTCGCAAAGCTCAGACCAGTAAAGTCTTCTCCCAGCGTATCAATCACCTTGTCCATTCCGTCCATATTGGAAACCGTTCTCCGTGAAGAAGTAATGCCTTCTCCGTCATAAATATCAGAAATTTTTCCGATTGAGATCACATCTAAGCCGCTGTCTTTCAATTCATTCATAACAGTGCGGTCAAACGGCTTAAGCGCATAGTCATGGCGGTTTGGCGTCCGTTTGAATTGTCCGGGCTCTCCGACGAACGGCCGTGCGATAATGCGGCCTACCATATACTTCGGATCAAGCGTCAGCTCTCTCGCCGTTTCACAAATGCGGTACAGCTCTTCAAGCGGCACAACCTCTTCGTGAGCGGCAATTTGCAGAACAGAGTCAGCAGATGTGTATACAATTAAAGCCCCTGTCTCCATGTGCTCTTGCCCAAGTTCATCCAAAATCGCTGTGCCGGAGGCCGGCTTGTTTCCGATAATTTTGCGACCAGATCTCTTTTCCAGCTCCTGAAGCAGTTCATCTGGAAAGCCTTCCGGGAACACTTTAAACGGTTTATCAATGTACAAGCCCATGATCTCCCAATGGCCGGTCATCGTATCTTTGCCGTTTGACGCTTCTTGCATTTTTCCATAATACGCAAGCGGATGTTCCGTTTTTTCTACTCCTTTGATATCTCCAATGAGACCAAGGCCGAGTTTTGCCATATTCGGCATATGTAATCCATTCATATGCTCGGCAATATGCCCGAGCGTATTTGCACCTTCGTCATTAAAGTCAGCGGCATCCGACGCTTCGCCGATTCCGACTGAATCCATTACAATTAAAAACACACGATTATATTTGTATGCAGGCATCTTGAAAGCCTCCTTTTTTTCTATACGTCTATTGTATCGCTAAGAGGTCTGACAACTCAAGTATAAACCGTTTTCATTCCCGTTGACAATGCATTCGGAAATAATGAAAAACTTCAGTATTTTCTGTCGTTCTAAACAAAAAAGCCGCAGCCACCTGCGGCTAGGCGCGCGGATGAAACTGCTTGTACACATCCTTCAGCCTTGTTTTCGTCACATGCGTATAAATTTGCGTCGTGGATATATCCGCATGGCCGAGCATTTCCTGCACCGCTCTTAAATCAGCCCCGTTCTCAAGCAGATGCGTCGCAAAGGAATGCCTGAGCGTATGCGGGGTCAGCTCTTTTTTAATCCCAGCTTCCAGCGCGATTTTCTTCAGGTTTTTCCAAAATCCCTGGCGGCTGATCTGTTTGCCGTGATGATTTAAAAAGAGAGCGTCAGACACATTGTTCTTGAGCAGTTTCCCCCTGGCTTTTGTCATATATTCCTCAATGGCAGAAGCGGCTGCTTCACCGATTGGCACAATCCGTTCTTTTCTTCCTTTCCCGAAGCAGCGGACAAAACCCATAGATAAATGAACATCTGCCGTTTTCAATTCAATCATTTCACTGACTCGTATGCCTGTCGCATAAAGCAGCTCCAGCATCGCTTTATCCCGATAGCCGAAAGGGCTCGTCAGCTTAGGCGTGTCTAATAATCGCTCGACCTCATTGAGCGCGAGCACCTTCGGAAGCGCCCGCTCGGTCTTTTGTGTTTCGATATGAACGGAAGGATCCTTGTCCGTCACCTTTTCCCTGAGCAGAAATTGGTGAAAAGAGCGAATGGATGCCAAATGCCGTGCTGAAGTCTTGCCGGATTTCCCCGAGTCCTTCAAGTGCTTTAAATATTGAATAATATGTATACGGGTTACATGATTCCAATCCGTAACATGAAGGGTTTCTGTTAAATAAAGAGAATAGCTTTTCAAGTCACGTTCATAGGATACCACCGTGTTTTGGGAAAGCCCTCTCTCTACCATGACGTAGTGGATGAAATCCTTTATTTGATCTTTCACTCTTGATCTACTCCCCGTTTTGGTAAAAAAAGATCAACCGGTCGAACCATCCGCCTTTTTCATCCTGATCCATTTCAACAACTTTTACAGCGGAGCCTTCCGGTTTATCGTACCGATGATAGTTTTCATATTCTTGATTTACCCATATCATAGCATAATAGAACAGAGCGGTAAAACCGGTAAACAGGATGAAAACCTTCAATGCATCGAGAGTTGTTTTTAGGAATCTTCCCATGTCCTAATCGATCCTTTCCCTATGGTTCCAGTTATTTAACCATATGCCAAATCAGAAAGGTTTTATACATGGAAACAGCAAAAAACCCTTTCCCCAGGAGAAAAGGTTCGCGCTCGGCACCGTCTATTCAGCATCTTTTCCGTTACAGCGGTGGCAAATGCCGTGAAACGTCAATCTATGATCTTTAATCTTAAATTTCCAATCACGTTCAATGATTTCTTCCACGTCTTCTAGTAAATCTTCTTCAATTTCATCAACGGCTCCGCACTCCATGCACACTAAGTGGTGATGAAAGTGAGCTGCACCCTCTTTACGAAGATCGTAACGGGACACGCCGTCTCCAAAGTTAATTTTATCAACGACTTTTAATTCAGTTAATAATTCAAGCGTACGGTATACTGTTGCGAGACCGATCTCAGGAGATTTCTCTTTTACGAGGAGGTATACATCTTCTGCGCTTAAATGGTCTTCTTCATTTTCAAGCAGCACTCTTACTGTCGCTTCACGCTGAGGCGTAAGTTTGTAGCTAGATGAGTGCAACTGTTTCTTAATTCGATCAATACGGTTTTCCATGTCTTTCCCTCCTACGCCGCATTCCATGACTCATTATAACAAAATACGCGCAGAGTTCCAACTATAATTATTATAAACTGATAAATAAAACGATTTTTTCTTAATAATTATTTTAAAAAAGTCTCAATGTAAGCTTTTCCATTAATACAGGAGATAAATATGCTTCAAAGAGGGATGAGATCATCGCTAAAAACAGAATGACCAGAAGCACAAAGGCATATCGCCCGAACCATTGAATCGGCGCGTCATGCAGGCTTCGTTTAACGAACAGCTGCCTGATTAACTTTAAAGAAAACGCAATCGCACACGTGCCCATAATGAGATAAGCCGGAATAAGCAGTACATTTTGCGGCAAAACGGAGACAAAGGATAAGAAAAAACCGCTGATTCCCATCTGATTGACGAGAAATCCGACAGTAAAACCGACGACGATTCCTTTTAGAAAGATCATGATAAAAATAATCGGCATCCCAATGACGGAAATCCCCAATATCCACATCAGCCCTAAATACTTTACATTATGAAAGATACTTTGCCCAAACATATCAGATGAACTTGCCTGTTTTCCATCCGAAAGCTGTCCAAAAAATTGGCTTAAATAGTAATATAAATCTTCCTTCTGGCTGATGGTCATGCTGTTGACAATAATTGCGCCAAAAATGACACCCATGAAAAACAGCACTGAGACAAATATATAAAGAGAGAGATGATCTTTGACATGTCTGAGAAACATGTCTTTATAAGAGATTTTTCGCATACCGTTTCCTCCCGTCCGTTCTAGTGATTTGATTTAATAGATTGTATGAAAGAAACGGAAAAACATGCTCTTTTTCAAAAAGAAACGATAGAGAAGGATGCTAGGCGGCTTTTGTGGGCACAAAAAAATCCTTATCATCAAATGCTGTATGATCATAAGGATTCCTATGCTTTTTCTTATTCAAAATCTCTTTTTTGCTTTTTGTCATTCTTTCATGCGTGCTGAACGATGGTGCGCCTCCTCTTGATAATAAAACATCACGTCCGCCATTTCTCAACAGATGCTCCCGCTTCTTTTTCGCTCGGCTTTTTGCCATGCTGATCACTCCCTTATTTATTTTCACAGCAATTATAGCAAAAATGAACACATGATGAGAAAAAAACAGCACCTGTTATGCCAGGTGCTGTTTGACTTCATTTATTTAACTGCTGTAAGAGCTGCGTGCTCGACCGCAGCTGCTACCTCATGATGGACTTTTGAATCAAGCGGCTGAGGGACTACATCGCCTTGTTTTGTGCAGGCTGCGATGGCCTCTGCTGCTGCGACAAGCATATCATGATTGATCTCCTTGCTTTTTGCGTTGAGCGCTCCTCTGAAAATACCCGGGAAGCCAAGCACATTATTAACAGAACGTCCGTCCGCTGCATATGCGGCGCCAGCCTGCAGCGCGGCCTCCGGTTCAATTTCCGGCTTCGGATTTGATAAAGCCAAAATCACCTGGCCAGAGCGTACAAATGCTGGTTTTATTAACCCTGGAACTCCCGTTGTTGCAACGACAATGTCACATACTTCCATGAGCTCCTCGATGCTGGAAACTGCCTGTCCGCCGTATTGTTCGAGACGGTCCATTGCTGCCTCTGATTTGTCTGTGCCGTAAACAGCTTTCACGCCATAGGCCATAAACATCCGGCAGATGGCAACGCCTGCTGCGCCCAGACCGATTTGCCCCACTTTCGCTTCTTTCAGGTCAACACCCGCACTCCTACATGCCGAGATGGCAGCTGCCAGCGTCACAACAGCTGTACCATGCTGATCATCGTGCATAACAGGGATGTTCAGCTCCTCTTTTAGGCGGTCCTCGATTTCGAAGCAATGCGGCGAGCCGATATCCTCAAGCAGGATGCCGTTAAAACCTGGAGAAATATGCTTTACCGTTTTGATGATTTCTTCAGGGTCACTCGTATCAAGCAATATCGGAATGCCGCTAATACCCGCCAGCTGATCAAATAAAGCAGCCTTTCCTTCCATGACAGGCATGCCTGCGACAGAGCCGATATTCCCAAGACCGAGAATTGCCGTTCCATCTGTCACAATCGCAACAGAGTTGCTGATCGTTGTATAAATAGAAGCTTTTTCAGGTTCTTTTTCAATCAGACGGCACACGTCTGCAACACCTGGTGTATAGACACGCCCGAGCTCTGCCAATGAGCGGATCGGCATTTTGCTTTTCATTTGGATTTTTCCGCCTTCATGTGCGGACAGGACTTCATCAGATACGGTGTGAAGCCTGATCCCTTCTCCCAGGGCCTGTACAGCCGCGATCACTTCCTGAAGCTGTTCTTCATTCTCCACTTGAACGGTAATATTCCGCATTGTGTAATTGGGTCCGACTTTTACCGTCTCCACTTCACCAATATCCCCGCCCAGAAGGCCGATTGCCGTAGCCACCCTTCCAAGATTTCCGGGAACCGAAGGCGTTTCGATCATCAGTGTCCGAATCATGTGTTTCGCTATCATTCAGTGATCCTCCCCTATTAGCCTAGTTTTTCGGCTTTAACTGTATTGTTTTTCGTATACCATATAAATTTTCCTGTATAACCATAGATAATTGCAAGACCTATTGCAACAAAACTGAGCCACATAAACGGCAGATAAGAGAAGGTAGAAACACCTAAAATACCAGCCATGTAAATACCGTTATCAGACCAAGGAACCATACCTGAAGTCAATGTTCCCCCGACCTCTGCATTACGCGACAACACTCTTCTGTCCAGATGTAATCGATCATAGCTGTCTTCCATAATCTTCGGAGTCAAAATAAGGGATACATACATCGCACAGCCGAAGATGTTCGCTAAAAACGCTACAATCAGCGTAGACAAAGTGACATTGCCCGGTGATGTTAATTTCTTTTCAAACATAGAGACAATGACTTTTAGCACTCCGAGTTTCTCAAGCAGTCCGCCAAAACCAAGGCCAAAGATAATCACGACAAGGGAACTGAGCATTCCGACAATTCCGCCGCGGTTTAACAGGCCGTTCAAAAATTCAACATCTGTTTTAATAGAAAATCCGTTGTACGCTGTAGCAATCGCATCCGCAATATTCATGCCTTGGAAAACAGCTGCCCAGATTGCGCCAAGCAAAGCACCGATTACGATAACCGGCATAGACGGCTTTTTCATCGCCAATAAAACAATAACGACGACAGCCGGGATCAGCATCCAAATATGAATGTCAAACGTATTTTGCAAAGATGATTTCAAGAATTCCACTTTGTCAAGATCAATATTTTTCCCGCCGTACATAAAGCCGGTAATTGTAAATAAAATTGCCGTAATCACATATGCAGGTATTGATAAATAAAGCATTGCTCTCACGTGGTCCAATACATCGACTTTTGATAGTGAGGAAGCCAGAACTGTACTGTCAGAGAGAGGAGACAGCTTGTCCCCGAAATAAGCGCCTGAAAGGATAGCTCCCGCCACAAGAGGAAGCGGAATTCCCAATCCTTCTCCAATTGCGATCATGGCGATGCCGGCAGTTCCGACTGTTCCCCAAGACGTTCCTGTAGCTACAGACATGATTGAACAAATAATTAACGTGGCCAGTAAAAAGATACTAGGGTGAATAAATTCTAATCCGTAATAAATCAGTGTCGGCACAACGCCTCCGGCAATCCATGTTCCAATGAGCGCCCCCACTGAAACGAGAATCAGAACGGCTTCAAGGCCGTTTGATATTCCATGCAGAATTGCATTTTGCATATCTTTATAAGAATAACCGAGTCTGATACCGAGAATCATTGCAATAAACCAGGAAATGAAGAGCGCAAGCTGTATCGGCAAGTCTAAAAAGACTGTAAACGACATGACAAGTGCTAAAAATGATCCTAGTACAATAATAATTTCGAATAGTGTTGGCAGTCTTACATCCTTCAAAAGAAGTCCCCCTTCATGTAAAAAGCTAAAACGCTTTCAATAAATAGTACAACACGTATACTATACTTCCTCATCCCTATGTTGTAAACAGCTTATTCATCCGACTATCCGGAGATGAATAAGCTGTATTTTGTTCAAATTTTATTTTTCTAATAGTTCTTTCCCTGCAATCCCTGGTTTTGTCATCTCATATGGATTTAAAATAATATCCAATTCTTCTTCTGTCAGCACATCATGCTGCAGGCAAAGATCACGGACTGATTGGCCTGTCATAATCGCTTCCCTTGCGATTCGGGCAGCCGCTTCATATCCAAGATGCGGATTTACTGCAGTGATCACTCCTGCGCTTTTTTCCACGTATTGCTTCAAGCGTTTTTCGTTGGCCTCGATGCCTTTTAAGCAATAGTCAGTGAACGAACGGAAGCCGTTGTTCATGATGCTGATGGATTGAAGCAAATTAAAGACAAGCACTGGCTCCATGACGTTCAATTCAAGCTGGCCGGCTTCAGAAGCAAGGCAGATAGTATTGTCATTTCCAATGACCTGGAACGCAATTTGGTTGATCAGCTCCGCCATCACCGGATTGACTTTGCCTGGCATAATGGATGATCCCGGCTGACGTGCTGGCAGAGTAATTTCCGCAAGTCCGGCGCGCGGGCCTGATGCCATTAAGCGAAGGTCGTTTGCGATCTTCGACATGTTCATCATGCAGACTTTTAATGCTGCTGATACCTCTGTATAGGCATCCGTATTTTGTGTGGCATCAACAAGGTGATCAGCTCCGACAAGAGGAAGCCCGCTGATATCAGCAAGGTGCTTCACAACCTGTTTGATATATTCAGGATCTGCGTTCAGGCCTGTACCGACAGCAGTTGCGCCCATGTTGACTTCATACAGATGCTGGCGCGATTGCTTGATTCGTTTGATATCACGCTCGAGAACACGGCTGTATGCTTCGAATTCCTGGCCAAGACGAATCGGAACAGCGTCTTGCAGGTGTGTCCGTCCCATTTTTATAACAGAATCAAACTCCTGTGCTTTTTGTTTGAACACACTATGCATGTCTTCCATTGTTTTCAGCAGTTTTTCCAAGAGATTCAATGTGGAAATATGAATCGCAGTCGGGAACACATCGTTTGTCGACTGTGACATATTCACATGTGTGTTTGGGCTTAAATGGATATAGTCTCCCTTTTTATGCCCCATGATTTCAAGCGCCCGGTTTCCGATAACCTCATTCGCATTCATGTTCATAGAAGTTCCGGCACCGCCCTGAATCGGATCGACGATAAACTGATCGTGCCATTTGCCTTCCAGAATCTCGTCAGCGGCTTGTACGATAGCTTGGCCAATTCCTTCATACAGCCGTTTCACGTCCATGTTGGCAAGAGCCGCAGCTTTTTTTACAATCGCCAGCGCGTTAATCATTTCTTCATGGATCTTGTATCCCGTAATCGGGAAGTTTTCAGAAGCACGGAGCGTCTGGATTCCGTAATAAACATCCGCTTCAATTTGTTTTTCCCCAAGGAAGTCTTTTTCCACGCGGTATTCTTTTTGGCCGTTTAACATAATCTTTAACCTACTTTCTCTTTGTTGGTTATGGTTTCTGACATTTTACAGGACAACGTCATCAGCAATCGGCGTTTCCATAATTCTCTTGACGACAGGAAGATCCGAAGACTGGCCGAGTGCCCACATCAATTTTGGCACGATTGCTTCTGTGTTCATATTTCTGGATCGGATAATTAAGTCTTGGTTGACTCTGCGGCCGACCTCGTAAATGCTCATGTCTTCCCCTTCTTCCAGACATTGAGTCGTGATCACGACGACGATGCCGCTTTCAATCAGCTCATTCATTTTTGACAAAATGTCTCTGCCTTCAAACGGCACGCCTCCGCTGCCATAGCTCTCAATGACAATTCCTTTGTACATGCTTTTCAGAGCATCAAACATTTCAGGCTTTAAGCCCGGATGCAGCTTCAGCAGACATACATCTGTGCATAGTGAAGTATCAACTGTGAAAGTGTCATTCTCAGGTTCCGTTACTTGTTTGTTGTATTCGATCCCGTCTTCATTGATAAAAGCGATATATGGGTAATTGATGCTTTCAAATGCGTCGTAGCTTTTCGTTCTTAATTTGATCGCACGCGTTCCTTGAATGACTCTGCCGTCAAACACAACATAAACGCCGCCCACGCCTTCACAGGCAAAGCGAATGGCGTCTGTGATATTTTTTTTGGCGTCCGTTTTTTGGAACGTGATCGGGATCTGCGAGCCAGTGATGACAATCGGTTTTTTGGCATGCTGCAGCATATACGATAATGCGGCAGATGTGTAGGCCATTGTATCTGTACCGTGAGTAATAACAAATCCGTCATAGGCATCATAATTTTCCTTAACGGCATCTGCTATTTCCACCCAGTATTCAGGCTGCATATTGGTGCTGTCTATATTCATAAGCGACTGAGTTTCCATCGTGTAATCGTTATCAAGTTTTGATACGTAACTTAATAATTCATCAGCCTTGACTCCGGGAGCCAGCCCATTTTCCCCTTCAACTGAAGCAATCGTTCCCCCAGTTGTCAACATCAATAATTTTTTCATACCATGCACCTCTTCACTGTATCTAAAGATGGGTTGCGAGAAGGTATTCGCTTTTCGCATACTTTTAATGCAATTATAGACACGGAAAATAAAATACGCAAGACATTATTATTCAATTCGCGTACACTTCCTAATACCTATATGATATAATCAGCTCAAGGTGAAAAAGGAGCGGAAGTTCATGAATCTAGATCGTTTAACTGAATTGAGAAAAAAGAAAAATTGGTCGCTTCAATATACAGCTGACCTTCTGGGTATCGCAAAAAGCACATATGCCGGCTACGAGTCAGGCTACCGCCGGCCTTCGCTTGAGGCACTTGCCATGCTGGCTGATCTCTTTGACACAACGTGTGATGAACTTTTGGGCCGCGAGAAACAAAAGCAGACTGCCCCTCAGACCATTGAATTGACCACGTGGAGCAGTCTTGACTTTCACATTTCTGTTGATGGCAAGCCGCTGAGTGAAGACGAAATCATCCAGCTGATCACCTTTATCCGGACAAAAAGAAAAGTACAGGAGGAACTGAGTTAATTTTTAACTCACGGTTTAATTTTTCCGTAAGTTCCTCCTCCTCCGGCTTTCAATTCCAGCTTTCCGGATCTCGCTTTTACAATAAGCGCCGCGGTTTTCGGCGGGACAACGCGAGCCAAATCTTCTTCTGCAGCCTCATGAAGAACAGCCATTTCTGTTCCGAAGGCTTTTTTTAGTTTGTCCAGCGTTTTCGGACCGACACCCGGAACAAATTGCAGCGGGACCTGATGAACATATCGCGGACGCGAGACGCGAACTTCAGCCTGATCACTCAATTCACGCAATCTTTCGCTGACTCCCTTGGTAAATCTGGCATTTCCGCAATTCGCGCACGCCGTTTCCCCGCTCACTGCAGGTTCTCCGCACGCTTCACAAGCCGTCTGATAATATTTCCCCAATAGCGGGTCCAAGCCGTAATTTGCGGCAATTGTTCTGTCACCCTGTCCTCTTAATGCAAGAGCAAATTCAGTAAAATCAGCTGACTGTACATATAGTTCATTATATTCTCTGCCGATTTTCCCTAACGAATGCGCATCAGAATTTGTTAAAAAAGGATACTGATTCAATTCAGATACGTGGGAAGCCATGTCTGTATCACAGCTTAGCCCAAGCTCCACCGCATCTATCATAGAGGGATCAAAAACCTCGGTTAAGCTTGATTTAACCCCTTTTCCATATAAGCTTTTATGCGGTGTAAAGATATGGGCGGGGATAAACAGCCCGCCCATTTCCTTCACTTTTTTTTGCAGGTTCAAGCCCGTTTCATATATCCGCTGGGAGCTTAAATGAATATTTTTCAGCCGCGCTGACAGCCAGTTTGAAAACTGTTTCATATCGGCCAGCGTCGGCATAAAGACGAGCACATGGATTGGCCCGCTGCAGGCTTCATCATAGATCTCCAGCTCGCTCCCCAACAAAAGAGTCGTGCTGCGGTAGCGAATCCCACCGCCGTCAAGCTCACGATATTTTCCGGATGAAATGCCTTCCTCAAGCTCCAGGATGACTTCCGGAGAATGACAGTCAATAATACCAAAAAGTTCAATCCCTTTATGTTCACTGGCTTCAACCAAAATTCGGTCCAGCGTCAGTGTTTTGGCGCCTGTTATTTTGACAGCCCTTCCCGTAAAGGTCCGGCCGATATGAATGTGCAAATCCGCGTAAATCTTTTTCATTTTTGTGCTTGGAGCGCTTCTTTCAGTTGAAGATACTGGATCGCATAGGCTGTTTTAGCATCATATACTTCACGCGATTCAACCAGCTTCAGCGCCTCTTCAAGCGTCACCTCCATCACTTCAACAAACTCGTCCTCATCAAGCTCCCGTTTTTCTTCGAGTGCAGAAAGCTCTTCAGCAAGAAACACGTGAACGATTTCATCAGCAAAGCCAGGCGAAGTATAAAACGCAGTGATTTTTGTCAGTTTTTTCGCTGTATAACCCGTCTCCTCTTCAAGCTCCCGAAGTGCCGTATACTCCGGCTCCTCTCCTTTTTCAAGCTTGCCGGCCGGAATTTCAACGATCGTCCGTTCAAGCGGCTTACGGAATTGTTTCACCATGACGATTTTCCCTTCATCCGTGACAGCTAATATCGCTACAGCTCCAGGGTGTTTCACAATTTCACGTTTACTCGCTTTGCCGTTTGGCAATTCGACGTCCTCTACATAAAGATCAATGACTTTACCTGAAAAAATTTGTTCTTTGGCAATTGTTTTTTCTTCTAATGGTTTCATTTCTCCATCTCCCGTTCTGTCTCTATATGATGCCCCATACATTTTATCATACTAGAGAAAAGGGGGCTTCTTCGTGAAAGTGCACCGTATGGCAAAAGGTGTTATCTTAGTCGGAAAAGCATGGGAGATTCGGGCGAAGTTAAAGGAGTACGGACGCACATTCCAATATGTGAAAGATTGGGTCTCTAAGCCGTAAAAGTTGAAACTTAAGCTCCTTTATATTACGGTCAATACAAAGCCTAAAAAAAGGAGTGTGCACATGAGAAAGCGCAAACTGGGTACATCTGATTTAGAAATAAGCGAAGTCGGACTCGGCTGTATGTCTCTTGGAACTGACAAAAACAAAGCTTTGTCCATTCTGGATGAAGCCATCGAGCTTGGGATCAACTATTTGGACACAGCAGATTTGTATGATCGCGGACGCAACGAAGAAATCGTCGGTGATGCGATCCAAAACAGACGCCAGGATATTATTTTGGCAACGAAAGCGGGAAACCGCTGGAATGACGAAAGCGAAGGTTGGTATTGGGACGCTTCAAAAGTTTACATAAAAGAAGCAGTAAAAAAGAGCCTTACGCGGCTGAAAACGGATTATATCGACCTTTATCAGCTTCACGGCGGCACGATAGAGGACAACATTGACGAAACAATTGAAGCGTTTGAGGAATTAAAACAAGAAGGCGTGATCCGTTACTACGGCATTTCTTCTATCCGCCCGAATGTGATCAAAGAATATGTAAAAAAATCAAACATCGTCAGTATTATGATGCAATACAGCCTGTTTGACAGACGCCCTGAGGAATGGCTTTCGCTTTTAGAGGAACATCAAATCAGCGTTGTCGCCAGAGGTCCAGTTGCCAAAGGGCTCTTAACTGAAAAACCGCTTGAACAAGCGGCGGACAGCATCAAACAAAAGGGATACCTGTCCTATTCGTTTGAGGAATTAACACATGCCCGCAAGGCGATGGAGAATGTTGCTCCCGATCTTTCCATGACAGAAAAATCACTGCAGTATCTATTAGCACAGCCGGCTGTCGCCTCAGTAATTACAGGCGCCAGTAAGATTGAGCAGTTACGGGAAAACGTTCAGGCTGCAAACGCACGGCGTTTAAGCGAAGAGGAAATCAAAGCGCTCCAATCTCATACGAAACAAGACGTTTACGAAGCGCACCGCTCATAACAGAAAAACCAGCACCCTGTATGGGTGCTGGTTTATTTATATTGATGCCAATCCATTTGGCTTTCATTAAGGAGTTCTTCAAAGCTTTTGTTTTTTTCGATCTCTTTTTTCTTTCTGATCTGTTCTGCTTTTTCTCTTTCCTGCCTCTTTTCATCCTCTTCCTTCAATTGGCTCTTCATCTCCATAAGTTTTGCTTTGATGTCGGATTGAAGGTCGTCTTTTAACTGGTGTTTGTCAGCGGATTTTTGTTTTTTCATGTACGCTTCCCCCGTGTTTTGTTTTGAGGCCAGTTTATCACGGAGCATACAGACTGAACAAGCGGACTCTCTTCTGAAAACTTTTTTGATCAGCACAGCACTATTTAGGTATAATGATTTCAAATATAAATTTCCTGTATTTAGTTGAAAGGTGCTGTGACTTTTGAAGAAAATCCTTTTGGCCATTGGCGCTCTCTTAACCGCTGTTATTGCAATCGGAGTTGTTTTTTCAAATATAATTCTGTTTATCAGGAAAAAGACAGATGAAGACATTATCAAAAGAGAGACAGACGACGGACATGATGTGTTTGAATCATTTGAACGAATGGAGAAAACCGCTTTTGTGATACCATCCGCTTACGGGTATGATATAAAAGGATACCATGTCGCACCGCATGACACACCAAACACCATCATCATCTGTCACGGGGTGACGATGAATGTGCTGAATTCTCTTAAATATATGCATTTATTTCTTGATCTTGGCTGGAATGTGATTGTTTATGACCATCGCCGGCACGGACAAAGCGGCGGAAAGACGACTAGCTACGGGTTTTATGAAAAGGATGATCTCAGCGAGGTTGTCAGCTGGGTCAAGAACAAAACAGATCATCGCGGATTGATCGGAATTCACGGCGAATCAATGGGAGCTGCGACTGCCCTGCTTTACGCTGGTGAACACTGTGATGATGGCGCTGATTTTTATATTGCCGATTGCCCATTCGCACGTTTTGATGAACAGCTTGCCTATCGGCTGAAAGCGGAATACAGGCTCCCGGCTTGGCCGCTGCTCCCCATCACCGACTTCTTTTTAAAGCTGAGGGGGGGCTATCGCGCACGCGAAGTTTCTCCGCTTGCTGTCATTGATAAAATTGAAAAACCGGTCCTCTTTATTCACAGTAAGGATGATGACTATATTCCGGTTTCTTCAACCGAACGGTTGTATGAAAAGAAACCCGGACTGAAGACGCTGTATATTGCCGAGAACGGTGAACACGCCATGTCGTATACAAAAAACCGGGACACATACCGAAAAACGGTGAAGGAGTTTTTAGATAAAATGAAAGATTCAACAGAATAAAAAAGCGAAAGGCCCCTTCGGCTCTTTCGCTTTTTCCATTTCATAAAACGTCGGTAATGCCATCCATATTTTCTCTGATCCATTCAATCGCAAGATCTATCGTTGTAAACTCCTGCGTTTCGAATGTCATTTCATCCTGCAATAGCCAAACATCTTTCTTGATGGATTCTGCTCCTCCGATTGACCAGTGGAGCAAGGTATAGGGATGGTTTTGATTCAGGAAGGATACCCACGTTTTATTCTGTGCTGTGTTCTTCATTGACTTCAGCTTTTGTTCCACGTTTCGTGTCTCCCTACTTTACTAATATGCTCATTCTGGGGCTGAGCATTTCAGCCGGGCTTTTCAGCGCCAGCGTTTTGGCTTTTTCATTGTAATCGATCGTCATTTGATCGTCAAAAAACACTTTTTGCGACGATTGGATATAAAGCGGGATGCCGTTCGTTTCCAGCTGCTCGCACTGTCCTGTTAATTCTTCTGCCAGCCAGATTGTCGGTACACCGCTTACCGCGCAGCCGCATCCTTCTGCATCGTAACGAAGCTGGGCTTTTTTTCCCGGGTTGGCGTCAAACGCCTGCTGCAGTGCCTGTTTTGCTGCATCTGTCACATGTATGTTCATAAGGTGAGACCCCCGTTTTCATCATTTTCGCTATTGTAGCATACAACGCTTCCATTCGCATTGTTTCTGCCCTCTTTCCAGCGCTTCGCATTTTCTTCTGCAGTCTTGATCCAATCATCTTTCCCTTGTATGTACTGATGGATGCTGTTCGGATGCTGGGCCGCCAGCCGTTTTTTGAGAACGGCGTATTCTTTCGCTACTTCTGGATGAGCCCGGAGATAATCTCTGAATAACAGATGCCTTTTTATTGCAGGATTCCCTTTTTCGTACATATGGACATGATGAGTGCGTTTATTTCCGCCCTTTTGGAAATAACGCCTCCCAGCTATGCCGTTTTCTCCTTTCGGTGTATAGCCGATTGACTTCATTTGTGTATCATATTGGCTCACAGCTTCAATGCTTCTGACTTCAATTAACATATCAATGATTGGCTTTGCCGCCATATCCGGTATCGATGTGCTTCCGATATGATGAACAGCAATGATCTCCGGTCCGAACACAAGCTTCAGCCGCTCCTTTTCTTCACTGAAAAGTTCCGCCCATTTTTCATTGTAGTGAATGACTTTAACATTTCTTTTCGGATACAAATAAAAGACAGACAGCAAAAGACCCTCCGTCGCTTTCACAGTTTCGACCTTCTGAAATCCCGCCTGTGTATAGAGCGACACGGCTGGTTTATTTTTCTCGGCTGTGACTACCTCGATTTTCTCAGCGTCTTCGTTTTGAGCAATGACAAATTGCAGAAGTGCTCGTCCAATCCCTTTTCTGAAACCGTCGGGATGCACAACAAGCCTGCAAATCGTTAGATGATGCATGTTTTTCTCATATGAAATGACACCGATCAGTCTGCCGTCTTTCCGATATCCCGCAAACTGTTCATGAGATGCTTGAATATCCTTTGCCTTCTCTTGTAAGGCGGGAATACCGTCAAAACCGATTAGCTCTGCTTCTTTTATGTAGGCGGGCTGCTGTACGGCAATAATCTCACGCGCTGTGATGTCTTCCTTATGCTGAAGAAATTCAATCATTCGTGATCTCCTGAAAACAGCCGCTGCCTCTCGACTTTTGTGACGCGGACTGCATACGACTCGTACCAAACGCTTTTTCCTTTTTCTTTTGCCGCTTGATGTTCAGTGTGATGCTTCCAGTGGTTAATTGCATTCATACTGTCCCAGTAGGAAACCGTTATGCCTCTTCCATCCGCTTCACGAACGCTTTCGACGCCTAAAAATCCGGGCTGACCCGCCGCAAGTGATACCATCCGTTCCGCTGTTTCTCCATATCCTGTATCATTTTCACTTTTGACAGAAGAAAAAATGACCGCATAGTAAGGAGGCTCAGGTGTTTTTGATAAAAAATCCATCATATTTCCCCCTTCATATGTTTTTGACAAACAGTACCCTGTCTTGGCCCGGGCCATCGTAGTTTGCAAACACTGAGATGCCATTTACCGTTTTGGTGCCCTTTTTAATGTCAAAACCCAATTTTGTGTGATACGCGATTGATACCTTATTCACCGGTGAAGTGACGCACTTTACCCGGGTGCAGCCTCTTTGTTTTACTGTTTCAATAAATACATCGTATAATTGTTTACCAATTTGCATTTTTCTGAAATCCGGATGCACACCGGAAAAATGGATGTATGCCGTTCCAGGGTCCGATTGCGATTGAAATCCGATTAAAAATCCGGTCATGCTGTTATGTTCAGATGTGATAAAGCTTGTGTCTTGAAAATGCTCAAAAAATAATCTCGGCAATTTTTCTTTCAGCTGTCTGCCGCCCCACCATTCATTCATTACAGACGTTACCATTTCATAATCTGAAGACGTGATTGTTCGAATATCCATTACGATTTGATCTCCCTCCGTCTGGCAAAACGAATGTCAGCTCTTTTTTCTCACAATATAAAAATTATATTTTGCCTGACTGGAATTGTAAATGCCTTCTTTCCTGTATCATACGTTTCCAGACTGCCGAGGGAACAATGTTTGATATTTTTACACATATTTCTCCCCCCCAGTGCAGGAGGGAGAGACTTCACAGCACAATATCAAGCACTTGATCAAGCTTCAGCTTATACAGCTGATCCTCGTCTCCTTTTATCCATACTGTTTTTTCAAACTCTTCATACCGGCAGATTTTTCCGGTACAGCGGACAATTTCACCGTCCTGAAAGCAGCTGACAGTGATATCCTGAGCAAACTCCATCGCGGCGCAAAGCGTTTGATTCATCTCCTCCAGCTTATCAGGATCAAGGATCGGCTTTGGCAGCTTCTGTTTATGGCGCTTTCTCTCAAGCAGGCTTTGTTTATGTTCCGGCAGAAACATCCTGCTTCCTTCCCACAGCAGGTTGCCTCTTTTTAAATGGTCGTTCATTTATAGTGACCTCCTATTTTAGCCGCACGTTCAAATGCCTGGCCTGCCGCTGTCAGTGACGCCGCCCGGATGATGGCTGTGTCGCCGAACCGGTTCTTAATGCCGTCCATCACATAGCCGAGGCTCATTTTCTTTGCATAATCCTGAAATAAATTGAGCTGCCATATGTCATCAGATGAGAGCTGAGACAGATTGACCCCGAGGCGGCGGACAGGCTTCCCGTCCCAAAACGTAAGAAACAGCCGGCATACAGCCTCATATACATCCTGCGTAGAATTAGTTGGCTCCGCCAGCTTCACTTGCCGGTTGAAGCCCGTCGGCCAATCAAAATCAGCCCCCCGGCAGCTCACTGACACCGTCTGCCCCATTACTCCGGCGTTTCGGCTTCGCCTGCACACTTCTTCACTCAGCTCCAGCAACACGACTTTGATTTCTTTGTCAAAGTGTTCGTAGTCTTTTGGGAGAGTCATTCCATGGCCAATCGCCTTTTGCCCGTCCAGAGATGAAGTTGATACAGGGGAATAGTCGATCCCGTTCGCCGTCATCCACAGCACGTGGCCGTTAATGCCCCATTTCTTTTTTAAAAGATCGAGCGGAAAAGCCGCGAGCCCGCCGATCGTACTGATGCCCATTCGGTTTAAATGATGCTTCATGCGGCTCCCGACGCCAAACATGCTGCCCACCGGAAGCGGCCACATATCAGTTTTCATATTTTCTTTCGTTAAGGTAAAAATACCGTTCTTATTCTTTTTGGCAAAATTGTCGCACGCGATTTTGGCTAGCGCTTTGTTAGGACCGATTCCGACCCGCGCATAAATGCCGATCTCCCGCATGATTCTGCCCTGAATGCTTGTCGCGATCTCCTCCGGCGTCCCAAACAGCTTCTGGCTGCCTGTAATGTCCATGAATTGTTCATCGATGGAATACGGCTCCACAAGGTCTGTATATTCCTCTAAAATGGCCGTGATTTGCAGTGATACATCAATGTACCGCTGCATACGGGGCCGGAGCACAACAGCTTCAGGGCACTTTTCCTGCGCCTCCCACAGCCGCGAAGCATTCGCCACACCCTTTTGTTTCGCCAGCGGGCAGGCAGCCAATACGACTCCGCCCCTTCTTTCAGGATCACCCGAAACAATGACGGGCCTATTTTTCAAATGTGGATTTTCCGCTTTCTCTACAGATGCATAAAACGATTGCATGTCAACGAGAAAAATCACTTTTCCTTTCATCATACACACCTCTAAAAAAGAACTTATGTTCGCTTTTTCTATTATATGCGAAAATATGTTCGTTTTATACTGGTAAATGATTCTTGTCTGACAGAAAATATGATCCAAGGGTGTGAGAGAAGAAAAACATTTAGTAGAATAAAAGCGAAGCATAAAGATAGGAGAGTCATAATGGAGAAATTTGTTGAAAAAATGATGGGGCAGGCACTGCGTCAATACGGCAGAAATGTTGCCATAGATCCGTTAAGCCCGTACGAAAAACAAAGCCTGAAAGCCGCCTTAGAAGAGAGACGGAATGAAGAACCCGATGAGGATCTGCATGCGCATATAGAAGATATCATTTATGACTATGTCACAAATCAAGGACTGTTCTCTTAAACGCTGGTCAAAAGAAAACAGAGGCGCACAGCGCCCCAATCAGACTGTCAGTTCTTTCAGCCGCTGATGCGGCTTCCCTTTGAAAACACCGCCGTGAAATAACAGGCTCAAGCGTGTCATACTGCAGAAGGGCTTGCAGAGAAAGAAAAGCAGGCTTTTCTCACGCTCCATAGATTGATATGGCCTGACAAATCCCCGGCGTAAAAATCACCCGAATGCTCCTCAAAATAAGGCCGCCGCTCCAGTTCGCGTAAATCTTGATCTCATGTCCGGCATCACTGAGCATTTCCGGAACTTGATCCACATCATGATAGGTTGACATCACTGCCTTTAATGTTTCAAACGGACCTCCGTATTCTTCCATGCCCTGCCGAATCGTTTTAAAATGTCTAGCATTCCAGCATCAATTAATATTGTCCTTTTACCCCAGATAAGCGTCAGACATATCGTCATTTTCCTTCCGAATGCTTTAACCTCAATTTCAATGATGTCCACACATGGTAAAATGTCAATAACAAAATATTTTGAATTCTCTATTGGAGAAGGGAATTTTTTCATATATGATAGGAAAAGATTCTTACATACAGGAGAGAATACGATTTATGAAGAAATGGAAAAATATCCACCCAATCAGCTGGACAATTATAATCGGAACCATTTTCGGCAGAATGGCCACATCGATGAGTATCCCTTTTTTAGCGATTTATTTAACAGCCATCCAAGGCGCATCAGCGTCCTATGCAGGGCTGGTCATTGCCGCAAGCTCATCAGTCGGCATCCTTGCAAGCTTTTACGGCGGATATATCTCGGACAAATTTGGCAGAAAAAACATGATGCTTGTGTCCATTTTCGGCTGGATGCTGGTATTTGCAGGATTTGCGGCGGCATCTCATCTCTGGGTGTTTTTTGTGGTAAACGCATTAAACGGTCTTTGCAAATCACTGTTTGAGCCAGCTTCAAAGGCTTTGCTGTCTGATATGGCAGAAGAAAAAAACAGACTACTTGTTTTTAATTTACGCTATGCAGCTATTAATATCGGCGTTGTCTTCGGACCGGTACTCGGCCTGTATTTCGGCTCATCTCAATCGACCGCACCCTTTTTGGTGCCCGCAGTCATTTACGGACTATACGGACTCGTGCTTGCCATCCAATTTAAAAAACATCCATCCTCATCAGCATCAGGCCAGTCCCGAAATATGAGCGTGCGGGAAGCATTTATGGTGACGCAAAAGGATCATCTTTTTACAATTGCTTTGGTCGGCATTACACTATGTACCTTTGGCTACTCACAATTCAGTTCAACATTTCCGCAGTATATGGCGCAGAACCCCTTGATCGGCAATGGAACGAAGCTGTACGGGTTGATGCTGACATTAAACGCAATCGTTGTGTTGGCAACGCAGTTTCCCATCGTCCATTTTGCAAAACGTTTTTCGCCGCTTCGCTCCCTGATGCTCGGTAATGTGATGGTTAGTGTCAGCATGGCCATTTTCACCATATCACACGGTGTTTCATCCCTTGTTATAATCGTGGTTACATTTACAATCGGCGAAGTGCTTTTATTCTCTATGATGGATTTGTTTGTAGACCAGATTGCAAAACCAGGATTAAAAGGCACTTATTTCGGGGCAATCGGTTTTTCACAGCTCGGAAACGTCATCGGCCCCTGGGTCGGGGGTATATGTATAGACCTATTTGGCGCTGGCCGGCCGATTTTTATTTTTTCTGTCTTGAGCGGCATCACCCTGCTCGGTCTGCCATTTTTAGCGTTTGCCTATCGGCAGATGAAAACGGAAATGACAAAACACCGGTCCGCGCTGGAAAAGCCGCTTTAAACAAAAAAACGGGAGAGAACCAATCTCTCCCGCAAAAATGAGGTGATGCACATGAATATAGGTGATGTGATGTTTCAGTTTTTCGTATTTATCGTGTTTGCCGCTGTCATCTTTGCAGCTGTTACAGGCTTCAAGTATGCGAAGAACCGAAAAGCGCAGCTGGATCGCATTGAGAAAAAGCTTAACAGCCTGCCCGAAGATCACGATTAACCACTTGGGGCAGTGAGCTCTACCTTAATCCGATCCGGCCTTTTTGAAACTCTTTATAGCCAAGTTCTTTTAAGAACCATCCCCAAAACCATCGAGACGTTTCCAAATCAGAGACATACAGTTCAATATGATGCACGATATCATACCCGCCTTACCAGCACTTCTTCAACCTTATGCCCGTCTCCCTTACGCAAAATGAGATCTGACCTGAATTTAGTCGGCAAGATATTTTCATATAAATTCGGCCGGTTGACACTCTCCCAAATCGAGGCCGCCATCTCGTCAGCCTCCTGATCAGACAAGTCTTTAAATTTATGAAAATAAGAATCGGGATTTTGAAAAGCTGTTTCCCGAAGCAGACGAAAACGCTCTAAATACCAAGTGAAAATCCGGCTTTCTTCCGCATCCACATAAATCGAAAAATCAAAGAAATCGGAAACAAAAATACGCGGATTTTCCCGGTCATCCTCCAAGGTGGGCGACTGAAGAACATTAATACCTTCAATAATCACAATATCGGCCTGTTCTACAACCTCGAACACACCTTCCTCGCGGTCATAGGTGAGATGGGAATACACCGGAGCCTTTACTCTGTCTTTTCCTGATTTTAAGTCATTCAAAAATTCGAGCAGCGCCTTTACGTCATAGCTTTCGGGAAACCCTTTTCGTGACATCATATTTTTCTTTTTCAGCTCGGCAGTAGGAAATAAAAAACCATCTGTCGTGATAAGGCTCACTTTAGGACGATCCGGCAAACGCGAAAGCAGCTTCTGCAATATCCGCGCCGTCGTGCTTTTCCCGACTGCCACACTGCCGGCGATGCCGATAATAAACGGAATTTTGGCTGAATGAGGGTGCTTTAAAAAAACATTGACATGCTTATTGCGTTCGGCCGCAGACTTAACATGCAAATGAAGCAGGCGAACAAGCGGAATATAGATCGTTTCCACTTCTTCAACAGATAGATAATCATTCAGCCCTTCCACGGCTTTTGCCTCTTCTTCAGAAACAGCAATCGACAAATGTCCCCCAAAACCAGACCAAGACTCACGATTGTGCTTTGTATATAAAGTATGTAAGTTAAGCTCTTTATTTTTCACTGTTTACACCTGACTCTCTGAAGGTTAAAACCCTTACAAAGATTGTAACGGAAAACCCTTTCACTGTCTGCTTATTTTTTCAGCAAATCCGCACCGATTCGGTTATACGCGGCCATTTCTTCTTTTGGAACCATGCTCCCTCCCGTTCCCCAGACGACATGTACGGCATGTTCCATGTTATATTTCTGACTATAACGCCTTCCCTCTTCTGTCGAAAAAAGCTGAATCGGCCCGAACATGCCGGCAAGACCAGAGGGCTCTAAATATTTATTTTCAGATACAGCCAGCATATGAAGCAAGGTATAAAGCGTATTGTCCTTTACCGTATAACAGCCGCTCAGAAGAGGTTCGATCAGCTTGCCGACAAATCCTGACGGCCTCCCTACGGCAAGCCCGTCAGCAGCCGTCCGATTATCCAGGCCGATATCCTGGACAGAAATCTTCTCGTGAAGGCCGGAATAAAGCCCCAACAGCATACACGGTGAATGAGTCGGCTCCCCGAAAAACACATGAACATGGTCTCCATATAAAAGCTTCAGCCCGAATGCCACACCACCCGGCCCTCCGCCGACGCCGCACGGCAGATACACAAACAGCGGCGTCTCAAGACTCGGTTGTATATTCATACAGTCAAGCTGGGTTTTTAATCGGCTTGCAGCAACAGCATATCCTAAGAACAGCTGACGGGAATGTTCATCATCAATGAAATAACAGAATGGATCTTGTTCCGCCTGCCGTCTCCCTTCTTTCACCGCTTCACTGTAATCTGATTCATACTCCATGACGGTGACACCCTTTTGGCGAAGGAGATCCTTTTTCCACTGCTTAGCATCGGCGGACATATGCACTGTCACACGAAACCCGAGTTTGGCACCGATGATGCCGATGCTTAACCCCAGATTTCCTGTCGAACCCACAGCAATCGAATAGCGCGAGAAAAACGCGGCAAACCGCTCTTCATGTAAGATGCGGTAATCATCGGTTTCCTGAAGCATTCCTTCTTGAAGCGCCAGCTTTTCAGCATGCTTTAATACTTCATAAATCCCGCCCCGCGCTTTAATCGATCCTGAAATCGGAAGCTCATGGTCGCACTTTAAAAGCCATCTTCCCGGAAATGGCTGCTTGTATGCCGCTTCCAGCTTTTCCTTCATATGCTGCATCTCAAAAAGCGGAGACTCGATCATTCCTTTGGCACCTTTCGTCTCAGGAAACACCTCAGCAATATAAGGAGCAAACCGCCGCAGCCTTTTTTCCGCCTCTGCTATCTCACTTTCCCACTCATCTGCATCGAATAACGGGCCCTCTTTCTTGCCCGGATTTGCCCAGAATACAGGCTCTCCATCAATCAGTTTCTGAATAAACGGATCTTTGAGCAGAACATGAAGGGCTTCTTGATTGATTGACATCCAATGGTTTCTCCCTTCCTCTATAAAAACTGCCTGTGACTATGCCAACAAACCAACTCGCTACAGGCAGTTCCATCGTTATTTTTTCATGAGTACCCGTCCTGCCAGCTTTTCAACGAGAGCTGGAAACAACTGATACAGCTTGGTGCCGGCATTCATTAAACGCGGAAGATTGATCTCCCGTTTGTTGGTTAAAATAGCAGCTGTAATTTGAGCTGCCACGTCATCAGGGTCAAGCATCCACCGGCCTACATTTTTGACGTAGTCCCCGTCTTTATCAGCAATGGAAAAAAAGTCCGTCTGAATCGGTCCCGGATTGACTGTTGTCACATAAATGCCGGTTCCCGAAAGCTCCATCCGCAAAGCGTTTGAGTAGCCGAGCACGGCATGTTTTGTCGCAGAGTAAAGACTCGACTTCGGTGTTGCAATTTTCCCTGCTTGAGAAGCGATGTTGATGATATGGCCCTTTTTTTGCTCAAGCATATGCGGAAGCACCGCTTTTGTACAGGCGATCAAGCCAAAGACATTCACATCAAACATCGCTTTCATGTCATCCAGTGTCGAGTCTAAAACCGTTTCAAATATACCGAAGCCCGCATTGTTGATCAGTACATCAACCGAGCCGATCTGATTGCGGACACGGTCGATATCCTCTAGGCGGCCGACATCCAGAGGAAAAATCTCACACTGTCCGCTCCATTCCTCGGTTATTTTCCTTTTGATTTCAATCAAACGATCCTCACGTCTTGCCGACAGCAGGACATGGGCTCCTTCAGCAGCGCATAAATATGCAATTCTTTCACCAAGCCCTCCTGAAGCGCCGGTTATCCAAATCCGCTTTCCCGCTATATGTTTCACCCATTTCACCTCTTCATTGTTCTAAAGTATGCAGTATTTCCTTCCCAATATGACGTGATGGCTTCTTCAGCCGCCAACACATCAAGATGCCCTGCCGTTTCTGACATCGTTAAAAATAATTCCTTTTCATACACAGCAGGAAAAAGCTGCTGGCAGACCTGAAAAGCAGTCATCGGCTTTTCATCCAGCATGCGCCGCACATCCTCCGTCCTGTTCCTCTGTTTGTCAAAACGCTTCTCAATCAGCGCCTGAACGCTGGTGATTGTCTCGCCGTGACCGGGAAACACGATTGTTGGATCAAGTTCAGACAGCCTTCCCAACGACCGCTGATAATCGACTAAAGGCTTTGACCTTATGTCTCCCGCTTTCGGCGCTTCCAGAATCGGGTTAGACGAGCTGTTGGCCAGCAGAAGATCGCCGCCAAGCATTCTACCGCTTTTTTCATGGAAAAGAACGATATGCGATTCAGCATGTCCAGGCATCTCCAAAACCGACCAGCCCTCAAGCCCATCAATACTCATACCTTCTCTGACTGTTTTCGTCAGGGATCTCGTACAGGAAAATGCGTACGCGGACCGAATCAGCTTTTCCGACTTCCCCGTATCAAAAGGAACACCTAATTCTGGCAGCAGCTTTTGAAAAAAACATTTTTGCCAATCCATAAAAGCCTGATCTCGGCTGATATAAGGTTCGTTAAACGGATGTCCGATCACTTCGATTTCATCAGAAAAGACATCAAGCAGGCCTGCATGATCAGCGTGATGGTGAGTCAGTACAACCTGCTCGATATCTGACATTTTCACATTTACAGCGGCAAGCTGCTCTTGAAGGGCTCTGACAGCCTCCTTTGTATTCGGCCCGGCATCGATAAGTGTCAGCGCATCGCCTTTTACTAGATACACGAGAACATCGCCGACAGCAAATGGCGTCGGGACACGGATCGCAATTACATCTGAAGTTGTCATCCTTTTGCTCCTTGTCTTCATTCATTATTCATATTTTAGCTTTTTCTCGGTCTTGTGTCATTATTGCCGAATGAGAACGGACCTTTTTGAAAAAGCTATTGACATTAGCTTGTCCACCATTGCATAATGAACAACAAACTAAAACGAGAACCATTGGAACGCTATGACGAGGAATAGTATACAAGACAATGGCCAAAGAGAGCGATATCCCCGGCTGAAAGGTATTGCGGCCCGCTTGTTTGTAGAACCTGCCCTCAGAGCGGTTAGGAAAACCTAAACGTTTCCCGCGTTACGGGATTTGAGCTGAGCATAATCTGTGCTAATGAGGGTGGTACCGCGAACCTTTTCGTCCTTTACGTGATGAAAAGGTTTTTTGTTGTTCTAATAGAAGGAGGATATCAATGAAAAAGATAGGATTTGTCGGCGCCGGGTCCATGGCAGAAGCAATGATCAACGGTATTTTGCAAAGCGGCATCACAAAACCAGAACATATCTATATCACAAACCGCTCAAATGATGAGCGTCTGATTGAATTAAAGGAAACGTACGGTGTGCGTCCATGCAGAGATAAAAATGAGTTTTTCACTCAAACCGATATCATCATCCTCGCTTTTAAACCGAAGGACGCGGCGGAAAGCATTGACAGCATCCGTTCGTATCTCAAGGACCAGCTTGTAATTTCAGTACTTGCAGGCCTTACCATTGAAGCCATTCAGCACTATTTTGGCAGAAAGCTCGCGGTCATTCGCGTCATGCCTAATACTTCAGCAGCCATCAGAAAATCAGCAACCGGATTTTCCGTAAGCGCTGAAGCAAGCCAGGATGATATCACCGCAGCAAAGGCTTTATTGGAAACAATCGGCGATGCCACACTTGTTGAGGAACAGCATCTTGATGCTGTCACGGCGATCGCCGGCAGCGGTCCGGCCTACGTGTACCGTTATATTGAGGCAATGGAAAAAGCGGCGCAGAAAGTAGGATTGGATGAGGAAACAGCAAAAGCACTCATTTTGCAGACAATGGCAGGGGCAACAGATATGCTCCTTCAAAGCGGCAAACAGCCCGCACAGCTCCGTAAGGAAATCACAAGCCCGGGAGGCACAACAGAGGCAGGTCTTCGCGCTTTACAGGACTCCCGCTTTGAAGAAGCGATTATTCACTGTATTGAAGAAACTGCTAAACGCAGCGCTGAAATCAAAAAGCAGTTTGCCGGTGCCGCCTTAGAGAGGCATTCATAGTGTAAACACAAAGACAGAAGGCACAATGCCATCTGTCTTTTGTTTTTCCTAAAACAGCTTACCGGCAGTTTCTGATTGTTTTAATAGCGCGGAGATCGTAAATGAAAGCAAGTCGGGAAGCACTTCAAAGGAATAAGGCAAATACAGTCTTTCCGTCCATTTGTGCGGGTCTTTTCCAGCCGGGCCGACATTTAAAACCGGTACATATAAAGCCTGGTCTTTGCCGCTTGGCAGCGAATATCCTCTGTTAAAGAGCGGCATATTGCTTGTGTACGCATCAACCTCCTGCTTTTCGAGCTGCAGATAGCTTAAGTCTGAAAGTCCAGGAAAATATTGAACCTCCCGTAACGCAATGCCGTATCTGTCAGCCGCATATTGCATAAGCTGGTCAGCTGTATTCCTGATCAACTGATCGTCCTTTGAAGAAACCGCCGGATAAAACGGCGGGCTGTAAAAAAGAACAATAAGCGGCGCATCCTCCTTACAAAGTGCAGCAAGCTCAGATACAATTTTCGTCGAAAAATCCCTGTCTCCAAGATCTCCCCTGTTGGCAAAGGCATAATTCAGAACCCGCTCGGTTTCAGAGTTTCCAGCACGCTTTTTCGCACGCGCGATCAGCTCATCAAATGTCAAAACAGAGACAGCACGTTCCATCGGCGTAAATGACTCAAATTGCTGAAAATCCTGTGTTTTCTTTCGAATGTTCGCAGTTATTTCCTCCGCCGCCTGTTCGGCGGTTTTAAGCAGCATCTGATGCAGTTCACTAGCCGATCGTTTCATTGACAGCACATTAAATAACGTGACAGCTGTATGCGGTGTCTGAACAGAATACGCCTCTTTCAAGTCCTTTTGCATTAAGTTTACCGGCGGCGGAGTGACTTCACCATCAACCTTTTCGCAATAATCCGCATTCAGCTCAAGCAAGCGGCTGATCTCAGATACCATTAAATTGGCATTTATTCCTGAAAACGGCTCTCCGACATGAGTTTCAATCCCCTTGCAGAAAAATCCCGCAAGCACCTTGCCAATGCTTCCTGAGTAAAAATATTGCTGCTGGTCGCCGGGAAATTTTTCAAACATCGGTTCAGCATTCAGGCAAGCTGTTAATGTGATATCATACTTTTTCTCCATTTCCTTCAGTACAGGAACCGCTTCAATCATGCCTCTTGAATTCACTTCCTCGTCAGGAACCGTAATCAACAGCAGATTGCCTTCAAATTGGCCGTTCATTGCCCGCTCCAGCATCGACAGCTGAACCGCAAGCCCTGCTTTCATATCCATCGTCCCTCTTCCGAACAGCCAGTCGCCGCTTTCAGCGTCTGTTCTCACACGCTCCGGAAGCAGCTCTTTTTTCTCTAAAAAGGAGCTCAACAGCTCAGCAGGCTTACATGCCATATGTTTGAATTCTCCATAATCCTCTATGTCCACGACATCAAAATGACTCAGCAAAAGCACTGTCTTTTTGACATTCTTCTTTTTGACAAGAGCCGTAAGAAAGGATCTGCCGTCGTCCATCGTATGAAGTATTACATCATCTGGATGTTTTTGAAAATAAGGCTTGTCCTTCAAAATAAAATAAAGATATTCTGCAAGCGCTGCCTCTCCCTTCGAACCGGTGATGCTTTCGTATTGCACAAGAGAAGTTAAAAGGGTCAGCAATTCGTCCTTCGTCTGCCAATTCATCGATTTCCGCCCCTCCTATGTATAAAAACGCTTCTAGCTTGAAAAATAAGATGATTCCCTGTCTATTATACAGAAATGTTTGACAAAAACGGATCTTTTGAGCAGTTTATATGACGTGAAAGAAATGACTTGATATAATCAATCTCTAAAAACCTTACGGGAGGCGAAAGAAATGGTCAGAAAATTATTCACACCTATTACAATTAAAGATCTGACGTTAAAAAACCGCATCGTCATGTCGCCAATGTGCATGTATTCTTCTCATGAAAAGGACGGAAAATTGACGCCGTTCCACATGGCACATTACATATCACGCGCAATCGGCCAGGTCGGACTGATTATTGTGGAGGCATCAGCGGTTAATCCTCAAGGGCGAATCACAGACCAAGACTTAGGAATTTGGAGTGACGAGCATATTGAAGGCTTTGCCAAACTGACTGAACAGGTCAAAGAACAAGGCTCAAAAATCGGTATTCAGCTTGCCCATGCCGGCCGTAAAGCAGAGCTTGAAGGAGATATTTTCGCTCCATCGGCGATTGCGTTTGACGAACAATCAGCAACACCTGTAGAAATGTCAGCAGAAAAAGTAAAAGAAACGATCCAGGAATTCAAACAAGCGGCAGCCCGCGCAAAAGAAGCCGGCTTTGATGTGATTGAAATTCATGCGGCGCACGGATACTTAATTCACGAATTTCTATCTCCGCTATCCAACCATCGTACAGATGAATACGGCGGCTCACCAGAAAACCGCTATCGTTTCTTAAGAGAAATCATCGATGAAGTCAAACAAGTATGGGACGGCCCTTTATTTGTCCGTGTATCTGCTTCTGACTATACAGACAAAGGCTTAGACATCGCCGATCACATCGGTTTTGCAAAATGGATGAAGGAGCAAGGTGTTGACTTAATTGACTGCAGCTCAGGCGCCCTTGTTCATGCAGACATTAATGTATTCCCAGGCTATCAGGTCAGCTTCGCTGAGAAAATCCGTGAACAGGCTGACATGGCAACTGGTGCTGTCGGCATGATTACAGACGGTTCAATGGCTGAAGAAATTCTGCAAAACGGACGTGCCGACCTTATCTTTATCGGCAGAGAGCTTCTGCGAGATCCATTCTTTGCAAGAACTGCTGCAAAACAGCTTAATACAGAGATTCCGGCCCCTGTTCAATACGAAAGAGGCTGGTAATGTCCAAAAGAGATATCCTCAACCGGATATCTCTTTTTTTATTTTTTAGAGAAACGATCAGCTCAGGTTCTCCGTCTCCCTAGTAGAACCAATTAGAGGAGATGACTCCAATGAACTCAGCTTGGATGGAAAAGACATATACAATTGACGGATGTGCGTTTCATACACAACACCGGAGAGGATCAAGCGGTGTAACGATTGTCTTTGAGGCCGGCTACGGTACTTCTTCTGAGACGTGGGAACCATTAATGGCGGACATTGATGATGAATTTGGCATTTTCACATATGATCGGGCAGGAATAGGGAAAAGCGGACAAAGCAGCACTAAACGAACAGCTGAACAACAGGTGAAAGAATTGGAGAGTTTGCTTAAAGCAGCAGATGTAAAACCTCCTTATTTGGCTGTTTCTCACTCATACGGAGCTGTGATCACCGGTTTATGGGCCTGCAAAAACAGGCGCGATATTATCGGCATGGTCCTCCTTGATCCAGCTTTAGGAGATTGCACAAGCTTCTCCTTTATTCCTGAAGAAATGCACAAAGCATACACAAGAAAGATGATGCTTGAGGGCACACATGCAGAATTTTCAAAAAGCCTGCAGGTTCTAAAACAACAGCAAGTCCATTTAGGAAACATGCCTCTCCTTGTGTTGTCATCAGGTGAACGGACTGAGAAATTCGCTGCTGAACAGGAGTGGCAAAACCTGCACAGCAGCATATTGTCTCTATCTAATCAAAGCGGCTGGATTCAAGCTAAAAACAGCTCGCACAACATCCATCATGATGAACCTCATATCGTTCATTTGGCTATTTATGACGTATGGTGCGCAGCGTGCCAGCAGGCCGCTCCCCTTTACCAGGCAGTCAATTAACATAAAAAAGACCGGGCTGTAAAACGCCCGGTCATTTATGTTATTTTGTTTCACGATGAAGGGTATATTTCTTTAAACGCGGTGAATATTTTTTCAGCTCTAAACGGTCTGGGTTGGTGCGTTTATTTTTTGTTGTGATGTAATTTCGGTCTCCCGTTTCAGTGCAGGCTAAAGTAACATTTACTCTCATATTAACATCTCCTTATAAAGCGTAATGATTACGTTTTATTATACAATGTAATCTCAGATTGTCAAATAAGAGTTTTTTTCAGCCACGTGGGACGTTTACCTCTAAGAAATCATACGCCGCCACGCTGTTTGGGAAAACGTCTGCCGCTTCTTTTTGAAGCTCCAGAGAGGCATCTCCCTGATATCTGGCGCTGATATGGGTTAAAATGAGCTGCTTTGCCCCGGCTTCTTTCGCTGTTACAGCTGCTTGTTCCGTTGTACTGTGAAAATAATCATAAGCAAGTTTCCTATCTTCCTTAGCAAATGTCGCTTCATGAACAAGCACATCACAATCCCTTGCAAGCTCTTTTAACTTGTCACTTACTCTCGTATCTCCGGAAAACACCACAGCCCTTCCCTTTTTAGGAGGCTCCAGAAAATCATTTCCATTGATGATGCGTCCGTCTTCAAGCTTTACCGTTTCGCCTTTTTTGATTTTTTGATACACAGGTCCGGGCGGGATGTTCATTTCCTTTAATAAATCCGCCTTTAAGGAACCAGGCACGTCTTTTTCCTGCACGCGGTATCCGAAGGCTTCCACTCCATGAATAACAGATACTGCCGTGACAATAAACTGATCGTCTTCAAACACGATTCCTTCTTCGATTTCCTTGATCACAAGCGGATATGTCAAATGGGTTTTCGTGACGGCAAGGCTTGTTTCAATAAAAGCCTTGATGCCTTTTGGCCCGTACACTGTCAGCTCGTCTTCACCGCCTTGAAAGGAGCGGCTCCCCAGAAGCCCTGGAAGCCCGTAAACATGATCGCCGTGCATGTGGGTAATGAAGATTTTTTCTATTTTACGAGGTTTAATCGTTGTATGTAAAATTTGATGCTGTGTGGCTTCCCCGCAGTCAAACAGCCATATCGAACGCCTTTCTTCAAGCAATTTTAATGCCACCGACGTTACGTTTCTCGCCTTGGCGGGAATGCCCGCTCCCGTCCCTAAAAAAAGTAATTCCACATTTCCTTCCTCCTACTAGAGCTAGTTACCTACAAGAATACAGGATCATGCGACAAATGTGAATCTTGCCTCTGAAAGGAACAATCCTTTCGTTCTAGAAACATTTTTACGGCATTCAGCAAAAAATGGGCTGAAATGTTTGCTTTCGTTGAATTTTAGATTTAAAATGAAGGAAATATACGGGGTGTACTAAAATAAAGCTTCGAATAAAGTGAGGTACTTTTAGTGAAAACAAACCAACAACCAAAAGCAGTAATTGTCATATTCGGTGCAACGGGAGATTTAGCAAAACGAAAACTGTATCCGTCTATTCACCGTTTATATCAAAACGGACAAATCGGAGAAGAGTTTGCAGTTGTAGGAGTTGGAAGAAGACCTTGGTCTAATGAAGATCTTCGCCAAACCGTTAAAACATCCATATCCTCATCTGCAGATAAACATATAGATGATTTCACGTCTCATTTTTACTATCACCCGTTTGATGTGACAAATCCTGGCTCTTATCAAGAGCTTAACGTATTGCTTAACCAGCTGGAAGATACATATCAAATTCCGAACAACAGAATGTTCTACTTGGCAATGGCTCCTGAATTCTTCGGGACAATTGCAAAAACATTAAAATCAGAAGGTGTTACAGCAACAACAGGCTGGTCCCGCCTTGTCATTGAAAAGCCGTTCGGCCATGATCTGCCAAGCGCACAGGCACTAAACAAAGAAATCCGCGAAGCGTTTACAGAAGATCAAATTTACAGAATCGACCATTATTTAGGCAAACAAATGGTTCAGAACATTGAAGTCATTCGATTTGCCAATGCGATTTTCGAACCGCTTTGGACAAACCGCTATATCTCAAATATTCAAATTACATCAAGCGAATCACTTGGCGTTGAAGACCGTGCAAGGTATTACGAAAAATCAGGCGCTCTGCGCGACATGGTGCAAAACCACATTATGCAAATGGTTGCCCTTCTTGCAATGGAGCCGCCGATCAAATTGAACACAGAAGAAATCCGAAGCGAAAAAGTGAAGGTTCTGAGAGCTCTGCGCCCTATTGCAAAAGACGAAGTGGATGAGTACTTTGTGCGCGGACAATATCAAGCCGGTGAAATTGACGGTGTATCGGTTCCTGCTTATACAGATGAGGATAATGTCGCTCCTGACTCAAATACAGAAACGTTTGTTTCAGGCAAGCTCTTGATCGACAACTTCAGATGGGCTGGTGTTCCATTCTATATCCGCACCGGAAAACGAATGAAAGAAAAGTCCACAAAAATCGTGGTTCAATTTAAGGACATTCCGATGAACCTGTACTACGGTAATGAAAACAATATGAATCCGAACTTGCTCGTCATCCATATTCAGCCTGACGAAGGCATTACGCTTTACTTAAACGCTAAAAAGCTTGGGGGGGCAGCACACGCGCAGCCAATCAAACTGGATTACTGCAGCAATTGCAATGACGAGATGAACACCCCTGAAGCATATGAAAAATTAATTCACGACTGTCTTCTTGGCGATGCAACAAACTTTGCTCACTGGGATGAAGTTGCCCTATCTTGGAGCTTTGTCGATTCCATTTCTGAAACATGGGCAGCAAACAAAACTTTGTCTCCTAACTACGAATCAGGCTCTATGGGACCGAAAGAATCAGATGATCTTTTGGCGAAAGACGGCTTGCACTGGTGGAATATATAAAACGAGAAAAGCCGAAAATGCTTATGAGCATTTTCGGCTTTTTTTGCAGCTGTCAAGACTGCCATATCCCTTAAGACATTCTTTAATAACAAAAACCCCCGAAGCCTAAAGACTTCGGGGGTTTCTATTGATCACTTCATCCATTCAGTATGGAAGATACCTTCTTTATCAGTACGCTCATAAGTATGGGCGCCAAAGTAGTCACGCTGTGCTTGGATTAGGTTTGCAGGCAGTACAGCTGTACGATAGCTATCATAGTAAGCTAATGCGCTTGAGAATGACGGCACCGGCACACCTTGGGCAACTGCAAGTGAAATCACTTGGCGAAGCGCTCCTTGGTAGCTTTCCACAATATTTTTGAAGTAGCTGTCTAGAAGCAGGTTATCAAGCTCAGGTTCGCGATCGTAAGCTTCTTTAATCTTTTGAAGGAATGCTGCACGAATGATGCAGCCGCCGCGGAAGATCATAGCGATTTCGCCATATTTCAGATTCCAGTTATATTCTTCAGAAGCAGCTTTCATTTGGGCAAATCCTTGCGCGTAAGAACAAATTTTACTCATGAACAGCGCTTTTCTGACTGCTTCAATCAGCTCTTCTTTATTTTCTGTAACAGGCTTCACTTCTGGCCCTGAAAGAATGCCGCTCGCTTTCACACGTTCTTCCTTCATAGCTGAGATAAAACGTGCGAATACAGACTCAGTAATAATCGGAAGCGGAACACCTAAGTCAAGCGCGCTTTGGCTTGTCCATTTTCCTGTTCCTTTTTGGCCTGCTTTATCAAGAATCACATCAACAAGCGGTTTGCCTGTTTCTTCGTCTTTTTTCGTAAAGATGTCAGCTGTAATCTCAATCAGGTAGCTGTCAAGCTCACCTTTATTCCATTCAGCGAAAACTTCGTGAAGCTCATCAGCTGAAAGGCCGAGCACCTGTTTCAGAATGAAGTAAGATTCAGAAATCAGCTGCATATCTCCGTATTCAATACCGTTGTGGACCATTTTCACATAATGGCCGGCACCGTCTGGACCGATATATGTGGTACAAGGTTCTCCGTCAACTTTTGCAGAAATCGCTTCAAGAATCGGCTTCACAAGCTCATGTGCTTCTTTTTGTCCGCCTGGCATGATAGAAGGCCCTTTAAGCGCTCCTTCTTCTCCGCCGGAAACGCCTGTTCCGATAAAATGAATGCCGCTTTCAGCGAGCTCTTTGTTACGGCGCTGTGTATCTTTATAGTATGTATTACCGCCGTCAATTAAAATATCATCCTTTTCTAGATGAGGAAGAAGAGATTGAATTGTCGCATCTGTTGCAGTTCCCGCTTTAACCATTAATAAGATTTTGCGCGGTGTTTCCAAGGATTGGACAAACTCTTCAATGCTGTATGTGCCAACAACATTTTTGCCTTTTGCCTCCTGCAGAAACTCCTCAGTTTTACTGCTTGATCTGTTGTAAACAGAAACAGAAAATCCCCGGCTTTCGATATTTAAAGCCAGATTTTTACCCATGACCGCAAGACCGATAACTCCGATTTGTTGTTTTGACATATTCTAACGTCCCTTCTGCAAACGTTTAATCATTTTAAAATTTAAATTAAAATAAAATGATATTTATAATAAAGAAATTACCATACTTCCACCCTTTTTTTCAAGCTATTCAACTTTTCTTTTCATCCTGAAAAAAATCTTTATTAAAGCTTGTTCCCTTCGTTTTGCTCTCCTCTTTTTTTATCTTTGCCCCTTTTCTGATCAGTTTGGAGCCGTACTTATCATTCAGCTTTTCCATCATCTGCTGAATTGGTTCATCCTTCGCATCTTCATTAAAACTGAACAAATCGAGCTGCTTATAGGCCTGCTCTTTTTCCACCAAATCAGTTCCGGTAATGCCAAGCAGCCTGACAGGATTTTTATTCCAATGTTTAAAAAAGAGGTGCTCCGCTTCTTTCATAATTTCATTTTTTTGATCGATCGGATTTTTCAGCGTGATGCTTCTCGTGATGGTTTTCCAATCTGCATATCTAATCATAATAAAAAGCTTCGAAGCCATGACTTCCTTGCGCTGTAAGCGGTCACTGACGGAAGCGGCCAGTTTTCTGAAAACGCCTAACAGCTCTTCTTCATCACTAGAATCATGTGAAAGTGTCGATGAGTTGCCGACGCTTTTAAATTCGTAAATGCGCTCCGGGTCAACTGGCGCATGGTGAATGCCATTTGCTTTATTTTTAAGGCGCGGCCCGTTGATGCCCAGCAGACGTTTCAGCGAGTGTTCATCAGCTGCCGCTAGCTCTCCAATCGTATGAATGCCGAGTCCCTTCAGCTTTTCCGCTGTCTTTTTGCCAACTCCGTGCATCTCTCCCACAGGAAGCGGCCAAAGGATATCAGGCACTTGTCTCTTTCTTAAAATCGTGATGCCAAGCGGTTTTTTCATATCTGACGCCATCTTAGCAAGAAATTTATTCGGCGCGATTCCTATGCTTGACGGAAGCAGCAGCTCTTTTTGCAGCCTGCTTTGGATTTCTTTTGCCGTCTCCAAAGCGCGGCTGCTGTATGGTGTATCAGTCATGTCCATATAGCCTTCGTCGATGGAGACAGGCTCCACCAAGTCAGTATATTCACGAAGGATGTTAAACATCGCTCTTGAAGAGCTTCTATAGCGGTCAAAGTTCGGCGGAAGAACGATGAGCTCAGGACAATTGCGCTTCGCTTCCCAAACCGGCATCGTTGTTTTAACGCCGCGCGCTCTTGCTTCGTAGCTGCATGTCACCACGATGCCCTTTCGCTCCTTTACGTTTCCGGCAACTGCGACCGGCTTCCCCCGGAGGGCCGGGTCATATGCCATTTCCACCGATGCATAGAAGCTATTCATATCAATATGGAAAATAATTCGGCCATTTCCCGGCATAAATAAAACTCCTTTTCGTTCATTAGACAACGGCTTGTACATATAGTAAAATGAAGGTATTGAATGGATGTGATTACAATGTTTGTGGAATCGATAAATGACGTTTTATTCTTAGTCGATTTTTTCACAATTATTCTTCCGACTCTGACGGCAATCGGGATTGCATTCCTCTTACGAGAGTGCCGTGCCGGCGAGCAATGGAAATCAAAACGAACAGATGAACATCAGACGGTCTTTCAAATTAACCGAACAGACTTTCTTATTATTATATATCATCGCATTACAACTTGGATACGTAAAGTCTTCCGCATGAATTCGCCTGTGAACGATGATGAAGACGCCAGTTCTCTTCTTTTATAAACCGCATTTATAAAAAGGAGGAGAACAAATTGTTAAAAACATATCAAAAACTTTTGGCTATGGGTATCTTTTTGATCGTATTATGCTCGGGCAATGCTGCATTTGCCGCGACTAATCAGGTGGGAGGCCTCAGCAACGTCGGTTTTTTCCACGACTATTTAATCGAACCGTTTTCTGCTCTGCTTAAGGGTGTTGCCGGGCTGTTTCACGGAGAATACGGACTGTCTATTATTCTCGTCACCATTATTGTGCGTGTCGTTGTACTGCCTTTGTTTGTCAATCAGTTTAAAAAACAGCGCGTGTTCCAAGAGAAAATGGCGGTTATTAAACCTCAGGTTGACAGCATTCAGGCAAAAATAAAAAAAACGAAGGACCCGGAAAAACAAAAAGAACTGCAAATGGAAATGATGAAGCTTTATCAAGAGCACAATATCAATCCGCTTGCCATGGGATGTCTCCCAATGCTGATTCAGTTTCCTATTGTGATTGGGTTTTATTACGCGATTCGCTCTACACCTGAAATTGCATCACACTCGTTTTTATGGTTCAGTTTAGGACAATCTGACATTCTCGTGTCTCTTAGTGCGGGAGCTATGTACTTTATCCAAGCCTATGTCGCTCAAAAACTGAGCGCGAAATATTCCGCTGTCCCGCAAAACCCGGCGGCGCAGCAATCTGCAAAACTGATGGTGTTCATCTTCCCTGTGATGATGACGATTTTCTCGCTTAATGTTCCGGCAGCCCTTCCGCTGTACTGGTTCACAAGCGGGCTGTTCCTGACAGTGCAAAACATCGTCCTTCAGATGACGCATCATAAAAGTAAAAAGACAGCCGGTCTTACTGAGCCGGTCAAATAATGAAACAACCCCGAGCAAAAAGCCGGGGTTGTTTTTTTGTATCTTACCACTGTCATGGCTGACGCGAAAATGGTCATCCTAAAAAACAGCCGTATCGTTTAAAAAGTATCAAATCGGGAATACCTTTACTCACATCTAAATGAAAGGAGTATAAACGTGACAGATCGCGCTGAGCAAAAAAATAGTTCTGTGCCTGAAGGAATCTGGATCATGAGGCAAACTTGGAATGATGTCTTATTTGCCCACTGGCCTGTTGATGCTTCTAACCTTCGGGCGATGATTCCGCCGGTTTTAGAATTAGATACATATAACGGACAAGCTTGGATCAGCATGCTTCCCTTTATGCTCACGAATCTGAGGGCGCGTTTTCTTCCTGCCATTCCCGGTGCGCGTGCATTTCCTGAGCTTAACCTCCGCACCTATGTCACGTATAAAGGCAAGCCCGGCATTTATTTTTTCAGCTTAGATGCTGATCATCGGCTGGCAGTCCTGGGCGCTCGCACGTTCTTTCATTTACCTTATTTTTACGCGGATATGAAAGCTGAAAAAAACGGTGATGGCATTGACTATGTCAGCAAGCGGAGAGGCGACGGAGAGGCAGCATTTCGCGCCGCATACCGGCCCATTTCAGCTCCTTTTACAGCGGAAGAGGATTCCCTCGATTATTGGCTGACGGAACGATACAGACTCTACACCACTTATCGAAACAAGCTCTATTACGAAGACATTCATCATCATCCTTGGCTTCTGCAACATGCCGAGGCCGAGTTTTCGGTCAATACGGTGGCTGAAGCGCACGATATATCATTGCCAGATTCAGACCCTTTGCTTCATTACGCTAAAAAACAGGACGTGTTATTTTGGCCGCTTAGGCAATGGCGCTGAATGCAAGAAAAAACCCGATGCGGGCAAGCGCACTCGGGTTTTCCTTTTTTATTTCGCTGCCTCTTCAATAATGGCAACAACCATTTCTGCCGTTTTAACGAGTTCTTCGATCGGCATTTTTTCATTCTTTGTATGAATTTGCTCGTAACCGACAGCAAGGTTGACCGTCGGAATGCCATGACCTGCAATAACGTTCGCGTCGCTTCCGCCGCCGCTTGTTTGCAGCTCGCTTGGCCGTCCGATTTTAGCAGCCGCTTTTTTCGCGATTTCAACTACTTGGTCGCCGTCTTGATATTTGAAGCCCGGATACATCACTTCAATTTCGACTTCTGCGCGTCCGCCCATATCAGCAGCAGCCTCTTCAAATGCAGCTTTCATTTTTTGAACCTGAGCTTCCATTTTCTCAGGAACTAAAGAGCGTGCTTCAGCAAGAATATGGACTTCGTCGCATACAATGTTTGTTTGTGTGCCGCCTTCAAACCGGCCGATATTTGCTGTTGTTTCTTCATCAATACGGCCCAATGGCATTTTTGAAATGGCTTTGCTAGCGATTGTAATCGCTGAAATGCCTTTTTCAGGTTCAACCCCGGCGTGTGCGGTTTTCCCGTATATTGCCGCTCTTACCTTCGCTTGTGTCGGCGCGGCCACAATAATATTTCCGACTTTTCCATCTGAGTCAAGGGCATAGCCGTAGGATGCCGTGATCATAGAACGGTCAAGCGCCTTTGCTCCGATCAGGCCTGATTCCTCACCTACAGTGATGATGAATTCAATCGTGCCGTGCTCAATGTTTTCTTCTTTCAGCACTTTAATCGCTTCAAACATAGCAGCCAGCCCTGCTTTATCATCAGCGCCTAAAATCGTAGTGCCGTCTGTTTTGACATAGCCTTCCTCAACAACCGGTTTTACGCCGTTTCCGGGTACAACTGTGTCCATATGAGATGTAAAATAGATCGTATCTGCTTGTTTTGTCCCTTTTAATGTGCAGATCAGGTTTCCCGCTCCGTGGCCAGTGATATCCATTGTATCGTCTTCTTTAACGTCCACACCTAAATCAGAAAATTTTTGTTTCAGCACTTTGCAGATTTCTGCTTCGTGTTTTGTTTCTGAGTCAATTTGGACAAGCTCTAAAAATTCTTCCAGCAGGCGTTTTTCATTCACCATTTGTAAGTCCCTCCATGTTAAAGCGGTATGTTACCGTGCTTTTTTTTCGGTCTCTCTTCTGTCTTATGTGCAAGCATGTGAAAAGCTTGAATCAGTCTTTTCCTTGATTCTTCCGGCAAAATGATGTCATCAACCATTCCGCAGGCCGCCGCTTTGTATGGACCGGCGTTTTGCTTTTTGTATTCAGCGGTTTTTTCGCATTTTGTCTTTTGCGGGTCGGCTGAAGCTTTTATTTCTTTTTCATACAAAATCGATGCCGCACCTTCTGAACCCATCACTGCGATTTCAGCATTCGGCCATGCAAACACAAGGTCCGCTCCGATTGCTTTGCTGTTCATAGCGACATAGGCGCCGCCATACGCTTTTCTGATAATGAGCGTGACTTTTGGGACGGTCGCTTCTGCATAGGCAAACAATAATTTTGCTCCGTGCCTGATAATTCCGTTATGCTCCTGCTGAACACCGGGCAGAAACCCCGGAACATCCTCGACAGTTAACAGCGGTATGTCAAAGGCGTCGCAAAAACGGATGAACCTCGCTGCTTTATCTGCAGCGTCAATCGTCAGGCTTCCCGCCAGATGCTTCGGCTGGCTCGCAACGATGCCGATCGTTTTTTCACCCAGCCTTGCAAACCCGATAACAATGTTTTTCGCAAAAAACGGCTGAATTTCAAAAAAAGACTGCGGATCAGCCAGCTCCTTAATTACCGTCCGCACATCATACGGTTTTGTCGTGTCAGCGGGCACGAGACGGTTTAATAACGGTCTGGAGGCCTCTTTCTCAGGTAGCGGCGCTGCTGTCTGGCCATTCAGCGGCAAATAAGACAGCAGTTTTTTCACTCCTGTCAGAACCTCCTTCTCCGTATGTCCGGAAAAGTGGGCGTTTCCGCTGACGGCATTATGTATTCCCGCTCCACCTAAACTCTCCGCATCAACCTGTTCTCCTGTCACTTTTTCAATTACCTTCGGCCCGGTAATAAACATCCGGCCGGTCTGTTCAGCCATAAATATAAAATCTGTGAGTGCCGGAGAATACACAGCGCCTCCAGCACACGGCCCTAAAATAACCGATATTTGCGGAATGACTCCGGAGTATAAGACATTTCGGTAAAATATGTGACCGTATCCATCTAATGATACCACACCCTCTTGAATTCTCGCACCACCTGAGTCATTCAGCCCTATAATCGGCGCCTTATTTTTCGCAGCCAGATCCATCAGTGCGCAGATTTTTTTGGCGTGGGTTTCGCCAAGCGCCCCGCCGAACACTGTGAAGTCTTGCGCAAATACATATACAGAGCGGCCATCAATTGTGCCGTACCCTGTCACGACTCCATCCCCTAACATACGCTGTTCTCTTGTTAACACTTGACTTTCCATGAAGGGATTCAACTCGATAAAGCTATCCTGATCAAGAAGAAACGTGATCCTTTCCCGAGCGGTGAGCTTTCCCTTTTGCCGCTGCTGAACCAGCTTTTCATGTCCTCCGCCTTGTTCTGCCTGCCTGCGTCTCGTGTATAAATGATCAATATGCTCATTCATGTTCAACGGTTTGGACTCCTTTCGGCTCGCATAGCTCTACAAGAATGCCATTTGTTTCCCGCGGAGAAAGAAATGCGATCTTTTTCCCATTAGCTCCCTGTCTTGGATACTTGTCAATCAATTGAACTTGCCGGTCAGACAATGCTTGCAGCTGTTCAGATAAGCCGGTGCACAAAAACGCAACATGATGCAGCCCCTGCCCTTTCTTCTCCAAAAACAAACGGACGGGGCTGTCAGGTGTCAACGGTTCTATCAGCTCCAGCTTGACGCTTCCCGCTTGAAAAAAAGCAACATTCACCTTTTGCTCTTCAACCGTTTCTTGATGAAGAAACGCAAGCCCCAATATATCTTCATAAAAGCTTCTCGCTTCTTCTATCGAAAAAACAGCTATCCCAATATGGTCAAGCCTGTTCATTTTCATCCCTGCCTTCCGTCAATAGATATCGCTTGTCCGCCCTTTCAAAACACGCTAAAATATAGACAGATTGTCTAAGGAGTGAAATCATGTCTCAAAAACTGATGAAAAGCGTTTTAATCGTGATTTTGGGAGTTTTTATTCTTTCAACTGTACTCTCAGGAATCGTCATGTTTTTCTAACGATAAAAAAGCAGGCAACCTTATTGATTAGGAACATCCTGCTTTTTTATCAGAGCTTTATGCTCGATAGCAATCTCTTCAAAAGAGCGGGAGTCGTCCGTAATCAGCACTCTCGTACCCACCGGAATCGTTCGAAACAGATGAACGACCTCATCGTTATGCATACGTATACAGCCGTTAGACACAAATTTCCCTATTGATTCTTCCCGGTTTGTCCCATGAATTCCGTAAATCCGCCCGTCTGTTCCTTTCGCGTCAAATCCGATCCATCTTGCCCCAAGCGGGTTGTCAGGAGATCCTCCTTCTATATTTTTCTTTCTGTAGTAAGGATTCGCCGCTTTTACTGTTACCGAAAATTCCCCTTCAGGCGTCAGATCGTCTGTTTTTCCGGTCGCCACGCTGTACACCCCTTCTACTTTGTTGTCCAAGATGACAGCCAGTTCGTTTGTTCTCTTGTTGACAATGACATAAGGATCCCCCGGCAGCGGGTTTTCGCCAAGCGGCCAAATCGGTGAAATCATCATCATAAAAATTGAACATAAGAAAAAACGCATAAGCTCCTCCTTTTTCATTAGGTTGACCAATGAAGGAAGAGCTCATGCGAATCATGCGAGTGATTTTTGCGCCTTTATTCCTTTAAAATAGCTTTTGATCACTAAATATTGTTCCATTTCGCCGAGTAGATGGAAGAGAGCGGCTCGTGCTTCAAATTCCTCTCTTGTCGCTGGAAGCGGCATCTCCTCAAATTCTTTTCTCATGTCAGCAAGTCTTTTCAGAAATTTGTGCGCCGTATTTCCCGGGTGTATCGCTTCCCGCAAATCATGAATAAATTCAGCGATCATTTTTCCCTGATCTACTGTAATGGAGATGGAAGTCACTTTAGGGAGAAGGCGTTCAATAATTTCAAATTGCTTTTCTCTCATTTTAAAATAATGATAATGCAGATTTTCGTAGCGCAGAATGTGGTTTTGCACATCTCGGTACGCCAGGTTTTTCGCCTCCGTAATGAGCTGGTGTGTTTCCGGAATTTCCTTTCCAGTCCAATCTTGCTCACCAGTTAACAAATACCGCTCTATTTCTGCAAAAATGACAGCAAAGTTATCCTCTATCTTTTTGCGATAGGCAATCAGCTTCCGGTCAAGGCTCGGCATATACAAGTTCATCAAAAGAGCGACACCGATACCAACCGTAATTAACTGAACTTCATTCCAAATGAAAGCAAGCGTAATGCCGCCGGACATGTATAAATGAAGGATAATAACGGAACTGGTAACGATCCCCTCGTTAATTTTTAACAGAACCGTTATCGGAATGAATATCAAGAGAAGCGCTCCGATAACAAACGGATGATAGCCAATCAGCTCGAAAAAGAGATAAGAAAAAAGAATTGCCAGACAGCATGCGGCAAAGCGGGCCCACGACGCCTGAAGCGACCGTTTTTGTGTGATTTGAATGCACAAAATGGTGATGATTCCTGCTGATGCGAAGTTTTGCAAATGCAATAGCTGGCTTATATAAATAGCCAAAGCTGTTCCAAGCGCGGTCTTTATTGTGCGGTAACCAATTTTAAACATGTCGGACTCCATTTCTATTTGTTTCTTCAATAAAAAAGAAGAAGCTTTAGCCTTCTTCTTTTTTTCTATATTCTATAATATTTTCTCTAAAAAGTCCTGCGCTCTTTTGGATTTTGGCGAAAGAAAAAATTCTTTCGGATTGCCGTCCTCGACAATCATTCCTTGGTCCATAAACAACACTCGGTCTGCCACTTCTTTAGCGAAGCCCATTTCATGTGTGACAATCACCATAGTCATGCCGGTTTCGACCAGCTCTTTCATAACCTGGAGCACTTCCTTAACCATCTCCGGATCAAGTGCAGAGGTCGGTTCGTCAAATAGCATGATTTCCGGATTCATCGCAAGAGCCCGGGCGATGGCGACACGCTGTTTTTGCCCGCCAGACAAGCGGTTTGGATAGTCATTTTTCTTTTCAAACAAACCGACTTTGCGAAGCAGCTCTTCAGCTTTTTCCTGTGCAGCCTGTTTTGATTCTTTTTTGACATTAACAGGCGCGTACATGATATTTTCGAGAACCGTTTTGTGCGGAAAGAGATGAAAATGCTGAAAAACCATCCCGATGTTTTCCCGGACCTTTAATGTGTTGGTTTTCGGCTTCGTGATCTCGTTGTCTTTGATTGTTATGGTTCCGCCGTTAGGTTTTTCCAACAGGTTTAAACAGCGAAGGAACGTTGATTTGCCTGAGCCTGAAGGGCCGATGACGGCAACAACCTCACCTTCAGCGATTGTTGTTGAAATGTTTTTTAATACTTCGTGTTTCCCAAATGATTTTGACAGCTTTTCAACCTTAATCATTGGATTTCAGCTTCCTTTCTACAGCCTTGCCGATAAACGTTAAAATCAGGACAAGCACATAATAAATCAATCCGGCGATAATGAGCGGCTCAAGGTAATTGTAAGTGGCGGCGCCAGCTTGATAAGCGCGTCTCATGACATCACCAAGCCCGATGACGGTGACGATCGCCGATTCTTTTGTTAACGTGATTAATTCATTCACAATTGCAGGTGATATATTTTTGAAGGCCTGCGGCAACAGCAGATCCTTCATCATTTTGCCGTACGGGACACCCAGTGCGACAGCCGCCTCTTTTTGCCCTTTATCAATGGCGTTGATTCCGGCTCTGATAATTTCCGATACATAAGCGGCGGAATTCAATGACAATGCGACTACCGCAGCCCAAAACTGGTCAATTTGAAAGCCGAGCAGCTGAGGAAGCCCGAAATAGACAATCATAAGCTGCAGCACTAAAGGTGTACCGCGGAACACTGATGTATAAAAATCAGCGATCCAGATCAGAGGGCGGAACGTGCTGATCTTGCATAAGCTTAGCACAATACCCAGTATAAGTCCGATAATGGCTGATACGATGACAATTTTCAAAGTAATTGCTAAGCCTTCTAATATAAAAGGAATTTGGGGGATCGTTGCTGAAAAATCCAAATTCATAGTCTTTGTCTCCTTTTCTTACAGGAAAAAAGATTTCCTATTCAATAAAAAGGCTCAACGAAAAGTTGAGCCGCTTTTTTTTACTTCTCGCCAGTGAACCATTTCTTCTTCAATTTCTCGAGCTCTCCGTTATCTTCCATTTCCTTGAGGGCTTTATTGAATTTGTCTGTCAGTTCACTGTCCTTTCTGAAAGCAATCGCTGAACCGGCTTCCTCCGCTTTCGCATCAGGAATCACGAAGCCTTGCAGGTCGTCATTTGATTTGAAATACCCTTCTGCTACCATGTCTTCGATAATCGCGGCATCAAAGCGGTCAGATTTGATTTCCTGCACCAAATCAGAAATTCTGTTGCGGTCTTCTGTTTTAAAAGCATATTCCGGAGAAAGCTCTTTCCCCTTCTCTTCCTGAATAGAGCCAAGCTGAACGCCGACTGTTTTTCCTTTCAGATCTTTTAAAGACTTAATGCCGCTGTCTTTTTTGCTGACAATCATATGGTTCGCTGTGTAGTACACATCGGAAAAATCAACTTGTTTTTTACGATCAGGCGTCGGTGTCATTCCGGACAGAACCAGATCCACCTGTTTTGATTTCAGCGCTGTGATTAAACTGTTGAAGTCCATATCCTGCACTTCAATTTCGTAGCCAGTCTTCTTCGCAAGCGCTTTTGCCAAATCTACATCAAAGCCGACAATATTATCGCCTTCCTTATATTCAAACGGTTTGTAATCCGCCGAAGTGCCCATAATTAACTTTTTCTTGCCGCCTTCAGAACCTGAATTGCTTGAGCCGCAAGCGGATAGTGCTAAAGTGATGCAGGCAGCTACAAGTAATAAGAGCCATTTTTTCATGATCCATTTCCCCCATATTCATTACTTTTAGTGTATTTGAATATTTATTCGTTAATTTGTATTTTAAACAGTTTCTTATTTTTATGCAATACTATTTTTGAAAATTATCTTCAAGCTTATTTTTCCAGCGATTTCTTTTTGATATTACTAGATAAACATAGATTTACTGTACAACTGGATTGAATAATCTTTTAATATTTATTCATAACCCTTTGGAATTTTATGCATAAAAAAAACCGGGGCCGTTTAGGCACCCGGGGTGTTCGTCTTATACTTCTTCACAATATTCTTCAAAGGCTTCCTGCAGCTTTGCCACAACTGCCATCGGCTCATGGCCTTCAATTTCATGGCGTTCCACCATTTTCATGATTTTTCCATCTTTCAAAATCGCAAAGGACGGAGAAGATGGCGGATATCCTTCAAAATAGTCACGCGCACGCGCTGTCGCTTCTTTATCCTGTCCGGCAAAGACGGTAACGAGCTGATCAGGTCTTTTATCATAGTGAACGGAATGGTATGCGGCCGGTCTTGCAATTCCCCCGGCGCATCCGCAAACAGAGTTTACCATGACTAACGTCGTTCCTTTTTTCGTAAGTGCCTCATCCACCTCTTCAGCAGTTTTCAGCTCAGTATATCCGGCAGCTGTAATTTCTTGTCTCGCTTGGCGGACAATGTCATTCATAAATAAATTAAAGTCCATGTTCAATGAAGACCTCTCCTTTTTCATCATCTGTTCTTATGATAGCAAGGAAACGTCCATATCGGCAAATGACATTGCTTGGCCGCACACTTTTTTTGCTCTCCGTTTACAGCTTATAGAAAAAGGGGATTATATAACCAGATGTAAAATAAAGGAGCAGTTTTGTATGAGCCACCGGAAAGCATTACTGATTCATAACGGAAATGCCGGCAACAAAAATATAGAAAAAGCATTAGGGGCTGTTGTGCCGGTTTTATCACAATCTTTAGATGAGGTGATCATTAGACAAACAAAGAAAAAGGATGATGCGTATCATTTTTGCCAATCCATTGATGATTCTGTCGACACCGTCTTTATTCTCGGCGGCGACGGCACGGTCCACCAATGCATAAACGGCATCAGTGCTTTAGAAAGAAAGCCCGCGGTCGGAATTTTGCCCGGCGGCACGTGCAATGACTTTTCAAGAGTGCTGGGCATCCCTCAAAATCTCGCAAAGGCGGCGGAAGCGCTTGTATCAGGAAAAAAAACAAGCGTAGATGTATGTCAGATGAACGATCGTTATTTTTTAAATTTCTGGGGGATTGGCCTGATTACAGAAACATCGAATCAAATTAACGAAACGGAAAAAGCATTATTGGGAAAAATCAGCTATTTTACAAGTGCATTGCGTACCGTCTCATCTGCCGGATCGTTTCCGATGACCTTAAAAATTGATGGAAAAGAAATTAAAGAAGAAGCCGTTATGCTGCTTGTCATGAACGGACAATACATTGGTACGAACCGAATTCCCCTGCCGGATGCCAGTATAGAAGACGGCTTACTCGATATCCTCATTTGCCGCAACACCAACCTCTCCGCATTGCGGGAGCTGATGAGCATGGAACAGGGCACAATTGATCGTTTTACCGGAGAGCTGTCCTATATTCAGGCCTCCCGTATCGAAATTGAAACAGACACTGTCAAAAAAGCTGATACAGATGGAGAAGTCTATACTCATACGCCTGCGGTGATTCAAGTGCTGCCGCAGCACATTGATATGCTTGTCCCGTCCAATGAATAATGATAAGGATCGAACACTGTTAGAAAGATTTTGCAAATCCGTTGACTCTCCCCTAAGAGGAGGGCTTACAGTATAAGAGATACACTTTCGAAAAAGGGGAAGTCACATGGAGAAACAAAATATCACTTTAATGATATTATTAACAAATTTATTTATTGCTTTTTTAGGAATCGGGCTTGTGATTCCGGTAACGCCTACCATTATGAATGAATTGCATTTATCGGGTACCGCGGTCGGCTATATGGTTGCCTGCTTTGCTGTTACACAGCTTATTGTATCACCAATAGGCGGACGATGGGTTGACCGCTTCGGACGTAAAATCATGATCGTGATCGGTCTGTTGTTCTTTAGTGTTTCGGAGTTTTTATTCGGCATCGGAAAAACAGTTGAGATTTTATTTATATCCCGTATGCTTGGCGGAATCAGCGCAGCCTTCATTATGCCCGGGGTCACGGCTTTTATTGCAGATATCACGACCATTAAAACACGTCCGAAAGCGCTCGGTTATATGTCAGCTGCTATTTCTACAGGCTTTATTATCGGCCCAGGCATCGGGGGATTTTTAGCGGAAATCCATTCCCGCCTGCCATTTTTCTTTGCGGCAGCCTTTGCATTGTTAGCAGCCATTTTATCAATGCTCACGCTGCGCGAGCCGGAACGAAACCCTGAAAATCAGGACATAAAAGGGCAGAAGACAGGCTTCAAACGGATTTTTGCCCCTATGTATTTCATTGCTTTTCTCATTATCTTGATTTCATCTTTTGGTTTAGCGTCATTTGAATCGTTATTTGCGTTATTCGTTGACCATAAATACGGATTTACGGCCAGCGACATTGCCGTCATGATTACAGGAGGAGCGATTGTTGGCGCCATTACGCAAGTCGTCTTATTCGACCGCTTTACAAGGTGGTTTGGCGAAATCCACTTAATTCGGTATAGCTTAATTCTCTCGACGAGTCTTGTATTCTTGATGACAATCGTGAATTCTTATGTTTCAATTCTGCTGGTTACAGTCACCGTATTTGTCGGATTTGATCTCATGCGGCCGGCGGTAACGACTTATCTGTCAAAGATTGCGGGAAATGAACAGGGGTTTGCCGGCGGTATGAATTCAATGTTTACAAGTATCGGCAATGTTTTCGGGCCTATTATCGGCGGAATGCTGTTCGATATCGATGTAAACTATCCATTCTACTTTGCAACGGTAGCTTTAGCCATAGGCATTGCGCTGACCATTGCTTGGAAAGCGCCTGCACATCTTAAAGCCAGCACGTGATAAAAAGCGTATTCTTTGTGTACTGCAAAGAATGCGCTTCTTTATTATACTGATCATAGAAGGAGTGATGGCATGAAGGAGTCGTATTACTCAATTGGAGAAGTTTCAAAACTGGCAAACGTGTCGATTAAAGCGCTCCGTTATTACGATAAAATTGATTTATTTAAACCCGCCTATGTCGATCCGGATACAAGCTACCGCTATTATACAGATTCCCAGCTCATTCATCTGGATTTGATCAAATCATTGAAATATATCGGCACACCTTTAGAAGAGATGAAAAAGGCACAGGACTTAGAGATGGAAGAACTGTTTGCTTTTTATACAGAGCAGGAGAAGCAAATCAGGGAGAAATTAGACTTTTTATCAGCATTGGAGCAAACCATTTCGTTGGTGAAAAAGCGGATGAAACGGCAGATGGAATATCCCGCGCTCGGCGAGGTGTTTGTTTTAGAAGAGGAAGAAACCCGCATCATTCAGACAGAGGCAGAGGGAATCGGGCCTGAAAACGTGCTCAATGCCTCCTACAGCAAATTAAAAAAATTTATCGAATCAGCAGATGGATTTACGAACAATAGCTACGGCGCTACTTTCTCGTTTCAGCCGTACACCAGCATTGATGAAATGACTTACCGTCATATCTTTACGCCTGTATTGACGAATAAACAAATTTCTTCCATTACGCCAGATATGGAAATCACAACGATCCCTAAAGGCAGATATGTTTGTATCGCATATAACTTTTCACCTGAGCATTATTTTCTCAACTTACAGAAGCTTATCAAGTATATCACAGACCGCCAATTAACAGTTGTCAGTGATGTTTACGAGTTAATCATACCGATTCATTACTCACCGAAAAAACAAGAAGAATACCGGGTCGAAATGAAAATTCGAATCGCTGAATAATGTTGCATAGAAAAAGAGCATTTTTTGAAGTTATGTGTCAAAAAATGCTCTTTTTGCTTATTTAGTAAACAGATGTTTTTTCGTCAATCGATTCTAAAATTTGTTTCACTCGTCCCAGGAATCGCCCGCACACAAGGCCGTCAAGCACTCTGTGATCCAAGGACAGGCACAGATTGACCATGTCTCTGACAGCAATCATGCCATGATCCATGACAACCGGGCGTTTGACGATGGATTCCACTTGAAGAATCGCAGCCTGAGGGTAGTTGATAATGCCCATCGACTGTACAGATCCGAACGAACCTGTATTGTTGACGGTAAACGTTCCTCCCTGCATGTCGTCTGCTGAAAGTTTTCCGTCTCTTACTTTTTTGGCAAGGTCAGTAATTTCTCTCGCAATGCCTTTAATTGTTTTTTCATCAGCGTTTTTAATCACCGGAACAAATAAAGAATCCTCTGTCGCAACCGCTATTGAAATATTGATATCCTTTTTCTGAATAATCTTGTCGCCCGCCCACATACTATTCATTTGCGGAAATTCTTTTAACGCCTGAGCGACCGCTTTGACGAAAAAGGCGAAGAACGTTAAATTAAACCCTTCTGTCTTCTTGAATGAATCTTTTATACTGTTGCGGTATGCCACCATATTTGTGACGTCGACTTCCATCATCGTCCAAGCATGCGGAATTTCTGTTTTGCTTCGTTTCATATTGGAAGCAATTGCTTTTCTTACGCCTGTGACAGGGATTTCTTTATCTCCGGCTGCAGACGCAGGATATGAAATCTCTTCCTTCGGCTCTGGTTTTGGTGCAGACACAGGTGCAGGAGCTGCTGTTTTCGGCTTCTCAGGCCGTTCTTGCACGCCGCCTGTCTCAATGATACGCTGAATATCTTTTCGCGTAATGCGGCCGCCGGCACCAGTTCCTGTCACTTGATCAAGATCAATGTCGTGCTCTCCGGCTAAACGGAGTACAGCTGGCGAGTAGCGCTTTTTATTTGGCTGACTGGCTGCTTCGGCGCTTTCTGCAGCAGGCGTCTCAGCAGCTTCTGATGCCACTGGCTGCTCTTGTTTTTGTTCAGCCGGATTCGCGCCTTCTGTTTCGATTTTGCAAATCACTTCTCCGACTTGCAGGGTCTGGCCTTCTTCACCCACAAGCTCTGTTATCGTCCCGGTAAAAGAAGACGGAACCTCTGCATTTACTTTATCTGTCATGACTTCCGCTATCGGATCGTACTTGTTCACTTTATCACCGGGGGAGACAAGCCATTTGCTGATCGTCCCCTCTGTCACGCTTTCTCCAAGCTGCGGCATCGTCATTTGTTCAATTGCCATGATTGTATCCTCCTTACGTCTTTAAAACTCCGCTAGTTCTCTCATCGCCGCTTCCACTTTATCAGGGTTGACCATAAAGTATTTTTCCATTGTGGGCGCATAAGGCATAGCCGGAATATCAGGACCTGCAAGCCGTTTGATCGGCGCGTCTAAGTCGAAGAGACAATGCTCGGATATAATCGCAGCTACCTCACTCATGATGCTGCCTTCTTTTGTATCTTCTGTGACCAAAAGGACCTTTCCAGTTTTGGATGCGGCTTCGATGATTGCTTCTTTATCAAGCGGGTAAACCGTTCTTAAATCCACCACATGTACTGAGATGCCATCTTTTTCGAGACGTTCTGCAGCCTGTAACGCGAAGTGGACACACAGGCCATATGTGATTACCGTGATGTCGTCGCCTTCCCGTTTTACATCAGCCTTGCCGATTGGCAGGACATAATCATCTGCCGGAACCTCTCCTTTTATCAGGCGGTACGCGCGCTTGTGCTCAAAAAACAGCACCGGATCTTCATCACGAACTGCGGCTTTTAAGAGTCCTTTCGCGTCATATGGCGTTGAAGGCATGACAATTTTCAATCCGGGCTGATTGGCGAAAATCGCTTCGACTGATTGAGAATGATAAAGGGCCCCGTGTACGCCTCCGCCGTATGGCGCTCTGACAACAATCGGACAGCTCCAGTCATTGTTGCTGCGGTAGCGGATTTTAGCCGCTTCAGAAATGATTTGGTTGACCGCTGGCATAATAAAATCAGCAAACTGCATTTCGGCAATCGGTCTCATGCCGTACATAGCCGCTCCGATCCCGACTCCGGCGATCGCTGATTCAGCAAGCGGCGTATCCATAACACGCTCTTCCCCGAATTGTTCGTACAGGCCGGCTGTGGCTTTAAATACACCGCCTTTTTTTCCTACATCTTCCCCAAGAACGAAAACGCGAGGATCTCGTTCCATTTCTTCTTTCATCGCCAAATTGATCGAATCAATATATGACATTACTGACATTTGTTCTTCCTCCCTACTTCGCATACACATAATCAAGCGCTGACTCAGGAGCTGCATAAGGGGCGTTCTCCGCTTCATCCGTCGCTTCGTTGATGATTGCCATGATCTCATCCAGCATTGTTTGTTCTGTCTCATCGGACAGCAGGCCTGTTTCCTTTAAGTAAGCTTGGTAAGTAAGCAGGGGATCACTTTTTTTCGCTTCCTCTACTTCTTCACGGCCTCTGTAGCTGCTGTCATCGTCATCACTGGAATGCGGTGTAAGGCGGTAAGAAATGGTTTCAATTAATGTCGGGCCTTCTCCTCTTCGCGCCCGTTCGCGTGCTTCTTTGACCGCTTGATAAACTTCCAGCGGATCATTTCCATTCACAGTTACGCCAGGCATCCCATAGCCTACAGCACGGTCGGAAATGTTCTCACATGCAACTTGCTTATCGTAAGGCACTGAGATTGCGTATTTGTTGTTTTCACACATGAAAATAACCGGCAGCTTATGGACAGCAGCAAAGTTTGCTCCTTCATGGAAATCGCCTTGGTTTGAAGAGCCTTCACCAAATGTAACAAAGGCTGCGATATCCTTTTTCTCCATACGTCCCGCTAGCGCAATGCCGACTGCGTGCGGCACTTGCGTTGTCACTGGAGATGATCCCGTCACGATGCGGTTTTTCTTTTGTCCAAAATGCCCCGGCATCTGGCGGCCTCCTGAGTTCGGATCTGCTGCTTTGGCAAACCCAGACATCATTAAGTCCTTTGCTGTCATGCCAAACGCCAGCACGACACCCATATCTCTGTAGTACGGCAGTACATAATCCATTTCACGGTCAAGAGCGAAAGACGCCCCTACCTGTGCTGCTTCCTGTCCTTGGCAAGAGATCACGAATGGAATTTTGCCAGAGCGGTTTAACAGCCACATTCTTTCATCGATTTTTCTTGCTAACAGCATGGTTCTATACATATCAACGGCTTCCTGATCAGTCAGCCCTAGTGCTTGATGTCGGTTTGTACTCATTCAAGCCCCTCCTTTATGCTTTTAAAAATGAATGGCTTTGCCGTCTGCGGCAAGCGCTGCTTCTCCAATCGCTTCAGAAAGCGTCGGATGCGGGTGAATCGTTTGTCCGACCTCCCACGGCGTCGCATCCAGCACTTTGGCAAGACCAGCTTCTGAAATCATGTCGGTGACATGCGGGCCGATCATATGCACGCCGAGAATATCATCCGTATCACGATCCGCCACGATTTTTACAAATCCGTCGCTTTCACCGTATACAAGCGCTTTTCCAATTGCCATAAATGGGAACTTGCCGATCTTGACATTATGCCCCTTCGCCTTTGCCTCTTCTTCAGTTAAGCCGACACTGGCAGCTTCCGGGCTAGAGTAGATGCACTTCGGTACAAGCGTTGGATCAAGCGGATGCGGATTGAGACCTGCAAAATGCTCAACGGCAATGATTCCTTCATGTGATGCAACATGGGCTAACTGAAGGCCCCCGATCACGTCTCCGATTGCATAAATATGAGATTCCTTCGTTTGGCAGTTTTCATTGACTGAAATGACGCCATTTTCAGTGACAATATCGGTGTTTTCTATGCCGATGCCTTCGATATTTGCCTGTCTGCCGATGGAAACGAGCATTTTTTCAGCAGAGTAGGTAACGGTTTCTCCGTCTTTTTCCGCTTGTATGCTGATGTCGTCTGATGTTTTTGCCATTGTGTCAGGCAGCACTTTTGTGCCTGTAACGAACTGAATGCCTTTTTTCTTAAGAAGACTTTCCATTTCTTTTGAAATGTCTTGATCTTCAGTCGGCAATATGCGGTCCGCGTATTCAATAACCGTTACCTTCACGCCAAAATCATAAAGCATAGATGCCCATTCGATACCGATAACGCCTCCGCCGACGATGATGATCGATTTTGGCAGCTCTTCCATTTGGAGAGCCTCATCTGAAGTCAATACATGCTTGCCGTCTGCTTCAAGGCCCGGAAGCATTCTCGGTCTTGATCCTGTTGCAATGATGACTTGTTTCGGGATCAGCATGTCATTTTCTTCGCCATTTCCCCGCTCAACAGAAATCGTTCCCGGCAGCGGAGAGAAGATTGAAGGTCCGAGGATACGGCCATATCCGTTATACACGTCGATTTTTCCTTTTTTCATTAAATGATTCACACCTGCTGCAAGCTTATCAACAACAGCTTGCTTACGCTGCTGCACTTTTTCAAAGTTGAGGGACACGCCTTCCGTTTCCACTCCGAATTGGTCGGCTTCACGAGCAGTCCGATATACCTCTGCACTTCTAAGCAGCGCTTTACTCGGGATACAGCCTTTATGGAGACATGTTCCCCCGAGCTTTCCCTTTTCAACAACGGCTGTTTTTAAGCCGAGCTGAGCGGCTCTGATCGCCGCAACATAACCGCCGGTACCGCCGCCCAGAATGACTACGTCATACTCAGTTGCCATGGTGACTCACTCCTGTCTGTCTATTCAATACGATATTGTTTGGATTGCTCTTCGCCCAGCAATACCCTGAGCGCCCCTTGGGCCAGAGACTGCAGTTCATTTTCTCCCGGATAGACTAAAACGTCTGAAATCCAATCTATGTATGATCTGATACTGGAAACAAAGCTTTTGCCGTACGCAAGGCCTCCCGTCAGCACAATCGCTTCAACTTCGCCTTTTAATGCCGCGCTGGCTGCTCCGATTTCCTTTGCTACCTGATACGCCATGGCATCAAAAATGAAGCGGGCTTTTTCATCGCCACCCTGAATCATCTGTTCCACTTTTACTGCGTCATTCGTACCGAGATAGCCGAAAAGCCCGCCGGTGCCCACCAGTTTTTTCATGATTTCTTCTTTTGTATACTGTCCTGAAAAACATAAATCCACAAGATCTCCCGCAGGCACTGTTCCTGCACGTTCAGGACTGAATGGCCCCTCTCCGTGAAGACCATTATTGACATCGACCACTCGCCCGTGGTCATGGACGCCAATTGTAATACCGCCGCCCATATGGGTAATAATCATTTTCATGTTCTCATATCGTTTGCCAAGAGAGGCTGCCGCCTTACGGGCGACAGCTTTTTGGTTTAACGCATGAAAAATGCTTTTCCGTTCAATCTCAGGCATGCCTGAGATTTTTGCGAGCACTGACATTTCGTCTACGACAACAGGGTCGACGATATATGAAGGAATATTCAGGCCGTCAGCGATTTCACGCGCGATAATGCCGCCTAGATTAGAAGCATGCTGGCCGGCGTAGCCGCTTTTCAAGTCCTTAATCATGTCATCGTTCACTTCGTAAGTTCCGCCTTCAATTGGCCGGAGAAGGCCGCCTCTGGCGCAGACTGCATCAAACTTTGAGATATTGATTCCCTGTTCATGAAGCGTTTCGAGAATATGGTGTTTGCGGAATTCATACTGATCAATAATATGGTCAAATCGCTGCAGCTCTTCTATGTTGTGTCTCAATGTTTTTTCAAAAATGCTTCGTTCGTTATGAAAAACACCGATTTTCGTTGAAGTTGAGCCTGGATTAATTGTGAGAATGCGTTTTTCATCATGTAGCACTTTCATAACCTCCAGATCAATTTCTTAACGTCTGCTTAATACACTGTGGCCGTTTTGTAAAAACTGGCTTCTTGAGCGGCGCATGCGTTCAATCCGTTCCTCTGCCAAGCGGTCAGCCGCTAAATACGTCGGAATGCCGTCACGCTGAGAAATTTCAAGTACACGCTCAATATTGCCGTAAATGCCTTCAACTTTCTTCAATGCGCGTTCCGCATTATAGCCGTAAAGCTCATCTGCAACGTTGATGACGCCGCCAGCGTTAATGACATAATCCGGCGCGTAAACGATGCCCATTTCATGAATTTGATCGCCATGACGTGTTTCTTTTAATTGGTTGTTCGCTGCACCCGCGATGACTTTCGCCTTCAGCTGTTTAATAGTGTCGTCGTTGATTGTCGCACCAAGGGCACACGGCGCATAAATATCGCAGTCTTGTGAATAAATCTCTTCCGGATCAACCGCACGGGCGCCAAAATCTTCAACTGCGCGCTGTACTGATTGTTTGTTGATATCCGTAACGATTAAGTTTGCCCCTTCCTCATGCAGGTGGCGGCATAGGTTGTAGGCTACGTTCCCTACACCCTGCACAGCGATCGTTTTCCCTTCAAGAGAGTCAGTTCCGAAAGCAGCTTTAGCGGCTGCTTTCATTCCTCTGTACACTCCGTACGCTGTAACTGGAGATGGATTTCCAGAAGAGCCGAAAGCAGGAGAAATCCCTGTGACATAGTCTGTTTCATCATGAATGATGTCCATATCCTCAACTGTTGTGCCCACATCTTCAGCTGTAATGTATCTGCCGTTCAGTCCTTGAATATAGCGGCCAAACGCGCGGAACATTTCTTCATTTTTGTCTTTTCGCGGATCGCCGATAATCACTGTTTTTCCGCCGCCAAGGTTTAAGCCTGCTGCCGCGTTTTTATAGGTCATGCCTCTTGCCAGTCTAAGCGCGTCTTCAATCGCCGCTTCTTCATTCTCATATGTCCACATTCTCGTTCCGCCAAGCGCCGGACCGAGCGTTGTATCATGAATCGCGATAATCGCTTTTAAGCCTGATTGTTCATCTTGACAGAACACCAATTGTTCGTAATCGTATTTCTCCATATATTTAAAAAGTTCCATGTTCGTTCCTCCTAATGTGTGTATTCTTCAGATGCGCATATTGCCAGCGCAATGGAATACAGTTTATTTTCAGCGGAGTCCGCTCTGCTCGTTAAGGCAATCGGCGCTTTTGCTCCTGTAATTACAGCCGCCACGCTGGCCTTCGCAAAATAAATCAGTGATTTATATAAAATATTGCCGGCCTCAATTGTTGGGACGAGAAGGATATCAGCGCTGCCCGCTACATCTCCCGAAATCTTTTTCTGGGCTGCGGCAATTTGTGATACTGCGTTATCCAAAGCAAGCGGTCCATCAACAATGCAGCCTTTGATTTGGCCTCTTTTGTACATTTGAGCAAGAGCAGCTGCATTCACTGTCGCTTCCATTTTCGGGTTCACCGTTTCAACTGCTGCCAGAGCTGCTGCTTTTGGCATATTGTTCCCTACTGCGTGGGCCACATGAACGGCATTTTGCAAAATCTGCCGAAGCTCTTCCAGCGAAGGGGCAATATTCATTGCCGAATCTGTCACAAACATCAATCTGTCAAAGTCCGGTATATCAAACACAGCCACGTGGGAAAGGATACTGGATGACCGAAGCCCCTCCTGTCTGTTCAACACCGCTTTAAGCAAAACAGAAGTCGGCACATTGCCTTTCATTAAAACATCCGCTGATTTGTGATGCACAGCACGAACCGCTAATTTTGCCGATTCCTCAGGCGTATCGGCATGAACGATTTCCACTTGATGCCCTTGCATAGATGCTGTCAGATCGTTCAGTTTTTTGCTGTCGCCCGTTAACAAAAAACGAGCGGATAGATGCTCGGCTGCCAGCTTTACTGCCCGGATCACTTCCTCATCCTCAGCATGGGCAACCGCAATGGTCTTGTTTTTGTACATCGACGCTTTGCCGATTAAATCTTTCAGCTTCATCTGTTACCACCTTTCTTATTTCGACTCCGCCTTTTATTATGCAAGTTCCATGCCAGCTCCTCACCTTGCTGTCATACCAGATGTAATGAAAAATCCGTGCAGATGTTTGCGTTTATTCTGCAAATTATTGCATGCCTTCATTTGCAAGGCCGTATTTATCCATTTTGTAATATAAATTCCGTATGCTGACACCGAGGGCTTTCGCTGTTTTTGTCCGGTTAAAATGATGCTTTTCGAGCGTTTGCTGGATTAAATGCGCTTCAAATTTTTCTACTGCGACAGACAGCTTTTCGCCTTCAATATCCGGAAAATCAAAACCTGTCCCCTGCTCTGTATCACTTTCTTTTTGTTCAAGTTCGAAAACAGGCAAGTGATCTTTTTCAATCCATTCCATATGCGGATTTAGAAATATCATGGCTCGTCCAAGGACATTTTCCAGCTCGCGGACATTCCCAGGCCAATGGTACGCGGATAAGGTACGCACGGCTTGCTGTGAGAGCCCCTTTACATTCCTGCCGTAATCCCGGTTGATCTTTTGGATAAGCCTGACGCTTAATGCCTCAATGTCTTCCAGCCGCTGCCGTAAAGGCGGGATGGAGATGGGATAGCGGTTGATCCTGTAATACAGGTCTTCGCGGAACGTTCCATCCGCCATCGCCTTTTCGATATTTACATTTGTCGCCGCGATTACTCTGACATTAACAGGGATTGCTTTCGTGCCGCCCACTCTGACGATTTCTTTCTCTTGAAGGACGCGGAGCAATTTCGCCTGCATATTTTGTGTCAGCTCACCGATTTCATCTAAGAAAATACTGCCGTTATTGGCTTCTTCAAATAAGCCCTTTTTACCGCCTCGCTTCGCTCCTGAAAACGCACCATCCTCATAGCCGAACAATTCAGATTCGAGAAGGTTTTCAGAAAGGGCTGCGCAATTCACGCGAATAAATTTATTGAATTTCCGGTCGCTTTCGTTATGGATGGCATGGGCGAACAGTTCTTTTCCTGTTCCTGATTCCCCGCGCAGCAAAATGGTAGCCGGCGTTTTCGCCCCTAGCTTCGCCTGCTCAAGCGCAACCAGCATTTGCTCGCTTGTGCCGATAATGTCGTCGAAAGTGTATTTCGCTTCAAGCGTGCGAATGATTTGTCTGGCCCGATTAAGCTCCGCAGTCAGCATTTTAATTTCAGACACATCATGAATCACACCGACGCTGCCTTTCAAAATCCCGTCTACAATCACCGGAGCTACATTGACGATGACTTCTTTTTCATTGGGGCCGACCTTCATTCTGACACCGCGGACAGGGCGTCTTGTTTCAAGCACCTTTAAGTGCATGCTTTCGCCTTCAGAAATATCAGTGTTTGCAGGCTTGCCGATGACTTCTTTTTCAGAAAGCCCCGTCATTTTCGTATATGCTTTATTGATCAAAAGGCCAATACCGTTTTCATCAACGACAGAAATCGCCTCATCGGAGGATTGAATAATCGCCTCCAGCATCGTACGGACCTGCTTTAAATTTGTCACTTCCTCTGCCAGCTCGACAGCATCGGTGATATCTTTAAACACACAAAGCGCCCCGAGCAGACGTCCGCCTTCATCAATAATCGGCAGCCTAGTGGTCACAATTTGCAAATGATCGCCTAAAAGCTGCTTCTGGTTATATTCAGGCTCTCTCGTTTTTAAAATCCGCGGCATCTTTGTGCTCGGAATGACTTCTTTTATCGGTCGCCCGATGACTTCCTCGCGTTTTTTCCCGACCATTTTTTCGGCCATATGGTTAAAGAGAATGATTTCTTCATTGATATCAATGAAAATCATTCCGTCATGAGTGGAATTAAAAATTCTATCGTGTTTATATGTTTGCTCTTTCAGCATTTGAATCAGATGCTGCTTTTCTTCCATCAGCTGAAAAACGATGTACGCCATTTTTCCCGGCATGACAATGGTCTCTTCATGCTTTTCCTGAAGGAGTGCGTCAAACACGGCTTGATCGCCGGTGGTATGAATGACGATATCCGGTTTTTGTTGTATGTAAGGTTTCCAATCAGATGAAACGGCAATTCCATACCGTTCTGCTTCTTTCAATCCCGGCGCCTCGGGGTCTTTGTCAACCACGGCAATGATTTCTATGACGGCTGTTTTGATCAAAATATGTAATAACGCCGTTCCCCTTTTGCCGGCACCTACAATCAGTACCTTTTGCATCCCGTTACCCCTTTGTATGAAAAAATTTGCACACCTATTTATTCCGTTGCAATAATTTGCACAACCCTATGTTACCACGTTTTCTTCTCTTGACAAAATATTTTTTCCGCTGGACAATAAAGGAAATGAAAAGATAAAGGAGTTTTCTGAGGATGAGCCGACTTCTTGCGCTTTTGATATTAGTCCTCCCCGGCGCCATTTCCGCTTTAGGCATTAAACTGATGAGAGATACGCTTTTCGGCCATACGATAAAGCCATTTGCAGCTCTTTGGCTCCAAGGTTTGTCAGGATTCATCTTTTTTGCGTTCGGCCTTTATGTGCTGGCCGGGTTCATTTTATACAGAGACAGAAAACGCAATCAAGTCAGCCCGCGATTCAGAAAACGATAGCTGCAAAAAAGCCGGAGAACGCCCCGGCTTTTTTGATCAAAACTATTCGTCAGGCAAAACGGTTTTGGCAATCGTTTTATCTAACGCTTCATAGTCATAGTAAGAAATCGTATCGTACAGTTCTTTTCGTGTCTGCATATCATGCAGGCCTTCTTTTTGCGAGCCGTGCTCCTGAATCAAACCAAACATCCGCTCATAAGCTTTTGCCGCCGCTCGAAGCGATGTGACAGGATAAATCACCATGTGAAACCCCATATCTTCGAATTCATCGGCACGATAATACGGCGTTTTCCCAAACTCGGTCATATTCGCAAGGAGCGGAACGGAGATGCGCTCAGCAAACTGGCGGAATTCGTCCTCCTCCTGAAGCGCTTCCGGGAAAATCGCGTCCGCTCCAGCCTCAATGTAAGCCGCTGACCGTTTCATCGCGGCATCAAGCCCTTCCTGCGCCCTGGCATCAGTACGGGCAACAACGACAAGGGAGGGCGCCGCTTGTTTGATCGCTTTTATTTTTTGCGCCATCTCCTTTATCGGAACAAGCTGTTTGCCATTTAAATGCCCGCATTTTTTCGGAAGCTGCTGGTCCTCTATTTGAACGGCGGCTACTCTGGCTTCTAGCATCTCACGGGCGGTTCGGGCGGCATTTAACACACCGCCAAATCCCGTATCGATATCAACAAGCAGAGGCAGATCAGCTGCGCGCACAAGATCCTTGGCCCGATCAGCCATCTCTGCCGACGTGATGATCCCTAAATCAGGAAGCCCCCTGCTGGCTGTATATGCCGCACCTGACAAATAAATAGCAGAAAAACCGGCCTCCTTCGCAAGCAAGGCGGCCATTCCGTCATGAGCGCCGGGAATTTGCAGAATGTCCGGTGCTGACATCAGCTTGCGGAAACGTCCGGCAAGCTCCTCTTGTGACGATTGCTTATTGACGATCCACGACATGACACAAGTCCTCCTTTTACATGCAGAACATATCTACGAATTCATTTACGCGCATCGTTTGTAATGTCTCATAGTTAGTACAGTGCTCATAAATGTGTTTGTACTGTTTATCAGAAAAATGGGTTTTGAGATTGGCAGAAAACTTTTCCATCAGTTTCGGCACTGCCTCGTCTCTTCGAAAACGGTGGCCGAGCGGAAATTCACATTCCACCATCTCCGTGCTCGTTCCGTCTTTAAAATGAATTTGAACGGCGTTTGAAATGGAACGCTTGTCGGGTTTCAGGTAATCCTCGGTATATACTTTATTTTCAGTCACTTCCATTTTACCCCGAAGTTTATCTATTCTCGGATCAATCGCTGTTTCAGCCTCATAATGCTGCGCTGTGATATCACCAAAAAGCAAACCGATTGCTGTGATGTATTGAAGGCAGTGATCACGATCTGCCGGATTGTGAAGCGGGCCTTTTTTATCAATGATTCGGATAGCGGATTCATGCGTTCTGATGACAACACGGTCAATCTCATCAATCCGGTCCTTTACCTGCGGATGAAGAATGACAGCACACTCTGCCGCTGTCTGAGCGTGAAATTCCGCAGGATAAGACACTTTAAATAACACATTTTCCATAACATAAGCGTCTAGCGGGCGGGCGAGTTTGATCTCTTGCTTATTGAATAGAACGTCTTGGAAGCCCCATCCCGGTGCGCTCAAAGCTGTCGGATAACCCATTTCCCCTTTTAACGCCATCAGCGCCAAATGAACACCTCTGCTCGTTGCGTCTCCTGCCGCCCACGATTTGCGCGAGCCGGTATTCGGTGAATGCCGGTATGTCCTCAAGGCTGCATTGTCAATCCATGCATTCGAAAGCGCATTTTTGATTTCTTCCCTTCCGCCGCCCAAAAGCTTAGCTGCAACAGCAGCTGTCGCAACTTTAACAAACAGAACATGATCAAGGCCAACTCGGTTTAAGCTGTTTTCTAATGCCAGCACACCTTGAATCTCGTGTGCTTTGATCATCATTTCAAGTACGTCTCGTACCGTTAAAGGCTCTTTTCCTTCAGACAGTCTTACTCTCGATACATAATCGGCAACGGCAAGGATTCCTCCCAGATTATCGGACGGATGCCCCCACTCCGCCGCCAGCCACGTATCATTGTAATCGAGCCAGCGGATCATGCAGCCGATATTAAACGCTGCCCTCACAGGATCGAGAACATATGACGTTCCCGGTACTTTGCTTCCATTCGGCACAATCGTTCCGGGAACAATCGGGCCGAGCAGCTTTGTGCATTCGGGATACCGGAGCGCCAAAATCCCGCAGCCCAGCGTATCCAGCAACACATGCCCTGCTGTTGTATACGCCTCGGAGCTTGTAATCTCTTTCTCAAGCACATAGTCTGTGATTTCTTCAATGATATGATCCGTTTTCAGCATTCTACCAGTTCCTTTCATCATTTATGATTCGGCCTGATGGCGCGGGCCCATATAGCTGACACGAGGACGGAAAAGGCGGTTATTGGAATGCTGCTCAATTACATGGGCGCATAAACCGGACGTTCTCGCGCTGAAAAAGACAGGCGTATACAAAGGAATCGGTATGCCAAGCATCCAGTACACCGGGGCAGCATAGTAATCCAAATTCGGGTAAAGCCCTTTTTCCTTCTCCATCAGCCGCTCGCCCGCTTCACACATCTCGTATAAACGATAGTCTCCGGCTTTATCGCATAATTGCTGCAGCGCTTCTTTCATTATGAGTGCTCTCGGGTCCATTTTTTTCATATACACCCGGTGGCCGAATCCCATAATTTTTTCTTTTCTTTTCAGTTTCGTTTGCAGAAGCTGCTCAAACTCGGACGGTGTTTTCGCATCCAAAAGCATATACATCACGGCTTCGTTTGCTCCTCCGTGAAGATTCCCTTTCAGGGAGGCGACAGCTCCTGTTAAAGCGCCATAAAGATCTGAATGTGTAGAAGCGATGACCCTGGCCGCAAATGTTGAATTCGGCATCTCATGCTCACTGTACAAGACGAGGGACCGATCAAAAATCTGCTCTTCCAGTGAGGACGGCAATTTCCCTGTCATCATGTATAGAAAATTTGCACTGTAGGATAGGGTTTGAAGCGGAAGAATCGGCTCTTTCTTATTGATGATCCTGTAGCTGGCAGCAGTGAGGGCAGGCATTTTCCCCAGAAGCTGATAGGCGCGTTCTTTGTTTGCAGAAGGAGACCGATCATCAATTTGCCGATCATAGCCGGCAAGTGCTGACAGTCCGGTCCGCAGGCTATCCATTGGATGAGTGTGCTCAGGGAGCAGCTCAAGCAGGCGGAGATGATCAGCCGGCAAGCTTGATGCGCTGTTTATTTTTCTTTCCAGCGTTTCCGTTTCACTTTCTTCCGGCAGCCTGCCCTCCAGCAATAAATGGACAAGCTCCAGGTAGCTTTTTGTTTTAGAAAGATCAATTAAATCATAACCTCGTATCAAAATCTGGCTGAACTGCGTGTCAAGATAAGAAATATGAGTTTCTGCCGCGATCACACCGTCCAAACCTGGAGAATAATGCTGTTTCTCCTCCATATCCTCAACCTCCGTTTTGCGTTTTTGTCTATCAGATTCCGCCAAGCAAATGCTTGGAAATAATCAGTCTTTGAATTTCGTTCGTCCCTTCATAGATTTGCGTCACCTTTGCATCGCGAAGCAGCCGCTCGACCGGATAATCCTTCATATAGCCGTATCCCCCGTAAATTTGGACGGCGTCTAACGCCGCCTTTACCGCGGAATCGGATGCAAATTGTTTAGCCATAGATGCTTCTTTTCCGCAGGCCAAGCCGCGGTTATGAAGGTCTGCCGCGTGATAAACAAGATGCCTTGCCGCCTCAGCCCTTGTCGCCATGTCAGCCAGCTTAAACGATATGCCTTGATTGGCTGCGATAGGCCTTCCAAATTGCATTCTCTGTTTCGCGTAATGAACGGCATGCTCAAGCGCCGCCTCTGCAATCCCAAGCGCCTGTGCCCCAATGCCGATGCGGCCGACATTTAAATTCGCCATGGCAATGTGAAATCCATCCCCCTCTTTGCCAAGCAAATTTTCTTCAGGCACTTCTGCATTGTCAAAAATCAGTTCCGTCGTATTGGAGCCATAGAGCCCCAGCTTTTTTTCTTTTTTTCCAACGGTAAAACCAGGGGTGTTTTTTTCAACGATAAAAGCCGAAATCCCGTGCCTGCCTTGATCTGGAGCTGTTAAAGCAAACGTGATATAGATATCGGCGGCTCCGCCGTTCGTAATAAATATTTTCGATCCGTTTAATAGGTATTTGCCGTTCTTTTTGATTGCTACTGTGCGAAGGCTTCCGGCATCCGACCCCGAGTGAGGCTCCGTCAGCGCAAATGCGCCCAAATGGTCTCCTGAAGCGAGCTTCGGTATATATTTCATCTTCTGTTCTTCGTTGCCGAAGTACAGAATCGGATTTGTGCCGACTGAGGTATGAACGGAAAGAATGACACCGACAGCCGCGCTGATTTTAGAAATCTCATGAATCGCCAAAATATAAGAAACAATATCCGCCCCAGCGCCGCCGTATTGCTCCGGTACCGGTATTCCCATCAGACCATGTTCACCCATTTTTTTGATCAGCTGAGACGGAAATTCGTCCGTTTTCTCCATGATTTCCGCAGCAGGAGCAATTTCTTTTCGGGCAAAATCACGCACCATTTTTCGCATCATGACCTGCTCTTGGGTTATATGCAACTCGGCCACCCCCGGATGGAATTGACTTCAGGAAGTCCTCTCCTCATATTGATAAAAACCGCGTCCGCTCTTTTTGCCAAGCCAGCCCGCTTTGACATATTTGCGAAGCAGCGGGCAAGGACGGTATTTGGAATCACCAAGGCCGGAATGAAGAACTTCCATAATCGATAAACACGTATCAAGCCCGATAAAATCCGCTAATGTAAGCGGCCCCATCGGATGATTCATGCCCAGCTTCATCACCTCGTCTATTGCCTCCGGCTTCGCCACTCCCTCATACACACAATAGATCGCTTCATTAATCATCGGAAGAAGAACGCGATTGGAAACAAACCCCGGAAAATCATTAACTTCTACCGGTGTTTTCCCCATCTTTTCCGCTAATCCCATAACATCTAAGGCTGTTTCTTCTGACGTAGCCAAGCCGCGTATCACTTCTACCAGCTTCATCACAGGAACGGGATTCATAAAGTGCATGCCAATGACTCGGTCAGGCCGGTTTGTCACAGCAGCGATTTCTGTAATAGGCAAGGAGGATGTATTGCTGGCCAAAATCGTATGAGGCGGGCAAATGTGATCAAGTGTTTTAAACATCTCGGTTTTCGCTGTCATGTTTTCTGCGATAGCCTCAATCACAATGTCCGCATGCTTTGCCTCCTCAAGCGTTTGAGAGAGCGAAATGCGGCTGATCACACTCTTTAATTCCGCTTCGGTCTTTCTTCCTTTCTCAGCATCACGGGTCAGCTGTTTCTTCAACCGCTTCAATCCTGCCTCCGCAGCCTCCGGGTTCACATCGTACATTCGCACATAAAAGCCTGCGTCAGCAGCTGTTTGAGCAATTCCGCTTCCCATCTGTCCTGCGCCAGCTACCATGATTTGTTTCATTTCCATTCAAATCCCCTTTTTCGTCATGTTTTAATGGACCTGCACTAAGACGGCGTCCCCCTGAGCCGCACCGCTGCAAATGGCGGCAACGCCCAGTCCCCCTCCCCGGCGCTTTAATTCGTAAACAAGCGTCATGAGAATTCTCGCCCCGCTTGCGCCAATCGGGTGGCCGAGCGCGATCGCACCGCCGTTCACATTTACTTTTTCAAGATCGAAACCGACGATTTTTTTGCATGTCAAAACAACAGAAGCAAACGCTTCATTTACTTCAAACAAGTCAATATCTCGGACGGTTAAACCGGTCTTTTTCAGCAGCTTATTGATTGCAAACCCCGGTGCTGCCGCTAGCTCGTGCGCTTGCATTCCCATAGTAGAAAAACCAAGAATTGTAGCCAGAGGCCGTTTGCCAAGCGCAGCAGCTTTGTCCTCAGACATCAGCACGAACGCACCGGCTCCGTCATTGACTCCGGGAGCATTTCCGGCTGTGACGGAACCGTCACTTGTATAAATCGGAGAAAGTTGTGCAAGCTGATCCAGACTTGTGTCACGCCGAATCGCTTCATCTTTGTCAACAATGTTTGTTTTTCCTTTTCGTCCGATCCAGCTGACAGGAACAATTTCATCCTGAAGCTTTCCTTCATCAGCTGCCTTAGCTGCCCGCGCATGACTTCTTAGCGCCCATTCATCCTGCTCCCTGCGTGAGATTCCATATTCCTTGGCCGCTGTATTTCCGTGAACAGCCATATGCACCTCGTCAAACGCGCACGTTAACCCGTCATAAACCATTAAATCTCTAAGCTCCCCATCTCCCATCCGCGCTCCCCAGCGCCCGGCGGGAACAGCATACGGAATATTGCTCATGCTTTCCATTCCCCCGGCAACAAGAATGTCCGCATCTTGCGCCCGGATCATTTGATCACATAGGGTGACCGCTCGAAGTCCGGATGCGCAGACTTTATTCAGCGTTTCTGACGGCACACTCCAAGGCATTCCAGCCAGACGGGCAGCTTGCCGGGAAGGTATCTGCCCTGAGCCGGCTTGAACAACCATGCCCATGACAGTTCCTTCCGCATCGTCTCCAGAGACTCCAGCGCGATGTAACGCCTCCTTCATCGCAACGCCCCCAAGCTCAGCAGCTTTCACCTCTTTCAACGCCCCGCCGAATTTGCCAAATGGTGTTCTTGCGGCACTTACAATGACTGTTTTCCTCATGGTTTCACCTCATTCAGAAGATAGACAGCGCTTACAATTTCTAGTTGTCTTTTATGAATGTATGCTTTGAAACGGGCATGAATGAATGAAAAAAGAAGGCTGCGCCAACAGCCTCCTTCTAAAACAACTATTTATTTTTTAACAATGCCAAAGCCTTTGCAGGAAAATCGGTGAAAATGCCGTCTTCTCCCGCTTCAAAGAGGCGCTTCATATCTTCCGGCCGATTGACTGTATACGGCCTTACCTTGATCGAACTGTTCCTCATTTTCTTCAGTACTTTATCCGCTGTTGCCGGGCTGTTTAGCTTGGGGTGATAGCCAGAAGCCGGAATTGATGTGATATACCGATCTGCCTGATATAGCACATCTGAAGTCAATGCCGCCCGTTCGATATGGGGTGCAAGCCGGGCGCATAGCGCCAAGCTTTCATGGTTAAATGTGGACAGGATGACTCTTTCCTCTATATTGAATCGTTTCACTGCCTCCAGCACTTTTTCTTCCATTCCTTCATAACGGATCACGCTGTTTTTTAATTCAATGTTGATGAGAAAATTCTTTTTTTCTGCCCACGAGAGCACGTCTTCAAGCAGCGGCACTTTGATATCATTGTCCATTTGATTGTGATTTGCTGCCGCATTTGCCGTTTTTATCACATCATACGCTGTATCCTTCACGAATCCTTTGAGCGATGTCGTCCGGTCGAGTCTTTCATCATGGATCACAACAATGCGTCCGTCTTTTGTCAGCTGTACATCAAGCTCTATTCCGTCTGCTCCGGCTTCAATTCCTTTTTCAAATGCAAGCATTGTATTTTCGGGAAATTGACCTGATGCCCCCCGATGGGCAAAAATCTTTGTCATCGTTTCACCTCAAGCCCTAACGTTTTCTCCATTATACTGATTTTGGCGTTTCCACTCTAGGATTAAGGCTATATCAATCTACTGTTCGTAATAAGAATCAATACCGTTGACAATCGCATCCGCGGCCTTTTGCTGGTATTCTTCGCTTCCGAGCTTGTCCGCGTCAGAGCTGTTTGTGATAAATCCAAGCTCCGCCAGCACACTCGGCATTTGTGAATATGTAATGACGTAAAAGTCTGATTCCTTCACGCCTCTGTCTCTTGTCTGTAAGGATGAGACGAGCTGTGATTGAATATCGGCGGCCAGACGCCGGCTGTTTTCCCCTTCATAATCAGATTGAAAATACGTTTCTGTTCCTGAAGCTGAAGCAACCCCGGAATTCACATGAATGCTGACAAAAAGATCGGCGTGATTGGCACTTGCCTTTGCCACTCTGTCCTCCAAGGTCAGAAAATGATCGTCTGACCTAGACGCAACAGGATTGGCTCCCTCCGCTTTTAGCTTGTCCGTCACATGCTCGGAAACTGCTAAATTAATATCCTTTTCAAAGAGCCCGTTCCCGACTGCTCCGCTGTCTTCACCGCCGTGTCCGGCATCAATGTATACTGTTTTCCCTTCTATCGGCTCTGCAGCCTGTGCACAAGGCGCGAGCGTCAAAGCCAATCCGCATAGCGCCAAGCTCCTCCATAACATTCTCAACTTTCTCCCTCCGGTCTTTTTATGACGAATTCTTCTGCAGCTGAATATCTTCCAGTTGTAAGGTTCCATTACCCTTTTTTATATATTTCACCTGGACATTTGTGTGATCTGGCAGTGATTCACATTCATCACGTTTATCCTTCGGAACTTGTATCATGGTTTCTTCTCCGTTAAGGGAAACCGCGATCGTATGAGGATCAGCCGAGCCAATGTATTTTCCCTCTTCGGTAAACCTTGGGGCTGAGTCATCCGCACTTGCAATACTGCACCCTGAGAGAAGGAGCACAGTAAACAGCAAAAGAGCCGTTTGTTTCACATGATCACCTCTTCCTGATGTTTGGCTTTTATCTTTGACCAGAATGGCAGATTTGTAAAGATGTTGTGAAAGCAGGCGATGAAGTTCCATGATTTTCAAAAGGGCTATCCGACCTGATCATTTCCTGTTGTTAGAAAGAAAGCAATCGCATTTGTCTATGAGGATGGCTCTAATTGAGGCACATATTAGAAAAAATTAACGGAAAGAAGCAACTTTTTATTCATTTTGAAAAAATGTGAGGAATGAGGTGAGCAAATCGTTTGACGGCTGAATCAGCCAGGCGTAACCTTTTAAAGGATATTCACTTTACAGAAAGAAGTTACACCCATGAAAAAATTCGTTCTGCTGCTCGCTGCAGCAGTCATCACTTGCACCATCGGCCACCAAATCAGCGGCGGCTACAAAGCCCCCGAAAAAGAGCGCAGAAAACATCACTCTGTACTCAAGATATTCAGCCGGTAAAGCAGATCAATTGCATTAATTTTTACATATAGGCTAGAATATGTGCGAATCCAAACGAAAGAAGATGATTAAATGAACCCTAAATATAAACCGCTGTTTGAACCATTTACGTTTAAAAGCGGCGTTACAATTGACAACCGGATCACAGTAGCACCAATGACTCATTACGCTTCTAATGATGACGGTACGATATCTCAAGCAGAGCTTGATTACATCATCCCCCGTTCAAAAGAAATGGGAATGGTGATTACAGCCTGCGCAAATGTCACACCGGATGGAAAAGCATTTCCCGGGCAGCCGGCCATCCATGATGATGCCAACATTCCAGGTTTAAAAAAATTAGCGCAAGCCATTCAGGCGCAAGACGCTAAAGCCGTTGTACAAATTCATCACGGCGGCATTGAATGTCCGTCTGAGCTCGTTCCGCAACAAGATGTTGTAGGGCCAAGTGACATGTTTGATAACGGCAAGCAAATTGCCCGCGCCTTAACAGAGGAAGAAGTAGATAACATTGTGAAGGCATTTGGAGAAGCGACAAGACGCGCCATTGAAGCCGGCTTTGACGGTGTCGAAATTCACGGCGCAAACGGCTACTTGATTCAGCAGTTTTATTCTCCGAAAACCAATCAGCGCACAGACCGCTGGGGAGGTAGCGACGAAAAACGATTAGCCTTCCCGCTTGCTATTGTCGATGAAGTGAAAAAAGCCGCTGCAGAACATGCGAAGGGTGCGTTCTTAGTCGGCTACCGCCTGTCTCCGGAAGAACCTGAAACACCAGGATTGACAATGACTGAAACCTTTACGCTTGTTGACGCTTTAGGGGATAAAGAATTGGATTACCTTCATATCTCACTGATGGACGTGAGCTCAAAAGCGCGCCGCGGTGCAGATCCGACTCGCACACGCATGGACTTGTTGAATGAACGTGTCGGAAACAAAGTGCCACTTATCGCCGTCGGTTCCATTCATTCCGCAGATGACGCGCTGGCTGTAATCGAAAACGGTATTCCGCTAGTCGCGATGGGACGCGAAATTCTAGTTGACCCCGACTGGACGGTGAAAGTAAAAGAAGGCCGGGAAAAACAAATCGAAACAGTGATCAAAGGCACAGATAAAGAAAAATATCACTTGCCTGAACCGCTATGGCAAGCAATTGTGAACACGCCTGGCTGGGTGCCTTATAAAGATTAATGTGTGGAGACTGCCGAAACGATATTTTTAAAAAAGCCCCTTGTATAAGGGGCTTTTTCTCTAATCAAACAGTTTGTGTAAAAACCTAAATGGCAGGAACAGCAATAGGTCTGCCGCTTCAGAAAGCAAATCCAACAGCAATCCGTCACGTTTTCCGGCTTTTTTCTTTTTCATTCGTACGTCTTCTTTGTTCATGAATACGTCCTTATCTTACGAGTTTGCAGGGGAAAGGTTTCAATTTGATCCTGATTGTTTGTTTTTGATAATCCAAGCAGCGAAAACACATGAAACCATGACTGTAAATGAGATGAAGTCGATCAGGGTGCCTGCCATGTGTGATTCTGTAATGATGTTCGAATTGACGCAAAGCGCAAGAATAAATAACGCAATCAGCAGTCCGTACTTTTCAAACACATTATCACTCCCTCCGGAAAATGTGCTTCCTATCATCATCCATTATAATAAATGTCCCTAAAACAAAACGCCTCCTATTTATCAGCGCGAACTAATAAATAAAAGACGTTTGATTTAATCATCGCTTAATATACTCATGCTTAAGAAGCCTTATGCTCTAATCTCAGCTTATCCGCAACCATTGCAATGAACTCTGAATTTGTCGGTTTAGCTTTTGTCATGCTGACTGTATAGCCGAACAATGAGGAAATGGAGTCAATGTTTCCTCTGCTCCACGCCACTTCAATTGCATGGCGGATCGCTCTTTCTACACGGCTTGCGGTTGTGTTGAATTTTTTGGCGATGTCCGGATAGAGGACTTTTGTAATGCTGCCGAGCAATTCGATGTCATTGTATACCATTGAGATTGCTTCGCGCAGATAGAGATAGCCTTTAATATGCGCCGGGACGCCGATTTCATGGATAATGCTTGTGATGCTCGCGTCGAGATTTTTCTTTTTTGGTTCAGGCTGGCTGCTGCGTATAATGCTGCTTTGCGATGATGGCGCACGGTGCGTCACGCTGCTGGCATTTCCGCTGACCTGACGGATATGTCCGACAAGGTTTTCCATATCAAACGGTTTGAGAATAAAGTAGGACGCGCCTAAATCGACGGCCTTTTTCGTGACATCTTCCTGTCCAAAGGCTGTCAGCATAATGACATTCGGCTGTTTTTTCAGATCTGATTCCCTCAGCCGCTCTAAAACCGCAAGTCCGTCCAAATGCGGCATAATAATATCCAATACGAGCACATCGGGATCTTTTTCTTTAAACAACGACAGGCATTCCTGTCCGTTATAAGCTACACCGATCACTTCCATGTCTTCCTGTCCTTCTATATATTCACTCAACAGGCTTACCAGCTCTCGATTATCATCAGCAACACAAACTTTAATTTTCTCCACGTTTCTTCCTCCCCAAATGTAGTTAACAGGATTCACCCTTGCTACATGTTTACATTCGACAAAACCGCTATATACCCTCTAAAAAAATCATAATCACCAATATTAGTGGCATATCTTTGTTATTCTATGTTTTTCTCCGTTTTTCGACTAAAAATGAAATTTGACAAACAAGGAAACGTGAATTTGTCGAAAAATCTTCTTTTGTACATTTTACCGTATGTATTCTGAGAAGTGAAGAGGAATAAAAACAAAAAAACTGCCGGAAATTCCGGCAGTCAGCTTGCTTTTTCTTTTCCATAAATATCGATTCCTGCTTCTGACAGCATCCATTCAATATGAACGCCGTATCCGCTTGTCGGATCATTTACAAACACATGGGTGACAGCGCCGATCACTTTTCCATTTTGAATGATCGGGCTTCCGCTCATCCCCTGTACGATGCCCCCTGTTTCTTTCAACAGCCTCGGATCGGTTATTTTTAAGACCATTCCTTTTGTCGCCGGGAATTTTTGCGGCGTCGTGCTGACGATTTCAATATCAAATTTTTCTACCTTGTCATCATCAATGACCGTTAAAATTTCAGCCGGCCCTTTTTTGACTTCATTAGAAAACGCAACCGGCAATGCTTGATCTGAAATGTTGTTTTGAATTGGCTGATGCAGTGTGCCGAAAATCCCAAATGGGCTGTTTCTGTTAATATCCCCGATCGTTTTGCGTTCTGAGGAAAATCGCGCCAGTTTTTCTCCCGGATTTCCGCCTGTCCCTTTTTCAATTGATGTTACAGTGGATTTGACGATTTCTCCATTCTCCACTACGATTGGTTTCTTTGTGTCCATATCGGAAATCACGTGGCCAAGTGCTCCGTATTTTTTTGTTTTCGGTTCATAAAAGGTCATGGTGCCGATGCCAGCAGCCGAATCCCTGATATATAATCCGATTCTGTACTTGCCTTCTGCTTCATCTTTTTCTGGAATGAGCTTTGTTTTGATTTTTTGCTTATCACGTTTAATCAGCAAATCTAACGATTCTCCGGTTTTACCTGCCTTCTGGATAAATGGGGCTACATCATTCATTTTTTCAATTTTCTGTCCATTCATCTCAATAATGATGTCGCCCGCTTCAATACCGGCCGTTTCTCCCGGAGATTTTTTGCCTTCACTTGTGTTGATTTGATGAAACCCGACGACAAGAACACCGACGGAATGAAGTTTAACACCGATTGATTGTCCGCCAGGTATGACTTTTAAATCAGGAAGAACTTGCACTTTTGTTTTTTTGATTGGAAATCCGGCAAGATCGTATACTAATTCTGATTCACCTGATTTTTTGCCTGTCACCTTGATTTCATGCGGGTCTTTTTTTACTGTAAACGCTTCTGACGATTCTTGTGCATGAGCGTTTACCGATAAGCTCGTTTCAATCGCTTGTGTTTGGGTTTCAAATACTCTCATTTGCGTTGGAATCAGTAAATACTCTTTTAGCGGTTTGCATAAACCTACACTTAATAACGAAACAAGGAGAATTAAACCTACTGCTTTTCTGATGTTATCGGGCATTCACTACTTCACTCTCCTCGCTCCTATCCCACACCTTCTTTATGACTTGCTGCTACATCATTTAATTTTGCCTTCTGACGCCTTATTTATAACTGTCATATAAAGAAAAACATTGGATATACTGATGAACGAATGGATGTGTGCGAAAAAAAATAAGCTGCGCTTCTCGCGCAGCTTACCCAGTTGTTTTGACTTGATCCGCTTGTTTTAAAAGTTCTTTCGCATGGCGTTTCGTCAAGTCTGTTACTTCGACTCCTGCAATCATGCGCCCGATTTCCACTACCTTTTCCTGCTTAGACAGCGGCTTGACATGTGTCGTCGTTCTGCCGTCTTTTAACTCCTTCGCAATATAAAGGTGCATATCGGCCATGGCAGCCACCTGAGGCAAGTGTGTAATACACAGCACTTGTGATCCTATTGACACTTTATGGATCTTCTCAGCGATTGCCTGGGCGACTCTGCCGCTTACACCGGTATCGACCTCATCGAATATAATCGACGTCACATCCTGCTGAGAGGAAAAAATGCTTTTTATGGCAAGCATTACCCGAGACAACTCTCCCCCGGAAGCGACTTTCGAAAGAGATTTTAGCGGTTCACCTGTATTGGTTGAAATTAAAAACTTCACCAGATCTATCCCTTGTTCAGTCAGCTGAACAGGCTGGCCGTTTACAATCGGCGCCTCCTCATTGCGGGACGCTGTTCTGACCTTAAATTCCGTATCAAACGTTGACTTTTCCATGTACAGGCTTTTTAATTCCCGATGAATCTCATCGGCCAGCTTTTTCGCCCATGCTTTCCTGATTTGTGAAACATTTGCCGCTTCCACTGCGACATCTTTGCCGACTGAGTCAAGCTCCTTCTTCAAGCTTTGAAGGTGACTGTCCCTGTTTTCAATTTGGTCAATCTCTTCTTCAATTTTAGAAGCGTATTCTAAAATGTCCTCAACAGATGCACCATATTTTCGTTTCAGCTGTTTGATTTCATTAAGACGTGTTTCAATATAATTCAGGCGTTCCGGATCATACTCAAGCTCGTCCAGCATATTTCTCATCTGAAATGTAGCGTCCTCCAGAAGATAGTAGGAGTTCGAAACACTTTCAGACAGTTTTTTCAGCGGTTCATTAATATCGGATATATCTTCAAGTTGCGCTGATGCCATTCCGACCCAGTCCAGTCCGCCTTGCTCACTGCGAAGCGCGTTATACGCATTTTGCAGCGATTCATATATCTTCTCAAAGTTTGAAATTTGCTGGCGTTCTTCTTGGAGCTGTTCATCCTCATTAAGCTCAAGCTTTGCCGATTCGATTTCTTCGAGCTGAAATTGAATGAGATCAAGGCGGTGGGCCATTTCCTGTTCGCTTTCAGAAAGCTGTTTTAGCTTTTTAAGCAGCTTCATGTAACGCTGGTATCCTTCCTGATATGCTTGGAGCGCACTTTCCACTTCGGCTCCGGCAAACTTGTCCAAAAGCTGGAGATGATTTTCGTCCTCCATTAACAGCTGGTTATCGTGCTGCCCGTGAATATCTAATAAAAGCCTGCCGATCTCTCTTAACGAGGCAATCGTGACAAGCTTGCCATTAACCCGGCAAACGCTTTTTCCACTCGTGCTGATATCCCTTCTCATAACGATCATTTCGTCTGAAACGTCGATTCCCTGCTCAGCGCATATATCAAAAACGGGATGGCCGCTCTCCAACAGAAACAGCCCTTCAAGCTCGGCTTTTGCTTCTCCATATCTGACAAATTCAGATGATCCTCGGCCTCCGACTAAAAGAGAAATGGCATCTATGATGATGGATTTGCCGGCTCCGGTTTCTCCTGTTAAAACCGTGAGCCCGCGTTCAAAAGAAACCGTCAGTTCCTCAATAATGGCAAAGTTTTTAATCGATAGTTCAGCTAACAAACAGCATTACACCTCTTATCTTTGTTAGATTTCTGTTACAGCAGCTCAAGCAGTCTGTTTTTTACGCCGTCTGTATCTTCAGGAGTCCGGCAAATAATTAAAATCGTGTCATCTCCGCAAATGGTCCCCATAATTTCATCCCAGTCCAAATTGTCCATCAGCGCCCCGATTGCCTGGGCATTGCCCGGCATCGTTTTCAGCACAATCATATGGCTTGCAGAGTCTACTTTCACAAATGCGTCCATCAGTGCCCGCTTCAGCTTGGACAGCGGATTGAAACGCTGGTCTGCCGGAAGACTGTATTTGTAAGAGCCGTTATTCGTAGGGACTTTTACAAGGTGAAGTTCTTTAATATCCCGTGAAACCGTGGCTTGCGTTACTTTGTATCCATCCTGCTTCAGCATGTCGACCAATTCATCTTGCGTTTCGATTTCATTGCTTGTAATGATCTCTCTGATTTTAATATGCCTCTGGCCTTTGTTCATGTAAGCACCTCTATTTCCAGCTTATCTGTTCTTTTATGTTATATGATTCTCTGCAAATTGTACATGAATGCAGAAAAAAGGAATAATAGTCGCCCTATTATTCCGGTACATCTGCTTTTTTTTCTTTTAACGTCTTATGTGCCTCTTCTACAATGCGGGTGATCTCTTCTTCCGGCAGCTCCTGTCCTTCCTGTCCCTCTCCCGGCCAATGCAAATGAAGGAGAAATTCAATATTTCCGTCTCCTCCCGTGATAGGAGAAAATGACAGGCCTTGGCAGATATAGCCTTCAGCCGCAGAAAAACTGATCATTCGCTTGAGAACATCAGCATGCACTTTAGGATCTCTGACAATCCCTTTTTTGCCGACGGATTCCCGTCCCGCTTCAAACTGCGGCTTAACAAGAGCCATGCAGTCACTGCCCGGTACAAGCAATGTTTTGAGAACAGGCAGGATAAGCCGCAGTGAAATAAAGGATACATCAATCGTAGCAAACTCCGGCATGCCCTTTGTAAAGTCTGCCGGTGTTGCGTAACGGAAGTTGGTCCGTTCCATTACGACGACCCGTTCATCTTGTCTGAGCTTCCACGCAAGCTGATTGTAGCCTACATCCACCGCGTATGACTGTTTAGCTCCGTTTTGCAGAGCGCAGTCCGTAAAACCGCCGGTGGAGGAGCCAATATCAATCATGATTTTATCCTTAACAGAGACGGGAAACTCCTTCAGCGCTTTTTCAAGCTTTAAGCCGCCTCTGCTCACATATTTTAGCGGGTTTCCTTTGACGGTTAACGGTAAGTCACGGTCAATTTTTTCCCCGGGCTTGTCCAAGCGGTTTTCGTTTGAATAGACGATCCCCGCCATAATAGCTCTCTTGGCTTTTTCCCGCGTTTCCGCCAGCCCTCTTTCCACTAGTAATACATCTAAACGTTCTTTCTTTGACGTCATGATCCAATTCCTTTATGTGTCTTCGGCGGCATCAGTAATCTAATCCGGTCTGCCGCCTGCTGTTTTGTTAGTCCAATTTCTTCAAGAAGCGCCGTTACGCTTCCGTGTTCAATAAAACGATCCGGGATACCCATTCTGTCAATTGGTGTAAGATATTCACCTTGATCATGAGCGAATTCTAAAATCGAGCTTCCGAAACCGCCTTCTAAGACCGCTTCTTCAATCGTTAAAATCGGCAAGCCTTCTTTTAGGATATCCTTCATCATCTTTTCATCAATCGGCTTAATAAAGCGCGCATTCACAACGCGCACGGAAAGGCCTTCTTTTTGCAGCTCTTCAGCTGCTTCAAGCGCCATTTCGATTGTTGTTCCAAACGTTAAGATGACAGCGTCGTTCCCTGGACGCAGCACCTCCCACGTGCCGATCGGAATCGTTTTCAGCTGTTCATCCATTTTTACGCCGAGTCCGTTTCCGCGCGGAAAACGCATCGCAATCGGGCCTTCATTATAGCTGAGTGCTGTATGAACCATGTGCTGTCCTTCATTTTCATCTTTTGGCATCATTAAGACGATGTTTGGAATGTGACGCATAAACGCAATATCAAACACGCCTTGATGTGTCTCTCCGTCAGCGCCGACGAGCCCTGCACGGTCAATGCCAATAAACACATTGGCGTTTTGACGGCAGATGTCATGAACAACTTGGTCATATGCCCTTTGCAGGAAGGTTGAATAAATCGCCAAAAACGGCTTCATCCCCTGCATTGCCATAGCTGCTGCCATCGTAGCGGCATGCTGTTCTGCGATTCCTACGTCGAACATGCGGTCAGGGAATTCCTTTGCAAAGCCTTCAAGCTTAGAGCCGACAGGCATAGCCGGCGTAATGGCTACAATGCGTCCGTCCTCGCGCGCCATTCGCTGCACAGTGCTGCTGACTAGGCCGCTCCATGAAGGAGCTGCGGCTTTCGGTTTTACAAAGTCACCGGTATTAATTTTATATGGTCCGGTACCATGCCATGTTCCAACCGTATCGGTTTCAGCCGGTTTGTACCCCTTCCCTTTTTTCGTAATGACATGCAGGAGAACAGGGCCTTTCGTTTTTTTGGCGTATTGAAGATTCTCAATCAGCTCATGATAAGAATGTCCGTCCACCGGGCCTAAATACGTAAAACCAAGCTCTTCAAAAAACATTCCCGAGACGAGCATGTATTTCAGGCTGTCTTTGACTCGTTCCGCCGTGGCGGCAAGTTTGCCCCCGACTGCCGGAATCTTTTTAAACAAGTATTCGAGCTCGTCTTTTACCCACTGGTATTTCCCTGCAGTGCGCAGTCGTCCGAGCATAGAATGAATGGCGCCGACATTCGGTGCAATACTCATTTCATTATCATTCAGGATGACAATCATATCTTTTTTCTCGTCGCCGATGTGGTTCAGCGCTTCGAGCGCCATTCCGCCAGTCAGCGCGCCATCACCAATGATCGGAATAATAAATTCATCCGTACCTTTAATATCACGCGCAGCAGCCATCCCCATCGCACCTGACAGAGAAGTTGAGCTGTGCCCGGTTTCCCAAACATCATGCTCGCTTTCACTCCGCTTTGGGAATCCGCAAAGCCCTTTGTACTGGCGAAGCGTCGAAAATTCTTTTCCGCGTCCTGTCAGCAGCTTGTGGACGTAAGACTGGTGGCCTACATCCCACAAAAATTTGTCTTTCGGGCTGTTAAATTCCTTATGCAGCGCAACAGTAAGCTCTACGACACCTAAGTTTGGGCCGATGTGGCCGCCGGAAGCAGATAAAGTTGTAATTAAAAATTGACGGATTTCATCACTTAATTTCTCTAATTCATCAATGGACATGTTTTTTAAAAACGACGGGTCCTGTATTGATAAAAGATCCAAAGCGGATCAACTCACTTTCAGCATGAATTTCTGCAATGATACATGTCTTCTACAAGCCGAGCTGGACAATGGCCAGTTCTCAGACATAAAAAAAGACAAACACGCTTTTCCTTTTCATTTTTCATATAAACTGCTTACATTTTACCATATCTCGTGCAGCCGCTTCAAATTAGGATCGTTTCAGTGATCTCTTGCCGCAATTAAATCACAAAGCTCAAATAAAAGATCTTTTTGAAGAGAGAGTCCGCCGATTAAACGCTTCGCCTCATTGATGTGAACATCCAATTTATGTTTGGCCCCTTCCAGTGAAAGAAGTGACGGGTAAGTCGATTTGTCGTTTGTTGTATCCGAGCCGACACGTTTGCCGATTTTCTCTTCACTGCCTTCTAAATCTAAAATATCGTCTCTGATTTGAAAACCGATTCCAATGTGACTGCTGAAGGTACGCAGCGTTTCAATGTCTTCCTCAGGCGCATCCGCCAAAATAGCACCGGCAATGACGCAAAAACCGAGGAGCTTGGCTGTTTTCCGTTCATGAATGGATTCGAGCTCTTCAAGCGTGACTTGGCGGTTTTCCGCTTCCATATCAGCTACTTGCCCCCCGACCATGCCTTCAGTGCCTGCCGCTGAAATCAGTTCATTCACAAGCCGAAGCCGCTTTTCTGCTGACACCTCGTCTGACACGTGGGAGGTGATCAGCTTAAAGCTTTCCGTAAGGAGCCCGTCACCGGCTAATACTGCTGTCGCTTCACCGAATACTTTATGGTTTGTCGGCTTCCCGCGGCGCAAATCGTCATCATCCATACAAGGAAGGTCATCATGAATTAACGAATATGTGTGAATCATTTCGACAGCACACCCAACTGGAATGCCGTCCTTTTCACTTTTCCCATAGGCGTTTAATACAGCCAGTACAATGAGAGGACGCAGCCGCTTTCCGCCAGCCTCAAGGGAATACAGCATAGACTTTTTTAATGAGTCCGGCATATCAAGCTTCTCTGTATAGACAGAAAGCTGATTTTCAATCGTTTTTTTCCGCTCCGCCAGAAAGCTCGTTAATTTATTTGTCACCTTCGTCTTCCTCCTGAACACTAAAAGGTGCCAGTTCGCCGTCTTCTTTTAAAATGAAATCCATTTGTTTTTCGACTTTTTGCAGCTTTTCGTGGCACATTTTTGAAAGAGCCATGCCTTCTTGGAAATAGTTAATCGCTTGCTCTAAAGGCACATCGCCCTCTTCAAGCTTTGACACAATGCTTTCAAGCCCTTTCATCGCTTCTTCAAATGTCATGTTTTCATTTTTTTTCACGTCTGTCATTTTTCTTCCCCTCTCTTTTCTAATACTTCACAGGTCAGCACGCCATCCTTCAGCTTGACCTCAACCTGGTCCTTCTCTTCTATCTGACTGACACTTTTAATGAGTTCGTCTTCTTTATAAGCCAAGCTGTATCCTCTTTCCATCACTTGAAGAGGACTTAACGCATTCAGCTTGCCAAGAACAGTTTGAAATTGGGAATGCAGCTGCTTCATTTGGATATTCATATTTTTTCTCAGCTGATTTGTTTGTTCCTCGTATCGTGTTCTCGCTTGCTTCAGCTGTTCATGAGGATGCAGCGCCTCTAATCTGTACGTTTCACGCTCAAGCTGTCTGCTTTTTCGATCTAAAAGAGCGGTAAGCTGTGCTTGAAACTGTTGATAGGCAAGGTCAAACTGCTGCTCTTTTTGCGCATACAAACGCTTTGGAAAACGAAAGGCATACGAGGATTGCAGCGTTTGAATCCGCTCTTTTTTCTGGCCGAGATGCTGCTGCATCGCTCTTGTCATCCTGACTTCCGCTGTTTTTGTCCGTTCGATTAAATCAGTGGTATGCGGTACGGCAATCTCAGCTGCTCCTGTCGGCGTTGCGGCTCTGATATCAGCGACAAAATCACTGATCGTAAAGTCCGTCTCATGCCCGACTGCCGATATAATCGGAATGTTAGAAGCGAAGATCGCACGTGCTACAATTTCTTCATTAAATGCCCACAGTTCTTCAATCGAACCGCCGCCTCTCCCAACAATTAATACGTCGCAAACCTCTTTTTCATTTGCCTCTTCAATGCGCTGAACGATGGATCTGCTCGCATTTTCGCCTTGTACGAGCGCTGGAAGAACAATAACTTTTACAAGGGGATATCTTCTTTTTAGAGTTGTAATGACGTCTCTGACAGCGGCACCCGTTGGAGATGTCACAACCCCGATTGTGGCTGGAAATGCGGGGATTTGTTTTTTGTAGCGGTTATCAAATAAACCTTCTCCGGCAAGCTTCTTTTTTAGCTCTTCGTACGCTAAATAAAGCGCTCCGACCCCGTCAGGCTGCATTTCTTTGGCATATAATTGGTAGTTTCCGCTCGGTTCATATACGGAAATTCCGCCTCTGACCAGCACCTTCATGCCGTTTTCAGGTTTAAAAGCCAGACGCTCGCTCTGTCTCGCGAACATCACCGACTGCATTCTGGCATTTTCGTCTTTCAATGTGAAATAAATGTGGCCTCTTGTGTGTATTTTTACATTCGATAATTCGCCTTTAATCCAAATATTTTCAAGATGAGGATCTACATCGAATTTTCGTTTTATATACTTTGTCAGCGCTGAGACAGTAACATACGCTGTTTCGCCCATGTCTCAAACTCCTCTCATAAGCATTCCTGCACCATAACTAAAGAAAACCCGCCCTGGCTTTAGGAGCCTGAAGAAGCGGGTATCGTGCTCATATTCACAGCGGGCAAAACGTCCCGCCTGTGAATATCTCCAATTATCTATGATAACGTACGTTTCGCAGATTTAACAGTATTATGCGCAAGCATCGTGATGGTCATCGGACCTACTCCGCCAGGAACCGGCGTGATGAAGGACGCTTTTTCTTTTGCCCCTTCAAATTCAACGTCTCCGCAAAGCTTTCCGCTTTCCAGACGGTTAACGCCGACGTCAATGACAACAGCGCCCTCTTTGATCTGGTCTGCACTGATGAAGTTAGCTCTGCCGACTGCCACCACCAAGATGTCCGCTTTTTTCGTATGTTCGGTAATATTTTCCGTTCTTGAATGACAGTAAGTAACCGTCGCGTTTTCATTTAATAAAAGCTGGCCGACAGGTTTGCCGACAATATTGCTTCGGCCGACTACAACAACCTCTTTACCGGAAAGGTCGATATTGGTTTTCTTCAAAAGCTCAACAATTCCATGAGGCGTACAAGGAAGAAACGTATCTTCGCCAAGGAGCATTTTCCCTACGTTTAATGGATGAAAACCGTCTACATCTTTATCAGGAGAGATACGTTCGATCACCGCTTTTTCAGAAATATGGTCTGGAAGCGGGAGCTGAACGAGAATGCCGTGAAACTCAGGGTCTTGATTGTATTGATCGATTATGGATAGCAGTTCAGCTTCTGTGAGGCTGCTGTCAAATTGATCGAGCTTGAAATTCATTCCCATTGTTTCAGCCGCTTTTTTCTTTCCTCGCACGTAAGAGTGAGAAGCAGGATCATCTCCAATCAAAATAACCGCCAGTCCAGGAGTGACGCCTTGCTTTTTAAGCTCTTCTACCTCTTTTGCCAATTGTTCGCGTTTTTCTCTAGCCGTTTCTTTTCCGTCGATGATTGTTGCAGTCATTTTCTTTCCTCCTATGATTGTTCAATATCAGATTTAATGTTAGAAAGAACCCCGTTTACAAACTTTGTCGCTTTGTCATCACCAAACCGTTTTGCCAGCTCAATCGCTTCGTTCATGGAGACATTCACCGGAATGTCTTCGACATATGCCATTTCGTATGCTGCCAGACGCAAAATCGCGCGGTCAACATTGGCAATCCGATCGAGCTTCCAATTCACCAGATGCTTGGAAATCATTTCATCCAGCTGGACTTGGTGTTCCAATACCCCGTGTACAAGCTGTTCAAAGAAAGGATCTGTTTTTTCTTCATCCAATGCGTGTTCAATGGCTTCATTTACTGCGATATCGCTGACATCAATTTGAAATAGTGCCTGCAAAGCTTTTTCTCTTGCTGTTCTTCTTTTCATTTTCTTTCTCCTTTGATCCTCTTTATCCGCTTGTCGTTAAGCCACAAAGAGATCATAACATATTTTTTTCGTATCCGCATATTGAAATCAAGGTTTTTTACCCTATTACCGAATATTTTCACACACCTTGATATGATCATTCGGATTTCACGTTCATGAAGAAACTCGGCTGCCTTGAGCCGGCTTTCTTCATGCTTTGAAATAAAGGGTAACGTGTAAAAAAACCAAAGGGCCGCCCTCCCCTTGGTTTTTTGTTAAGCCATTTACATTTCTTCGTCGATTTGGACTTCTTGGGCTTTTGTGTCAAATTGAATGCCGACGATGTGAATATTGATCTCGTTAATCGAAAGAGACGTCATATTTAATAAGGTTTGACGAATGTTTTCCTGAACGGACGCTGCAACTTTCGGAATCGAAACGCCGAATGTAACAACGCAGTATACATCGATCGTAATTCCGTCATCCGCCAGGTCGACTTTGACACCTTTGCCATGATTCACTTTACCGAAGCGCTCGACGACGCCTGTCGCAAAGTTTCCGCGCATTTCGGCAACACCGTCAACTTCTGAAGCTGCTATGCCGGCAATGACCTCAATGACTTCCGGTGCAATCTCAACCTTACCTAAATGCGTATCTTCTTGATCCATTTTAAGCAAGCTGTTGTCTTTCATTCAATTCACCTCCGTAAAAATTATGAGCCCATTACATCATATGTTTCTAAAAATTTCGTATTAAACTCTCCGCTAACAAATGTTTCGTGTTCAAGCAGTTTTAAGTGGAACGGGATTGTTGTCTCAATGCCTTCGATCACGAATTCGCTCAATGCGCGCTTCATTCGGGCAATCGCTTCATCTCTCGTTTTTCCATATGTGATCACTTTTGCAATCATGCTGTCATAGTACGGAGGGATGGAATAGCCCGGATACGCAGCTGAATCTACACGGACACCAAGACCGCCAGGAGGCAGGTACATTTTAATTTCACCAGGTGACGGCATGAAATTTTTACTTGGGTTTTCTGCGTTGATTCGGCATTCGATAGCCCAGCCTTCAAATTCGACATCTTCCTGCTTGAGGCTCAGTTCCATTCCTGATGCAACTTTGATCTGTTCCTTAATCAGGTCGGTTCCCGTTACCATTTCTGTGACTGGGTGCTCTACCTGGATTCTCGTATTCATTTCCATGAAGTAGTAGCGCTGTTCTTTGTAGTCATAAATAAATTCAACAGTTCCCGCGCCTGTATAGCCAACTGCTGTTGCAGCCTTAACCGCTGCATCTCCCATCTGCTCCCTGATTTCTGAATCAAGCGCCGGAGACGGCGTTTCTTCCAAAAGCTTTTGCAGGCGTCTTTGAATCGAGCAGTCGCGTTCGCCCAAATGGATCGTATTTCCGTAGTTATCGGCAAGCACTTGGATCTCAACATGACGAAAATCTTCTATGTATTTTTCGATGTAAACACCTGGATTTCCGAATGCTGTTGCAGCTTCCTGCTGTGTAATCTTAATGCCTTTGACCAATTCCTCTTCGGTGCGGGCAACCCTGATTCCTTTTCCGCCTCCGCCTGCGGTGGCTTTTATAATTACAGGATACCCAATTTCATTAGCAAGCGAAACCGCTTCTTCCACATTTTCTATAATTCCTTGTGAACCCGGTACGATCGGTACGCCGGCCTGTTTCATCGTTTCCCGCGCAACATCCTTTGTTCCCATTTTTGAAATGGCGTCAGCGCTCGGGCCGACAAACGTGACGTTAACTTCTTCACATAATTCCGCGAAATCAGCATTTTCAGCTAAAAATCCATATCCCGGATGAATAGCGTCTGTGCCTGTCAGCTTTGCAACACTTACTATATTTGTAACGTTTAAGTAGCTGTCTTTTGATGCTTTCGGTCCGATACAAAAAGCTTCATCGGCCATTTGAACATGAAGGGCATCTTTATCAGCTTCTGAATAAACAGCGACAGTCTCAATTCCGAGCTCTTTGCAGGCTCTGATGATTCTGACAGCAATTTCTCCTCGGTTGGCGATCAATAGCTTTTTAATCATGTTAAGTCTCCTTACTCTGCTTTTACAAGAAATAGAGGTTGTCCGTATTCGACCAGCTGGCCGTTTTCTACTAATACTTCAACGATTTCACCTTTTACTTCCGCTTCGATTTCGTTGAATAGCTTCATTGCTTCTACAATGCAGACAACTGTGTTTTCATTTACTTTTGAACCAGCCGTTACATAAGGGCCCGCTTCCGGTGATGAAGATGCATAAAACGTTCCTACCATTGGCGAAGTGATTTTATGCAGATTTTCATCTTGCTTCGGTGCTTCTTGGGCAGGTGCCGGCGCTGCTTGCTGCGCTTGCGGCTGAACTGCCTGCGGAGCCTGAGCTTGTACAGGTGCTGCCGGCGCCTGCTGCATCACTTGAACAGTGCCTGCTTCATGTTTTTTCAGTTTTAAGGATACACCTTCATTTTCATATACGAATTCGTCAATTGTAGACTCGTCAATTGCTTTAATCAGCTCGTGGATTTCTTTAATATTTAACATTCAATCGCACTCCTATGTATGAAATTTCTTTTTTATAGGTTACTACTAAAAGTACATACTATGTTTATCTTACAGGAGCGGACTTTTGAATTCAACTCTAATATGATTGGCACGCAAAAAGCCCGCTGCTTAAGCGGGCGTGTTTTTCCTCTTTTTTCACTTGGATGGCTCAAATGTGACAGCGACGTCTTTCATTGTTTTGATTTCTTTTGCCACAAGGTCTATGATGGCTGTCGCCTTCGATTTGGAGTGTTTGTCTGATTTGACAGTAATGTTGATTTTATCTCCTTCAGCATTGACGAGCGCGTCTTCGTAGCCTTGTGTTTTAATAAGGGTTTCCAGCTGTTTTTCTGTTCCTTCTACTTCACTGAGAGCCGTCATTTTATCATATGCTTCGCTCTTTTCCTTTGCTGTTGCATCATCGCTTGACACAATGGCATTCAGCTCTTCTCTTTCTTTGCTTCTGGCATCTTCTAAATCAAGACGGTACGTCGTAAACAGATCATCATCAGCTGTTTCTGTTACAACAGTTCCTTTTTCACTAGCTTCAGCTGATGTTTCCTTGTCTCCAGATGAATCTTTCGTGCCCTTTGTTCCATCTTCTTTTTCCGTTTCTGTTTCAGTTTCTGTACCGTTTTTTTCCTTCGTGTCTTGCTTGGCAGGCGCTTTTTCAGTTGCAACCTCTCCGCTGTCAGACGCGCTTTTTTCACTTTGCATTTGCACGGCATTTTTACTTTCCGGCGACATGATATAGTAGACGCTTAACACCACGACAAGACTGAGCATTGTTAATAGCCAAACGGTTTGTTTTTTAAGCATTTATGAATCCTCCTTTATTTTTTTAGGGGCAACCGCAACCCGGTGGCTTGGTACATCCAGGACCCGTGTCACCGCTTCAATAATGGTTTGTTTTATTTGAACGTTGTCCACTCCTTGAGCAACAACGAGTACACCGCGTATATCAGGCTTTTTCGTTTGGACGACGACGGGCGTTTCCTTATCGCCGTTTTTGATCATGACAATTTCTTCTTCTGACGTCTGGTCTGTAACGCTTCTTGTTCCGCCTTCTTTGTCTGTTTCTTCAGTGGTTGTATTTTTGTTTGATTTGTTTTTTTCGTATACTTTCAGCGACGTTGCATCAACATTCACGACAACAGAGACATCGTCCACACCTATGATCGTTTCAAGAATTTCTTTCAGCTGATTTTCGTATTCTTTTTCATAATCATCGATCGAGTGCTTAGGTTCATCAGATTTTGAGGCTTTAAACACTTCGGCTGTTTTCTCTTTGCTGTCTTTGGTATCTTGTGATGGTACTGCCGTTATCGTTTTGGCGTTTTCTGTTTTCTCAGGTGAAGAAAACAGCTGGCTGACAAGCATAAAGGAAACTCCGAGAACAAAAACGAACAGAAAGTAATGATATTTGGTCAGCTTCGGCTTTTCACCGTCCTTCGTTTGCCCCGGAAGAAACTGCTTTTTCAATACATTCCATAATCCGTTTTTATTCATTGCCGACACTCTCCCCGCCTTCCATATGAACCGTAATTTTCTCACTTCCGATTTCCCAAATGTCCGCAAGCTGTGACTGGATCTGTTTGGCTTCTTTTTGTTCGGCTGCTTCTTTCGTTACGTATGCATGATCTGTATCAATGTTGACCGGCGCGACCGTTTGGACCGTTTTTTCAGAAGACGGGGCCATATACACGCTGATTGTTTTAATATCCTCTTCTGAATCTACCTTTTCTCCTGCCGTGAGTTTGATGTTGTCTACTTTGTATTCATCATGACTGAATCTCTCCTCTGCTTTCTTTTTTAGTTGGACAGCCATTTCTTCTAAAATATATGCGCGCTGGGAAGCTTGTATTTCTATTTTTTTTGAATTGATTTGATTTTTTATGTCGGCAGACTCCGACTGCCCGTTTTTTGTGAGGTACTCAAAGATGACTGCAGGGTCTGTATTGAAAAGCTTAAAAATCGGCGTGAGCATGACGACAATCAAGAGCAGGCTGACTACCATTTTTGCGTACTTTTGCATACTGGAGCTCGGCAGCAGCATATCAATTACAATTGCAAATAGGATAAACAACACGATGGTGGTCAGCCATTCAGTTAAAAAACTCATCCGCCAGCCTCCTTTATTTCATCATCATCGTGAGGTTTCCGGCTGTGATTATGACGGTAAGGCTTAAAAAAAACATGAGAGATACAATGGCGAGAGCTGCAAAAATATAAATGACGCTTTTGCTGATGACATCGAGGCAAGTAATGACGGGCCCGCCTCCAAGCGGCTGAAGAATCGCGGCTGCCAGCTTATAAATAAAAGCGAGGGAAAGCACTTTGATTGCCGGAAAGGCCGCAATACAGATCAAAATAGCGACACCGAGAATCCCTACTGTATTTTTCAGCAATAAGGAAGCACTGATCACTGTATCTGTCGCGTCTGTAAACATCCGGCCAAGCACAGGAATAAAGTTTCCGGTTATAAATTTAGCCGTCCTGAGCGTAATGCCGTCTGTCACTGCAGCTGAGGCTCCCTGAACAGAGATGACGCCGAGAAAGATGGTGAGAAAGACGGCCAGTGCGCCGATGGCGATATTTCTAAGCAGATTGGCCAGCTGCGTTACTTTGTATTGTTCGGTCATTGTACTGACAATGCTCAGAATCGCTGATAAGAAAATGAGCGGCATAACAATATTCTGAATCAAGAGACCGCTTGTATTCATCAGAAAGAGGATAACAGGATGAAAGAAGGCTGCAGATACAGCTCCGCCCGAGGAAGCCAAAAGCGCCAAGAGGAGCGGAATGAGCGCCAATATAAAGCTGGTCATCGTCTGAATGGCCTCTGTCGCATAATTGATTGCCACATGAAAACTGTTTAGCGCAAGGATAATCAACACCATGTACACAATTGAGTAAGCGACTTTGCTGACGGTGCTTTGCTGAAACGCATTTTGCAGAAGCTGCAGGATGACGCAAAATATCGTGAGCAAAATCAATGTGCCCAGCAGTTTTCCGTTGGCAAGCACTTCATGAAACAAATAAGAAAAAAGAGCTTTCAGCCATTCTTGCGGTGAAAATGATTTATCGCCGTTGATAAACTCCATTAAGCTGCCTTTTTGGCTTTCCGGCAGCAGTCCGCCGTACTCTGTCATAATGTCATTCCAAAATTCACCGATCTTGTCTGTTTCAAGCGAGTCCGCTGTCCTTTCCGCTAATTGTTCAGCCGTTTCAGCATGGTCTTCCGTTTGTTCGGCGTCACCAGCTGCTTGTACCATTTCTGCACGGCCTGCTATGAGCAGCACGGCCAGAAGCAAAGCCCATTGAAAACGCTTCAATCTACCGCCTCCTTTCGGTTATGACATAGAAGGTATAAGTCCGAGAATCGTTTCGATAATGACTGTTAAAATAGGCACAGCCATAACGAGAATTAAAATTTTCCCCGCCAATTCTATTTTCGAGGCGATGGCCCCTTGACCGGCATCCTTGGTGAGCTGCGCCCCGAATTCAGCAATATAGGCGATTCCGATAATCTTTAAAATGGTTTCAACATAAACCATGTTGACGTTTGCATTAATCGCGATTTTTTCTATCATTCGAATAATGTCGTAGATTTGATCTACTAAATAAAGAAAAATGGCACAGCCGGCAAACACGACGATTAAAAACGCAAAAGTCGGCTTTTGTTCTTTTACAATCAAAGAAAGGAAGGTGGCGATCAGCCCTAAACCTACAATTTGAACAATGTCAATCTGCAAGCCCCCCTATCCTTGGAATAAAAACACAGCTTTTATCTTTTTAAAAAGGTCATCTACGATCGTGGCGACCATAAATAAAATATAGATAAAACCTAACAGCGTCACCCACTGGGCATATTCTTTTTTGCCCATCTGATCCAAAATCGTGTGTAAAAAAGCAACCACGATTCCCACTCCGGCGATTTGAAATATGACATTCACGTCTACTCCCATTTTATTTTTGCTCCCCTCACGTTTACATCAATAGAAGAATGAGTAACAAGCCCGCTAAAAAGCCCAAACTTTTTATCATCTTTTCATTTTTTGCTTGTGCCTGCTCAGCATCCGCTTCAGAGGCTTCCAAGTGTGTCAGCGCCAGCTTGATGTGCTTTTGCTGCGAGATTCGATCATGAATCCCGAGCGTCTCACCAAATTGCTTTAGCACTTCATATTCGCTTTTTTTCAAAGACATGCTGTCCCACACTTTCTTTAAGCTTTGCTCCCACGCCGTTTTCGCGGAATCACTGCCCTTGTCCAGCTGATCACTAAACGTGATAAAAAGAGCCGAAACAGGCTGTGCCAGCTGCTTGGCAATCTGCTGTGAAGCGGTATGAAGCGGTGTATGGCCGTACATGATTTCTGCCTCGAGAGATTGGAGCGCCGCACGCAGCTGGCGGATTTGCCGCGGACGTTCTGTATAAATCTTCGCCATCTCAAAACCTGTCCATGTTGTCGCTACCACAATGAATACAGCGCCCAGCAGCTTCAACATTTCTTCATCGTCCCAGACAGCACATTTCCGTCTTTGTCATAAATCCGGCTTACTGTGCCCGGCCCCTTCGCTCTCGATAATTCCAAATAGCGGTCAAAGGCTCTTTCTTCCCACAAACGCTTCAATGAAGGCCGCTTCATCAGGTCGGATATGCTCCAGCCATGCGCCGAGACGATTACTGAAACACCGGCATGCAAGGCCTCAAGAAGTGCATCTGTATCTTCCACGCGCCCGATTTCATCGACAATGATCACCTCAGGGCTCATCGATCGAATCATCATCATCAGACCCTCAGCCTTTGGACAGGCGTCTAATACGTCAATCCTCTGTCCAAATTGGTGCTGCGGAATGCCGCGCAGGCACCCGGCAATTTCTGACCGTTCATCGACGATTCCTGTCTTTACGGGCAACATGAGATTTTTGCCGGTGCTCGAGAGTCTCGCAAGATCCCGGAGAAGTGTTGTTTTGCCGGTTTGCGGCGGACCGATAATCAGCGTATTCAGCCAGCTGTCTTGATACAAGTATGGAAGCAGCGGCTCCGCAATCCCCAGCTTTTGCCGGGCAATTCGTATATTAAAAGATGTGATGTCACGGAGGCCTTTCACACCTCCGTTTTCCGTAATGACTCTGCCTGCCAGTCCGACTCTGTGGCCGCCTCTGATCGTGACATACCCTTTCTTCAGCTCTTCTTCGAGCGTATACATACTATAGTTGCTGAGCCGGCTAAGGATCAGATGGGCATCCTCGGCCGTGCCCGTATAGGACAAAAAAACAGGTTGTCCTTTTCGAATTAATTCAACAGGGCGGTTGACCCGAATTCTGACTTCTTCGATTTCCAGCCATTGATGTTCCGGTATTTCAGAAAGGGCGTTTTTCATGGATTCTGGGAGAACCTCAGCGATTTCATTCAACAGAGCCTCCTCCTTTCTACCGATTGGCTTCTTTAAAATGTATGATGTGAGGCAGACTTTATGACAAGCCTCTCTTTATTTATGAACACCCGCTAAAATCAAAACAACACCCGTAAAAATCAGTATCAGCTTTGCATACGACAGCTGCCCGGCAATTTGATAGATTCCGACAGTCATGGTAATGATAAATATCAGCGGACCGACAATAGCGAGAATGCTGTTAACCACAACCGCCTTCCGGACATCATTTGTCACAAGCATGATAATCGCTGCCGTCAGCTCAATCATCGAGGATAAAACTCGCAATCCGGCCATTGTTAAAACAGTAGAATTGATATTTCCAAGTAAAAATTTCATAGCACTCTCCCAACCTCCCATTTTTTTATATGATATGCTCTAGCTTGCAGAAGTAGTCTTGTCATTTTCGTATAAAAGAAAGATTCTGTTTTTGGGCAAAAAAAAAGCCTGCTCCCATTCGGGAACAGACTTCTTATTTCTTTCTACGCTCTTGAAACGTAAGAACCGTCTGATGTATTGACAACAAGTGTGTCGCCTTCATTCACAAAGAACGGCACGTTGACAACAAGGCCGGTTTCAGTTTTCGCAGGTTTTGTACCACCTGATGCTGTATCACCTTTAATACCAGGTTCAGTCTCAACAACTTTCAGCTCAACTGTGTTTGGAAGTTCGATACCGAGCGTTTCATCTTGGTACATCATGATATGCACAGACATGTTTTCAAGCAGGTATTTTAATTCCTCTTCGATTTGAGCCTCGCCCAGTTCAAGCTGCTCATAAGAAGAAGTATCCATAAATACGTGCTGATCTCCGTTTGCATATAGGTATTGCATTGTTTTTGTTTCGATTTGCGCTTTTGCTACTTTTTCACCAGCGCGGAAAGTTTTTTCCTGAATCGCGCCCGTACGAAGGTTGCGGAGTTTAGAGCGGACAAACGCCGCGCCTTTACCAGGTTTTACGTGCTGGAAGTCAACGACGCGCCAAATGCCGCCGTCTACTTCGATTGTTAATCCTGTACGGAAATCGTTAACTGAAATCATGTTTAATGTCCTCCTATATTCCAATCACAAAATAATAAGTTCTTTTGGGGAATGGGTGATTGTCCGGTTGCCGTTTTCTGTAATCACGATGTCATCTTCTATGCGGACACCGCCTGTTTCTGGTATGTAAATGCCCGGCTCCACTGTGACCACCATGCCCGGTTCAAGGATAGCTGAAGATCTGACGGACAATCCCGGCGATTCATGAACTTCCATACCGAGCCCGTGCCCGGTTGAATGGCCGAAATATTCACCGTAGCCTTTTGTAGCAATGTGATCCCTTGTGAGGGCGTCAGCCTCTTTTCCTGTCATGCCCGGCTTAATATGTGCGACGCCGAGTGCCTGAGCATCAAATACGACCTGATAAATCTCCTTCAATCGATCACTGGGCTGACCGACAGCGACCGTACGGGTAATATCAGAACAATATCCTTTATAATAAGCGCCAAAATCAAGTGTAACAAGGTCTCCGCTTTCAATCAGCTTGTCACTGGCCACACCGTGCGGAAGGCTTGACCGAAGGCCCGAGGCGACAATCATATCAAAAGAAGAGCTATCAGCTCCCTGGCTTCTCATATAAAACTCCAGCTCATTGGCAACAGCTATTTCAGAAATGCCGGGTTTCATAAACGTCAAGATATGTTTGAAGGCATCATCTGCAATCTTCGCAGCTTCCTCTAATATCTTAATCTCTTCACTAGACTTAATCAAGCGCAACTTTTCTACGGATTCAGCCACAGGCACTAATTCAGCCTCACTGATAACCGCGCTGTATGATGCGTATGTGCCGTATGTCATGCTGTTCTGCTCAAAGCCGACACGCTTGATGCCGAACGCTTCAACCGTGTCGGCTGTAGTCTGAATCAAGCTGCCGCCATGCTCAATGATCTCAAAGCCCTTTACCTGAACCTTCGCCTGCTCTGTATAACGAAAATCCGTAATAAACGCTGCCCTGTCACCTGATATAACAGCCAGGCCAGCTGAACCTGTAAATCCTGTCATATAGCGTACATTTGTGCTGCTTGTAATCAGCATTCCGTCAATCCCCAGCTGTCCAAACAGGTTTCTTAATTTCTCTAGCTTCATCTTTATTCTCCCCCTTGCTGGCTTATTAAGTAGCGGAGAGCAAGCTTGTAGCCTTCAGATCCAAGACCGACAATCTGCCCTTTCGCAACCGGAGCGATGACCGACTGATGCCTGAATTCCTCCCTGGCGTATAAGTTTGATAAATGCACCTCAATCACTGGAAGATTAATGCTTGAAACAGCATCCCTGATCGCATAGCTGTAATGGCTCAAGGCACCAGGGTTCAGAACAATCCCGTCGTATTGCTCCTCAGCCTCATGTATCGCATCTATCAAATCACCTTCGTGGTTAGACTGGAAGAAAGTGAGCTGGATATGTAAGGCTTCAGCAAAATGAAAAAGGTCTGTTTCGATATTGGTCAGTGTCCGGCGGCCGAATACCTCCGGCTCACGCTTCCCCAGCCGATTGACATTCGGCCCGTTCAAAATCAAAAAATGAGGCACATGAATCTCTCCTTTTCGCGAGGGTCTCTCATGTAAAAAATGTTCACTTCTCGTGAACATTTTACCATACTGGAAATGGATAATACACTATTCTCTATGCGTTCCCAGCGCACGTGCCAGCTTTTCCGAATTCAGCTCATTGTATTCAAATGAAATGGAATAACCGACAAACAGCCCGTAAAGCAAATAAATGCAAATGGTTGTAATAATTGTATCTGGTTTCAGTTCGGTCACCGCGCGCACATCAGGAAAAATCGGATTAAAAACAAAAAACACGAGTAGCCAAAGCAGCAAGCCGTATAAAATACCCGGCCACATTGTTTTTAAACGTTTCAATAGAAGAAAATATAGAAATGCTGCGCCAATTGAAATCATTCCGATCAAAATGATGCTGATTATGGTTCCAAGTCCATGTTTTTTCCACTCTCCAAGCACAAACGGCTGCAAAATCATATTCGGACTGACTTCAGAAAAATGAAACAAATACGCAATATAAGCGATAAAACTCCATAATACGCCGCCGCAAAAACCTGTTGCCGCCACCCTGCCGGCCATCGGAACAGGCGGTCCTTGCTTCTCAGTCGATTCTTGATTTTGTTCTGTATTTTTTTCGCTTGTCATCATGGCACCTCCAGTTAAAGTGTGCCCAAAAAATGAAATGTCAATAAAAAAGCTCACACTTTTTGGCAGCTGCGAGTAAAATTTGAAAATAACGGGTATAATGCATGAAGAAAAAGCAAGGCTATGGCAACTTTTCAGCCTGTCAATCTAGAGGTTTAGCGCTGTTTCCTGTACAATAGAGTGAAAGGAAATGGTTAGCAATCCTAAAGAAATAGGCAGGTTGATAATATGTCAAAACATAAAATTCCGCCCGCTTACGGCGGGCAGGCAGTTGTGGAAGGCGTTATGTTTGGCGGAAAGCATCATTACGTTACGGCGATCAGAAGAACGGATGGGAGCATTGACTTTTTTAAGCTTCCCCGCAAACACAATCCGAAACTGAACATCGTAAAAAAGATACCGTTTTTACGAGGAATCGCAGCCATTATTGAAGCGAGCGCAAACGGCACCAAACATTTGAATTTTTCAAGCGAACGTTACGGGCTCGATCCATCGGAAGACGAGACACTTGAGCAGGAAGAAAAAAAATCCTCCGGTCTGTCTATGTATCTCAGCCTCGCGGTAATCGGCGTCTTATCATTTTTGTTCAGTAAATTCGTATTTACATTGGTTCCTGTTTTCTTAGCTGAACTGACAAGGCCGATTTTTTCATCGGACACAGCGCAAATCGCGGTTGAAAGCCTGTTTAAGTTGATTTTGCTGCTCGGCTATATTTATTTTTTGTCCATGACACCGCTCATTAAAAGAGTGTTTCAATATCATGGAGCCGAACATAAAGTCATAAACTGTTACGAACAGAATTTGCCAATTACAGTGCAGAATGTTCAAAACCAATCTCGGCTTCATTACCGCTGCGGATCAAGCTTTATATTATTTACGATTATTGTCGGCATGTTTGTCTATTTGCTCGTTCCGACAGATCCGCTTTGGCTGCGTGTTATAGATCGTGTCGCGCTGATACCAGTCGTACTCGGCATATCCTTTGAAGTTCTGCAGCTGACTAACAAAGTGCGTGATATTCCCGGACTGAAATTTCTTGGATACCCGGGCCTCTGGCTTCAGCTGTTAACAACAAAAGAACCTAAGGATGACCAGGTTCAAGTTGCCATCGAAAGCTTTAACGAGCTTCTCAGACTCGAAGAAATGTCTGAACAAAATCAGAAGCCTTCTCACAACGTCATCTAAAATCCGTTGCCCTGCTATTACTTTCGGAGGTGGACAGTTATGAATCATCGTGTACAACCTATTATTGCTGTATTAATCGCGCTGGGAGCGTTCGGTTTCCTCTATGTGCTGGTAACCAATCCCGGAGAAATGGCAAAAATGGCGGTAACCGTCATCGTGGCAGGTATCATTATTTATTTTATTGTGAAATATGTAATGAATCGAAATGCGGGCAGCGAAGGAGCAGCCTTCAAAAAAGCGGCGAAACAGTCGCGGCGCCGGATGAAAGAACAAAAAGCAAAGCATCGCGCCGGACATAAGGGACGTGTGAGCCACCTGCGAAGCGTTCCGAGCGCCAGCAAGCCTAAGCCGATGATTCTCAAGAAAAAAAGCCAGACTCAGCTGACTGTTATAGAAGGGAAAAAAAATAAAAAGAAAAACAGAGCGCTTTTTTAATAGGTCCATTGTTTTAAAAACAGCTCTGTCCGTCTTTTACCTAGCTCTATCAGGGCTAGTTTTTTTTGTTGTGTTAATTGAAAATCAGTTGCCATTACGTCATCAACCGGCAGAAAAATGATGTTTTGTTCATAGCGTGACGCAATATGCCTTGCGTCATGTGCATCCTTCATCGTTTCAAATAGGGCGCCAAACAGTTCGAAAGCGTTGCGGATATTTTTTTTCGGGCGCTCCCTTTCACGCGGCGCAAGCGTCACACCGATCACAGGGCGTTTTCTTTCCTTTGAAAACAGCCATATTGGAAAATTACTTAACACGCCTCCGTCAACCACCGTGGCAGTGCCTGTGTCCGTTTTTAATTTTATCGGTTCAAAGAAATACGGAATGCTGCAGCTCATTCTCACCGCCCTGGCAACCGGAAACATATCGGGATTTAACCCGTAACGGACCAAATCGTCCGGCAAAACAATCATGGTGCCGTTTGTCAGATCAGAAGCGATAAGGCGCAGAGACCCTTTCTGCAAATCACCGAAAACCCTTATGCCTTTCGCTCTTAACAGGTCAGCAATCCATTTTTCTATCGTGTCGCCTTTGTATAAGCCAAGACGCCAGTAGATGGACACCCACTGGAGCATTTTTAAGGGGAGAAATGAGTACCGCTGGTCCAGCAATTTCTCTCCATCCACTTCTTCAATTAAAGCGTGGATTTCCTTACTGGTGTAACCTGACGCAATGAAAGCGGCAATAATTGCGCCCGCGCTTGTACCCGCAAGCCTTTTAAAGCGGAAACCTTTTTCCTCAAGCGCTTCATAAGCGCCTGCAAGCGCAATGCCTTTTACTCCTCCGCCGGAAAACACACCGTCAATATACATCTCATTCCCTCCCCCTCCATCCGATCGTTTACTATCATTTTAAGAAAACACGCGAAGAAATAGACCAACGAATGACACGCGGCCCGACGCATCAAAAAAGACGGCCTCCTTCGAGACCGCCTTTTTACTGATTATGATGTTCTGTTTTCTTTTGGATTGATTTCAGATCTTTTTTACGAGCATCATCTTCTTCAAAATATTGAACAAGATCCCCGATGCGATCAATGCTGTTCCAGCTTAAATGATGTTCGATTCCTTCGACATCGTTATATATTTTCTCTTCATCAACACCAATGATTCTTAAAAACTGCTCAAGCAATTCATGTCTGTATACCAGCCGTTTGCCTATTTTTTTCCCTTTAGACGTTAACACGAGACCGCGATATTTTTCATAAATTAAATATTCGTCTTTATCTAGTTTTTGAACCATTTTCGTTACAGAGGAGGGATGGACTGCCAATGCTTCCGCGATATCGGAAACCCGTGCATATCCTTTTTCTTCAATCAGCATATAAATCTGTTCAATATAATCTTCCATACTTGGTGTTGTCATCGAAACCCTCCCAAAAAGCACCTTAACTTTATAAACCATTACAAGTTTACACTAATGAACTTGAAAAAACAAGGATGCTCCGCAGGCCAAAAGCCCTTTTTACCGCTTATAATTCCATTCATCTGAAGCATATTTTGTTTCTGCCAAATGATGAACAAAATCAAGCTCTTCCTGAGTTAGTTCGTACGGCTCTAAATGAATGTTAAGACCAGTTTCAAATCCTTCTTTAAAGGCTTTACGGGCCTCATCCATCGTCACCCGCTTATCGGTGAGTTCATTAATGGCAACCGCTTTATTTTTGAAATTGCGCTGCATCCGCTCTCTGACTCTTTCACTCGGATACAAGAACAGATCGAACAGCTTGTCCTCATCCAAATCAAGCAGAATGGAGCCATGCTGAAGAATCACGCCTTTTTGTCTCGTTTGCGCACTTCCCGCCACTTTGCGTCCCTCGACCACCAGCTCATACCACGAAGGCGCGTCAAAACAAACGGATGACCGCGGATTTTTTAAGCTTTCTTTTTCTTTTTCAGTTCTCGGGATGGCAAAGTAAGCGTCCAGACCGAGATTTCTAAAGCCTTGGAGTATGCCTTCTGAAATGACCCGGTATGCCTCAGTAACAGTCGCCGGCATTTCGGGGTGCTCTTCCGAAACAATCACGCTGTATGTCAATTCCTGATCGTGCAGAACACCTCTCCCGCCGGTCGGGCGTCTGACAAATCCGAGATTATACTTATGTACTGCTTCAAAATTGATTTCCTTTTTAATATTTTGAAAATAGCCTACAGAAAGAGTCGCCGGATTCCAACCGTAAAAACGGATAACCGGAGGAATTTTCTTTTCGCTGTGCCAATATAAAAGCGCTTCATCAAGCGCCATATTGAATGCAGGACTTGCATTGCCTGAGTCTATAAACCGCCAAGTTTCTTTTTCCATTTTGAGACCTTCCTTACCGTTTTAATAGAATCAGTTTATCAAACTGCAGGGAAAATGAAAAATATTTTAGTTCCATTATGGATGACAATCGCGCCGTGCTTTACTATAATAGTATTTGTCGAAAACGGCTCTATGGCCTTGTTTTATGAAGCAGGGTTTTGATTTTATATGCTAAAGGAGTAGAATCACATTGTCTAATATGATCGTCTTAATTATTTTTGCTGCGTTTCTCGTCTATATGATTGCTTCATATGTCTATCAGCAGCGAATTATGAAAACACTTACGGAAGAAGAGTTCCGCGCAGGTTACCGAAAAGCGCAGCTCATTGACGTTCGTGAACCGAATGAGTTTGAGGGCGGACATATTTTAGGTGCCCGCAACATCCCGCTTTCCCAGCTGAAACAGAGAAAAAATGAAATCCGTCCGGACAAGCCTGTCTATCTGTACTGCCAAAACAGTGTCCGCAGCGGACGCGCGGCACAAACTCTGCGCAAAAACGGCTGCACTGAGATTTACAACCTAAAGGGCGGCTTTAAAAAATGGGGCGGAAAGATTAAAGCGAAGTAATAAAGGAAAACAGCTGTCGTATAGACAGCTGTTTTCCTTTATCTCTCTTCCGTCTCGTACCTGAGCACCGGGTGTCTCGCCGCTTTTGTTTCATCCATTCTTTTTACAATCGTCGTATGCGGCGCCTCTTGGACGAGCTCCGGATTCTCCTCCGCTTCCCTTGCGATTTGAATCATAGCGTTGATAAACGCATCCAGTGTTTCCTTGGATTCCGTCTCTGTCGGCTCGATCATGATGCATTCTTCAACATTAAGCGGGAAATAAATCGTAGGCGGATGATATCCAAAATCGAGCAGCCGTTTTGCTATATCAAGCGTACGCACTCCCAGCTTTTTCTGGCGCTTCCCTGACAATACAAATTCATGTTTGCAATGACGGTCAAACGGAAGATCGTAATAAGGCGCAAGCTTTCTCATCATATAGTTGGCGTTTAACACTGCGTTCTCAGTAACAGCCTTTAACCCGTCAGGCCCCATAGAGCGGATATACGTATACGCTCTGACATTGATGCCGAAGTTGCCGTAATACGGCTTCACGCGGCCGATCGCATGAGGGCGGTCATAATCAAACGTAAAGCGTCCTTCTTTTTGGATTAAAACTGGTTTTGGCAAATAAGGAATCAGATCTTTTTTTACGCCGACAGGGCCTGATCCGGGGCCTCCGCCGCCATGAGGGCCAGTGAATGTTTTATGCAAGTTGAGGTGCACCACGTCAAAACCCATATCTCCCGGTCGTGCTTTGCTTAAAACGGCATTTAAATTAGCGCCGTCATAGTACAGTTTCCCCCCCGCTTGGTGAACAATTTCCGCCATCTCGGTAATCTGTTCCTCAAACAAGCCGAGCGTGTTCGGATTCGTCAGCATAAGAGCCGCCGTTTCTTCATCCACTGCTCTTTTTAAATCCTCCAGATCGACGAGCCCCTTTTCATTCGATTTCACCGTTACTGTTTCAAAGCCTGCTACTGTAGCTGAAGCAGGGTTCGTCCCGTGCGCGGAATCAGGTACAATGACCTTCGTCCGCTTGAAATCCCCGCGCGCTTCATGATAGGCCCGGATCATCATCAGCCCCGTCCACTCGCCATGCGCCCCAGCAGCGGGCTGAAGCGTGACCTCATCCATTCCCGTAATTTCCTCAAGGTGCTTGCTTAAATCATATAAAAGCTCTAAAGCGCCTTGAACCGTGTCTTCATCCTGAAGAGGATGAATCGCAGCAAAACCGGGAATTCGCGCGATTTTTTCATTTATTTTCGGATTGTATTTCATTGTGCAAGAACCGAGCGGGTAAAAGCCTGAATCCACCCCGTGATTACGTTTAGACAGCGCTGTATAATGGCGCATGATATCCAGCTCGGACACCTCTGGCAGCTCTGCATCCTCGTCGCGAATATAGGTGTCTGACAAGAGGTTCTCCAATTCGATTTCCGGTACATCGAGCTCCGGCAGACTGTAGCCGATACGGCCTTCTCTGGAAAGCTCAAAAATAAGTGCCTGATCCTGATTACTCATGGCGATCCCCCAATTCCTGAATAAGTGCGTCAATTTCTTCTTTTGTTCTCAGCTCCGTTACAGCAATCAGCATATGACAGTCCAGCTCCGGATACGTCAGCCCAAGATCATATCCGCCGATGATGCCTTTTGCCAGCAAACGCCGATTTACTGCTTTTACCGGTTCATCCAGTTTGATGACAAATTCATTAAACATCGGTCCATCAAACATGACGGTGAGGCCCGCTTTTTTTGCTTCTTGCTTGGCATAGTTGGCTTTTAGGAGATTTTGACGGGCGATTTCTTTTACGCCGTTTTTCCCGAGAGCTGTCATGGCGACAGAAGCTGCCAGCGCATTTAAAGCTTGGTTCGAGCATATATTTGATGTCGCTTTATCCCGGCGGATATGCTGTTCCCTGGCTTGCAAAGTAAGCACAAAGCCTCTTTTTCCGTTTTCGTCTTCCGTTTGTCCGACGAGACGGCCCGGCACTTTTCTCATTAATTTTTTGTTGACTGCAAAAAAGCCGCAGTGCGGGCCGCCGTATGCGGAAGGAATGCCGAAAGGCTGTGCATCACCGACGACGATATCAGCCTGAAACTTGCCCGGCGGAGTGAGAAGACCTAGCGCAAGCGGATTGGCTGACACAATAAACATGGATTTCCCTTGATGAGCGATAGGCTCAATATCCTTTAATGGCTCAACCCGGCCAAAAAAATTAGGGTACTGAACGATCACTGCAGCCGTGTCCTCGCAAACGGTTTGGCGCAAAGCATCAATATCAGTAACTCCATCTTTAGCGGGGACTTCAACGACTTCAATATACTGACCTTTTGCGTACGTTTTCAGCACTTCTCTCGATTCAGGATGCACGGTTTTTGACACAACGATTTTTTTCTTTTTCGTGTGGCCGGAAGCAAGCATGGCCGCTTCCGCCAAGGCTGTTCCGCCATCATACATAGAGGAGTTGGCGATATCCATTCCTGTCAGTTCACAGATCATCGTTTGGAACTCGAAAATGGCCTGTAGCTCCCCTTGTGAGATTTCCGGCTGATAAGGCGTATACGCCGTATAAAACTCAGAGCGCGAAATGACATGATCCACAATAACAGGCTGATAGTGGTCATATACACCCGCTCCTAAGAAAGACGCGTGTTGTACGGTATCACGATTTTTAGAGGCCAGCTTTGCCAGTTCTCTTGTTAATTCCGTTTCTGATTTCGCTTTTTTGATTTGATACTCTTTTTGATATCTGACGTTTTCCGGTATATCAGCAAATAATTCATCGATGCCGCTTACGCCGATAGCGGCAAGCATTTCCTGTTTATCCTTTTCTGTTGCGGGCAAATAACGGTGCTTCATGTGTTGACTCCTCTCCCCAAGAAAAAATATTAGCGTTTATAAAATGGTGTTTTGACAACCTTTGCTTTCACTAATTTTTTGCGAATCTCCACCTCTACAACAGTCCCGATTTCACTCGCTTCCGCAGCAACTAGGGCAAGGCCGACGTTTTTCCCTAATGTCGGTGACTGCGTGCCGGTTGTGACCTTTCCGACGGACTTGCCATGTTGGAATACTTCATATCCGTGCCGCGGTATCCCTTTTTCGATCATTTCGAGGCCGACAAGCTTTCGCTTTGCTCCGTTTTCTTTCTGTTCACTCAATACAGACTTACCAAAAAAGTCAGACTCTTTTTTGTGTTTTACGGCAAAGCCAATACCTGCTTCAATCGGTGTAATATCCTGGGTCAGCTCCTGGCCGTAAAGCGGGAGTTTCGCTTCAAACCGGAGCGTATCACGTGCGCCAAGACCGCATGGAATCAGTCCGTATTCCTCACCCGCATCAATAATTTGCTTCCACAAATACACGGCATCATGAGCACGGCAGTAAATTTCAAATCCGTCTTCACCCGTATAGCCGGTGCGCGAAATGAGTGCTCTGCAGCCGCTGATATCAGCTTCATCAATAAACGCAAACGGCTTTAATGCAGACACATCTGAAGCTGCCAGTTTTTTTAAGATTGCTTCTGCTTTCGGCCCCTGCACAGCCAGGAGCGCAATTTGATCTGACTGATTGTCAATCTGCACATCACCTGTCGCATGTTCTTTCATCCAAGCCAGGTCTTTATCTATATTAGAAGCATTAATGACTAGCAGATAGCGGTTCTCTCCTTTTTGATAGACAAGCAAATCATCGACGGTTCCGCCATCCGGATAGCACATCGCTGTATATTGCGCACGGCCTGGTGTCAACGCGGAAACATCATTTGTCATCAGCCTTTGCAAAAAAGACAGACTGTCGCTTCCTGACACTTCGATTTCTCCCATATGGGATACATCAAAGAGCCCGGCTGCAGTTCGAACAGCCTCGTGTTCGTTTTTTATAGAAGAGAATTGAACAGGAAGCTCCCAGCCTCCGAAATCAATCGTTTTTCCTCCATATTCCTTATACAGGTCAAATAACGGCGTTCTTTTCAGCATCAAATTCCTCCCCTTTTTCAACGGCGCAGCTAAAAAATTATACAAAAAAGGACAGAGAAACACCTCATGTAAAATGAAGGTTCTCTGTCCTGGCACCTGAAAGTTTACTTTGCATACGCAAAGACGTCCCCTTTGGTGGCTTGCGGCATCCGCGCAAACACTCTCCAGAGTTGCGTCGAGCAAGAGTTCTTTTGCCTGAGAGATTCACTCCGCAGTTTGCTCCTTCGGCGCCTGTATCCCGAGGTTCTCGGTCAGGTCTCTCCCCTTGCTGTCATTCGCTCATATTTTCATGCTGTTATGGACATACTATAGCAATATCTTACATCAAATACATACTCATATCCTACCACCATCACTATATGCTGGGCAACAGCAATTTGGGCAGATTTTTCTTATATTGTTCATTTTAAGAATCGAAGAATAAGAAGGGCGGTTTCAAAGCAATGAACGCAGAAATGATCTACGATGCAAAATGGCCGGAAGAATTCGCTGAAAGGCTGAAAAATGATGGCCCATGGGCGAACTGGGAACTGTACAAGCTATCTGCAGAAATCCAGAAAACATTAGCAATTCCTGAATTTGAAGGCTTACGGGCCCCTTTATATCTGCCTTCCTTTACGCCGCTCCCTCACCAGCTTGAGGTAGCGCAAAAAGTGGTTGAAAAAATGAACGGGAAAGCGATTTTAGCAGATGAGGTGGGTCTCGGGAAAACGGTTGAAGCCGGGCTGATTCTAAAAGAATATATGATTCGCGGTTTAGCCAAAAAAATTTTAATCCTTGTGCCCGCTTCCCTTGTGTCACAGTGGGTCAAAGAGCTACAGGAAAAATTTTTGATCCCGGCTGTTGAACAAAAGAAAAGCTACGTGTGGGAGCAATACGATATTGTCGTCTCATCAATCGACACCGCGAAGCGCTCGCCCCACCGTGAAATTGTGCTGTCAATCCCATATGATCTCGTCATTATTGATGAGGCACATAAACTAAAAAATAGCAAAACGAAGAACTATGAATTTGTCCGGAATCTCGTAAAAAAATATTGCCTGCTTCTTACCGCGACGCCAATTCAAAACCGTATCGAAGAAATTTTCAATTTGGTGTCCTTATTAAAGCCTGGCCATTTAGGCAGTCAAAATCACTTTCAGGAAGAGTTCGCTAAGAAGAAATCCAGTTTAGAAGCGCACGAGCATTTAAAAGATCTTGTGAATAAAGTCATGATCCGTAACAGGCGGCATGACACAGGGCTGAATTGGAAACAGCGCTATGTTGAAACAGTGCCGATTGAATTTTCTCCATCTGAGCAGGCGCTTTATGATGAAATTTCCCGCCTGAAGGAAGGCATCAACAAGCCGGCCAGCATGTTCTCGATTATGACTTTGCAAAGAGAGTGCTGTTCGAGCAGAGAAGCGGTGTATATGACGCTGAAAAAGATGCTAGATCAAAAAGAGAAACAAGCACCGGCCATTGATGAGCACACCATTTCGGTTTTAATAGATCGCATCAACCAAGTGACACAAAACTCCAAAGCGCTTCAGGTCGTTGATCTGATCAAAAAGATAGACGATAAGGTCATCATTTTTACAGAATACCGGGCAACCCAGATTTACCTGCAATGGTTTCTTCAGCAAAACGGCATCAGTTCTGTGCCGTTCAGAGGCGGATTTAAACGCGGGAAAAAAGACTGGATGAAGGATCTTTTCCGCGGAAAGGTCCAAGTCCTGATTGCAACTGAAGCAGGCGGTGAAGGGATAAACCTGCAATTTTGCAATCACATGATCAACTATGACCTGCCATGGAATCCGATGCGTCTCGAGCAAAGAATCGGAAGAATTCACAGGCTCGGGCAGGAGCGTGACGTGCACATATACAACATGGCGACGAAACATACTGTAGAAGAGCATATTTTAAAGCTGCTATATGAAAAAATTCATTTGTTTGAAAAAGTGGTCGGCGAACTTGATGACATTTTAACGAAAATTCAAGTGAACAATTTTGAAGAGCACCTACATGACATTTTGTACCATTCAGCTACAGAAGAAGAAATGAAAATAAAAATGGATAATTTAACCTCATTTTTGTCTTATAAAAAACAGCAGCCTGCTGAAAAAAGAGGATCTTAGCCTGTAAGGAGGTTTTACAAGTGAGACAGCAAGAGGTTCACGATTTTCTGCTTCGTTTTTTCCAGGCAAACAGCTGCCAAATCGTCGATCAAGGTTCCGGCTATATGACTGTGCAGCTTACAGTTGAAATGGACAAACAGATCATGAACCGCCCTTTCTACTGGCATTGGCGCGAGAAGACAGGCGGTGATCCGAATCCGATGAAAATCACTTTTATTACAGATAAGGAGACTGCTCCAAAAGACCTAGACGGCGAATTTATTTATTTTGGAGCGCCCCGCCTTTTTCAAATATTTAAAGCTGTTAAACAAAATGGGAGATTTACCAGAATGTATGAGAAAATTGAATCAGCCGGAGCTAAAGTCCCACTCCAGCCTTGGCTTGGTATAAATATCACGATTTCATACCAGTCCGACATGAAAAAGGACAAGCTATTGTCACTAGGTCTTCACCTAGTCTCTGGAACCATGATTGAAGATTTTCAAAGCAAGCTGACACAGCTTTCACTGACGTCTCAAATATGTGACTATTGCTTCACCATATCGCCTATGATCAAACCAGAAAGCGGCCTCAAGCGCATGGAAAACTATATTGCTAAATCCGCCATGCAGGAGCCGTCAGACTGGGCAGAACAGGCTGTAAACAGGTGGAAAAAAGATATGGAATTGCTTGACAAATTTTATGAGCATACAGAAGAAAAACCAGAAGAGTATTATCTAGAAAAACAGGCCCTGAAAGCCTTGTATCAACCAAAGATATCAGTTGAAATTGAAAATGGCGGATTATTTTATCTGCAAAATAATATTTCAAGCTAACTTTTTTACCATTCGACATCGTTCTCGTTTTTTTTGAAAAAATGCGACTATAATAAAGATATATTGGAAAAAAATTCTGGCAATTTCAATGACAAATGACTTCCAGAGACCAATGAAGGCATACAATGAGTCATGGCCGGACTGGCTGAAATACATAAACAAGTATTTTAGGAGGAGAAACTGCATGAAAAATGCAAAACAAGAGCACTTCGAATTAGATCAAGAATGGGTTGAATTAATGATGAAAGCCAAAGAGGCAAATATCAGCCCGGAAGAAATACGAAAATATTTACTTTTAAACAAAAAGTCTGCTCATCCTGGTCCGGCAGCCAGAAGTCATACCGTAAATCCTTTCTGAATGTGCTATAATATCACAAGGAAGGTGATGACATTGATTGGCCAGCGTATTAAACAATACCGTAAAGAAAAAGGCTACTCACTATCAGAACTAGCTGAAAAAGCTGGGGTAGCGAAGTCTTATTTAAGCTCAATAGAACGAAATCTACAAACGAACCCCTCCATTCAATTTCTCGAAAAAGTCTCCGCTGTTCTGGACGTCTCGGTTCATACTTTGCTCGATGAGAAACATGAAACCGAATACGATGGTCAATTAGATAGTGAATGGGAGAAATTGGTTCGCGATGCAATGACATCCGGGGTATCGAAAAAACAATTTCGTGAATTTTTAGATTATCAAAAATGGAGAAAATCCCAAAAAGAGGAGTAGTGCCTGAGCAGAGGCACTTACTCCTCTTTTGTTAATAAACGTAGAGATGGCCCAGTATATGATATACCGGGCCATCTCTTTTTTATTGCTGCTATTAATTTTTATCCTCACTGTGCGCTTTTTCATTTTCTTTCACGTAACCGTCTTTATCAGTGTGTTCCTTTTTGATTGTCAAACCATTCCATTGTGTTGCTTCAAACGAGAACTGAAGCTGAATGGAGTTGCCTTGGTATTTATTTTGAACCATTAGCCCGTTTTCATCTTTTGTTTTGTCGTCTTTAAATTGGATTTCCATTTGAACCTGGTCGAAATCAGTCGGTGTTTTTGGAACACCATCATATTCAGGAGCGGTTTTACCGTCAATTGTTGCTACATTGACTTTGCCGCTTGCGTTTAAGAATTTAGGGTCAATTTGTTTTTTGATTTTTTCAGCAGCCGCTGCATCATTCTTTGAGGACATCAAATACAAGTCTTTGAGGTTGGCATCATCTAAAATAATGTTTTTCGGGTAACCATTGCCGCCCTCTTTTCCGACTGTCAATAACGTCACTTCAAACTGGCTGAGAAAATCTTCTGGAGATGTATTGCTGCCGCCGTTTGCTTTAAATTCTCCGTAATTCAGCGCCATTAATACCTCTTTGATTGCAAGTGAGCCGTTATTTTCAAAATGGAAATCTTTCGTCAATTTGTCTCCCGGCTTTAGATTTGACAGGTTGACACTTGCTGAATTTTCTTTAGCTGATAAATCAAGCGTACCTGATGCAAAAGTAGCATCCGTTGATTTAATGTCGTTAAATGCTGCCCATGTTCCTCCTCCAACTAAAGCTAATCCTAATGCCGCAGAAGCGACTCCTAAACTCAATTTCTTTTTCATACCCATGGCAAACTCCCCTTTTATTGAATGATATTATATCGAAACCTGTTGCCAGGTTTACAACTGATGTTAAGTGGACATAGTATTGTCCTTTGTATCTGTTTCCAAAGCTTTTGTCTTTCTTTCTATTTCTCTAATGGCGCTTGTGATTGTCACAAAAGCGTACACCAGCAGCATCACGCCGGGAACAATCAGTAAAACAGCAGTTCCGATCGGCTGACTGGCAAAATGAAGTATGTAGCCGGCATACGGAAGCTGAAAACCTGTATAATGCGCACGGACATTTTCGTCCGATACGAGCGCTGAATCAGCTGCGGCGTTATTGTCCCCTTTTGTTTTAAATAACAAATGGTCTCCTTGCTTCGTCATGTCAATAATTCTGTGGGTCACCGCCGTATTTGCATCCTGCATAAATGTAATGACGTCACCCTTTTGGAGCTCTTTCACATCAGTAATTTCTTTGACCAATATTAAGGAACCTGTGTTGAACTCCGGCTCCATTGAACCTGACAGAACTGATTTCAGCGTGTATCCAAACACTGCCGGCTCTCCCCCGGATGAACGTGTTGATATCACGACAAGCGTCAGCACAATAATGAGAGTAAAGATGATCACGTAGAGAATATTACTGATCAGCCTCATTGCTTTTTTCATCCTCTTCCCCGCTTTCCCTCTGAACTGATTGAGTTTCTTTTTCTTTTGTTACAGCTTCTTGAGTTGCATCTTCTTTATTTGATTTTTCTTGTATATCCTTTTGAGAGTTTTCCTTCTCCTTTTTGAAGGCTGGCTTCGTTTCTTTTTTCGGAACTGTCGGTTTTTCATCGCACTTTGCAAGCGTCATAGGCTCCGACCACTCAAATGTACTGCCTTCTGCCGGATAGCCAGCCGGTTTGTATACTTTAAATGCATAAATGCCGGGTTTCATTTTTTTCTTCGTCTCAATTTTATAAAGTGAATCGCCGATTTGATTGGAAACAAATCCTTTTTCGATCACATTCCCATCCTTTAATGGTTTGCGGGCATTTTTCAGCTTATGAAGCTCCCACTTCCACTTTGATTTTTTAAGTTTCTCGCCTGTATTTTCGAGCTCAGCAAATAAAGCGACAGGGGAGCATACAGTGCCTTTCGTATCCGTTTGATCTGATAAGTGCAAATCACTTTGATCCCAGCGTTTATCATAATGGCAGTTTTTATCTGTATGCTGAAAATCTGTACACGCTTGAAGCGAAACATCCAATGTTTCAATATCATGAAAAGCAGCGCTTGTATCATCGGAAAATTGTAAGCATATCGCGAAAGTCAGACTGAAAATGACTGAAAGCTGAAAAATAAGAAGCAGAACTTTCAGATTCGTCTTCGCCTTTTGCTGATTGCGGAACAATCGAAACATATCTTACCTCCTGTAAAACACTGTAACTTGATATGACAATCGTTCTTTTTAAAGAACTGCACAAATAGAGTATAATCAACGTTTAATGGATTGAAAAACATCAAAATCGACCGTTTTGTTCGTTTAAAAGAATGTTTTCATCATATTACAAAGTCTTACTCAGTATTGCTCACCTTTTTGAATTTTTTTGAAATTTTTGGGATTATTATGTGAGAAATTAAATGCATAGCCAAACATGATTTGGTAATAATAAACAAAGAAAGGGTGACAGCATGATGATCAAACAATGTGTGATATGTCTTCTTCTCGTTTTCGGCACCGCAGCCGTTCACGCAGAAGAAGCACCACTTGTGACCGCCCGCCACATGTCCAAATGGGAAGAGCTTGCTGTAAAAGAAGCAAAAAAAAGGTACCCGCTCGCACAGGTACTGTTCAAACAAAAAGTATGGGACCGAAAAAGAAAAGATGAAGCAGTAAAGCAATACCACCTAACCCTGAGGGAAGGATCAAAGGAATTCGGCGTATTTGTAACGATTTCATTCGATCCCTACAGCCAAAAGGTCAATAAAATTGCCATATTAGAAGAATATCAATAAGGTCCTCCTTATTTGAAGGACCTTATTCTTTGTATATGTGATTATTTTTTCCGTTTAAGCCATAGCCTGAAACCATAGGGTAAAATACCGAACCAATGCTGTGAAGCGGGTGTTTTAGTTTCTTTCCGGACCTCTTTTCGCTCTTTTCGCTCATCTTTCGGAGTATCTATATATTTGACAAATTGCTGAGTCATATATTTGACATAATCATTCGTTTTCACGTGATCACCTCATCATTCAATTATTATGAGTGTTGGCTCACATGACTTTTTTTATACCCTTTTCTCTGCTTTATTCTGTCCAGCGCAGCAGTTTTTTCTGTTTTTGATCGAACACTAGCTGTGCAGTTCTTTCTGCTCCCGACTCCGTAATGGCTTTTAAGCTGATTTGTTTTTGCTCTTTTATCAATGTATTGTGAATGTGATAAGAAACCTGCCCATATGTAAACTGCTGTGAACCCTTTTGGCCTTTCCGCTGCTCAAGAACATGCCGAATTGAAAGAAGTGCGCCATTTTGAAGCAAATTTTCTCCTGTGTAAAACGCTTTTGTTTCCTTTTCAAACATGCAGCGTGAAATATATTGAGCAGCAGTAAAGTTTACGATCAGCAGCACAAGCGCGGACACAAAAAGAACAGCGGGATAAATAAACCCTTTCGAACGGTACATTCATCCTCCTCCTAAAGACGTATAAACCGGAAAAGCAGTTTGATACACTTTTTCATCCTTGCTCTTAATATTTAACAACACAATCCCATTTTCAATATCAGCTTTCATGGCAGTAATATGATCGAGAATCGGCACATGCCCTTTGCCATCCACCCTTTTTCTGATCATTGAATGATAGGTTTCAAAACGGATGTCTTGCCCGGAAAGATTGGTACAGATCAATACATTCCCATGCTCGGCTGTCTTGACTGTTTGAGACTTCTTGCACTCGTTCATCATCTGCTCCATTGAAATCATCCATTCTTGCTGTGTGAAACCGTCATGCTCCTGCTGTCGTGACAAAAACAGATGGAAGATCATAGCTAACGATCCTGATATGAGCAAAAAGACGGAGAGCGAAAATAATACGTTAAGAAGCGTATAGCCAGTCTGTCCGCAGAATGCTGAGGCAAAATGGTTTTTCTTTATATGCTGCTGAGATGCATACGTTTTGATATTCTCCCTCCTCCTCCCACTTCAGCATATAGATATTATTGTTCTTTGTAACCGTTTTTGACGCAGCTCCTTCACCAGTCATCATATATTTGCTAATACTTTCATTCATTAACTGGTAGCCGATTTCTCGTGATTCCGCCATATTTTCATCAGCTATCAGCTTGTCCCACAAGGGAACGACTGTCAGCATCAGAAACAGCCACAGGCTTAGCGCAGACATTGTTTCTATTGTAGAAAAACCTTTACTTTCTCTCCACATTGACTCTCCCGCTCCCTAAATAAACTGTGATGTCATAAGCGGCATGTCCTTTTACTTGTATTTTTCCGCCTGCATTCGGGTGCCCTTTCTCGTTAAATTCCAAACGGTCTTTTAATGTCAGCGGTTCTATAGAAAGTCCCGTTGTATACGGACGTTCAATCACAATATCACCCATGACTAATTGATATTCTTTTTTCTGAAAGAGAATTTTTGTTCTTTGATGACTGGAAATAGCAGTCTGCTGTGCAAGCATAATATCGTTTTTCAGCTGCCAAGCCGCCTGACGGACAGCTGTATTGTCATAAGCAGGAGGAAGTGTGGTAAACACGGCAATCAAGAGGATAGAGGCTAGACTTAACACAAGTAAGCTTTCTAAAAGGGTAAATCCCTCCTCCTCGTTTAATTTAATGTTCAACCTTAACTTCTCCGCCACTGATAATAATGTGCTTCCCATTTGGACAAACTGCATCCTTTTTCACATAGCCCTCTGACTGTAAATCAGCAAGGCTCGGTGTCTGTCCTTCATGGTCGAGCTCATATGCAGTCATTTGTGCTTTAATCATGTTTTGCAGGCCTTCACAGCCCTTTTTCTGAATGGTTTGATTATGTTTCGTGACGTTCGGTATTGTAATTAAAAGCAAGATTGAAATAATAAAGAGCACAATTAACATTTCAACAAGTGTGAAACCTTTCTCATTCATCAGCCTCTTCCTTTCACATTTGATTCATCATCTGATACATAGGCAAGAGCATAGATAAATACACGATTAAGATCATCGCTGCAACAAATCCATAAATCATAGGCTGAAGGATGCCTGTCCATTTTTGCGCCTTGTGTTCCAGCCGCTGAAGTATGAACTGGCTGTATGTGAAAAGCTCCCGATCCAGGCGGCCGCTTAGCTGGCCGTGAGATATGACTTTTGAAAAATCAGTTTCATAAAAAGGGCTTTCACAAATAGCGGCTTCAATTGATTCACCAGCTTTTAACCGTTCAATCACTTGTTCAGCCTCGCAGCGGTAGAAAGGGAGAAACGTTTGATGTTTAAATGCGCTAAGGCTGTCATAAATTGAGAGGCCTGATTTTAAAAGGCTGCTTAGCTGCAAAGAAAAAAAGTAGCTGTTAAACAGCCTGACAAGGTTTCCAACCAAAGGAATCCTGACACAAATAAGCATTTGCCTAGCAGGTGATTTTTTCTTAAACACAAGCCAATAATAAAGGCCGATACCTGCTGCAAAAAGAGCCACTAGAATGATCACAAGATCAATATGCTGAAAAAAAGCAAAAAGCATGTCTGTTGAACGTGAGGTTTCTATATTCATCGATTGATAGATACCGGAAAACTGAGGAATGATGATGGCCTGTAACATATAAAACATGACAGCGACTGTGAAGATGAGGAAAAGCGGATATCGCAGCACCCTTTTCAGCTGGTCTGCCTGTGCAATTTTTCTTTCCAGCAGCTCTCCGCTCTGGATCATGGAAGCAGGCAGTTCACCATGTGTTTCAGCAAAATAACAAATACCTATGGCTTCCTTATGAAATGACAAACTCTTTAATACTTGATAAAACGGCGCCCCTTCCCTCAAACGAATGACTGTGTCAGTCAAGTCAGCCGCCTGCCTTTTAGTCATCTGGAGTTCCATCAGGCGTAATCCATCCAGAAGGGTATACCCGCCCGCCGTCATTTCACCGAGCCGCTTCAATAACTGGGCTTGATCCTTTAACGGCCAAGTTTTCCTAATCTGTTTCATGATAAACCCACCGGTCATAATTGTTTGTCGTCAAGTAGCCAAGCGCAATTCCTTTTCTGATAATTTGACGAAGCGTTTGATACTGGTAATTTGCATGATTTCCTTTTGCCTCCTGGATACATTGCTGAAGATTTTTCCCGTAAAGAAGCTCATAAACGCTTGCTCTCCTGGTGCTTCGTGACTGGCGGCAATACACCGATGAACATCCGTTTTCACAAAACGGGCAAGCCAAATCAACCAAGCGCTGAGCCGCTATTGCAATGACGGTCTGTTGGATTTCATTCATATTGATGCCGAATTCAAGCAGCCTGTAAATCGCGCCCTTCGCATCTCTCGTGTGAAGGCTCGTCAGCACCAAATGCCCCGTCATCGCTGCCCGCACCGCAATTTTGGCTGTTTCCGCGTCTCTGATCTCACCTAAAATAATCATATCCGGGTCATGGCGCAAAATAGCCTTCAGCCCTGTGGAATATGTCACACCCGCTTTTTCATTCACCTGCACCTGAAGAACATCCTCGTCCCTTGTTTCAACAGGGTCCTCCAGTGTGACAATATTTCGATTAAAGTGTTTTTTTGCATATTGAACAAGAGAGTATAGTGTAGTGGTCTTCCCTGAACCAGTCGGCCCGGTAAAAATGAGCATGCCGTGGGAATGTTTTAAAAATGAGAGCAAGGTGGCTCCTGTCTTCGGAAATAATGACAGTTTATCAATCGAAGGGATATTATATTGAGGCATCACTCTGATCACGAGGCTTTCTTCATTAATTGTGGGGAGCGTTGACATTCTTAAATGAACATGTCCCTCTTCAAGCTTTAACGTAAGCGAACCATTTTGCGGCTTTCGTCTTTCCCCTATGTCCATCGCTGAGAGAAATTTAAAATGTGAAATCAGTCTTACACACTCTTCTTTTTTCATGTTCCTTTTTTTAAGCAATGCATGATCAACCCGAAAATGAATGATGGCATCACGCTCCCTCGGCACAATGTGAATATCAGAAGCCTTTGTTATATATGCCTCTTCAATCAAGGTTCTGCTTATCTTTTCTATTGAATCCAATTTGATTCCCTCTCCTTTCAATGCGTATTGTAGAAAAATAAGAACCGGTAATCAAACGGGGAAAAAATGATTTCCTGAAGGTTTTATATACTGAAAAATCAATTCCTGCTGGCAGAAAAAGTGGTTTCAGCTGAATGTACATGCTTGATTTCACTATTTTACTCAATAAAAAAACAGGCATGATGATCATCATGCCTGCTTCACTCCATCTTTCATTATGCTGATTTAGAAATTTCACTTAATGCTTCACCGGCTTTTTGATCTGTATCTTTCTCAACGGAAAGATCGCCTAACGCAACAATACCGGCAATTCGTTCGTTTTCAAGAATCGGTAAACGGCGGATTTGGTGCTCTGACATAAGCTGACCCGCTTCTTCAGCAGACATTTCAGGATGGCCGGATACGATGTCAGCGCTCATGATGTCACTTGCTTTTGCATCCATCTGATTTTCAGCTAAGCATCTCGTCACAATATCTCGATCAGAAACAATCCCCTGAAGTGTGCCATTTTCACAGATTGGAATAGAACCGACATTGGAGTCTCTCATCTTCTTCGCTAGTTCAGTCATTGAAGCGGTTAGTTCACTGCATTCTACATTCTTCGTCATGATGTCTCTTATTTTCATTTCCATTCCTCCTTTACCTTGTTCTATTTATCCTTTATCCGCTGCACAGAAAATGAAACATCCTACAGTGTTCGCCTTTTCTTTTTCTTCTTACGTTCCTGCAGCATATCTCCCGTCCAGCCCTTTTTCTTCAGATACAGGTAGATCAGGACCGTAGAGGTGATAATCAATAAGAGGGAAAAGAGATATCCGTATTTCCAATTCAGCTCAGGCATCACTGAAAAGTTCATCCCCCAGAGGGCGCCCAGTGCTGTAATCGGCGTAAAAAGCGTCGTAAAAATGGTCAGCGCTTTTACAATTTCATTTCCCCTGTGAGAAGTAATGACTTCCTCTGAATGCAGCAGATTGTTAAGCTCCCCTTCAAATTCGCTGATGTATGTAAACCCCCTGTCAATTTTGAGGTGTGTCCGCTGATAATCCTTTTTTCCTTCATTTTGAGGCAAAAAGGTTTCATTCAACGCCATTTCAATTTTTTTGGCGCTTAGGATTAAGTTTTTCCAGATCATCAGCTCATGGCGCAGGAGATGGACGCGGTTTAAAATGCTTTTGCTATTGTCGTCTTTGATTTGCCATCTGAGCTTTCTTAGCTTTACTTCAAATTCATCAACACCGATTAAATACGCATTCATTAATTCGCCGAGAAGAATCAAAAATCCCTCTATAGCATTGTCCGCTCTTTCCATTTGTTGGACAACTTGTTTTCCCTTAATCCCTTTCAAAATCGAAAAATCAAAGTTAATTGTAAAAAAATATTGCCTGGTAATATAAAAGTGAAAAACGGTATGGTCTTTTTCCTCACCCAGCCCTTGATCATATACAATCGAGCCAAATACCGCTTCATTTTCTGTTTCAGTCGTGTCTACGCGCAAAAAATTAATATGGTGATTATTTTCAAACCACTTTTCACATTGAGGCCAGTGAGAAAAATGGATCAGATCTCTTGCCTTATTTCTTTCCTGAGGCCCCATTTGGTACCAAAACCAATCCTTTCCCGTATGTGCCTTCATGTCAAGCTCCTCCAAACTTTTGTTCTTTTATTCTTTAATTGCCCAAGAAAGGCATCGCTAAACCAGTGGCCGCTTCAACTCATGTTTGATGAGCATTTTCCGGTGGTATGGAATGTAGAAAGACATCGGAAAAGGGAGGTGCATGCCTTCCTTGGAGAAGGCAGTTGTTTTGGAATTTATCAATTTACTAGCAGTCGCTATTCTCATTTTGCTAACAGGATTTTTTGTCGCCGTAGAATTTTCAATCGTAAAAGTGCGGCGATCCAGAATTGATCAGCTTGTCGCAAAGGGAAAGAAAGGTGCTAAAGCGGCAAAGCATGTCATCACTCACCTTGATGAATATTTATCAGCCTGCCAGCTGGGCATTACAGTTGCAGCTTTAGGACTGGGCTGGCTTGGGGAACCGACCGTGCAAACCCTGCTTCGGCCGCTTTTTCATAAAGCAGGCTTAAATGAATCGCTTACCCACCTTCTTTCACTTGTCATCGCCTTTTTAACGGTGACGTATTTAAATGTCGTCATCGGGGAGCTGGCGCCAAAGAGTTTCGCCATTCAAAAAGCAGAAAGCATTACCTTGATGCTTGCCAAACCGCTTATCTGGTTTTATAAAATCATGTTTCCATTCATTTGGCTGCTGAACCACTCTGCCCGGTTGATTACAGGGTTGTTTGGGCTGAAGCCGGCGTCAGAGCATGAGCTGGCGTATACGGAGGAAGAGCTGCGGGTTCTTTTGGCAGAAAGCTATAAAAGCGGTGAAATCAGAAAAAGCGAGTTAAAATACATGAATAATATCTTTACCTTTGATAAACGAATGGCAAAGGAAATCATGGTGCCGCGAAATGAAATGGTCAGTTTGTCACTTGATGAAGACTCCATTCCAAATCTGCAGGAAACAGTGAAGCAAACAAAATATACACGGTACCCAGTTGTCAGAGAAGATAAAGATAATGTCATTGGCGTAATCAATATGAAAGAAGTGCTGTTTTCAATGCTGACGAAAGATTTCTCACTCAAAAAGCAGCAAATTGAACCTTTCATTCAGCCTGTTATCCACGTTATTGAGACAATTCCTATTTATAAATTACTGCTGAAGATGCAAAAGGAACGCACTCATATGGCGATCCTCATTGATGAATATGGCGGGACTTCCGGTTTGGTTACTGTTGAGGATATTATCGAAGAAATTGTAGGAGAAATCCGTGATGAATTTGATGCCGATGAAGTGCCTCATATCCGCGAGCTCGGAAAGAATCACTACTTATTAAATGCAAAATTATTAATCAGCGATGTGAACAACCTGCTTGGAACAGATTTATCAGACGCAGAAGTGGACACCTTGGGCGGCTGGTTTCTGACACAAAACATAGACGCCGAGCCTGAAAGTGTCATTGAATATGATGGTTACTCTTTTAAGGTAAAAGACATCGACAGCCATCATATTTTATTTATTGAAGTTAAAAAAGCTGAATAGCCCGATGGTGGCTGTTCAGCTTTTCCCAGAATGAACATGGCTGATTATTAAACGGTATATCATGACTCTTCTATCTTAAATCCTTTATTGGCCAGGGCTTTAGCAAGACTTTGCTCAGTTTTTACATTCGAAAAATCCAGACCCAGTTTCACCACAGTTTGGGCAATTTCCGGCCTGATTCCTGAAATAATCGTCTCAATTCCGAGCAGCTTGGTGCTGTCAATCACTTTAAAAATTTGATAGGCCACCATTGTATCGACGATGGGAACGCCCGAAATATCTAAAAATAAATACGAGAGCTTTAACGCTGAGCACTGTTGCAGCACCGACTCCAAAATTGTCCTCGCTCTGTACGTATCAATTTCACCAACAAGCGGTAGAATCCCTATCCCGTCAGAAATCGGCATAATCGGCGCACTCAATTCATTAATCATTTCCTTTTGCGCGTTTAATTGGATCATGGTGACCTGGTGATATTCTTCAGTAAACACTTCGATGATCTCATCAATGGTTTGATTCAAAATCTGGCTCCACTCATAAATGTCCTGAATACTGATTTCTTGAGAAGAGGCTTCGCTGAATTTCTGAAGCCATTCAAAAATGATGTGTCTAAAAGCGTTAAACTGGCCGACACTTTCTGTTACACTCACTTCATGAACGGCACGGTCTCTGGCGCATTGAAGAGACCATTGATTGAGCTCATCCTTTACATCTTCTGCTTTACTAAGGGATTTCGCCACGATGGTCACTAATGATTCATGCTGGTCTTTTAACTTTTGTTCTAATTTTTGCTGATCTTTAACGGAATACAGCCAGCTTCCCTTTGACGAGCAAGTTTCCAGCCATTGTTTGATAATATCTTCTTTGTGCTCTGTTACATGCTGATCAAGAGCTATCATCTTAATGAGCTACCTCCTATTTTTTCAAAAAATATATGCTTCATATGTATAACGCGTCTGCCTTTACACATACTATGTTTACATTCAATGGGCTATAGCCAAGCGGTAAGGCAATGGACTTTGACTCCGTGATCGTTGGTTCGAATCCAGCTAGCCCAGTTTCTGAACAGGTGAAAAACCGAAGATAAGCTGATTCATATAATCAGCGGATCTTCGGTTTTTCATCATGCAGATTGATGAACCGTTTTCTTCTTCGATAACTTCAACAGTTCTCCCGGATTATAACCGATCACCAGCTTTTTGTTGTCCACAAGAATCGGACGCCGCAAAAGCTTCGGCTTCTCGACTAAAAGTTCAAGCACTTCATTTACCGTCATCTCTTCGATGTTTAAATTTAAATTTTTGAAGGTCTGGCTTCTTGTCGCTAAAATTTCATCAATTCCTTCTGTCGTTAACGATAAAATGTACTTTAATTCTTCTACTGTCGGGGTCTCTCTAAATAAGTGCCGTTCGTTAAATTCAATTTGATGCGCTTTGAGCCAATGTTTTGTTTTTCGGCATGACGTGCAGCTTGGATATGAGTAAAAAATTAATTGTTTCATTCGTTTTTTTCCTCCTCAGTTAACCATCTCTTTGTAGAATAACTACCCGGATCATTTTTTCTTTAAACCATTTACAGAACTTTTTTTCGGATTATTTTTAAAAACCATTCATATAATAGAAAACGCAATCAAAGGAACAAATTCCATTTGTATAACAATAATGAAAATGTTTACATTTATAGGTGTGATCTATTATAATAACAGTCAGAGGGACTCTCGGGAGGGGATAAAAATGAATCGTATGTTCCGGGTGTTAGGATTTTGGACGGGAATTTTTGCAGTCATGTTTTATTTGGGTGATATGAAAGATGCTTCCCTTTTATTTTTTGGACAGACGATCTTATTTGTTTTTCTATCGTATTTGAATTTGACTGAACGCACGTATATTTATATTTTTGGCGCTTATTTAACGATTTTCTTCGCCGGCTTTACATATTACTCGATTTTCATTATGGTGCCCGGCGGCGGAGGCCATTAAATGCAAAAAGAGACAAACCTTATCGGTTTGTCTCTTTTTTTACAATGAAAACCCATTTAAAAACGGATTTTGATCCTGCTCAGTCCGTACGTCTGTTTCAGGACCGTGGCCGCTTAACACCAGCGTGTGCTCCGGCAGCGTAAGCAGTTTTTCATGGATAGACGTCAGCAGCGTTTCTTGATCGCCGCCTATTAAATCCGTACGCCCTATGCCGCCTTGAAACAGGACATCTCCGGAGATCACCAAGTCTGCATCCTTCACGTAGTACGAAACACTGCCTGGCGAATGTCCCGGCGTAAATAATGTTTCCAAATGAAACGGCCCGATATTCAGTTCACCGTCTCCTTCAATCAGATGATCTGCAGGCTTAGCTGTGACTTCTATCCCCCGCAGCATGCCGGAGCCGTTTAAAGAGGCATCCGTAAGCCAATTCTTTTCATTCTGATGTAGGTAAACAGGGATATCCCATTTTTCCCTCACTTCATCTAGCGCCCCTATATGGTCAAAATGGGCATGTGTAAGCAAAATGGCTAAAGGCGTCAGCCCTTTTTCTTTTATGTATTGATTGATTTTATTTCCTTCGCCGCCCGGATCAAAAATCAGGCATTGATCATCATTGATGAGAAAATATGCGTTCGCTTGAATCGGCCCTACTGGCATCCGTCTCCATTTCACTTGTATCACCTCTTTCTTTTCTATGCTCCTATTATGAAGGTTTTTGAAAAAAGATTCAAACAATCGCAATGAAAACGCTATCGACAAACATATAAAAAACAGGTAGAATAAAAATGGAAAGAATTGCAGGTTTTTCAATGTAAAGGGGGCTGCGTAATGTTACTTGTCGTGATTTTCGGCCTTGTCGCTCTTTTCGCTTTATGGGGAGTCTTGCGTTCTGTTAAAAATAAAAATATACTTGGCTTTTTATTAGCCGGCGCCACCTTATTTGTCTTTGGCTGGTTTACAGTGATGACAGTAATAAACAGCGGCTATCCAACCGCACATTAAAACCTGTATCCGATCGGATACAGGTTTATTTTTATTGCTATAAATGTTTATTGACACTTTCTATTTTGCTTTCAAGCGTTGTTTTTTTGTCACGCCTGTCATCGATACGGATGTTCGTTGCCACTCTGTGCAGCCCTTTTTGAAACGGTGCTTCGTGAATTGCCTGAATGACTGTGAAAAGGTCACTGAGTTCTCCCTCGATCAGCGTATTCATCGGTGTCAGCTGATATTTGATTTTTCCTTCAGCTTGATATCCTTCTAAAATCTTTTGCACATCGGCCACGTAAGCACTCACACTAGGTGTTTCCGTACCGATTGGGATAATGGTTACATCTGCAATAGCCATGGTTATTTCATCTCCTTTTGATCAATGATGAGTTGCTTCATTTCATGTGATTTCAATAAAATGATCTGCTCAAAATGAAAGCCGTATAATGCATATTTCCCGTTCGGAGATATTTGAATCGGCTCCATTTCCGGCAAAGTGAAAAGATCTTTTGCCTTTCCCGATGCCACATTGACAGCTGCGAACTTATATGCATCGCCGCTTTCTTTAAACGTATAAAACAGGCCTTTTGCTTCATCATAGTCATACTCCATCGGGGCCAAACTTGTATATTTCGTTTGGAGCGGCCATTCCGCTGTAACAGGCGATTTTGTTTGCGGCGTTTTAAACTGATACGTCCCTTTTTCTCCGGCAGCTGATTTGACAGTAAAACTCATTTGATGGAAAGAATCAAAGAAGAGAACGTCATCCTCGAGCTTCTGCTCCGTTTTAGAGACTGTATCGAACGTATATAATGGCCCTGACTTATCGTCTCTTCCCTCTTTTACATAATTAAATGTGTTTTTGGAGGTCCAATGAATAAACGGAACCTGTACCGGACTTAAGGAAGATTCGTCTTTTTTGGCATCCACCTGATATGTATGAAAGTCCCATTTTTCAGAGAATACCGTAACCATCATTTGATAAGGATCATACTGATTCCAAGCAGCCTCGAGCTCATACGTTTCGTATTCTTTTTGGTAAAGCGTCTCTCCTTTTGCATTAAGCAAAACCACTGCTGTCTTTTGGCTGTGCGTGACTTGCAGCAAAACCATCTGCTTCCTCGGGTTGATTTGAACATCAACGATTTGGCCATCCGTCCGATAGAGCTTTTTCGCTTTGCCTGTAAAGATGCGGTATGCAAAAAGCTCCGTTTTCGTAGGATCGGACGCTGTATATAAAATTGTGCTGTTAGTAAGCCAGCCTTCCACTCCCTCTGCTTTTTCCGCAGAAAGCGGAGTGATGTCTATTTCCTCATCTTTTGCCGCCGATGCCTGTTTTTGCTGCTGATGAGATGGTTCGCATGCCGATAAACTAAACAGCAATGCTGACAGCAGAATGAAACAAACTGATCTCATCAGCCTTCCCCTCCGATCATCTTTATTGTCGCATATTTTCTGCGGCATAAAAAAGAAAAAGTTTCAGTTACTCATGAAAAAATAACGCCCTCCATAAAATGCCGTTTGTCGCGTTATAAATATGTGTAAACTGCTTAAACGGCAAAGGGTTTTGACCTTTTCCAAGTTCCACCGTATACCCTTCTTTAAAATAATGGTGAATAAACCAATCGCGAAATCCCGCATAGCTGTCAATATCCCTTACTCCTTTATAAATGTTCCCGCTTAACTTCTCAAAATCCTTTATGACAGCAGCAGATTCTTCAGGCTCAAGGCCTTTATAGCCCCAATAAATTTCTTCCCCCTGTGTATGGAGGGCCAGCAGTCTGTCAGGCGGATTCACCGTTATCAGCCGGTACATCGCAATGGATTCCGGCTCCGTAAGCGGAGAGATTCCCGGAAAATCACGGTAGCTGGGTGCTGCCGGTTTGCGGTATTTTTCAATTTCCCATAACGACGGAAATTGTTTATTTAAATCGACCCCGTTTATGTTTGCCTTCCATTCATTAAAATTCGGACGATGATCATTTAGCCTTTCAAGCTCTTCTTTCCTGGCTCCCATGCCTTCTGATCCGTTCAAGACAAGATCAACGCCATCCGGATTGACAAGAGGAACGAGAGACAAGGATGTGCTGCTGAACAGCTTCATGGGAGAAAAGCCGAAGAAAGGCGAGTTGCAGCATAATGACATACAGTATTCCTTAAACCATTTTAGCAGGACAGATGTTGTGATCCACTCATTCGCATGAAATGAGGCGTTCATATGGACCTTTTTGGCGGTATGCTCTCCTCCAGCCTTCAGCTCCCAGATCGGCCTGCCGAGTACAGAACGGCCGATTTCCCGACATGAGACAAATGGAAACACATCAATGATCTTCTTTACTTCCTTTTCTACAGCTGAAAAATCATAGACTTTTTCTTGCTCCACCCAGTTATCAGAAAGGTCCAGCCGCCGAGGCTGTAAAAAGCTCTTTATGTCCTGAATGGTTTGAAGCTCCTTATCGTTATGTTCTTCTATAACATAACCAGGACAAAACAATTGATGTTTCTGTGCGGAGCGATTTGCACTTCTAAGCAGCTCCTCGTCTATCTGCAGCTCTCTCGCCACTCTGGCCAAATTGTGCTTGATCTCAGGTTTCACCTTAATAAACGCCATCATCATCCCCCTTTTTTGTTACTATATGACAGCGTGTTTAAAAAAAGAAAGCCTCCCGCTACTTTGATGCGGGAGGCTTTGTGATTACGATGCCTGATCAAGCATTTGTTTTTCATTTCGTTTTGACGAATTGTCCAGCCTTTTCTGATCATAAAATCGTAACAAATCTCCATATATGATTTCATCAGAAAGTAATAGCTCCTGTTTCGCTTTATCAGCAAATGCTTCACATTGTTTTGCCTCTTTTAACGGCTGTCCGGTCTCTTTATCATAACAAGCACCGTCAGTATATACGACCTGATTAGTGATAAAACTCCCGTCCCGGAGCACCGTAAAGTCCAGTTTTTCATCCGAAAGCAGATCGTTTCCGAATTGAATTTGATCTTTCGTATCAATCCCTAAAAGGTTCATCAGCGTCGGCCTGATATCAATCTGCCCGCCTACTGTTTCAAAGGTTTGCGGTTTTTTATCGGTAATACCGGGAATATGAATGACAAGCGGCACTTTTTGGAGCTGAACTTCTTCAAATGGTGTAATCTCTTTCCCTAAAAATTGCCCCATCGCTTCATTATGGTTTTCCGATATACCATAATGGTCACCGTATAATACGATAATAGAGTTGTCGTATAACCCGTCTTCTTTCAGCTTTTCGATGAACCGTTTCAGCGCCTCATCCTGATAGCGCACTGTCGGGAAATATTTGTTTAGTGTCTGGCTGCTTGAATCGTATTCATCAATTAATTTATCCTCTTCATCAAGATCAAACGGGAAGTGGTTCGTAAGAGTGATTAGCCTCGAATAAAACGGCTGAGGCAGATTTTTCATCAGCTCTGAAGATTGCTCAAAAAATTCTTTATCCTTCAGTCCCCAGCCGACTGAATTTTTGTCAGTTACTTCATAGGAGTTAATATCAAAAAACGAATCATATCCAAAAGAGTCGTACATTAAATCCCGATTCCAAAAACTTTTATTATTAGCGTGAAGCACAGCTGAATAGTAACCGTTGTTTTTCAAAATCTCGGGTGCCGCCATGTATTGGTTGCCCGCATTTGTAAAAAACACGGCGCCTCGTCCAAGCGGATACAGTGAATTGTCCACGATAAATTCAGAATCCGATGTTTTCCCTTGGCCGGTTTGGTGGTAAACATTATTAAAGTTGTAGCTCTTTTTTATAAAGTCATTCAGAAAAGGCGTGATTTCTTCTCCATTCACCTTTTCATTGATCACAAAGCTTTGCGTTGACTCTAAGGATACGAGTATGACGTTCCTTCCTTTCGCAGCGCCGAATAAGCTTTTGTTGGCATCTTTCGCATTAGCGGTTACGTAGTTTTCAATTTCCGTCAGGCTGTTGCTGTCAGCCAATGCCCTTTGTGCGGACTGCTTTGACTGAAGAACACCGTCGTAAATATGAAAATTAAATAGGCTGATGTTTTTAACAAGCATTTCCCTGTCAAATGAGCGTGTCAATAGCTGAGGTCTTTCCGCCTCAGACAAGCCCAGGTTGAAGAAATAAACAGAAGCAACAAACAAAAAATATGCCGCCCGTTCATTTTTCGTGGAAGGAATGTCCGATTGGAAAGCTTTTTGCCGGATGTGCAGCCATAGTAATACCGCAATATCTACAGCCAATAGGAGGTCTGTCGGCTCAAGAAGTGTTCCGATGCTGCTGCCGAGATCACCCATATTGCTCGTTTGAAAAAGAACAGGGATCGTTAAGAAATCATTGTAAAAACGATAAAAAACCATATTAGCCAGCAATACAAACGTGACAAGACAGCTCATCGCGATAATATAGCGATTTCTGTTTTTGCCTTTTAAAAACAGGCTGAAGCCAAAGATGAGCAGCAAAAAGCTCAATGGGTTGATAAACAAAATAAATTCCTGCGTTAGATTGTCAATTTTAATATGAAAACTGGTTTTGTAAACAGCATACGTTTTCAGCCACATCAATATAATGGCAATCAGCATAAATGAAATCTTCGAAAAAAACGTTTTTCGCATTTCAACCTCCTATGCAGCACGCTCAAAAAATCAGTCTATTCCCAACATTCTCATTAACACATCAAATTAAATCTTAACCTGAACATAACAAAAAATCAATTTCATTTACACAATTTTAACAATTTTGGTGTTTCAGCCATTCGTTTTTAGCGATCCAAGCGCCTCCGATAACGCCGGCATCATTTCCAAGTGCTGCAATTGAAATATCAGCAGCTTCTGCTGCCCGCGGAAACGCGCATTTGCGGAATGTTTTCTCGACTTTTGATCTCAGCAGTTCGCCGGCTTTCGATACGCCGCCGCCAATAACGATTTTTGACGGGTTAAGCGAGCTTGCCAAATTTCCGAGCACCAAACCAAGGTGCTTGGCTACATAATCCACCACTTCAAGGGCCATTTCGTCATTTTCACCCGCTGCTTCAAATACATCCCGCGCTGACAATTGCTCAGTTGCTTTTAAACGTGTCGTCTGCCTAGCATTTGCTATTTTCTCTTTTGCAATTCTTACAATTCCGGTTGCCGACGCAATCGTTTCGATACAGCCCGTTTTGCCGCAGTTGCATGGTGCTCCGCCTTCAGGAATGCTGCAAATATGGCCGATTTCCCCGCCGGCGCCATTTATGCCATGTACAATTTCACCATTTACAATAATGCCGCCGCCAACTCCTGTGCCAAGCGTCACGAGAATGACGTCTTTCGCGCCGTCACCCGCTCCCTTCCACATTTCTCCGAGCGCAGCAATATTCGCGTCGTTTTCTATAACAGCCGGGATGCCGGTTTCTGTCTCCAGATGGTTCTTTAAAGCATAGTTTTTCCACCCCAGATTTACCGTTTCATAAACGACTCCTGCCGCCATATCTACAGGGCCTGGTGCGCCCATTCCGATGTATTTGATGATATGCTTCGGTTTTTGCAGCTCATCCAGCTTGCTGTCAATTGTTTTTGCGATTGTAACGGTAATGGTGTCGCCGGTTTTATCAGTCGGGACTTCCCACTTATGCTGAATTTCACCATATTGATTAATAAAAGCGAGTTTAATCGTCGTTCCTCCCAGATCAATGCCCGCAAACCATATCTCGTCCATTTTTATCACCCTAGCCTTTACATATATCTCTTCCGTTTTTTTGTTTGTTCCAATTCTTTTCGAAGGACAGCTGCCGCTTTGGCCCACTGCTCCTTCTCAATCATGTGGTTCATGTATAATTCCTTTAATTCATCCAGCATAAACTCAATTTCAAGCTCTCTGTCTCCAAAGTAAACAATGTGGCCAAACGTTTTTAACAGCTGCTGCACATCATATAATGTATTCATTTTCCTCACCATTCTTAATCTTAACTATTTAAGCGTATTCATATGGGAGCGGCCAGTCAAGAAGAAAACGCTGACAAAAAATCCAGCCTCCCTCCTTAGGCATATTCCGCTCCCTATGATTCTTTATTATTTTCAATTTGCTGCTGGAGCTCTTTGTACCGCTGCTCCTTCGGCTTAAATTTTACAGCCGACTTGATAGCCTCTTCTGCTTGACCAAGCTCATTTTTTTCCGCATACAGCAAGGCTAAATTGTAATATGAGGCATGATCTTTAGGTTCTTTTTCCACGACTCTTTCCAAAAGAGAAATCGCCTGATCATATTCGCCGATTTGAATATCAGAGACAGCCAAGATTTTCAAAAGATCGACTGAGGCATCTTTTTGCTCCGCTTCTCCGTTCAGCAATTCCGTTACTTCTTCATACTTTCCTTCCTGATACAGCTCACTTGCCTGCTGAATCAGGACTGACTCCTGGCGGGAAGGCGAATGCAATCCGTAATATAAAAACCCGGCCGCCAAAGCAATCAGCAAAACCGCTGACAACAATCTTTTTCCAAAGGCTCCGGCTTTGGGCAATCCAAGTGCGGCAGCTGCGAAAAAGCCGCCAATCAAGCCGCCAATATGTCCAGAGTTATCAATATTCGAAACTGCAAAACCGAAGCCAAGATTAATGATAATAATGACAATAATATTGGTGCCAATGGTTCTTAAAAACATTTTCCGATTTGACAAAGCTACATACAGCAGTGCGCCTAAACATCCAAATATGGCTCCTGAAGCGCCCGCTGAAGGATACGGGCTGAACACAAAGCTCGCGATTGAACCCGTAATGCCAGCCGCCAGATAAATCAGCAGAAATCTGCCCGAGCCGTACATCCGCTCAACTGCTGTACCAACCGACCATAAAGCAAGCGTATTAAAAGCTAAATGCGCTATGCCAATGTGAAGCACGATCGGAGTCAGGAGCCGCCACCATTCTCCGGCTGCAATCAGACTGTTTTCCTTTGCCCCAAAAGCGACCAGCGTCTGCGTATTTGTGCTGCCCCCGTTTAGTTCAAGCAAGAAAAACATTAAGACCTGAAGCGCGATGAATACATATGTAAAGATTGGTTTTCCGTTTTGAAAAACCGCCGCTTCATTTTTTCTCTGTTCTTCTTGTTTCAGTACGAGCGAAAGGAAGCGTTCTCTCGCCATTTGCGCGTCTTCAAACGAATCGCGGGCTTCTGTACATTCTTCTGCACGAATTGATGGGAAAACAGCTTGAAGGTCATCACGAAGCATCGTTCCCCTCACGATCGCCGGCTCAACTAAGACAGGTCCCTTCTCAAAAGGCTTTTCGGCGATCTCTTCCCAGTCATCAACAGGGGCTTCCGCTGAAAAAAATACATTCAGCAGCTTCATCTTGCGTCTGCCAAGTTGCTTTCTGGCTTGTTCTACTCGTTCAGCCTGCTCTTCGATATCTCTTGCCATTTCTTGCCGAAAATCAATATCATGTTTATAAAGGCGAACCAGATCATAAGAAGACTTGTCCGGTGCTTCCAGCCATATTTCACCTGACTCACCGGCTTGTATGACGCCATATCCGCTATTCACTAGGTGCTCCGCAGTTTTCCAATATGTATACTCCAACAAATACATGTTTACCGCTCCAATGGTTTTTTTTCATTATAACAGCTGGCGCTCCGAACGCCTACTGAAAGCAAAAAATCCCGTTTTTCACGGGATTTTAGAAAGCTTGCTGTATAAACTTATTACGGATAAACGGAATTCTTAAAAAGAAATGGATAAAAGACCGCCTGATACCCGGCTGGCTGAGTACGGTATTCATAAGACGGTAGCGATTTTGATAAAACATAACGGCAGAAACAGCAAAAATGGCATAAATCATAAGTTTTTTCATCTTATCCCTCCTGCCAATAGGGTTTGTCATTCTTTCTTATTTATTCTTGAATAATGAGCAGGAGTTATGAAAAACAAGACATGATCCGATCCTCTGTTATCAGCTTATGTACCGGGATGTCATGCGGCAGACGGGGGACGTGTGCAAACAGCTGGCACTCCAAAAGCAAAGAGACTGTCTTCCCTTTATAATCGCTTAAATAACGGTCATAATAGCCGCCGCCAAAGCCTATCCTAAACCCATCAGTATCAAAACAAACACCCGGAACGATCATCAAGTCAATTTGCGATCGTTTCACTTCTTTTGTTTTTTCAATCACCGGTTCAAGAAGTCCGGCGTAAACGGTTTCGAGCTGATCATCCGTCTGATATGTGCGAAATTGCATTTTCTTTGTGTCCGGGTCACATTTTGGAATACAAACTTGTTTCCCTTCTTCCCAAGCCTGCTCAATGACGGGGCGCGTCGGTATTTCCAGCCCTCTGGAGATGGTGACGGCAATGGTGCTGGCATTTTGCCACTCCGGCAGTGAAAACAAATGCTTGTACATACGTGCTGTTTTTTGAAGAAGATCTTCACTTGATACAGCAGATAGTGCCTCCATCGTCTTTTTTCTTATTTGTGATTTCATCTCTCATCCCCCTCGGAATAGAAAAAAAGCCAGAACCTTTTTCAAAGCTCTGGCTTTTTTCTTACACCTTAAACAGCTAGGCTGTTATTTTGTTTCACGGTGTAACGTAGATTTTTTATCACGTGGGCAATATTTTTTAAATTCAACGCGGTCTGGATTGTTGCGTTTGTTCTTTTTAGAAATATAGTTACGCTCACCACATTCAGTGCAAGCCAAAGTAATATTAACGCGCATTATTTTCCCTCCAAACTAAAATCATTTACTTATTCAGACTTATATATAATACCACTATAATGGACGGAAAGCTAGGCTGTTTTTCAATGAATTGCTGAATTATTGATGATACGCTTATAAAGCTGCAAATATGATTCCGTAATGAGCCGGGGATGGTGAAGTTTGATCACTTGTTGTCTGCCGGCTTCTTTTATCCGGCATGCTTTTTCCCGGTCTTTTAATAACCTGTCCAGCAGAACAGCCGCTTCCTCTGCACGCGTAAAATCAACGGTGATTGCCGTTTTGTCATGAACCGCATAGTCACAAAAACCACCCGATGGAGAAACAGCAGTCAGCACACCTTGTTCCATGCTTTCTTGCGCGGCAAGCCCAAACGGCTCATAAAAACTAGGAAATACAGCCATTTCACAGTGAGACAGAAACGCTCTGATGTCTCTTCTGTGCAAAAACGGCAGGAACATGACACGTTCCTTCAAGTTCAATGCCTCAGCCAATTTCTCATAGGAGGACAAAGACGGCCCTTCCCCAGCCAGCACCAAATGCAGGTCAGGCTGACGTTGCCTCAAGATAGCAAACACCTTTAACAGATGAGTAAACCCCTTTTCAGGAACAAACCTTCCAAACGAAAATAGGAACCTTCTATTCATGCTCTTTGGTATTTTCCCCTTTTCTTCTTCCATAGATGCAGGGCTCGGGATAACGGATATTTTTTTACCTGCTGTCTTATCAAGAGACCGTTTCATAAAAGTGCTTAATACAATCAGTTCATCAGCGGATTCTATAAGGAGCCTTTCGGTCTGCAGTCGGTATGGGTGCGGTGCTTCTTGGCACGCCTTCTTCCTTTCGCTTTCAAGACCATGGATTGTCGCAGCAAGCGGAAGATCAAGCTGTTGTTTCAAATAATAAGCAGCAGGGGCTGTCATGTCGTCATGGGCATGAATCAGATCAAAGCGTTCATTGCAGGATAACATATGCTGAACCATTGCAAAGTTGGCATCAGCTATGAAATCTTCAAACTGCGCATATGAAAACAGCTTCCTGCTTGGAGTGCAAACCGTTATGTTGATATGCGGTTTTAAATAGGAAATGAGACGGTTTAAATGGACCCCGAGCCCGCTTTTCGGCTCATGAGGATGTTCGAGAGTCAGCATGAGAACGTTCATCGTTCTTTTTCCCCTCTCCCATAACAGGTGTAAGCAGAAAATTGCTTCTCCCATCTGGTGTGCCCGTCCTCAATCTGAAAGCTGTTTATATCGCTAACCCCATTTTCCGCAAGATAGATGTCCTCTGTATCGGCGAGCTTGAGCGTCACATTCATAGAATTAACGATTCTGTACTCAGCCCGATAGACAGCATCACCAGCCGCCTGTCCAATCGTCCATTCCCCTTTATCATATGTTGTGCGATTCGTCCTGACAGCTTCGATGCCTTTTCTTTTAATGACAATGCGCAATTCTTTTATCATATCCTGCGTTTTTTCGAAAAGCACCGCTTCAGCCAGCTGCATTGTTTCTTCTGAGATCTCCCAGCGTACGGTCAAGGTGTGAGCGTTTTGAATAATCATGTCGAATGTGTCCCTAAAAAAAGAAAGCCTATGTCGTATATTATAGAGAAATGGGTGTTTATCCATAGACTCCTACCATTCTCCTTTCCTATCGTTCACTCGGTGTCCCTATTAAACCATTACATAGAGAGGAAGCAAAGAAAGATTTCTCGACAAAATCTCGTTTTTTTCGCGAATTCCTTTAGAATCCATTGGTTTTATGGTATAAAAAAGAAGGATAAAAAAAGAATAGAAGGTGATGAAACGTGGAAATTGCTATTATTGCGTTGTTTATCGTCAGTATAGCGCTAATTGCATTCTCATATTCTCAAAGAGATCCGATGAAAGATGTAGAACAGGAGCTCGAAACACTGCAGCTTTCTGCGATGCAGGAAATTTACAAGCTCAAAAAGAAAATGACAGTGCTTGAGGAAGAATTACTGGAAACAAACCTTGTCATCCGCAAATCAAAGCATAGCGACATCAATCAAAAGATCGCCAAACAAATACTTTCTAAATATAATAACGGCATGTCCGCTGAAGCGATTGCTAAAGCTGAGCATGTATCAGTGGAAGACGTAAATACGATTATCAAAGATAACGAGAAGGTGCTCGTATGACAAAACGGGGCATTCAGGCATTTGCTGGCGGCATTATTTTAGCGACAGCCGTTCTCGCAGCTGTTTTTTATCTGACAGACGAAGATCAGGCCGCTGCTGTAAAAGAAAGTAAAACAGTAACCGAACAAGAAGTGAACAATTACCTCGATTCTAAAAAAATGGTTTCTGTTAACCGTGATGAATATCAAAAACTTCTCGACTCAAAAGAGAAATCCTTGAGCAATGACAGCAGCTCAGGCACGAAAACAGACAAAGTAAAAACGTACAAGCTTACCATTAAAGATGGCATGAGCACTGCAGATGTATCAGATATTCTTGAAAAAGAAGGCATCATCTCCTCGGCTCAAGACTTTAACGACTATGTCATTGATGCCGGCTATCACAAAGAAATCCGCGCCGGAGAGTTTAAAGTAAAATCAGACATGAGCTTCAAAAAGATCGTAAAAACGTTAACACGATAAAAAAACAGGCTGACTGTCAGCCTGTTTTTATTTATCCAAACTTTCCTGTAATGTAATCGAGAGTTCTTTGATCCTGCGGGTTTGAGAACATTTTATTGGTATTGTCGCATTCAACAAGCTCGCCCATGTAGAAAAAGGCGGTTTGATCAGAAACCCTTGCTGCCTGCTGCATGTTATGCGTGACGATTACAATGGTATATTTATTTTTCAGCTCAAGAATGAGTTCTTCAATTTTTCTCGTTGAGATTGGATCCAGTGCAGATGTCGGTTCATCCATCAGCAAAATATCAGGATTTGTCGCTAGCGCTCTGGCGATACAAAGACGCTGCTGCTGGCCGCCTGATAACGAAAGGGCGGATGAATGCAAACGATCCTTCACCTCATCCCATAACGCCACGTCTTTTAATGACTTTTCCACAATGTCTTGAAGCTTCTTTTTATTTTTGGTGCCGTGGACTCTCGGTCCGTAAGCGACATTATCAAAAATGGATTGCGGAAACGGGTTCCCTTTTTGGAATACCATGCCGATATTTTTTCGTAAATCCACGATATCCACTTTATCCTTTAAAATGTTGCTGCCATTATAGTTCAGCTCACCTGCAAGCTTTACATTCGGCGTCATTTGAATCATTAAGTTCAGTGTTTTGATGAAGGTTGATTTCCCGCATCCTGATGGCCCGATGATCGCCGTGACCTCGTTTTCATGAATGCTCAAATTGATATTTTTTAAGGCATGATTCTGTCCATACCATAAGTTCATTCCATTGACTTGATAAACTTCCTGTTTCATTACAGCTTCGGTAGCAATACTCATTGCCGCCCTCCTATCCGAATTTCCCGTTAATATAATCCTCTGTTTTTTGCTTCTTCGGACTTGTAAAAATCTGTTCAGTCTGTCCGTATTCTACAAGCTCGCCGTTTAAAAAGAACGCCGTCCGATCAGAAACCCGCAGAGCCTGCTGCATATTGTGCGTGACAATAATAATCGAGTATTCGCTTTTCAATTCTGTAATTAATTCTTCTATTTTTGCATTTGAAATCGGATCAAGCGCTGAAGCTGGTTCATCCAGCAGAAGAACAGCCGGCTTCATCGCAAGCGTTCTCGCGATGCATAAACGCTGCTGCTGGCCGCCTGATAATGAGAGTGCAGATGAATGCAAACGGTCCTTCACCTCATCCCAGAGCGCTGCTTTTGTTAAGCTTTCTTCCACAATCTCATCTAAAACAGCTTTATTCCGCTCTCCGGCATATTTCAATGCATGTGTGATATTGGCATAGATCGATTTCGGAAATGGATTCGGTTTTTGGAAAACCATTCCGATTTCTCTTCTTAAGCTGACAACGTTAATATTGCTGCCCAGTATATTTAGTCCTTCATAAAGGATTTCACCCTCAGCTCTTGCAGAAGGAATTAAATCATTCATTCGGTTAATATTTCTCAAAAAAGTAGACTTTCCGCATCCTGACGGCCCAATCAAAGCGGTCACCGCGTTCTTTTCAATATCCATATTCACGTGGTGAACTGCTTGTTTATTTCCGTAAAATATAGACAGATCTTTCACTTCAAGCACGTGGCGCTGCTTCGGAACGAAAACAGCACGTTCAGGCTTTTCTTTTACCATTTGTTCAGACATGATTTTCGCCTCTTTCCGTTCTAATTTGCCGTAAGCTTTTTGTAGATCATCGTGCCAAGCCATCTCGCTGCGAGATTAAACACAAGAACAGAAATGACCAGCACCGCAGAACCTCCGTTGGCAATCGCTTCAGCATCCGGAATCATTCCTTGCGTATTTACGTTCCAAATGTGGACCGCCAGTGTTTCAGCGGGCCTGAAAATATTAAGCGGAGATGTTTCAGAAAACGGGTTCCACTCTGTAAAATTAAGACGTGGCGTTGTCAGACCGGCTGTAAATAATAGTGCCGCCGCTTCTCCGAACACCCTTCCTGACGCTAAAATCGCTCCTGTGATGATAGAAGGGATCGCACTTGGAATTAAAACTGTTTTTACGGTATGCCAGCGCGAAACACCTAAAGCGAGAGATGCTTCCTTCAGATCTTTAGGGACTGTACGGATCGCGTCTTCTGTCACACGCACCATGACAGGAAGGTTAAAAACAGTTAACGCAAGCGCACCGCCTATGATCGTATATCCCCAGCCTGTTAAGTTGACAAACATCAGTAATCCAAACATCCCAATGACAATAGACGGAAGAGATGAAAGCACCTCTATACATGTTCTGATGAAATCAGTCACTTTGTTATTAGGCGCGTACTCAGCCATGAACACTCCGCCGCCCACACCGAGCGGGATTGTAATCAGCATGGTAATAAACAAGATATAAAAGGAGTTAAACAGCTGGTCACGTATTCCTCCTCCAGCTGCAATGGCACTCGATTTTGTTGAAATAAAGTCGAAGCTGAGCTGAGAAACACCGTTGATAATAATATAGGAAAACAAGCCTACTAGAATTGCAGCGATAATGGCTGCACACAAACCAAACATTCCAGTCGCCAGTTTATCTGTTATTTTGCGGTTCATTACACTTTCCTCCTAGATGACAAGTAGCGAATAAGCAGGATGAACAAGAATGACATCACCAGAAGCACTAGCCCCATTGACCAAAGCGTATTATTTTCAACGCTGCCGTATGTGGTGTGGCCCATATTCAGTGTGATGATCGTTGTCAGTGTTCCAGCAGTGTCAAACAGGCTTTCCGGCAATACTCTTGTATTTCCAATGACCATCTGAACAGCCAAAGCTTCACCAAACGCCCGTGCCATACCAAGTACAACAGCTGTCATTAATGTTGGAAAAGCTGCAGGCACAAGTACTTTTCTGATCGTCTGCCATCTTGTTGCACCAAGCGCGTAAGAACCTTCTCTTAAACTCTTCGGAAGAGAAGCCATTGCATCTGCAGAGATCGATGTGATGGTCGGCAGAATCATGACGGAAAGGACAATCGTTCCCGCCAATAAACTGTGCCCTGTCCCGCTCGATTTGAATTGGGCGATAAACGGCACCAATACTGTAAGACCTATGAATCCATAAACAACAGATGGAATGCCGACTAAAAGCTCAATCACCGGCTGCAGCACTTTCTTTCCCCAATTCGGCGCAATTTCTGTCATAAAAATCGCACCTGCAATGCCAAGCGGCGCAGCAATGAGGGCAGAAAGAATCGTTACTGCAAATGATCCAAAAATAAATGGCAGCACGCCATATTTCGGATCAGCATCTGTAGGGTTCCAATTTAGACTCGTTAAGAATTCAATTGGGCTTACACCATTTACAAGAAAAGATTGCAGCCCCTTAACGCCGAGGAAAATGGTGATCGCAACAGATGCCGCAATCATAATAAGCGCACAAGCTGTCACAATCATTCTTCCCCGAACTTCATCCAATTGCCGATTTTGCCTTGAGCTGATTAAACGCTTGCTCACAGACATATTTTCTCTATTGTTTATCATTGTTTTACACTCCTATGAATGTGTTAAGAGGAGAAACGGTTGTCCCCGCACTCCTCTTTTTATTAAAGATCAGCTTTGCTTCCCGTTGGCATCGCGTGTCACTTTCATATCAGTAACCGGAATGTAGCCTTGGTCAGTAACAATGCTTTTTTGAATGTCTTCACTCTTTAGATAATCTAGAAATTCTTTGGCTAAATCTGTCGCTTCACCTTTTGTATAAGAATGTTGATAAGCCCAGATCGGATACTCGCCAGTTGTCACATTTTTTGCTTCAGGTTTTACACCATCAATAGATAGAGCAGTTACTTTGTCATCTGTTAAATATGAGAATGCAAGATATCCAATCGCTCCCGGAGTATCAGCAATGATTTTTTTCACAGTGTTGGAGGAATCTTCAGTAATGCCTTCTGCAGGTTCTTCTCCGTCAAGCGCATATTTCACAAATGTAGCACGTGTGCCAGAAGAATCAGGACGGTTTACAAGTGTAATCTTTTGGTCTTTGCCGCCAAGCTCTTTCCAGTTTTTGATTTTACCAGTGAAGATTTTTTTCAATTCATCTTTAGAAATATCCTTCACACCAGCATCAGGGTTTACAGCTGCTGCCATACCAACGACTGCGACTTGATGATCGACAAGCGCTTTTGCATCGATACCTTCTTTTTCTTCAGCAAAAACGTCTGAATTCCCGATCTGAACAGCTCCTTCAGAGACTTGAGAAAGCCCTGTTCCAGAACCGCCAGCTTGCACCTGTATATCAGCATCAGGGTTTTCTTCCATAAATTTTTCTGCGGCTGCAAGTACTAATGGCTGCATAGCCGATGAACCAGAAATGGTTAAAGAACCTGATGCCTTTCCTTCTCCTTTTGCAGAATCGCTATTCGATTTTTCACTTTCTCCTGCATTTCCGCATGCAGCTGCAATGATCATAAAAGCAGCCATCAGAAGCATAAGCACCAATTTGTTTTTTTTCATTTCCTGAATTCCCCCTGCGTATAATGTGTAATTTGTCCTACACGTATAGAGTAAAGGTTCTATGTAAAAAGGGTTTGAATCGAATGTTAAGGTTTTGTAAATCAGTGCGTTTTTTTGTATAAAAAAAAACGCCCACATGATGTGGGCGTTTCTTTTTAGTTATCAGAAGACGTTGCGTTTTCTGCATTTTCTTCGATTTTGTCTTTATTCTTTTGCTGAGTATCTTCTTTGTCCTGCTTCGATTTCAGCTCAAAATATTTATCCAATACCTCTCTGCCGATTTCGTTTGTAATAGTATATTTAGCGCTGTAATCAACATAAGCCCAAGGAACTACAACAGAGATAGCGATCTCAGGATTATCTGCCGGCGCATAAGCGACAAGTGTCGTATTATAAGCCGCAGTTCCTGTTTTTGATTTATCTGGCCCGTCATAGAATGATTGCGCTGTCCCTGTTTTAGCCGCTGGTTGATAAGACGCTGAAGCAAGTTGGCTGGCAGCTGTCCCCTTCGTCGCCACTCGTCTAAATCCGGCTTGAACTTCTTTGATATACTCACTTTTCATGTCGACTTTATTCAGCACTTCCGGCTGAACGGATTGCACGACAGCACCGATTCCTTTTTCAGGATCAGAATCCCTGACCTCTTTCACAAGCTGAGGCTTCAAGCGGTAGCCTCCGTTTGCAATCGTTGATACATATTGCGCCAGCTCCAGCGGTGTATACGTATCGTACTGGCCGATCGCATAGTCAAGCAAGAATCCCGTCAATCTGCTTGTTCCTTTATAGCCTGTCATTTCATTCGGAAGATCAATTCCCGTTTTTACACCCAATCCAAATTGGCTGAAATAATTCCGGAACGTATCAAAGGCCGTCGTATCAATCGGTAAAGCTTGATGTGGTTTATATTCACCTTTTCCGATTGCGATCGCAGTTTTAAACATAAATACGTTGGAAGACTGCTCTAAAGCTCTTTGAATATTAACAGGTCCTAAAGTAGTCCACGATTTTTTACCGTTTTTATCTTGACCAATATACAATGGTTCATCCTGAAAAACGGTATTCAGGTTGATGGCGCCGGTTTGCAAGCCTGTCAGAACAGTTGCACCTTTGACAGCCGATCCCATGGCATAAGATGACGTCATATTTCCTAATGCGTAATCATCAACTTTATATTTTCCATTTTCTTGTTTAATCTGCTTACCCGCCATTGTCAGCACTTCACCGTTTCTAGGGTCCATCATGACAACGAATGCCCGGTCTAACAATTCCGTGCTTGGTCTTGCTTTAGCAGATTTGAGATTCTTCTCAATGATTTTTTCCACTGATTTTTGCAAATCAATATCAATCGTAAGCACGAGATCTTTACCGGCTTTCCCTTCAGAAACGGTTTTCGTTCCCGTGACATTGCCGTTTGAATCTGTGATATTTTCCACCTTTGCTTTTTGCCCCTGCAGAAGGCTTTCATATTGGTATTCCAGATAACTTTTTCCGACCCTGTCATTTCGGCTGTAGCCAAGCGACAGATAATGCTCGAGCAAGTTGGACGGCAATCCTTCATCAGAGCTGGAAACACTTCCGAGCACTGAGCGAAGAAGGTTTTTATACGGATATTCACGTTCCCAATCGGACGTGACATCAACACCCGGCAGTTCGTCTAAATGTTCACTTACGACTGCCATTTCCTTCGCAGATACATCTTCATTTTTGATATATTGAGGGGTCAATGCATATCCTGAATCCATCTGTCTTTTGATGGCGAGGATCTGCATGTCTTTATCCGTCAGTTCATTCAGCTGCTTATCATTAATCCGTTTTAGCTGAAGCTGATATAAATCGTCATCGGATAATTTTTTGTCTTTTACCTTCTGTCTTTCTTCAGAAGTAATCAACTTTTTGGCTTCTTTCGGCCTAGTCAAAATCCAATAATCCTTTTTATCACGTTCTGTTACTTTTTTTGTATCGACTTTAATCATATCAGACAGCTTTTTTGCGATCTTTAAACGCTGGTCTTGCGTGGTCGATTTAGATCTGGTGTATGTGATTGCATTTAAAGCCTTATTTGTCACGATGGCATTAAAGTTTCGATCATAGATTTTTCCGCGCGGCACCGCCGAGCTGACTTCACTTTGTTCCTGCTGATTGGCTTGGTTTTTGTAATCATCGCCTTGCACGATCTGCTTGATGCCTAATTCCACAATGATCCACGTGAATATGACAAAGGCAGCCAAGAATAAAATATTCAGCCGGATCGGAAGCGACTTCTTTTTCTCTTTATGATTTTGCTTTTTTGGTTTATTTCTCCTCATAACATCACCTTTTTCTATTTACAGAAAGAAAAGACACTCAAGTAAGAGTGCCAGTTTTCATTCTAAAGGTTTTTTCGACTTTTTTCTACAGATAACCCCTTTTTGACAAAAAATTATCTTTCGCCTTTTAAAAGATTCGGTTCAGTTACCCGTTTTTGGCCGTCTTCTTCCATGGTTTCATTTTCCTCTTCTTTCTCCTTAAAACGGATATCCTTGACAAAGTAATAAATCAGCGGATGTCCTATGCCCAATATAGCGAGTGACAAAGGAATTCCCACATCCTCTTTCAGAAGGGCCACAATCAAGAGAAAGCATAAAATAGAGACAATCCTGCCGGCGTTTAAAAACAATTCCCTCAGCACGATATATTCAATTCTTGCTTTTCTGGCATGCCGCGCCCGGCCTATCACATCATATGTAAGTGATACATATGGCACGAGCAAAAGAGGATAGCCGATGGCAATAAAAACGCCGTACGTCAATAATGTCGTAAAGCTCATATGAAACAGAATCAAAAACAGCGCACCATACAAAATAAGGCCGCCCAGCAAGATTGATTTTTTTCTGGCCTTTTTCTTAATCAGCCTGGATGCAAAGTAGTAGGCAAAGAAGGAAACAGCTGAGTTGACAAGGCCGAATGTGCCGAGGGCCAGTTCGCTGTTTGTCTCAATAAATACAAATACACTGATTAAGAAGACAAAAATCCCTTCTCTCAAGCCTTGAAAAAAATGCGCATTCGTAATTCTCCGCCAATTCATATTGCTATGGCGCTCTCCAAATACCTTGCTCAGCATAAAACGGCCCTTTGATTCTCTCCGTTTTAAAAAAAAGCTCATCACGACAGCCAAGGCAAATAAACTGAGGGAGAGACTGAAAATCACTGTGTAACCCGTATTATTTTCAAGCCTTGAGATAACAAATCCCGCTACAATCGGACCGATCATCCCTGCAGAGGAAGACAGAATGCCCATAAATCCGTTGAAAAAGTCTCGCGTCTCCGGCTCTGTTATTTCAAAGGTCAGCACGTTAAACGCAAGCCAATAAAAGCCATAGCCCACTCCGAGCACCGCACCGATCAGCACAAGTCGGCTGGCCGCCGTTTCTCCTGCTAAAAGCACACTTAAATAAAAGGCAGCTAAAAAAATGACGCCGAACCTTAAAATGAACACCCTGTCTATTTTTTTGGCTAACCGTCCAGCCAAATAAAAGGTTAACGGCTGCATTGTCACAATGGATAAATTATATATCGCCAAATCAATAAATTTCCCTGACTGCTTCCAAAGGTACACATTAACAAATGTATTGGACAATGCAATTCCCAGCGAGTAAAGCCCGCCAATGGTCAGCAGAAAGAGTAACCCTTTGTTTACGTCTACATCGCCAATTACTTTTTTTAGTTTGCTCATTACTGACTCCCCTTTACTATCCCTTAGTCTGTCTCACTCAAACCGAGATATGTAAAAAGAAGACAGAAAAAAACAAGGCCCCCCTATTGAGGACCTTGCTTGTGTCATTATTTTGCTTCGCTGTATAGACGAGCCACTTCGTCCCAGTTCACAACTTTCCAGAAAGCTGAAATGTAATCAGGACGGCGGTTTTGATAGTTAAGGTAGTAAGCATGCTCCCAAACGTCAAGTCCTAAGATAGGCGTTTTGCCTTCAGAAAGCGGAGAATCTTGGTTTGGTGTGCTTGTGATTTCAAGTTTACCGTTGTTCACAACAAGCCATGCCCAGCCAGAACCGAAGCGTCCAGCTGCTGCAGCTGCGAATTGCTCTTTGAATTTGTCAAAGCTTCCAAATACACTGTTGATCTCCTCAGCAAGCGCGCCAGTCGGCTCGCCTCCGCCGTTTGGAGATAAAAGTGTCCAGAATAATTTGTGGTTCGCGTGTCCGCCGCCATTGTTGCGGACTGCAGTGCGGATGTTTTCAGGAACAGAATTAAGATCTGCAACAAGCTCTTCAACTGATTTGTTTGCAAGAGCCGTGTTTCCTTCAACCGCTTTGTTTAAATTTGTAACGTATGTGTTGTGGTGTTTCGTATGGTGAATAGTCATAGTTTCCTTATCAATATGCGGTTCTAAAGCATCGTACGCATAAGGTAATTCTGGAAGTTCGTAAGCCATGATAAATTCCTCCTTAATATATATGTACTGAAATGCCGCTTCACAGCGAGCCTTTCTTCATTCAATGTAACAAAAGAACGCTGTGTAATCAATGAAAATGCTCACATTTTGGCTCATTTCAGCGGACATATTTCACTTTAACCGATAATCCGCCCCATTAAACCTGCCGCCGGCAATTCTTATAGGACCGTCCATAAAAAATATCCGATCATCAAAAGCTGTATGATGCCCTTTGCAATAACCCCTGTTAAAAAGCCAATGAGTGAGCCGAGACCAATTTTAAACGCTGACTTTAAGTCCTTTTGATGAACGATAAGTTCTGCACAAACAGCCCCGATAAACGGCCCTAATATGATCCCCGCAACCGGAATGACGAAAGGCCCGATTAATAAACCGATCGTGCTTCCCCATATGGCGGCTTTGCTTCCGCCAAACCTTTTTACTCCAAGCAGATTAGACACGTAATCTGCTGCGAATAATACTGCGGCAAAAACAGCTTCAACGAGCCAGAACATATATGAATACGGACTGAATGAAAACAAAAATCCGTACAATACAAAGCCGGCAACGATAAATACTACGCTCGGAATAACGGGATACACCAGCCCTATAAAAGCGATGATAAATACCGCCGCAATCACCAGCCAATATAACATATCCATAAAATCCATCCTCCCTTTTTACATCTATCTTCTTCATGTCTTCCTTGTATTCACACGCAGGCAACGATACAATAAGCAACATATATTAGTATAGCTAGGAAGTGAAGATAGTGAATGTATTTCAGCTTTTCATCAAAAGTACATACTCTCCCCGTGATATTGCAAAAACAAGATTTCAAGGAATCGGAAAAGCGATTCTTTATGTATTTTTGCTCTCTGTCCTTTTTGCAATTCCTACCGCTTATTATGTAAGCTCAGGGACCGTCAAATCAATGAACGGCTTTAAAACTGTTTTACACAAAGATTTCCCTGATTTCAAAATTTCAAACGGCAAACTTCAAACCGATGAAAAAAAAGCCACGGAATCACAGGCAAATGGCTTCGTTATCGTGTTTGATCCGACAGACGCCTACGGCACTGAACAAATCGAAGCAAAGCAAAACGCGATCGGCATCCTTCAGGACAAATTTGTTTTGGCCATTGACGGACAAGCCCAAGAAATGCCTTACTCAATGATGCCATCAGATTTAACAAAAAAAGATGTGATTGCGGGTTTAAACCAAAATAAAACGATGATCACAACTGTTCTTTCATTTCTCATTTTTCTCGTAACAGCGGCAGGAAAATTTATTGAAGTATCATTCTTAGCGCTTATCGGGGTAATCATTAAAAATGCACAGAAAAAGCATCTGTCCTACCATCAGCTTTGGAAGCTTTCTGCCTATTCGATCACCCTTTCGACTGTGTTCTTTACGATCATGCGGGCATTAGAAGCAACAGTTCCAAGTGAATTTTTACTGAACTGGTTCGTCAACTTTGTCATCCTGTTTCTTGTTTTGAAAGAGATCCCGTCCAAAAAAGTTGCTGCATAATCTGAGACTGCCTTCGCAGTCTCTTTTCTTTTGTCATGAATCGAAATGGACAAGCATACTATAGTATAAAATTTCGTATGCGGGAGGAAAAGCGATGAAGCGTCTCACTTTTGTATGCAGCATTGTTTTTATTCTTTTTATTCTTTTTTATGATCTTAAAATTGGAACGATACCCATCCAGGACCTCCCTGTCTATGAAGCATCAGCAAAAACGGCTGAACAGGAACCAGCCTATAAAACGGTGAAGGTACAGCCGGGTGACACCGTTATGTCAATTGTCGGACCAGCAGGTTCTCCTGACGACATTGTAAAGGATTTTGAAACACTGAATCCGAATGTGAAAGCCAACGCCATTCAAGCGGGAACAGCGTACAAATTCCCGGTCTACCCTTAATTAACGTTAATTTCTTGTCAGTTCGGCGAAGACACTGTTACAATGTAATTTGTAAAATAAATTCACATAAACCATACTAGAATTGTTATATCTAGAAGCGGCAACTACAATTAAGGAGCGATTGCAAGTGAGTGAAATCACACATCGTACAAAAACGCGTCCCGTCAAAGTGGGACCTTTAACAATAGGCGGCAACAATGAAGTTGTTATCCAAAGCATGACAACAACAAAAACACATGATGTAGAAGCAACGGTTGCGGAAATTAACCGTCTGGCTGAAGCCGGATGCCAAATCGTCCGGGTAGCATGTCCGGATGAACGGGCGGCAAATGCCATCGCGGATATTAAAAAACGCATTTCCATTCCGCTCGTTGTTGACATACATTTCGATTATAAACTTGCGTTAAAAGCCATTGAAGGCGGCGCAGATAAAATCCGAATCAACCCAGGCAACATCGGCCGCCGTGAAAAAGTCGAAGCGGTCGTTAAAGCGGCGAAAGAAAAAGGGATTCCGATCAGAATCGGAGTAAATGCTGGTTCACTTGAAAAACGGATTTTAGAAAAATACGGTTATCCGACAGCAGACGGAATGGTAGAGAGCGCACTTCATCACATTAAAATTCTTGAAGATCTTGATTTTCACGATATTATTGTCAGCATGAAGGCATCTGACGTCAACCTTGCGATCGAGGCTTATGAAAAAGCAGCGAAAGCATTTGACTACCCTCTGCATCTTGGGATCACTGAGTCAGGAACACTGTTTGCCGGCACAGTAAAGAGCGCAGCAGGACTCGGCGCGATTTTAAGCAAGGGCATCGGGAACACCATGCGTATTTCATTAAGCGCAGATCCTGTGGAAGAAGTAAAAGTAGCAAGGGAGCTTCTGAAATCTTTCGGCTTAGCCTCCAATGCTGCCACACTCATCTCATGTCCGACTTGCGGCCGTATTGAGATTGATTTGATCAGCATCGCCAATGAAGTGGAAGAATACATTTCTAAGGTGAAAGCGCCGATTAAAGTCGCTGTTCTCGGCTGTGCAGTAAACGGACCTGGTGAAGCGAGAGAAGCTGATATCGGAATCGCCGGAGCACGTGGTGAAGGACTGTTGTTCCGGAAAGGAAAAATTGTCCGTAAGGTTCCAGAGGAAACAATGGTAGAGGAACTCAAGAAAGAAATCGACATTCTTGCTGAGGAACACTATGCAAAGCTTGAAGCTGAAAAAGCAAAACTAAAAAAAGAAGAAACACAAAAAGCTTGACGGGAACCCGTCAAGCTTTTTTGTGTTAGAAAAATGGAATAATAAATATTCCAAGCACTAATGAGACGACACCGATACCCATCGCCCAAGCTCCTAGGCCTTGGGCACCTCTTCTTCTTGCGATATAGCCGACAATAATACCGGCAGCTCCCAATAAAACAGGCAGTACAAACAATGAAATAATGGACAAGGCTAATGCAATATAGCCTATTCCCCGCCCTTCATTGACATTGCCGTCGCTGCGGTCATTGTCTCGGTCATTGCTGCGGTCAGTAGCACGGTAAGGCTCTGCGATTTCAGCAGCCGTTTCCTCAAAAAAACCATCGTTGTCGCGGGTAATATTTGATCCTTCAGAACCATGATCTACATAGTAGCTGTTGTTATCACGTTTTTCGTAATCGTTTGCCACCTTCAATTCCCCCTTCTGTTTTTATTAAAGGAGCTTTTATAGTTTGATCTATTTTGCCTGATTCATGTTTGCTAAACTTTTCTGTTAATGTCAATTGTTTATGTTACACTGGAAGGGATGAAACTGAAGGAGTGTGGGCATGTTACGCTTAGGAATAGATATTGACGGCACAATCACGGCTCAGGATACATTCGTCCCTTATTTGAACCGCTCGTTTAATCTTTCCATTTCATTAAACGATATGACGGATTATGATTTGACAAAGCTGTTAAACATTACGCAGGAAGAATTTTGGGATTGGATGAATCAAAATGAAGCCATCATATATAAGGAAGCATTGCTTGCGCAGCATGCAAAACAGTCACTTGACCTCCTCAAAGAGGAGCACAAGCTTATTTATATTACAGCGAGACGGTCTCATTTAACTGATATTACTTATGAATGGTTTGACAGACAAAATATTCATTACGACCACATCGAACTCGTTGGCGGTCATCATAAAGTTGAGGCAGTCAAAAAACACAACATTGACTTGTTTTTTGAAGATCATCACGGAAACGCAATGATGATTGCGAAAGAAGCCGATATACCGGTGATTTTATTCAATTCCCCTTATAATCAGCTTCCGCTTGATTCAAACATCATCAGAGTCAGCAACTGGCTTGAAGCCGTTCAATGGATTAACAAAAATAAACATCATATCATACGTGTCAATAACTGAAAAAGGAGCCCAACCGGGGCTCCTTTTTCTCATATAAACAATTACGCAGTAGTGTTTTCTTGGTTTTCCGCTGTACAATCAGGGCATGTGCCGTAAATCTCAAATTTATGTCCGCTGATCTGATAGCCATCCAAATCATCACAAAGCTTGTCCATCGGGCATGATTCAATTTCTTTTGTTTTGCCGCAGGCAAGACAAATAAAGTGATGGTGATGGTGGGTAAATGAACACTTAAATCGGAAGAGTTTTTCACCGGACAGCTCAGTTGTTTCCAAAATACCAAGTTCTTCATATAAAGAAAGGTTTCTGTAGATTGTATCAAAGCTTAAGCCGGGATAATCATCATTTAATGCAGACAGTACGTTTTTAGCGGTAAGATACCTGTCTGAATCAGCAAAAAGCTGCAGCATATCTTCACGTTTATTTGTATATTTATATCCGTTTTCTTTCAGTAGGTTCAGCGCTTCTTGTACGTTCATGAAGGGTCCCCCTTTGCTTTGCTTAAGAACGTATCACATGTATGAAAAAGAAAATGGCAGCTGTCTGACCAGCAAGCCATTTTCTTTACTGCAGATAAAATTATACCCATAAAATGAATAAAAGTAAATGAAAGCCTAGTGGATTGCGTTTTTGAATTTTCCGCCTCTCGTTTCATGCGTATTCATAATCGTAATGAATGCATTTTGATCGACTTCAAACACGATCGATTTTAGCTTAGTCACTTCCAGCCTTGTGACAACCGCGTAAATCACGTCCTTTTCTTCGTCCGTATATCCGCCTTTCCCCTTCAGCTTGGTTGTTCCGCGACCGAGACGGTGCAAAATCGCGTCGGAAATCTCATCATACTGATCAGACACAATAATGACAGCTTTTGTTTCATCAAGCCCCTGGATTACGGCATCAATGGTTTTCATCGCAATATAATAAGTCATGAAAGAGTACATCGCTTGCTCAGGACCGAACACAAAACCAGCCCAAATGAAAATGAATACATTGATGAGCATGACGAACTCACCAACTGAAAATGGCAGCTTTTTCGTCAGCAAAATACCGAGAATTTCTGTACCATCCATTGAACCTCCGTTTCGAATAACGAGCCCGACGCCAAAGCCGAGCAAAAGACCTCCGAACACAGTGGCCAAAATAGGCTGAGTTGTAATGGCTTCTACATGGTGAAGTGAGGATTCAATAACGGCAAGCCCGACAATTCCAATCATCGTAGAGACAAGGAAGGTCTTACCGATATATTTATAGCCGAAGATCATAAAAGGAATATTTAAAATGACAACGAATAAAGCGAAATTCAAAAAGGGGTTTGACATAAAGAGGTGGTCTAAAATAAGTGATACACCGATAATCCCGCCATCAATAAAATCGTTAGGGATTAAAAATAATTCAATACTTACAGCCGCAGATGCAGCTCCTGCCAGAATCATGAAGACCCTGAAAATAAAGTGGGAAAATGTTTCTCTCTTATGTTGTTTTGTTGGGGTCATAAAATCTCCTTTCCTGCAATAACTATTTTAAATACATTATAAATCTATTTTACCATTAAACACTGACACATTTTACTGATTTGCCCATACATTAAGTCTGGAGGTGGAATGGTCGATGATTTTATTTCAAAGAATTATTTTGCAGCGGCTTAATCAGGCTACTGCTGACGATTTGCTGAAGTACTCAAAACAATACGGAATCAGCCTAACAAGACCGCAGGCCGTTGAAGTAGCGAACCTGCTGTACGGGAAAAATGTGAACATCTTTAATGAGAGTGAACGAATGCGGCTGCTGAAACAAGTAGAGGCAATTACATCGAAAGAAACAGCCCAAACCGTTAATGAACTATTCAAACAATTTACAAGCTGAAAAAATGGGGGACTTATCCCCCATTTTTTATTGCTGTAAAATCTTTTCAAGCAATGTGTCATCAAATTGTTTTTCTTTCAGCATTTCAATCTCAAAACGGTATGGCGGTTTTTTATTCTTTTTATCTTCACCGACATACGGCGTTTCAAGGATTTTCGGAATGTCTTTTAACTGCTCATGGTGAACAACATACTGCAGTGCGTCAAATCCGATTTCACCAAAGCCGATGTTTTCATGGCGGTCTTTTCTTGCGCCTTTGACATTTTTGCTGTCATTAATATGAAGCACTTTAATACGGTCAATACCGACGATTTTATCAAACTCAGTTAACACTCCATCAAAGTCTTCGACAATGTTATATCCGGCATCATGTGTATGGCACGTGTCAAAGCATACTGACAGATGCTCATTGTGTGTAACGCCATCGATAATCTGCGCAAGCTCCTCAAAGCTTCTGCCGCATTCAGATCCTTTTCCTGCCATTGTTTCTAATGCAATCTGGACATTTTGATTCGGATCAATCACTTCATTTAAGCCTTCAATAATTTTCTTGATGCCTGCTTCAGCTCCCGCTCCTACGTGAGCGCCTGGGTGAAGGACAATTTGCTTCGCTCCGATGGCAGCTGTCCGTTCAATTTCAGAACGAAGAAAATCGACACCAAGCTCAAAAGTGGACGGATTTGTCGTGTTGCCAATATTAATAATATAAGGCGCGTGTACGATAATCTCGTCAATACCGTTTTCTTTCATGTGTGCCCGGCCAGCTTCTATATTCAAGTCTTCAATTTTCTTTCGGCGCGTATTTTGCGGTGCGCCTGTATAGATCATAAACGTGTTCGCCCCATAAGAAACTGCCTCCTGGCTTGCAGCCAGAAGCATATGTTTTCCGCTCATAGAGACGTGTGAGCCTATTCTCAACAACAGGTTCCCCTACTTTCTTTTTTTAGATTGGTTTCTTCTCTGTTTTTTCTTGATTTTCTCCATCTCGTAGCTCATTTTCTTTTTATATCCAGGCTTAACCTTCTTCGGCTTTTTCACGAGACGATGTGCAATTTCATCCGCTTCGTTCGACGTTTTTTTACGCTTTTTGCGGCGCTGGCGGTCATCGCCTTTTTTCCACTCGCCCTTTTCAAGCTCCAAGTAATCAAATTCAATGCCCATTTTCTCGAGTCTGACTAATGAATCCTCATCAGAGAGCTCATAAATGGTCATCGCTTGTCCTGATGAGCCGGCGCGAGCCGTTCTGCCCACACGGTGAACATAAAAATCGAGATCATCCGGCAGCTCATAGTTGATAACATGGCTGACACCTTTAATATCAATGCCTCTTGCAGCAAGGTCAGTCGCAATGACATAAGTGAATTCCAAATCATTGATCTGCTTCATGACTTTTTTCCGCTCACGAGGCGTTAATCCGCCATGCAGCAGCCCGATTTTCATGCCTTTTCCAGTCAGATATTGAGCGATATGGTCAGCCGTGTTTTTCGTATTGGCAAACACAATGCCCAGGTATGGATTCAGATGAGACATGATGTCAAAAAGGAGCTTGTCCTTGTCACGATGTTTCGAAGGAATGAGGATATGCTCGATCTTCGCAGCAGTCACCTGTTTTGGCTCCACGTGGGCGTATTTCGGATTTTCCATATATTTTTTCAAAAATGGTTTCAACTTTTCCGGAATGGTCGCTGAGAACACAAGCATTTGCAGATCCTCAGGCATGCGTGAACCGATGTAATCTACATCTGCAAGGAATCCCATATCCAGCATTAAATCCGCTTCATCAATGACGAGAGATTCCGCTTTATAAACACTTAACGCCTGTTCTTTGATTAAATCGGCAATACGTCCTGGCGTACCGACGACAAGATGAGGCTGTGTTTTCAATTTATCAATTGATTTTTGTTTATCTGTGCCTCCGATAAAACATTTCGAGCGAATCTGACTGCCTTCTTCACCTTGTGTGATTTTAAGTGCTTCCTGATGAATCTGGTTGGCAAGCTCTCTTGTCGGAGCCGTAATGACAACCTGAACGACATCCTTAGCAGGATCGATTTTGTTTAATAAAGGCAGTAAATAAGCGTGAGTCTTTCCGGTTCCCGTCTGAGACTGGCCGATGACGCTTTCTTTTTTTAACACTGCAGGAATCAGCCTTTTCTGAATATCAGTCGGTTCATAAAAACCAAGGCGGTGCACTGCATCTATAATAAACGGTTTCAATTCATAAAGTTCAAATTTAGTTTCTTTCATTTTTCCCAGCTCCTTAAAGCGGCACATTATGTGTCCATCATCACATTATACCCGATTTTGCTTAAAAACACCACGTTTGGAAGGCGTTTGTTTTATTCAGTTATGTAAAGCAAATACCGCAGCCCATGCATATTCTAATAGCAGAGAGAGCTGAAAGGAGGTACAAGTATGTTTTCACCGCAGCAGCCGATGAGAAATTATCCGCAGCCCGGACCGCCCCGCCCCATGCCAAATCAGCGAATGATGGGCAGAAGACCGCCTAATTTGCAAAGACCTTCATTTGGACCGCAGCAGCAAGGTTTTCAGCAATCCGGACAATTTCTTCCTCAGGCAAATGCCGGAGCGAGAAATGGTGCGGGCGGAGGCTTAAAAGGAATGCTGTCAAAGTTCTTACCCGGAGGAGGAGGCACTGGCGGCGCCGGAGTTCCAGGAGCAGGCACAGCAGCGAGCGGAGGAGCAGGTCTGCAAGGCATTCAAAATATCGCCAATCCTGCATCTTTATCCAGTATGCTTGGGAATGTGCAAAAAGTGCTTGGCATGGCGCAGCAAGTCACCCCCATGATCCAGCAGTACGGCCCATTAGTCCGCAATCTGCCAGCAATGATGAAGCTGTACAGCCAGTTAAGTAAAAGTGATGATACAGAGAGCAATGAGGAAAATGAAAAGCAAACAGAGTCAGAAGAAACCTCGGAAATCGAGAACGAGGCTGAAGCAAAAACATCAGATGGGAACAAAAAATCAAAACCAAAAAGTTCTTCTCCACCGAAGAAATCAAAAACATCTGACAGTAAAGAACAAGAATCAAAAACATCTGCCCCGAAGAAAAAAGAAGCTGTCTCTCCTGCTTCAAAAAGAACATCAGGCAGATCAAAGCCGAGATTATATATTTAACATTCTTTGATATCTGAAGTGAGATTGGCTATAATGAGATCAGAAGAATGCAAGAATAGAGCCGTTTGATTACGGCTTTTTATATTGCCTTTACTCACTTCAGTATTGGAGGACTACCGAAAATGGACGTAATTAAAATTTCACCGCGCGGCTATTGCTATGGCGTTGTTGATGCTATGGTCATTGCCAAGAACGCGTCACTTGATAAAAGCTTGCCAAGACCCATCTATATACTCGGGATGATTGTTCATAATAAACACGTTACTGATGCGTTTGAAGAGGAAGGAATCTTTACTTTGGACGGCGCTAATCGTCTGGACATCCTGAAGCAGGTTGACAAGGGAACTGTCATTTTCACTGCGCACGGCGTTTCTCCCGAAGTCAGAAAAATCGCTGAAGAAAAAGGATTAGTCGCAATTGATGCCACATGTCCGGACGTGACAAAAACTCACGATTTAATTCTAGAGATGAAAGAAAAAGGATATCACGTGATCTATATCGGCAAAAAAGGTCATCCGGAACCAGAAGGAGCTGTTGGCGTAGCGCCTGAGATCGTTCACTTAGTTGAAACGGAAGAAGATGTGAAAAACCTTGATATCCAAGCAGAGAAATTAATTGTAACCAATCAAACAACGATGTCTCAATGGGATGTTTACGACATCATGGAGCTTGTAAAAGAGAAATATCCGCATGTCGAATACCACCAAGAGATTTGCCTGGCTACTCAGGTACGGCAGGAAGCTGTATCAGAACAGGCGAAAAAAGCGGACTTAACGATCGTTGTCGGTGACCCTAAAAGCAACAATTCAAATAGGCTTGCTCAAGTGTCAGAGGAAATAGCCGGCACAAAAGCATACCGAATCGGCGACCTAAGCGAATTAAAGCTCGAATGGCTTAAAGACGTGAATACTGTTGCCGTTACTGCGGGGGCTTCAACACCAACGCCGATCACAAAAGAAGTCATTCGCTTTTTGGAGCAGTATGATCATGAAGATCCATCAACTTGGACAATTGAACACAATGTACCGCTCAAAAAAATACTCCCGAAAGTAAAAGCAAAAAACTGAGGCTGTTAAAGCCTCAGTTTTTTTATAGAAATGTAAATGGATTTGTATCTGTCTCAGAAATAAAGATATTTACGTCCAGCTTTTTATCTTTGCACATTGCCGTCAGTTTTCTCGTGACGCCTTTTTTCATGATTTTTTCCGCATAATGGCCCGGATCAACAACATTCAGGCCAAGCATCATCGCATCGTGGGCCACATGGAAGTATAAATCTCCTGTGACGTAAACATCGGCGCCCTTCCGTTTCGCATGATGAATATACTTGTTTCCATCTCCGCCAAGAACAGCTACCTTCTTCACTATGCTGTCAGCCTCACCCACCATTCTAACGCCATTTACTTCAAGCTTGTCTTTCACAAATAAAGCGAATTCCTTGAGCGTCATCTCATTTTTAAGTGTTCCGACACGGCCGAGCCCTTTTTCGACAGGAGACTGCTCAACAGGATAAATGTCGTAAGCGACTTCTTCATATGGATGGCTTTTTATCATTGCTCTTATAACAGCTTTTTCGATGCTTTTAGGAAACACAGTCTCAAGCCTTACTTCATGAACAAGCTCAAGCTCTCCCACTTCACCAATAAAAGGCTTGGCGCCGTCTAATGGCTTAAAGCTGCCGATTCCTTCAGACGAAAACGCGCAATGGCTGTATTCGCCGATATGGCCCGCTCCTGCATTTCCGAGCGCCGCTCTGACCTGCTCTTCATATTCCTTCGGCACATATACGGCCAGCTTTTTCAGAGGATCAGTATAAGTAGGCGCCAGCACTTCCGTCTCACTCAGCTCTAATGCTTCAGCAAGCAAATCATTCACGCCGCCGTCCGCAACGTCTAAATTTGTATGAGCTGCATAAACTGCGATATCATGCTTCAAACACTTTTCAATTAACCTTCCGGCAGGCTGATCTGTTGAAATATGCTTTAGCGGCCTGAAAATAGGAGGATGGTGTGCAATAATCAAATCAACCTCTTTTTCAATTGCTTCATCGATAACGCTCTCCAACACATCAAGTGTAACCATCACATTTTTAATCGGTTTGTTTAAGGTGCCGATTTGCAGTCCGATCTTATCGCCTTCGACAGCATAGGCTTTCGGGGAAAATTGTTCAAACAGCTGGACGATCTGCTGCCCATTTACTGTTTTAGCCATGATCGATAACCTCCTTTAGCAGCTCCATTCGATCGGCGAGCTCCTTTAATTTTTGTTTATTTTGCTCTGTAGTTGCAGCTCGGCTGATCTGTTCATAAATGCTTTGTGTGTGCTCAAGCTCTTGTGTCCATTTTTTCAAAAAGACAGCATTCTTTTCTTTTGCCAAGAAAGGGCCGACGAGCATTCCGGCTGATAAAGAAATACCGGCATAAGCCGCATCTCTGTCTCCCGCTTCGGCGACAAGCACCTCATAGCACTTTCCGTCCTCTTCAAGGATCACCTCGTCTATCAACGCATATCCTTCTTTATAAAGCCACTCTCTGATATGAACAGCATGAATATTCGGCTGTAAAATAAGCCGTTCCTTTCCCGTTAATTTGTCTTTACCCGCTTCTAAAATGTGAGCGATCAAAGATCCGCCCATCCCGGCAATCGTAATGGCATCGGCTTCACCTTTTTTAATGACTTCCAGGCCGTCTCCCTGCCTTACAGAAATGTGCGAGCTTAAGCCTGATTTTTCAACCTGCCGCTTGGCAGACAAAAATGGGCCGTCTGTTATTTCTCCGGCAATTGCTTTGCTTGCTTTATGATTCAGCACCGCATAACAAGGAAGGTAAGCGTGGTCAGACCCGATATCGGCCATCACCGCTCCATTCGGTATGTACTCAGCTACTGTTTGCAATCGTTTAGATAATTTTAATTCGTTCACTTGTCATCACAACTTTTCTCAATCATTTTTTCCTTTTCTATCATATAAAAAATCAGCCAGGAATCCAAGCTGAGCGAATGATTTTAAGATTATTTCTTTTGATGCGGCTCTACTACGCAACAGACAAAAATAAAAGGCTGTCGAGAACATCTCGGCGGCCTGAGAACGTATAAGGAGAAAGATAGATCTTTTATTTAATTTTTGATACCCATTCTGCCATATCATCCAGCTTATCGGCCGGAACAAGACCGGAAGGCATCCCGTTACCGCCTTTTTCGATCTTTGTTTTAATTTCAGCGACATCTTTCTTATCCCCTACACCTTTTAAGCTAGGACCCGAAACACCTTCATAATTTTCACCGTGGCACGCGATACAGTTTGCCTTGTATATATCCTCCGGTGAAGCGTTTGCATCATCTTTTTCAGCAGATTTGCTTTCTCCGCCGCTTGCAATCTCCCGAGAGTCATCAAGTCCCTTTACTGATAAAAAGAAAGTCAGACCAATACCTAAAACAGCGATCAGTAAAAATGGAATAAGCGGATTCCATTTCATTTCCCTTCCCCCTTTTTGATCCTTCCCCCTATGTAAACACTTCTAATTCTAACTTATTTTTACAAAAAGTAAATGGATTGATATACAAAAGTTTTTTATTCACACTTTATACAAAATTGAATAGAAACATGCTTATTTCTCTGATATCCTTTTTATTCTATTGTATAATGTATTGTATACGCTTACAATAGAAAATATGGATTCAGTTTTGAAATTTTTCGCCACAATGTTCATTTGCAAATGACATCATTTTTCAGTAAAATAAAGACATATTATCCATATATCTTTTTTAAAAAAAGAAGAACGGATCTGCAAGACCCGTTCCATCTTATTCGAGGAAATCTTTCAAACGTTTACTTCTGCTAGGATGTCTTAGTTTCCGCAACGCTTTAGCTTCGATTTGTCGAATACGCTCTCTCGTTACTCCAAATACCTTGCCGACCTCTTCTAATGTTCTTGTACGGCCGTCATCAAGACCGAATCGAAGACGCAATACATTTTCTTCACGATCAGTTAACGTATCAAGCACATCTTCCAGTTGCTCTTTTAATAGCTCATATGCGGCGTGGTCTGAAGGTGAAGTTGCTTCTTGGTCTTCAATGAAATCACCAAGATGCGAGTCATCCTCTTCACCAATCGGTGTTTCCAGCGATACCGGCTCTTGTGCAATCTTTAAGATTTCGCGTACTTTTTCAGGTGTTAAATCCATATCTTCCGCAATTTCTTCAGGTGTTGGTTCTCTGCCTAAATCTTGCAGTAATTGACGCTGTACACGGATTAATTTATTAATGGTTTCAACCATATGAACGGGAATCCGGATCGTTCTCGCCTGATCGGCAATGGCGCGAGTAATCGCCTGTCTGATCCACCACGTAGCATACGTACTGAATTTATAACCTTTGCGGTAATCAAATTTTTCAACGGCTTTCATCAGACCCATGTTGCCTTCCTGAATCAGGTCAAGGAACAGCATTCCGCGTCCGACATACCGTTTTGCGATACTGACAACAAGCCGCAGGTTCGCTTCAGCCAATCTGCGTTTAGATTCTTCGTCACCTTCTTCAATCTTCTGAGCGTAGGCGATTTCTTCTTTTGCAGAAAGAAGGTTAACCCGGCCGATTTCCTTTAGATACATACGAACTGGGTCATTGATTTTGACACCAGGCGGTACACTTAGGTCATTAAGGTCAAATTCTTCTTCGGCTTTGGCAAGCTGCTGAATATTAGGATCTTCTGTTTCTTCATTCTCACTAATTAATTCAACACCTTGTTCACCTAAAAATTCATAATACTCATCCATTTGGTCTGATTCAATTTCAAAGCTGGACATACGCTCGGCAATTTCTTCATATGTCAAAACGCCACGTTTTTTACCAGACTCTGTTAATTGCTCTTTTACTTGGTCGAATGTTAATTCTGTCTCGTGGGTTTGTTTATCAGCCATTATGGATCCCTCCTTCCAAAGCTTGCAACGAATTCTATAAGCGGTATGATTCTTATTCGGTCCATTCAGGCGTTTTCTATGTGAACTGCCTTTAACAATGTGCGAATAATGAAATGACAATTCATGATGAGGTCAAGCGATCTATTTGCTCCTCCGCAAGGAATCATTGCCAATAAATGCTTCTCACCAGTTTATCTAGTTATTTTAAAGATCGGTTCAATGTAACGATTTCTTGAGCCAGAGAAGCAGCTCTTAAAAAATCTTTTTGCCTTTCGGCTTCGGCTCTTTCCGCCTCTTTTTCTTTTATCATTGACCAATTTCTGTGATTCAACACTTTTTTTACATAATCTGATAACTCGGCTTCACTGAGCTCTTGATTGACCTGGAGCATTAAAATATCAGACAAGAGCTGGCTTATATGATCATCCGTCACTCTGGCCATCAGATGCTGAGGCGTCAGCTCGGCTCCCTCCTCATAAAAAGCGTAAAGATAGGCGGCTAATGCGCGATGCTCATCAATATTAAATTGAAAGCCTACCCGGTCAATCACTTTTTTGATGACGCTTCGATCTCGAAGCATGTGGGCGAGTAACAGCCTTTCCGCATTTTCATACGCCGGACGCAGACGTTTTTGCCTTGCTTTTGTCGTCAGATGCGCTCGCCGTGTTTTCGTTTCACCGCCACCATTGTCAGCAGGTTTGTTTTGCTTGCTGAAAACAGTCAGCTGCTCAGTTAAAGACTCCTGTGAAAGCGAAAACTCTGAAGCAAGCTGTTTTACATAGACTTCCTGCTCAAGAGACCCTGAAAGCGTGCTGATTTCTTTCAGTACGTCTTTAATGTAAGCTAAGCGATCGCCTTCATCGGACAGGTTCTTTCCTTTTCGGAAATATTGCATTTTGAACGCCATCACGGTGACACTAGCGTCGATAATGTCGTTTTTAAATTTGTCCCCGCCGAACTTTTTGATGTAATCATCAGGGTCCAATCCGTCAGGAATCATTGCAACTCTGACTTTGCAGCCTTTATTTTGCAGAAGCTCAGAAGCTTTTAAGGTGGCTTCATAACCGGCTTTATCAGAGTCATAGCAAAGAATGATTTCTTCGACATTTCTTCTCAGTATCTTGACATGATCATCTGTCAGAGACGTTCCCATCGTGGCTATGCTCTCTTTTACACCCGAGCTTACGGCCGATATGACATCGGCAAACCCTTCAAATAAGACTGCTCTTTCCTGCTTTCTGATATGAAGGCGGGCCTTATAAAAATTGTAAAGCAGTTTACTTTTATGAAAGAGCGGTGTTTCTGGACTATTCATATACTTAGGCTGCTGGCTGCCAAGAGCCCTGCCTGAGAATGCAATAACAGCCCCGTGATGATCATGGATCGGAAACATGACGCGGTTTCTGAAACGGTCAAAATATCCGCTTCCGTCTTCGCGTCTGATCAGGAGTCCCGCTTTTTCCATTTGCGCCTCACTAAAGCCCCTCTTCACGAGAAATTTCGTGATGAAGTCCCAAGAATCAAGGGCATAGCCGATCTGAAATTCATCAATCAGCTCTTTTGTAAAGCCCCTGGAAAGCAGATAATCCAATGCCTCTTGACCTTCTTTTGTATTTATTAACAAATGATGGTAAAATTTCTTCAGGAGCTCATGAGCCTCAGCCATTTTTTGATCTCCAGAAGATTCTGGCCGAGCTCCGGAATGGACTGTTATATCATCTGGAAAATCAATTTGGTATTTGTCAGCAAGGTGAGAAACAGACTCAGCAAATGAATAGCCTTCCATCTGCCTTAAAAAAGAGAAAACATTGCCGCCCGCTCCGCAGCCAAAGCAATGAAAAATCTGTTTGTCGGGCGATACGGAAAACGAAGGTGTGCTTTCTCCATGAAAAGGACAGAGTCCAAAGTAGTTTCGGCCTTGCTTCTTTAATTGAACATAATCACCTATGACTTCAACGATATCTGCCGACTTTTGTACCTGATCCACAATTTCATCTGGTATCCGATTTCCCATCTTATAACACTCCGTCGTACATTATTCGATGCTTTAGTGCAAAATCCCTTCATCGTTCGACAGGATTTTTTGCAGCAGTGTAATAAATCGTTCTCGATCTTCATTATTCAATTTTTTAGGCCCTTTGGCGTATATGCCTTTTCTCCTTTGTTTGCCTGAAAAATGACGGCTCTCAAGAGCAAAATCAATCGTGTCTTCTTTGTAAAGACGCCCTCTTTCCGACATGACGGAGACATTTCTGTTCAACAGCAGGGATGCTAATCCGATGTCCTGCGTTACAACGATATCTCCCGGTTTTACGTGATTTGCGATATATAAATCAGCAGCTTCTTTATGAGGATCAACATACTTCCATTTTTCTTCCTTGCTTCTGGAAAGCTGATAATGTTCAAATGAAGCGACAAAAAGAACTTGGACTTCATAATCGGATGCTGTTTGTAAAATTTCATCTTTTACCGGACAGGCATCAGCATCGACAAAAATCGTCTTTTCTTGTTCATTAAGAAGAGTAATTCTCCATCCCTCCATTAAACTCCTGCATAAAAGCAAGCAAAATCGCACATCCTTTATCATTGCGGATGTACATAAATTTGTCGAAAAATTTCCGGGAGAAATTCTTGACATCTTACCCATAATAGTTTATTCGTATCACACGAACCTTAAACCTAAAATTAATCATTTTATCACAATTTTTTATTATAATACAAACTTCACAAAGATGCTATTGTTTTTCATTATTCCCTTTTGGCATAGCCAAAAACCCAGGATAGAGCGTCCTGAGTTACATGTTTTTTGTTTTGAGATGATGGATGATATTCGCTGTTTCTTCAACCGCTTTATTTGAAACATCAACAACCTGGCACCCGATCCGATCCACAATCTTTTCGAAATATTCCAGTTCCTCTTTGATTCTGTTGATATTTGCATAGATCGCTTTGTCATTAAGCCCGAGTGATTTTAACCGTTCTTTTCTGATATGATTCAGTTTATCCGGGCTAATCTTTAAGCCGATGCATTTTTTCGGATCAACATTAAAGAGTTCTTCCGGCGGGTCAACCTCGGGAACAATCGGAACATTGGCAACCTTCAGGCGCTTGTGGGCGAGATATTGAGACAGCGGTGTTTTAGACGTTCTTGATACGCCGATCAAAACGATATCAGCTTTTAAAATCCCTCTTGGATCACGTCCATCATCGTATTTAACTGCAAACTCGATGGCCTCCACTTTTTTGAAATAGTCTTCATCAAGCTGGCGCACCCGCCCCGGTTCGTATTTCGCTGTTAAACCGTAGGCTGTTTCCATTTTATCAATTAACGGGCCGATAATATCATAATATAAAACATTTGCTTTTTCCGCTTCGGCAATCAAATATTCTCTGATTTCCGGCACCACAAGTGTAAAACAGATAATGCCGCCGTCTGCCTTTGCAAGTGAAATCACTTCATTGATAGTGCCTATATCTTCAACATAAGGAATTCTTCTTACATGTGTATCGTCCGCTGAACCGTTAAATTGGCTGAGCGCTGCTTTTACTACCAATTCAGCCGTTTCACCGACTGAATCCGATACGACATAGATGATGCGGTTATTCATATTATCCCCCCGTTAGTTTGCGATCTTATAGGATTTCATTTTCAGATAAACTGACAAGTATTTTTGTCATATTCGTTTTTGTCACTCTGCCGATCACTTCAAAGCCTTTATCGGTATCTTTGATGACAGGCAGTGCATCAATTTGTTTTTCTATTAAGTGCTTTGCAATGTCCATCACATAATCCTCGCGCCTGCACACCGTAATGTTCGGCATCCTTGTCATAATGATGTGAACAGGGACTGATGTAAGCTCCTGCTGGCCAATGCTCGCTCTCAGCAAGTCTTTTCGTGAAAGCACCCCGACTAAAACAGCATCGCGGTCCACCACAAACAGAGTACCTACATCTTCTAAAAACATGGTGCAAATCGCATCGTACACAGAAACGTTTTCGTGAATCACAACGGGGATAGATTGAAAGTCTTTCACCTGAAGCTTTTTGAGTTTATCTGCCAAAAGCTGTGTGCCGGTTTTTCCAGTGTAGAAATAACCGACTCTCGGGCGCGCCTCGAGGAATCCTGACATGGTGAGTATGGCTAAATCCGGACGCAATGTTGCCCTGGTTAGGTTCAGCTTTTCTGCAATATGCTCCCCTGTAATCGGCCCGTTTTCTTTTACAATCTGCAAAATATGTTCTTGCCGTTTATTTAGTTCGATCGTACTCACCACCTTTTCACTTCATATCTATGTAAAGAAACAATAATCCATATTATATCGTAAATATCTTGTAATCAAACAAAAAAACTTATAAATGGGGAAAAGACGATTACCGATCACACAGCAACCGCCTTTTCTCTCTTTATTTTACAATAAGGGCATTCATATTCGCAAAGGACTTGATCTCATCCGCCAAGTTTACCATTTGCGCTAGTCGGTTTGCCTTTAATGTCTCGTTATCCGCTATAACCATTGTATGATCGAAGTATGCATCGATCGGTTCTTTTAAGGCTGAAAGTGAAGAAAGGGCCGCCTCGTAATCTTTTTTACTGAAGCTTTCCTGCAGATTTTGCTTCGCTGTTTGATAGGCATCAAACAGTTTTGCTTCGTATTCATTTTCAAATAGATCAGGCTGAATGTCTCCGCGGACTCCTTTTTTGCTGATAGAAATCACTCGGCCTAAAGCTTCCGCTGTTTCCTTAAAGCCCGGCGCACCAAGTTTTTGTTCCAGCACTTGTGCTTTATGCAGCGCTGAGTATGGCTCAAGCTCAGAGCTTTCCAGCACGGCATCGATGACATCGTGTCTGATCTGTTCAGCATTCAAGACATATTTCAGGCGCTGAGTGAAGAAATCCAGCAATTCATTTTCTTTTTCGGTTTGTACGAAAGTAAGCAGCTCTTCAAACGAAATTCCCCAGTTGCGGTCAAGAAGAATTGCAACAATACCGCTCGCTTGGCGGCGCAGCCCGTAAGGATCCTGAGAACCGGTCGGAATAACACCGATAGAGAAGAATGAAGCGATTGTGTCAAGCTTATCCGCCATTGCTACAACTGCTCCGATGAAAGTAGAAGGCGTTTCTCCGCCTGCTGATCTAGGCATATAGTGTTCGTTGACTGCCGTAGCCACTGCTTCATCTTCACCAAGCATTCTCGCATACTTTTCACCCATAATTCCTTGAAGCTCAGGGAATTCGTATATCATATGAGTGACAAGGTCGAATTTAGAAATTTCAGCAGCTCGCTTCACATGTTTTAATGTATCTTCATCAGCTTGAAGACGAACGGCAAGCTTCTCTGCGATTGAAGTGACTCTTCTAACCTTATCAGCAAGAGAACCAAGCTCTTCATGGAAAACAATGTTTTCAAGCTTCTTCACGTTTGCATCAATGTTTAGTTTCTGATCTTCCTTGTAGAAGAATGAAGCATCAGATAAACGCGCGCGCAGCACTTTTTCATTGCCTCGGGCCACATTTTCGATCGCGTGGCTGTTGCCGTTTCGGACTGTGATAAAGTGAGGCAACAAATCACCGTTCTTGTCTTTGACAGGGAAGTAGCGCTGATGCTCTTTCATTGTCGTGACAAGCACTTCCTCAGGAATTGACAGAAACTCAGATTCAAATGAACCGTAAAGAGCTGTCGGATATTCTACTAAATGATTCACTTCATCAAGAAGGTCTTCGTCAACTGGAATGCTCCAATTGTTTTCTGCAGCCATCGCTTCCAGCTGAGATTGAATCATTTGTTTCCGGACGTTAGGATCAGCAATAACGTGCTGTTCTTTCAGCTGCTCTTCATAAGCTGAAGGTGATTCAATTGACACTTCATGTCCAAGGAAACGGTGTCCCTGTGTTGTCCGTCCAGACTCAACGTTTGTGATCGAAAATGGAATGACATCCTGTCCAAATAAAGCAACAATCCATTTGATTGGCCGGATATAACGCAAATCTTCATTTCCCCAACGCATGTTCTTCGGGAAATGCAAGCTCGTAACTAAGCCGCTCAGTTCCGGAAGAAGCGATTTCGTTTCTTGGCCGGCTTGGAACTTTTGCACGAATACATACTCTGTGCCTTTCACTTCTTTAATGTACAGGTCTTCCACATTCGCGCCTTGGCCTTTTGAAAAGCCGATCGCCGCTTTTGTCCAGTTGCCGTCTGCATCAAGAGCAATTTTTTTCGCAGGCCCTTTCGCTTCTTCTTTTATATCAGCCTGCTTTTCTGCTACATCTTTTACAAAGACAGCGAGACGTCTCGGTGTATTGAAGAGCTTTACTTCACCGTGATTAATATTTTTTTCTGTAAGCCAGCCTGTCAGCTTCTCACCAAGCTGAACCATGCTTTCATTCAAAAAGCGCGCCGGCATTTCCTCTAATCCGATCTCTAAAAGTAAATCCTGTTTACTCATGAGAAGAACCCTCCCCTTTAAGCATTGGGAACCCTAGTTTTTCTCGTTCCTCATAATAGGTTTTTGCTACTTTTCTCGCTAAATTCCGCACTCTTGCGATATAGCCTGTCCGTTCGGTAACAGAGATCGCACCTTTGGCATCAAGCAGGTTGAAAGTGTGCGAGCATTTCAGCACATAGTCATATGCAGGGTGAACAAGTCCGTTGTCCATTTGCTTAATCGCTTCTTTTTCATACGTGCTGAACAATTGGAACAGCATATCGACATCTGACGTTTCAAACGTATAAACGGAATGCTCGTATTCCGCCATCATGAATAAATCTTTCACCGTAAAGCCGGACGTCCATTCCAAGTCGAAAACATTTTCTTTATCCTGGATATAAGACGCAAGACGCTCAATTCCGTACGTAATTTCTACAGAAACCGGTTTACATTCAAGTCCTCCGACCTGCTGGAAATACGTAAATTGTGTAATTTCCATTCCGTCAAGCCATACTTCCCAGCCTAGACCCGCACAGCCTAAAGACGGATTCTCCCAGTTGTCTTCAACAAAGCGGATATCATGCTCAAGCGGATCAATTCCAAGAGCGCGCAATGAATCTAAATACAGCTCTTGAATGTTATCAGGAGACGGTTTAATAATGACCTGAAATTGATGATGCTGATACAGTCTGTTCGGGTTCTCCCCGTATCGTCCGTCAGCAGGGCGTCTGGAAGGCTCTACATAAGCCACTTTCCACGGCTCAGGCCCAATACTGCGCAAAAATGTATACGGGCTCATCGTGCCGGCCCCTTTTTCTACATCGTAAGCCTGCATAAGCACACAGCCCTGACTGGACCAATGCTTTTGCAAGGTTAGAATCATGTCTTGAATGTTCATTTCAAGCACCTCCACTTTTCCTTCATAAGATGACTGCGGCAGCAACCAAAAAACTCCCGTCTCTATGCTTGCCAGCCGCAAACATAGGGACGAGAGTTCTCCCGCGGTTCCACCCTAGTTGCTGAGATCAAAATCCCAGCCTCTTTTTTTAAAATTGCTCAAGAATGCCTTTCGTTGCGCGCTCATCCTTAGCTTACACCGCCCTAAGGTCGCTTTCATGAGGTAAACGCAAGTACTTCTTTCTCTCACTGCAACATATTTTATAATAAATGATCATATAAAAAGATGGACCAGATGTCAACTTTTGTTTTCACCCATAAGATGTTTCATGCTTTCCATTTGATCTAAAAAGCGCTTTGATTTTAAATATAACCCTGAATATTCCTCATAATATAAATCAATCACTTGCTTCAATTCAGCTTTTGTTTCCTGTTTTAAGGACACATTGCCCAGCCTCGACAGATCGAAGTAATAAAACAGCCTCAACAGCCTTGCCGTTTGCGGTTTAATCGGAATCCTGTAAGGATCTTTTTCAAAACAGCGATGGCAAATAAACCCGTTATCACGGACAGAGAAATGAAATGTCCCGTCCTGGCTTTTACAATGCACACAGTGATTCAGCTCGGGATACAGCCCCATGACACCGAGCATCTTCATTTGAACAATGAAGGTGATGACATCCGGATCTGTTCCTTCATTCAGCTGTTTAAACGATTCTAAAATGAATTCAAACAAGAAAGGGTTTGGCTTTTTTTCTTCTGTGCCTCTGTCGACTAGCTCAGCAATATACGCAGCATATGCTGTTAAAAACAAATCTTCCCTGATGCCTCTCATGCTGAGGATCATTTCACCCTGCTGAAGCGTTCCGAGGCCCGTTGTTTTTTGCATTAAGAATGAACCATACAAAAAGGGCTGGCTGACTGCTGATAAACGGCTGTTCGGTTTTTTGGCGCCTCTTGCCATAACACCTATTTTTCCGTGTTCTCTTGTCAGTAAAGTAACGATTTTATTCGTCTCTCCGTAATCGTTTGTGCGAAGAACGATTCCTTCACATTTTGTCAGCATTTCCGCACCTTCCTAAAGCAGGAGCGGCCAAGAGGTTTATAAAATTGGATAATCAAATCGGGCTAGCTCATCTTCTAGTTCTTCGGGTCTTTCCATGTTCTCTTTTTCCAGCTCTTTAAAAAGAAGATACGTATCAACATTTCCTGTTTGAGAAAATACGTTCCAGGTAAAATTCAACACAAGAAACCCACCTTTCTGTAGTTAAACTAGCTTACCTAAACTCCAAATTCTTACCTTTATCTTGACCAGATGTCCTCCATTTCATGTTAAACAAAATTTGCTAATGCATCCCTGTTCCTGTGAGATAATGACACAGCAAGAGATTAATATTCGTCCTCTTTGAAGCCAAAATCGCGAAGCTGGGACATTTTATTGCGCCAGTCTTTCTGCACTTTGACCCACAATTCAAGGTAGACACGGGAGCCTAACAATGCTTCAATATCCGCTCTCGCTCTTTTTCCGACCTCTTTCAGCAGACTTCCTTTTTTCCCGATCACAATGCCTTTTTGAGAATCACGTTCGACCACAATCGTTGCCGCTACATGCACAGAACCGTTGTCCTGCCCTTTTATGGATTCGATGGCCACCGCAATGCTGTGCGGGATTTCTTCTCTCGTCAGATGCAGCACCTTTTCTCTGATTAATTCAGAAATGATAAAGCGCTCCGGGTGGTCAGTTACCTGGTCACTTGGATAGAATTGCGGCCCTTCCGGCAAATATGCTTCAATCTGGGCGAGCAATGTTTCGATATTATTTCCTTCTAAAGCAGAAATCGGAACAATTTCCTTAAAAGGATAACGTCCGCGGTATTCGTCAATTAACAGAAGCAATTGATCAGGATGAATTTTGTCAATTTTGTTTACGATTAAAAATACAGGCGTAGACATCTTCTGCAATTTCTCAATGATGAATTCGTCGCCCTTCCCGTAGCCTTCCTCTGCATTGATCATAAACAAGATCAAATCGACTTCTTTTAATGTATTTTGTGCCACTTTCATCATAAAGTCCCCAAGTTTATGCTTAGGCTTATGAATCCCTGGTGTGTCAATAAAAATAGTTTGTGATGTGCCTGTCGTCAGAACTCCTTGCACCTTGTTTCTCGTCGTTTGGGGCTTATCGCTCATGATCGCAATTTTTTGTCCAATGACTCTGTTCAAAAATGTAGACTTTCCTACGTTTGGTCTTCCAATAATGGATACAAATCCTGATTTAAAACTTTCGTTCGTCATGTAAATCCTCCGATGAAAATGCGCCTGGCAATAATTCTTCCACAGTCATTTCTTTTATTTGTCCTTGTAAATTAGTCAGTACGACAATAACGTCCTTTGTGCAAAGCTCAGAAATCACCTGGCGGCAGGCTCCGCACGGAGATACCGGTCCAGGGGTGTCAGCCGCAACGGCCAGCATCTGAAACTCTGTATCCCCTTCAGAAACAGCTTTAAATAAAGCGGTACGCTCAGCGCAATTGCACATGCTGTATGCCGCGTTCTCGATGTTGCAGCCTTTGTACACTTTTCCATCCTTGGTAAGAAGAGCGGCTCCTACTTGAAACTTGGAATACGGCGCATATGCCATATCACGCGCTTTTAAAGCTTCTGTTATTAATTCTTGTTTGTTCATGTGTACATGTTCCTCTCTTACCTTTAATGGTACCGCTATCACTTTATATTTTACATAATCGCGCGCTTTTTTTCACGCCCATTTCTAAAAATGTAAAATAAATGTAAGAATTTTCAGCCATTACAGCTTTGGCAAAAAAATAAGTAAACCAATGATACACGAAATGACAGCAAAAACGCAAACAGCCCCGGCGGCAGCGTCCTTAGCCGCTTTAGCAAGAGGATGATGTTTGTCTGTTATTAAATCAACCGTATGTTCAATGGCTGTATTTAAAAGCTCAAGCGAAAACATTCCGCCGATCAAAAGGAAAATAATTGCCCACTCAATCGGGCTGAGCTCCACAAGGAAGCCGCAAATGAGAACAGCGCAGGCGGCTGCGGCATGAAATTGGAAATTCCGCTCCGTCCGCGCTGTTTCCCATATGCCCCGGCCTGCATGCACAAAGCTTTTGAAGAATCGCTTCAGCTCATTTCTATGATCTCTTGAGTCCATAAGCGTCCAGCAAATCCTTTTGCTTAGTAAACATCTCCTCTTCTTCCTCTTTCGTCATATGGTCATATCCTAAAAGATGCAGAAATCCGTGCACGGCAAGAAACCCGAGCTCTCTCTTAAAAGAATGATTATACTCTTCGGCCTGCTCCCTTGTGCGATCTGCACTGATGATAATATCACCTAAAACCGGCGGCATTTCCGCGCCTACGATTTCAACCTCGCCTTCTCCCTCTTCTTCAAGAGCAAATGAGATGACGTCTGTCGGCGCATCCTTTCCGCGATAGTCTTTATTAATCTGCTGTATGTCTTCATTGGTAACAATCGTGACAGAAACTTCAGCCTGATCCTGAACACCTTCACGCTCAGCGGCAAATTGAAGCAGATTTTCTACTTCTTTGAGCATCTCTTCTGAGACACTCCCCGTTTCATCAACGATATCAATCAGTAAACTCATCTATTTCACCTTCTTAGTAGCCTCCGGATATTCGATCCGGGAGTGGAAAATTCCTTTTAATGTTGCACAGAGCGTTTTTGCGATTGTATCAAGCTCTTTAAATGTCAAATCGCATTCGCTGAACTGTCCGTCCTGCAGCTTATCGGATATAATACCCCGGACAAGCTTTTCAATTCGTTCAGGGTTTGGATTATGCATGGATCTGACGGCCGCTTCAACACTGTCAGCCACTGATATAATCGCAGCTTCCTTTGACTGCGGCTTCGGTCCCGGATAACGGAACTCTTCTTCTGTAATCTGATCGCCTTTTTCCTTCGCTTTATAATAAAAGAACTTTAAAAGCGAGGTTCCATGATGCTGCTCAGCAATGTCGACAAGCTCTTTCGGAAATTTATAGCTTCTCAGCATGTTCGCACCGTCAGTGGTATGCGAAATGATGATATTTTTACTTAGCTGAGGAGACAGCTTGTCATGCGGATTATCAATATTCATTTGGTTCTCAATAAAATATTGCGGCCGCTTTGTTTTTCCGAGATCGTGGTAATACGCGCCGACTCTTGCAAGCAAGCCATTAGCCCCAACCGCCTCACAGGCTGCCTCTGACAAATTGGCGACCATTACACTGTGATGATATGTACCTGGTGTTTCTGTTAGTATTTTGCGTAGCAACGGATGGTTAGGATTAGACAGCTCGATCAGCCTCATAGTGGATAAAATGCCAAAGCCTGTCTCAAAAAACGGCATCAGCCCGATGATCAATACAGACGAAGCAAATCCTGATACAACCCCCATCAGCATTAACGTGCCGATTTCAAGGCCCGACAGCGCAGTGTTTTGGATCAATAATAAGGAAAGAACGACAACCATATTGATAAACGCCACGAAAAGCCCGGTCTGCAAAATCTTTGATCTGGCATTGTGTTTTCCTAAAAATAAAACACCTGAAATCCCGCTGATCAAATAATAAATTCCGATGACATAATTGAATGTTCCTGTCACACCCTGATTAAACATCATACTTCCGCAAATCGCAAGAATGATACTTCCCAAAATGGCGATGCGTTCATTCATCAGCAGTTTGATTAAGATCGCGCCGGCCGCAATAGGAACAAGATAACCGATATTATTATATTCCATCTTCTGAAATAAACTGACGACCTCCATGATCACAAGCAAAAGCGTTGTGATAATGGAGAAAAGCAGGATGGATTGGTTTTTAACCTTCAGGTTTTGTTTCTGTTTTTCAAAATAATATACAAGTGTTGCAATGAAAAGTCCGATCATAATCAATAGGCCGCTGATCGGCTTAAAGAGATTTGAGTTATTTAACAACCCGGTCAGCTCGAGTTTTCTGTACACTTCCCGATCAATGAGGTCATTTTCTTCCACGAGCACCTGGCCCTGTTTGATCTGAACCTGCTGGACATTGTCTGACGCTTCCTGACGCTTTGCCTCTGTCGCTTTCGGATCGAAGACGTAATTCGGAATAATAGCAAAACGCCCGATTTCTGTCGCAGCTCCTAAGTATTTAGACGGAATAGAATTGCTCTTTAGCTCTTTTTCTACTTTATCCTTTGCATCAGATAGTTTATCCGACGGGATTTCACTGCTCATCACCGTATTCACTGCCGTAATGACCGTATCTCTGACGAAAGAAAAGTCTTCACTGTCTGCTTTCAGCAATGTCTTGATGGAATCCTCTGAAATAGAATCATTCACATCTGACGTCAGTTTGTTCTTCACAGACTTAACCATTGATTTTTCCGACGGTGATTTGCTGTCTTCTTCCGCCGATTTTTTCACTTCGCTGATACTGTCGAATATAGATGACACAAGGTCAATCCGATTGTCTGTATATTCTTTTTTCAATGTATATTGATCTTCAACCGCGTCCTCAGCGGCTTGCTTTTTTTCCTCTGTGGCTTTTTGATCTTCCACGGTTGCCGGAGCATAAATGGTCTTGTCGCTGACTGAAAACAGGTCTAAATCAAGTGTTTCCGGCTTAACATGTACAAAGAGCAAAGCAAACATAATGGCAGCCAGCAGAAGATACAGCAGGACATGCATGGAGCGGGCATTTTTAAAGCTGCTCCATTTGTTTGGTCTGCTTTTGGTCTTCCCCTTCTTTTTCAACACAAGAACCTCCTCTTGAAACATCAAGCCCATAAGCAATCATAAAAATGACCCGATAACGCGCGATCGGGTCATTCAGCATTAATTTTGCTTATCGTATGCTTCAATAATTTTCGCAACAAGCGGATGTCTGACCACGTCTGTCTGGTCTAGCTCAATCATAGAAATGCCGTCTATTCCCCTCAGCATCTCCTTCGCTACTGCAAGTCCCGATTTGACGCCTTTCGGCAGATCAATTTGGCTAACGTCACCTGTAATGATCATTTTAGAGCCAAAGCCCAGTCTCGTCAAAAACATTTTCATTTGAGCAGGCGTGGTATTCTGTGCTTCATCAAGTATAACATAAGCATCATCAAGCGTCCGTCCCCTCATATATGCAAGCGGAGCAATTTCAATGATGCCTCTTTCCATTAGACGTTCTGTATGATCTGCCCCAAGCACATCATGAAGAGCGTCATACAGCGGGCGCAAATAAGGATCTACTTTCTCTTTGAGGTCACCTGGCAGAAAACCGAGGCTTTCACCGGCTTCCACGGCAGGTCTTGTTAAAATGATTTTTTTGATATGTCCGTTTTTTAAAGCATGGACTGCTTTTACGACAGCCAGGTACGTTTTCCCGGTTCCCGCCGGGCCGATGCCGAATACAAGGTCATTCCGCTTCATGGCGGCCACGTATTCCCGCTGTCCTATCGTTTTTACACGGATTGATTTGCCTTTTGCGTTTTTTGTAATTTCTTCTTCGTACATGCTTTCAAAGTATTCAAGTTCATTCTTCTTTGCCATTTTGACGGCGTAAATCACATCACGTTCAGAGATCTCTATCCCCCTGCGAATTAAAGCGAGGAGCGATCCCAGCAGCTTATCTGCAATCTGAAACGATTCTTCATCGCCTGAAACATAAATCGTTTCGCCGCGCGTAATGATATTTACATTCAGATCTTTCTCCATCAATTTCAAAAAAGAATCTTGGTTCCCGAACAGTGAAAGCGCCTCGTCCGGGCTTTTCAGTTTTTGATTCATCGCAAGTAAATGTTCTGTCATTCTTCAGTCTCCCTGACAATAGGTGTGGTTTGAACGATATCTTCTATAACTTGGTAGAGAATAATCAACTTTACTTTACCATTCTCAACAGTCTGGTGCAAAACTTTTTCACTTTTCACCTCGCCGTTTTCGCCTATTTTATCCTCTACATCCAGTTTACCCATTTTTATGCCTTCTTGAACTGCTTCTTCTTTCGTATATTTTCGCAAAGCTTCTTCACTTTCTCTCGTTTGCTCTTTGATATAAGATATAGGGAGCTTAAATCCGAGAAAATTCAGCGAATGCTTTTCTTGTTCTGTTTTTGGGTGCTTCAATTCCTCTTTTTTAAACGTCATACCCCAGATCGGGATGGCCAAAGAGCCAAAAGAAAGCTTGTGCTTTGTCCTTACTTTGCCCGTATAGACGTTAAATAATGTTTCAAGCGGGACTGTCACTTCAGATCTGTACCAGGTTTCTCCGTAAATTTCTGCTTTTGAGGCGACTTCCTGCTGTTGCTCTTCGCTGCCAATGAGTCCCGAAACAAGCAGCTGTCCCTTTTCCACATGATCGTGGATTGCGGCCATCGGCTGTCCTTTTTGCACAAACATTCTTGTAATGGTTGCTTTCTTTTTGGCGACAATATCGCGCGGGCTTACATACTTTTCTTTTTCGGGCTCATTTTTCTCCACGACTTTCATATGAATGGTCGTCCCCTTCAGATCAACACCGACCCAGGTGATATTGTCTATTCCATTGGTTAACGATTTTTGTATTTTTTCGGGCGACATCATTAAAAACTGCAGATGTCCCTTTTTGACGCCGATTTCATTAAGATGCTGCATCATTTGATGTTCCGTTTCAGGCTTAGCGCCTGTCACATCAATTTTCCACACCATATTGGAAAGCAAAAACAAAAGGATGAAAAACATTGCAAAACCGATCGTAAACCCTATATTCAGCTTTGATTTCAGCAACAGGAAAGGGAATCCCTTCCTATTAATAAATCGGGCTTTACATTTAAATTTTCTTCTCACCCGCCGAAAGGCATGTACATCCTGAAGCTGTATATATAACGATACGGCTTCTTTCTTTTTTTTGACATGAAAGACCGGAATCCCCTGTCTTGTGCATTCATTAAGAAGCCGTTCAATCCCTCTTCCCGTCAATTCAAGCTGGACCTTACCCGAAAAAAAAGACAGCCATTTATTTTTCACAACATTTCCCCCTCGGCTTTATGACTCAACATATCGAACGACATCAATCGTACCCTCCAAAAGAATTTCTTCCGGAAGAATCGCCTTGATGACAAAGTTTTTTCCTGATATGATGCACTGGCCCTGCTTCAGCATCAGCCTCACTTCATTCTCACTGAAAAGCAAAAGGCCTCTGTGGTTTTCTATGTAGATATGAAGTCTGCCAACCATTGTAATCCGCGGCAGATCCATCATAACGTCCGGGGGAATTTCCAATGCTCTTGTCAGCCAAGCTTTCACACGATTCTTTCTTTGCCCCATACAAAAAGAACCCCCTTTCATCTCATATGTATGATTTGAAAGGAGGTTCTAACACTTTAATTTTTACGGGCCGAGCGCATCGTATGGTGAGGTTTTTTCGCCCTTGGAGGCCCGAATACCTCTCCTAAGACGATCCCCTGTACCACAGTGTCTTTATTAACCTGGAGCATTTTTTGTTTTGTGTATACTGCTTTTTGTTTACCTGCAGTAAGATCACGTTCCAGCCCTTTCAGGTTTCTTTCTGTTTCCCTGCGTCTTTCTTCCGCTTCCCGTCTTACCTGTTCCATGCGGTTAGGAATAGGGACAGATACTTCTTCTGCCTGCTTCTTTTGAGGAGAAGCAGTTTGCATCTGCTGAGGTTCTTTTCTGTTTTGGCTGCTTTTCTTTTCTTCTTTGTTCTTTTTGCCGAAAATCGCAGAAATGATTCCGATAATCACTGCAATAATAAGCGGATTGGTCAGTATATCTTCCATCAGAGTTCTCCCTTCTTAGAGAGATTATGATTTGCGGTCTTCATCAGACGAATCTTTCGTCAGCTTGCCGAATGAATCACGCATTTCTGTGTCAGCATCGATGTTTTTGATATTCATGTAGTCCATGACGCCAATATTCCCTTCACGTAAAGCTTCTGCCATCGCAAGCGGTACTTCCGCTTCGGCTTCTACCACTTTCGCGCGCATTTCTTCTACGCGGGCGCGCATTTCCTGTTCCTGAGCGACAGCCATCGCACGGCGTTCTTCCGCTTTTGCTTGCGCGATGTTTTTATCAGCCTCAGCCTGATCGGTTTGTAAGATCGCACCGATATTTTTACCGATGTCAACATCAGCAATATCAATCGAGAGAATTTCAAACGCAGTTCCTGAGTCCAATCCTTTTCCAAGGACTGTCTGAGAAATCATATCAGGGTTTTCAAGCACTTTTTTATGATTATCAGATGAACCGATTGTAGAGACAATCCCTTCGCCGACACGGGCTACAATGGTTTCTTCCCCTGCTCCCCCGACGAGGCGTTCGATATTCGCTCTTACTGTGATTCTCGCTTTCGCTTTCATTTCAATCCCGTCCATGGCAACACCGGCAATAAATGGTGTTTCAATCACCTTAGGGTTAACACTCATCTGCACGGCTTCCAATACGTCACGGCCGGCAAGATCAATAGCAGCACAGCGTTCGAATGTGAGTTCAATGTTGGCTCGCTGAGCAGCGATCAGGGCATTGACAACTCTGTCAACGTTTCCTCCGGCAAGATAGTGGCTTTCAAGCTGGTTTGTTCCAACGTCGAGTCCGGCTTTATGCGCTTTAATCAGCGGATTAACCACTCGGTTCGGTATGACGCGGCGAAGCCTCATTCCTACAAGAGTGAAAATACTGATTCTCACTCCGGCTGCTAACGCTGAAATCCAAAGCATCACAGGCACAAATGTAAAAAATACAGCTAAAACAATGATTCCTACTACGATAATAGCCAGAATCATGAGTGTTGATGGATCCATATCTATTCTCCTCGTTTCTGTTTAAATTTCTCGCACGACAATGCGTGAGCCTTCTACTTTAATCACTTTTACTTTCTTATCTTTTTCTGTAAACGATCCCTCTGAAACGACGTCAAGACGTTCATCATCAATAATGACGGTACCGGCGGGACGCAGCGGTGTAAAGGTTACACCCACTTTGCCCATTAAGTCCGTGCGTGTTTGATTTGATACGTAGCCGCTCTCCGTATTTGTAGAATCATTTAATATCAATTTCTTAAAGAATTTCATACGCTTTCCCAACACCCTTGTCAGTAAAATGAAAGCTGTAATAGAAACAGCTGAGGCGATCAAGAGAGAAACCGCCATGACAGTGAAGCTTCCCGCGGCTAAAAACAGGCTCGCAATAATCGCTCCTAAGCCCAGTAATCCAATGATTCCCCCGGGAAGGAAAATCTCAAGCAGGATGAGGATCACCCCTGCTATAAAGAGGAGAACCGTTTCGTATCCTGCAAGGCCGGCTGCGAGATGCCCGTAAAAGAACAGCAGCAAAGCAATGAATCCAATCGTTCCAGGTATGCCGACACCCGGGGAAAAAAGCTCCACCGTCAGACCTAAAAAAGCGATTGTCAGCAGAATAGGAACAATGACCGGGTTCGTCAGCCATCTTGCTGTCTTTTCCGCAAAGCTTTCCTTTGCATAGCTGATGTGTGCTTTTTCAAACCCAAGCTTCTTTACGAGCACGGATAAATTGTCAGCATTGCCTTCTGAATAGCCAACATCAATCGCCTTATCAGCGTTAAGTGTCAGCAGATCACCCTTCGGCGCGCCGACTTCCTTGGCATCTATATCCGGGTCAGCCATTGCGAGCGCATATTTTGGATCGCGATTATTCTTCACTGCGGCATCTTCCATCTCTGCAAGCCAAAGCGATTCAGCTTTTTGGTCAGCGACATTGCCTTTACCGTCAATAATCGCGGCCGCTCCCATTTTTCCGCCGGGCGCCATATAAATGTTATCGGCTTGCAGGGCAATATATGCACCAGCTGACAACGCGCGTTTGTTTACATATGCAGTTACAGGGATCTCGCTTTCGGTTATCAAATCTGCTATATCAATAGCTGATTTGACCAATCCTCCCGGCGTATTGATATCAAGAATAACATGATCAGCATGGGCTTCTTTTGCATCCTGTAATGAACGGGACAAAAACGAGGCGAGACCCTGTTCGACATTTTTTTCAATCGGGATCACATAAACCGTTTGTTTCTCTGCTTTTGCGTTCAGCTGTACGCCTAATAAAGAAAGTAAAAATATGCTCAATAGAGCAACACGGAATCCTTTGATGTGAAGCAAGGGCGGTGTATCCCTCCTTCCTTTTATAATAAGTGCCTTCTCTTCATACGTAACAAATGTATCAAAGGTTTCATTTTTTTATGTATAAAAAAAGACATCTCTCTTAGAAAGATGTCCTTTTCTTTGCCATTTAAGACAGTTGACTGCTCACAAGTTTATTAATTAAACTTCCGTCAGCTTTACCTTTTACTTTAGGCATAATTGCCCCCATCACTTTGCCCATGTCCGCTTTTGAGCTCGCACCGACCTCCGCGATGGTTTCATTTACGATTGTACGCAGCTCTTCTTCTGACAGCTGCTCAGGTAAATAAACTTCTAAAATGTCCAGCTCTTTTTGAACTTTATCTACTAAATCTAAACGATTAGCGTTTGAAAATTCCTGGAGGGAGTCTTTACGTTGCTTAAGTTCACGAGAAAGGACAGTGAGTTCCTCATCCTCGGTCAAACTGTCTTTCTTAAGCTTAATTGCTTCATTTTGAAGTGAAGCCTTAACCATTCGAACGACAGTCAGTTTGTCTTTCTCACGGTTTTTCATATATAGCTTCATATCCTGGTTAAGACGCTCAAGAAGACTCATAAATCCACCCTCTTTTAGAATTTGCGTTTTCTAGCAGCTTCAGACTTTTTCTTGCGCTTTACGCTAGGTTTTTCATAAAATTCACGCTTTCTTGCTTCTTGCAAAGTACCTGTCTTTGATACACTGCGTTTGAAGCGACGAAGAGCATCTTCAAGCGATTCGTTTTTTCTAACGACCGTTTTTGACATTCTCTTTCCCTCCCTCCGAATACACCAATCGACTACCTTTAAGTTACACATATAAACATGTACTTTGACATTATAATATAAGCCATCAGTCAGGTCAACTAAGTGAGTTCACTTTTCCGTCATGAGCGCGACTGCCTGTCTATATAATGATGGAAAGGGGTTGGTGAATAAGATGTTGATTCTGATCAGTTTTACTGCTCTTATATTATTCTTTCTCGCAGGCATGAACATGCTTCGAAAAGGCTTAATTTCAATGGCGTACTCAAAAATTGAAGAACGTTTGCTTTTATTTACGAACCATCCGTTAAAAGCGTTTCTTATCAGTATTGTATTTACGGGGATTCTTCAGAGCAGTTCAGCCTTTATGGTTATTGTCATTGGCTTTGTAAGTGCAGGCGTTCTTTCTTTTAAGAGAACGATACCGATGATTCTAGGAACAAATGTCGGGTCGACCTTTACAACTGAATTTATTGCCATCAAAATGGATGTGTTGATTTGGATTCTTTTGATAGGCGGTTTATTGTTTTTTCTGACTGGCAGGTATCCCTTAAGACAGCTGGGAACAAGCTTCCTCGGACTGGGCATCATCTTTTTTTGCATCAGCGGGTTTAGCCACCTTGCAGGACCGCTTACAAAGCTGAAAACGGGAGCCGACGTTCTATACCACGTTAACGATTCAAACTGGTCCGCATTGCTCATCGGTATGGTGTTAACTGCCATCATTCACTCAAGCTCCGTCTGCATCGGTATTTTGATGAGCTTTATGAATGAAGGCATTATCGGACTGACACAGGCGATGAGCGTCGTGCTCGGGTCAAATATCGGGACATGCATTACAGCTGTCATGGCTGCTGTATCCGGCGGATATGCGGCGAAACAGACAGCGTATGCCCATGTGGTATTTAACGTGCTGGGCGTGGCTATTGTATTTCCTTTTCTGACAGCAGCGACCGGCTTTGTAGAACAGTTATCACCTGATCCCGCACAAAGGATCGCGCATTTCAGCCTTTTATTTAATGTGGTAACAGCTCTTTTATTTCTTCCGCTTACAAACTTGTTTTATCGCTTGATTCACTTCCTTATTCCAGCTAAATAAAAAACCAGTGCATGTAAATGCACCGGTTTTTAGATTAAGAAGACAAACGCATATGTTCAGTTATTTCGTCCTCAACAATACGGACAAATTGCCCTTCGTTGTAAGGATAACCTGCTTTTTGGATTTTGATCTTCACGATTTTGCCGATCATATCTTCCGTTCCTTTGAAAACAACCTTCATATAGTTGTCTGTGTAACCAACAAACATGTTCTCTTCTTCTGTTTCTTTATACGCTTCCTCAGGGATAATCTCAAGCACTTCATTTTCATACTGAGAAGCGTATTCCTTCGCAAGTTGATCAGAAAGAGCAATCAGGCGGTGTACACGTTCATTTTTCACGTTTTCATCCACTTGGTCTTCCATTCGCGCAGCTGGCGTTCCTGTGCGCTTACTGTAAGGGAAAACATGCAGTTCAGAGAATTTATGTTCTTTAATAAAGTTATAGGTTTCCATAAATTCTTCTTCTGTTTCCCCAGGGAACCCTACAATAACGTCAGAAGTTACAGCTAAGCCTGGCAATGCTTTTTTCAATTTGTTTAAACGGTCTGCAAAAAACTCCATCGTATATTTACGTCTCATCCGTTTAAGCACTGTGTTTGATCCGGATTGGATAGGAATATGCAAATGATTCACAATCTTATCTGAGCGGTCTAAGACCTCGATCACTTCGTCTGTGATCTGGCTAGCCTCGATCGAAGAAATTCTGATCCTTTTAACGCCTTCAACACGAGTGTCTAATTCTCTCAAGAGTTTAGCGAAGTTGTAATCTTTCATATCTTCGCCGTAGCCGCCTGTATGAATACCGGTTAGAACAATTTCTTTATATCCGGCATCGACAAGCTGCTGCGCCTGTTTAATGACTTCTTCAGGATCGCGGGAGCGAAGCAGGCCGCGGGCCCACGGAATGATACAGAATGTGCAGAAATTATTGCAGCCTTCCTGTATTTTCAATGACGCTCTTGTCCGGTCCGTGAAAGCAGGTACATCAAGCTCCTCATACACTCTTGCTTTCATGATATTGCTGACACCGTTAATCGGCTGGCGTTCTTCTCGGTATTGGTCGATGTAGCCGAGCATTTTTTCCCGGTCCTGTGTTCCGACTACAATATCGACACCAGGGATCGCCATAATCTCAGCAGGCGAGGTTTGCGCATAGCAGCCTGTGACACAGATGACACCGTCAGGATTTTGACGAATGGCGCGTCTGATCACTTGGCGGCTTTTTTTATCTCCTGTATTTGTTACCGTACATGTATTGATGACATATACATCAGCTGTTTGTTCAAAGTCTCTTCTTTCATAGCCCGCTTCTTTGAAAAGCTGCCAGATTGCTTCTGTTTCATAATGGTTGACTTTACAGCCAAGCGTATGGAAAGCAACAGTTGCCATTATTGATCACCTCTTAATAACTCTGTTTGATAAGAAATCGCACTCAACGCGTATAGCGGAGCGGTTTCTGTCCTTAAAATTCTCGGTCCAAGGCCGCACGGTACACCGTCTTTCTCTGTGAGCCGTTCAACCTCCGCTTCTGTTAAACCGCCTTCGGGACCAAAAACGACCAAAAGGGATGATCCTTTCGGAAGGCTGCTTACAACCGCGCTGAATGCGCTTATTTCCCCTTGCTTCGATGACTCCTCGTATGCAACGACACATTTATCGAAATCCTGCATCCTTTGAAGAAGCTGCTGAAAAGAATGGACATCCATCACTTGCGGCACTTCGTTACGGTACGATTGTTCAGCCGCTTCCTTCGCGATTTTCGTCCATCTTTCCCGCTTTTTCTTTGCCTTTTTATCATCCAGCTTAACAACTGAACGAGCGGCTTGGAAAGGAATAAAGGCATGAGCTCCAAGCTCCGTCCCCTTTTGGATAATCCATTCAAGCTTATCTCCTTTCGGGAGGCCGCTCGCAATATAAACCTTTATCGGAAGCTCTCTGTTTTCATTCGTCCATTCTACCACAAGACAGGACACATTATCTTTGGAAACAGATTGAAGCTCACATTTTGCCTCGAAGCCGTCCTGAGAGCAGCAGATAATCTGATCTCCCTCATTCATTCTCATCACGTTCACAATATGATGAACATCTTCGCCGGTAATTGAAAAAGCCGGCGCTTCCTCCATTTGCTGCTTCGTGAGCTCGATAAAATATCGTTGCATACGCTGTGACACCTACTAACTGTTATTTTTTCGCAATAATGCTGACCCAATCTTCCATTGAAAGGATTTCTACAATGGTAAAGCCAGCTTGTTCCAGTGCTTCTTTTACTTCTTGTTTTTTATGGGCGATGATTCCTGACGTAATAAAATGGCCGCCTTCTTTTAACAGGCTGTACGCTTGTGAAGTAAAGCGAAGAATGACTTCAGCCAAAATGTTGGCAACAATCACATCATGTTCCCCTTCAATCCCGTCTAACAAATTATTTTGCTTCACTTGAGCAGTATCGCTCACTTTGTTCAGCTTGAGATTGAGGCGTGCACTTTCTACAGCTACGGGATCAAGATCGTAGGCATGAACCGATTCCGCCTCAAGCATTGCAGCCGCAATACTTAAAATTCCGGAACCTGTACCGACATCAATCACCTTATCGCCCTTTTGCACAAAGCGTTCAAGCGCCTGAATGCACAGTACGGTTGTTGGGTGTGTTCCTGTACCGAATGCCATTCCCGGGTCCATCTCAATAATCAGTTCATCTGTATGGACCGGCGTATATTCCTCCCACGTCGGCACAATTGTAAACTTTTCAGAAATTTTCACAGGATGATAATACTTTTTCCAGGCAGTGGCCCACTCTTCTTCATTCACTTCAGAAATCGTGATGTGATTTCTGCCCAAATCAATATTGTAAAGAAGCAGATTATTAATCGTTTCTTTAATGCCATCCACCGTTTCGCCTAGAAAACTGTTAACCGGCAGGTATGCTTTAACAATGACACCCTCGTCTGGATAATCATTGGGGTCGAGCTGGTAGATTTCCCCGTACACATTCTCACGTTCTTTAATTAAATCAAGCGGGTCCTCTATCACAACCCCACTTGCACCAGCTTCATGCAATATATTTGAGATAGGTTCGACCGCTTCATGTGTTGTGTGAATGCTTAATTCGGACCATTTCAAAACTACCAACTCCTCATCCAATAATTAATCGCCTTTAAACGCGCGTTTTACCTTGTCAAAGAAACTCATTTCCTGTTCGTCAGGCAGGTTTCCGCTGACCTCGGCAAATTCGCGGATAATGTCTTTTTGTTTATCTGTCAGGTTTGTCGGCGTAACGACGCGGACGACGATATGCTGGTCACCCTGTCCATAGCCTCTGACATTTTGAACGCCTTTGCCTCTTAATCTGAATTTAGTTCCTGTTTGTGTACCGGCTGGAATTTTCAACTTCACTTTTCCATGCAGCGTCGGAACTTCCACTTCATCACCGAGAGCAGCCTGAGCAAACGTTAACGGCATTTCACAGTAAATATCATCGCCGTCACGCTCGAAAAACTCGTGGGCGCGCACGTGGAACACGACAAATAAATCCCCGGCAGGGCCGCCGTTTACTCCTGGTTCACCCTGTCCCGCGAGACGAAGCTGCTGCCCGTCATCTACACCGGCTGGAATTGTCACGTTAATTTTTTTGCGTTTTTTGATTTTTCCTTTGCCGCCGCAATCCGCACATTTGTCTTTAATAATTTTACCCGTACCTTCACAGTGGTGGCAGACACGTCTGTTAACAACTTTTCCAAACGGTGTATTTTGCTCCACGTTTAACTGGCCGGAGCCTCCGCAGTGGGAGCACGTTTCAGGGGTTGTTCCAGGTTTCGCACCTGAACCTTTACATGTGTCGCACGTTTCCTCACGCGGAATTTCGATGGTCGTTTCTTTACCGAAAGCGGCATCCTCAAACGACAAGGTCATCGTATACTGCAAATCGGCACCTTGGCGCGGTGCGTTAGGATCTCTTCGTCTTGTGCCTCCGCCGAAAATACTTGAGAAAATATCATCGAAACCAAAACCGCCGAAATCGCCGCCGCCAAAACCTCCGCCGCCGAAGCCCTGATTAGGATCAGTATGCCCAAATTGGTCGTAATGCGCACGTTTTTGGTCATCTGACAGGGTTTCGTACGCTTCTTTTACCTCTTTAAATTTTTCATCCGATCCGGCTTCTTTGTTAATATCAGGATGATATTTTTTTGACAGCTTCCGATAAGCTTTTTTAATTTCATCCTTTGAAGCGCTCTTACTTACTCCCAGCACTTCATAGTGATCACGCTTACTCATCTCGCTTCACTCTCCCGAATTTCTCACATAAATTAGATTGTATCATTTTGAATTATGATTTTTCAATTCCTTTTATCCCGGGCAAGAAAAAAAGTCAAAGCCAAGAGATGCCTGACTTTGACTTTCTAATCATTGAATCAGATTATGAAATGGGTTCTTTTCGGTCAGCCCCAGAAGGGGGACTGACTCGGAAAGGAACTTATTTTTTGTTTTGGTCGTCGTTTACTTCTTCGTATTCAGCGTCGACAACGTTGTCATCCGCTTTGCCTTCAGCGTTTGCTCCGCCTTGAGCTTGCTGTGCTTTAGCAGCTTCTTCATAAAGCTTCATAGAAAGCTCTTGAACGATTGTTTGAAGCTCATCTTTTTTCGCTTTGATTTCTTCAAATTCGTTTTTCTCAATCGCTGCTTTTAAAGCGTCTTTGGCATCGTTGGCTTTTTTCACTTGTTCTTCGTCCACTTTGCCTTCAAGATCTTTTAATGTTTTCTCAGTTTGGAAAACAAGCTGATCTGCTTCGTTGCGGATTTCAATTTCTTCTTTTTTCTTCGCATCAGCATCAGCATTTTCTTCCGCTTCTTTTACCATGCGTTCGATCTCATCATCAGAAAGACCTGAAGAAGATTTGATAGTAATGTTTTGTTCTTTTCCTGTGCCTAAGTCTTTTGCTCTTACGTTTACGATACCGTTTTTGTCAATATCGAAAGAAACTTCGATTTGAGGCACGCCGCGCGGTGCTGGCGGGATATCAGTAAGCTGGAAGCGGCCGAGTGTTTTGTTGTCGGCAGACATTGGGCGCTCACCTTGAAGAACATGGATATCAACAGCTGTTTGGTTATCAGCAGCAGTTGAGAACACTTGAGATTTGCTTGTCGGGATCGTCGTGTTGCGGTCGATCAGTTTTGTGAACACGCCGCCCATTGTTTCGATACCGAGAGAAAGCGGTGTAACGTCAAGAAGAACTACGTCTTTTACATCACCAGTGATAACGCCGCCCTGAATTGCAGCACCAAGCGCTACAACTTCATCTGGGTTTACGCCTTTATGCGCTTCTTTTCCAGTTTCTTTTTTGATTGCTTCTTGTACAGCAGGGATACGAGTTGATCCGCCGACAAGGATGACTTTGTCGATTTCGCTTGCAGAAAGTCCTGCATCTTGAAGCGCTTGACGGACAGGACCCATTGTGCGCTCTACTAAATGAGAAGAAAGCTCTTCGAATTTAGCGCGGGTTAATGTAAGTTCAAGGTGAAGCGGTCCTGCTTCTCCAGCTGTGATAAACGGTAAAGAAATTTGCGTAGAAGAAACGCCGGAAAGATCTTTTTTCGCTTTTTCAGCTGCGTCTTTCAAACGCTGGAGCGCCATTTTGTCTTTTGACAAATCAATGCCGTTTTCTTTTTTGAATTCAGACACAAGATGATCGATGATGACTTGGTCAAAATCATCCCCGCCAAGACGGTTGTCGCCGGCAGTTGAACGAACTTCGAATACACCGTCGCCAAGTTCAAGGATTGAAACGTCGAATGTACCGCCGCCAAGGTCATATACTAGGATCGTTTGATCTTCATCTGTTTTATCAAGTCCGTATGCAAGCGCTGCTGCAGTCGGCTCGTTGATGATACGTTCTACTTCAAGACCTGCAATTTTACCAGCGTCTTTTGTTGCTTGACGCTCAGCATCGTTAAAGTATGCAGGAACTGTGATAACTGCTTTTGATACTGTTTCGCCAAGATAGCTCTCAGCGTATGATTTAAGATGTTGAAGGATGATAGCAGACACTTCTTGAGGAGTGTAATCTTTTCCTTCAATTTCAACTTTATAATCTGTACCCATATGGCGTTTAACAGACATGATTGTGTTAGGGTTTGTGATAGATTGGCGTTTAGCCACTTCCCCTACTTGGCGTTCGCCGTTTTTGAATGCAACAACTGATGGCGTTGTGCGGTTTCCTTCAGCGTTAGCAATAACTTTAGGCTCTCCGCCTTCAAGCACTGCCACACATGAGTTTGTTGTACCTAAGTCGATTCCGATAACTTTACTCACTTGAATAACCTCCTGCTATGTAATTATTGATTCACTTTGACCATGGAAGGGCGAATGACGCGATCCTTCAGCTTATAGCCTTTTTGCATTTCCTCAACAACAATGTTGGAGCCGTAGTTTTCATCTTCAGCCTGCATAACGGCTTGGTGCAGATTAGGATCAAATTCCTGCCCTACAGCTTCAATGGCTTCCACACCTTCTTTTTTCAAGGCTTCTACGAGCTGACGGTGGACCATTTCCATTCCTTGGAGCAAACTTTTCGTCTGTTCATTGTCGGCTTCAACCTGAAGCGCTCTTTCAAAGCTGTCAAGAGCCGGCAGCAAATCAGCCACGATGTTTTGAGAACGGTATTTTTGGGACGCTTCCATCTCTAAACGGCTGCGTCGTTTATAGTTTTCAAAGTCTGCTTGAACACGCAAAAGTTTGTTTTCTTTTTCCTCAAGCAAACCTTGCAATTCGTTAATTTGATTTTGAAGAAGTTCGCTTTCATTTGTTTCTTCCTGCTGTTCTTCAGCGGCTGCTTGTTCTTCAATGACTTCTTGCTCTTCTGTTTCGTTTTGTTCAACGGTTTGTTTTTCTTCTGACATTGTGTTCACCTCCCTCAAAGTGTAAGGAGAAGGGCGGGTGCTGCCCTTCGATAAAATTTGCCAAAATTCCCTTATTCATCATACAAACTTGTTAATGCTTTTGACAAGTCCGAAGTCACATGCTGAAGCAGGCTGACAACCCTGGAATAGTTCATGCGGGTCGGGCCGATGATCGCAATTGAGCCGATCTGCTTCTGATCGACAGAATAAGAAGCCGTAATCAGACTGCAGTTTTCCATCTCTTCATAGTCGTTTTCTTTCCCGATTTTAATCGAAATTCCCGTGTGTGGGGATTGAACAAGCTTTAAAACGTCCTGTTCTTTTTCGATTAACGAGAGCAGCGACCGAACTCTAGTAATATCATGGAACTCCGGCTGGTTCAGCATGTTGATTTTTCCGCCGAAAAACAATTTTTCGACGTGGCTTGTGGAATGAAAGGTTGAACGAAGCGCGTCAAGAATATTATCATAGTTCGTAATGTGCTGTCTTAGGTACATGACGACTTCCTTAAATATGCGCTCATTCAGTTCATCCATTGGAACACCGCTTAAACGGTCGTTTAGTATATTTACCAGTTTTTCAATATCAGACAGATCCATTTTGGCTGGAAAATTAATCGTTTTGTTTTCCACATGCCCCGTATTGGTAACGAGAATCGCTACTGCCATATCGGGCTGAATCGGTATGATTTGAATCTGTTTAAGGTAATTCTCACTCAGCTTCGGCCCGAGTACGATGGATGTATAATTCGTCAGATCGGACAAAATTTGCGCTGATTTTTGAACTGTCTTCTCCAGCTCGAAAATTTTCTCTTTGAAGATCGAGTGGATTTGGTCCAGATCGCTTTTTGTCAGTTTGACGGGTGACAGCAAATGGTCAACATAGTACCGGTACCCTTTTTCTGACGGAACACGTCCTGAGGATGAATGGGTTTTTTCAATGAAGCCCAATTCTTCCAAGTCAGCCATCTCGTTTCTTATTGTTGCAGAGCTAAATGTGATTTCATCTTTTTTCGAAAGAGTTCTTGACCCTACCGGCTGCGCCGATTTAATAAAATCGTTGATTATGACCTGAAGGATCAGCAGCTGACGATTTGTTAACATCATCATCACCTCTGTTAGCACTCTCGATAAGCGAGTGCTAATTCTATAACAAAAGTATCAAACCACAAGAAAAATGTCAATTATAACTCACCCAAAAAAGCGCCAAAAACTTCATTACCTAATAATTTTCCCTGATGAGTCAAACAAACGGCAGACTCCGAATTGTGAATCAGCCCTTTTTCAGCGAGGTCTTTTAATACACTTGGGAAAAGTTCATCCAGGGAACGCCCGTATTTTTCTGCAAATCGTTTTTTACTGACACCGGCTGTTTTTCTCAGGCCTAAAAACATTTCTTCTTCAATTTGTTCTTCTATTGTCACTTCATGTGTATCTCTGTACGGAAAGCCTTTTTCTGCTATCAGGTCGATATAATGTTTGACAGGTCCGACGTTTACTGTCCGTGTGCCGCTGATATATCCGTGGGCCCCTGCTCCAAAGCCGAAATATTCCTCGTTACTCCAATACGTCAGATTGTGCTTTGATTCCATGCCTGCCTTGGCAAAGTTGCTGATTTCATATTGATGAATGCCGTGAGCTTCCATCCGGCTCATCACCATTTCATACATTTCAGCTTCCTGCTCCTGTGGCGGCAGATGAAGCCGCCCTTTTTGCATCAAGTTATAAAATACCGTTTTCGGTTCTACAATGAGTGAGTACACGGAATAATGCTCGGCATCCAGCGATAAAGCAGTATTTAAAGAATGATCCAGATGTTTAAGGGTTTGTCCCGGAAGTCCGAACATTAAATCAAGACTGATATTGTCAAATCCGATTTCCCGCGCCCTTTCAAAAGAGGCAAATACATCTTTTTGTTTGTGCACTCGGCCGATTTTTTCTAACAGATCGTCTTCGAATGTTTGGACACCGAAGCTGAGGCGATTTACGCCTGCTTCTTTTAAAATTTTTAATTTCCCTGCGGACAAGTCGTCCGGATTTGCTTCAACCGCAAATTCCGACAAGGCGCTTGAGGGCTTCAGCACTCGGATGATCGTGTCCATCAGCTTTTTAAGCTGTTCCTCAGACAGGGAGGTCGGCGTGCCTCCTCCGATAAAGATCGTTTTAAGGTCAGGCTGCCCTGTTTTTGCAATTGTATTTATCATTTCCTGTTCGAGCGCGTTTAAATACTCACCGACAGGCTGGCTTTGAATAAAATATTTATTGAAATCGCAGTAGTGGCAAATGTGCTCACAAAATGGGATATGGATATAAGCTGATTTCAACGAATTCACCTTCTTTACAGAAAGAAGCCGCAGTACAGGACTGCGGCGGCTTCTATTGTTTTTTCGGACTGTCGTCCATTTTCAGAACTGCCATGAATGCTTCTTGCGGCACCTCAACTGAGCCGACCTGCTTCATTCGGCGTTTTCCTTCTTTTTGTTTTTCAAGAAGTTTCCGTTTACGCGAGATGTCCCCTCCATAACATTTAGCCAATACGTTTTTACGCATTGCTTTTATGGTAGAGCGGGCCACGATTTTCTGGCCGATTGCGGCTTGGACCGGAACCTCGAACTGCTGGCGCGGAATGAGCTCTTTCAGTTTTTCAACGATCACTTTTCCGCGTTCATATGCGTAATCACGATGCACGATAAAGGACAGAGCATCGATTTTTTCACCGTTCAGCATAATGTCCATTTTCACAAGCTTAGACGGTTTGTAGCCGATCAGTTCATAATCAAAGGACGCATAGCCTTTTGTGCTTGATTTCAGCTGGTCAAAAAACTCGTATACGATTTCCGCTAACGGCATGTCATAAATGATGCTGACACGGTTTGCGTCCAAATACTGCATATCAATGAAATTGCCGCGCTTGCCTTGGCAAAGCTCCATTACAGCGCCGACGTAGTCATTCGGTACCATCATTGTCGCTTTTACGTACGGCTCCTCAATCCGTTCGATCTTTTGAGGGTCCGGCATGTTGGACGGGTTGTCGACAACGACCTTTTCGCCGTCTGTCATATACACGTCATAGATAACGCTTGGCGCTGTCGTAATCAGGTCGATGTTGAACTCACGCTCAATGCGCTCCTGAATGATCTCCATGTGGAGCATACCTAAAAATCCGCAGCGGAACCCGAATCCAAGCGCTTGTGAAGTTTCTGCTTCATATTGAAGGGCGGAATCATTCAGCTCAAGTTTTTCAAGGGCTTCCCTTAAATCATTATATTTTGCTGTATCAATCGGGTACAATCCGCAGTACACCATCGGGTTGAGCTTTCGGTATCCCGGCAGTGCTTCGTCTGCAGGATTGGCAGCGCTCGTTATTGTATCACCGACTCGCGTGTCACCGACATTTTTGATAGAGGCAGTCAGGAAGCCTACATCACCGACCGTCAGTTCATTTGTCGGAGTCGCTTTCGGCGTGAATACGCCGACTTCTGTTACTTCGAATTCTTTGCCGGTTGCCATCATTTTGATTTTTTGTCCCGGTTTTACCGTTCCTTCAACGACTCTGATATACGCCACGACACCGCGGTAGGCATCATAAAGCGAGTCGAAGATCAGTGCTTTGAGGGGCGCCTCCGGATCTCCGGTCGGAGCGGGCACCTTTTCTACGATCTGTTCTAAAATCTCCTCAATCCCGATACCGGCTTTTGCTGACGCAAGCACTGCTTCTGATGCGTCAAGGCCGATAACATCCTCTACCTCTTGGCGCACACGTTCCGGCTCGGCGCTCGGTAGATCGATTTTATTGATGACTGGAAGTATTTCAAGATCGTTATCAAGCGCTAAGTAGACATTGGCGAGCGTCTGCGCTTCAATTCCCTGTGCTGCATCCACGACAAGAATCGCTCCTTCGCAGGCAGCAAGGCTTCGGGATACTTCGTACGTGAAGTCGACGTGTCCCGGCGTATCAATCAGATGGAAAATATATTCCTCTCCGTCTTTTGCTTTGTATTTAAGCTGAACAGAGTTTAACTTAATCGTTATGCCCCGTTCACGTTCAAGATCCATAGAATCGAGCAATTGTTCTTTCATTTCTCGTTGAGTGATTGCCGACGTTTTTTCTAAAATACGATCCGCTAAGGTCGATTTTCCGTGGTCAATATGGGCAATGATAGAGAAATTCCGTATTCTCGACTGCCTCTCTAAACGCTTTTCTTTATCTGTCACAATCTATCACTCCTACTATTAAACGCAAAATACACTAGCTTAGATTATATCAATAGGATTGTAAAGATTCAATGTAAAACAAGAAAGAGAAAAGTTCCCTGTCAAACCTGGGCTGCTTTTCTCTTTCACGCACTATTGATTCAGATCCCGTATCCATTCATACATTGACTGGGCAGTGTTGGTTACGGTGTCCGAAAGCGCTTTTCCGGCTTTAGAGAACATATTGAACGTTTCGACCTGTTCCAGCTCTTTTTGTTTTTCTTCTAAATCTTTCGCCGTAACTGTTTCTCCTAAAATCGAGGCTTCTTTTTCATTATTTTTTCCGTCGGTGAGCGTAAACGCTCCCTTAAGTGAAGGGTCATGATAGCCTTTCATACTCAGCATCCCGTTATTCGCCTGCTGCATGCCGAACAGTACGCCTAAAAACATGATCGTGACAAGCAGTAAGCATTTGCCAAAGTATGCAATCAAATCAACCACCTATTTCTTATTGTTTTTTCGTCTCGCCGCTCTCTGCGTTGACCTTTTCAGCATCCCAGTATATTTCGCTGAATACGTCTGCGGCTGCGTCAGCTGCACGCTGCAGCTCCTCGAGGTTATTATCTACTCCGCCAAATTCGAGCAAAAGCGCTCTGTCGGTTAAGTCCTGATTGTAAACACCGTTATCTCCTGGCGAGCCTTTTGAAAAGACACCTGTGCTGAGTCCGGGGTATTTTTTCTCCATCAGCTTATGAAGCTCGCTTGCAATTTTATAGTTTTCTTCGAAATTCTTGCTTTTTTTGCCGACGACAAAGGCTACCCGGGCATAGCTTTTCCCATTAATCGTTGCTGTCGTATCTTTTTTGCGCCGTGAGTCTCTGTGGATGTCAATGATATATTGCAGATTTTTGTTTGAGGTGAGCGCATCTTTGACAACCGGCCTTGATTCATCATAGGATCTGGCATAGTTTAAGCCTTTTTTGTTCAGTTTTGCCTGTATATCGGTTTTATTCACTGTGGCTCCGATGCCTTGGGATTCAAGCGCTTTTCCGAACATATCTCCTACGAGCGTGACGTTGGCTTTAGAATGGCGCGCCATATCAGGATCGGTCTCGCCTTTTAATAGAGGGAGATATGATTCCGTATTGTGTGTGTGATAGATAAAGACGACCTTTTTATCACCGGTTGTTTGTTTCGGCGGATCTTTTTGCGCATGATCTGATTGTGTTTGCTGTTTTTCAATCTCTGCCAAATTCGCTTCTCTTTCTTCCTCCATCACCTTTGACGGCGGCGGCGATTCCGCCGGCATATTCGTATAATCCGTGCCTTGTCCAGCTAACAGGATCTCGGTATCAAATTGTGCAAACCCCGGCAGCTCCCGGCCGAGAAAACTCCGCGGATCTTCGAGGTTAATGCTTGTCGCCAGCTTCAAAGAAAGACGTGAAAGATGGAATGAGCTGTCGGTTTGAGAAAGGTCAGAAGCGAAATAATGGTTTTCCATCCGCAGCAAGTGTGCAAACATGTCTCCCGGCAATTCTTCAGCAATCCCGTAAAAAGAGTCAGACGACGGCCTGAGTTCCGGCCGGAGAGACGTCAGCACACCGGATAGAACAAAAATCACGATAAGGCTTGCGATAAATAGAAAGATGGCTTTTACCGCTTTCCCGCCATTTACCGCAACAACAATTTGTCTGTTTCTGCGTTTATTTCTCATTGAATCCCTCCAGCGCTTGTCTAGTAATTACTCTATGAACAAGCTAGAGGAAGTAGAACAGTTTAGTGATTGTAGGAGCCTTTGTTTTCTTGTGACACTTTTTCATGAAGCGCTGTGTTTAATCCGTTCGCCAGCACATTAGCCATATCGTCGATAAAAGAATCAACTTCCTTCGGCGTGACCATTAAATTGTGGCCTAAAGGCGACAGCACCTCGTGAATGAGCTGCCGTTTTTCATCTTCTTGAAGGGTTCCGACGATGCCGAGGAACGATTGACGCTGCTTTTGATCAGGAAGATCTTCTTCAGTGAGCACTTTCTTTTTCCCAAACGTCATGCCAGCCGGAACAAGCGATCTTGACGGCCTGTCATCCTTCATTTCTCTGCCAAAATGTTTTAATATGTAGTCCACCGTGTCGCTGGCAATCGTCACCGCGTCAACGACCGTCGGAACTCCGATGGCGATCACCGGTACGCCGAGCGTGTCTTTGCTTAAATCTTTTCGTTTATTTCCCACACCTGACCCCGGGTGAATGCCTGTATCCGATATTTGAATGGTTGTGTTGACCCTTTCCACGGCCCGCGCCGCCAGTGCATCAATGGCAATGACAAAATCAGGCTTCGATTGCTCTATCACGCCTTTAATAATGTCGCTTGTTTCGATCCCCGTAATCCCCATCACACCAGGTGCAAACGCACTGACAGGCCTATACCCTTCCTGCACGTTTTCCGGCTGAAGCTTGAACAAGTGCCTTGTTACCAATAGATTTTCTACAGCCATCGGTCCCAGCGCGTCAGGTGTCACGTTCCAGTTGCCGAGCCCGACGATCAAACAGCTCGCATCTTTTGAGATATTAAGGCTTTCAAGAAAAGCCGAGAATTCCTCCGCAAAGACAGCAGAGACTTTTTCCTGCATTTCCGAATCATTCTCTCTGATTCCTTGCGCCTCAAGCGTTAAATAGCGCCCTTCTTTTTTTCCCGATAGCTCCGCGCCTTCCTTTGTAATATCAACAGTGCGGATTTTAATGCCGCCGCGATCTCGTTCTTTTTCGATAAAACCTTTAATTTCTTTTGTCGGCACAGCCTGCTGATTGGCCATTGCTTCCTTCGTTTCCACTGCCAAATCGGTACGTATCAAATACTGATTAACATCCAGTTCACTCTTTTTCATCAGGGGCCTCCTTCACATTCAGTACCTATATTGTTGCCATTTGCTGTATGAATCATGCTAAAAAGAGATCCTTCAATGAAAAATACTTTACATTTATATTGCAATCTAAAGATGTGTTTGATAGAATACAATTTGTTCTATTGTGAAGAAGATTTAACCTTAAGACACTGTGCTACAGGTTGTATCTTAGGAGGTGAAACACATGCCAAACATTAAATCAGCGATTAAACGTACAAAAACAAACAACGAACGCCGCGTTCATAACGCGACAATCAAATCTGCTATGCGTACTGCAATCAAACAAGTTGAAGCTTCTGTTGCTAACAACGAAGCTGACAAAGCGAAAACTGCTCTTACTGAAGCAGCTAAACGTATTGATAAAGCAGTGAAAACAGGTCTTGTACACAAAAATACCGCAGCTCGATACAAATCAAGACTAGCGAAAAAAGTGAACGGACTTTCTGCATAATATAAAAACGATCCTCAATGATGGGGATCGTTTTTTTCGTTTCTTTTTAACAGCTGTAAAAGGAACAGTTCGAGCAGGAGCTGCTTGTCCTTTTTCCCTGTTTTCATCTCATAGTCCATTACGGCAAGCTGTTCAATAATTGACCGGAGCTCCGCCTCTGAAAAAAGCCTTGCTTGATCCATCGCCAGCTTTACACGAAATGGGTGAACTTTTAAATTAGAAGCGATTTGTTTTTGTCCGTATCCTTGCTCCGCGAAGTATTTTGTCTGCAGAATCAGCCGGAACTGGTTCGAAATAAGCGCCATGATTTTGATCGGTTCTTCATTTTGTTTGAGCAAATCATAAAAAATTTGCAGGCTCTCTGTCCGTTTGCGGTTGACGATTTTATTGATCAGCTCAAAAATATTTTGCTCCAGGCTTCTCGCAACAAGCATTTTCACATCATCAAGCGTAATTTCTTCACGATCTCCAATAAACGTGCAGAGCTTTTGAATCTCCTGAAAAATCGATGAAAGATGTCCATTCACAAGCAGAACCAAATGTTCCGCCGCTTCAGTGCCGATTGTTTTCTGCTCGGTTTTTGCAAGGTTAACAGTAAAGTCTGTGGTCTCCTTTGCGTTTAATTCCTTCGCCTCCATCATAAACGCGTGCTTCTTTAGCGCTTTCGTCAGTTTTTTCCGCTCATCCAGCTTTTCATACGGGGCAAGCAGGACAAAGACCGTGTAAGGCGCAGGCGATTGTATATATGTTTCAAGCGCACTGACGTTGTGCTCAATTTTTTCTTTTTTCTTCTCACCTGTTAAAAAATATGGATTTTTCACAATGACAAGACGTCGCTCCCCCATAAACGGAAACGTTTCAGCATCTGCAATCGCTTGATCCAGCGGGTCCTCTTCCAGATCAAAAACGGATAGATTGAAATCCTTTGTCTCCTGATCAACGACCGTCTGTCTGATCCTGCTGACGGTTTCTTGCAGCAGATACGTCTCTTTTCCGTATAAACAATAAACCGGATGGACATCTCCTTTTTTCAGGCTTTTCCACACATCAAATACCATTGTTGTACGACTTCCTCTCTTTCGTCATCCCCTTCTATCCTAAATTGAGTTTGCAAAATAGTAAAGAGGAAGCCTGACTGCTGCTTCCCCATTTATATTAAACGCCTGTTCGCAAGCCCCCGGGACAGCTTGTAAAAAGGCGATAATCACCAGAACAGAAAACGTTACCTTCGCTTCTAGATTTTTCAAAACGATTCCATTATACTTAAAGCAGTCAGGAGGGATAAAGTTGAATGATTTTGAAAAAAACGTTCAAAGCAAACGAAATGATGCTGTAGATTCAGCTGTTGGTTTTGTTGTGTCCTTCGGATTTTTCGCCTTCTTGTTTGTTATGGCAACGGTTATTCACCTGGTTGGTTCATAACAGCGACTGCCCGGGCTGCTGATTTCTCGGCAGTCTTTTTTAGTTCGTCTCTGTTATATCTGATGTATCATATGGAGGATAGACAGAAAAGGTTCCAACTCTGTTTTTATATCGATATTGGATCGTTCCGCATTGATCGGTACGCAGCACGCGGATGGAATGTCTCTGTAATATTTGCAGAACCTCTTGATGGGGATGATGGTACCGATTGTTTTCTCCCGCTGAGATAATGGCCGTTTTCGGCTGAAGCTGTTTGATGAATTCTTCACCGGTAGAGCCTTTGCTTCCATGGTGCCCCACCTTTAACACGTCTGCTTTTATATTCGGAAACACGTTCATCACCTCCTGTTCCCCTTCTTTCTCCAGATCACCCGTCAAGATCCAGCTCATACCGCCCATTTTCATCCACAGAACGAGAGAAGAATTATTTTTGCTTGCCGGATCAGGTGTTTCCGGTGACAGTACTTGAAACTGCAAATCCTTTATTTGCAATACATCGCCTCGCTTCACCTCCTCTATTGTCACGCCCTCTTCTCTGGCTGCCCGCAGCACTTTCTCGTCTTTAGGTTCAGAAACGAACCCTTTCGGAATCACAAGGCGCTTCACTTTGTGGTGCTTCAGCAGAGTCTCCGCCTCTCCGATATGATCTTGGTCAGCGTGCGTCAGAATTAAAGCATCAAGCTGTTTGATTCCCTTGGCGGTTAAAAACGGAATCAGCACCTTTTCCCCGAGTGAAAACGGGTGCTGTTTTTCCCGCCAAGACTCTGATGAGTAAGACAAAGTGCCGCCTGTATCAATTAAGACACGTCCCTGCTGATGCGGAGCACCGACATACATGCTGTCACCCTGCCCAATATCAATCATATCGACTTCTCCCTCGGAGCTAAGACTCGGATAAATGAGAAGAAGACAGAGCACCGCGCAGCAAAGACCTCCAGTAATCGCCAGCTGCGAAAAGGAACGTTTTTCAATCGTCATAAGCATTAGGATGATCGTAACCGTGAATAAAAAGAGCAGAGCAGGTGCAGGACATGCAATGATGATCGTGAATACATCAATATCTGCAATTCTTGTGATCAGCCTGTTGGTCCAGCTCATCAAGAAATCAAACCAGCAGAAGAAAAATCGACCAGCCGAAACGGAAAGGCTTAATAGAAAAACACCTGCTACAGCCCCCGGCAAAACACAGAATGTATAAAAAGGAACCATCAACATATTCATCGGTATGCTGATTATCGAAAACTGCTGGAAATGATACAAGAGAATAGGAAGTGAGCCCAGCTGAGCGATTATAGATACCATTGTCAGCTGGCCCAGTGAGGTTTTGAGTTGTTGAAAAATAGAAGAGGATAGAATTAAAGAAAAACTGACGGCGAATGAAAGCTGAAAACCGGCTTCAAAGAGATGGTAAGGATTGAAGAGCAAGAGGACGATGTATGAAAGGCAGATTGCACCGGCAGAATGTACCCGCCATTTAACGAGGCTCCCAGCTAAGTAAATACCCGACATCAGAGCGGCGCGAAGCACTGAAGGAGCAGCCCCTGTCAAAATCACATAGAGCGGCAAAAATAGCAGTAACAGGAGTGACGCCTTTTCTCTTGTTATGCCTAGACGAATCATGATATAAAACAACCCGGCTGTCAAAATGCCGACATGGAGTCCTGAAATCGCCAAGAGATGGACGACACCAAGCTTTTGATATGCGTTAAGCACTTCGTCTTCCACATAAAATCTGTCACCGACTGTAAGTGCTTGTACGATTCCTGCCGAATCAGAAGGCAGCAGGCCGTTTGTGAATGATACGATGTATTTTCTCAAACTGAGCAGTTTATCCTTGAAATTTACAGGTTCGCTGCAATTATGGATAGATGTGACAGAATAGTTCCAGTGAATATGCTGCCGGTAAAGATACTCATTATAATCAAATGTGCCCGGCACAGTTGCGTGTTTGGGCTCTCCCAGTGCACCCGTCAACTCACATGACATTCCTGGTTCTATGTATGACAGCTGATCTTTTTCATCAGCAGACTGAATGCGATATGAAGCGGCCCATTTTTCGCTATCAGGTGTCTTAATCACCATAGACATACGGTCTCCGTCAATTTTAGGAATACTGTCAATCACTGCCTTGGATTTATAAGTGCCCTGCTGATATGAAGAGACATTCCGGGAATCTGTGACCGTATACAGTGCAAAAAACAATATAAAAGAGAAGAAACAAACAAAAATGAGGAAAGCGTGTCTCGTTTTGATGAAAATGATAAGGAGAAAGAGGAAGAAAAGAAAAACAGCGGAGAAATAAGCGGCGGCAGTAATTCCAGCCGTTGCCGAAGCTGCCGCCAAAGGCAATAACAAACGCGAATTACGCATCAATCACACGTAGCTCGTAAAAAGTGTATTCGCCTGTTCATGTATTTTCTTCAAATCTTCCTCTGCAAGACCAGCATCCGCTAGTTTCTCTAAAAGACCAGCTACAAATGAAAGCTTTTCCCTATTTTTCAGATCAACGATCATTTCATCGAGTTCAACCTGTTCAACAGTTACACCCGCCTGTTCAAATAATTCCTGTGCATACGGATTTGTTTTGTAGTCCTCAGCATAATAAACCGTTTTGATACCAGCTTGAATGATAGATTTACAGCATTGAATGCACGGATAATGCGTCACATAAATCTCCGCTCCATCAGTCGGCACCCCGAACTTAGAGCATTGAAGAATTGCATTCATTTCAGCGTGAATCGTTCTTGCGCAATGATCATCTATCATCAGGCATCCTTCGTCTGCACAATGCACGCCGCCCGCGATTGACCCGTTATAGCCTCCTGCAATCATGCGTTTGTCTCTGACTATAGTAGCGCCGACAGACAGTCTCGGGCAGGTGCTGCGCAGCGCCAGTAAATGGCTTTGAGCCATAAAGTATTGATTCCATGAAATTCGTTCCACGTTGTTCCCTCCAAATGTTGTGTTGCCTGACCTCTAGTTTACCTATCATTATGCATGACCGTCAAATCACTTTACTGTAATGGAAGACTTTATTTTCTCAAATGACTTTTCACCTATTCCTGAAACCTTAGTGATATCTTCAATTGTCTGGAAACGCCCGTTTTCCTCCCGGTATGCAATAATAGCTTCAGCTTTTGACGGTCCCACCCCTGAGATGCCTTGTAATTCCTCTAAGGTGGCTGTATTGATATTTACGAGCGCTCCCTTCCCTCCATCGCTTTGAACAGCGCCTCCGGCTCCTTGCTGCACCGCCGTCTCCTCTCCCTTTTTCGGGATGTACACCACTGTCCCGTCCTGAAGCAGCTCCGCCAAGTTCACTTGCATTTCGTCTGCTTGTTCACTGGCCCCGCCCGCTTTCTCAATTGCCTGAGATACTCTGTCTCCTGTTCGCATTTCATAAACGCCAGGATGCTGAACAGCACCTTTAATGTCAATCACAATTGTTTCGTTTGACTCGTCTTTTACTGCTTCCTGCTTTACCCCCGCATTTTCTGTCTCAGTTGATACAGCCTGCTTCACCGGCTCTTTGTTTTTTCCGCTGGAAAAGATGAAAAATAACGCTATGAAAACAGCCGCAGAAGCCGCTAAAATAATTGTTTTTTTATGCTGATTCAACCAATTCATCGCGCATGTTCCCCGCTTTCGTCATATTTTAGTTCGATAACACATATGGTTTAGAGGATAATAGCTCAAAGGAGGGGAAATCATTGAAGATAGGCTTTATCGGCACAGGAAATATGGGTACGATCCTTATAGAATCATTTATTGAATCAAAAGCAGCCGATCCCTCAAACATAACAATCACAAACCGCACAATTGAAAAAGCGTTGCACATAAAAAACCGATACAACAGCATAAACGTAACAGAAAGTCTGGAAAAGCTTGTTTCTGAAAACGAGATGATTTTTATTTGTGTTAAGCCGCTTGATATATATCCTTTACTGGCAAGAGCGGTGCCTTATTTAAGAAAGGATCATATTCTCATTTCAATTACAAGCCCAGTTCAAACTGAACAGCTCGAACAGTATGTGCCGTGTCAAGTGGCGCGAGTGATCCCAAGTATTACGAACAGAGCGCTGGCAGGCGTTTCTCTCGTCACTTTCGGCACAAGCTGCGAAGAATCTGCAAAAATGAAAATCAATGAGCTGATGGAGCACATCTCTCAACCGCTAGAAATTGAAAGTGATATCACGAGGGTGGCATCAGATATTGTAAGCTGCGGTCCCGCTTTTATGAGCTATCTGATTCAGCGGTTTATAGATGCAGCCGTTTCGGAAACGTCAGTGTCTAAACAGGACGCTATTCTGATGTGTAAGGAAATGCTTGTCGGAATGGGAAAACTGTTAGAAACCGAATTGTATACCCTGCCTGCGTTACAGGAAAAGGTTTGCGTTAAAGGCGGTGTGACAGGAGAAGGCATTAAAGCGCTGGAAAGCGGTGTGCAGGATATGTTTCACCGGGTATTTCAAAATACTCATTTGAAGTACGAAGAGGATATTTCTGCAGTGAAGAAGCAGTTTCATGTGTAAACGAGTATGTCATGCTTTTGTCTGTACTGCAAAAGCTTAAAAAAGCATTTTAAAAAACCATCGTTTTAGGAAACGATGGTTTTTGACTTCTGCGCCTTGAAAAATAGGCGTTCTGATTGTCCTGATGGCTCTGAATCCGTAAAATCAGCTGTCACATGGTGAAGCTGAAAGCCGCAGCTCTTCAGCATTTCTTCGTATTCATCCACTGGGAACGTTCTTTGTTCGTGCGTCTCATCAAAACGGTCATACGCTTCTCCGTTCCACACAAAAAACGACATGTCATGAATGACAGAAAGCTCTTCACTTCCGGCAAAGCTCTGCCAAATATAGCTGATATCTTCGTCCTGGTCAGCAAATGTGCTATCCGGAAAGACTTCAGCAATTTTATAAGATGAATGAACATCAAACAGCAAAATGCCTTCAGGCTTCAACACCCGAAATACACTTTTAAAGGTTTCGATCACATCATTTTTCGTTTTTAAATAATTTAATGAGTCACAGCATATCGCAACAGCGTCAAACTGGCCATCAAAGCCGGCAATCTCTCTCATATCCTGCTGAAGAAAAAGAATCGGCTGGTTACTAGAGACCTTTTGCTGGGCGTAAGAAAGCATTTCCTCACTGAGATCAATGCCCGTGACCTCGAAGCCTTTTGCGGCAAGCCGGATTGAGATTTCTCCCGTACCGCATGCCAGATCAAGGATACGGCCTTTTTCCGGGAGAGATGCTTCAATCCACTTTGTCCATTGATCGTAAGGTGCGTGAGACATTAACTCGTCATACACGCTTGCAAAGCCTTGGTAAATCATTGGTTCATTCCAAGCTCAAGATCCGCGAGCGGAGCGTCTCCCCACAGCTTTTCCAGGTTGTAGTAGCTTCTTTCATCCTTGTGGAAGACATGGACAATCACATCGCCAAGGTCAACGAGCACCCATCTTGCTTCATCGAAGCCTTCCATCTTTTTGACTTGAATGCCGTTTTCTTCAGCCTGATCCTTGATTTCACGGGCAATCGCCTGCACCTGTTTATCTGAATTTCCGTGGCAGATCAGAAAATAATCAGCAACCAGAGATATGCCTTCCATATCCAATGCTAAAATATCCTCTGCCCGTTTATCATCGCAAGCCGCAGCTGCGATCTTTAAAATGGACTTTTGGTTCATTCACAAATTCCTCCTGTTCAGTTGCCAGACACAAGCCAGTTATACGTTAAAAATGTGTCTGGAAAAACCGGTTGATTTTTTTTCATAAGAAAAACCATTGTATTTTTGATGGATTGAATCAGCGCTTGATTCAAATCTGTCTCAGCAAGCTTACGCACCTCATCGACACCGGGAAATGCCCGGTTGGGCTCAATGTAATCGGCAACGTAAATGACTTTTTCTAAAAGTGTCATGCCAGGCCTTCCAGAGGTATGATACCTGATGGCGTCAAGAATGTCTTCATCTTGTATCCCCGCTTCTCTTTGGACCAAATAAGCGCCGACCGGAGCGTGCCACAGTTCCGGATTATGGTCCAATAATTGCGAAGGCATTTTTTCCCGTGCAATAATTTGTTTCATTTCTTCTTTCGGGCGGAATTTAGCGTAATCATGAAAGATAGCCGCTGTTTCCGCTTTTTTAGAGTCGGCTCCAAAACGCTCCGCAAGTTCGATCGCCGTGTTCATCACGCCAATTGTGTGGATATATCGGTGTTCGGTCAATTGCTGCTTAACGCAGGCAAGTGCCTCCTCACGATTCATACAAACCATTCTCCTCTACATACTTCTTCACTTTATCAGGGATTAAGTAGTCAGTGGGCTTCCTGCTTTTAAACCGTTCCCTTATCATAGTTGATGATACCTCAAATTCCGGAACGTCTGCAAAGAGAAGCGGATAAGGGGTTTCAACATGAAAACCGGGGCGCTTTACTCCAATAAATTGAATGAGGTTCAGCAGCTCGTCCAGCTTATACCATTTCGGCAAATATTCAATCATATCAGCACCGATAATAAAGAACAGCTGATCATTCGGATAACGCTGCTTCAGTAAAGAAACGGTATCAAAGGTATATGAAGGCCCTTCTCTTTCCATTTCAGCCAGCTCCAGCTTAAAGGATGGATTAGACTCAATCGCAAGCTTCAGCATCTCCACTCGGTGAAAGCTGTCCGTATAGTCTTCATCCTGTTTATGGGGCGGAATTTGATTAGGCATAAACCAAATTTCATCAAGCCCCGCCTGATACAACACCTCATTCGCCATTAAGAGGTGACCGTTATGCGGAGGATCAAACGTGCCTCCAAAAATTCCGATTTTCTTCATTTCAACCACCTTTAAGGAAGCTCGATTTGTTTATTTTCCTTTGATTCCTTATATAACACAATTGTATTGCCGATTGTCTGCACCAATTGAGAGCGGCTTCCTTTTACGAGAGCTTCCGCAACATCGTTTTTATCCTCTTCACAATTCTGAAGAACACTGACTTTAATCAGCTCTCTCGCTTCAAGCGCCTCAGCAATTTGTTTAATCATGTTGTCGTTTACTCCGCCTTTACCTACTTGAAAAATCGGCGTTAAATGATGCGCTTTTGAACGCAAAAAACGTTTTTGTTTACCTGTTAACATTCTTTTCCTCCTAATTGTCCTATTACAATTGATCTCATTTTTTCAATATCAGGCTCTCGCCCAGTCCACAATTGAAAAGACAACGCTGCCTGTTCAACAAACATGCCCACTCCATCGAGTGTTTTCAGGCCTTTTTGGTTTGCTTGTTTTAAAAGGGCTGTCTGAATTGGATTATACACGATATCACAAACAACGGCACTGCTTGCAGCACGTTGTAATGAAAGCGGCACATCGTCCACGTTCGGATACATGCCCACAGACGTTGTATGGATAATAACATCATACTGTTCAAGCCGCTCTTCTGCTTCTTTTATGCTTAACACTTCTTTATTATGGAACGAGGGAGTGGATTCTGTAAGCTGCTTGGCTTTTTCTAACGTCCGATTGCAAATGTCAAACTTTTTTGGGATGTCACGGGCGATTGTTGTAAAGATGGCTCTTGCCGCTCCGCCCGCACCGATCATTAAGAATGACAGTTCAGAGATGGGCTTGTCCAATACCTTCATTAATGACTTTACAAAGCCTTCCCCGTCGGTATTGTATCCGACAAGCTTGTCTCCCTCTCTTCTGACCGTGTTTACGGCACCGATCACTTTTGCACTTTCATCAATATGATCCAGATAATCCATAATGGAAACCTTATGCGGAACAGTCACATTGATTCCTTGTATACCAAGTGCTCTTATTCCTTTTACCGCATCTTCCAGATCATCTTCTTCTACTTTGAAGGCATGGTAATGTCCGTCTAAACCGAGATCTTTCAATGATGCGTTATGAATATCAGGTGACATGGAATGGCCAATCGGATTTCCGATAACCCCGTACAGCTTTTTCATACTCCTCTCCCCTTTTCATTAAATTAATGAGCGCCGAACAAATACGTGAACGCCTTTTGGCGCGTAAGCAGTTACTTTTTTATCGGCATCATGCACTGTTACCCAGCCTAACCCAGAGAAAACGATATCTGTCTTTTTGTCTTTGATCGTAAACGTATGGGCCACTAATTCCGGAAACTCATCCATTTCGTCTTTTCCCGGAGGTGTGAGCAATTCCCCTGCATGCTTTTCATAAAGCGCGTCTGCATTTTCCAGCTTTGTTCTATGAATCATCAGCTCATTTGGCATATAGCAAATAAAAGGAGACCTTTCCCCGGACACATAATCAAACCTTGCAAGTCCGCCAAAATACAGTGTTTGCTGATCATTAAGCTGGAATGTGCGAGGCTTCAGCTCCTTTTTAGGAGATAATATTTTTAAATCCTTTTTATTAACATAATGCGCCATTTGATGGTGGTTGATAATTCCCGGCGTATCATAAAGCGCTGAGCCATCGTCCAGCGGGATCTCAATTGCATCAAGGGTTGTGCCCGGAAATTGGGATGTCGTAATAATATCTTCTTCACCTGACACTTCTTTAATAATCCGGTTAATAAAGGTTGACTTCCCTACATTGGTACACCCGACAACATAGACGTCTTTGCCGTTGCGGTAATGCTCAATTGCATCAATGACTTCTTTGATCCCCTGGCCGCGTCCAGCACTGACTAAGAATACGTCAACCGGTTTTAAGCCAAGCTCTTTCGCTTCACGCTTCATCCACTGGATCAGACGTTCTCTTTTCAGTGACTTAGGCAAAATATCGGCTTTATTGCCAACCAATAAGATAGGGTTTCCTCCCACCAAGCGCTGCAGCCCATTGATCCAGCTGCCGTTAAAATCAAAAATATCAACAATTTTAACAACGAGAGAATCTGTTTCCCCAATTCCATGAAGAATGTTTAAAAAATCATCATCCGTTAAGGAGACGTCTTGTATTTCATTATAGTTTTTCAGTCTGAAACAGCGCTGGCAAATCACATTTTCTTTCGTAAGCGATGCAGGCGGCGCGTATCCCAGACCTGTTTTGTCCTCGGTTTGGATTGCAACTCCGCAGCCGATACAAACAACCTTTTCCATTTCTTACTCCTCCCACTGAATGTGCCCTTTTCGTTTGAGAGCACTCAGTATTCTGCGTTCGACCTGGCGGTTAAAGCGCGTAATGAATCCGTCAGAGGAAGCGACAGGTACGACCAAAATCGTATGGTAGCCGTTTCGGTTTCCCCCGAGTACATCGGTCAGAAGCTGGTCTCCGATAACAACGCAGTCCTCTTTTTTCAGCTCCATATTGCGCACCGCTCTGTTAAAGGCTTTGCCCATCGGTTTTCTTGCTTTATAGATGAATGGGATTCCAAGCGGTTCTGAGAAAAGTTTTACTCTTCTTTCATTATTATTAGAGACAATCGTCACTTTAATGCCGTGCTCCTTCATTTCTTCGAACCACTCGATCAAACGCGGCGTCGCATTCGGTCTGTCCCACTCAACAAGCGTATTATCCAGGTCAGTAATAATTCCTTTTACATTTCGTTCCTTTAATTTCTCAGGTGTAATATGAAAAATATTTTTTACAAACTCGTCAGGTAAAAAAAACTTTTTTAACAAAACCCGCACCCTTCCCTTTTCTTTCTCTTTAAAATGATTGTCGAAAAAAATCGAACTTGCGTCTAAAGAAAAACTGAGCAAAAAAATTTCGACAAAAATTGGGTTTCTTCACCAGGTGTGGATAAAATTACACACACTATCCACTCTTATTACATCACTCTTTAGACAAATTATAAACACGATACTCACAAGTTATCCACTTTCTGGTGTGGATAACAGAACGATTGTTCTTATATGAAATTCATGGTAGATTAAAGATAACTTCAGCCTCAGAGGAACGCAACTTATCAATGTATGCGTTAAAATCATGAATGATTCCAACTTTTAAGGAGGTGTCTCTCCCATTAATTGGGTTCCTAGCATGAGAAAACTGTCTGATGAATTACTAATAGAGTCTTATTTCAAAGCCACCGAAATGAATTTAAACCGTGACTTTATCGAGTTAATTGAAAACGAAATAAAAAGAAGATCGCTCGGACATATTATTTCCGTATCTTCTTAATAGGAATTTGTCTATTTTTTCCGGGCGTATTTCCTTTTTTTACTCAGATGACTGATATTATATCACTTCGGTTACGCGCTTTACTACTGTTTTCAGCAAAAAACACCCCTAAAAAGAGGTGTTTTAAAGGGACGGTTACTATGCTAACCAATATATGCCGCCCACAACCAGGAGAACAACAACTAAAACAACGATAAAAGCGTATCCATATGCCCGACTGGCGTATGGCCAGCTGCCGAAAGGATACGAATAGGAATAACCGCTGCACATGTGAAGTGCCTCCTTTAATAAGGTTTTTTAACAGCCTATGTAGGTGAAATAAAACGGCTTAGGCCGTTGTCCGGCTCAGCGCTTCAGAACCTGCCCATCTTGTATTCCTTCATATATAATCCTTGCCCCTTTAGGTGTCATATGATTGCCTGAAGGATCTATCAGACCGGATTGGATAAGCGCTTCATCAGTTGCTTTTCCGCCGTCTTCTTCTACAAAATGCTGCCAGTTGTCTACAAGAGGGACGTCCAAGCGCTTCGACACATCTCTTGTAATATCATTGTATGAGTTGTGCCATTTCCTCGCCCCGCCTTTCGGTTCAAAAGCAGCTGCTTTATATCTGGAATAGTAAAACAGGTGGTGCTTCCCGTTTCCTTCAATAATTGGGATACACGTCATCAAGATTGGCTTGATACCGTGTTTTCTACTTTCTTTAATAAAATAAACCAGATTTTCTCTAAAACGCTGCTTCGACACTCTCGGTTTCCCCTCAGTCAGTATCGCTGCGTCATTCGTGCCGAACATAATAAACAAATGCTTCGGTTTTTGATCCAGCACATCTGTCTGAAACCGAAGACGGGCATCCTCTGTTGTCTGTCCGCCAATTCCCGCATTGAGTATATCAAGATTTCCTCGTTCAGCCGTTTTTAATATATTGACCCACTGCTGTGCTTTTGGATAATCGCGATAATCCCAATTTGAGCCTCGCGTGTTGCTGTCTCCAAATGCTACAACGTCTTCGTATCCCTTTCCATCGCATCCTGCTGTAACGAACAGCAGAAGGAAAAGGATCAAAAAATGCTTCATCTTTACACCCCCAAAAGCCTCATCTTAATGTTATACCTCTGTTCCCCTTCGTTCAACGAAGAGTTTTTTCGTTATCACTGTTTTTTTCCTATTGTTAACGTGTCCCCCTTAGTGAAAATCATTCTGCTTTCATTTCTGCATATCAGGTGATTCTTTTAAAATTCCCTTCTTCTCAATCGAAAAAACCCGCAAGCAATAGGAAAGAAAATAACCTGTATCCGCACTGGAAACAGGTTATCCTTACCCCTGCATTCACTTTAACTTCGATTTAAGCTTGGCCTTTGTTTTTGGTCCATAGATGCCGTCAGCAGTTAATCCGTTCATAAGCTGAAAACGCTTGACGGCATTTGCTGTTTTCGGTCCGTAAACTCCGTCTATCCCATTATTTTTGGCACCTTTATCAGGATAAAAATGAAGCGCGGCTAAAGCCTTTTGCAGCTGCAGGACTTTCGTGCCCTTACGATAAGGCGAAGTGAGTTTGATAATACCTGACGGCAGAGGATATGTTGGAGACGACTCTTTTGGAGGTGTATCGGAAGAAGAAATTCCGTTTATAAAAGAATTCCAGCGATCCAAGAGTTTGCGCGGACATTCTTTTCCGGACCAATTTTTGTGGGGAACGACATGTTTCAGCGGAATATTGTTTTCCTTCATTAGTTTCCGGATCAGCCACTGGGCATTTGCTGTTGCTTTTTCAAAATCGCCGTCAGCATTTTCGCAGATCTCAATCCCGATCGATTTGCGATTCCCTGTCCCATTTGTGCCGTCGCCCGCATGCCAGCCATTTTCATCTATCGGAAGATGCTGATAGATGACTGAATCATCAACTGTAAAATGCCAGCTGACAGATGTGCTTGGATTTTTCACATAATTGGCGTGCATTTTCGCATTTGCGCCTTTTTCGGTATTTGCTGTATTATGCACCGTAATGTAAGCAGGACTCATCGCATAGCCAGGACGATTATCGTTCGATGTCGGTATAAAATCCTTTTTTATCGTTACCATTTCCATCCCTCCCTACTATTAAAAAATGCAGAAAACAGAAAGATGGACAGCCTATTTTACAAGATAAAAAAGAATTGTGTTCTCAACCTAAACATGGTTTTCAGTTGAACCGCTGAAATGACACCAGTTATACTAACTCTAGATGACGGAGATTGTGGCTCCTGACATCATCTTAGTTGGGAGTGACCATAGAAATGTTAAAAAAGATACTAGGTATCATCATAATTATTACTATCATTGCAGTCGGTTTTTTTCAGAAAGAAGCTTGGCTTGATGCGATTAAAGCAGGAGGAATGTTTTCTGTTTTATTCAGTATGCTGCTGATTGCTGCCGATGTTTTTTTCCCAATTGTGCCGTTTGCTTTGGTTGCCGCTTTAAATGGCGCTGTGTTCGGAATGGCAAATGGGATCTGGATTACACTGACCGGCTCAATGCTTGGTACGATGATGCTGTTTTTTCTCGCCAGGTACAGCCTTAGAGATTGGGCCAGAAAAAAAGTTCAGGCCTATCCTGCCATCCAAAGCTACGAGGCTTCCTTTCACAAAAATGCTTTTACCGCTGTTTTACTAGGAAGACTCATCCCGGTCATTCCTTCTCTTGTAATGAATGTGATATGCGGGCTGAGTCAGGTCCGCTGGCATGTTTTTTTCTTCGCGTCTTTCATAGGGAAAATCCCGAATATTGTCGTTGTCACCATTGCAGGTGCCAATTTCACCAGCAATAAATTACTGTCTTTCAGCATTTACGGAGCCTACATTCTGATCATTATGCTGATCATTTATAAAAAGTTCCCTCATTTGCTGAACGTGCAAAAAAAATAAGGTGGCCTGTTCGCCCCCTTACTTTTTTTCTGTCGCATGGCCTCCAAATTCATTTCGAAGCGCAGCGACAACCTTTCCTGTAAACGTATCGTCTGTTAAAGAACGGTATCTCATCAGTAACGACATGGCGATTACCGGAGTTGCGGTCTGCAGATCAAGCGCTGTTTCCACTGTCCATTTTCCTTCACCTGAGGAATGCATAATGCCTTTGATCTGATCCAGCTTCGCATCTTTAGAGAAAGCTCGCTCAGTCAGCCCCATAAGCCAAGAGCGAATGACAGAGCCATGATTCCACACTCTGGCAACCTTTTCGTAGTCAAAATCAAATTGGCTGTTTTCCAGCACTTCGAATCCTTCACCGATTGCCGCCATCATTCCGTACTCAATGCCATTATGAATCATTTTCAAGAAATGTCCGCTCCCCGCTTCACCAGCGTAAAGATATCCGTTTCTGACGGCAGTGTCTCGAAACAGCGGCTCTACAATCTCCCATGCCTCGGGGTCACCTCCCACCATAAAACAGGCTCCATGGCGCGCGCCTTCCATTCCGCCCGACGTTCCGGCATCGAAATAATATATACCCGCTTCTTTCATTTGATTGTAGCGACGAATCGATTCTTTATAATGAGAGTTTCCGGCTTCAATGATAATATCGCCTTTGCTTAATAAAGGTGTCACATCACGCAAAACAGCATCGACAACGCCATGCGGTACCATAACCCATAGTATACGCGGCGTGTCTAATGAAGAAATCAACTCATTTAGATTTGTTGTCCCCTCAGCCCCATATGCTTTCAGTTCATCGACAGCCGCTTGATTTACATCATACCCGACCGCTTGATGATTGCGGTCAATGAATTGCTTTCCTATGTTTATGCCCATTTTCCCTAAGCCGATTAATCCGATTTTCATGTCTGTTCCTCCCGGTTGTCTAAAAAACCTTTATTCTTTATGTTCCCTGTGAACTGTATTGTGATACGTATAAAATGAGGCCGAAAGGATTTAACTGTCCCCTCTCCTTTGTGATTTGTATGTTCTTCCGCTTGTTTTTTTCGAAACAGCTTTAATTGCACGACTGTAAAATCAGGTGCGTTGCTTATGTTTTTTGTTCCCCCATAACCGACTCTCCCTTTATATCAAAAACCATCATTTTATCCTTGATTTACCATCTATTTAAGTTAAAATATGGGGGAGAATTCGATTTATTCAGTAAAAGAAGGTGACATGTTGCAGGATCAATCACACACTCTCATTGGAGTTACGAAAACCGCTGCATCTCTTTTATACGCCGCACTTGCAATCATCGGACTTACGATCGGGTATTTTATCCCGCAGTTTGCGAAATGGGCATTATCCCTCCCGTGGATTCCTTTTGAGGGACCGCTTCGGCTGGTCACATCTTTTCAAGGGTCACTAACTGCATTTATCACTGCGATACTTGGCATGTGTGCAGGGATTTGGTTCGCTCATTCTGTTATTGCAATGCTGCTGTCTGTAAAAATTACAGATGACACAGTGGAATTAATCAAAGGAAAGAAAGTGCAAACAATTCGTTCCAACGACATCGCTCTTGTGTTTATCGATCACAAACGGCTTGTCCTCCTAGGAACAGCCGGATATGAATTGGCACGAGAAGAAATTGATGAAAAACCTGAAAAGGTCGAGAAGGCCTTTAGAAAGCACAATTACGATTGGGCAGCAGATGGTGATCCGTTTAAAGATCAATTTCGCCGGTGGATACCTGATGCACCAGAACTCTCGCCAAGTGCCCATGCATTATTGAAAGCTCGTCACAAAGCACTGAAAGACGAGGAAACAGACGATGTGGAAGAATTCCGTCTCGAGCTTGCACAGTTGGGCATCGTTGTTCGAGACGAAGACACACGCCAGTATTGGCGAAAAGCAGAAACCTATCCTCCGAACATTCAGCATCGCGATGGATCGTAACAACAGAGGCTCAAGAAAGAGCCTCTTCTCGATTACTGCACAATAAACCGCACTCTGGTGCCGTCAGGATAACCACTCATTTGATTCCCTACCCACGAGCCGGCCCCACGATTATCAGAAGGCGTCACATATCGGACGTCAGCTCCTGCGCCGCCTTCCTCGCAAACCGCCATTGGCCACTCATCCCGGTCATAGCCCGGCTTCGTCGGAATTCCTTTTAATGATTCCTCTCGCCTTTTGTCCGCTCCATCCCTGTCGATGGTACAAATATCAGAATGTCCCTCTGCTATCGCATCTCTAATATGATCCCCTGTTTCCGGATAACGAGACAGCGGAAAATACAACACTTTGTCATACAAAGAAGCGCTCTTGATCGGCTGCGGAACCACTAAACAAAGAAAAACTGCTGCAGCAAGAAGCAGGCCTGCCATCCATTTTTTCATTCCCATCCCCCCATACATCGTTCATTTCAATGTATGGGCGCATGATAAAGATTATTTTTAAAATTTGAAGTTGACCTGCTGCTCACGAAAGCCAGGCTCCCCTGCGAGAAATTTCCCGGTACAGACACAGACAGCCTCCTGCTCACATACATTTACATATAGGCTTTTGCCTACATACTTTTGTGGAGGTGACGATGGTGACAGGTGTTTTCGCAGCGTTCGGCTTTGTTGTTAAAGAGCTTGTCTTTTTAGTATCTTACGTGAAAAACAATGCCTTTCCACAACCGCTCTCAAGCAGCGAGGAAAAAAAATACTTAGAGCTCATGGCTAAAGGAGATGAACATGCCAGAAACATGCTGATTGAGCATAATCTTCGCTTGGTCGCCCATATTGTGAAAAAGTTCGAAAATACAGGTGAGGATGCAGAGGACTTAATCTCCATCGGAACAATCGGGCTGATCAAAGGAATTGAAAGCTATTCCGCCGGAAAAGGGACAAAGCTGGCGACGTATGCTGCGCGGTGTATTGAAAATGAGATTCTCATGCATTTACGCGCATTGAAAAAAACAAAAAAAGACGTTTCCCTTCATGATCCGATCGGGCAGGATAAGGAAGGGAATGAAATAAGCCTGATCGATGTACTAAAATCAGAAAATGAAGACGTGATTGATACGATCCAGCTCAATATGGAGCTTGAAAAAGTGAAACAATACATTGACATTTTAGATGATCGTGAGAAGGAAGTGATTGTCGGACGGTTTGGGCTTGATTTGAAGAAGGAAAAAACGCAGCGTGAGATTGCCAAAGAACTCGGTATCTCGCGCAGCTATGTATCGCGGATTGAAAAACGGGCGCTGATGAAGATGTTTCATGAGTTTTATCGGGCGGAGAAGGAAAAGCGAAAGAAAGCAAAAGGGAAATGATTTAGAACAGGCCGGATCTAATATTCCGGCTTTCTCTATTTCATTAAAGTTTCTTTTAAAAGAAATAGAGGAAGAATATATGAAAGAGTTATGAAAATCATTTTTTGTCATCGCTGATAAGCTCTCCGAGAAACAGATGACTTTACTTATAAGCCCTTTACTTGCTTACTTGCATCCTCTCTCAAGCAATCCAAAGCCGGACGTTATAAAAGCTCGCGCTAGAAACCCCTTCATAGCATGCTTCAACACACCTATTTATACAGGCCGCGATCTGGCTGTCGATGCTCGATCCCTTGATCGCTTGTTCCTCGGTTGATACCCTTACATATATTGCTATCACCCTAGATCTCCTTCCTATAAAGTTTTATTAAATAATGATAGCAATCGTTAATGCATTTGTCAGCTTGCGGTCCCTCGATGATGATTACCTTCATAAAATGCATCACCCCTTGGGTAATGCTATGTAACAGCTGTTTGTCCAAATGAGGTCATTTTCAAAGAATATGAAAACAAATAAAAAAACCGAGGTTTAAATCATCGGTTTTTTTACTATCCCCACTAGGATCTCAAGTTTTTCGCTAAGCTTTCTCCCAACCGGTTTTCTTTCCACATAATTGTAATACCGAAGCCAATGACCATAATGACAGCAGCGAAAAGATAAGGATAGTGGATGTTTACGTCAAATAATATTCCACCCATGGCTGGCCCTCCGATATTACCTAAGCTCGTATAGGTTGAGTTCATTCCAGCAACAAATCCTTGCTCTTTCTCGGCAGCTTTTGATAAAAAAGTCGTCAATGCCGGGCGAAGCAAGTCAAATGCGAGGAAGATGAAGCAAGTTACCGCAAGCACTGCTAAAAAGCTAGAGATTACAGTAGATACCACTGCCAATATTGCACCTATAATTAACAATAATTGAATTAGTTTCTTTTCACCAAGTATATCTACCATTTTTCCAAACATAAATAATTGAATAACAACTCCGAAGATTGAGCTGATTGTAATAATAGTTGCAATTTCCTTCGGCGTGAAGCCAAATTTATGATCAGAAAATAGGCTGAAAACTGTTTCATATGCTGATAATCCGAAAGCAAGTACAAATACAATGATAAAGGCAGTAAAGTAACGTGGATTAAGTGATCTTTTGAAATCGCCTATTAAGTTTGTTTGCTTTGTATTTGCAGAAATTTCTGCAAGCTGTTCCTTTGTTAGCGGCTCTTTTAAAATAAATATGGATGAAATGCATGCTAAAAAGGCAATGCCTGCCGCAAAGAAGAGGGGCATACGTATACCGTATTCTGCAATAAAGCCACCGATGCCAGGTCCGATAATAAAGCCAGTACTAATGGCGGCAGAAATATAGCCTATCGCTTTTGGACGTTCCTGAACGGATGTAATATCTGCAACAAATGCAGTAACTCCTGTCATAATAAAGGCAGCACTAATTCCCCCTAGAATCCTTGATATATAAAGCGCTGATACAGTCGTGCCTAAACTAAAGATAAGTTCTGAAACACCAAAAAGAAACAAACCGCTTATGATGATTTTCTTTCTGCCATAATGGTCAACCCATCGTCCTGCGAGCGGTGAAATAAGCAGTTGTGCTACCGCAAGTACGGCGACAAGATAGCCCATCGTTTTTCCCGATAAATGCATGATATTCATAAAAGACGGCATAACGGGGACGATGAGACCTATACCTAGAAATGCAATGAATATATTGCTAAGAAGTATAATTAATACCAACTTTTGTTCTTTAATTGTTTTCTTCATATATAAACACCCCTTTCTATATAATCATTGATGTACAGTGCCTCTCCGAAATAATGTCCAAGAGACTTCTAATTTATCACTCAGGCGTTTTTCATCATTACCGTATACAAGCTCCAGCACAACAATGGAATCGACTACACCTAAGAAGGCGAGAGTCGAAGTTTTGCTACATCTCCGCTTATACCTTGAAGTTACATAACACCCAAGACACCTTAGAGTAATGTCTACTTAGGCTCTTCAAAGGTTTAGGAAAGATACTTAAGCTTATGCTTTTTCCTTCCTTTTAAAATACCAAATAACTACTGGAATAAGTAACAATGATAAAACGGCTCCAGAAATTGATAGTATTGTATAACTAAATTGTGCAACAACCATTCCTGACAAGGCTCCACCCGCTGCTCCTGATAGTGCTACCAAGACATCAAATGTTCCTTGTGTTTTTGCACTTACAGATGGATGTGTTGAATCTATAATGAGGGCAGTTCCCGTTAGTAAACCAAAGTTCCAACCTACTCCTAGTAATACTAGTGCCAGGATAAGCAATGATAATGAGTCTGCCGGTGCAATAGCTGCCACCAATCCAGCGGCAAGAAGAGTAGCACCTGAAGCAATGGCCATAGTAGTTCGACCAAACTTATCTACTAGTAAACCAGTCAATGGTGAAGGAAGATACATCGCAGCAATATGGAGCCCTATAACTAATCCCACTTCGCTCAAACCATGACCGTGATGACCCATGTGAACTGGTGTCATTGTCATAATAGCTGTCATGATTAGTTGAGCTAATATCATAATGACAGCTCCTACCATTATTCCATTTTTGTTTATGGCAGGATTTTTTAGACTTCCTCCTATCTGTACTTTATCGTCTTTTTTCTCAGCATTCGCAATAGCTGTTGATACAAACAGCGGATCTGGACGAAGAAAAATTAAGAGAATAAATCCAGCAATTATAAAAGCTGCTCCTGACATGATAAACGGACCAGCTAGATTGGGAACACCAATTGAATCTGCAAATTCCCCCATCGTATTAACTAAGTTAGGACCCACTACAGCTCCTAAAGTAGTAGAAACTAAGGCCATACTTGCAGCAGTTGCCCGTTGTTTCTCATTTGCAAGGTCTGTCCCAGCATACCGAACTTGAAGATTAGAAGCCATACCTGCTCCATAAATAAGAAGGGAAACAAATAATAGGGCAACGCTGTTGATTAAAGCCGCAATTATAACACCTATAGCACCTAATCCACCTATAAGGAAACCACCTGCAAGTCCGGCTCTACGACCAAAACGTTGTGAGGATGCTCCTATAAGTAGGGCAGCTACGGCAGATCCAAAAGTAAAGAGGGCAGTTGGAATTCCTGCTACATTTTCCGATCCTATCATATCTTGTGCAAGAAGCGCCCCAACTGTTATCCCAGCACCAAGTCCTGCTCCCCCAAAAATTTGTGAAACCATCAAGATTTTTAATGTTTTTTTATAAAGTTGGTTTTGTTTTTCTGGTGAATCAATATAACCTTGTAACCAAACAGGCTGCTGTGTTGATATATTTGTATCTTTTTTTGTCATTATCTCTACCTCCTAACGACATATCTCTGTTGCTGTTCAAGTTTTTTTGTCATCATTGGAAATTCCATTTTTGTTATTCCATATATTTAGGATTTTCGATATATTTAAAATTTCTTTATATTCATCATTAGAAGAAGCTCATGATTAGTTTTTATATTATGAGCTTCTTCTATTTCTTATTTTTTAATATGAACAAGACAATATTGTTTGTCGGTGTTCATATTAAAATGTGTAAGACTCGCCATCTTCTGGTACTAAAATATTACTTGAGAATCCTTTTTCCTTACTAAAGTTTTTTAATTCTTCTCTAGATAGTGTCCAATGGTTAACAGCTTCCATATGAACAGATATAATCTTAGCATTAGGAGCAGCCTTGTGAACTTCATAGATGTCTTCTTTTCCCATGATGAGTGAACCTAATTCTAATCTTTGATTGTCTCCACCATTAACAACAATGATTTCTGGTTGATGTGTATGAATCTCGTCTTCGATAGCATCATACCAAACTGTATCACCAGCTACATATAAAACTTTTTCACTTGGGTGCTTGAATACTAATCCACAAACTTCACCCATTAAGTTTAATAACTCTTCTCCTCTACCATGTTCACCTTTTGTTTTTACTAATTGGATCCCTTCAAAAACTGTGTCTTGTTGTAGTACTTCTACATTTTTGAAACCACTTGATTTTACTTCTTTTGCATCTGCTTCATTTTGAACAAACATTTTGATATTTTTCGGCAATACGTTTCTTGCCACATCATCAAAGTGATCTAGGTGTAGATGAGTAACAATGACTGCATCTACGCCATCCAGAATGTTATCAATTGACGTTGGCAAACTCACCAAAGGATTAAATAGATCTTGTCTGATCGTTTCAGGGAAAGTAGCGTACGTACCTTTCTCTGCTAACATAGGATCTATTAAAAATTTTTTATTTGCGTATTTTACAACAATTGTTGCATTTCGAATTTGTGTAATATTCATATTTACAACTCACTTTCTTTTTTTTATTTGTCTTAGTTCGACAGAGTTAAGTGTATAATATCAGCAGTGTTCAAATACATAGATAAAAAAAAGTGTTTTAACTCTTTGACTTTATTTTCGAAAGGAATTAACGTTCAAATAGATCAAACAGATAAAAAATTATAGAGAAATTATGTATAATAGCCGAATTACAATGAAAGATCTGGGAGAGAGTACATTTAACATGGCCAGCAGCTACAGCTAGAGTAGAGAAATTAGAAGAGAATGGAGTTATTGAGGGATCTAACATTAAAGTAAATCAAGCAATTAGGTGCTTTATGTAAACCTTCATCAATATCTATATGGCAAAAACAATTCCTGTACATGGTCTTACTATGGATCAAAAACAGGACATCTTGATCTTTTATCAGATGGGAATAATGATACCGAAAAACAAAATAAAGATAATGAATAAAGGATGTCCAGAAGTTATTTTTCTGAACATCCTTTTTTAAGTTGTTGAATCATCTTTCTTGTGAAAAGAAAGACGTTATGTTCGCAAAGGAAATTCTTTTATTTTTAAAATGCCTCTGTGGTTTTCACTGTTGCATAGACACCATTTAATGCGGCCATAAATGCGTAATGGACATGTTCAGCAGGAACGATTTTATCTTCAATTTGCAATGTTGTTGTTGCGCAAGCATCTTCTACCACTTGGCATACATAACCATGTTCAACTGCAGAACGAACTGTTGCATCAATACACATATGGGACATCATACCGCAAACAACTAATTCTTTAACCCCTTGTTCTTGTAGCTTTTCATGTAAATCTGTATTGAAAAAGCTATTCGGCATATATTTTACAATAACTGTCTCTTTCTCTAATGGACGTACTGACTCATAAATTTCGACACCTTCTGTATTTGGATGGAAAAAATGAGCCATGTTACCTTCTGTGATATGCTGTACATGAAAGACTGGTGCGCCTGTGTTTCTGAAGTGTGAAAGTAGTTTAGCCGCATTTTGTGCTGCTTTCTCAGGGTTTGTTAAAGCCATCTTCCCATTTGGAAAGTAATCATTTTGAATATCAATCACTAATAAAGCTGTTGTCATTTTTTTCACCTCTTAAAATTTTTATACTGTATAAGGATATATAATTTCCATTGAATTTTCGATGGTCTCATGAAATACTATTATGTAAAACTTTTTCACTGTGAAAGTAGTTACTATGCAAATTGATTCAATTGATTTTCAAATTCTCCAATTATTAAATAAAAATGCTCGGATACAATGGAAAGAAATCGGTGAAAAAATTCATATGACAGGACAAGCGGTAGGCAATCGCATCAAAAAAATGGAGGATAACGGTATCATTAAGGCATATTCGATTGTGATTGATGAATTGAGGGTGGGGCTTTCTTTTACAGCCTTTGTCATCTTTTTCATGAATGCATATAAGCATAATGATTTATTGAAATTTATTGCTGCTCGTAATGAAATTAGCGAAGCACATCGTATTTCAGGAGACGCATGTTATCTTCTGAAGGTAAAGGTTCATTCACAAGAAGTTTTAAATCACCTTTTGAATGATTTATTGAAATATGGAAACTATCAGCTTTATTTGTCTATTAAGGAAGTAAAAAATCATTATAATACGTCATTAATGTCTGATGAATAATGTGCTTGTTATCATAATGTATAAGTGTTAAATCATGTATAAAAAAAGCTCTAGCTTGGTAAATTTCATATCCAAACTAGGGCTTTTTTAGAGCAGATATATATCATGTTATATGACCACACATCTCCGTTTTATAAAGTTAACTATTTACCAATAACAATCGACACTTTATAGTTTGCATGTTTGTTTAAGTCATTTAAAAATTGATCTAATACCTCGTTTGAAGGAAATTTACATTCAAGCAAATAACAACCGTCTCCACTAACTTTATAATTGTTTATTACATAGTTACCTTGTGTTTCTATAAAAGCTAAATAGGGTTGATGATGGATTTTTTCGATATAAATATTAAGAAAAGCATGTATAGAGAAGCCTAATTTCACTTGATTCACTTCAATACTACATCCTTTTATTATGCCATTGTCTAATAACTTTACTACTCTTGATGCGGTTGCTGGTGCAGTGAGATGTACTTTTTCCCCTAATTTTTTCATTGTAAGGCGACTATTTTTAGACAGCTCATCAAGTATTTTTTTATCTATTTCATCAATCATTTTCTTGTATCCTTTCTGAAAAAATAAGATGTATTTTACATAGTCTGTTCGCTGTGCAATTTTTTATGTATGCTTAAAACTTTAAAAATAAAGTGAAATTGTGAAATAACTTTATTTTCCCTATGTATTGATCGATTGAGAAAGTATATATTTATTTGCATACAAAACAAAAGAGGAATGTACACCATTTAATATGAGACATTTATTTAAAATGGTTTTTCCATTGATTTTGTATAAGTTCATTATTTTTAGAGGTGAAATTATGAAAAAATTTGATATATCTGTTTTATCAGTTGCTCCATTAAGACAAGGAGAAACAATGAAACAAGGGATTGATTCTGCAGTTTCATTAGCTAAAGCTGTAGATAATATGGGCTATAAACGGATTTGGTTTGCAGAGCATCATAATCACGACGCTTATGCAAGTGCAGCAACCGTATCAATTGTACAACATATATTAGCAAATACAAAGGACATTCGCGTAGGTTCAGGGGGTATTATGTTGCCAAATCATTCCCCATTAGTCGTAGCGGAGCAATTTGGAACACTTGAAACATTATATCCAAATCGTGTAGATTTGGCATTAGGACGCGCACCGGGAACGGATCAAAAAACGGCCGATGTGATTCGTCGTTCCAACCATAATGGAGTGTTTTTCTTTGAAAGAGAAGTAAATGATATTTTGCGTTTTGTTGGGGATAAGAGTGTGCAGAGAGAGGTTCGCGCTTATCCAGGTATTGGAACGCATGTGCCTGTATTTGTGTTAGGATCCTCAACGGATTCAGCGAAAATTGCTGCAAAGCTTGGTTTACCCTATGCATTTGGCGCTCAATTTTCACCTCATGCGATGGAAGAAGCGCTCGCTATTTATCGAGAAAATTTCCAACCGTCTTCTTATTTACAAGAGCCTTATGTGATTGCTTGTATTAATGTGATTGCAGCAGAATCTATGGAAGAGGCATCTTTTATTTCTGCAAGTCATTTGCAGGTGTATATTGATATTTACACAAATAATTTAAGTAAGCTTATTCCACCCACTGAAAACTTCCTAGAATCGTTATCACAGTTTGAATTAGAAATTCTCCATAGTCGACTGGGGTATACAATCATGGGTGATTCAGAAACAATTCGTCGCGAACTAATTGAATTCCAACAAATGTATCAAGTAGATGAATTAATTGTATTATCTAATATTTACGAATTGAGCAAGGAAATTCAGTCTTACGAGATTTTAAAACATGTTGTGGATGAGTTGTTTGAATAAAGAATGGAGCAACTTTAGAAGTCGAGTTATGTGAGTTCGTATTCCTCGTAGCTTTATCCTTCTTTTAAAATACTCAAATTCTTCACTATCCGTGTATAAAAATGCTAATCGACAGTAGACAATACTAATTCAAATACTTTATATGGGCTATCATATAGATTGGTACGAGTCATCCATTATCAAAAAGAATTTCATCCTGTACAAACATTTATTGAACATTATGTAAATGTCTTAACATAAAAAAGAAAGGCCAACATTTGAAACACTCTGTTGGTCTTTCTTTTAATCATACGTAAGAAAGTGATCTGTTACAGAATATCCAACCAAATTTTAACAGCCGTCACCAAAATCAGTAAAGCTAAGATCCACCGCAGGATTTTTTCATTTACTTTTTGTCCCAGTTTTGCTCCTAGAGGCGAAGCGATTAAACTTGAGATAATAAGAATCAAAGAAGGTAAAAAAAGTACCTGACCTGTAATCACCTTTCCAACTGTTGCTCCAATAGATGAAAGAAGTGTAATCGCAAGAGATGAAGCGACGGTGATTCTAACAGGAATATTTAAAATCGATAACATAATGGGGACTAGGATAAAGGCGCCGCCAGCTCCTAAAATACCTGATACGCCACCAATGATAAACGCTAGGGACGAAGCCAACCATTTATTAAATATCACTTCTTTGCCGTCTCTATGTGCTTGTCCTTTTTTAGGTATAAACATTAGAATAACAGCTATAATAGCCAGAATTCCGTATATAAAGTTAATTCCTTTTTCAGATAAGTGATGAGAAAAATAACTCCCCAATACACTCCCTAAAAGGATGCTGCTTCCCATGTAAATAATTAATGCTTTATTTAAAAGACCACTCTTACGATAAGCCCAAACACCGCCAAGTGTCGCAAAGAAAACTTGAATAGCCCCTATCCCTGAAACTTCATGGGCAGTTAATGACATCACCCCTACTAAAGAAGGAATGTACAATAACATTGGATAATTAATTACTGAACCGCCAATACCAATCAATCCGGAAAGAAAGGCACCAATAAACCCTATAATGAAAAGAGTTGTGATAAAGGCAATATCCAATTTGGTTTTCCTCCTTTTCAAAGGAAAAGGGTATCTTTTTATTCGATACCCTTTCACATTCATTAGCCTTTTTCAATCCAGAATTTCAGTACATCTCCTTCTTGAGCTTGCTCTAAGATGTCATGCCCACCTGATTTAGACCAAGCCGCTAGGTCACTTTTGAATCCTTTATCGGTTGCATGCACTTCTAATATTTGACCTGATTCTATTTCATTCATAGCTTTCTTTGTTTTGACGATTGGCATTGGACATGCCAGCCCTTTAGCATCTAATACTTTATCTGATTTCATGTTCATCTCTCCTCTGTTTGGTAATAATCATCTTTTATCGAATTGCACAACGATTTGGCCCAATCTCCATTTCACGCTGTTTTTCTTCATCTGGGTTGATTTTCCCCATATTTGTTTCGCGAATCTCTTGATATGCATTGGGTTGTGGAGGTAAATTACCTGTCACTAAGTGCCTAAATTCTGCTTCATCAGCAATGTTCAAACCATGGTTCTCGGCAAATAATGTACTTAGTTTTTTACCAACACTTCCATCATCATTTAGCTCATCAATGATCATAAAGTGTGCCGGTAATACAATTAAATCCTTTGATAACGCGTTGTAACGGCTATAAAGAGTTTTTCTTAAATCTCCTACCCAATCTCCTGCCATACCGGCTAAATCCGGTCTGCCGATTGAATCGATAAATAAGATATCACCTGAAAGAAGATACTGATCATCGACAATGAAAGAAGTGGAGCCAATGGTATGCCCTGGAGAATAAATCGGTTGAATTCTAATCTTTATATTTCCAATGATAATATCATTTCCTTCTTCCAACGGCTGATAATCGAATACCACTTCTTCAGCATCTTTAGGCGGTAACCAGTAGGTTGCTTTTGTTTTTTCGGCAATTACTCTCCCACCTGAAATATGGTCTGCGTGAAGATGTGTATCAAATACGTGAGTAATCGTTACACCTTTCTCCTTTGCAAAATCTATAAACACTTCTGCCATACGCGTAGCGTCTACTATGGCTGCTTCTCCATTGGAGAATATCATGTATGATAGGCAACCTTTCCCAATTCGAACAAACTGATAAATTTCACCACCATCTTTTAAATCTCCGACTTTTACCGGCTCTAAATGTTCACTCCATGCTTTCATTCCGCCTTTAAGATAGGATACAGAAAGACCTGCTTCTGAAAGCATCTCGGATACCATTACGGATGAACCTTCTTTTGCGCAAACGACTAGCACTTCTTTATCAGAAGGAATTTTCTCCAATATATCTTCTACTCCATCTAAAAGATCGAAATAAGGAACATTCAAATGGTCAAAGTCATGCCCTTCAATCTTCCAATCACTAAAATCATTTTCATTACGCACATCCAAAATAAATAAAGGTTCTTTGTTAAAGATTTTTTTTGTCACTTCTTTTGGGGTCAGTGCCTTTACGGTCATGTTTAAATACCTCCTATATCGAATCTATTTTTAACGAGACTAAAATGTTAAGGATACATCAGCATCTTTAGCAAAATCTAAAAAGGTAACAGCCCCGCCTACTTCAATTCCTTCTACAAAATCATCTTTGGTTAAACCCATAACGTCCATCGTCATTTGACAACCAATAAATGTAACTCCCATTTCTTGTGCCATTTCAATCAGTTCAGGAATAGACGGCACGCTTGCTTTCTTAAATCCTTCCGCAAAGTGTTCTTTTCCTTTCGGCATTTCTAATTCTTGATGTGCTTGCTTATGAATCAGATTTAATCCCTCGAATGTAAAGAAGATAGATACTTCTTGATCACTTGCTGCTGCGGCAGTCGCAATATTAAAAACTTATAGGCATCAAATAGACCACCATTTGCCGCAATAATTGCTACTCTTGTACTCATTTGTTATCACCCTTTTCTTATTTATTCTGTTTTACCTGTCCAATCACGCATACCAGGGACAACATTAATAACCTTTTTAAAACCTTGTTTTTTCATCGTTTGGGCTGCCATTTCACTTCTTCTTCCAGAATGGCAAATGATATAAATTTCATCATCTTTGTTTAACTCGTTAGAGCGCTTTTCCACTTCCCCAAGAGGGATATGCACAACTCCCGGGATATGAGCTTCTTCATACTCATCTAACTCCCGGACATCTAAAATGTTAAGAGACTCCTCACTTTCAACTTTCTGTTTGAAAGCTTCTAGTGAAACCTCAGGAATAGAAGGTGTGCTTTCTGATGAATGTTCTCCTCCTTTACGAAGAAAATGATGAAGTATTTCTCCCTCTGTTTCAGTACCTAGATATTCATGACCTGTGCTATTTGCCCATGCTTGCAAATCTGCCGTAGAGCCTTTATCTGTTGCTTCAATTTCTAGTATCTCACCAGCTTTTAAATCCTTAATTTTCTTCTTCGTTTTTACAATGGGCATTGGACACGTCAAACCTTTAGCGTCTAACACAATATTTGCCTTCACCATTTTTTTCCTCCTTTTTAAATAGGGGTGGGGGTATATAAATATACAAAAAAAATACTATCTAAGGTTTTATGACCATGTATTCATACCACCTTTAATATTTGTGATATTTTTAAATCCTTGTTTTTTCAATACCTTGCTCGCCTTTAGACTTCTCATTCCACTTTGACAAATAATAAAAACTTCTTTATCTTTCGAAAGTTGATTGGTTTGACGAAGCAGATTTGACAAGGGAATGTTTTTAAACCCTTGAATATGTCTTGTACGAAATTCATGAGGTGTTCGTACATCGATAAACTGTTTGCCTTTATTTTTAAGCTCTGACTTTAAATCAGCAGTTGTTATTTGTTTAACACCTTGCACTGGTAAAAAACGTCGAAATACAATCCAAAGTAAAAATAAAATAAGTAAGGTATTGATAAGTACGCCACTGTCCATAGTGTCCCCCCCCTTTCATTTATTGAATTTGCAATGGGTAACGTTAGATAAATAAGTTGACACTGCCTTCTTCAGCATCTGCCAAATAAGCTGCTACTCCAGCATAGTCGATATCATCTAATAGTTCTTTTTCCTGTAAACCAAGAAGATCCATTGTCATCGTACAAGCTACAAGCTTTACATCCTGTTCTTGAGCCGTCTCAATTAACTGAGGCAATGTCAGTGAATTATGCTTTTTCATCACATTTTTAATCATTATAGGACCCATACCTGCAAAGTTCATTTTAGATAAACCCATCTTATCAGCACCGCGAGGCATCATTTTACCAAACATTTTTTCAAGAAACCCTTTTTTCACTGGAACAGGTTCTTCTTTACGCAAAGCGTTTAATCCCCAAAAAGTGTGGAAAATCGTCACTTCATGATCGTAGGCAGCAGCACCATTTGCAATAATATAGGCTGCCATTGCTTTATCATAATCCCCGCTAAATAAAACAATTGTTGTGCGTTTTGTTTGTTCTGTCATGTTTATTCTCCTAACCAATTACCCGTGGGGGTATATCGAGATCAAAAAATTTTTTCGAAAGATCTGCTATTATTCAACTCATTAAATACCGGCAGGGGTATAATATAACACATATAAAAATTCGTCAACCTTAAATATAGGTTGATGAATTTTTTATCGACTCTTTACCAATAAGTCGACTGCTTCTTTTACTAAGTTTTGTGTGTCTTCGCCCTTTTCTAAACTTTCACGAACACAATGTTCAAGGTTTGTGCTCACAATTAAACCCATTGCTCGATCGATAGCATTACGTGAAGCTGCTAGTTGGGTCACAACCTCTCTACAATCTTTTCCTTGTTCCATCATAGTCAATACACCTTTAATTTGTCCTTCTATTCGGCGTAAGCGGTTTTTAATCTTTTGATCATACTCCATATATCGATGAAATCCTTTCTATAATTTATTTTTACATTTACATGTTGCCAATTCATAACTATTTACATGGATACCTTTGCTCTTCAGAAAACGCACTCCTAAATTTAATTCCACCCTATCATGAGCTATTATTGTATTTTATCACGTGGAATCTCTAAATAAAAACGTTTTAGATACGCATATGGGATGTTTAAAATAATACCATCCGAAAAATTGGGTACATCGTTATAATGGCGAATATCTAATATTGTTATGTCCATGGTCTCTAATTTATCTTTATGGGTACAAGAGATTCCGGTTATAGGATAATAACGTCTATACGTTGCATGGATAATAACAAAAATAAGCAGAAATGCAACAACTAAATAATTGATACTAACCACACCACCTTATTAACCCCTTGTTATTCATAACGCAATAATATACCCCTATAGGTATATAGTCAAGTGTGAAAGCTAATTTCTTTGAGCTATTAATTAATTTTAACCTCTAAAGACTGAAAAACACTCACATTTCGCTAATGCCAATTCGACTAAAAGTAACTCAAATAAAGAAGAAACCGATATGAAACATGTTATGTTCGTTCCCCCATTTTTATGGGAGGAAGATTTAGAACTACTTGAATTTAGTAACAAAAATGTTACTTGGCTAATGGCTTTACCTATTTCAGGCAGAGGCCGGATCTAACATTCCGGCTTTCTCTATTTCATTAAAGTTTCTTTTTAAAAAAATAGAGAAAGAATATATGAAAGAGTTATGAAAATCATTTTTTGTCATCGCTGATAAGCTCTCCGAGAAGCAGATGACTTTACTTATAAGCCCTTTACTTGCTTACTTGCATCCTCTCTCAAGCAATCCAAAGCCGGACGTTATAAAAGCTCGCGCTAGAAACCCCTTCATAGCATGCTTCAACACACCTATTTATACAGGCCTCGATCTGGCTGTCGATGCTCGATCCCTGGATCTCCTTTCTATAAAGTTTTATTAAATAATGATAGCAATCGTTAATGCATTTTTCAGCTTGCGGTCCCTCGATGATGATTACCTTCATAAAATGCATCACCCCTTGGTAATGCTATGTAATAAGTGTTTGTCCTAATGAGATCATTTTCAATGAGTGTGAAAAATGCACTAAAAAAAACCGATAGTTAAAACCATCGGTTTTTATTGACATTTACTAATGCCTAAGTCCCCAATAAAGAGTTTTCTTTTATAACTAGGTAAATAACATGCCACTAGTGACATGTCTGTTAGAGAAAGCACCTGTCTCAATTTCATTCCAACATTTTCCATAAGAAACAATTGAAATGTCTAGTTCTCCATGTTTTATCATTACTGCTACAGGACTCCGGCTTGCTGAAGTTTTTCTATGATCTGACCTAGCTCTTTATCTTTTCCATTTCTTAATAGCAGATCTCGCGGTTTGTAACTTTATTATTGCCTTTCAAAATCCTTTACATAAATGATCTCAACTTTTTGACTGCTTTCTTCATATTCCCCTTAAAATTTAATAATCACTTTCCCTTTTGATCGTCCATTTGCGACTAGTTTTAGCGCTTCATTTACGTTGTCTATGGTAAATAGTGTTGGATGAATTGCTGGAACAATGTTGTTTTCTTCAATGATTTTTGTAATTTCTTTAAGTTGTGCGCCGTCAGAACGAACGAAGATAAAATGGTATTCCACGTTTTGTTTCTTGGCTTTGCGGTCATACTTTGCGCCAGCAAGGGAAAATAGCATTTGTTTCCACAATGGAAAATTTCGGTCTTTTCCAAAGCGTTTATTTGGTCCTGTACGGAGAGAGAGCAATCTTCCCCCCGGTTTGATAATACTCAATTCACTGTCAAATTCTTTAGGTCCCAGTGTATCAATCACGTAATCCACATTCAACAACAAGTCAACATAGTTTTCTGTTGAATAATCCAAATATTGATCTGCACCCATTTCCAAAATGCGTTCGCGCGCTTCTGAGCTACCGCTAACAATGACATTTAGGTCCATTGCCTTTGCGATTGGTACAGCCATTTGACCAAAACTGCCTGATCCACCTGGAATGAAAACAGATTTACCTGACTGTGCCTCAAGTTCTTCATGCAGACCTTGATACGCTGTGAGTCCAGCCAGTGGTGCAGCAGCGGCTTCCACGTAGGACAAATTTTTTGGCATGGGTGCAACTGCGGCAGCGTCAATTGCGGCATATTTCGCAAAAGCACCAATATTTTCTAGAGGGAGACGTGTATAGATGGCATCTCCTACGTGAAATTCTGTCACATTTTTTCCGACTTTTTCGATAACACCTGTCAATTCATTACCAAGCGTTAATGGGAATTCATAATCTTGAATCAGTTTGACGCTGCCTGCAATAATTAACATTTCGAGTGGATTGACCGCCGCAGCTTTGACCTTTACCAAGACTTCGTTGTCATCGATTTCAGGAATTGGAATGTCATTGATTTGGGCATAGAGATCTTTAGAGTACTTGGTGATCTGAGCTGCTTTCATGAGTGTTTTCATTTTTTTATCAGCATCCTCTATCATATTACATTTATTAGGTTTTTACCTTTTTATATAATCGTTTAGGTGGAGGGGAATCTTACTTTAAGCGAAGTCTGACTTCCTATTTTATGATTAACCGGCCACCTAAACATTAGTGATTTTTAGAACGATCATTCTCAAATGATTAAATTTTTTAGAACCGATACTGTAAATAAATGTTTTTCATCTTCCTAGTGTTAGTGATATAGAGCATCGTTATATAGGTTTAATAACTTGAAATATTACATCTCTAGAATCGGATAGATTTGATCTCTTAATTGAAATTCATAGTTTTCGTCTACAATTCCTACTACTTGATTACTATCATAAAGCTTCATCATAAAACTCGCCACTTGCTCAACTGTGTGGTACATCGGGATATTTGCTTTGTAATCAAATTCTTTCGTATCAGATGCATTTTTCATGAATTCTGTTTCCGTGATTGCTGGTCCTAAAACTTTCACCTTCATTTTCGCACCTTTGCGTTCCAGTTCTTTTGCAAGCCCTTCTGTAAATGCACTAACAAAGTATTTAGATGCAGAATAAGTAATACTGCCAACAGCAATTGCATATCCGAGTGCTGATGATACGTTAATTAACTGAGTTCCCTCTACATCCGAATAATCACGTACAAATAGTGTAGAAAGAATCGTTAAGGATTCTACGTTGACACGTAACATGGTTTCCACTTTATCTAAATTCTGATCCGTGACAGAAGAAGATTCACCAAGCCCGGCATTATTAATCCAAGTCTCAATTTGATATTCCTTTAAATTGTCATACAGTGTATATGCCTGAGCTGTGATAGATAAGTCACTTGTACGAATAATAACATCCAAATCAGGATGAATATTCTGAATTGTTGATTTAAGCTCTTCTAATTTATCTAATCTTCTAGCTACAATAATTAAGTTTTTGCCGCGAGCAGCAAACGCTAATGCTGCCTCATATCCTATACCTGAGCTTGCTCCTGTAATAACTGTGTACTTCATATTATTCTCTCCTCGAAAACAAATTTTTTTAATTAGTTAACCCGTATAACAAAATAGATTCAGTCTAGTGTCGACAAAGTCAAATCAATAATGTTTTCTAATTTTCCCTTATCATTTGTCGTTTTTGCTAATACTCGTATCCCTACGAGTGAATTATGAATAAATTGAGAAAGCCCTTTGATGTCATAGTGTTTAGGAATTTCTCCTTGTTCTTGACCATGTTTTAGCAGATCAAATAATAATGCTTCCGCATTTATAAAAATCTCTGTAATTTTCTTAGCTACTTCTTCATCTATTAGGGATAATTCAACAGCTGCATTAACAGCTAAACATCCTTTTGGATGATTTTCTTTTGGGTAAATAACCATTTCAAATAATTTTCGTATAGCCTGCTTAACCGTTAATTCTGTTTTCACTTCATTCTTCATTCTTACTTCCATTATTTCTACATAGTGACATAAGGCTCGCATAAATAAAGTATGTTTGTCGCCAAATGTATCATAGATACTTCTGCGGTGAACGCCCATACGGTCCACCAAGTCTTGCATGGATGTTTTTTCATAACCCTGTTCCCAGAAAAGCTCCATTGCTTTTCTTAATGCTTTTTTTTCATCAAATTCTTTATTTCTAGCCATGTAATCCCACCTTAGAACGTATTACCTCTTTATACTGAGAAAGGACTGAGAATCATTGATGCATTCATCCCTCCCTCATTCTTAAATCATTAAAGAATGATCATTCTCATTTGAGTAGCAAAACAGTTAGATCTAACCTGTCTCAAGTATATCAAATTTGAGAACGATCGGTAAAGAATTTAGAACTTATTCATATGTTATGTATTTTAAGTCTTAAGGCAAAACTTTAAAATAATCAAAGAAGATTTAATAATCTCTGAAGCAAAAACAAAAAAGATACCAATATGATTTGGTATCTTCATCTAAACCGAGTCCCTCAACATAGTAAATCCTTATCACTGGTTATGAAAGCTTGTTTTCATTACACTCTTTTTACTCATTTGTCATCAATTCTATACGTTTATATCAATTATGGTAAAAAATGTTGAGCCAAAACAATAAACGTCTAACCTTTCATCTTTTATATGATTAATTTTTAATTTCTTCCTTTGATAGCTTGTTTTTATGAATTGTATATTTCTCTGTTTAGATTCACAACATCCTCGTGTAAAAATTCAACATCCTTTTTCTCTGCAAATATTTCCATCACTTTGTCGCGTAGTAATGGTGCTTTTTCTTTATTCGCCTTTTTCAACGCTTTCGTGAGTTCATCTTTTGTTAGCTCTGTGCAATAAGCAGGAGTTCCTGGCTGCTGTCTCCAAGAGTCACTTAAAGAACCACTGTCTACTGCATCGAAGCCTAACTCGGATACTACGTTCATAACTACTTGTTTTTGCGATGCGTCATTACCGGAAACTGCCATCGCGATTCGTTCACTAGAATCTGCGGATGTTCCTTCATTTTCTAAAGTATAGGCTAATAAGTTGTTGAACGCTTTAATGACAGGTCTGCCTAATTGATTTGAAACCCAAACACTTTCAACCATCCCGTTCTCGATTTCTTCAATTTTGTCGTCTCTAAAAGGATAATAATTTGAAGTATCTACAATGATTACTTCCTCTCCGACTTGATCGATGGTGTTCCGAATGCTTGGCATTGCTTTTGTAGGAAGAGATATTATAAGAACATCAATATTTTTAATTGCATCCTCTACGCGCACAGGTGTTCCAGCAAGCTCTTTTCCTTCTACATATTCAATTCCCCTTGCATCTGCAATTTTGACATCATGCCCATTCTCAACTAATTTTTTAGAAATAATTGACCCAATTGTTCCTGCACCTATAATTCCGAATTTCACTATTTTTCCTCCTAAAGAATTTGTATATAAGAATAATTCTGCATAAAGTTACACCATTATATGTTCACCAAATCGTAAACATATATTAAGAAAAGCGTAATGAGTATTGAGTATTTCTTTTACATATACTAGAATAAAACCGTTTCTCATCTATTTAAAGTAGGCAATTTAAATTGCCGTAGTACATTTTTCTGTACTTAACAGCGGAAAGCAGGTGAAAAGGTGTCTAAAATATGTAAGGATGGATTTGACAAAGAGTGTATAAAGGAACAAAGAGAAGTATATGGAATTGCATATGCCCAAAATATGCTTTCGGGACGCTGGAAATATATTATTCTCTGGTTTTTAAAAACAAAAAAACGTCGTTATAGCGAAATTAAAGCTTTTTTATGGGACATTTCACAAGGTTCTCTTACAAAGCAGCTGAGAGAACTAGAAACAGATGGATTAATTAAGCGAGAGGTGTTTCCTGAGGTTCCTCCTCGTGTAGAGTATTCACTAACCTCAAAAGGGAAAGAATTCATTCCTATAATTGATTTGATGGAAGAGTTCGGGAAGAAGTTTGGGGAGCAGGTAGACTAATTTTATATGATAAGAGTTTGTGAAGAAATGTATTATCGTAATGGGGGCAAGAGTTAAAAGATCAGAAGCTGTCTAATGTGGCAGCTTTTTTTTACTAACTAAGCAGGTTGACACAAGCTTCCTTTTTCGGGACATTTGCCGGATTAATAATCTTTTGTTTATTCCATTTAAATTCTTTTTCAAATCCGTTTTAACAAAATCTAGCCATCTTTTTATCTAGTTTTTGGTATTAAGTACAAAAAAATGTACTACGGCAATTTAAATTGCCCTCTTCATAAATTAGAGTGCTGATTTTATCATATTGTATACAAGTTACACTATTTTTCAAAAGTAACTCTGGCCCAACTTAATCAGTTTGAATCTAATATGTAAGAAAGGAAGAGTGTCAATATGAATACTACAATTGAATTACTTAGTAATCATACATCCATACGATCTTTTACAAATCAACCACTGACAGAGGAGCAACGAGAAGCAATCTTTAAGGCAGCTAATCAAACTTCATCTTTCAGCCTTCTTCAGGCCGTTTCTATCATTAGAATTACAAATCCAGATCTTCGAAAAAAAGTGATGGAGCTTTCTGCGAACCAGCCTTATATTGAAGAGGCAGCAGAGTTTTGGATTTTTTGTGCAGATTTTAACCGAAATCATCAAATCGCTCCCGATGTAGATCTTGAGTATATTGAATACCTTTTAATAGGTACATTTGATGCTGGGCTAATGGCTCAAAATGCTTTGACTGCAGCCGAATCAATGGGACTCGGTGGTGTATATATTGGCGGAATAAGACTTCATATTACAGAATTAACTGAGGTATTACATTTACCAAAACATGTGGTTCCTTTAGTAGGGCTATGCATAGGTCATCCTGCTGAAGAGAAACCTGGACTAAAACCACGCTTGCCTCAATCAATGGTCATGTTTGATAATCAGTATCAATCACTAGATGATGAAAAATTAGCAACCTATGATCAACAGATGCGTGAGTACTACCGAGACCGTCCTGTTAAAGCTCCTTTCACAGTGAAAAAAGTAAAGGGATGGAAAGATCATATTGAGGACCATCTCGAAAGAAGCAAACTACCCTTCATGCTTGAATATTTAAATAAACAGGGATTTGCTAAAAAATAAATTTTCCCATGAGAAAATTTCGGCATTCCATCCATAAAAGCGGAAGAGTTTTGACGCTCTTCCTTTTTATGCACCAACTCGAACTGCGGCAATTTTGAATCCTTCCTTAAGCGATTCAAAGCCGGACGTTCCAAAAGCTCTCCAGAAAATCCTTCATCGGCATACTTCAGCACATCCTTAGAGGCCTCGAGCTGGCTGTCGATGCTCGATCCCTTGATCGCTTGTTCCTCGGTCGATACCCTTACATATATTTGCTATCACCCTGGATCTCCTTTCTATAAAGTTTTATTAAATAATGATAGCAATCGTTAATGCATTTGTCAGCTTGCGGTCCCTCGATGATTATCACCTTCATAAAATGCATCACCCCTTGGGTAATGCTATGTAATAACTGTTTGTCCTAATAAAGTGATTTTCAATGAGTATAAAAAAGCAGTAAAAAAGCTAACGGTTTTTCACTACACTCATTAGGTCCTCACATGGTAAATCCTCACAGCATTTCCATTTCCCTCTCTTATGTCTCTTAAATTTTCACAGACAGATAAAAGGTTCAAAAGTTTAACTTAACAAGGTGATTACATCGGCAGAAATTTTAGGATATATTATACATATGAGTAAGAGGAAAAGGTTTTCCAGTACGAAATTTCATTTTGGGCTTGCTGGGTACACTAGGTATCATTTTATTAGCAGGTGTAGAATAGGGGGAGATGCATAAATGAAAAATATTTTTAATCAATTGCATTTAGAGGAAATTTTAAATCGTATTGACAAATTAAGCCCAATTTCCAAGCCCCAATGGGGTAAAATGGATGTTTCCCAAATGTTAGCACATTGCTCATCCTTTCAAGACATTGCAATGGGACTTTCTTTTCCAGCGAGAGGTTGGTTAGGAATATTAATAGGAAACTTTGTGAAACCAATTTTTTATAATGACAAGCCATTAGCCCAAAATATGTCCACGATTCCTGACATTTTGATTGTAGATGAAAAAGAATTTGAAACAGAGAAGGAAATACTGAAACAAAAAATTATAACTTTCCAAAATAATGGTCCAGAGAAGTGTACGACTCATCCACATCCTTTTTTCGGTAAACTGACTTCTGAGCAATGGGGAAAAGGGATATACAAGCACCTTGACCATCATTTGAAACAATTTGGAGTTTAGTTAGATTTAGAAATATAAATAAATGATGACCAAAGAGAACAGTAACGCAATGCTTTAACTGCTTAGAAATAAATAATCATCCTATTTTTAAAAAGAAAATTCTTCTTCAACTAAAGAGTGCTTTAGTGTTCAAACAAACACTTTGTCTATTATAAAGTAAATATATTAAACGTAAAAAGGAAGGGCCTAATCCCCTTCCTTTTTATGCACCAACTCGATCTTCAGCAATTTTGAAACCACCATTTGAAGCACTATCTTCATCTACTATAATGAGCTAATCCCCAAAAGCACTTAATCCTCCATCGAGAGATTTTCCCTGAGAAACAAAAAGTTATTGCGGTCTCACCGAAAATTTAAATTACGGTGCCGCCCTATTGCCTTTTCCTCTCCCAAAAAAATAAGGTTATGCCTCAAGTATTTAAAAGGGGATACTAATTATATCGCATTTGATTCAATTGTTTCTGTTGATATCAAATAAAAAAACCTCCATTTATGAAGGAGGTTTAGGGTAGTATTATCAAGTTTGAAGACGATCTGAAGCAATATGAAATGTGTTTTGAGTTTGGTTCTCTGTAAAGTCGGTACCGAAACCACATACTAAAACAAATGACAAACCCAGGATAATGCTTAACCTCTTTTTAAAAGTCATACAGGCATTCTCCCCTTTGAATTTGTGTTTGAGTTTCAACCATTTTCTGATGATAAACATAAGATGTTTCAAATTCTTTTGAGTTTGCATAAGCAGCTGCGGTCTCACAGGCAATGTCTTCAACATAAGAATAGTTCTTATTCTTCTCTAAGTATTCTATGGTTTGATTAACTCCATGTTGATCCACCGCATCGACGTAAAGAGCTTTTAAATAACCCTGTAATTTTGCAAAAAGCTCATCACCTTGATAAAGAGCTGCTGACAAACCTTTCTTACTTACTTGGATAGCTTCATTCATTTTTCCTTGTTTAAAAAGGATTTTTGCATAAGAAAATAAAGAATGTGGCAAGTTTGTGAGCTTTTCTTTTTCTGTTATCTCCACAGCTTGCTTCATGAATACTTCCGCTTGCTCGTAATCGCCACTGTCAGCAAAATTTGTGCCTAAATTATATAACGCAGAACTAATCAACCTCTTGTTATTCAATTCCCTAGATAACTCTAATGCTTTTTCAAGATGCGGCTGACTTTTTTCATAACGTTTAAAATCTATATAATTCCCTGAAATAACAAACATACATTGAACTTTCCGCACCTTATAAAGTTCATATTGATTATAAATATCCAATGCTTGTTTAACGTGATGCATAGACACATGACTTTGCTTCATACCATAATATGCTTCAGCTAACTTAAAATGAAACTCTGCCCTTTCGATCTCATCAGGGACATGTATAAGCTGCTTTTCGGCTTCTCTATAATAGTAGATAGCTTTCATGTATTGCTTCTTATCAAACTCGTACATCCCTCTGAAAAACAGAGAATAATACGACAAAAGACCAGATATGCCTTTATTTGAAGTCTCAATTTTTTCAAGAAGTTCGTCAATAGTTGGTCTTATACGTGTTGTTACGGGTTCCAAATAATCTAACATGAGTTGATGACGGAATTTCATTAGGGAGAAGTAAATGAGTAAATACTCATCTTCCTCCATCCGTTGGATTTCTTGCTCCACCTCTGCCTTTAAAATCTCTGCATCCGGGACACTAAATTGACGTATCATTTTATACCATTCATTGATCTTTACGCCAACTTCTGACGATGATAAAACCGGATTCACAGGACCCCTCCTTTTATGTCTTTTTATGTAATATTCTAACATTTCCAAAAAGTGTTTGAACCGCAAAAAAACCGCAAACTTTTTATTCGGTTCGTTCATAATAAAAAAGCAGGCATTATGCCTGCTTTTTTGTAAGGACTCTATCAATTAAAAACATAAATAAACTGAATAACAAGGACATAACTAACATGTCGAGTATAGTAATCCCAGAATCTCTTTTTATTCCAAAAAACAAAATAGCTTGTAAAATTAAAGAGACCAGGAAAAACAATATGTACTTCATACTATTCATGTTAGAACATCTCCTTTACCTTTTTAATCACCGATATAATGAATTCTACTTCTAAGATAAATCAAAGGCCAAAAAATTATCACTTATATCTTGTTCAGCTTGTTCCTCTAACTGACCAATTTAGGTGCACCGGACTTGTTTTACCAGGTTGTTTCTATATGACTATCAATTTTTCGTTTTCCCGTTCTTTATAACGGTAAAGAAGGTTATTCAAGTACTTTTATAAAATTGGCTATTCACGCATTTTATCTGTTGCACCTTACTGTGATAATCCTCATTAAAGAATTACTTATAGTATAATACTATTCACAAACATTCTGAAAATGTTTTCATCATAAAAGATGCAACATGATATGCGCAGACCGAACAGCAGTAGGACTATCCTTCCAAAAAGATAGTGTATATACTAAAAAGCAAATATCTAAATTGTTTATCATTTATCCGCCGTTTTAATCGGACTTGCCTTTTTCGGATCTATGTCTAAGGCGAAATGGAGGAAGCATCCCGGAATGTAACTCCCGCACCTACTCATGAATTCCTTGTTTGATTCGATAAACAACATTAGTTGTAATTCCCTTTAGCCGTTTTAATAACGGCTTTTTCTTATTTTAGCCATGAAAAGCATTTCACAAAAGCTGGTCAAACCCCAAAAACTAGATCAAAAGACACAGATCGAATGATTCATTTCCACCATTTGATCCACATAACAGTTAGTTTCATCATTCTTCCATGGTAATATTTTGTTATACGATTAAATGAGAGGGTATGATTATGAAAGTCTTTGAAGCTAAAACACTTATGTCTGAAGCTACAGACCGCGCCAAAGAATATAAAGAACTAAGGACGCAAATGGTCAACTTGAGAAAAGCTTTACAAAGCGTCGCTGAACTGGACGACAGCGAATTCTCAGGTAAAGGTGCTAACAACATTAAAGCATTCTATCACGACCATGTTGGTGTCACTGATCAATGGATCGACTACATTGATATGAAAATCGCATTTTTTAACAGCATTGCCGGAGCTGTAGAGGACAAAGGTCTCTCTGATGCTTATATTGAAGAGTCTTTTTTAGAACATGAACTGGCTAACGCCCATAAAAAATCAAAGTCCATCATGTCTGAACAGAAAAAGGCCATGAAAGATATCCTAAACGATATTGACGACATCCTCCCGCTCGACCTGTTTTCAACAGAAACCTTCAAGGATGAGCTTGCGGATGCCAATGACAAACGCAAAAAAACAATTGAAAAACTAGGTGACCTTGACGAAGATTTACTGACAGAATATGCCCTATCAGAACCAAATGAACAATTCATCAAGTCAGATTTCCAAAAGCTCCAAGAAGCAACGGGCAAAGGTAAAAACGCTACGCCCATTCACTACAACGCTAAGGCGTACCGTGAGAGTGATATACATAAGAAAAAAGGTGATATTGAGAAACAGACTGAAGCCTATTTGAAGATTAAGAAAGAAGAAGCGAAGGAACGAGAGATAAAAGACTTAAAGAAAAAGCTTGCGAATGGTGTCTCAGATCCGGATGAGTATTTAGAAATTGCGAAGAAAATCGGATATGAGAACCTTGAACCTGCACAGTTACAGTATGTGGTGCAGCTAGAACAAGCAAAACAGCTGAAGTCCGTCGGTGAAAGTGTAATCAATGCAGGTAAAACGGCATTGGATATCATCGATGGGGTTAATGATGGGCTTAACGATGCGATTGATGATACGATATATAGCATCAAGGACTTGGTTGTAGGCGCATGGGAATTTTCACAGCTCCCTATGGAACTAAAACTTGCAAAAACAATTACAACAGTCTTAAGTGTCCCCTCCTACCCTAAAATAATTTGGACAAACATCGTCGATTCATGGAATGATAAAATGATAAATGGCGATGCATATACAAGAGCACATTATATCAGTTATGCGGTCGGTAATATCGTTGGTCCAAAAGGTGCAGGTGCTGCAGTGCAAACCCCTACTAAGCTTTCTAAAGTAGGTAAAGTGGTTGAAGGTGGAACAGCTGCTGCTCATGTCAATAAAGGGATAAACAAAGGCAAAGCTTACATCAATTCTATTGTGAGAAATAAGAATGATCTTGCACTTGTCGGGATTGCCCAAGACATCGATAATACGTATAACTCAAAAAACACTCCTCTACTAAAAAGTATTATTGAAGATAAAAAAGAGAGTGTACTTAGAAAATCTGAGACTTCTAACAACATGGGTATAGGTAATGTCAAGCAAGGTGATAGTACCCCTCTCGCACCTGGTGGAGGATTAGCTGCTCATGAGGCAAAAGGCGGGCATCTTATAGAAAGACATGTTGGGAAAACAGACGAAGAATTAATAGAAAGACTGAGAACTGATCCTAACCCACATATTACAGCTTCATCTACTTTTAAAGATAGGGCTACGGCTGAGAGAATTGCTAATTCAGTTTTAAACGATCCAAAAAATATAAAGAAAATCGAAAATTGGATTGATGATCCTAAAAAACCTAAATTAATGTTAAGATACAAGGGCGATGGAGAAATAATCGGCAGAAGTGTATCAAGAAATTCAGAACTAGTAGAAAACGTTACAAACGCAAAAATTATACTCAAAAAAGATAACAACGGTAACTTTATTCTTACAGGATATCCAACCAAATAGAAAGAGAGGAAGTATCATGGATGAAAGTTATGATTTCTTAGACGAATTAGAAAATTTTTTAGGTGCAACATTTCATCAAGATATCCGATCCCCTGAACACGCATTAGATGAATTTATTGAGGAAATTAGTAAAGAAGGTTTGCTATTTACAGTAAAGTACTGCGAAGAGTTTCTAAATAGCGATCTAACTAAAGAAGAAAAGGAAGACATTATAAAGTGTAATGCAGAAATATATTTCCCGACAATTGGATTACCACCTATAGAATGGTTGAAAAGTGTAATAGAACAACTAAAAGAAGCTATTTAAAAGAAACACTGAAAGGCCCCCATTTTATGAGAGGGCCTTTTTATATTACTTCAATTTCGCTTCAATTTTCGCTTTAGTCTTAGGACCATAAATGCCATCTGCTTTTAAACCATTCATCAGCTGAAATCGTCTAACTGCATCTGCTGTTTTCGGACCATATACACCGTCAATGCCGTTATTCTTCGCCCCTTTGTCTGGGTAAAAATAAAGAGCCACCAACGCTTTCTGAATCTGCCTTACGTCGTCTCCTTTTCGCATCGGGCTTGTCACTTTATAGACACCAGCAGGCAGCGCGTAAGACGTTTTTTTGCTGCTTGAGTTTGTTGTTTTCTTTTTAGCTGCACTTGCACTTGTTTTACTTGAGCTTGTTTTCCCACCTTACGCCTTTAATTCTTTTTCAATGGTAGCTTTAACTTAATTCCATGTTCCTCTTACACCAATCGACTTACGGTTCCCTGTGCCGTTTGTGCCGTCTCAGTGCGCCCGCTTATTCAACAATCATTTTCACCTAAATGCTTTTGTTTCGAACTGTGCAAAAAAATTACTTTGTACAAATCCACGCACCATTTTAACAGTAAAGTAATACTTTATAAAAAATGGAGGAAAAATCATGAAAGATAACCAATATGAGGATTATATTATTGGGACTGTTATTTCGTTATTAGACATTCTAGTGATCATCCAAAGTAAAGATAATCAAATTTTAAAAATTGTACTTGTTGTCCTTTTAAATACGGTTACAAAAGATCATTTAATACGCATTTTATTAGTTTTGTTGACTATTATCTGGAGTGAGGTTTCAGAGTAGAAAGCAGACCAGATAGTGTACTATTTGTGCGATTTTTGCCATCCTAAGCTTCTTGCACAAACATGCCCCGTTAATTGAATAACAAAAGAGCCTACAGTAGCAAACAAGGCTTTAACTCGTAGGTCGTGCGGCTTGGGTCTAATAAGCCTCATGGGATTCTTATTAAAATAAACTGTATAAAATAACTGCTCACTTAGGCTATTTATATAGATATGACATTTATGTACAAATGATTTTTATATAATAACTCATGGTACTGGTGAGGAATTATTTTATTAATAACGTACACACAAGTTTTCAAATATACCTAGGCTTCGTAATGTAGTTCTCATTGTCAAAAGGTTATTTTATGGAGTGTAATAGCATTGGAGATATAAAAAATAATCACCTCCTACTTAGAACATAATATACAAGCAGGAGTGACATATAAAGAAAAAGGAGACAGGTATAAATGGTATTTTGCCGCCCTATTCTTCCTCTTAATTATTTCAAGAGAGATTCAATTTTCGCTCTCGTCATAGGTCCATAAATACCGTCCGCTTTCAGACCATTTACTGACTGGAACCGTTCAACCGGATTTGCTGTTTTCGGTCCATAAACACCATCTATACCGTTATTCTTTGCCCCTTTATCCGGGTAGAAGTATAGAGCTGCCAGCGCTTTCTGAATCTCTGTAACAGACGAGCCTTTCATCATTGGGCTTGTCACTTTAAAGACACCAGAAGGCAAGGAGTATGATGATTTTTTACTGCTTGTTTTAGTGCTGGAAGAATTTGAGCCTTTCAGTTTCAACTTTTGGCCAACTGTGATTTTATTTGGATCCTTAATGTTATTCCAGCTCTGGAGGTTTGCCACACTTACCCCTTCCGACTTTGCAATTCCGGAAAGAGTATCGCCTTTTTTGACTGTGTAAGTCGATCCTGAAGAGCTACTTGAAGAACTATTAGTCTTCCCTCCCAAGGCCTTTAGTTCTTTTTCAATTGCAGCTTTTACCGCATTCCACCTGGTCTCTGACAAAATACGATGTGGGCAGTACTTCCCGTTCCCGTCTTGATGCTTGCGGACACGATCAATGCCCCAGCCGCGTTCTTTAAGTAGCTGCGCCACAAACTTAATAGCGAGTTTTTCCGCTGCCTTATATCGTGCGCCTCCAGACTTGCTATAACAAATTTCGACACCAATCGACTTACGATTCCCTGTGCCGTTTGTTCCATCTCCTGTATGCCAGGCGTTACGATTTGTAGGAATTCCTTGAATGACTTGTTTATCATCTACGGCAAAGTGAAAACTCGTTGAGCTTGTGTTGTTCTTCATATATGAAATTTCATTGGCTGCTGAAGCATCATGCGCTTCGGCTTCGCAGTTTCTTAAATTTCCATGCCTTAATTACTCCTGTTAAAACGTCAATTATGCTAAGTACTAGAAGTAAATCAAGGTACTTCACCCCTCCAAATAAATATACTCTTGCTAAATCTAATGTTTCAAAATTGATAAACAAACTTGTCTCCTCCATTTCTAATCACCTCCTCAGAGGCAAATAAAAAAGGACAGCCGGATCTTATGAGACGGCAGTCCCTCTTACAGAAAAGTTCCCATTTGATAAAGCTGTAAGCTCCATAACAATTTCTTTAAAACCAGTAATGTCAAAAGACCAGGCTTCAGATTTTCCTTTTGTGCTAGTGGCAAACGTTCCATCATCCACTTTTTGCCCTCTAAGGGCTCTTTTTGTTCCCGATAAGGATTTACCCCAGAACTTCAATTCACTTGTCTCAGCCGTTCCATAAACCTCAATGAGTAACGTTTTGAATGATCCAACGGTGAATAGGTTACCCTCACCTATGGTTTCTGTTTTATCGTGAAAGACAAAATCCATTGTTTTTGCTTGAGTGTCTAATGAGCTAAGGTTCAGGCCTTCAGTCTGAACTTTTAAACGACCATCATCAGTTAAGCCGCTTTTATCTAACTCGACTGACAGCGGAGCAACTGCTGTAATAGGAACAGCTTGGTTAATGTTTATATCCTCTTCACCTGCGCCCAGTGACTGGTATAGTATAAATTCAGATTGTTGAAGGTTACCATTTACGTATCTGAAACGGAAATAGCGTTTAGTTAAGTGAATCCATTCAGTCTCGCCAAGCGTATTTGCTTTAACAACCAATGAAGAGATTACGTTGGTTTTACCGCTTCAATTGTTGTCTTATTCAAACCAAAGTTGAGCAGTGTTTTACTTTTTATTTCAGGGATTGGAGGACTTATATACATTGACTGGTTCTACTTAATACCAGCTATACTTATGACCATCCCTGGAATCATGGTATTTCTAAGGAAAGAAAAAATCGCTCCTAAATCAGTTTGAACCTGAACATAAAAGAACCGCGACTTGCGGTTCTTTTAGTGTATATTCCTATTTTAAATAAACTGATTCATTATTATTGGACAGTACCATAATCAAAATCAATATCTTTCTTGTCTAAATCCCCCTTAAAATTTTTAGCAAAAGTCATGGTTAAATGTACGCTTTTATCTATCCACCAAGTTCCATCATCGGTATTCGTATCCCAAGTAACCTCTATATCTCTGCCGAAATTCTCAAAAAACACCAAATTCCCAACAGCTACTGTTTTTCCGTTGATCTTGTAATATATTAAAACAATTTTCTTATCGAATATACCTGTCCCGTGCTTTACGATTGTTAAACTATAAGGCTTATTAGGACATTGCTCTTCAAGTATAATTTCAGGATTTAAAAATAAAACATAACAGATGAATAAAATTGGCACAATCATTAACCTTTTTAGTAATTTTTTATTGATATTAAACCCCTCCAACAAGAAAACTCCGTTTAACAATACATTTCATTTGGGATACACCCCCATCATTTGAACGTACTTCCTATGAAAAATGATTTTTGAACCTCATAGAAACCCTTACATGACAAGGGTTTTTGTTGTTTTTCTTATTTATATTTTTATTTATGTTCTCATATAAAAAAAGAGCGTTTATTGTGAGGAAAAAGGGATCTTCTTGTTAAAAACCTTGTAAGGTGTAAGTGAAAAAATAAACAATACAATTATCGTTACGACAATAATTGTTTCTTTAATATAATTTTTATCATCTTCATGCTCTTGTTTCTTTTTTTTATCTCTTCTCTATATTTTCTTTGAACCTCTTTCATCTTTTCATTCATTTTCATGATTAAACTCCTTTGAAGTCCATTTGGTTTACATGCCCCTTTCACTTGCAATTTTAATACTTTACAAATAATTACACCAGCAAAAAAAGGATTAGCAATGCTTTACACTCAATGGTGCAGCTCTTTAAGTACGGCAGTGGGCTCTCTTTTATTATATTCCATCACCTTTAGACGCATTTTCCTACGAAAAAAGTCGTGGTTTTCCTATAATATTTAACGAATCCAATTTTTAGATTATCGTCTTTAAGGAGGTTTTTCATTTTGAGGTATACAAACAGTCATTTAGAGGATTGGATTGAAAACTTATACAGGAAGATTGATATTACAGAGCCTGAACAAATTAATTTTGAACGTATTGCCGAGTCATTAGATATCAGGCTTTCATTTAAACCTGTTACAAGCTTCGCACTTAAACACAGCGGAATTTATAATATATGCTTGGACAGCCGAAAAAGCCGATATGAACTAGGTAGTCGTGAGCCTGACTATAAAACCTTAATTAATATTTCAAACATACTTGATGTTTCTTTGGATTATCTTCTTAAAGGAGAAAGCAATGAAAAAGAATTCCAAGATCAAGCGAAAAAAGTATTAAACGATCCTGAAACTTTCCTTGCAGCAAAAGACGGTGAGGTAACAGATGAGATCTTACAGGCTGCTTTGGAGATTATAACGGAGCAATTAAAAGAAAGACGGAAATCAGATAAATAAACGCCGTTTGTTTATTATTTATTTCTGTTTATTATGTTTAATTCTGTTTACTAATAAGATTTAGATTCTCATTTATATTTCAATCATATCCTCATTTATAATGTGATTTTTGAACCCCTTAGAAACCCTTACAAGACAAGGGTTTTTGTTGTTTTTCTCATTTATATTTTCATTATTTATCAAGACCTAAATCAAAAAAAGTCATAAAAAATAAGGAGTTATACATATTTTACATGACTAATATGTATCACTCCTTTAGTTCTTGTTCAATAATCGCGCCCGATTGTGGAAGATCGTTATTGAACTAAAGCCCCCGATAGTTGGATAAGAAAAAGCAAAAGAACTTGCTATTTCTCAAATACATCCACCAAATTTTCAGTGTTAGTTTGTTTTTCATACATACTAATAAAAAAATAAAACCTTGTTAAAGCTTTACAAGACAAACTGAATTGATTATAGTCTAATTAGACTAAAATATTGATGTAAAGAAGTGAAAAATGAGATGATAAAGTCTTTTTTAATGTTGGGGCAGTCGAATATGGCGGGCCGTGGATTTTTGAATGAAGTAGACCCTATCTATAATGAAAAAATAAAAATGCTGCGCAATGGACAGTGGCAGATGATGACAGAGCCGATTAATTACGACCGTCCGGTTTCCGGCGTTGGCCTGGCGGCATCTTTTGCAGATGCATGGTCGAAAGCTCATCCCGATGAAGAAATTGGCTTGATCCCGTGTGCTGAAGGTGGCAGTTCATTGAATGACTGGCATCCGGAAGGCATCCTTTTTCAGCATGCTTTGTCCGAAGCCCGCTTCGCCCTCCGGTCCAGTCAAATTTGTGGAATCCTTTGGCACCAAGGTGAGAGTGACAGTTATCGTTCGCTACATGAAACTTATTACGAGAAATTAACTCTTATCATCGAGACGCTAAGAAACGAGTTGAAACTTGATGAGGTACCGTTGATTATTGGAGGGCTTGGTGACTTTCTAGGGAAGACCGGTTTTGGACAGCACGCGACTGAGTTTCGACAGGTTAATGAACAATTGCTGCGTTTTGCTAATGAACAACAGAATTGTTATTTTGTTACTGCAGCAGGTTTGACTGCGAATCCTGATGGCATTCATTTAGACGCAGCTTCACAACGCAAATTCGGTTACCGCTATTTCGAGGCTTTTTCGAAAAAGTACCATATCCTGAAACCCATTTCGGGAGAGGAGCAATCACTGAAAGTGAATGGTGACTATTCTAAAACAGAACAGATTTACCTTCATAGTATGGATTTGGCTTCGGGTAAAATCACGTATGCGGAATTTGAGGCGCGGATGGCGAAGGTGATGAAACCATGATTCCCTTACTTATCCTTGGCTTGCTAATCCAAAACCCCGGAGCTCACGGCTATGAACTTCTGGCCTTAATGGAAAAACGTCATTACAAATACATTGTTAACTTCACGAAAGGTTCATTTTATTACAATCTGCAGCAACTTGAAGAAAAGTGTTTTATTGAACAGATTCAGCAGAAACCCTCAACCAGCGGGCGTGAAATCCGTAACTTTAAAGTCACAGAATCGGGAAGGGCAGAATTCGAAAAATTAATGATCAAATACGGCACCAAATCGGAATATGTGAACCTGCAATTTTATGGGGCGTTACTCTTTGCCGATGAATTCGACAAAAATAAATTACTGGATCTGATCCAATCACAAATCGATCAGACTAAAACTCGAATCGAGCTCCTTGATGAATACCTGTCCATCACTCAAGAAATTCCCGGCACAATCAATTACTTTCGCCGTATGAACGAAAATTCCCGTTCACATCACTTGGTTAATTTAGAGTGGTTCGAAAAATTGAAAGCAGAAATAGAGTGAACTATTGCATAAAAAATGCAATGTTAAATATATAAGAATATTAGTTACCTAAATATAAAACCTGTGTCGTAGATATCTAGTAACATCATTGATACAGGTTTTATACTCCTTCTTTAATTAAACCAGTAATAGGGTTGTCAACACTTGCCCCCCAACAAGAGCAAGTGAATCTGCTGCGTGTTCTTCTTTTTCAATCCTTCGTATTAATAACCACTTTTTACACCTATTTTAGTATACAAGTAAGTCAACTGATTTTTCTCCTTCTTCCGCTAAACTGCTGCTTTAGTCAAATAAGAAAAAGTGATCTCCCTTAAGGAGGAATCACTTCCTCTAATTGAACAAGAAGTGAAGGTGAACATCGTTCTCGACATAAACTAAAATTTTTTATATACCTCTGCGTAAGCAATTTTCAATTGATTGATATTAAACCCCTCCAACAAGAAAACTCCGTTTAACAATCCATTTCATTTGGATAACCCTGCATCTTTCGGACGTTTTTCCTATGAAAAAAGTTGTGTCTTCCCTATAATATTTAACGAATCCAATTTTTAGATTGTCGTCATTAAGGAGGTTTTTCATCTTGAGGTATACAAACAGTCATTTAGAGGATTGGATTGAAAACTTATACAGGAAGATTGATATTACAGAGCCTGAACAAATTAATTTTGAACGGATTGCCGAGGCTTTAGATATCAGGCTTTCATTTAAACCTGTTACAAGCTTCGCGCTTAAACATAGTGGAATTTATAATATATGCTTGGACAGCCGAAAAAGCCGAGTTGAACAATGGTATGATTTCGCTCATGAATTTTGCCATATATATAGACATGAAGGCGATAAAAAAACAATGCCTGCAACTTGGACTGATTATTTAGAGTGGCAGTCCAATTATTTTACATATCACTTTTGCATTCCAACTTTCATGTTGCGTAATATTAATCTTTCGTACATACAATCACATGCAATTGAAAATGTAGCTTGGTTATTTAAGGTATCTCCTTCATTCGCTAAGAAACGTTTGAGCATTTATTACAGGAAGCTGACTCAACATTTATTTAATCAAACAGTTACGGGAAATCTGTGCGCCCCCCTTTTGTAATGAATAATGAAATTCTCATGCATTTACGCGCATTAAAAAAAACAAAAAAAGACGTTTCCCCTCATGATCCGATCGGGCAGGATAAGGAAGGGAATGAAATAAGCCTGATCGATGTACTAAAATCAGAAAATGAAGACGTGATTGATACGATCCAGCTCAATATGGAGCTTGAAAAAGTGAAGCAATACATTGATATTTTAGATGACCGTGAGAAGGAAGTGATTGTCGGGCGGTTTGGGCTTGATTTGAAGAAGGAAAAAACGCAGCGTGAGATTGCCAAAGAACTCGGTATCTCGCGCAGTTATGTATCGCGGATTGAAAAGCGGGCGCTGATGAAGATGTTTCATGAGTTTTATCGGGCGGAGAAGGAAAAGCGGAAAAAGGCGAAGGGGAAATGATTTAGCAGAGGCCGGGTCTAACATTCCGGCTTCCCCTATTTCATTTAGATGCTAATAGTGACAGAATATATGAAAAAGACATGTGGCCTTTTTTCTAACTAGCTACTGCAAGGCGGCATCACTGATAAGCTCAATCATCAATTTCCGAGAAGACGGAAAGGGTTGAAGCAGATTAGCTGCTTTATGCCCCCTCCCTCTATCGATTCAAAACCGGTTCTTAAAGCTGGCTAAAAATCCTTCACCCGCATGGCAGCTTATATAAAGCAAAAGCTCTGGAGACACATAAACGAATGGTTCCGTGAATATGGTCCCCTATATTCCATAAGTTCTCTTCCATTATTTTTAATTGTCTTAGCATGTCTTTTGCATAGGTAACAAGATATTCTCCTTGCTGCGTGAATTCCACGCCTCTTCTGCCTCTATTTAAAATTTTAATATTAAATTCTTTTTCAATTTGCTGAAGGCGGTACGTTAAAGTTGGCTGTGCAATAAATAAACGTTCTGCTGCCTTTGTAATATTTTTTTCTTCATAAACAGTTTGTAAAATGATCCAATCTCTTTTTTCCACGTTCCTTCTCCTCTTTGATTTTTCAATCATATATTTTCAACCTACAATATTTTAAAGATACTACATTACATTTAAAAATAATCCAAAACAGTTTTCTAACTATATTTGAACTTTTTCTCAAACGTCAATAGAATGCGTCCATTTTAATAGGTGCGTCAAGAGAGTAAAATTAATCAATTCTTAAGGGCTTTTAGACTTGCAATAAGCCACTGAATGATAGTGTAGTTATGCATACCCTAGAAAAAAAGTTTTAGCAAAAAAAAGATACCAAAATAGATTGGTATCTTTTTCAATTAATTCGAGCCCTTCATTAAATGAAAGTATATCTTCAGTTAAAAAATCCTGAATTTCAAGCATTTTAGGTCATGCATTACACTCATTTGCATCATTTTATATCTATATTGGACACAAAATGAGCACTGTTTTAGCCTAATAACAAACCTCAACTTATTTGGAATTGATGTCTTTGTTAAGGAATTCTTTTAGAACTTGAATCAATTCCTCCTGTTGCTTTATATTTTTGCGGCCATTTCGATTAATTGCCGCAAGTTCACAGACAATTCCGGCTGAAATGAAAAACAATAAACCTTCAAGCATACCTTATCCTCCAACGTCTAAGAGATAGTCAGATGTGTTTGTTCATTTTTTAAAACCTGCTTATAACTTTCTTTACGCTGATATATGTTATTTAGAATAAGTGCAGTAATTACAAACAGTGTTCCTATTACATCAAAAGTAGTTATTTTATATCCTTGTATCATCATGATTAACAATGTAGTAATGGGGACAAAGTTAATAAATAAAATCCCATTAATGGGTGATAAGATTTTAATACCATAGTTCCAACTAAGGAGGGCTATGATACCTGGTAAAGTAATCATAAATAAAAAATCATACTTAATTTCTGCAATCACTTCTATACTCGGTATAGACACATATCCTTGCGCGGTAAGTATAGCTGTAATGACTCCTGTTATAGCTGTACCGAATAAACATGTCAAAGTTGAATAGCGAAGTGTAGACCATTCTCGAAATATCTGTCCTCCCATTGTGTAGACTACCCACCCTAAAACACCAATCAATATAAAAGTTAATGGGAATAGATTATCTCCCAATGAAAAAAAGAAGTTCATATTACCTTTCGTAATAACGAACGAAGCTCCAAAAAAGGCAATCAACATACTTATAATTGTATATTTTTTGGGTTTCACATGTTTATATCCCCATAGAATAACAATTGAAAGCATCGGCATGAGTGCCTCCGCAATAGACGCAGTCATAATTCCAGACTTCCCCATCAACCTTTGACCTAAAAAAATAAGAACGTTGTATATCGTAAACGCCATCACCCCAAATAAAATGAGCAATTTTGCTTTACCCTCTAAACGAAATGATTTCTTCCCTTCCCTCGCCAATAATAAAAACACTAAGATAACTGCTACCACACCGTAGCGAATAAATGAAAAATAAAATGGATCAACATATTCTAATGCATGATCTGCAACTGGAAACATTGCGCCCCAAGACATACTTGCTACTAAACATGTGAGGACACCAATGAATAATTGACCTTTTTTCATTGAATTCCCCTCCTTTTCTTTATCATTACAATGAGAATTATAAAAAGAAGAATACATCATGTAAAATGAACAAAAATGATGAAAAACATCATTTATAATGATACTTTAATGAAGGAGGGATCTAAATGGAACTGCGAGACTTACAAATTTTCAAAAGCGTTGCACATCACAAAAGTATAACCGGTGCTGCAAAGGAATTAAGTTATGTACAATCTAATGTAACGGCTCGGATTAAGCAATTAGAGAATGAGCTCAAAACACCTCTTTTCAATCGCCATAAAAAAGGGGTGTCATTAAGCCCAGAGGGCCGAAAAATGATTGAATACGTTAACAAAATTTTGAAAGATGTTGAAGAAATGAAACAAGCCTTTCTTGATAGTGATGTACCATCCGGAATATTAAAAATTGGTACAGTAGAAACAGTAAGGATACTACCGACCATCTTAGCCTCTTATTATAAAAAGTATCCTAACGTGGATTTATCATTGCAGGCTGGTTTAACAGAGGAACTTATTAAAAAGGTAACAAATCAGGAATTAGACGGGGCTTTTATATCAGGGCCTATTAAACATTCAATTCTTGAACAATATGATGTCTATACCGAAAAGCTTACACTAGTAACGACTAACAAAACGTTTAATATAGAGGATTTTTTAACAACGCCCATTCTTGTTTCTAATCGAGGATGCGGGTATCGTTCTAGGTTGGAACATTGGCTTCAGGATGAAGGCTTACTTCCAAACAGAATTTTGGAATTTAACATTCTAGAGACAATTTTAAATAGTGTTGCACTCGGTCTTGGCATAACAGTCGTACCGGAATCTGCTGTTAGGCATCTTTCTACCGCAGGTAAGGTTTATTGTCACCCATTACCTGAGAAATATAGCTGTATCTCAACAGTCTTTATACGGCACAAAGATGCTTACCTGACAAATTCGATGCGCAGCCTACTTAAGACTATTGTTGAGCATAAAAATATGAGTATGTCTTGAAGAGATTTTTCCCCTGCTTCTTACATATAAATGAGAAGTCACATCTCTGCTTTCCTTTTAGGACTTATAATACAATGTAAAACTTTTAAGCATGCGGATTTCGCACACTATTATCCAAATTTTACACACACAGAAAAAAGAGGAAACTCATGGTCTGCTCCTTCATTTTTCCATTATTGATTTAAGCTTCTCGATAAAATTTCACAAGTTTTTCAAAAAAGCACCATGAAGAAACAGTTGTATCTTCATGGTGCTTTTAGTTCTATTTATTCAACTATTGGTGTAAGTGAACTTCCTTCCCACATTTCTCCCTTATTGAGTGTCCAACTATCATTATAAAAACTAGAACCACCTTTATTAACCGAAGGGCTGTGAACCTCATCCCAAGTTAGAAAGTAAACGGTTTTCGGATATTTTTGTTTGACTGTATTAAGAAAAGCAGAATAATCCAAATTACCATCTTGTTTTTGTGTACCGATTTCTGTGAATGCAAATGGCTTATTAAGAGCTGTTAACTCATCATATCCTTGAATTGTAAAATTGTCTGAGAAATACGCATCTAATCCAACAATATCAACATATGAAGATCCAGGATAAAAGTCAGTCTTAAAGTCTCGATTGGCGTCCGGTGAGTAAACCCATATCAGGTTGTCCAAACCTCTTGTATCAGTCATATAATGATAGATTTTTTGATAAAGTTGTTTGTAAAGTGAGAAGCGCTGGCTGTCTTTTTTGTTATATTCGGTTAGTCCCCACCAAAACCATTCTCCATTCATTTCATGAAGAGGCCTGAATAGAACAGGAACACCTTCATTTTTCAACTGATCGAGACCATCTGCAACTTTGCTCAGAACAGCCTCTAATCGCTTACCCTCTGTAGTTGATGAGTCTAAGATTTTTTCATACTCACTGTTTGAGATATGGGAAGCATTTTTCCCAAAAATACTTGATGCGGGATTAGCTAAATGTAAGCTAATCTGTGGTATTCCACCACTTTTCCAATATGAGATTAAGTCACTGTTACAACTATAGTCGATCGTCTCAGTAATATCAGAAATATATGGCTTCTCCAACCATCCACTGGAATAGTCACAACCATAAATTGCGGGTGACTGGCCTGTAGCATTCTTTATTCGGTTGGCTTCTTTCATGGAAAACGAAGCATTTGTGAATCCGCCGAATGCACCTGACAGTATGCGATTTTCAGATCGGTTTGGCAAATGAGCCAGCCAATTCATCAACTCCTTCGTTGTCGCCTGAGCATTGGGATTCACAGGGTTAACTGTATGAGCAGATGCCGTGTGTGAAAAAGCTGAAATGATTAATAAAGAAAGTAATATAAAAACACTAGTTTTTTTAAACATTCATATTCTCCGTCTTCTTTATTTTTATTATTCTAATCATTAGTTCTCTTAAGAATTTATAAAGCACAGAATCCATTAAGTCATTTACCTTTTTAATCTATCTCTCCTCTTCTAATTATTAGTTGTTTGGAGTATCATTCCCCTTTCAGTTTTAAATAAGAGAGACCTTTCCTTCGAGATATTTACATTTACCCATCGTGAATCTCCATTTTTTGGGCATTAATTATATTAAACCGAAAACTACCTTCTTTCATCAGACAGTATTCCTATTTTTGTCATATGCCTAACAGTCTATAAAATAAACTGTTCCTTTTACATTGGAGACTTTTCCCCTATTTATCTGGTTAAATTATTTACGATATAAAGAGGTGGATGATTTTTACTCTCTTTTTTATCATCACTTCGAAATTATTTTAAAAAAACAATACTCCCCAATAGCAGCTAACAACTTTTACGACTTGACACCAACATCACGACGACCTTTTTATAGACAGAAACTTTTTTACATTATTCCCCAATCTTCAATATAGATTTTTCACTCTGCATAGAAGGCTCTTTATTTAAAGCCAATATTAAAGTTATACCTATAATACAGAAAGCACCACCCCATTGAAAAAAACCAAATGGTTCTTTTAGCCAAACGACAGTTGTTACTACTGCTGATAGAGGCTCTAAGCTGCCTAACAGGCTTGTCTCTTTGGGTGAAAGGCTTTGCAAACTTTTTATAAAGAACCAGAACGCAATCATTGTTCCAAATATTGTAACAAATAAAATATATACATATGCCTCAGCAGTTAAGCTTTTAAAATCCATTTGCCATGGCGGATGAATAAAACTTAATGCAAAACCGCCAATAATCATAGCCCAACCTACAACAACAAGGGAATCAAATTTATTTAATAAACCAACGGCATATAAAGTATAAAAAGCTGCCGCGAATCCTGATAAAACTCCCCATACTACTGCAATTTCCGGTACTGAAAGCTGAGAAATGGAACCATTTGTCAGCAGAAAAAAGCACCCCGCCAGCGCAAGCAATACTGTTATGATATCTTGTTTGGTCAGAACAGTTCTTTTTCGCAAAACCGAGTAGATAATGACGATTACTGGGGATAAATATTGTAATAACGTAGCAACAGCAGCATTCCCATGTTGAATGGATGCCATATATGTGTACTGCACAGCAAGCATTCCAAACAACCCAAAAATAAGAAGCTGACCAGCTGATTCTTTGTTTTTCCAAACCTCAATAACTTGAGACCGATTCTTTCTGAACAATTGGAGCATTAAGAGTAAAATGCCTGCCGTAAGCAAGCGTATCGTTACAAGCCAATTGACATCAACTTGATCATCTTGAAAAAGTTTTTTTGCTACTGTCCCCCCAATTCCCCAACATGTCGCCCCTGTTATAACATAAAACAATCCCATTCTTCTTTTAGAAGTATTCATACATGACTCCTCACTAATAAATATAATAATAGTGTTATAATAAGTGCAGATTCTCATAAAAAATACTCAAATCGAATGAAAAAATATAAATATATTGAGGTGAGAATGTCCAAATGAAAAGTTTTATGATTGATCAAAACTTAAAAGAATTAACAGAGCACCGAACGGTAGAATTACCAGTTGCATGTTACGAGACAAGAATCAATCAAAATATAAATGGCTATATTCCGCTTCATTGGCATGATGAAATTCAATTTGTTTTGATACGAAAAGGGGAAGCTGTCTTTCAAATAAATGAAGAAAAAATAGTGGTTCCAGAAGGGGATGGATTATTTATCAACAGTGGCTGCCTGCACATGGCAGAAGAAAAGGATGGCTCAGATTGTACGTATATTTGCTTAAATGTTTCACCCCATTTCGTGTTATCTCAAGAACTGTTTTCAAGCTATGTTCAGCCCTATATTTTTTCAACCAATTTATCCTATTTATTTTTGGATAGAAATCAGCATTGGGCAAAAAACATTCTAAAAGCTGTAAAAACAATAAATCAATTGGTTCAACAAAAGAAATCGCTTTATGAAATTGACATTACCATGCAATTAACTTTGATGTGGAAAAATTTGATTTTTAATGGTTTTCAATTAGAGTATGATCAATCTGAAATGATAAAAAGTCATCGAATGAAACAAATGTTAAACTGGATACATCTCCATTATGCTGAAAAAATTACATTAGAGGACATTGCAAAAGCTGGCCAATTGAGCCGATCTGAGTGCTGCCGTTATTTTAAACGAATGCTGAATAAGACGCCGTTACGTTATGTACTGGATTACAGAATCCAAAAAAGCTTATTGTTACTGCAACACCCGGAAACCAATGTTACAGAAGTGTCTTATCAAGTTGGATTTAACAGTACCAGTTATTTCATAAGTAAATTTCAACAAGCTATGAATATGACACCATTCTCATACAAAAAAATTCATATGGGAATTAATTGATACGGTTATTTTACGATTTGAAATAAAGTCCTTGTTTAAGGTGCTCCCTTCTAATTTTTTAATAAGCTGTTCAACTAGCCATTGGTGTCAAGTTCGTATAGCTACACATACCTGAAAGTCCAAGAGGATCTCGGCATAGAATGATTTGTTCCCCATTGCTGTAATGTAATTTCGTTTTTGAATTGGATGTCAATGGGGAAGCACCAACAAAACGCGAATTTCGTACGCTAAAGCAAAATTTCATTTCATAAAGAAAAAACCGATGTTCCTATATGTGCGGGACATCGGTTTTTGTTCGTATCCTTTTACTTAGTTATTAAATTTTGACATAAAACTTAGAGTGCTACATTTTTCAAAAAGTAATAAAATTACCTATACTAACTAGAAAAGGGTTCATACTATACATTTTAAAATATCAATTAAGCACTAATATTTGGGTTATGCGCTGTTTCACCTTTATGGGAAACATAACTATGTGCTATCATTCCTAGCATTATTACAAACATACCACACCATGATAAAATAGAAGGAAATGAAGAATGTAATAAAATTAGTTCTCCGATAACGGCAAAAAGTACCTCCATGGATTGTGTTGCTTCAACAGTTGCAAGTTTCTGCATATCTCCTTTAACCATATCAGTCGCTTTAAAAAATAAGATAGTTGCAATTACACCCGAACAAATAGCAACTAAAATAGATTGCATAGTTTGCTCTTTACTAGGCAATCCTTCTGTAAAAAGACCATACAGGGATAGTAAAAACCAAAATGGTAAGCTAGCTAATGTCATTCCAAGGACACGTTGATAAGCATCTAGACGATTTCCACAAACCTCCATCATCTTACGATTCCCGAGCGGGTAAGCGAAAGATGCTACAATAACAGGGATAATACCTAACAAAATATCTTTTACAGCAAGCGATTTTGCTTGTTCCATTTGCATAAAGAAAATACCAAGAAGAATAATTAATGACATCCCCATACCTTTCATTGGGATTTTTCCTCTTTTCTTAAGAATTCCATCTGGTGTTTCAATGGTTTGAATAAAAAGAGGAGCTAACAAAGATCCTGATATAATAGTAATTTGCCATGTCCCAGCAATTATCCATCCTGGTGCATGTACAGCGGCAAAGCATAATGGAGCGTAAAATAGACCAAAACCTACGAAACTCCATAAAAACCATGCTCTTAAATTCTCTCTCATAACTTGTAATAATACTTTTAATTTTTTCCTACTCATAACAAGAAGTAAAAGAAATGGAAGCATGAAAACAAATCGTAATGAGGCACTCCATATCCAGCTACCACCTGATAATTCCATTGCTCGATTCAATATAAATGTGAAAGCAAAAAAGAAAGCAGCACATATACCTAAAAAAATAGGGCGCAAATTTCTCACCTCAATCTGTCTCATAAGTCAGTAATTCCCCCAGACTTAACCAGTTTTGTTCTACAAGATGTGCTGTTGTTTCTTTATCTTTATTTTTGCATGCTTCTATAATGTGCTGATGTTGTTCTACTGATTTCAAACCATTTATAGAAGTGAACTGAGAAATTTCAAGGCGTTGAATCTTAGATATACTTCGTTCTAGCGCGCGAATGATTTCAGGATTTCCCGCCACATCTAGAAAAACATTATGGAATAACTCATCGGCTTCAATTGCTTTTATAATATCTTTTTTCTCAATAGATAGTAGTAAGGCTTTATTACTGAACTCTAATTCTTGAATATCTGCCTCTTTGAGTAATGGTACTGCTAAACGAGCTGCTAATGAATGTAAAGCTGCTACCACAGTAAATGCGTGTTTTGCCTCCTCAAGATTTAATGGTGCAACGCGAGTCACTGAACCAGGAATAGATTCAACCAGTCCTTCATCTTCAAGACGTTTTAGAGCCTCTCTAACCGGAGTACGGCTAATTCCGAATTCTTCTGCTAACTCTTTGTCATTTAAGCGTTGCTCCGGTTGCAGCTCTAATGTAACAATTGCTTTTTTCAAAGTTAGATATACTTCATCTCTTAATGACGTACGTTTAATGGGTTTAATAATATCTTTTTTCATAAAACCAATATATCGGATATTGGTTTAATGGTCAACTGTAATTTTTCAATAAAATACATTCAATTAGCAAGTTCTAAAAACGACTGTTTATGGTACTTGGTTATTTTAAACAAAAGCACTAAAAACTCATCCATTTTAAGTACCAAAACCCCGCTGCAATGTTGGCGATGGGAACTAACATTGGTCTAACTAAAATGGCTGATGCTACTCCTGGTATCTCCTACGAAAATAAGAGATATACCATATATCCAAATTTGTTGTTTTCTAATTATTCTCTAATTATCTTCATATTGATAATCTTGCCTCGTTAATTCTTAAGGAAACTTTGTTCTTTTTCTATCCCTGAAACCCCTAGTTAACTACTTCTTACTTGAAATTGGTGCGATGTCATGGATACCATATAAGGGTATATAACTCTAAAGAAAAAACAAAGAAGATACAAAGTATCGTTTTGTATCTTCTTTGTTAGTTCGAGTCTCTTTAAAGTTGAGGTATATTTCCAGTTACAAAAGCCTGTTATTTCAAGAATTTGAAGTGTTTCGAATAAAAATTAATCAAAATGATGTTAATAACAGTAATAAACGAACAAAAGGAAAGAACATGTTGTAATGGCTTAACTTCTTTATAAAAAAGTTTGATTACATTTTCGGGGCTTCCAAACCGAATTTTGTCCATTCCTCTTTTGCTGGACCATAAATACCTGGAACAGTTAAACCTGCTTGTCTCATAAGAACAGTCATTTGTCCTCGGTGGTGATTTTGATGTTGAATTAAAAACATCAAAAGTGAACCATTTGGCAATTGTTGACCAATAAAGTTGATACGTTCTTGAAGTGTATGGTCAGTCCACTGGTCTTTTAACGCCTGTACAAATGCATTACTTGCTTGATGATAGCTGTCAGCTATAAACTGAGCTGAAGAAGGAACAGGATAATCTTCAGCTGGAGCGTGAAACGTTAAGTTTGTGTTTGAGGTAATGATGCGAATAGCAGCAACAGTATGCCAAGCTATACGGCCTAAAGTCCAATTTTGTGAAGTTATTTCTTGTTTAAGCGATTCATCAGTTAGACTATTTAGTAGTTTTTGTGTAGCATCGGCTTCGAACTCCCAAGATTTTAAAAAATGGTCTAAGGTTTGAAACACAAAAATCCTCCTTATAAATTTTTTGTTTTTCTATGAACCTATAATTCAATTATAGTGCCCCGTTTAGTTAAAAAGAACATACTTTAGACAAAAATTATCTAAGGAAAAAAGGCATCACGACATTCTTATAAAGTCATGGATTTATTTTAAACATCACATCTTTTTTACAAACATGGTGACTATCCAGTGGATTAATCGCTGAAAGTCTCCATACTCACTCCAACATGCATATAAACCCGTAAATGTATATTATCCTTTGCAGAATAAGAAATAAGGAGAGTGTAGTATGAGTATCGAAATAAAAGCAGTAACTGATAATAATCGTGCCGCAATTCTTGCTCTACATGTCAGCGAGAATCAAGCATCATATATTGAATCAACAAAAGTATGTTTAGAGGATGCAAAAGAATGTCACTATTATAAACCTGTCGGACTTTACTATGAAGGAGATCTAGTCGGTTTTGCAATGTATGGATTGTTTCCTGAGTATGATGAAGACAATGAGAATGGGAGAGTCTGGCTTGATCGATTCTTTATTGACGAACACTATCAGGGAAAGGGATTAGGAAAGAAAATGCTTAAAGCTCTTATTCAGCACCTTGCTGAGCTATATAAATGTAGGAGAATTTATTTAAGTATATTTGAAAATAATATTCATGCTCTATGCCTTTATCAGAGGTTTGGTTTTCACTTTAATGGTGAACTCGATTTTAACGGCGAGAAGGTAATGGTAAAAGAACTATAGGTTCTTAGAGGGTTTCCATAAAGCCATTTCAAAATTAGGCAAATTAATAAAAAAAGATTTAGTATTCTGGCTTTCTCTATTTCTTATACAGGAGATTACATATTTAAGAAGACTAATATGTAATCCCCATTCCTAAACAACTATCGCAGCCAACCAGTTCCACAATTTTACTGTTCACAAAACAATTTGGGCTCATTTTTTACCTCCACGAGACCATACCACCACTGGAATGAGCAATAAGGATAAAATCCCTCCAGTAAATGATAATGTTAGGAAACTTGAACCTGCCACAATCATCCCAGACAATGCTCCGCCAGCAGCTCCTGACAACGCAATCAGAACATCCACTGTACCTTGAGTTTTAGCACGTGTGGCCGTTTCAGTTGAATCAACAATAAGTGCAGTCCCACTTATCAAACCAAAATTCCATCCTAATCCAAGTAAAGAAAGAGCAATGACGAGAAGAACCATAGAATCTCCTGGTGCAAATGCTGCCATTAAGCCTGCCAGAAGTAACGTCGTTCCAGAAGCAATCGCCATTGCAGTACGTCCCAGCTTATCAACAAGAACACCTGTAACCAGTGAAGGGAGATACATGGCACCTATATGAAAACCAATGACAAGACCGACTGCACCCAAGCCATGTCCATGATGACTCATATGGACTGGTGTCATTGTCATAATAGCCACCATTACAATTTGGGTAAGAACCATAATCGCAGCACCAACAATTATGCCTCTTTTGTTTTCTGTGTGCTCGGTTGTTTCCAAATGTCCTTTATCACTAGGTTCTTGGTTGGTCACTTCGATTGTTCTTGCTATCACTAATGGATCTGGACGAAGCATGATGAAAAGGACAACACCTGCTAAGATATATGCTGCTGCTGCTAAAATGAAAGGGCCAGCAAGTGATGGAACACCAATAGAACGAGCAAAATTCCCCATGACATTCACTAAACTTGGACCCGCAACTGCGCCAAATGTTGTAAAAACCATCGTAATACTTACAGCAGTCGCCCGCTGTTTATTATTTGCTAAGTCCGTACCTGCATAACGAGCTTGTAAATTTGTCGCTGTTCCAGCACCGTAAATAAGCAATGAAGTAAATAACAAGAAAATACTATTTATGATGGCTGCAATGATGACTCCTATTGCTCCAAGTCCGCCAATCACAAAGCCAGCTGAAAGACCTGTACGGCGGCCATAGCGTTGAGATAGTCTCCCGACAAATAATGCAGATCCTGCTGATCCTAAAGTAAATAAAGCAGAAGGCAGACCAGCAAACGCATCTGTACCAAGCATTTGCTGTGCTATAAGCGCTCCGACAGTAACTCCTGCCGCAAGCCCTGCACCGCCAAAAATTTGTGAAATACTTACAACAAATAAAGTACGCTTGTATAATGCTTTTTGTTTTTCTGGAGAACTGATGTAACTTTGTAATGAAGCTGTTTGAATGTCTGTTGTTTTTAACATACTCTGACCTGCCTTTCGTAAAGCCTAATTATATAAACCTCCCTCTAGATGTGGATCATCATAACACGCGCAAAAAAGCCATACAATATAATAATTGTATGGCGAACAATATTAGGTAATACCGTTTATCAAACGTTTAAGGATCATTAATCCTTGCTCAAGCTCTTCGATTGTTTTTGGTGCACATACAGAAACCCTTACAGCCCTTTCCGGACAACTATTTCCCACTACAAAGCGTTCAGCCGCATACACTTGCACTCCATGCTGTGCAGCTAATTCTTCAAATTCAGCACCAGTCATTTTACCCGGCAACAACAACCAACGAAAAATGCCTGTTTCTACACCTAAACATGTATAGTCCGCAAAATATCGGTTGACGATTTGGTTTCTGCGAATGGTTTGTTTCCGATGCCCCTCAATTAAGACTTCAAATTGATTTGATACAATCGTGCGTGCAGTAAGTTCAGCTAATAGCGGGGAAACGGTTATATTTAAATTATAGAGCGCCTTTGACATTTGCTCCTTAAATTGACTCGGCACTGCTACATAGGCCAGTCGCAGCCCTGGTGCTAACGACTTTGATAAACTTGCAATATGGATAACCTGTTCCGGCGCGAATGATGCAAGTGCTGGAAGTGGATTTTTGTTGAGAAGATGGTACGATGCATCTTCAATAACAAACAGATTATATTTCTTTGCAATTTCTGCAATCATTCTTCGTTTCTCAACAGACATAAAGGAAGCTGTCGGATTATGATAATCTGGGATCAAATAAATGCCTTTAATATTTTCATTTTTACACGCATATTCAAGTGACTCCGGACTCATTTCATAGTTCTCTGATTTTATCGGTACGATTTGCACACTAAGCATTGATGCAACAGTTTTTAATCCAGGGTATGTATGATGGTCAACACCAATGCGATCTCCAGGCTTACAAAGACTCGCCAATGCAGCAGCAATCGCATTTTGCCCCCCATTTGCAAATAAAATGTGATCAACGGCTGTTTCAAATCCGCCTCTTCGGATTAGCTTTACAGCTGCATCCTTTTGCCAAAGGCTTTCGCCTGCCCGACCATAACCAAACCATTTTCCGTAATCTTCATCTTGCAGCATGTTTTTTAGTTGAAGTAACAGGGGCTCGTAAGAAGCATTATCAGGCAGTGTAGCTCCCATTTCAATTAAATGTTTCGGCTTTGTATCCTCAAGTAAATACGCATTTGATAACGCATCGTATGATACAAATGTGCCGCTTCCTACAGATGCACTTAGCAAGCCCTTTAACTCGCAAACTTTAAACGCTTTTGAAATGGTACTTACGTTTAAATCCAAATAATCAGCCAGTTCTCTCTGTGGAGGAAGTTTTGTTCCAGGTAATAAAACTCCGTTTACGATATCCTGTTCCAATTGCCCTGCAAGTGCTTTATAGATAGGCTTTTCCGTTTTATCAATCGATGGCTTCCAGCTCATCGGATAGTTTTCAAAAGAATTAATCGGCATGATACGCATCCTTTTTCACTCAATTATAAGAAGGTGCTGTTTATAAAACAATGATAATACTCTATCATAGGATTGTCGGGCGGTTTGGACTTGATTTAAAGAAGGAAAAAACGCAGCGGGAGATTGCCAAAGAACTCAGTATTTCGTGCAACTATGTATCGCGGATTGAAAAGCGGGCGCCGATGAAGATGTTTCATAAGTTTATCGGGCAGAGAAGGAGAAAAGGAAGAAAGCGAGTCGGCTGCATATTCAATAATTTCATTTATATCTACTCATTTTTTTCATCTGCATTTATGATGAACATGCTTCCTTCATCTCCATTCCCAAATCGGGGTGACCTCATATAACACACTTGCATCAGGAAGATTAACAAGAGATTGGTCGGAAACAACACATCATTTTGAAAAGGAACAAATTCAAAAAGATACGTATAATGCAACGATCAGTTAGGAGTACAGATTAGACTAAAAACTTATTTTATACACAATTAAACTATCATCACTATCGAATAAGCTCGATCAGCATATCATGTACTATCCTCTTTTAAGGAAGGTGATGTTATGCGGTCATTTCCATTAATTGTGGTGCTATTCATCCTATTAATTATCGTTGGGACATCTTTCTTTGGCAGCTATTAAGAACTCACCTTGCCCCATATCCATCAGACGCCATAAGAAATCTTTATGGCGTCTGTTTTGTTATGTGATTAACTCCAAATGCTGATAAAGTTTCTGAACCAGGCCATTTTTACAAATCTTCATCTTTCTGAAGCTGTATATCGAGCTTTAGTTTTTTAAAATCGTCCCCAATGTTTGCTTAAAAATAATTCACTATTGTTTTAGAAGCCATTTTATACGATCAGCTGAAGTGATGTAGTGTAGCAATATAAGACAAAAAAACATGATACCAACCGTTTTTGCATTACTAAAATAAAGCGCTGCAACAGCCATTGTGAAGATCAATAATTCAATAACTAATCTTGTTAGCCCGTTTATGGCTATTACAGTTTGTCCACTTCGACTAGGATCATTAGGCACTGCAAACACGGACCAGATCACCATAACTACAATCGGTAAAACTAATGATAGAACATATTTAAAAAAACCATTAAAGTGGGTCCATGCAAACACACCTATGGAAATGAGTGCAGCGATTTCAAGGGCGAATCTTAAAAATAAATTCGTTTGATTCAGTTTTCCCAACTCCTCTGTATTAAAAAGCACCCCGCAGGAGATGCTCTTTCTCTACTTTATTTCAGCGTATAAAAGCTTTTCTGTTCTTCCTCTTTAGACTCTATTGGAGTTTTCGGAGAGATCATCTCCACTTTTAAAGATATGACACCGACTGCTGCTGTTACCAATGCTCCGATTAATGCAACAATTATAAGTATAATGAAATATGACAACTTTTCCCCTCCTATCAGATAATTATCCAAATAGTCAGGAAGTTGTCTACAATTCACGGAATTTGTCGAACGATACTATGGAATAAAACCATAATTTGTTGGTCCTCAAATTAATAACATCTAATAGTAAAAGAACCAATGGCTAAAAACCCTTGGTTCTTCAGATAACCAGAATATTCCAAGGATGACGTTCGTTCACCTAGAATATTAAAGCACTTCCTTGACCTTACTTCCTTCTTCATCATTTTTTATTACCTGATACTCTTTCTCCCAAAAATGTGCATTCTTTATCCCTAGTTTTTCCGGATCAAATACTGGATCTCTCCCCTCTTTTTTCGGACATAGAGAAGTTGTAAAAACTGGTTTCCAATTTCCCTATTGTTTTTCGGAATATATGCCTCCTTCAAAGCTAAGAGCTGTTCCTGCTAGAAACGCTAATAGATAAGAGAAATAACGCATTACATGATCCTTCTTTTCATTTTGTGAGGGAATGTTCTTTATGGACTTTGTTGATGAAAGAGAAAGTTGAAATACCTTTTCAGAGTGAGATGAATCGGGGCTTAGAAATATAAACCGCAAAGCTTTCTTGAAGAAGCTTTGCGGTCTAAGGTTTCTTTTTGCTTAGTTTAAGTCAATGGATTTCCAGCGGAATCCACTGCACCCCAAGGCATAGTGGTTTTATGAGCATTGTATGCCACGTAACAATGAATGTGGAGGAACCTGAATGTTTCAATCAGTTTTGGAATAAAAGTCGTGTTGACGTTCCTCTGCTTTACTATTTAATATTCGGTAGCTAGACTTTCCAATATGAAGCGGAATATCTAATTTTTCTAAATTTGGCATTCCATTTTTTAAGAAAAGCTCTTTATCTTGATATCTCTGTAAAACTTCTCCCACAATCCACTCTTGATCGCCCAAAGTGGATATACTGTGTACTTTACACTCATAAGCAAAATACGCATCAGTTAAAATCGGTATCTCAGCTTTTAGCCCTTCTTCGTATTGAATATTAAATTCTTCAAACTTATTTATATCTCTGCCACTGTGGGTGCCTAATGCTTGGATGAATTCCGAACATCTCCCTGGAAGGAAATTCACACCGAAAACACCACTTTTCTCAATCATTTTGTAAGTATATGTCTCTTTGTTTACTGATATCCCATACATTCCAGGAGAAGATCCGATATACGTATGCCAACCGGAAGCCATTGCGTTTTTTTCACCTTCATATTGAGCCGTAACTACAGCTACCATTCCAGGGTAGGCATACCAAATCGGTTCATCTATCGGTGCTCTCATATTCATCGCTCCTTTTGTTTTAGATTCATTTTTTATTAGAATTGGAGATACGATAAAACGTGTTTGAACGTAAACGCTATCAAAAGCTAAAGCAGCACGTACAGCTCTAATATGATTAACTTCATTATTCTGAGGAGTCTATCTTCCTTCACCATACTTTTGAGCTAATTTGTCACTTCAAGGCTGGTGTGCTTTAATTAGGCTTTTATTAACAGCAGTGAACTGTTAAATAACTTCTTCTCTCATTCATTACGTCCATTGATGACATAACGAACGGATATTTAAGTAAACAACAACCTTCTGCGTCATGTAAATCATTCTTGTTTTGGGCAGGTAAAGCCTTTTCCCTTTATTAACGGCGAAACGGAAAACTTAAAATCCCGTTTCACTTGAAGATCATGTAGAAATTAGTTGGTTCTAAGTATTCTAGGTTGGTTTTTTCATCATGTTTAAAAGATCCAGTTAAATGGGGCTTTATCCTTTTTATTGATATCCCCCAGTAATGGAAGTCGCTGCAACATATTTTGTAAGTTATACGCATCCCATGGAAAATGTTCTGTAATCCCTAATCCTGCAACATCATGGGCTTTGGCTACATCTTGAAGCACCCGTATAATTGTTTCGATGCTGGATGCTTTTGGAGCTTTTCCAACCATTTCATCGTAAGTATCAGGATTCGCAATTAAGAGAGAACGGAATTCCCTTAGGTCCAGTACATCTAAATCAAAATGAACGATAACCTTAGAAGGTTTGCGTGAATCCAGCCACTGAAGTACCTTGGAACTGTCTTCTTCAATATCATCTGGGGTTGCAATATCGAATTTCATATTCTGTAACGGTTTAGAGTGAAGTGCTTCCATCATATCGTTCAACCCGACAAACAATACCTGTTCCGGTTTAAATGGACGAGGTACCTCAGCGACGAATTCCTTATCACCGATACCCAGCAAATTAGCAAGTACATGAGCATGGTGGTTTGGCCAATCCTCAGGAATGGAGACGTCAGGATGTAAATCGACCCATAACAAAGCAGTATCTCCATCGTATTTTTCGTTTAAGTATGCAAAAGGAGCAAGTTCTACACCGCAATCGCCGCCAAGAACGATAACACGATCAGGCCTGTGCTTTTGAATTAAGCTTTTGGCAGATCGAGCTTGCTTTAATAAAACACTCCTGCCAACAATCCCCTGCTCTTTTTCAAGGCACACATCTAAATCGACAGGTACTTCTTCAAATGGACCATTCGTTTTAGGAGCAAGCCAGTTTAATAAGTGTGCTCCGAGTACGTACGGAGGGTTGTTGCCGCCTTGCCATTGCGGCATGAGTAATCGAAGTGTCTTATCTTCTTTATTTGTCATCTTATACACCTTCCTTTCAAATATTCATAAGAATGATGAACAAATCATAAACCCTATAGCAACTATAGGGTCAAGGGTTAGTTATTTTTTTAGCACTCTTAATTCTGTGAGGAAGTTTTCTTCTCTTAATGAGTTAAAGTCGATTGGAAGAGAAACTTGATATACTTTTCCCTCTGTTTGGATGCCATGAGATTCAATATATTGATAAAGTTTTTGATAATATTCATCATAATTTTTTGCAGACCAATCAAATGCGATACATACATATTCACCGGACGGTATCGTATCTAACCTTATGTTTTTTTCTACTATGTCTATCTTTTTCTCCTTGCAAACAGCCGTATAAATACTGTTGCAATAAATGTCACGAGAATCCTTATAGGGCTTGAAATCATAAATGAATCCATAATAGTTATCTACTACATCTCCTATTTTTTCTAGAACATCAGCCAGCTTTCTGTAATACAAATCTGATTGATTATGAGGATTAACTTGAGGCGTCTCTACTTTTAATATTGTTTGTTCATCTATATACCGAAAATAAACGAAACCTTCATCTTTTTTACTGCATATGTCTAATTGTTCATTAAGCTGATTCCTTCTCCTATGAAGTAATTGACGGGCACGTTCGAGTTTTTCCATTTCTTGCACAATAACGCTTTCTTGCTTCTCAAGAAATTGCTGCATATGTTCAGGGGTACAAGTAGATGAGGTGAAACGCTTGATTTCTTCCAGAGGCGTTTTCATATATTTTAGATACTTGATAATATCTAAATAAAAGAACTGTTTAACATGGTAGTACCGATAGCCATTATCCTGATCTGTATAATAAGGCTTGAAAATTCCGATCCTATCATAATAGCGCAATGTTTGAATTGAGATGTTATTTAGACGGGCTGTTTCTCCAATTGTAAAATATTCCTTCATCAATCTCTTCCTTTCTTCTTAGTTCTAAGAATTGTTTCTTTCACTATACACGGTTACCTTCAAAATCCTAACTGACCGATCTTGAGAAAAAACCTGTTTAAGACGATCTTCTTTTTCGTTCTTTGTTAAACATATCCACCAAGAAATTATCTAGCCCATTTCATAGCGATCGCTCGTTAAGCAGGCACAAAAGGATTGCCCTTATAGTCACTATAGGGTTTATGATTTGTTACGCAGTTTTAAAATGGTTGAAAAAAGGAAGGTAGTATCTCTTAGAAGATGTGTAAAGTGATCCATTGTGGCTCGAGTGTTAAATGAACATTCTATATCGTCTTGTGATTTCTTTGACTCCATCTTCTGTGCTTTATGTAGTGATTCACGATAGGCTCGCTGGATGAAGGAATTGTCTCTGTGAACACGGCTATAGATCTCATTACTGAGGTAAAGAGCTGTGAAGACATCGTTCAGGAATTAATGGCTGACTTTATAAAGAAAGTTATTCAAGGCTGATAGGCATAGATTATGAATATGAGTTATTAAAAAAGCTTATTCCTTAAAAGATTAAGCTTTTTTCCTTTACTATGTTCAAACCAGTTGCCATCTTTCCATATTATGCGACGCAAGGCTCTTTTAGCGCTTAAGGCTTTAGGTATAACCCTCTCCCTCAGGTCTGTCGCTTACTTAGTTTTAGTTAACATGTAGCTTTGTTTGATCATATCGTATATGTCTTCCTCTGGAACAGTTCCGTCAAGAATGATAGAATTCCAATGGTCTTTATTGAGATGAAATGCTGGAACTACCGAAGTGTATTTGTGTCTCCAGAAATCGATAAAACCGGGTTCACACTTCACATTGATCCAAATATAATCATCTTTTTCAAATATCCAGGCAAACACTTTTCTGTTTTTATCGTGTCGCATTAATGTCCAATTCTTATCACGGAACGGATAATCTTCATATACATTTTTAAAACTCAAACAATAATCAATTGCTTCCTTTCTATTTTTCATTGATTGCCTCTCCTTCAACATATAACTGCCTAAGTTTTTTCTTTAACTACTGATTTCCTCTACTTTATTTAACCAAAAATGAATAAGTGAATAAAACAATCCGATTGGTTAATTTGCACGATCAGCACCTCTAAAATCATACCTCTCTATACTATTTCCCATGTATAAAAAAATCCTTCCAACGCTAATTAAACAAATAGAAGCTCCCGTTGGTGTACTGCCTGTGTATGTTTACTGGCGGTGCGTTAACCTGTTTACCAGTATCATCAATCATAACGGGCACCATAAACAAAAAAACTGGTGCCAACTTAGCACCAGCTTGAAAACATATTCTTTATGGAGTAAACTGCTCTTTTTTAAGTTGGCAGATGCTTGGGATGCAAACTTATTTTGCCTTGACTTTTAATTGGATATGGTTGGACTTATAGATGACTTCCACTTTGTACTCGCTTGGCAATCCGACGGTCTCGATTGAAGAAAATGCCCCATGCCGATTTTGATAGGTGATGATTGTGGAACCATCAGCCGGTGCGTAATTGTCCGTAAAATGGAGACGTAATGTCCCTTTCATTTTTGCCTTGCCCTTAATGTGAAGCAGATCATTTTTTCCGCTGAGATTCAGCTCAAGTATACCTTTGGCAGATTGTTTGTAGTCTCCTCCGATGACCAGTTTTCCTGATACCTCTTCCTTCAGGGTGCCTCCGTTGTTTGAAACATCGCCTCTCCCAAAGGCTGTCTTCGAGTCGCCCTCAAGTGTTCCCTGATCAATCCGTATACCGCCGGAATATGTATTGTTCCCCTCCAGCTTTAATGTGCCTGTCCCCTTTTTAGTCAGCTTTCCGGTACCGGAGATATCGTTGCGCCAGCGATCCAATGCATGGAAGCCGCCTTTTGAAGAATCCATATTCACGGTAACGTCTTTGGCAAAAGCGCCATATCCATCTGCGGCCGAAAAGAGATTAAGCCGTCCCCATCCCTCTGGATCATCAAGAACAGGATAGCCGGAAGGAAGACTGGTAGTAGCTAAAATCCAACGGCGCTGCGTGTTGTCAAGGTAAGGAAAACGAGTTTCCAGCAGGACTTCAGCTCCCTTAGAAACCACCATTGGTTTAGCAGGTGAATTGATTTGCTCAAATCCGTATGTCAATCGTTGAATATATTGTTTTTTATTCATGTCATAATCGCTGAATCGATCTTCCGCTGTACCAGTTTGCGTTAACAACTTACTGTGGGCTTCATCATAAGCAGCCTTTTTCAAATTTTTATTGGCGGGATCAGATAAAATTGCAGCCGCCAAGCCAGTTGCCATGACACGTCCTCCCATTACATCAAGCGGGGAATGCATACCGGCAACAATGCGGTTATTGCCGAGCTCCGAAGCCCGGGTAAGGAGTTCCTGATAACGCTCTGGTACGGCATAAGCCATAGCAAAAGCGCTAAGGTATGCGGCATTCGTATGTCCGCTGGGAAAACCTCCGTCTTTGCTCGGATCAGGATTGATAGCGGGAACAAGGGTTGGAACAAGAATAGAATTGCTTTCCCAGCGAAACGGGCGGGGATATTGAAAGTATCCCTTAGCCGGGTTCGTTGAAGAATAGGGGCCGCGTAACGTATTGACCAAGCTCACGATGCTGCCGAGACTGGAACTCGTGCTGCCAGAATTGGTTCCTTCATCATGATATTTTTTTATCGTGGCATCTGCCGGGATACTGTTGATCGTTGTCGTCGCGCCCGCCTTCATTCGATATACATCGGTAAGCGGACCTAGACCGTCAATCACACTGTAGCTCTGATTCCTGCGATCATCAAAATATGCGGCATTTTCCTCACTAATCGTACGGCGTTCAGCAATGTCAACAACTTTTTGAATGTTGGCATCCAACACGCTGCTGTTCAGTTTGGCACCACTATCCCAAGTACTTCCGGGAGTCCAAAGCTTATTAAATTCGGAAAGTACCCCGATCGTAGGATTGGAATTCACTGTAGTATTAGCAGAGCTGTTATTTTTGTAATGATCTACGAAATATCCTGAAGGAGGGGGCGGCGGCAGTGTTACAGTTTTGGCTTTCGTTGTTGTGCTCGCATAACATTCACTCACAGAACTCTGAAATAATACCAGAGAAAATAAAGCCACTACTAAATGCTTCTTCATCCTTAGTAATTTCATTTTTTCATCATACTCTCCCTTACTCTTATCTCAAAAAGCTTTTCCCCAACCGTCAAGTTATTATTGATCGTATCTTACATTTATTAATGAAATAGCGTTGTTTTATTAATGTTTTGTTTATTTTTTCTAGGCGTCAATGAAATAGAAGTCACCTACAAGCTGAGAGAAAGAAACGGAAGAAAACTACAGAAGCAAAAAGCTGCTGACGAGGAGCCAGCAGCTAACACAGGGGCATCTAAGCATTCATAAAGGACTAGGCGTGTTTCCGCATTCTATAAATTTTTCACAGTGAAAACATTACAGAACAACTTTATTATAAAAGAACACCATATTTTATGGTAATCATCATTTAATGCGCCATCATATCATGGGCAATATCGTGTCCATCCATTTTTGACGGGTAGTAGGTAGGCCAGTGTTTGACTTCATCAAGTAAAGCTTCACGGTCATCACCCCAATACAGATGGTAATGACTAGCTTTAGTCGGATAGATACTATGATCACTAAACTGAATATACTGAGGGAGCCCTTCAGCTTCTTTAGCTAGTTTGAATATGTATCTTACCCCTCTATTGCCTCCATCATATGTTAGAATTTCGTACCCGTCATAGGTATACTTACCAGAATATTCTTTTCCATTTTTGAAGAACGTTACAGCATCTTTTTGAATTAAGATACGGTCAACATCTGTTTTATACCCTTTTTTATAGTACTCTTTATATTCTTCAGCTGTCTTGTCACCTTCATGTTCTGATTTATATGAAAATACTTCGTCAAGAGTACCATCTTGCAGGTATGGATATACAGATTGCCAGTCTCCTTCCCAATCAGAAAGTGAACGATCCTTTACTTGGCTGTTTTTAAAATAGCCTTCATAAATTTTTTCTGTTTCTTCATCATGCGCATGACTATGATCGTGCTCATGATCATGAGCGTGAGCACTTTCGTGTGTGTGACTTTCAGATGCTTGCTCTTGCGTTTTGGAAGAGTCTTCTGCAACAGCCGAGGATGATGTTGTTTTATTAGACTCACCTTTTGATGAACCGGAAGTCTGACATCCTGCCAATACGAGTAATGAACCAATAGTTAATATACCTAACCTCTTTGCAAATAAAATCTTCATTCCAACACTCCTTTTTCATTAAATCGAAAACATTACGATTTATATTATACATATATCTCGTGGAAACATCAAAGGGAAAATGCTCCTCATATTACTGAATCGTATCTGGCAGCGGATGGCCAATTTCATTAAAAAACTGACTTTGTTAGTCAGTTTCCTTTACAATACGAAAGTCTACGATATTTCCATATCGATCGGCTTCAATATGACAGCATCCTTCAAGCAGTTGTTTTAATTTTCCCCGTCCGCGTTGTACCCTTGATTTTGCGCCCGAGTAAGAAATGCCGAGCTTTTCACTTAACTCCTTTTGTGATAACCCTTGAAATTCAGTCAGTTCGAGCGCCTCTCGATACTTTTCCGGCAACCTTTTGATGGTCGAGCGAATACAACCCGCTGCTTCTTTAGTGAAATTTTCTTCCTCTGCATTGTCATCAAAATGCAGAGGGTCAGGCAGTATTTCACTTGATTTTTTTGTGCGATAAAAATCAATAATTGTATTTCTAGTAATCTGATAGATCCAGCTATGAATCTTTTGTTCATCAATCAGATTTGGGAGATGAACTTGTATTTTCATAAATACGATTTGCAATATGTCATCAACCATAGATTGATCGTTAACCCTATGCGAAATAAATGTTTTTAACGGCTGGTGAAATTGATCCCATAGATCCTCAATATTCATTTGAAAAAACCTCCTATTATTTTTGCGTCTGCTTTACGTTTGTATCGTCTTTGTAATCGTAACAGAGAATGAAACAATTGTTGAATCAATTGAATTGCAGCTGTTGCAAAAAAAATGATGAGGAGAGATTTGTTATGGAATATACCTTTTTAGGAAGAACAGGATTGCGGGTGAGCCGTTTATGTTTAGGCACGATGAATTTTGGAGTTGATACAGATGAAAAGACGGCGTTCCGTATCATGGATGAAGCGCTCGATAACGGCATTCAATTTTTTGATACTGCCAATATTTACGGCTGGGGCGAAAATGCAGGTTTGACAGAGAGCATCATTGGAAAATGGTTTGCACAAGGAGGACAGCGCCGCGAGAAAGTCGTTCTGGCGACAAAAGTATATGAACCGATTTCTGATCCGAATGACGGACCAAATGATAGGAGGGGGTTGTCTCTATACAAAATCAGACGCCATCTGGAAGGATCGCTGAAGCGGCTTCAGACGGATCATATAGAATTATACCAAATGCATCATATCGATAGGCGGACGCCGTGGGATGAGGTATGGGAAGCTTTTGAGGCTCAGGTTCGCTCCGGCAAAGTAGACTATATTGGATCCAGTAACTTTGCAGGCTGGCATTTGGTTAAAGCGCAAGCTGAAGCTGAAAAACGGCGATTCATGGGACTCGTCACTGAACAGCACAAGTATAGTTTATTAGAACGTACAGCTGAGATGGAAGTGCTGCCGGCTGCACAGGATCTTGGTTTAGGGGTAGTGGCGTGGAGTCCCCTTGCAGGAGGACTTCTTGGCGGGAAGGCACTGAAAAGCAATGCCGGAACCCGTACAGCAAAAAGAGCAGATTTAATCGAAAAACATCGCTCACAACTCGAGAAATTTTCAACTTTATGCAAAGAACTAGGAGAAAAAGAAGCAAACGTGGCTTTGGCATGGGTGCTAGCAAATCCAGTTTTAACTGCGCCGATCATCGGACCAAGAACGGTTGAGCAGCTGCGTGATACGATAAAAGCCGTTGAAATCAGTCTGGATGAGGACATTCTCCACATGTTGAATGATATCTTTCCCGGACCTGGAGGAGAGACACCTGAGGCTTATGCCTGGTGATTCTTTCATGATCAATAACTGACATTTTTCTAAAATCTTTATGCTGAACAATCATATATAGGAAAGACAAGAGCTTGTTTGTCTCTTGTCTTTTCCAAATCATGCGAAGAATTCTGACTAAACATCGACAAGAAACGCTGCCGCTTTATTCACTCAATGCTTATTTGATTACGAAATTACCGTATTCGTTTGAGCGAACATGAATCGGTCCGTTTAAATTATAGTTGTTCTCCTTGGCGATTGAGCGAAGCACGTCCACACGGGCAACCGATTCTCTCCACTCATCACGGGTGTCAGGATCTGCCGGATTCATCAGGTCGTCATATCGCACATCCAGGAATTTATTTAACCATTTCTTCTCATCAATCCCGTCTTTAGGTGAACCGCCCGCTTTTTTGTTCGTGCGTTTGATCAAGGCATAAAAGGAGTCGGGGTCATCACCATCGCCATGCTGAATAACTGTATCGTACATCACAGCTCTTGCCAGTGCCGTTTTCAGTCCGGCATGATCGGATCGTTTCATGGCAGGCTGATAATACAAGCTGTCATTTACTGCGTCTTGAGCAGCGCGGAAGTCCTTATCATTTCCAAGCGACTCCCAGGCGGAAGCGAATCCCTTGAGATTGCTGATGTCATCGCTTTCTTCCTTGGCCAGACGACGCAATTCAGGCAGGTACTTTTTCAGTTTGTTATTCGGTACCGCCTTTGTGTATACTTCCACTACTTCCAATGCATCCCCGGTAGCTGTTGTAAAGCCTGCCCGTCCGCATGTATAGCCTCTTCCATCATTCAATGGCTCGACATATCCGTATTGGATCTCCGTCGTGCCGTTTTCAAAGATACTGGTCAGCTGTTCTGCCCGGCGTTTTTGATCCTTATTCAGTCCCGCCGCAAAAACCGTTTCACTCATCATCAGGGTAAAAAACATGATGAAAACAAGTGATGAAATCGCTGCTTTCTTCCAGAAACCCGCATTTTTCTTCAAACTGATTTTCATTCGATTACCTCCTTCTAAATATTGTAAATACAGACACAGTATACATCAAGGAGCTGCTCTATTGTTGAAAATACATCGTTTTGTCAATATTTTGAATCTAAAGTAATAATAAAAAGCTTTCGGCTTGAATCTTACTCTTTTTTTATTGCCAATCAGCCTTAGCCCCTCTCTCTAGGAAAAGCCCTTTTGCTACAACTTTATTTAACAAAATGCAATAAGGCTTTAATCTATTTTATAATGGAAATGATCATCGAATAGTTGGGAGGTGATGAAAATGGCAAGTAAGATAAGAATGCTAGATTCCGCAACGTCCCATGCAAAGCCTATGATTGGAAAGGCGATACTTTGCATGGGGTAGACTTTCTAAAAGATCGCCCAAGTAAGCTTTTCTGATATAGTGGCTTTGCACCTTATTTGGCTATAAAAAAATAAGGAGCTGGCAGATATGGCATATGTAAAAGCAACCGCTATTTTACCTGAAAAGCTGATATCGGAAATTCAAAAGTACGTTCAAGGAAAAACAATATATATCCCTAAGCCTGAAACCTCTCATCAAAAATGGGGTGCGTGTTCAGGAACAAGAAAGCTAATCGATGACAGAAACACTTCTATTAAACAAGCATTTAAAAACGGCAAAACAATTAATCAATTATCTGATGAATATCACCTCTCTACTGAAACAATAAAAAAAATTGTCTACTCTAAATAAACAAAACGGAAGCACTGATGAAATGTAATCAGTGCTTTTGATATGGCGAGTTTGTTTCTTAGTTATTTCCTGCATATGATATCATTGGCCAATTGTGTAGAGTTAAGGGAGATGAGAAGAAAGGAAGGATTTACAAATGAATATAGTAAACAATGGAACATTGCAAGTACCTGGAGCGAACATCCACTATAAGTTGCGTGGCACAGGTCCAATCATTCTTTTGATTCATGGCGGAGGCGGTGATGCCGACAAGTTCCATCATGTTGCAGACCATCTGGCTAACTGGTACACGGTCGTTACTTACGATCGCCGAGGCCATTCCCGCAGCAATCTCGCCAATCAGACTGAGGATTACCGTGTGGAAACACACAGTGATGACGCCCACCGTCTTCTAGCCAAACTCACCAACAAGCCGGCATACGTATTTGGAAGCAGCTCCGGCGCTGTTATCGGGCTTGATCTGTGCATACGCCATCCCGAACAGGTAAGTGTCATGATCCCTCACGAACCAGTCTTATTGCAGTTTTTAAATGGAAATGAGCTGAAACAAGCCAAGCAATTCATGGAAGACCTTAAGAAAAATCACCGAAATGAGGTCATTACATTATTGTCAAGTTTAGAAACAAACGAACAATCAAAGGATGTGCTGGCAGAGCGGCTTCTCGGTAATTCAACGTATTTCACTGAATATGAAATTCAGGGAATTCTCAACTATACATTAGATATCGAAGCATTAAAGATGGTGTTTACATCTGCTCCGATGAAGGTACTCCCAGCTGGCGGAAGTGCTTCACGGGATTTTTTTCCTTATCGTTGCGCAAACGCCTTAGCGGAACATTTGGAAACAGAAATTGTTGAATTTCCCGGAAACCATGCAGGTTATAACACAATTCATCATAAAGAATTCGCTGAGAGGTTACACGATATGTTAGAAAATAAACATAGGACCATGTACAACTAACTCAGATTATCGGAGAATTTCACAGGAGCGTTTTTTACTCTTTAGCTATTTTTGTTATATGATCTTAAAATAAAAAAGAAACCTTTGGACTTTGTGAATCCGCAGGTTTCTTTTTTATTCATCTACTTTTTTTCCCGGATAACTAATAGCACACCAACTAGAATCAAAGTTGAACCTGCCCAGAAGGTTCCGCCTATACGTTCTCCTAACAAAAGCCATCCGAGCAATGTTCCAACGAGAGGCTGAAAAAAGAAAAATAAACCTCCACTTGATGCATTCAGCATTTGTAATCCGCGATTCCAAAGTATAAATGCACAAGCTGTTGAAACAATCCCCAAGTATAATAGCCCGCCCCATATTGTCGGATGAGCCAGCTGCGAGAAATGAACTTCATTTACGTTCATCCATACAAAAGGAGTCAAAATAATCATGGCAACCAAGATTGAGTAAGTTGTCACCACAATGGGAGAATAATGATTTGGAACACGTTTTAAAAGAACAGACATCAGCGCCCATGTTAAAGCAGCAATTAGCAGCGAAATTCCGCCCATTTGATTCGTCATGTCAATGTGACCGTTCCCTAAAATCATTAAAACGCCGATAGTCGCCAAAGCCACAGATATTCCCTTTTTTACATTCAACCGTTCTTTTAGCAAAAGCCTAGCAAAGATCACCATAAATGCAGGTGTGGAAGAAGTAATAATGGCTCCCATTTGTGCAGATGATAGATTAGTGCCAACTTCCTGTGTAACGATTGAAATTGTATTCCCAATGATCCCAATGGCTATGATTAACAAAAGGTCACGTCTGTGAATTCGCCAGGATAGCCTTTTTACCAAACCGATAATGAGCAATGCGAGAATTGCTACTGCATATCGCATCCATACCAGCTCTAATGGGGGTATAACCGATACGACAACCTTTACGACAACATACATACCACCCCAAATGCTGGCGGCTAAAGCCAAATATATAGAACCTAACAAAGTGTTTTTCATTTTTGCACCCTCCGTTTTTCATTTAGGTCAATAAATGCCCCTAACGGAGAGAAGTAGTCACCTTACTCCACTAAGGGCGGAGAAGTGCTACTGGTACATCATTTTCAAATAATGGAGCCCAGAACATGTTTATTCACCTCTGTCAAAAAATGAAGGTATTGATAGTTTAAAAGAAAAACGTAATGAAGTAAATGAGAGAATCTAATCTGCTTGCCAGTTAAATCATAATTTCTTCGTATTTATGTTTTACCTTCTATACGTTTTTTTGTCATTAAAAAAACATGATGAGTTTTTTGAGGATATACCCTATCAGCTATTCTACAATCCGCTTCAGTATCTTCGCAGGATTTCCACCCGCCACGACGTTATCTGGTACATCCTTTGTGACAACTGCACCCGAAGCGATTACAACATTATTGCCGATTTTTACCCCTGGGTTAATAACAGCTCTCCCGCCAATCCAGACATTATGACCGATTATGACTGGAATTCCGTATTCCGCTCCCGATATTCTTGTATGTGCATGGAGCGGGTGAGTCGCAGTATAAATATGAACTCCTGGTGCAATAAAACAGTTATCCCCTATTCGAATCTCATGAACGTCAAGAAACACACAATCAAAATTAGCAAAGAAATTTTCTCCAACGTGTATGTTGTAGCCATAATCACAACGAAATGTCGGCTCTACGTAAACATGTTCCCCAGTAGAACCAAACAATTCTTTTAATAAACGGGTTCTTTTCTTGCTATCCGTTTCAAGTGAATCATTAAAAATTCTAGTTAATCTTCTAGCATTCATTCTTTCAATTCTTAATTCAGGGTCGTCTGCGTTGTAAAGTTCGCCATCTAACATTTTTTGCTTTTCAGTTTTCATGATGTAATCTCCTTAGCCTTTTCACTATTCATACTGCTATATTCTAACTTGTATATACAAGTTAGTTCAAGTTTTCAGAGTACCGATAACATGTTTTTTATGCTCAAGCCTCTCCTTGATCTGCTTATTAAACGTCTCAGCTGTTCTGGCAAATCCAAAAATATAAACATAAAAAACCATACCGATAATACTTGGTATGGTTTCTTTAAGTAGGCCACCTAAGAGAGGGCCTATCTCAATATTACTTTTGATCCGAAGTTAATTGCATTTGTAACCGACAGGGCCGTCTGAACCTGTGTACACATATGTGTCAGAAACATATCCAATATTCACGATCCCCCGGGAATCTTTCCACTGGATTTGGTCCCAAATATTACTCGTTCCATACTTCCCAGTAACAGTCGTTCCATAAGCGTAACAATAGTAAGGAACACGCGAGCCGCTAGGAATGGAAAGCATAATAGGATAGTTTGTACCTGGACCGCTGCGCATATTTACAGGCGCACCGCTGCTTGTTGAAACAGTAAAGTACTGAACGGCAAGTGCTTGACTGGAAAAAATGAATAATGATGCAATCATAACGGTTAACATACTCAGCATTTTCAGTTTAGTCAATGTCATCCCTCTTTCTTCAATTCCTTCATTTTAAGAATGATAGAACATATGCTACCAGCTGCATTTAGGAACAACCGGACCGTCTGAGCCTGTATACATATATGTATCAGAGACAAATCCAGGAACGATCTCCCCGCTGGCAAGCGTCCGCTCTGTGTAATTCCAAATATTACTCGTTCCATACTTTCCAGTTACAGTTGTACCGGTTTTGTAGCAATAGATCGGGATGCGGGTTCCGCTCGGAATAGTCGTTACGATCCCCCAACTTGTACCTGGGCCGCTGCGCATATTTACAGGCGCACCGCTGCTTGTTGAGACCGTATAATACTGAGCGGCAAGTGCATGGCTAGAAAAAATGAGCAATGATGCAATCATCACCGTTAGTGTACTTAGCGTTTTTAATGTCTTCACCTTATATCCTCCCCCTTAAATGTCGTGCGTTTGACTTTCTTACATCCAGTTAAGGAAAAACCGCGCCCCCTCTCTCTGCCATATATTTATCAATGTACCATAAACTAGATCTTTCAAAAGTGGAATTATTCCTATGTTTTCGACAAAAAACTCGTGACATCGTGCATTTTCAAAATTTGCAAATATGACCTATCCATTTTTAATGAGACAAGGCAGTAAATCACTTTTTTGTGATCATTTCATTAAATGTACAACAGAAGCTGTTTAATTAGAAACGAGGATAAACGTCACTGCGTAAAAGCGCTTTGTGTGTTTGATGAGAATAAAGCGACTTGTGACCATTCCGAATATGCCATTTTTATCGGAGAAAAGTTCTTTCTGTATGCTTCATCTTATTTTCGGGAAATGTAACGTTGATTAAAGGAGGGTAATTAAAGATGGATCATCAAACATTAGCTGCTCACGAGGCTGTAGACTTACATGAAATCGTTAACTTTAAAACACTTTGTGTAGCGAAATCGAAATTAATGCAGGGACTTGTGTTTGACCAAGACCTTAAGGACTTGATGCAAAAAGATGTGCAGCAATCCATTCAAGACCTTACTGATTTACAAGCGGTTTATGAGCGTGCGCCATTTCAAGCCCCCGTCCCTCAAAGCCGTCCAACGCCAATCATCAATTGAAAGGAAGGTAAGCCCCTTTGAATCATGATCACTTAGACCCAATTAATTCGCTAAATGTGCCTGAACTTGCAGATACCACATTTGCGATGGATTTTCTTATTCGAGCAAAAGAAGGCGTGAGGAATACTGCTGTTGCCTTGACTGAAACCGCATCACCAGATGTAAGAGCTTTGTTGCGGAAGCAGCTGATGCAAGGAATCGCGATGCACCAAGAAATTACGGAACTGATGATAAGCAAAAAATGGTTCCATCCATATGAACTAAGCGAACAGTATAAGTTGGATCAGCTCTCTGCAAAAAACACGATCATGGTCGGCAACATGAACCTCTTTCCTGAGGACACAAATCGAAAAGGGATGTTTGACCGGACACCTGATGAACACTAACACTGGAGGTTTTACAGCATGAAGGCAGTAACGTATCAAGGCATTAAAAATGTTGTTGTCAAAGATGTGCCAGATCCAAAGATTGAAAAGTCCGATGACATGATTATAAAAGTCACAAGTACAGCCATTTGCGGATCAGATTTACATTTAATCCATGGATTGATTCCTAATCTGCAAGAAGACTATGTTATCGGCCATGAACCGATGGGAATCGTGGAAGAAGTTGGACCAGGGGTTACACAGGTGAAAAAAGGTGACCGCGTCATTATTCCTTTTACTATCGCCTGCGGTGAATGCTTTTTTTGTAAAAACCAACTGGAAAGCCAATGTGATCAATCTAATGACAATGGAGAAATGGGCGCCTATTTCGGCTATTCAGGGCATACCGGCGGTTATCCAGGCGGGCAGGCAGAATATTTAAGAGTGCCGTTTGCGAATTTTACCCATTTTAAAATTCCTGAAACCTGCGAGGAACCCGATGAAAAATTAAGCGTAATTGCGGATGCCATGACCACCGGCTTTTGGAGTGTTGACAATGCCGGGGTAAAAGACGGCGATACAGTTATCGTTCTCGGCTGCGGACCAGTCGGCCTGTTTGCTCAAAAGTTTTGTTGGCTAAAGGGCGCAAAACGCGTCATAGCAGTTGACTATGTAAACTATCGCTTACTGCATGCGAAACGAACAAACAAAGTAGAAATCGTTAATTTTGAAGACCATAAGAATACAGGGAGTTACTTGAAGGAAATCACCAAAGGCGGAGCGGACGTTGTCATTGACGCTGTTGGGATGGATGGGAAAATGAGCGACCTCGAGTTCCTTGCCAGCGGATTAAAGCTTCATGGCGGAACGATGAGTGCATTGGTCATTGCTTCCCAGGCCGTTCGAAAAGGAGGAACGATACAAATTACAGGTGTGTATGGCGGCAGATATAACGGTTTTCCATTAGGTGATATTATGCAGCGAAACGTCAATATACGCTCTGGACAAGCCCCAGTGATCCACTATATGCCATACATGTTTGAATTAGTGTCGACAGGTAAAATTGATCCGGGAGACGTTGTAAGTCATGTCCTGCCGCTCAGTGAAGCCAAGCACGGCTATGACATTTTTGATACCAAAATGGATGATTGTATAAAAGTTGTGTTAAAACCTTAAGAAAACGGAGGTGACGGGAATGGAATACGCCTTACACGAAGTGCTAGAAGTCCAAGAAATGACTGCATTTAAGACACTTTGTTTAACGAAATCCAAAACAATGAAGGCGCTGGTGTCTGATCCGAAGCTTAAAGCAATCATGCAGCAAGACGTTGACATCACCACACGGCAGCTGCAGGAATTTGCCTCTATTTTATCTAATGCAAAGCATGAATGAGGAGATGAGTGAATAATGAATCCTATCATTGAATATCTGACCGGCATGAATGTTCTAACAGACCAAATCATCGCCATGGACTTATTGATTGCAGCAAAAAACGGAGTCAGAAATTATGCGATGGCCGCAACGGAAGCGGGAACGCCTGAAGTGAAAGAGATCCTTATCCGTCATTTAGAGGAAGCCCTCGATATGCACGAACAAATCTCAAGCTATATGATGGAAAAGGGCTGGTACCACCCTTGGAATACAGACGAACAAGTCAAGCTGAATTTACAAAATATTGATACGGCGATTCAATTGCCAACCCTTTAACGGACAATGATTGATTTGCTGAGGAACAGTCTTGATTGACCATAACTGTGCCTCAGCTTCTGTATGGTAAAAGTTGAATCGTAATGAGACTGGCAATAATAAGGCATCATTTTCATCAGTTTTTGTAACAGTTCCTTTAGTTTTTTCGGCTTCTTCTTCTTTTGGGAACCGTTTTTTTAACTCTTCGTGAACCCGCTTCTTCCCAGCTGGTCTTCTATCGTTTGCAAGGCCTGTTCCTCGTCAATCCCTTCAGCTCTGATTTGAATGTGAGTTCCAGGTGTAATGCCTAATGACATCACATCAATAAGGGACTTTGGCGGTTTTTTCAGATTAACGCATTTCTTCTGATGTAGAAGAAATACGTGAGAATGAAACTTGCAGGCTGCACGAACCAGCAAGGTTGCTGCACGGGCAAACCCTGTACTTGCAATAATTGTATACTGTTTTTCAATCATGCTCCCATGCTCCTTATCCCCATAGTAACGGCATTTTAATGGTGGCCGACTATCGGATGGGGTACATATGGTTCTTCTAAAAGCGCGATTTCTTCAGATGTTAACTTAACAGATAGAGCTCTGACAGCATCTTCGAGGTGGGACATTTTCGTAGCACCAATAATAGGAGCTGTTACTGGTTCCTTCTGCAGCAGCCAAGCAAGCGCGATATGGGTTCGGGAAACTCCGTGTTTTTCTGCGATTGCCGCAAGCCGCTCCACGACCAGCCAGTCAGCATCAGCAGTCGCATCGTATTTGGATTTCTGGATTTGATCGGTTTCGGAGCGATGCGTTGTTTCAGACCATTCACGTGTCAATCTTCCAGATGCGAGCGGGCTGTACGGAGTCACTCCCATTTTTTCTTCTTTGCAAAGCGGCAGCATTTCCCTCTCCTCTTCTCGGTATATCAGGTTTAAGTGATTCTGCATCGACACAAATTTGGTCCATCCATTCTTCTCTGCAACATGTAACGCCTTCTGGAACTGCCACGCATACATCGCAGAAGCGCCAATATACCTTGTCTTCCCGGCCTTCACCACATCATGCAATGCTTCCATCGTTTCTTCAATGGGTGTATGGTAATCCCAGCGGTGGATGATGTAAAGGTCTACATAGTCTGTTCCCAGTCTCTTAAGACTTTTATCAATTTCACTCATGATCGCCTTCCGTGAGAGGCCGGCACCATTTGGGCCCTCATGCATTCGCTGATGGACCTTCGTCGCAAGCACGATTTCATCTCGATTGGCATAATCCTTTAACGCTCTGCCAAGTATTTCTTCACTTGCTCCCATTGAATACACATTCGCCGTATCAAAAAAATTGATGCCAAGCTCAAGTGCTTTTTTGATGATGGGGCGGCTCTTTTCTTCATCGAGTACCCATTGATGAACCCACTTTTCTGCTGCACCAAAGCTCATACACCCCAGACAAAGCCTGGAGACATCTAAACCCGAATGTCCAAGTTTTACATAATCCATTTCTTGAGTCCCCTCTTTCCTTTTATCTGCTTCTCATTATGCAATGAATGCAAAAGCAGCCGTTATCCCATTTGTATCAAATGATTGCCTAATCCTCTCACAGCCAATGACACCACTTGCAAACAAGCATTATAATGAAAAATATCAAGTGAAGGAGAATGACGTATGTCTGTACGAATAGCCCAACAACAGGAAGAGCTTGCCGAACTCATTGAACGTTATTCATGCCGGGACGGTGTTCACAAGACTGCTGTTCCGTCTTTATTTTTCATCAGTGAATCTCATGCTTCCGAACCGGTTTATAGCGTTTACAAGCCATCATTTTGTGTGATTGTTCAAGGTGAAAAAGAAGTATTACTTGCAAAGGAGCGCATGAGGTACAGCCCTGCTGATTACCTTGTTGCATCTGTTAACTTGCCGGTTGCCGGGCAAGTGATAAAAGCCTCATGTGATGAGCCTTATTTGGCTCTTAAGCTAGAATTTACTCCGAGCCAAGTCTTAGAGGTTTTAAGTGATTCTGACTTTCAAGCAGGGCCAAAAAAACACACGGAGAGGGCAATGTTTGTCAGTAAAATAGAGCCAGCTTTGCTGGATGCAGTTCTCAGGTTAGCCTTTTTGCTGGACACCCCGAAAGACATCCCGGTACTTGCCCCTATATTTACAAAGGAAATTCTCTATAGGGTTCTGCAAGGGCCGCACGGACGAACTCTGGAGCAAATTGCGATTGAGGAGAGCTATACCTATCGAATCAAAGATGTCATCGAACACATCATGAGGGAATTTGACCGGCCCCTTCGAACTGAGGAGCTTGCAGATATAGCGAATATGAGTGTTTCCTCCCTGCACAGGCACTTTAAAACTGTGACAGCTATGAGCCCGATTCAGTTCCAAAAACAGCTGAGACTGCAGGAAGCCAGACGCCTGTTATTAACGAAGTCAACAGATGCCGCAGATGCTGCATTCCGGGTCGGCTATGAAAGCCCATCACAATTCAGCCGTGAATACTCCCGCATGTTTGGTTTTCCGCCTAAAGAAGATATTAAACGGCTGAGGGGAAGATCTGACTAAATGAGCAACGGGGATTTATATTTTTTAAAGACCATACTAACTGTTTTTTTGATAGCTAAAGTAAGTTTTCGACTTAACGTCAAATATAAAAGCTGCTTTCCTCCTCATTCCTAAACAATAAAGGCTGAAGAGATTTTTTATTTTTAAAAATCACCTTCAGCCTTAAACCATTTGTTTTTATGGCTTTCCCTCTTCATTTGGATAAAGGACAAACTCATATTGATCCCCCTTTATCTGGTCCTTGTAGAATTCAATCTTACGGTTTAATACATGCAGGTTTTGCTGTAAAGCTTGAATTTCTAATTCTACAAAGTGCTTACGCTTTTCAAGTAAATGCATCCTATCATGAATCGTTTCATCACCCATTGCTCGCCATGTTGTATATTGTTTTAGCTCTGTCATCGACATTCCTGAATCTTTCAAATGGAGCAAAAACCGCACCCAGCCGATATCATGATCCGTAAATTCCCGTATATTATTCTCATTTCGATGAGGAGTCAGGAGCCCTTCCTTTTCATAATACCTGAGGGTACTTGTTGTCACACCGATGATGTTTGCAAATTCTCCAATGGAATAAGGAATCGTAACCACCTCTTTTGGTATGATTTCTTGCGGGGTAAATTTTTATTTTTATCCTGCCCCCTCGGACGCAAAGAATGCTATCTTGGGTCACTTATCCTGAAGACTTTCCGTTTTTGGCCTGCTTTTGAGCCGAGCCTCATTTTCACGCAATTTCCCATCATAATCTTCAATTTTTGTATCTAATCTTTTAATTGTTTCATCAATTTCTTTTCGCTTCTCTATCAGCCGCTGTCTTTCATCAGCCAGGATATTTTTGCGGGCTTTTACCGTACGATCTCCTTCAGTAAATAACGTTGTATATTCAATTAACGCTTCTATTGATAGGCCCGCATTTCGCATGCATTTAATGAATTCAATCCATTTGATATCTTCTTCATCATAATCGCGAATGCCGCTTTCTTTTCGTTTTACCGGCGGGATCAATCCGACACGTTCGTAATATCTGAGTGTCGCCGCTGTCAGGCCAAACTGCTTGGCTACCTGCGCAATATTCATACTCTTCACCTCACTGTCCTGTATGTTTTGAAGGTAACACTTAAAGTTAACTTTAAGTCAAGCATCAAACAAGTTTTAGCTGCTGAACTTTTTTCAAAAACCAGAACTTGCCTTAAAGCACACTTTAAGCTCTATACTTCTCCATGCAATAAAAACAGTTTAGACGGAGGGATTATTGTATGGCAAAAAAACAAACTGCTGGACGAGATATACTAGGAGAATTTGCGCCAAAGTTTGCTGAACTTAACGATGATGTCCTGTTCGGTGCCATTTGGGCAAGAGAGGAAGAATTGTCTCCGCGCGATCGCAGCATGATTACAGTTTCTGCGTTAATTGCTGGAGGAAACATCGAACAATTAACTCCGCACCTTCAAAAAGCGAAGGAAAACGGATTAACAAAAGAGGAAATTGCAGAAATCATCACTCACCTCTCGTTCTATGCCGGATGGCCCAAAGCTTGGTCAGCATTTCATATCGCAAAAGAAATCTTTAAAAATGAAAAGAAAGAAGGTCAACTGATGACATTTGATCAATTAAGCAACAGCACAATCTTTCCGTTAGGTGAAAAAATTGAAGCGAACTTTATCGGGGATGCATATTTACAAATGATATTTACCGATGAGACGCCCCTCAATGCCTCAATCGGGAATGTCACTTTTGCTCCGGGAGCCCGCAATCACTGGCATTCTCATAAAGTTGGGCAAGTTTTGTTAGTGACAGGCGGTGAAGGCTGGTATCAAGAAGAAGGAAAATCAGCTCAATTACTCAAAACTGGAGATGTCATCAATATTCCGCCCCGTGTAAAACATTGGCACGGTGCGACGAAAGACAGATGGTTTGTGCACTTAGCCATTACGCCGGGGGAAACGGATTGGTTAGAGCCTGTTCATGATGAGCTGTATCATACCTTATAAAATTGTTCTCGTTTTGCGTTCAGCAATTGAGATGAAGTTTTTTCAAAAAACCCCTTGCCTTAAAGCGGACTTTAAGATTTATCGTTATGTTGAAGACACCATAAAACATAAATTAGTGCATGTTTTTTATTTACATCACTTATGTTGAAGAAAGGATAGGTTCATATGTGTAATCAACATCAAACCCGTGTATTACGCGTATCACATGCAAAAGCTAAATTTGAACAAACAACGATTGAGCGAAGAGAATTACGGCCGCATGACGTTTTAATCGATATTCAATTCAGCGGTATTTGCCATTCCGACATCCATAGTGCATTTGATGAATGGGGCGGTGGCATCTTCCCAATGGTGCCCGGGCATGAAATTGCCGGGGTTGTCGCAGCTGTTGGGACAGAAGTGACGAAGTTTGCTGTCGGGGACCGCGTCGGTGTCGGCTGTTTTGTTGACTCCTGCGGAGAATGCGAATACTGTCTCAGCGGTGAGGAACAGTTCTGCACAAAGGGTGTTGTTCAAACTTACAACTCACTAGACTACGATGGAAATCCGACGTATGGCGGGTACAGCCAAAAAATCGTAGTCACTGACAGATTTGTTGTTAGAATTCCAGACAGTTTGGAAATGGATGTTGCCAGTCCGCTATTGTGTGCAGGCATCACAACTTATTCCCCGCTGAAACACTGGAATGTTGGGCCTGGTAAAAAGGTTGCCATCGTAGGCGTGGGCGGTCTTGGACATTTGGCAATTCAATTTGCACATGCAATGGGTGCAGAGGTAACCGTCCTGAGCCGTTCCATGAATAAGAAAGAGGAAGCTCTGGAACTTGGGACAGATCATTACTTTGCAACAAGTGACCCAGCTACATTCACTGCATTAGCCGGGCGGTTTGACGTAATCTTAAATACAGTATCCGCGAATCTTGATGTAGATGCCTATTTATCAATGCTTCGTATAGACGGAACACTTGTAAATGTCGGTGCACCTGCCGAGCAGGACACATACAGTGTGTTTTCCTTAATCATGGGCCGCCGCAGCCTAGCAGGTTCTCTTGTCGGCGGAATTTCAGAAACTCAAGAGATGCTGGATTTCGCCGCTGAGCATGGCATCGCACCTAAAATCGAAGTGATCCGCGCTGACCAAGTGGACGAAGCATACGAACGTATCCTCCGAAGCGATGTCAGGTATCGGTTTGTGATTGATATTTCCACATTATAAGTCTAAAAAATGGGTTAGTCCTTCCATGGGCTGACCCGTTTTTATTTAATGGACCTCACAGAAAAAGATCTCCTTAAGCAAATGTTTTGAAGGCCGGTCAATCTATCTGTTATCCTATAGGCATAGAGAGGTTATAGGAGGGTTTTTATATGAGCAAAAAAATTGCAGTTCTCGTTACAGACCAATTCGAAGATATCGAATATACAAGTCCGGTAAAAGCATACGAGGAAGCTGGCTACAGTGTCGTAGCTATCGATTTAGAAGCAGAAAAAGAAGTTACCGGGAAGCATGGCGAGAAAGTAAAGATCGACAAAGCAATCTCTGATGTGGATGCTAGTGAATTTGATGCACTTTTAATTCCTGGGGGATTCTCTCCGGATTTGCTTCGTGCAGATGACCGTCCGGGTGAATTTGCTAAAGCCTTTGTCGAAAATGAAAAACCTGTTTTCGCTATTTGCCACGGCCCGCAAGTATTGATTGATACGGATCTTCTGAAAGGCAAAGATATCACAGGCTACCGCAGCATCCGCAAAGATTTAATCAATGCCGGCGCAAACTACAAAGATGCAGAAGTAGTCGTCAGCCACAACATTGTCACAAGCAGAACACCTGATGATTTGGAAGCATTTAACCGCGAATCATTGAATTTGTTGAAATAATGAGAAGGCACAGACCGTTTGGGTCTGTGCCTTTTTTCAAGAGAAAATGTTGCAAGTCAGGGAATTGAACTTGATATGTCACATGAAAATCCCCCTATTTTAGGACCCCTTGTTTACATTCTGAAAGACAGCAGTCGCATCCCACACATTCAAGCCAAATTGACCTTCTGAGAATGTGGAATCATTTGCATCGATCACAAGACGATCATCTAAATAGATTTTAAAGTGACCGCCTTGTGCTTCAGTTTTCAGATGATACTTTTTATTTACGTCTATCGGCGTTTTGTATTCGGCAATGACAGAAGCAACACCGTTCTCAAATTTAAAGAATTTCACCAGGTCATGCTTCGCATCCACGTTGGCAAGATAACCGTTTTTGGCATCTTTGTCAGAGCGGAACATAAGCGCTCCTGCCCCTCTTCCGTTTCCATCCTTAATGGTGATATCAGATTCATAGGTGAAGTCTGATCCGGATGCTGAAGACAAGATAAAGGAATCGCCGTCCGACCTCCCTTGTTTCCCCTCAATTGTGTCGGCCCACGTGCCATTTACAGTCGTCCAGCCAGTCAAATTAGAGATAAAAGGCGACGTTCCCCACACCTTTTTTAAAGGATATATCGTTAAAGATTTTAGCTTTACACCTCCATTTTCAGCATATAATTCAAGACCTTTGCTTGATCTATCCGGGAGAATGATATCGGTTATGACCTGCTGTCCGTCATTCCCAAATACCTCAACTGAAGAGCGGTCGACAAAAATGCGCATCTTTATGTTTCCATTTACCGGCTTTAGCGGAGCTGTTTGTATCCCAGTGTTAAATGTTGGATTAAAGGTGACGTTTCCCGATTCGCTCCGGTCAACGAACAGTTTGGTGTTCTTTCGGTCATAGCCGACTTTCGTGAATTGATTTTCGCCTGTTCGAACCTTAAAACCAAATTCAGGAGCTGAACCTGGAGATACTTGAAATTCTGCATGTAATTCATACGCATCTCCAGACAGGCCTGCTAACACATTTTGGCTTGCGGGCGATATGGTCTGATTCTTCCACTTCTTAGAGGTCCCGCGAATGGTTTGCAGCTCTTTTACTGGTGTTTGGACGACCCTAACTCCCCCGGTAAGCGTTTTCAATTTTAACTCTCTTGGAATGGACGCTGCACTTCTCCATGGGGATGTAGGAACATCATTCGCATATTGCCAATTGCTCATCCAGCCTAACCAAAGCCGCCGGCCGTCTGAGGACGGAATATCGGACCAGGATACAGCCGCATAAAAGTCTTTGCCGTAATCTGTCCAGAGAACTTTGTCTGACGGATTTTCGTTTTTAAAATGTGTTCCATCAAAGTCCCCTACGAAATACTGCATGCCTGATCCTCCCGAGACTGCTCCGTTTCCTACACTGACCTGCATCACCCATTTTTTTTGATTCGGGTTTCCGTCTACCGGAAGCTCAAACAAATCTGGGCATTCCCATACTCCCCCATGGCTTCCTTGTCCCTGGCCAAACTCACTTGCATAAGTCCACTGCTTCAGATTTTTGGATGTATAAATAAGGATTCGGTCACCGGCCGCAAGCAGCATCACCCACTTATTTTCTTTTTCATACCAAAAGACTTTTGGATCGCGAAAATCTTTTTTTCCCGGGTTCGGAATGACAGGGTTGCCTGCGTATTTCGTCCATGTTCTTCCTTTGTCATTGCTATAAGCAATGCTTTGCACTTGATGGCCTTCCCGATCCTGTGTATAAATGGCCACAAGCGGCTTCTCTTCGCCTGTCTGAAAACCGCTTGTGTTATTCCTATCTACAACTGCGCTTCCGGAAAAGATCGTGCCTTTTTCATCCGGATACAGCGCAACAGGAAGGTGCTTCCACGTAACCAAATCTTTGCTCACGGCATGCCCCCAATGCATGGGGCCCCACTGCATACCGTATGGATGGTATTGATAGAACAAATGATATTCTCCAGCATAATAGACCATTCCGTTTGGATCATTCATCCAGTTTGCCTCCGGCGTGAAATGATATTGAGGACGATAATCCTCATCATAGTAGCTTGAATCGGCTGCCTCAGCTGGAAATGCCAAAGTGAACAGCAGGGTGAACATGATGACGACTTGAATAAGTCTTTTTTTCATTTGTTTCTTCGCTCCTCTCTTCATGTTTGAACAATTTCAAGAGAGACTGCTGCGCAAGTTGATCCGTTTCTGGCACTCTTTCTCTGTTTCGCTGCTATCTGAATGATTCATATATGAAAAGACGCCTGCAGTTTCCCTCTTCTTTCTTACGTCACACAGCTTATGCTAAGAATCCAGCCCAATACCCAAGAATCCCGATGATAAAGATGCCGCATATAATGAGAAGAGGATTCACCCCTTTGCGCAGCATCCACGCCACCAATAACGTTAATCCGAGAGGCAGCGCACCCGGCATGATGCTGTCTAATATATTTTGTACGGTTTGAACATCCACTTTTCCGCTTTCATCCTTAATCCTGGACACAACGATTGGAATGTTGATGGTGGTCCATTTGGAAACGAGAGCTCCCATTACAAATAATCCGAGAATCGAAGCACCTTCTGTAAGCTTTTGAATGCGATTCCCCGCTAAATCCTGAAGAATCTCCATTCCCTTTACATAGCCATACTTTAATCCATAATATTTTGTGCTTAACCTTATGGCATTCAGCAAGAAGAAGAATAGCAAAGGGCCGGCAATGTTTCCTCCTAAAGCAAGTGATGCCCCTAACGCTGCTAAGACCGGACGAATCGTTCCCCAGAAGATCGGGTCGCCTACACCCGCTATCGGGCCCATCAAACCGATTTTCATTCCGCTTATTGCTTTTCCATCAATTCCTTTATTGTTCGCCATTTCTTCTTCCATGGCTGCCGTCACGCCAAATATAGGCGCTGTCAGCCACGGATGTGTATTAAACCATTCCAAATGCCGCTGCAATGCTTCATTTCTTTTCGCTCCGGGACCGTACAATTTTTTGATCGCCGGTATCATGACATAGCAATATCCCATGGCCTGCACACGTTCGAAGTTAAAGGAGCCGAGCAAAAAATTTGAACGAATAAACATGCTGAAAATTTCTTTTTTCGTTAATCGTTTTTCTTTCTCCATCTTTTCATCACCCCTCATTGTTTAGGCATCAAGATCGTCATCATCGTCATCATAAACAGCAACATTCCCACTGTCTGAAGCGGCGGCCACCGCTCCGTGCGCGTTATGTCTTTGCATCACCTGCTGGTATAAAAGCGCCAGACAGAGACCAAGTGCTCCAAATCCTACTAAGTTGAAATCGGTAAACGCCGCTAATAAAAATCCAATATAGAAAAATGGCTTTAAGTAAGGGATATTCATCATATTGATCACCATGGCATATCCGACTACAACGATAATGCCTCCGCCTATTTGCAGCCCTTTTGTAATGACATCTGGAATATTTCCAAGGAACGCCTGAACAGCGCTGACACTAATCAAAGCTACAATCAATGTAGGAATCATGACGCGCAGCGCTTGAAACACCATCGCGGTAATATGCATAATTTCAATTCCTTTTATATTCCCTTCTTTTGCATATCGATCAGCGCGATGAATGAAAAAGACAGTGATCGTCCGCACAAAAATAGTCAGCGCCTGACCCGCAGCTGCCAAAGCAACAGCGACAGCAATGCCTTCGCCAATTCCCTGATCAGCGGTAATGACTAAAATGGTTGAGATGACAGAGGCGATCGCTGTATCAGGCGCCATGGCAAGGCCGACGTTCATCCAGCCCAGCGCCATCAGCTCTAGTGTGCCTCCGAGAATAATGCCTGTTTTTAAATCCCCAAGCACCAAACCGACTAGCGTGCAGGCCACAAGCGGCCGGTGTGTCTGCCCTTCATCCAATACACTTGCGATGCCGGTGATTGCTGCAATGATTAACAACAAAATAATTTGTAATGAAGACATATTCTCATCCCCTTGATTATTTTGTTACGTTCCGTAAAATCTGTACAAAGTCCTCGCTGGCATCTGAAGGCAGCTGCCTCAATTCCAGTTTCACACCCAGGTCACTTAATGTTTCAAACGCCTTTATGTCTTGTTCTGTGACACTGACTGATTTTGTAATTTGCCTGCGATGATTTTCAAAACGCATTCCCCCGACGTTTACGGTTTTGATCGGCACGCCTGCTTCTATAAGCGATACAATATCGGATGGATTTTCAAACAAGAGCATTGCCGTTACCCCTTCATAGCGCGGACTATGAAACGCTTTTGCCATTTTTGAAACCGAAACGGCACTCGCCTTTACATTTGAAGGCGCAACAGAAAGGATCAGCGTTTTTCTCATTTCGTCCTGTGCAACATCATCGGAGACAACGATGATTCGGTCTGCCGCATGGACTTTAATCCACCTTGTCAGGATTTGGCCGTGAATAAAGCGGTCATCAATTCTTGCTAACACAATGTTCATCACAATTCATCCTCTCTTGTTTCTTGATTGGCTGTTTTCACTTTTTCTAAATGTTCACTGCACACTTGAAAGCTTTGCTGACTCATTGTTTTTAAGTTGTTCAGCAAATCTTTGAGAGTCACATGTTCTCTCAGGCTTAATACCTCCAGCAGAATCGGCAGGTTTACGCCGGCTGCCATATCCATTCTTTGATCCTCAGCAATGAAGGAAGCTGCCGCGTTATATGGGGTCCCTCCAAAAATATCAACTAAAAATAGCACTTCATTTTCTTCCGGAATGTCTTTGAGCGCCTGATGATATTTTTCTTGCAGCGTTTGAATGCCTTCTCCTTTAAAAAACGGCACTGCGATCAGATTATTTTCTTCACCGAATATCATCCCTGAAGATTCTTTTAATGCTATGGGAAAATCTCCATGGCCACTGATAATAACTGAAATCATATCCATTGCTCCTTTCTTTGTTTTGTACATCCATTTATAATGCAAGGATCGTGCCAACATAGTTGTGTTAAGCGTTTTCATTTAAATTTCAGCCAATGACAGTCTGCTGTTGAAACACTTGAGATCAAAAAAATAAACCTGTATTAAAATGGCGTTCCATTTAATACAGGTTCACTTGAAAAAACCGCTTTTAAAACAGCTGGCCATGCACTTCTTCAGCGAATATGGCGGCAATAAATAATTTTTCATCATCACTTATGCGAAGTCCAAGCTTTTGTTCATATGGGGCTAATGTCCGCTCTGTCACGTTAAACATTTCTTTCAGCTGATCATTTATTTCTTCTTCCTCTGAGAAAGCAATCGGATTCTGCTTAATTACCCTTTCAAAAGCGAAAGCCGTATGCATGATGACTTTGATCAAAACTGCATTATTGAAAATGACTCCCAGCTCATCCTGAACGGTTTGCAGCCACTCTAATAACATTTCAATAATATGGTGAGGGTTCAAGAAGACAAGATACTTTTTCAAGCTATCCTCGCAAAGCTCCCTGACAATGATATTTGCTCCGTTTAATCCGCTGCTTAACGGAATGCTGACTTTTGTAATCGCCTGTTGAATCAGCTTCTCTCCCTCCCCTTCAATTAACACTTCTAAAGATACATGCGGAGCATTGATTTTAGGGTCTTTCGTTCCGACTGTCGCAAGGATCTCATACTCTTTTTCAATTTCTTTAATGCTGTTTGCCAATTTAATGGATGAAACGGTCAGTATGTGAATCGGGGTATCGGAGGCCTTGTTGACGATCGTTGTCAGGATGTCTTCCAGCTTTTTGGCCGTTCCGCTGCCTGTCGTGCAGATGGAGACCAATGCCTTCTGTTTGCCGGATGCCGCTGGCTGCCGCTCCCATAACTCGATAAAATCTTTCGTGACCGATTGATATATTGCATGCAAATTTAAATTCAAATAGTTCACCTTTCTGACGGCATCCAGCACCATTGAGGTTGTAACATTGCTGATTGTTTTGACGGCAATGCCTGTCTTTTCCTCCAGCTTGCTTTCCAGCATTGCAAGTGACCCCATGTCTACCAGCATTAAAACACCTTCGCCTTCATCAACGTGTTTCATTTTTTCCGCCAAGCATTCGATAATTTCCGAAGGTGAAACAGTAAGCGGCATATCAACTGCTGCGATTGGAGTGCTGCCTAACAGTTCTGTTGCGACTTCCACCATTGAACTCGCCGTGCTGTTTCCATGAGCAGCCACGATAATCCCCACTCTTTTGTTCTCTTTTAACGATTTGATGGAATGAATCAGCATCGTTAAGTAGATGACTTCTATTTCCGGAATGGCGACTTTAAAATATTCCTGAATTTTATCTTTAAAAATCATCGCCACCCGATATTCTTTCACATGAGTCTCACGGATTTCATCAGTCTCCTGTGTATTTAAAACATCAATTTGCTTTCCACGCTTTAAAAAAGCGTCAATATGCATACTCAAAAAATAAATAAATTTACGGTCAAATGAGCAATCAAGCTCATGTTCAGCTATTTCTTTTAATTGTTTTGTCATTTGAATCACGTCGTCTTCAACGAATGTCAGCAGGCTGTCCTTTTGAAACGCCCGGTGTTGAAAAAAACTTCTGACATGCAAATGGACATCAGTCAAGATGTATTGGTTAATATCCTTTTTAGATAATCCTTCTTTCATGAGGGTTTTCACTTTTTCCTCGATCAAATGATACAAGTTAAATGAGAGGTCTTCGTCAATTTTTGTTGTTTCATCTTCTACAATCGGAGATATAATCGTTGTAATATTGACATATTCAGAAATGGCTTTGCTTCTTTGCATGTTTTTGCTGCTGGACATCCATTCTTGCTTGATTTCATCTGGCAGATCCCGGACAGTCAGTTCAATAACCTCATCTCGGTCAAGGTTGTGCAAAAATCCGTGTGCGCAAACTAACTGGACATTTGATTTCAGCTGCCCCACATTCCCAAATTTTGCAGAATGAATAAGCGCATTATAGACATCTATGTGCACACTCAGATTTTTCTTAATTCGCTCTGCTTCTTTCCCTAATAAAAACGTCGTCAGATCCACTCTTTCTTTAAGCGATCGTTCTTCAAGCGAAGGAATATGAATGGTCATTGGGATTCTTCGCAAAAATGTTTTCAATAGTGCAGAACTCGGATTTTCTGTAGTAGCGCAAATAAACAATACGTTCGATGTTCGTTTATGTTCAGATTCTCCAAGCCGGTTATAAGAACCGCTGTCAATAAAATAAAACAGCATTTCTTGTCCCTCAGGAGGAAGACGGTGGATTTCATCCATAAAAAGAATGCCCCCATTGGCCTGTTCGACTAAACCAGCCTTATCCTCCCCTGCGCCTGTAAATGAACCTTTTTTGTGCCCGAATAATTGAGAAAGCAATAATTGAGGATTGTTGTAGTAATCTGCACAGTTAAATGTAATAAACGGTGCGCCCGCCTTCAAAATGTCAGAGTAAATGGCAAACTGGTAAATCCGGTTCGCAAAAAGGGATTTACCGGAACCTGTAGGCCCTAAGAGGAGCATATGCAGACCGTTTGGCGGATAAAAGACAGCTGCTTTTGCCTGGGAAATTGCTTTCTTCAAACTGCCTTTTGCCCCAATCATAAGTTCTAGAGGATTCGTGGAAATATGTTGATGATTCTGTTTTGGATTCCCGGAAAACGGCTCAAGGTCTTTCACTTCCATCATCTCTGTATCCCATTTCTTGTTACATAACCTTTCCGCTATTTCGACTGGGATGTATCGTACAGGAAACGTTTTAATTTTTATGACCTTTTTGGACCGAACGAGATTGTTCAATTCAAAACTGACATTGGACCGCTCCATTTTCAGCTGCTCAGCAATTTCCTTTGCTGAATTCCCCTGTACTTTTAAAAGATGATCTAAGCTGGAGTCATGAAAATTATGCATGAGCTGAAGGTATATTTTATCTATTCTTTTCACGTCTATCATCCTTTGTCCTTATTAGATAAGCCCTTAACAAGAATATTCCGAATTTTTATGGCGGACAGCCTTGAAATTATCTATTGATACACTTCCAGAAAGGTCTTTATAGCAGATTGACATACTGACCTTTTATGCCTATGTGTTTATCACTTCGAATCATTTATATTTCATATTAGTATTTTAGATTCGCAGTTCTTCAAGCCTGCGCCCCTTCCAAAGTAATAATCAGTAAACAGTTTATCATTCTTCTGGAACGTAATGATGGCAAAATCATGAATGACAAAAAACAAAACTTATGAACCAGGACAAACTTCCCAAAATACATTCCCATCCATGACATCAATTGAATAACAAAAAAAGGCAGACACTTTATGTGTCCGCCACAGTGATTCACAATAAAAAATCAGGATTCAGCAGCTGCTCGATCTTTCTCTTTTCATTGTGCAAAACTTCTCCATCCTTACAATACATCTGGAAGGTCAATGAATCTGTAAACATAAAAACTTTATCTCCATCAGCAAAGAATAAATAATGATAATTCCTTGCAGCCATCTTGCCCAGGATTGAAAAATCACCGATATGATCGATTTGATATCCCCTGCAGTTTTCAATCAAAGTGGGCGTAAGACCATATAATCCGTTACCTATTAAAAAAGCCTTGTACGCTTTATAAGCATCAGCAAACTCATCATCCATTATATCGTCCAGATGACATTCTCCCTCCCAGTCATTACTTAGAAATGGCGTAACAATCGTTAGTCTGAAAGTTGATAGATAAGGAGATATCCATTGAAAAAATAGATCCTCCATATGGACCCACTGTTTTTTTGAGATTTTTATGTTTGAATACGGATTCTCGACTGAGTCAAAACCGAATGATTGATTAAAATCTTTTATGATAAGCATATTCTCCGGGAAACCAATCATGATGCGATGTTTATTATTCTCATGATGCTCCCAATCAAAAAACTGGTATTCAGATAAGATAGTCAATAGCTGTGCTGTTTGTAATTTCATTCTACGCCCTGCCTCGTGTCATACATTTCGCCTGTATCCTTATAAATGAGCTGGCCCTCATAAGTATACTGTCATCATATATCCTAGCAAAACAAAAAAGACACCGTCAAAACGATGTCTTTTTGATTGGTTTCCTCCTTTCTGGCTAAGAATACTTTACATTTTTTCAATATGCACAACACTGATGATTTTCATGTTTTTCTACTATTCAATATAACTGGCAAGTAATAATAGAAAGTAAAAGGCATTTAACAGCTTTACGAACAAGGAAAATTTATTTTTAAAATTTAAAAATTAAACATTATATTCTCTTAAATGGTATAATATCCGATAAAACTTTATTCATCTTTTATTATTGGAGGAAAATAAAATTGACAGGCAATTCTAACAAAGACAATTTGGGACAACAGCAAAAATTGTCTAGAGGCCTTAAAAACAGGCATATACAATTAATGGCGATTGGGGGTGCAATCGGAACAGGCTTATTCTTAGGTTCAGGGAAATCCATCCACTTTGCGGGACCATCCATTTTATTTGCTTATTTGATCACGGGAGTCTTTTGCTTTTTCATTATGCGTTCGCTCGGAGAACTGCTCTTATCAAATGCGGGGTATCACTCTTTCGTTGATTTTGTAAGGGACTATTTAGGCGACATGGCAGCGTTTATCACTGGCTGGACCTACTGGTTCTGCTGGATTTCTCTCGCGATGGCTGATTTAACGGCGGTCGGTATTTATATGCAATATTGGCTTCCCGATGTGCCTCAATGGCTGCCGGGTCTTCTTGCGCTGATCATCCTGCTGATCATGAACCTTGCCACCGTTAAACTTTTCGGGGAATTAGAATTCTGGTTTGCATTAATCAAAGTCATTGCCATACTGGCTCTTATCGTAACTGGTATTTTCTTGATTGCGAAAGGTTTTTCTGCAGCTTCCAGCTCAGCCAGCCTCACGAATCTTTGGAGCCATGGCGGCATGTTTCCAAATGGATGGCATGGATTTATTCTTTCATTCCAAATGGTTGTCTTCGCTTTTGTGGGAATTGAACTTGTCGGACTGACAGCAGGTGAAACTGAAAATCCCCAAAAAGTGATCCCTAAAGCCATCAATCAAATCCCTGCCCGGATTTTACTTTTTTATGTCGGCGCACTTTTTGTGATTATGTGTATCTATCCTTGGAATGTTTTGAATCCAAATGAAAGCCCGTTTGTTCAAGTGTTCTCTGCTGTAGGCATTGTTGCCGCTGCCAGTATGATCAATTTTGTTGTATTAACATCAGCTGCATCAGCGGCCAATAGCGCTTTATTCAGCACAAGCCGCATGGTCTATTCTCTTGCCAAGGATCATCACGCACCTGGCTTGCTAAAGAAACTGACTTCATCTAAAGTTCCAAGCAATGCGCTGTTCTTCTCAACCATCGCCATTCTGATTGGCGTTAGCCTGAATTATATAATGCCGGAGCAAGTCTTTACACTGATTACTAGTGTTTCTACAATATGCTTCATTTTCATTTGGGGCATTACGGTGATTTGCCATTTGAAATATCGAAAAACAAGGCCGCATGAAGCGAAAGCAAGCAAATTTAAAATGCCTTTTTACCCATTATCCAACTACTTAACACTTGCATTTCTCGCGTTCATTCTTGTCGTATTGGCACTGGCGAATGATACACGTGTTGCTTTGTTTGTCACTCCGGTCTGGTTTGTTTTATTGATTATTTTGTATAAGGTGCAAACCATCAGGGGACATAAGATAAAATAACAAAAAAGACAAGGGATACTCACTCCCTTGTCTTTTTTGTATGCGCCAAACACTAAATTCATTTTGGTCTCCAACACCAACGGAACCGAAAATTAATTCAAACCAGTTTTGATGCCGAAACCAACTAATATAATGCCAGTTACTTTTTGAAAAGCTTTCTGAAACTTCGAGTTTTTCATCCATTTTTTTGCGTAATCAATAATATAAACGAGAAAGAGGAACCACAACACCGCTATTAAGGTTAAGATTGAAGCTAAAATAATGAGTTGCTGGTTTATATTTCCCTTCAGATTGATAAATTGGGGCATGATTGTAACATAAACCAAAACAGTTTTAGGATTGAGAATGTTACTAAGTGATCCCTGCATAAAGGAAGTTTTATAATAACGTTTCGGAGAATTTGCCGTGGTGTTTGCTTGGGATTGCATGTCATCTATAGAAAACATACTTTTGGCAAAAAAACTTTTTACACCTAAATAAATTAGGTATGCTGCTCCCAAATATTTAATCGTTGTGAAAAGAATCACTGACTTTGCAATCACCACTGATAATCCTAAAATGGCAATAACCGTCCAAAAGGAAAGTCCTGTTGCCAATCCGAGAATGTTGTAACGCCCAGCCTTTGCGCCATATCTAAGGGTATTCTTCATAACAAGCATCGTATCTGCTCCCGGTATGATAACCATCATGGCAGCGATCGGAATGTATGCGAGTAAGCTATGCATTTCTTCTCCCCCTTTAAAAATCTCTCCGACATATAGTGACTACGAAAGTAACTACTTAAAAAAATTGTATCAATACGTTTGGAATAAATCAATATGGTTTGTTAAAATAGCGATTACAAAGGCAGGCGACTGCTCTTTATATTGGAGGATATATGAAGGAAAATATGTTAGACATTTTAAAAAACCTCAATTTTACCGAATATGAATCGAAAGCATATCTTGCTTTATTGCAAGAATCGCCTTTAACAGGCTATGCCGTCGCCAAAAATTCCGGAGTGCCCCGCTCAAAAATTTATGAAGTTTTGGAAAGCCTTGTCTTAAGGGGAGATGTTTTTGTAAGTCACGGAAATACGCCTCAGTATGTGCCTGTCCCCGCTAAAGAACTGATTAAAAACCGCCGGCTCAAAGCGGAAGAGCATTTTGACCAGGCTGAGAAATACTTTGAAAACTTCGAGCAGACCGCAAATGACCGGGAAAATATCTGGAATATCACCGGACGCAGTGAAATTCTTGAAAAGGTGAAGGCTTGTATTTTATCCGCAAAAAAAAGAATTCTTTTAGAAATCTGGAAAGAGGATTATGAAGAAATAGAAACAGAGCTGAGACAGGCGGCAACTAAAGGTGTAAATGTCACCATCATTGCGTACGGAGATATCGCATCTGATTTTGCTACTGTGTACCTTCATGATATGAGCAGTGAAATTACAGAAGAGTATGACGGGCGGTGGCTTGTATATAGCGGAGATGATTCAGAAGTTGTAGCAGGTATCGTCTCTCTTGGTAACGACAGCCGTGCTGCATGGACGATGCATGTAGGTTTAGTCATGCCTATTACTGAAGTGATCATTCATGATCTGTACCTCATGGAAATTTTGAAAAAGCATAGAGGGCTTTTAGAAGAAAGCTTTGGAAAAAATCTCATCCAGCTGCGCCGCAAATTTTCTATCCACTCAGATTTCAAAAAACATTATCTGGAATAGAGCAATAGTATAAAAACATGGCTTGTATCAGCAAGCCATGTTTTTATATGCATTCCTTTCTGCAAAGTTTTTGCGATCTTCCCCCGTTCTGATCACTTCTTTAAAAAAATGTGATTCTGCGCAAACTATTTTTCAGCCTGCCGCGTCTATCCTAGGTAACAGCCTATGATATACGTATATTCAAAAAGGAGTCCTTTATTGCAATGAAGAAAAAACAAACAACAAAAGCGTTGCTTGTCACATGCATAACTGATCATAAGCAAGATTTCTACAGGTTGGCTTTCAGTTATGTAAAAAATCAAGATGACGCATTAGATATTGTTCAGGAATCTATAAAAAAAGCACTGAGCTCAGTTGAAACGGTCAGAAACCCTGAGACGATAAAAAGCTGGTTTTATAAAATTTTAGTACGGACAGCTATTGATTTTTTGCGCAAACAAAAAAAGGTAAAAGTGATGGATGACGAAACGTTAGAGTTTTTAAGCAACGGAAAGGAAGACCATTACAAGGACACTGATCTTCATGAGGCGCTTGATGCATTGCCGTACCGTTATAAAACCATTATTATTTTGCGCTTTTTTGAAGACCTCAAATTAGAAGAAATTGCGGAAATTACAGGGGAAAACATGAATACCGTCAAAACGCGCTTATACAGAGCATTGAAGCTGATGCGCATTCAGTTGACGAAGGAGGATCTTTCTTAATGGATAAGAGATTGCAGCAATTAAGAGAAGAATATAAAAGTGTTCAGATTCCTAAGGAACTTGATATCATTGTTGAAAAAGCCCTTCAACAAGAACCAAAAAAGAAAAGAATCGTCATGTGGCCGACATCAGCAGCTGTCGCGGCGGCTATTTTATTCACTGCACTTGTCAATATCAACCCAGACGCAGCTCAAGCGATGTCAAGAATCCCTGTCATCGGCAAGATTGTCAAGGCCATCACTTTTATTGAGATCAAAGAGGAGAAAGATCAATCGAGCATCGATGTCAAAACACCTGCTCTGTCCGGACTTTCTAATAAAGAGCTTGAAAACAGCATTAACCAGAAATACTTGAAAGAAAGCAAGCAGCTGTACAAAGAATTTATACAGTCTACATCCAAAAACAAAAAAGGACATCTCAGTATCTACAGTGATTACGAGACAGTAACAGACACGCCAGATTTACTCTCTATTCGGCGTGATATTGAAAAAACACAAGCATCATCTTACACACAAAGCCGCTATATCACGATTGACAAAAAGAATGATATTTTACTTACATTAAAAAGCTTGTTCAAAGATGAGAGCTATATTAAAGTCATCAGCCAAAACATCAAAGAACAAATGAAACAGCAAATGAAGGAAGATCCAAATAAAATATATTGGCTCACTGACGAAGATGCAGAACCGTTCAAAACGATTTTGCCTGATCAAACGTTTTATATTACTGAAGACCATAAACTTGTGATCTCATTTGATGAATATGAAGTTGCCCCCGGCTATATGGGCGTTACCGAGTTTAAAATTCCAACCAGCGTCATTTCAAGCTTGCTCGTGGGAGAACGTTATGTTCGATAATATAAAAAACATCCATCTCATATCATGGATGTTTTCTCTCTTCTCTATTTGAGGTCGTAACCTCGCTGCCAAAACAACGAGAATCTCTGCACACTATTGGAGGAATACCCATGTATCACAAGACAAAGCATCATCGATATATCCCTGGACTCGATGGCCTTCGGGCTTTTGCCGTCCTGTCAGTTATCGCTTATCACCTAAACTTCAGCTGGGCTAACGGAGGCTTCATTGGAGTTGATATCTTTTTTGTTTTATCCGGCTATTTAATTACATCCATTCTATTGCCGGCACATGGAAATGATATCAGCCTTGATTTTCGGGACTTTTGGGTGCGCCGAATTCGGCGGCTTCTGCCAGCGGCTTACCTCATGATCTTTTTTACTGTTATTTGGGTTGTATTGTTTGACAGGGAACTATTGCACACTATACGCGGAGATGCCATTTCCTCTCTTTTTTATATGAGTAATTGGTGGTTTATTTTTCACAAACTATCATATTTTGATAGTTTCGGTTCCCCATCACCTCTGAAAAACCTTTGGTCGCTGGCGATTGAAGAACAATTTTATATGATATGGCCGATGTTCTTGGTTGTTGGAATGTACATATTTAAAAACCGCGCCAGATTGGCGGCGGCGGTGTCATTGCTAGCGCTTTGTTCAGCCGTGATGATGAGCATATTGTATGAACCCGGCGGAGATCCGAGCCGCGTGTACTACGGCACAGATACTCGTTCGTTTGCGCTTCTCATCGGGTGTGCCCTGGCTCTTGTATGGCCGATGAAAAGACTGTCTTCCAACAGGCTGTCAAACAAACTGAAGCACACTTTGCACGCTACTGAACTTTCGGCGTTTTGTATTTTAGTGTTGTGTGTCTATTTCACAGATGAATATGAGCCTTTTCTTTACAGAGGCGGAATGCTTTTGATTAGCATGATTGCCGCAATCCTTATTGCATGTGTATGCCATCCGAGCAGCTTTTTAGGCAATCTGCTTTCATGGAGGCCGCTCCGTTGGCTTGGAACGAGGTCTTACGGTATTTATCTTTGGCACTACCCTGTTATTGTGTTAAGCACGCCAGTTCAAGAAATCGGAAACCCTGTTTTTTGGCATATTGTGCTAAAGGTCATTGTTACATTTATACTCGCCGAGCTTTCCTATCATTTTATTGAGAAGCCGATACGGACACAGGGATTTAGATCATTTTTCCGCCGTATTTTTATACATAGAATCAGAGAATGGAAAACGACATCTGTCATCAGCAAAACGTCAATTGGTTTCGTCATTCTCGCTATACTAATTTTTGCGGGAGGGCTGTCTGGGCTAGCCGGAGAGCAAAAGCACCCCACCAAATGGACGTATAGCTCACAAAAAACAAACGCTGATACCAGCCAGGCTTCTGAGGATAGAAAGAAAGCTGAAGCTGATAAAGACAGGGAAAACAATCCTGAACAAAAGACAACAGACTCCAATCAAGATCAAAAGGAAAACAAAAATAATGATCAAGAGACTAGTAAAAATAAAGACAAGCAATCTCAGCAGGCGAAAGAACCAGCAGACTCTGATAAAGAAGTGTTAGCTATAGGAGATTCCGTCATGCTTGATATTGCCTCACACCTCCGCCAGTCACTTTCACATGTTACGATTGATGGAAAGGTGGGGAGACAAATGTCTCAAGCTCTGGAACTCGCAAATGAATACAAGTCTTTTAATCAGCCGAACAAGGCTGTCATCATTGAGCTGGGAACCAATGGCTACTTTACAAACAGCCAAATCGAACAATTGCTTCAATCTTTCTCAAAAGCTCATATCTATCTTGTCAATACACGAGTTCCCCGCCAATGGGAAAGCAAGGTAAATGAATCTTTGCAGCAACAGGCGCACGCACATCAAAATGTTACGTTAGTTGACTGGCACACAGAAGCTCTTCAGCACCCAGAATACTTTACACCTGATGGCGTACACTTGGTTCCTCAAGGGGCTAAAGCTTTGACTGGTCTTATTGTTCAGGCGATGAAATCGTTTTTGTAAGATAAGAGGTCCTATTTAAAAACATTGTTGATCTTTCTCTCATCATCTCCATTTTTTCAAAACAATTCTTATGTTTACATGTCGTTTACGTGAGGGTAAGCCAAAATAGAATGGAGGGATGATAGTGGCAGCTAATGAAGAACATGACATCAAAAAAGAACTCAATCGATACGAGCTTTTTTTCAAAAAACGATATAAGGTTCTTTATACAGTAAATGATTTTATCATTGGTGCTTTGTTTCTTGTCGGAAGCTTTTTCTTTTTTTATGACCAATTAATGTCGGCAGGGATATGGCTGTTTGCTATTGGGAGCTTGCTGCTGTTAGTCAGGCCCACAATTCGGCTGATTCATGACTTTCATTACCGAAAACATGTGGAACGCCAGTTTAAACATCGATCTTCAGCCGATTAATCCTCATGCTTGTGGTCTTGAGGAATAGAAATATTTGCTTAACGAAAACAAACTGACAAGAAAATCTGAAGCACAATATACAAAAACAAGACTTTTTGACTATTTATTTTTAAAAATAAGGCAAAAAACCTAAACCTTTGTCCCTGTATGACGATATTAACAATAAGGCCGGCGCGATACTCCCTATAACATCCTTTTCAGTAGATTTCAATATCGTGCCGGCTTTTTCATATGCAAAATAACCCCGCCATTCTGATTGATGGCGGGGTTCGATTTTTTATTACATACCTGACCAAACGTCTTTGACATAGCGTTTTTGGTTTTGCAGATTCATCAGCCATTCAGCTGATTCTTCCTGATTTGCTCCTTTTTCAGCTTCATACGCCAGTCGCAAAGTATTCTCTACATCAGGAGCCATTCGCGATCCATCACCGCATACGTAAATGTGAGCCCCTTTTTCAATGAGTGATATCAGCTTCTGTGCATCTAGTTTGAGCAAGTGCTGGACATATTCTTTTGATTCGTTTTCGACGCGTGAATAGCACCGGCGGACTGTAACCAAACCATCCTGTTCCGCCTGATCCAGCTCTTCTCTGTAAAGATCGTCATGATCGGGGCGCCGGCAGCCGAAATAGAAAAGAGCTTCACCAAGCGTGTTTCCTTCCTTCTTCAAAACAGATCTTGTCTGAATAAAGCCCCTGAATGGCGCAATTCCTGTACCCGGCCCGACCATAATCATAGGCGTTTCAGGGTCATCTGGCATTTGAAATCCGGATTGCGGCGTTCGGATGAAGCAGGCTGCTGCATCACCTGTATTCAGCTCTGCTAAATAATTAGAGGCGACTCCCCGGTACTCTCCGCGCCCGCTCCAAGCTGAGCCTTTAACAACCCCTACTGTCATGCTCACGATATTAGCATGCACTTTCGGTGAGCTTGATATGGAATAATATCGCGGTTTTAGTGAAGGCAAAAGTTCTAAAAACCGCTCAAACGGCATTTCGCAGGCAGGGTAATCCTCTAAAAGATCAAGCATGGTGAGACGTTTTTCCAGTACCTGCTCTTTATAAATGCCATCTGCTGAAACGAGCTGTTCCAGCTCTTTTTTATGCGGCGGACAAACTGTATAAGAAGCCAGCTCCCGAAGCTGAAGCCTTGAAGCCGGTTCCTGCAGCTCCACATAGGACGACAATAAATCCGCCACTTTGATCGGCCGATCCATCGGAAGATGAGCCATATGAGGGCTTCCGCTCATTTTTATCACATGATTGGACTGCAAACCGAATCTGCTGAGAACCCGCTGAACAAGCTCCTGGCTGTTTTTCGGCAATATTCCGATATGATCGCCTTCTTTATATGTTTTGGCGTCAGGAACCTGCAATTCAATATGGCGGGTGGAACGCGGACTATCAGCTGTCTGGAGCTCCCGGTTCTCTAAGACAATCCCTTCAAACGCACCATATGCTTTGGCAAGCGGCGTTTCCGTCGCTTCACTGAGAAAAGTAATCGATAATGAAGGCCTGTCTTCTTTCTGAGATATTTCGTTTATATCAAATGCTTTTATCGTTTCCTTCCAGAAGCGGTTTTCCCAAGACTCGCGATGGCTTTCAAAATCATCGGCGGCATCACCTTCCCCAATCGGTGTTAAACGTGATGCCCCTTTCGCTTGCATCATGTCATCTATAAGGCGCGGAATCCGCTGATACGTGCTGGCCCAACTCCGGTTTCCGCAGCCGAATACCGCATAGGAGACCCCTTTTAATCGGCCTTCCTCAAGCTCTTCCAGCCACTCTACAAAGCCGGCAGCATTATCAGGCGGCGCCCCATTATAAGAAGCCGTAACGATGACGACAGCGCCTTGTTCAGGAAGCTTGCCAATATAATCATCAAGCGGAGCTGTTTCGGCTGTAAATCCCAGCTGGCGGCCGTAAGCAGCCAATTCTCCTGCTATTCCTTCCGCTGTTCCAAGGTTTGAACCGTAAAGAACGAGTAAAGGTGTGCCGTGTTTAGGTTTTGTTTCTTTTGGCTTCGTTTCTGTTTTGTTGTCAGCCTGTTCTCGTCTCTGTACATTAATTGCTGCTGTTTTCCGCGGTTTCACAGTAATTTTAAATTCATCCGGCTTGATCGTTAATGCCTCTTTGATTTTCAGTTCGTATCCAGTATGGTTCATCAAATCAAAATGCTTTAATACAAGACCGAGAACCATCGTCGCTTCTTGGAGAGCAAACTGCATGCCAATACAAGCGCGCTGCCCGTTTCCAAACGGCTTATAAGCATGGTGAGGAATACTCGAAGGGTCTTCAAACCGTTCCGGACGAAAATCTTCTGCATCTTCTCCCCAAGCATTTTGATCCCGGTGCAGCTTCGGAATCAAAACAGTGACAGGCTGACCTTTGCTGATCGGGTATTCCCCGCCTAGAACAGTATCCTCCTTCGCATAGAGAGAAAAGGCCGGAGCTGTTGGATATAGCCTGAGTGTTTCATTTAACACCATCCGAATGTATTTCAGCTGCTGGATTTGTTTATATTCCGGCGTGTCTGTTAACACGCGATCGGCTTCCTCTTGCGCTTTTTTCAGTTTTTCCGGATGTGTAAGCAGACAGTAAATCGCAAAGGAAAGCAAACCGCTTGTTGTTTCATGCCCTGCAATTAAAAATGTGATGATTTGGTATCGAATATTTTTATCATCCAGCGTTTCACCTGTTACAGGATCTTTTGCATAGAGCATGAGCGATAAAAGATCCTTAATGTTTTCATCCGGATTCTCTTTTCGCTCCGCTATCATTCTATCGACAAGGGAGTTCATGACTTCTATATCCTTTTGGAACTGCAGCTTCGTTTTCACCATCATCTTATCTTGCAGGCCCAATCTTTTCGATTGATTCATCGCCTCTTTTAAGGCACTGAGCATGCTGGTGATAAACGGATGCTGAGAATCACGGTAAAAGCTGTTGAAGCGATAGTTAAACCCGCATAATCCGATCGTATCAAGCGTCAGACGGGTCATGTCGTCCGCTACATCAATTTCTTCATTAGGATTAAGCCGGCTCCATTTTTGAATCAGCTGGGTTGCGATATCCAGCATCATAGAATGATAGCCTTTCATCGCTTTTTGACTGAAACTTGGCAGCAAAATGCGGTGGGCTTTTTGCCAGTTCGGTTCGTGGGTCCAGCTTGTAAATAAGCCGTCTCCGCCGAACTCGCGCACCTTTAGCAAGCCTTTGCCAAGGTTTTTGTCAAAACGGCTTTCATCACACACTTCAGCCACAAGATTGTGTCCGGATACAAAAACACTGGACACCCCTGGAAAATCGAAGCGGAAAATCGGTCCCAATTCATCAGCTAACCTCCATAAGGATTGAGAAAGCTGCTCTTTTTCCAGATGCGGAAGATTTTTTAAAGGTCCGTATGTTTTGGGCTGAGGTATGGCGCTTGCCTGTTTCATTAACATCTTCCTTTCCTATTTTTGTGAAGTAAATGAATGAAGCTTGATGGCGTCCCAGCAGCATTGTTCCAATTCAGTAATTAAATCAGTGTCCATCTCTATATCACCCGTTTGGACAAGCTGATATATCTTGAGAAACGCCCCTAACACAATTGCAATTAACACATTAGAGGGCAGGCCGCGTATCACGCCTTCTGCTTTTCCCTTGTTAAAATAGTCATCAAGCATTTGAGTCAGATTTTCTATCATTTTTCTGCTTGTGTCGTTTAAGTAATGAGCGTCTTTTTTCGTTTCAAGAAAAAAAAGCGCATAATCGCTCTCTTTCGTAAATTGAACGAGACAGCAAAATACGTGGCGAAAGCCTTCTCTGGCAGGCAATTCCGAAAAATCCTGCTTCAGCTTTTCGGTAAAGCGCTGGATGCTTTCTTGAAACAATACGTTGACGAGTGTTTCTTTGCTGTCAAAATAGCGGTAGATCGTTCCTGTCCCAACATGAGCTCGTTCAGCTATCATAGGGATAGTGGTAGCGTTAAATCCCCTTTCCGTAAATAGTGAAACCGACGCTTTCATAATCATGTCGTACTTACTGCTGGATGCGGATAACATGTATGTTGCAACCTCCGATTCTTCGTCGCGGAATGAACATTCATTCCTTTTGTTCATAATAAACATGTCCGATCTGTCTGATATCACCTCTTTACCCTTGCTTATGTTATCAGTTTATATGAAAAAAACTTTTTTTAATATAAAGTATATGCAAAAAATAAAAAATTAAGAAAATATACCCAAAACCAAAATGAGGGCCCTGGATATATTTCCCGAGAAATTTTTTATTTAACAGCCACAATGCACAGACAGGAATCACGCCTGATGACGGAAAGATCCCTAAAATGCTGATCTTTCAGCAGCTGAATATACGTTTTCTCTTTCTCACCGGTATTTGTATCAATACTGATGTAAAACCGGCCGTCAATTTGAAGCACCCGATAAATTTCTCTTAATGCAAGCCTCATATCAGTGCAGCTCTGAACCGTATGTAAGGAAAACACTTTATTAAAGGTACGGTCATCAAAGGGAATGTTCTCAGGATAACCATGAAAAATCTCCCCTTTCCCCATGTTCTTTCGATTCGCTCGTGATATCTGTCTTACCTTTCGCTTTGACGGGTCAATGCTTTTTAAGCTTCCCTTTTCCAGTTTCTCGGTTATGTTCTTAAAGACAGTGCCATTTCCAATTCCAATTTCTAAAATTCTGTCATTTTCCTGTATGTCTATAGAGTCAATCATCATATGCTCAATGGTTTTTGTTTGCTTATATTTCCGAGAAAATAATTTCAAAAGATTCGATCGTTTATAGAGTCTATTTTCTAGCATTTTAAACACCTGCTTTTGGTTTCCTATGCTTATTTATTATATTAAAAAAATAAACATCACCTTCATTTTAAAATGTGAATGAAGATATCAACTAGACGGCAATGTGTTTAATAATGTTTCAATAGAACTGAACTTTTTCATTTTTTTCCGCAAAAAAAGCAGAAAACAAAATGTTTTCTGCCCTCTTTCTAATGCCAATAATAAGGGAATACATACAGCCTATGCTGCTGCATGGCCATCAGCCTCTGCTGGCGGAATGGATTTCCATAACCATGTTTGAAGGAATGCGGCATGGACGCATAACCATGGCCAATCGACGGCAGCCTTTTTTGATAATCGTTCATCATGCCATCACCTGCCTTACCCGTAACGTTGATCTATCATATGCAGGCAGGCATTTTCTTGACAGCTGTTTTTGCTAAACTTGGTCCTTCTCCATCGTATAATGCATCAATAATTCCATTCTAAGCATATGCCATCTCCCCCTTCAGTATTTTTCATTGTTTTTTAGCGCCAGTTTGTCAAATAAAGATGCTTTAACTGAGACTCTTTCATTTCATCATAAATCTGCTCAATCTGCTGTTCTCGTTCGAATTCTTCCGGGCTTTTAAACCGTTTGTTAATCGTTAACGTTAAAAAGAATAGGTTAATCGTCATATCACTCACCCCCTTTCAAATTCCGCTTCAAGCGAAATAACCCGCGGCATCATTCCTTCTGCCGCGGGCAAATAAAAACCGCAGACAAAAGAAGACACCAATGCCTCTACTGCCTGCGGGGAGTTGCGTATGTCCGACTATTCCCAATTTAATGCGTGCGATAAGCATCGGTTAAGGAAGGACACGAACTCTTCCACAGGCTGAATGAACCATGAATTTTCACTTGTGTTTCACGTACAGGTTGACGTCGTTGTCTCATTGTCATTTTGTTCAGCCTCCTTTGCTTTTTTCTTACTTTGTAAGTATATCCACCAAATTCCATTTTGTAAACATCTTTTTCTAAAAATGGACGGAAATTATGCAAATCATCGAGTGGATTTCCCCTTTGTTCATGACACCTGCTTCATTTCTTTTCTGGAGCGTTCTTTCTTATGATATGCAATAAAATAAATGAGACCGACAAACACCGCTCCGCCGATGACATTGCCGATAAAAGCAGGAATGATGTTTCCGATAAACTGCCCCCACGTGAATGACCCTGCAAAAATGGCAGCAGGAATCACAAACATGTTGGCGACAACGTGCTGAAATCCGATTGCCACAAATGCCATAATCGGGAACCAGATGCCAAGAATTTTCCCTGCTCCGTCTTGAGCGCCGAAAGAGAGCCAAACGGCAAGACATACAAGCCAGTTACAGCCGATGCCGGAAATAAGAACCTTGCCGAAGCTCATATCGAGCTTTCCCTGCGCCACGGCGATCGTTTTTTCTAAATAAGGGCCTGTTTCAGTCAATCCAACTAAATGCCCGAAAAAGTAAGCAACAAACAATGCGCCGATTAGGTTCATAATCGTGACGATTCCCCAGTTAACCGCCAATTCTTTAACTGATATTTTTCTTGAAAATAAAGCCATCGCAACGGACATCATATTTCCTGTGATCAGTTCAGCACCAGCGAGAACCACAAGTATCAGACCGACAGGAAATACTGCAGCCCCGATCAAGCTGGACAGACTTCCCCATTCTTTCGGAAGGTCGCCGATTACCCTGATATCAAGCAAGTACCCGAGCGCGATAAATGCGCCGCCTAAAAACCCCAGCACTAGCAGAGACGGCAGCGGGAGCTTTACTTTGTTCATCCCTGCTTCAATTGCTGCATCCGCTATTTCATCCGGTTTCCGAAAAGCCATACTAAAACGCCTCCATTATTTCTTCTATTCTTACAGTTATGGCATAAAGGCAATAAAAAAGGCAGCACTCAAATAACCTGTGTCAACCAGGCGTTTGAATGCTGCCTAACTTGTATGCATACCCATACAACAATATCAAGCAGAATTAAGATATTGAAAGAGAATATATACAGTTCGTGCATACATTCCCATCGCTTTTTGCCTTCTATAACTGTAGCAACATCATATCAAATGTGACAAATTTGTGTCAATGGCAAATATGCTAGCTTTGCAGGGCTTCTTTTTGATCATCTATTTTTTTGTCAAAGACAAACACAGATACAGCGATATTTTCCTCAATTTTAATATCAGAAAACAAATGGACAAGCTTAGCCCCCATCAGCTCCTCCATTCCTTCCGGCGTTTGTTTGGAATAAAGATCTTGAATCAGGCTTGTCCGGGCTGCATGTACCATTTCTCTTCCTTCAGGCGTGCGGGCGATAAACTGCTCGCTTGCACTCAGGTTTCCATATAATGTTGAGACTGCCATGTTTTCTACAAATACAGTATGAATCCGTTCAGGCCCTTTGCCGAACAATTCTTTGCGAAGTTTTCGAATAATATCATTGAACTCATGAATTTTTTTAGACATGCTGATTACCCCTTCCGATATTGCCTCATAAAGCTTTTCCCGGTTCCCCTTAGGACATTTCACTTGGTTAAAATTTTCCTGCCATATTGTATTATAATAAATATCACTTTATAATAAAAGCAGTGTTGATGGATTTGTAATAGGATCTTGTTATGAGTCTATCGTTTTATAAAAATCAAGGATTGGTCTGTTAGTAAGACTTGCTAGTGAACTATTCCGCCATGTGTGTTTACACCTTCAAGAATTTTAGGACAGGTGTATCTATACATGGCTTTTTTGACTTCTTGAAAGAAAGATGGAGGGGAATATGAAGATGATGGACGTTAAGTCGATCAATGTCCGTGTAGACGGAACAGAAATTCAAGCACGAGCAGGGGCCACAATTTTAGATATTTTAAATGAAAACGGGATTGAGTACCCGCAGATTTGCCACGTTCCAGAGGTTGACCCGATTCAAACTTGTGATACATGTATTGTAGAGGCAAACGGCAAGCTGGTCCGTTCATGCTCTACAGTCGCAGAAAATGGAATGTCAATTGATCTTTCGGGCAATCGGGTGAAAGAGGCCCAAACCGAAGCGATGGACCGCCTTCTTGAAAATCACTTGCTGTATTGTACGGTTTGCGATAACAACAATGGGAACTGTACACTGCATAATACAGCGGAAATGATGGGGATCGAGCATCAAAAATACCCATACACGCCAAAAGAAGATCCGTCTTGCGCGGTTGATATGTCTCATCCGTTTTACCGCTATGACCCAAATCAATGTATTGCCTGCGGCCAGTGTGTTGAGGTGTGCCAAAACCTTCAGGTAAATGAAACACTTTCAATCGATTGGGAACGCGAACGCCCTCGCGTGATTTGGGATGAGGGAGTTCCGATCAATGAATCTTCTTGTGTCAGCTGCGGCCAGTGTGTCACCGTATGTCCATGTAATGCGCTGATGGAAAAATCAATGCTTGGGCAAGCAGGTTTTATGACTGGCATTAAAGAGGATGTCATGGAGCCGATGATTGATCTCGTGAAAAACGTTGAACCGGGGTACGGCAGCATTTTTGCCATTTCTGAAGTTGAAGCGGCAATGCGTGAAACGAGAACGAAAAAAACAAAAACTGTATGTACGTTCTGCGGTGTCGGTTGTTCTTTTGAAGTATGGACAAAAGGACGGGATATTTTAAAGATCCAGCCTGTTTCTGACGCTCCGGTTAACGCGATTTCTACATGTGTGAAAGGGAAATTCGGCTGGGATTTCGTCAATTCTGAAGAGCGGATCACAAAACCTTTAATCCGTAAAAACGGGGCTTTTGTTGAATCTTCTTGGGAAGAAGCCCTCGATCTTGTCGCAAGCAGATTAGGATCGATTAAAGAGCAGTACGGCAAAGGCTCTGTCGGGTTTATTTCTTCTTCTAAAATTACGAATGAAGAAAACTATGTCATTCAAAAATTAGCGCGTCAGGTCTTTGAAACAAACAACGTCGATAACTGCTCACGCTACTGCCAGTCTCCTGCCACAGACGGATTGTTCCGCACTGTCGGCATGGGCGGTGACGCCGGCACGATTAAAGATATTGCCAAAGCCGGTCTCGTCATCATTGTCGGCGCCAATCCGGCGGAAGGACATCCCGTGCTTGCAACACGTGTCAAACGGGCGCACAAGCTCCACGGTCAAAAACTGATCGTTGCCGACCTACGTAAAAATGAAATGGCTGAGCGGTCAGATCTGTTCATCAGCCCTAAACAAGGCACAGACCAAGTTTGGCTGATGGCTGTTACGAAATATATGATCGACCAAGGCTGGCACGATCAGGCGTTTATTGATGAGAACGTAAATTACTATGAAGATTATAAAGAAACGCTTAAAACCTATACACTTGATTATGCAGAACGCATCACAGGCCTTCCAAAAGAAAATATCATTCGAATAGCTGAAATGATTCGTGACGCTGACGGCACTTGTGTCCTTTGGGGAATGGGTGTCACACAAAATACAGGCGGTTCTGATACGTCAGCAGCGATTTCAAACCTGCTTCTCGCTACGGGCAACTATCGCCGTCCGGGTGCCGGCGCTTATCCTCTGCGCGGACACAATAACGTTCAGGGCGCTTGCGATATGGGAACATTGCCTGGCTGGCTGCCGGGATATCAGCATATTACAGATGACAATGCCCGCGCTAAATTTGAAGAGGCTTATGGTGTCAAGATTGACGGAAAGCCTGGTTTAGATAATATTCAAATGCTTCATTCCATTGAAGAAGGCAAAATGAAGGCTATGTATCTTGTCGGCGAGGATATGGCACTTGTCGATTCAAACGCAAACCATGTGCATGATATTTTATCAAGCCTTGATTTCTTCGTGGTGCAGGACATCTTCCTGTCAAGAACAGCTCAATATGCCGATGTCGTCTTGCCGGCCACTCCTTCACTTGAGAAAGACGGAACATTTACCAATACAGAACGCCGTGTGCAGCGATTATATCAAGCGCTTCCGACGCTTGGTGACGCAAAACCGGACTGGTGGATTATTCAAGAGGTGGCAAACCGTTTAGGAGCGAATTGGAATTACAGCCATCCAAGTGACATTTTCTCTGAAATGGCGAGTCTTTCTCCTCTGTTTGCCAAAGCAAGCTATGAGGTGCTTGAAGGCTGGAACAGCTTCCTATGGGGCAGCTTCACAGGTGAAAGCACACCGCTTCTGTATGAAGACGGATTTAATTTCCCTGACAAAAAAGCCCGCTTTGCCCTTTCTGATTGGACCGAGCCAGCGGCATTTCCGGAGGAATATGACCTTCATATCAATAACGGCCGGATGCTGGAGCATTTCCACGAAGGAAACATGACAAATAAATCGAAAGGCATCCAAGCTAAAGTGCCGAATGTATTCGTTGAGATCTCACCTGAACTTGCACAAGAGCGAGGTGTTTGTGACGGTTCGCTTGTACGGCTCGTTTCTCCGTTCGGAGCAGTCAAATTGAACGCGCTGATCACAGACCGGGTACGGAAAAATGAACTCTATCTGCCAATGAACTCGACAGACAAGGAGTCAGCGATTAACTTCTTGACGGGCCCTGCAGCTGATAAACGGACGAACACGCCTGCTTATAAACAGACAAAGGTCCGCATGGAAGTGCTTGGCGGCTGTGAAACAGCGCCGCTTCCAAAAACAAATCCGCGCAACAAAAAACGGCACCCGCAAAACGGGGTCGAAGCAGAAAGAAAATGGAACCGTCCGGGCTATGTCCATCTGACTGATTAAACGAAAGGAGGAAAACGAATGGCCACTCCGATTACGACGATCAAAAAAGAAACAAAAACAGCAGAGCAAATGAAGCTTGAAAAAATAGAAGAGCTGAAAGAGCTGCTGGCGGAAAATGAGGATGCTGTCTCAAAAACGATGACATTAATGAATGAACTCAATGAACTTGGAATCTTTGACGCGGCAACAAGCATGCTGAGAGCGAAGGAAGACATCGCCAAGATTGCACTTGGCCAAGTTTCACGTGAGCCTGTCACCAATCTCATCAACACGATGATGGCCGCCGGAGGCGCATTGACTAAAGCCGATCCAGAGTTTACAGGAAAGCTTTTAGAAAGCGTGATGGCTGGTACTGAACAGGCGCAGAGCTTTTTAAAAGAAGACAAGAAAGTCGGGATTCTCGACCTTTTAAAAGTAATGAACGATCCTGATATTAACAGAGCCGTCGGCTTCGGCCTTCAGTTTTTAAAAGGCATGGGAAAAGAACTGCAAGAAAAATAACAAAAAACAGCCATCGCTGAGTTGATGGCTGTTTTTTATTCGTCGGCTTCTTCCAATCGCTTCTTGTAAATCAATGAACGATCAGCGCAAAAGAAAGCACCAGCTAAAAATACGCAATCCGCTAAAAACATCGTCGATTTCTGGCCTAACGTTAAGCCTTGATCGGGAAGAACTGCGCCTATATATAAAAAAGTGCTGACTGCAAGCAATGTAAAAGCAAAATGCTTGTAGTCTTCTTTTAATGATTTCATTCTATTTTTGTTCAAAAGAATCACCTGCCAGATTCATAGTATACGACTATTATAATATAATCTGGCAGCTTACAGAGAAAGTAATTCTATCCATTTGTTATACATTTTTAAGCGCTTGCTCGATATCTTCCAGCAAATCTTCCGCATCTTCAATCCCTACAGAAATTCTGATCAAACCATCCGTAATGCCGAGCTCAAGCCGGCGTTCTCTCGGAATAGAGGCATGTGTCATTCTTGCCGGAACAGAAATTAAGCTTTCTACCGCGCCCAGGCTTTCAGCAATTGTAAACAGTTTTAGATTTCCTAAAAACGCATCAACTCGCTCTTCACTGCCGATATCAAAGGAGATCATGCCGCCGAAGCCAGATCCTTGAGTTTTTGCGAGCTCGTGTCCGGGATGATTTGAAGAACCAGGATAATATAACGTTTGGACAGCAGGGTGACTCTCAAGAAAACTTGCGATTTTCCGCGCGTTTTGATCGATCGCTTCCATTCTGAGTCCCAATGTTTTGATTCCTCTCATTAACAGCCAGGAATCTTGAGGGCCAAGCACGCCGCCTGTGGAGTTTTGCACAAAATGAAGCTCTTCCCCAAGCTCTTTTGAAGCTGTCACAACTAAACCGCCGACGACATCACTGTGTCCGCCAAGATATTTTGTCGCACTGTGAAGCACGATATCAGCTCCTAAAGTAAGCGGCTGCTGAAAATAAGGGGTGTTAAAGGTATTGTCTACGATAAGCAGAACACCGGCTTTTTTTGCGATATCAGCCATGAGCGACAGATCGGTGATTTTCAGCAGCGGGTTTGTCGGTGTCTCAATATAAATGGCTTTCGTGTTAGGGCGAATCGCTTTTTCCACTTCTTCTCTGCTGCTTGTATCGACAAATGTTGATTCAATGCCAAGACGATTGAGCACCTTTGTCATTACGCGGTATGTTCCGCCGTACACATCATCAGTCAACACGACATGATCTCCGCTGTTAAACAGCATCATAACTGCTGTAATGGCAGCCATTCCAGAACTGAACGCATAGCCTGCTTCCCCGCCTTCCAGCTCTGTCACAAGTGCCTCGAGAGCGGTTCTAGTCGGATTGGCCGTTCTTGAATACTCATATCCTGTATGCTGCCCTGCTTTCGGCTGCTTGTACGTGCTTACTTGATAAATAGGCACAGAAACCGCACCTGTTTTCTCATCACCTGTGATTCCGCCGTGAATCATCAATGTTTTTTTCTTCATATCAGATGCCTCCTTCATATATTTGTTTGCTGATATATCGATCGCTGCTGTCAGGGAATACTGTGACAATGTTTGTTCCTGCGGCTGCTTTTTTCGCTTCCTCCAATGCTGCATAAAGCGCTGCACCTGAAGAGCTTCCGATCAGCAGACCTTCTTTTTCTGCCGCTTCTTTCACAAGTCTAAACGCATTCTCATCTGTTACAGTGTAGATCTCATCAAAATGGCTTTCATTCATATAGTCGGGGATAAACTCCATGCCGATGCCTTCTGTTTTATGAGCGTGAGGCTCTCCTCCGTTTAAAATGGAGCCTTCCGGTTCCACAATCACTGTTTTGACTGCTGGATTTTTTTCTTTCAAGAAAGAAGCAGTTCCTGCGAATGTGCCTCCTGATCCTGCCCCTGCGACAAACGTATAGATATTGCCGTCTAACGCTTCCCATATTTCAGGTCCAAGCGTCTTGTAGTAAGTCGATGGATTTACTCGGTTTTTAAATTGCAAAACGCAATAAGAATTTTCAATTTCAGTCTCCAGCTGCATGGCTTTTTGAATGGCTCCCTGCATTCCGTCTTGACGCGGTGTATGAATGATTGATGCTCCAAGCGCTTGCATAATTTGCTGTTTCTCTGTACTGAAATGTTCAGGGACACAGAAAATCGCTTTTAACCCATATTTTCTGGCACTCAGCGCAAGGCCGATTCCTGTATTGCCTGCCGTAGCTTCTATAATTACTCCGCCAGGATTCACCTTGCCTGAATCCAGCGCGTCACGGATCAGCATATCTCCCAGTCTGTCTTTAATGCTTCCGCCGGGATTCATCATTTCAAGCTTGGCATACACTGCGACTCCTTCAGGAACATCAAAGTTCTTCAGGCGGAGAAGCGGTGTATTCCCAATCAGCTCGGTAATGTCCGTAATGACAGTCATATATGTCCTCCTCCTTGATAGAGGTTGTTTTTAGGGAAAACGGAGGAGAACTCTCCCCCGTTTTAATGAATTCGTTTGATCACCTTTAACACAAGCTCTGTTGAATTGACAGCTGCCTGTTCTAAAAATTGGTCAAATGATACATGTGATTCTTTTCCTGCGATATCGGATAACGCTCTGATAACGACAAACGGCGTTTTAAATTGAAGGCACACTTGAGCTACTGCCGCAGCCTCCATTTCAACCGCGTACAGATCAGAAAATCTCGCACGCACTTCTTCAACCCGCTTCGGATCGTTCATGAAAGAATCGCCTGTTGCGATCGTTCCTTTTGCAACCTGAATGCCGTCGAGTTCAGAAATCGCTTCTTCAGTGATGCTGATCAGCTTTTCGTCCGCGGCATAAGCAGCCGGAAGACCCGGCACCTGCCCGTATTCATAGTCAAAGGCCGTTACATCTACATCATGGTGGCGAACATCAGTGGAAATGACGACATCTCCTACATTCAATGTATGATGAAATCCGCCCGCTGAGCCTGTGTTAATGACATAATCAGGCTTGTAACGATCAAGCAAAAGCGTCGTGCTGATCGCAGCATTTACTTTTCCAATTCCTGATTTTAAAAGAATCACTTCGGTTCCTTCATATTCGCCTGTTGTAAATTCACAATGTGCGATTGTTTCTGTTTTTGCATGTTCAAGTTTGCTTCTTAGGATGGTGACTTCCTCTTCCATTGCTCCGATGACTGCTAGTTTCATCTATTCACATTCCCTTCACTTTACCGTTTGATCGCCTCCATTATCCACACGAAATCGTTGTGCTGAGTGAATTGGACTGCAAAACCTTCAGCTGTAAACATCTCTTTCAACGCATCCAATGTAGGATAATGCTCCGTCTCTAAATCGTTTGCCAACTGATAGAAGCCTTGAGAACGTGCTTTATCAATAGCCTGTTGATATGCTTGCACATCTTCAAAGACGGTATCGGCAAACACTATTTTATCATGCAAGTGAAGGTATTTGCCATATTGCTTTATAGCAGCCCGCTTTTCTTCGTCGGTCAAATGATGAAAAGCATATGAACTGACAATCGTGTCAGCTTGAAATGGCGGCTCAGGAAATGTCAGGAAGTCTCCGTCAACGAATTCTGCCCTGCCTGAAAGCTTGTCAGAAGCCAATTTGCGCATTGCGGGAGACGGTTCGATTCCAAATACAGATTTGCCCGCATCCAGCAGCTTATCTGTCAAATTCCCGGTCCCCGGGCCAAATTCTAACACATGCGTTCCAGACCTGCTGACGATGGCATCAAGAATATCATCATAGCCTCTGAACGCTTCTTTATACTGAATATCAAAACCTTGTACTGTTTGATCATAAGTTGCTGCCCAATCTTCAAAGAGAGGGATAAATTCACGTCCCATATTTGTCACACTCCATATTTTATAATTCCTATAAGCATACTATGAATTGATGATGGAACAGTTCCTATAATACCACATCTTCTGGAAAGCAGGTACTAAAACACTTTGTGTATTTTATGCCATCTATATTGCGCGTTACCCGTCAAAAAGCTTATACTTCATATGACTTGTGAAAGCTGGAGGGTCGAGATATGAATTTTCAATTAGATCTGATAAAAGACAAAGTGGAATTTTTTGAAGCGGCTTCATTGCAGGAGCTTGAAAAGAAAATCAATACACAAATTGAAAACAATAAAGCCATCATGCTCCGGGTGAAATCTGTTTCACACCAGACTGCTGTGGCAGACGGAAGAATATTGTACAGCGCGGTTGTTCATTTCGCAGCTGAAGCCTAAAACAAAAGCAGCCGGTTCTAATCCGGCTGCTTTTGTTTATTTTAATTTTTCTACTTTTGTCGGCTTCCAGCCTTTTTCATCAACCCATGTAATCGTGACTTGATATTTATCTCCAGTCGTCTTGTCTAAAATCTTGCCTTTGGCATCCTGCGGGCTGCCGTTATTTCCGAGCCAAAGCACCGTCATGTGATCTGTTGAGACTCCGGTTGCATATGAAATGGCTTTAAGCATCTCAGCCCAGTCTTGTGAGCTTGAGTCATAAGTGGCGGCATGCTCGCCCGTCTGCTCAGTTCCGACTGCTTTCCAGTCAGGGTTTTCATACGTTTTTTCCACATTGCTTGATGAGCCGCCTTCTGTTACTTTTGCGTCTTTAAGCGGGTCGTCTGAGCTTGAGTCTGAATCAGAATCTGATTCATCACTTTTAGAAGAATCATCTTTTTTGGAATCTGAATCTGAGTCAGAAGACTTCTCAGAATCCTTTTCGCTGTCAGATGTATCTTTCTTGCTGTCTTTTATATCCTCATCCGATTTCTTTTCCGTCTTTCCTGAAGCCGGAGATTCCTGTTTTTGCGCCGTTTCAGAATCCTTGCTGACATCTTTGCTAGAAGGACTGTTAATGAATAGATTAGCTGCTACTACGACAATTAGTATGGATACGATTGCGATTAAAATGTTAAGCACTAAATTAGCTTTCCTGCGCTTATCACGGTTTTCATAACGAGATTGATTATTGCTCAATAATTCTGCACTCCTTTATCCCTCTTGGCTCAGCATATATTTTACCATGTGCTGAGAAGTTGTTCTATTTCTGATTGATTTCAATTTCGTGTACTTTTTTAACAATATCATAAAACACCGAATTTGTCAGAGCCTTATCCCCCGGTGTATCCATGTGTAAAACGACAAGAGCGTATTTCGGCTTATCCGCAGGAAAATATCCGGCAAACCATTTTTCATAAAGCGTTTCTTTCTCTTTTGAAAGCTTGCCTGTCTGGGCTGTGCCTGACTTCCCTGCTACAGTATACGGAAGATCCTGAAACCTTCTGCCCGTTCCGGAAGGAGATTCCACCACCCGCCGCAGCATTTTTTGAAGCTGCTGTGCCGTATATTTGTCTATCGTTTCTCCTTTGAGCTTCTGGTCTTTAAACTTGACGAGCGTTGTGCCGTTTTTATATTCAATCTGTTCAGCGATTTTCACCTGCCGCTTTTCTCCGCCGCGGGCGATCGTTGCCATCATATTGGCTACCTCGAGCGGCGTTACCTTTACATTTTTCTGCCCGATTGCTGTTTGCGCAATGGCTTTTTTGACTGATTTGTCTTTTTCATCCCCCCAAATCACGCCGCTTTTTTCGTTATACAACTGGCGGAAATCTGTTTCGTGATACAGTTTTCCTTCCCAGCCTGCCCGATCAGTGAGAGCCAGCTTTTCGGACATGTCTTCAATAACTGAGCTGTCTTTTTTCATTAATTGTTCAGCAAGACTCGTAAATGTGTAATTGCAGCTTTGGGCAAAACTTTCATCAAAAGACAAGGTTCCTTTGTCGTCGCCCGCTTCCCCGTACAGGTTTAAATTGCAATTAAAGGTTTGGCTCGGCTTCACTGTATCATTTTCGATCGCAGCTGCGGCAATGACTGTTTTAAAAACAGAGCCGGGATAGATTGGCGTCAGCATATAATTTTGAAGCGTGTTTTGCTGTGAAATATCGGTATCAGGTTTGCTCACAATTCCCAAAACACTGCTATTTTCGATATCCAGCAGCACGGCTCCTCCTTTTTTTAGCCCCTGTTCATCCAATACCTCCTCCATCGCTTTTTGCATGCTTTGGTCGATCGTTGTTTTGACCTGGAGCGGATAAAATGTATTGGCTTCAGCTGTATATTTGACGTCCATGCCAAACAAAGGGTTTCCTTTTCCGTCCACATGATATAAAAGCTTTGTGTCCTGTTCCGGAAGCAAAAATTCATCGAATGTCCGTTCTAAACCGGTTGTTCCGATTTCTGTTGTAATCGGAAGGTTCTCCTGATCAGGATATTTCTTACGGAGAAGCGCCGGGTCTTGATTCGTGCTCCCGATCGTATGTGAAGCAAGGCTGGGCTTGTCTTCATTCTCCATATATACGCCGTAAATTCCGGGATATTTCAAAGAATTGATTTTTGTGATGGATTGTTTCGAAAGTGTTTTGATTTTCTTTTGTTGCAAAATGACCGGTTTTTTTGCTTTTGCGAGTGTCTGGTGCAGTTCATCTTCAGACATGCCGAGGATGTCTGCAACTTTTTTGATCGGCCAATCCTGCGTCAGCAGAAAAGGGAACAAAACAACCGCAGGCTCACTTTTGCCGGTCAGCGCCTGCCCGTTTCGATCTAAAAAGGAACCTCTTCCATCAGAAATGAGCACTTCCTCCGTCCGCTGTTTCACGCTTTCTTGGATCAAATTGATTTTCTTTTTAGAAAATGATTCTGTGAAAAACAGCTGGATTTCCGCCAGCCTTAGCAGAAGGAAAAAAAACACGATCAAAAAAGCGATGACTGTCAGCTTCATTCGTTTCGATATCTTCATAAAAAAACACCTCACCCACATTGTGGACGAGGTGTTTCTTTGCTAAACGGATATTATGAAATTTTCACAATTTTCACGAGCATTTCTCCGCCTGGTGTTTGAACAGTAACTTCATCATCTACTTTTTTGCCCAGCAGGCTTTTGGCGATTGGAGAGTCGTTTGAGATTTTTCCTTCAAACGGGTCAGCTTCAGCGCTTCCAACAATTGTATAGGATTCTTCGTCACCGTCAGGCAGTTCGACGAAAGTGACGGTTTTACCTAAACCGACAACGTTAGAGCCGCCGTCATCTTCAATGATTTTCGCATTGCGGATCATATTTTCAAGAGTCGTCACACGGCCCTCTACGAATGCCTGCTCTTCTTTTGCTGAATCGTATTCAGAGTTCTCGGAAAGGTCTCCGAAACTTCTCGCAATTTTGATGCGCTCTACTACTTCTTTTCGTTTAACCGTTTTCAAATATTCTAATTCTTGTTCAAGTTTTTGTTTTCCTTCTGCAGTCATAGGAAAAACTTTCTCTTGTGCCATGTCCCTTCACTCCTTCTGGTTGTCCCTCAACATCTTCGATTATGTATGAGAGCATAAACTAAAAAATACAAGAATGAGAACACAGGACAGTCCTCGTTCTTCTCTCCCATATAGGTACTGTTTATCTTAAACTGAATCTCGTCGTTCTGCAAATATTTCGCGTTTATAAACAGGGAAAGAAGGGAATTCGCGCATCCCCTTCCTGCCTATACATAATATGGTCAGAGTTATTTATGTCTATGCTATGGTATTACAAAATCGCGTTTTGTTCAAGAATGGTTTGGATTTTTGTGACCATCAGATCAATTGTTCCTCTAAAGTTTTGAATACAACTCATTTATAACTAAATCCTATTATGTAAGGCTTTTTGCAAGGTGTCATTATATGTTAATTTGCACTGATTTGCACTGATTTATAAAAAAGTGTGGGCAAACCGTGGGCAATATAGGCATTTCACTTCTGTTATAATTAATGTATGAACTTGATAAGGGAGTGACCATTTTGAACCTTAACAAAGCCCGCGGATTTTTATATACTTTAGCACGCATCTTGGGTGATGTGCAAGCTGCAAGAAAAGGAACGCTCGGGAAAAGAATTGCTCGCCGTGCTGCTGGTAAAGCCACCAACAAATTAATGAGGAAAATCATTAAGTAGGCTTGTAACATGAATGATTTTGAACGTAAGTTATATCGGATCATCATAAACATGCGTTTATATGGAAAGAACCCGACTTTGCCAGAACTAAAAAGAAAGACCGGGAAAAGCGAACAAGAAATACGAGAGGCCACAAAAAGCCTGATCCGCAAAGGCGCTCTTTCATGGGATAAAGAAAAGAAAATATGGATTATTTAAAGCCCGCCTTATGAGACGGGCTTTTCGGGCGAGGTTATTACCTTTACACTTTCTTAACGCCTCCGTAAACACTTCCTTTTGCAGTAGACCCTATAAACGCCTCAACAAGAGCTGAGTTTAAAACGATGCCGGCCCATTTAAAACCTACAATGGATTCAACATATATACGTGAATAAACCTCTCTATAGGCATATCCTCCATGGCTGGCGTCCCGGTCTTGTCCTAATACCCTAGGAGAGATTGCCAAAGCTGTCCCCATCGGGTGGCGCTGATAGTCGCCATCTTTATAAGTAGCCCAAACTTTTTTGCCGTCATATTTAAATCTTCCTTCGGCCCAAAGTGTGAAGAGCTTCGGTCCACCAAGTCCATAAGCAATACCAGTGGTCCTTTCTGTTTTTGTAGTGCCTTGGACGCTTGCATCAGAGTCTGGAGAGTCAGTTAAAGTTTTTTGCTCAAGTATCTGGATATCCCCCAGATCACCTAGATAAACCTTAACCGTACTGTTTTGTGTTTCAAAAGTAAGCACATCCCCATAGGATTTGCTTTTTTCTTGTTCAGCCATAAAGCTGTTCATATTGAAAGCTTTACCGTTGAATTTTTCTAGTTCTGATTTCATTTCTGGGAAAACATCATAAAGTGATATGTCTGGATTGCTGAATGCTTTTGGTGCTGGATTGTTTTTGTAGTGATTTGAAATAGTTTTTTCAACTTTTTCCAAAGAAGAGTTTTTGGGTAGATTTTCTAGGTTGGATTTTAACAAAGGAACTGTTTTTTCAACGTAATTTCTAATGTCATTTATATCTTGCTGTGACTTTTGTTTAGGTGCTGCGCTCGCAGCTCCTCCGAAGATACTAAATACCAACGAAAAGGTCAGACAGAAAAGCAATATTTTTTTCACAATAATCTCCTCCTGTTTATTTTCCACCTCGCCCCCTTATATACATTTCTTTACATTTTTACTTTTTCCTGCCTCTAACTTTTTGGGTATAATGATATATCAGATAAACAATCAGAAAGACCAATGCTGCTATGGCAATATAGTATAACGGCATCGCTAGGAATGGTGCAAAATTCGCTATGACCAACAATATAATGATGGCTATCCCATACAGACTTATAAAGCGTAGTAATGCCATATTATCCCCCCTTGCTGTTTCCATCATTTTAACAAAAAAAGTCAGCTACTAAAGGGCTATTTTTGATCAGTGATGTCACAATTAGCAAGGAAGGACTATAAGATTATTTCAATAATGCTTCAATTTTCGCTTTGGTCTTAGGACCATAAATGCCGTCAGCAGTCAGGCCATTTACTGACTGGAATCGTTTGACTGCATTTGCTGTTTTCGGACCATACACGCCATCAATGCCGTTATTCTTCGCCCCTTTATCCGGATAGAAATAAAGAGCTGCCAGCGCTTTTTGAATCCTCCTTACGTCATCCCCTTTTCGCATAGGACTTGTTACTTTAAAGGTGCCAGAAGGCAGCGCATATGACGTTTTTTTACTGCTTGGTTTAGTGCTGGAACCTTCAAGCTTTAACTTTTGGCCAACTGTGATTTTATTAGGGTCTTTAATGTTATTCCAGCTCTGAAGATTTGCCACACTCACCCCGTGCTCTTTTGCAATTTCGGAAAGAGTATCGCCTTTTTTGACGGTGTAGGTATCTCCGGTGTTTTTCTTAACTGTTTTTGTCGGCGAAGATGCAGCACCGTTGATTCCTGCTTTAAATGAATCCCAACGGTCCAGCAACTTCCGAGGGCACTCTTTACCTGACCAATGTTTATGAGGCACGACATTAGCAAAAGAAATCCCCTGTTCTTTCATCAATTTCTTGATAAGCCACTGAGCATTTGAAACAGCTTTTTCAAAGTCCCCATCACTATTTTCACAGATTTCAATACCAATTGTTTTACGGTTTCCTGTCCCGTTTCCGTCTCCTGCGTGCCAGCCATTTTCATTTAAAGGAAGGTGCTGATAAATCTTTTTATCATCCACAGTAAAGTGCCAGCTGGTTGCTGTTTCCGGATTTTTAACATACCTACCATGACTGGCAGCGTCCGCACCTTTCGCAGTATTCGAAGTATTATGAACCGTAATATACAGAGGATTCATAGGGTAAGCTGGTCTGTTTTTATTTCCTTTCGGAATGAAGTCTTGGATAATGTTTACCATGTTTCATCGTCTCCTTTGTTATTTATAGAAAAAGCCGCTGGGTTATCCAGCAGCCTGTTCATCCTTTTCGTTTGTTTGTTCGTTGTCGTTTTCAATTACGTGGAGCCTGTCCGTAATGGCAGCCGGAATCTTAACACCGATCTGTGCAAGGTTCTCAGTAATAGAAAGCCCTTCATTGGCGATATAAAAAAGAACGGTTCCAAATGTCAGGACCCCGTTCAGATTAAGAATTGTATCTATGATGTTTGCCACGATGACCACCAGAAAACTGAGCATCTTACGCACATAACCGAACCAAGCGCTCCGGCTCCGGAGCTTTTTGAATTTCCAAGCTTTGATCACGCCCGTTATTACATCGAGAATACTGAGAACTAGCAGTAAATCAAGGTACTTCACACCCCCAAACAAGTAAACTCTCGCTAAATCCAATGTTTCAAAATTAATAAACACCGTTGTCTCCTCCATTTCTTGTTATCACCTCCTTAGAGGCAAAAATAAAAACGCCTATTAAGCGTTTATCCTTCTTTGTTCAATTCAACCCCAGCAGGCTCGTCAGTCTCCCCAGAAGGGACGTCGCTGGGAAAAGGGTATTCCTTTCCGGTAATTTCTTTATATTGAATATCTGTTATCTTGCCTAGTTCCACATATTTAGCAACATCTTCATCATTGTAAGCCTTCCAGCTGTAGCAGTATTGAATACATTTAAACCATTCCATTTACAACACTCCTTTTTCAGTCAAAGACATTAATAAGCTCGCTATTGTCTCGGCTTGCTCTTGCGATTGTTTTTGCGTTTCCGCCAGCTGCATGAGCAGCAACGCGTTTTGTTCTTTTAATTGGCTTACCGGCGACACTTCGGATGTCCCGGCGCTTAGAATCTCGTCAATCTCTTCCTGTGTGGCTGTCTCCGTCCATTCCTGATTCTCCGCATCAAACTTTGGCTTAAATAAAGAAGGAGAGTCAGGCAGCTCTACGGTCGTGCAATCTGCAGGAATGATATAATTACCTTTTTCGTCTATTTCAGTGACTAATATGGGTTCAATAAACATATAATTCTCATCATATCTATAAACCTGTAACATTCTTAACCTCCTTAGTTTAAAGCAACAACGGCATCCATGTAGTAGCCCGTCACATTGCTGTCATTGTTTGAGTGAATACCGGTCAGCTTCATATCTCCGCTCGCATTAATAAATAACTTACTATATCCCGTTGTACCTGAAACCGGGACCATCACGGCCGCACCGTTTGCCGGCAGTCTGTCAGCTGGGATTGTCCCGCACACAACCTCACGTGTTGCTGTGATATGCCCACGCAGCAAAAGAAGAATTCCACATTTCGCATACTGGAACGGCCTGTCTCCTGTAGCAGCCCCATTTTTAAGCGTGACGTTTTGCCACACAATAGTTTCAAAGTCTGCATCTGTTATGAATCTTTTCCACCCTTTAAAAACACCGTTAGTGTGGATTGTAGCGTGCCAAAGGGTGTTATCGTAACTTCTCCATGCTAGGATTGACTTTCTACCAGAATCACCTTCTATGACGTCATAATTGAACCAAGAGCTGTCATTTTCAACCGGATTGTTTTTAACTAGATTTCCGGAAGCAAAATAAAACCCTGAACTCAATGTTAAAACATCTGCCCCATCAGCTAATTGGGTCCGTTTCCCGTCATCCTTTGTCAGCTTTGCCAACTGGCCGCCGTTCCATTTATCTCTCTCATTTTGTGAGATATGCCGGATGGAATTGTAGTTATGAGCATTAAACTCGGCTAAAGAAGCTTGCTGCACATTGTCTACCTTATCCAAGCCTACTTGCGCTTTTGTTACTGCATGGGGGTTGTCCTTTCTATTTGCGTGAGCATCTACCTTTGACTGAGCACCCGCGATGGTCTCAGCAGGGAACCAGTTGATCTTCGTATGATTCGAGTTGTAATAGAACCACCAAGCATTCCCATTCACGTCCACGGCGTACCCCATGCCAATCCCTGGCTGACCTACAAGCTGCATACCGCGCAAGCTTGATGATGACGGGTTATCAGTAACGGCATTTGTCCCATAAAAAGAGACAGTCCCAACATCTTTAAGCGAATCATAAAAAGAGCCCTCTGTGAGGTTGTATTTCTGTGTTCCGTTCTCTGCTGTTATCCTAAAGGTTTGACCGCTATTCCACTTGGTTCTCTCACTAGAAGAAATGTGTTTAGTTGCATCCGATACATGCAGGTCAAAATCTTGTTTAGAAGCTTGCTGCACATTGTCCACATTGCCCAATCCTATTTGGCTTTTCGTCACCCCGTGAGGGTTCGACTTATTCCTTGTGTGAGTATCCAGATTCGCCTGGACAGCGTCAGCTTTCTCCTGTGCGCCTGCCTTTGTCTCAACATTATCCAAGTCTTTAAATTTCTCCTGAAGGTCCGATACTATCGCCTCAACTGACTGCCTCAATGTCTCAAAATCTTCAATGTAATACTCAGCAATTGGGACAATATCCGAATCAATAAGGTCTTTGTCTATCTGAAAAGCAAACTGAGTGACGCCCAGTGACTGTTTATTGTCGTAATACAAATTAAGAGACGCTTGAACCTTGCCGTAATGCTTGATTTCTTCACTTGTCAAAACGTATTCAGCAATGCCGTTCAACTTATCGACGATCGTTATATTCTTGATGAACTTACTACCGTCGGCCATTACCAAAACAAGTTTCCCAGTCACCGCGGACAAAGGTAAAGGGACGCCATCTTTGAACACTTTAAATGTCAATTTGGCCGTCCCTATATCTTGCGTACTAAAATGTATGTTTGTTGTCCTGCTGCTTGAGCCAGTACCTACATTGGCACTGATCGCAGCATCTTTATAGATCATGAATCCCCCTCCTTACCCTATCGGGAAGACAATATTTAGGTATGTGTAAGTGACCGCGTCCACACTGTTGACATTAAAGCCCCATGCAACAATCTCACCGTTGGCACGCACATCTATTTTCCGATCCCCAGACGTTCCGGCAACCTGGCAACCGGTAAACCAAGCCTTCCCTGGCCTAGCACCTGCCGGCAGGACTGCAAATATTACCCCGTCCGTTTCCGGGATTTTAACCCTCCCACGCAAATAAACAAGACCGCCGTTAATGGCATACTGCAGCTTATCATCTGAATCCGGATTTGAAGCCCCGTTTTTCAAGGGTAGATTTGTCCAATCTAAAGCCTGGCTGGACATAAGCTCCGTCCAATCCCCGGCAACACCTGCGTTAGTGACAACACGCGTATAAATTTTGATGGGACGCCCTGTAGAGTTTCGGGTCAGTGTCTGAATAACAGACCCGGATATGTCAGCCGGCGCAACATGAAACCACCAGCCCGCGTCCCCGCCCGCTGGGTGATCTGTCAGTTTGGAAGTCTCGGCCGTAGTCATGTAATAATAGCCGACTTGGCGAAAGTCTTTTAGTTTCGTTATTCCATCGGGCAGCCGCATTGCATTTCCATTGTTTTTCGTTAACGGGTAGCCCTGAAACCCTTGTGATAGGTCCGTGGCAAAGGCAGCCGCATTGTCTTTTGAATGGTAGGCATACACTTTTGCCAGGCGCTTTCCGACTGAACCCGTTGCAATCGCAGCGAATAATGATTTCTTCCCTGTCATTGGGTCTTTATAAAGAAAAACGGATTCAGGCTCCCGAAAATCCCCCTCGTATTTCCCATCAGGACCTCGGCCAAAATCACACGTAATACGTTTTTTAAGCTTCCCATCTTTGAAGCTAAACAAAGACAATTCCGCCGGATAGGTGACGCTGTTTGTGTCTCCTGTGTACCAATACAAGTCATATCCGTCGATCGTAAAGCCTTGCAGGTAATGTAAATCGTTTGGAACTGTCACTTCTCCCAGCAGGTTATCAATACCGTTTTTCACATCATTCAATTTACGCAGCTGCACAACGCTGTCATCGTTGCTGTCTTTTAAACGTAATGCAATTAAGCCGTTTTGTTGATCAATTACAGGGATAGCATACAACTCAGTAAATTTGTTGAATCGTTTAATCCCACCGTTTCCGCCGTTGATCGTCGCACCGGCTGTGTACGGGAAACGAACCAAGTCATGACCAATCGTGCTGCCGTTTGAATCGACAACATCATAGTTTGACCAGATATACATTCTGTCGTTTTCTCGTTCAAGTCCGATTGTGGTGCCGTGCCCCCCATGAACGACTGTCATGCAATCAAGCATTACTCCGTTTTTATTCATCCTGGTAATAACGAAGTTTTGACTTTGATCTGTGTTGCCACTCCCCACCTGGGTCGCGTAAATATCGCCTGTTTTCTCGTCGATTACGAAACATTGCAGCACCGTTTTATCTGCAAGGTTCAAACTCGTGTGATAAACGGGCGGAATTGTCGTGTAATCGAACCCGTATTCTTTTTGAACAGAGGCGTCAAGGGCAGAGAGTGATTTCTCAATCTCTACAACACGCTCATTGGCTGTGTCAAATTCTTTACCTTCACGATTTATGCGGAGGTCCAGAACCTCTTTTACATTCGTGCCGTCTGCTTTGGTAATCACGTTAGCGAAACGCTTTTTCATCGTTTCTAGTTCTGTAGAGACAGAAAGACCGCCATGATCAATTTGACTTGATTTGTGGGCGGTCGTTGAACTTTCATGATATTTAAGTTTATTGTTTAGCAGGTTGACTTCCGTTTCTGTTGCCTTGGCGTTATCGTCCAGCTGAGTAAAGAGTTTGGCGTTTGGAGCATCCCCATGCCTCTTATTAAGATAAAGCGTCATGTTTTCACCTCTATTTCTGTCCTACTATGAGGATTTTTACTTTTGAACCTTCTGGAACACCCAGAGGATCACTTATTTTTCCGTCTTTATAAAGGGATATATTAATGATGTTTGTGTCCACATCTTCCGCGTACAACGTATAGCCCGCCTCTTTCATAATGGAATTGGCATCGCCGGTCACATACTGGATTGCATAATCATCATCCGTATTCAATGAAAGAATGCTCGCCGCCAAGGAAGCAAAACCATCACCAGAAGATACAGACCATTCACCATCTAAGAATTGCAAAGAGAAAGTGTATGTGGTCTGCTGTGAAGCCTGCGTATTCGCAAGGCTTTGCTTTATTTGATTGATCTCAGCAAGCCCAGAAGCCAATTGATTTTGATATTTCTTGATGGCCTGCTCCTGATTCTTCGCGCGCCTTTTCTCCTCAATTTCCATGTCTACGCGGCTTTTTCGTTTTCCGTTAATTGTCAGGTCAGAGGGCTGTTCTGGTCTTAATGGGTTGTATGAGGCCGCTGTTGCTCTCAGCTTCCCATCAAAAGTGATCCCGTTCAAAGGCGTATCAGCATATACACGAATGGTGTCCCCCGCCATAACCGGCTCTTCTATATCAGCCAGGGCCTGATCTAGCAATTCCACATAGTCGGCATCATAGGACACCTCTGCATAAGGATTGACTTTGGTTTTAAGTAGCTTAATCATGTCATCCTTTGTCTTGATTGAATCATCCGTGACCGGTTCCGCCCAGGATGGCTGCCCGTTAATCAGAAACTTTTTTTCTTCTGGATGAACATAGGTTACCGGAGGAAAGACATATTTTTCATCCTCATTCTTGAAAGTTCTGTACACCCCGATAATGTTGCCGCGCAGGAGATACATGACCGGGTCAGCTTTCTTTGTGCCTTTGGTATTTGGGTTATTGCTGTCCCTGCCTTTAAAGGTAGCTACTACCTTATAAGTCTTGCTGTCCAGGCCACGAATGATATCAAACTCTTTTTCTGTTGGGGCTGAATCTTTATAGACAGATATGGTTTTCGTCTGATCGCCTATCTTAAATTCCCATTTACCGCCCAGCTTCGACACAAGTGTTTTAAATTTAAAGCCTGTCCCTGTGAAAGAGAAAGAAAACGCGGCTCCTATTTTCTTCGTATAATCTGCTTTTAGTGAACTATCATACGCCCAGGTGCCTGTTTTGGAATCATAGGGAATGGACTGATCGCCCAGGATGTCTTTATCTTCCTTGAGCTTCCCGTATCCTTTCACCCGTGTTGTTGTGTTATCTTCCGTTGTTGTGATCTGTAAGGACGTGAGATTTGAAAGGTTATCCAGCCTTTTTACAATCTCTTTGCCAGCTTTTTTGTAAATGTATAAATGCGTGTTATTCGGGATAATTTCAACCCCAAAGGTAGAAATGATTTCGTCCATCAGTTCAGAGGTCTTTTTATTGCCAAATCCCTCTAGCTTTTTAGCTCCGATTCCCTTTGCATCCGGCATAATTGTAAATGTGATTTCACTGCCTTTCACTGCGTGCTTAAGTGCTTCATTGAGAGTTTTTGTACCTTCTATCGTCTCGTGAACAACATGCTTGATCGCCCTAAAGGAATAGATGTGCGTGGCTGTTATGTCTTTAGTTAGCAAGGCCCCTTCCTGTTTGATCGTGGGCGTGTTAATGAAATACTGCTGCTTTTTATATCGCACCTCGTCGATAATAATAAAATTTCTTCCGACTAAAGCATTGAAAGGGATCTGATTGTACTCAGTCAAGGTAATTGAAAAAGACAAATCCTTTTTCCCCGTGACGTCATCATTCACTTTAGGCTCAACGTGAATAAGCTCATGTTTTTGACCGGTTTTAATGTCATGGACAAACATCTGATTCAAAGAGCCTCACCCCCTATTTATAATAAAAGTGTGTAATGAATCGGATATCGCTGTAGGTAGCTCCGGCAATCCTAAATTGATTCTGGCCGGCTGCAAGAGTCGGGAACCGCCCACTCCTATCGGAAATAGGCGCAGAGTTCTTCAAAATGTGATGCTTCAAAAGCGTTATCTTATCCGTTTTTGAAAATTTCCCGTTCAGCGTCAGGGTCTCATTTGTTGTGATATTAGTGATTGAAATATCAGTACCCTGCAGATACATTTCGACGTTGTAATTGTAGTTAATCGGGTCCAGTCTTACGTCCCCTATGTTATCCACTACAAAAGAATTTTTATTTTGAAAGTGAAACACAGGTGTTGAGTCCCGCCGGATATTCATGCCCAAGTGAAACTTTTCGTCCTTCAATTCCATAGATGCAGTGCTGTCATTTAAAGACTCAGCAAGTCCCTGAATGGCCGTTAATGTAATATCCACTTCCTGATACTTTTTGCCGTTTTCTTGATAGATGGAAAATGCGTCATCACACGTAACAAGCCATCGTTTATAAGGCTGCTGCGTATTGATCACATAATAGGGATCCTCTCTTATAAAAAGGTTGTACACGGCGTCCCTTTTAATTTGGAACTGGTAAGAGCTGTTTGCCTCCACGAGCACTTTTATGTTGATTTTTCTTTCTGTGTATCGTCCAGTGTTCCCCCGCTTAAGCATCATCGTCCCATTAATGAGCGCGTTTGTTCCTGCCGTCTGCCTTTCGAACACTGGCGCCTCCGGCCTAAATGAAGAAAGCGAGACACCTGGAAGAGTCTCGCTTAAATACTTGCCGTCTATTATTAGATCATAGTTTATCAACCTACCACTCTCCTAAGAGAAGCTTACATTATTCAGCAATCCCTTTTGGTTTCTTTCCTTGTTGTATGCTTCGTCTTGAATTTTATTTAATTCTTGGACGCTTAGTATTACATTTGGGTCTTTCGCTACAAGCTGCGTTAATAGTCTTACCGTTTGGCTTAACAGATTAATTTCCGCTTGCTGATTGCTGTTTTGTTGCTGCAGCAAAGTCACCATGGTTTTCAATGCGTTTGCATCGCTTGAGCTTGACCGGATTTCCGGCTCATACCCAACCATTTTACCCGCCTGGCTGAGAACCTTATGAGCTTGGCTGCGCCTAAATTGACGCAACGGCAGCAGCATTTCCCCTTTATGCACCTCAGCCATATGATCACGCGTAATCAATCCGCCTGTATCGTAACCAATGTAACGGCCGCCGCGCGCCATAGACTTCAAGCCTGGATGATTTAAGATTCCGCCGTATCTGCTGTTCAGATAGTTAATGGAGGCAAGGATCTGATCAACTGGATTTTTGATATTTCCGTGCCCTGGTTCCTTATTGGCGTTAAAGGTACTCGGGATAAACTGCATAAGCCCCTGGGATGGGTGGCCTGCTTTCCAGTTTGAATCCCATCTGTTTACAACATTCGGATTGCCGCCTGATTCCTTCATAGCTATTGTCTCTAGCGCTGAGGCATATTCTGAACCCAGCCCTTTTATCTTTAAGGCTTGAGCAACCCACTTTTTGACGGCTTCCGTGCCGCCCTCACCAAAGTTGCTTGATTCTCCAAACTTATCTTTGATGAAATTAACAAAATTCTTTTTGATAAGGGAGAAAGAACCCTTTAGGACATCGCCGGTAATGCCTTTTACTTTAGGCAGTTTTAACCCCAGCTTTTCAATAACCTTTTTGACGAGTTTCGACGGGTTGCTGATATAGTCAAACACATCTAAAGCAAGGTCCTTCACTTTCCCAACGGCTGCCTTTGCTCCATTCCACATCTTTGAAATAAAGCCTTCTTTCTTCTTTGTTCCGTTTGCATAAGCCGGAACCCCTGAAAGAAAAGCTCTAGTGTCAATTGCTGACAAGACTTGTGTTCCTTGAGGGAGGTTCATAAGCGTATCAGTCGCAGGGCTCAGCCCCATGTGACCCGAAGGGGTTATAAAAGCTTCCGGTCCAGCATTTGAGCCCTTACCATCACCGAGAATGGCTAGACCTCCCGGATGCCCGCCTGTACCATTTGCATACTGCGGCACTTCCCATTTAGGGATTTTAGTATCAACCCCGATTTTTCCCAAAATCCAGTTGATACCCTGCTGAGTAAAGCCGTTGATGATTTTACCGAAGCCACGGAGCGTTCTGTTTCCAAAGGCTTTTATTCCGTCCCAGGCTTTGCCTGCCATGCTCTTAATTCCGTCACCCATTTTCTTAGGTAGCGCCTTCGCTCCATCTACAATGTCAGTGAATTTTTTAGAAATACTAGTTTTCATGTCAGTGACAATTTTTAGAGCTTTATCTTTCAAGAAACTAAACATTTTTCCCGCATTTGTGGCGCCATCTTTAAACAAACTTTTGATCCAGCCCCACATTTTTGGGAATATACCTTTTAAGCCAGCGCCGAGAGCCTTGGCACCGCCAAGAATCTTGCCGAAAAACGAAAGTTGGATTGCATTCCAGACAACTTTTATCGCGCCCGAAAATATTTTCTTAATTCCTTCCCACATTTTTGAAAAATTCCCGGTTAGTAACCCAGAAAAAACGAGGATTACGCCCTGAATTACAGACATTGCGCCAGTAATTACGCCCTTGATGTTGCCCCATACAGATTTAATAATCGCAAGTACGGCAGGCATGACAAATTGGACAACGGACCACACATTTTGAAGGGCCTGAGAGATCACAGAACCGTTTTGCTGCCAGAAAGACTTCCACTGCCCAGTGAGTTGGCCAATGAACGACATGACACCGCCCAGTGCCTGTTTGACCAGAGGGCCAAGGGTTCCAAAAACTTGGGATGCAATAGTGCCAAGAGTCGAAAAGGTCGGCTTCATGGCGTCAAAACTTGCCTTCATGTTGGATATGATGGGCTGTGCCTGCTGCTTAAAGCCGGAAAAAGCAGTCTTGATATTGTTTATCCCGTCGATAATGGTTTGGACCGTTAACACCGGGAAAAAGTCCATCAGTTTATCGGCACCTTTTGACGTATCACCATTGAAAACGTCCATAATGCCCGAGAAAATAGTCTTTAAATTCTTTCCGGCATTCGCGATATTGTTAAAAGTCGGTTCAAGGCCTTTCATGCCAGACTCTAAGCCAGACATGACCGGTTCAAGTAAGCTTAGGACCCCATTTCCAATAGGCTCTAACGATGCTAGGGCAGAACGTCCAATTTTTTTAAGCCTTGTCCCAAAATTATCTTGTAGGGCCTGGCCTGCTTTTTTGGTTGCTCCACTTGTATTTGAAAAGCTGTTCTCTATGTTAGCCAGGGCAGAGACGCCTTTTTGACCTAAATCCTCGAACTGCGTACCCATAATTTGCTGCCCTATCTTATAGGCATCGCTTTTGTTTTTCATGCCGTCAATATCTTTCATAACAGCCGAGAAAACCAGATCGCCGCCTTTCCCAGTCTTTTTAAACTGAGCGTATAAATCTTGGGTGTGTTTTGATAGTGATTGCATGGCTTCGTCTGCTGTTCCGTCTGATAAACGAATGTTCATTTCTTTAATCAGATCGCCAACCTTATCCAGCTGGAAGGCCCCTGATTCAGCACCCGCCTGAAAGACCGAAAACATTCTTTGTGTGGAGAAGCCTGCAGCTGCAAACTGATTGGAATATTCATTAATGGAATCTAGAAACTCTCCGGAATAATCAAGGCCCTTCTGAAAACCACTAGTGATCATGTCCATAGCAGCATCAGAGGAAAGTCCATCAAATGAATTTTGCATCGCGTTGATTGACTTAGTAATATCGTTTCCGTCCTGGTCAAAAGCTTTGGCAATGGTCATGGTGCCCTTCGTAACTTCTTTTACCGTTTCGTCGGTTGCACCCTTTAACGATTTTACATTCTGTTTTACGTTGACGATTGCATTTTTAGCATCACCCACGCTGTCACCGAAGCCATCAGCCCACAAGCTTTTTGCTGAACTTGCTACCTTCTGAGCCTCTTTTTCTGTAAGTCCTAATTGAGCCCGTATTTCTCCCTGGGCTGCCTGCGTATCAAGTGCCATTTTTGCACCCAGCCCGCCGATTGCAGCTGTTAGGGCACCGACACTGGCAACGCCTGCAGTCAGCGCACCGACCAGGCCGACTTTTATAAAAGAACTGAATTTGGATACTTTCCCGCCGGCGTCACCACTTGCGTCGCCGATCTCTCTTTGCCTGTCCGTCAATCCCTCAGCGCTTTCACTTGCTTTGCTTTGGGCTTGTTCAAGCATTTTATATTGCATCTGTGCGCGCCGCAGTGAACCTTCCAGAGAATGATACGATTGAATCTGAGTATTTAGCCGCTGGGCGTATTTCTGCGCCTGTTCTGACCCTTCGCCGTATAACTGAACCTGTTTCTCGTAAGATTTCCGATACTCTTCCACAATCTTCTCTTGAATGGAAAGCTCATTTGATAAACCTTCAACCTTCTTTTTGCTGGCCGTGAGTTCATCACCCATCGCTTTAAACTCTTGAACAGTTGCTTTTGTGGCCGTTCGTGCCGTTTTAAGGTTATTTCTGAGACCGGTTATTCCTCTGTTTACGCCGGCATCGTTTAGCGTGGTGTTAATGACTAAATTTCCTATCGGTCTGCCTTCTGTCGCCAAATAGTTACCTCCCTTCTATCGTTTTTTAGAAACACAAAAAGAGCGCCTTTACAGACACCCTTTTACAAAGTTGCACCGAATATTTGATAAGCAGGGACAAGTTTGTTTTCTTCCTCATGCTTGTAAGTTGCAAGATCAAAAAAGCGTTGTACATCCATGTCATCTATTTCATGAAGCTTGTAACCATTTTCCATCAAGTCAAGATACATTTGCTTCATCCTGTTAAGATAGTCCCTGTAGGTCATTGGCTTCCCTGTTATTTTTGAGCTTTCTCGGCCATCTTCTTCAATTGAGCCTTTTTTTTATCTTTAATCATAACCTGATCAATAATATCTCTGAGCCAGTCAAATAAATCATCAGATTGAACACCGTCTAGAATATCATCAAATGTAAATTGATTTTTGAATATGTCTAAAACAAGAGTCATCATGTCATCCATTACATCATGCTCTGTCATTCCAGATTCTTCATCCATTGCCTTTGCATGTATTTCTAAAGCTCTATACGTATATCTTGCTGTAACAATTGGCTGAACAAATGTTTTTTCTGGAACAGATACAATTTCGCCGTTTTCATCTACTTCAGCTAGGGCATAATCTCTTAAAACTGCTTTAACCATTGTGAAACCCACCTTTTAATTTTTATAGAAAAAGCAGCCGTCATCCGGCTGCCAGTTTTATTTTCCTAAGTCTGCACTTACTTCTTCTGTTGTCATGCCGTCTGGCAGCATCCCATAAGCACGTTGATAGAATTTCTCTAATGTAAATCCATCGTTTTGATCGTAACCAATCAGGAAGACAAGACCGTCCGATTTACGCGGCAAGAATTGCCCTTCGATCGTATCTGTTTGATAGTCCACTTTATCTTCTTTCGTTTTTCCTTCCACAGAAGGGATTCCAAATTTCCCTTTTAACAGGGCATAGTACACATAGCCTTTTTCATGGTGTTTTTGACGCCATGTGATGCACACATAAGGAGGCTCCATATCTTTATGGTACTCTTCAATACCATCGACAACCTTTACACCTAAAAGAGTTCTTTTCATTTCTGTAGTAAGGTCCGCGACATTTAATTCAAGTTTTGTTTCACTAACTCCTGTACTTTTTACCGCAAAAATGCCGTCATCCGCATAAAGAGGTGTTAGTTCAGAAGAAACATCCAGCTTCGCTTCAATTGCCCCCGGCAAACTTTCAATCTTAGAGGCTTTTTCATCAACAAGCTCAGAATAATTAATACCACTTAGCCCCGTCTTAGCCATTCATATCATCCTTTTCTATGTTTATTTTTTGAAATCAATTAATTTCGTGGCCCTGTATCTCCGAGCATACCGATACAGAGCAATATCTGGGTCACGGTCAAAGGCTGACGCATATTGCTTATAGTCATTCTCTGCCATGATCTGATCAATCACAGGCTGAATAGCCTGGGCGTCCTTTAATGTTTTGGTCCATAAATCTATTTGAATATCAACCTCAAATGTTAGGGCCCTATCGTCCGCATAGTCTTTTCTGTGGCTCTCAAGCTCGTTAATGCGAATCATTGGGGCCTTTTCTATGTCCTGATCTTCTTCTGGAACAAAGACCAGGAATATCCGGTCACTGTCCACAAGAGAAGCAAGTGTTTCATTTTCACTTAAAAGCTTTTCGACTTCCTGGATGGGAAGCATCATAGTCCCAGCTCCCTCATATAAACTTGCTGCACGATCTGTAAAACCGTCTGCTCCATCTCGTTTGATGTCCTCTCAATGAAATGCTGCGGGGGCTGCTTGATCGTTCCAAAGTTAGAGAAGTGTAGGCGAGATGCTGTTTCTTTTCCATATCCCACACTTGCATATATCTCCCCGTCTTCCTTCGCCTTTGAATACACCACATTATCTTTCATGTGCACTTTGTGGGGGTCCTGGTCGCTTTCTCGGCCTCGGGGTGTATTACGTTCCAGAGCCTCAGCAAAAACCTGTGCGCCTGCCTGGACGGCTGCTTTTGCCGCCCTGGTATTTTTTCTTGCAAGCTTATCAAGCTCTTTTTCTATACCGCCGATACCGTCATCTTGCCGCGCCATCAGCTCACCTTCTCCGCAAAAACATTGATCAGGTTTTTATCCTGAGAGTTTGGGAGAATATCTTTTATTTCGTAAAGCTCATCATCATGAAGAACATGCATGTTATTTGTCGCCTTCTTAACTTGCTGATAGCGAATAATGAACGTGATGCTATTTTCTAAGAAGGTGCCAGCTGTCGTGAGCTTTTCCCTTAACTTCTGTTCTCTTATCTCAGCCCAGCAAGAAAATAAGGGCTCATTTACCACAATATTCTCCCTGGTTTCCGGGTCCTTCCCGTTCTTTCGTGTAACAAAAGTGATGCGTGTATTGAGCCGGCTAAATTCCATCTGTATACGCCCCTCTGAATTGCTGAATAAAGTTTGTTACGCCGAAAGGTATTTCTTGCAACGCTTTGTCCATTGAGGATACGCGCTGTTCATACCAGGCACCGACCAGGAACATGACAGCTGTATCAAATTTAGGGTTGTTTTGAAAGAACGAATCCCTGTTTGGCGAAAGCGTTACGGCATCCTTGATATAATCTTCCGCAGTATCTTTCAACTGCTGGATAAACCCATCATCAAAATTGTGATCTATACGCATCGCAAGCTTTAATTCTTCAAGCGTCATTCCAACACTCCTTTACAAACAAAAAGGGACGCCGGTATGCGTCCCGTTATGTCATTATTCTGTTGGCGTTCCTTTCAATTCATCAATTTGTTTTTGCATACCATCAAGTAGAGACTTTACTTCACTGTTCAGGTTATCCAATTTCACGCTGCCCTTTCCGATGTGATTACTTCTAACTGAGCCGTCGGCCAACATTTCATTCGTGATACTTCCCTTTTCAATAACTGCCGGGTCGCCTTTTTCACCTTTCTCACCTTGTGGCCCCTGTGGCCCTGTCTCACCCTTTGGCCCGGCCGGTCCGGTTTCCCCCTGTGGTCCTTGTTCTCCCTGCATCCCCTTGATAAACAGAGGGTTTTCTTCACTGTTTCCGCCAAGATAAACTCGGGTAATCGGTTTTCCATCCGTGTCCATTTCCGATGCTGTCCAAACGTTTCCACTTTTATTTAGAAATTCTTCCGCCATTTTCAATCATCCTTTTCAATTATTTTTTATTGGCCTACGTCTACCGCTGACTGATCTTCTGTACTAGTTGTCGTTTGATTGATAGTGACAAAATAACCGGCTTTCTCATCAGCTTTTTTCACGTCAAAACGAACTGCCAGAGAAAGGACTTGACCGTAAATGTCATTTTCTACCCATTTCGCCGTAGCCTCCACACGGTTTGCGAAAAAGACAGCTTTTTTCAAGTCACCAATGAACATAACTGCGTCGCCATCTTTTTCACCTAAGATTGTGTCATCAACAGTTGAAACCGGTCTGCCAAATAATGATTTTCCTGAAGGAGAAGAAATACTTTGCTGTAAAATGTATTGTCCGTTTTTATCTTTTAACGTATCTAAGAATTGGAACGCAGAAGCAGTCGCAACAATGTCACGTTTATAGGCTTGTTTCAAATCCACATTAAAAATCTTTTTAAGTTCATCAGTTCCTGTTACTGCCTTCTGTGGAAATGAGCGCAGCACTTTTGCAACAATATCATTTTTTGTATTTCGTTTTACCTGCTGCAGATGCTCCGCGACAATAGCAGTTAAGTCAACGGCAGCATCATCAATGGCTTCCTGTGAAATAGGGAGCTGACCACGATATGTTTCTACCGCCCAAGGTACTTTGTTGAATTTAGGTTTCGCCAATTCAGGGTTTTTCTCTAACTCAGCTACAGAAACTAACTTTGTGTCCGCGTTAGCAAGAACTGGATAACTACCAGAGGCTGTTTTCACCGGAACCTTGTTTACGATCTCGCCTAAATCCACAACATCCTCTGGCTCCCGTTGTGGTGTAGTAAGTACCTCAATAGGGATAATTGCCTCAGCCCCATCAGATTTCAACCCGTCGCGTTTTTCCCCTTTTGATCGCAAAAACTCTTCAAAAGCTCTTACCTCTTCTGTCTTACCTGGTTTGATGATTGTACGGAAGCCTCCGCCATGCATTGATCTTTTCTCCTCGTCGTCTTCTTCTTTACCGCCAGCTGGTGCTGGGTTCTCTGGCTTAAGTCCTGCTAACTCTTCATACTCCGCAAGCTTTTTTTGCAGGGCGTCAAGCTCTTCTTTCATGGAAGTGATTTCACCTTTCAAAGCAGTTGCTTCATCCAGCTTGTCTTCCTCTGCTCGTTTTTGGGCTTCTGTAATTTTTGTATTAATGGCCGTTTGTTTTTTAGTAACCTGTGATCGTAGTTCCTTAATTTTTTCAGTTAACATGCGTTTGCTCCTTTTCAAATAAAATAAGCACCCGGTTTTAGAGTGCTTTTACAATCCGATTTTTAATAAATCCAGCTGCAGCAGCAGCTTTTCTTTTTCCGGATTCCGGTTTCTTTCCTCATACTGCTGTAAATTCCGTTTTGCAATTGTCACGTCAGTGTCTTCATAAGCCGGATAAGTAACGACTGACACATCTGTAAGCTTTGAAATGTTTCTCAAGCTCCGCAACGGCAGACCGGTTTCCTGGTCACGAGTAAAACTGTCCCCATCCTTCCCTAGCATGAAGCCGAAAGAACAATTTGAGATATTCCCAACCCGCAGATTTTCGTATAAATCCGATGCGTACTGTGTATTCGGCAAAGTAACATCGAATCTTAAGCCGATGTCATCAACTTCAAGCTTAAGCGTGCCGGCAGACGTACGGCCGAGAATCTTGGATGGGTCATGATCAATCAATGCCCGCACATCGCTCATGTCTGTCTGATCCAGAGCCCTTTTATCAATCATTTCAATAAAACCGCCCAAATTGTGGCTGCGGGTGCCGAATTTTAAAGCATAACCACTAATCACTTTTGGGCCTTCATCGTCTGAATGAGCTTTTAAGGCCCCTTCCTGCGACGTTCTAATCTCTACTCCCTTAGACATTCCCCTCACCTCCTTCACCTGCTGACGAGATCGGCAGGCTCTTTGCTTTTGCTTTCTGAATTTCGTCCATCGAATCAATGTTCACGTAGTTCAAACTCATGTAACGCTTGTCCCCGTTTGGTATTGGCTCGTAACCATACTCAGCCAGGGCATTGTTGAGAGAAAAAATACCATTTTGCAGCAGTGCAATAACATTTTCGCGCTTTGTTTTTGCATCCGTTTCCCTAAATCGCCGTGTGTCGAATTGAAATTTCCGTTGTAGGTTTAAAGGGTACGGCAGCATTTTGAAATTAAGCTCTGAGGCGATGGCCGCAAAATAGTTGGAAAGTGTATTTGTCAGATAGTCCAGGTTCGCTTGTTCTAGTGAGGTGTTGACCTGCTCAATGCCCAGCTTGTGCGCCGGCAACCCGAACACTTTGGCTATCTGTTTCGTTGAATGCGTGTAGTTATTCACGACCTCAAGCACTTTCGTATTGATTTCTAACTGGCTAAACTCCATATTTTCATCAAGTACAACGACCCGCTGCTGATTCTTTATGCCAGAGTTTGCTTTTTCAAATTCATTACGGATTTTGTCCTTTGCCTCAGAAGACAAATGCCCTTTTTTCATGTTTACAATACCGCTTAAGTTGACGCCTCTTCTGAAAAAGTCTGTAACAAGGCGCTTCCCTGCCTCCTGACTTTCGATTTCATGCTTAAGACTAGAAAGTGGGCTCATACCCGTTATTCCGTCCATGCTGAAAAATTTAATGTGCAGTACATTTTCCGGCTTTAAGACTCTTTCTTTGCCGCCAGACGGATAATATCGGTACAGTATTTCGTTTCGGTCCTGCAGCTGCTCGGCATAGACTTCACTGTTCAATAAATGGATAAGCTCTAAGGGCGTACCCTCTTTATCCCGGACTATTTCCGCATAAGACTGGCCGTTCATTAAAGCATTAGCCACCAGGATAAATTTAAAAAAGTACCCTGAATAATAATCATTGGGTTTCTCATTCAGTAACCTGAATAGATCGGAATCCTTTTCCTCAACACCATTTTGATGAACCATAATTGGTGACGCTGCAATATCAGAGGAAAGGGTAAGAACTGCCGTGAACACATCGCTATTTTTGATCGCACTGACAGACGTGTAAGACAGTCCATCCAAGCCGAGAATGATTTCATTGAATTCTCGGGCCCCTGGGCTCTGCTTATCTAATGATCGAAAGAATGCCACTTAATCACCTCCCTTCCTCTTCTTTTGGGTTCAGTAAGAAGGCAATAAGAACGAGAAAAAGACCTGCAACAATAAAGCCGGCTACGGGATGAAGATAGAAAACCCCATAGTCGATAACAAATAAGCCGGCCAAAAATAAAAGAGTATGCAAGTTCAACTTAATAAACTGACATACTCCCATCAAAAATATATTTATTTTTCCGATTTTCATGGCGCCCCCTCCTTCCCTAAAGAGTAAATTCTTCGCTTTCATAATAAGAGTTCCAGTCAAATTCCTCTTGTTTGTAATGGTACATTGCGCCCGTGTGTGCGTTCATCATTGCCGCTGCAGGGTCAATCTTCTCCCTGTTCAGCGCTTTGTCAATTTGAATCGTATCATTCACTTTTTTCAGCATTGCATTGTGCATCGCCGTATCAAGTAATGGATTCTTGCTGTGTATGATTTTTCCGTCGAATACATTCAAACGAAAATCTTTTGTTGGTTCAGATAATGTGCGAGGACCTTGACGAACTTCAATCAGCACATCCTCATAGCCATATTTCTCAATCTCATTTAAGACTAAAGAGATATTGTAAGGGTCAAAGAAAATCCCCTTTACTTGTAAATCAAATTCTTTAATATGATTGATCATATATTCCACAACCTGCTGCAGATTAATGATCCCTGATTTCTTATCGGTTATGGTACAATACCCGGCTTTCGCAAGAGTGCGATAGTCCAGTTTGTCACGTTCAATTTTATTATCCAGTCCGCCTTTTGTTCCAACAAATGAATGACTGTCTACATAAAATGTCTCATTCTCATCCTCTAACGGATAAATGAAACTGAGGGCCGATAAATCATCTGTTCGTGATAAGTCAATCCCTATATAGACTGGCTTTCCTGTAATGTCTGGCGCAGCATCCACACCGCGCTTTTTCCAATCGTTCCCGTTGATAAAGCTTTCAGAGGAAGCAGACTGCCATATATTAAAGTTTTTTACGAGTGTACCGTTTAGATCATCTTTATCAAGAGCCTCTTTCAATTTCTTGCGGAGGTTTTTCAAGATTTTCTTTTGTAGGCCCTCCACCTCAAGTAGTGGATTGCTTTTTATCCAAGTGCTTTCGTCGTAAATTTCCTCTTCGTCGTCCTGTTCATAGACAATTGCAAAATAGTTTTCGTTTTCCTTACGACCACTTAGAATATCGTCAACATAAGGGTACTCTTGCGAATACATGGGGCCGTTCAGCTTAAAGCCGGCTGTACTAATGATTAAGATAAGGCCCTGATCCTGCTGACCTTGGGAAGACTCTAGAACTTCCATCATTTTTGTGTTGGAGGCTGTGTGATACTCGTCAAGAATCCCGATAAGAACGTTCAAACTGTCCAGGTTATCAGTATCCCTTGATAAAGGCATAATGACGCAGTCATCTTTCAGGTACCGGATTTCATTTTGTATAATTTTTGTCCATTTCCTCATGAATTTCGATTTACTTCGTATCTTCTTAAGCTGCATCGAAATCATTTTAAAGACTGTTTTCGCCTGGCCTCTTGAATTAGCTGTCGCATAAATTTGCCTGTCAAACTTAGGTGCTTCGCCGTAAATCAGCTCATACAATGATAGACCCGCTACAAGTACAGATTTACCGCCCTTTCTCGCCATGCTTATATACGCTTTGGTGAATCGCCGGAAGCCGGTTTCTTTATTCCTCCAAGCATAGAGCATGTACACAATGAACTTTTGAAACAAAGCCAGTTTTGTTGGTTTACCAGTTGATATATCAGGCAGCATCTCAAGAAACTTAATGACCTTTTTTGCTTTTTCAGGTCTGTATTCATATTCATAGGACGGGTCAGCCGCTCTTTCCAAATCTCTCAGGTGACGCTGACAGGCTTTTATGACTTTCTTGCATGCCGTTATTTCTCCGCTGACAACCTTTTTCGCATAAAGCGTGCCGGGGTCAAGATGTTCAGTCGTCATCTATCGCCATTGCTCCAAACTCATCATGTTCCTCACTGTCGCTGTCGAGGCCGACGATTCGTAGGCGTGAATCCAGAGACAGACCAAGCTGGCCGGCAATGCCCCGAATCTCTTTAGACATGCTGTTCATTATGTCCACAGATGGATTTTTCTTTTTAACCGTCTCACCCCGGCTGTTTTTTTCAAACATGACTTGGCCGTCTTTGGCTATATCGGCCATCGCTTCCCGATACTGTGCATAGCTGTTGCAATAGATCGCAAGCAATGTCGAATCTAATTCAGAGATTGGCAAATTGATAATGTGCGGGTAGATGCGCCGCCATTCATTCTTCGCCATAGTGGACAACCAGTATGGTGGCTTTTCTTGCAAGGGCGAAAAATCTTTCAGTTTTTCTTCCTGCTGCAGACGCTCTTCCCGCTCTTCGTTGGTAATTTGTCCTTTTAACGTTTCCGTTAATTGTTTTCGTCTCGCCAATCAAAACCACCACCTTTCGTCCAAAATACATCACATAAATTTCGGTAAAATCAGCGAACGACAAAAACGCCGATCAACTCATATGAGATAAGGGATCGCGCGTAATATTTCAGTATTCAAAATCCGGCTTAAATAGCAAATTTCAAAATTCCATTTCAACATTTTTTACAAAGTTGAGGGGGCGCCGATGCTCAGGAAAAATTTTTTGGTACCCGGTTAAAGATCGGGGGGACTTAATTCATTTTCCCGTTAAAAATTTCAGAATCTCCCCCCACAATCGGGGAAAGACCATGATACTCTCTAACTTCGTTTACTGTAAGTACGCCACACCGCATAAGACCTGCAAATTTTTTTGGACTCATAGGCTCTTTTTTAGGAACCTTCGGAGCTTTACCTGTTGGTCTAATATGAACCTTTGGGGCTTTAACTATCGGCCTAAACGGCATAATCATTCTCCTTTCCCAAATGTGACTTGGTTATGATGATACTGACACAGCACCTCAAGATTATTTAAATCAGTACGTGCCTGATCATCGTTTAAAACGTCTCTAAGCTCTTTGAACTTGTGATGGACTACTAACCTATTAGACTTATTTAAACGTCCCTGTGAGGCACAGACGGCACAATGATAGTTACTTTCTCTAAGCTTATGCTCTCGTAGGAGCTTCCACTCTCTCGAATGGTAATAGGAATAGAGCTCATTGTTCTCCCTGTTGTACCTCACATCTTTGTTGTACTGCTTGTCAGCATAACCCTTGTGCTTCTCACAAAAACGTTGTGTCCAGTCCACATAGTTACGGCAGGCTGGCGCATTACATCTCTTCATTGGCAAGAGAAACAGCTCTCAGAGGAAAGAGGCTTCTCTTCTGCATGTGGTTCATTTACAATTTTGAATTCATCAACCTCAATCGTTTCTAGTTCTAATCCGCCGTCAAGAAACATGACGCCTGTTTCAATTGCCCTTTCAACTTCTACGCGCATTGCTTCTTTTGTTTCTTTATTGAGATGTGCGTTTGTTTTAATCACTAAAATTTTCAATCCATTCACCCTCCTATATATTCTTTCTAAACTGCCACCGTACTCAAGCCGTTAACCGCCAATTGTCCATCCTGAGATTTACCGGAAGCAGTTTACAGAGAAAATAAAAAGCACTTTCACAAAAGGAAAGTGCTTTTACAATTAATTTAATTCATCTACTAGTTTTCGCAATTCTTCAGCTGCTTCTTGGACACCTGACGAGTAATCTTCTTTAGGTGTGTCTGTATCGCCTAAATACAAATACTTCTCTAAAAAGCTATCAATTTTCGCTTTATCCTCTACTGAACCATCTCTGTAATATGGTGAAACAGCAGCTACAAGAACGGTAAAAGCACGGCCGATTCTATCAATATAATCTGCATCAATTACACCATATAATCCGCCACGACCGTTAAGGCGAAGTGCTTTTCTAGCTGCCGTCTCTAATCGCATGGATATTTGATGATTTATTAAAGCCATAGTATCACCTCCCACCTTATTATCGGTGATAGAGAAGAAATAAGGAATAATTTGCAGAATTTGTCGAATTATTTACGGACAAGCTTACATCTTGTTTCAACGAGCAATTTAGTTAATTCAGGAACCGACATATCATACAAAGCCGCTCCCTTCGCTCCTTCATAGCATCCAAGAGACACAAGTGCTTCTATAAATGGCAGCTTACTTTCGTTAATCACGGCACTACCTCCATAATAGAATATTTAGTACATAGTTTTTTTAGTGATAAATCCCAATAAAAAAGCGCCCTCCCAATTGGGAAAGCGCCTGTCGATTTATTACCTATTACCATAATACATGACTGAAAACAAAATGGCGTGCCGTTATCGTGCCATCTTTCTGCCAAAATTTTAATACATGCCTTTTTGATCTAAATGTGTTGCACCTCTGCTCATAATATTCACCACCTGATATGTAGATTAAAGACACATTAAACCATACCTTTTTGTTCTTTCTTTGATCCTGCACCTCTACTCATCCCGCTCACCTCCTGTATTACGATGATACACGAAAAGAGACCGAATTTTCCAATTATCCACACAATCCACGAATTACCCATATGTTTTATACTGTGCAACTCGTCGAACTGAGCCACCCCCTTGTCCTCTCTGTTTTTAACCAATATCCCTAAAATGAATTACACACCTGTTATTTTTGAGGAATTGACGAAAAATGCAAAGAAAAAAGCCCATCCTTGTTGTTTTGGATGAGCCTGGTTATATTTTAAATTTCTTCATAGCGTTGTTCATGGCGTCTTGATTGATTCCAATGTATCTAAGGGTTGTCCGTTGGTCTGAGTGATTAAATATCTCCTGCAGCATGGCAACGTCCTTCGTTTGTTTGTAAAAGTGATAGCCAAATGTTTTCCTCAATGTATGAGTGCCGATGTCATCTAAACCAACATACTCAGCAGCCGCCCTGAGAATCTTGTATGCCATCGACCGGGATATTGGCTTGTTAATCCCTTCACGGCTTTTAAAGAGAAATTCATGATCCTCTTTCCCTTCGACATAGGCCTTAAATTCTCTTTGAAGAGCTGGCGTCATATCGATTCTCTTTTTCTTTTTCGTTTTCTTCTCTATGAGATTGAAGTATGGCCGTTTCGCGTCTCTCACTCTCAGCTGCAGAATATCTGATATGCGGAGCCCTGAATTGATACCAGTCACAAATAGCATGTAATTCCTCATGTTTTGCTCTTTTAAAAATCTCTTGATGTAGAAGATACATTCCGGATCACGTATAGGCTGAACAAAATTCATTCAGTAGTTCCCCCGTCCTTATATACTTCTTCTCTCAAAGCAAATGCCAACCGATATAGAGCCTTTGCCTTCACACGATAATAGCTGCGCTGGCTCAGGTCCATTTCTGCATACACTTCATAATCATACATTTCTTCCGGCTGCATATAGAGCATGACAATGATCTGCCGTTCTCTTTGAGAAAGACGGTTAACAGCTCTTTGGATCCTTTTTAAGAATTTGTCACGCTGAATCTCCCAATCAAGACGCTTTAATGCTGCCTCTTCTGTTGAAGAATGAAACTCATTCGTGATGCTTGGCGGAACAATGCTATAAGTAGGTGTAACCTTTGGCAAAAAATCATCTGGCACCTGCAAGAGATATAATCGGTATTGATCAAGCAGCTTCTCTGCTTTTAATTTAGTCGCTTCTTCGTCAATCTGAGGAATGTTTAATGTTAATTGATTCATATTTTTACCCTCCCGTTTATTTGCGTCTTAAAGCCCCGCCTTTGCCTCTTCTCAATGTTTGCCTATCTTGACCCATCATTCGCCGCCAAAACCGTTCAGAACACTCCTGCGCGTTTTTATTGGGCTTTTTCTTTCTCTTCTTCATGTCACCCCTCCGTTCAAATAAAAAACGGACACCAACCAAAGCACAGATTTCTCTGTACAGTGATTAGTGTCCGCAGGCGTCTCCATCTTGGACCTATTTAATTTTGTATAGTAATCTCCTTACCAATCGTTCCGTCGATCTTCAATGACTTTGTATTGTTCTTCTGTTAATGCGATGTGTACTGGCTTATAATACTTTTTAATGTCCAAAGCATCGGGTCCGAATTTTAATTTCCCTAAAAATCTATAAAAATCCTCAACATCGCTATCATCAGGCATACTTTTATCCTTCTTCACGATCACAAGAGCATCTGTAATGTCCTCTATACTTACATCCAATCTTTCATCTGACCAATCCCCACAATCTGGTCCATCACATAAAAATCTTTTCTCTTTGTCTTTCGCTTCGAATACAATAGCTGGAATCATCACTCCGCGCCCTCCTTATTTCTGCCCGCCGACGGTTTTCATTAGATTGTCTTGCAGCAGGAACATCAGATAGTTCCTGCCATTGTCGCCGTACTTCTGTTCAAAAACTTCAATTGCTTGCTGGAGAACAGGCTTGTAATCTTGTTTAACTGTCACACGCCGCACATCCCTTCTCGCATTCCCTTTTAGAAACTTGGTTCCGGTTCTTCTTCTGGCGTAACTTCATCATTTTCCCATTCAATATCAAGGATTATCCCCACGCCGTTTTGTGATAACCTCATGAGAAGAATTTCAAATTCATTCAGATGTCTGAGAGATTTTAAGTCATGCACTGAGTTGTATTTCAAATCCCATTCCTTGTTTGCTCTGTACTTATAAAGAGAAATAGGTATTTCAAAGTTCATTTCTTCGTCATGATCACACTCAAATAAAATTGCTGCATACTCAAACGAACTCCAACTTCTATCCTCGTTACGTTCAACATTTACAGATACCTCAACAGCTTCATATTCAGGTCCATCGTGAAATTCTACTTCCAGACCGTCAGTTTCAACGTTTTTTGCAACATAGTTCATCCACTTTGCGAAGAGGTCAGACAGTTTGATTGTTTTTTCTTCCGCCGCTTCTTCCGACATCAAGTCCTTGAAATTGTTTAGAAGGTTACGGTTTTCCAATGTTGTATTTTGTAATACTTCGACCAGCACATGGTCAAGCTTTGTAATGTACTTTGAATAATCATAGTTTTCTAAGTATGGGACGATGACGCTTTTTAGTTTGCTTTTGATAATCCCGGTTACATCGCCATAGCTTGAGAATAAATTTTCAAGCGCTTTTGAAATTCCTTTTTCCAGTTGTTCTGCGACCAGTTTTTCAACCATTCCTTCTTCCATTTGTTTTGTGATTACATCTTTGATATTTTTTTCAAGGTTCATTTTTATTTCCTCCTATTTTGTGTTTATGCTTATAAATTTGGGCCTGCAAATAACTCGATGCTTTTCATAGTCGTGTTCTCCTAATCAAATAAACTAAGCTGAGTGATTTTATAATTAAACAGCAACATTTCTTCAGCCCCTCGGTCTTTTCCGGATCCCCCAACAACCTGCTTGTACGCTGAAAAGGTTTCTGTCGCCCAATTCGGGTAGATCTCGAGTATTAAAGGATCATCGTAGTAAGAGAGAATCACTTTACCTTTGATCTGATTTAACAGCCGGGCCAGTTCTCGGTGATCATCTTCCGTGAAGCCGCCAGCGTAAAACTTCTCACGACCAACATATGGAGGATCAACATAAAACAAAGTATCGGGACTATCGTATTTCTCAATGATGTTGCGAAAATCCTTACACTCGATCATGACGCCCTTCATGCGGTTAGCAAAGGACTGGAAGGCAGTACAGGCGCTTATGTATCCGCCCGCTGGGTTCTGGCCGCTTTGCGTGCTGTGCCTCCAACCAGTCTGTGGCACATTCTCCGCGTTCCCCTTACTGATGCCGGAACGATTCATGTAAAACCATCGGACGGCCCGTTCAAAATCATCTGACGGGTATTCCTCGGCTTTCCATTTCTCATAGAGCGCCCTGCTGTATGGAATGGATTCACAAGCTTTCTGCATTGCCTTGGGATCCTCCCTAACTTGCATCAAGAAATTCACTACATGGCCGTCGATATCGTTATATACCTCATGTCTCATTTTCGGCTTTTTAGCAATTACATGGGCTGCCCCACCGAAAGGCTCAACGTACACCTTATGGGCAGGCATTTTATTTATAATGTGTTCGGCGTATTTTGCTTTTCCACCGAACCAGATTAAAGGTGATCTCGCCATGCCTTAACCCCCTATCCCCGGAAAAACTGCAATTCCAAAGAATAAAACCACCGCAATCCCACCGAGAAGCCAGCCATTTGTCTTGTCTCTTTTTGCAATAATTGCGTCATTGCCTATCATTTTCAGATCATCAGCCTGAGCAACGATCATAGGCACTTCCTCGACATTAACCTTTAAATGTTCCGCCGCCTCATAAATGGTCATCGCTTCGTCTTTCGTGGCTTTGACTGCCCGCTGAAGCTCTACTTGTAAAGGGATCATTCTGCATCACCTACAATCTGCAGATTCTTATAATGAGCTACATGCCCACAGGGATTTTCCCAAATATGAACTTGTCCAAAGAATCCGTCCTCGGAATGCTGTGTGAGCTGTGGATTCCCCATCTCCCCGCCGCAAGTAGGGCATTTCCAAAGTGCATTCACTTCTTTGAACCCGATCATGAAACCATTGCAATCGCGGGCGGGAATCGTTACTTTTTTTGCATTCATTTCGTATCACCTACTAATGCTTTTTTTGCAATATCTCCCCAATCCATATCAATAGCAGGCGGACAGTCTTCAAATTCTTTTGTGTATGTTGTTTCTTCCGCGTAAAATTTTAATGCTTCTTTATACCGCCCGTTGTCAGACTGTAGCCGCTGAATCTCTTCCTGCGCCTGCCGGAATTGATGAACCGTTACTTCCTGCTGGCGCTTGTTTTCCTCAATGATTTCCTTTAGCCCTATAACTTCATCAGCAAGAAGGTTTACCGCCTGATTCTTGCCGAGTGGTAGGCTGTTAGAACCCAGCTCGGTATAACAAACCCCTGAAATATCCTTACGAAACACAACGCCCGATAATAAAGTGAATTTATATTGGTTCATGTCCGTTCCTCCCATATCGCAGAAAGGACCGGCCCCTCTGCGTCACATTTTATATCCGATCTCAAAATCAATTCTTGAAAGATTGCCTTTTGACGTTTGCACGATTGTTTTCCCGTGCTCCGGCATTTCCGTTAATTTAAATGATCTATTGTTTCCGTCAATCACAATGACGTAATTTTTGTTATCCTCAATTTGATTAAGAACCTGTTCCAGATTTTCTATATGTTTTGGACAGTTCACTGTCAACGCCCCCGTATGGTATAATAAAAGTGTCTAATTTCTATTTGCCATACGGGTGACGTTGACCGTCATCACATCCAATCGCTCATCGGGAAAACTTGCAGCTTTGTCTGCGGTTCTTCTGTTGGGATGATTGGATGTTTTTTTATATACTCCAAACGCTCCTCTTCCGTCATAACCCATGTAATGACTTCCCCATGCTGACGTAAGTTTTTATTTTCTGCCATGTCCTCTCGCCTCCTTACTCTTCGTTTAATTGTTTGATGCGCAGATTGTAAAGTGTCTCAATTTCATCGTCTGACTGGCGTTCCAGAAATGCTTTTCCGTATCCGCCCAAGATAGTGAGCCACTCAATCAAGTGCTGGCGTTCTGTCCATTCCAACGGTCCCCGCTCCCTTCTTGATCAATAATTGCATTGCAGCATTTTTATAGTCGGGCGGACATTCTTCATACCGCACGATGACCATAAGTTGATGAATGGTTGCTTTCTCAAAAGGGAAGGCGCTGCCTGATAAGATCATGCTCTGTCGCATCCTTTCCGAGAAGTCCGTTCATTCGTGGCTGAATGAAGTCCCTGCTGGCTTGATCCATAACAAGGAATAGAACCTCGTCTATGTCTCTATTAAGCTGCTCTGAAATAAAGATAATAGAATCATTGGCTTCCCACATTTCACGGAATCGCTTGACTTCCCAATCATTCCAGACAAAGTTTTTTTCAAGGAATGGAATATATACCGGTCCATCCTTCAAAAACCGACGCAAGCTCTCTTTTTTCTCTTCCATGAGCTTTTTCCTGATTGATATTTTCTTATTGGCATTTAACCCGTAAGGACGTGGCGGCAATATGCGACCTCTTCCAAAGTCAACGATCAGCAAAATGATTTCATCCGGCTTTCTGTTCAACAGCTCGGCCATATCGTAAATTGACTTACCGTCATACCAGTAATCTACAACCTGACGCATTTGCACCAATGACCATTCGAAATTAAGATCCACCAAAGCAAGTTCTAAACGATCAGCCCGGACCGCATTCATGCCAAACACTTCCTTACCGTTCCTGTATACCGGTGAACAATGATCAATCTCCGTTCATGCTGCAGGTTTTTAGAAACCAGCCAGTTGTTTGGATTTAAACCGTTTTGCTTGATAATGTCCTTTTGCGCGCGTGTTGGGCGTCTACCGTGTTTCACACTGCATTCCTCCTAAAGTTTTGATAGTCAGCAATTTTTTGATCAATGAGAGCAATGAGTTTATTAATCTCTTGCTTTCGCTCAGCGTCAGTAAGCTTTCGTTCTGGCTTGAGCTCCCAAACGCCGGGCATCACTGCTTGTACCACTTGTATCCCCCCCTTAAATCGGCAAAGCCGGTGTCTTGCGCCCTTTGTCCTTTTGTTTCTCTTCAAAATCAATTTGTTCAAGATGGGCTGTAAGGCGGTTGACGGTCTTTCTGTCATAAAGCTTTGCTAAAGCAACGCCGGTAAGATTTGTTGTCACTATGGTCACCTTGCCTTGTCTGCCAGTAGAGACCCCATACCAAACTCTTTGAATGAAATCAGGTGCTGTCCTTTTCTCGTTATCTGTGTCACCCACTTCGCTCCCCAAGTCGTCGATGACGAGGTAATCGACTCGTGTAAGCAGTTCGATCGCCTTGGACTCCGTAAGCTTTTCAGAATCATCGTTGAAAGAATTTTTTATGCGCCGCATGAGTGCGTCACTATTAACAAAAAGGGCTGATTTTGCATATTCTTCTTGACTCTTTTTGTTGAGTTCTTTAAGCGCTGATATTGCCAGATGACTTTTGCCGGCGTTGGACACACCCGTTAGAAATATGTTCATGACCGCGCCCGCTTTGATCTGATCCACCAGTTCAAGCATCCGGCGTTTGTTCTGAACATCCTCATTGTTGTAACAATGAAAGGTTTCGAATGTTGCCTTTACCAAAGTTGGATCAGCAATAAGTGAATGTGTAGAAAGAACCTTTCTCTCTACCTGCCGGCGCCATGCCTCAGCTTCTTGTTCGATCTCCTTATTGCGCTGTTCCCTTTCACACATCGGGCATTTTACTGAGCCGTCACGCAGCTTCATCAGTTGAACTGGGTAAGGCTTTTCTTCTCCGCCGATAATTCTTGTGTGCTTATTGCAGTAAACAGGATTTCCATCCTCATCAGTATGGAATGTCATCCTCCGAGATATTTCGCCCTTGACTGCGACCGCCCGCTTCCTTGTGATTTCCTCCATGTGATAAGCCTCCTTTTTGGTTTAGATAAGACTCGAACTTTGTGCCGAACAATGTTTCAGGACGCAGAAACTTATTCATAGCAGGGTCATTAAGCCATTCCTCTGTTTTCACTAGGATGACGTGTTTGAAATCTTCAAAACGAAAACCATCTTTCCAGAGTTTCTTTATAAGTTTTCTTGTTTTGTCAGTAGTATGACGGTATCGTGTACCCGCTACTTTGTTCAAAAGGTCGATAATAAGTTTGTAAGGAATCTCCTCTTTTGCATTTTTTGAAGAGGACGCGCCGTCTGGTTTACCAGACAATATATCTTTTAATTCTTTTTCTTTATCTAATTCTTTATCTATATCTGTACCGTCATGTGACGTCACGCTAACGTCATTCTTTTTTTCTGGTGCAGTTAACTGTAATAGCTTCTTCCGTTCCCGGTATTTTCTGTTTCTTTCAGCGTTTAATTTTCTTACTCTGTCCATACCTTCAACGTTTTGGTGTTTTTCCCAATTGGCAATAGATATGAATTTATTTTCGTCAACTTCAATCATTCCAAATTGTTGAAATGTATTTAACGCCATTCTGACAATTGGTAAGGGCCTATTAAAAATAGTTGCCAACATTTCGTCGGTATACGGGATGTTTTGATTTAGATAAATGTATCCAGAAGCATTGGTTTTACCAGCTTGAGCAAGTAGTTTTACCCAAATAATTAAAATCGTATCTGATTCAGGCATTTGCTCTATCAATTTAATTTTTTCATCCTCAAACATCTGAGTGCTTAACTTGATCCACTTTACCTCAGACATTTTGTCCAACCCTTTCTGATTTAGTTAAGGGCCATACTGATCTTTTTCCGTTAACTATGACTGATCCTAATAAATTGTCAGCTCTTTCACTTCGGATAACCTTTCCACCTTGCGAGAGAAGTTTATCCAAAGCCTTTTTATGAGTTAACTCAGACTCACTGATCACTAAGTGAAACCTGTTATTTTGCCAAACATGACTTACTAAGAACATTTCATCCAATCCTTTCCGCTCTGGTGCAATTTTTTTGAGCAATCCACGCCTCGACTGCACGCCGCGAAAACCTCTGTTGTGTTTTTCCTGAGCCGGGCCGCCCTGGTAGCTCAAATACCGGAAAATCAGGCTGACTGAAATATAATTCTTCTGCTGTTCTGGCTGTGCATTTTAAGATCCCCTCGTATACTTCTTTTTTAGTCAGAAGTTGATCTTGTGAGGATAAGACCGAAATCATTTCTTGAATTTTAGGAATCAAAGCAGCACTCACATTTGCAATAACGTCGTTTGTAATTCTTTCGATATCCGATTGTTCGAGTTCTATTTTCATACTTACCTCCCGTTTTGTGTCATAATAGTACACAAAGTGTCTAAAAAAAATATTCCACTGGAACATTTAACACTTGAGAAATCCTATCCAAAGTTTTTAGACTTGGATATATTTTTCCGGTTTCAATCTTACTAATATAGGAGCGAGAAAGCTTTAGCTCTTCTGCTAAACATGTTTGTGTAAGATTATTAGCTTTTCTTTTGGTTTGTATTTTCGATCCCAGCTCTCTCATGATCACTAAAAATCACATCCTCTCTAAAAAAAATGTTACAAATAAGACCCAAAACAAATATAACACTCTCTCATTTTTTTGGCAACCCTTTAAATTCGTTTTTTGAGACTATATGTCACCATGACATGTTATAATGAGTACACATTGGATATATAGTCAAATAAAAAAACGAGTTATCTTAATATATGATTTGAAAAAGGTGAGAAAATTTGTCAAACAATACGGGTGTAAAATTAAAAAAGTTAAGGAAAAGCAAAAAGTTAACTTTAAGAGACTTAGCTGATAAATTAGGAGTGACACACAGTTACCTATCAAAAATTGAACGTGGTGTTACCAATCCATCATTGAAAATGATTAATTCGCTTGCTGAATTTTTCGATGTTGATCAGTCTTATTTTTTCACCGATGAAAAAAACCTCGACAATTTCACTGACGAAGAATTAGAACTCACTTTTGAACGCGACTTATCTATAGAAAACCTGAGAGAGAAATACAATTTAACACTTGGTGGTAAAGAAGTTTCGGATGATGAAATAAAAGTGATGTTAGAAGTATTAAAAGCATATAGAGAATCAAAGGGCGGCTCTCGTTCCGACTGACTCATTCTCTAATAACTGCTTCAATTTTTCTAAATATTCATCCAGTGAAATTTCTTTTTTCATTGTTAGTAGCCCCTTTTGCGAACGTTTGTTCTTATTATAATTGAATACATACTAAAAATAAATGAGTACATAAGGATTTCCTATTTTCTCGTTTTGTCAAAATAGGAAATCCTCTTTAAAAACACGAAAGACGTTGCCTATGTATTTGGCAGCGTCTTTTTAATAAAATATAGCTTTTTCTTTTTTAGGCTTTGGTGCTTCTTTGGATAACTTATAACTCATTCCAACCGGAGGATCAGCCAGTTGTTTAGTTCCAGTTGATGGAACAACTATATTGCTTTTCGAACCCGGAGCATCCTCGCTATTTGCACTAAAAACAAATGCTAGTGCTATTGCTAAAGTAATCAAAACTCCTATAATTGTCTTTTTCACTAATTTTCACCTCCCTTTTTAATATATTATAATCAACTCCTAATTTTAGCAACTCCATTTTTGGTAGATTTGCTCTAAAGTAATCTTTCTTTTCACAAAAAACATGTAGCGATAAAAGCAGCTTCTCCTGACTTCGTTCTCTTCTTCCGTCAAAATAAAAAGCTAAAGCTGAATAGTATTTGTCATCATAAAAATATTTCAAATTAACTTTATTGACTACGGATTTAATAAAATCAGTCACTATATATTCTTTCGGTACAGGTTTGTTCCAGAAAAGGTTTGCTATAGCTAATTGTTCTCTTAAGTCATTAGCTACAAAATATCTTTCTTTCGTGTTGTTTAACTGAATTCCTTTCTTGAGAAAGTTTGATGTTTTCTCGTATGATTCAAATAAATATGATAAACCCAATATAAAATAACCATTAGTCACAGAGTTAACACTAAAATTTCTTTCAATAAGCTTTTCAGCAGCTACTCTGGATTTATCTATCTCGTTCTCAAACTTAAGATGCATATTGGCGAGAGCTTCGTCTGTGCGGCTTAAAAATGCTTTTTTAATAAATGGATCTTTAATTTCAGGAAGCATATTGTGAATTTTTTTTATGTAGTGCAGAGATAAATCATACTTCTCACTGTAATAAAAACAAAGCATCTCAAGAATTTGCAATAGTGTTTTTAAGTCATGAGAATTGGGTTGCAGCTTTTTCAACATTTCGAGGTAATCAACCTCGCTATAAACACGATTATATTTTGACCATAGTTGCCACTGGTAGACTATTGCCCATTCCTTTAACTCTCTGTTATTTCCGTCCAAAGTTTTGTTGAGCAACATGCAAGTGACTGAGTCTAAACTTTTAGAATGAGCATATTCAAAAGCAGTTTTTATATTTTTTTTAGTCGCCTCAAGACAGCATTGCCGCATGATTTCGACCTCGTTATCCTTATCAAGATAACGTACTATCTCTAACACCATCCAAAGTGAAATTTCTTGCCCATTCAAAAACTTGCTTAAGTGGGCAGCACTAATTCCAATTTTATCGGCAATCTCTTTCTGTTTTTCATCCGAAGACTCAATTATACGCTTTAAATGATTTCTAACATCAACTATATCTTCACTCATCATAATCACCATTTCAAAATTAATTTAACATACCGAACAAAAAAAGATTGTCGATTAATGACGAAAGAGTCAAAGAAAGAACAAAAAATCCAAATAGAAATAATTTTCCGATTCTTCTTTATTATACCACAATTCTGACTAAAAAGATATATTTTATATGTTATTTTAGTTCTAAACTAATAAAATCAATTACTGTTTGATTCACTGCCTTAGTATCATACTTTGTGGATTTTTTCCTACAAAAACATTATGTAACATTGCATAATAGTATTAGAGTCTATATTAAATTGGAGGGAATAGCCGTGGCAAGTTATAGGAAGCGTGGGGATAACTGGGAATATAGAATCACTTACAATGATCCTATAACCAGAAAACGTCGAGAAAAAACAAAAAAAGGCTTCCGAACAAAGAAAGAAGCTATGATAGCAGCTGCAGAAGCTGAATTAAATATCGATCAACATTTTTACGAAAAGAACGACTCCATTACAATTTCGGAGTATTTAGACTTATGGTTTGATACGTATAAGCACACTGTCAAAGAAAGTTCATGGAAGGCTCGGAAAGACAGCATGGTCATCATAAAAAAACATATCGGAAGCATCAAGGTAAAAAACATCAATGCGTCTATGTATCAAAAATTTCTGAATGATATTGCACCTAATTATGCAAAGAATACACTAACAGGCGTACACCAAGTTTTTAAGATGATGACTAAAAATGCTATGAGAGATTCATACTTCAAACTTGATCCACTTGTGGGGATTCGTTTGCCTCGTACAAAAGACGCTGAACGAGTCACAGATGATCAGGATCTGAAAGACATAAAATTCTGGGAGAAGGAAGAGATATCTAAATTCCTGCAATGTGTAAAAAGGAGAGGACGACCGCAAGATTTAGCCATGTTTGTTCTACTCGTTTATTCAGGGCTTAGAATTGGTGAAGCTGTGGCTTTAAAATGGGACAAGGTAGACTTTGAAGAATCTATCATACGAGTCCGCCATACGTTGTATCAACAAGGCGGTCTGAGAGACAATTATAAATTGCTCAGTCCCAAAACTTCGTCATCAATACGAAACGTTCCTGTGCCGCCTCAAGTCATCAACCAATTAAGAATACTAAAACACATACAGAATCACATCAAAATGGAAAACCGCGATCAGTATAAGGATGAGGGATTTGTGTTCACAGACAAAATCGGCCGCCCTATCCCAGCCCGAAATTTCAATTACAAATTAGACACTTATATAAAAAAATCCGGTGTCACCCGGATCACACCCCATAACCTGAGGCACACATATGCATCACTTCTAATTGACGCAGAAGTTAAATTGAAAGAAGCTCAAAAACGCTTAGGACATGCTTCATCAAAAACAACCTTAGACATTTATTCGCACATCATGAAAGATACAAAAACAGAAGCAATCGTTCAATTTAATGCCGTTGCAAATGATATTTTTTAAAAAAACGTGGGCAAAAAATGGGCAAGGTCGTTTTTCAGACCTTGCCCATCCACTTAAAACGCCTATTGTATAAGGTTTTTCTCTAGTATCGTCTGAATCTTTGTGACCATCAGATCAATTGCGACGTGATTCTGTCCGCCTTCCGGGATAATAATATCAGCGTATCGTTTCGTCGGCTCGACAAATTGGTTATGCATCGGGCGGACAACTGACACATATTGTTCAATAACAGAATCAATAGAGCGGCCGCGCTCATTAATATCTCTCATAATCCGTCTGATGATACGCAAGTCAGCGTCTGTGTCAACGTAAAGCTTGATATCCATCAGATCACGGAGCCTTTTGTCTTCAAGAACAAGAATGCCTTCAAGGATAATAACATCCTTTGGCTCTACGTGAACCGTTTCTTCTGAACGTGTGTGAAGCTTATAGTCGTAAATCGGCTTTTCAATCGGGCGGTAATTCAATAGATCCTGAATATGCTCGATTAAATAGTCATTATCAAACGCAAGCGGATGATCATAGTTTGTGTTCAGCCTTTCTTCAAATGGAAGATGGCTTTGGTCTTTATAATAAAGGTCTTGCTGGATCATTAAAATCGAGTGTCCTTTAAATTGTTCATAAATTGACCGTGTGACACTCGTTTTTCCTGAACCGGAACCTCCTGCGATTCCAATGACTACTGGATTCTTACCCATGGGTGTTACTTCCCCTTTCTCATCATGTTGCTCGGATAAATCTTTTTGTCTAGTTTGAATTTGACAATTTGCAGGGGATGGCGGGCAGCATCTAGCTCATTTCCGTCTTCGTCCCAAATGGTTTCAATCGTGTGTGTAAAGTTTTCGATTTCCGGACCGAAAAATTCCACTTCGTCGCCTTTTTTGAAGAAATTGCGCTGCTGAAGCGTGACCATTTGTGTGTCTTCATCATAATTCAGCACTAAGCCGACAAAATCAAACGTCGTTTTTTTGGCATGCTCGCCGAACATTTGCTCTTCATAGCCTGGCGTTCCTTCAAAGAAAGCTGTCGCAGTGTCCCGGTTGGCGCACTTATCAAGCTCTTCAAGCCATTCTTTTTGAATCACAAAGTTATCCGGATCAGCACAATAAGCGTCAATTACTTTGCGGTATACGCTGACTACTGTTGCTACATAGTGAATTGATTTCATGCGACCTTCAATCTTTAAGCTGTCGATGCCCATTTCGATCATTTTCGGAATGGATTCAATCAGCTTCAAATCTTTCGGGCTCATCGCAAATGGCGCATCTTCTTCACCATACAAAGCAACAGCGTTAGCACCGTCTGTTTGATAGAGATCATAATCCCAGCGGCATGACTGGCAGCAGCCTCCGCGGTTGGAATCCCGCGCTGTCATGTGATTGCTCAGGACACAGCGGCCGGAATATGCGATGCACATCGCGCCGTGAATAAAGGATTCGATTTCGATATCTACTTTTTCTTTCATTTCTCTGATTTCGAGCGCGCTTGTTTCACGTGCCAGCACGACGCGGTCAAGGCCTTCTTCCTTCCAGAACTGGACAGCCTTCCAGTTTGAAAGAGACTGCTGCGTGCTCAAGTGAACCTCAACATTCGGCGCCACTCTGCGGCATGTTTCGATAATAAGCGGATCTGCCACAATGATGCCGGCAACGTTGGCGTCTCCGAGCGCTTTTAAATATTCTTCAAGCCCGTCCATGTTTTCATTATGGGCGAAAATATTCGTCGTTACATAGATCTTCGCGCCATATTTCTTAGCGAATTCAACGCCCTCTGCAATTTCTTCGATCGTAAAGTTATCGGCATTCGAGCGCAGCCCGTATTCCTGTCCCCCGATAAAGACCGCGTCCGCTCCGTAATGAACAGCAATTTTCAGCTTTTCAAGATTACCCGCAGGTGCGAGAAGCTCCGGCTTTTTCGTAATCACACGTTTACCATTGACGATTGTGGATATTTTATCATTTACGGCAGTCATAGCTTAACCTCCTTTTGATTAATAAACCGTTTCTTTGAAGAAGAATCCGGTATCGATTTTTCTGTTAACTGGCTGGATGCTTTCAATGCGTTCAATCCAGTCTTCTTTTTTCGCTTCGTATTCGTCACGGTTTTCCACACACAGATCAATGGCTTCTCTGTACATTTTGGTGACTTCTATTAGGTATTCAGGCGTTTTCAGGACACCGTCGATTTTGAAAGAATCAATGCCTGCATCTATTAATTCTTCTAGCTCATCAATGATGCACACATCGTTCGGGCTCATGATGTGCGTGCCGTTTTCATCTTCGAAAATCGGATATTTGTTATCACGTTCTTTATCGTGCAAAAACATGCCCGATTCTTTTTTCTTTCCTTCAATGTCCATGACTTTGCCTTGGTATTCAAAATAGTTTCCAATCAAAGAACGCTTCGATTGGAACATACATGTCATTCCATGCACGTGGATTTCAATTTCGACTTCAGCGTTTTCTTTAATCTCCACAATGCTGTCCATATTCAACTCTCTGGCAAGCACAGAACGTGCCGCGCCTTTGCGTCCCCAGTAATTGCATGTATAGTAGTTGGTGCCTGTAGTTTCTGTGCTCCAATGAAGCTTCAGGTCAGGCGCAGATTCACGGGCAGCCATAAGCACGGCAGGATCGCCGAATACCGCTGCATCGACACCGGTTTCCGCTAAGAAAGCCAGATATTCGCCAAGCTCTCCCACTTTATCGTTATGGAAAATTGCATTTACAGCAACGTATACTTTTGCCCCTTCTTTGTGAGCGATCTCTACAGCTTTTGTTACATCTTCACGAGAAAATTCTCCGGCTAATCTCAAGCCGTATCTCTGTTCTCCAACTAAAAACGCAGTTGCCCCCGCCTGTATCAGCGGCAAAATGTCCGCTGTACTCGTCGGCGTCACTAAGAGCTCTGGTTTTTTCATGACGTTCACCTCTTCTTTTTACTAATCGCAAGTCCGTCCCCGACAGGAATAATCGCAGTTTGATAATCCGGATGATTCATCAGCCAATGATTATATTCATCAATTTTTGTTATCAGCCTGCGCCTTCTTTTCGGTTCTATTTTGCTGTAATCCTCTGCCACCAGACCTTTAAACAGCACGTTGTCTGTTATAATCACCCCGTCCGGTGAAAGCATCGGTTCATATAAATGAAAAAAGTTTTGATACTGACCTTTTGCAGCGTCAATAAAAATGACATCGTAAGGCGCGGTCACATGAACGGCGTCGGCTAATTCAAGCGCGTCTCCGTAAAAAACATGAATCCGGTCATCAAGCTGAAACTCCTTGATATTGTTTACCGCTTCTTCATGCCGTTTCTCATTGCGTTCAATTGTATATATTTCAGCAGACGGCAGCTCCAGCGCCATTCGAATGGCGGAATAACCAATGGCCGTTCCGATTTCTAGTATTTTTTTCGGCTGTTTCACAGACAAAATTTGAAGCAGCACCTCCATGCCCGCTTTTTCCATGATCGGGACATGATGTTCTTCTGCATATGCTTCAAGCTTCTTCACGTTTTCCGGCCGAGGCTTCAATAATGCTTCTATATAGTCATTTATTTGTTCATAGCGGTCAGTCACAACAAACAGCCTCCCGTTCTAAAAAGGAGTGCCCCAGTCTTTTACACAGGACACTCTCTGAATACATCATGATACATCGGTAAACAACCCGATATATTTTATCATAAAACCTTGCGGAAAGCGAACAAAAGGAGAGCTTTTTGCTCTCCTTTTATTTCTCATTTTTTGAGGAAATGTATTTTTCTTTTGCTTTATTATGCTCTTTTAGCGTTTTTGTAAATACAACCTCACCATTTGATTTGGCCAAGAAGTACAGATAGTCTGTTTTATCCGGATGCAGCGCCGCTTCCCATGACGACATGCCGGCATTGGCAATCGGCCCTGGCGTCAGTCCCGTGTTTTTATACGTATTGTACGGTGATTCGATTTCCAGATCCTTATAAAGAACCCGGTCTTTATGCTTGCCTGCCGCGTATAGCACGGTAGGATCTGTTTGAAGCGGCATTTTCTCTTTCAGGCGGTTATAAAAGACGCTCGCAATTTTATGGCGATCGGCTTTTTCAGTTGCTTCTTCTTCAATTAAAGAAGCCATTGTCAGCAGCTTATGCACAGAAAGTTTATTTTTCTTCATTTCTGCTTTATAAGTTTCCACATAAGAGTTTGTCTGTTTGACCATTGCAGTAATAATGTCTTCAAGTGATGTATCCGGATCGTTAAAAGGGTATGTAGCCGGGAATAGGTACCCTTCCAGCGGATGCTTAATGTTTTTATTGAAAACATCGTTTGTAACAGTGTCCGGAAATTCTTTCTTGAGCTGATTGATAAATGTTTCATCGTCCAGCTTCGCTATGACTTGTTTTTTAGAGTATTTCGTTTCATCAGCAATAGCGGCTGCAATTTGTGTCAGCTGTTCTCCCTCAGTTACCGTGATTTGAAAGGCGTAGCCTGTAGCCCCGCTTGTCAGCTTATGAATAATGGCATCTAAATCCATTCCTTTATTCAGGTGATAGAATCCCGCCTGAAACCCGGAAGCACCTTTATATTTCACATAATACTGAAATGCCTTCTCGCTTTTTATGACATCGTTTTTCTTCAATATCGATGCGATGGCCGAAACAGACGATCCGCTCGGAATGTTAATATTAACTGTCGTTTTACTGTTTTCCTCAACAGGTTCAAGCAATGATTTCCCATATAAAAATGCCCCGCCAACGATGAGAAGCAGCACAATAATGGAAGACAGTATGATTCTTTTTTTATTTAAAAATGATTTTTTTTGCTGATTGATATACATTAGGTCTCCTCCCATCAGCTCTTATACTACATGATTCATTGTATTTCGGCAATTTATTACAAAAAAAGGGTGAAAGAGGCCTTCATACAGCAGAAAAAAAGCCGGAGCAGTATGGCTCCGGCTTTGGCGCGGTGTTTTATTCTTCGTCTTCGTCCGCTAAGAATGTGTTTAGTGTTTCTTCGATCATATCCCATTCCTCATCAGTTTCGATCGGGAATAGCTCACCGTTTTCACCGTCTTCGTTTGGCGTGAAGCTGGAAGCAAGAATTTCTACTTCTTCGTCATCTTTTGTTTCAATTGGGTAGTACAACACATAAGACTTGTCAAACTCTTCGTTTTCAAATGTAAACAGCACTTCACAAAGCTGTTCATTTCCTTGATCGTCAACAATTGTAATATTTTTTTCGCCGTGTTCCATTTTCTTCACCTCTGGCTTTAATTTAAGCTGTCGAGATATCCTTGCAATATCATAACAGCCGCCATTTTATCAATGACTTTTTTTCGTTTTTGCCTGCTGACATCAGCGGCAATCAGCATTTTTTCAGCCGCCATTGTGGTAAGACGCTCGTCCCACAGCACAACAGGAACATTGTACGTTGTTTCAAGCACTTTCGCAAATGTTTGGCTGGCTTCGCCTCTCGGCCCGACTGTTCCGTTCATGTTCTTAGGAAAGCCGAGCACGATTTTATCTATAGTATGGTCCTTTATCAGTTCAGATAAACGGGATAAACCATAATCGCCTTCCGCTTCATTTATCTTTATGGTCTCAATGCCTTGAGCAGTCCAGCCCATTTCATCGCTCAGAGCAACACCGAGTGTTTTGGTTCCTAAATCGAGTCCTAATATTCTCATTCTTTATTTACGCCTCTTTATGCTGTTCTAAATAAGACTTTACCAATTCCTCGATTAATTCGTCTCTTTCAAGTTTGCGAATTAAATTGCGAGCGTCACGATGCCTAGGAATATAAGCGGGATCACCTGACAGCAAGTATCCGACAATCTGATTGATTGGATTGTAGCCCTTTTCCTGAAGCGCGTCATACACTGTAATCAGCACCTCATTTACGTTAGTCTCAGCAGAATCATCGGAGAAATTAAATTTCATCGTTTTATCAAACGAGCTCACCGTTTTGCACCTCTTTCCCAAATTCGCAGGCAAAGTTCAGCCTGGGGTCCTAATCTTACCATCATTCTACACTACATGGGCAAATTATAAAACGGATTTTACCCAATCTTCTACAGAAGCCAAAGCTTCTTCTAATTTTTCCGGCTGTTTGCCGCCTGCCTGCGCCATATCCGGACGGCCTCCGCCGCCTCCGCCGCAAACTTCCGCAGCTTGTTTGACCAGCTTGCCGGCATGAAGGCCCTTCTCAATGAGATCCTTTGTGACTCCGGCAGAGATATTGACTTTATCATTTTGTACCGCACCAAGCACGATCACCGCAGAGCCAAGCTTTGCTTTCAGTTCATCCACCATTGTGCGGAGATGGTTCATGTCTTTCGCATTTACTTTTTCCGCAAGCACACTCACGCCGTCAACTTCTTTAACTTTTGACAGAATCGCTCCTGCTTCAACATTGCCGAGTTTCGCAAGAAGAGATTCATTTTCTCTTTGTGCATCCTTCAGTTCAGTCTGCAGAGCCGCAACCCGTTTCGGCACTTCTTTGATATTTGTTTTCAGCTCGTCAGCAGCCTGCTTCAATACTGAGATCTGGCTGTTCATTTCGACGTAAGCGCCTTGTCCTGTTACAGCTTCAATCCGTCTTGTACCTGCTCCGATTCCGGATTCAGAAACGATTTTAAACAGGCCGATTTCTGCTGTGTTTCTGACATGGCAGCCGCCGCACAGCTCTAAACTGTAATCTCCGACTTGAACGACCCGGACAATATCGCCGTATTTTTCGCCGAACAGAGCCATCGCGCCCATTTCTTTTGCTTCAGAGATCGGTTTCAAATCAATGCTGACCGGGATGCTCGCCCAGATCTTTTCGTTTACGATTCTTTCAATTTGTTCAAGCTCTTCTTTTGTCACTTGGCCAAAGTGCGAGAAGTCAAAACGAAGACGGTTTTCAGTCACAAGAGATCCTGCCTGATTGACATGAGTTCCAAGAACGTCTTTTAGTGCCTGATGCAATAAATGCGTTGCCGTATGGTTTTTAATGACGCCGCTTCTCATATGGTCTTCAACTTCAGCAGTAACATGCAGGCCTTTTTGAACAGTGCCGCTCTCCACAACACCCTCATGTACATGCTGGCCGTTCGGCGCTTTTTGCACATCTTTAATTCTCACCACTGCCTGTTCGCTGCGGAGATAGCCTTTATCGCCGATTTGGCCGCCGCTTTCTGCATAGAACGGGGTTTCATCAAGAATAATTTGAACGCTTTCTCCTTCGTGAGCCTCTTCAATTAATTGTCCGTCCTGAAGAAGCACAATGACATTGGCATCAGCTTTTGTTTGAGAATAGCCGACAAATGTGCTTTCATCGGTCACGTCGCGCAATGCGCCGCCCTGCACCTGCATGCTGCCGACATCCTGGCGGGCGTTTCTTGCCCGTTCACGCTGCTGGTTCATTTCTTCTTCAAAGCCTTTATGGTCAACCGTCATGTTCTCGTCTTCTGCGTATTCTTCCGTCAGCTCAACTGGGAATCCATACGTGTCGTACAACTTAAATACGTCGGCACCTGAAATAACGCTGCTGCCCTTGTCTTTTTCTTTTTTGATCATTTCTGACAGGATGGCAAGCCCTTCATTAAGTGTTTCGTGGAAGCGCTCTTCCTCGGTTTTGATGACTTTTGCGATGAAATCCGCTTTTTCTTTCACTTCAGGATAGAAATCTGCCATGATTTCAGCGACAACCGGCACTAAATCGTACATGAACGGACGATGGATGTTGATCGTTTTGGCATAACGCACGGCCCGGCGCAATAAGCGTCTTAATACATAGCCGCGGCCTTCATTTGACGGAAGCGCCCCGTCACTGACAGCAAAGGCAACCGTTCTGATGTGGTCGGCAATCACTTTAAACGCAGTGTCCTTCACATTGTCTTTGCCGTATGTTTCACCAGAAATGGTTTCTGTTGCTTTGATGATCGGAACAAACAAATCGGTATCAAAGTTTGTCGGAACATTTTGGATGACAGATACCATTCTTTCAAGTCCCATGCCCGTATCAATGTTTTTCTTCGGAAGCGGCGTGTACGTGCCGTCAGGGTTATGGTTGAACTCAGAGAACACAAGGTTCCATACTTCTAAGTAACGGTCGTTTTCTCCGCCAGGATAAAGCTCCGGATCTTCTGGATCATTACCATATGCTTCACCGCGGTCGTAGAAGATTTCCGTGTTCGGCCCGCTTGGCCCTTCACCGATGTCCCAGAAGTTCCCTTCAAGACGGATAATTCTTTCTTCAGGAATACCGATTTTTTTCGCCCAGAACTCATACGCCTCTTCATCTTCAGGATGAACCGTAACAGAGAGAAGCTCTTTGTCGAAACCAATCCACTTGTCACTCGTTAAAAACTCCCAAGCCCATGTAATGGCTTCTTCTTTGAAATAATCGCCGATGGAAAAGTTTCCGAGCATTTCAAAGAATGTGTGATGGCGCGCAGTTTTACCTACATTTTCTATATCGTTTGTTCTGATCGCTTTTTGAGCGTTTACGATTCTTGGATTTTCCGGAACAACACGGCCGTCAAAATATTTTTTCAGCGTCGCAACACCGCTGTTGATCCAAAGCAGTGAAGGATCCTCATGAGGCACTAATGACGCGCTTGGCTCTACCGCATGTCCTTTTTCTTTAAAGAAATCCAAAAACATTTGACGCACTTCCGCAGAAGTTAAGTGTTTCATTGTATTTCCTCCTCTATAAAAATCGAAATTCTCTTCAGTGACAGCAAAAAAGCCCTCCCCCTATGCAAACCACACGTTTACACAGGGACGAGAGCTGTCTCGCGGTACCACCCTGATTACGGACATTATCATTCGCCCGTCACCTTTTACCCTGTAACGCAGGATGTGCGGCAGTGATTAACTGCACTCAGGATTAGCTTCCTCCGATCTTCTGATAAAGCTCCTTTCAGCTTGCGGAGCTTCTCTCTTTAACAGGGCTTCGGCGTACTCAGATCCGTCACTCGAGATTCGTATGTATTCTACGAGAAATTATAGACAAGCAGCACGCCAATGTCAATGCTCCGTCCTCATCCGCAAAAAATGGATCATCATCACTTTTAAAACAGCCGTCGCGGGAACAGCCAGAATCATTCCGACGATTCCCGCAAGCTCTCCCCCGGCAAGGAGCGCAAGCATGATGACGACAGGATGCATTTTAAGGCTTCTGCCCACAATGAACGGACTGAGGATATTCCCTTCCATAAACTGCAGAATAAATACTGTAATCACCACAACAAGAATTGCTTTCACTGAGATCGTCATTGCAATCAAAAGCGCAGGAACCGCTCCAATGAAAGGACCGAAATATGGTATGACATTCGTTATCCCAGAAATAAGTCCCAAGATCAGCGGATATGGAAGCCCAAATATCCAGAACGTAATGCCCGCCATCACGCCGAGAATCAAACAGACCAGAAGCTGTCCGCGGATGTAATCGCCAAGGGAGTCATCCACATCCCGCAAGAAGGCACTGCCCCGCTTTCTCCACGACTTCGGAGTCAAGTACCATACTGTTTTTTTCATCAACTCAATATCCTTTACCATATAAAACACGAGAAAAGGGATGGTTGCCGCAATTAAGAAATAATCAAGCACATTGCGGATTCCGCTGATTGCGCCCTCGATCGTTCCCGCGAAAAACGCCTCCGTCTGGCGGATCATTTTGTCTATACGATGATGCATGCCGTCAGGCCAGTCATCAGTATGGTTATGCACATGAAGAAGGAGCCCGTTATACGTTTCGGCAAACATAGGTATATTTTCTGATAAATCCGTCAGCTGCACGATTAAAACAGGTACCCCTTTATACAGCGCCCAGCCAAGTCCGCCAAAAAAAAGAACATAAATCACCAAGATGCTCAAAGTCCTCGGCAATCCTTTGCTGTGCAGCCACTCCGTGACCGGAAGTAATAAATAAGAAATAAAAATGGAAATAATCAAGGGGATAAAGATCGTTTTTATAACGAGCCAAAAGGGCGACCATAACATATCAAGCATAAAAAAGACATAGACTGTTAACAGGACCAGCAAACAAATTGCCACCCATAACAAAAGCTGCACCGGTTTTTGAAGCATCTGCTTTCACCTCTTCTATATCTTTTGAGGTTTATAAGGAATTATTCTTTATGTTTCTTCAGTCAGTCAGAAGTCATGAACATTTTTTCACATTAAATTTTCAGAAAAGTTTGACGTTTAAGGTTATATTACTTTTGATTACATTAAAAGGTAGTGATTTTCAAACAACTTGTCTGAAGTTTTGATAGGAGGATTGCGATGATCACATTTCAAAATGTAAACAAGCATTACGGAGATTTTCATGTGTTAAAGCAAATTAATCTTCAAATCGAAAAAGGCGAAGTCGTTGTCATCATCGGCCCATCCGGCTCCGGTAAAAGCACATTGCTCAGATGCATCAACAGGCTGGAGACGATCAGTAAGGGGACGCTGACAGTAAACGGCACTGTCATTAACGACAGAAAAACTGACATTAATAAAGTGCGGCGGAACATCGGGATGGTATTTCAGCACTTTCATTTATATCCGCATAAAACAGTGCTGCAAAATATCATGCTGGCGCCTGTAAAAGTGCTCGGACAATCACCTGAACAAGCAAAGGAAACGGCGCGTTATTACCTTGAAAAAGTCGGCATCCCAGACAAGGCTGACGCCTACCCTTCCCAGCTTTCTGGCGGACAGCAGCAACGTGTAGCCATCGCAAGAGGACTTGCGATGAAGCCGGAGGTCATGCTGTTTGACGAGCCGACATCAGCACTTGATCCCGAAATGATCGGCGAGGTGCTTGATGTCATGAAAACACTTACGAAAGAAGGCATGACAATGGTTGTCGTGACGCACGAAATGGGGTTTGCCAAAGAAGTTGCCGACCGCATTGTCTTCATTGACGGAGGAAAAATTTTAGAAGAAGCAGCACCGGCTGAGTTTTACGCGAATCCGAAGGAAGAACGGGCCCGCTTATTCTTAAGCCGTATTTTAAATCATTAAAACAGAAATGGGGGAACTTGTATGAAAAAGATTTTATCTTTAGCATTCATTTCTTTATTCGCTGTCATCTTGCTTGCCGCTTGCGGCAGCAAGGGGTCAAACGGAGAAGCCTCAAAGGAAAGCAAAAAAGATACGCTGGCCGCCATTAAAGACAATGACAAAATTGTCTTCGGCGTAAAAACAGACACCAGACTGTTCGGTCTTAAAAACCCGAGCTCAGGTGAGATTGAGGGTTTCGATATCGATATTGCCAAGCAAATCGCTAAAGACATTTTAGGTGACGAAAAAAAAGCTGAATTTAAAGAGGTCACCTCAAAAACAAGGATTCCTATGCTGCAAAACGGGGATATCGATGCTATTGTCGCCACAATGACGATCACTGAAGAACGAAAAAAGGAAGTTGACTTTTCTGATGTCTATTTCGAGGCTGGGCAATCGCTGCTCGTGAAAAAAGGCAGCAAAATCAAGAGTGTTGAAGATCTTGGCAAAGGCTCAAAAGTTCTTGCAGTAAAAGGCTCCACCTCCTCTCAAAACATTCGTGAAAAAGCGCCTGAAGCATCTGTTTTAGAATTTGAAAACTACGCAGAAGCCTTTACGGCGCTCAAATCAGGGCAAGGCGATGCCCTCACAACGGATAATGCGATTTTATACGGGATGGCTGACGAAAATAAAAATTATCAATTAACAGGAGAGCCTTTTACAGATGAGCCTTACGGGATCGCCGTAAAAAAAGGGCAATCTGCTCTCGCGAAGGAAATTAACGCTTCACTCAAAAAGATGAAGTCAGATGGCAGATATGATGATATTTATAAAAAATGGATCAAAGAAGACCCAGCTGAATAACGACCATCCCGGGATGAGCAGGTGATGCTCATCCCGATTTGATAAGGAGTGAATAGGCAGATGAATGTATCAATTCTTTTCGATAACTTCGGCATGTATATGGACGGTTTTTACCATACTCTGCTCGCAAGTATCATCGCGCTGGCCGGCAGTTTTGTTCTCGGCGTTGTTGTTGCGGTTATGAGAATTACAGTCTTTAAGCCGCTGCAATGGCTCGGGACCGCATATGTGGAATTTATCCGCAACATCCCTCTTCTTTTAATTACCTTTGTTTTCTATTTCGGCCTTCCAAGCGCAGGCCTTAGGCTTGACGGTTTTCAAGCGGGAACGGTCGCACTCACCATTTATACCTCTGCGTTTATCGCAGAAGCCATCAGAGCAGGCATCCAATCTGTTTCAATAGGACAGATGGAAGCGGCGCGTTCGTCAGGCTTTACCTACAGCCAGGCCATGCTCCATATCATTTTGCCGCAGGCAATCAAAATCGTTATTCCGCCATTGGGCAATCAATTTTTAAACTTAGTCAAAAACTCTTCGATTCTCGGAGTTGTAGCCGGATTGGATCTTATGTATCAGGCCGATTTGGTCTCTTCGAGCACACTCGTTGTATTTGATGTTTATATTTTTGTGGCGCTTTTTTACTTAGTGCTGACGATACCGCTTAGCATCGGTGTTAACTATTTGGAAAAACGGCTGGAAAGAAGCTATTGATAAGGAGTGAGATACATTGGATTTTATCGGAGCTTATTCGCGAGAGCATTTAACGTTTTTATGGGATGGCTTTCTCGTCACCTTGTACGTTGCTTTCATCTCCATCATTCTGAGCTTTTTCTTCGGTTTAATCGCAGGCACCCTGCGCTATGCGAAAGTTCCCGTTCTTTCTCAATTGATTGCGGTTGTCGTTGAAACGATCAGAAACCTCCCCTTGCTATTAATTATTTTCTTTACGTTCTTTGCCCTTCCGGAAATCGGGATTAAGCTTGAAATTACAGCTGCAGCAATTACAGCATTAACGATTTTCGAATCCGCTATGCTATCTGAAATTATCCGAAGCGGGCTGAAATCAATTGATAAAGGACAAATTGAAGCGGCGCGCTCCTCCGGGCTGAGCTATACACAGGCCCTGTTCTTCATTGTCATGCCGCAAGCGCTTCGCCGCATGGTTCCGCCAATCGTAAGCCAGTTTATTTCTTTATTAAAAGATACATCGCTTGCTGTAGTGATCGCCCTGCCCGAACTGATTCATAACGCGCAGATTTTAAACGGCCAAAGCGCAGACGGCAGTTATTTTTTCCCGATCTTTTTACTTGCGGCACTTATGTATTTTGCAGTCAACTACAGCCTTTCACTCGCAGCCAGGCGCCTCGAGGCACGGCAAACATAGAAAAGGATACTCTTCGGAGAGTATCCTTTTTCGCATTAAAACATTTTCGTTATTCTTCTTCTCATCCGCTTCATGCTTCGATTATTCAGCATGTCGGATTGAGTCGCCATTCGGTACACGAGAGCTCCGGCTCCCAATGCCAAAAGAGAAGTCATCGTCCGATTCATCCTGCGCATCTCCTTTCATGATTAAAAATTGATGCTGCGTTCATCCTCAGAAAACAAATCATCCAAGCTGCTTAACGTTCCGTCTTCTTCCACTTGATGAGTTGCAATCTTCCCTTTCGCCACTGTCAGTTCAATGAAACAGCCCCAGCAATAATATTGGTTCACGCCGATTTTCCCGATATCCTTACTTTTGCAGTTCGGGCATATAAGCATATCTCACACCTCTATCCGTTCAGAACGATCTCGTCTTTCCGCACCTCGACAAGCGAATCCGCTCTTTGGATCTGGCGCTTGCTTCCCGCCAGGTCAGAAAAGAAACCGTCCGAGAGTTCATATGCTACGATTATGCCCCTGTCCAGACAAAAGTATACATCTTCCAGCATCCCCAATATATCTCCCTCTTGCGATTTCACAAGCTTCATTTTCATCTGCTCGTATGTGAAGCATGATTTCGGAAGAGGCAAAAGCTGATCTGAACTGACCGAGGCCAATATGCGGTCATCAAGAATACAAGAGATATCACACGCCCTTAATAGCGCATGATGATGATGCAAAAACCGTTTTTGTGCAAGAATAAACCCAAGACAATCTCCCTTAAGAGAAAAACAAATATCGGATATTGTCCCGAGATAACAAGAAGTTCGTTCTGAGTATACTGGGAATCCTTCTACTTCATGGCATGTTCTCAAAGTGTGATCAACCACCTTTTGTTGAACAGGCTTAGGTTTTGCTTTGCGCCTTTGACTCATACGATGAAATCACTTCCACCGCAAATAAAACAACTCCCGCTATCACGGGAGCCTTTTTACAGCTGTTCTTCTTTCATAAAATCGAATGGTGTAATGCCTTCCATGCCAATATTGGCATCGTGTACGCTGAATGGGAGCTCCTTTTGCAAAGCTTCAAGCTCAGCATCCATTTCCTCAACCTGTAATGACAGCCTGTTTTTCAAAGAAGTCTGTCTGACAGTTGCGTCGTTATTTTTCACGCCCCACTCCAGCGCCTCCTCTTCTCCGCATAAAATGAGAAATTTCTTTGCTCTTGTAATAGCGGTATAAAGAAGGTTTCTTCTGAGCATTCTATAATAGCCTTTTACAACAGGCAAAACCACAATCGGAAATTCACTTCCCTGCGATTTATGAATAGAGCAGCAATACGCATGGGTAAACTGGTTAAAATCTTTTTTCGTAAACGTCATTTCATTGCCGTCAAAAGAAACGACGGCCATATCTTCTTTTTCTGTATTTTCCTTCGCATAAAATATCGATGTAATTTCGCCAATGTCTCCGTTGAACACATTGTTTTCCGGCTGATTGACGAGCTGCAAAATTTTATCCCCGGTTCTGTAGACAACATCCCCGAACTTTATTTCCCTCCGTTTTTCTCTAGGAGGATTCAAAATATCCTGCAGCATCACATTCAGTTCATTGATCCCGGCTTTTCCTCTGTACATCGGGGCGAGAACCTGAATGTCCTTTGCCGTATAGCCTTTTTTCAATGCATTGGCGACAACCTTCTCAACTACCTCTTTAATTTGCGAGCCTCCGCAGCGAATAAAGGAACGGTCCTTCGTCGGGGCAGTCAAATTGTTTGGCAGCAACCCATTTTTCATTTGGTGGGCAAGCTCGACAATCGATGAACCCTCCGCCTGGCGGTAGATGTCTGTCAGTCTCACAGTCGGTATCACCTGGGATGCCAAAAGGTCTCTCAGCACTTGGCCCGGACCGACAGAAGGCAGCTGATCTTCGTCACCGACAATGATGATTTGAATATGATCAGGGATCGCCTTGAACAAATGGTTCGCCAGCCATATATCAAGCATGCTGGCTTCATCGATTATTAACAGCTTCCCTTCAATCGGCTCATCCTCTGTATGGGTAAATCCTTCAGCGCCGTTCCAGCCGAGCAGCCTGTGAATCGTCACTGCCGGAAGCCCCGTTGATTCACTCATCCGTTTCGCCGCTCTTCCTGTCGGTGCGGCCAATACAACCGGAAAAGCTTCATCCTTTTTATACGCTGACGGGTCGAGGGACACACCGTGAAGCTCTCCGTACAGTTCGACAATCCCTCTGATTACCGTCGTTTTCCCTGTTCCCGGTCCCCCCGTTAAAAGAAGCATCGGTGAGGAAAGGGCTTTTTGAATCGCTTCCTTCTGGCTAGGGGCATACTGAACGTTCATCCGTTCTTCCAGTTCTCCTAAAGCGAGCAGAAATTCTGATTCGGGAAACTGGTCATCATATTCAGTTTGGCTTGCGATATGTTTCACTCGCTTAGCAACATTTTGTTCAGCGTAAAACAGCGATGGAAAATAACAGCGGCCATCTTCTATGACAATGTCTTTATTTTCTCCAAGGGCAATAATCGCGTTAGCGGCATCCATTTCAGTGATGCGCTGCCCCTCCCGAGCTGATTGATTTAACAGAGATTGGGTGTCAATAATCAGCTTCTCCGTTTCTATGTACGTATGCCCTTCTGACAGACAAGTCGTTTCAAGCGTGTACAATATGGCGGCTTTTACCCGCTCAGGGTGATTACCCGAAAGGCCCATTCTGCTGCCCAGCTCATCCGCTTTCCCAAATCCGATGCCTTCTACATCTTTCACAAGCTGATAAGGGTTTTCCTGAATCTTTTCAAGCGTCTCGGATTCATAGGCTTGGTAGATTTTCATAGACAGCTGAGGGCCGAAGCCAAACTGATTCAGGGAAATCATGATTTGCTCCAGTCCCTGATGACGCTGCAAGGCGCCGGCCAGCGTATCAGCTTTCTTTTTTGACAGCTTCGGAACGTCATAAAGCACTGAAGCGTCAGCCAATATTTTATTAATAGCGCTGTCGCCCAGCTTTTTCACAATTTCCTCGGCTGTTTTTTTGCCGATTCCCTCGAACAAATCACTCGATAAATATTGAATGATGCCTTCCTTAGTCGTCGGAATCTCCTTTTTGAAATGCTCCGCCTGAAATTGGAGCCCGAATTTTGGATGGGTTACGATCTTTCCGTAAAACGTGTAGGTCTCTTCTTCTTGAAGCGCAGGGAAGTAGCCCGTCACGGATACGGCTTTATCTTCAATAGCTTCGGAGGTCTCTGTGACTTTCACTTTCAGAACCGTATATAAATTGGTGTCATTATGATAGATGACTGTGTTGACTGTCCCTTTTAAATAGGGCTCTTCCTCCAGTTTAAGCTGATCCGGATGCTGCTGCACGAGCTGTCCCTCCTCCTCTGCCTGTTATGATGGGTCGATCAGTTTTTTTGCATGAAGCGCAAGCATATGATCTGGCTGGATGTCAATCGCCTTGTCCAGCATTTCCAGCGCTTTTTCTCGATTTTCTTTATAAGCATAAGCAACACCGGCATTGTAAAATGCATCAGCGTGCCCAGGATCTTGCTCTGTTACAGCTGCGAATTGGCTGAGCGCTTCGTCCAGCATGCCCTCGTTCGCTAAGCACATCCCAAATTGAAAGCGCGCTTCTGTATCGTTCTCATTCAGTTCGACCGCTCTTTGTAAATATGGCAGTGCAAGCTTAGGCTGTTCGAGCTTGACAAGAACCGTTCCGAGCATATAAAACAGGTCGCCGTTTTCCATCCCGGCACGAAGCGCTTTTTCAAACATGTCTTTCGCTTCTTTGTACATTTCTTTTACAACATAGACATTTCCTGCTCCATAATAAGCAGTGGCGGCGCTGCTGTCTAATTCAAGCGCTTTATCATAAAACGCTAAAGCCCGTTCCAGCTCGTTCACGGATGAAAGCAGGTTAGCAAAGTTAATATACGGAATCGCGTCTTCTTTATTTTCTTCAATCGCTTTTGTAAATGCCTCTGCCGCTTTCTCGTAATCGCCTTTTTGCATCGCCTCTATACCGAGTTGATTATAATCCACCGACCATCTTCCTTTCATTAAAAAACCCCAACTCAGTGTTGAGGTTTTTCATCTTTTATACGTACCACAATTTTGTTCCGTCTTTGTACACATCATCAATAGTTCCGCCGCCAAGGCATTCTTCGCCATCATAGAAGACAACGGCTTGACCCGGCGTGACAGCACGGACTTGTTCATCAAAGATGACTTCCGCTTCTCCTTCACCTGTCATGCGCACCGTCACTTTATGATCTTCTTGGCGATAACGGAATTTAGCCGTGCAGGAAATCTCTTCGCCCTTCATGATATCCGAACGAACCCAGCTAATATTCGTAGCTGTAATTTTGTCGGAATAAAGAAGCGGGTTATGGAACCCTTGATCCACGTAGAGGATGTTCTTTTCAAGATCTTTACCAACCGCAAACCACGGCTCGCCGCTTCCTCCGATGCCAAGGCCGTGACGCTGTCCGATCGTGTAGTACATTAACCCGTCGTGGCGTCCTTTTACTTCGCCGTCCATCGTCATCATATCGCCCGGCTGTGCAGGGAGATATTGGCTGAGAAACGTTTTGAAGTTGCGTTCGCCGATAAAACAGATGCCCGTACTGTCTTTTTTCGTTGCCGTTGCAAGATCTGCTTCTTTGGCAATTTCACGCACACGGCTTTTTTGAAGCTCGCCGATCGGGAACATGACTTTGCTTAGCGTATCTTCTGTCAGCTGATTCAAGAAGTACGTTTGATCTTTGTTTTCATCAATGCCGCGCAGCATTCTGACTTTGCCGCCGCTTCTGTCGACCCTTGCATAGTGGCCAGTCGCTAAATAGTCGGCGCCAAGTGACAGGGCATGCTCCAAAAATGCCTTGAATTTAATTTCTTTGTTGCACAGCACATCCGGGTTTGGTGTTCTGCCTGCTTTATATTCATCGAGGAAGTATTGAAATACCTTCTCGTAATATTGCTTTTCAAAATTAACGGCATAGTACGGAATTCCGATTTGATTGCAGACGCGGATCACATCTTCATAATCCTCTGTCGCCGTGCAAAAACCGTTTTCGTCCGTATCATCCCAGTTTTTCATAAAGATTCCGATTACATCATAGCCCTGTTCTTTTAACAGCAGGGCCGCCACAGATGAGTCTACTCCGCCGGACATGCCGACGACGACTCTTGTATCCTCCGGCCGTTTTTCCATTTTATTCACTCCAATAACTAAGCCGCCTTATTGTGTCAGCCGTTTGACAACGTCGGCCACATGTTTGGCAGCGGTTTTCACTTGCTCAGCCGTATTGCCGAGGCCGAAGCTGATCCGAATCGAGGACGTCAGCCGGTCACTCTCATCCCCGAACATGGCAGTCAGCACATGTGACGGCAGGACCGAACCGGCGGTGCACGCTGATCCGCTTGAGACAGCGACTCCCGCCATATCAAGATTTACAAGCAGTGCTTCTACTGATACACCGGGGAAATACAGGTTCAGTACATGCGGCAAACTATGCTCTTTGTCCCCGTTGATCTCGAATGCCACACCGGCATGTTCAAGCGTGTCGGCAACAATTGTTTTAAACGATTGATACTTCTCGTTTTTTTCGTCCCGTTCTTCACTTGACAGCTTGATGGCTTCTTTCAGCCCGACAATACCGGGAACATTTTCTGTTCCGGCACGGCGTTTTCTTTCTTGCTCTCCTCCGAACAAGAGCGGGGAAAGCTTCACATCTTTACTTGCATATAAAAAGCCTGTCCCTTTTGGCCCGTTGAGCTTGTGCCCAGAAACAGACAGAAGGTCAATATGGCTGTTTTTCACATGAATTGGCAGCAACCCGAATGCCTGAACAGCATCCGTATGAAAATAAGCCTGGTGTTCCTTCAGCAGCTCACCGATTTCATCGATCGGCTGCACTGTTCCGACTTCATTATTTCCATACATCACTGTCACAAGGATTGTATCATCACGCAGTGCTTCTTTCACCTGATTTGCACTGACTCTTCCATTTTGGTCAACGTCCAGATACGTTACTTCAAATCCGTCTTCCTCAAGTTTTTCACACGTGTGAAGGACGGCGTGATGTTCAATTTTTGTCGTGATGATATGTCTGCCCAAATCTTTTCTTGCAAGCGCGGTTCCCATGATAGCCAAGTTATCAGCTTCCGTGCCCCCGCTTGTAAAAATGATCTCCTGCTCTGTAGCTCCGATTTCAGCTGCAATCTGCGCTCTTGCTTCGTCCACCCATTTTCGAGATTCTCTTCCAAATGAATGAATACTGGATGGATTGCCGAAATTGCCGGAGAAATGCGGTATCATTTTTTCCAGCACGCGCTCATCCAGCGGAGACGTTGCGGCATGATCTAAATAAATCCGTTCCATTATGTTTACACCTCTGATCTAAATATAGAACATATAAGCTTCTTGCTCTCCGTCTGTATAGCTTGCAAGATCCTCTAGTGTTGTACTGTCTAAAACCTCTTTCACAGCATCCCGAATGCGAATCCAGAGCTCACGCTTGGCAGGCTCCTCGTCTTCCAGCACTTCAACAGGACTGATCGGCCCCTCAAGTACACGGATAATATCTCCCGCCGTAATCGCATCCGGCTCGCTGCCTAATACATATCCGCCGTATGCGCCTCTGATGCTTTTCACTAAACCGGCATTTCTGAGCGGCGATACCAGCTGCTCCAAATAATGCTCGGACAAATTATTCGTCTGTGCGATGCTTTTTAATGAAGTCGGGCCTTCACCATGCTTTTTTGCAAGCTCGATCATAATGGTGAGTCCGTATCTTCCCTTAGTTGATATTTTCAACATGAACACCTCTGTTATTTCATGATTTTCCACAATTATAATGGTAATTTCTATATGATTCGTCCGTTTATTATCTAATAGACCAACTGTTATTATAACATACCTTCAGCAAATTTTCATTGAGGCAGGCGGAAACGGGCCTTCCCTCTTTTCTAATGTCCAGTTTTCCGTTACCCTGTAATTAAGTAAGGAGAGATGATGATGAAGCCATTGGCATATCGGATGCGTCCGACAAAAATAGAGGATATTATCGGCCAGCAGCATCTGGTGGCTGAAGATAAAATTATCGGCAGAATGGTTCAGGCAAAACATTTGTCATCCATGATTTTGTACGGGCCTCCCGGAATTGGAAAAACATCAATCGCAACAGCAATCGCCGGTTCAACAAGTATTGCTTTTCGGAAGCTGAATGCTGTCATTAACAATAAAAAAGATATGGAAATCGTAGCCCAGGAAGCTAAAATGTCAGGTCAGGTGATTTTGATTCTGGATGAAGTTCACAGGCTGGATAAAGGGAAACAAGATTTTCTATTGCCCTATTTAGAAAACGGGATGATCATTTTGATCGGAGCAACCACGGCTAACCCGTATCATGCCATTAATCCTGCGATCAGAAGCCGGACACAGATTTTTGAGCTTGAGCCGTTAACACCGGAACTGATTAAACAGGCTCTGGAACGGGCGCTTCATGATGAGCATCGGGGCCTTGGCACATATTCTGTATCCATTGATGATCAGGCGATGGAGCATTTTGCCCACGGATGCGGAGGAGACGTCCGATCCGCTTTAAATGCGCTTGAGCTGGCCGTCTTGTCAACGAAGGAGTCAGCTGGCGGCGTAATTCACATTACATTAGAAACCGCGGAAGAATGTTTGCAGAAAAAGAGCTTTTCTCACGATAAAGATGGTGACGCGCATTATGATGTTTTGTCCGCCTTTCAAAAATCAATCCGCGGCTCTGATGCCAACGCCGCTCTTCACTATTTGGCAAGATTAATTGAAGCTGGCGACCTGGAAAGCATCGCAAGACGACTGCTTGTTATCGCCTATGAAGATATCGGCTTAGCAAGCCCGCAAGCCGGTCCAAGAGTCCTGCACGCTATTCAGACCGCTGAGCGAGTCGGATTTCCCGAAGCACGAATCCCGCTGGCCAACGCAGTCATTGAACTTTGCCTCTCACCGAAATCAAACTCAGCCATTCTCGCAATCGATGAGGCGCTGGCGGATATCAGAGCCGGAAAAATCGGGGATGTCCCGAAGCATTTAAAGGACGCGCATTATAAAGGAGCCCAGGAATTAGGAAGAGGAATCGACTATAAATACCCGCACAATTACGACAACGGATGGGTCGAACAGCAATATCTCCCTGATCCTTTAAAGAACAAGCAATATTACAAGCCGAAGCAAACGGGCAAGTTCGAATCCGCGTTAAAGCAGGTATACGACAAATTAATGAAAAGAAAATAAGACAAAAACAGCCTTGATGACTCAAGGCTGTTTTTTACGGGTTATTTATCTTTCACACGTTTGATTTCAATGTCTTTCAAAAGATCCATGACAACATGTCCGCCCATAATCAAACCGGCAACTGACGGCACAAAAGCATTAGAGGATGGCGGCATTTTTGCTTTGCGGATTTTCGCTTCATCATTTCCCACTTCTTTTCTGACATCTTCCCGAATGACAATCGGGCTTTCGTCAGAGAAAATCACTTGAACGCCCTTTTTGATACCCTCTTTGCGTAATCTCGTACGGACAACCTTTGCAATTGGATCAGTGTGCGTTTTTGAAATATCAGCGATTTGGAAGCGTGTCGGATCCGTTTTATTCGCTGCACCCATGCTGGAAATGAGCGGAATATCCCGTTTCAGACATTCTTTCATTAAATGAATTTTATAATGAATGGTGTCTGACGCATCAATGACATAGTCAAGATTATATTCAAAAAATTGCTCATACGTTTCTTCCGTATAGAACATTTTTAACGCGATCACTTCACACTCTGGGTTAATGTCTGCGATCCGCGCTTTCATTAAATCAACTTTCGGCTGTCCGACTGTTGAAAGAAGCGCGTGAAGCTGGCGGTTTACATTTGTAATGTCCACATCATCTTTGTCGACAAGCAGAATGCGGCCGACGCCTGACCGCGCAAGAGCTTCCGCCGCAAACGATCCGACTCCGCCGACCCCAAGAACAGCAACCGTGCTGTTTTTCAGCGTTTCAAGGCCTTCTTTTCCGATAGCTAATTCATTGCGTGAAAACTGGTGTAACAAGAACCTCACTCCACATTCGTATTCTGGTTTTCATCTATAAAATGGCTGATCCATGAGCAGCCGTTTTTTCTGCGCACAAAAAATAAAGTCCCAATAGTGCCGTTGCAGCTTTCCTTTGTTTTGAACCCGCTCTCAGCAGGTGGGTGCCCTCTTTTAAATCTTGTAAGTCCTCTTTACCGAATGAAAAGAGGCATGTACGCCATTTAAAAATGCGGGCTCCCAAATCAAAAAAATGTTCGGTCAAAACTAGGTGTACAACTAACACATCAGGACTTTATTTAACTTGTCAAAATCATATCACAGACGATTTTGATTTTCAAGAATCGAACTGCTCATTCAGTTCTTAACTTTTTTCTTAATAGAAAGATGAAGCTCATCAAGCTGGGCGTCGCTTACTTCCCCTGGCGCTTCTGTCATCAGGCAGCTTGCACTTGCCGTTTTCGGGAATGCGATCGTATCTCTTAGGTTCGTACGTCCTGCGAGAAGCATAACGAGTCGGTCTAAGCCGAGCGCGATTCCGCCGTGCGGAGGAGCGCCGTATTCAAATGCTTCTAAAAGGAATCCGAACTGCTCAGCTGCTTCTTCTTGTGAGAAGCCAAGAAGCGCAAACATTTTTTCCTGAATATCCTTTTCGAAAATACGGATCGAACCTCCGCCAAGCTCATAGCCGTTTAAGACGAGGTCATAGGCTTGTGCTTTCATGTCTTCAGGCGCTGTTTCAATCAGCTCAAGGTCTTCACGGACAGGCATTGTGAACGGATGGTGGGCTGCGTAAAAACGGCCTTCCTCCGGATCATGCTCTAAGAGCGGCCAGTCGATGACCCATAAGAAATTAAACAGGTTTTCGTCAATCAGTCCGCGCTCTTTCCCAAGCTTTAAGCGCAGGGCGCCGAGTGATGCGGCTACAACTTCGAATTTATCCGCTCCGAACAGCAGCAAATCACCTTCAGCAGCATCAAGTGCTTCAATCAGCTTAGACTGCTTTTCTTCATCAAAGAATTTGGCGATCGGGCCTTTCACTCCGTCTGCCTCAACTTTCACCCAGGCAAGTCCCTTTGCCCCGTAGTTTGCAGCAAAAGCGCCAAGAGCGTCGATGTCTTTTCTGGAGTAATCGCCGGCTCCGCCTTTTACATTAATCGCTTTGACAACGCCGCCGTTTTCCACAGCTGATGAGAATACTTTAAATTCTGTATCCTTCACAATGTCAGACACATCTGTCAACAGCATGTCAAAACGCGTATCAGGTTTATCAGAACCGTATTTGTTCATTGCCTCGTCATACGTCATTCGAGGAAGAGGAAGCTTGAGCTCCACCCCTTTTGTTTCACGCATAATCTTTGCCATCATATCCTCAGCCAATGACATAATGTCCTCCTGGCTCATAAAGGACATTTCAATATCGATCTGCGTAAACTCAGGCTGGCGGTCCGCACGCAAGTCTTCATCGCGGAAACAGCGGGCAATCTGATAATAGCGTTCAATGCCGGATACCATCAGAAGCTGTTTAAATAGCTGCGGAGACTGAGGCAGCGCATAGAACTCACCTTCGTGCACACGGCTCGGCACCAAGTAGTCACGTGCTCCCTCAGGTGTGCTTTTTGTTAAAATCGGCGTTTCAATATCAAGAAACCCGTTATCATCTAAAAAGCTGCGGACTGCTTTCGTCACGTTATGCCGCATCTGCATCGTTTGAAACATAGCAGGTCTGCGCAAATCTAAGTAACGGTGTTTTAAACGGACGTCCTCTGATACGTCTTCTGCTTGATCAGAAATCGCAAACGGCGGTGTCTTTGCAGCACTTAATACTGTCACTCCATCAGCGTGAATTTCGATTGCGCCTGTTTTCAAATTCGCATTGACCGTGCCTTCTTCACGCGCTACCACTTTCCCTTTAACATCAAGGACGTATTCGTTTCTGATGCCTTCTGCAATAGCAAGCGCTTCTTTTGACACATCAGGGTTAAAAACGACCTGAACAATTCCTGTACGGTCACGCAAGTCAATAAAAATCAATCCGCCGAGGTCCCGTCTTTTTTGGACCCAGCCTTTCAGCGTTACAGATTCACCAATTGCTTTTTCAGTTATATCACCGCAATAATATGTTCTTCCAAACAATGCGTTCCACTCCTTATCCCTTTTGGTTTGCCTTCATCACATGTATAAATTCATCAAGTGCCACTTCAATCTGTTCGCCCGTCTGTGAATCCTTTACATTGATTTTATTTTGGGCAAGCTCATCTTCACCCAAAATCGCAATAAATCTGGCATTCAGGCGGTCAGCTGTTTTAAACTGGCCTTTCATTTTCTTATTTTCATAATCAATTTCGCTGGAAATGCCTGCTTCTCTCAGTTTGTACACCAATGAAACAGAATAATCCTTCGCTTTTTCGCCGAGTGTGACGATATAGCAGTCGATTCCCTGATCAACAGGCAGTTCTCTTTTTTCAGCATCAATTGCGGCAAGCAGGCGTTCAATGCTCATCGCAAATCCGATGCCCGGCGCTTCAGGTCCGCCGATCTGTTCGACAAGTCCGTCGTAGCGTCCGCCGCCGGCAAGTGTCGTAATCGCGCCAAACCCCTCCGCATTGCTCATGATTTCAAATGCGGTGTGGTTGTAATAATCCAATCCTCTCACAAGGTTAGGATCGATTTCATACGAAATGCCAAGGTCGTTTAAGTATTGTTTCACTTTTTCAAAATAAGCGGCTGATTCTTCATTTAAATAGGTCAAAATCGAAGGTGCCGATTTCATCAGCTCATGATCTCGGTCTTTTTTGCAGTCCAAGATTCTGAGCGGGTTTGTGTGCAGCCGTGACTGGCAGTCTGAACAAAACTCTTCGATGCGAGGCTCAAAATGTTTCACGAGCGCTTCTCTGTAGCTTTTGCGGCTTTCTTGATCGCCGAGACTGTTTAGAACAAGCTTAACATTTTGCAAGCCTGCTTTTTGATAAATACTCATCGCAAGCGCCATTACTTCTGCATCGATCGCAGGGTCTTTCGAGCCAATCGCTTCAATTCCGAATTGATAGAACTGGCGGAAGCGGCCCGTCTGCGGACGTTCGTAACGGAACATCGGCCCGACATAATAAAGCTTTGTCGGCTGAACAGGATTTGCGAATAGCTTGTTTTCATTAAAAGCGCGAACCGCCGCGGCTGTTCCCTCTGGACGAAGCGTCAGGCTTCTGCCTTTGCGGTCCTGAAAAGTATACATTTCTTTTTGTACGATATCCGTTGACTCCCCTACACCTCTGGCAAACAGTTCTGTATGCTCAAAAATCGGTGTGCGGATTTCTTTATATTGATAAGTGCGGCAAGTGTCTCTCATAATTTGTTCAACAAACTGCCAGCGATCTGATTCTCCAGGCAGAATATCCTGTGTTCCTCTCGGAATGTTATATCCCATATGTAGACCTCCTTATGTATTCCTTATAAAATATACAATTATCGTTAATGATGAAAATGAAAAAAACCCCCGCCCCTACTATACATGTATAGTAGGGACGAGAGTTATACCCGTGGTGCCACCCTAGTTGGAATATGTTCATATTCCCGCTCGATCCTTTAACGCAGGTTCACGTTCACTGCCTAATGACGGGATTAACGCGTTCAGCAGGAAACCTCCGGAGTGTTGTTTCGAGAAAGACGCAATGGGATCCGCTTTCAGCCGGGGCGATTCCTCTCTAGCCATGCAATCTGACCTACTCTTCTCCATTATTGGTTCAAATCATTCATCATTTGCTATGTACTCAATTTCTATTATAATAATGGGATTGGGGTTCTCTGTCAAGCTTTATTCCGGTTGTTTTTCCTCATCGCTGCTTCTTTGGACATAAGACCAAATTCAGAAGCTGTTTCCGTAAGATAACCGGTCGTATCGGGGTCAGCGTGATCGCTGTAATGCAGATTTGCTTCACCGTCGTGAAATGCGCGTCCCATTTTTGGATGATATTTCATGATTTGCACACCTTTTTGATTTATTTACGCCTAGTATAAACAAATCATTTTATTTTTATTTAAAAATCAGAAAGGACTTTACGATATTAAGCAAGAATGCTTTTTTTATGATCATCGAAAGGAGGACACAATGAGCAAGAAATACTTTGTTCTTATTGTATGTATTATCGTCGCCGGGGCGCTTTTCACGCCTTTTTCATCTGTTACAGCCGCTCAGGGAGAAGCGGTCATCGCAACAGATGAAATGAACGTCAGAAGCGGCCCGGGGCTTAGCTACGGCATTACAGCGGAAGTGAAAAAGGGAGAGCACTACCCGATTTTAAAGGAAGACGGGGACTGGGTGCAGATACAGCTTAGTTCCGGAGAAAAAGGATGGGTGGTCTCCTGGCTTATTACAAAGGAAGACCAGGCCAGCTCAAGTTCTTCAGAAAGCAGTGACACCGTGACATCAACAGACCCCGATCTGCGGATGAGAACCGGACCGGGCACTTCATACGAAGTCATCGGCAAATTCCCTCAAGGCAGCCAAGCATCTGTCATTGATAAAGATTCCGGCTGGATCAAGATATCCTATCAAAATGCCACCGGATGGGTGTCATCTGAATATGTCACGTCAGGCGGCAGCAGTTCAGCGTCTGATGAGAGCGATCAAACCGAATCTTCCGGGGCATCAACGGGCACAGTCGGTGTTTCTTCACTTAATGTAAGAGCCTCCGCCTCACATGACGCGGCGATTATAACAAAACTTGACCGCGGAATGAAACTGACGATTCTCAACGAGAAAAATGGCTGGGCTCACATCGAGGTGAATGGTCTGAAAGGCTGGGTTGCAAGTCATTACCTTTTGACTAGTTCTGATCCAGCTGAAGATTCAGCAAATGCCGGCAGTTCATCCACCGCTAAAAAAGCCTATATCGTATACGGAGGAACGAATTTAAGAAGTGAAGCGTCAACATCAGCTTCGATCGTTGAACGTGCTGCCAAAGGCGATTCGTATACCATTACTGGTTCAAAGGGAAGCTGGTATGAAATAAAGCTTGATAACGGGCAGACTGCTTATGTAGCCAATTGGGTGGTCCAAACGTCTAAAAGCGCAGAAGAAGCAGGTGAGCCGCCTGTCTCTGATTCCCCGTCCGGAAACGGCTCTCTGAACAATAAAACGATTATTGTTGACCCGGGACACGGAGGAAAAGACAGCGGAACGATCGGCTATTCGGGCAAATTTGAGAAAAACCTGACGATCAAGACGGCAAAGCTGCTCGCCAGTAAACTCAGATCAGCTGGAGCAGATGTGTATGTGACACGCCAGGATGATACCTTTGTCAGTTTACAGTCACGGGTCTCCACGTCTCACTATCGCAACGCTGACGCCTTTATAAGCATTCACTATGACAGCTATGCAGATACTTCCACAAGAGGCAGCACTGCTTATTACTACAGTCCTGCCAAAGATCAGGAACTGGCATCAGATGTACACTCTGAAGTGGTAAAGCGTTCTTCCATTCCTGACCGCGGCGTGTTATTCGGAGATTATTTTGTGCTCAGGGAAAACAGGCAGCCCGCTATGCTGTATGAGCTGGGATATGTAAGCCATCCGCAGGAAGAAGCCATTGTACATAGCAATTCATACCAAGAAAAAGTAACAGACGGGATTGAAAGTGGATTAGAGAAATATTTCCAATAAAAAAAGCTGCCTCTTGGCAGCTTTTTTTATTTTGAATCCATAATGAGCGTGACCGGTCCGGAGTTTGTTAGCTGAACATCCATCATTGCTCCAAACGTTCCGGTCTCCACCTTGATTCCTTTTTCACGAAGCAGGTCATTCCATTTTTCATAAAGCCCTAAAGCTTTATCAGGTTTGGCGGCGTTCATGTAGTTCGGCCGACGCCCTTTTTTCGTATCTCCGTAAAGCGTAAACTGTGAGACAGATAAAATCTCTCCTCCTATATCTAAAAGAGACAGATTCATTTTTCCTTCACTGTCATCAAAAATACGTAGATGAACAACTTTATCGGCTAAATAAGCTGCATCCTCTTCTGTATCATCGTGAGTGATGCCGACCAGCACCATGAGGCCTTGTCCAATTTGACCGACAACCTCTTCATCCACAGTAACGTTTGCTTCTGTTACTCGCTGAACAACTAATCTCATTTTTTAACCCCTCTAGTTCATGACGCGGCGCACAGAATAGATATCTCTTATCTGTTTAATACGCTCGACGACTTTATGCAAGTGATTAATATTCTGAATGAAAATCGCCATATGAATGGTTGCCACTTTATTGCGGTCCGATTTGCCAGAGACAGATGAAATATTTGTTTTCGTTTCATTCACTGCCTGAAGCACCTCGTTCAGCAATCCGCGGCGGTCATAACCAAGAATCTCTATCTCAACATTGTATTCCTTGCGCTTTTGAACCTGTGACTCATGTTCCCACTCTACCGGGATCAGCCGCTCCTGGGCTTCATTCGTTTTGACATTCGGACAGTCTTCACGATGGACCGAAACCCCTCTGCCTTTTGTGATAAATCCGACAATATCGTCACCCGGTACAGGATTGCAGCATTTTGATAAACGGACAAGAAGATTGTCGATGCCCTTGACGCGAACGCCCGCTTCCCGTTTTCTTCCTTGCGGGTATGGCTTAGATTCCGCAGTGACTTCCTGAACGATCTTTTCCTGTTCTTCCTGATCGCGTTGCTTTCTCTCTTTTTCCGTCAGGCGGTTTGCCACCTGCAAGGCTGTAATGCCGTTGTAGCCGACCGCTGCGTACATATCCTCTTCATTTGAGAAATTAAACTTGTCAGCAACCTTCTGGATATTCTCCGGCGTTAAGACATCCTTCACTTCAAAATCCAGATTTTTAATTTCTTTTTCTACCAGTTCACGGCCTTTTTCGACATTTTCTTCGCGCCGCTGTTTCTTAAAGAATTGACGGATCTTATGCTTCGCCTGGGATGTTTGGGCAAGCTTCACCCAATCCTGGCTCGGGCCGTAGGAATGCTTAGAGGTGAGAATTTCAACGATATCACCTGTCCGAAGCTTATGGTCCAGCGTTACCATTTTTCCGTTTACTTTGGCACCGATTGTTTTATTGCCGATTTCAGAGTGAATCCGGTAAGAAAAATCAATCGGAACAGAACCGGACGGAAGCTCGATTACATCTCCTTTCGGCGTAAAGACATACACCATGTCAGAAAACAAATCGATTTTGAGCGATTCCATAAATTCTTCTGCATCAGTTGATTCATTTTGGAATTCTAAAATTTCACGGAACCAAGAAAGCTTTTTCTCAAAGGTTGCGCCTTCATTGGCCGCTTTCCCTTCTTTATAAGCCCAGTGAGCCGCAACCCCGTATTCCGCAATTTCATGCATTTCAAAGGTGCGGATCTGCACTTCAAGCGGATCGCCTTTAGGTCCAATCACCGTTGTATGAAGCGATTGATACATATTCGGCTTCGGCATTGCGATATAATCTTTGAATCTGCCGGGCATCGGTTTCCAGCATGTGTGAATGATGCCGAGCACCGCGTAGCAGTCCTTTATGCTATTCACAAGAATGCGGACAGCCAGCAAATCGTAAATTTCATTGAATTGCTTATTTTGCAGCACCATTTTTCGATAAATACTGTAAATATGCTTTGGACGTCCTGAGAAGTCAGCCTTAATGTTCACTTCTTCGACACGTTTCTTCACTTCATTGACAACCTCTTCGACATAAAGCTCACGTTCTGCGCGTTTCTTCTTCATGAGGTTGACAATTCTGTAATATTGCTGAGGATTCAAATAACGGAGCGCCGTATCTTCCAATTCCCACTTAATTTTTGAAATCCCGAGACGATGCGCCAAAGGAGCAAAAATTTCCAGCGTTTCATTTGAAATTCTCCGCTGTTTTTCCTGAGGAAGATGTTTCAGCGTCCGCATATTGTGAAGACGATCCGCCAGCTTGATCAGTATGACCCGGATATCTTGAGCCATAGCGACAAACATTTTGCGATGATTTTCCGCCTGTTGTTCCTCTTGAGATTTATATTTAATTTTGCCGAGCTTCGTTACGCCGTCCACAAGCATTGCCACTTCTTCGGAAAATGCTTCTTTCAGGTCATCGAGCGTCACATCTGTATCTTCCACGACATCGTGCAAAAATCCGCCTGCGATCGTGGAAGGGTCCATTTCAAGATCAACGAGAATGCCCGCAACCTGAATCGGATGAATTATATATGGCTCGCCCGATTTGCGGTATTGCTCGCGATGAGCACCTTCAGCGTACAGATATGCTTTTTCGACAAATGCGATATGCTCATCGGATAGATAGCTGCGCGCTTTATCAATAACTTGCTCGGCAGTCAATACTTGTTCGTTCGCCATGGAATCACCTTTTTTAAAATGTAAACTGTATTGTAGTTTATTATCAAGAAAAAAACGAAAGATGTAAAGAGCAGAAGTTCAAATAGCCAAATATTATATAAAATAAATATCAAAACAATAGGAAAAAAGCACCCTGACATGGAGTGCTTTTTCCGTTATGCGATTATCCTCAGTATTTCATTAATGTTAAAATATCATAATCATCAAGTTTTTCTCTGCCGTCAAGGTAAGAAAGCTCGATTAAGAAAGCGATACCAGCAACAACGCCGCCAAGCTCTTCAACAAGTTTGATTGTGGCTTCAATTGTGCCGCCTGTCGCAAGCAGGTCGTCTGTAATAAGCACACGCTGCCCCGGTTGAATGGCATCTTTGTGGATCGTTAATACGTCTTTTCCGTATTCCAAGCCGTAATCCACTTTAATCACTTCACGTGGCAGTTTGCCTTCTTTGCGGACCGGCGCAAAACCTACGCCTAGCGCGTAAGCAACGGGACAGCCGATAATAAAGCCGCGCGCTTCAGGGCCGACGACCAAATCAATTTGTTTTTCTTTCGCATATTCAACAATTTGATCTGTGGCATAGCGGTATACATCGCCTTTATCCATCAGTGTCGTAATATCTTTAAATTGCACGCCCTCTTTCGGGTAATCCGGTACAATTGTTACGTATTGTTTTAAATCCATCTGTTTTATGTCCTCCTCGTACTTTCATAAGCCTCTGAATCTTGTTTCATCAGCTTATTCAGCCATTCCTTCAGCTCTTCAGCAGAAGAATAATTCAGCTTTTGATCCAGTTCCATCAGCTGCTGTTTCTCCTGATATGTTTGTGAGTCTGTTAAGTCGCGTTTCTTTACTCCGCTAACCACAGACAGCACACCATTCTCTATTTTAACAAAACCTAGATCAAAAAACACCTTTGTCATGAAATTGATTGTTTCAACGGACCAGCCTTTATGTCTTGCAAGCTCTGAACCGTGTTTTTTTACGTCAAAAGCGCCTCTTTTCAGCAAGAACGCATAATACCATTTAAAGTGGTCTCTTGCGGGAAATGTTGATAAAAAGTGGTCCTCATGATTGAGAAAAATGAAATATATCCGCTCAGGCGCCTTGCCTTCCAGCAAACGTGCAAGCATGTCCAACGAAGGCGGCGGATCAAGTAATACAATATATGCACCATCGAGGTCAAACGCCTTCGCTTGATCTACAGAGCTAATGACGTGCACTTCGCGGCGAAGGTCTTCAGTCTGAAGAAGTGTTGTTGAGTCTTCTTTGAAAGAGACAATGGCCCGTTTAGCAGATGGAAGGGCGGAAACTGTGTCTTCCCACATCCGTTTTCCCCTTAAATCAAACAGCTGCCATTCAGAAACAGCGGCATCCTTAATCATAAGCTGCGGTTTTTTTCTATTGTTCCATTCGTTGATTGACATCTCGCCGACAATTGAAATTCTTGTACCCGGGACGATGCCTTCTTCAAGCTCACCTTTATTAAAACCGACGCAATCAAGCTGGGATGACTCGTTTCTGACCGTCATTTTGACATGATTTTTATTAGCCCCGATCTTGCGGACATCTTCCAGCACAGCGTTTTCTACGAGAACGTGCGGTTTCGGGTTCAGCATGCCAAATGGTGACAGCTGGTTCATCTCTGTGATGCTTTCAACTGTAATGTCCTCGACATCGCAAACAAGATCGACTTCCTGTACAGGAATAAAATCTTCTTCCGTAAGCGTGTTGTTCGCTATTTCATTCAGCCTGTTACGCAAACCCGGCACATCTTCGGCATTCAGCGTCATCCCCGCCGCCATTGGATGACCGCCGAAATGAGGGAGAATATCTCTGCATTCAGAAAGGCTCTCGAATAAATTAAAGCCCCTTATGCTTCGGGCCGAACCTTTAGCAATCCCTTTTTCTTCATCAATGCCGAGCACAATGGCCGGTCTGTAGAAACGGTCCACTAGCTTTGAAGCCACAATCCCGACGACTCCCGGATTCCACCCGGCTTTGGCTACGACAATTGCAGTTTGATTGAGACCTTGCTGTTCAACCATTTCAATCGCTTCATCCGTCATTTTACTGACCATCTTTTGGCGTTCTTTGTTCAGCTGATCAATTTCAGCGGCAAGCTCTTCCGCTTCAAACGGATCCTCTGACATGAGCAAATGAACAGCGGGATCAGCCTGTTCAATTCTTCCGACAGCATTCAGCCTTGGTGCAAGCTGGAAACCGACTGTTTCTTCGTTCGCTTCTCCGATGTCTCCGCCTGACAGCTTGATCAGCTCTTTTAAACCCAGCCGAGTCGTCCGCCGAAGCCTTTCAAGTCCTAGTGTTGCAATTAATCTGTTTTCGTCATGCAGCGGGACAAGATCGGCAATAGTACCGATTGCCGCCAAGTCAAGCAGTTCATCTGGAAGTTCGCCCAATAAAGCGTGAGCAAGCTTAAACGCGACTCCGACTCCGGCCAATTCTTTAAACGGGTAGGTGCAGCCCGGCTGCTTCGGGTGGACGATCGCGTGAACATCCGGGAGCTCCGGTCCCGGCTCATGGTGATCGGTAATGATGACATCAAGTTCGAGTTCCTTTGCCACCTTTGCTTCATGCACGGCGGCAATTCCTGTATCAACCGTAATAATCAGAGAGAAGCCCCGTTCTTTAATCGAACGGAACGCCTGTTCATTAGGGCCATATCCTTCTTTAAAGCGGTCAGGTATATAAAAATCAACTTGAGCCGACAGCTTTTGCAGTGTGTGCAGCATCACTGACGTACTGGTAACTCCATCGGCGTCATAATCGCCATATATCATAATCTGTTCTTGTTGTGAAATCGCCTGTTTTATACGCTCTGCCGCTTCTTTCATGCCCTTCATTTCAAAAGGGTCATAAAAATCGGCATCCTTTGTATGTAAAAACAGCTTTGCGCTTTCTGCCGTATCAAAGCCTCTTTTTACAAGCAGGGACGCAACAAGAGGTGTTATATGCAATTGTTCTGTGAGTGATTTGACCTTATCCTGATCTGGTCGCTGGATTTCCCATCGCATTTTTGACGCTAACATAAATTCACCCCTCAACCACCCTATTATACTAGAGCAAGCTGAGGGGTTTCAAATATTATTCGAAAACTAGTCTTTTTTCTCAATCACGGCTGATGCATCCTGTGTATCGGTCTGATCAGCAAGTTGAGTATCCTCTTGTTTATGTATCGCAGTTTTGTTTTCTTTCCGCAGCACTTTTATTTCGCGCTTTAATTTCATCACCTGAAAAATCCCAACCGAAAACACGATCAGCGCTCCCATTAAAACTGAGCCTAAAATGACAAGAATGAGCGGCCATTCTGATCTGCCAAACAGGTAATCAACTTCTACCGATCTGACATTAATGACTGCAAAAATAGCGACAATTAAGGTAAAAATAAGTGCGAAAATAATGGTCCATTGTTTATTCATTCTCTTTCCCCCAAACTTCACTTATTGAGGTAACTTTCCCTATCAAGACTGGTTTTAAACATGGCTTGACGCTAGGTCAAGCCTCATTTGCAGTTAATTTTTCCCGGATCAGCCTCTTCAGTCCGTTTCTCTCACCGGAAATCACAAGGGTATCGCCCTCATCAATGACTGTTTCAGATCCCGGATTTAATTGTTTTTCTTGATTCTTCTTAATGATCGCAATGACAGTCACATGATATTCCTGCCCTGCATCCAAATCACCAATTGTATGATGAATGGCAGGCGCTCCAGTCTCTGCTTTAAACCATTCTATGATCAAATCACCAAGGGCTGCCTCGACGCTTTCTAATGCTTTCGGTTTATATGCCATTCCGCCGAGAATTGCAGAAATTTGCCTAGCTTCAGCGTCATCTAACTGCACGGAGGCAACACATTCTTCATGATCGTTTTCGTCAAAATAGTACAGCTCTCTCCGGCCGTCATGATGAATAATAATTGAAATTTTATCGTGGTTTCTAGTAATCATTTCAACTTTTTGCCCTATGCCCGGCAGCTCTGATTCGCGAACCCTCATATATAACCCTCCCACATTCTGAAAACCTGTCACAAACACTCTTAACACCATTTATATGTTTAAATGTAAGCGTATGTCATTATAGCAAATGTCTATTTTAAGTTCAATGAAACTTCAAAAAACAGGCTGCCCTGCAAAGGACAGCCTGTTTTTTTATTGCACCGAATCTTTTTTCAGTTCTTTTCCTTTCCATGCAAGCCAAATTTGTGCGGCAATGTAGAGAGAAGAATAAACGCCTGTTAACAACCCGACCAATAGAGCAATTGAGAAGTTTGTAATAGAAGATGCCCCAAAGATCAGCAATGTCACGACAACAATCACGACAGTTAATACTGTGTTAATAGATCGTGTAAAGGTTTGCTGCAGGCTCAGGTTTACAATATGATTCAGGTCGGCAAATGTTTTCGGTTTGCGCTTTTTCATATGCTCTCGAACCCTGTCAAATGTAACGATAGTATCGTTAATAGAATACCCGATAATCGTCAAGACGGCCGCGATGAACGTAACATCTACCTCAAGCCTTGTAATGCTAAAGAACGTGACGATAAAGAAAGCGTCATAAAGCAGTGAAGCTATTGCGGCAATCGCCATTTTGTATTCGAATCGGATCGAAACGTAAATGATGATGCCAATTGAAGCTATAGCAACTGCGTACAGCGCATTTCTTGCCAGCTCTTTGCCGACTGTCGGTGAAACTGTGCTGACATTTGGCTCTGATCCGTATTTGTCTTTGAAATACGTTTTGACTTTTGCAATGGTTTCTTTATCTGGCACTCCAACAAAACGGGCAACACCGATATTGCTCTTTTCGCCTGACAGAACTACAGTATCAGGTTCCATGCCCAGAGATTGAAAATCCTTCTCCACCTGCTCTGTCGTCAGCTTATGGTCGCTTTGCACTTCAATACGTGCACCGCTTGCAAAGTCAATGCCAAGATTCAGCTTGAACACAAGCAGGATAATAACCCCGGCTATCGTGACCGCACTGGAGAAAATAAAGAAATATTTGCGTTTGCTCGTGAAATCCCATTTTTGGAACGGTGTATGCGGCTCTGTATTTTCGTCCGTATCCTGAATATCCATGATATGCTTCTTGTTGACGCCGAACCAGCCTTTTTTCCGATCAAGCCATCTGCTTTCCACAAGGAGAGCGAGAAGAAATCTTGATAAGAAAACGGCAGTGATAAAGCTTGTCAAAATCGACAGAATCAGCATCGTCGCAAACCCTTTAACAGAGCTTGTCCCGAAGATAAAGAGCACAACCGCTGCAATAATCGTTGTAATATTCGCGTCAAAAATCGTCGCAAATGACCGTCTGTTTCCTGAACGGAAGGCAGAGCGGACTGACTTTCCTAGCTTGAGCTCTTCTTTAATCCGCTCATAGGTGATGATATTGGCGTCAACAGCCATCCCGACACCTAAAATGAGAGCGGCAATTCCCGGAAGTGTAAGTACAGCATTCATCCAGTCAAAAATCTGGAGTGTAATGTAGATATAAACTGATAGCGTAATCACGGCGATTAATCCCGGCAGGCGGTAATAGAAAAGCATAAATAAGAAAATAATTGCAATACCGACAATACCGGCAAACACCGTATCATGGAGCGCCTGCTGGCCGAATTGTGCGCCTACTGATGTCGAATATTTTTCAGTCAGTTTCACAGGAAGCGCGCCGGCGTTTAAAATGCTGGCTAAATCTTTCGCTTCTTGAACAGTAAATTGTCCTTCAATTGTAACGTCTGTTGTGTTTAATTCCTGACTTACATTTGGAGCGGATACATATTTAGGATGCTCTTTTTGAACTTCTTTTTTGAAGGAGTCCCCTTTTTCGTAATCCATCCAAATGACAAGCTGGTTATTTGGCGCCATTTTCATGACCTTTTTGGTCACTTCACCGAATTTATCAGCATCTTTCAGTTTAATACTGACAATCGGTTCATTTGTTTTGGCATCATATGTTTGTTTGGCTCCGTTTTCGACGAGGTCAGAGCCATTCAGCAATTCTTTGTCATTCGTATCTCTGAAAGAAAGCTGGGCTTCAGTCGCCAAGATTTCACGCGCTCTGTTTTGGTTTGTCACCCCAGCAAGCTGAACGCGAATCCGGTTATTTCCTTCAATTTGGATGTTCGGTTCGCTGACACCGAGAACGTTGGCCCTGCGGTTCAGCGCCTCTACTGTGCTGACCAGAACGTCTTTTGTGATTTTGTCACCTTTTTTTACGGGCTGTACATCATACAGCACCTCAAATCCGCCTTGCAAATCCAATCCTAACGTAATATTGTTAGCGGCAGGCTTCGTAAAGTAGCCCAAGCCCGTGCCGATCAATAAAACGAAAAGGAAAAACGCAATCAAGCGTCCTTTTTTCATTATGTATATCCTCCCTTAAACCTGTGCGAATCAACCTGCTATCTCAGCAGTTCTTCCAATGCTTCCTGGCCTTCTTCACTTCCCAGCCAATTAGACGTTTTAAATGACTCAACGGTTGCATAGTTCATAAATTCGCCAATTTTCACTGATAAAATATCGCTCGTCATCTCATAAATGTGCAGTTCCGTTTTCTTTTTCCACTTCTTACCTGTTAAGTATGACCACAAACTTTCGAGTTCAACATCATCATACCCGAGAATCTTAAACTCTTCCAGTTTGCTGTAAAGAAACGGCCTGACGTGGTCTTTATATAGATCGGCGGAATGCTTCTCCATGAATTCCACGCTCCTTTTTATTGTTTTTCAAGAAGACTTGTCATGCTTGGACGATATATACGCATATCTTTATTGTATATGATTACAGGTAGTTTGAGAAGGCAGGGGGTAAAAATGGCGAAACAGACGTTTTTAAAGGGCACTCTTATCCTTATCGCGGCAGGAATGGTTACAAGAATGCTCGGGTTTGTCAACCGGGTGGTTATCGCCCGTTTTATCGGTGAAGAAGGAGTCGGGCTTTACATGATGGCGGTGCCTACCTTTTTCTTAGCCACTACATTAACTCAATTCGGTCTGCCGGTGGCGATCAGTAAGCTTGTGGCTGAAGCCAGCGCGCGCGGCGATCATCAAAAAACGAAAAATATTTTAGTCATGTCTCTGACCATCACAGGAGTGCTCAGCCTGATCTTTACACCGCTGTTTCTGTTTTTCGCCCCGGTTATGGCTGAAACGATGCTGACAGATAAGAGAACATTGTACCCGCTTCTGGCCATTACGCCAGTTGTACCGATTATCGCTATATCGAGTGTGCTGAGGGGTTACTTTCAAGGAAAACAGAATATGAACCCGCTTGCCGTGTCTCAAGTCCTTGAACAGGTCGTCCGGATTTCACTTGTCGCCGTATGCACGACGATTTTTCTCCCTTACGGAATTGAATATGCTGCAGCGGGGGCAATGATCTCCTCAGTCGCAGGGGAACTGGCGTCACTCCTTTATTTATTCATTTGCTTTAAGTATAAAAAGACAATTAAAATCAGAAAGCACTTTTTCCAGTCAATAAAAAACGGAAAACAAACTTTTTCCCAGTTAATGAGCGTATCCCTTCCAACGACCGGAAGCCGTTTTATCGGAAACCTTTCTTGGTTTTTTGAGCCGATTGTCGTCGCCCAAAGCCTTGCCATTGCCGGCGTGGCGACAGTTGCCGCAACAAAGCAATACGGCGAACTGACGGGCTTTGCCATGACGCTGCTGACTCTGCCCAGCTTTATTACATATTCTTTGTCGACCGCGCTTGTTCCTGCGATCAGTGAAGGAATGGAGCAGAAAAAATTGCAGGTGGTGGAATACCGCTTGGAACAAGCCATGCGGCTCTGCCTGCTTAGCGGAGGCATTTCAGTTGTCATTTTATTCGTATTTGCGGATGAGCTGATGAGGGTGATGTATGGGTCCTCAGGCGCTGCTGTATTTATAAAAGTGATGGCCCCGTTTTTTCTGCTTTATTATTTCCAAGGCCCTCTTCAAGCAGTGCTGCAGGCGCTTAATTTAGCCGGGGCTGCGATGATGAACAGCCTAATCGGAGCGCTTGTCAAAACAGGCCTTATTTTCGTCCTTGCCACCAGACCGTCCCTCGGCATTATGGGCGCAGCATTAGCCATTGTGACAGGTATGGTGCTCGTCACGCTTTTGCACGCGGCAACAGTAAGCAAGGTACTGCCGATCAGTATTAAAATCAAGGAGTACGCACTCAGTTTTGCTGTTATTGTGATTTCCGGATTCATCAGTTCCGCCATCAAACAATGTGTAAGCTTTGGAGCGTCCGAGGCTGTGAATGTCGCCGGATGGATTGCGATGAGTGCAGGCATCTATATCATCCTCCTGCTCGCATTCGGTTTAATTAAAAAAGATGAGCTTCGCCGCATTCCTATTATCGGACGTCTGATCGTCCGGTAAAGGTCACGTGCGGTGCCCATCTTTTTCATCAATAAATAACTCTCCGTCAGTAAACGAGCAAAAAGAAATGTCTGAAGGGTTTGTATATCCGTGTTTTCGTAACTTTTCATGCAGCCACTGTTTGTCTTTGCCGATTCTGGACAGGTTTTCTGTTTGAATAGAGCCGTCTATAATCAGCGGCATTTCGAGCTGCCGATGCTCTCCGCTGTTTTCTTTCTTTACAACAGTCAGTTTGCCTGACGGCTCTAAAATAGCAAATGATACATCAGCTACTCTGTCGATATTATTTTCTCTGAGCTGAACCATTAAATCATCAAAATTATAACGCTGTGATTTCATGGCGTCTTCGTCAATTTTCCCGTATTTAATAATAATGGTCGGCTTGCCGTCCAGAAGCTGGCGAACTTTTCGGTTTTTTAAAGATAAGTATGCGAATGTCACTTGGATGATCATTAATACAAGCATTGGCAAAATGGTGTGAAATAGATGATCTTCTACGTTTTCTATGGCTAAAACGGCAATTTCAGCCATCATGATAAAGACAACGAGATCTAAAATACTAAGCTCCCCGATTTCCCGTTTGCCCATGAAACGAAAAATGACCAGTATCACAAAATATAATACGATTGTGCGAAACGCAATAGTGAGAAGCTCTTCCATCATGCACCTCCAACTCATCATAGGATGCAACAAAACGAACAATTTATGTAAGGAAAACTGATCGTATTTCATAAAGCTTTTACGTCTAATTCATGGGATAAGGGAATACATTTTTACAAAGACGAGCCATCAGCATGTCTGACGGCTTTGTTCAAAAAGATCAGAAGCCTTTTAATACAGGCAGAGAGGAGACATTCATGGAGGAAACGAAACAAGTTGGAAAAGGCATTCTTTACGGCTTAATCGCCATATTCTCAGCCATGCTCCTGACGAGTTTAGCCGTTTCACTTTTACTGACAGCAACCTCGCTTGAAGAGGCATCATTCAACTGGCTGATCAACGCCATCTCATTTCTTTCTTTATTTATCGGCGGGTTTATTTCAGGGGGGAAAGGGAAAGAAAGAGGCTGGATGATCGGGGCATTGACTGCCTTAAGCTTTTCTCTGATTATTTTATTGTTTCAGTATTTAGGATTCGGAAAGACATTTACAGCAGAACAGCTGCTATTCCATCTTGGATTTTTAGGGGTATGCATGCTGGGCGGGATTTTCGGCGTGAACATGAGGGGAAACAGGTCTTCCACATAAAAAAGAGCGGGTTCACCCGCTCTTTTTTTGTTTGCTATGTATAGCTCCTGCTGTTATTCAGCAGCAGAAACTTCTCTGATCGCGCGGCGGTCGAACGTAAGACGTGTGTTTTCACCAGTCTTAATGACGACTTTGCTTTCGTCGATAGAGTCAACAGTACCGTGCAATCCCCCGATTGTCACTACTGAATCGCCTTTTTTCAGTTCCTCCTGCATTTGGCGTACTGCCTTTTGCTGTTTTTGCTGAGGACGAATCAGCAAGAAGTAAAGGACCGCAAACATTAAAATAATAGGAACCAATGTACCTAAAGTGCCTGTCATGATTTTCACCCCTTTCTGTAAGCCTGTTTTTCATTTTTATTTAGAAGCTTTTCGCATTTGGCTTGTTGTAGCCGTAACGCTCAAAGAACTCTTCTCTGAAATCACCCAGACGATCCTCACGAATAGCCTGTCTTACCTGCTCCATTAAGTGTAACAGAAAATGAAGGTTATGGTAAGTTGTTAATCGAAGGCCAAATGTTTCATTGCAGCGGATCAAGTGTCTGATATACGCGCGAGTGTAGTTTTTACATGTATAGCAATCACACTCTTCATCAATCGGACGGAAATCTCTTTCGAATTTCGCATTTTTCATATTGAGACGGCCTTCAGCTGTAAACACTGTGCCGTTTCTTGCAATCCGGGTAGGCAGCACACAGTCAAACATGTCGACCCCGCGGATCGCTCCGTCGATCAGTGCGTCCGGAGAACCGACTCCCATCAGATATCTCGGTTTATCCTTCGGCAGGAGCGGTGTTGTAAACTCGAGTACACGGTTCATGACATCCTTCGGCTCTCCGACTGATAATCCGCCTATAGCATATCCCGGGAAATCAAGGGAGATCAAGTCCTTCGCACTTTGTGTACGCAGATCTTCATATTCTCCGCCCTGTACAATGCCAAACAGCCCTTGTTCATCCTGACGGTTGTGGGCATTCAGGCAGCGTTCCGCCCATCGGCTTGTCCGCTCAACTGATCGCTTCATATAATCGTACTCTGCCGGGTACGGCGGACATTCGTCAAACGCCATCATAATATCAGAGCCGAGTGCGTTTTGGATCTCCATCGCTTTTTCCGGAGATAAAAACAGCTTGTCTCCATTTAGGTGATTGCGGAAATGGACGCCCTCTTCCTCTATATTACGAAACTTGCTTAAGGAAAAGACCTGAAAACCGCCTGAATCTGTTAAAATAGCCCGGTCCCAATTCATAAATTTGTGGAGCCCGCCTGCTTCCTTGACAATATCGTGACCCGGGCGGAGCCATAGGTGATAAGTGTTGCTTAAAATGATGCCCGCATCCATTGCTTTCAGCTCTTCAGGTGACATCGTTTTGACTGTCGCCAGTGTGCCGACCGGCATAAACACTGGTGTTTCAAAGGAGCCGTGAGGGGTATGCACTTTGCCCAGCCGAGCCCCTGTTTGTTTGCATTCTTTTATAAATTCATAGCGTATTGGTTGTTCAGCCACTTTTGATGAGGCCTCCTGTTCTCAAAATTATATAATCAGCATCGCGTCTCCGAAGCTGAAGAAACGGTATTCCTCTTCCACCGCATGGTTATAAGCGCGGAGAACGTTTTCTCTTCCCGCAAGCGCGCTGACCAGCATAATCAATGACGATTTCGGCAAATGGAAGTTTGTAATCATTCCGTCAATGGCTTTAAATTCATAGCCCGGATAAATAAAAATAGATGTCCAGCCGCTTGATGCTTTAAATTGCCCGTCATGTTCCCCGGCAATCGTTTCAAGCGTGCGTGTCGATGTCGTGCCGACAGAAATAATCCGGCCGCCATTTTCCCTTACTTTGTTTAAGGCTGCCGCCGTTTCTTCTGACATTTGATAAAACTCTGCATGCATATTATGCTCTTCAACGTCATCGGCACTCACAGGACGAAACGTTCCAAGGCCTACGTGCAGAGTGATGAACTCAATTTGCACACCTTTGTCTTTCAATTGCTGCAAGATTTCTTCCGTGAAGTGAAGTCCCGCAGTAGGCGCGGCCGCAGAGCCAATTTCTTTAGAATATACGGTCTGGTAGCGCTCTCTGTCATCGAGCTGTTCTTTAATATATGGCGGGAGCGGCATCTCTCCAAGGGATTCCAGCACTTCGTAGAAAATACCGCCATACTGGAATTCCATTTTTCTGCCGCCATGCTCAAGCTCTTCCGTGCAGACAGCCTTCAATCTTCCGTCTCCAAATGTCACAACGGTTCCTTTTTTTACCCGTTTCGCTGGTTTGGCAAGTGTTTCCCACTTGTCACCAGCTTCCTGTTTCAGCAAAAGCAGTTCCACTTTCGCGCCGGTATCCTCTTTTGTCCCGAATAACCGCGCAGGCAGCACACGGGTATTGTTCAGTACAAGACAATCTCCTTCTTTAAAGAAACTGATAATGTGTTTAAACGAGCTGTCAGTCAGCTCTCCTGTATGTTTATCAAGCACCATCAGCCTTGAAGCATCACGCTGCTCCAACGGCACTTGTGCAATTAAACGTTCGGGTAGTTCAAAATCAAATAAATCGACTTTCATGATGATTTCACCTTTATTCTAGTCTTTTGTTATTTCATTCTGCCGAAAAGATTAAGCAAAATTGATAATACCACACTTATGATGATACAAGTGACAACCGGGAAGAAAAATGTGACATTTCCTTTTTTCACAAAAATATCTCCCGGCATCTTGCCGACAAAATGCAAAACTGCTCCAATGATAAGCAAAACAGCACCAAGAATCATAATGATCTTAGGGAATTCAGTCATATCGGGGAGCCTCCATTTGGAAATGATGATAAACGGCCGGTGTCACGATCCTTCCACGCGGCGTTCTTTGGATAAATCCGATTTGCAGGAGGTACGGTTCGTACACGTCTTCAATCGTATGCGGTTCTTCGCCGATTGTGGCTGAAATGGTATCAAGACCCACCGGGCCGCCGTTAAATTTTTCGATCATGCCCATCAGCAGCTTGTGATCAATATGATCCAAACCGAGACGGTCAACCTGAAGCCGCTCAAGCGCATCCTGCGAAATCTCTTCCGTAATCCGGCTGTCACCCAGCACCTGGGCGAAGTCGCGGACCCTTCTCAGGAGACGATTCGCTACGCGGGGCGTACCTCTCGATCTTCTTGCAATTTCAAGAGCGGACGGTTTATCAATCTCAACCTCGAATACATCTGCAGTTCTTGTGACAATATCCGCCAGCTCTTCTTGCGTATAGTATTCAAGGCGCGACATTACGCCGAATCGATCTCTTAACGGCGCTGTCAAAAGCCCTACCCTCGTCGTGGCGCCTACCAGCGTAAAAGGCGGCAGGTCAAGCCGGACCGAGCGGGCAGAGGGACCTTTGCCGATCACAATATCCAGACAAAAGTCCTCCATCGCAGGATAAAGCACTTCTTCAATCGATCTGTGCAGCCTATGTATTTCATCAATAAATAATACATCTCCCGGCTCCAGCGCCGTTAATATGGCAGCCAAGTCACCAGGTCTTTCAATCGCAGGTCCTGATGTCGTCCGCAATTCCACTCCCATTTCATTGGAAACGATGGAAGCAAGCGTGGTTTTCCCGAGTCCGGGCGGCCCGTACAGAAGAACATGATCCAACGTCTCCTGCCTCATTTTTGCCGCATCTATAAACACGCGCAAATTTTCTTTCACCTTATGCTGCCCGATATACTGCGCCAGATTTTGCGGCCTCAGGCTTTGCTCTATCACTGATTCATGGTTGTCTGCTTCACTTGAGACGAGCCGTTCATCCATGAACATCACCTTACTTCAATAGTTTTTGTAATGCTTTTTTCACGTATTGGTCTGTTGACAGCCCAATATCTTCTTTCAGGTGAGGAAGCACCTTTTTGATTTCTTTTTCAGCATATCCGAGAACCCTGAGGGCCTCAAGCGCTTCTTCGAGAGCCGTTTCTGCTGTTTGCTTTTCAAGCCTTTCTTCATGATTAAACAGATTTTCAATCATTTCAGGCACAACATCAGCAAGCTTTCCTTTTAAATCAAGAATAATCTGGCGCGCGGTTTTCTTTCCTACACCAGGAAACTTGACCAAAAAGGCTTCATCCTCATTTTCAATTGCTTGGATAACCGCTCCCGGATCACCTGAGCCCAAAATGGCGAGTGCGCCTTTTGGACCGATCCCGGTCACGTTTAAGAGCTTTGTAAAGAGCGCCTTCTCCTCTCTTGTTGAAAAACCGTAGAGCGAAAAAGCATCCTCTCTGATATGATGGTACGTAAAAATCGTTTCTTGACTTCTCTCCTTATATATAAACGGATTCGGCGTGAAAATCTGATAGCCAATGCCGCCGTTCTCTATCACAATATATTGGGGAGATACATAATCAATCGTCCCTTTAACAAATTCGATCACGCAAATTCACCTCTTTGACTGTTCTTCATTGTACCATAAAAACAGCCAAAGTCTTATAGAAAAGTTAACATATGTTCGCTTCTCTCTCATTCTTCCACGAAAAAAAAGACATGAATACATGTCTTCAATCAGCGGACGTCACCCGCTGTATGTCTTCATATGTTCTATGACGTCCTCAAACTCCGCTTTTGTCCGAAATGGAATGCCTTTCAGCAGATTTTTTTGCATATGGCTTTCCAGCCTTTCTAAATCAATTTGGAAAAAAGACTGAATCGGTTCGGAAGCTGACTCAGGCCGACCATGAAAAGTGGAAATCACTCCATTATCCGATACACCGATATACCCGTTCACCTTGCTGAGCGGAGAAATATCGTCCATTTGCTTCCGGAAGAGCACATAACCCTTTTTTTGTTCGACCAGTGTCCAGCCGGCATAAGCTGCCCAAAAATCATCCATAGAAAGCACTTTTTCACGCTTATGCTCAATGCTGACATCTCCGTCCAAATACACTTTTTCAAGCTGCACATGCACCTGCAGCGGTTCATAGTGCTCCACTTCCGCCCCAAGTGCGCGGGGAGGAGCACCTATTAGAAATGCTGCGGCTGAGCAAAGAATGCCCAGCAACAGATACGCCGTGCTGAATCGTTTCACCCTCTACACCTCTTTGCACACGTTTATGATTAGTTTGACCAAAGAGGCTACTGCTTAACCGTTTTCTCGAAATTTGTTTGCACGTTTTCCCTGACCAGCCGTTCTTCCGTATACACATCAGCGCTTTGCTCAGAAATCGTCAAAAATCGTGTCAGAAAAGCACTGAAAAAATACAACGCCGCAAAGATCCAAATGACGCCGCCAGCTCCGAGCGGTCCAATGAAAAGACTCACAATACCCGGTGCAATAAACGCACATAATCCGGACCCCAAGTTTAACACAGACATGGCAGCGCCTTTATTATCAGGAGCAAGCGTCGGCAAAAGCGCACTTAATGGCACATAGCCTGCCAATGCCGCACCGTAGCAGCAGGCGATAATCATCAGCACCCAATACTGATGCCCGATTAACTGAGGCGTGTAATAAAGCGCCAGCGTAAAAATGCCGCACCCCACACCTCCAAACCACATCACGGTATTGCGCCAGCCAAGTTTATCTCCGACTGCACCGAAAATAATATTAAACACAATATTAACAAAAAACAGCGTTCCCCATATTTGCAGCCATTCTGAAACAGAATATCCGTAGCGCGCTAAATAAGTCGGGAGAAAGATGGCAAATCCAAATTGTCCTATGGCATTAATTGTCTTGACCACTCCGCCGATGCCGACTTTAGGGTTTTCAAACATAATTGTAAATGCCTTCGACAACTCTTTCCATTTCGGCTGATCTTGTTTTTGCACAGGTGTAAATTTATCTTTGTTAAAAAATAGGGCGAGAAATCCGCCTGCCGCTACAAACAGTAAAGCGCTCCAAAGCGTATTGATTTCCCCAAATGCCGGAACCGCATAGCTTGAATAGAATGGACCGAGCACGTTAAGGCCGCACGTAAACATAAACCAAAACCAGCCGACGGCTTTTCCAAGAATCTTTTGAGAGGTGCTGTATGACACCCACACAAGAAAAGAGTATGCAAACAGCGGATATCCCAAGCCTCTAAGAGCATAGCTGCCTAAGAGAGCCGGATAATACATATGAGGAATCGCCCAGCCGATAAAAGCGGCCGAACCGAGGATAAATGCAAGCAAGCCGACAGTCATCGTTTTTCTTGGCCCCCAAGTTTGGACAAACGTGCCTGAAAGCCAAGCCGAGATGGTGACAGCAATGCCGTACATGGTAAATAACGATGCGGATTGCTGCATACTGAGACCATGATCAACGAGAAAAGGAGACAGCCAGCCTTGTTCGAGGCCATCTCCAACCATAAAGATGACAACGCCAATGTAACCCCAAACCATGTGAGAAGGAATTCCGATTTTGTTCAAAACATTTCCTTTAGCATGTGCTGTATTCATTTTCTCCACCGCCTACTTAAAGTATCAATGGAGTATATACCCAAGCTTGCTGAAATGTAATCCTGCTTGATCAAAAAACGATTTTTTCAGTGTGCTCAATACTGACAGGCATGCCAATAGCATGCGATTGCTGAGCCGCTCTTGCGATCCGTTCCGCCTGAAAACCGTCGTTGCCGGTGCAGGCAGTCTCCCGGTTTGTATCAATCGCTTCCGTAAACCGAAGAATCTCCTCCTCATACGAATCCTTATAGCGTTCCAGGAAAAAGAAATGCGGTTTATCCTTCATCACAAAATCAGCTGTTGACACTTCGACCGTCGTCGGCCTGCTGTTGTCCGCTGCTGCCGAGCCTTTCGTCCCGAAGACCTCAATCCGCTGGTCATATCCGTAGACAGCTTGGCGGCTGTTGTCAATTACAGCCATGGCACCGTTTTCAAAAGTCAATGTAATGACAGCCGTATCAATATCTCCCAGCTCTGCAAAAGAAGGATTCACCAAAGCCGCTCCTTTTGCATACACTTCCGTCACTTCGCTTCCCATAATATATCTGGCCATATCAAAATCATGGATCGACATATCCATAAACAAGCCGCCCGAGGTACGGACATAATCTATATTCGGGGGTTCTGGGTCCCGAGAAGTAATTTTTAATAAATGGGGCGTACCGATTTCACCATTTTCAACAATCGTTTTGATTTTCTTAAAATGAGGATCAAAACGGCGGTTAAATCCGACTTGAAGTGCAACCCCGTGTTTTCGGACGGCTGCGAGCGCTTCTTTTGTTTCATCTAGAGAAAAACTGACGGGCTTCTCACAAAAAATATGCTTTTTCGCCTCGGCCGCTTCTCTGATCATCTGCGCATGTGCAGCTGTCGGTGAGCAAATGAAAACAGCGTCAATATCAGGGTCATGTAATAAATCACGAAAGTCAGAGGTTATGTATTCAATCTGATGACTGTCAGCCCAGCTTTTTATACGGCTTGCCTGAATATCAGAGACCGCTTTTATTTTCATGTGAGGAATCCGGCGTATATTTTGAACATGAAGTTTGCCGATGCGCCCCGCACCGATAATCCCTGTCACAATCTGTTTTGTCATAGCTTGTTCCTCCTTGAACATTTACGAAAGCGCTTTATTTAAAATTAATACTATCCCATTTGTAAGCGCTTTTCAAGAATGGAAATGATCGCTTTATGTCTCTTTTATCACAATCAAGACTTATAGGTAGCCTTCTTCTTCAAGACCAGATACACTAGAAATAGGCTCTTTTTCCCGAACAGTTTATGATTTTCCTATAAACAACTGCATAAAATAGAGCAAAGAAGGTGAATGAAATGCTGACAAAAGCAGAGGCACTGGCCCATTCAGTCATATACCGCAAGAACAGCAGATTTGATAAAGTCAAAGAAAAGTCCGAGGAATTGACCCTCATCGGCAAGGGAAGAAGCGCCTATGTGTTCGCCTTAACAGAAGGCGATCGAAAAATGGCGCTGAAAGTATTTTTTCCGGAATATCAAGCGACAGCCGTCAAAGAAGCCGCGATCTATGAAAAATTAGCCGGGTCCGCATTCTACCCTGACATTTACGAAACTGGTGATTCATTTATTCTCATGGAATATATTAAAGGTGAAACCTTTTATAACTGTCTAAAGAAAGGCATTGCGATCAGTGATGACATGATTCAGCAGGTTGAAGAAGCACTCTCTGACGCACGGGGAGCCGGTCTGAACCCGTCAGACATTCATTTGCGGAATCTGATTCTGACAGAAACCGGAGCGGTGCGGGTGATTGATGTTGCGAGATTTGAACAGACAAAAACGTGCACTCAGTGGGACGATTTAAAATCAGCGTATCATGCACTCTATAAAAAACCGATATTCCCCAAAAAGATTCCGGGTTTTTGGCTTGAGGCTATTGCATTTTTATATAAGAAAGATTGGTTCCAAAAGCGTTTCGCGCAACGGAAAAGAAAATATTCTTAATTCGAAAAGGCAGCCGCTCAAGCGGCTGCCTTTTGTCCATTTATATTTACTTTCTGACAGCAGAAATCAGTTTCATTTGTTCAGGTGACAGCTTAATTCGATAGCCTCTCACAGTTAAGTAAACCGCTTCTGAGCCCTTCTCACCGGAATGACAATATGTTTTCTCCATCTCTGTCTCCCCACCCTTTATCTGTTTTATTTCATCATACCATCAGTTTATTGAGGGAATTTTAAAGAAATGTAAAGATAGCATAAACCCGGTATATGGCAAAATGAGAAAAAAAGGGAGAGAGTCACATCAATATACGCAGCAAAATCCAATTATCATATTTGCACTTCTGATATTCTTCGGCGGCGCAGTCTATTGGATGTTATTTTCACTGAAAAACGTTCAGAAAAAGGCAGTCTCGTCCAATCGGTTGAATCGCCGGACAGCAGCTATACGTTAAACACGTATGTATCCCGAAATACCTTAAGCTTAGATGCAGACAGAGGCGAACTTGTGAATAAAAAAACAATTTACTGGAATTATCCGGACAGCAGCCCATATGATGAACGAAACAAATGAAAAACGATTCCAACAATTCCTGATTGCTTTTCCTTTTATATACGGATTGACAGAGCTTGGCTATTTGTTGTTGAAGGACCTTTTTACAATTGCCATCAGTTTGCCTCTGTAAGAAAAACGCGGCGTAATCGATATGCCGCGTTTTCTTTTTCCTCTTCTCTTCTCATTGATAATTACCGGTCATATAATGTGACAAATCGATTGTAGAAATAGTTCGATTAGACCAAAATCCTTTTTATACATGTATTCGAAATGAAGTGAGGGGGAAGCTTGATGGGAGATTTTGTTGCTAGTTTGAATGCGGTTTTATGGAGTACGCCCGTCATTTATATTTTATTGGGAATTGGATTAGTCTTTTCTATTATGACCCGTTTTTTACAAGTCAGGCATTTGAAAGAAATGATAGTTCTGATGTTCCAGGGAAAGAGCTCTGAAGCCGGCGTTTCTTCTTTTCAAGCATTATCGATTGCGCTGTCCGGCCGAGTGGGAACAGGAAACATTGCGGGTGTGGCGACAGCGATTGCATTCGGCGGACCCGGCGCAGTGTTCTGGATGTGGGCGATTGCCTTTATTGGTGCTGCGAGCGCCTTTGTTGAATCAACTCTTGCTCAAATTTACAAAGTGAAACAAGGCGGCCAATATCGAGGGGGCCCCGCTTATTATATAGAAAAAGGCTTAGGCATTAAATGGTTTGCCGTCCTATTTGCCGCTGCTGCCCTTATTGCAATGGCCCTTCTGATGCCGGGCGTACAGTCCAACTCCATTGCAGCTGGCGTCCAAAATGCATTCGGCATCTCTCCTGCCATCACAGGCTGTATTCTCGTTTTATTATTAGGGTTTATTATTTTTGGCGGCGTCAAACGAATTGCCAATGCCGCGCAAATGATTGTTCCGTTTATGGCTATTGGATATATTCTGCTGTCATTGATTATTATTGCCATGAATATATCTGAACTGCCTGCTGTGATCTCGATGATTTTCAAAAGCGCTTTTGCATTAGATTCCGCATTTGGCGGCCTGATCGGCATGGCGATTTCCTGGGGTGTTAAACGAGGCATTTACTCAAACGAAGCCGGCCAGGGAACAGGCCCGCATCCAGCGGCCGCTGCAGAAGTTTCCCATCCGGTCAAACAGGGGCTGGTTCAGGCATTTTCCGTTTATATTGACACCTTATTTGTATGTTCCGCTACAGCATTCATGATCTTATTTACCGGTATGTATAATACTCAGGCTGCAGATGGTTCCTTTATTGTTCAACAACTTAAAGGCGTGGAGGCGGGTCCTGGCTTCACTCAAGCGGCCATTGACAGCGTGCTTCCCGGATTCGGTGCAGGCTTTGTCGCCATCGCTTTATTCTTCTTCGCATTTACAACAATAATGGCGTATTACTATATCGCAGAAACAAATATCGCCTATTTAGCCCGAGGCAGAGAAAGCAAATGGGCAATGCTCGGCTTAAAACTGATTATTTTAGCCGCGACGTTCTATGGAACTGTGAAAACCGCTTCACTGGCTTGGGCATTAGGCGATGCAGGGCTTGGCATTATGGTATGGCTGAACGTCATAGCCATCGTGCTGCTTGCCAAACCCGCGCTTCTCGCCTTAAAGGATTACGAGCGCCAAAAGAAGCAAGGCTTAGACCCAGTCTTTGATCCGAAGGCGTTGGGCATCAAAAACGCTGATTTCTGGGAGAAGGAATACACACAGGAAAATGAGCGTGTCTCTTGAATAAACAAAAACCGGCCCGATATGACATCGTGCCGGTTTTTTATAAGCGGTAATTGGTATAGACTTCTTGAACATCATCGTCATCTTCAAGGATGTCAATCAGTTTTTCCAGCTTCTCAACGGCCTGATCATCGGCATCTGCATAGGTTTTTGGAAGCATGGTCACCTCTGCCGAAGAAATGGGATATTTCGATTCTAGAGCTGTTTTTACCTCATCAAAACGCTCGGGCTCTGTTAGTACCTCATATTGCTCTTCTTCTGTCTGCAGCTCTTCTCCCCCTGCTTCCAGCACATCAAGCATAAGCTCATCTTCTTCTATTTGCCGTTCTGTACGGTCGATTGCAATGAATCCCTTCCGTTCAAATAAAAAGGCTACACATCCGCTTTCTCCCAGACTTCCGCCATTTTTATTAAATGCTGTACGCACATTTGACGCCGTTCGGTTTTTGTTATCCGTTACACATTCTACCATAACGGCGATCCCTGATGGACCATAGCCTTCATAGGTGATTTCCTCATAGCTGCTTCCGTCTTGGCTCCCTGCGGCTTTTTTAATGGCACGGTCTATATTTTCATTCGGCATATTGGCGCCTTTTGCTTTTTCGATGACAAGACGCAATGCTGAATTTGCTTCTGGATCAGCTCCGCCTTCTTTCGCTGCCACATAGATTTCTTTCGCGAGTTTCATAAAGATTTTCCCGCGCTTTGCATCCTGTGCATTTTTTCTTTTTTGTATGTTTTTCCACTTGGAATGGCCTGCCATATTTTCACCTTCTTTTGACATTTTCTATGTACACTTTAATAGGTATTGTTCGCTGACGCAAAGAAAAAGGCTGCCGAATATCATTTCCGGCAGCCTTTCCGTCCTAGCGGGAGTTCATTTTATGAAGTCTCGTGAACAGCCTTTTGTCTGTGGACACTTGGACGTCACGGCCATTCGCATAGTTGCGTGCCGCTTTTGCAACATTTTCCCTGTCGGACTTTGTGAACTCTCTGTGGCTTCTGACTGCAACGACCACTCGGTCATCCGTTACCTTAACTTGTGTGTCATTGACGTTTTTCACTTGTTTCACACGGTTGGCAATTTTTGCAGCCAGTCTTCTGTTTTCTTGGTTGTCATATCCGTTGTTCGTCACGTTCCGATTCATGTTTCTGTTATTCGTGTTGTTATATGTTCCGTCAGTTGCCAAAGGAACGCGATCGTCAGCAGTAACACGGTCACGGTTATTTACATTAGTAGTGTTTCGGTTACCGCCGTTCTGGTCCTCCATTAATTCAGTAACAGGACCGTCATTGTCGACGATTCCTTCTCCCTGCCTGTCAGCGTCATTTTCATTTGTATAATATCCGATTGGACGGGTATTGCCGTTATTGCGCGTATCATTCATAGCATTATCGTTTGCTCCGCATGCTGTTAAGCCGGCTGTCATTAGAATCAAGCTAGCGATCGTCATTTTTTTACCCAATGGAAAAGCCCCCCGTGGACGAATTTGAGCATGTTTGCTCGTTTTTATCATGTGCGTCCGAGGGGCATGTTAAGCTTGTAAGTTCTGTCCATTTAGCAGTGAAACAAAAAAAGGAACGATTTACATCGTTCCGAACAATCACTCATCATCTTCTTCCGGCCGGCCAAACATTTGGTTTACTGAAGGCTGATTCGTCATCGGCATTGAAACTCCGGCCGCATATGGATTTTGATTTTGATTAGGATTAGGATTTGGGTTTGCTGCGCCGTAAGGCAAATTAGGACTTCCATAAGCTCCAAGTCCCGAATATCCAGGTGCGGAGAAATATGGCTGATGACCATCATCACAGCCACAGTCGTCATGATCTTTGTACGGCATGTATCCTGGAGCTGCAGCCTGCTGGTATGCTCCCATCACTTGAGGTGTGCCATAATGAGGGCCATACGGCATATGTCCATACGGAGATCCAAAAGCCGGTGATGCGTATTGAGGCGCTCCGAATGAACCGTAATGTCCGTGATGGCTGTTTTCATGATGCTGGTTTTCATATTCACCCGGATCATACTGAGGCGATACAAAACTTGGCTGGTATCCATGAGGCTGATACATTGGATAAGGTTGTGCCGGATAGAACGGGTAGCATAATCCTGAACCCGGAAGAATTGGTGAAACAGGAACCGGACACGGCACGAAATGAGCCGGATAATGAAAATAAGGCTGAACAGCCGGCATATTCGGAACTGTGTGATGAATGTTTTCTTCTTCCATACCGCCTACCTCTGGCGCCTTTGGCATATTAGGCATATTCGGATAATTTGCATTTTCCATATTACTCATAGCCTCCTGTTGTGGAAATTGATCTTGCATGTGATACATATGATCATTATTTCCGTCATGATGTTTTGGCTCCTCCGGTTTAGGAGGCGACCAAGGCTGGAAAAGCTGTTTCATATCATAATAATCGTTCACATCAGCTTCAGGATACACATCTTCCTGCAAATTAGGCATCGGCGGGACATACGGCACAGACTTCTTTTCTTTCGGCTTTGTGTCTTCCACGTCGACAACGGATTTAGGCTTCTCTTTCGCATATGGGTGTTCTGGATGTTCTTGCTTCACACTCCCGGCCGCCGGGCCCGTTTTTGGCTCTTTTCTGACCAGGACACCCTCGGACGGCACTTTTATTTTCATTCCAGGCATGATTGAGTCTGGACTGCTGAGCTGTGTATTGAGTTTCTTCACTTCCTCAACATCAACTCCGTACTTTTCAGCTATTTTCCAGAGCGAATCGCCTTTTTGAACGATATGGATTTTCAACGTTTTCCCCTCCTATGCAAAACGTGAACAGTTCAGCTGTGATTACAATATGTTTCTTCACAACATATGCCTGAACAAAAGAAGTTATGAGTAAAGGAGGGGAAATATTTCTGATTTACGTGATCGCAAGCATTCGATTCAAGGCAAGGAGGGCATTTTGCTGAATGGCTTTTGGCACCTTGATCACGCCTGAAGGTTCTCCTTTTTCTATTTGTTCCAAAGACCACAGCAAATGCGGCAAATCGATTCGATTCATTGTCAGACACGGGCACATGTCAGGATTGAGTGATTCGATTTGTTTATCAGGATGCTCTTGAATGATCCGCTGGACAAGATTCATTTCTGTTCCGATTGCCCACTTGCTTCCCGCTGGAGCCTTGTTGATTGTATCGATAATATATTTCGTTGATCCGCTGTCGTCACTTAACGTCACAACTTCATGTGAGCATTCCGGATGCACAATGATCTGAATGTCAGGGTCACGCTCTCTCACATCATGGATATTTTTCGGGGTGAATTTTTCGTGAACAGAGCAATGCCCTTTCCACAAAATCACTTTTACATTCTTATGATCAGACTCAGTCACTAATTCATCTTTCATCGGGTCCCACACAGCCATATCCTCAAGCGCGATGCCCAGATCATAAGCCGTATTTCTACCTAAATGCTGATCAGGCAAAAATAAAATTCTTTTTTTCTGGGTAAACGCCCATTCAAGCACTTTTTTCGCATTCGAAGAAGTTACAGTCGCTCCGCCATGCTTACCGACGAAAGCCTTGATCTCCGCAGTGGAGTTCACATAAGTTAATGGTATGATCGTATCTCCGAATGTATGCTGAAGCTTCTCCCATGCCCTATTGGTCTGCTGCATGTCAGCCATGTCTGCCATAGAACATCCGGCTCTCATATCAGGCAGGATGACCGTTTGTTGCTCGCCTGTCAGCATATCAGCGGTCTCTGCCATAAAGTGCACGCCGCAAAATACGATATAATCCGCTTCTTTGTTTTTTTCCGCAATTTGGGCCAGCTGCAGGGAATCGCCTGTTTGATCAGCAAATTGTATCACTTCGTCTTTTTGATAATGATGGCCTGGTATAAAGAGCCTGCTGCCGAACTTTTTCTTAATGGCGGCAACACGCGTTTCCATATCCTTTCTCGACATTCCTTTATAACATTCAGGCATCATATCATTCGATTGTTTTATTACATCAAGAATTGACATAACGGCATTCCTCCGCAGATTCATTTGATAATGTAACATCCATGCTGATATCTAAACTTTTGACGGAATGAGTCAGAAATCCTAATGAAATATAATTCACGCCCGTCCCTTTAAAAGCAGGCAAAGATTCTAATGTAATCCCGCCCGAAGCTTCAGTTTTTATATGGTTCGGTGTGAGATTTGCAAAATGTCGGACCGTATCAGGCGGGCAGTTGTCAAACATAATAACATCTGCTCCTGCTTCAATTGCTTCCCGCAGCTGTTCCTCCGTTTCAATTTCCACCTCGATATTTACCATATGCCCCGCTGCCTGACGAGCTTTTTGGCACGCCTCTAAAATAGAGCCGCATGCTGCAATATGATTATCTTTAATCATGATGCCGTCATACAAGCCGAATCGATGATTATACCCGCCCCCTGCTCTGACAGCGTATTTTTCCAGCATTCTCAGCCCCGGTGTTGTTTTTCTCGTGTCACAAATTTTAATCTGTTCATCATCCAGCCGCCGAACAGCCTCCCTTGTCATCGTCGCAATTCCTGACATCCTCTGAATGAGATTTAATACGACCCTCTCTCCTGAAAGAAGCGCAGCCGCCGGACCGCATAACACGGCAATCACCTCACCTTTTCGTAAAATGTCCCCATCTGTTTTATGCAAAATGATTTGAACATGTTCGTCTAATAAAGCAAAGCCTTCTTTTATCACTGCAGCTCCGGCAAAGATGCCGTCTGATTTTGCAACAATCTCCGCTTCACAGCTCTGTTCTCCAAAGATTGACTGCGATGTAAGATCCCCCATCCCTATGTCCTCAAGAAAAAAGTGATTCAGCAATTTTTTCAGCTGTAAATGATTCATTTTTCCAAATCCCCTCGTTTTTTCTAATCTTCGTTCCCTTTTTTGTATGAACAATTTGTCTTCCTTGCCAGCGTACATCAGCTTGAGGAAAATCGGTGCGGAAGTGAGCCCCTCTGCTTTCCTCCCTCAAAAGCGCTGAAAATGTCATCAGCTTTGCAGTTTGCCATAAATGAGAAAGTTCCAGCTGCGGTATTGTGATATCCTTCACATTCACTTCCTGAAAAGGAAGCGTATGAAGCCAGATGCTCAGCTCAATCAGACTGCCTTGTTCCCGCAAGATAGACATGTTGCTTGTCATTCTGCTTTGCAGTTCATACACCTCTGTGTGCGGTACCTCATAGATTACACTGTTTTCTGGTGCTGATTGATATTGCATGTTATAAACCGGTTTTTGCATGATATGCTCTGCTGCTCTTTTTCCAAACACCAGCGCTTCCAATAAGGAATTACTTGCAAGCCGATTGGCTCCGTGTAAACCGGTGCATGCAGTCTCGCCTATTGCATAAAGCCCCGGCACTGTCGTTTCCCCCCAGCGATTAACTGAAACACCCCCCATTAAGAAGTGCATTCCCGGGGCAACAGGTATTTTTCCGCTTTGGATCTCCACCCCTGCTTTTTCACAAATAGCGGTGATGGTAGGGAAACGTGCTTCGAAATCAGAAATCGCACTGCAGTCGATATAAACACGGTTTCCTTTTGCCACTTCTTCATGAATAACCCTTGAGACGATGTCCCTTGGAGCCAAGTCACCTAAAGAATGCCGTCCAGCCATAACCCGGCGGCCGTTTTCGTCAACTAAACATCCGCCTTCCCCTCTGACAGCTTCTGAAACAAGCCCATAGGAAACACCATTTTTCACAAGCAATGTCGGGTGAAACTGGGTAAACTCTAAATCAGTTATTTCCGCTCCGGCCCGGTAAGCTAAAGAAAGGCCGTCACCTGTGACAGATGGATCGTTCGTATGGTGAAGAAACAGGCTTCCGCAGCCGCCGGCCGCCAGCACAACTGCATCCGCATGTCTTACCTTGATCCGCCCTTGGCTGTCTTTTGTGATGACACCGATACAGTGCCCATTCTCCATCAGCAAATCTGCTGCTGTTTCATGCTCAATTAGCTCGATATTGCTGTCGATCTGTTTCAGCAAATAATCAACTAGCAATCTGCCTGTTGCGTCTCCGCCTGCATGAAAAATGCGGTTGTATGAGTGGGCTCCTTCTCTGCCAAGACAAACATCGCCTTGTTCATTGCGGTCGAATGGAAATTCACTCTCCAATAAGCTTTGAATCATGATTTTCCCATCATGTAAAACGTCTGATGCAATCGTCAGATCGTTATGTCCGCAACCCGCATATAACGTATCCTCCAGATGGGCTTCAATCGAGTCACCTTTTGCATAAGCCGCAGCAATCCCGCCTTGTGCATAGACTGAATTACTGTTTTTGGTGCTTTTCTTTGTGATGACAGTCACTTCGTATGAAGGCGGGAAAGCGGACGCTAAGGAAAGTGCCGCCGCCCCTGAACCGATGACTGCAATCGTCTTTTTAGACATATGCCACCCTCCTGTTGTTTACACCTGTCTTGACACCTATATTTACACAAGGATAAAATAAACTCAAGAGTTTTTTGGAGAACGGATGGAGGAACGACCCGATGATTTATTTAGATTATGCAGCGACAACGCCTATTTGCGAGGAAGCCCTTAATGTATATCAGAAGCTCAGTATGGATATGTACGGTAATGCCAGCAGCCTGCATGATGCAGGAGGAAAAGCAAAGCACATACTGGAGTACTGCCGCGAGAAAATCGCTGACATCATTGGCGGAGAAGCAAGCGGCATCTATTTTACAAGCGGCGGCACTGAATCCAATTTTCTGGCTATTCAATCACTGTTAAACGGCCTGCCAAAAACAAAAAGACATTTCATTACGACTGCCATGGAGCATCAGTCCATTCATAACTGTGCTGCTTTTCTGGAACAGCATGGATTTGATGTAACAATCATTGAACCGGATGAATACGGGCTTATTACCGAGGAAATATTAGCAGCTCATATACGCCCGGAAACAGGTCTGGTATCTATCCAGCATGCCAATTCTGAAACCGGGATCATTCAGCCCATTCAACGTCTGTCTTCATACCTGCATAATAGGGACATTCTTCTTCATTGCGACGCTGTTCAAACATTTGGAAAAATCCCTATCAGTACAGAAGAACTGGGGGTGGATGCACTCTCAGTGTCCAGCCATAAAGTCCACGGTCCTAAAGGAGTTGGCGCGGTCTATATTCGGCCAGATGCCCCTTGGAAGCCCGTTTACCCTCTTACCTCTCACGAACACGGATTCAGAGCCGGTACCGTGAATGTTCCCGGGATCGGAGCCTTTACTGCCGCTGCTGAGCTGATTGTAAGCGAAATGGATAAACAAATATCTCGCAATGAGACATTAAGAACATACCTTTTAGACCAAATCAGCATTCGGTCTCTCCCTGTAACTCTTGCGGCAAACACTTCAAAAACGGAATGTCTTCCGCATATTGTCGGGTGTTTTTTTCACGCATTTGAAGGACAATATGTTATGTTAGAATGTAATCGGAGCAATATTTGCATATCAACGGGCAGCGCTTGTTCTGCCGGTTATCACGGTCCGTCTGCAGCGATGAAAGCATTAAGAAAAACAGACCAAGAAGCCCTGCAATTTATCCGCATCTCTTTTGGAAGGCATACAACGGAGGAACAGCTGGATAAGTTATTACATACGTTTACAGCGCTTTGGGAACAAAAGAAAGGAGAGAACTTGATATTGACCGAAGAATTAAAGCTCATGGGCGCCAACAGGCGTGACCAGCTTCTTCTGTGGCTGAAGGAATCCACATCACCGCTGACAGGGGGAGAACTCGCAAAAAAAGCGAACGTTTCAAGACAGGTAATTGTTCAGGATATATCGCTCTTGAAAGCGAAAAATGAACCGATTATCGCCACAAGCCAAGGATATGTATACATGGATGCAGCCGCTCAGCAGCACCAGCAGGCCGAAAGAATCATAGCTTGTCTGCACGGTCCTGAACGGACAGAAGAGGAACTGCAGCTTATCGTGGACGAAGGTGTTACAGTAAAAGACGTAAAAATTGAACATCCAGTATACGGAGATTTAACTGCAGCTATCCAAGTAGGCACCCGGAAGGAAGTTAGCAATTTCATCAAAAAAATCAATTCTACGAATGCCGCCTATTTATCACAGCTGACGGACGGCGTGCATCTTCATACACTGACAGCACCGGATGAACACCGCATCGACCAAGCCTGCCAAGCACTCGAGGAAGCCGGTATTTTAATTAAAGACTAAAAAAAGCCCTTTATTGGGCTTTTTTTATAATTGGTAGGACTGATATGCACCAAGAAGCTTCACTTTGCAGCCGAGCGCTTCGAGCTCCTGCATGGCACCTGGAATCAATACCTCATCAAACGCTTTCTCAATATCAATAATAAAGAAATAATGGCCCAGTCCGGTTTTAGTCGGACGTGATTCAATCTTTGACAAGTTTAAGTTTCTCCAAGAAAAAGCAGACAGCACTCTGTGCAGCGCCCCGGATTGATCATCCGGAAGCATCACCATCAGGGTCGTTTTGGGCCTTGAGCTCAATTTTGAATTCACTTCAAATGATATGTTTTCATCAGGAGACAGGATCACAAATCTCGTATGATTGTCCCTATAATCCTGTATATCTCGTTTCACGATTTTTAATTCGTATGTAGAAGCTGCCATTTCATTGGCAATGACCCCGATATTCAGCTCAGGATGGTCACTGACAAATTCTGCTGCCGCCCCAGTTGAGTTGGCGTATTCATATGGAACGGAAGGAAAATGACGATGGAGAAATTTATGGCATTGCGCAATCGCATGTGAGTGTGAATAAATTTTGTCGAGCTCTTTCCATGCACTCTCTCTGGAAGGATGGACAAGCAAGTGCTGATGAATCGGCAATGTCATTTCACCCACGATTGGCAAGGGCTGCTCATGTATTAAATAGTCTATCGTTAAATTTACTGATCCTTCTAATGCATTCTCTAAAGGAACAAAAGCGAAATCAACTTCGCCTGCAACTGCCGCATCTATACACTCCGGTATGGTGCGGTAAGCAACATGTTCGGCGCCGTTTTGAAAACAAGAACTGACTGCTAGATGTGTGAATGTAGCTGCTGGACCTAAATAACCGACTTTCATGACGATCTTCTCTCCCTTATGCACCTGAACCTAATATTTCAACCTTTTCTACAAAATCAAACTTCCTGAGCTTATTCATTAATGTATGAATGTCCTCTTCCATTGCAGACGTACTGATCGACAGTGTCACATTTGCTCTGCCCTGAAGCGGGATGGTCTGGTGAATGGAAAGAACGTTGCTTCCAGAATCAGCTACCGCCTGCAGGAGCTGAGATAGTGCACCTGATCTATCCTCCAAATGAAAGAAGAGTGTGATAATTTGTTCTTTAACCATAGTGTAGAACGGAAAAACAGCATCTCTGTATTTATAAAACGCACTTCTGCTTAAATCCACCTTTTGAACGGCATCTGCCACTGAATCTGCTTTTTTTCGATCAAGCAGCTTTTTGACTTCCAATGTTTTTCTCATCGCATCGGGCAATACATCTTCACGGACAAGATAAAATGTCTCCTCTTTCATTTGCATCCCCCCTTTAAAATAGAGAGCCTGACATCCAGGCTCTCCTCTCAGCCATCATTAATCAATAAATTCAAATTCGAATTCCAGAAGCCTGATAATATCTCCATCCTTGGCTCCGCGTTCTCTGAGCGCTTCATCAACACCCATTCCGCGCATCTGTCTTGCAAACCGTTTAACCGATTCATCACGCGAGAAATCAGTCATCTTGAATAACCGCTCAAGACTGTCTCCTGAAAGTACAAATACACCGTCCGGATCGCGTGTAATGTTAAACGGCACTTCTTCATTCTCCATCGTGTACATGACACGGTTTTGTGTAAGCTCTTCTTCGTCATACAGCGGGAATTCCGGCGTGTTCTCCAGCTGATTGGCGACTTCAAACAGAAGCTCACGAAGGCCTTCTCTTGTCACCGCACTGACCGGGAATACCGGGTAATCATCCGTCAGCTTTTCTTTAAAGGCTTCAAGATTTTCCGCAGCCTGCGGCATGTCCATTTTATTGGCAACGATAATTTGCGGACGCTCAGTGAGACGCAGATTGTACTCGCTCAGCTCCTGGTTAATCGTGACGTAATCCTCATACGGATCGCGGCCTTCCAAACCGGACATGTCAATGACGTGAACGATAACCCGTGTCCGTTCAATATGGCGCAAAAACTGGTGGCCAAGTCCGACCCCTTGGTGTGCGCCTTCAATCAGTCCCGGCAAATCAGCCATGACAAAGCTGCGTCCGTCATCCGTTTCAACCATGCCGAGATTTGGGACAAGCGTTGTAAAGTGATAGTCCGCAATTTTCGGTTTTGCAGATGAGACAACAGACAGCAAAGTGGATTTTCCAACACTCGGGAATCCAACAAGTCCGACATCCGCAAGCACTTTTAATTCAAGAACAACGTAGCGTTCTTTTCCCGGCTCGCCGTTTTCTGAAAGCTGAGGCGCGGGATTAGCCGGTGTAGCAAAGCGGGAATTCCCTCTTCCGCCTCTTCCGCCCCTTGCAATGACAGCCTGCTGTCCATGCTCTGTTAAATCAGCGATGACCTGCTTTGTATCATCGTCTGTCACAACGGTGCCTGGCGGAACTTTAATGACCATATCATCAGCATTTCGCCCATGCTGGTTTTTGGACATGCCATGCTCCCCGCGAATCGCTTTAAAGTGTTTTTTGTATCTAAAATCCATCAGGGTGCGGAGACCTTCATCCACTTCAAAAACGACGTCTCCTCCCTTTCCTCCGTCACCGCCGGCAGGGCCGCCTTTCGGCACATATTTTTCACGGCGAAACGCAACCATCCCGTTGCCGCCGTCGCCACCTTTTACATATACTTTGACCTGATCTACAAACATAATGTCCTCCGTTCTAAACCGTTAAAAACTCCGCTAGTCCAACCCAATTTCAATCAGACATTCGTGACTTGTGATCTCAAAACGCATGATATCAACGTCCTCATATCCATTTTGCTGAATATCATCAAAAGCAGATGGATCGGCAAAAGCGCCGTGAAAATCAAGGTACAGAATCAGCTGCATGTCAGGATGATCCGTTTGAAGCGAAACCGTTAAATGATTTTCGCTCTCTCTGCTGACTGCTTGATCAAACAGATAAAACAGCTTTCTCATCAGTTTCGCCAGCTTTTGATCATAAGCCGACAAATCCTTAATTTCTCCAAGAACTTCATATTCAAGCGTCATATAATGGGTTTTCCAATTAAATGTAAGAAAGTCGAACGCCAAATGCGGTGTTTTCAGGTTTGAGAGCTTTGATTCGTGCTTTGCGTCTATAACCATTTCTTCAATCATTTCAAAGACGCGGTCATACTTCTGCAAGCTTAAGTTTCCTTTAATCAGCTGTAGCTTATTCATCCAATCATGCCGGGAATGGCCGAGCAGATGAATCAGTTCGTTTGTTAATGCCGTGTCGCTTATATTTTCTTCTTGATTTTTTGAAACATCCTTCATTTTCGCACTCCCAATCATTTAATTTCTTATTTAGGAGTCTGTATAAGTGTGTATTATGAATTATAACAGAGAAGGCTTTGTTAGAAAAACAATTGTTTTTCCCAGAAATATCATGTTCCTTTTTTCTGGCTTTGGTTGATTTGCAGCCAGGCAGAACATTTTATGTATTACTGCTTGGGGAACATATCCAGTGGGTTTGAGACGTTTATTCTCATTCTTGGCGGGGTCTGCTCGCACATACTCTGCATTTCATTCTAGGTGTTTACTCCGCATATTGCAAAAAAAACTCCAGTCATCATCGACCGGAGTTTTTTGAATCATTATTGAGCTACAGGATATACGCTCACTTTTTTGCGGTCACGGCCGAAACGTTCGAATTTAACAGTTCCGTCGATTTTCGCAAATAGAGTGTCATCTCCGCCGCGGCCCACGTTTTCACCTGGGTAAATTTTTGTTCCGCGTTGACGGTAAAGGATAGAACCGCCTGTTACGAATTGACCGTCAGCACGTTTAGCACCTAAACGTTTAGCCTCAGAGTCACGTCCGTTCTTTGTAGAACCTACTCCTTTTTTAGAAGCGAAAAACTGAAGATCTAATCTAAGCATGTAGCTCACCTCCTATATTATGTTTGTGGTCACACGCAAGTTATCTTTGTAATCCCGTTCGATTGTATCCAGCGAAACAATCATGCCTTCAATCAGCAGCTGAGCTTTTTGGCGCGCCTCTGGATCAAGAGATTCAGGGAATTCAAAGTAAAAATAACCCCCGTCCTCCCCTATATCAAGAAGCGGCTCGAAACCCGCGAGCACAATGACCGCGTTAACGGCTCCAAACACAACAGCTGTCACTCCGGCACAAACAAGATCTTGTCCATGTTCAGCAAAATTCGCATGGCCCGTCATTTCAAAAGACAATATGCCTTTATCATGAGACCTTCTGACTGTTGCCTGAATCATGCTTACGCGTTGATTTTTTCGATCGTCACTTTAGTGTAAGGCTGACGATGACCTTGTTTTTTATGAACGTTTTTCTTTGGTTTGTATCTGAAAACAGTGATTTTTTTCGCGCGGCCTTGTTTTTCAACTTTAGCCGTTACTGTTGCGCCTTCAACTGTAGGGTTGCCGACTTTCACGTTGTCTCCGCCAACAAACAAAACGTCTTCAAAAGTAACTGTTTCACCTGCTTCAGCAGCAAGTTTTTCGATGTAAACAGTTTGGCCTTCTTCAACTTTGATTTGTTTTCCGCCTGTTTTAATGATTGCGTACATTCTCTGCACCTCCTATTAGACTAAGACTCGCCAGACACCAGGGGGCTGTAAAAGCTCTTAACACCTGTACTGAGCGGTTGTAGCAATGGTGCTACATCCATAACATTAAAAAATATACCAAAATACAAGACGTTTGTCAATTGATTTTAGTAAGGCAGCAGCAGTTCCTCCATAGAGGAATTCGTCCGCTTATCGGCAAAGTAAGCGTGCAGCACTTCATTCTCGTCAAGCTGGCTGAGTTTCTGTCCTGATTTCTCTATAATAATAGGATGTTTACAGCCGCGTTTGAACTCGGCCATCACATGATAGACTTTGTCCTCTGCCTTTACAGTCAGCGGCAGCAGCTTTTCAAGCTCACGGTTTTTTCCGTAATACCTTTCAAGGAGAAATCTCACATGGATATAGTGCCTTTGCCTGTATTCCTCAAACAAAGAAACAGCCAGAAAGACAAACAAAACCCATGCGCTGATTTGCAGAGGAATCACAAATAAAACCCAACACCCGAGCAACAGGCAGAAGCAGAGCGACGTTTTTAAATTGAGCCGGTGAGCCTTTTGAAAAGGCAGCTGCTTGGAAAACAACAAAAATAACAGTTTTCCGCCGTCAAGCGGCCAGATTGGCAGCAGATTCACAAATAAAATAGAAAGGTTATAAAAGGTGAAGAGTTCAAAGGTATGCTGATGAAGCACTGAGAATTCTGCAAGCATCCAGGCAGCAAGCTGAAGCCAGATATGCTGAAGAGGGCCGGCAATAATCACCGCAAACTCTTCCTTTAACGGCCGATTCCCGTGCTCTTCCACTTCAACCGTTCCACCAAACGGCAGCAAAAAAACACGCTTGATTCTCCAAGAAAAAAACACGGCCAGAGCAGCATGCCCCAGCTCATGGACCAGTACAATCAGGAGCAGACATAATAATGCTTTCATATGGCCTGTGAGCAGTCCCAGCGCCGCGATAATCCAAAGAAAAGGATGCACATGAATCTTCAAGATAAGGTCGATCCATTTATTCAAATGAAATCACCTGAATCGGATCAATAAATTTATCGCCGTCTTTCATGGCAAAATAATAGACCCCTTTATTATGATCATCAAGTTTAATCGAACCGAGCTTTTTGCCTTTATCTACAAAATCATATAAAGCAACATCGACCTCTTTGAGCTCGCCATAAATACTATAGGTGTTGTCAGCATGCTGCACCTTAACTGTCAGTCCCGTCTGGCTGTCTTTGCTGACTTCAACTACATAGCCTTCCTTTATACTATCAATTGTATCGCTGCTTGTTTCGACTTTAATCCCTTCCCCGTTGTCCTGAAAATCCTGCTGCACTTTCCCGGATGCAGGCGCGACCAGGTCTTGGCCCACTTCGACCTGCTGTTCCTTATTTTTATGTTCAGGAGCCAGAAAAGCGAGCGGATTGCCAAATTTCGTTTCAAACCAATGGCTTGCTGAGGCAAATTGAAATTCAATTTCGAAGGTTTTGGCAACAATGGGTTTAATCTGGCTGACGGGCCCAATGTTTGTTCTATAGGCTATGGCGGATACGAGAACAAGGCAGGCCGACAGAAGACATTTCAGGATAATTGAATCTGTTTTAACCAGAGGGTGTTTTCCATTAAATGTTGAAATGTTATCTTCATAGACAGGAAGAGTTCCATGCTTTTCTTGATCCGTGACCATCACCCAGGACGGGGGTTTCTGCTTTTCAGAAACTGTCTGAGTAGAGAAACGTTTCGAGCCGGAAAGCTGTTTTCTTCTTTTCTCTAATCGTTTTCTGATTTCATCTGCTCTGTGACTCATTGCCATCATCCTTTGCATTCGTTGGGTTTGTACATCATATGTCTTGTCCACGGCAAATATTCGTTACTCAAAGCAGACAAAAACAAAAAAACCTGACACAGCATTTGCTTTGTCAGATTCTTCTCTTTGATTCTATTACATTAAGATCTTACTCCGAAAAATGATTTAATCTTAGCCATCATTCCTTTGTTTTGCTCTTCAAGCACCTGCAAAGGAACAGATTCGCCTAAGATGCGGCGGGCAATATTGCGGTATGCAATGGAAGCGCGGTTTTTCGGGTCCATCGCAATCGGTTCGCCGTGGTTGGAAGCTTTAATGACTTCATCATCATCAGCCACAATTCCGAGCAAATCGATCGACAAATGCTGTACGATTTCGTCGATATCCATCGTGTCACCGTTTTTCATCAAATGATTTCTGATTCTGTTTACAACGAGCCGCGGCGATTCAATATTTTCCTCTTGCTCCAGCAGCCCTATAATACGGTCAGCATCACGAACAGCTGAGATTTCAGGCGTTGTGACCACAATCGCTTTATCTGCTCCGGAAACGGCATTTTTGTATCCTTGCTCAATTCCGGCAGGACAGTCTATGATGACATAGTCATATTCCTGTTTAAGCTCTTGGACCATATTTTTAATTTGTTCAGGAGCAACAGCTGTCTTATCGCTCGTTTGAGCAGCGGGCATTAAATAGAGCAGATCATCGAAACGTTTGTCTTTTACGAGCGCCTGATGCATTTTGCATCTGCCCTCTACAACGTCTACAAGATCGTAAATAATTCTATTTTCAAGACCCATTACAACATCAAGGTTGCGCAGCCCTATATCAGTATCTACTAAGCATACACGCTTCCCTAAAATGGCTAAGGCGGTACCGAGGTTCGCAGATGTTGTTGTTTTACCTACTCCGCCTTTTCCCGAAGTTATTACGATAGCCTCACCCAATTCACATTCCTCCCTCAAGCCTTGTTAGATCAGGTCTTAAATGAGCCAAATGTTGAAGGCGTTCAATGACCATATTTCCGTCTGTATCTAAATAAGCACATTCCATTTCGTTCCCTTTTTGAATGTGGTCTGGGGAGCGATTTAACACGTGATTGATTCTTAATTGTGTCGGCAGCATTTCAGAGGCGGCGATGACCGCTTGATTATTTCCGTTAAATCCGGCGTGCGCGATTCCTTTAAGTGAGCCCAGAACAAAAATGTTCCCTCCGGCCCTGACTGTTCCGCCGGGATTCACATCACCGATCAGGAGCAAGTCGCCTTTCACCTGCAGCACTTGGCCTGAACGGACAATTTTTGAGACAGAAATAATTTCAGCTTCCTCTTTCATACGCTGTGCTTCTTTTTTAGTAATGACTTCACTGTCAATAGAATGAACAAACAAATCTTTCTTTGACGCAATCAATTCTGTCAGCTGTTCCTCTTGCTCCTTATATAAAAAGCGATTTCCCAGCTTAACATGGACGCTGATTTTCTGGCCTTTTCCATCCGTATATTGTTCAATTGACAGCATATTCTGAAGACCATCGAGAAGCTCATCAAAAGAACACGCATCATCCAGATGCAATGTTAACCCATTCTTTGTTCCTTTTATTGTTACATATTGCTGCTTTTTGGTCTTCACAATATTCACCTCAACAACATACTCATTTCGTCAAAAAAAGATAAAATCCTTTTTACTCTTCTCTCAATTCTTTCTTTAGACTCATAAAAAATAATCTAAATGGCAGAACCAGAATAAGAGCGGCTGCAATATTTAATAAAATTGTCGGTATAAACCGGTCAAGTACAAATCCGTTAAACGTCATGATGTCTTTATGAATCAAAGACTGAATGCCGAATACGTAAAATTCGAGCAGGCAGACAGCGAGAACAGCTATCAATATCACCACAAATGCGTTTGTATGCAGCACTTTAAACGCTTTTGAAGCCAAATAGCATAACCCGGCAAAACCAAACATATAAACGCCTAATAGACTTGTATAATTCATGTCATATAGAAGACCAAAAATAAAGCCGTAAATCATCGCGTGTTTTTGGTTGATGAAAGCCGACATAAATATCAGTACAAGCATCAGAAAACGCGGGACGAGCACCTGATCATCTGTAACGAACGGAAAATGCACCAGATCTGTAAAAATGCTTTCCGCAGAAAAAACAAGCATCATAACGAAAGGGAGAAGGAAACGCTTCACGATCCTTCCTCCTCTGTATCGACAGTCGGCACATCCCGATTAACAACAATCACATTATTTAAATCGGTAAGGTCAGCCGCAGGTTTTACATAAGCAACTTTTGTTAATCCATAGGAATCTGACTCGATATCAGTCACTTCACCGATTGTCAGCCCCTCTGGGAAAACGCCGCCTGTGCCTGATGTTTCAATAAGATCGCCTTTTTTCACGTCTTGTTTATCCTTGCGCTCAATAATGGTCATCTTAAGACGTTTTTTGTCTTTGTCATATCCTTCGATCAGGCCGTAGCCTTTGCTGCCTTTTTTTCCGGATATTTTCGTCGCGACTCTGTTATTGCGATCAGTATCGCTTAAAAGCTGAACCGTAGACGTAAAATTGTTAAGTCCGGAACTTTTGATCTTGCCGATTAATGCGCCTTTTTCGTTTGTAACAGCCATATCCTTCGCTACATTTTGCTGAGACCCTTTATTAATCGTGACCTGTTTCGCCCAATTATCAGGGCTTCTGGCAATAACCGTCGCTAAAATTGGCTTGTAATCTTTAATCGATTTGACATGGCCAAGCTCGTCACGCAAGGATTTGTTTTCTTCTTCAAGTTCTTGAAGCTTGGCTTCATATTGTGTCTGTCCGTCCAGTTTCTCTCTCAGACGCTCGTTTTCTTTGTATGTGTTTTTTAAATCATCAATGTTCTCAAATATCCCTGCAAAAAATTCGGCAGGCGTATGAAAAATATTTTGAAATACTCCCGTCGTATCGCCGATCACTTTCTCAGGCCAGGTGGTATTGCGGCCGCCCTTCAGCGAAAATCCAATCATAGCCACCAATATGATAATACACAGAAGTAATAGCATTAACCGTTTATTCGGCATCGTGTTACACCTCTTCTATTGAACTCCCGATTATCTAGTTTTTCCTTTGAAAAGATGGATGTGCTCCAGTGCTTTCCCTGTTCCGATCGCTACACAATCAAGCGGGTCTTCGGCGATAAGGACCGGCATTTTTGTTTCTTCGCTGATGACTTTATCCAAATTGCGAAGAAGCGCTCCGCCGCCGGTTAACACAATACCTCTGTCCATAATATCAGCTGCTAGCTCAGGCGGTGTTTTTTCAAGTGTGCTCTTCACTGCTTCAACAATTGTAGATACAGTGTCACGCAGAGCATTAGAAATTTCTTTTCCTGTAATTTCGATTGTTTTCGGCAGACCTGTCAGTAAATCGCGTCCGCGGATTTCCATATTATCGGATTCTTCAGGAGCTTCTGCAGATCCGATCTCCATTTTAATCGCTTCAGCCGTACGGTCACCAATCATCAGATTGTACGTTTTTCTGATGTAGTTGATAATTGCATCATCCATCTCATCACCGGCTACACGGATCGATTGAGACGTTACAATGCCTCCGAGGGAAATAATTGCAACCTCTGTCGTACCGCCCCCGATATCAACAACCATGCTTCCAGTCGGTTCCCAAACTGGCAGATTGGCTCCGATTGCTGCGGCAAACGGCTCCTCAATCGGATACGCATCACGCGCTCCCGCCTGTCTTGTCGCATCGATGACAGCGCGTTCCTCAACAGCTGTAATGCCTGATGGAACACAAACCATCACATATGGTTTTCTGGCAAACATGCCTTTATTTTTTATAGCTTGATTGATGTAATATTTCATCATCGTAGCCGTTGTTTCATAATCAGCGATAACGCCGTCTTTCATCGGGCGAAGAGCTACCACGTTGCCAGGTGTCCGTCCGATCATATTTTTCGCATCATTTCCGACAGCAACAATCGACTTCGTATCCGTTTGCAAAGCGACAACTGAAGGCTCTCTGACAACAATTCCTTTTCCTTTTACAAAAACAAGCGTATTCGCAGTTCCAAGATCTATACCAAGGTCTCTTGTACCAATTCCAAACATATGTATGTATCTTCCTTTCTTAAAGCAAAAATACCCTAAAGGGAAAAACTCATAAACTCTATTATAGCTTAATTCGACGAAAAAAAAAGTGTTACAAATATCCTTTTTCCTTTAAACTCACAAATTTTTTGTCCCCGATCACCAAATGGTCAAGAAGCTCGATGCCAATCAGGTTTCCGCATTCAAACAGCCGTCTTGTCACTTCAATATCTTCCCTGCTCGGCGTCGGATCTCCAGAAGGATGATTGTGAACACAGATAAAGGAAGCGGCAGATCGTTTAAACGCTTCTTTAAACACCTCCCGAGGGTGGACAATAGATGAATTCAGGCTTCCGATAAATACGGTGCGTTTATGGATGACTTGGTTTTTTGTATTTAAGTATAAACAGACAAAATGCTCCTGGGTTAAAAAGCGCATATCCTCCATGACAAGATTTGCGCCGTCTTCCGGGGAGCGAATGACGAAATGTTCTTCGTTGGCTAATTTATGAATCCGGCTTCCAAGCTCAACTGCCGCCAGTATTTGGACCGCTTTTACCATACCGATTCCCGGAATGCTTGACAGCTCTTCAACTGACGCTTCTTTCAGCAGACGCAGCCCGTCAAAAGAGCGCAGCAGCCGGTTTGACAGGTCCATAACAGATTCGTGTTTAGTGCCTGTCCGCAATAATATAGCCAAAAGTTCATGATTCGCTAAGTTCTCGGCTCCGACTTTCAGAAGCCGTTCTCTTGGCTTTTCTTTCGTTGGGAAATCTCTGAGTTTTAATGGCAGATCGTGTATGATCAAGCACTCCTTTTCTTTCCCTTCCCGTTTATAGAACTGTCATCCCTTCATATCAAAATGGCGAAGAGCTCTCATCGTTTTTGATATAGGAAGGCCCATGACTGAATAATAATCTCCGTCTATTTTCTTTACAAAAAGCGCGCCTCTTCCTTGGATGCCGTATGCACCTGCTTTATCCATCGGCTCTTTTGTTTCAATATAAGTCCAAATCTCTTCTTCACTGAGGGGCCAAAACGTAACTTCTGTCTTATCATAAAAAGTTTCGCTGTGATTTTCGGCTTGTATGCTGACCGCAGTTATCACTGAATGACTTCGGCCTGAAAGCCTCCGCAGCATAGAAGCGGCTTCTTCTTGATCTTGCGGTTTGCCGAGACATTCGCCGTCCAGGCATACCATTGTATCAGCGCCGATAACGATTGCATGCGGATGGAGATCAGCTACAGCCTTAGCTTTTTGTTTTGCCAACCATTGGACGTTTTCTTCAGGTGAAAAGTTTCGATTTAATTTTTCCTCTACTTCACTGACAATAATGGAGTAGGGCAGCTGGAGAAGATCGAGGAGTTCTTTCCTGCGCGGAGATTGTGATGCAAGTATTAGCGGCTTTGTCATGTTTGTCATCCTTTCAGGGTTTGCTTAAGAAAAAAAGATACTCGTTTATCCTACCAAATCACGAGGCTTGTCACAATTTCAGAAAAATAACTTTTTCATGACAAAATAAAAAAAGCCTGTCACTAAAGGACGAAGGCTCAGGCATTTTCTCTTATTTAATGACGGCTAACAGCTCCTGCTGAGCCTTCCACCCGGCTTCAGCACTTGGGTCCTCTAATTCTTTTAATGCCTGCAAAATCGCTTTTTTCTCTCCTCCTTCAGACGCTTCTGTTTTGCCAAGCGACTTTTCTATTTTCTCTACACTCGCTTTTGTAATGTCTTCACCAAGAATCGCCTTTGCTGCAAGCTCCGCTGTTTCCTTGAACGAATCTGTCATATCTGACTCTATTGATAAGGAAAGCTCCTTGCCTCCCCAAGCTTCAAAATCGCTGTCGATCAAAAGCTGTCCTAACTGCTGTGACACTTCCTTATCACCGGCTAAGCCTGCGATGACGTACGTATACCCGTCATCCTTTGACAGTGACACGGCGGAGTAGCCTTTTGCGGTCAGTTGTTCAGTTAACGTTTCGGCACCCTTTTCATTTGAGAATTTTCCGGCTTGTACAGCGTACGTTTTATATGTACCTTCAGTTTGTGCCGCTTGTTTTTCTGTACCTGAGCTTTGTTTTTCAGCAGAAGTATCTCCGGCTTTTGCTGTTTGGCTTCCTAGAGAATCATCTAAAGAGGCCGGTGCCGACGCTTCTTTATTGCCCGAGATGTTTAACGCGAATAACCCTAATCCAGTGCCTATGACGGCCGCAAAGGCAATCGTCGCCGCCACTTTTTTTACCGGCTTGGCCGCCCCGGACTTTCCTTTTGAATACAGCTTTGTTTTTTTCTTTTGATAGGACGGAACAACTTTTGGATCCTCTTTAAACACCTTGTCCTCCTCGGAATCCCAGTTAAATTCATCTTCATCAGGATGTTCATGGGATGCCGCAACCTCTTGCTCTGCCTTTCTCTTTTCCTCCCAATTTGAAAATGTCATGCTTTTTTCCGTCTCAGTCTCAGGCGTCTCCTGTTCGTAAACCGTCTCTTCTTTTCCATTAATCGTCACCTTGAGGGCTTTTTCTGCGGCTTTACTGTTTTTTTTATTCTTTCTTTTTTTCAATTCCGCTTCCTCCCTTCATTTGCTTGACCGTTCTTGTCGGCTTTTCATGCTACACACTTTAGCACAGGCGAAAAAAAAAAGAACAAGACTTTTGTCGTCTTGTCCAAAAAACGTTCGTCAAATTTTTCAGCAGTCAGCCCAATGCCATTTTGATATAAAAAGAAATGATAGAGTCACCGTATAAATAAGCTAAAATGCTCCCTGCAGCAATTGCGGGGGCAAAGGGAAGCGGCTGTCTTTTGGCGAGTCTTCCAGTCAGGACAGCTGCCGCTCCATACAATGCACCTATCAAAACAGAAAAGAAAAAGGCAGCTGCCATCATTTTCACACCAAGTACAAAGCCAATCACCGCAAATAATTTAATATCTCCTCCCCCTATTCCCCCATGGGTGATTGCGGCAATTAAGGCCAGGAATAGAAATCCGGCGGCCGCACCTAACAGGCCGGCATACCAGGAATCAAGCGGAGAAATCAATCTTGCAGCGGCCAGAACGGGAACAAAGAAAATTAATATCCGATTTGGTATCAGCATAAAATGAATATCTGTCACTGCAACGATGATGAGAAGAGAGATAAACACGAGAGCGGGAAACAGTTCCGGAGACGGGCCAAAGCGTATTCCTGCTGCCGCAAATAAACACGCTGTCACAAGCTCTGCCACAGGATACATAAAAGAAATTCTGTGCCCGCAGCTTTTACATTTGCCTATTTGGAAAAGGAATGACAGGATGGGGATTAATTCTGCCGGGGTTAATGTCCGCCGGCAAAACGAGCATGCCGAACGGGGCGTGATAATGGATATATGTAAGGGGATACGGCACCCGGCCGTATAATAAAATGAACCAAGGATAAGCCCGAGGATAAAGAGAATGGGAAGCATAGACAACACACCTTTACTCACTGTAGATTCTGGTATGGATTGTAGCAGAGTGAGCGGCCTGAACTCTAATCGGGAATATTCAATTTTACACATAAAAAACCCCGGCAGAATCTCATTTTCGATACTGCCGGGTGGATGCCTTTATTGCAACCTTTTGCGGATTTCAGAAATAAAATAAAGCGATCCGGTAATGAGCACAATTTCATTTGAGCCCTTTTTGCTTTCTATGAATTCAATCACATTGTCCGGGTCCTCATTCCAGCTTTTATTGCTGATTTCACTTGCATCATAGAGATCTTTTGCAAGAGAAGCACGCGGGAAATCAAAAGAAGCAAAATGGATCGCATGCGCTATGGTTTCCAATCTCTTAATCATATTGTGATACGGTTTGTCCTTTAACGCGCTAAATACCACAGAAATGCGGGAGTCAGGGAAACGCTGCTTCATCGTTTCCACCAGCTTTTCAACGCCTTCTTCGTTATGCGCACCGTCTAAGTATACGGGCGGATGTTCTTGAACAAGCTCTAACCGTCCCGGCCAAGCAGCCTTTACCAGCCCGCTTCTTAGCGCTTCATCACTGATATGGGCAATATCCTCCCTATTGAGCCACTCCGCAGCCAAAATGGACAAAGCCGCATTTTGTCTTTGATGGGTGCCGATCAGAGATGTTCGAACATCTTCATAACACTTCTCGCCCGTTTTGAATGAAAACTGTTCTCCGGCAGGCAGAGCCTCTTCATTGAAAATAACACATGTATCATGTAATGACTGGAACGGCGCAGCATGTCGTTCAGCTTCATGACGAATGACCTGTAGGGCTTCCGGCTGAATAACAGCTGTAACGATAGGAATACCTTCTTTAATAATTCCGGCCTTTTCCCCAGCAATTTCTTCAATGGTGTTTCCCAAAATGTTCATATGGTCGTGTCCAATGCTTGTGATCACAGTTAAAAGCGGTTCAACCACATTGGTAGAGTCGAATCTACCGCCCAAACCTGTTTCAAAAATAACAAAGTCGACCTTATGAAACTCAGCAAAATATAAAAATGCACAAGCCGTCATAATTTCAAATTCTGTCGGCTGGCCGTAGTCCGTTTGATCTAATGCTTCAACGTGCGGTTTAATCTGATTGACGAGTGTTGTCCATTCCTCATCTGAAATCGGTGTCCCGTTTACGCTGATCCGTTCATTAAACGTAATGATATAAGGTGACGTAAACGTTCCAACCGAATATCCGGCTTCTTGCAGCATAGAACGGATAAAAGCGACAGTTGATCCTTTGCCGTTTGTTCCTGCTACGTGGAACGTGCGGATTTTTTTTTCAGGATGGCCTAACCGCGCCATCAGCTGCTTCATTCGGCCGAGTCCGGGCTTCACTCCGAATTTCAGCCGCCCGTGAATCCAGCTGCGCGCTTCTTCATATGCAGTAAACAATGATAATCCCCTCTTTTATAAGACAAGGCGGTTTCTATAGAAACCGCCCCGGCTTTTCATTAGCCCTTCAGCTCAGCCATTCGTTTTTGAACAGCGTCACGCTTTGCCACATAATCTTTTTCTTTTTCACGTTCTTCATCAATTACGTGCGCAGGCGCTTTTTTCATAAATCCTTCATTACCAAGTTTCTTTTGGACACGCTCGACTTCTTTCGTCAGCTTATCGAATTCTTTTTGCAGACGGGCAATTTCTTCATCAATATTAATTAAGCCTTCTAGCGGAAGAATAACCTCTGCTCCTGAGACAACAGCCGTCATCGCTTTATCAACAGCTTCGATATCAGTGCCGATTTTAAGTACGCTCGGATTCGTAAAGCGTTCAACGTATGAACGGTTCGCCTCGAGGCGGGCTGCTATTTCGTCTGTGCTTGTTTTAATATACAGTTCAACCTGCTTGCTCATTGGCGTATTGACTTCACTGCGGATATTACGTACAGAACGGATCAGCTCAACAAGAAGCTTCATGTCAGCTGCCGCTTCAGTATCAGTATGTTCCGGCACTACAACAGGCCATTGACTTACTGTAATCGATTCCCCTTGGTGAGGAAGGTGCTGCCAAATTTCTTCCGTTAAGAATGGCATAAACGGATGGAGGAGGCGCATCGTTTGATCCAGTACGTAAGCAAGGATAGAACGGGTTGTTTTCTTAGCCGCTTCGTCCTCTCCGTAAAGCGGAAGCTTCGCCATTTCAATATACCAATCACAGAAATCGTCCCAAATAAAGTTATATAAATGGCGCCCGACTTCACCAAATTCATATCGATCAGCAAGCTGGGTCACATGCTCGATCGTTTCATTTAATCGCGTTAAAATCCACTTGTCAGCTACTGATTTTTCGCCTGACAGATCAAGCTCATCGTACGTCATGCCATCCATGTTCATTAATGCAAAACGGGAGGCATTCCAAATTTTATTGGCAAAATTCCAAGTCGATTCCACTTTTTCATAGCTGAAGCGCAGATCCTGGCCAGGAGAGCTTCCAGTCGCAAGGAAATAACGTAAAGAATCGGCTCCGTACTTGTCAATGACATCCATCGGATCGACACCGTTGCCAAGAGATTTACTCATTTTCCGGCCTTGCTCGTCACGGATTAAGCCATGAATTAAAACATCTTTGAACGGGCGCTCTTCTGTAAATTCAATCGCTTGGAAAATCATGCGAGACACCCAGAAGAAAATGATGTCGTACCCTGTAACGAGAACATCTGTCGGATAGTAGCGTTTAAAGTCTTCAGCCGTTACATCAGGCCAGCCCATAGTGGAGAAAGGCCAGAGCGCAGAACTGAACCATGTATCCAGTACATCTGTATCCTGTTCCCAATTTTCGCTGTCCTCAGGCGCTTCAAGCCCAACATATAACTCGCCTGTTTCTTTATGATACCAAGCAGGAATGCGGTGGCCCCACCACAGCTGACGGGAAATACACCAGTCGCGGATGTTTTCCATCCAGTGTAAATACGTTTTTTCGAAACGGTCAGGCACAAAGTTAACTTTTTCTTCTTTCTTTTGCAGCTCAATCGCTGCATCAGCAAGCGGCTGCATGCGCACAAACCATTGTGTTGAAAGATAAGGCTCCACAACAGCCCCGCTTCGTTCACTATGGCCGACAGAGTGCATATGATCTTCGATTTTGAAGAGAACTCCCGCCTCCTGTAAATCTTTCACGAGCTTTTTGCGGCATTCAAAACGATCCATACCTTGATATTGCAGGGCATTTTCATTCATCGTTCCGTCTTCATTCATGACAAGAATTCGTTCTAAATTGTGGCGGTTTCCAAGCTCGAAGTCGTTCGGATCATGAGCAGGCGTAATTTTCACTGCACCTGAACCAAATTCCATATCTACGTAGTCATCACCGACAATCGGAATTTCACGATTTGTAATCGGCAGGATTACCGTTTTTCCGATAAGGTGCTTATAGCGCTCATCTTCAGGGTGAACGGCAACAGCTGTATCACCGAGCATCGTTTCAGGACGTGTCGTCGCAATTTCAATCGAGCCTGAACCGTCTGTGAGCGGATAGCTCATATGATAGAACGCGCCCTGAACATCTTTGTAAATAACCTCAATGTCGGATAGAGCTGTTTTTGTTGCAGGGTCCCAGTTAATAATATATTCGCCTCTGTAGATCAGGCCTTTTTCATAAAGCTTAACGAAAACTTCGCGAACTGCTTTGCTTAAGCCTTCATCCAGCGTAAAGCGTTCACGGGAATAATCAAGGCCAAGCCCTAATTTGGCCCACTGGCTGCGAATAAAGTCAGCGTACTCTTCCTTCCACTTCCATGTTTCTTCGAGGAATTTCTCGCGCCCCAAATCGTAGCGGGATTTGCCTTCTTCACGAAGTTTCGCTTCCACTTTAGCCTGTGTCGCGATGCCGGCGTGGTCCATACCCGGAAGCCACAGCACATCATAGCCCTGCATGCGTTTCATTCTTGTTACAATGTCTTGCAGTGTTGTGTCCCACGCGTGGCCAAGGTGAAGTCTTCCTGTTACGTTTGGCGGCGGAATGACAACAGCATATGGCTCTTTTGTCTGGTCACTGCCCGCTTCAAAAAATTTGCCTTTTAGCCAAAAATCATATCGGTCTTTTTCAACCGCTGCCGGATCGTATTTCGTCGGCATTGTTTGTTCATTTGTTTCCATGATAACCCTCCAGCATGTTTAAAAATGGCTGAGAACGAAAAAAGAGCTTTTCATCCCTATAAAAGGACGAAAAGCTCTTTCGCGGTACCACCTTTTTTCATGAACTCTATCAGTTCATGCACTTATAACGGATAACGGGTGTTTCCCGAATTTCTCTACTCTTCTTTCAAGAAATTATGCTCCCGGGCGACCTTCCAATCAGACAACATAAGAAGCCTTTCAGCAAACGGCTTCTCTCTCTGCATGCGCCTTTTTTGTACTCTTCCCGTTCTAAGCAGGTGTATTTATCAGCTCATTATATACATTATTTATGTTCTTTATTATAGTAAAAGTGTTTTTGATTCGTCAATCATCTTTTCCAAAAACACCGCTTTCTATACAAATGGGCAGGCACCTATTGCCCAAGTTTACATATGATGCTTATAAATGCGTAGAGGAGGATGCACCGTGAAGAAACGATTCAGCTCTTATTCACTGCCGCCGTGGGTCAGGCAAATTCGGCTTGTATCCGCGCAAGTGATTATCCCCATTACAATTTTTCAAGGGATCAGAACTATTTTCTTTCCGACAACCTTTGATGTTTTGCTACTCGCAATCCTAATCTTTTTAGCTTGCGCTCTTCATTTAGAATGGATATAAACAAACAAGTCCGCGCCATTAAGACGTGGACTCGTTTTCAGCCTGAAATTTTTTCTCTTGTTCAATCTGATGAATTTTCATCACAAACGGCTCTATATTTTTCATTTGCCAGTAAGCCTTTAATAAATGCGCACATTCATCTTTTTCATGCTGTCTTTTCCCGGTTTGATAACGGTTCAGCACCTTGTACATGGCTGCCGGATATGCCATATAGCTGAGAAAAAGACTGACTTCGGCTTCACGCAAAGGGAATGATTTCGTGTATGCATAAAACCATTCGACACATTCCGGACAAGCTTTTGGAAAGCCTCTGAACATTTTTGTATAAAAGCCGAGCAAGTCGTTTTGCGGCGGGCCGGCAGACGCTCTTTCGAAGTTTGTGAAATACCCGGTCCCAGCGTCATTATACAGAAAATGGTGTATAGATAGGCTGCCGTGGTTCATCACAACCCTTGAGATGCCCTTTTCTTTTGCCGACTCATACCAGTCCTCCAACCGCTCCAGTGCAAAGTTCACCGCGGAAATGGTTTCTGAAAAATAGGTTACGGCTTGGAGTTCAAAAGGGGAAAGGTACCATTCCTTCTCCGCTCTGTCCACAAACTGTTCATAGAAAATTTTATCATTTTCCCACTTTTTTTTCGTTTGTCCGTAATAACGTTCAATATCATCACGGCTGACCTTCATTTCCTGCGCAGTTCTGTCGTGAAGACGGGCTGCTTCTCTAAATAAATAAGCATGTTTCTGATCCCGTTCTTCCTCTTGGTCAAATTGGAGCCAAGGCATTAAATAATAGGAATCTCCTGATTGTACGCCCGCTGAGAAAAACTCACCGCTATTTGTTCTGTAAACGGGAACAAATGAACGAAAACCTTTTTCCTCAATCGCCACCATATGATCTGTAAACTGTTTGCTGCGAACCGATTTCAATTTTTTCAGGGCGAATACGCCGTAGTCTGTATACACTTTCCATACAAGAGGACTGACAGGCTCAATAAATTGAGCAGTCAGTCCGTATTCCTGAAGAACCGATTGGGTTTCTTCCATTCCATTCACCACATTTTCCGATCGCTTACGGCTTACGCATGGCTGTTGTTATATTGAGGAATATAAAGGATCTGGCCTGCTTTCAATTCATCATCCAAGGCTAAGGAATTCATCCTGATCAGCTGCTGGGAGGTGATTTCATACCGTTCGCATAAACGTTCGATCGTGTCTTCCTGCTGAACAATGCATATTTTCATTCTCGAAAATTCATCCTCTTCTCTCGTAAAGAGTTTTGTTAAATAAAGAGAATTATTACTTTCTTTTGTTTGAGATTCCTTCGTTTCAGCAGCAGGAGTAACCCTAGGAATAGCATCCGCTTCCTTCCTTTCAGTCTCAGAGGTTTCAGGCAGCTGGAAGGATTGAAAAGGTGTTTCTTCCTCAGGCTCTTCAGCCGGAGGTATTTTTCTCACTTCAATTTCAAAGCTTTCTTCCTCTTGTTCTTCCTCCTCCAATAGTTTAGGCGCTGAATAAAAAGAATCCCCATCTTCTTGTTCGGGCAGGAAGGTGCGGTATGCCGGTGCAAGCTCTTCTTCTTGAGATGCCTCCTCCGAGCTTGCTTTTTGATAAGTAGGATGATGTGAATCGGCTTCGGCATTCTCTGCATATGCAGCTGATGCTGGTTTCCTCTCTCTACTTTCCTCTATAGAGAGAACCGCCTCATTCACAGTCTCCGAAGCTTCATCCGCTTCTTGACGGAGTGCGGGCTCAGCGTGCTCCGGTTGATCTGTTTCTTTCTCTTCTTGACGAAGTACAGGCTCAGCGTGTTTCGGTTGATCTGCTTTTTTCTCTTCTTGACGAAGTGCAGGCTCAGCCTGTTCCGGTTGATCTGCTTTTTTCTCTTCTTGACGAAGTGCAGGCTCAGCCTGTTCCGGTTGATCTGCTTCTTTCTCTTCTTGACGAAGTGCGGGCTCAGCCTGTTCCGGTTGATCTGCTTCTTGACGAAGTACTGGCTCAGCCTGTTTCGATTGATCTGCTTCTTGACGAAGTACTGGCTCAGCCTGTTTCGATTGATCTGCTTCTTTCTTTTCTTGATGAAGTGCGGGCTCAGCCTGTTCCGGTTGATCTGCTTCTTGACGAAGTACTGGCTCAGCCTGTTTCGATTGATCTGCTTCTTGACGAAGTGCGGGCTCAGCCTGTTTCGATTGATCTGCTTCTTTCTCTTCTTGGCGAAGTACGGGCTCAGCCTGTTCCGATTGATCTGCTTCTTGACGAAGTACAGGCTCAGCCTGCTCCGGTTGATCTGCTTCTTCATTTTGAGCCTCTTGACGCAACGCATATTCAAGAATAGAGGACACTGGTGTTTCTGCTTTTTCCTCTTCAATTGCAGTCTCTTCTTGTAGCTCAGCTTCCAAAGCAGGCGATTCTTCTGCTCCAGAACCTTCACAAAGCTCTGCCTCTGCTGGAGAGTCCGCGTCTTTCCGAACATCTGCTAATGCAGCTGCTGGCTCTGGCGTTTCTTTTTCTGCTTTAACGATCTCTTGAATTTCTATTTCTGATGCATTAGGTTTTGGCTCAGCTTCTTCTGTTTCCGATTCTTCACGAGACTCCGCTTCCGGCACTACAAGCTCTGCTGGCTCGACTTCTTCTTTCACACCTTCTCGCGCCTCTGGTTCTGAAGCAACTGATTCCGGCGGCGCAGATTCTGATTTTTCTGTTTCCAACTCTTCACGAAGCCCGGTTTTCGAGACAAAAAGTTCTGGCGGTTCATCCTGCATAATTGCTTCCTCTGCCGGAGCTGCATCCGTTTCTAATGCACTGTGTATCGGCGGCTCAGAAAGCTCTTCCTCTCTAAATGCCGCAGGAGCTTCATATAGAGGAATCTCCGGCTCTTTATCTGCCGTATCATCCAAAAGCCCTTCGATCGCTAAATCAGCCTGAATCGTTAGAATACGCGAATCCGTTAATTGATAGTCAAATGCGTCAATAAAGACGAAGACATCCTGTAAATGGCTCACTTTATTTTTCGGAATGGTAATATCCACAGGAAAACAGTGAGTCAGTTCCGCACTTCCATCCTCTCTCTTTCTGACTTCTTCAACAAACCGCTTATCTGTATAAAACTCTTCAGTATGTTTGTTTTGATCTATGTTGTACTCACCTGTAAGTTCAAGCGATCCTCTGATTGATACATAATCATTTACTTCCTGAACCCTAATATCAGGATCTAATGAAATAGAAAGCAGTTCAGAAACTTCCTGTCCTTTTTGGAAACAGACCGATTCTTCTACAGAAAATTGCAATCGATGATTTTGCGGCAAGTTCATATCCTCCTTTCATCTAATCCTTAAAATTAGATGTCACTAAAGGTGTATGTATGAACTGGGGAAAATATGAGTGGGAGAGCACAGAAAAAACCGGTACAAGAATGTCCTTGATACCGGTTTTTCACTCTTATCCGCGGCTGATCTCAGCGAATACTTTCTCAGCTGCCTGGATTGTTTTTTCAATATCTTCATCAGTATGGGCCGTTGAAAGGAAAAGGCCTTCGAATTGTGATGGCGGAAGGAATACACCTTCATTTGCCATCCCTTTATAATATTTAGCAAACAGCTTTAAATCAGATGATTTAGCTGTTTCATAATTGATGACAGGTTCGTTTGTAAAGAAGAAACCGATCATCGAACCTGCCCGGTTAAAGGTATGCGGAATGCCATGAGCCTCAGCCGCTTTTGAAATGCCTTCTTCCAGCCTGTCACCTTTTTTGATGAAATTCTTGTAGGAATCAGGTGTCAGCTGTTTTAATGTTTCTAAGCCAGCCGTCATCGCAAGCGGGTTGCCTGACAATGTACCAGCCTGATAAATCGGACCGCTCGGAGCGATCTGCTCCATGATTTCAGCCTTGCCTCCATAAGCGCCGACAGGAAGTCCGCCCCCGATCACTTTTCCTAAACAAGTCAGATCAGGCGTTACGCCGAAATAGCCTTGAGCACAGTTATAATCGACCCGGAAGCCTGTCATCACTTCATCAAAAATCAGCAGAGAACCGTATTGCTCAGTGATATCACGCAGACCTTGCAGGAAGCCATCTTGCGGCGGAACAACTCCCATATTTCCGGCAACCGGCTCTACGATAACACCCGCAATGTCTTCACCGAATTGCTGGAAAGCAAGCTTTATACTTTCTAAATCATTGTACGGAACGGTGATGGTGTTTTTCGCAATGCCTTCAGGCACACCAGGGCTGTCAGGCAGACCAAGAGTGGCCACTCCTGAACCTGCTTTAATCAAGAGAGAATCGCCGTGCCCGTGGTAGCAGCCCTCAAATTTTAAAATCTTGTTGCGGCCTGTATATCCTCTAGCCAAACGAAGGGCACTCATTGTGGCCTCTGTTCCGGAGCTGACCATTCGTACAATTTCTACAGATGGCACACGATCAATGACGAGTTGTGCCAGTTCATTTTCCACCTCAGTCGGAGCCCCGAAGCTTGTCCCGTATTCAGCCACTTTTTTGAGGCTCTCTACGACGCGGTCATTTGTATGCCCTAAAATTAAAGGTCCCCATGACAAGACGTAGTCAATATATTCATTACCGTCAATATCAAAGATTTTTGAGCCTTTTCCGCGCTCCATAAAAATCGGGTCCATGTCTACCGATTTAAATGCGCGAACGGGACTGTTCACACCGCCCGGCATGAGTTTTTGCGCTTCTTTAAAAGCCGCTTTTGATTTTTCATAGCTTCTCATCTGCCTCAACTCCTGTCAACTGAATAAAATTACTCCGCAAGCCATTTCGCTGCGTCTTTCGCATGGTACGTAATAATTAGATCGGCACCTGCGCGCTTCATGCTTGTCAAAATTTCTAGCACAATTTCTTTTTCTTTGATCCAGCCGTTCTGCGCTGCAGCCTTCACCATAGAATACTCTCCGCTTACATTATAAGCGACGAGCGGCAAAGTAAACTCATTTTTCACGTCACGCATGATATCCATATATGAAAGTGAAGGTTTGACAATTAAAAAGTCCGCGCCTTCCTCAACATCTGATTGTGCTTCGCGGAGTGCTTCCATACGGTTGGCAGGGTCCATCTGATATGTTTTGCGGTCCCCGAATTGCGGCGTGCTGTTTGCTGCATCACGGAACGGACCGTAAAACTCACTTGAATATTTTACAGCGTAAGACATGATTGGAATATTGACGAATCCTTCTTTATCAAGCGCTTCTCTGATCACTGTAACAAATCCGTCCATCATGTTTGATGGCGCAATGATATCCGCACCAGCTCTCGCTTGGCTGACAGCTGTCTGCGCCAAAAGCTCCAGCGATTCATCATTGAGGATGACTCCGTCTTTGACAAGTCCGCAATGGCCGTGGTCTGTATATTCGCATAAGCATGTATCAGCGACAACAACCATCTCAGGGAAGTGTTTTTTAATTTCTGTGATGGCTTTTTGAACGATGCCGTGATCATGGTACGCTTGCGTTCCGCAATCATCTTTTTCTTCCGGGATGCCAAACACGATGACAGATTGAATGCCCAGTTTGACCAACTCTGCCACTTCATCCTTCAATAGATCTAATGATACATGGTAAACATCAGGCATTGACGGAACAGCTTTTTTGCCTTCCAGCCCTTCAACGACAAAAATCGGATAAATAAAATCTGATGGATGCAAACGTGTTTCCTTTACCATCTCTCTCATTGTTTTTGAGGACCGCAGGCGGCGGTGTCTGTTAAATAATTGACTCATATTCTCTCTTCCTCTCTTGACATGCTGCACATTAACTCAAGCATGCCGTCTATTGTAAATGTGTCAGGCGTATGTGATGTGATGCCATACGACAGCAGGGCGTCCCTTGTTAAAGGTCCGATGCTGATACATGACGTCCTGTTCGCCTGCCACTTTTTCAATTCTTCTCCTAAGACATGCATAAACGTATGTACGGTTGATGAACTCGTAAATGTCACATAGTCAAATGAATATTGGCCCGCAGCCTCTTTCAGTGCAACGATGCCTTCTTCATCCGGAATCGTTTCGTAAACAACCCATTCCTTCACTTCAAAACCAAGCGGGACAAGTTCTTGTTTGATCACATCACGTGACAAATTGCCTTTAATCACTGTAATTCGTTCCGCCGGTTCAGCATGCTGCTTAAGGGCCTCCGCCAATTGTTCAGCGATATAGTCCTTAGGCATTACATCAACCGATACGTTATGCGTTTCCAAGCGGCGAGCCGTTTTTTCACCAACAGCCGCAATTTTTTTATGAGCAGGAAGAAAAAGCTGATTTTCCTGTAGATAAGAAAAAAAGAAGTCCGCTCCGTTCACACTTGTAAAAACAAGCCAACCAGGCGCAGCAAGATCCTCTTTCACCTGTTTCGCAACATCATTCGGCAAAGCGCGTCGAAACGTAATCAAAGAGGTCAAAACCGCTTTTCCACCAAGCGCCTCCACTTTTTGCTGAAACGATTTTGCCTGCGCCTTATTCCGGGTGACTAGCACTGTTTTTCCTTTCAGCGGAAAATCATTTTCCATCCTCATCAAGCTCCCGTTTTACACGATCAATTAATTCTTTGGCTCCTTTGTCAGCCATAAGAGCGGCACAGCGCTTTCCGACTTCCTCCGGATCGTTTCCGGTGACGGTTTCTTTAAAAATGATTTTGCCGTCAGGAGAAGCGACAAGCCCTGTCAATTCAATTTCATCCTGTCCGTTTAACACTGAGTAGCCTGCGATCGGAACCTGGCAGCCGCCCTCCATCGCGTTTAAATAAGCACGTTCCGCCAACACGGTCCGTTTTGTATATTCATCTGTAAACTGAGAAAACAACGCCAATAGCTCTTCATCAGATTCTCGGCACTCAATTGCCAGTGCTCCTTGGCCCACAGCAGGCAAACAGCGCTCAGGCTCGAGAAATTCGGTTACGACATCTTGCTTCCAGCCCATTCTGGAAAGGCCGGCAGCAGCTAAAATAATCGCGTCATAATCCTCAGTTTCCAGCTTTTGAAGTCTCGTATCTATATTACCCCTAATCCATTTAATTGTAATGTCAGGACGCTCGATCAAAAGCTGTGCGCTTCTTCTTAAACTGCTTGTGCCAATAACAGCGCCTTCCTTCATTTCTGAAAGCTTTACGCGATTCTTTGAAATAAGGGCGTCACGAGGGTCTTCCCGTTCAGGAATACAGCCGATCACAAGTCCTTCAGGCAAAACAGCAGGCATGTCCTTCATGCTGTGTACCGCCATATCAATGTCTTCATTTAAAAGCGCTTGTTCAATCTCTTTGACAAACAGCCCTTTCCCGCCCACTTTTGAGAGCGTAACGTCGACGATCCGGTCGCCCTTTGTCACGATTTCTTTTATTTCAAAGGTAAACGAAGGATTGATTTCTTTTAGTTTTTGAATGACCCATTTTGTTTGAGTCATAGCGAGTTTGCTCCGTCTGGAACCTACCTTAATCGTTCTCATATTTTTCTTTCCTCCCGAATCTGCTTGGGACATCATTTAACTGAACCAATGGAATTGCGACAGGCTTCCCAGCAGGAAATAATTGATCATCAGCACGAGAAAACAAGCCGTATTCCACAGTGCAGCGACCTTTCCTTGCAGCTCTTTAATCAGCCTGATATAAAGATAGTAGCTGTACAGCAGCAGGACGACAAACGAACCAAGCACTTTGGCATCGAACCAATACAGCGTTTCTAGTGAGACATACGCCCAAATGACGCCGAGAATCAAACTCAGCAACAGCATCGGAACCCCGATGACATTCAGAACATATGCCATATAATCAAGCTTAGACAAATCTTCTATTCTCAACAGCCATTTTCCCCATTTTTTCTTTTTCAGCAGATGATATTGAAACATATATAGCACAGAAAAAACGAAAGAAAGGGAAAAAGCGCCGTATGAAAGAATCGCCATTGTAATATGAATCACCAAAAGCTCGGATACTAGCTGCCCGGAAAAAGCAGCTGACTGCTGCTCTGTCGGTGAAAAGGTATGAATGGCGATCATAGAGAATCCTATTACATTTGTAAAAAACACGATAAAGTCAACTCGTAACAGCTTTGTTAAAACAAGTGACAGCGTGACAAGCACCCAGGCATAAAAATAAAGCGCCTCCGTCACATTTAATACTGGAAACCGCCCCGTCACCCACATAAAATAGGCCAAATACACGGTTTGCAGAGTCCAGACAATAGAAAGCAACCAGAAGGCCATTTTTCCAGCCTTCCGGTTGTGTTGAAGAAAATCTATAAAATAAAAGAGTACACTTAATGCGTAAATGACGATTGTTCCCTCATTAAGTCTTGCCATTGCAGTATCAATCATTCAGCATTCACTCACTTACAAGTGGGGCAAAGCCCGCTTTTGATTCAGCCTTCTTAAAAGAATGGACCTTTTGGCTGCTTTCGACAGTTTTTATCATTTGACGGCCTGCAGCTTCTTCAATATCAAAGATCTGCATAAACAAGGCCAGCTTTTCTTCAGAATCAGCATCTGCTGCAAGCTCTTTCACCTTTAATATCGGATCGCGCAGCATTTGATTAATGATACTTTTGGTATGTTTGTTCAACAGTTTTTTCTCTCTTGTGCTTAAGTGCGGCAGCTTCCGCTCGATACTGTCCATCGTTTCTGACTGGATGGCAAGCGCCTTTTCGCGCAATGCGGAAATAACTGGCACAACTCCAAGTGTATTCAGCCATTGTTTAAACTCCACAATGGTTTCTTCAATTAACAGTTCAACTTTTTCAGCGGTTTCTCTCCGCTCTTTCATGTTCGCCTCTACAATGCCTTCCAGATCATCGATATCATAAAGGAAAACACCTTCAAGGTCATTCAGCGCCGGATCAAGATCTCTTGGCACAGCAATGTCCACCATAAACAGCGGACGTCCCTTACGAAGCTTATTCGCGTTTTCCATCATCTCTTTGGACACGACAAAATCACTTGCGCCGGTTGAACTGATTAGAATATCGGCCTCCGCAAGCGCGCTTTCAAGCTGATTCAAGCTTCTCGCTTCACCGGAGAAACGGTCTGCAAGCTCCTTCGCTTTCAAGTAAGTTCGGTTAATGACAGTAACCTTGCCGATTCCCTGCCCGTGCAGGTTTTCCGCTGCAAGCTCGCCCATTTTTCCCGCACCGAGAATCAAGATGTGCTTGCTTGAAAGATTTCCGAAGATTTTTTTCGCAAGTTCAACTGCTGCATAGCTTACTGACACTGCATTTGAGCCAATGTCTGTTTCAGCGTGAGTCCGTTTGCCCACCGTAACAGCCTGCTTAAACAGCTCATTAAAAATCGTCCCGATCGTTTTTTCTTGCTGAGCTGTTTTAAAGCTGTCGCGCACCTGGCCGAGAATCTGCGTTTCGCCAATCACCATCGAATCAAGTCCGCAGGCTACACGGAATAAATGCTCAACAGCCGCGTCGCTCTCGTAAAATGTTAAGAACGGTGACAGCTCTTCTTTGCTTAGTTGAAACCAATCAGCTAAAAACTTTTTTATATAATAACGGCCGGTATGGAGCTGGTCGACTACCGCATAAATTTCGGTGCGGTTGCAGGTGGAAACGATGATGTTTTCAAGAATGCTTTTCTCTTCTTTCAGCTGCACCATCGCTTCTGCCAGCTCATTTGGCTGAAAGCTTACTTTTTCACGTATCTCAATAGGGGCGGATTTATAATCTACTCCCACAACAAGTATATGCATCGCTTTAATTACACCCCCAACACCCAATCTTTATTTATAATCATTCTAACATAGAACTCATTATTTATAATAATTATAACATAGTTTCTTTCGTAAAATGTGAACAGATTTTAAAATTCTTATGCTATATTAGAAAAAGCTTCACGCAAAAGAAGCATTCCTATTGACAATACCAAAAACAGCAGATTTTTACTACACATCAGCTCTAAAAAACAAGAAGGTGATATTTGCATGAAACAAAAATCAATTTTATTCCCTTGTCTGCTCCTTGCCGCTTCTGTATATGCATGGCTTGAAAGCGGCCAAGCCGAACTGTTTTCAGGGCAGGATCAATGGCCTGTTCTCCTCATGCTGTTAGGCGCTGCCTTTGTATATCAAGGAAAAAAAGAAGCCGTCACACCCCATTTTTTTATCGGTTTGCTTCTTTTCGGAATTGGTTTGCACTTTTTTGCAAAGCCGAAATGGACATGGTGGCCGGATGATTTTGAAATGCTTCTCTTTCTGATCGGTTTCTCGCTCTTGATTTCAACCGTTCAGAAAAAAGAATATGTATATGAAGCTGTGTCGATGATTTGTTTTTCCCTGTTTTTGTACTTTTTCAAACAAATAATGGCGTGGCTTGAGTCTGCTCGTATTCCGACAGCGCTTCTGAAAGAGTATTGGCCGTTTGTCTTTATTGGAATCAGTTTATTGTTATTATTGATAAAACGAAAAAAATCTATACGATAAATAAAACCGGCAGAGAGTATTCTCTACCGGTTTATCATTTTTTTGATCGCTCCCCAAGCTTCATCTTTCCCCTTTTTCGTTTCTGAGGAGAAGAGAATCAGTTCGTCTTCCGGATCAATATTTAATGTCTGTCGGACAACCTTCGCGTGTTTGTCCCATTTTCCTTTCGGGATCTTATCCGCCTTTGTAGCGATAACAATAACAGGAATGCCGTAATACTTTAAGAATTCATACATCTGCACATCATCATTAGACGGCGCATGCCGCAAATCAACGATCTGCACCACTGCTTTCAATTCCTCGCGTGTCGTGATGTATGTTTCAATCATTCTGCCCCAAGCTTCACGCTCAGATTTTGACACTTTGGCAAAACCGTAACCCGGTACATCCACAAAATGCAACTCATCATTGATAATGTAGAAATTGAGCGTTTGTGTTTTTCCCGGTTTAGATGATGTTCTCGCAAGATTTTTGCGATTGATTAATGAATTGATAAAAGATGATTTTCCCACGTTCGATCTTCCGGCCAGTGCAATTTCCGGAAGCCCGCCCTCAGGGTACTGTTCCGGCTTAACTGCACTGATCACGATTTCTGACTTTGTGACTTTCATTTCTTCTCTCCTACTAAGGCATGTTCCAAAACTTCGTCTAAGTGGGACGCCAATATAAATGTCAGCCCTTCTCTGACGCTTTCCGGAATATCCTCTATATCTTTTTCATTCTCTTTAGGCGCAATGATGGTCGTTAATCCCGCTCTATGCGCGCCAAGCGCTTTTTCCTTCAATCCGCCGATCGGCAGCACACGTCCGCGTAGCGTGATTTCCCCAGTCATGCCGACTTCGCGTGAAACCGCCCGCCCAGTTAAAGCAGAAACAAGCGCTGTCGCCATCGTAATACCGGCTGACGGACCATCTTTAGGCACCGCACCCTCAGGTACATGTATATGAATATCATACTTCTCATGAAAGTCAGGTTCAATGCCAAGTTCTTCTGTTTTTGAACGCACATAGCTAAATGCAGCCTGAGCTGACTCTCTCATTACATCTCCGAGCTTTCCTGTCAGGATCAATTTTCCTTTCCCCGGAGAAAGCGATACTTCAATAGACAGCGTATCTCCGCCGACGGTTGTATAGGCAAGCCCTGTAACTACACCTATCTGGTCTTCTGTTTCAGCTTGTCCGTATCTGAAAATCCGTTTTCCGATAAAGTCCTGAAGATTCTTCTCAGTGACCGTAATCCGTTTTCGCTCTTCAGCAACAATGGCTTTTGCGGCCTTACGGCAAATCGCGGCAAGCTGGCGTTCAAGACTTCTCACACCCGCTTCTCTCGTATAGTAGCGGATGATATCGAGAATCGCCTGGTCACGAAGCTGCAAGTTGCTTTTCTTGAGCCCGTGTTCCTTGATTTGCTTTGGAAGCAGGTGGTCTTTTACAATTTCGAGCTTTTCTACTTCTGTATAACCCGCAATATTAATAATTTCCATTCTGTCTCTAAGCGGGCCCGGGATCGTGGCCAAATTGTTCGCCGTTGCGATAAACAGCACTTTTGATAAATCAAAGGTTTCTTCAATATAGTGATCACTGAAGGTGCTGTTTTGCTCTGGATCAAGCACTTCAAGCATAGCAGATGACGGGTCGCCTCTGAAATCAGATGACATTTTGTCAATTTCGTCTAATAAGAAGACCGGATTCAGCTTGCCGGCTTTTTTCATGCCTTGAATAATGCGTCCAGGCATTGCTCCGACATAGGTCCGTCTGTGTCCGCGGATCTCTGATTCGTCACGCACGCCGCCGAGTGAGATTCTGACGAATTTCCGGTCCAAGCTTTTTGCAATTGATTTGGCTAAAGACGTTTTCCCGACACCAGGAGGTCCCGCCAAGCAGAGAATCGGACCTTTCAGGGATTTTGTCAGCTTCTGGACAGCCAAATATTCTAAGATACGTTCTTTCACTTTTTCAAGTCCGTGATGCTCTTCGTCCAAGAGGCGTCCTGCCTCTTTCAAATCAAGCTTATCATCTGTCTCATCCGTCCACGGGAGAGCAATCAGCCAGTCGATATAGTTGCGGATGACAGAGCTTTCTGCGGAACTTGACGGAATTTTTTCGTATCTGTTCAATTCCTTAAGCGCGGTTTCCTTCACATGGTCAGGCATGCCTGCTTCTTCGATTTTTTCCGTCAGTGTCTGAACTTCGCCTGTTTTGCCTTCTTTATCGCCAAGCTCTTTTTGGATCGCCTTCATCTGTTCGCGCAAGTAGTATTCCTTCTGCGTACGCTCCATCGAACGTTTGACGCGCTGGCCGATCTTTTTCTCGATCTCAAGCACTTCTTTTTCATTATTAATAAAATCAATAACCTTGTTCAGCCTGTCTTTGACGTCAGCCGTTTCTAAAATATCCTGCTTATCCTTTAGTTTAAGGGGCAGGTGAGAAGCAACGATGTCTGCCATTCTCCCTGGCTCTTCGATATCAGTAACCGCGGCGTATGTTTCGGCCGAGATTTTTTTAGAAATTTTTATGTACTGATCAAAGTGATCTAACAAAGTCCGCATCAATGCTTCGTCTTCTGTATCTTTCGATTCATCTTCATGAATCAGCTGAATGTCGACCGACGTGTAATCCTCATGCTCATTGTATTTGACAATTTGGGCGCGCTTAAGGCCCTCAACTAACACACGAATCGTACCGTTCGGAAGCTTCAGCATTTGCTTAATTTTTGTATAGGTGCCGACAGTAAAAATCTCATCTTCACCCGGTTCGTCTATCGAAATATCCTGCTGAGTGGCTAAAAATATCATATGATCATGCATCATTGCCTGTTCAAGGGCCTGAACCGACTTGTCACGTCCTACATCTAAATGCAAAACCATCGTCGGGTACACTAATAAACCTCTTAAAGGGAGGAGCGGGATGCTGCGTTTTAATTCTTCTGCCATGTGACTGACACCTCCGTGACTTTAGTATGAACCATTATAATACAACTTTTTCATCCTTGTACAATAAACGGCATGGTTCCATTTTCTATAAAACAGTCTCCTCGTAGTATACCCTTTCTTTCTGATATGAAAAAGGAAAAGATGTCCTTCATGAAAAAAACCCTATTTTAAAAAATAGGGTTAAACGGATTCTTTATTGATTTCAATATTAAACGGTTTTTGTTCCGTTGGCGGATTCACTAAAATTTCATCAAGCACTTCCTGGAACGTCTTTACTGCAATAATCGTGATTCCATCAATCTGCTTTAAAATCGACTGCTGATTTTCATATGGGATAATCACCTTTTTCGCACCGGACTGCTTGGCCGCTTTTATTTTCGGAATCACGCCTCCAATGGGTTTCACAAGACCGTTCAAGCTGATTTCACCCGTCATTGCAATGGTATTGTCAATTGGAATTTTGTGAATCGCCGAGAAAATTCCTGCAGCCATCGCGATGCCCGCCGACGGACCGTCAATTGGAATCCCTCCTGGGAAATTGATGTGAATATCATAATCAGACGGCTTCATTCCCATTGTCCGGAGCACGGTTAACACATTTTCAACCGAACCCTTCGCCATGCTTTTTCGCCGGATTGATTTTGATTGGCTGCCGATGCTTTCTTCTTCAGCTATTCCCGTGATATTAATTGACCCTTTATCCTGAGCCGGGGTTACACTCACTTCGATTTCCAGCAGCGACCCGCTGTTAGGTCCATATACGGCAAGCCCATTTACAATGCCGACCTGCGGTTCAGCACCGATTTTCTGCTCGTGCTTTGGAGTAAGCTGGCTGGAATGAATGACCCATTCAATATCCTCAATCGTAATGTCTTTCCGATTCTCCGTTACCGCCATTCCCGCTGCGATTTGAATCATATTAACAGCTTCCCGCCCGTTCCGTGTATAGCTGGTCAGCAGATCCAGGCTTTCATCGGAAATGTTTTTTTCAATTTTATCCGCTGCTGTTTTGGCAACGGTTTTCAGCTCATCCTTTTCAAGCTCACGGAAAAACACCTCTAAACAGCGGGATCGGATAGCTGGCGGAATTTCGTTCGGCATTCTTGTCGTCGCGCCAATCAGACGAAAATCAGCCGGCAGCCCATTTTGAAAAATATCGTGAATATGATTCGGGATTTGTGTGTTTTCCTCACTGTAATACGCACTGTCTAAAAAGACTTTTCTGTCCTCAAGCACCTTCAGCATTTTATTCATTTGAATAGGATGCAGCTCCCCTATTTCATCAATAAACAGCACACCGCCATGGGCATGGGTAACAGCTCCCTGCTTCGGCTGCGGAATCCCCGCCTGTCCCATTGCTCCGGCCCCTTGGTATATGGGGTCATGGACAGAGCCGATGAGCGGATCGGCAATTCCTCTTTCATCAAAACGAGCTGTTGTCGCATCGAGTTCCACAAAAACAGCCTGTTCTTTAAACGGTGATTGTTTATGTTTTTTCGCTTCTTCTAACACAAGCCGTGCAGCAGCTGTTTTCCCGACGCCCGGAGGTCCATAGACAATGACATGCTGTGGATTCGGCCCGCATAAAGCCGCCTTTAATGCTTTAATGCCGTCTTCCTGTCCGACGATATCTTGAAAGCTTTTGGGGCGGACCTTTTCAGATAATGGCTCAGACAAGCTGATAGCGCGCATTTTCCGAAGCTGCTCCATTTCCTTCTTTGATTCCTTATCTATCGTGACCTTTTGTGTCCTTTGATTTTTAAGCAAATTCCAAAAATACAAACCAATGATGATCCCAAAAAACAGCTGAATAAATAACGCGATCCCTGTCCAACTCATGATGGTCCCTCCTGAAAAACAATTTATGTATCCAATTCATTCCTCTGATTGCTAGTATCTCCCATAGAAGACGGGAATAAACGTTTTTCCGGAAGAGTTTGCAGGACAAAAAAACCTCCTGAATGTCACCACTCAGGAGGTTCGTGCTTATCTTTATGCAGATGTTTTATCTTGGCTTACCTCAGTGCCGTCTTTTAATAAGAGGCGAGGAGGCTCTCCGTGTGTTACAGTTGCCCCGGTAATCACACATTTTTCAATGTCATCACGGGAAGGCAGCTCAAACATCACATCAAGCATAATACCTTCAATGATAGAACGGAGTCCGCGCGCTCCAGTCTTGCGTTCAATTGCTTTTTTAGCAATTTCAGAAAGCGCTTCTTCTTCAAACTCAAGTTCAACATTGTCAAGCTCAAGCATTTTCTTGAATTGCTTAACAAGAGCGTTTTTCGGTTTTGTTAAGATCGCAACCAACGCTTCCTCGTCGAGCTTTTCAAGGCTTGCAATAACCGGAAGACGTCCGATAAATTCAGGAATTAACCCGAAGCGAAGCAAGTCTTCAGGAAGCACTTTTGAAAGAAGGTCTTCTTTCTCCAGATCAGCAGCTTTATTGTCCCCACCGAATCCAATCACTTTTTGGCCTAAACGGCGTTTGATGATTTGTTCGATACCATCAAAAGCACCGCCGCAAATGAACAAAATATTTGTTGTGTCAATTTGAATGAATTCTTGATGAGGATGCTTACGTCCTCCTTGAGGCGGCACGCTTGCCACTGTACCCTCAAGAATTTTAAGCAACGCCTGCTGAACACCTTCACCTGACACGTCACGTGTAATAGACGGGTTTTCTGATTTTCTTGCCACTTTATCGATTTCATCAATATAGATAATGCCTTTTTCGGCTTTTTCTACATCATAGTCAGCAGCTTGGATGAGCTTCAAGAGAATATTCTCTACATCTTCACCCACGTATCCAGCTTCAGTCAAAGACGTAGCGTCCGCAATCGCAAACGGCACATTTAAAATGCGAGCCAATGTTTGCGCCAGAAGGGTTTTACCGCTTCCTGTAGGACCGATTAATGAAATATTACTTTTCGAAAGCTCAACATCATCAACTTTGCTGTTGGAGTTAATGCGCTTATAGTGGTTATACACAGCAACAGCGAGTGATTTCTTCGCTTGATCCTGGCCGATGACATATTCATTCAGAATTTCGCGGATTTCCTGAGGCTTCGGTACGTCTTTAAATTCTACTTCTTCTTCAGTTCCGAGTTCTTCTTCCACAATTTCAGTGCAGAGTTCGATACATTCGTCACATATATATACACCAGGTCCGGCTACAAGCTTACGAACCTGATCTTGTGTTTTTCCACAGAACGAGCATTTTAATTGTCCTTTTTCCTCGTTAAATTTAAACATTCTTTCACCCCTTAATCTTGTCTCACTTTTTCTTTTACCGGCAGAGCAAAAGAAAATGATTCTTGAAACGAACGAGTATGTATTGCATTTTACCATACTTTCCAAAAAGACGGTAACAATGTGTTTCTGACTTGCACATTCTATATGTATGACAAAAAACAGCCTTGCATTAACTATCTTGCCCCAAGAAAAAGAGATATATCATAATTGTACAAAACAAGGCACGAATCATTCGCGCCCTGTTTTATTATTACTATTATTATGCACCATATTAACGGTTTTCTACAAGAAAATCAATTGCTTTGCGAACTTTTAAATCTTCCTTCATCGCGTCAGTAGAACCGATGGCTTGTTTAATATTTTCAACAGGCATGTTGTATGCTTCAGCCATTTTAGAAAGCTCAGCATCAACTTCCTCATCTGATACTTCAAGGTTTTCCGCTTTCGCAATCGCCTCAAGAGTCAGGTTAGATTTTACGCGTTTTTCAGCATCTTCTTTCATTTGCTCTTTTAACGCAGCTTCATCTTGGCCTGAGAATTGAGTGTAAAGCTCAAGGTTCATGCCTTGCATTTGCAGACGCTGTTCGAATTCTTTCAGCATGCGGTCAAGCTCAGTGTCGACCATCGCTTGCGGCACATCGATTTCAGCATTTTCAGAAGCTTTCAGAACAAGCTCTTCACGCAATTTAGCGTCAGCTTCGTTTTCTTTTGCTTCTTCTAAACGTTTCTTTGTTTTTTCAGTTAATTCAGCAAGTGTTTCCACTTCTTCATCGATATCTTTTGCGAATTCATCGTCAAGCTCAGGAAGCTCTTTCGCTTTGATTTCGTGAATTTTCACTTTGAACACAGCTGGTTTGCCTGCAAGCTCTTCAGCGTGATACTCTTCAGGGAATGTCACTTCAACATCCTTCTCAGCACCTGCTTCAAGGCCGACTAACTGATCTTCGAAGCCAGGGATGAATGAACCAGAACCAACTTCTAGAGAGTAGTTTTCAGCTTTTCCGCCTTCGAACGCTTCGCCGTCAACGAATCCTTCGAAATCAAGAACAACTGTGTTTCCTTCTTCAACAGCGCCTTCTTCTTTTACAACAAGCTCAGCTTGACGCTCTTGAAGCGATTTTAGTTCATTTTGAACATCTTCGTCAGTTACAGCTGTGTCGTCTTTTTCAATGCCTAAGCCTTTGTAGTCGCCAAGCTTCACTTCAGGTTTTACTGTTACTTTCGCAGTGAAGATTAAGCTTTCGCCTTTTTCGATTTTTTCAACATCGATTTCAGGACGGTCTACCGGCTCGATTCCAGCTTCTTCAACCGCTTTAGGGTATTCTACAGGAAGAAGAATATCCAAAGCATCTTGGTAAAGAGCTTCTACGCCAAAGCGCTGTTCGAATAATCCGCGAGGAATTTTACCTTTACGGAATCCAGGAATTGAAACTTGTTTTACTACTTTTTTAAATGCATCATCAAGTGCTGTTTTAAACGTTTCAGCATCAACTTCAACCGTTAAAACGCCTTCGTTGCCTTCTTGTTTTTCCCATTTTACAGACATGTGTTTCCCTCCAAAAATCTATTCAGGTTGTGTCGGTCTTCCATTCTAAAGCAATCATTCGGCTTCGTCCAACAAAAACAAAGCTGCCAAAGATCAGAATCATTATGTATAGATGTTAATAATGAACTGCAAAGCCTGTCCAACCGTATTTCTTATAACCCGTTATACACAAATACAACCATTATATTATAACATAACACATAGCGCTTTCAACTATATGGCGCGATTTACAAATAAGAAATTTCTTCAATATCTTTTATCATTGTGCACGCTTCATCGAGTTCTCTGTCGGTAAACTCATACATCATATGAAGTTCTTCTCTTTCAATTTCAATCCCGTGCATCTCGTAACCGACTTTATGCAGGGCAGCCGCCCAAAGATCGGCCGATAGCAATTTCGGCTGGAACGGATATAAAACGTACAGATGTCTTCTCCACAGTTCTTCTACTGCCGCGTATAAGGTTGGATTTTCATTTCCAAGCGTCTCATCCAGCACCCGGAGCACACGGTGTAAAATCGGAGCGGCATCAGGCGGGACAATCTCAGACGGTTCAATTGTCAAAGACTCGCCAAATTTAGTAATGTGCACCGGTTTGCTATACTCGTGCTCCGCCAATAGCATGACAATCATCGTTTTGATAATCGGGTGAGCTGAAGGGTCTTGAAGGATTGTTTTCAGCAGTCCTGTATACTTCGCTACATTGCGGTCTTTTAAGGAATGAATTAAATTCATTTGCTCCTCAGGGCTTGCCAGCACTTTCTCAGTGTCAATGGTATCCTCATATTCCTCGGCCCAAGCCTCGTCCTCACGCTCCGGATCAGTCATTTTACGGCTGAAATCAAGCAGCTTATAAAATTGCTCTGCACTTTCTGCAGGCAGCTGGTTTTCTTCTAAAACGGCTTCAATGGTGCTTTTGACTTCTTCGTATTTTTTGAGCTGAATTAAGATGGTCATGTACACCTGCAAAACCGTAAAATAATGGCCATAGCCTTCTTTGAGCATCTTCTCGCACACTCTTTTTGCCTCTTCCAATTCGCCCAGCTCTAAAAAGCAGATGGCCATCCCTAAGTGAAGATCGGATTCAGTATCATCATATTTCATTGCTTCCGAAAACAGCTCAAGCGCTTCTTGATACTTTTTTTCCTTCAGTGATGCCATCCCTTTTTCCACAAGACGGTCTTTCAGATGAGGAAAAGGAATAATTTTTGCGTTCTTCTTGTCATGCGTCATACCTATATTCCTTTCAGGCATTTATTTTGTTCAAGTGTATCAACACCTGTGAACAAACACAAGAAATGAAAGGTTTCATCAGGCAAAAAAAGCCGCCGGACAAATGCCGGCAGCTTTTTCAGGCTTTAAGCCACGAACTTCTTTGTGATTCAAATTCCTTGATTTCGTCTTCAAGCAAAAGCGTTAATGAAATTTCATCATAGCCGTTGATGAGCATCTCTTTCCAATGCGGATCTACTTCGAATGAAATTTGATTGCCTTCCCTATCATGAATAAGCTGATTTTCAAGTTCAACAGTCATCTGTAATGACTGGTTTTCATACTGACCGACAAGCTTTTTCCAATTGTCATATGGCATGCGAATCGGCAGCATACCGTTTTTAAAGCAGTTCTGGTGGAAAATATCAGCAAATGACGGCGCAATAATGATTTTAAATCCATAATCATCAAGTGCCCACGGAGCGTGTTCTCGAGATGATCCGCAGCCGAAGTTTTCTCCTGCTATTAAAATGGAAGCGCCTTGATAAGCCGGCTGGTTTAATTCAAATTCAGGGTTCGGTTCACCGTTCGCATCATATCTCCAGTCAAAGAATGCAAAACGGCCGTAGCCTGTTCTTTCAATCCTCTTCAAAAATTGCTTAGGAATAATTTGGTCAGTGTCAACATTGATTCGATTTAATACGGCCGCTTTCCCCGTATGAGTTTTCAAAGGTTCCATCTCGCGCACTCCTTACACAACTGTTTTTTCCTGATAAAACTTTCTGACATCAACGAAGTGTCCGTGAATGGCGGCCATCGCAGCCATTGCCGGGCTGACGAGATGTGTTCTTGCACCTTTTCCTTGTCTGCCCTCGAAGTTGCGGTTAGAGGTTGACGCACAGCGCTCTCCCTCAGGAACAACGTCATTATTCATGCTTAAACACATGCTGCAGCCTGACTCTCTCCATTCAAATCCAGCTTCCAAGAAAATTTGGTCAATCCCTTCTTTCTCAGCCTGTAGCTTCACGCTTTGAGATCCGGGAACAACAATGGCTCTTACGCTGTCAGCTACCTTCTTCCCTTTGATCATATCAGCAGCCTGGCGAAGGTCAGTCATGCGAGAATTTGTGCAAGAACCGATAAATACGTGCTCCACTTTGATATCTTCTATTTTCTGATGAGGAGTCAGCCCCATATATTCATAAGCGCGAATCGCTTCTTTTTTGTCATCTTCCGCGGAAAAGCTTTCCGGCGCAGGAACCTCGGAATCGACAGGAAGAACCATTCCCGGGTTGATGCCCCATGTCACCATAGGAGAAATGTCGTTGCCGTCAAGGACGATAGATTTATCGTAAACAGCGCCCGGATCTGTGCGCAGCGCCTTCCATTCCTCTACGGCCTTGTCAAATTCTTCGCCTTTTGGCGTGTATTTGCGGTTTTTGCAATATTCAAATGTCACCTCGTCAGGTGCAATCAAACCTGCTCTTGCCCCTGCTTCAATTGACATGTTACAAACGGTCATCCGCTCATCCATCGTCATATTTCTGAATACTTCCCCAGTGTATTCAATGACATAGCCAGTGCCGAATTTCACACCGTATTTGCCGATGACAGCAAGAATGACATCCTTTGCCGTTACCCCTTTTTGAAGCGTTCCGTCTACGCGCACTTCAAGTGTTTTCGGACGCTGCTGCCACAGTGTCTGTGTGGAAAGAACATGTTCAACTTCACTCGTCCCGATTCCAAATGCAAGGGCGCCGAATGCACCATGGGTTGATGTATGGCTGTCGCCGCATACAATCGTTTTCCCCGGAAGTGTTAAGCCCAGTTCAGGACCGACGACATGGACAATCCCTTGATCCACACTGTGAAGATCGGCAAGGCGCACGCCAAATTCTTCACAGTTTCGTTCAAGCGCCGTCACCTGGCGTTTCGCAACTTCATCCTTTATCTCAAAACGATTGACGGTCGGGATGTTGTGGTCCATTGTCGCAAATGTGTTTTGCGGTCTTCTGACCTTCCTTCCCTTTTGTCTCAACCCTTCAAATGCCTGAGGAGACGTCACCTCATGAATAAGATGCAAATCAATATAGAGAAGATCCGGTTTTCCCTCACCATGTTTTACAATATGCTGATCCCAAATCTTTTCGATGATTGTTCGAGGCATCATCTTTTATTTCCTCCCTCTACCTATGAACTAAGACCGCTTAACAAAGCTGTCACACATTAGAAATTGTATTTTCACTCATTATTGCTGCCTTAACTTCCTCTGTAATGGCCTGAGTGCTGCTGAACTCTTCGCCTCGTGCCAAGTCTCTTGTTCTTTTTCCGGAAGCCAAGACTTTGTTAACCGCATCCTCTACAGCTTTCGCTTCCTCTTCAAGCCCGAAAGATGTTCTCAAAAGCATTGCCGCTGACAATATGGCCGCGAATGGATTAGCCATCCCTTTGCCGGCTATGTCAGGCGCGGAGCCATGAACAGGCTCAAACAGATGAAGGCCTGAGCTTGATAGGCTGGCTGACGGGAGCATTCCGAGTGAGCCTGTAAGCATGGACGCTTCATCGCTTAAAATATCACCGAACATATTTTCAGTCACCACGACATCAAATTGATTCGGCGCATAAATCAGCTGCATGGCCGCGTTATCCACAAGCATGTGCTCCAGCTTCACATCAGGAAAATCTTTTGCAACGTCTTCAGCCACTTCACGCCAAAGCCTGCTTGATTCAAGTACGTTCGCTTTATCAACAGAGGTCACTTTGCCTTTTCTGGCTGCCGCCATTTTAAAGCCCTCTCTGATCACGCGTTCAATTTCCGTCCGCTTATAAAACAGCGTATCTACAGCTTCCTGCTCGCCTTCAGTGTTAACATAGCGTTTGCTCGGCTGGCCGAAATACAAGCCGCCTGTCAGCTCACGGACGATAACAAAATCAACGTTATCTATATATTCTTTTTTCAAAGGCGAAGCGTCAGAAAGGCTTTCAAACACCTTCACAGGCCGCAAATTCGCAAACAAATCAAGCTGTTTTCTGATGCTGAGCAGCCCTTTTTCAGGTCTCAGCTCCGAAGGATTTTGATCCCATTTCGGTCCGCCGACAGCGCCAAGCAATATAGCGTCCGCTTTTTTACAAGCCGTAACTGTTTCCTCCGGAAGGGGATTGTTATGTTCATCAATCGCCGCCCCTCCAATCAGGCCATATTCAAATTCAAATTCATGGTTAAAGCGTTCGGCAACACTTTTCAGTACGTCTGTCGCTGATTCTAATACTTCAGGGCCGATCCCGTCTCCGGGCAATAGAGCAATACGTTTCTTCAAGTTAACCGTTCTCCTTTCTTTTATGATCCGACAGCTGTATGGTTTTTAAGTCCGCTCATATTCGACTGAAAAACCAGTTGACGGTTGACTGCATTCAAATAGGCTTTCGCTGAAGCTTCTAATACGTCTTGCGCTATGCCCCGCCCTGCTGATTCTTTTCCGTTCACCAAAACTCTTACATAAACCTGGGCAAATGCGTCTTCGCCTTTTCTGTTGGACTGAATGCGGTAGTCCAAGAGCTCCACGTCTTTATCGATGCAGCGCTCAAGCGTGTTGTAGATCGCTTCCACGCTTCCGGCTCCAGTTGCCGCTTCCTGAATAAGCTCTGCGTTTTCTTGATTTTTCAAAGAGAGTGTAGCCGTAGGAACCTGACTTGTTCCGTAATGTACTTGCAGGGAAAGAAATTCATACCCAATCTTGCGATCTGTTACTTTTTCTTCTAAAATAAGAGAAACAAGATCCTCATCAGTGATTTCTTTTTTCTTCTCAGTCAACTCTTTGAACATCGTAAAGAATTTATTAATCTCTTCACTATCAAATTGGAATCCTAAAGCAGTCAGCCGGTCTTTAAATGCGTGGCGTCCGGAATGTTTCCCTAGGACAAGCGCATCTGCTGTTACGCCGACAAGCTCCGGTGAAATAATTTCATAAGTCGATTTTTCTTTTAAGAAGCCGTCCTGATGGATGCCTGATTCATGAGCAAATGCATTATCGCCCACAACCGCTTTATTGCGCGGAACAGCCATGCCTGTCAGCTTGCTTACTAAATCGCTTGTTCGCTTAATCTCGTTCAATGTAATGCCTGTTTCAACTTGATAGAAATCTTTTCTGATATGAAGGGCAACGGCAATTTCCTCTAATGCCGCGTTTCCGGCTCTTTCACCGATTCCGTTCACAGCGCATTCAATTTGATCAGCGCCATTTTCAATCGCAGCAAGAGAGTTTGCGACTGCCATTCCCAAATCATCATGACAGTGGGCCGAAAGCTTTGCTTGATGAATGTTCGGAACGTTTTCCTTCATATATTTAAAGATATTTCCGTATTCCGCTGGGGCCAGGTAGCCGACCGTGTCCGGAAGATTAATAACACTTGCGCCTGCGTCAATGACTTTCTCAACGATTTCCGCTAAAAACGGCAGTTCAGTGCGGCAGGCATCTTCAGCTGACCATTGCACAACAGGAAAACGTTCTTTTGCGTATTTCACCATTTCAACCGCTCTTTCAATCACTTGCTCACGAGTCATTTTCAGCTTGTGTTTCAAATGAATGCCCGATGTAGCGATAAATACGTGAATTCTAGGGTAAGCACCGTCCTTTAACGCTTCCCAAGCAGCATCAATATCACCTTTTACACAACGGGCAAGACCAGTCACTGAACAATTTTTAATGGTTCTTGCAATTTCCTGAACAGCTAAAAAGTCACCTCGGGACGAAGCGGGAAACCCCGCTTCAATGATATCTGCCCCGAGTCTTTCGAGCTGCTTTGCTATGGCAAGTTTCTCCTGAGTATTTAAGTTCACGCCAGGGGACTGTTCACCATCACGAAGCGTCGTATCGAAAAAATTAATTTTGCGCAACGGAGACCACCGCTTCCTTCTTCTTGCCTTGTTTCACAAACGGCATCATTTCACGAAGCTTTCTTCCCACCACTTCGATTTGATGTTCGTTCTCGCTCGCATTGATGGCGTTGAAACGAGGACGGTTTACTTGGTTTTCGACGATCCACTCTTTTGCGAATGTACCGTTTTGGATGTCTTTTAAAACTTCTTTCATAGATTCTTTTACTTTAGCGTCAACAACGCGAGGTCCTGATACAAAATCTCCCCACTGCGCTGTGTCAGAGATTGAATATCTCATTCCTGCCAGTCCTTCTTCGTACATAAGGTCTACGATTAATTTCAGCTCGTGAAGACACTCGAAGTATGCAAGTTCAGGCTGATAACCCGCTTCAGTTAATGTTTCAAATCCGGCTTTTACAAGTGCACTTAATCCGCCGCAAAGAACTGCTTGCTCACCGAACAAATCTGTTTCTGTTTCTTCTTTAAATGTCGTTTCCAAAACGCCTGCTCTTGCGCCGCCGATTCCTTTTGCATATGCAAGGGCTTTGTCTCTTGCTTCTCCAGTCACATCTTGATAAATCGCGAACAATGCCGGTACGCCAGCTCCTTGCTCATATGTTCTTCTTACCAAGTGTCCCGGACCTTTAGGCGCTACCAAGAATACATCTACATCCGCCGGAGGAACAATTTGATGGAAATGAACGTTAAATCCGTGAGCGAACACCAATGATTTTCCAGCTGTCAATTCATCTTTGATTTCAGCTTCGTATACTTTTTGCTGCTGTTCATCCGGAAGCAGAACCATGATGATTTCGGCTTGAGCTGCCGCTTCTTTTACTGAAAATACTTTATGTCCGTCTTCTTGGGCCTGAGTGAAAGATTTTCCTTGTCTAACACCTACGATAACGTCAACGCCGCTTTCTTTTAGGTTCAGGGCATGCGCGTGGCCTTGCGAACCGTACCCGATAACCGCTACTGTTTTTCCAGCCAATACGTTTTCTTTGATATCACCGTTATAATATACTTTTACCATTTCAATCTCTCCCTTGTTATGTTTTATACAATAGATATTGTTTTATTGGATGACGCCTTTTGCTGGGTTCCCCTCGCAAAAGCCGTTGTACCTGTTCTCGCGATTTCTTTAATACCATAAGGTTTTAACAGTTCAATAAGCGCTTCAATTTTGTTAGATTCGCCTGTCACCTGAACAACGATGCTGTCTCTGCTGACATCAACGACAGAGGCTCTGAACGGCTCTATGATTCCATTTATCTCTGTTCTCGTTGACGGTGCGGAAACGACCTTAATTAAGGCCAGTTCCCTCTGGACAATCGATTGATTAGTGATGTCTGTGACTTTCAGCACATCAATCTGTTTGTTGAGCTGTTTTGTCAGCTGTTCAACATCATTTTCTCCTTCAACGTGAACAACAAAGGTGATTCTGGAAACGCCGGTTGTTTCTGTGTGTCCAACTGTAATGCTTTCAATGTTGTAATGTCTTTTTGTAAATAGACCGGTAATCCGGTTTAACACGCCGGAACGGTTCACTACAGTCAATGTGATAATTCTTTTCAAGGTTTCACCCCCACCATTTCATGCAGCCCTTTTCCCGGAGCCACCATCGGGAATACTTTTTCTTCGCTGGCAACCCGCACGTCAATGACAACCGGTTCTTTTGATGTTAATGCCTCTTCCAGCTTTTCTTTCGCTTCCGCTTCGGATGAAATTCTGATGCCTTTAATGCTGTATGCTTCTGACAATTTGACGAAGTCAGGCTGAGAAGCAAATTTAGACTCTGAATAGCGTTCTTCATAGAAAATTTCTTGCCACTGTCTGACCATTCCGAGACAAGCGTTATTTAAAATCACGACTTTGACGGGAAGATTCAATTCGCGAATGACATCTAGTTCTTGGAGCGTCATTTGAAAACCGCCGTCTCCGAGTACCGCGACTACAGTAGCATTTCTATCTGCCAGCTGTGCGCCAATCGCTGCCGGAAGGCCGAATCCCATCGTTCCAAGTCCGCCTGATGTGACCCATTTATCTGCTTTTTGGAACGGATAAAATTGCGCTGACCACATTTGATGCTGGCCGACATCCGTTGCGACAATGGCCTCGCCATTTGTAAATTGATGAATATATTCAATCAATTTCTGAGGTTTAAAGCCCTCTTCTTCATTATCTACATACCAGAGCGGGTACTCTTCTTTCCATTCGGCAAGCTGTTTTTTCCATTCGCTTGAATCACTTTGTTTGCCGTCTTGTTTGATCAGCTCTTGGAGGACAATTTTGCTGTCTCCGACTACAGGAATTTGTGTTTTCATGATTTTTCCGATTTCAGCCGGATCAATATCGATGTGGGCAATCTTTGCATTTCTTGCAAAGTGCTTCAGGTTTCCTGTGACGCGGTCATCAAAACGGGCGCCGATACTGATTAAAAGATCACAATCATGAAGGGCCATATTGGCTGTATAAGTACCGTGCATTCCGGCCATTCCAAGGAAAAGCGGATGGTCAGCCGGGAAGCCTCCGAGCCCCAAAAGGGTGTGTGCCACAGGGATTTGCTGCTGCTCTGCATAATTTTTTAATTCTTCTGACGCTTTTCCGTGCAGTACGCCCGCACCCGCCAGGATCACCGGTTTCTTTGCGCTGCTTACGGCTTCTACAAGCTTGCGGATCTGCAAATAATTCGGTTCTGTTGTCGGCTGGTATCCCGGGAGATTCATCTCATGATCGTAGCTGAATTCTCCTTCGATTGTTGCTACATCTTTCGGAATATCAATCAGTACAGGTCCGGGTCTCCCAGTTGTTGCAATATGGAACGCTTCTTTAATAATGCGCGGCAGATCTTCCGGCTGGCGAACCTGGTAGCTGTGTTTTGTCACCGGCATGGTAATTCCTAAAATGTCCGCTTCCTGAAATGCATCGCTGCCGATAACGGAGGTCGCTACCTGCCCTGTAAAGACCACTAATGGCAATGAATCAATCATGGCATCCGCAAGGCCTGTAACGAGGTTTGTCGCCCCCGGACCTGACGTGGCAATGACGACACCAGGTTTTCCAGATACTCTTGCGTATCCTTCCGCTGCATGAATCGCACCTTGTTCGTGACGGGGAAGGATATGTACCATCCCTGAATTGTAGAGTTTATCGTAGATCGGAAGCACTGCCCCGCCCGGATAACCGAATATCATTTCTACTTTCTCTTTTTTTAATGATTCAATCAGCATTAATGCTCCGCTCATCGTCTGTGTACATTTGGCAGATGCTGAATCCACCTGTACATTAGTCCCCATTTTCAGTTCCTCCTTTTGGATTTTCATCCTCTAAAGATCATCTTTAAATTAGCTTGATAGCTGATTATTCAATAAAAAAAGCCCTTCCGCCCACAATCAGCCGCGCAGTGAATGCGATAGCTAAAAGGGGCGAAAAGGCTCTTCTTTCCGCGGTACCACCCTTGTTTACGGCCTTAAAATCGGCCGTCTCATGGATATTTCTATCCGCTTTAATAACGAGTGAATCAAGTTCACCCGGCCAAGTCCTACTATGATTTCAGACTGGCACTCTGAGGCGAGTTCACCTTGTAAAGCTTCACCGGTTCTCAGCTAACCCGGTTCTCTGTGGAAAACTTCAGCAAGGCTACTTATCCTCATCTGCGCTTTTCATATTCAGTCTCCTGAACGGCTTTTCAGCAGTTCAAGAGGGTCAATTGTTTTTTGATTTTTCAGAATCATATTGCGATCATTTTTGCTTGTGAAGCTTGCGTTTATCTTTTGTTGAACTCATATTACGCCGCTTTGGACGCAGTGTCAACAGCATTTTTTAAAATTATTAGACAATTTTGATTAATCAATCTATATTGTATACGCTTTCATTATTGGTATGTAAGGAATTGCAAATGTTAAAAGTTTTTATAATTTTTTTATTAATCTATCAAGGATACACCAGAATTTTTCAATCTGATATAAACATGTCATAAAATATGACGTGCTATTATTTCGATGAGATATATGTATGAAAGATCATCTTGCAAACATTTTCAATTCGGATAGGCTCTTTCATCAATTCCCGGCATAGACTGGTGATATCTTGCATAGAAAAGGTGATACGATGAATAAATCATTAGCAGACATCCAAGGATTCCCCGGAGGTTTTCCAAGCTTTCCGCAGCCATATTATCCGACGGCTCCTGCCTTTTATCAGCAAAGCTATCAGCCGTTTGGAGGCTATGGATACGGACAGCCGTACAGCCAGGCATACAACCCGCTAAGCACTCCATCTGCTATGATGTACTCCTCATTTCCATATGCTTCAGGATTTTACGGACAGCAATTTGCAGGTGGCGGCTATAGCAGCCATGGCGGCGGTTTCAGTATCCCGGCAACGCACGCCGGCGGATTCAGCGGAGCAGCCGGTGTACACGGAGGCTTTAGATATTAAAGAAAACCACAAGGGGCCGAACATCTATTTCGGCTCTTTTTTTTGCTTTGAAACGTCTTATCATTCTAAACAATAATCCCATACTGTCAGATTTTCTGTCTTTCTATTTGGAAACAGGACGGAATATGATTAAGATGAAATGAAAATACGTTCTGCAAATCAACAAGTTTCTGAGGAGGAACTAGAATTGTATATAAAAATAGATGATTTAACTGGACATCAAGTGATCTCACTTGTGAAGGAGCATTTACATAGTATGACACTCATGTCCCCGCCCGAAAGCATCCATGCCTTAGGCTTAGAAAGACTGAGAAAGCCTGAAATAACATTTTGGAGCGCATGGGAGGGAGATGAACTAGCCGGCTGCGGAGCGCTTAAAGAACTGGACAGCCGGCACGGAGAAATCAAATCAATGCGGACGTCTGCATCCCATTTAAGAAAAGGCGTTGCCAAACAAGTTCTTCAGCATATCCTAGAGGAGGCTGGGAAGCGAGGCTATGAGCGGTTAAGCTTAGAAACGGGTTCAATGGCATCATTTGAGCCGGCAAGAAAATTGTATGAAAGCTTCGGTTTTCAGTACTGTGAACCGTTTGCAGACTATGTTGAAGATCCGAACAGTGTGTTTATGACGAAGAAGCTGTGAGATATTTTTATGAGAGTAGATAAGCGCAGAAGGAATTCTGTCTATCTCTTATATAAATTTCATTAGTTTTCCCTGCTAAAATTTAATAGAGTAAGTCAACAAAAACCATCCAGCATTGCACTGGATGGTTTCTGTATGATTTTATTTATATTTATTTACTTCGTACATTAAAATGTTTTTAAACACAACATAATCCTTTTTACTTTCAAAAGGCCCTTTGTTGTTGTCATGCTCATCTATTTCATAAAAGCCTGGTCCCTCTCCAGCATCACGCTGCTTGTACCATTTGAGGAATCCGTTCACTTCTTTCATAGACAGCTGATATTCTTTTTGCAAACCGTTTACCATGGTGACAACAAGAAGGGCGTCTCCGTCTTCTGCTGAGTTATCCTCAGAAGGGGTTGTTGATCCTTTGTCTATATCTCCTGAATTGCCTTCAGAAGGGGTTGTTGATCCATTATCCTTATCTCCCGGAGTATCCTCCGAATCGGATGGTATGTTTAAATCCTTTAACGAAATAGATATAACTGATTTAATTTTAGAATTTGCATATCCACCAACAAAACTTGATGTCTCCTCCCTTCCACCGATGACGTAAAGCGTATCATCAATAATGGCAGAAGAATGCGCCATTCTGTATAGTTCTTTCGGATTTGTCACTGCTGTAGCTGATTGACTTTTAGGATCGTACACCTTAATTCGGTTTACACCTCCAGTCATCAGAATTTTTCCTTTGTAAGCAAGAGCAGAATAATACCCTGCTGTGAATCCGGTACCATTTTTTACCCACGTATCTTTTTCTGGATCATAAACATAAACGATTTGGGGAATATAATGCGTTCCGCCAAGTAAATATAGTTTATTATCAATTACTGCTGTAGAAGCTCCAGTTACTTCATAATTTTTTAATGTCTGTTTTTTCTCCCATTTCTTCGTTTCGAGATCATAACTGTAAGTGGTTCCATCAAACCTATTTTCAAAGCCTACCACGTAAATTTTCTTCCCTATAACTTCAGCGTATATTTGATAGGCTGGAACCTTTTTTTCAAAGGGTAGGTCATCCAGTTTTTCCCACGTATCTTTTTTTGGATCATATGCTTCTATTGTGTTGACGGCTCCATCGTTTGACATTCCACCCAAGACATAAATTTTCCCATCCACAGTAACTGATGCAGCTCCCCCCCTTGCTGTGGGCATGTCGGCTTTTCTTGTCCATTCATTTGTTTTAGGATCATAGACAAACGTTTGATTCCCATAAGTACCTGGTTTTACTGTTCCGCCACCTATCATATATATCTTTCCATCTACTACACCGCTGCTTGCGCCGACACGCGGCTCAGGCAAATCTGCTCTTTCTTTCCATTCAACTGTTTCCGCGCTAACTGTTTGGAGCGATTGAAACAGCGTCATAACGAATATAAAAAAAACAACGAACCATTTTTTCAAAAGAAAACACTCCTTTATTTAATTGTTTCACATAACAAATATCGGCATGGCTATAAATTTTTTCATATCTTTTCCTGTATATTCATTTTTCAGGAAATTCTATAATAAAAGTTTTCTCTAAAAAACTCGGATGTTTTCAATCTTGTTTATTTTAAAGAGCAACGGGAATTAAAGACGACATGAACGATAAAATTCAAAATGAATATAGGAGGAGATTGATATGAAAAATATAATTGGTGTATACGAAACTCCGCAGGAAACCATCGCAGCAATTGAAGGCTTATTAACAAAAGGGTATGATTCTGACGACATTTCTGTTGTGACAAGCCGTCGAGATACAGATTATCTTGAATCACGCACAGGAACAGAAGTCAATCAGGCCATCGATGCACATGAGGGCGATTCTGAATCTTTTTTCGATAAACTGAAAGATTATTTCACAATGGATGATACTGCTGCACATAGCAAGGCATTATCCGATTTGGATATCACAACTGACGAAATCGACAAGTATCAAGAGGATCTGGATGACGGAAAACTCCTTGTGGCCGTTGATACAGATGCAGATGTAAATACTCCTATTGATATTTCAGGCGGCTTTTCAAGCACAAATGAAATGGCGGATTATACAACGAAAGAAGAAAAAACCATGCCGCTGCGCGAAGAACAGCTAAAAGTCGGTAAGGAAGACGTTCAAACTGGAGAAGTAGAGATAGGAAAAGAAGTGAAAACAGAACAAAGAGATATGGACATCCCAGTGAGACACGATGAAATTTATGTTGAACGCCGCCCAGTGGATGAAAACACAACGGACGCTTCTCCTGTCAATGATTCAGAAACGGTCAGAGTTCCAATCGTTGAGGAAAAGCTGGAAGTGACTAAAAAACCGGTTGTCACTGATGAAGTAGTTGTTGGAAAACGTACTGTTGAAGAAAATGAACATATTTCTGAAACTGTGAAGAAAGAAGAACCTCGCCTGAATAAAGAAGGAAAAGTTGACGGCTTGGATGATGATCCGTTAAATAACAAATAAAAATTATAAACCGACAACAAAAAACCTCAAATCCTTAAGGATTTGAGGTTTTTCTTTTGGTACGTCCCAGGAGAGATTCGAACTCCCGACCGACGGCTTAGAAGGCCGTTGCTCTATCCAGCTGAGCTACTGGGACATGTTTTGTTTTTTCGTTTTTCGCTTTAACTATCAGCGACAAGATTTATTATATATGGGATGCAACAATAAGTCAACGGTTTTTTAGAATTTTTTTCATGAGGAAGAAAATTTTCTTCCTCATGACATTTTCATAGTGTGACTCGGTTTTGCAGATCCTCAATTTCATGGCCTGCTTGGTCGTAAAAACGCACGGTTGCGGCATCATTTTCTAATGTCAGTATAGCATAGCTTTCTGTCCTGCGCACCCTCGGAAGGCGGATGCTGCCAGGGTTAATCATCAGTTTTCCGCGCAGCACTTCGCTTCCCGCGATGTGCGAATGCCCGAAGCAGATGATATCCGCTCCGAGCTCCTCTGCACGATAGTATACGTTTAACAAGGTTTGTTTTATACCATGAAGGTGGCCGTGCGTGACCAGTATTTTTTTTGAACCGGCAGTCAGAAGAAGCTCGTCCTTAAAATTGCCGGTGAAATCGCAATTGCCTTTTACAACCTCATAAGAATCCAATGCGGGATGCCCGGTTTCAAGCTCAGAGTCTCCGCAGTGAATCATGAGATCAACTTCTGCTTCATGTCGTTTCGCGATGGTTTGGAGTTCTTCTTCAAGCCCATGGCTGTCACTGATAATCAGCACGTTCATGTACAAGCTTCCTCCTTATGCCTCCAAAAGCTTAGACAGCTTTTTAAGCGCGTCAGCCCTATGGCTGATTTTATTTTTTTCATCACTTGTCAGTTCAGCCATTGTCTTATCTTTATCTTTCACGATAAAGATCGGGTCATAGCCAAAGCCGTATTCCCCTCTCGGTTCTTCAGCAATATACCCTTCAACATGGCCTTCGACTGTTTTTGTTTCCTCTCCAGGGATACTCACAGCCAGCGCGCAGCGGAAACGGGCCGTGCGCTGTTCTTTTTCGATTCCTTTCAGCTCACTAAGAACTTTATCGATATTTGCCTGATCGTCTTTCTGTTCCCCTGCATAGCGGGCAGAATAAACGCCGGGTCTGCCTCCAAGATTATCGATGGAAAGACCGGAGTCGTCCGCAATCACTATTTTGTTCACTGCTTTGGCAACAGCTTCTGCTTTCAGAATGGCATTTTCTTCAAACGTATGGCCTGTTTCCTTAATTTCTTCAGTGAATCCAATTTCAGCTAACGATTTGACATCATAGCCTTTTGGCTCAAGGATTTCTTTAAATTCCTTTACTTTTCCCGGATTATGTGTCGCAATAATTGCTTCTTTCATGATGATCAAGCCTTTCTGTCTTTATTTCAGTTCTGGCAGAGAATCACCCAGCACTTCTTTTTGCTTGTCAATCAGCTCTTGAATGCCTTTTTCTGCAAGACCGAGAAGTCCGTTTAGATCTTCCCTTGAAAAAGTCGCCTCTTCCCCAGTTCCCTGCAGCTCCACAAAACGGCCGCTGCCTGTCATAATGACATTCATGTCAACTTCAGCGGAGGAATCTTCTTCATAGTTTAAATCTAACAAAATTCTCTGTTCCTTATCAATTCCGACAGAGATCGCGGCGAGAAAATCCGTGATCGGGTTTGCCTTGATTGTTCCCGCTTTGAGCAGCTTGCCAATCGCAATCGACATCGCAAGAAATGCTCCTGTAATGGAAGCGGTTCTTGTTCCGCCATCAGCCTGAATAACATCGCAGTCAATCCAAATCGTCCGTTCACCGAGCTTTTCTAAATCTACGACTGCCCGAAGCGCGCGGCCGATCAGGCGCTGAATTTCCATTGTTCTGCCGGAAATTTTCCCCTTAGAAGATTCTCTGATTGTTCTTTGGTTTGTTGCCCGCGGCAGCATGCTGTATTCAGCAGTAATCCAGCCTTTTCCCCCGCCCCGCAAAAACGGCGGCACGCGATCCTCAACAGATGCGTTGCAGATTACTTTTGTATTTCCCGCTGTTATTAGAACAGAACCTTCTGGATGGCTGATAAAATCCAAATCGAATGTGATTGGACGCAGCTCATCATGTTGTCTTCCGTCATGTCTCATGTTTTACCTCCGATTATATGTACATAAACCATTTTTGTCCCGGAATTGAATAAAGAAAGAGGCAGCCGGAACGCTAACCTCTTTCTTTCTAGTATATCAAAAATCCCAATTTAAAAACTACCCGTATTCACTTGAGAAGGTCTGGAGACCGGTTCTGTAAGTTTTTCACCTTTTTCATTTACAAGCTCTGATTTCCCGTTTACTTTAACAGAGACACTTTTTACATCCGGCTGCTCCGTTAACGTCAGCACAATGCTGTTCAGCACTTCTGAAGAAATCATTTTCGTCTTTTCATCGGCGCTGCCGAATATAGATTGATTAAAATCTAACGTCACCCGTCCGTCTTTGATCTTCGGCTTGCTGACCAGCTTTACGTCTTCACTGAAGTCTGTTAACAGTCCGCTCACCTTGCTTGGGCCTTTAGCCAATTCATTGATAGCTGCTGTGATGTCGTCTTTTTCCGAATTGTCGATCCGTTTTGTCACCGGCACATAGTACTCACTGTCATCGTTTTCCGCCAAATAGTAGACTGTCAGCGGATGGGTTGCAGTGAGGTCATTTACACCGGCTGTTTCCAAATTAATGCCGTCCTTACGGCTTAAATCATCTGAGATCGGCGTCCCGCCTACAGGCATCTCCTTCAGTTCATGGCCGTTTATTCTCAGCTTCACTTTATCTATCGAACTGAATTGTGTAAGCGTCCACGTCACAGATTGAACAATTTTCTGTTCGTCTTCCTTCTTGTAATTTTTAAATTCATTAGAGAAATCAGCTATTGCAGTCCCATCTTTTTTGATGTCAACGTTAACGGTTGTGTCAGCCGGCAATACGGCTCTGAAGCCATTCGGAAGAATTTCTGACACAGGTCCGCCCTGAACGAGGTATTCAAGCGCCTGTTTGGCCGTGCCTTCACTTTTCGGAAGGGGCAGCGTTTGCGCAACGACATACCCGTTTTTATCAATGAGATAAAGCTCCCTCATGACTGCAGATGAGGCTTGATCCGCTTTGGCGGTATCGCTTTTTTCACTTTCTGTTTTTTCGGCTGCTGTTGTATTTGAATCGGCCCCCGCTTCATCGTTCACGTATGTAACGTCTTGAGGCGGATCAATTTCCTCGGCTGCCTTATCAGATTGAAACAAACCGCATCCGGATAAAAGCAAGACAGAGGTGAGACAAGTGGCACCAATGACTGCAGGTCCTTTTTTCAGCATACTTTTCCCTCCTAAGGCTGTTTGTACTATTATGTATACGAGCCTCTTTAGGAAATAGACCGAAGAATTCCGGCAAAACAGAAAAAACCCGCAACATACCGTTGCGGGGGAAAACTATCTTCTAATCGGTTCTTGCAGTGAGATGCATTCCACATGACCCACCTCATGGCCAAACCAGTCGTCTGCGATTTTCGCAAACTGATCACGTGCTCCTGTTGTCAGGAATTGATGATCCGGGACAAACGGAGACTGGTTCAGCAGCCCTTTATATGAGAGAATTGTGCTGACTTCCCGGGCTGTTTCATCACCGGATGATATAATGTTCACGTGCTCTCCCATATATCTCTGAATGGATTCTTTTAAAATAGGATAGTGGGTGCAGCCTAGAATCAGCGAATCAATCGATGTGTCTTTTAACGGATTCAGCGATGTTTTGACAATCTCGTCTGCTGTTTTGTCGAGAAACTTTCCGCTTTCCACAAAAGGCACAAGCAGCGGACAGGCAAGGTTCTCAACCTTCAGATCAGGATTTAATGCCAAAAGCGCCTCTTCGTACGCATTGCTCTTAATCGTATTCTCTGTGCCGATGACACCGATATGCTGGTTCTCCGTCACTTTTATCGCTGCTCTCGCACCCGGCTGGATCACTCCGACCACCGGTATACCGACGCTGCGCTGGATGTCCTCCAATGCGATCGCTGTTGCTGTGTTGCAGGCGATCACGAGCATTTTGATGTGGTGGTTTTCGAGTAAATAATTCGTCAGCTCCCACGTATATTGAAGCACTTCTTCTTCAGGACGCGGCCCGTATGGACACCGTTTCGTATCCCCGACGTAGATAATATTCTCTTTTGGTAGCTGTCTCATGATTTCCTTTGCAACGGTTAAACCGCCAACCCCGGAATCAATGACTCCTATTGGTTGCTCCAACAAAATCGCCTCATTTTCTCTTCATTTCATGCTGCAGTTTCATTAATGATTTTTCGAAGATGGCTATTTCTTCATCTGTAAACGTTTCGAACATATCACGCAGATATTCCTGCCTTTTTGTAATGACCTCTTGGATAATCCGTTCTCCTTCAGGCAGCAGATGTATCCGGACAACACGTCTGTCCGCCGGGTCCTTGACCCGCTCGACAAGCTGATTTTTTTGCATGCGGTCGATTAAATCCGTCGTTGTGCTGCATGCCAGATACATTTTGCCCGATAGTTCGCCGATTGTCATATCTCCTAATTCATAAAGCCATTGCAGGCCGACAAATTGCGGCGGCGTAATCGCATATTGGTTAAGGATTTCTCGTCCTTTTTGCTTAATGATCGCGGCAATGTGGCGGAGTGACTTTTCAATATCCGCAACATGCTCCAAAGGTTTTGATGTCATTTGTCCATCCCTCACTCAAGGATCTCTTACGCACAAAAGCGTTCCGTGTCTATTTTCCTTCTTTTTTGAAGAAAATGCAAGACTCGCGGAAGAGAAATAGAGGACTTTAGGCAAACAACATCAAAATAGAAAAATTTGTTTTATGCCCTCGCTATCCAAGTTTTGCATAGCATTCCAAATATGGTTTTGAACTTTCCAAACAAACAGCAATAACCGGCTCCTTCCTGAAAAGAAGGAATACCGGCAAGGATTAAAGCTCTAGCTCACCCATTCTAAGAAGCTCAACAACGGCTTGCGAACGCCCTTTCACACCCAATTTCTGCATGGCATTTGAAATATGGTTTCGAACGGTTTTCTCACTGATAAATAGCTCGCTTGCAATCTCCTTTGTTGTCTTATCTTGAACGAGCAATTCGAACACTTCTCTTTCTCTTTTCGTTAGCAGCGGCTTCGATTGAAATTCTTTCTCCTTCAAGTATTGTAACCCTCCTTGCTAAGGTGAGAGCGAATCAGAAACGAATGGGTTTTGATATAGTCGAGATATCATATGTAAGAAGGGCGCAGGAGGTGACGTTTACAAGAGAATTAGTTTATGGTGTATGGAGAAGCGTTTCTTTCTCCTCATTCGTCCAGCTGACAGCCTTGCCGCTTTCCTTTGAGACCTGGACCATCACAACCGCTCCGGTAAAGCAGGGCTCGCCATTGCGGTTCTCTCCGAGATAATGCAAGGTAAGGGATGAGCTGCCGACGGCACTTGTTTTCACATAGATGCGCAACTCTTCATAAGGCATGACTTGGCGCAGATAATCGCATTGCTGGCTTGCCACGACTGTCATGGTCTGTTTGTTTTCATTCATCATATTCAGCTTTTTAAAATAAGAAATCCGTGCCTCCTCAAAGTATATAAAAGGAGTTACATTATTCATATGCCCAAACATGTCCGTCTCGGAAAATCGCACGGATACTTCATAAAAAAAAGAAAAGGTTGTTTTCCATTCTTGAAACGGCATATCAATATAAGCGGGAAGCTTCATCTTTCCTCATCTCCTTATTGTTAAAAAAACCTCTCCCATGCGGAAGAGGTTTTTTCTTCTTATACTCTGTCGCTTCCGAAGAAATTGCGGAACGCTTGTAAGTTTGTATCTCTGTTTAAGGCTGCAATCGAAGTAGTGAGCGGGATGCCTTTCGGGCAGGATTGAACACAGTTTTGCGAGTTGCCGCAATCTGCTAGGCCGCCTTCATCCATCAGTGCTTCTAACCGATCAGACTTATTCATGGCGCCTGTCGGATGTGCGTTAAACAGGCGGACTTGAGACATCGGTGCAGGCCCCATAAACTTCGATTTGCTGTTCACATTCGGGCAGGCTTCGAGGCAGACACCGCACGTCATGCACTTTGATAATTCATATGCCCATTGACGGCGTTTTTCCGGCATTCTCGGTCCCGGTCCTAAATCGTACGTACCGTCAATCGGTATCCACGCTTTTACTTTTTTCAATGAATCAAACATTCTGCTTCGGTCGACCTGCAAATCACGCACGACCGGGAATGTTTTCATTGGTTTTAAGCGGATCGGCTGCTCAAGCTGGTCTATAAGTGCCGTACAAGACTGGCGGGGTTTTCCGTTTATGACCATTGAACATGCGCCGCATACTTCTTCAAGACAGTTCATATCCCATGTGACAGGAGTTGTCTTTTCACCTTTCACGTTAACCGGATTCCGGCGAATTTCCATCAGAGCGGAAATGACGTTCAGGTTCGGGCGGTATGGAACCTCAAATTCTTCATCGTAAGGCGTGCTGTCGGCTGTATCTTGACGTGTGATAATAAATCGTATGGTTTTTTGTTCACTCATGATTATTTCGCCACCTTCTTCTTCGAGTAATCCCGTTTCCGAGGCGTTATCAGTGATACATCAACATCCTGATACTCAAATTCCGGCGCTTCATACGGGCTTACATGTTTAGCCATTGTTGTTTTGAGCCATTCATCATCATTACGTTCAGGATAATCCGGTTTATAATGGGCGCCCCGGCTTTCGTTACGGTTGTATGCACCAAGGGTAATCACCCTTGCAAGCTGAAGCATGTTCGAGAACTGGCGTGTGAACATTGCCCCTTGGTTGCTCCATTTTGTCGTGTCATTGATGTTAATCTTTTTAAACCGCTCCATTAATTCCTGAATTTTGTCATCCGTTTTCAATAGCTTGTCGTTATGGCGGACAACCGTGACATTCGCCGTCATCCACTCACCGAGTTCTTTGTGAAGAACATAGGCATTTTCGGTTCCGTCCATACTCATAATCTCAGACCATTTTTCTTCTTCTTTTTTGACGTGAGCGTCGAATAAAGAGGAAGACATGTCTTCTGCTGAAGATTCCAAACCGTTTACATATTTCACTGCATTCGGTCCGGCCACCATTCCTCCGTAAATCGCAGAAAGCAGTGAGTTTGCTCCCAAACGGTTGCCGCCGTGCATAGAGTAATCACATTCCCCAGCTGCAAACAGTCCCGGGATGTTTGTCATTTGATCGTAATCCACCCATAAACCGCCCATTGAATAATGGACTGCCGGGAAGATTTTCATCGGAAGCTTCCGCGGGTCGTCTCCCATGAATTTCTCATAAATCTCAATGATGCCGCCAAGCTTAATATCAAGCTCTTTCGGATCTTTATGAGACAGATCGAGATACACCATGTTTTCGCCGTTAATGCCGAGCTTCTGGTTGACACACACATCAAATATTTCGCGTGTCGCAATATCACGCGGCACCAGGTTTCCGTAAGCCGGATATTTTTCCTCTAGGAAATACCATGGTTTACCGTCTTTATATGTCCACACGCGTCCGCCTTCACCGCGCGCTGATTCACTCATCAGTCTTAGTTTGTCATCGCCCGGTATGGCTGTCGGGTGGATTTGAATGAATTCTCCGTTTGCATAGTACGCTCCCTGCTGATAAACGATCGACGCAGCAGAGCCTGTATTAATCATGGAGTTAGTTGATTTTCCAAAAATGATTCCCGGTCCGCCCGTCGCCATAATGACCGCGTCTGAGCGGAAGGATTCAATTTGCATGTTTGTCAGGTTTTGCGCAACAATTCCGCGGCAGGTTCTGTCATCATATAATACAGCGCCAAGGAATTCCCAGCCTTCGTATTTTGTGACCAGACCCGCAACTTCGTATCTGCGCACTTGCTCGTCCAGTGCGTAAAGCAGCTGCTGCCCCGTCGTCGCACCCGCATAAGCTGTTCTGTGATGCTGTGTACCCCCGAATCGGCGGAAATCAAGCAGCCCTTCAGGCGTCCGGTTAAACATGACGCCCATCCGGTCTAATAAGTGGATGATAGAAGGCGCCGCTTCACACATCGCCTTGACCGGCGGCTGGTTGGCAAGAAAGTCTCCCCCGTATACAGTGTCATCGAAATGTTCCCACGGAGAGTCGCCTTCCCCTTTTGTATTGACCGCTCCGTTTATGCCGCCTTGGGCACAAACCGAATGAGAACGTTTGACAGGAACGATGGAAAACAGCTTAACCGCCATTCCTGATTCCGCTGCTTTAATTGTCGCCATGAGGCCGGCAAGACCCCCGCCGACTACGATAATGCTTGATTGACTCATGATAGCCCCTCTCCCTCTAGTAATCTAGTACTCTTATACAAATGCAAAAATCGCTTTTAAGCCTACGTATGACAGTGCAACAAAAATAATCAGCGTAACGTATGTCGAAATTCTTTGAGAACGAGGCGTTACCGTGATGCCCCATGTAACAGCGAAAGACCATAAACCGTTCGAGAAGTGGAAAATTGTTGATAAAACACCGACAATGTAAAAGCCAAGCATAGCCGGAGAGCTCAAAATATTCGCCATCATGTCGAAATTGACCTCAGCGCCCATTTGTGCTGCAATGCGGGTTTCCCACACGTGCCAGCTCACGAAAATGAGGGTGATGATACCGGTTACACGCTGCAGGACGAAGAGCCAGTTTCTCATATAGCTGTATTGGCCTGCGTTATTTTTTGCAGTAAACGCTATGTACACACCATAAACTGCATGATAAATTAATGGTAAGAAGATAATAAAAATTTCCAAGGCATACCTGAAAGGCAGACTATCCATAAAATGAGCAGCATTATTGAATGCTTCAGCGCCCCTTGCGGCAAACTGGTTGACGACTAAATGCTGAATGAGAAAGATGCCGACCGGTATGACGCCAAGCAAGGAATGCAATCTTCGAAAATAAAACTCTCTGTTCCCAGACATTACTTTACCCCCTGTTTGATAAGTGCGAAATGTGCTAAATCTCTTCCCCCACTTCTTTCAATTGTAAGCACTTTATTAAGATTTATTGACAATTTCATTTTACTCCTCCCTCAAAAGGGCGTCAAGAAAACGCGTACATAAATTATAATTTTCCGAATTGAATAGTTGATTTAAAAATTTTATTTTATCAATATATATTTCTGCTTAATTTTTCATTAGAATTACAGGATCATTCTGTAATCCTCCCCCCTGTTTGGGCTATAATATACGAAGGAGAGAGGGGAGACAGATATGAAGTCTAAATTTGAAGCATCTATTGACAATCTAAAAGAATTTGAAATGAACGCCTATGCCTACGAACTAATACGAGAGATCGTTCTCCCAGATATGCTTGGCCAAGATTACTCTTCCATGATGTATTGGGCAGGGAAGCATCTCGCCCGTAAGTTTCCTCTTGAATCATGGGAGGAATTTCCGGCCTTCTTTGAAGAAGCGGGCTGGGGAACCCTCACCAACGTAAGCGCTAAAAAACAAGAGCTTGAATTTGAACTTGAAGGGCCGATCATTTCCAACCGGCTTAAACATCAGAAAGAACCATGCTTTCAGCTGGAAGCTGGTTTTATTGCTGAACAAATTCAATTGATGAATGACCAAATTGCCGAATCATATGAACAAGTGAAAAAGAGAGCCGATAAAGTGGTTCTGACTGTGAAATGGGATATGAAAGACCCAGTGTAATCAAAAAAGGCGGTGACTGCATAGTCCCGCCTTTTTTGATTGTCATTACACAGCTGAAGGGTGTTTTGAAAGCTCAAATGCATCGTGCAGCGCTTCGACTGCTTTCACCATGTCATTTTCGCTTACGACTGTTGATACTTTGATTTCAGATGTGCTGACCATTTTGATTAAAATGTTTTTTTCCGCCAGTACAGCAAACATTTCAGCGGCTACACCAGGGTTTGAGACCATGCCGGATCCGACAATGGATACTTTAGCCAATTTGCTTTCTGTCTCGATTTTCTCGAATTCAAGCGCGTCTTTATACTCTTCAAGCACCGCAACGGTTTGGTCTGTGTCTTCTGTTTTGACAGAGAAGGAAATTCCGGTCTGATTGTCTCCGGCCTGCGTTTGGATAATGATATCGACGTTAATGTTTCTTTTGGCAAGTGTTGTAAAAATAGTAGACAAAGTTGTCAGGCCGCCAGTCAGCCCGTAAATGGTTACCCTTGTGATTTGATCTTCAAACGCAATGCCTCTGACAATTAAATTTTGCTCCATGGATGATTCCTCCTCAATTAATGTTCCCGCTTCTGTTTCTGTACTTGAACGCACTTCTAACGGCACTTGGTAATTTTTCGCGAATTCAACGGCTCTCGGATGAAGAACGCCGGCGCCTAAATTGGCAAGCTCAAGCATTTCATCGTATGAGATGCCGGCAAGCTTTCTCGCAGATTTCACATAGCGCGGATCGGTAGTAAACACTCCGGGCACGTCCGTGTAAATGTCACATTTATCCGCTTTTAATGCGGCAGCCAAAGCGACTGCTGTTGTGTCTGACCCGCCACGGCCCAATGTCGTGATTTCACAGTCCTCTGTCATGCCTTGGAATCCTGCGACAATGACAATCTTTCCTTGCTCGAGCTGGTCTCCTAAAACCGAAGTGTCGATATCTGTAATTCTGGCGTTTCCGTGAACGGCTTCCGTGCGGATTCCCGCCTGCCAGCCAGTATAAGACACAGCGTCATAGCCTTTTTCCTGCAGCGCCATAGAAAGCAGGGAAATTGTAACCTGCTCGCCTGTCGCCAGCAGCATATCCATTTCGCGTTTGCTCGGCTGGTCAGTAATTGCTTTTGCAAGGCTGACCAATTCGTCAGTGGATTTCCCCATAGCTGAAACGACAACAACGACTTGATGGCCCTTCTGTTTTTCTGCAATCGCGCGGTTTGCCGCATTTTGAATTTTTTCAACTGAGCCGACGGAAGTACCTCCGAATTTTTGTACGATAAGACCCATGTATTACCACCCTTTACATTTTGGTTCGTGCGGGTGAGGAGAAAGAGCGCTTTGTCCACAATAAAAAAAGCAATGAGAGGAATTGCTCTCATTGCTTATCAATTAATCATCATTGAATGATTATGAACAACGAGATAGCCCTCCAAGAAAATGATTTCTTGACAACCTTACATTTATTCAATGCACGGCCAGCAAATAATACCGATGGGGTTTTATTTGCTTCGGCGACGCTCCCCTTTCAGCCTTTTTCACAGAATCCATCTTTCTCCAAAGGCTTACTCTTGAAGTTCGCACCTCTATCTTCACCATATAACACGATCTAACTATGAAATTAGTTCACATTTTATCAGATCTTTTTTAAAAGGACAACATTATTTTTGCAATTTATCGTAAAGCAGCTGAGCCGCCGCTGCGGGAACACCCGCTTTTTTGATGTCCTCAAGGCTTGCTTCCTTCATTTTTTTTACGGAACCGAAATGCTTTAACAGCATTTTCTTTCTTTTCTCTCCGATACCCGGGATGTCGTCCAAGACGGATTGAAACGCGCTTTTTCCGCGGATTTGTCTGTGAAAACTGATCGCAAACCGGTGCACCTCGTCTTGAATACGCTGCAGGAGGTAAAATTCCTGGCTGTTCCGTTCCAGATACACCGCCTCCAGTGGATCCCCGATTAGTAAATTTGAAGTTCTGTGTTTTTCGTCTTTCGCTAGACCGGCGATCGGGATATCCAAGCCGAGTTCGTTTTCAATGACATCCCTTGCAGCGTTGATCTGCCCTTTTCCTCCGTCAATGATGATCAGATCAGGCAGCGGCAGGTTTTCGCGAAGCACTCTCGTATAGCGCCTTCTGACAACCTCTCTCATAGAACCGTAATCATCCGGCCCTGTAACGGTTTTGATTTTATATTTGCGGTATTCTTTTTTGTTCGGTTTGCCGTCGATAAACACGATCATCGCGGAAACCGGGTTTGTCCCCTGTATGTTTGAGTTATCAAACGCTTCGATTCTGTGAGGCGTATAAATATTCAATGCTTCTCCGAGTTTCTGCACAGCCCCGATTGAGCGCTCCTCGTCCCGTTCGATTAAGGAGAATTTTTCTTTCAGCGCGATTTTCGCATTTTTATGAGCCAGCATGAGCAGTTCTTTTTTCGGGCCCTTCTTCGGCTGGTGGACGTTTGTTTCCAGAAGCTGCTCAATCATAGATTGATCTACGCTGTCCGGAACTAAAATTTCCTTCGGAAGGAAGTGGTTGTTTTTCGAATAGAACTGTCCGATGAACGTAAGAAACTCATCATCTGCTTCCTGGTAGAGCGGGAACATGCTGACATCGCGTTCAATGAGCTTTCCTTGGCGGATGAAAAAGACCTGTACGCACATCCAGCCCTTATCATATGCGTACGCGAATACGTCACGGTCGACTAGATCGTTCATCGTCATTTTTTGTTTTTCCATCGTTGATTCGATATGAGCGATTTGGTCACGAAGCTCTTTTGCCCGTTCAAACTCAAGATTCTCGGCAGCTTCATGCATTTTCTCTTCAAGCTCTTTTTTGACCTCATTATAGCCGCCCTTTAAGAAACGGGTAATGCTCTCAACCAGCTCTCTATTCGTCTCTTCGGAAATGTCCTTTACGCACGGAGCGAGACATTGACCCAGATGATAGTATAGACATACTCTGTCCGGCAGCTTGGAGCATTTTCTGAGAGGATACAGACGGTCGAGCAGTTTTTTAGTTTCCCTTGCGGCCTGCACGTTCGGGTACGGCCCGAAATAGCGCCCTTTGTCTTTTTTGACATTGCGGGTGACGATCAGCCTTGGGTGGCGTTCATGGGTGATTTTTATGAAAGGATAGGTTTTGTCGTCTTTGAGCATGACGTTGTATTTCGGATCATGCTTTTTGATTAGATTCATTTCTAAAATAAGCGCTTCAAGATTGGAGGACGTCACGATATATTCAAAATCCTCGATTTCCGTCACAAGCCTTTGTGTTTTCGCATCGTGAGAACCGGTGAAATAGGAGCGCACTCTGTTTTTCAGCACTTTTGCTTTTCCTACGTAGATCACAGTCTGCTGCCGGTCCTTCATGAGATAACATCCGGGCTGATCGGGAAGGAGGGCGAGTTTTTCTTTCAGTTGTTTGTTCATATGTTACCCTTCCTTATGTTTAATCCTTTGTTTCCAGTTTAACACGAACGTTTGTTTTTCTCTATGATTCACGATTGGCGAATAAAAAAAGCGATCCCTCAATCGGAATCGCTCTGGCATGTAAGCAGCCGAAAATTAAAGATGTTTGTTGACAAGCTCTTGAAGCGCTTCTTTTGGTTTGAAGCCGACAGAAGTTTCAACTACTTCTCCGTCTTTTAACACAAGAAGTGTCGGGATGCTCATAACGCCGTATTTTCCGGCTGTTTCTTGGTTTTCATCCACATCGATTTTTACGATCTTCAGTTTGTCTCCCATTTCTTGATCCAGTTCTTCAAGAACAGGTGCAATCATTTTGCAAGGTCCGCACCAAGGAGCCCAGAAGTCTGCCAGTACGACGCCTTCGCTTGTTTCAGCTGAGAAAGATTGATCAGTTGCTTTTACGATAGCCATTATTGAATTCCTCCAATTGTGAAATGATGATTTTTAGTATAGCATCTCCCATTCGTTCACGCTATTTTAATGCTTGTAAATTATTTTTTCCTGATCACAATCGGTTTACTCATTTTTATCTGGATTGAATGGGATATGTCATCTTTCATTAAAACACGAATCTGATAATGGCCCCGATCACTACAATAGCCCCGATGATCATTAAAATGGTACGAAGCATAGGATAACATCTCCTCTTCACTGTCATGTACTTTACCATGCCCTGCCGGAGCTGTTTTAAAACATGAAAGAGAGCGCCGGCATGAAGCTCCGGCGCTCTCGCTCGATTAAGAATCAGCACGCAGTGTGAGTAAGACGACTGACATTGGCGGCAGTTTTGCTTTCAATTTGTTTTTGTTGAGCGTATATCGGCTGAAAGACTCCGGTTTGACGTGATGAGGATCGGCAAACGTGTTATGCGCATTCATTTTTTCTGCCGTGAGAATGACTCCGGAATGGTCCGCTGTCTTGTGAAGGCCTCTCAGCTCAATCTCAGCCTCCGCTTTGTTTTGGTGGTCGATGTTGCAGATCGTGATATTGATATCGCCTTCTGCATGTTTCGATGCTGAAAGACTGATTTGCGGCAGCGTTTCACCTTTCCATTCATAGTCAGCAGACTTTGTGTCAGTCTCTAAAAGAGAAGCGTCCTGGTGTACCTTAAACATATCAAATACATGGTACGTCGGTGTCAAAAGCATCCGTTCTCCCTCAGTCAAAATCATCGCTTGAAGAACGTTTACCGTTTGGGCGATGTTGGTCATTTGCACCCGGCGGCAATGCTGATGGAAAATGTGGAAATGAGAAGCCGCCACCAGTGCATCACGAATGGTGTTTTGCTGATAAAGGAAACCAGGGTTCGTGCCTGGCTCAGGATCAAACCACGTGCCCCATTCGTCAATGATCAGCCCGACCCGCTGCTCCGGATCGTACCGGTCCATAATCGTTCCGTGTTTTTGAATCAATTCATCAATGTATTTGGCTTTTTTCATTGTAATAAACCATTCATCCTCCGTGAATTCTGTGGCTGATCCTTTGCCCTTCCAGAAATCACCCGGAATCGTATAATAATGAAGGCTCAATCCGTCCATCAGGCCAGCAGCTTTTTTCATGAGCACGTCTGTCCAATTAAAGTCATCTACATTTGCGCCGCCTGCAATTTTATATATTTCATTGCCGCTGTAATTGCGGACATAGGTTTGAAAACGCCGGTACAGATCAGCATAGTATTCAGGATGCATGTTGCCGCCGCAGCCCCAGTTCTCATTGCCCACGCCGAAATATTTCAGCTTCCAGGGCTCCTCTCTTCCATTTTGTTTTCTCCAGTCTGACATCGGCGTGCCGGCTTCAAACGTCATATACTCGATCCATTCTGCCATTTCCTGAACGGTTCCGCTTCCGACATTGCCGCAAATATAAGGCTCGCATTCAAGCAGCTCGCAAAGCATCATAAATTCATGCGTTCCGAATTCATTTGATTCAATTGTTCCGCCCCAGTGAGTGTTAAGCATCGTCTTACGGTCACCGACACCGTTTGCCCAATGGTATTCGTCCGCAAAGCACCCGCCCGGCCACCTGAGGACAGGGATATGAAGCTGCTTGAGCGCTTCCAGCACATCCTTTCGAATTCCGTTTATATTGGGAATGCTTGACTCCGTTCCGACCCAAATCCCCTCATAAATCCCTCTTCCTAGATGCTCTGCAAAATGACCGTATATATTTTTGTTAATAGTTCCTTTTACAATATCCGTCTGGATCACTGCTTGATGTTCAGACATGCTTGATCATTCCTTTCATACGAATATGAAAAGCACCACAGTCAAATATGTGATCTGTCTTTTGCCTGAGGAGTCAGCATGAATGTAAGCGCTTTTAAAGTAACCATATTATATATGTTCGTACATGTCAATGACATTTTTTATAAACTTTATATTTGTACGTATGTATTTGAAAATGTAAAAACCCCGAACTTCAACAGTCCGGGGTTTTCTTTACGAGTGTATATTTAATTGTTTGAATTCCTCAGTTAATAACGGGACAACTTCAAATAAATCGCCTACAATGCCGTAATCCGCTATTTTAAAAATATCTGCTTCGGGATCTTTATTGATGGCGACAATCACCTTGCTGTTTGACATGCCGGCCAAATGCTGGATGGCGCCGGAAATGCCGCAGGCAATATACAAATCCGGGGTAACGACTTTTCCGGTCTGTCCGATTTGGAGAGCGTAATCGCAATAATCAGCGTCGCATGCCCCGCGAGATGCCCCGACTGCGGCCCCCAGCACATCTGCAAGCTCCTGCAGCGGCTGAAATCCTTCCTTGCTTTTGACTCCGCGGCCGCCCGCAACAATAATTTTTGCTTCGGAGAGATCAACGCCGTCCGCTGTTTTTTTCACGACTTCTTGGATAACGGTGCGGAGGTCTGTAAGAGAAACATCAATGCTATCGATACTCCCCGACCTGCTGGCGTCTTTTTCTGCAGCTTGAATGTTATTGGGGCGAATCGTTGCAAAAATCAGCGGATCGGTTGAAATGACGCGTTCAAATGCTTTCCCCGAGTAAATTGGCCTTGTAAATACGATATTTTCTCCGGTAACGCTTACATCTGTAGCATCAGAAATTAAGCCTGTTTGCAGCCGGGCGGCAAGCTTCGGTGAAAGATCCTTTCCCATTGCCGTGTGCCCGCATATAACGGAATCGGGCTTTTCTTGGTCAATAATGGCCCTCATGACCTGGCTGTATCCATCTGCCGTATATGCTTTCAGCCTCGGATCCTCGGCTGTGAGAACTTTATCGGCTCCGTAATGGATAAGCTCCTGTGCAACGCTTTGTACATTTTCTCCAATCAGAACACCGATGACTTCTCCATCGCCTGAAATGGTTCTTCCTGCAGCTATTGCTTCAAAGGTGACATTCCGCAATTCTCCGTCGCGAATTTCTCCGAGTACGATCACTTTTTTTCCCATTCTAACATCCCCCTGTTTCTTTGAATGTCCAAGCTTTAAATGACTTTAGCTTCGCTGCGGAGCAAATAGACGAGCTCTTTTGCCTGTTCGGCAGGCTCACCTTGGAGAAGCTTCCCGGCTTCTTTTTTCGGCGGCAGAAAACGTTCGATCGTTTTCATCTTTGGTTCAGCATCCTCTTCGTCAAGATCAAGATCATCAAGTTCAAGCTCTTCAAGCGGTTTTTTCTTGGCCTTCATAATTCCCGGAAGCGATGGGTAGCGCGGTTCGTTTAAGCCCTGCTGAGCTGTGATAAGCAATGGGAGTGTCGTTTTGATTTTTTCAACATCCCCTTCGACGTCCCTTTCTGCTTCTGCATCAGTGCCGTTGATTTCGAGTTTGGTGATCGTTGTGATGCACGGAATGTCCAGAAGCTCGGCAAGCCGCGGCGCCACTTGTCCTGATCCTCCGTCAATGGCAACATTTCCGCCGAGAATCAAATCAAACTCCTGATCCTTCATATAGTGGTATAAAACTTGAGAAATGGAATATTGGTCGGGTTCTTCGAGATCATCTTCTATGTTGATTAAAACGGCTTGGTCACATCCCATGGCAAGCGCCGTACGCAATTCCTTCTCCGCATCTTCACCGCCGACAGTGACGGCAGTGATCGTTCCGCCGTGCTTTTCCTTCAACTGGATGGCTTCTTCTATCGCGTACTCGTCGTATGGATTAATGATCCATTCCGCTCCGTCATCCTGAATTTTTCCTGCTTCAATGACGATTTTTTCTTCTGTGTCAAACGTCCGTTTCATCAGTACAAATAGATTCATGATCATATCCCCTTTTATTCGCCTTTGAACTGAGGCTTTCTTTTTTCGAGAAATGCCTGGATGCCTTCTTTGGCGTCCTCTGACTCAAATGCTTCTCCAAACCGCTTCGCTTCAAGCTTTAAGCTGCCTTCATAGGAATACACCTTGTTTGAGTAAAGAAGCTCAAGCAGTGATGCCAGCGTTTGCGGGCTTTTTTCTGCAAACTTAGCGGCAAGTGCTTTTGCTTTTTCAAGCACTTCTGCTTCATCCTTTGCTCCAATTGACACAAGCCCGAGATCAAGCGCTTCTTTTCCGGATATCGGTTCTCCAGATCCGATGAGCTCAAGCGCTTTGGCTGTACCGATATATCTTGGTAGACGCTGTGTCCCCGCAAAACCCGGTATAATACCGAGGTTAAGCTCCGGGAGCCCCAGTTTGGCATCTTCTGCCGCAATTCTGATATGACAAGCCATCGCAAGCTCCAGCCCTCCGCCAAGAGCAGCACCGTGAATCGCTGCGATAATCGGTTTCGGGAAGCCTTCAATTCTTTCCATCAGCTGCTGGCCGCGCTCAGCCAGCAGTGAGGAATCCTCATTGCCTTTAAGTGATGTAAATTCTTTAATATCAGCGCCGGCTGAGAAAAATCTTCCCTCACCGTGAATGATAATGCTTCGTACGCCTGCATCTGTCTCACATTGATCAAGACAGGAGGACAGCTCTTCTAATATCCGGCTGGAAAGCGCATTTGCCGGCGGATGGTGAATCGTCAAAACTGCCACAAATTGATCAACTGCCAGTGATATTGCATTCATAGGACAGAACCCCTTTACTTATTGTGAATTCCGGACACCAACAATTCTAAAACGCTGTCTGACAAGGCAGCGAGATCGTACTTTTGGTCATTCATAACCCAAGTTGTCACAGTTTCGTCAATCGTTCCAAAAATCATCTGCCGGGCGAGGCGGACATCGAGGCCCTCTTTTAATTCGCCTGATTGTATGCCTTCGGTCAAGATGCCATCTAAAATATTTAAGTAGCCTTTTAATATTTCATTGATTTTCTGGCGCAGCTCCAAGTTTGACTGGCGGAGCTCAAGCTGAGTGACAATCGCGAGATTATGGTCATCGGCTAAAAGGGAAAAATGCTTTGAAATCACAAGCGCCAGTTTCTCTTTCGCTGTTGTCTTTTCTTTTATGTCCTCTTCCATCCGCTCAATAAATTGGCCCATTTTTTCTTTGAAAAGAGAAATTAAAATGTCTTCTTTGTTTTTGAAATAGAGATAGATGGTGCCGTCCGCTACTCCGGCTTGTTTGGCAATTTTGGATACCTGTGACTGGTGGTAGCCGTTTTCCGCAATGACTTCTACTGCTGCATCAATAATCTGCATATACTTTGGCCGTTTTTGCTTCAATGTTCATCGTTCCTTCCTATAGAAATGAATGACTATTCATTCATAATTTCATGATAAAAAGGATTTTCGGCTTTGTCAAGTTTATTCACAGGTGTTCTCTTTTTCTTCTGTTATTTGATGTGATGATTTTCAATTTCTTCTTCGAGTAAACGCCTTCTTAAAATTTTCCCGACCGCTGTTTTCGGTAGCTCTTTTCTGAACTCATAGGCTTTCGGCACCTTGTAAGGAGCGAGGCGGGATCTGGCAAATGCGTCCAGTTCTTCTGCATCGGCTTTTGCATCTTTCTTTAACACGACAAATGCTTTTACTGTTTCTCCCCTGTAGGAATCGGGCACACCTGCAACCACAATTTCCTGGATGGCTTCATGTTCATAAAGCACCTCTTCGACTTCACGCGGGTAAATATTATAACCGCCGGCGATAATGATGTCCTTCTTCCTGTCGGCAATATAGAAAAAGCCCTCTTCATCCATATAGCCCATGTCTCCGGTGAACAGCCAGCCGTCTCTTAGTACAGCGGCGGTTTCCTCCGGTTTGTTCCAATATCCTTTCATAACTTGCGGACCTTTTACAATGATTTCTCCATGCTCATATGGAGCGGCAAACTCACCCGTCTCCTCAGAATAGATCGCTGCGTCAGTACCCGGCCAAGGACAGCCGATACTGCCCGGCTTGTTTTTCCCCCAGATAAAATTGGCGTGCGTCACTGGTGATGCCTCAGACAAACCATAGCCTTCCACAAGCTTTCCGCCAGTCACCTTTTCAAATTTCTGCTTTACCTCAACAGGCAGCGCGGCTGATCCGCTAAGACAGCTTTTAATGGATGACAGATCATAATGCTGCAATTCGGGGTGATGCAAAAGGCCGATGTAAATCGTCGGTGCGCCTGGAAAGAGCGTCGGTTTTTGTTTGTCGATAATTTTGAGCGTATCGAGCGGATCAAACTTAGGAAGAAGAATCATTTCGAAGCCTAGTTTAATCGAATAATTCATCACTGCCGTCAGACCGTAAACATGAAAAAACGGGACGATGCCAAGCACTTTTTCAGCGCCTTCGTTCACATCGTGCATCCAAGCGGCGCACATTTCAGTATTGGCCAAAATATTTTGGTGCGTGAGCATAACCCCTTTTGGAGCCCCCGTTGTTCCTCCGGTATACTGAAGAACAGCAATATCATGTTCAGGATCGATCTTCGGGATTGTCAGAAGTTCCATTTTTTCCTGCTTCATGCTGGAGGCGAACGTGTGAATGTGATCTTTTTTGTCAAAATCGATGTGCACTTTTTGTTTTTGCGTCAGCGGGTAAAGAATATTTTTCGGAAAAGGCAAATAGTCTTTTATGCTGGTTATCAAAATCTGATCGACAATTGATAACGTTTTCATTTTTATTGCCTTCGGGAAAAGTAAATCTAAGGTGATGATCACGCTTGCCTCAGCATCTCTCAGCTGGTATTCTAGCTCGTGCTCGGTATAAAGCGGATTCGTCTGCACCACGATGCCGCCGGCAATCAAGACGCCATAATAGGAAATGACCGATTGCGGGCAATTGGGCAGCATAACAGCCACTCTGTCTCCTTTTTGCAGGCCATTGCATTGCAAAAAAGCTGCGAGTTTAAGAGCATCCGTCAGAATGTCATGAAAGGTGAGTTTTTTTCCATAAAAAGATATTGCGGTTTTGTCAGGGAATTGTGCGGCGGAGTCTGTCAGGATGGATTGCAGGGTTTTGTTCGGCAATGGAAGCTCATGTGGGATATCGTCGGGATACTCGGCAAGCCACGGCTTTTGAGACTGCATAAAACCTCCCCTTTCGGTTTTAGAGTTCCACCCTATCATTATAGCAGATGGACGGCAAAAAAAAGAAAAAGAAAGGTAAATCTTTCTTTTTCTCATGATGCGAACAGATATATAAGACCAATTACCAAAAAGATTCCCGCCGCGGCGAGCAGTACTTTTGCAAGCTTTTCCATCTATTCTCCGTCCCCTTATATTCCGGCTGCCACCACAAATGAAAGCCCGACAGAAATGACAAATGAAATAAAGCCGACAGCCCGGTTATCATTCTCGATTTCCTGATCAATTTTAAACCGCGGAGTCAAAAACTCAAAAATAAAGTAACTGATCAGAAGCATAACAAACCCGTAAACGCCCCAGCCGATCATTTGCAGCAGAGAATTGTGCTGGGAGATGGAATGCTGAAACACGTTTGCGATTCCTAAAATTTTTCCGCCGGTCGCCATTGCCACCGCAAGATTTCCTTTTTGAATCTCTTCCCAGTTTTTATAAGCCGTCACCAGCTCAAACACAGTCAAAAAGAGGACGAGGCAGAGAACCGCGACACTGTAATATGCCGCGATTTCCACAAGCTCGTTTTCCCAAAAATCACTCATGGCCATACTCCCTTTTATTTTAGTTCAACAACCGTAACGCCTGATCCTCCCTCACCTGCTTCACCGAAACGGGAGCTTTTAACGCTGCGATGGTTTTTCAGGAGATCCTGCACGCCTTTTCTTAAAGCGCCGGTTCCTTTTCCGTGGATGATTGACACTCTTGGATATCCGGCTAATACTGCATCATCCAAGTATTTTTCAACACGGCTGAGGGCATTTTCATAGCGTTCGCCGCGAAGGTCAAGTTCAAGCGATACGTGGTAGTCCTTCCCTTTGACCGCCGTAATGATTTTTTCTTTTTTTGGTTCTGGAGCTGATTTGATAAACTCCAGGTCTTTTTCTTTTACTTTCATTTTTAAAATTCCGATTTGAACATTCCATTCATTGCCGCCGGTTTTTTCAAGCAGTGTTCCTTTTTGCCCGAAGGTGAGGACTTTCACCTCATCACCAGGCTTGAAGTCGCGTTTTTGCGTTTTCGGTTTTTCTGGTTTTTTGGACTTTTCAAAAGTAGGAACTGCGCCTTCTAACCGTTTCTTCGCGTTGATCAGCTCGTGATCCTTGAAAGATTTGTGTTCTTCTTTTATTGAGCGCAATTCATGAATAATATCTTCGGCTTCTTTCGTTGCCGCTTTTACTTTTTCAGCCGCTTGCTGTTCAGCCTCTTCGAGCATTTTGTCTTTTTTGCTGTTGAGCTCGATAATTTGCTGCTGCAGCTCTTTATGCAGCTTTTCTGCTTCTTTTCTGATTGATTCCGTCTCAGAAAGTTCTTCTTCCGCGCGTTTTTTGCTTTGTTCGAGCGACGCAATCATCGTGTCGACTTCGTTATGCTCGGCCGTCATTTCTGATTTGGCCTGCCCGATAATATGGTCCGGGAGTCCGAGGCGTTTTGAAATTTCGAAGGCGTTGCTTCGTCCCGGCACACCAATTAAAAGTTTATAGGTTGGTGACAGTGTTTCAATGTCAAATTCGACGCTGGCATTCATGACGCCTTCTCTGTTATAGCCGTACGCCTTCAATTCCGGGTAATGCGTCGTGGCTAACACTCTAGCATTGGTGCGATGCACGTCATCCAAGATGCTCATGGCGAGAGCCGCCCCTTCCTGCGGGTCTGTCCCTGCGCCCAGTTCATCGAAAAGCACAAGACTGTTTTCATTGACATGTTCTAAAATGTCGACAATGTTCACCATATGGGATGAGAACGTACTTAAGCTTTGCTCAATCGATTGTTCATCGCCGATATCAGCAAACACATGCTCAAATACGGCGGCTTCTGACCCTTCATCTGCCGGAATATGAAGTCCGGATTGCGCCATCAAGGTTAACAGGCCTAACGTTTTAAGGGTGACTGTTTTCCCCCCGGTGTTTGGCCCTGTAATGACAATGGTTGAAAAATCGCCGCCAAGCTCGATGTCATTAGCAACCACTTGATCAGGCGGAAGCAATGGGTGGCGTGCCTTTTTCAAACGGACAAAGCCGTTGTCGTTCACGATCGGTTTTGTCGCTTTGACCGCTTTTGCATATCTTGCTTTTGCAAAAATAAAGTCAAGCGTCTGCAGCACTTGCAAATCTTGAAAGAGCTCTTCTGTGTGCTCCGCCGTATGCTCTGTGAGCACGCGCAAAATCCGTTCAATTTCTTGCTTTTCTTTCACTTTCGCCTGCTGAAGCGAGTTGTTCATATCTACGATCGCCTGCGGTTCAATGAACAGTGTCGCGCCTGAGGAAGAGGTATCATGCACAATTCCTCCGTAGCTTGATCTGTACTCTTGTTTGACCGGGATCACAAAACGGTCATTCCGAATCGTAACGATCGTATCAGACAGCATTTTTGAAGCGGAGGAGGAGCGCAGCATGGACTCTAACCGGTCTCTGATTCTCGATTCGAGTGTTTTGAGCTGTGTGCGGATTCCTCTTAATGTTCCTGATGCATGATCAAGCACTTCTCCGTGATCATCAATGCAGGAATTAATGTCCCGTTCTAAATCAGAAAGCGTGATAAGCTGTTCAGCATGCTGATGGATCAGCGGAATGTCGACGCCGTCTTCAGCCATTTGGCTGATAAAATGTTTCATTTGTTTAACTGCGTAAAGCAGACCTGAGATCTCAGTGAATTCTGAAGGACTGAGAACACTGCCGATTTCCGCCCGTCTTAACGCTCCTCTAATATCAGTAAGGCCGCCAAATGGCGCCTGCCCTCTCAGCCGGATAATGGCGGAAGCTTCATCTACTTCATCAAGCTGTTTTTTGATTTCGTCTATAGAAGCAGAAGGCTTAAGCTCGAGAAGCATTTCTTTTCCGAGCGATGAAGCGGCGTGCTCAATAACCTGTTCTTTCACTTTATGAAATTCAAGAGCTGATAATACTTTTTGCTGCACGATTGTGTGAGCCTCCTTACTTAATCGTTGCGCTTCAGGAATGCCTCTACGTCTTTAAGCGACCGGGCATTCAGAACGTTTTTCGTTTCCGTCCATCCTTTGCGCGCGGCAGTAACGCCGGTTTTCATATCGTCTAACATCTCAATATTATGGGCATCGGTATTAATGACCAATGTGACCCCTTGTTCGTTTGCTTTGATTAAATGTTCTGTGCGCAAATCGAGGCGCGCAGGGTTGGCGTTGAGTTCAAGCGCCGTATTTGTTTTCTTCGCAAGCTCAATCAGCTTATCAATATCGATTTCGTAACCGGCCCGTCTGCCGATCAGGCGTCCGGTCGGATGTGCGATAATGTCAACATGCTTGTTGGTCAGTGCCGTCTCAAGCCGTTTCATAATGACGTGTTCCGGCTGATTAAAGCTGGAATGAATCGATGCAATAACGATGTCCATTTCGGCCAGCACGTCGTCATCATAATCAAGCGTACCGTCAGGCAGAATATCCATCTCGACGCCTTTCAAGATCCGGAAATTCTCGAACTCAGCATTCAGTGCGTCAATTTCTTTTGCCTGCTGCTTGAGCCTTTCTGCAGTCAGCCCGTTGGCAACCTTTAAATATTGCGAGTGATCGGTGATCGCCATATATTGATAGCCTTTTTCCATGCATGCTTCAGCCATCTCTCTGATAGAAAACGCCCCATCGCTCCACGTTGAGTGCATGTGGAGATCTCCCTTGATTTGCTCGGGCTCTATCAATTCAATGCTGTCGCTGTAGGTTTCCACTTCTTGCCCGCTTTCACGGAGCTCCGGCGGAATCAGTGGCAGGCCGAAGTGCGCATAAAATTCACGTTCACTCGGAAATGTTTTGATATCTCCGGTTTCAACTGTCTCGACGCCGTATTCACTGATCCGCTCGCCGCGTTCTTTCGCGATTTGGCGCATCTTAATGTTGTGATCCTTTGATCCCGTAAAATGATGGAGTGTTGTCGGAAACTGCTCTTCCGTGACAAGACGGAAATCAACGCTTGTTTCATATTCAAAGGAAAGGATAACGGACACCTTCGTATCTCCGCTCGCGATCACGCTTTTGATGTTTGGCAGTGCAAGCAGCTGCTCTCTTACTTCAGCAGGGCGATCTGTGGCAATGATATAATCCAGATCCTTCACCGTTTCCCGCGCTCTGCGGAGACTTCCGGCACGGGAAAATTTGATGATATCCGTAAATTGAGAAAGATGCTCTTCAATGTCCCGGGCGATCCGGAGGGCGTAGCCGATCGGGAACCGTTCAGGCTGTTTTCCGGCTTCCCCGAGCGCCTGTAATATTTTTTCTTCTGATTTTTTGCCAAAACCCGCAAGACCTTGTACCTTTTGCTGTTCACAGGCTTCCTTCAGAGATTCTGCATCATGTACGCCGAGCTCTTTATACAGCTTTGCGATTTTTTTGCCGCCGAGGCCCGGTAGCTTCAATAAAGGCACGAGTCCTTCCGGCACTTCTTTCTGCAGCGATTCGAGTGTGCTTGACTTTCCTTCATCTATATACTCTTTAATGACGCTGTACGTTCCTTTTCCAATGCCGGACAGCGACATCATATCGTCCATTTCTGATAAACTGCGGTCATCCTGTTCCAGGGCTGCCGCTGCTTTTCGGAAGGCGGATACTTTAAACGGGTTGTCCCCTTTGAGTTCCATGTAGACTGCAATGGTTTCAAGCAGCCGGATAATATCTTTTTTATGCATACAATAACCCCCAGACGTTCACATATGTTTCCATCATACTTGAAAAAAACTTCTCCGGACAAGAGAAGTTTTTTATGCCCCGTACTGTGTCCACAGCTCTTGTAGGAGCCCTGACAAATACGGTGTATGGTTAATGATCACATTTGCGAGAGACGATTGCCCCATCATTTGCTGCAAAGCATCTACCGGAAGCACGGATGCAACATACAGCAACACAAATGTAAATAAATAGACTTCAAGAAAACCGAGAACGGCGCCCAGCACCTGGTTGATTTGTTTAATCACCGGAATGCCGGCTACAATACTCAAGAATGAGCCTATGATTCTCAGTAAAATTTTAGCGATAATAAATAAAACGATAAACGCAATCGCATTATAGTAGGCTGCTTCCAAATTTCCCGTGAAAAAAGAAAGAGCCGGCTGTCCCGCTGAAAAATCGGGTGCGGGAATCCACTTTAAATGCGGCGCCACATTTTTATAGAATAAAGCCGCAAAGGCGATCGATAAAATAAAGCTCGTCAAGCGGATAAACTGCAGAATAAAACCGCGTTTTAATCCCAGTAAAGTCCCCATCAGGAGCAAGATTAAGATGATGATATCTAGCATAGTTGTTCAATCCTTTTCTTTAAGCTGACGCTCCAGTTTCTCATATTTTTCTTGTAATTTGACATAATCGTGCACCACATTTACCGCTGTCAGCACTGCAAGTTTATTTATATCAAGGTATGGATTTTTTTCATTGATTTCTCTCATTTTATCATCAACAATTCCGGCGACATACCTCATATGGGCTTTGCTTTCTTCACCGACAATCGTGAAGTGCTGGCCGTAAATGTCAACGGTTGTTTTTGTTTTTTTGCCGTCAGACAACGTTTCTCCTCCATTCCGCGAGAATCCTAGTTCTTATCATAACACGTTTATTAAATGAATGGAAAGACGAGCCTCCCGCTGTTATGATACACTGGTATATACAGCGAAAAGTGTAAAAAAAGGAGATTATTACGTGTCCCATTCTGTGATAAAAGTACCGTTGTCTGCTATTGACCAAATGAAAATGACGTATAGCGGTTCGCTTACTGCCTCTGTTCCGCAGGGAGCCGTTTTTCAGGCGAAACCGCCAGGCTGTACCATTACAGCATATAAATCCGGCAAGGTCTTGTTTCAAGGCAAAAACGCAGCGGCAGAATCAGCGCGCTGGGGAACAGCAGAGCCGCAGGAAAAGAAGAAAACGGCCAAAAAACCGGCTGATCCCCGCTATGTTCCTCCGGCAAATATCGCCGGAATGTCTGTTATCGGCTCTGACGAGGTCGGAACTGGAGATTACTTTGGCCCGATGACGGTTGTATGCGCGTACGTCGACAAAACCATGCTTCCTTTAATGAAGGAACTCGGTGTTAAGGACTCTAAAGACTTAAAGGACCCGCAAATCATTGAGATTGCCCGAAACCTGATCAAAACCATTCCGTACAGCCTGCTTGTGTTAAAGAATGATAAGTACAACAGCATGCAGGAAAAAGGCATGAGCCAAGGGAAAATGAAAGCCTTGCTGCACAATCAGGCCATCACCCATTTGTTAAGAAAAATGGACGGGGTAAAGCCTGAGGCCATTTTGATTGACCAATTCGCTGAGCCTGGCGTCTACTTCAATCATTTAAAGGGCAGAGACATTGTGAAGGAGCGGACCTATTTTAGCACAAAGGCTGAAGGCATTCACCTGTCAGTCGCCGCTGCTTCAATCATTGCAAGATATTCGTTTTTAATGGAAATGGATAAACTATCGCGTGAGGCAGGAATGACGCTTCCGAAAGGGGCCGGCCCGCACGTGGATGAGGCGGCTGCCAAGCTGATCCTTAAAAAAGGGGCATCCGCTCTCAGAGCCTATACAAAACTCCATTTTGCCAATACGCAGAAAGCGCAGCGCCTTGCCGCTAAAAAACGTTCATAGAAAAAAGCTTGCAGATAAATCTGCAAGCTTTTTTATTAGCCTCTTAAAACGGCCTGATATTTGTCTTCTAACGCCTTCAGCACTTTGCTGTGCGCCTTTGTCACTTCTTCTTCAGTCAGGGTTTGTTCAGGGTTTACATATTGAAGTGAGAAAGCAACTGACTTTTTACCTTCCTCCATATGCTCGCCTTCGTATACGTCAAAGACGGATACTTCTTTCAGAAGCTTTCCGCCAGTCTCTTTAATGACGCTTTCGAGCTGGCCGCTTGTGACGGATTTATCTGTTACAAGCGCGATATCACGTGTCACAGACGGATATTTTGGAATCGCCGTGTAAACAAGCGGCGCTGTTTCCGCTGCGAGTAACGCATGAAGATCAAGCTCAAACACGTATGTCTCTTTTATATCCAGTTCTTTTTCCAATGAAGGATGGACTTGGCCGATGAAGCCGATAAGAGAACCATTCAATAGAATGTTCGCTGTTCTGCCTGGGTGCAGCTGTTTGCGTTCAGACTGAACAAATTCAATGCTGTCGAGGACGTTCAGTTTTTCTAACAGCCCTTCTACAATTCCTTTGGCGACGAAGAAATCAACCGTTTTTTTCTCGCCCTGCCACAGCTGCTTGCGCCATAATCCGGTAACAGCTCCTGCCACGCGTTCTGTTTCAACAGGTTTTGTGTCCTCTTCCTTCGTCAGGAAAACGGAGCCGACTTCGTACAGTGCGACTGAGTCAGTCTGTCTCGCCAGGTTGTAAGAAACGGAGTCAAGCAGATTCGGAACTAGACTGTGTCTGAGAATGCTTCTTTCTTCACTCATCGGAAGCGCAAGCACAGTGTTCAGTGATTTTTCAATCGCAAACGCTGCCGCTTTCTTCTCGTTTGTCAGTGAGTAAGTGATGGCTTGTGACAAGCCTGCGCCTTCAAGAAAACGTCTGACTTTACGGCGTTTTGCCTGATATGGCGTTAATCCGCCTGTTGTTCCCGCTGTCTCAGGAAGCGTAGACGGAATGTTATCATAGCCGTACAGTCTTGCTGCTTCTTCAATTAAATCCTCTTCGATTGTAATGTCACCGCGGCGTGATGGAACTGTCACGACGAGCAAATCATTTGCTTCACCGACAGTAAAGCCGAGACGATTATAAATGCTGATCAGTTCTTCTTTGCTGATTGTCATGCCGAGGACGCTGCTCACTTTGTCAGCAGAAACATGAATGTTATTCGCTTCGATTGTCAGGTGATCTTCCTCAACCGTTCCAGCGAGCACTTCACCGCCTGCATACAGATGGATTAGCTGTGCAGCCCGTTCTGCCGCAAGACGTACGCGCGCCGGATCAATGCCTTTTTCAAATCTTACGCTTGATTCACTTCTCAAACCAAGATCTTTGGAAGCCTTGCGAACCGTCTGTCCGTTGAAGTACGCAGCCTCAAGCAAAATCGTTTTCGTATCTTCCTGAACCTCTGACTCTGCTCCTCCCATGACACCGGCAACGGCTTGCGCTTTCGTTCCGTTCGTAATAACAAGGTGATCGGCAGACAGCTTACGTTCTTGATCATCAAGGGTTAAGATCGTTTCATTTTCAGCTGCTTTTCTTACTACGACTTCCTTGGAGCCGAATCTGTCATAATCAAACGCGTGAAGCGGCTGTCCGTATTCCAGCAGGACAAAGTTTGTGATGTCAACAACGTTGTTGTGCGGGCGAATGCCTGCATTCATCAGCTTTGTCTGCATCCAAAGCGGTGACGGAGCAATCGTGACGTTTTTAATGATTTTTGCAGTATACAGCGGGTTCGCTTCTTGATCTTCGACTTTGACAGCGATGTAATCAGACGCTTGTTCTGAAGCAGCCGGATAATCCGTTTGCGGAAGTTTTACCTCTGTATCTAAAATCGCCGCAACCTCGTAAGCAACACCAAGCATGTTCATGGCATCCGCGCGGTTTGGCGTTAAACCAAGCTCAAGGATCGCATCGTCAAGCTGTAAAGCCGCTAAGGCATCGTTTCCTGTTTCAGCGTCATTCGGGAATACAAAAATGCCTTCCGCATACTCCTTCGCCACAAGCTTGCTTTCAATGCCAAGCTCCTGTAAAGAACAGATCATGCCGTTTGATTCTTCACCGCGAAGCTTTGCCTTTTTGATTTTGAAATTGCCCGGCAGCACCGCTCCGACTGTTGCAACTGCGACTTTTTGTCCTTTATCCACATTCGGCGCGCCGCAAATGATTTGTACAGGTGCTTCCGCTCCGATATCAACAAGGCATTTATTCAGCTTATCAGCATTCGGATGCTGCTCGCGCTCCAGCACGTGGCCGATGACAACGCCTTTGATGCCTTCCCCTTTGTATTCAATTCCTTCAACCTCAATGCCGGCTCTTGTAATTTTCTCAGCAAGAACAGCCGGATCCATGCCTTTTATGTCAACATAATCCTCTAACCATTTATAAGAAACAAACATCCTAGCATCCTCCTCTTACGCCTGTTTAAACTGCGAAATAAATCTGACATCGTTTGTATAGAAGTGGCGGATATCATCAATGCCATATTTCAGCATTGCGATGCGCTCAACACCCATTCCGAATGCGAAGCCCTGATATTCCTTCGGATCAAAGCCAGCCATTCTCAGCACGTTCGGGTGAACCATGCCGGCGCCGAGGATTTCGATCCAGCCTGTTCCTTTACATACTGAGCAGCCGTTTCCTCCGCATTTAAAGCATGTCACGTCTACTTCTACTGAAGGCTCAGTAAACGGGAAGAAGCTTGGGCGGAGTCTGATTTCGCGGTCTTCCCCGAACATTTTTTTCGCAACGAGTTCAAGCGTTCCTTTTAAATCACTCATGCTGATGTTTTTGTCAACGACAAGCCCTTCAATTTGCATAAATTGGTGAGAGTGCGTCGCATCATCGTTATCACGGCGGTATACTTTACCCGGACAAATGATTTTAACCGGCCCTTTGCCTTCGTGCTTTTCCATCGTCCGTGTCTGAACTGGAGAAGTTTGCGTTCTCATCAGAGTTTCCTCTGTAATGTAAAAGCTGTCCTGCATATCGCGCGCAGGGTGTTCTTTCGGCAGGTTGAGCGATTCGAAGTTGTAGTAATCCGTTTCAACCTCTGGTCCTTCCTCGACTGTGTAGCCCATACCGATAAATAAATCTTCAATTTCTTCAATGACAACTGTGAGCGGATGGCGGCCGCCGACTGCGACAGGGTTCCCCGGCAGCGTGACGTCGATTGTCTGTCCCGCAAGCTTCTGCTTCATTTCTTCTTCTTCAAGCTTCTCGTTTTTGATAGCAATCGCATTGGCGATACGCTCTCTTACTTCGTTCGCGAGCGCGCCCATTTTCGGACGTTCCTCAGCAGAAAGTTTGCCCATTCCGCGCAGCACTTCTGTAATCGGCCCTTTTTTTCCGAGATATTGCACCCGAATATCATTGACAATCTTTAATGAGCTTGCCGCTTCTACTTGTTCTAAAGCTTCTTGTTCCAGCTGTTTTAGCTTTTCTTCCATTTTGCATCCTCCTTTTATGTAAACAAACCGTTATATGTCTTTGGAAAACAAAAAAAACTCGTCCCTTGTACAAGGGACGAGTTGTGGCCGCGGTACCACCCTTATTTCAGACAGACTGATGCTGTCGTCAGCTTCATTGACATAACGGAATCAGATTCCGGTTCACCTTTACGCGCAATGTGCGCGGTCCCGGCGACAACTCAAGAGGTGAAGACAATTTCCGGCTGCGTTAAAAATGCTCTCAGTCAGCGGCATTTTCTCCCTGGAAAGCAGTTGATCAGAAATTGAGGTCCTCTGTCACGGTTTTTCAAATATTATGTTCTATTATAGAGAAATCCAACGCTTCGCGCAACACTATCCTCGCAAGTGATACACGAGGATGGCAGCCGCAATCGCAACGTTCAGTGATTCAGCCTGTCCGTAAAGCGGCACGTACAGGTTCAAATCCGTTTTTTCCAGCAAGGCGGCATCCACCCCTGCCCCTTCATTTCCTACAATGAGCGCAAAGGATTCAGCCTGAGGCATATCCCTGTAAGGCGCTCCGTTTTGCAGCGCCGTGCCGTACACTTTTACCCCCTCTGCTTTCAATTCATCCACATATGTATGCAGGTTTCTTCTCACAACAGGAATATGAAAGTGAGAACCTTGTGCGGATCGAAGCGTTTTTCCGTTAAAGGCGTCCGCCGTGCCGTCACCGAGCACAACCGCATCTAAACCGGCCGCATCTGCCGTCCGAATCATCGTGCCGAGGTTTCCCGGATCTTGAACAGCGTCAATCAGCAGCACCCGCTGAGGCGACGCCAGTTTTTCTTCAGGCATATGGCACACAGCGGCGATCTGCTGCGGCGTTTCAGTTTCAGTAACAGCTGAAAACGCATCTTCACTCAGCACGTAGCACTGGATGCTTACATCAAGTTCTGACGGAATTTTCGTTTCATCCTTTACAAGGATTTCTTTCACCGTGCCCGGGCTCTTGAGCGCCTCTTCAACAAGATGTTCTCCCTCAATCAGAAATGTATTCGTTTTTGTTCGTTCTTTTTTCGTGTGAAGCTTTTTCCAATCCTTCACTTTTTGGTTTTTTGCGGATTCTATTTGTTTCACTGTCTGTGTGGCTCTCCTTTTTTTAACATGATGTTATTATATCGCAAGAACAGCACATAATAAACCAGGTGCAGGGTTAGAATATACGTATAACATTTTAGGAAAAGGAGCGTTTTTACATGGATCTTAATTTACGTCATGCCGTCATTGCCAATGTAACCGGCAATAATCAGGAGCAGCTTGAACATACAATTGTGGATGCGATTCAAAGCGGTGAAGAAAAAATGCTTCCGGGGCTCGGCGTTTTATTCGAAGTCATTTGGCAGCACGCATCCGAGAGTGAGAAAAACGAAATGCTAAAAACGCTTGAAGGCGGATTAAAACCCGCCCAATAAGACATGAAACCGGGTGACAGCGCCCGGTTTTTTTCTTATATAATAAAAACATGATGAGGGGGATCGCCATGTTTTTACAACCGTTATTAGCGAAAAAAATCATTGCTGAAGTCAAAAAAATGTACGAACGTGAAGTCATTATTGTGAACACAGACGGTCTCATTATGGCAAGCACAAATGATGAGCGGGTCGGACGTTTTCATGAGGGAGCGCTCATCTGCGCAAAAGAGAAGCGCAATGTCATTATTACAAAAGAAGATGAAAAGAAATTAAAAGGAGTGAAGGCAGGCCTGAATCTCCCTGTATTTTCTGACCGTGATGTGATCGCCGTCTTCGGGCTGACAGGCGAGCCCGCTGAGATTCAGCCATACGGGGAGCTGCTTCGGAAAATGACAGAGCTGTTCATTAAGGAATCGTGGCATTTAGAGCAGTCCCAGTGGCGTGAGAGAATGCTGGAGTCCTTTATGATTGATTGGCTGCAATTAAAAGAATGGTCACCCGGTTTTCTGGAGAAAGCCCTGCTTCTTGGTATTGACCTTGCCTCCCCGCGCCAAATGATTCTCATTCAAGGATATGAGTGGTCACGCTATGAAATTGAACAAATGACACATATCTGGAAATCAGCGTACCCTTCGGATTTGTTCATCAGGTGGGGAAATGAACGGATTCTGATTAATCACGAAGTGCCAAAACATGAACAGAGGGATCGGCTTTTACGGCAGATTCTTCTCATTTGTTCGTTTGCTCATACCGCAAACAGCCGATATGCAGCAGCTGGCGCCGGAAGGGCTGTTGCAAGCTCCAGCCTGACAGACTCATACGAGCAAGCGGAAAAAGCGCTGGCTGTCAGCCTTAAGCGAAAAACGCCCATCTTCGAAGAGGATCTGAAGCTTGATATGTGCCTGACTGAGATCAGCCCTGGTACCCGTAATGAATTTCCGCAAAGGGTATTCCGTGAGGCACTTCAACGTCTGGAGCTTATGAATACGATACGGACTTTCTTTCATCACGATTTGTCTTTGAAACAAACCGCTGAAGACATGCATATACACATCAATACATTACGTTATCGTCTGTCTAAGGCTGAACAGCTGACAGGTTTGCGTTTTGACCGCACTGAGGACATCGTCACAATGTATGTTGCACTCTATTTTTTAGATCAAGATACAAAATAAAGAGAGTTTCAGTTTCATTATTTATATGTTTCTCCATGGAAGGCTTTGCTTTTTTTCTTTTACAATAGATTAAAAGCGTTTTTTGACAGGGGGATGGGTGAATGATCACCAAAGATGTAAAAAAACAGCTGATACAAATCGTCGGACCGGAAAACTTTGATGACTCCAATGCCGGGCGTCTCGTCTATTCATATGATGCGACGCCGCAGTTTCAGTCTATGCCTGATGCCGTGATTGCACCGAGGAATACAGATGAAGTATCACGAATTTTAGCGATTTGCAGCGAACATCAAGTGCCGATTGTTCCAAGAGGATCAGGGACAAACCTGTGCGGCGGCACGTGCCCGACTGAAGGCGGACTTGTTCTTCTCTTTAAGCATATGAACCGGATTCTTGAGATTGATGAAGAAAATTTGACCGCCACAGTCCAGCCGGGCGTCATTACGCTGGATATGATCCGCGCGGTTGAAAGCAAGGGTTTGTTTTATCCGCCTGATCCGAGTTCTATGAAAATATCAACCATGGGCGGAAACATCAATGAAAATTCCGGCGGGCTCCGCGGATTAAAATACGGCGTCACCCGCGACTATGTTATTGGGCTGGAGGTTGTGCTCGCAAATGGTGACATCATCCGCACCGGCGGAAAACTCGCAAAGGATGTGGCCGGATACGATCTCACACGTCTTTTTGTCGGCTCAGAAGGAACACTCGGCATTGTGACAGAGGCAATCGTCAAACTCGTTCCAAAGCCGGAAACAAAGAAGACGCTGCTTGCCCTTTATGAAAATATCGACGCCGCTGCTCAAACGGTATCAGACATCATTGCCGCAAAAATCATACCCGCCACGCTTGAATTTCTCGACCAACCTACACTTTTGGTGATTGAGGATTATGCCAGAATCGGCCTTCCGACAAACGCAAAGGCGGTTCTGTTAATTGAGCAAGACGGACCGCTTGAAATCGTAGCACGGGATATGGAAAAGATTGAGGCGATTTGCAAAAAAGGCGACGCCGTTTCCGTTCAGACCGCACAAACAGAGGAGGAAGCGTTTGCCCTGACTGAAGCCCGGCGTTCTGCACTTTCTGCCCTAGCCCGCCTCAAGCCGACGACGATTTTAGAGGATGCGACCGTTCCTCGCTCAGAAATCGCCAATATGGTAAAAGCGATTAATGATATTGCTGCTAAATATGATATTTCCATCTGCACCTTCGGCCATGCGGGAGACGGGAACCTTCACCCGACATGCACGACAGACATAAGAAATGAGGATGAAATGGAACGTGTCGAACAGGCTTTTGCCGAGATTTTTGAGAAAGCGATTGAACTTGGCGGGACGATAACCGGGGAGCACGGAGTCGGGGCCATGAAGGCGCCTTACTTGGAAATGAAGCTGGAAAAAGAAGGTATTGCCGCGATGAAAGCGCTGAAAGCGGCATTTGATCCCCGTAACATATTAAATCCCGGCAAAATATTTGCGAAAGACGCCAGAAAACGTGTGGTGACGGAAAGATGACAACAGAAAAAGAAATGAAACAGATCCAATATGAGTTTAAAGAGCGCATGGATGAAGGCGAGCTTTTGAATTGTATGCGCTGCGGCTTCTGTCTTCCTTCCTGCCCGACCTATATCGAATCGGGATTTCAGGAAACTCACTCTCCGCGCGGGCGCATCGCCTTAATGAAAGCCGTAGCCGATGGTATGATTGAACCGGATGAAGATGTCGAACGGTCGCTGTCACTTTGCCTCGGCTGCCGCGCCTGTGAACCTGTATGCCCGTCAGGCGTGAAATACGGACAGCTGCTTGAGGAAGCCAGAGATATTATCCACCAAAATAAAAAACACTCGCTCGGCGCACGTGTCATGCGAAAGGCGGCTTTTCACGAGCTGTTTCCGCATCAAAACCGCATGCGCTCAGCTGTAAGCCTTATCGGTTTGTATCAGCGGTCAGGGCTGCAAACCGCTGTGCGTAAAACCGGTATGCTTCGCGTCCTGCCGGAGCATTTGCGGACGATGGAAGCTGTTCTTCCTGATGTTCCCAAAAGCAAAGACATGAAGCATCGGCCGCGTTTACTGCCGTCAATTGGCCCCATGAAAAAACGAGTTGCCTTTTTTTCGGGCTGCTTAATGGATACAATGTTTTTACCGACCAACAATGCCACACTAAAACTTTTACAGCTGGCAGGCTGTGACATTGTCATCCCGCCTGAACAGGCTTGCTGCGGTGCCCTTCATGGACACAGCGGTGAAAAAAACGCAGGCAAGGAGCTCGCGAAACAAAATATCGCTGCTTTTGAAGCGTTAGACGTGGATGCTGTCATTACAAACGCAGGAGGATGCGGAGCCTTTCTCACTGAATATGATCATTTGCTGAAGGATGACCCCGAGTGGTCGGAACGGGCTGCTGCGTTTGTTCAGAAGCTGAAAGATTTTTCGTCCGTTTTGGTTGAGCTCGATTTCCATCAGATGGACCTAGCACTCGAGACGCCGCAGATCATTACCTATCAAGATTCATGCCATCTAAGAAATGTGATGCATACGTCGCTCGAGCCCCGCCAGCTTCTTCAAAGCATCAAGGGAACCGAATTCAGAGAGATGGATAAAGCGGACAGCTGCTGCGGATCAGCGGGAATTTATAACATCGTGGAAGCTGAGATGTCTATGAAAATACTGGACAGTAAAATGGCTGCCGTCAAAGCAACCGAAGCGATCGTCATTGTGACAGCAAATCCAGGCTGTTTGCTGCAGATGAAACTCGGCATTGAACGCGAAGGACTAAGCGGTAAAGTCAAAGCCGTTCACCTGGCTGATTTGCTGCTGGAAGCAGCTGGACACAGGACATCATAAGAAAGCCCAAAACAGAAATTGTTTTGGGCTTGTTCGTTATTCCATCGGACTGCAAATTTCAATATAATGTCCATCTGGGTCTGCGATATAAGCGACCGTCTGCCCCCATGGCTTCACTTTAGGCTCTCCAATAATCGTGACGCCTTGTTCTCTCACCCTTTTGATGACTGCTTCTACATTTTCAGTCACAAATCCGATTTCAAATGTGTGCGAAGCAGATGTATCTGGAATGTCTAGCGGCGTGATTTCTCTGGCGCTCTCTCGCGTATTAAGTGCCAATATCGTAGAACCTGTTTCAAATTCGACATACGTGCCGTGTTCAGCACGAATCGGCAGTCCTAAAATATCCTGATAAAAATGAATGGCCCGCTTGCTGTCTGATACGTATAGAATAAGATATTTCATTGATAGATTCATTTCCAATCCTCCTTAAATTTTTCATTAGCCCTTCTATCCCGGGATAGATGCTTCCATCCTTAAGCTCGGATCTTTCCACATCTGTGCCCATTTTTTTACTGCTGCAACGATAATGATGAAGCCTAACAACAGCATGATGATCGATAATACGCCATTCAATACACTATATCCTGCTGCTTCTGGATTGAGATACACATGGCGCACCATCCAATAGCCCGCATAATTGACAGTGACATATAAATAGGCAAGCGGGATAAGGCAGGTCAGAATGTAACGGCGTTTATCGGCGATTTTCAGTACTATCGTCGCTCCGATAATCAGCCCCACTGAAGCCATCAGCTGATTGGACACGCCGAACAGCGCCCAAATGGAACCGATATCCCCTGAATACAGCAAATACCCCCACATCAAGCAGGCAAGCGCGCTGGCAAATACAGATCCCGGAATCCAGTCTGTTTTCTTCAGCGGCTTATACACCTCTCCGAAGAAATCCTGAATCAAATAACGGGCAACACGTGTGCCGGCGTCAATCGCTGTTAAAATAAATACAGCTTCAAACATAATGACAAATTGGAAAAAATATGAGGCCAAATGGCTGAAAAACGGCATTCCGGTAAAAATATAAGTCATTCCTACCGCAAGCGTGACGGCTCCCCCTGTTCTTCCTTCTAAGTCCAAACCGATTTCCCTGCTCAATTCAGGCAAATGTACGACATCCATGCCGAGCGTACGGAAAACCTCAGGTGTGCTGTTAATCGCAAAGTAATCAGCAGGCTGCAAGGCGGTTGCCGCAATCAGTGCCATGATACCGACAAGACACTCGACAAGCATTGCACCGAACGCAACCGGCTTCATATCACTCCACTTATTCAGCATTTTCGGCGTCGTTCCTGAACCGACAAAAGCATGGAATCCCGAGATCGCACCGCAGGCAATGGTTATTGAAATAAATGGCCAGACGGGCCCTGCCAGCACCGGCCCTCCGCCTTTTACGAATTCTGTAAACGCAGGAAACGGGATGGAGGGATTGACGACAAACACCCCAGCAATCAAAGCGATAAAAACACCGATTTTCATAAAGCTGCTTAAATAATCACGCGGTGCGAGAAGCAGCCAAACAGGAAGCGCCGCTGCAAAGAACGCATAAACAGGAAGTGCTACTGAAAGCGTTTTCGTATCTAGCGTTAAAAAGTCACCGAGCGCGGTAGTCTGCACCCATGGGCCGATAAAGACTCCTGCCATTAAAAAGAGAAAACCGATTGTTGACGTGAGCTTTAAATTTCCTGTTTTCTTATAAAATAAGCCCACGCCCATCGCAATCGGAATCGTAATCCCTACCGCAAACGTTCCCCACGGATTGCGTTCAAGCGCGTGCAGCACAACCATCGACAGGCCCGCCATCGTAATCGTGATAATAAACAGCATGGACAGGCCCGTGCAAAATCCGGCAACAGGGCCGAGCTCATCCTTCGCCACTTCCGACAGCGACTTTCCATTTTTGCGCATCGATGCAAACAGCACAACAATATCATGGACGGCTCCCCCTATTACCGCCCCGATTAACAGCCATAATAACCCCGGCAAATAGCCGAACTGCGCGGCCAGAATCGGTCCGACCAGCGGCCCGGCCGCTGCGATCGCCGCAAAATGATGGCCGAACGAAACCCATTTATTTGTAGGCACATAGTCTTTTCCATCCTCAAGCGCGTGAGCAGGCGTCGGCTTGTCATCATTCACTTTGAGAACCTTCACCATCATAAATGTTCCGTATAAACGATAGGCCATAGCCAAAATACACATTGACGCTATCACAATTGTAACCGCATTCATTTTCTCCCATCCCCTTTGCTGTTTTTCATAAATATATCACAATTTCATAGTGAAAAGCGGTCATTTTTTCCTATACAAAAAAGCCGGCTGGAATGGGCCGGCTTGAGACAGTTAGTTTAGTTCAATATCTCCAGATGTTGTACGAACTTTTAAATGGTTAGAGATCCCGCTATCACCTACATAACCTACAATACGGTGCTCTGATTTTTCTTTATACAGGATTTGATCGAGATTGACCGAGGCATCACCGGAGTCAGCCTGAAAATCCACTGCCAAGGATGCAGGTTCTTTCTGATATTCTACGGACACACTTCCGCTCGTAGTGACGATGTCGATTTCTTCGTTCTGATTATCCTGAAGAAGATCAATATCCCCGGAGGTTGTCTTATAGTTCACCTTTTCAGCTGATGTGTCGCTGCTTTTTATTGATCCGCTTGTTGTCTTTACCTCACCTTGGCCGAATGAATTTTGGTCAGCTTGGATATCTCCGCTTGTTGTTTTTAACGTTAGCTCGTTTTTGATGCGTGTATGCTTCACCTCAATATTTCCTGATGTAGAGTCAGCAGCTGATTGATCCGTTTGCGCATTTTCTATCAGAATATCGCCAGAGGTTGTCGTTACGGTTATCTCATCATACTTCTTTTCCGGAATAGTGATTGTGATTTTCATATCCTTTTCGCTGCCCCACGGTATAAAAGAGATGATATTCTCGCGTACTTTTTGATTGATTTTTAATGATTTTCCATCCTGGCTCACATCGAACAGCTTTTTGCTTTTATCGCTGACTTTTCCTTCAGCAGCTACCTGAATATCATCCGTTTGCCCGCTTTTGACCTCTGTATTCATGGAGGTCGTTGTTACCTTAATTTTCTTAATATCTGAAGCATCATATGTTTCGGCAGCTTTCACCTCATCTTTTGTAAAATCCGAGGCAGCTGCAGAGATGACAGCTCCGATTACCCCGACTGCAAATACTGCGATCAATCCTATTATGATCTTTTTCATGTCTGCGCCCCCGTCACCAGCTTTAGATTATATCTGATATATCGTAAACTCATGCCATACAGCAGCTTGCCTAAGTGCCACAGCCCTATACACAGGAGCAGCCCCAGACTCCCAAACACGAGTGATAAAAAAAACTCCAGCATCATGTGCGTATTCATTTGAAACATCACCATGCCGACAAAAATGATCGGTGACACAGAAAGTGCAAGCGCCGCCCCGCATAATCCCACGTACACTCCTAAAATGCCAATAGCCGGTCCCAGCACGAAAATCATATTTAAGAAGCTTATCGCTGCTGCTGAACATGCCATGTGAAAGAGGTTCTTTTTAGGGCGCTGCTCTTCCGTGACATCTTGCATCAATTCCTTTGCAATTTGTTTTGGGGAGCCGAGTTCCCTGATGATGTCCGCTTCTGGCCTGCCTTCTTTGATCCCTTCGGTAATATGTTCTTCAAAATCAAATAAGACCTCATTCCGCTCTTTTTCTGAAAGCGGCTTTAACGCTTTACTCAACTCCTGCAAAAACAGTTCTTGATTCATCGTTCTCCTCCCCTTGCCGTATCAATGATTTGATTGACAGATGCTGTGAACTGATCCCATTCTGCCAGCAGCAGTTTCATTCGCATGAAACCAAGCTTTGACATCGTGTAATATTTTCTGGCAGGCCCTTCGGAAGACGGCGCCATATATGTTTCTAAATACTCTTCTTTCGTCAGTCTTCTGAGAAGAGGATATAAGGTGCCTTCAGCAATCGCCATGTACCTGGAAATGTTTTGAGATAGCTCATATCCGTATTGGTCTTTTTCGGATATTAATACAAGCACACATAGCTCTAATGCTCCCTTTTTAAATTGAGCATTCATCATAAAATCCTCCCTGCGGCTCGTCAATTTTGTTTACATTTTCCACCACTTACCCATATGGTAACATCTACTACTGAACATTACAAGGTACTGAACCATATCTACTAAGAAAAAAAGAAAAACCGGAGAGAGCTCTCCGGTTTTGTTTCTCTTATGACTGTTTTTTCAGGCGGATCACATTCCAGGAAAGCGGCGTGAAATGGGCGGTTACGCCGTTTTCGCTGACAGACGATGTTCCGTTGGAATGCGGGACGACATTTTTTCTGTTATGCTGGTTTGTCGCTTTGATATCCTGATGCTCGAGTACGATGTGCTCTGCGATTTGATAGGATTCAAAACCTCTGAGCGAAATCTCCGTCTCCATCTGGTCCTCAGCTTTATTTACCGCAAAAACGGTGAGTGTTTCTTCCTCTTCGGCGTACACAACAGCGGCATCAACATATGGCACATCAGTAAAATCTGAGCAGTCGTACTTCGGCGAAGAAATAAGCGGTTTCAGTGACTCGCCCCTTCCGTAAACAGAGGCATGCATGTACGGATAGAAAATCGGCTGTCTCCATGCTTCCCCGCCTTTTTCTGTCATGATCGGCGCGATGACATTTACAAGCTGTGCAAGACACGCGATTTTCACACGGTCTGCGTGCTGCAGCATTGTAATGAGCAGAGAGCCGACCAATAAGGCATCTTCAAAATTATAAATATCCTCTAAAATCGGACGCGCAGTAATCCACGGCTCGACTTTTTTATCAGCCTCATTTGAGTGATACCAGACGTTCCATTCATCCAGAGAGAGATTGATTGTTTTCTTGCTGCGTGTTTTTGCTTTTACATAGTCACAGGTTGCAGCGACAGATTTAATAAAATGATCCAGATCCATGGAACGAGCCAAGTAGTTTGGCAGATTGTTATCCCGGTTTCCGTAATACGTATGGAGAGATATATAGTCGACATGCTCGTACGTATGCTCCAGCACCTTCGCTTCCCAATCAATAAAGGTCGGCATGCCGCTGTTTGAGCTGCCGCAGGCAACAAGTTCAATTGATGGGTCAACCCACTTCATGACCTTTGCCGTCTCTGCGGCAAGCCGTCCGTATTCGTCAGCTGTTTTGTGGCCGATCTGCCATGGGCCGTCCATCTCGTTTCCAAGGCACCATGTCTTGATGCCGTACGGCTGTTCATAGCCATGCGATCTTCTTAAATCACTCCAGTAAGAGCCCTTCGGGTGGTTGCAGTATTCAACGAGATTTCGGGCGGCATCTATGCCTCTTGTGCCGAGGTTGACCGCCATATTGACCTCAGTGTTCACCTTTTTTGCCCAAGATAAAAATTCATTTGTTCCCACTTCATTGGTTTCTGTCGTTTGCCATGCCAAGTCAAGCCGTCTCGGGCGGTTTTCGACAGGCCCGACTCCGTCCTCCCAGTTGTATCCGGATAAAAAGTTTCCGCCCGGATAGCGGATAATCGGAACCTGCAATTCTTTGATCAGCGACTGCACATCCTTTCTAAACCCGTCTTCATCCGCTTCAGGATGATCAGGCTCATATATGCCTTCATATACCGCACGCCCCATATGTTCGATAAACGAGCCGTAAATCCGTTTGTCTACTTCACCGATTTTATATTCTTTGTCTACAATCATTCGCGCTTTTTTCATCACACGTTTCCTCCTTCATTAACCTTTGACTCCCCCTACCGTCAGGCCGGAGATAAAGTACTTTTGGAAAAACAAGAAAATGATAATGACCGGCAAAATCGCAAATACTGAGCCGGATATAAGCATGTCATAGTTGTTGCCATAAGGGCTCAGCAAGCTGGACAGCCCAATTGGAAGCGTAAACATTTCTTTCGACCGAAGCACAATCAGCGGCCATAAGAAGTTGTTCCAGCTGTTTAAGGACTGGAGGATAATCATCGCGCCGAAAGCCGGTTTCATCAGCGGCGCCATAATCCTGAAAAAAATTCCGAATTCCGTACAGCCGTCCATCCTTGCAGAGTCCAGCAGATCCCTTGGCAGACCGAGCGCATATTGCCTGAAAAAGAAAACAGCAACAGGTGAAACGATGAACGGCAATATGACACCTGTATACGAATCAATCAAGTGCAGCCCGACAGTAAGCTTAAACAAAGGAAGCATCATCACTTCAAGCGGAACCATCATAATAATCAGCACAAGAACAAAGATGATACTTCTGCCCTTAAAATCATAAACCGCAAGCCCGTACCCGATCATCGAAGAAAAAAACAGAGTGAGCACGGTCGTGAAAAGCCCAAGCACAAGACTGTTAAAAAACCATTTGAAATAAATGCTGCCGCCGTTAAACAGAAATGTATAATTATCAAGACTCATCACTTTAGGATCAATGTCAAGATTCAGCCCCACACGCAAAAGCTCAGATGACGGCTTTAATGATCCTAAAAGCAAACAGAAAATCGGAAAAATATACAATAGGCTCAGCATAATAAAAAACAGGGTCAGCGCGATTCTGTAAACGCTAAACTGAGGACTGTGCCGCAACATTTATCCCTCCCCCTTAAACGAGCCTGACAGCTTTAATGAAATCAGGCTGACAACAAGGATCACAATCAAAAGCACAATGCCGATGGCCGCTCCGTATCCCATTTCATTGTAAGCAAGCCCCTGCTGATACAAATATCCGACAAGCGTCAGACCGATATTACCCGGGGAATTATTTTGCCAAAGGACGTAGCTTTCCTCAAACATCCTGAATCCGCCGATGATGCTGATGGTCAGCACATATACGGTTACAGGCTTGAGAAACGGCAGTGTGATGTGCATAAATTTTTTCATCGTATTCGCGCCGTCTATATCAGCGGCTTCGTATAGCTCTTTCGGCACATTTTGCAGGCCGGCCAAAAAGTAAAGAATGTTGATTCCCATCCATCTCCACGAAGCAAGCAGCACCATCAGAAACATGCCGGTATGTTCGTTGTTCATCCAGTTCTGAGGTGAAAAGCCGAGTTTGAGTAAGATGGAATTGGCCAGCGACGTTTCCATTTCTCCGAAGATCAGCCGAAAAATGATCCCCGCCACTATGGTAGAGGTCAATGCCGGAATGAATAGCGCTGATTTGAATATATTTCTGAATTTGACCAGCTTTGAATTCAGGAATATGGCCAGAAGCAATGGGACAGGAATCAGCACAATCAGCGTCCAAAAGGTGTACTTCAGCGTATTCCAAAGGGCGGTATAGAACGTCGGATTGTTTAGCGCAGTGTAATTTGACAATCCGACAAACGTCACCTCTCCCGGCAATATTCTTTGAAAGCTCATGATGAAGACGCTAATGATGGGGTATAGAAAAAATACGAGAAAGGATAGAACGAATGGCGCTGTAAACAGATAGGGCGCCGCTTTTTTCGAATAAAATAGATCTCGCCAGCCTGATTGTTTCGCAGCTGAAGGAACGGGATGAACCGTTCCCGTTTTCACAGGTTTCATGAGAACCTCCCCGCTTTCACTTTTTGAATGGGATTCTATTTCTGTTTCAGTTCACCTGCCGCTCTGTCCAAGGCTTGTTTAGGCGTTTTTTGCTGAGATTTAAGTGCGTCGAACAGTACGCTTCTGTTGACAAGGTCTGAAGCCTTGGCAAAATCCTCATGTAAATAAATCGGATTGATTTCATCCTTGATATTGAGCAGCACAGAAAAAATGCCTGTTCCGTTTTGGAAGTAATCCGTGTATTTGTTTTTCTCTTTTAATTCCTTGGAGCTCCATACATCCCAGCGAAGCGGATCAAACCCGAGTACGCTCCAGAGCTTTTTGTTTCCTTCTTTAGAGCCCTTCGCAAAGGCCAAAAACTCTTTTGCTAATTCAACATGCTTAGCTTGCTTCGGCACAACAGTTGCCGTACCGCCCAAACCTGCCGAACGGTCGCCTCCCTCTTTCCATGCCGGGAGCGGCCGGATAGCAATCTTCCCTTTCAGGTCAGGCATATAATCTATGAATCTTCCCATATACCAAATCGGCATCAGGACTGAAGCGGCTCCGCCTTGGTTCATAAAGCCGTAGTATTCTTCACTGTGATGCCCCCCGCCCGGCGCAGGAATCATCGTTTTATCATTGATCATGTCTTTTAAATATTGAAGTGTTTTGACGTTGGTGTCGTTATTGAGGATCAGCTTGCCGTTTTTATCAAAATAGCCTGAGTTTTGCTGTGAAATCATGGATAAGAACGTTCCGGAATCATTTGTTTCCACCGTTCCCATCGGCTTCCCGGTCACTTTGCGCACTTTCTGCCCGGCTTTATGGTAATCATCCCACGTTTTAATATCATCAGGATTGACGCCGGCTTTTTTCATAACATCCATGTTATAAAACATGACTGTCGTCCCTACATGAGTATCCAGCCCATAAAGCTTGCCGTTTTTGCTGTACAGGGTAAGCCGCGCCTCTACGAATTTATCGCGGTCCTTTTCAATCAGCGGAGACAGGTCGGCAAGCGGTATGTCAGAGCCCTTCAAAAAGTTTGAAAAACGGGCCAATTCGACATCGGCAATATCAGGGACGCCTTCTCCCGCGATTAAGGAGATAGACAAGTTATCGTGCATTTGCCCATATGGATAAACGACCGTATTCAGTTTAATTTTGCGGTCAGGATATTTTTTGTTCCATTCCTTCACCATTTCTACATAAAACTGCTCATGAAGTCCGTTAAATGTCCAAAAGGTCAGCTCGGTTTCACCCGATTTCCCGGATGATCGTTCTGCTGAACACCCAGCAATGAATAATGTCAGCAGCATCATGAGCACAAGAAAACAGGCAGTCATTTTTTTCATCTGCGTTACCCCTTCCATTCGAGGTGCGGGCTATTCATATAGACCATGATTGATCAGCGTTTTGTTTTCATTGATAATTCTTAATCCGGTGCAGCGGTCTCTTAAGGTGTGGGCGTGTCTAAAGGCATTCTTGACGGAATCCTGTCCGACACCGATTTCGTCAAAAGACGCAGGGCCTCCGGCTGATCTCAGCCAATCGGCCAGCACTTCTCCTTCCGGGAGCGTTTCATAAGCCGATTGAATGGCTTGGCGCCGGTGCGGAGAAAATTCGTTCAGCCCGTCATCCAGAGCGAGCTTTCTGTATGTGTCTGTTAATAAAACAGCGGCACATCCCACCTTTGCCCCATGAAGAATCTGAGGCCGTTTTTTCTCCATTAATTCCATCTCAATCCAATGTGAAATATGATGCTCTCCGCCTGATGCCGGACGGGAATGATCTAAGGCCAGCATGACAAGCCCAGATACAATTAAAGACTCCATTAAAACCCGTATGCCTGTTTCCGTTTTCATCGCAATGTCTTCTGTGTGTTCGATACAGGCATCAAGCGCCTCCTGAACGAGCTTAGCCCCCGCTGGCGAATAAGGCTCGCCGGCAAGATGGCGGGATATTTGCCAATCAGCTAAAGACGTTATTTTACCGAGCATGTCGCCAAATCCTGCCGCCACCATTGACTGGGGTGCCGATTTTAATAGTTCCAGATCAGCAAACAGCGCGGACGGAGCCTTCGTTTGGATGGTTGTCTTCGTACCGTATAAAATAAGAGGCGCCCCGGCTGATGTAAATCCGTCTACAGAAGGAGCAGTCGGATAAGAAATAAACGGCAAATCCCTCTGAAACGCTGCAAAGCGCACGATATCATGAATCGTACCCGAACCGACAGCGATCATGACATCCGTTGTTTTTTTCGTATGGACCAGGACATGAATGAGCGACCGTTCATCAGCCGTCACATCTCCGGCTTCATTTTCCGGAATGATCAGGCACTCGGCCTGAAATCCTTCTTGATTCAGTCGGTTTTCCAGATCAATTCCCGCAATGCGGTGTGTATTCGAGTCGCAGACAAGAACGATATGCTTACCGTTTTTTCTTTTGACATAATCCAATAACGGATCAGCTGCTTGTTTATCGATAACAATTTCTTCAACTTCTATAGGAAACGTCTTTTCTCCGGCGTGTTCAAAAGCACGCTGAACGTCAGCTGCGATATGATTCATAGCAGAATCCCCTCCTCAGCCAATTTGGTTACATCTTTAATGGACTCCAGCACGTAATCCGGTGAGTACAAACGCTGTTCACCCGGTTTCGCAGAACCAGTAAGCACTAAGACGCTTTTCATGCCATAAAGCTTCCCCATCGCAATGTCTGATTCAATGCTGTCCCCGATAATCATGCATTCATGTGCGGACAGCCCCATTGCTGTACAGGCAGCCTCCGCCATCAGCCATGACGGCTTTCCGACAACAAGCTCAGTCTTCGCTTGAGCGGAAGCCTCTATCGCCCCAATCATTCCGGCCACATCGATGGCATTGCCGTCTTCGTTTGGAAAAGAGCGGTCTTTGTTCGTAGCAATAATGCGAGCTCCGCCTGAGGCCGCTTGAAAGGCTTGATTTAGGTCTTCGTACGTAAGCGTTTCGTGAAGGGAGATCACAAGCCAATCCGCTTCCTTCGGTACTTTCGCTTGCTGCACGCCGGCCAGCCTCAGCTCGTCAACCAAGCCTTGTTCTCCGAGCACCCACACCTTTGAAAAACGATAATGGTTTTTCAGAAAAGCTGCTGTCACGCTTGACGAGAGAACAATGTCATTTACGTCCGCATCAATCCCCGCGCCGAGAAGTTTTTTTCTGCACATGGCACGGGAGATATTCCCCCGATTGCTCAGAAAAACGATTTTTTTCCCCATTTCACGAAGCGTATGGATCGCTTCTCTTGCCCCTTCTATCAACTCATTTCCTCTGAAAACAGTACCGTCCAAGTCAAGCAGAATGCCGGCCGGTGACACCACGGAATCATGACTGGCCATAATACGCATTTGCTCCGTGTTTTCGATAAAAATGCTTTTCATGAAGGACTGTATTGATTGGGTTTACATCCTTGTTCAGCATAATGGAGTGATAGGCCATTTCCGCAACCGTTTCTAATACAACTGCGTTATGAATGGCATTTAAGGCATCTGTGCCCCAGCAGAACGGGCCGTGATTATTCACGAGCACACCCGGCACCTGTTCGTAGTTATGTTGCTGAAAGGTTTCCGCTATGACTTTTCCAGTATTCAGTTCGTAGTCATGAATGATTTCTTCATCGTACATTTCTCTTGTACACGGAATCGCACTGTCAAAATAATCAGCATGTGTCGTGCCTAACGGCGGTATATCTCTGCCCGATTGCGCCCAGCTAGTCGCCCATTGAGAATGGGTATGGACAATTCCCCCGATGTTCGGAAAGGCTTTGTACAAATAAACATGAGTAGGTGTATCTGAAGAAGGCTTGAGCGATCCTTCGACGACCTCTCCTTCAAGATTCAAAACAACCAAGTCATCAGCTGTCAGGTCGCTGTATTCGACTCCGCTAGGTTTGATAACAATTCTTTCTTTTTCACGGTCGATGCCGCTGACATTTCCCCATGTAAAGGTTACCAGCTGATGCTCTTGAAGCTTCAGGTTGGCAGCCAGCACTTCTTTTTTTAATGTTTCAAGCATGCTCTATCACCCTTTATGAATTCTTTTTGGCGGCAGTTGAAAATTGAAGATTTTTAATTGTTTTCAGACGCTTCATGACATGGTTTTCTTTTCCGAAATAGTGAACCAGCTCTTTATATTCAGCGTATAATTTTTCATACACCGCAGCGTTTTCGGCGTTTGGCGAATAAGAAATATCTTTCAGTTTTCCCATGTGCGCCGCTGCCTCTTTGATGTCGTCGTATCCGCCGTTTTCTTTACCTGCGGCAAGCGCGCCGAAAATGGCAGATCCTAAGGCAGGGGCTTGCGGGGAACCAGAGATTTTAATGTCCATGTTTGTCACATCCGCATAAATCTGCATGACAAACGGGTTTTTCTCAGCTATTCCGCCGGCTGCGTACAGCTCCTCAATCGGAACCCCGCTTTCTTTGAACGTTTCGATAATCATCCGGGTTCCGTAAGCTGTCGCTTCAACTAGCGCTCTATAAATCTCTTCAGGCTTCGTCAGCAGCGTCATGCCAAGCAGCATTCCTGTTAAATCAGCATCAACAAGAGTTGAACGGTTTCCATTCCACCAATCCAAAGCAAGCAGACCGCTTTCACCCGGCGTTTGAAGGTTTGCCTTCTCGCTCAGCAGTTCATGAATGCCAATGTTTTTTTCCTCTGCTTCCTCTTGATACGCTCGCGGGACACATGTTTTCACAAACCAGTCAAAATGATCGCCAACACAGGACTGCCCGGCTTCATATCCCGCATAGCCGGGAAGAATCCCGTTATCCACGACACCGCACATACCAGGCACGATATGCACCTCTTCGCCCAAAAGAACGTGGCACGTTGAAGTTCCCATAATCATCAGCATTTTCCCTGGCTCTGTGATGCCGACTGCCGGCACCGAAACATGCGCGTCAACATTGGCAACCGCAACAGCCGTCCCCGGAAGAAGGCCTGTGAGCTGTGCCATTTTTTCTGTCAATTCGCCGGCTCTTTCCCCTACTGAATGAATAGAACCTGCTAATTTGTCTTTTGTAATCGTTTTCATTAAAGGATTTAATTTGTCAAAGAAATCATCTGACGGATATCCCGCTTTTTCACTCCATATCGCTTTATACCCCGCTGTACAGTTGCTTCGCTTGAGCGAGCCGCACAGCTGGTACACGATCCAGTCTGCTGCCTCGATGATCCGGTCAGCCGCTTCATATATATGAGGCGCTTCTTCGGCAATCTGCATGACCTTCGGAATCATCCATTCAGAGGAAATTTTGCCTCCGTACCGCTGTAAAAAAGCTTCTCCTTCTTCCTCCGCGATTTGATTGAGCCGATCAGCATGTTTTTGGGCCGCATGATGCTTCCAGAGCTTCACATAGCTGTGCGGCTCCTCTTCATATTCCGGCAGCATGCATAACGGCTGTCCTGCACTGTCAACAGGCAGGATCGTACATGCCGTAAAATCAATTCCGATCCCGACAATGTCTTTCGGTTCAACCCCCGTCTGTTCGAGTAACAACGGAATGGTTGTTTCTAAAACTTCGAGGTAATCAGCCGGATGCTGCAGCGCCCAGTCGCGCGGCAGCTTTTGACCCGTTTTTGGAAGGACGGTATCAATGACAGCATGCCTGTATTCTTTTACAGTAGCCGCCAGTTCCTCCCCTGTTTGGACATGAACGAGCACCGCTCTTCCTGATAAAGTTCCAAAATCAACCCCTATTGTGTAAGCCAAGTGACATCCCCCTCTCTACTTTTGAAGCCGGTAAAGCGCCTCGTTCCATTTTAATTCGTGTTTCAGCTTGTGAATTGTCGTATCACGGGAAATGAGAACACTTTCGATCCCCGCCATTTCCGCCCAATCGAGCATTTGCTCCGCAGTCAGTTCATAAGACAAGCAGGTATGGTGTGCGCCGCCGGCTAAAATCCATGCCTCCGCCGCTGTTTTCAATGACGGCTCCGGCTTCCAGAGAACACGGGCCACAGGCAGATTCGGCATCTCTTTTTCAATTTCCTGGCCGTTGACCTCATTCAAAACAAGGCGGAAACGCCCGCCGATATCAACAAGGCTAGCTTGAATGGCTGTACCGCTGATCCCGTTAAACACAAAACGCGCAGGATCCTCTTTGCCACCAATAGATAGCGGATGAACCTCGATTTTCGGCTGATCCAAAGCGACAGTCGGACACACTTCAAGCATGTGCGAGCCCAGAATCATTTCATTTCCCGGTTCAAAATGATACGTATAATCTTCCATGAAGGACGTTCTTTTTCCTTCAGCCATGATTTTCATCATCCGCACAAGAGCCGCTGTCTTCCAATCTCCCTCGCCGGCGAACCCGTAGCCCTTCTCCATCAGGCGCTGAACGGCAAGTCCCGGCAGCTGTTTCATTCCGTGCAGCACTTCAAACGATGTTGTAAAAGCTGTGTATCCGCCTTGTTCAAGAAAAGCAGTTAAACCAAGTTCAATTTTCGCCTGTTCCTTAATGGACGCTACTTTTGCTTCGTCACGTTTTGTTTCCTCACTGATCACATAAAGCCTGTCATACTCCGCATAGAGTGTGTCAACCTCGTCGTCCGTAATACGGTTCATCACTTCAACAAGGTCTCCGATGCCATATCCGTCAACCTGCCAGCCAAATTGAATATGCGCACCCACCTTGTCTCCGTCCGTTACCGCGACGTGACGCATGTTATCTCCGAATCTAGCAACCTTAATATGTCTGCTTTCATTTAATGCAGCCGCCGTATCCATCCACTGGGAAATCTCTTTCTTCACTTCTTCATCATCCCAATAGCCGGCGACGACTTTCCGGTTCAGACCCATTCGCGAGTTAATGTAACCGTATTCACGATCGCCATGTGCGGATTGGTTGCTGTTCATAAAGTCCATGTCAATCGTACCCCACGGGATATCGCGATTATATTGAGTATGCAGATGCATAAGCGGTTTTTGGTAAGAGGAAAGGCCTTCTATCCACATTTTTGCAGGAGAAAATGTGTGCATCCATGTAATGATGCCGGCGCATGTCTCACTGTACTCCGCTTCCCTTAACAGCTGTCTGATGGTTTCCGGTGAAGTGACGACGGGCTTATGCGTGATTTTATATCTAGAAGAAACCCCGCTGAGCCCCTCACAAATGCTTTTCGCATGCTGATCCACCAGTTCCAGCGTCTCTTCCCCGTATAGGTGCTGGCTTCCTGTTACAAACCAGAATTCATAATCCTTTGTCTGAAGCATGTAAACTGCCCCTTTCACATAAAATAAAACGCTTTCAAACACGAAAAAGATACGTACTAATGACGAAAAATAAATCAATAACTATTAATTTGTACGAACAATTTTATTATAATAATTGACTATTATACTGTCAATCTTTTCTTTTAAAAAAGCCGGGCGCAGCCCCGGCTTTTTCATTCAATAGGAAGGCCAGCCCGAACTCCAATTCAAATCATTGATGAGAAGCTTCGGAATGCCGTTGTCATTGGCATCATAGGCATGACGAACAAGAATGTTTCCATTTACAATATCCTGGCCTCCGGGACCTTTCCATTGGTCGTTTCCGGAATCCAAAATGGTGCCCCCGCCATCCAGCATGCTTTTTCCGCTTTTATCAAGATAAGGGCCTGTAATGCTTTTAGATCTTCCGTAAGCAATTTTGTACGTACTGTTTACCCCGTTACAGCATTTATCAAATGAGACCATTAAATAGTAATAGCCATTTTGATACGTAAGAGTAGGAGCTTCCAGCGCCCCGCCATTATTCGGTCTGGCTGCAATCGAATAGAGCGAGCCTGTCGGCTTCATCGTACTCTTATCAAGCTTGGTCAGCTTAATGCCGCTCCAAAACGAACCAAATGCAAGCCACGGGTTGCCATCCTTGTCGAATGTCAGCTCCGGATCAATGGCGTTATAATTATTGGAGCTTGTCGAACGGATCACCAAGCCTTCGTCCTTCCAGCTCCCCGAACTGATGCTTGTTGAAGATGCCAGTCCGATGGCAGATGTATTGCTTCCAAAAGATGAGACTGAATAATACAGCCAATACTTTCCGTTATAGTATTGGATGTCCGGCGCCCACTGGTTTTGGCCGTAATTCGGCACATAATTGGACCACCACGATAGCGGTGTGCTGAAAATGGATTTTTGTACGGTCCAGTTTTTAGCATCCGAAGACTTCAGAACCCGCAGTCCCCGTTCTTCAGTCAGCCCTGTTCCAAGCGCGTACCACGAGCTTCCCTCTTTGATCATAGTCGGGTCGTGAAGCAGCTCATTGGATGCCCCCCAAAATGCGGCCTCTGCTGGAGCAGCGGAAGTGAATATCAGTCCTGCAGCCAGAGCGGCACTCGAAAAGTGAAAGAAGCGTTTCCATGTTTTTTTCTTTTTCAACTTGTCTAACCTCCTTTAAATTAGAAAGCGCTTACAAATAAAGATTGTTTTATCCTCCCTTCCTTACAAATGAGCTGCGTATCGTATGTCATCATGTTCAGGAAATTTTCGGTATCTTCTTTATTGTAGTCACTCTGCTGTAATTTGTACAGACAAAAAAATAGAACCCGCCCTAACAGGCGGATTCCTCCGTATCTTTATTGGTACGTAATCTCATCAACCGTTTTTCGGTCTAACTTCTTAATGACTTCTGTAATTAATTTTACCGCGTTTTCATAATCGTCACGGTGCAGCATGGCCGCGTGCGTATGAATGTAGCGGGTAGCAATGGTAATGGACAGTGCAGGCACGCCATTTGCTGTCAAATGGATGGCCCCCGAGTCAGTGCCGCCGCCGGCAATAGCATCAAATTGGTACGGAATGCCCGCTTCCTCTGCAGTAGCGACGACTATATCACGCAAGCCTTTATGAGAGACCATGGATGCATCGTAAATGATAATTTGCGGGCCTTTGCCCATTTTGCTTTGCGCTTCTTTCTCGGAAATGCCAGGCGTGTCTCCTGCTATCCCTACATCAACACCAAACGCAATATCAGGCTGAATGGTATGCGCAGCCGTTTTCGCTCCTCTGAGGCCGACTTCCTCCTGCACGGTTCCAACGCCATACACAATGTTTGGATGATCTGTGTTTTGTAAATTTCTTAACACATCAATGGCAATCGCACAGCCGATGCGGTTGTCCCATGCCTTCGCCAACAAGAATTTTTCATTATTCATGACCGTAAATTCAAAATGAGGTACGATCATGTCTCCCGGGAGTACGCCCCATTCTAAGGCTTCTTCTCGGCTTGAAGCTCCAATGTCAATAAACATCTCTTTTATTTCTACTGATTTTTTTCTCGCTTCAGGAGATAAAATATGCGGTGGCTTAGAGCCGATAACCCCTGTGATGTCCCCTTTTTTCGTTACGATGGTGACACGCTGTGCCAGCATGACCTGAGCCCACCAGCCGCCAACGGTTTGGAAACGGATAAAGCCTTTATCAGTGATTTGTGTCACCATAAAGCCGACTTCGTCCAAATGTCCAGCAATCATAATTTTCGGGCCGTTTTCCGCACCTGTTTTTTTGGCAATTAAACTGCCCAGCCGATCTGTTGTGACCTCATCAGCAAATGGTTCTATGTATGATTTCATCACTTGCCTTACTTCTCTCTCATTGCCCGGTATGCCTTTTGCATCTGTTAAATCTTTCAGCATGGTCAATGTTTCATCTAATTTTGCCATGTTCTAAAAACCTCCTTCATCAGTCCTGCATTCTTATTATACAAAACCTGGCGCTAACCATACGACTATTTCACTTGAAAATCGGGTATATGTTTTTAGAACTTTCTTTAGAAAAAGTGAAACCTTTTTCTATGCTCTTCGTATTACATCAGATCATCACAATAAGGGGGGTGCCTTCACACAATGTTTGTCATGGTTCTAAGGATTATATTGCTTGCACTTTTTGCTTATTGTATTTATGCCGCGGTCAAATATGTCGCGAATCCAAAAAGAAGGCTCAAGCTGGCCCAATCAAAAGAACATTTTTATATTATCGATGAACAGAACAATACCCGAAAAAACTTTCAGCTGACGTATAAAGGCGTGCTTTTTGAAGGAGAAAAGCATATTCCTTCCAAGGATCATCCGCTGTTTATCCACACGATCTTTGTCTGGACAGAATCTCCTGAGAAGCTGAAGCATTTCTCTGTAAAAGATTTTGAAAACATTGAAGAAAAAGTGCTGGAACGATATCCAAATTGTAAGATTGACTGGGACCAGCCCATTAAACTCGCAAAAAAAGCAGAAGAGCGCTAAAACGCTTTTCTGCTTTTTATAAATCAAGCGGGCTGTAATAAATGCCGATCAAGATCGCTTCAATCACCAGAAGAAGCGGTACTCCGTACTTAAAAGACGCGTGTTTCGTTTTATGTCTGAAGGTTTGCATGCCGAGCCATACACCGAGCGCTCCAAAAACGATCGCAATCAGCCACAGCCGGTCTTCAGAAATTCTCCATTTATGCTGCTGCGCTTTTCGCTTGTCAACACCCATCACCCAAAAACCGCAAAGATTGATCAGTACCAAATAGACAGCGATAACCATGTTGCCTCATCCTTTATATAAAAAAGCCGCTCTGCTGGAGAGCGGCCTTATATGATTACTTGTTTAATTGAGCTTTAGCAGCATCAGCAAGCTGATTGAATGCAGTAAGATCGTTTACAGCAAGATCAGCAAGCATTTTACGGTTTACTTCGATACCAGACAGCTTAAGACCGTGCATTAAACGGCTGTAAGAAAGACCGTTCATGCGAGCAGCTGCGTTGATACGAGTGATCCAAAGCTTACGGAAATCACGTTTTTTCTGACGACGGTCACGGAAAGCATAGTTTCCAGATTTCATGACCTGCTGGTTAGCTACTTTGTATAATGTATGTTTTGAACCGAAATAACCTTTTGCTAATTTAAGAACCTTTTTACGACGCTTACGTGTAACAGTTCCGCCTTTTACTCTTGGCATTAAATTTCCCTCCTAATTGTTCCTTGTCCGATTACTTGATGTTAGCAAGCATTTGTTTGATACGTTTGAAGTCTCCTGCGCTTACAACAGCACTCTTGCGAAGCTTACGCTTTTGCTTTTGAGATTTGTTGGCGAATAAGTGACTTGTGTACGCATGAGAACGTTTTAACTTCCCAGAACCTGTCTTTTTAAAACGTTTAGCAGATCCGCGGTGAGTTTTCATTTTTGGCATGGGATTTCCTCCTTATTGCTTTTCGTTTTTCGGCGCGAGCATTAAGAACATGCTGCGGCCGTCCATTTTTGGTTTTGTTTCGACAGTCGCAACCTCAGCACATGCTTCAGAAAAACGGTCTAACACACGCTGACCGATTTCTTTATGAGTGATTGCGCGTCCTTTAAAGCGGATAGAAGCTTTTACTTTATCGCCTTTTTCAAGGAATTTAATCGCATTGCGCAATTTCGTGTTAAAGTCATGCTCATCGATTGTCGGACTTAACCGAACTTCTTTTAAGTTAATGATTTTTTGATTCTTGCGTGCTTCTTTTTCCTTTTTCTGCTGCTCAAATCGGAACTTACCGTAGTCCATGATTCGGCAGACAGGCGGTTTTGCATTCGCTGCAACTAACACAAGGTCAAGATTTGCGCGGCCGGCGATTTCAAGTGCTTCCTGACGGGACTTGATTCCCAGCTGGTCGCCATTTTGTCCGATTAAACGGACCTCACGTGCACGGATACCCTCATTAACCAATTGATCTTTGCTAATAATGAGCCACCTCCATAGTTTCTTCGAATTGATTCACAACTCATTTTGACTGCATTCTGCAGGCAAACAAAAAGTGCGGGCATTATAAAACACCCACACTACGAACATCTGTATCAATAAAAATGTACGGTCAACCTGCCAACTACATGCATGTGTCAATCAGGTGAGAAGCGGGTGCTTCTGCTTGTGATTTATATTCAATTCAATAACTATTCTACACAATACCGGATCTTTAGTCAAGGACGACTTATCCGGAACAACTTTTACATTGTAACATGGGTTTTCTATGAGTGCAAGAGAGAAAAAGAAAATCTTTCATCCTCATCCAGAATGGAAAGTTTCTGAACCGCTTAGCCACGCATCAAGTGTTCTGTTGAATAAGCTCGGTTCAGCCTGCGGTGCTACATGACCGATCCCCGAAATGCTGAAAGTAGCTGATTTGCTGTTCCCACATCCAGCCGCTGACACCCCGCCATGAATAAAGACCATGAGCCGAGGATGGTAAACACCTGATTCTATTGTATATAGAATCAATAGTCTCCTTCCATCCTTCTCCTTATTTCGCAGCTTCCCATAAAACCACTGACAGGAAAAAATGTAAAGTAAAGTTAATCCCTAACCGATATAAGAAGCAGAAGGGAGTCTGACACATGAACAAACTGATACAGCTTGCTTTATTTTTCACATTGATATTAACCGGTTGCTCGAATAGCAGCACATCTTCTGAACCAAAAGCTGAAACGGTTAAGACAGCCGTAGTATTTAATCAAAAGGAACTAGAGAAAGAGCTGAAAAAACTAAAACCCGTTTCACTGGACATGGATTTCGAGAGTCCACTCGCTGCTGAGTTAGGAAAGCGGAAGGCAAAAGAAGCAGCCGAGAAGCAAAGACAGATCGCAGCCGAGAAAAAACGTGAAAAAGAGCGGGAGGCGAAACGAAAGAAACAGCAGGAGGAAGCAGCGGAGAGACAGCGATTGGCAGAGAAGCAGGCTGCAGAGAGACAGCGATTAGCGGAAGCGGAAAGACAAGCTGAACTTGAAAGACAGCGGCAGGCAGCAATCCAAAAAGAACAGAAAGCGAACGCTGAAAAAAAGCGGCAATCGCAGGCACAACGGCAGCAGACCGAGGCACCCTCATCTAATAGTCAAGATCCACCTTCTTCCTCGAGCCAGACGGATAAAACCATTCAACAGCCAGCTTCAGAGCTTCCTGATGACGATGGTTATGGTTATGAAGAACGAAAAAAGTGGCATGACGATCAAGTGGAATGGGGCATTAAACAAGGGTATATCGATCCCGAAGACGCACCATAAAAGAAAAAGCCAAGGCATTCAGCCTTGGCTTATCCTCCGATCAGCTGCATGAACACAGGTATGACCAGAACCGTTACCACTCCCACTACGACAACAGCAATACTTGCCATCGCAGCTTCAACTTCTCCCATCTCGATCCCGACAGCTACACCGAGTGCATGTCCGGACGTTCCGAGTGCCAATCCTTTAGAAATCGGATTCTTTACTTTAAACACCTTCAAGAACAATGCTCCGAGCGCATACACAATGACAGCGTTAAAGATGACCGCAAAGGCAGTGATATCGCTAATGCCTCCGATATCTTTTGATAAAGGAAGCGCAATTGCCGTTGTTGCCGCCTGCGGGAGCATACTTTTCATCACGGCCGCATCGAGGTGAATCCCTTTTGCGAGCAAATAAACAATCGTGACAGAGCAGATAGAGCCGACAATAATGGAGGACATGATTTGCCACCAGTATTTTTTCAGCTTATCTCTTTGTTTATACAAAGGAATTGCAAAAGCGATCGTCGCCGGTTCAAGGAAAAACTTAATGATTTCTCCCCCGTTATTATAGTCCGCGTAGGAAAAACCGCCGATTTTTAAAAATGCGATCCCAAGCACCATGGCAACAAACAAAGGAGTGAAAAGGAAGAAGCCTTTCGTTTTCTTAAATAAAAAGGTGCCGATGCCGAATGCAGCAAGTGATACGACAATTCCGAAATAAGGACTCATTGTGCTTTCCATCTGAAGAACCTCCTTTTTCCTTAATGGTGAACGAGTTCTTTATTGTTCTGCGGGCTTTGCACTGTTTTTGTTTTCACGTCCGCTGCGGTTTTGCGTTTTCCGCTCAGCGAAAGAATCAGCTGAGAAAACAATCCCGTAGCCCCCAGCAAAATAATCGTTGCGAGCAGAATGACAAGAACAATTTGTAGACCGTATTGCTGCATCACGCCAAGCGAATTCATAACAGATATACCAGACGGAACAAATAAAAATCCGATCAGAGAGGTTAAAGACGTTCCGAGCGTTTCTACTTGTTCCAGTTTAATGACTTTCAAACATAATAGGAGAAATAATAAGACCAACCCTACAACCGATGCCGGGATAGGGATTGGGACAATAGCGGCAATCATATTTGAAACCAGCATAATGACGGCAAAAATAAATGCTTGTGTTAAAAACCCGTACACTTTTTTAGCACTCATTTTCTTCACCTCTTTCTCTTTGGTACCCCCATTATAAATAAGAATCCCTTGTTATAAAGCGCTTACAAGATAACATGCCGAATAGCGGGACTGAGTTGCAGAAACAAATGGCTGAAATGCAAAAAGCCGCCCATCAAATATGGAGCAGCTTTTTCAATTCCTTCGCATATGTCCGGCTGACCGGTATTTTTGATCCGTCTTTCATAATCAGGTTATAGGTTGAATTAAACCACGGCTGAATTTCTTTAATATATTCGGTATTGACGACAAAGCTCCGATGGACGCGGATAAAACCAGCATCAGACAGCTTTTTCTCAATGACAACGAGCGTATCGCTGACCGTATACGATGTATCGAAGGTTTTTACATTGACGTGACCATCTTCCGTTCCGGCATAGATAATGTCCTTCGTATCTACGATCACTATTGATTCTCCTACAGATAGTGCGAGTTTGTGCTGGCCGGAATGACTGCTCTGATCTGTTTCAACAATATCCCGATTGACTTTTTTATATTTTTTCAGCGTTTGCTGAATTCTTTCCTCATCGAAAGGCTTGGTTAAATAATCAAGGGCGTCCACCTCAAATGCTTTGAGCGCATACTGGTCATATGCCGTCGCAAACACAACAGCAGGAGGATGCTTCATTTTCTTCAACCGCTTTGCGATATCAAAACCGTTTTCTCCGGATAAATCAACGTCTAAAAACAGCAAGTCAGGCTTTTGATCCATCATTTGGTCAAAAGCAGATTCTATATTTTCCGCTTCATTGATTTCCATTTCCTCATTGGTCCGCTTGAGCAAGTAAGCCAGTTCATCCCTTGCCAGCATCTCATCATCAACTATTAACACCCTGAGCATGTTCTTCTCCCTCTTTCATATGTTGCATTGGCACTCGAAAGGAAACCTCTGTCCCTTTCTGAACCTCACTCCTGATATTCAGTGCGGCCTGCTGTCCGAATAAACCAATCAGCCGCTGATTCAGGTTATAAAGCGCTGTACCGGTGCCCTCCTTAGACGGAAACGGTTTCTTTCCCAGCTCCGGAAGGATGTCTGGCGGAATTCCCCGTCCGTTATCCGTCACCTTCATATAGACGGATGTATCATCAGATAAGACACAGACCGTAACTTTGCACATGTCTTGTTTTTTCGGAAACGCATGCCGAAGCGCGTTCTCCACTAGCACCTGTAAAACAAACGGTGGGATTTCAATCTGCTCCAGCCTGCTGTCGATATTGAGCTCAATCTTATATTTCCCGGGAAAACGCGCCTGTTCTAATGATAAATAGGCGTGAAGGTGGTTCAGCTCCTTTGAGAGCGGAATCAGCAGCTGTCTCGCTCCTTGAAGGTTTGAACGAAAATAAACGCTGAGCTGCAATAAGAGCTTACGGGTTTTTTCAACATCCGTGCGGCATAACGCAGAAATTGTATTGATCGCATTAAATAAAAAATGCGGATTCACCTGTGCTTGAAGCGCTTTGATTTCAGCATCCTTGAGAAGCTTGCTTTGCAGCTCTGCTTCCCCAAGCTCAAGCTGTGTCGAAAACAGCATGGCCAGCCCCTCAGCAAGCTCCTCCTCTACCTGACTCAGGCCTGCCGGGTTTTTAAAGTACATTTTTAAGGTGCCAATTGTATTTCCGTTTGATGTCAGCGGCAGGACAATTGCCGCGTGCAAAGGGCATTCAGAATGTGTGCATTCAATCTCTTCCTGTGAAATCGCCTTCATAATTTGCCCTGTTTTAATCACCTTTTTGGACAGGCCGGTGATCAAGCTTTTTGATGGGATGTGATGATCCATTCCCGCGCCGACATGCGCAAGGATCTTTTCTTTATCAGTGAGAGACACCGCATCCGTTCCGGTGAGCTTATGGATAATAGCCGCTACACTTTTACAGGAGTTTTCATTTAATCCTTGGCGAAAAAATGGAAGCGTCTGGTCAGCAATCGTCAGTACTCTGTGCGTTTCAAGCGCCCTTGCCTGCTCTTCCTTGCGAATGATCGCTTGAATAATCGACAGGAAAATAAAACTGCCTGTCCCATTGATGAGTATCATCGGAATCCCGATCATGCTGACAAGCTCCCAAGCGTCACTGAACGGCTTTGCCGTCAGCAAAATAATCACCATCTGCAGTGACTCCATGCCGATTCCCACAAGAGCGGCGACACGCGGTGTCGGCATTCGGTAGCGCTTCGTAAAATACCTGCCGATAAAGCCGGCAAGAACACCCGCTAAAACGGATGATACCGCACAGCTTAAGGCCGTGCTGCCGCCGAGCGAAAAACGGTGAAGGCCTGCCAGTATACCGATCCCCGCTCCTACAAACGGACCTCCGAGAAGGCCTCCGATTTCCACGCCTAAAATACGGGTATTCGCAATAGAGCCAGACGGATCTATCGCAAACACCCAGTCATTGTTTACAATCATATTTTTTTGAATTTCAATGCCTGTATAATTGCTGATGATGCTGAAAAGAGAAAAAATAGAAATTAAAACCGCTTTTCCTTTATAGCCGTCCTGATTTTGCAGCGCTTGTCTGAACAGCTTTGTATGGGCGAGAATGAACCCCAATATAACAATAATCCCTACCCTCTCAAGCATCATAATCATTAAATGAATCATGCATGTCACCTGTTCTTTCCATTTTCATTCTAGCATGTTTTCGGTCCATGAATTTCATGGCTGACTGTTTTTTTAAAATCGTCTGAAAACATATTTCACAAGGCTATTATCTATTGTAAAATAAAACATGAGCCTTTTGGCAGAAAGATTTGAATCTGAAGCAGAGGAGAAGATCATGAAAGCCGTATTTTTTGATTTAGACGATACACTACTTTGGGATGAAAAAAGCGTCAGAACAACATTTGCAGAAACTTGTTTACAAGCGGAGAAAAAATATGGGCTTGACCATCAGGCATTCGAAGCAGCTGTTCGCGAAGCGGCGAGAGAATTGTACATGTCATATGAGACGTATCCATATACAGTGATGATCGGCATTAACCCGTTTGAAGGACTGTGGTCCAATTTCTCAGAACCGATCAGTGAAGGATTTCAGAAGCTGAACAAGATTGTGCCGGAGTACAGAAGAAATGCATGGACAAACGGACTGAAAGCGCTTGGCATCGATGATCCGGCATACGGCGAATTTTTAGGAGAGTTTTTTGCGGCAGAGCGCAGAAGACGCCCGTTTGTATATGATGAGACATTTGCTGTACTCGATCAATTAAAAGGCAAGTATGAATTGCTGCTTTTGACAAACGGCGATCCGAGTCTGCAAAAGGAGAAACTCGCAGGCGTGCCTGAACTCGCTCCTTATTTCAATGAAATCGTCATTTCGGGCGCTTTCGGCAAAGGGAAACCGGATGTTTCAATCTTTGAACACTGCCTTAAGCTGATGAATATTGAAAAAGACGATGCGATCATGGTCGGCGATAATTTGAATACTGATATTTTAGGCGCTTCAAGAGCCGGAATCAAAACCGTTTGGATCAACCGGACAGAAAAGAAAAACGAAACTGACGTGACGCCTGATTATATCATCAGCAGCCTTCATGATTTGTTTCCTATATTAGAGAAATAAAAAAAGCATGATCTCTTCAATGAGATCATGCTTTTTTTTTATGTTATTTTTTCGCTTCAGCTACTGCCTTTTTCACAAAATCATCAAATGAAATGGTTTCAGAGTTCTGCTCTCCGTACTTACGGACGTTTACCGCTCCGTTTTCTGCCTCTTGGTCACCGACCACAAGCATATACGGAATTTTTTGCATTTGCGCTTCACGGATTTTGTAGCCGATTTTTTCATCACGGCTGTCGACTTCTACGCGCAGGCCTTCACGTTGCAGGCGTTCCTGCACTTTTTTCGCGTAGTCTAAATGCACAGCCGGAGAAACCGGGATGACTTGGAATTGAACCGGCGCAAGCCATGTTGGCAGCGCGCCTTTGTGTTCTTCGATTAAGAAGGCAACAAAGCGTTCCATTGTTGATACGACACCTCTGTGAATAACAACCGGACGGTGCTGCTTGCCGTCTTCGCCGATATAAGTCAGATCGAAACGTTCAGGCAATAAGAAGTCAAGCTGAACCGTAGACAATGTTTCTTCTTTGCCGATCGCTGTTTTCACCTGAACATCAAGTTTAGGGCCATAGAATGCCGCTTCACCTTCTGCTTCGTAATAATCATGGCCGATTTCGTCCATTGCTTCTTTCAGCATGGATTGTGCTTTGTTCCACATTTCATCGTCATCAAAATATTTCTCTGTGTCTTCCGGATCACGGTAAGAGAGACGGAATGTGTAATCACTTAAACCGAAGTCTTCATATACTTCCTGGATTAAACGGACTGTACGGATAAACTCATCCTTAATTTGATCCGGACGCACAAAGATGTGCGCATCGTTTAATGTCATGCCGCGCACACGCTGAAGACCTGACAGCGCACCTGACATTTCATAGCGGTGCATTGTTCCCAGCTCCGCAATACGAATCGGAAGCTCGCGGTAGCTGTGGATGTCGTTTTTGTAAATCATCATATGGTGCGGGCAGTTCATCGGGCGGAGCACAAGTGTTTCATTATCCATTTCCATCGGAGGGAACATGCCCTCCTGATAATGATCCCAGTGTCCTGATGTTTCATACAGCTCTTTGCTTCCAAGCACAGGTGTGTATACGTGCTCATAGCCGAGGCTGATTTCTTTATCGACAATGTAGCGCTCGATGACGCGGCGGATTGTCGCGCCTTTTGGCAGCCAAAGCGGCAGGCCTTGTCCGACTTTTTGAGAATTCGCAAACAGCTTTAATTCTTTGCCGAGCTTTCTGTGGTCACGCTCTTTTGCTTCTTCAAGCATGCGAAGATGCTCTTCAAGATCAGCTTTTTTGAAGAACGCTGTGCCGTATACGCGCTGAAGCATTTGGTTGTTGCTGTCACCGCGCCAGTATGCGCCTGCAAGGCTTAACAGCTTAAACTCTTTGATTTTTCCTGTTGAAGGAACGTGCACGCCGCGGCACAGGTCAAAGAATTCGCCTTGCTCATAGATCGAAACCGTTTCTCCTTCAGGAATCGCATCCAATAGTTCAAGCTTCAGGTCGTCGCCGATTTCTGCAAAACGGGCTTTCGCTTCTTCACGGCTGACTTCTTTTCGAACGATCGGAAGGTTCGCATTGACGATTTTTTTCATTTCTTTCTCAATTTTCGGCAGATCTTCCGGCGTAATCGCTTCTTCCATTTCTACATCGTAGTAAAAACCGTTTTCGATGACCGGACCGACACCGAATTTAACATCTTTGTAGATGCGTTTAATCGCTTGAGCCAGCAAATGAGCCGTACTGTGGCGCATAATTTGAAGACCTTCTTCTGAGCCTTCTGTAATGATTTCCACTGTACCGTCTTCATTGATCGGTGTTCTCAAATCGATTTCTTTTCCGTTCAGTTTTCCGGCTAATGATTTTTTCTTTAATCCCGGACTGATGGATGCCGCGATATCTTCTGTTGTTGTTCCTTTCGCAAACTCCTTGACTGCTCCGTCAGGAAATGTGATTTTTACCATATCTGACATCTTTGTCACTCCTTTTTTTGCATATAAAAACCCCGCCCCCTATGAAAGGGACGAGGTTGAATAAACGGAATCGTGGTTCCACCCTTTTTTCCGCATAGCCAATACTCCGGCACCTGCGGCTCTGAGCTCTGTAACGGGAGTTCCCGTCAGCCATTACTGTTCCTTATGAAGGAGTTCACAGCTGAAGTTCAAAGGCGGTAAAGCGAATGGTCCTTAGCTGGGAAGCTTGCAGCCGTGACTTCCCTCTCTTTGAGCCGGTATCATTCCTTCATGTCCTTATCAATACGTGTGTCTTTCTTAATCTCCTATGTATTATAAATTGTTCATTCCAAAAAATCAACACGATCGTATTTCCTTTTTTTCAAACCGACAGCCTTATATATACAGGCTGCCGGCCCTTATCCTTCCGAGTGCTTTACCGGTATTTCTGCACCTGAAAAAGCGTGCAGCGGAAGCATTTCCAATCGCTCTTGAAATACGTTTTGAATGGTCCTTGCCATCATGTGCTCGGGCTGGTCGGTGTAAAGTACCACTTCATCAGGCGCGATGGAAATCAGCGGCGCAAGCAAATGAGAATCAATGTACATAGGATGATCCCGGACAAATCGCCTGTCTATGTATTTCATTTTTTCCCGTTCCGGCACATACCGCAGCTCCCATAATGTAAATGAACCATCATGGACAATATGCACCTTTTTGATTCGCGGCTGTTTGGCTGTTACATAGTCTCTGAGTGTTTGAATAAAGTTTTGATATTCCTGTTCCATCTTATATTCATCTATCGCCGCTTCCGTAATGTCTCTCAGCTGTTTGTAGTATTGTCCGAGTCGGAAAGTCTGAAAAGAACGAATGGAAAATACACCTTCCTCTAAACAGATCGTTTGGAGTTCATCCAAAATTGATTGTTTCCGCGAAAGCTTTAGCGGCTCAAAAGGAAGATCGTCTGCTTCTCCTTCAATAATACTGTGTGCGAGCTGAAGGATTTGCTGCTGTTCATCCTGGTCCGTGAAGCAGTATGTTCCCTCAATCAATGACAGCATATGCTCGTCTTCTTTGCATTCTAAAAAAAATTTGACCAGAATCGGCTCCATAAAACGCTGAATAGAGAAAGCCGGCTTCGCTTTTTCAATCCCGATTTTCCGTATGCCTTCACGGACAATGAGGTTGTTCCGATCGTCCGAATGCTGAATGAGATGTAAAAAAGCGGCTGCATCATGGTCATCTTCAAAGATTATTTCAAGCATGTTTGTCCCCCCTTACGGCATCTGTTACAAGTATATGGGGGATGTTTTTAAAATAGACGTAAAGGTCACTGGCAAATCTTAATTTGATTCTTGAAACAAGCTTTGCATTTTCTTTCTGAAGATAAATGGCAGCGAGACAAAAACGATATACAAAGTGAGCACCATAAAGAAAGCGGGCAGATTCCCAGTCAAAAAGCTCGCTCCCAGCACATTCAGCGCAATGGTTCCAGGGATGATTCCCACGGCCGTCGCTGCAAAATACGGCAGCGCTTTGACATTGGAAAGGCCTGCCGCATAGCTGACGAAATCAAAATTGATCGGCAGGATTCTTAAAAGAAAGATATAAAAAAATCCGTTATCCTCCATTTGCTTCTGAATGGCTTCCAGCTTTTCGTAATGGCCGTTCTTTTTCGCCGCAAACAAACCGGCCGCAAAAAACGATACAGCAGAAGCGCACATCGAACCGAACAATGTGTAAAGCGTGCCGACAAGCGGGCCAAACGCAAGTCCGCCCGCTATAGAAATAACAGATACCGGAAATAAAACAAGAGGTCTGACGATGGATATCCCGATAAACATAAGCGGCGCAAAGACCCCGAATGACAATACCCATACTCTGATCTCTTTCGGCGATAAATTCAAATACGTTTTATTTCCCCAATAGACTAAACCTGCACCTGCAAGCACTGCCAGCCATTTAACAGCCGTTTTTATTTTCATACCCTCAGTTCCTTCCCCTTTGAACCGCAGCGATTACGGATGGCGGCGGTTTTCTCCGTCAAGGCGGATCGGAGCAGCCAGATATAATATCCGCTCCATTAGTCTTGCCGCTTTTACTTCTTCCTTTTCTCCCCTTTGCGAATACGTAAAATGATGCTTCAGCTCGTCAGGTGAGAAATTAGAAGAAAAGAAAGTCGGCAGCTGCTGGGACATTCTGTGCTGAAGCACCGTTCCGATGACTTCATCCCTTACCCAGCTTGTCATTGATTCCGCCCCGATGTCATCAAGCATCAATACGGGTGTTGTTTTGACCATATTGAGTTTCTCTTCCAATGAATGGTCTTGCAGCGAATTTTTAAGCTCTCTCACAAATTCGGGCACATAGACGATCATAGAGGAATACTCTTTTTCCGCCAGCTCATTGGCAATCGCAGCGAGCATAAACGTTTTTCCTACCCCGAACTTCCCGTATAAGTACAGTCCTTTCCCTTTTCCCGTCTCATTATAGCTTTTCAGAAAATCTGTAACATGCTGGAACATCGCGAGCCTGCTCGGGTCACTGATATCGACCTGCTGGAACGTTGCCCCGAGGAGATCCTGCTGGATATACATGCTTTTCATAAGAGACTTTTGTTTTTTCTGCTGGTCGAGCTTCCGTTTGACCGGACATTCATAATACTCGATATCAATAGCACGTCCATTGACAACAAGCTTCGGATGGTAGCCCTCCAACAAATTGTTGCAATCTTCATCTTCTGAACAGTAGGAGCAATTCTTGCTTTGCCCGATATATTCATAAAGCTTATTTAAGCTCTTTTCGATCATTTTTTGGTCAATTATTTCTTCGTTTTCCTTCAAAAATACCTGAACATCTTGATCATTCATGACTTTTTCCTTCATTTGTTCAAGGCGTTTTTGGAAATCCGGTCTGCCGGTTACGCCCTGCAGGGAACGGCCGATTGGTTCCATCTATTACTTCACCCCGCATCTCTGCCTTTAATAGGCAGAGTATTTTTTCAGTTTTTGCATTTCTTCCATCATCTTTTTCTTCTGTTCTTCCAAATCCTGCGGTTGCAGCTTCTGCTGTCCGGCTTCTGAATCGGATGCTGTCTCTTTTTCTTTCATCCAATCAGGAAGTTTTTCTTCGCGAATCACTTTTTGGTTTCGTTTTGAAGGCTGATTTGCTTTTCCTTCAGCCCATTCAAGGTATTGGCGGTTTTCTTCTATCGCGAGCTTCATCGCTTCTCTGACCGTTTTTACCTTTTTGCGCGCCCAATGCGAGGCGATTTTTTGAATATAGTTTTTCGACAGCTTCATGTCAGTTTTCAGCATGACATAATAAATTAACACATTTGTAACGCCTGGCTCGAGCTTCTGTTCAAACATAATTTCTTCAATGATTTTCAGATCCGCTTTTGACGGCTCTGTTCCGTCGGCAATGTCCTGGAGAAGCTTCTTCGGAGAAATCACCTCCAGCAATGCGATCAGCTTTCCGTCCAGTGAATCCTCTTCCACCGGCTTTTCGCCTTCACGCAGGTGCACCGGCTGTGTTTTTTCCACTAAGTCAGGCAGCTGTCCGTTTCTTTCGATTTGATACCAATCGCTGGCCGCTTTTCTTAAAGCCTCCGTCGTAATCACATCACGCTCATCAATCGCACTCATCACGACATTTTGCATCTGCAAAGGATCTATGCCATACAGATAAGAAAGCTTTTTGATTGTGTCGCGCACCTGCTGGGTCATCGCTTTTCTCGGAATCATCGTCTCAGAAAGTCCCGCTAAAAACAAATCAAAATCAAACACTTCCTCCGTTATGGTATAAGACGGCGCTTGTCCGACAGAAGTATATTCTGTGCCCGGCGCAAGTCTCACCGTTTCCTCCATATCAGATGTGAGCTTCCATTCACTCGGCTGCAGCGATTCAAACGCATGATTAAACGGCCTCGTAATGTCCTTCGCATCTTCTGAAATAGCCGGGTGCGTGAAAAATTGTTTTAATTGCTGATACTTTGTTTTTCCAACTCTATTGTACAGAAAAACATTCAGCATTCCGTCTTCAAAAAATTCATTTGGCCTGAGCGGCGGGAGGAGTTCATATATAAAGAGGCGCTCCTGCCGCTCGGATTCTTTCATATATGCTTTTAGCAATCCGATACCCTCGAGCTTCCCCTGTTCCTGATGGATCGTTTTTAAATTGGACTGTGTCATCCCCATCAGCTGTCTATGTGTGGACTCTCCGCCCCACAGACGGTTTTGTTCAAGCTCTCCCCACAATGTCATATAAAGAGAGAATGCAACAGGGCCGATTAAGGGCTGATACAGTTGTGTGATAATTTGTCTGTCTATATCCTGCAGCATCGATCTGCTTTTGACCACATACGGATCTACAGGCAGTACATCTTTCCAATAGTCAGCCATACATTCTCAAACCTTCCGAATTTGTTTCTACCTTTCATTTTACACCGTTTCTTATATCTATCAAATGCCAATTTTGCACATGAGAAAAGAGCTAGAAGAATCCTCTTAGCTCTTTTAACGCTCTTTCTTTATTAAGTCTTTTAATTCGTCGATAAAGACATTTATATCTTTAAACTGCCGATAGACGGACGCGAACCGCACATATGCGACTTCATCAATCTTAGCCAGCCGGTCCATGACCATTTCTCCGACGAGCTCGCTTTTTACCTCAGAGCAGCCTTGATTGCGAAGTTCTTTTTCAATATCAAAGCACATGTCTTCAAGCGTTTTGAGTGAAACGGGTCTTTTTTCACATGCTTTTATGAGGCCTCGCAGCATTTTTTCTCTGCTGAATTCCTCACGCACGCCTTCTTTTTTCACTACGATGAGCGGGGTTTCCTCCACTTTCTCAAAGGTCGTAAACCGGTAGTGGCAGGATTCGCACTCACGTCTTCGGCGAATCGATTTTCCGTCATCCACAGGACGTGAATCAAGGACTCGCGTTCCGTTATGCTGGCATGAAGGACATTTCAATAAAATCAGCTCCCAACTATTTCGTTCCCTGCAATGTATTTTCGGCAGCCTCCGCCTTTTCAAAATAAATGTGACAGCCATCTGTCGGGAGAGCCGTTGTGTAAAGCATTCTACAGCATCAGGTGGTTTGTGAAAATCTCTTTCTTATTTTACAAAAAAAATGAAAAAAGAAAAAGCTGACCACTCTTGTTTCTTTATAAAAATAAAAGGAGCATAAGCTAAAAAGCGCATAACGGCTTTCTAGCTTCAGCTCCCTTTGTGTTCGTGATTACTTTATAGTACCTTCGCTTGCGCCTGTTTAATTTGCACAGGCCCCATTCCTCTCGGTATTTCAATGTTTTCTCTTGTATCAGCATGTAATGCCTCTGCGATGTAGTCAGCAGCGACATTAGGATCTAAGTCTCCACAAGTATAAACATCAATGCTCGCATATCCGTGCTCAGGAAAACTGTGAATTGTTAAGTGTGATTCAGAAATAATCACAACTCCGCTTACGCCTTGCGGTGCAAATTTGTGAAATGCAACCTCGCGCACCTCAGCACCTGATTTTAGAGCAGCATTTACAAACGTTTTTTCAATAAAATCCATGTCATTCAGCTTATCAAAATCGCATCCCCATAGCTCGGAGATAACGTGACGCCCCATTGTTTCCATAGTCATGGACCCCCCTTAACAAGAATTAAAAAGTGAAATTCCAACAACTGGGTCGGCCATTTACCACGGGGGAAAGTTAGTCCGGAGAGGTCCTAACCCTTTAAGTAATTCCGAAACAGTCTCAAGCAAGAAGTTCACGAAAAATAGTATACTGTGTTTAAGTCTAATTTGCAAGGTGCGTTTTTTCAGAAATATGCTGTTAAGGGTTTTTTCTTCAAAGTGCGTCCATGACCTTATTCTATACAGCAGACGGATGTTTCATTCGTGCCGCTACATGGCGGATCAGATCAACGACTCTGCATGAGTAGCCCCATTCGTTGTCATACCACGCGAGCACCTTTACTTTCCTGTCTTCCATTACCATTGTTGTAAGCCCGTCAATGACCGCTGAATGGGGATTCGTATTGTAGTCAGTTGAAACGAGCGGTTCATCTGAATAATCAAGCACGCCGTACATCGACGTTTTGGCAGCCCGTTTAAATGCCTCGTTTACCTCTTCAGCCGTTACATCTGATTTCAGATCGACAACGAGATCAACTAATGAGACGTTCGGAACAGGGACACGCAAGGCGAGGCCATGAAGCTTTCCTTTCAGATGCGGCAGTACGAGCGAAAGCGCCTTTGCCGCTCCAGTTGTCGTTGGAATGATGGATTCACCGCAGGCCCGCGCCCGGCGCAAATCCTTGTGCGGATTATCAATATTTTTCTGGTCATTCGTATACGCATGAACCGTGGTCATCAGCCCGCTCTCAATGCCAAATTCTTCATCCAGCACTTTAACAACAGGCGCAAGGCAGTTTGTCGTGCATGACGCATTTGAAATGATGACATGACGGTCTGCGTCGAATTGGTCCTCATTTACTCCCATCACAATGGTAACGTCTTCATTTTTTCCCGGAGCAGTCAGAATGACTTTTTTCGCACCCGCTTCTATATGGCCCATCGCTTTATCTTTTGAATTAAATTTTCCTGTTGCTTCAACGACAATGTCAATATCATATTCGCCCCAAGGAAGCTGTTTTGGATCACGGCTGTTTAATAAAAGCACTTTCTTTCCATTCACGATCAGGCTGTCTTCACCAGCCACAACCTCTTTGTCGTACCTGCCGTGAATTGTGTCATACTTTATTAAATGAGCCAGCGTTTCTGCGGAATAGCTGGCGTTAATGGCCACTACTTGAATTTGATCGTCTAACATTGCTTTTCTGAAGACCATTCTTCCGATTCTTCCAAACCCGTTGATCGCTACTTTTACCTTCATGTTGGACACCCCTTATCAATTATGCCATCCTAATTTACTGCTATCTAAAATTAGTATAACACATTAAAATGAAATCGCCAGTACATATTGATAAAAATCAACGATTATAACGCTAATTTATGATGCATTATAGGTTTTCTTGCACACAATATCAGGCGTAAGAACCAAAAAGCAGCCAGCGCTCCGCACTGACTGCTCTTTTTATGATTCCTGTTTTAACTTATCATTGAGCACACTTTCTTCTAACACAGAAAATGTATCCCCGTACACTCTGTTAATATGATTCGCTCCCCAAGCACAAAGCATGTCTAAAATCCCTTCTAAGCTGCGGCCGTATTCGCTGAGCTCGTATTCCACTTTGGGAGGAACCTGATTGTACACGATCCGGTTAATGACACCGTCCGCTTCCAGCTCACGCAGCTGCTGGGTCAGCATTTTTTGCGTGATGTTAGGCATCAGGCGCTTTAATTCACTCGTGCGTTTTTTTCCGTGCGTCAGGTGGCATAAAATGACGCACTTCCATTTCCCGCCGATCACTTCAAGAGTCGCTTCAACAGAAATGTTATATTTTTTCTTCTCCATACCGTTCATTCTCCTTACAGGCACTAAAAAGTGACTATAGCACTTAAAAGTACGTACTTTTCTTTCTTGATGATATCTTTCATAATCACATTTGCCGGCTGATTTGAATCTGCTCTATTTTATTTATATAGCTTACTCGGCAGAATTTCAATCATACAACACATTACACAAAGGAGGAATATGATGACTTCAGCCAATAAAAGCAAAAGCAGCATTCCTGCACTCCTGGCTCTGGCTGTAAGTGCATTCGCCATAGGGACAACCGAATTTATCAGCGTCGGCCTTTTGCCGTTAATTTCTGATGATCTGGACATTCCTGTCACAACAGCGGGATTGACCGTTTCCCTATATGCGCTTGGCGTTACATTCGGAGCCCCTATTTTAACTTCATTGACGTCAAGCATGTCACGAAAGACGCTATTGCTTTGGATCATGTTCATTTTTATTGCCGGGAATACGATGGCAGCTACCGCTTCAAGCATCGGGATTTTATTAGCAGCACGTGTGATATCAGCTTTTTCACACGGTGTGTTTATGTCGATCGGTTCGACGATCGCAGCGGATATTGTCCCTGAGGATAAAAGGGCCAGCGCGATTTCGATTATGTTTACAGGCCTCACTGTGGCAACTGTAACCGGTGTTCCTTTCGGCACGTTTATCGGTCAGCAGCTCGGCTGGCGTTTTGCCTTTATGGTTATTATCGCCGTCGGAGTTATTGCTTTCATTACAAATGGCATCCTTGTTCCGTCCAAATTACGAAAAGGGACGAAAACAACGATGCGAGATCAATTGAAGCTTGTGACAAACGGCCGGTTATTGCTTTTATTTGTCATTACGGCGCTTGGATACGGAGGAACATTCGTTGTGTTCACATATCTGTCTCCCTTGCTTCAGGAAGTAACAGGCTTCAAAGCCGGAACTGTAGCAGTGATCCTGCTCGGATACGGAATTGCCATCGCAATCGGCAATATGATCGGCGGAAGGCTGTCAAACCGAAATCCGATTGCCGCTTTATTCTATATGTTTATCGTACAGGCACTCGTTCTGTTCGTACTAGCATTTACGGCTCCATATCAAACAGCTGGCCTCATTACTATTCTCTGTATGGGCTTGCTGGCCTTTATGAATGTGCCCGGCCTTCAGGTGTATGTCGTTATGCTGGCTGAACGTTTTGTCCCGAGTGCAGTTGACGTCGCATCCGCGATGAATATCGCTGCCTTTAATGCAGGGATTGCGCTTGGCTCATACCTTGGAGGTGTGATTACCGATTCAATCGGACTGATTCACACCGCTTGGATAGGCGGACTAATGGTAGTCGGTGCAGTTATCTTAACAGGCTGGAGCCGCTTGATGGAAAAACGAGATCGGCAGGCAGCCTGACAATTTCAAAGGAGGAAATCAACATGACAACACATTTACAAGCTACAGCAACACTTCATAATGGGGTAAAAATGCCTTGGTTCGGCCTCGGCGTGTTCCAAGTGGAAGAAGGAACTGAACTGGTAAACGCCGTTAGAACCGCAATTGTTCACGGATACCGCAGTATTGATACTGCCGCTATCTATGGAAATGAAGCTGGAGTCGGAGAAGGACTTCAGCAAGGTATTGACGAAGCAGGCATCTCAAGAGAGGACCTATTTATTACATCAAAAGTGTGGAATGCGGATTTAGGATACGAGGAAACACTCGCCGCGTTTGAAACAAGCCTGTCAAAACTCGGTTTGGATTATTTAGATTTATACCTTATCCACTGGCCTGTAGAGGGAAAATACAAAGAAGCATGGAGAGCGCTTGAAACACTTTATAAAGAAGGCCGTGTCAAAGCGATCGGCGTGAGCAACTTCCAAATCCATCATCTTGAAGATTTGATGACGGCTGCTGAAATCAAGCCTATGATCAACCAAGTGGAATTCCATCCGCGCCTTACACAAAAAGAGTTGATGGCATACTGCCAAAAACAAGGCATCCAGATGGAAGCCTGGTCACCTTTAATGCAAGGGCAACTGCTGGATCATCCTGTACTGGCAGACATCGCTCAAACATATAACAAATCTGTCGCGCAAATCATTTTGCGCTGGGATCTGCAGCATGGCATCATTACGATTCCTAAATCAACGAAAGAACATCGTATTAAAGAAAATGCCAGCGTATTTGACTTTGAATTAACACAGGGTGACATGAACCGAATCGATGCGCTGAATGAAAACCTGCGCGTCGGTCCTGACCCGGACAACTTTGATTTTTAATGAAAAAACACCGTTCATATTGAACGGTGTTTTTGTATTATGCCCAGCCAGTGATGACTTCATCAAGCTGCTGTCTGGTCTCTTCAAGCGTGCCGCTGTTATCGATGACTTGATCTGCTCTTGCTGTTTTTTCCTCTAAAGGCATTTGAGCGCGGATACGGCTGACGGCTTCTTCTTCCGTCAACTGATTGCGCTTCATAAGACGTTCCAGCTGAAGCTCTTTGGTCACACTGACCACAATAATTTTATCAACTAAAGATTCCAATTTGCTTTCAAACAATAGCGGGATATCCAATACAACAAATGCCTCCCGATTTGCAATGGCTTCATCACGGCGCTTAAGCATTTCCTGCCTGACTGCGGGATGAACAATTGCATTTAAAGCGAGACGCTTTTGTTCATTTGTAAATACCAGTGCCCCAAGCTTTTTCCGATCTATATCGCCATTTGGGAGCAGAATGTCTTCACCGAATTCGTCAATGATTTGCCGGTAGGCCGGCATCCCTTTTTCTACCGCTTGTTTTGCAATAATATCTGCATCTATAACTGTTATTCCTTTTTCAATCAGCATATTGGCAACCGTGCTTTTGCCGCTAGCTATTCCTCCCGTTAAACCAATGACTAAGGTCAAGAGATCAACTCCTTTTTACAATTTCCAGAGCCCAATCGTGATCAGCAGAAGCCCCGGCAAAAACGCCATTTTATCGATCCATTTCCACTTAGACAGAAAATGGCCGGCATTGATTCCGATTGATACAAACAGCGAGCTCATGACTGCCACGGCGATGCTCATCACAATCGGTGAAAAACCGAGAATGGCTGCCCCTATACCTGCTCCGAAGGCATCAATTGATAAGGCAAATCCCAATAAGACCGCCTCAATCCCATTGATCACACCCGATTTGTCGATATCCGCACTCATGGGCTTTCTCAAAATATGAATCACAATCCCTAATGACCGAACCTCTAAATTAAGCAGCGTTTTTTCATGCAATAAGTATTCTTTGTCTTTTGCCGGCCTGAAAAATTGATACAGAACCCACGCACCGATTCCGACCAATATCAAACCGCCAAGCTTCTCCGTCACATATACAGGAAAAAACTTTGTGAGAAAGCTTCCGATCAGCATGGATATAAACATGACAGCACCGGAACAGCAGGCGATAACCAAAATCGCTTTAAACGGTATTTTCATTTTTCTCAAACCGTACGTAAATCCGACTGAAAAACTGTCCAAGCTGACAGCCAACGCCAGCAGCAGAATAGAAACCATTTGCATATCCGTTTCTTCCTTTCTGTTGGTGCTCTTGTATCAGATGTAAAATGCCCGGGATTCATCACAATCATATATATGGAAAAGTAAAAAATCCGTGTTTCGAAAATGGCATTCCTCTATTACAGAATTACTGATATATGCACCGACAGCTTGGACGATGAAGCATTATGCTACTCTTTTTTCTGGCACTTCGCGCAAAAATGCGTGCCCCTGCCTCCGACGACAATTTTTGAAATCATCGTACCGCAATTTTTGCACGGTTCGTCTTTTTTTCCGTACACAAAATGCTGCAGCTGGAACATTCCGATTTCCCCTTGGGAGTTGATATATGAGCGGACAGTGCTGCCGCCCGCGTCAATCGCTTCCTGCAGGGTGTTTTTGATTTCAGCGTGAAGTGTTTTGATTGTTTTGTCTGATAATTGATTTGCTTTCGTCTCGGGATGGACACCCGCTCTGAAAAGAGCCTCGTCCACATAAATGTTCCCGAGTCCGACAACCGTTTTTTGATCCAGCAGGGCGGTTTTGACAGCACGGTTTGTTTTAGCAAGCCGTTCTTTTAAATATGCACTCGTAAATTCTTCTGCATCCGGCTCCGGCCCTAACTGAGAAAGCGGAAGCTCGCCCGCTTCCTCTCCCGGTTTAAATAAGTGCATGGTTCCGAACTTTCGCACATCCCTGTAACGAAGCTGAGTTCCGTCCGTCATCGTGAATATGACATGCACGTGTTTATCGTCTGGCTCCTCCGCTTGATGAAGCCCGTATTTCCCTTCCATTCGAAGGTGGGAAACCATGACATAATGATCTAAATGAAACAGTAAAAACTTTCCCCGTCTTCCGATAGACTGTATCGTTTCTCCTGTTAGTTTTCGCGCAAATTCCTCCGGTTCGGCAGGCCGTTTGATGATATTTGGCCATCTGATCTCTACCGATTTAATTGTTTTTCCCTTTACAAGCCCGGTCAGAGTGCGCCGGACGGTTTCAACCTCTGGTAATTCCGGCACATCCATCACTTCCTATCTCTATTTATTTCGCATCGTACCAAGATGGGCCAGATGCAAAGTCAACCTTTAACGGCACATCTAATGCAAGCGCATGCTCCATCACTTCAGGAACAAGCTTTTCAAGAATTTCAATTTCTTCCTGCGGCGCTTCAAAAATCAATTCATCGTGCACTTGAAGCAGCAGCCTTGCCTTCAATTGCTTTTCTTTCAGCTTGGCAGCCATATCAATCATGGCTTTTTTGATAATATCAGCGGCGCTTCCTTGAATCGGTGTATTCATCGCCGTCCGCTCCGCAAAACTGCGGATATTAAAGTTTCGGCTCGTCAGCTCAGGAATGTAGCGGCGGCGATGCATAAGCGTTGTTACGTAGCCCTTTTGCTTCGCGTCCTGAACTGAATCCTCCATGTACGCTTTTACGCCCTGGAAGCTTTCCAAATAGCGGTCGATAAATGCTCCGGCTTCCTTCCGGGTAATGCCGAGATTCTGTGACAGCCCGTAATCGCTGATGCCGTATACGATGCCAAAGTTGACCGCTTTCGCCTGGCGTCTCATCGCAGATGTCACTTCATCCTCGGCAACATGGAATACATCCATTGCCGTTTTCGTATGAATATCCATATCATTTGTAAAAGCTTCGATAAGATTTTGATCCTTTGAAATATGGGCAAGCACCCGCAACTCAATTTGTGAGTAATCGGCTGCAAAAATGAGCCAGTCTTTTTCAGACGGAACAAAAGCTTGGCGGATTTTACGCCCTTCTTCAAGCCTGATCGGAATGTTTTGCAGATTCGGATCAGTCGAGCTGAGACGGCCGGTTTGCGTTAAAGCCTGGTTAAAGCGCGTGTGCACCTTATGCGAATCCGGTCTCGTCACCTTTAAAAGCCCTTCAATATATGTCGATTGAAGCTTGCCAATTTGTCTGTACTGCAAAATATAGTCGACAATATCATGTTTGTCTGCCAGCTTTTCAAGCACATCGGCTGACGTTGAATAGCCTGTTTTTGTTTTCTTCACGACAGGCAGGCCGATCTTTTCAAACAAGATGACGCCGAGCTGTTTCGGAGAATTGATATTAAACGGCTCTCCCGCAATCTCATGGATTTTTTCTTCATATTCCTTCAGCTTCGCGCCCAGTTCTTCACCCATCCGCTTTAAACGGTCAACATCGACCTTGACGCCAGTTGATTCCATTTCGCCGAGAATAAGCGCGAGAGGCATTTCGAGCTCTTCAAACAGTTCAAGCTGATCGTTGTTCTCCAGCTCCTGAACGAGCTTTTCCCGAAGGCTTTGAATGGCTAACGCTTTTCTGACAAGGTGCTCAGACAGTACATCTTCCGACGGAACAGCCCGTTTTGCTCCTTTGCCGTAAACTGATTCGTCGCTTTGAACGATATGCAAGCCGTAATCTTTAGCCACACTCGCAACGTCGTCATATGAATTGCCCGGATTGATGATATAAGCCGCAAGAAGCGTATCAAACTCCGCTCCTTTCAGCTCAATGCCCTGCCAGCGCAAAGCGACAACAGCCCGCTTGCTGTCGAAGACCCATTTCTTCTGCTCGTCATTTTCTACCCATTCTTTAAACACCTGAGACTCCACGGCAATGTCTTTCGGAATGAAATAAGATCCCGTTTCATTAACGATCGAAAAACCGAGAATCGGCTCTTCATGATAATTATCGCCGATCTGTTCAACGACAAATGCGGATGGAGAAACCAATATGCCGCTTGTTACGTCTGTGACAGTTTCGACATTAATTTCTTCTAACGACTGATCCTGTTCTGCTTCTTCGCTGTCTTCCCCAAGCCGTTCAAGAAGTGTGTTAAAACCAAGATCTTTAAAGATGGAAATCACCTGTTCACGATTAAAGCCTTGATACTCCAGGCCGGAAACGGATACCTCAATCGGCGCATCCGTCATAATCGTCGCAAGCTCCTTGCTCATCAATGCCTGATCTTTAAATTCCTCAAGCTTTTCCTTCAGTTTCTTCCCGCTTACCTCGTCAATGGACTCCAGCAGTTTTTCAACGGAATCGAACTGTTTTAATAGCTTAATCGCTGTCTTCTCTCCTACGCCGGGCACACCTGGAATATTATCTGAGGAATCGCCCATCAGACCCTTCATGTCAATAATTTGCTCAGGGGTAAGCCCGTATTTCTCTTTTACGTGCTCCGGTGTGTAAAATTCAACATCGGTAATTCCTTTTCGCGTAATGGCAACCGTCGTTTTGTCTGTTGCCAGCTGAGTTAAATCCTTATCTCCAGAGAAAACCTTTACTTCAAATCCGTCTTTTTCAGCCGATTTGGCCAGTGTGCCGATAATATCGTCGGCTTCGTATTGTTCCAATTCGTAGCGGCTGATCTGATAGGCATCCAGCAACTCGCGGATAAACGGCATTTGTTCGGAAAGCTCAGGCGGGGTTTTCTGTCTGCCGCCTTTATATTCTTTAAATGTGCCATGACGAAATGTTGTTTTCCCGGCATCAAATGCAACCAGCATGTGTGTCGGTTTTTCATCCTCAAGCATCTTCATCAAAATCATCGCAAAGCCGTATACGGCATTTGTGTGAACACCTTTATCATTGCTTAACAGCGGCAATGCAAAAAACGCCCGGTAAGCCAGACTGTTTCCGTCTACAAGCACTAATTTTTTTCGTTCCGTCATTCAATATCCTCCTAAGAAGCCTCAGGCTTCTATTCATCTCTTACATAGTCATTAGCTCCTCTTATTTTAACAAAGTTCAATTTGAAAGGAAAATACGTGAACTGAAGAGAAGACACAAAAAAGGACGGGAACACAAATGGTTCCCGCCGTCAAAATTGGCTCCTTGGATGAAGGGGTTCTACTACATCCTATCAGCATAGGTTTAACAGTGCATGAAGATATTGTTAAACCTTTGTAAACATTAGGCGGACGTTTCAGCGGCCCGTTTCAGCGTCACTGTAAAGACAGTTCCCCGTCCCAGCTCGCTTGTGACATCGATTTTCCCTTCATGAGCCTCTATTAAATGCTTTACGATCGCAAGACCTAGGCCTGTTCCGCCCGAATTCCTGCTTCTGTCTTTATCCACGCGGTAAAAACGTTCAAAGATGCGCGGAATTTCTTCTTTCTGAATTCCGATTCCGGAATCCGCAACTTCAATCTGAATGTCTTTTTCTCCGGGCTTTACATTGATAGCTACAGAGCCCCCCTCAGGCGTATAGGTTAGCGCATTATTTACGAGATTAAGAAATACCTGTTTCAGCCTGTACGGGTCTCCCGATACATAGAGCGTGTCTTTCGGGACATTCAGTTGTAAGGAGATGCCTTTCTCATCCGCCTTATGCTTAAGAAGCGTTTCAATCTCACCAAGCATTTTGGCTGGATCAAATGTTTCAATGCTGAGCGTAAAGTTTTGCTGCTCGATTTTTGAGAGATCGAGAAGATCCTGAACCAAAGACTGAAGCCTTTCGCTTTCTTTCAGAATAATAGAGAGAAACTCAGAAAGCGCCTCTTTGTCCTCCATCGCCCCGTCCAATAACGTCTCCGTAAACCCTTTAATAGAGGTAATCGGCGTTTTCAGTTCATGAGAAACGTTAGCCACAAAATCCTTTCTCATCTGCTCTAATTTCTTCGTCTCCGTCATGTCATGGAAAACGAGCACAATTCCTTTCCATTCATCGTCCGGCCCCATAATCGGAACGCCATCCACTTCAAAATAACGCCGCTCAATTTTGATCGGAAGTCTTAACAGCTTGCATTTCTTTGTCTCCGTCATAAAAATGTCTTCGACAAGCTGGATCACTTCTTCATGTTCAAATGCATCATGATAAAGTCGGCGCAGCATCTGATTCGGATTGATATGAAACTGCTTGGCGTAAGACCTGTTCACGAGATTGATAAAGCCTCTTCCGTCAATCATAATCAGCCCGGAGCCGATATTTTCAATGACAGTCAGCAGCCGGTCCCGCTGCATTTCCTGCGTTCTCGTCATTTCCATCAGATCTACGGCAAGGCTGTTCATCGCACGGCCGAGCTTATCAGAGTGCCTGATATAGCCGCCGTACGTCCGGGCATCATAGTTCCCCTTGGAAAGTTCTGTTGCTACGTTTGTCGCTGCTTCAATTGACCTTTTATAACGTGAGGTCATACTGGAATAAAAATAAACAATGACGATAAAAGCAGTACAAAGACTGGCCGTCAGCATCCCCCACAATTCGCCGTTCAAGCCGGAGCTATGTTCAGGGGCTGAAAGCAGCACATATCCTGTTTTTTCACCTTCACTTCTAAGCGAAAGTCCGTAATATAGCTTGTTATCTGCTGTTGAGAGAACACCCTCATGGCCAGAAACAAGCGCCTGCACCTTTTGAGAATCTGCCGCACTCCCGTTTGACCCGTACAGCACCTTGCCGTCTGTATCGATAACGGATGCGTTCACATCAAGCGCACCGCCTGCATCTTTAATGATTTTCTCATTTGCTTGATCATTCAGATTGCCGGCATCAAGAAGTGAGGCCATATATTTGGCTTCTTTTTCAATGTGTTCCTCTGCTTTTCTTTGATCAGATGATTCAAAGAGCTGCTGCAAAAACAGCCCGAGGACACTAAACACCAGAATCATACAGACAACAAGTACAGAAAAAAGGCGCACACGGTATTTATTCATTCATTTTTGGCTCCTCCAGTTTATACCCCAATCCCCTAATTGTTTTAATATAGATCGGTTTTTTAGTATTGTTTTCGATTTTGTCGCGGAGATGGCTGATATGCACATCAACAATTCTCGTATCTCCGGCAAAATCATAATTCCAGACAGCGCTCAGCAGCAGATCTCTCGTCAGCACTCTGCCTTTATGTCTGCCCAAATAGAGCAGCAGTTCGAATTCTTTCGGTGTCAGCTCAAGCTGATTTTCTTTAAAATACGCTTCATAATGATCAGGCAGGATTTTCAGATCGCCAATCACGATCTGGCCTTCCATTTCATCGTTCTTCATTTCACTAGAGGGCGCAGCCATTTCGGAACGCCTTAAAATCGCTTTGACTCTTGCATTTACTTCCCTTGGGCTGAACGGCTTGGTCATATAATCATCAGCACCAAGCTCAAGCCCTAATACTTTGTCGAATTCCTCATCCTTCGCTGTCAGCATTAAAATGGGAAACATCAATTTTTGCTGTCTCAGCTGCTTGCATACTTCGATTCCGTCCAGTTTTGGAAGCATCACATCAAGCACAATCAAATCAGGCTTCTCTGTTTCCGCTTTTTTGAGTGCTTCTTCCCCGTCTGAGGCGGTAATGACATCATAGCCTGACCGTTCCAAATTGTACTGTAAAAGAGTAACAATAGATTCTTCATCATCCACAACTAAAATTTTCTTGTTCATGCTGTGCCTCCAGTATTATAATTCCCCGACATCCTATTTCTCTATTTTATGTCATCTTAACATGTTTCATGATTTTATTTTAACGAAAGCAGGACATTCCGACAATTCGCCTTTTACATCATTTTTCAAAAGAAATAAAGGAGTGGATGACAGCGCTTTCATTTATAGTAAAAAGAGAAAGGCTCTATCAAGCAAGCCTTTCTCTCTTTTTATTAAGATAATACTTTCATGACATTTTTGACAGATTCAACTGATTTATTCAGCTGTGCTCTTTCATAGTCTGTCAGTTCAAGTTCAATGATTTGCTCAAGACCGTTGCCGCCTACAATTGTAGGAACACCAAGGTAGATGCCTTCATAGCCGTATTCACCTTCAAGATAAGCAATTGTAGGAAGGACGCGGCGCTGATCTTTCAAGATCGCTTCGACCATTTCTGTCAGAGAAGCAGCAGGCGCATAATACGCGCTTCCGTTTCCAAGAAGATTCACGATTTCGCCTCCACCTTTTCTTGTGCGCTCCACAATTGCGTCAATCCGTTCTTTCGGAATAAGGGTTTCAAGCGGGATACCGCCAGCATAAGAATAACGCACAAGCGGCACCATATCGTCACCGTGTCCGCCAAGAACGAAACCAGTCACGTCTTTTACTGACAAGTTTAATTCCTCTGCCACAAATGTTCTGAATCTTGCCGTATCAAGCACACCGGACTGGCCGATTACGCGCTCTTTAGGGAAGCCTGATTCTTTATACACCGCGTAAGTCATTGCATCAACAGGATTTGTCAGCACCACAATGATAGAGTCAGGAGAATATTTCACGATTTCTCGTGTAACGCTTCTCATAATTTTTTCGTTTGTAGAGACCAGATCATCTCTGCTCATACCAGGTTTTCTTGCGATACCGGCTGTAATGACAACAATGTCAGAACCCGCTGTATCCTCATAGTTGGATGTTCCCGTAATTTTCGCGTCAAAGCCTTGAACAGGGCTTGCTTCAAGCATATCAAGCGCTTTTCCCTTTGTCGGGTTCTCCAATTGCGGAATATCAACAAGAACAACGTCTGCCAGCTCTTTTTGAGCGATTAAAAATGCGGTTGTCGCTCCGGTAAAACCTGCTCCGATAACAGAAACTTTTTTACGAGTATTTCCCATGTCTCTCTTCTCCTTTATGGCTAGTTTTAGGCTGTTTCCTTGCTTAGTCCATGTTTTTAATCAGTTCTTCTCCGAACTCTGAACATTTCACTTCAGTTGCGCCATCCATTAATCTGGAAAAATCGTAAGTTACGACTTTAGAAGCGATTGTTTTTTCCATAGATTTGATAACCAAATCAGCCGCTTCGTTCCATCCTAGATGCTCAAGAAGCAGAACGCCTGAAAGAATAACTGAAGATGGGTTTACTTTATCAAGGCCTGCATATTTAGGAGCCGTTCCGTGCGTCGCCTCGAAAATCGCATGTCCTGTTTCATAGTTGATGTTCGCTCCAGGAGCAATACCGATTCCGCCTACTTGCGCTGCAAGAGCATCAGAAATGTAATCTCCGTTCAGGTTCATTGTCGCAACGACATCAAACTCGTTCGGACGCGTTAAGATCTGCTGAAGGAAAATGTCAGCAATGCTGTCTTTGATAATGATTTTGCCTGCTGCTTCCGCTTCGCTTTGCGCTTTGTTTGCAGCGTCTTTTCCTTGTTCTTCAGCAATGCGGTCATATTGAGCCCACGTGAAGACTTTTTCGCCGTATTCTCTTTCAGCAAGTTCATAGCCCCAGTTTTTGAAGGCACCTTCTGTGAACTTCATGATGTTTCCTTTGTGAACAAGCGTTACAGATTTGCGGCCATGCTCAATCGCATAATCAATTGCAGCTCTGACCAAACGGCTTGTTCCTTCTTCAGAAACAGGCTTAATGCCGATACCTGATGTTTCAGGGAAACGGATTTTGTTGACGTTTAACTCATTTTGCAGGAAGCTGATGAGCTTTTGCACTTCTTCAGAGCCTTTTGCGTACTCGATGCCTGCATAAATATCTTCTGTATTCTCACGGAAGATGACCATATCAGTATCTTCAGGGCGTTTTACCGGTGACGGCACTCCAGTAAAGTATCTTACAGGTCTTAAGCAGACGAATAGGTCAAGCTCTTGTCTGAGCGCTACGTTCAAAGAACGGATACCGCCGCCGACAGGTGTCGTTAACGGCCCTTTAATCGCGATGAAATATTCGCGGATCACATCTAATGTTTCAGCAGGAAGCCACTCACCTGTTTTATTATAAGCCTTTTCTCCGGCATAAACTTCTTTCCATGTAATTTTCTTTTCGCCTTTGTAAGCTTTTTCTACTGCTGCTTCCAAAACCTTCGAAGCCGCGTTCCAAATATCAGGACCGGTTCCGTCTCCTTCGATAAACGGGATAATCGGGTTGTTTGGTACGTTTAATACTCCGTTAGAGACTGTAATTTTTTCACCTTGTGCCACAATAAAAACCTCCCAGTATGTAATTCATATTTAGAAAACATTTTATTTTTCTTATATAGAAAACAAAATGATTTTTCTCAACATTCAATTTAAAGTGTAAACCACTTTTGATGTTCTGAACAAGAGGCTAACCTCATTAACGCAAGCCAGCCTCCAATGGTTCTTTAGGCTCTTTCTTCAATCGGAACAAATGCTTGTTTATCAGGGCCCGTGTAATCTGCGCGCGGGCGGATCAGACGGTTGTTGTCATACTGCTCAAGAATATGAGCGAGCCAGCCGGACATTCTGCTTACAGCAAAAATCGGTGTAAACAAATCATGGTCAATGCCGAGGCTGTGGTAAACAGAAGCCGAATAGAAATCAACGTTAGGCGGAAGCTTTTTCTCTGATGTGACGATCTCTTCTATGCGAATCGACATCTCATACCATTTGCTTTCGCCTGTCAGGTTGGTCAGGCGCTTGCTCATTTCTTTCAGATGCTTCGCGCGCGGGTCGCCATGCTTATAAACGCGGTGGCCGAATCCCATAATTTTTTCTTTCTTTTCCAGCTTAGCGCGGATGTACGGCTCAGCGTTTTCCACTTCGCCGATTTCTGTCAGCATTTTCATAACGCCTTCATTCGCCCCGCCGTGAAGAGGCCCTTTCAGCGCGCCGATTGCGGCAGTAATGCCTGAATAGATATCAGAAAGTGTCGCGACGCAGACCCTCGCTGTGAACGTTGACGCGTTCAGCTCATGGTCAGCATGTAAAATCAATGCTTTGTTGAAGGCTTCAACCTCAATTGGCGAAGGCTCTTCACCGTTTAATGTGTAGAGAAAATTCTCGGCAATGCCGTAGTCTTCTCTTGGTTCAACAGGCTCAAGGCCTTTGCGGATTCTGGAAAACGCCGCAACCAGACCAGGCACCTTTGCCTGAAGGCGGATCGCCTTTTTGTAATTGGCTTCCGGGTTCATGGTTTCAGCCTCGCTGTCAAGCAGGCCTAGTAATGAAATTGCTGTCCGAAGAGCAGCCATGGGATGAACATTTTCGAGGGAATAAGATTTGAAGTGCTCAATAATTTCTTGCGGAACGGCAGCTTCCTTTGCAAGCTGCTGCTTTAACTCTTCAAGCTCTTTTTTGTTTGGCAGCCTTAAATGCCAAAGCAAGTAGATGATTTCTTCAAAACTTGCATTCTCTGTTAAATCATCGATATCATACCCCACATATGTAAGGGTATCATCAATAATAGAACTAACAGATGATGTTGTTGCTACAACCCCTTCAAGACCGCGTGTCGCTGTCATATATAACATCTCCTTTTCAATAAATTTCCCCTTTAAGAGTGTTGTAAAAACATGAGGCTTACTTAAAAAGCACGATGCAAGTATTTCTCTCCCCCTAAAAGAAAATGCTTACATTTTACTGCCTGCTGGTAATGAAACCCTTTGCTTATGAAAGAACATAACAAATTCTTATAAGCTTATTTAAGTTTAAGCCTATTCTCATTATAAACAATAATCAGACATTTGTTAAATGTTTACCTATAATTTTTTTTTTCATTCTGTGATTTCCCCGAAAAAACGCCTTTATTTGCGGGTTTTTGCATATAAAAAAAAGCGGCTTAAAGCCGCTTTTTTTTCATGAAGTGAACAATTTTACGATCTGCATAGCAATATAAGCAATTCCCGCTCCGATCAGCGGACCCACCGCTACTCCGCCAAAAAGTGCGACTGCAAGAATGGTTCCGATCACAAGAGCAGTTGTAATATGCGGGTCATTTTCCAGCAGGGTCAGGCCGTTTTTGGCAATCAGCGCCACTGCGATTCCCGCTCCCAAGGCGATCCATGCGTAGGAAGACCGCATTGCTTCTCCAAGCTGCTTAAATCCGATTTCTCCTGTTGCAATCGGAACAAGAACAGCGATTGTAATAATGGTCACACCCCAGTTGATGCCTTTCGACTGGATGGTTGGAAATAATTTCTGGTCAAGTCCAACGATTTTGATGATCAAAAGGACGGATACAGCAAAGAGCAATGATTGATTTTTTGCGATAAGTGCGATAGCCAAGAGTAATATTAAAAATAAATTCGCTTGTGTAAACACATGCCATCCCTCCTTTAAGATGAATGTATTCATATTCAGCCGGAGCATGAATACATATAAAAAATAGGACATGCTGACGAGAGGAGGACCGTTTTCGTGAATCAATCTTATATCACTATTTTTTTCAGAACCCTCTTTGTCATGTCAATTACCGCAGGATCGATAGCTGCGGCCTATTATTCGTTTCCGTTAACTTATCCGTTCCTGATCGCCCTTATTCTTTCATCAGCGATTCATCCTGTTGTTGACTATTTGGACAGGGTGACAGGATTCCCCCGAACGATAAACGTTCTGGGCGTGCTTGCTTTTTTTCTGCTCGCAGCCTTCGGCGTGCTCACCATTCTGGTAGCCGAAATCATAACGGGAACAGCGTATCTTGCAAAAACGCTGCCTCCGCATATCAGCACGTTTATCTCATATTGTGAAAAATTGTTTACAACACATATCCAGCCGCTCTATCACGAACTGACCCTTTTGTTTCAAGAATTGGAGACCAACCAGCAGGCTTCCATCGTTACCCACATTCAGACACTTGGTGATTCGGCTGCTAAAAATGCCGGGCTGTTGCTGTCCCACATTCTAGAAATGATCCCAAGGTTTTTCGCGCTTCTTCCGAATACAGCGGCGGTTCTGATTTTTTCTCTTCTGGCAACATTTTTTATGACAAAGGATTGGCACAAGCTGAAAGCCATGCTCGTTTCGGTTCTGCCGGATCGGGTTACAGCTAACAGCAAAGCGATCAGCAGCGAATTAAAAAAAGCAATGACCGGTTTTATCAAAGCGCAGGCCGTTCTCGTTTTCATTACGATGGTGATTGTATTTATCGGCCTTTCTCTCTTAAAAGTTGAACATGCCGCAACAATTGCTTTTTTAATCGGGCTTGTTGATCTTCTCCCTTATTTGGGTGCTGGCTCGGTATTTGTGCCGTGGATTTTGTATTTATCGATTACAGGCCAGCTGCCCCAGGCCATCGGAATCGGGGTGCTGTACCTCGTCGTTCTTATTCAAAGACAGCTGACAGAACCCAAAATACTTAGTAAATCAATCGGTATCGATCCGCTGGCAACGCTCATCGCCCTGTTTGCCGGTTTTAAATTATTCGGGTTTTTAGGACTAATTGCAGGACCAGCTGTTCTCGTCATCATTCAGGCGTTTATTACAACAGGCGCATTAAAGGAAATATGGTCGTATATCACCGTTCAGCAAAAATAAAAAGCAGCCCATGTTGCATGGCTGCCGTTTTTTATTTGATGATGATCCGCTTGTTCTTCGACATTCCTCTCAGCCATTTGAACAGAATCGGCTTACACCAGCTGCGGGTGAACGGGATAAGCAGACAGGCACCGGCCAAATCTGATAAAAAGCCCGGAAGCATCAGCAAAAGACCGCCAATGAAAATGCACAGGCCGTCAGCAATCGCTTCGCCAGGCATTTTGCCATATTGAAGATCACGCTGAACCTTGTAATACACTTCGGTTCCTTGTTTTTTTGCAGCTGCTGCGCCGATAATGCCCGTCAGAATCATTAAAAGGACCGTCGGCAATATGCCGATCAGCTTGCCTGAAAATAGGAATATGCCGATTTCTATTGCCGGAAACACAATAAAAAGCAAAAATAAAAATCTCATATCCAAGCCCCCCACACGTGTAACACGCCTCTGTTCAACATAAGGCAAGATAAAGAGAAAAGGAAGGGAAGCCCCTTCCGTTTTCACCTCTGATTAAAGAACGCTCGCACGTCCTTGATAGACTGCGCCTCTGGAAGCGTCAACTGTAATATCCTGGCCATCTGCCAAAATAGACGTCGCATTTTCCAGACCAACGATAACCGGAATGCCAAGGCTTAATCCGACTACCGCAGCATGGCTTGTCAAGCCGCCTTCTTCTGTAATAAGGGCAGACGCTTTTTCAAGTGATGCAATCATATCACGGTCAGTGCTTTTTGTAACAAGAACCGCACCGTCAGTCATTTTTTGCTCAGCTTCTTTTGCATTTTGTGCAATGACAACCGGACCGTAAGCTGATTTGCGTCCAATGCCTTGGCCTTTAGCGATGATATCGCCGACAGTGTACACTTTCATTAAGTTCGTAGTGCCAGACTCACCGACAGATCCTGCTGTAATGACGATCAGATCGCCGTGTTTTACAATTCCGCTGTTCAATGATTTTTGGACAGCATCCTCAAGCATCTCATCTGTTGAGTTCGCATTTTGACCGCTTTCTGCAAATACGCCTGATACGAGCGCTAGCTTTCTGGAAATAGAGTCATTTACAGTAACAGCAACAATCGGCGCCTGCGGACGGTATTTTGCGATCATACGTGCTGTATGGCCGCTTTCAGTCGGCGTTACGATTGCAGCAGCATTCAGGTTAATCGCCGTATGCGCGACAGATTGTCCAATTGCATCTGTAATCGTCATGCCTACTTGATCTCTGCGTTTAGAAAGAATTTCTTTATAATTTAAAGCTTCTTCAGAACGGGAAGCGATGTTGTGCATTGTTTGAACCGCCTCAACCGGATAGCTTCCGGCAGCTGTTTCACCAGAAAGCATGATTGCATCTGTGCCGTCGAAGATCGCATTTGCAACGTCACTTGCTTCCGCACGAGTCGGACGCGGGTTGCGCTGCATGCTGTCAAGCATTTGTGTCGCTGTAATAACAGGTTTGCCCAGCGCGTTGCATTTTTTGATCAGTTCTTTTTGGACGAGCGGCACTTCTTCAGCTGGAATTTCCACACCTAAGTCTCCGCGTGCAACCATTAAACCGTCAGACACTTCGAGAATAGAATCGATGTTGTCAACGCCCTCTTGGTTTTCGATTTTAGGGATGATTTGAATATCCTGAGCGTTGTGTTCTTCAAGAAGCTCACGGATTTCAAGCACGTCCGTAGAACGGCGTACGAAAGACGCTGCGATAAAGTCTACTCCTTGCTCAATACCGAAAACGATGTCTCGCGCATCTTTTTCAGTGATACCAGGAAGGTTAACGCTGACGCCCGGTACGTTAACACCCTTTTTATTTTTGAGTGTTCCGTTGTTTAGTACTTTTGTTTTGATTTCGCGATTAGCAGCATCAACATCAAGCACCTCAAGGCCGATAAGGCCGTCATCTAACAGAATCGTTGACCCTTGTTCAACGTCATCGACTAAACCTTCATATGACACTGAAATTTTATCTGTTGTTCCTACAACCTCGTCCATTGAAATGATAAGCTCTTTGCCTGTTTCAAGCTCAATGCCGCCGTTTTCCATTGTATGTGTGCGGATTTCAGGACCTTTTGTATCAAGCAGGATACCAACGTTTTTGCCAAGCTTTTTGCTTGCTTCGCGGATATTTTTTATTCTTGCACCGTGCTCCTCAAAATCTCCGTGAGAAAAATTCAAACGAGCCACGTTCATTCCTGACTCCATTAATTTCGTAAGCATTTCAATACTTTCACTTGCCGGACCGATGGTACAAACAATTTTAGTTTTTCTCATTTGGTTCACTTCCTTCTGAAATCTTCAGCCTTCAGCTGCACATTAAATAGACAGTTCTTTTGAAAGCTGATACATGTTTTGCTCAACTGTGTGTTTTGTTTCCAGTATTTCTATAATATCATGGTCTACAAGCTTATTGTTTTGTATACCTACACAGCGTCCGCCTTTTCCTTCAAGCAGCAGTTCAACTGCATATGCGCCAAGACGGCTTGCCAGCACGCGGTCAGCAGCGCTCGGAGAACCTCCGCGCTGGATATGGCCCAATACAGATACCCTAGTTTCAAGATTTGTTTCTTCTTCAATGCGTTTCCCGAATTCAACACCGCTGCCTACACCTTCGGCAACAATAATAATACTGTGCTTCTTGCCGCGTTCGTGGCCGCGTTTTAAGCGGGCAATGATTTCGTGCATGTCATAGTCTGCCTCAGGGATCAAGATTGATTCCGCGCCCCCTGCAAGACCGGCCCACAATGCGATATCGCCGGCATGGCGGCCCATTACTTCGATCACATATGTACGTTCATGAGAAGTCGCTGTGTCGCGGATCTTATCAATTGCGTCAATTACTGTATTTAAAGCTGTATCGAAGCCGATTGTAAAATCAGTGCCCGGAATGTCGTTATCAATTGTACCCGGTACACCTACACATGGAAACCCGTGTTCCGTTAATTTTTTGGCACCCATATAGGAACCGTCTCCGCCGATGACAACAAGGCCCTCAATACCGAGCTTCTTCAAGTTTTCTATCCCTTTTTCACGGCCTTCAACCGTTTTGAATTCAGGACATCTTGCCGTATAAAGCTTTGTTCCTCCACGATGTATAATATCGCCTACAGATCCGAGTTCAAGCTTTTCAATCTTTCCGCTGATCAATCCTGCGTATCCGTTGTAAATGCCGTAAACTTCAACGTCATGATAAATCGCTTTTCTGACTACTGCGCGAACTGCTGCGTTCATTCCCGGGGAATCCCCGCCGCTCGTTAATACCCCTATACGTTTCATTCTCCATTCACCTCAGCAACATATATGATTAAACATAACATGATCATTGCCCTAAAAACAATGAAAAGGGATCTCCATCCTCCCTATGAAACCTTACCTATTATACAATTAAATAAATTGTTTTTAAATAAAATTTAAGGAATGTCACAAAAAATAAACGTGAGCCAAAGGCTTCACGTTTATTTAGTTTACCCCGATATATTGATCTTCAATCGAGACTTTGCCAATTGCTTTATATTTTTCGTAGCGTTGCTGAACTAATTCTTCTTCGCTCAGCTTCAGCAAAGTTTTTAACGATTGTTTAAGGGTTTCGTCCATATAGCTTGCCTGCAGCTTTACATCGTGGTGCGCTCCGCCTTTTACTTCTTTTATCATATGATCTATAATACCTAATTCTTTTAAATCCGGCGCAGTGATTTTCATTGTTTCTGCTGCTTTCTTAGCAAGACTGGAGTCCTTCCATAAAAGTGCCGCGGCACCTTCCGGAGAAATAACAGAATAAGTAGAGTTTTCCAGCATATGCAAGTGGTTTCCTACACCCAGACCCAGGGCTCCGCCGCTTCCGCCTTCACCGATGACGATGCAGATAACAGGCACTCGGAGACCGGCCATCTCAAACAGGTTTTTGGCAATGGCTTCGCTTTGTCCTCTTTCTTCCGCTGCTCGTCCAGGATATGCTCCCTTCGTATCAATAAAACAGATAATCGGTCTGTTGAATTTGTCAGCCTGTTTCATGAGACGAAGCGCTTTTCGGTAGCCTTCAGGATGCGGCATCCCAAAATTACGGACAAGGTTTTCCTTTGTGTCTTTGCCGCGCTGATGCCCGATTACCGTTACAGGAAGGCCATGGAACTTCGCAATGCCGCCGACAATGGCTTCATCGTCTCCGTACGCTCTGTCTCCGTGACATTCAAAAAAGTCGGTAAACAGGTGTTCAATATAATCAAGCGTTGTCGGACGGTCCGGCAGACGCGCGATTTGAACACGGTCCCAAGGCTTCAGATTTTTGTAAATATCATCCTGAAGCTTAGCGAGACGGTCTTCGAGCCGTTCGATTTCTGCACTCAGATCCATATCGGAATCTTGGGTGAATTTTTTCAGTTCGGCGATTTTGGTTTGCAGTTCAATCACCGGTTTTTCAAATTCTAATCTTGCAGCCACTCAAAGTCACCTCCCGATTGATGCATATCCAGCAGATTTTCTAACGTTTGTTTCATGTCTTCGCGGTGAATAACCGCATCAAGCTGTCCATGTTTTAATAAAAATTCTGCCGTTTGGAAGTCCTCAGGCAATTTTTCCCCTATCGTTTGTTCAATAATCCGTCTTCCGGCAAAACCGATCAGCGCGCCAGGCTCAGCGAAATTGTAATCGCCAAGGGATGCAAAGCTGGCTGATACGCCCCCGGTAGTCGGATGCGTCATAACTGAGATAATGAGGCCCTGTTCTTCACTGAACAGTTTTAAAGCAGAGCTTGTCTTAGCCATCTGCATCAAACTTAATATGCCTTCCTGCATTCTCGCGCCGCCTGAAGCCGTAAAAATAATAAACGGAACTTTATCAGCTTTTGCTTTTTCAATCGCAAGCGTGATTTTTTCACCGACGACTGAACCCATGCTGCCCATTCTGAATGAAGAATCCATGACTGCGACAACAACCGGGTGTCCGCCGATTGTGCCCTTGCCTGTCACAACAGCCTCGTTTAAGGATGTTTTCTCGCGATCTTTTTCAAGCTTTTCAAGATATCCCGGGAAACCGAGCGGGTTTTCCGATAACATTCCTTGATTGAATTCCTCAAAGGATTGTTCATCCATTAAGCTTGCGATACGCTGTTTTGCATTCATCGGGAAATGATAATCGCAGTTCATGCATACCCGCATATTTTTATCCAACTCTTTAGTGAGCATGATTTTTTTACATTTGGGACATTTTGTCATAATGCCTTCCGGAACATCGTGCTTCGCTTGATCAGACGGTACGGAAGCATACTTTTTCTTTTTAGTGAATATATCCTTTAACAAATGATTACCTCCCTTTTGTGAAGGGTTCTCTTCACCGCATGTCATCAAACAGATAGACTTGCTAATAACTTTACCGAAACTATTGTACTTTTTTTGTCAAACGCTGTCATCCTCAATTCGACAACTTTTTATACAATGACGCGTTCGGAAAGGCTCGGATGAATTCAGATAAAACGTTGAAATAACAGGATTGGCAGCGTATTCAAAAATGACATTAAACTCGGCTGAAATTTTTTTAAGACCAGCCATTAAAAAAATTTCAGCCGCCAGTTTAACTTGAGAACAGCGCGCCGGTCTCCGCCAACGCGCTGCCATTTTTGGAATGAACTAAAATTATTCACCAATAATCGTAAGTTTTCTCGTTTTTTCAGCAACTTCCTCAGGGTCAACAGTGATTCTTGCGACACCTGTTTCCATCGCCGCTTTTGCCACAGCCTTCGCAACAGCAGGCGCAACACGTTTATCAAACGGTGCAGGGATAACGTAGTCTGCGCTAAGCTCTTCTTCTGAAACCAGTGAAGCAATAGCTTCAACCGCAGCGATTTTCATTTCTTCGTTAATGTGAGTGGCGCGAACGTCAAGCGCTCCGCGGAAAATGCCAGGGAATGCAAGAACATTGTTTACTTGGTTCGGGAAGTCAGAACGGCCCGTTCCGATAACACTTGCGCCAGCTTCACGCGCATCTTCCGGCATAATTTCCGGATTCGGATTTGCCATTGCAAAGATAATCGGATCCTTTGCCATGCTTTGAACCATTTCTTTTGTTAACGCACCTGCTACTGATACGCCGATAAATACGTCAGCATCAACGATGACATCTTTCAGAGAACCGTCTTTGCGGTCTTGGTTTGTGAATTTCGCCACTTCATTTTTGACATCGTTCATGCCGTTCGGGCGCCCTTCATAAATCGCTCCTTTTGAATCACACATCACGATGTCGCGTACGCCGTAATGGTGAAGAAGCTTGATAATTGCAATACCTGCCGCACCGGCTCCATTTGCCACAACTTTAATGGAAGACATGGATTTTCCAGACAGTTTCAGCGCGTTTACAAGACCTGCTACAGTTACAATAGCAGTACCGTGCTGATCATCATGGAAAACTGGGATGTTTGTTTCTTTTTTGAGGCGCTCTTCAATGATAAAGCAGTTTGGCGCTGCAATATCTTCAAGGTTTACGCCGCCAAATGTCGGTTCAAGCAATTTAACAGTTTCAACAATTTTATCTACATCGTTTGTGCTTAAAGCAATAGGGAATGCGTCTACGCCTGCAAAGCTTTTGAAAAGGACAGCTTTTCCTTCCATAACAGGAAGCGCAGCTTCAGGGCCGATATTTCCAAGGCCGAGCACAGCTGTACCGTCAGTTACAACTGCTACCATGTTCCCCTTCATTGTATAATCATATACTTTGTTAATGTCTTCATGAATATCCTTGCACGGTTCTGCAACACCCGGGGAATACGCAAGGCTTAAATCTTTCGCGTTTCTGACTTCTACTTTCGATTTAGACTCGAGTTTCCCCTGATTGACTTTATGCAGGTGTAATGCTTCTTCTCTTAATGACATTCTCCTAAACACTCCTTATGGATATTTTTGATTCGTATACTGCTGCTTTGATTGCTGCATTCTGCGGAGTTATCTATCTGAATATTTAAACAGGATCACATAATTGCTCCAATTGTATAACAAAAAGTGAATCGTTACCACTGTTTTAAAACGACGTTTTGGTGACCCAACAGCTCTTTTAAGCGATATAACACCTGGTGATCCGCATCGATATGAAACGACTCAGGAAGCTTAATCGTCTGTTTTTGCCTTTCATAATAGAGATAAACGCCTGTTTCCCCTTTATGCTCCAGCAAAATGCGCTTAATTTTTGCCAGGATTTCCTGACTGTGTTGACTGCTTTCTATCTTTATATAAACCGATGGCGCTTTTTCGGCATCCATGTTTTCTAACAATTCTGCCCGGGACATAATGAACTGGACCTTGTCCTGTCTTATTTCACATTTGCCCGCTGTGAACAAAAGAGCGCCTTCTCTTAAAACGGGAGAAAGCTGTCTGAATTGTTCTGGGAAGACAACAGCTTCCATTTCGCCGGTTTCATCACTTAGCGTTAAAAACGCCATGTTTTGACCTGTTTTCGTCCGAATCGTTTTGATCTTCGACAGCAGGACTCCGAGAGAAAGCTGCCTTTTGACTGCCTGCTGGGCCTCCAGAATGGATGCTGCTCCGTGCGCAGCCAGCTGTTTACGGAAGGCAGAGAGCGGATGATTTGAAAAATAAATGCCAAGCGTTTCTTTTTCGAACGCAAGCAAATCCACAAGCGGAAGCTCCTCCGTCTCCACATACTTCGGCTTAATCGAAAACGATTCATCTAAAAACAATCCCATTTGGTCATCGTCCGCGGCAAATAGCTCAACATGTTCCAAAGCAACGTCAATGGATGCGAGCAGCGTGGCCCGGTTTTGGCCGAATTCGTCCATCGCACCAGAAAAGATAAGTGCTTCAAGCGTTTTGCGATTTACGCTTTTTGACGGCACGCGAAAGCAGAAGTCGAAAAGATCTTCAAATGGTTTCTCTTTTCTTGCTTTATATATATCTTTGACTGCGGAGACGCCTACACTTTTTATCGCGCGGAGGCTGTATCTGACAGATCCGTCTTCAACTGTAAACGGAAAACTGCTTTTGTTCACTGACGGAGGAAGGATACGAATCCCGCTCCCCTTTGCTTCGTAAAGATATTGAGATATTTTATCCTCATTGCCAATGACGCTTGTCAGCAATCCGCACATAAAATATAACGGATAATGAGCTTTCAAATACGCAAGCTGGCACCCGATCATGCTGTATGCCACCGCATGGCTTCGGTTAAAGCCGTAGTTTGCGAATTTGACGATTAAATCGTAGACTTCATTTGCAGTGTCTACAGAATACTCCTTTTTTAAGCACCCTTCAACAAAATGGCTTCGCTCTTTGTCCAGGATTTCTTTTTTCTTTTTGCTGACCGCCCGTCTCAGCAGGTCCGCTTCGCCTAAAGAAAACCCTGCCATCCGGGAAGCAATCATCATAATTTGTTCCTGATACACAATGACGCCATATGTATCTTCCAAGATGCTCCTTACATCTTCATGGGGATATTGAACAGGCGCCCGGCCGTGTTTACGGTCGATAAATAACGGAATATTTTCCATCGGACCAGGCCGGTACAGCGCATTGACCGCCACAATATCCTCGAGGCCTGAAGGTTTTAGCCGCTTCAGGACGCTTCTCATCCCCGACGATTCAAGCTGGAAAATCCCTGTCGTATCCCCTTTTGACAGCAAGGAGAACGTTTTGCCATCCTGGTAGGAAATATTTGAAAGATCTATTTTGATGTTTTCTTCTTTTTCGATCATTGAAGTGATGGACTCGATAAGCGTCAGGTTGCGTAAGCCTAAGAAATCCATTTTTAAAAGACCCAAGTCTTCAAGATGGTCCATCGCGTATTGCGTCAAATATATCCCTTCATGCCCTTCCTGAAGCGGAACAACATCCGTTAACGGTTCTTCACTCAGGACAACACCTGCTGCGTGGGTTGAGGTATGCCTTGGCAGCCCTTCTATTTTTCGGGCAATTGTATAGACTTGCTGAAGCAGGCTTGACTCCCGAAGCCTCTTATCCAGCTGCGGCGATTGCTGTCTCGCTTCCTCCAGCGTCATGCCCGGCCTTGAAGGGATGAGTTTTGCAAGCTGATCTGCTTCCTTAGGGCTGACGCCGAATACTCTGCCGACGTCCCGGAGTGCCGCTTTTGCCGCAAGTGTTCCAAAAGTGATAATCTGTGCGACGTGCATTGCACCGTATTTCTGCTGAACATATTGGATGACTTCATCCCTTCTTGTATCCGGAAAGTCAATATCAATATCCGGCATGCTGATCCGTTCGGGGTTTAAAAATCGTTCAAACAGCAGGTGATGTTTAATCGGGTCAACATCTGTAATATACAGCACATAAGCCACAAGAGAGCCTGCCGCAGATCCCCTTCCCGGTCCTGTAACGATTCCTTTTTCATGGGCGTGTTTCATAAAATCCCATACGATCAGAAAGTAATCGCTGAACTTCATCCGCTTGATGACGTCAAGCTCATATTGAAGACGGCGAAGATATCGTTCATCAGGCGTGCCAAAACGGCTGCGGAGTCCTGCCATACAGATGTCCGTTAAATAAGCATCAGCGGACGTTCCGTCTGGAGTCGGGAAAGATGGGAGACGGGTCTGTCCGAGGCTGACGTCAACCCGGCATTGTTCTGCGATCTCAACAGAAGCTTGCAGTGCTTCGGGATGCTCTCGATAAATGTTTTGCATTTCTTCAAGTGGCTTCAAATCGAGATCAGGCAGATCTCCGGCTGATTCATCCGTCAGTTTCTCCCCTGCTTTAATCGCTTTCAGACAGCGGTAGGCAGCCTTATCTTCTTTCCTTATGTAATGCACATCGCCAGTCGCTGTAACAGGGATACCCGTTTCTTCAGACAGCCGCAGTATCTGGTCAGACAAGGCTTTATTCCCTTTAAAAGGCTGATAGGAGAAATAGAAAGCTCCCTTTCCGAATATGGATTGAAATTCAAGCGCGGCTTGAGCGGCCTGTTCAAACAGCCCTCCTTCAAGAAGCATTTCAATATATCCTTTTTCGCCGGGCGTCATCGCGATAATGCCTTCTCGATAACTGTTAAGCCATTTCGGCTTTAGCCCGCCTTTTGATTTCGATTGCAGGACGCTGCTGATTTTCAGCAGGTTTTGATAGCCTGTATTTGATTTGGCCAGCAGGACGAGCGGATAGGCTTCAAGCTCGTTATCATCAGTAAAAACAGAGGCCGTCAAACCGATTATCGGGTTGATTCCCCTCGCCTTGCATGCTTTATAAAATTGAATAGCTCCGTACATGACATGATCATCTGTCAGCGCCAAAGACGCATATCCGAGCCTGTCAGCTTCTTTGACGAGCTCTTCCACGGACGCGGCGCTGTTTAGCAGGCTGTACCCACTATGCACTTGCAGGTGAACAAAAGACATGCTATCACCTCTTTCTCCATTACGATCCATTTCTTTCTTCATTATAAGGCGGGTTTTCAAAAGAAACAAATGTTCTTTTTTGACTCATCATCATACTTGTCCTGAAAGCTCAATATGATATAAAAGGTGAGGTGATAAAGATGGATCAAGAAGCAGGATTTATGGTGAATTTTATCAATAGCTACTTCATTGCGTTAGGGGTGCTGATCGGGGGCGCACTCATCGGAGGACTCGGAGCATATTTGGCAGGCGAAGCCCCGCTTACGGCCATTACAAAGCTTGCAAACCGGTTAAAAATATGGGCGCTTGTCGCAGCTATCGGAGGCACCTTTGATGCGGTATACAGCTTTGAACGGGGCATTCTTGAGGGCAATACGAGAGATATCTTTAAGCAGCTTCTTTTGATTATTTCGGCCATGGGCGGCGCGCAAAGCGGCTGGCTCATTATTTCATGGCTGACCCAGGAGCATCTTTCTTCATGAGGGTCCCACAGCATTACAAAAAACCGGGGTGGCAGCGTTTTTTCGCGGGCATGATGTGCGGAGCCGTAATCAGCTGGTTCTTTTTCCTGTTTACTTACGGAACATTCCAAGAGGAGCAGGTCAGCCTCATCGAAAAACAAAAAGAGCACGTAAAAGACTTAAACAATCAAATTTCAATCTATCAGGAAGACCTCCATAAACTGAATGAAGACAATAAAAGAAAACTGCTGATCCAAAGCGTCAGCGTCAAATTAGTGAATGGGGAAAAATATAAAATATCGCAGCCGGAAGAAACAAAATTCGAGGAGCATGTAAAGGATAATATTTCAGAGGTAATTACAAAAGACATAGAGAGCGTCTATCAAACAAAGGATCTTTTGAAACGGACAATCGAAAATAAAGTCTATATGATTAATGAAAAAAAATACGAGGCAACCGTCAAGGAATTAATTATTTATACAAGACTGACAGTAGAACTTGAAATATCATTCGCCGCGTAATTATGGATTTTTTTCAAATTCTCCAAACTTCTGTCGCTTTTTCCCATTCTTTTTTATAAACTATATGTGAGAGGCTTAATGGCGAAAGGAAGGAGGAAGGGAAATGGAGGTTTACAGTGACCGTCAGTTAGCAAAAGATCAAGCAGCCCGGCTCAGACAAGGTTTTTCTGCATATGCCGAAACACACTCACTCGCTTCCCTCATCAAAAAAGAACTTCAATCTCACAATCTCCAAGTCTACGAGGACCTTACTGATTTCGGCTGCTGGTTCATCCCCGTCACAGATGAACACTAAGAGAGAGGGTCTCCCCTCTACTTGTGTTCTTTACATAATGTTTCCAGATCAGCCAAAATCCGATCAGCTTCGTCCCAGCTGTAAATAGAGGCACCTGAAGCAAACGGATGCCCTCCGCCGTTATATTTCCGGGCAAGTCCGTTAATAACAGGCCCTTTCGAACGGAATCTGACTCTGATTTGATCGTCTTCTTCTACGAAAAACACCCAAGCGCGAATACCTGAGATATTGCCAAGCGTCCCGACGAGCTGCGACGCTTCAGAAGCCGTTGTGCCGAACTTTTCAAGCGTATCCTTTTTGATGAAAACAGAAGCGGCGCCGTTTTCGGACAATGACACATTTTGAAAGATAAAGCCGTTAAGCTTCACCACATTCAGTTTTGTTTCATACAATTGATTAAACAACTCTGAGGAAGAGAATGGATACTGAATGAGCTCGCCTGCATATTTTAATGTTTTTTCCGTTGTATTCGGAAATAAGAAGCGTCCGGTATCTCCGACAATGCCGGCATAGATCAGCTCTGCCGCTTTCGTATTCAGCTTCCAGCCGTGCTCTTTTCCTTCTAAATACAGCTCGTAAATCATTTCACTTACTGAGCTTGCGCTTGTATCGACCCAGAGAAGGTCACCGTATGGATCTTCGTTCGGATGATGGTCGATTTTCATCAGTTTGGCGCCTGAAGGATAACGCTGATCATCGATTCTTTCCTGATTTGCCGTATCGCAGACAATGACAAGTGCGCCTTCATATGTTTCATTGTCCACCTCATCAAGGGAATATAAGAAAGAGAGGGACGGCTCAGGCGTGCCGACCGCAAAAATATTTTTTTCAGGGTACGTTTCCCGCAGGATTTCCGTAAGTCCGCACTGTGATCCGTAGGCATCCGGATCAGGACGCACATGTCTATGTAAGATAATCGTGTCATATAATGATATGGTTCTGATCAGTTCTGTTTTCATTTGATACTCCTTTATTGTTTTTATTCATTAAATCACATTCTCTGCCGACGGAAAAGAAAAATAACGTCAAAACCAAGCCCGTTTTTGTATAGAATGGGTTTGTAAACTTTTACGATGGAGGATTTCATTTATGCTGGTTCTTGTTTTTTTGATTGGGCTTTCAGCCTGCTTTTATGTGTTCTATAAAGTAAAAGGCGTACGGTCAAAGCAATCTTTGGAAAAAGAAATCTGTTCAGCAAAATCAAGCATGGCCTTAGGGTCACTGGTCCTGTTCTACGGGCTTAACCAAATGATATTATTCCATTCAGTATTAACGTTAGTAATCGGCGGTATCTTTATCGTCATAGGAGCAGGAAGCGCTTGGGCAGGTTATAAAGCCTACAGGCATTACTATCCCCTTCACGCCAAAGAAGCTGAAAGAGATCACGCGTAAGGGGCGCCTGAACGTCCCTTAGCTTCTTTCCATCAGCTGAACCATCAGCATCGCTTTCGATACGATATGGCCTTGGCTGTGCACTTCAACTTCCATTTTTCCGAACTTTCTGCCGGCCTCCAAAATGCGCGGTTTGACTTCGATAACCGATTCCATCTGCACAGGCTTCAAAAAGAAAATGGTGATGCTTTCTATTACAAGTTCGCCGCGTTTTTTCGAGCGCAAAAACCGGTTTGCCGCTTGCGTCAAAATGGTTGTAAACACACCATAAGAAATGGTTCCGAGCTGATTTGTCATCTGCGGCGTGACTTCATACTCGTAAACCGTTTGATCCTCTTTATCATTATCCTCATCTTTAAATCCCCTTGAAACGATATCATCAAGCTTCTCCCCGACCTGGGGCTGCTTTTGAATCATTTGAAGGGCTTTTAACACGTCTTGGCGGCTGATCATGCCGATCAGTTTTTGGTGGCCGTCAGTGACGGGAAGCACTTCGATCCCTTCCCATACCATCGTTTGCGCCGCTGAGGCGACAGATGTTTTCCCAATAACCGTAACGGGATTTTTGGTCATGACCTTTTCGATGGGTGCGTTTCGGTCATGGCCGGCAATATCTTTTGATGTCAGGATGCCGTGGATTTTCATCTGATCGTCGACAACAGGGAACCGGCCGTGTCCCGTTTCAAAATTTTTCTCATACCACTTTTCAAGTTTATCCTTAGGCGAAAGATATACCGTACGGTCAGCAGGCGTTAGGATGTCCTCCACCAGGACAATTTCTTTTTTGATCAGCTGGTCATAAATCGCCCGGTTAATCATTGCGGCGACTGTAAACGTGTCATAGCTCGTGGATAAAATCGGCAGCTCAAGCTCATCTGCCAGCTGCACAATGCTGTCATCCGTGTTGAAGCCCCCGGTCACCAATACAGCAGCGCCCGCCTCAAGCGCCTGTCTGTGTGCGTTGATTCTGTTTCCGACAATCAAAAGATTCCCCGCTGCGGTGTAACGCATCATTGCGTCCAGCTCCATCGCGCCGATGACGAATTTATTCAATGTCTTATGGAGTCCGGCCCGGCCTCCGAGCACTTGTCCGTCTATGACATTTACAACCTCTGCATAGGTAAGCTTTTCAATATTCTCTTTTTTCTTTTGCTCAATCCTGATTGTGCCCACACGTTCAATTGTGCTGACAAACCCTTTATTCTCTGCTTCCTTGATCGCTCTGTACGCGGTCCCTTCACTTACTTTCATTTCCTTTGCAATTCTTCGCACAGAAATTTTTTCACCGACAGGCAGTGAATCAATATACGTTAATATTTGTTCATGCTTCGTTGCCAAGCCTTTCACCTCTAAGGACAGTCTTCTGCTTTTATTATAAGGGCTCGGAGGATTTGTACGCAATGAGGCTGGAAAATAAAAAAAGAAGCCTGCCCGGCTTCTTATAGCGTTGATTTCGTTCCAGTCAAGCGCAAGGACCTCGTGATCCCTTTTACTTTGTAAAGCGGAAAAGTCTTTATTTTTCTTTTAAATGGATATCAACCGCTGTCTTTACCCTATTTCGATTCCCTATTTTAGATAAAACGAATAAAACAGCAAACAGCCATATTGCTCCTATCGCAGTATAGATCAAAGGATAAACAGCTGTGTTTTCGATCCATTCATTTATCAATGTTCTGGCGTTTACTAGAATAATAAATCCTCCTACAAGCACACCCATCAATTGCGGATGAAATTTTTGCACCAGCCATGCTGCGATAGGAGCAGCGATGATTCCGCCCGCCATTAATGAGCCTACCCATAACCAATTGACATCCTCCCATCCTAATGAAATAAGAAAACCGGCAGTTGCAGATACTGCGATGGCAAATTCACTTGTATCTACAGTCCCTACGACTTTCCTCGGGCTTAAGCCTTTGCGGGATAATAAAATCGGAGTGGTGACGGGGCCCCAGCCGCCCCCGCCTGTGGCATCTGCAAAACCGGCGATCACTCCTAATGGGATGGATTGTTTTCGGCTTAACGGCACGTGTTTTTTCTCAAGAGCAGGCTTGTATTGAAATAAAAATCTGATCAATACATATCCGCCCAGCAGGAGCAAAAACAAAGAAATATAGGGTTTCGCCACATCTCCAGGTAAACGGCTGAGAAATGCCGCGCCTAAAAAAGCGCCTATTGAACCAGGAATGACAAGCTGATAAACGGTTTGTTTGTCAACATTGCCAAATTTAATATGCGACACTCCCGATGCGGCAGTCGTTACGACTTCCGCTAAATGGACAGAAGCCGAAGCCACAGCAGGTGTGATGCTGAAAGCCAATAGCAAGGAAGTTGAGGTAACCCCATAAGCCATACCTAACGAACCGTCTATTAATTGCGATAACAAGCCTATAAATGCAAAAACGATTAATTTCTTCATCAGAACACCCCATCTATATCAATCAGATATTTTTGACTCTTCATTCCTGCATGGATGAATCTAATAATCTCCTAGCGCTTTCATATAAAAAATAAGAGGCTTTTATAATGGCAGTTTCATCAATTGTAAATGCCGGGTGATGCCAATCATGATCGCCGCCTGTTCCAAAAAACGCAAATGATCCGGGAATATGCTCCAGATAGTAAGCAAAATCTTCTCCGGCAGTTGACGGGTCGGGATCAATGACCTGAAGTCTTGCTTTATGTGCAGCGTCTCGCACCAGCTCAGTTATTGCCTCATCATTACAAAGCGGCGGCGGTCCGGATTGCCACTTCACATTTGCCTTTAACGAGAAAGCAGAAGAAATCTGCGCTGCGACAGCCAAAAAACGCTGCTTCACTTGATTACGAACCTCTGAATCAAATGTACGAACAGTGCCCTCGATTGCAACAGTATCCGGGATGACATTCCATGTGCTGCCGCCGTTGATTTTCCCCACGGTGACAATCGCGCTATTTAGCGGGTTTATATTTCTGCTTACAATCGTTTGCAGGGCGACGATGAGCTGAGAGGCGCCGACAATGGGATCAAAACCATTATGCGGCAATGCTGCATGAGCGCCTTTTCCTTGTATCTCTACTTTAAATCGGTCAACAGCAGCCATAAGTGGCCCTGTTTTTAGCCCTATCGTCCCCACTGGTATATCCGGTTTATTGTGAAGGCCAATCACTGCATCAATACTATCCAACTGGCCGTCCTCTATCACTTTTGCAGCGCCGGCGCCTGATTCCTCTGCCGGCTGAAATAATAAACGAATCTTTCCTTTTAGGCTGTCTTGATTTTCCTTTAATAAAAAGGCCGCACCAAGAAGTGCTGCCGTATGAAAATCATGACCGCACGCATGCATGATTCCTTTATGTTTAGACGCATAAGGCAATCCTGTTTTTTCTTCGATTGGCAAGGCGTCAATAACAGCCCTCAAAGCAATTGACGGGCCTTCTGATTCCCCTGCTATGTCTGCGAATACACCTGTTTTCAGTGAAGTTGGACGAATCTGTATCCCCTTTTCTGCAAGGCATTTTTTTATAAAATCAGTTGTTTTAAACTCTTCTTTCGACAGTTCAGGATATTGGTGCAGGTGCCGGCGAATGCCGATGAGCTGTTTTTCCAGCGTTGAGAGATTCACGGGATTATGCCCCTCTTTCAACTTGAGCATGTCATTTTCATTTTCTGCCTGAAATGGATATGTGCCTTCTATATTTCTCCAATAATCCAAAGACATCTTTCCCGCTCCTTTCCCTATCCCAATATATTTTCTTCAGTTTCTTCAATATAAGCAGCAACAAAGCGGCTCAACTTATCAGCAAGACCGCCCGCCCCAAATTTTATATATTTACTGGAAACTTTTTGATCGCCTTCTTTCAAATAGCTTAAAAAAGATAAAATATAGATACGCCTGTAAGCAACTTGTGTAATTCCGTACTCAAAAAACCAATTGTCTATGACATTGTAAACGCCTCGGTTGATGCCATATAGATTGTTACATTTCTTGTAAAAGCAAAGATCCGGAAGATTCAATTCCTGATGGAAAAGCAGGTTTTCTTTTTTGTTTTGTGTTGTAATCCCAATCAGTTCAAAGCGTTTTGCCGCGCATGAAATATCTTTTTTGATTTGCTTTTTTAAAGACTCCAAAGAATCAAACCTTCTTTCTTCTCTAATTTTAAAGAGAATACTGCATTCAACCATTTCTCCATAGATGTCTTTATGAAAGTCAAACAAAAAAATCTCCAATGTCTTTTTAAGGTGAGAGCCGACCGTTGGTTTCACGCCGATATTCATAACCCCTAAATGAAATTGATGATTGACTGCCGCCAGAACCCCATAAACCCCATCATGCAGCCCATTCAGTTTCGCATCTACATTTGCCGTGGGGAATCCCAGCTTTCTGCCTAATTGTTTTCCTTTCACAACCGTACCCGCAATGATTGTCAAAAAAGTCATCCTCCCCTCTCAGCTTCCGCTTCTGATCAAACGGCACCTAATTTGATGAATGTAACACGGACTGATGCAGGGGAATGCCGAGACCGAGATTTTCCCGCAATGTCCCGCCGCGATAATCTTGACGATAAAGCCCTCTTACTTGAAGAATCGGAATCACTTTTTCTACAAAAGCATCAAGTGTTCCCGGTATATCCGACCCGATGATAAACCCATCAGCCGCCTCAGCGTTGAACCAGGCCTCAATTAAGGATGCGACATGCTTTGGTGTGCCGATGAATAGAGGCCGCGGAAAAGCCATTTCCTGTGCTACCTCCCGCAATGTCAGATTTCTGGCTTTTGCTTCTCTCTTAATCCGGTCCGTTGTGCTTTGAAACGCATTCTTTCCGACATCGCCAATATCGGGGAACGGTTCATCCAGCGGGTAAACACTCAGATCATAATCATCAAAAAAACGGGCCAAATAGGTAACAGCATTTTCAATCGGAATCAACTCTGCAAATTCACGATACTTCTTTTCTGCCTCTTCTTCCGTATCTGCCACAATCGGACTGATCCCTGGAAAAATCCGTACACTGGAAGGATCACGCCCTTCTGCAGCAGCGCGCCTTTTCACATCCGCATAAAACGCTTTTGTCTCTTCTAATGAATTGGAATGGGTAAAAATCGCATCTGCATTTTTGGCGGCAAACTGCCGTCCTGTTTCTGATGAACCCGCTTGAAACACTACAGGCTCCCCCTGTTTAGAACGCCCGATATTCAAGGGCCCCTCTACTTGAAAATACTTTCCTTTGTGATTCAGGCGATGAAGCTTCGCCGGATCAAAAAATCGCCCTGTTTTTTTATTGTGTGTAAATGCATCATGCTCCCAGGAATTCCACAGCCCGCGCACAACATCCAAATGCTCCTGTGCAATCTCGTAACGCTCGGTGTGTTCTGGCAGGCTGGTCTTACTATGGTTGCGTGCCGCTCCTTCCTGCGGAGAAGTAACCAGATTCCATCCGGCCCTGCCCCCGCTGATATGGTCCAGCGACATCAATTGTCTGGAGATGGTGAATGGCTCAGTAAAAGATGTAGAGAACGTTCCTACTAAACCAATATTTTTCGTGACCGATGCAAGCGCCGATAATATGGTGATGGGCTCAAATCGGTTTAAAAAATGGGGAATTGATTTTTCAGAAATAAATAAGCCATCTGCAATGAAAATAAAACTGAACAAGCCTTTTTCGGCTGTTTGCGCCTTTTGCCTGTAGAATTCAATATTCGTACTCGCCGAGGGATCGATATCGGGATGACGCCAGCCGTCGGTTGTTCCCCCGACACCGTGAATCATGGCTCCAAACTGAATAAAATCAGATCGTGTCATCTTCTTGCCTCCTTTATCTGTGCATAATTGGCAAGTGCAAGCTCAAGGTGTTCAATGCCGATTTCAGTTACCCCTTGATAATGATTGCCGTTACCGATTTCGACCACAGGCACATGGCGTATCCCATACTTCGCCTGTAAAATATCCCGCAGCTCTTCTTTCTCCGAAACATCGATATTTTGGAATGATAATCCTTTTTCATTCAAATAATTCTTGACTTCCCCGCAATATGAACAGCCTTTTTTACTCCAAACCACAATGTTCACAACATCACTCATGCTTCCGTCCCCCTTAACGTTTTGCAGCTAAAACCGCATCGCTCAGCAGCTGATAAGACAGCTGTTTTTCGCCAGCATTTTTGATCGGTGTAAAAATAACAAAATCATTGATGTCGTATGTGTCTGATAAACGTTTTAATTCTTCTGCCGCTTCTTCCTTCGTTCCGGCAATCACCCCGGTTTTTTGCACGAGGATCTCATACGGCTGGCTGACGTTTTCTAGATAGGCTTCAGCCTGTTCACGGGTGCCGACGTTGACCCTCCGCCCGTCTTGTAAAACCACTTTTATCGATTCACGCGACACAATATGTTTTTCAGCTTCTTCTTTTGTATGTGCCGCAAAAACAGCGGGAGCAAGATGAAATTCGGCCTCAGAGCCTGGCGGCAAATGTGAGTCAAAGGCTCGGCGCGCTTCTTTCAGCACTTCCTCTTCACCGTTAATAAAATATGCAAAGACGAAAGAGATTCCCAGTTTTGCAGCTGAAATGGCACTCTCTGCGCTTCCTCCCAGCAGATAAATTCCCGGCTTCTGTTCAACCCGCGGAGCAGGACGCAATGCCGCATAGCGGTGGCTATCAGGAAAATCATCCCGAATGAAATGAGTAAGCTCCTCCAGCTTTTCATCAAACTGGCGCGCCGGTTTTTCATATTCAGCCTGCAGCGCGTCTGTGGACAGCTGAAACCCGCCGGGCGCTTTGCCCACTCCGAGATCTATACGGCCGGGAGCTAACGCCGACAGAAGATGGAACTGCTCCGCCACTTTGTAAGGGCTGTAATGCTGCAGCATCACCCCGCCTGATGCTAACCGAATTTTCTTTGTGCTTGCGGCAAGATAGCCTAAAAGAACCTCAGGCGCAGAGCCTGCGATTTCATCATTGTTGTGATGTTCAGCCACCCAAAAACGATGATACCCACACTCTTCAGCCATCTGTGCCAAGTTCACCGTGTGCTGTAATGTATCGGCTGCTGTCTCCCCTTCACCAATCAAGCTTTGATCTAAAATACTTAAGCGGATCATATCACCGGCTCCTTTATGTGTTCTTTTGGTTCAAATAAATATTCCGGCGAAACGCGGCGGAGAAACTGTCTCGTTCTTTCTTTTTTGGTATGGCGGAAGACTTCTTCCGGAGTTCCTTGTTCAACAATGACTCCATTATCCATAAAAACAACTTGATCAGAGACCCTTCTTGCAAACTCCATTTCATGTGTAACAACAATCATGGTGGCTCCGGTTTTCACGATATCCAGCATCACTTCAAGGACTTCACCGACCAGCTCCGGGTCAAGCGCAGCCGTCGGCTCATCGAACAGCAGCACATCCGGATGAATGGCAAGCGCCCTCGCTATTCCAACCCTCTGTTTTTGTCCACCCGATAATTGACTCGGATAAGCGTTCAATTTGTCTAGAAGCCCGACCTTTCTCAGTTCATTTTCAGCTATGGCATGCGCGTCTTGTTTTCTCATTTTCCGTGCGATCGTCAAGCCCTCCATGACATTTTCAATCACCGTTTTGTGAGCAAACAGATGATATTGCTGAAATACCATTGCCGTCTGTTTTCTCAGCCAGTGAATGTCTTTTTTGGACGGATAGCTGCAATTAATCACTTTGTCGTGTAAAGAAATGACCCCTTCGTCCGGCCGTTCTAATAAATTCAGGCAGCGTAAAAAGGTGGTTTTCCCTGAACCGCTAGGACCTATAATGGTTACAACTTCTCCCTTGCGTACAGTGAGATTTATCCCTTTTAATACATGGTGAATGCCAAACTGTTTATGGATATTTTTAATCTCAATCATAATGCGCCTCCTTGAAATCTGGCTGCCTTTCTCTCTAATACTCCATTTGCGGTTTCCAAGATTAGAGTCAGCGCCCAATAGATAATCGCCGCTCCGATAAAAGCTTCTAAAAATGCATAATTATCAGAAGCAACGATAGTCGCTGTCCCCGTTATCTCAGGAACAGCCACTATAGCCGCGATAGAGGTTGTATGCAAAAAGCCGATGCCCAAATTTGTGAAGTTCGGGATTGAAACCATCAGCGCCTGCGGCAATATCACACGGCGAAAGGTTTGGCTATGTGTCAGGCCGATTGAATAAGCTGCTTCGACCTGTCCGGTATCCATCGCCAGAATGCCCGACCGGATGATTTCTGTCAGATAAGCTCCGGCAGTTAAAGACAAAGCCATGATGACAAACACGGCGACCGGTATCTGATTAGCGGACCAGCCAAGATGAAAAAAACTGCTGACTTGATCTGCAATCGGCGGTATCCCTAAATAAATCAGCATAATGTGAAGGATTGCAGGTGTACTTCGAAAAAATGACACATAAAACCTTGAGCAAGCCATCAAACCTTTAATCCTGAAAATTCTAATAATTATATTTCCAAGAGCCACGAGAAATCCAAACACGATCGGCAAAACAGCCATTATCAATGTCAGCGGAATGGTCTTTATCATTTCTTTCATGGCGGAAGCGATAAATGGAAAGTCAAATTGCAATCTTCTCCCTCCTCATCCCAAGAAAAATATCAATGTATGTTCATGTCAAAAACGGTAACAAGCCTTGTTTGATTCTTCTTGATTCGGTTTTCGGCCAATCTAAAGAACCATTCGAATAAAACCGCAACGGCATAATAAACAATCGATAGCGCAATGTAAACTTCAAGAGAATGATTGCTTGAGGTGATCAGGGTTTGGCCTCTTCCGGACATATCCATGACACCTATTGAAAAAGCAAGAGACGTATCTTTTAAAGAACTAATCACCATGTTTCCCATATTCGGAAAAGCCTGCACAAGTGCCTGGGGCAGAACGATGCGCCTGAAGGCCTGCCTTCCGCTCAGGCCAATGCTGTACGCCGCTTCCGTTTGGCCTTTATCTACACTCCCCACGCCCGCTCGAATGATTTCAGCGGCTGCCGCTGCATTGCTTAACGCATAAGTTGCGACAGCAGCATAAAACGGGTCCATTTTTGATGTATCAATCCCGATAAGCCCCGTCAGAGCCGGGATTCCATAAAACACGATGAAAAGCTGCACCATAATGGGCGTTCCCCTGAAAAACGAGATATACACTTTTGCCAATTGATTTACAATAGGAATGTTGTAAATGCGGGGCAGCGCCAGAAAGAGCCCCAATACAAATCCGAAAAGCAATGACAGTGTTAAAATGTATAATGTAACCGGCAAATAACCGGTTAACGTCGGCACAAAATCTGCAATCATGTTGATATCAAACGCTTTTTCCATCACTGCTCCCTCTCTTTTTACTTAATACTGCTCCTTGGAATAATCGTCTCCAAGCCATTTCAAACTGAGTTTTTTCAGCGTTCCGTCATCAATGATTTCCTGTAAGGCTTTATCAATATCGTCACTTAACGTTTGTTCATTTTTATTAAACATAAAATACACTTTGGCATTCGAAAGCACATCACCGACGGTTTTTTCTTTAATAGCGCTCGTTTCGTTTTGAAAATCTACTGCAAAAGGCGTTGAAATGGTCGCGTCCGCACGCCCTGATTTCAGCTGATTCGCGGTCTCATTCGCGCCTTGCCCCTCATAGGCAATCTTAAATGGGCGTCCATTTTCCTCATTCCATTCCTTCAGTACAAGCGCTCCGTTGGAGGTTGCGCTCGTAATCACCCGTTTTCCTTTTAAATCTTCAATCCCTTGAATCGTATTGTTATCTTGCAGCACGGTAATTTTTAAAGGAAAATGATTGTAGGCTACCTTGTTAAACAGAAATTTTTTCTCACGCTCTTTGCTTTTCTCCATTTGGTGTGCCACGATATCGACTTTATGCTGTCCGAGGCTGACAAGCAGGTTGGAAAATTCCATCGTTTTAAACGTGAATTTATAATTTGGCAGGCGTTTATCAAGCTCTTTGATCAGTTCGACATCATAACCGGTTAAATCGCCTTTTTCATCGATAAAGCAAATATTCGGAAATTGAGTTCCGGTTCCGACCGTGATTGTCTTTATCTTCTTTTGCTCGGCTCCCGTCGTTTGATTGTCTGCGCCGCAAGCCGACAGAACCGTAATAAGTGAAAATAATATTGTTATAAATGCTGCTTTTGTTCTCATCTCATCGCCCCATTTATTTTTCAAAACTTGATTTTGAATAATCTGCACCGAGCCATTTCCGGCTTAGTTTTTTTAACGTTCCGTTTTTCTCCAGCTTTTTAATCGCTTGATCCGTGGCATCCGCCAAGGTTTGGCTGCCTTTATTGAACATAAAGTACACCTCGGTATCTAATAACACGTCACCGACTGTCTTTTGGCGGAAGGCGTGCGTTTTATTCTGAAAATCAACGGCAAATGGTGTTGATATCGTTGCGTCGGCGCGCCCGGTTTCAATTTGATTGGCGGTGTCATTGCTTCCCTGTCCTGCGTATTTCAAATGAATCGGGCTGCCGTGCGTTTTGTTGTACTTCGTTATATAATCGGCCGCATTTGACGTGGCACCGACAATGACTGTTTTTCCGTGTAAGTCTTTTAATGTATGAATCTTGTTATTATCCTCTCTCACCGTGATGTACATCGGCGAGTAGTTATACGGCACTTTATGATATAAAAAACGCTTTTCTCGTTCTTTATTTTTGGCCATGTTGTGCGCGATCACATCAATTTTTTTATTTCCGAGGCTCGTCAGCAGATTTGAGAAATCCATCGTTTTAAATTCAAATGTATATTGCGGTAATTCCTTATCGATGGCTTTCATCCCTTCAATGTCATACCCGGTCAAATCGCCTTTTTCATTTAAAAACGCAATATTCGGAAAATCTGTTCCAGTACCGACTATGACTGTTTGAACCTGACGATCTGTTTTATTATTTGTTTCCGAGCCGCACCCGCCAAGTAACGCAACCACCGACAGCAGCAAAACCATTCCCATACGCTTATTCATAGGCTGCCTCACATTATGCCCAGCTTGGCGCACCTAAAAGCGCCGGGTTAAATCGTTCCGGAATCAGAACCTTATGCATCATCACACCTATGTCCCCGTCTTTTTCCTGCTCAAAGTACACTTCATACCCTCTCCTTCTGTACATGTCGGCAAGCCAAGGATGCTTGCGCGCCGAAGTGCCTAGCGTCAGCGCAGGCGCCTTCAGCATATCTCGAAGCACTTTTTCTTCTACGTACGTCAGCAGCTTGCTTCCGGCGCCCTGCCCTTTATATTCCGGAAGCGTCGCAAACCACCAAACAAACGGATATTTTGAAGGAGGGGTCTCACTCTCCCATGGAAACCTGATGGTAATTGTTGAAATTAGCTTCCCATCCCGCTCCAGCACGACCGCTGAATGATTTTCGATATTCTCTGACACCATATGGATGTCAGCTCTCGTGGAAGGCCAATCAATATCAAGCTGCCGAATTGGCTGAAAAGCGCTGTTAACCAATTTCAACAACTCCGGTGCATCTTCAACAGTTGCCAATCGAAAAATATCCTTACTCATTTCTGGCACTCCCCCTCATAAAATATACAATTCCTATTTGTTTACTAAGCTTTTATTGTTTATACTATAAAGCATACTTTTATCTTTGACTAATCAAAAAAAGTAAACCTTCACTTCAGTAATTTTGATGATGAAAAACAGGAGGGAGCACATTGGAGTTTCGCTCAATTAAAACGTTTCATACGATTGTAAAATTCGGAAGCTTCTATAAAGCTGCGGAAATACTAAACTACTCGCAGCCGACGATATCGATGCGTATGAAGCAATTAGAGCAGGATTTAGGCGTACAGTTGTTTGAAAGAGGAAAAAACCTGCAGCTGACAAAAGCGGGGAAACTTTTTTATGAACGAACAGGAGATCTTTTGACTCAATACGAGGCGCTTAAACACAACCTCTCCGACTTAAAGGAAGAAGAGGCAGGCATCATTAACATAGGAGTTTCAGAGCCGACTGCCAGTCTGATATTCCCTGACATTTTAAAGGATTTCTTAAAGGATTACCCAAAGATAACGGTTAATATCAACGTTGATGACGCCAATACCTGCAGTCAAAAGCTCTTAGACGGGACGATTGATTTTGCAGTGTGCGGCGAGCCGGAATTGATTCTCGAAAACTACTATCACCCATTTTTTTATGACACATTAAATGTGCTTGTATCTGATCGCCATCCGCTCGCTGAGAAGAAGGCTGTTCATTTATCTGATTTAGAAGGAGAGTGCTTTATATTTACGCCTGCCAATTGCCCTATTCGCATACAAATTGAACAACACTTACATAGAGAACTCGGCAATCGTTACAGAAAAATGGAGCTCACAAGCAGCATGGCGCATAAATATTACGTGCGGGAAAACATTGGGATTTCAATCTTCACCAGCACTGCACATTCTAAAACGCTTAACGGCACTAAAGTCATCCCCATTCTGAATATGGATATTGCACCTCCTATAGGGCTGTTAACAAATCGAAAAGAAAATCATTTTGACTGCGCCACGAAGGACTTGATTGCCCGGCTGACCAAACGTTTTCATCAGCGCAGCAAAGAATTGGAAGGAAACTCTGATAAAGCCATTACAGGATAACAAGCTGCCACCTGTTTCTCAAAAAATAAAAAACATCTCCTGAACAATCAGGAGATGTTATCACCGTTTAAAGCTCGATCGTCTCACCGACCGCCATGACTTTACCGACTCCGCCCGGCAGGCTGTCAGCGAATGCCTCAGGGTCTTGTTCGATAACCGGGAATGTATTGTAATGAACCGGCACGACCTGTTTTGCCCGCAGCCATTCAGCGGCAAGCTTGGCATCTTCAGGCCCCATCGTAAAGTTATCGCCAATCGGCAAGAAGGCAAGGTCAATATGATTCAATTCGCCAATCAGCTTCATATCAGAGAAAAGAGCCGTATCGCCCGCGTGGAAAATCGTTTTATCTTCTACTGTCAGTAAAATACCGGCTGGCATGCCTGTATAAGTAATCGTCTTGTTTTCCTCATCTGTGATGGCTGATCCGTGAAAGGCCTGTGTGAGCTTCACTTTTCCAAAATCGAACTGGCGGGAGCCGCCGATGTGCATTGGATGAACATTCAAGCCTTTCCAGCCTAGGTACACGGCGAGCTCGTTCGGAGCTACAACCAGCGCGTTGTTTTGCTTGGCGATTTGCTCAGTGTCGCCGACATGATCATTGTGGCCGTGCGTCAATAAGATGACGTCTGCTTTTACATCCTCCGGCTTTACATCTGTTAACGAATTCCCTGTCAAAAACGGATCAAATATAATATGATGGTCCTTCGTTTCCACTGTGATTACAGAATGTCCGTGATATGTCACTTTCATTTCTTTCACCTCGTCACGTTATTTTAATTTTTTAATTTCCCTTTTCAAAAAGCTGAAAAACTTATGTTGTTTGATTCTTATTAATGACATTGAGGCCTCCGGTGGCTTCAATGACAGTCCCTGTCACAAGGTCTGAATTCTCTTCACACAAGAAGGCAATAATCCGGGCGATATCCTCGCCTGTACCGGATCTCCCTATCGGCGTTTTTTCTTTGCCGATCCGCTTTCTGGCTTCCTCTATTGACGCTTCCTTCATGTCCCCGACAATGTCCCCCGGGCAAACCATGTTGGCGGTTATGCCGAATTCGGCTTCTTCAATGGCAATGGTCTTCGTCAAAGAAGCCAAACCCACTTTCGCAGCGCCAAATGCCGATCGGTGAAGCCAGCCGGGTGCGTGCGCCGCTCCTTGAAATCCGTACGTGATGATGCGGCCGAATTGCTGTTTTCTCATAATAGGAATAACCGCTTTGAATAAATGAAAGACGGCGCTTAAATTTCCTTCCAGCATACCGTACCATTCATCATCAGTATAATCGGCTAATTTTTTACGTTCAAATATGTATGGTCCCGCGTTGTTAATCAAAAAGTCGATCCTTCCGAAGCGGTTTAAAGCAGTCTCTGCAATACGCAGCAGATCTTCTTTTTTGGTGACATCTCCTTTTACAAATTGCAGCCGGTCAAGACAATCAGGACAGGCTTCCTTCAGGCGGCTCACAGCCTCCTCATCCTGCCTGTAATTGACTGTTACTGAATACCCCTTTGCAAGCAACGTCTCAGTCACTTTGCGGCCTAAACCCTTCGAACCGGCAGTAATTAAAGCATGTCGCACATGAATACCTCCCAAAGCAACGTCGCCGCTTTCATAAAGTGTTTCTTTTTCTACTTTACTATAAAAGCCCATCAATATCACTTTTTACACTTTGACATACAAAAAAAGCTGCCTGTACAGACAGCTTATTCTGCAGAAGATGAAGACTCCTGATCAGGCATATCGACATAACCGCTTTGATATGCTTCTGAAATGAGCCTTGTTGTCTCCTGGCTTTCTTGTTCATCATAAATATAGCGTTCCGGTTCTTTTTTCATCCTTCTGCCTCCCATCATTATAGAGGTAGGTTGGCTATAATGACGGGATTTTATGAAGGAAATTTTAGCAAACTCCTGCTGCCACGCAAGCTTTCGCTTTTTCAAGCGCCTGCTCCACCTGTTTGAATCCGGTGCCTCCGGCGCTCATTCTTTTTTCAACTGCATGGTAAGAGTTTAACACAGTGTAAATATCTTCTTCGAAGAGCGTGCTCGCCTGCTGAAAATCACCAAACGGCATATCGCTTAAATAGATCCCTTTTTCAATGCATGTGTACACAAGTTTTCCGACCACTTCATGCGCTTCTCTGAACGGCATTCCTTTTTTCGCTAAATAATCGGCCAATTCCGTCGCATTTGAAAAGTCTTGTTTTGTCGCTTGCTTCATGACGTCTTTGTTTACAGTCATTGTTTGGATCATGCCTGTGAAGATTTGCAGGCTGCCCTCAACCGTTTTCACCGTGTCAAACATGCCCTCTTTGTCTTCTTGCAGGTCTTTGTTGTAAGCGAGCGGAAGACCTTTCATGATTGTAAACAGCCCCATCATATCGCCGTATACGCGTCCCGTTTTGCCGCGGATCAGCTCTGCCATATCAGGGTTTTTCTTTTGCGGCATCATGCTGCTTCCCGTTGCATACGTATCGTCAAGCTCGATGAATTTAAACTCCTGAGAGCACCATAGAATGATTTCTTCAGAGAAACGGGATAGGTGCATCATCAGCATACTGCTGTTGCTTAAAAACTCCAAAATGAAATCTCTGTCGCTGACGCCGTCCAGGCTGTTTTCATAAATGGAATCAAAACCGAGCAGTTCTGCTGAATAATCACGGTCGATTGGGAAGGTTGTTCCCGCGAGTGCTCCGCAGCCGAGCGGAGATTTGTTAATCCGCTTCATTGAATCCTGAAAACGCTCCTTGTCGCGCTCCAGCATCCAGAAATACGCAAGCAGATGGTGAGCGAATGAAATCGGCTGGGCACGCTGCAGATGTGTGTAGCCCGGCAGAATCGTTTCGATATTCGCTTCCGCCTTTTCGACCAGCGCGCTTTGGAATGCCTCAATCAGTTCAATGATGTGGCCGACATGATTTTTCAAATATAAATGCATGTCAGTCGCGACCTGGTCATTACGGCTTCTTCCGGTATGCAGCTTGCCGCCGATAGGGCCGATTTCATCAATAAGCATTTTCTCAATGTTCAAATGTATATCCTCATAATCGACTGAGAATTCCAATGCTCCCTCCTCTGCTTTTTTCAGAAGGGTTTTCAGTCCCTCACGGATTTTCAGCTCTTCTTCCGCTGTCAGGATACCGCATTTTTTCAGCATAGCAGCATGTGCGAGAGACCCTGTAATGTCTTCAGTGACTAAATCTTGGTCAAATGATATGGACGCGCCGAACTCGTCGACCCATTTTTCCGGTGTTTTTTGAAATCGGCCTCCCCAAAGCTTCTTCATGCTTTAATCTGCTCCTTCTTTTTCACGATGCTGTTCACTTTTGTCGGAAGTCCCCAAAGCTCGATAAACCCGATTGCCGCATGGTGATCAAACGCATCGTCTTTTGTATACGTTGCAAGTTTTTCATCATATAGAGAGTATTCTGATTTACGTCCCTCTACAATCGCATGGCCTTTAAACAGCTTCACGCGGACAATGCCTGTAACATGTTTTTGCGTTTCTTTTAAGAAAGCGTGCAGCGCGTCTTTTAACGGTGAGAACCATAAGCCGTTGTAAATGATTTCTGACATTTTTTGCTCGATGATCGGTTTAAAGTGAGCCACCTCTTTAACCAGTGTCAAATCTTCTAATTCTTTATGCGCTTTGATTAGTGTCATCGCACCAGGGCATTCGTATACTTCCCGGGATTTAATGCCGACAAGGCGGTTTTCCACGTGGTCGATACGTCCGACACCGTGTGCGCCTGCCATTTCATTCAGCTTCAAAATCAGTTCAGAAAGCGAGTAGGATACGCCGTCAATGGAGACAGGCACACCTTGTTCAAATGCAATTTCAATCACTTCCGGCGTGTTCGGCGTTTTTTCCAGCGGAGCTGTTAAATCGTATGCGCCTTCTGGCGGCGCCGCCCATGGATCTTCTAAAATGCCGCACTCATTTGCGCGTCCCCACAGGTTTTGGTCGATAGAATACGGGCTGTCAAGATTGATCGGAATCGGAATGCCGCGGCTTGCCGCATATTCAATTTCTTCTTCACGTGACCACTGCCATTCGCGAACCGGCGCGATGACTTCAAGGTCAGGGTTTAATGATTTAATGGAGACTTCGAAACGAACCTGGTCATTTCCTTTCCCTGTGCATCCGTGTGCAATCGCCTGTGCATCTTCTTTTTCCGCGATTTCAACCAGTTTTTTTGCAATCAGCGGTCGAGATAATGCCGAAACGAGCGGATATTTTCCTTCATACATCGTGTGGGCCTGCAGAGAGATAAGCGCGTAGTCCTGTGCGAATTCTTCTTTCGCATCGATCACGTAGGAGTTTGTCGCGCCGACTTCCAGCGCTTTCTGCTGAACAAATGCCAAATCTTTGCCTTCACCGACGTCCAGGCAGCATGCGATTACATTATATCCTTGCTCCTGAAGCCATTTTATTGCAACGGAAGTATCAAGACCTCCTGAGTATGCTAATACGACTTTTTTCTGTTCTGACATGATAAAAATCCCCTCTCAACCGTGTTTCTTTTTTTGTATAAAAATAAATTATATTTAATAAAAATACATTTTGTATGTATACACTTTAACAAGTACGTTTCGTTTTTTCAAGCCTTTTATAAAAAAAACTTCACCTAAATTTCCAGGTGAAGTTTATAGTATTTATTCATTTACTTGTCTTTTCTGATTTCTCTAATTACATGTGCAAGTTCGGGAATAATCAGCTTATTCATTGCCAGCTTTACCGCGCCGCTTGAGCCTGGCGTTGAGAAAACGGCTGTATGCTGGATGACGCCAGCAGTGGCTCTCGACATGATTGCGGCAGATCCGATATCCTCTGTATAACTCAGCATCCTGAATATTTCTCCAAAGCCGGGCAGCTCTTTCGAAAACAGCGGCGTAATGGCTTCAATTGTGACATCCCGATTTGCTATGCCTGTCCCTCCGTTTAAGAGAACCGCGTCTGTCTGTTCATCCATGCAGCCCGCAAGCACAGCCCGCTGCAAAGCATCCTTATCGTCTTTTACAATTTCATATGCAGCAATGTGGTGACCGGCTTCTTCTAAAAACGACATCATCAGCTTGCCGCTTTTATCCGTTTCTTCTGTCCTCGTGTCACTGACTGTAATCACTTTGCACCGAACGATATCGGGAGCTTCCTGTTTATGCTCTTGAACGCTCATTGGCCCACCTCTTTTATTTTTTTCTGTCTGTCACTATCATGCATCAACAAAAAAGCACATTCAAGAGAATGTGCTTTCATGCGATTTATTTTGCTAAACGGACAACGTCGCGCGCAATCATGACTTCTTCATCAGTTGGAATGATCATGACTTTTACTGGAGAATGCGGATAGCTGATGAAAGCTTCCTCGCCGCGCACGTTATTAAGCGCAGGATCCCAGTACACGCCCATGAATTCTAAGCCGCGAAGCACGCGTTCTCTGACTTCCACACTGTTTTCACCGATACCGGCAGTAAAGATGATCGCATCAACACCGCTCATTCTTGCAGCATAAGAACCGATGTATTTGTGGATTCTGCTTGCGAAGACTTCAAGAGCAGTTTCCGCGCGCTCATTTCCTTCTTTCGTTGCTTCAACGATGTCACGAAGATCGCTAGAGAAACCGGAGATGCCGAGCAGGCCGCTTTTTTTGTTTAATGTATTCAGTACTTCGTCAGCTGTCTGGCCTGTTTTCTCCATGATGTATGGGATCAGGGCAGGGTCGATGTTTCCAGAGCGTGTACCCATTGCAACACCTGCAAGCGGCGTAAAGCCCATAGATGTATCAATTGATTTTCCGCCTTCAACAGCAGCAATACTTGCGCCGTTTCCAAGGTGACAGGAAATCAGGCGTAAGTCTTTTAACGGACGGCCGAGAAGCTCTGCCGCGCGCTCAGTCACATATTTATGTGAAGTGCCGTGGAAGCCGTATTTACGGATGCCGAATTTTTCATAGTATTCATACGGCAGGCTGTACAGGTAAGACTGTTCAGGCATTGTTTGGTGGAATGCCGTATCAAAAACAGCAATCGCAGGAACATTTGGAAGCACTTCTTTGAACGCTTTAATTCCAACGATATTTGCCGGGTTGTGAAGCGGTGCCAATTCAGAAATATCTTCAATTTCCTTAATGGTTTCATCAGTCAATAAAACAGAATCGCTGAATTTTTCTCCGCCGTGCACGACGCGGTGGCCAATTCCGTCAATTTCATTCAAATCTTTAATAATGCCGAATTCCGTTAACTTATTCAGCAGCATTTTAACAGCTACCGCATGATCTGGAATATCAGTTACTTCTTTATTTTTTTCGCCGTTTACAGAAATCGTGAATACGCTGTCGGCGATACCAATTCGTTCAACTAAACCCTTCGTTAAAACGGTTTCTGAAGGCATTTCGAAAAGCTGAAATTTCAAAGACGAGCTTCCTGCGTTAATTGCAATAATTTTGGACATGATTGACGCTCCTTTATACTCTGTATCAACAACTTCGTTTTTTCGTACTTTTTTCCCGGTGAATCTCATCATCTTCTCCGAAAAATATCTGACTTTTCCATTTAAACATTGTCATGTCGGCATTTCAAGTCAACTTGTGTATTGATAGCGCTTACAAAGAGAAGTCGTTATTTTCAGACATATTACCTATAGATTTCTTATTGGCGAACGCTTACATTTTGCGGTTTACCCTTCTGTATTTTGTGTTTCAAAGACGGATTCAATTCGTCAGCCCGATCGTCAAGTAGCCATAATAAAAACAGCCTAAGCATCCATCATATGACGGCTACCTAAGCTGCTATTTACCATCTATTTTTCTTTTTTAAACCACGTATCCATTTGGGCCATTATATCAAGCATCGACTTCTGATTGGAGAAAGACGGAAGATTCGCAAGCAGAATTTGACTTGGCGCTTTCGTCTCCTCTCCTTTTTTCTGAAGCACAAGAATGCTTTTGGCATGAGCCTCGTCTTTAAAAATGGATTTTGGCAGCTGCAACAGCGCGTTAATATGAACCTTATCTTTGAAAAACTGTTTCAGCTTATCGCTTTGGGAGCTCTCAAACAACTGATTCGGGATCATAAAAAATAAGTAGCCGCCCGGTTTGGTATGCTTGACGCTCTGTTCAATAAACAGATGATGCGCGAAGGAATGGCCTTCGTCCGCTTTGAGCTCAAACGCTTCTGCTCCTTCGTCATTCGGATAATAGCCGACCGGCAGATCGCATATGACCGTGTCAACAGGATCGATAAATAGCGGCTCAAGGCTGTCCTGATGGAAAAGCTCAAGCTCTTTTTTCAGAAGGTTCGCTTGGGCATACGCAATCTTCAGCAGCACGTCATCAATTTCAATGCCATAGCTATTCGCCGTTTTTTCAGATAGCTGGTTCAGCACGGTAAACAGAAGATTTCCCGTTCCCACAGCCAGATCTAGAACCGTCAGTTCCTTTTTGTCCGCCATAAACTTATTCACCAAATAACTGATGAAAAGCCCGATCGTGTCCGGCGTCATTTGTCTGTTCGGATGGGAGATATCTTTCAGCCCTTTCAGGACGGCAAGCTGAAAAGCTTTGCGCACCCACTCGTGCTCATATGTGCCGAATTCCGCTTTTTCAAGCAGCGCCTGAAGCTGTTCGGTTTTCTTATCCGGCAGTTTCAGCTGATCCGCTTTTTCAAGAAAATACATTTCTCCCGCTTCAGCCAACGCCTCTATATATGAAATTTGCAATTCATTCTTTATGATGATCACGGCTTCGTCTAATAGCTCGTACACCGTGCCTACATGGTCTTTTTGCATCTTGTGTTCCTCCTTGCCATAAAAAAAGCTCCGGCGGCAGCCAGGAGCTTTTTTCCCTGCTTACTTCACTAATGCTTTGGCAGCCTCAATTGGCTTTTCATAGTTCGGGTGGTTTGTTGCTTCGCTTACATATTCAGCGTAAACGACTTTTCCGTTCTCATCAAGGACAAATACGGAACGCGCAAGCAGACGAAGTTCTTTAATATACACACCGAACGCTTCGCCAAATGACATATCTCTGTGGTCAGACAGCGTTTCCACTTTGTCAATTCCGTTAGCGCCGCACCAGCGCGCTTGTGCAAATGGAAGGTCTGCACTGATTGTATAGACGTTGACATCTCCAAGCTTTGCAGCTTCTTCGTTAAAACGGCGTGTTTGCGCATCACAAACACCTGTATCAATTGAAGGGATAACAGAAATAATCGTTACCTTTCCTTTCATATCAGCTAACGATTTTTCTTCAAGGCTGTTAGTCAGCACTGTGAAATCAGGGGCTTGATCTCCTACTTTCACTTCTTGTCCGACAAGTGTAACCGGACCGCCTTTAAATGTAATTTCAGCCATTATAATTCCTCCCTTTTGTATGTATGTCTCTATCATAGTAAAGTTTCCTGCAAACTGCAAAGTTTATGCCAAAAAAAAGTTAACTGCGGCCGGCGCAGTTAACCTTCTTTAATAATTCATATTGTTCATTTGGTTTTGATTTTGGCCCTGGCCTTGGTTCTTGTTATTTTTCTTGAACATTTGCTGGATGCGTTCAAGAGTTTGGGGTGCAGCGTCTAAAATTTTCTCAATCAAATGGGTATTTTCATCTAAATGAAGCATTCTGATGCCGGTCGATCCGACAATTAAAAACGCGATCGGCGTAATGGACACACCGCCCCCGCTTCCGCCTCCGAAAGGAAGTTTTTGTTCTCTTGTCTCATCGTCTTCTGATTTCTTTTCTGCCGGCTTTTGGCCAAACTCGCTTCCGCCTGCGGCGAATCCGAATCCAACTTTAGAAACAGTTAAAATCACGCTTCCATCCGGCGTTTCAACCGGATCTCCGATGATAGTGTTAACATCAATCATTTCCTTCAAGTTTTCCATTGCGGTTTTCATTAAACCTTGGATGGGATGGTCTGCCATTTACGCTTCCTCCTTAAACTGATGAATCATTCTTTGAAGTCATTCGAGACGACGGATTCTTTTTTAATGCGGATAGCTCCCGTCCGTATTTGACGAATTTGAAAGCTGCAAGCATAGCATGTCCAAAGCGAAAAAAGAATATACACTGAAAATGGGTCTTGGAGACAGGGACCTGGAACGACGGAATCACTTCATAGACGGGTTTATTCACAAAGTCCAGATGGTCGTACAGCATCGCAGCGATACCGCCTTTCACCCCCCATACAGCACCTGTTAACACACCTGTCACTGCCGCATCCTGAATTCCGACAACTGTAATCCATTCGAGTTTTGTGATATGCAAATGCGCCAGAATAGAGGCGCCGGTTTTCCTTAAATTAGTAACTTGATGTACAAGCATTTCAATTTTTTTGATAGTTTGCTGCACATCATCAAACGTAATTTTTTTCTTGCTGCTGCTTTTTTTCACTTTAGATGTTGATTTCTGTTTGAGATCGACTGTTCCATCATTTTTGTTCACCTTAATCGCCGGAATTGTTTTTTTAACCCGGATCAGGCCAAACAGCGCTGTGATCTTCAAAGTTATTTTGTCGTTATCATCAGCGTGAAGATACTCTGCAGCGACATAAATTTTCATTCTGAGAAGCAGCACGATACCTATTAGAATAAGAATGGCTGTCAGCACATATACCATACTCTTCACTTCCTCTAGGAGCATTATCGCCAATTCAGAAAAAAATAAACCCGGACGAGGTCCGGGTTTATCGGTTATTTGCGGTATAGTTTTTCATGCACCACAGTCGTATCTGCAATGTAATCATGAATTCCCTGCTTTGTGGGTGAAAAAGCAACGACGATATATAAAATCCAAATCTTATCAATATACCGTCCGACCACTTCACGGAAAATCACTGTGCTCCATGTCAGCTTATGATCCGCCTTCACAGAAACCACTTTGAGGCCGAACACCATTTTTCCAAGCGTCTGCCTGAAGCATTTTGTCATCACTGCAAAATAGGCAAGATACACAACAAGCGTTGTCACGCTGTAGGCCGAGAAGGTGAACATACCGGATGTTTTCGGCAGATCCAATACGGTAAAGAGGGGAGAAACAAGTAAATGATTTAATCCCCATACAACAAGCCAATCAAGCAGGAAAGCCCAGAAACGAACCCAAAAGCCCGCATAGGCATGTGTCAGCTGCTCCGCTTCTTGCGGGCCTTTCATGTCATTGCGCTCTAACTCTTCATATGTCGCGTCCATTATTGATCCCTCCTACTTCGCATAGAGATACATCATTCTTGGCGAACCGGATTGTGAAAGAATTTCTCTCATGTTCAGAAAATCGATTTCACTCTTAAACATTTTGTTCGCGCCCATGGTAAACAGTGAGCCTAAACCGAAGCTTTCCTCGTAAGAAATGACAGAGGCGTTTTTCAAATCCTTATGATCCTTTTTCATCGCTGAAATGGTATCGTCATAAAAACCAAGCTCATCAACGAGGTTCAGTTTTTTCGCCTGCCGTCCGTCATACACGCGTCCGTCCGCAATTTTCTTTACCTCTGCTTTCGACATGCCGCGGCCTTCAGAAATGACATCAACAAAGCCTTCATACGAATTATCAACCATGGATTGCATGATGTTCTTTTCTTCTTTCGTCATTTCACGGGAAGGAGACATAATGTCCTTATGAGCCCCGCTCTTAATCGTTTCAAAAGAAATGCCGAGGTTATCAGCAAGCTTTGAATAATTGACGCTTTCCATAATGACGCCGAGTGACCCAGTCAGAGTTTCCGGTGTCGCAAAAATTTTATCAGCCGCCGTTGAGATATAATAACCGCCGGATGCTGCCATCGATCCCATCGACACGTAAATCGTTTTTTTCGTTTCTTTCTTGATTTCTTCCAGCTTCTTATGTATTTCAGCACTTTCATATACTCCGCCGCCCGGAGAATTCACCTTCAGAACGATGCCTTTGACTGCCTTGTCATCTTTTGCATGTTCAAGGTTTTTTAAGAACGTTCTGTGGTTATATCCGTCTGAACCGAGCAGACTGCTTGAATCCCCATTATCCTGAATGGTGCCGCTGACCTCCAATACGGCAATTTTACTTGAGAGACTGCCGTTTTCCAGCGTCTTTTCCTGCGATTCATCCGTCAGTGATGTGAGATCCGTTTGAGCCCCTTTGACGCTTTCAAAGAAACTCATTGAGATACTGACGATGATAGACACGCCGAAAATCCCCAAGGCAATAACTAATGCGATCCATCTTTTTGCATTCATTTTTTCTCCTCCTTTTTCCCAAACCCTCTCATTATACGATTCAATATGAAAAATGTTTCAATTGATGAGAAAGCTCCGGCTTAACGGGCTGCCGGTAAACGTGGTACACTTATGGCCAAAGGTATTTTATCACAAATACTGGATGGCAGAAAAACTTAAATATGACAGCAAAGGGGAAATGGGATATGACCGATCAACGCCGTAATGTTTATTTTTTTCACAAGCAGGACCAGGAAACAAACGAACAAGTCAGCTCCTTAACGCAATTGGCTGAAGAGTATGGATTTACCGTTGTGAATCAGCACTCAGACGCCAATATTATCGCAAGCATTGGCGGGGACGGCACATTTTTGCAGGCAGTCAGAAAGACGAATTTCCGGGACGACTGCTTGTACGTCGGCATTACCAAAAAGGGGAAAGCTCATTTATATTGCGACTTTCATAGTGATGAGCGCGAAAAAATGGTCGATGCGATGACGTTTGAACAAATTGAAGTCAGAAAATATCCGCTGATTGAAGTGACAGTCGATAACGCCAGCCCTTTTCACTGCTTAAACGAGGTTTCCATCCGTTCAAGCATCATAAAAACCTTTGTGATGGACGTGCTGATCGATGATCTGCACTTTGAAACATTTAGGGGAGACGGAATGATTATCTCAACACCTACAGGCAGCACTGCATATAACAAGTCCGTTGCAGGAGCGGTTGTTGATCCGCTGCTCCCATGTATGCAGGTATCTGAGCTTGCTTCCCTGAACAATAACACCTACCGGACACTCGGCTCGCCATTTGTCCTTAGCTCGGACCGAAAGCTGACCCTTCGAGTGGTGCAAGACGGCAATGAGCACCCGATCATCGGCTTGGACAATGAAGCACTCAGTACGAGAAACGTGAAAACGATCGAAATTAAACTGTCTGATAAGAAAATCAAAACAGTCAAACTAAAGGACAATTCATTTTGGGAGAAAGTGAAGCGTACTTTTTTATAGGAAATGAAAAGGACAGGCAGCTGCCTGTCCTTTTATTATTTCTCATATACAATCTGGCCGTTGATCACAGTTTTTTTAATATCTAAAAGATGAAGCTGTGCAGGATCAATTGTAAACGGATCATTGCTGAGAACCGTAAAATCCGCGTCATAGCCTTCGGCAATTTTTCCGCGTGACTTCTCTTTATAAATGATCCCGGCGCTTCCCTCTGTATAGAGCTTAATCGCTTCATACACAGTTAAACATTCGCTTTCATTATAGCTCGGACCATTTGGCTCGTGGCTGCTTTTCCGGAGCACCGCGGACTGAATGCCAAGAAGCGGGTCAACTGGCTCAATCGGTGCGTCTGAGCCGCCCGCGCATAAAACGCCTTTAGACATGAGCGTTTTCCACGCAAAGGCTGTGTTCATCCGGTCTTTTCCAAGACGGTCAATGACCCACGGAAAATCACTGGCAACGAAATGAGGCTGAAGATCAAGCGCGATCGGCATGCGTGCTGCTTTTTCGATTAATTCATCATCCAGCACTTGGGCATGAATCAGCCGATCATGCCGACCGTTTCGGGGTGGATGCTTCTCAATTGCATTCAGCACTTTTTCAAAAGCTAAATCGCCGATTGCATGAACGGCAACCTCCATGCCTTTTTCTCTCGCTTTTTGAATGAGCCGGCCAAGGGTTTCATCATCATGAACTTGAACACCATTAGTGGATGGATCGTCCTGATATGGTTCTTTCAATAAAGCTGTTCTTCCGCCAAGCGCTCCGTCAGCAAAGATTTTCATCGCACCGAACTCCACATACGGACCGGATGGCTTCTCCAGCTGCTCCCAGCGATCGACTGCTTCGTGATGAACGAGCAAATGACAGCGGAACGGATACTTTCCGCTGGCGGCAGCTTTCCCATAAGCTTTCATCGGCACCGAAGCATCACCATAATAGGACAAGTCTTCCGAATGTCCGCCCGTCAGGCCTTTCGTCCAGCAATCTTCTATCGCAGCCGTAAGCGCCTCATCAACATAGTGCTGGGAGACTGGCGGGACAGCCTTCAGAATCAAATCCTGCGCCTTATCAAACAGAAGCCCGGCCGGCTCGCCATTTGTATCTTTTACGATGACTCCGCCGTCAGGGTCAGGAGTGTTTTGTGAAATCCCTGCCGCTTGAAGCGCAGCAGAATTGACAGCTATCGCATGCCGGCAGATTCGCTTGAGCAAGACGGGCCTGTCGGGAAATAAACGATCAAGGTCATGCTTAGTCAAATAGTCCGGTGTCTCAAACTGATTTTCATTCCAGCCCTCTCCAATGAGCCAATCTCCTTCAGGCAGCTGCCGCTCTCTTTCCTTCGCAGCCTGCAAAATAGCTTCCTTCGACGTCAGTGCAGACAGATCGAGCTGAAGCTGTTTCTCCCCGTGGCCGATCAAATGTAAATGGCTGTCGACAAATCCGGGAAACATCACTGCCCCGTCCAGGCTGATTTCTTCTGTTTCCGGAGACCCGTACTTTTTCTTCAGAAGCTCATAGCTGCCGGTGCCCTTTATGATACCATCCTCAATATAAACTGCCTTTGTCCGATCGCCTTCTTCGAGCATCGTATAAATGAAACCGCCGTGCCATATCGCCTTCATTCACGTTCACTCTCTTTCTTTTACGCCTTTTTATTGGCTTTGAGCTGTTCTTCACGTTTTCTTAATTCCACTCGTCTGATTTTTGCAGAAGCCGTTTTCGGCAGGCTTTCCACAAATTCTATCTCTCTAGGATATTTGTATGGAGCGGTAATGGTCTTCACATGATTTTGCAGAATTTTGACAAGCTCATCACCGCGTTTTTCGTGATCTTGCAGGACAACGTACGCCTTAACGATGGAGCCTCTGATTTCATCAGGGCTTGCGACAACAGCACATTCTTTTACTTCAGGGTGCTTAACGAGCGCGTCTTCCACTTCGAATGGCCCGATCGTGTAGCCGGAGCTGATAATGATATCGTCATTTCGGCTTTCAAACCAAAAGTAACCATCCTCATCTTTTTTTGCTCTGTCTCCTGTTAGGAAATAATCGCCGCGAATTTGTGTTTTCATTCTATCCGGATCTTTATAATATTCTTTAAAGAGCGCCGGAGTGCTGAGGTGAACAGCGATATCTCCAACCTCACCAGGTTTGCAGATTTCACCGTCTTCATTAATGATCTCCACCTGATTTCCCGGTGTCGGTTTTCCCATGCTTCCAGGTTTAATATCCATATCTTTTAAGACACCGACTAAAAGCGTGCTTTCTGTTTGGCCATATCCGTCCCGCACCTTAATGCCGAAGTGCTTTTGAAAAACATCAATGACTTCACGGTTGAGCGGCTCACCTGCAGAAACGGCGCTGTGCAGGGCAGAAAGATCATAGCGGTCCAAGCCTTCGACCTTCGCCATTAAGCGGTATTCCGTCGGCGTACAGCAGAAGACATTGATTTTGTACCGGTTTAAAAGTTCTAAATATTTTTCTGCTTTGAATCTTCCGTGGTACACAAAACCAGTTGCACCGCTGCCGAGCACCGCTAAAAATGGGCTCCACACCCACTTTTGCCAGCCAGGAGCAGCAGTCGCCCAGACGATATCCTTTTCAGAAATATCAAGCCAAGCGCCGGCAGATGTTTTTAAATGAGCAAATGCCCATCCGTGTGTATGTACAACACCTTTAGGCTGACCTGTTGTTCCGGATGTATAAGATAAGAAAGCCATATCATCTCTTGTTGTGTCAGCTGTTTGAAATTGGCTTCCGTCCGCTTCAATCGATAAGAGATTTTTCCAGCCGGCATCGTTTTCGCCAATAGAGAGCTTAATCAGTTTGTCAGCAGTACTGACATCACGGAAAGCGCCAATAAATGCAGAATAGACGATAGCGCCTTTCACTTCGGCATGTTCAATCCGGTATTCAAGATCTTTCGCACGAAGCATTTCAGAGCATGGAATGACTACCATTCCTGATTTCAGGATAGCCAAATAAACAGCATAGGCTTCAAGCACCCGCGGAACCATTACAATCAGCTTGTCTCCCTTTTTAAATCCAAGGTCAGCCAAAGCCGCTCCGATTTTATTTGTTTCTTCCATCAGCTTTTCATATGACCAAGATTCTTGCTTGCCTGACTCATCCTCCCATAGAAGGGCGGTTTTTTGTCCAGCGGCACTGAACTTTTCCATTTCATTTACTAAATTATATTGCTTAGGGGCAATTAGATCTTCTCGTTTTAACACGAACAACTCCTCACTTTCTCCACCCATTATACATAAATACAGGCTCTTTCCGTAAGGATATGCCTAAAATCAAGCTCTGTAAACATAGGATTTTATAGGCCGCTGGTCCTTTTTTTTATATAAAATGAAAAAGAGTGGGGATAACCCCACTCCTAAGCCATTATGTGAAATTGTAAATTAGAATTGTCCTCCGCCCATGTTTTGTTGAGCAAAAGATACAAGACGTTTTGTGATCTCTCCTCCAACAGAACCGTTAGCGCGAGAAGTTGTGTCTGCTCCAAGGTTTACACCGAATTCAGAAGCGATTTCTAATTTCATTTGGTCGATAGCTTGAGCAGCTCCTGGTACTAAAAGGTTGTTGCTGTTACCTGAGTTATTGTTAGCCATGTGTCTCACCTCCTTGTGAGTATAGAATGTGTTAAAACACATGGCTTCATTCAAAAAAACTTTGGTAATTGTATACAGGAACCGGAGCTGATTTAAAAGAGTTCTGTGAATTTATCGTTTGCTTCTTGTTCGCTATACAGTGTCATTGTCTCAACGTTTTCAACCGCTTCTTGAATATACGGCTCAAAATCAACAAAGCTTTCAAAGTGTTCGATTTTTTCTTTTTTAGGACGTGTTTTCGGGCTTGGCGGCGTAAAGATCGTGCAGCAGTCTTCAAACGGCTGAATGCTTGTCTCATATGTGCCGATTTCCCGTGATTTTTCGATGATTTCTGTTTTATCCATACCGACTAACGGACGCAAAATCGGTGTTGTCGTCACCGCATTAATCGCATACATGCTTTCAAGCGTTTGGCTCGCTACCTGACCGAGGCTTTCTCCCGTAATGATGGCAAGCCCGTTTCTCTTTTCTCTGATTCTGTCGGCAATTTGAAGCATGAGGCGGCGGGTTGCCGTCATTGTGTAGTTCTCAGGAATTTGTTTTTGGATGAGCTCTTGCGTTTTTGTAAACGGAACGATATGAAGCGTCATGCTTCCCCCAAAGCGGGACAGGCATTTTGCCAGATCCATTACCTTTTGCTTTGCGCGCTCGCTTGTGTATGGCGGGCTGAAGAAATGAACAGCTTCTACCGACAATCCCCGTTTCATCGCATAAAAACCGGCCACAGGGCTGTCAAAACCGCCGGAAAGCATCAGCATCGCTTTGCCTGCTGAACCAACGGGCAGGCCGCCTGCACCTTTTTCATCGCGAATCGTCAAAAAGGTCGCTTCCTCCCTGATTTCGATTCTGAGCGGGATGTCAGGATTGCGGACATCGACTGTCAAACCTTCTGTATTTCGCAAAATATGGCCGCCGATTTCAGCGTTCATTTGATTTGTATCTAATTCAAATTGTTTATAGGCTCTCTTCGTCGCGACTTTAAACGTATCACCAGGCTGATACTGATCCTCGATCGCCTGAAGAGCAGTTGCCTTAATATCATCAAGGCGGCTATCACACTTAATCGCCAGGCTGAAGCTTTGAATGCCAAACACCTGCTTTAAATGAGGAAAAAGAGCCTCTGGATCTTCTCCATTTAATGTAATCGTCATGCGGTCCCGATTGGAAAAGTATTTTAAGTTCGGATAGTCTTTCAAAACGAGTCTGACGTTTTGCTTTAAGCGCTCAATAAAGCTTTTTCTGTTTTTGCCTTTTGTCGAAATTTCCCCAAAACGAATTAATATATGATCGTAATTCATGTTCTACCTCATCATTTTCTTTAATTTTTTGATGCCAGGACGCAGCGCGTTCATAAACGGTTCTGCCACATCGCTTGTCTGGCTGTAGTTTAAGCTGATTCTAATGCTGCTTCCGGCAATTTGCTCTCCCTTACCCATCTGTAAGAGAACTTTGCTGGGTTTATGTTCTTTTGCCGAGCAGGCCGATGTTGTTGAGACGAATATATCCTGTTCCTCAAGCATGTGTAAAAGCACCTCTGCTTTAATCCCCGGAACAGAGAAATTAATAATGTGCGGCGCACTATTTAGTTGAGGCGTGTTGACAATGACACCTTCAGTTTCACTCAGCCTCTTCATAAACAATTCCTTTGCGGCAGCCATTGTGTCAAGCCGGGTCTCAAAGTCAGCTGCAGCAAGATTAATGGCTTTGGCAAGCGAAACCGCACCCGCAGTATGTTCCGTTCCGGCCCGTATGCCTTTTTGCTGAGAGCCCCCCGTTATCAGCGGGATAAGGCGTGTACCTTCTTTTACAATTAGCGCTCCTGTCCCCTTCAGCCCGTGAAATTTATGCCCGGAAATTGAACACAGATCAATGCCGGCCTTTTCAATTGCCAATGGCACTTTATAGATGCCCTGCACATAATCGACGTGGAACAAAATGTTCGGGTGCTTCTTCAGCACTTCCCCTGCCGCTTCAATCGGCTGCACGGAACCGACTTCATTGTTCACATGCATCATACTGACAAGCACAGTATCAGGACGGATGGCTTTTTTTAATTCTTCTATTGAAACAAATCCGTCTTCATTCACTGAAAGATAAGTGACGTCAAACCCGAATAGCTCTGTCAGCTGTTCTAACGATTCCGTAACGGATGGATGTTCGATAGAAGTGGCTATGATATGTTTGCCTGTTTTTATTTTTGACAACGCCGCTCCTTTTAAAGCCGCATTGTTGGCTTCTGTGGCGCCTGACGTAAATACAATATCATATTTTTTTAGGCCTAAGGACCTTTTGATTTGATTTTTGGCTGCCTGAAGCAGCTGTTCCGTTTCGGCTCCATATCGGTGCAAAGATGAAGGATTGCCAAAATATCGGCTGCTTGTCTGTTCATACACGTTCAAGACTTCATCGTAAGGCTTCGTCGTTGAACTATTATCTAAATATATCATCTTTTTTACTCCTTTATGAAAGCGGTACAAGGTATGATATTTATGTTACCATAACAAATTTTAATAGAAAATTACGAAAAACTAGTATTGACTTCTAAATTTTTTACCATATAATAAGATTTGTTCGTTTCGTCATATTATCTGACAATTAATTGACAGAATATTTTAACATAATTATTAGGAGGATTTTTTTCATGAAACACTCACTGCCTGTCAAAGATACCATTATTATTGGTTTCATGCTATTTGCGTTATTCTTTGGAGCAGGAAATATGATTTATCCGCCGGAACTTGGACAAGCAGCCGGACACAACGTCTGGAAGGCCATCGGCGGATTTTTACTGACTGGGGTAGGCCTGCCGCTTCTCGGTATTATCGCCATCGCATTAACCGGCAAGGACGCTAAAGGACTTGCTGATAAAGCACACCCTGTTTTTGGCACAATCTTTACTGTCGTGCTTTATTTATCAATCGGTCCATTATTTGCTATCCCGAGAACAGGAACTGTTTCATATGAAATCGGCGCTGTTCCGTTTTTGACTGGCGTACCAGAAAGACTTTCTTTATTTGTATTCACACTGATCTTTTTCGGAATTACGTACTATTTAGCGTTAAACCCATCCAAGGTTGTGGACCGGGTCGGAAAAATTCTTACTCCAATCAAATTCACCATTATTTTAGTGATTGTTCTTAAAGCCATTTTCACACCGATGGGCGGATTGGGTGCAGTTACAGAAGCATATAAAGGAACACCGGTATTTAAAGGATTTTTAGAAGGCTACAAAACAATGGACGCACTTGCTTCAATCGTATTTGGTGTTGTTGTTGTAAATGCTGTAAAAAGCAAAGGCGTTACACAGTCTAAAGCTCTTGCCGCTGCATGTATTAAAGCGGGTGTGATTGCCGCTTTAGGACTGACATTCATTTATGTATCCCTTGCATACTTGGGTGCAACAAGCACGAACGCCATCGGTCCTGTTGGCGAAGGAGCTAAAATTTTATCTGCGTCTTCCCATTATTTATTCGGTTCATTAGGCAACATCGTACTCGGTTCAGCGATTACAGTCGCATGTTTAACAACAAGCATCGGCCTTGTCACTTCTTGCGGCCAGTACTTTTCAAAGCTTATCCCGGCATTATCATATAAAATTGTCGTTACGATTGTCACGTTATTCAGCTTGATCATTGCGAATTTCGGACTCGCGCAAATTATCGCGTTCTCTGTTCCTATTTTATCAGCTATCTATCCACTTGCCATTGTCATTATTGTTCTTTCATTTATTGATAAGCTCTTTAAGGAAAGACGCGAAGTGTACATCGCATGCTTGATCGGTACAGGATTATTCAGTATTTTAGACGGCATCAAAGCAGCCGGCTTTTCACTTGGATCATTAGATGCGTTTCTAAGTGCGAATCTTCCTCTTTACAATCTCGGCATCGGCTGGTTGCTTCCAGGAATCATCGGAGCGGTTATCGGCTATGTACTTACCTTATTTATTGGCCCATCCAAACAGCTTAAAGACATAAATTAATGTCACAGAACGCCTGCGTTATTGCGCAGGCGTTTTATAATGGAAAAAGAGCCCGCTTATTACAATGCGGGCTCTTTTTCATATCGTGATTGATTAAGCGGATATATCAGCTTTGATTTTTGCAACTGCACCTGGCGCAGCTTTCTCTACAGCGGCAGCTGCAATTTCATAAGAATCTTCATAGTCAAAAGCATAAAAACGTCTTTCCGCTTCTTTCAGCTGTTCAGATAAAATATGATTCTGGCTTCTGAACCGGTTTCCGAACTGAATGATTTTTTCAATGAGGATCACCTGCTCGACAAGTTCCTCTGATTCCCGGCTTGCCCTGTTGACAATATCCTCAGCTTGCTTCAAATGGGCTCCGGCTTCTTCCATATTTAAAGGGAGTTCGTTTAATTGATTGACTGTTTCTTGAATGTGATGATGCGCGTTTTCCAGCATCTCTTGAATATGACTCGGAATGCCTGGAATGTTGCTTGTCTTCAGCAGTCTTGCTGTCTCAGAAATTGTTTTTTTCAAATTGCTGAGCGTCTCTCTCGCCTGAAGCTCTTCTTTTCTCAGCGCTTGCAGCTTTTCACGGTATTCGGCATGATCTTTTTTGACTTCTTCAATCTGCTTCTCTATTGAAGCAACCTCTTCTACTAAAAGAGAGTAGGCGACATGCTCTGCATCGAGCTTATCTTTAACGGATGAGAGCAGCTTGCCAATTTCATCAAGGCGCTTTTCAAAGGCCTGCTGTTTGCCGAGCTCGCCAGCTGTCAGTCTGTAGCTTTCCTTCACCAGCTCAGTTTCCGCCTTTGTACGCTCTTTCTCTTCTTTCAGCTTGTCATAAGCAATGATCAATTCAGGCATTTTGCTAAGCACAGATTGGCCGGCTTCGACTTCACCCTCCAGCTGCTGATAAACAGATTGAATATTTTCGTCTATGAGCTGCAGGATTGCGGACGCTTCATCAATATCCAGCTCAGTCATCAAGACATGTTCCGCCCGTTTCAACTGGTTTGACAGATTTTCTAATTCCTTATCAAGCTGGATATGCTCAAGCTTATACCCTTTCTCTTTCATTTCGCGATAGCCGTCCTTGAGCTTTGCAATCTGGCCGGGCACCGTCTGCTTGCAGTCCGCTAACAGCTTCGGCACGTCATCTATGTATGACTGAAGCCTTTCAAGATTGCGGTCCTGTTCAAGCAGCACTTTTCGTGCGGTAATATAGTTTCCGCCTTCTGTTTCTTCTTCAAATTGTTTGATCCCGCTCCAAATTTCGTCAAGATCCTTTTCAAGGCTGTCATAAAGCTCCCCGTAAAGATGGCTGTAAGCCAGCAGGTTTTTTCGCGATTTTGAATAGCGCTCTCTCACCAGTTCAATCTCTTCACGGCTCTTTTCCTCACTTGTGACAAGGTCGCTGATTTCCCGCAGAATCTTTTCAATGTTCGATTCGGCCGCTATCAGCAGGTCGTCGATATGAACGAGCACTTGATTGGCTTTTTTAAATCGGTATTTGTCTGCATTTTCCTCGGCATCATAAAGGAGCTCTTCAACTTTCGGCATATGGGCTGTGACAATCTCATCCCATTCTTCACGCCACTTCTCAAAGAACTCTTCTGTCTGACCCGTCATTTTCAAATGTTTGATTTTGGACATTTCTTCCACAATCGACCGGTTCAGAATTTCAATCTTCCACGATTCCAGCCGGTCGATTTCGGCGTAGATTTTTTTCCTGAAAAAGTAGCCTGCCGCAAACAGCGCAAGCAGTACAATTAATAATCCAATGACAAACTCCATAATGAGCCCCCTTGCTGTTAACCTTAATCTGTCAGGGTGTTTTATTTATTCAGAAAGATTTCAGGATATGTATTGAGAAAAACTGTCGTTTTCATTGTTATTATGATACCATGTAACCAACATTTTTTGACCAGAAATCAAAAACTTTTTGTGCAAAATCGGCAGGATTTGACTATTTTTTCACGGGGTGACGCCAATGCAAAAGCGAGACGGACATATTCACACACCATTTTGCCCTCACGGCTCAAATGACACACTCAGACAATATGCAGAAGAAGCCTTAAAGAAAGGCTTTAAATCGATTACTTTTACCGAACATGCCCCATTGCCTTCCTCTTTTACTGATCCGACGCCGCTAAAAGACAGCGCGATGGCGCAAGCCTCTATGGAACGCTATATCGATGAAATTTCTGGATTAAAAAAAGAATATCGCGGACAGCTTACCATACGAACGGGGCTTGAGGTCGATTATATTGCTGAATTTGAAGATGAGATTACATTATTTCTGGACACATACGGGCCATATTTAGATGACAGCATCTTATCCGTTCATTTTTTGCGCGCAGGTTCTTCCTATCTGTGCCTTGATTATGATGAGCATACCTTTCAAGAGCTGATTTCAGCCTGCGGAAGCATTGAAGCTGTATACGAACAGTATTACCGCAGCATCTATTCTTCCATTGTAGCATCTCTCGGCGGCTATAAGCCAAAAAGAGTCGGTCACATCACACTCGTCCAAAAATTCATCAAGCTGTTTCCGTACAGCATGTCTGAACATATTCGCGGACTCGTTTCTCAGTGCCTGCATGCCATTGAAGAAAACGGAATGGAGCTCGACTTCAATACTTCCGGATTAAGAAAAACATACGCAGGCGGTATTTATATCGAGGATTGGATGCTGAATGAAGCGAAGCAAAAGAAGATCCCGCTTGTGTTCGGGTCTGATGCCCATCAAGCGGGAGATGTCGGATACGCATATGAGGCGTTTTTGGAGCAGTGTTAATTGATGAGCGCCACGTCTCCTGTCCGGAAGACGCTTCTGATCCAAATCTTGATTTCTTCAAAATACATTTTATAAAAGTACGGCTCGTGCGGCTGCATGTAGAGCACTTCTGAAATATATTGAGGCTGGAGATAAGGCATCATCAAGAGAGATTTTAATTGGAGAATAAAATGAGGCAGCGGCAGCGTTAAATGTTCACGCTGTTTTTCTCCTTCCTCAATGATCAGCTGGAAGATATACTTTTCCTTCATTAGATATGTCGACATAATTTCTCTGATTAACGTGGAGTCGATCGTGACTTCCCGGTAGACAAAACGAGTTAATTGACGATGATTATGCTGATAGGATAAAATATCGAAAACCAATTGGAGCAGCTGTTCCTGCGTGCTTTGAGAAGAGATATTGCCTGCCGCTGTTTCAAGCGTTTTGCTGTAGCCTTCGTAAAACTCTGAAACTAAGTGTTCCATCAAACCTCCTTTGCCTTTAAAATAGTAGGAGATGTGCGCAACATTTACACCGGCTGACTTTGCGATTTCACGGACAGACGTGCCAGAAAATCCTTTTTGGTTAAAGAGCATGACAGCAGATTCAATAATTTTGTCTTTGGTGCTTACTTTCATTCGGCTCACTCCTTCCTCTTGATACTATTCAAGCAGAAGAGCGCTGTTCCTGTAAGAACTTATCGACAAATGCCGGCAGAAAAGCCGGAACTTTGTTTTATATTATAGAAAAAGTGAGGGTTTTCCATGTTCCATGTCGAAAAACAATCTGGAGATAAAGAAAAAGACTATCAGCTTCTGCTAAAACAGCTCGAAGCCATGATCGAAGACGAAACAGATCAAATTGCAAACTATGCAAATGCCTCAGCGCTCCTTTATCATACGTTGCCTGAAGTGAACTGGGCGGGTTTCTATTTTGCCAAAGAAGAGGATGGACAGCTTGTGTTAGGACCGTTCCAAGGTCTGCCGGCATGTGTTCGGATTCCTTTCGGCAGAGGCGTTTGCGGCACAGCGTATGCAAACGGAAAAGTGGAGCGTGTTGAGGACGTTCATGCGTTTCCGGGACACATCGCCTGCGATGCTGCTTCTCAATCAGAAATTGTGCTTCCGATTCATGTAGGCGGAAAAGTTGTCGGCGTCTTGGACATCGACAGTCCAGTAAAAAACCGTTTCGACGAAATTGATGAAAAGTACTTATCACAATTTGCCGAAACGCTTGAAAAAGCGTTAGCACAGTAACATAAAAGCCCAAAACTGATATTGTTTTGGGCTTTTTTTATTTTATTGATTCGTGAACCATCATGCGGTTTTTTCCGTTTCGTTTCGCGCTGTAGAGCGCTTCATCAGCCTCATGCACAAGCTCTTTCAGGGACTTTCTTGTTTCTGCCGTCCAGCAGGAAATCCCGCAGGATATGGTCACCTCGGGTTTCGTGTTTTTTCTGACCGCATATACCAGTCTCTCAGTAATCCGTTTTCCCACCGCAACCGTCACATTCGGCAAATAAATCGCCAGCTCCTCGCCTCCCCAGCGGGCGCCGACATCATGCTTGCGGATGTTGCTTTTAATCACCGAAGCGACTTGAATTAAAATCTCGTCCCCAGTCTGATGTCCGTACGTATCATTTACATTCTTGAAATTATCTATATCAACAAGAATAAAAACACCCTTTTGGTGGATTTTCATGCTGTATTGAATTTTTTCATCTAAATACACCCTTGAATACAGCTCAGTCAGCTGATCTGTTTTCACAAGATGCTCAAGGCGGTCCCGGAGCATTGAGTTGGTTACAGCCAGTGTCGCGTGATGGATCAGCGCCTGAAACAGCTTGTACATTTCAAAAGTAAAAGCGTACATCTCCTGTTTCAATAAAACCGCAAAGCCTAAAAGCCGGTCATTCTCAATCATCGGAACGGCCATCAGCGAGCCGTAGCCGGCCTTCCCGAAAACAGACTGGCCATTTCCGATAAAAACCCCTTTTTCCCCTTCATACAGCTTTTCTTTCAATTCATGATAAAAATCAGATGGCTTCGCTTCTTTGAAAAACGCTGTGCTGCCGGGGAGCAATGTTAGGTTTTCAAAATGGTCTATATGAAAAAAACCGACTTCTTCCGCTTGGAACGATTCTGCCATTCTCACAGCCAGATCATTCATCGTATCGGTCAGCGTCAACCGCTGATTCAGGCGGCGTGACGTTTCATTGATCAATTCCAAATTTGCGATGCTTGCTTTTGATTGTTCATAGAGCTGGGCATTTTCAAACGCTTTTCCTGCCGCGTTTGCTATCAGCGACATTTCGTCAAGATAGGCGTCAGTAATAAAACTGCCTCCCGTTCCTTCAGCCATCAAAACTCCGTACGTTCCCTGCTGTCCTTTTATCGGAATGTAGGCGGCAGATTCATTTTTCCGCAAAATATCTCCGGTCAAATACACTTTGAGCGCGAAGGAATCGGATTTTTCCCCTTCCATATACAGCTCTTTTGCAGGAACGCCTAAACATTGATCTTGGTCGTGCGATATAAATAAAGAGAACTTAAACAGAGAAAACGTGCGGGTTAAGCTTTCTAAAAGCTGCTTCAGCACCTCTGTCTGATCAAGCAGTGAATGGAACAGCTCAGTCATTTTATATATCTTTTTTTGATAGATCGTTTTGATATAGAGTCTTTCCTGTTTCTTTGACTGGTTTAAAAATGAAGCAACCACGTCCGGAAGCCCTTCAGGAATCTCTCCATCCTGCCTGCATGTAAGGTGAAAGCGCCTGCCAGAGACGTCCTCAATCTTATAAAATGAATCGTTTATTTTATAAGCGGAAAAACGCACTTCATCATCTGCCACATTTGCCACAGACTCTGATGGTGACGGTGTAAGCGAAATACAAAGGGATGAAAAATAGGTTTGAATAGCCGAAGTCAGCCATATGAAAGAGTCGGTGAATGTGACTTTTTCAGATTTGGTCAATAAAAAATCGAGCATATGATAATGAAAGGCGGATAATTGATCTTTTGTTTGTTCTACCATGTTTTTATCACCTAAAAGTTTACCACTAATTTTTGTTTATTATATCATAAACGGTGAATCAATAATGGAGGAATGGTTGACTTCAAAACAAATAAATTATATAATGACCTTTGTGTGAAATATTGCAGCCTTTTTGTTCAGCTTCTATGTTTTCATTTTGTTCCTTATCCATAAGGTGTATCGTGTAACTCTCTGCTGCTGGAGCGAGGATACATGAAAACAAAATGTGCATGGTCGAATAGAGCAGACGGTTTTTATTTTCCACAAAAATAAAACCAAAGGAGGAGTCACATTATGGCTCGCTATACAGGTCCATCTTGGAAACTGTCCCGCCGTCTAGGAATCTCTCTTAGCGGTACAGGAAAAGAATTAGAAAAACGCCCTTACGCTCCAGGCCCACACGGTCCAGGACAACGTAAAAAATTATCAGAATACGGTTTGCAATTGCAAGAAAAGCAAAAGCTTCGTCACATGTACGGTGTAAACGAACGCCAATTCCGCACTTTGTTTGACAGAGCTGGCAAACTAGCTGGTAAACATGGTGAAAACTTCATGATTCTTTTAGATTCTCGTCTTGATAACGTTGTGTACAAGCTAGGTTTAGCACGTACTCGCCGTCAAGCTCGCCAATTGGTTAACCACGGTCACATTCTTGTAGACGGAAGCCGCGTTGACATCCCGTCTTACCTAGTGAAACCTGGCCAAACAATCGGTGTTCGCGAAAAATCAAGAAACCTTTCTATCATCAAAGAATCTGTAGAAGTGAACAACTTCGTTCCTGAATACCTTACTTTCGACGCTGAAAAGCTTGAAGGTACTTTCACTCGTCTTCCTGAGCGTTCTGAACTTGCTCCGGAAATTAACGAAGCGCTTATCGTTGAGTTCTACTCTCGTTAATCGTTTAAAAAACCCCTGCCGCTATGCGGTCGGGGTTTTTTTATCGTCTGATTCGTCTTTTGCCTCTTGCCGGCCAACACTTTCCTGCGCCTGCTGCTCCCAATAATCCCGCTGCAGCCTTTCTTTTGCAATCGTGCACATGAGATTCACGGTGAGCGCTCCTTTCTGTTAAAAGGTGGTGATTGGTCGTGTTTGCCCTATCTAATATACTCTTTTCCTGTCATTCCTATGCGATAAACAAAAAAGATCCTTTGCCGTTAGGCAAAGGATCTTTTTTCTTATTTGTACGTCACAAGGAAGTATTTTTTCTTTCCGCGGCGCAGAACAGTAAATTGATCTTCGATGCGGTCTTCAGCCGATAGGATATAATTGATCTCCGTTTGGCGTTCGCCGTTAATGTAAACAGCTCCGTTTTGAATGTCTTCACGCGCTTGGCGTTTTGAAGGAGATAATTTAGATTGCACCAATACATCTACAAGTGAAAGCTCTTGGCTGATGTCAGCTTCCATAGAAGGGACATCTTTAAAGCCCACTTTTACGTCTTGGGCAGAAAGCTCTTTAATATTGCCGCTGAACAATGCTTGGGAAATATTGATGGCTTGCTTCAGCGCCTCGCGTCCATGAACGAGCGCTGTCACTTCTTCTGCCAAGCGTTTTTGCGCTTCACGCTTTTCAGGCGCCGTTTCTGTTTTCTCAGCGTATGCTTCAATTTCCTCTTTTGATAGGAACGTAAAGTATTTTAAGTATTTGACAACGTCACGGTCATCTGTGTTGATCCAGAATTGATAGAACTCATACGGCGATGTTTTTTCTTTATCAAGCCAGATCGCGCCGCCTTCCGTTTTTCCGAACTTCGTGCCGTCTGCTTTTGTGACAAGCGGAATGGTGAGGCCGAACGCTTTTGCTCCTTCTTCTTCTGATTTTCTGATCAGTTCAAGACCCGCTGTGATGTTGCCCCACTGATCACTTCCGCCGATTTGCAGCTTACAGTTTTTCTCTCTGTACAGATTTAAGAAGTCATAAGATTGAAGAATCATGTAGCTGAATTCCGTGTATGAAATGCCGGATTCAATTCTTGAGCTGACCGTGTCTTTTGCCAGCATGTAATTGATGCCGAAGTTTTTACCGACGTCACGAAGGAAGTCGATTACATTCATTTTGCCGATCCAGTCATAGTTGTTCGCGATGACAGCAGGGTTTTCTGCTGCGTCAAAATCAAGAAATCTGGACAGCTGGTTTTTGATTTTTTGGGACCATTCGGATACGATGTCAGCAGTGTTTAATGTACGCTCCGCTTTTTTTCCGCTCGGATCGCCGATGAGACCAGTCGCGCCGCCCACAAGTGCAATCGGATGATGCCCCGCAAGCTGAAAACGGCGGAGTGTTAAAATGGGCAGCAGGTGTCCGATATGCAAGCTGTCTGCTGTCGGATCAAAGCCTGAGTACAGGCGGATTTTTTCTTCATTCAGCTGTTTATTTAATCCTTCTTCATCCGTCATTTGCTGAATCAATCCGCGGAAGGATAAGTCTTCAAGTAAGTTTGTCATGAGATAGAGCTCCTTTTTTGATTAAAATAAAAAACGCCCCTTCGTTTACACGAAGGGACGATTGATTATCGCGGTACCACCCTACTAATAAGAGAACGCAAAACATTCGTCTTATCACTTTGCCTGATAACGGATCAGGTCCGTTCTTTCACTACTGAAAGCCTGGCTGGCTTTGTTTGCAAAAGCGGTTCATGAGTGTATTCGATATATCCGTCTGTGCTGATTTTCACCGGCCATCAGCTCTCTGGAACGTAAGGATATTCTACTTGTCTCAATCTTTACCTTTTCATATGAAGCTATCTCATTTTTAACATAAATAAAATCCCGTGTCAATGTCGCCTTTTAATCCTCCATCGTTGACAGATCTCCGGCCGGCAGATTAAGCTCCCACGCCTTAAGCACGCGTCTCATGATCTTTCCGCTCCGGGTTTTCGGAAGCTTATCTTTAAATTCAATTTCACGCGGAGCCGCATGGGCTGCAAGACCCTGCTTTACAAATAGGCGGATCTCGTCTTTCAGTTTATCGGACGGCTCAAATCCTTCTCTGAGTGCGATAAAGGCTTTAATGATTTCACCCCGCACCGGATCGGGCTTTCCGATCACGCCCGCTTCTGCAATGGCCGGATGTTCGACAAGCTTGCTTTCCACTTCAAATGGGCCGACGCGTTCACCGGAGGTCATAATGACATCATCAACTCTGCCTTGGAACCAGAAATATCCCTCATCATCCATGTAAGCAGAATCGCCAGACACATACCAGCCGCCCGGCATGAAATACGATTCGTACTTTTCAGGGTTATTCCAAATGGTATGCATCATGGAAGGCCAGCCCTTTTTAATGGCGAGATTGCCCATTCGATATGGCGGAAGCTCGTTGCCCTGATTGTCAACGATTGCTGCCTCCACACCGGGAATCGGCTTACCCATTGAACCCGGTTTGATATCCATGCAAGGATAGTTGCAGATGAGCTGGCTGCCCGTTTCTGTCATCCACCACGTATCGTGGATTCGTTTGTTAAAGACTTTATGCCCCCATCTGATGACTTCCGGATTTAACGGCTCTCCGACACTGAGCACATGCCGGAGTGAGGTTAGATCATATTTCGCAGCCATCTCATCTCCCGCACCCATCAGCATCCGAAAAGCGGTCGGCGCGCTGTACCAGACATTGACGCCAAGCTGCTCAATCGTTCCATACCAGCTTTCCGGGCTGAAACGTCCGCCGACGATGACATTTGTCGCTCCGTTCAGCCACGGTGCAAAAATGCCGTATACCGTACCTGTCACCCAGCCCGGATCAGCTGTGCACCAGTAAATGTCTTCTTCCTGTAAATCAAGGACCCATTTTCCTGTCTGATATTGCTGAATCATCGCTTCATGGACATGAAGCACACCCTTTGGCGTTCCGGTTGAACCCGATGTATAGTGAAGCAGATAGCCGTCTTTTTTGTCCATCCATTCGATATCCAACCTTGTGCTCTCCTGCTTTGCTGCTTCATCATAATTGATGATGTTTGTGCCGCTCTCAGCCTCTCCGCCGACTACGAATATATGCTGTAAGTGAGGCAGTTTGTCAGCAGGTATTCTCTCCAGCAGCTCAGGCGTCGTGACAACAACCTTCGCCTCGCTGTTTTCAAGCCGGTCCTTCACCGCTCCCTCCATAAATGCTTCGAACAGCGGCCCGGCGATGGCGCCAATTTTGATAGCGCCCAGCATAATAAAATAAAGCTCGGGTGATCTCGGCATAAAAATAAAAACGCGGTCCCCTTTTTCCACATTTCCATACCGTTTCAGCACATTCCCGGCTCTGTTTGATTCTTCCTTCATTTCTTTAAATGTGTATTTTTCATCCCGGTTTGCGTCTTTATAATAAAGCGCTACTTTGTTTTTTCGAAACGATTCGGCATGGCGGTCAATCGCTTCATATGCCGCATTCAGTTTCCCTGTCTCATGCCAGGAGAAATGTTTCTCTGCCTCGGCCCAATCAAAATGCCGGTACGTTTCTTCATAGTTTTTTAAATGATAATCCCCTTCCACTGCTGGTAACGCTTTCAAATTCATGCCCAAACATCCCCCTTTGCTGAAGTTGTCACATTTATTATAGTATATATTCATATTCTTCTCAATTTTTAAAATATAAACCATATTGAAAACGCTTTATAATTTGTTATTCTTAAAGAAGGCATGTATTTTTATAAGAATTGATGGGACGGTGGATCAGTGGAACATCATAAAACATACCATTCAGCAAACATCAAAACAGCAACCGGCTCCTTACTGATAGAAGGGCCTGTCTCTCCAGAGGATTTGGCAGGTTATGAGTTTCATAAGGATTTAACCGCATTTCGCCCGCCCCGCGAGCAGCATGAAGCGCTAGTCGACATTGCCGGCCTTCCCGAGGGGCGCATTATCATCGCCAGAGACGGCCGAACCATTGTCGGCTATGTGACGTATTTATATCCTGACCCGCTCGAAAGATGGTCTGAAGGAAACATGGAGGATTTGCTTGAGCTCGGGGCCATCGAGGTGGCGCCAGCCTATCGTGGATGTTCTGTCGGTAAGACGCTTCTGACCGTCAGCATGATGGATGAGCAAATGGAAAACTACATTGTGATGACGACGGAATATTACTGGCATTGGGATTTAAAAGGAATGAAAAAAGATGTGTGGGAATACAGAAAGCTCATGGAGAAGATGATGAATGCAGGCGGATTGGTCTGGTTTGCGACGGATGAGCCAGAGATCAGCTCCCACCCTGCAAACTGTCTGATGGCACGCATCGGAAAAAACGTCAGCCAGGAATCAATTGAACAATTTGACAGGCTCCGTTTTTATCATCGTTTTATGTACTAACTGACACTGACAAAGGGGAAAAAATAATGATTGTTGAGCAAATCATGAAAAGGGATGTCATTACATTAACGAAGACGGATACGCTTGAAACAGCAATATGCAAACTGAAGGAATTCCATATCAGGCATCTGCCTGTTGTAGATAAAGACCGCCATGTGATCGGCATGATTACAGACAGAGACATGAAACAGGCCAGCCCGAGTATTTTTGAAGAAAGCAAACGAAGCCGATTTCTCACACGAAGCGTGGATTCAATTATGAAAAAAGATGTCGTCTGCGCCCACCCGCTTGATTTTGTCGAAGAAATATCTGCCGTGTTCTACGAGCATGGCATCGGCTGTCTTCCAGTGGTACAGCATCAAAAATTAATAGGCATTTTGACAAAAACGGATTTGCTGCGGACATTTGTCAAATTGACAGGCGCTGACCAGCCGGGGTCGCAAATTGAAATTAAAGTAAACGACATCACCAAAAGCCTTGCGCAAATCAGCAGCCTTTGCCAAGACCTTCAAGTGAAAATATTGAGTGTGCTTGTCTATCCGCATGATGATCCCGGTGTGAAAGTGCTTGTCTTCCGTGTAAAAACGATGAATCCGCTGCCGTTTTTGCAGGCATTACAAAGAAATGGTCACCACGTCGTCTGGCCGTCAGAGCAAAGGGATCTGCTATGAGAGACAGCGTATTTATCTATTCTCCATCCTATCAAACCTATATGTTTCATCAGGAACATCCATTTAATCAGCAGCGGGTTCTGTTAACATACGATTTGCTTAAGACGATCAATGCCTTTGATGATGGAGACATTGTCAGTCCAAGACTCGCGGCTGAAGAGGAGCTTGCCCTTGTCCACACAGACGATTACATTCAGGCGGTAAAGCTTGCAGGTGGAGGAAAACTTCCCGCTGAAGAAGGAGAAAGCTACGGGCTCGGCACAGAAGATACACCTGTCTTTGCAGGCATGCATGAAGCTGCATCACTCTTAGTCGGCGGCACCTTAACGGCCGCAGACTGGGTAATGTCGGGACAAGCCCTGCATGCGGCCAACCTTGGAGGAGGCCTTCATCACGGCTTTCGGGGGAGAGCTTCAGGGTTTTGCATATATAATGACAGCGCTGTGGCGATTCAATATATCCAGAAAAAATACAGCGCCAGGGTACTTTATATTGATACCGACGCCCATCACGGGGACGGTGTGCAATTTACGTTTTACGATAACCCTGACGTATGCACGCTGTCTATTCATGAAACAGGAAGGTATTTATTCCCCGGAACCGGCCAAGTCCAGGAAAAAGGCAGTGGAAAAGGATATGGCTATTCTTTTAATATCCCGCTTGACGCTTTTACAGAGGATGACTCTTTTCTTGAGGCTTACCAGACAGCAGCTTCAGAAGTTGCGGCTTATTTTCAGCCGGATGTCATTATCAGCCAAAACGGCGCCGATGCCCATTACTATGACCCGCTGACGCATTTATCTGCGACTATCAACATATACGAAGAAATTCCCCGGCTTGCACACACTTTAGCGCATCAATATTGCGGAGGGAAATGGATTGCAGTCGGGGGCGGCGGATATGATATTTGGCGTGTTGTGCCCCGCGCCTGGGCCAGAATCTGGCTTGAAATGAAGGGAATTGATCCCGGACGCGATATCCCGCCCGAATGGATCGCTAAGTGGCAAAAACAATGCCCTGTTACCCTTCCGTCCAGCTGGAGCGATCCGGACGATTTATATCCTCCAATTCCCCGCAAGCCCGAAATTACAGAAAAAAATGCTCAAACTGTCAGCAAAGCATTATATGCAATACGATCTGAGCAGCAGCAAAGAACAAAGTAAAAAAACGACCTTCACGAAGAGGTCGTTTTTGATTTTTTGATCACAATTTCCACACGCCGGTTTTCCTTCATGTGTTCGTTTGTCTTGTTATCCTTTACAGGCTTTGTATCCGCATAACCGACAGCGATAAAGCGCTTCGATGGAAGATTCTCTTTTGATGTGAAATATTGAATGACTCCGCTCGCCCGTGCTGCTGACAGCTCCCAGTTAGACGGGTATCGGTATGTCGAAATATTTCGGCTGTCTGTATGGCCCTCCACCTGAATGTCATTTGGAATGGTTTGAAGAAGAACGGCAATTTGGTGGAGAAGTGTTTCGGCATTTTTCAGCACCTTTGCCTCACCTGTATCAAACAGCACAGCCTCCTGCAGAACGAGCACGACACCGCGTTCATCCCGTTTGGCTGTGGCCTTCAAATGATTGTCTTTTATATATGTATTTACTTTCTTGAGAAGCTGATCCTGCTGATCCTCTTGCTTCTCCGCATAGGCTGGCGATGTATCCTTTTTTTCTATGGACGTTTGGTCCGGCTGGAGCCCGCCGCCTTCCTTTTGGATCGAATCGACTGCGGCTTTAAATTTTTGCAGATCGATTTGGGACATCGAAAAAAGTAAAATAAAGAACACAAGGATCAAGGTAATCAGATCTGTAAAGGTGACCATCCAGCTGGATGAAGATTGACTGTTTTTCCCGCTTCCATTCCTTCTTTCAAAACGTTCTCTTCTAAGCTTCATGTACAGATCCCTTTTTTGTTTTTACTTGATTCGGCTGCTTCTGCCATTCTTCCCGGGAGCTGAAAACGACAAGCTGGCTTTCGAGATTGCGAGGGTTTTTACCGGATTGGATTCCGATAATGCCCTCAACCATTACCTGCTTGATGAAGATTTCACTTTCTGTTTTTTCTTCGAGCTTAGCCGCAATCGGGTTGAACACCATGTTTGCCAGCAATGACCCATATAAGGTCGTCAGAAGCGCAACGGCCATATTCGGTCCAAGCATTTGTGGATCATTTAAGTTATTGAGCATCAGCACGAGCCCGACGAGCGTTCCGATCATGCCCCATGCCGGAGCGAATTCACCCGCTTTTTCAAAAACACGCCGTCCTTTGCGGTGCCGTTCCTCCATTGCTGCGATTTCTGAGTCCATGACGAGCCGAATCGTTTCTTCATCCCAGCCGTCAATTGCTAAAAGCAGCCCTTTTTTCAAAAATGGATCTTTGATCTCCCGAGCCTGATCATCCAATGATAAAAGCCCGTGTTTTCGCGCATGATCAGAAAGAGAGACAAAGGTTTTCACAAGGTCTTTCACATTGTCTTCCTGGCGGATAAATGCCTGCTTTAACACTGACGGCGCTTTTTTCAGCTCTTTCGGCGGAAAACTGATAAAAACAGCGGCGCAAAGCCCCCCTGTTACGATGAAGAAAGAGGTCAGATCAAGAAAAGAGCGGAAACCGCTTACTCCCGATCCCGAAATAATTCCGATAACAATAATAATCGTTCCTAACACAAAACCAACAGGTGTAAGATAATCAAAACGTTTCATCATTTCTCCCCATGAAAAAAGCAAGAATTCACCTTAGAGGTGAAGCTTGCTCTCTTGTTTTTCTTATGACTTGGTTGACTGTCTTAACTCTATACGGTGCGGCAGTTCGACGATATGCTCTTCAACCGGCTCTTTATTCATGAGCTTTGTCAGCAGTCTCATCGCAACGGCACCAATATCATATGTCGGCTGAACAACTGTTGAAAGCTGCGGACGAACCATGAGGCTTAATCTTGTATTATCAAAGCCGATAATGTCGAGATCCTCAGGAATTGATAAGCCTTGATCCTGAGCGGCATGGATAATGCCGAGTGCCATTTCATCCGTTGCAGAAAGAATGGCTGTCGGTTTTTTGTCCAGGCTCATCAAATGCTGCAGCGCTTCAAGTCCGGAATCATATGTGTAATCCCCTTCAGCGACAAATTGTTCATTAAACGGAAGGTTCGCTTCTTCAAGCGCACGTTTGTAGCCTTGCAGTTTTTTCGAGCGGTTGATCGGTTCTGTCATTGGTCCGGATACGAATGCAATTTCTGTATGTCCTTTATCAACCAAAAGCTTCACTGCATCATAAATCGCCTGTTCGTAATCGATAGCGACTGACGGTGTTTCCCCCTGCTCTTCTACAGAAGCGGCAAGTACAATCGGCACTGGGGAGCGTTTAAATTCCGCAACATGCTCATCCGTAATGTTACCGCCCATAAACACGATGCCGTCCACTTGTTTGCCGAGCATTGTGTTTAACAGGTGCAGCTCTTTCTCCAGGTTTTGGTCAGAGTTGCTCAAAATGATGTTGTATTTATACATTGTCGCGATATCTTCAATTCCGCGTGCAAGCTCTGAATAGAAAATGCTTGAGATATCTGGAATGATGACACCTACAGTTGTTGTTTTTTTGCTTGCCAGCCCTCTTGCCACCGCGTTTGGACGGTAGCCGAGACGGTCAATGGCTTCCAAGACTTTTTTCCGTGTTGTCGGTTTTACATTCGGGTTGCCGTTCACGACACGGGAAACGGTTGCCATGCTTACATTAGCTTCTCTCGCTACGTCGTAGATCGTAATATTGCTCATCCTAAAACCACTCCTTTTACTGGATACACTTATCCTTATCTATAGCATAAACACTTTATGTAGAGAAATGTCATAATGTCCGAATTTATGTCGTTTATGATTTGTAAGCGTAAGTCAGTAGTGTACATTATTTTTCATTATTCATCAAATTTAAATACTTCTCATGAAATTATACACGTTTTTATAGATGATGAAAACGTATACTTGGGTTTTATAACTAAATAAACAAGAAAGCATAAAAAAAGGCCGCAGACGCGGCCTTGTGTATTGTTCAATTAAGCGTTGACTTTCACCATTGGTTTCAATTCATTCAGCCATTTTTCGAATTCAGGAATCGCCATTTGCTGAGCAGAGTCAGAAAGTGCAACTGACGGATCAGGGTGAACCTCAGCCATTACGCCGTCTGCGCCGATCGCTAAAGCAGCTTTAGCTGTCGGAAGCAAGAGGTCGCGGCGGCCAGTTGAATGCGTTACATCAACAAAGACAGGCAAATGCGTTTCTTGTTTCAAAATCGGCACAGCAGAAATATCCAGCGTATTTCTCGTTGCTGTTTCGTATGTTCTGATACCGCGCTCACAAAGGATGATTTGGTCGTTTCCTTGTGACATGATGTATTCAGCGGCATTGATGAATTCAGAGATCGTTGCAGCAAGTCCGCGCTTCAGAAGCACTGGCTTTTTCACTGCGCCGGCCGCTTTCAGCAATTCGAAGTTTTGCATGTTGCGTGCTCCGATTTGAATGACATCAATGTAGTCCAGCGCTTCTTCGATATGAGCCGGTGTTACAATTTCACTGATAACTGCCAGATCAAATTCGTCCGCTACACGTTTTAAAATTTGAAGACCTTCAACTCCAAGCCCTTGGAAATCGTATGGGCTCGTACGAGGCTTAAAGGCTCCCCCACGCAAAATTTTAATTCCTTGTTTTTTCGCAGCTGCAGCCACTTCAGCCACCTGCTCGTAGCTCTCTACTGCACATGGACCGACGATGAATCTTTGCTGGCCGTCTCCGATTTTTTCACCTTTGATATCAACAATTGTATCTTCAGGTTTTTTCTTGCGGGAGACAAGCAGCGCTTTGCTGTGATCTTCTTCCTGAAGCTCTAAACCGGCTTTGAATATCTCTTTAAAAATGTGCTGGATGGTAGAATTTTCGAACGGCCCGTCATTGTTTTCAATGATGTTGTTTAACATTGTACGTTCTCTGACAGGGTCAAATCGATTGACACCCTGTGCTTCCTTCGCTTTACCGATCTCTTTTACAACATTTCCGCGTTCGTTGATTAATTTTAGAATTTGTAGATTTAATTCGTCTGCTTTCTGCCTTAAAAGCTCTAATTCTGTGTTGCTCATTTTTTTCATCCTTTCCCTGCACATTCATTTTTTATTTTGTAGTTATCATGCATCTTACTATAAGTAATTCCAAATGGAAATACTGAAATACAAAAATTTTATAAAAACTCTACTTTACTACCCAAACGCTTTTAAGTGATAAAGTAATCTATGAAGTTATCCTACATGATGTGAGGGCAATGTTCAAGGGTTTTTTCAAAAAAAAAGCGCCAGATCATATCTGGACGCTTTTTTCTATGACAAATGCTGCTCAATGGCCGCTTCTGTAATTTGTGAATGTGAGGTATGCCATTTCACTTCACCGTTTTGGATGACGAAAACCTGAGGGCTTTCGTGCTTTACACCGTATGTTTCTGCGATGAAATTTGACAGCGGACGGGCATCTTGTACTTGCAGATAGTAAGCCCGCACATCCTCATGCTGATTTGCAAAGGCATCAAACTCATGAAATGCTGCCTGGCTGATCGGGCATGTGATGCTGTGTTTAAAGAAGACGAAAGTGCCTTCCTGTTCTGCAATCCGTTTAAATTCTTCCTCAGATTGAATAAGCTGTTTTGCCATTACTCAAGAACTTCCTTCCCAGCTCAGCGATTGATATGCTCGGCCTGTTTTTGTGCATCTTTCAGTTCGTCTTTTACATCTTCTTTCGTTTGGAGGACTTGATCTTTTGTTTCGTCGGCCGCCTGCATCGCTTCTTCTCTCATATCTTGCATTGCGGTTGATGAATCCGTTTTTGCAGATTTGGAACGGTCTCTTAAATCCTTCACCTTGTTCATGATCTGCCCTGACTGATCCGCTACAAGCTGTGTGATGTTCGATGTTTTGTCTTTAGCGATGCTGACATATTGCGTGCCTTTTTCCTTCGCATCAGCCGTCATTTTGTCAGTTTTGTCCCGCAAAGCAACAGCTTGGCTGCCAAGATCATCACGAAGTTCTTTGCCTGATTTAGGCGCTAGAAAAAGAGCGGTAGTGGCACCGATGATTCCCCCGATTAAAGTTCCGATTAAAAAATCTTTACTATTAATTCCATCTTTGCTCATCATTATTCCTCCTCATAGTGTTTTTTTCTCTTACAGAGCTGATTTTTTCTTTTGCTTCCATTTCGCCCAAATTTCCATCGCTGCTTGGCTCCATGTGACAACTTGATTGATCTTGTCTTGATTTTCTCTTACTGATGCCGATACAGACCCTGCCGCCTGTTTCATGGATGTATTGAACTGCTGTACAGAAGTTCCCACCCCTTGAACAGCATGAACGACCGTGTTCAGCTTTTCGGATTTTTCCTGAATATCTTCAGCCAGGCGGTTGGTCTTATGTAAAAGCTCGGCTGTTTCAGTTGTGATGCCTTTCATTTGTCCCTCCAGCCCTTCGAGAGTGGATGCAACATGCTTTAGTGTCAGCTGCAGTGACTTCAATGTTTTAGACAAGTAGATCACTAATACGAGAAATGCGACTGCGATGAGTGCAACGCTTAAATAAAGAATAATAATCATCTCAAACCTCCTTGCTGCAGGATATACTGCTGTTTACCCGTTTTCTTAAATCATAAACATGTGTACTGGGCTATATACATATTATTTCTCCATTATGTAAAAAAATCCTTTAACAAGCTTTTCCATCAGATAAATAAAAAGCAGTGAGATCACTGCTTTTTATTATGCCATGACGTTTTCGTAGGCTCTCATATATTTTTGAATATCTCCTGCTCCCATAAAGATGAGAACGGCTTTATCATGAGCTTTTAAAACAGATGTGTCATCTTCTTCAATCAGCTTGGCATTATGAATTTTTCCCTGCAGGTCGCCGATCGTCAGCTTTCCTGCATTCTCCCGGGCTGAACCGAAAATATCGCATAAGTACACACAGTCAGCCCCGCTCAGGCTTTCTGCGAATTCGTCAAGGAATTGCTGCGTCCGCGTAAATGTATGAGGCTGGAATACCGCGACGATTTCACGATCAGGGTATTTCTGTCTTGCCGCCTCAATCGTTACCTTTATTTCTGTCGGGTGATGAGCGTAGTCATCAATTAACACTTGGTTTCCGAGCTGTTTCTCATTGAATCTGCGTTTGACGCCGCCGAATGATTTGAGGCCGTGCTTAATAACGCTGGCATCGATTTCTTCATAATGGCATAACGCAATGACCGCCAATGAGTTTAAGACATTGTGGTGGCCATACGCAGGAATATAAAACGTATCATAGAATGTATTGCGGACAAATACATCGAAAGTTGTCCCTTCCGTGCTTTTTACGATGTTTCTGGCTTGAAAATCATTCTCTTCCCCCGTGCCGTAATACACAACTGGGACGTTCGCATGGATTTTCGGCAGATGCTCATCGTCGCCGCAGGCAATAATGCCTTTGTTGACTTGAAGAGCCATCTCTTGGAAAGCGTCAAACACATCGTCAATGCTCGAGAAGTAATCAGGGTGATCAAAATCAATATTCGTCATGATCGCGTAGTCAGGCTGATAGCTTAAGAAATGGCGGCGGTATTCGCACGCTTCAAACACAAAGTATTCGCTGTTTTCATTTCCCTGGCCTGTTCCGTCCCCGATTAAGAAAGACGTCGGTTTTGCGTTTTGGATCACGTGAGCCAGCAGACCCGTAGTTGACGTTTTGCCGTGTGCGCCTGTAACAGCAACACTGGTGAATTTTTTCATATAGTCGCCTAAAAACTTATGATAACGTATCACCGGAATTCCATCAGACATGGCTTTTTCAATCTCTGGATGCGTGTCTGGGAATGCGTTTCCGGCGATGACTGTCATGCCGGGTTTGATATTGTCCGCGCTAAAAGGAAGAATTGTAATGTTTCTTTTTTCAAGCGCAGTTTGCGTAAAAATAAATTTTTCGATATCCGATCCTTGGACAGTATATCCATTATCATGAAGTATTTGGGCAAGCGGACTCATACCGGTCCCTTTTATTCCAACAAAATGATAAACAGTCATAATTGTACCTCCAACAAACGTCTATCTGTTCCCCAGTATATGACGCTCATTTCAATTTGCGACCGCGGCGGCTGAAAAGCCGCCCTTAGCGGCGTATTTTTATATGTTTTGTTATGTTCAGTATCCGGTTATTTCTTTCCGATTAAACCTGAATATCAAGATTTGTCTATGCGCATCTGCTGTAAAGCGGCATAGCTGTTAAATGCTCTAAACACTATCATACCATGTTTAGTGTGAAAATGAACCCATATTATTCGTTTATTAAATCACTTGCTGTGATCAGCACCTCACGAGGCTTGCTTCCTTTTGCCTCAGAGATCATGCCTTCCGCTTCCATCATATCGATCAGCCTTGCCGCGCGATTGTATCCGATTCTGAATCTTCTTTGCAGGCTTGAAGTGCTCGCGCTGTTTTGTTCAACAACAAACTCACATGCTTCGTAAAACAGTTCATCCTCTTCTTTCAAGGCTGATCCTTGTCTTACCAGCTCTTCTTGTTCAAATAAATAGGTTGGCGGCATTTGGTTTCTGACGTGGGAAACGACGCGGTCGATTTCGCGGTCCGACACAAAGTTTCCCTGCAGGCGGACAGGTTTTCCTGAACCGTTTTCCAAAAAGAGCATATCCCCTTTTCCGAGAAGCTTTTCCGCACCGGCTATGTCAATGATCGTTCGTGAATCAACCTGGCTTGAGACAGAAAATGCGATTCTCGTCGGGATATTTGCCTTAATCAGACCTGTAATGACATCGACTGACGGCCGCTGAGTCGCGACGAGCAGATGGATTCCACATGCTCTGGCTTTTTGGGCGATTCGCGCAATGCTCTCTTCGACATCATTTGGAGCCACCATCATCAAATCAGCAAGCTCATCAATAACCACCACTAAATACGGCAGCTTTTCGCCCATTTGGTGATCAGCGGTTAATTGATTAAAGCGGTCAATGTCGCGTACACCGGAATGGGCAAACAGCTCATAACGCCGCTCCATTTCCTCAACGACCCATTTTAAAGCAGCGGTAGCCGCTTTGGCGTCAGTAATGACCGGGCTGACGAGATGAGGAATTTTATTGTAAGGGGCCAGCTCTACCATTTTCGGATCAATCAGCAGCACCTTTACTTCACTCGGATCAGCTTTATAAAGCAGGCTGACTAATATTGTGTTAATGCATACACTTTTTCCCGAGCCCGTAGCGCCGGCAATCAAGCCATGCGGCATTTTCTTTAAGTCGATAACGACGGGATTTCCTGAGATATCCAATCCCAGCGCAGCCGTGAGCGGTGACTTGCTTGTCCTAAAAGCGGAGCTGCGAATCATCTGGCGCAAATCAACCATCTTGCTCGTGCGGTTCGGCACTTCTATTCCGATCGTGTTTTTCCCCGGAATCGGCGCTTCAATCCGAATATCTCTTGCAGACAGGCTGAGTTTAATATCATCAGACAAGTTGGTGATTTTATTCACCTTTACGCCTGGTTCAGGATGCACTTCAAACCTCGTGACAGACGGCCCCTGGGTCACATGGACCACATTGGCGCGGACATTGAAATTTTTCAGGGTCAAATCAAGAAGCTGGCGCTGTTCTTCGATCCACGCAGTATCGTCCTGAACTTGCGCTGGCGGGACATCAAGCAGTGCGACATTCGGAAACACATAGCTGCCGCGGCGCTCCTCTGCTTTTTGCTGTTTATGCGTATCTCTTTTCAGCATCATGACATTAAAAGGAACGGACGGCCCTTTTTGAAGAGATGCGCTTCGTTCAGCACGTTTCTCCTGCATGACAGGCTTTTTTTGCGGTTCCGCTATAGATGCATGTGTTTCTCCCGCATGGATTTCCTGGTGATTTTCATGGGCTGCAGAAAACGGTTCGGAACCCTGCTCCGATTCTGTAAGGCTTTCTGCCTGAATGTCTATCTTTGTGTCCTCAGCTTCTGCTGGGATTTCGTACTGATTGTTTATTATGCTATCTGATGGCTCTTCTGATTCTTTGGCCTCAGTTTCCGTTTGAGTCAGAGACTCATATGCTTGGTCAGCAAATAAGGAAGGCTCTTCCTGTTGAATTTCCGTTTGTTCTTCTTGAACAGATGGGGCCTCAGCAGCTGCCGCGATTTCGTCATGAGCATTTACTGTGCTGTGTGACGGCTCTTCTGATTCTTCGCACTCAGATACTGCCTCTGTCAGAGACTCAGGTTCTGGTTGCTCTTCATCATGTTCAGCGCGGAAGACAGGCTCTTCTACTTTCTCTGGCTGTTGTTCCCTTTGTTCTTCTTGAATCTCAGCCGTTACAGGCATGATGTCTTCACGGCCTGAAAGGTCTTCTTGTGCCTCAGCCACCGTATCTGCCAGTGTCGCAGGTTCTGGTTGCTCTTCATTATGTTCAGCAGGGAAGATAGACTCCTCTTTTTCCGGCTGCTGGATACCGGATGCAGATGGCATTCTGTTGTCTGACGGCTCTTCGGCTGGGCGCTGCGCCAGCGCTTCGTCACGCTCTGCAGCCGTTCCGTTTAAGGCGTCAGAAGGCTGTTCTTCGAATTGACTATCTGGAAAGAAAGGTCGTTCTTTCACGTGCTGTACCGGTCTGTCTGGAGCAGGATAGCCGCGTTCACGTTCGATCTCTTCTGACAGCAGTGTTACTTTCTCTTTTACAGATTTGTCCGGTGCCTTCAATGTTTCAGAAGGCTGTTTTGGCACATCCTTTTTGACGGATGGTTTTTGATTGAATCCATATATAGGCGAAGGGATATTTGTCGGTTTAAACGGTTTCTTCGCCGGCTCTGATGTTTGGTATGTATGCTGCTCTTTTTCATCTTTGGAACGTTCTCTGTATGGTGCGGCGCTTGGACGAGGCGCGGATTTCGGTTCGTCCGATGGTGCGCGGCGCCTTCTCAGGTCTTGATTTTTGTATCCGTCAGGCACGATTGGAAAACGGAACTTGCCTTTTGGATATTCATAATATATTTTAGGATCTTCCAACCTTTTTAGTTGTCCTTCAGGGTGATGTTGATGTACTTCTTGTTGCTGCGGAATTTGAGCGGGTTTTGTCCCCCGTTCAGCATCCTCTTCGCTCTCGCCTAAAAACAAATCAAAAAATTTATGAAGCCAACTCATAATTTATCTCTAACTCCCTTATAGTTTTCTGGGACGGTTTTTAGTATACCACTGCTGGTCGGCCCAGAAAAGATTAAGCTTTCAGCAAAAACAAAGCCGCTAAACAAGGGCTTAGCGGCTTTTCACATGATTCGTTTTTTTGGGCGGATTTATGGGAGTCTAAAACTGAAATGCGTCTCCCGCCTCATGGTCTCCTTCTAACACGAGGATTCCTTTTTCAGCAGGGGCATCCGGCAAAGCGAGTTCTTTCGCTGAGCAGATCATTCCGCTTGACGGAACGCCGCGAAGCTCTGCATCCTTAATGACAAGTCCGCTCGGCATCACGGCGCCGACTTTGGCAACGACAACTTTTTGGCCTTGATCAACGTTAGGCGCGCCGCAGACGATCTGAAGCGTTTCTTCTCCTACATTGACTTTACATACGCTTAATTTATCCGCATTCGGATGTTTTTCTTTTGATTCCACATATCCGACAACAAACTTCGGAGATAAATCAACGACTAATGTTTCTTCAACGCCGTTTCTGTTTAGAATCTCATTCACATCTTGCACGAATGTTTCTGAGAGCGCAACAGGGCCGTTTGCATCAATGGTCAAGTAAGAAGACGCATTGAAAATGTTGAAGCCCGTTGTTTCCTTTGTTTCGTTATTGAAGATTTTGACGACGTCGCCGTGCTTTTCATAGCCTATTTGTTCACGTGTCACATCTTGAAGAGAGATTAGGAGCGTATCTCCCACACCTTCTTTATTATAAAAAGCGTTCATAAGTAAAAATCCTTTCTAATCCTTTTTCGGACGGCTTTTCGCCAGGATAAACACCGGTTCCAGCTTTCCTTCATTGTACAAAAATGAAAGGGCGGTAATCGGAACGGTGCCGCCTGCAAAGAAGCTCATCGACATTTGTCCTAGAATATCATACCCCGATTCATTCCGGATGTCAGCAAGAATCAGAACGTCCTGATGCGGTACAGAGATCGCCAGTTCACCTTCTGCACGTTGCTTGTACTCATTTAAAACCGCTTCGTTCAGAATCCGGCTGGCGTCGTAACCGTCGTTTGCTCTGAAGAAATAAAAGAAATTGCCGGCAACCGTATCCTCTTTGACAACCGTCGGCAGGGAACGGAGGTTAAATGCAGCCGTCTCTCTGATCCGCTCTTTTGTCCAGTTTTCTTTCTCAAGCATGCGCTGATCAATTAAACGGTAGGTTTTCCCGAGATCGAGCGCGTAATAAATTCTTGTCTCTGCGGTATGATCGTCATAAATGAGCGGAATATCTTCGCTGGACTTGTCCGGGAAAGAAGTCGAGCGGATAACCGGGTAAATGCGGCTTTCCTTGCCGGTCATTTCCTGAGCCTTCCCTTCCATTGCCGTCATCGCTTCGGAGACATAGTACACAATCTCATCAATGGCTTCGTCTTTTTTCAGCTCCCATTTTGCAATAATCGGCGGCAGGTCGAGCGTAATTCCTTTTTTGGTCGTTTGATCCTCAACACGGAGGGTGTCTTTTTCTCTGTCAAACAGAAAGGTTCGATTCTCGTGCTGAAGGCGCTGCTTCAGTATATCTGACAGCTTCCTTGAGGTCATTTTCAAACCAGATGTCCTCCTTTACGCTTTAGCGAGAGAGTCAGTTAAAAACTGTTCAATTTCTTCTTTCGTTTTGCGGTCTTTGCTCACAAAACGATTCACTTCTTTTCCTTCATTAAACACGACAAAGCTTGGGATCCCGTAAATTTCCCACTCTGCACACGTATCAATGAATTTGTCGCGGTCTACGTAGTAGTAAGTGAATTCAGGGAAGTTCGCTTCCAGTTCAGGCAGAAAAGGCTCTACAAAACGGCAATCAGGGCACCAGTCGGCTGAAAACATAAATACCGCCCAATCATCCTTAACCGCTTTTTCCAGCTCTTGAGTTGATTCAATTTTTTTCATTTCATATCCCTCCAGTTGTTTTATGTTCTTACATGTTGTTTTATCGATACTCGTCCATTTGGATCATACCAAACTGCTTGCGGCAAAACCACTTATTTGCAACGAATGAATATGTAAGATTGGCTTTCCCATTATCATTATCATATTTTATTTGCATTATCAAGCTCGTTTCGTTTAACATCTTGTACATGAGGGTAAAATTTACAGATGGACATACATAAGGAGGGATTCAGTATGGAGTTTATCGTCTATTTAGCAGGAGAAATCCACAGCAATTGGCGCGAGGAAATCAAAGAGAAAACAAAATCACTGAAGCTGCCGATTACGTTTGTCGGCCCGATGGAGAATCATGACCGCTCAGACAATATCGGAGAAGAAATTATGGGCGTTCAGCCAAATGCCGTTTTGAAGGACGACAAAGCCTCTGACATGAACAACTTCAGAACCGCCGTCCTGATGAATAAAGCAGACTTTGTGATTGCCCTGTTTGGCGAAAAATACAAACAGTGGAACACGGCAATGGATGCATCATATGCGATCGCAAAAGGAAAACCCCTGATTATCATCCGGCCGGAATCGCTCCACCATCCTTTAAAAGAGCTTTCCAACAAAGCAAATATAACGGTTGAAACCGTGAACCAAGCCATTAAGGCCCTTTCCTATGTCTTTGAAACAGAATAAGAAAAAAGCTTGTCGATCCGAGGTAACTGCCTCGTTCAACAAGCTTTTGTGTAATCCTACATATTTTCTTTAATCGCATCAACCGTCTGTTTATCGCAGGCTGTCACAAGTTTAATAAGCATTTCTTTAGCAGCAGCATAATCATCAATATGAATGATAGAAGCGTTCGTATGAATGTAGCGGGAACAAATTCCGATAACCGCTGACGGAACGCCGCTGTTCGAAATATGAACTCTGCCTGCATCTGTTCCCCCGCCGGATACAAAATATTGATATGGAATATCATGCGTTTCCGCCATATCAAGAACAAATTCTCTCATTCCGCGGTGCATGACTGTCGTTCTGTCAAGGATGCGGAGCAAAAAGCCTTTACCAAGCTGGCCAAATTCGTTTTTGTCACCGCTCATATCGTTTGCCGGGCTTGCGTCAAGGGCGAAAAACAAGTCTGGTTTAATCATATGAGAAGCCGTCTGTGCGCCCCTCAGCCCTACTTCTTCCTGAACGGTTGCACCCGCATAGAGCGTGTTCGGAAGTTCTTTTCCGTGCAATTCCTTTAGCAGTTCAATGCTCAAGCCGCATCCGTACCGGTTATCCCACGCTTTTGATAAAATTTTCTTTTCATTCGCCATCGTCGTAAACGGACAGACAGGCACGATCTGCTGTCCCGGTTTTATGCCAATTTTGATGGCGTCTTCCCTATCATCCGCTCCAATATCGATCATCATGTTTTTGATATCCATCGGGCGGTTTCGCTGAGCATCTGTCAGCAGATGCGGCGGTATGCTTGAAATCACACCCGGAACCGGCCCGTTATCTGTTTGAATTTCAACTCGCTGTGCAAGCAGCACCTGGCTCCACCAGCCCCCGAGCGTCTGGAATCTGAGCAGCCCGTTATCTGTAATAGAAGTAACCATGAAGCCGACTTCATCCATATGTCCGGCTACCATGATTCTCGGTGCGCCCGCTTCGCCTTTTCTGACTCCGAAAACACTTCCCAGTCTGTCCTGAACGATGTCATCGGCATATTTGGCAAGCTCCTGCTTCATAAAAGCACGAACCTGATGCTCATTGCCCGGCGCGCCGGGAAGCTGCGTCAGTGTTTGGAAAAGCGCTTTCGTTTCTTGATTCATGTTTTCCCCTCATTTCTATGTAGTCCTTTTATTTTATTAGAAAAAATCAAGTTTTCCAAGCATCCTGGACGAATCTGCTCGAACAGCCGCGTATTGCTTAACAGGATTTGGCGGTTTCTGTATAATGAAAAGTACGATCAACCAGGAGGTGCTTTATTTTGAAATTGCGTCATCTTCTTTTAGGAGCAGGACTTGGCATTTGTACGGCAGTCGTTGTGAAACAATATGTGATGAAGCCTTATATTTCTTCAGAAAAAGCGCTTCGAATCGTAAAATCCGCTTTTAAACAGCGGGGGCCGATTGACGGATCATGGATTTACACGCAGCCCGAGCCTTACAATGTGAACGGAGAAACGGTACAGGTGTACAAAACCGGCATTACACGATCAGCTTTCGGAGAATTAGAGCAGTATGAAGTCATGGTGGATGCGAAAACGGGGGAAATTGTAGATGTCATTGATACAATCGCCTCTTAACACCGGACAAGCGTAAAATAAAAGCCGCTGCCCATGCAGCGGCTCTTTTTTATTATATCGCGCGAATCGGTTTATATACCGGATACCACATCGCGTCCTGCACAGCCTGTATGATGTCCTCAGGCTCTTCCGTCGCAACGCCTTCCTTAATTGCGGTTTTAGCGACTTCAACTGCGACGGTTGCCGATACAGTCCGCAAATCCTCTACTTTCGGAAGCATCGGCGCGCCAGGCACCCCGACATTGACCATACTTGCAATCGCCCGGGCACATGCTTCAAACATGCCGTCAGTAATTAATTTTGATTTGGTGACAATCGTTCCAAGACCGAGACCCGGGAAGACAAGCGCGTTGTTCGCTTGGCCGATATGGTACGTCACGCCGTTATATTCTACTGGAGGGAATGGGCTTCCTGTTGTAATCAGTGCGCGGCCTTCCGTCCATTCGATTAAATCCTGCGGTTTTGCTTCAGAAAGAGTTGTCGGATTTGACATCGGTAAAATCGCCGGTCGTTTTACGTGTGACGCCATTTCTTTTACAATTTCTTCAGTAAAAGCGCCGGAAACCGTAGATGTACCGATCAGAATCGTCGGTTTCGCCTGGCGGACCACCTCAGTGAGGTCAATGCCTCCGCCTTCTCCGTTCCGCTGATAATCCTTCACCTCATCAGCTGATCGGGCATAAGGCTTTTGGAAATCGAGAAGCTGATCCATATCATCTGTCAACAATCCGTTTCGGTCTATGCACCAGAAGCGCTGGAATGATTCTTCCTCGCTCAGTCCTTCGCGCACCAATGCTTCCCGCAGCTGTTCAGCAATTCCGATTCCTGCCGTCCCCGCTCCAAATATCACGACTCTGTGATCCCTCAGCGGCACTTTAGACGCTTTTGCACAGGATAAAACTGCCGCCAGTGAAACAGCGCCTGTACCTTGGATATCATCATTAAACGTACACACTTTTTCTTTATAGCGTTTCAAAATGCTGCGCGCGTTTTTCGCTCCAAAATCCTCCCAATGCAGCAGTGCATTTGGAAATGTTTCTCTTGCCAGCGCAACATAATCGTCTATAAATTGGTCATAGCGTTCCCCGCGCACTCTGGAATGCTGGTTGCCGACATAAAGCGGGTCGTTCAGGAGGCTCTCCTGATTCGTCCCCGCATCTAAAACGACAGCCAGCACTCTGCTCGGATCAATCCCCGCAGCCGCTGTATAAACCGCTAGCTTGCCGATAGAAATTGCGATTCCTCCGACACCCCAGTCACCGATTCCTAAAATTCCTTCCGCATCAGTTGCAACAATTAAATCGATCGTATCACTTTGATCTTTATACTGTTTAAATGCTTCTCTCATACCGTCCGGATCATCGATTGACAGATAGAGTCCTCTTGGCTTTCTGTATTCATGGCTGTATCTTTGGATAGCCGTTCCAACCGTTGGTGTGTAGACAATCGGGAGCATTTCCCCTAAATGATCATTTAACAGGCGGTAAAACAGCGTTTCATTCCGATCATGCAGTGCTGTTAAATAGACATTTTTGCTCAAATCGTCAGGCTGTGCGGAAAACTGTTCGTACGCTCTTTTCGCCTGCTCTTCAATCGTTAATACCTTTGGCGGCAGAAAGCCTTTTAAGCCAAGTTCTTTTCTTTCTTCCTCAGTAAAAGCAACACCTTTGTTCAAAAAAGGAACAGAGAGTACTTCAAGGCCTCTTAATGTTGTTTGAATGTCTCCTTCGTTTGTTACTGTAAATTGTTTCACCCTGCCTCTTCCTTTCTGAGCATAATTAGTACTAGGTTTGCATTATTAGCCGGAAATCATGCAGGGTAAACATAAAAATATGCTATTGCTTGATTCGCTTCACTGAATCTTTGATGCTTCCATCCTCATCCCATTTAAGCGCGCGATATTCGGCATCATGATAAAAAATAAACCATGCGTCTTTTTCCGCTGCGAATGCCTGCCATTTCTGCTTTTGCGGTATAGAGGTCATTGGATAATCATCGTAAGCCAGCACCCATAGCGGATTGCGGTGGGCGTGTGTCGGCATCAGATCTGCCATATGTACGGCGGTTTCACCCGCATCTTCGCATATAAGAACACTGTGGCCGTCACTATGGCCTCCGGTGTGATGCATCGTAATTCCCTCTGTGATCGTTAAGGTGTCTTCAAAGGTTTTGACTTGGCCGGCAACTGCCTCCCAGTTTTCTTTCCAGTACGTATTTTTCGATCTGATATTCGGATGGCGCATTTCATTCCATTCAACAGCTGATGCATAAATCACTGCATTCGGAAAGACAGAGATGAGTTGTTCATCTTCATATTCCGTTAAACCGCATGCATGGTCGAAATGAAGGTGTGTCATAGCGATCACGTCTATATCAGCAACCGTTAATCCGAGTGCCGCTAATGATGTTTTCACATTCGATTCTTGTGTCACGCCATAGTTTCGTTTTTGTTTATCAATCAGCTTGCCGGACCCAATTCCGGCGTCGACGATGATCTTCAGCCCGTCCTTTTGAATGAGGATAGGGTCTGTCCTTAGTTCAATCTGGTTTTTTTCATTGACTGGATATTTTTTAGACCAAAGCGGCTTTGGAACGACGCCGAACATGGCGCCTCCGTCCATATGTGTCACGCCTCCGTCAAGCCAGGTTAACGTCATGTTTCCAATTTTCATTGTTTCCATTTTCATCCCCCCTGTCATCATGGTAGCAAACGGCCCATAAAAAAAACAGACTCCTGTAAGAGTCTGTTTTACGTTCTCCATTCAACCTCAGCCCGATAGATCGGCTGGCCGAGTGCTGAGAATTTTTCTTCATATTCTGTCATAACATTGCCTTCCAGGTTGCTGTTATGCAAATCGAGACTGACGTATGTCAGCAGCAGGCCGTACTCGGAGAAGCTCTTCAAAGAGTACTCAAACAAGCCGCGGTTGTCCGTTTTAAAATGAATCGCTCCGCCTTTTCCCATCACTTCTTCATATTTTTTGAGGAAGTGGGAATACGTCAGACGGCGTTTTTCGTGGCGTTTCTTCGGCCAAGGATCAGAAAAGTTCAAGTAGACCCGTTTGACTTCACCCGGCTCAAACACATCTGTCAGCGTGTCCGCATCTATATTCAGAAGCTTTACATTCGGCGCTTCACTGTCTTTTACTTTTTGAACGGCTGTCACGATGACGCTTTTAAATAACTCAATCCCAATATAATTGATGTCTGGATTTTGTTTGGCCATTCCAGAAATAAATTGCCCTTTCCCTGTCCCAACCTCGATATGGATCGGATTGTCATTGCCAAACACTGTGTTCCATTTTCCTTTATAATCAGCAGGATTGCTGATGGCAATATCTGCGTTTTCAGCCAAAAAGTCATCAGCCCAAGGCTTGTGGCGCATTCTCATATGATTGACACCTCTATCTATTATTTCGACTAACAACATACCATGAATTAAAAAGACCCGCAAGCTCGTTTTTCCAGTGTGCCTGCTAAGGCTGAGCATATAAAAAAAGAGGTTCCTGTCTGCAGGAACACTCCTTTCACATGTATAAAAACGCTCTGTTTTGAACAATTTAACCCGTAGGATACTGAAGGGATGTGTACCGTTATGGGCTTACATTATGAGCATCAAGTTCATTTATTGAAGGATATATTGACTGACCATCAATTGGACTGCTGCGGAACCGTCGCAGAGTACGAGCAGCTTGAGCGTGTGATTAAATCGCTGATGGCAAACACCGAGCTTGATTCAAACTTCAAAAACGTGCTGGAAGATGTTTACCGTTACAGCCAATCAGGAATATCATCCAAATCCATCGACTCACACATACAAGAGCATCAGAACAGCCTGTCTCAATGGGTAGAGCAAATGGATTCGTATTCCTGATTATTCAACGATACGTTTCATGAGAATATGCAGTTCTTCCATTGCATCATGGAATTCCTTATCATTGCCTTTTGCTTTATGCCACGCAATGAAAGTGATTGTTTCAGATAACACATACCAAGCCATTCGTAACCGCAGGCCTTCCGTTAACTCAATGCCGTACATGCTCAGCCAGCTCTCCCAAGCTGGCTTTTCGACGTAGTGGTACAGCAAAGGCCCGAGATCCATCGCCGGATCAGCGATCATGGCGCCGTCCCAGTCAATTAAATACAGCTGGTTGTCTTCAGACAATAGCCAGTTATTATGATTGACATCACAATGGCAAACGACTTTCTCACCGAAATGCACTTCATGCAGATGTTCTTCTAAATACTTGATTCCTTCTTGAATCAGCGGCGAAGATTGCTGCACAGCAAATACAGCCTGCTTCAGCTGAGACAGAAGAGCCCCCGGGTTCAGCGGTTCTTTTCCAAGTCTTTTCAGCATGTCCAGCAAGGCTTTTGATGTGTGTATTTTACGAAGCAATTCAGCTACGGGCCGTCCGCTCATATCTTTAGGCTTCAGCTCTCTGCCGGTCATCCAGTGCTGAGCCGTAATGACGTCTCCATTTTCCATCCGTTTTGTCCAAACCAGCTTCGGAACAATGCCTTCGGCGGATAAAACAGCTAAAAAAGGTGAGCTATTACGTTTTAAAAAAAGCTGCTGCCCGTTATGTTTCGCATAATATGCATCTCCTGTAGCTCCTCCGGCGGGGAAGATCTCCCAATCGCTACCTAGTAATTGTCCCAACCAGTTCATATCAATGTTCAACCCATCATTTCTTAAAATATTTTAGAATAAAGGCTAATCGTCTCTAGTCTATCCAGCGAGTGCCTTTTTCGTACGAATCGTATGAAAATAAAAAAGACAGCTATTGAGAGTCTCATATGCTAATCAATAGCCGTCCTTTAAATTTTAGCGCTATAGCACAAACTTCGTCAAGCAAAACTCTTAAGATCTGATGCTAAATATAAGATAACCGTTCCGATGCCGTTTACCGCAACCGCTTTCTTGATTTCTTTCGGGTCATGCTGAAAACCTGATGTATCACTTAAAAGCCGGTACGTTTTGTCGTTTGGCAGCTTCCATTCCATGGAGTCCGGACTCGCGTGATGGATGACGATAATGTCTTCCCATTCGTCAACCGCACCGAGATCATAAAGCCTGTATGCGATGAGGTGCTTTTTTAGCGTCAAACATTCGAGATGGCGCTGGATGTCTGCAGCCGATCTGAGACGGAATGCCGGATGCGTTTTTCTCAGCGAGATCAGCCTGCGGATATAGTCAACATCTTCTTTGAACGTTTCACGCCGATCCCAATCCAGCTGGTTGATGCTGTCACTGGATTGATAGCTGTTTTCCACTCCGTGCTTCGTCCGGAAAAATTCCTGTCCGCTGTGAATAAACGGCACCCCCTGGGCAAGCAAGATAATCGAGGCAGCCAGCCTTTGCCTGCTTCTCTTTCGGCTGTCAGTTTCTTGAGAAAGCGCAACGCTCATTTTATCCCAAAAGGTGTGATTGTCGTGTGACTCGACATAATTGATAGACTGGCTGGGTTCAGGAACAACCGGTGCTAATGCCTTCCATCCGGAAGACCCGGCAATCCCATGCATAACGGTTTCAGATGCTTCACCGTTTCCGAGCGCAAAGCCGGCAGCCGTGAGGTGAAAGGTGTTCCCTTTCACAGCGTCACGAAACGTATCATTAAAAAAGCCGATGCCCGGCATTTTTGAAGCGTTCGGCAAGGTGGCTTTCTGTTCATGCGGCAGCGGTGTAGCCAAATCCCATCCTTCCCCAAAAAGCAGGATTCCGGGCTTTACCGCAGCTGCTTTTTCTTTGATATAAAGCACGGTATCAATATCTAAAATGCCGAGCAGGTCAAAGCGAAAGCCGTCCGCATCGTATTCCTCAAGCCAGTAGATGACGCAATCCGCAATGAACTTTCTCGCCATCCGCCTTTCTGACGCGATGTCATTGCCAACGCCGGTGCCGTTTGACGGCATCCCAAATTCGTCATGCCGAAAAAAATAACCGGGCACTGTCTTTTCAAAGGGGGAACTCTCCCTCTCATACACGTGGTTAAAAACGACATCCAGAATGACTCGCAGGCCATGCTGGTGAAGGGTTTTGATCATTTGTTTTAACTCTGTTTTTCTTGTTTGAGGATCATGAGGGTTTGAGGCATAGCTTCCCTCCGGGGCAAAAAAATGAAGCGGGTTATATCCCCAATTATAAGCATCAAGCGGCTTCTCTTCATCAACTCCGGCAAAATCATTCACCGGCAGAAGCTCTACATGCGTAACACCAAGCTCTTTTACATACGCCAGTCCGGAAGAACAGCCATTTGTGGTTTGCGTATCGGTTTCCGTCAGCGCTAAGTATTTTCCTTTGTTTTTCATGCCACTGTTTTTATGGATGGAGAAGTCGCGGATGTGCATCTCATAGATGACGGCATCCACAGGGTTTGAGAATGGTTTGACTGAGTCAGCCCATTTCATTTGATCCGGGCGCAGGACGACGCCCTTCTCTCCATTTAGCGTCACTGCTTTTGCATACGGGTCAACGGTTTCCGTCCACTCTGAATTGTTGCAGATACAGAACACATACTCATACCCGTGGAGATCGCCGGTGACAGTAACGGTGTAGACGCCTTTTTCCATCCGAATCATTTGGAATGTGCGCCCGCTTTTATTCGGATGTGAAAGCTTGACAGCAGCTGAGGATGCGGCAGGCGCCCATACTTTAAATTCAGTATAATCCGCAGTATAAACAGCCCCCAGCTCTCCGTCATAATAAAATGCATCATCAAACGCATCCGTCCGGATGACCGCGCCAATTTGGAGATCCGTTTTGTCGCCGCTGGACGCTCTGACGGCATGTATTTTTCCGAATGTCACCGGATGATCGGATACGCAGACGTATTTGTATTTTCCTTCAAGGCGGTATTCCTCCCTGACAGCCAGAGGAAAATCGGTTGTATCTGTCTCAAGCCGAAACGGCGGTGTCATGATTTCTTTTTGTTCAGCAGGAATTAAAACGGTAATGACATTCATATCATCGACATACGCTTCGAAGCTTCGGCGGATGCTGACCATCGGAAGCACTCTCCTCCAAACACGTTTATGTTTTGATCCTTAGGGGCGAAGGACTCGATGCCAGACGAAACGGGGTGGTGCCCATGATTTCTCCGTCAGCATGGAACGGAATTTTGTCCTTCGTGTAAAACGTAATGTCCTTTGTTTTAAACATCGTAACGCCGTCCATCTTTGTATGCTTTCCAAATGCCATCAGACATAAAAGCCAATATTTTTTGAAAAACGGCTGGTTTTCAACGATCACGATATCAAATGCCTTCTCGCGCGGATTTGCAAGCGGCGCCGCCTTCATGCCGCCCCCGTAAAATGGGTGGTTGGATACAATCGCAAACCAGACATCATGAAATTCGTGCGTCTCACCTTCCGTTGTACAGGCTAACGAAAACGGCTTAAAGGTCGCCGAGGCGTGCAAATGGGAAAGCGGATACACAAGAAATCGAAGGCGGAGAAAAAGAAAAACCCGTCTCAAAGGAAATTCCATCGCCTTTTTATTGACATATGCGTCAAAACCAATTCCGATATGATTCATAAAATAAAGAACGTGTGATTTATCTTGAAGGAAATTTACGCTTCCTAAATGGAAGGTTCGGGTTAACGGACGCTTCAGCTTTTTGATTTCCTGCATCAGATCGATTTTTTTAATAGAGAATCCTCGCGCAAAATCATTATACGCGCCCGCCGGCACAAAGCTCAGTTCTATATCGTCAACATCTTTCAGCCCGTTGACAACCTCATGCATCGTTCCGTCTCCGCCAATGACAATCAGGCGCTTCAGCTTATATTCCTGTATCGTTGAAATCTGTCTGGCGAGCACTTCGGCGTGCCCGGGATGTTCAGTTAAAAATGAGCGGTGCTCAATTTTCCGTTTGATTAATTCCTTTTGAATAGACTTCCAAACACGCAGGCCGTTTCGATGTCCTGCTGTCGGATTAATAATAAAAAACCAATGGCTCATCTTTCTCACCTGCTTATGTTATGAGAAAACCGCTCAAATCGTTCTCTTTTACTCCAGCCACTCTTGTCTGCGATAGGAGTCAGACATGCAGTAAGACAATAGAGCCTTTGCAGCCTTTACCTGATGATGTTTAATCGGAGCCGTGTTTTTCTTCTGCCGCTCAATCCATTCCTCCGCGCCCCGCTTATCCGCTATTTCTAAGCCGAATGGCGGCTCGGGGTAATCAATGTACGACGTTCTGCTCAGAAGCAATTTTCGAACCGGAATATCAGCCTGTTTTTCCTTTATGATCTTTGACACGACGGAGTCAGTGCGAAACAGGCTCAGCCCCGGATTTAACACTGATGCAGTCTGAGAGGCTGTTTTCTTCTCCCAAAAACGATTTTTAGACCCTATGTACACACTGTCTTCCTCCGCCTCTAAAAAAGAAACGCAATAAATGTCAAGCGGGGAAATAATCACAATGCTTAATTCAACCGCCGCCTGCTGAATTTGCAGCACGGGCTTATACATAATGAAATAAGAATCAGGCAGCTGCTGGGTCAGATAACGCAAAATGCGGTCCTGCTTCACCTGGTTTGAGAGATGAGATATTTCTGCTAGAGTTGAGCTTGCCCATTTGAGCTGAAAGTCATATAAATGCCTTTTATAAAATGAAGCAAGCGCCATCCTGCTCTTCGGCAGCCTTACATGTAAATCGTCTTCTTCCTCAAACCATTGGTGTCTCTCTTCTTGTATATCGGCTTTTATCTCTTCTTTTCTTCTTTTCAATGAAAATTTTTTTCGTTTCTGCACCGGCTCCGGCTCTTCGGCACTGGCTTGTCTTTCTTCATGCTGGCGCTCCGCTGCTTCTAATAGTGAAAGCCAGCGCTCTTTTTTCAGCCTTACAAACTGGTTGATATAATGGTACGGATCAAGCTCATATCTCGATATATAATCATGAATTTTGATGATTTGTGCCATGTTTGTTTCTCCACTCCGCAATGAATTAAGATAAATGAAATTTAAATATTTCCTCGTACTTTGGTGATTGATTCAAGTGTATTTGAAAGAGCGAAAACCGTTCAGTCATCATCGAAACCTCGCCGCTTTCAAACGGAACATGTGCCGGAAATCCTTCTTCGCCTGTCCATTTTCTAGCCAGCGTCATATGGGGGTGATACGGTCTTTTTTCCACTTGAAAGCCGGCTTGAAGAACAGCCTGTTTCGTATGTTCTCGCAACATTTCAAGCGTTTTGTTTTTCTTTGGCTCCAGGTGTAAAACACGCGGCCTTCTGCGGTCGCCGAATACATCTATTTTGCCAAACTCAATTGGAAACGGATCGGTTTCTGAAGCAATCGCAGCAAGCGAACCCTCAAGCTGCTGGATTTGTGTCTCATCCGCCGCTCCGAGAAAAATTAACGTAATATGATAGTCAAGCGGGTGCACCCATTTTTGAAACGTCAAAACCGGCTCGTTTTTCGCAGCCCGGTAAATCGGATTCGCAATTCCCTCAGGAATGGGAACGCCGATGAAATAATGAGGCCGTGTATCTGGCATCCGTCTGACACTCCCTTCTTTAACAGCTATTATTTTATCAATAAAGAGGCTGTGCGGATAGAGGAACAGTGTATGAAAACACTCTCGCACAAACGTTTATTATGTTAGGATATTATATGACACTTGTTTTATTCAGAAAGGAATGACAATGTTGAAAATCGTTGAAAATACAGCTGATCTGATAGGAGATACACCGCTTGTGAGATTGAATCGGCTTCAGCCGGAAAACGCGGCACAAGTCTATTTAAAGCTTGAATTTTTCAATCCGAGCGGCAGTGTGAAAGACAGAGCCGCTTATCAAATGATCATAGAAGCAGAACAAAACGGTCTGCTCAAGCCGGGCTCAGTTATTATAGAGCCAACAAGCGGAAATACTGGAATCGGGCTCGCCATGAATGCGGCGGCACGCGGATATAAAGCGATCTTAGTCATGCCTGATACGATGACGAAGGAACGGATCAACCTTCTTAAAGCTTACGGCGCAGAGGTTGTATTAACACCCGGAGCGGAAAGAATGCCGGGCAGCATCAAAAAAGCGAAGGAGCTAGCCGAACAAATTCCGAACAGCTATATACCAATGCAGTTCGATAACACCGCCAATCCTGACGCGCACCGGAAAACGACGGCGCCTGAAATTGCCCGGGCAATAGAGGAAATCGGAAAACCGCTCGGCGCTTTTGTCGCCTCTTCCGGAACGGGCGGAACCATTACCGGAACAGGTGAAGCGCTCAAAGAGCTTTTCCCGGATATCACGGTTCATGTTGTCGAACCTGCGGGTTCTCCTGTATTATCCGGAGGAAAACCCGGCGCCCATAAGCTTGTAGGGACGAGCCCGGGCTTCATTCCACCGATTTTAAATCAAGACGTATATGATGAAATTATCAAAATCTCTGATGAAGACGCCTATACGACGACAAGACGCCTCGCTGCTGAAGAAGGAATTCTTGTCGGGCCTTCGTCAGGTGCTGCCTGCTTCGCGGCAATCGAAACAGCAAAACGCCTCTCTCCTGACCAAGTTGTGGTCTGCATGACAGCCGATACAGGAGAACGGTATTTATCAACTGATTTATGGTCATTTGTTTAAAAAAAGGACTGGCTTCAGAAGAAGCCGGTCCTTTTATTTTGCAAGTTCGTAGATTGCCTGCGCATATAACGCTGTCGATCTAAGCAGGTCATCAATTTCAATATATTCATCCTTTTGGTGTGCGCTGTCAGGACGTCCGGGGAAGAGCGGGCCGAACGCGACACCTGCTTTTAAAGATCTGGCATAAGTCCCCCCGCCGATTGAGATTAAATCAGCTTTTTTTCCCAGCTGGCCTTCATAAACCTTTTGCAGGGTTTTGACTAACGGATGATCTGCTGACACATGATGCGGCTTGCTGTCTTTGAATTCTCCAAGCTCAAATTCAGATGCGCTCTCGAATGCATCGCGGATCACTTTGCTTTCTGCGGTCACAGGATAGCGGATATTGATTCCGAGCTCGCCTCCTTGCCCTTCCGTATAGCGCAGTGTTCCGACATTTAATGTCAGCTCGCCGCTGATTTCATCCTCGCAGTCGATGTTCAGTTTCTTCCCTCTTGTATCGTTTGAGAACTTGTCTGTCACGACTTGCACAAACCGCTGTCCTGCATCGTCAAGCTCAGCCTGCTGCAGAAATTCACATAATAAAATGCCGGCATTGATTCCATTGTTCGGTTCCATCGCATGGCAGGAAACCCCGTACATACGCAAAATAAGCTGGCCGTTCTTTATTTCAGCTTCCCCTTTTTGATCTGTCGTGCGAAGCATGTTTTTAAATGAAGCAAGTATCTCTTCTTTTTTCGGCCCTTCAATGACAGCTTCTGCAGCGTCAGGCACCATATTCAAGCGAAGGCCTGACTGAAACGAGACAAGCACTGCCTCTGAATCGGCTTGGTTTGAGCGGTGCGGGATAAGTAAAGAAGCATCAATGATCCCTTTTTCCGCGTTAATAATCGGAAAATCGGCGTCAGGCGCAAATCCCAGCGTTGGCATTTCTTCATGCTTGAAATAATGCTCCACGCATCTCCAATCGCTTTCTTCATCTGTTCCGATAATGATTCTGACACGCTTGGACAGCGGCAAATTCATATCTTTCACGATTTTCAGCGCGTAGAATGCCGCCATCGTCGGGCCTTTGTCATCAATGGCGCCCCTTGCATAAATCCGTCCGTTGCGGATATCAGCTGAAAACGGATCACTCGTCCAGCCGTCTCCTGGCGGCACGACGTCAACATGGCAAAGTACGCCGACAATGTCATCGCCCTCGCCCCATTCAATATGGCCTGCGAAGCCGTCAAGATTTTTTGTTGTAAAGCCTTCTTTTTCTCCAAGCTCCAGCAATGAAGTCAGGCTGGCGTTTACACCTTCTCCAAACGGTTTGCCGGGTCCGGCGGTTGTTTCATCCATTACACTGTTGATTTTCAAAAATTCCTGCGTATCACGAATTAAATCCTCTTTTTTTCTGATCACTTCAACTTCCCAGTTCATAACGATCCCCTTTCCGCAAGAAATGACTTGCAAAAACCAAATAAAACGAATAATATTAATGGTGTTTTGTTAAAACGTTCGTAATTGGAGGATACTATGTTTCATCTAAAAGAGCAGCAAACGTCCATAAAGCAAGAAATCATAGCAGGGCTGACGACCTTTTTCACAATGGTCTATATCGTCGTGGTTAATCCGGTCATTCTGGCTAACGCCGGAGTTCCTTTCGACCAGGTTTTCACCGCAACGATTATTGCCTCCATTGTCGGAACGCTGTGGATGGCCCTGGCAGCAAATTATCCGATTGCTATTGCGCCCGGCATGGGCTTGAACGCTTATTTAGCCTTTCATGTCGTAAGCGCAAGCGATGGCGGCATCACATACGCAACAGCTTTCAGCGCCGTATTTACAGCAGGGGTTCTCTTCATTATTCTATCGTTAACGCCTTTAAGAAAACAACTTATAGAAGCAATTCCAAACAATTTAAAATACGGGATCACAACAGGGATCGGGCTGTTTATTGCTTTTATCGGTTTGCGGCAGGCGGGAATTGTGGCGGCTGATGAGTCAAACCTGGTTACTCTCGGCAATCTTCATTCACCTGGTGTTATTTTAACGCTGATCGGCCTTTTGATCAGTGTGGTTCTGATGGTGCTGAATGTACGCGGCGCTTTATTTATCGGAATGGCAGCTACCGCTTTGATCGCCTTTTTTACCGGCCAGCTGCATTTTTCGAAGGGTTTTATGTCACTTCCTCATTTGCCGGAAGGATTGATCATCTCAAATCCATTTTCCGCTTTTGGCGATGTCGTTCACCACGGCCTGTACGCTGTTGTCTTTTCTTTTCTTTTGGTAACGATATTTGATACGACCGGCACGATGATCGGTGTTGCAGAGCAAGCCGGGCTAATGAAGAACAACAAGCTTCCGAACGTGCGAAAAGCGCTGCTTGCCGATTCAACGGCGACGACAGTAGGAGCTGTTTTCGGCACAAGTCCAACGACTGCATTTATCGAATCTTCCGCTGGTGTCGCAGCTGGGGGAAGAACTGGGCTTACGGCTTTGACTGTTGCGGTGATGTTTGCGGTTTCAATGTTTTTCAGTCCGCTTGTCAGCGCCTTGTCCGGCATAGCCGCCATCACCTCTCCTGCTTTGATTATTGTCGGCAGCCTGATGATGGGCTCGGTTTCCAATATGAACTGGAAAGAGATGGACGAGGCATTTCCAGCGTTTCTCGTCATTCTGGCCATGCCTTTGACATCCAGCATTTCTACAGGAATTGCGCTTGGCTTTATTTCATATCCGATCGTAAAAGCAGCGCGGGGAAAATGGAGAGAGATTCATCCGCTCGTCATTATTTTCGCCATTCTGTTTTTCATCCAGCTGTTTATTTTATAACACATACAGAAAACCCAAACGCCAGCCGTTTGGGTTTTTTATGTAAACCATAAAGAGACAGCGGCCGCTAAAAAACAGCAGGCGACAAACGCATAATGCAGCGTGTGTATACAGCTTTTTCTGGCTCGGTAATACTCATCACTTTCCTTATCGGCTCCAATTAAAATAGGCGCATCCATCACTTTGTCAAAGATAAGCGTAAGGATATAACGGCAAACGATTGTATACACCAGCAGCGCAATCAGCTTCAGCCAAATCGGGGTCATAAAGATTAGAATGATGACTGCTGACAACAGCATGTACATCCGCCTCGTATACTCGCCATTCCTCAGCATGACTTTAAAAAACAATTCCTTATAGCCAGTGCAGATCGTTCGACTTTTAAATATCCTTCTTGAATTCCGGTATAATAACGGTTTTCTTCTCATCCTGTCTTTCACTTTCGGGATTCCCGCCTCCTGGCTCATCATCATCACAAGCCCGGCAAGCGCCAACCTGCTTTTTTTCTCTTCAGTCACCTCTGCTTCAAAAGCCGAGAACGAAGCTGCCTTGGTCAAACCGCGGACGAATGCAACAATCAAAAACAAAATGCCAATGAGCGTAAGCAAACGCCACTCAGTGAAAACGATCAGGACAGCAGAACCAGAGAAAAGAACAGCTCTGAGAAGAATTTCGGCAATCCGTCTCGAAATGGAGCGCAGCTTTCTGATCCTGTCTTGCTTTAAGGATAAAAAGAATGTATGAAGGCCAAACAGGTAACACAATAGAGCAGCACCTTCTGCCAATGTGATATGAACAGAATGACTGATAAAGGGAAGGACAATGAAAAAGAGCAGCAGCCATTTGGCCAGCGTGACCAAAAAAGAATACACCAGCGCATGCCGTTTTAGCTGATAGATCATCTCTTTCTTTTGCAGCAAAAACACTTTGTCCGCTTCCATTAAAAACGTATGGATCGAGCCAGTACACACGATCAGCACGCACACAGCGTACAGCCATCTCCATTCCAACACCTCAGACCACTCATAAATAAGGCCTCTTCCGTTCATCAAATCAATATAATGATAGATGACAAAAGCAAGCGCCGGCAAAACAATGTAGAGAGCGACTGTCCAGTCAATAACCGCATGCAATACCTTAAACTGATACCTGTAATAGTCAAGCAGCCTTCGAAAAAAGAGCGATCGGCCGTTCATAACCGATCACCTTGGACTGCCTGATAAAAACAGTCAAGCAATGACTGCTCCTCTGATCCAGTCTGCTCCTGAATATCTTTTAACGTGCCTTGGAGAAATAAAGATCCTTTCTCAATCATGTAAAACCGATCGCAAATTTTTTCTGCCGTATCGAGTACGTGTGTGCACATAAGGATGCCGGCTCCCCGTTCTTTTTCAGCCTTAAGCATGTCCACAAAGCGTTTCGTCGATATCGGATCAAGTCCGATAAATGGTTCATCGATCACATACATATCCGGCTTAGAGAGAAAAGCCTGTATAAGCATCAGTTTTTGCTGCATGCCTTTTGAAAAAGTGACAGGCAGCTCATGCATAACATGATCAAGCGAAAACGTCTGCAGCAGGCGTTCGGCCCGAGGCGCAAATTCACTCTCCTCAATACCGTGCAGCGTGCTGATCAGGTCCAAATGCTCCCACAGCGTCAGTTCTTCGTAAAAGGACGGATGCTCCGGAATATATGCAAATGAACAGTCATTCCAGGCAATATGCCCTTTAAAGTCTTCTGAGAGGCCGAGTATCGCCTTGATTGCGGTGCTTTTTCCGGCGCCGTTAGCTCCGATTAACCCGACAAGCTCGCCTTTTCCGACTTCCAAAAACACATCGGTGAGCACTTTTTTTCGGCTTGTGTACCCGGCCTGCTCTATCGAAGCTTCAAGTAATACTGTCAAATCTCACTCACCTCCAAAATTTACTACGAAACAGAATAAAAAAAGTTTCTTTAACCATAATAATATTGAGTCGAAATACATAGTAATCCAACAAGGATGGCTGCCCAACTAAAATTGGAAAAAATTAATAGGAGTTATCCCTAGATTCATCACTGCGATATCGTGTATAATGAGGGCGAATTATCTAAAACAATAGATGTCTGCCTTTGTTGCTATTTCGTACGCAGTTGATAGTCGTGAGTTGTGGTTAGTCAAGTCCATCCGATCTTATGATAGGGAGTGGTTTTTTGAAACCTTCAACAAACCGTATGCTAACTCGAATCAAATCAGTTTACATGTTTATCCAAGAAAAAGGTCTTGTGACAACACAGGAACTGGTTGACGAATTCGGCATTACACCTAGAACGATTCAAAGAGACTTAAATGTGTTGGCATACAATGATCTTGTTCATAGTCCAAGCCGTGGCAAGTGGGAGACAACGAGAAAGAAAGTAAAGATTACCTCATAAATTTGAAAAATTACATAGGGCCGCCTGAGAGCGGCCTGATAGATACGGGGCGAAGAAACTTCTGAGCCTTGTTTTTGTGTGCTTATAAATAAAACCCCGCATTCGGTATGCGGGGTTTTTTCATGCTTGCGGCTCGTTCAGCCACTTAAGTTCTTCATCTGTAAGCTCACGGTATTCTCCCGGCGCCAGGGCAGGATCCAAGGAAACACGCCCCATCGAAAGCCGCTTCAGATAAATCACTTCATTGCCGACAGCCTTAGCCATCTGCTTGACCTGATGGTATTTTCCTTCTGTAATCGTCAGGTATATCACGGTATTGCCGTTGTCGTTTGCTTTGATTTCCGCTTTTGCCGGCTTTGTTTTATAGCCGCCTTCTATGTAGACACCTGCTTCCAAATCGGAGATGTCTTCCGGCGAAACATGTGATTTTAAATGGACTTCATACGTTTTTGGAACATGCTTTTTAGGCGATAGAAGCCGATGTGCAAGCTGGCCGTCGTTTGTGAGCAGCAAAAAGCCCTCTGTATCTTTATCAAGCCTGCCGGCCGGAAACGGCTCAAATCTCATCTCTTCCGGCGTCAGCAGATCAACCACTGTTTGCTGCCGGCTGTCCTCAGTAGCCGACAGCACCCCCTGCGGCTTATTCATCATGAGATAAATGAACTCCCGGTAATCAATCGGTTCTCCGTAAACGGTTACCTCCTGAGTATCAGGATCAACGTGCGTCTTTACATCTTTGGCCGGTTTGCCGTCAACCATGACAGCCCCCGACTTCACAACGGTTTTGACTTCTTTTCTGGAACCATATCCGCTGTTGGCAAGCAGCTTATCAAGCCTCATTCCTAATCTCTCCTTTATAAAAGAAAGCCCGCAGCATGCGAGCCCTCTATTTCTTCATATCTTGTTCATCAGCCGGCATGTCTGCCTCTCTTTAAGAAACCGGGCAAACGGCGGCCTAATATTTTCTGCAAAAATCCTAACCGGTAGGCGCAATACAGGTAGACAGCTCCGCCAACAGCGGCCGCAATCACCACAACGATCGCAGCTTGCACCTGACCATCCTGATAGGAAATAAAGAAGCTTAATACCCACTGTACGATTTTCACGGCTATACCCATAATGGCTGACAAGACAAGCATCAAAACAGTCCGTTTGACTAATATCTTATACGAATAGCCTGCATGGCGCTTAATCATGATAAATCCGTATAAAAGCGAAGCGATATATCCAAGCGCCGTTGCTAAAATCGCACCGTCAGCCTGCATCAGCTTGATCAGCGGAACATTCAGCACAAGCTTGATCACAACGCCGATCACAAGGCTGACAACCGCAAATTTTTGTTTATTGATTCCTTGCAGAATGGCTGCGTTGACCGTAAACAAAGAGAACAAAATCGCAACTGGCGAATACCAAAGCAGAATGTCTGCCCCCAGTTCAGGATGCAGGCTTTCTGACCCGTAAAAGAATGTATACGTCGGCCCTGCCAATACAGAGATCCCGACAACAGCCGGAATAATTAAAAACAGGATCGTCTGCATCGTTTGGTTAATCTGCTGATTCAGCAGTTTATAGTTTCCGCTTGTAAACGATTCAGTAATCGTTGGAATTAATGTCAGTCCGAAAGCAGTTGCAAGGGAAACCGGGATCATGACGAGCTTCTGCACATACAGGGTAAGAATCGCCATCATGTCCTGGCTGATGGCTTGATTGCCGGCTTCAATCATTGCTTTGTTAAACGTATTTGTATCAATATAGTTATACAAAGGGATGGCTAGTCCGACAAAAACGTACGGAGCGGCATAGCTGAACAGCTCGAGGAACATTTTCTTGTAGCTTAAGTTTGCTGTCGGCCCCGTATTCGGCATCATCGCCAATAGGTTGCCCTTCCGTTTGTTCCAATAAATATACAGCACGATCAGTCCTCCGAAGGCGCCGATCAGCGCTGCGAAGGTCGCATAACCGACAGCGATTACAAGGCCGCCGTTGAAAACCTTCAAAATTAAGAATGTCGCACTTAATAAAAAGATGATGCGGACAATCTGTTCAACGACTTGGGAAACGGCTGTCGGCCCCATCATTTGGTGCCCTTGAAAGAATCCCCGGACAAGGCTCATAATCGGCACGACCAAAAGCGCTAAGCTGACCATGCGGATGACATAAACGACATGGTCAATTGTCAGGCCGTTATTATCCTTGCCTCCCAGCGATATTTCCGCAAAAATCGGCGCTGATAAATACAGAATGAAGAAGGCAATCATTCCTGTGACAAGCATAATCGACATGCCCGCCTTGAGCATTTTTCTGCTTGTTTCATAATCCCCTTTGGAATTATATTTGGAAACAAATTTAGAAACGGCAGCAGGAAAGCCCATCGTAGCAATATTCAAAAATAAAGTATATTGGTTGTATCCGTATTGAAATAATGCACCGCCTGTCGCTCCGACCATAATGCTGAAAGGAATTAAATAGACCATTCCCAGAATCCGTGATATATATGTACCGAGCGTTAACACAAACGTGCCTCTTAACAGTTTGCTTGACATGTTTCTTCATCACCATTTTCTACGAAGATTCAACTTTTCTATTTTACCACAACTGGGCATTTAGACGGTAATAAATACAAAAGCAATCTTGTGAACGATTCAGGTTCGCGGCAAAAGACGTTTAAGGAGAGGCTTTCTTTCGCTATAATAGTACTGCGGACGGGGTGTTCGCATACGAAATGGAAAAAGAAAGTTGATGATAAAGATGAAACAGTATGACGTAATCGTAATAGGCGGAGGCCCTTCAGGCTTGATGGCTGCAATTGCAGCAGGAGAACAGGGCGCTGATGTTTTGCTGATAGATAAAGGAAATAAATTAGGCCGAAAACTCGCGATTTCCGGGGGCGGCCGCTGCAATGTGACGAACCGCCTTCCTGTGGAAGAAATTATTAAGCACATCCCCGGCAACGGGCGGTTTTTATACAGCGCGTTTTCTGAATTTAATAACGAAGACATTATCAAGTTTTTTGAAAATCTCGGCATTCAATTGAAGGAAGAAGATCACGGCCGGATGTTTCCTGTGACAGACAAAGCCCAAAGTGTCGTTGACGCGCTGTTAAACAGGCTGAAACAGCTCCGCGTAACGATCAGAACGAACGAGAAAATTAAATCTGTCATATATGAAGATGGACAGACAGCAGGGATTGTGACGAATAACGGCGAAATGATCCATAGCCAGGCAGTCATTATCGCTGTCGGCGGTAAAAGTGTGCCTCATACCGGAAGCACGGGAGACGGCTATGAATGGGCAGAAGCCGCAGGCCATACTGTAACAGAGCTGTTTCCGACAGAGGTTCCTGTCACATCTTCCGAACCGTTCATTAAGCAAAAAACACTTCAGGGCTTATCACTAAGAGATGTCGCCGTCAGTGTGTTAAATAAAAAAGGCAAACCGATCATCACACATAAAATGGACATGCTGTTTACCCATTTCGGCCTCTCGGGACCTGCCATTCTCAGATGCAGCCAATTTGTCGTAAAAGAGCTGAAAAAACAGCCTCAAGTGCCGATCAGAATTGACTTGTATCCGGATATCAATGAAGAAACGCTATTCCAAAAGATGTACAAAGAACTGAAGGAAGCACCGAAAAAAGCCATTAAAAACGTACTGAAGCCTTGGATGCAGGAGCGCTATCTCCTATTCTTGCTCGAAAAAAACGGCATCTCTCCGAACGTATCGTATTCTGAGCTGCCGAAGGACCCTTTCAGACAATTTGTAAAGGACTGCAAGCAGTTTACCGTTCTCGCAAACGGCACGCTGTCTCTTGATAAGGCATTTGTTACGGGTGGCGGGGTATCTGTAAAAGAAATTGACCCGAAAAAGATGGCATCTAAAAAAATGGAGGGCCTGTATTTTTGCGGCGAAATCTTGGATATCCACGGCTATACAGGCGGATACAATATTACGTCCGCCCTTGTAACAGGCAGACTCGCGGGGCTCAATGCCGGACAATTCGCCCGTTCTTAACCATTACTTTTTAAACTCTTACCATAAACCGAACATTTGAACATTATCCGCATTCATGTTAGGGTGGGACTTGTTTTGTTTCACCTGATTGCGGGGTAATTTTAAGAGAGGGATGATCTGCCAGCGTACGACCATACTAAGCCTACGAGCAAGATATAGGCGTACACAAAAATTTAGAGGGTGAGAAATTTTGAAACATATATCTAGTGTATTTTGGATTGTGATTGTTATCACAGCTGCAGCTGTATTGTGGGGCGTTATTTCTCCTGACAGCCTGCAAAACGTGTCTCAATCCGCACAAGCATTTATCACCAATTCATTTGGTTGGTATTATCTTTTAGTTGTCTCTTTGTTTGTCGGGTTCTGTCTCTTTTTGATTTTCAGCCCGATCGGAAAAATCAAACTCGGAAAACCCGATGAAAAACCGGAATTCGGGTTATTATCATGGTTTGCCATGCTGTTCAGCGCAGGCATGGGAATCGGCTTAGTATTTTATGGTGCGGCTGAACCGATCAGCCATTACGCAATTAGCTCTCCATCAGGTGAAACAGAAACCGCCCAAGCCTTCAGAGATGCGCTCCGCTATACGTTTTTCCACTGGGGTCTGCATGCTTGGGCCATTTATGCCGTCGTGGCATTATGCATCGCCTATTTCCAATTCCGTAAAGGCGCTCCCGGATTAATCAGCAGCACGCTGTCACCGATTCTCGGCGATAAAGTAAACGGCCCGATCGGCAAATTGATTGACTGTATTGCTGTTTTCGCCACTGTTGTCGGGGTGTCGACGAGTCTTGGTCTCGGTGCAACCCAAATTAACGGCGGTTTGAATTACCTGTTCGGCATTCCGAATAACTTTGGCGTTCAATTTATTTTAATTGCCATTGTGACAGTGCTCTTTTTACTTTCTGCGTGGAGCGGACTCGGAAAAGGCATTAAGTATCTGAGCAACATCAACATGGCATTGGCCGGATTGTTAATGCTGTTTATGCTCGTCGTCGGGCCTACTGTGCTGATTATGAACTCATTTACAGATTCTATCGGGCAATATATTCAAAATATCGTTCAAATGAGCTTCAGACTGGCACCGAACGATCCTGAAAAACGCGAATGGATTAACGGCTGGACAATTTTCTATTGGGCATGGTGGATTTCATGGTCACCATTTGTCGGCATTTTCATCGCCCGTGTGTCCAGAGGCCGGACGATCCGCGAATTTTTAATCGGCGTCTTGGTGACACCTTGTATTTTGGCATTTCTATGGTTCTCTATTTTTGGCGTATCAGCCATGGATCTTCAGCAGAAAGGCACGTTCAATGTGGCAAAGATGTCAACTGAAACGATGCTGTTCGGAACACTTGATCACTATCCGCTGACAATGGTGACATCGATCCTTGCATTGGTTCTGATCGCTGTATTCTTTATCACATCTGCTGATTCAGCGACATTCGTGCTGGGCATGCAGACGTCGTACGGTTCATTAAACCCGGCGAACTCTGTGAAGCTCAGCTGGGGCATCATTCAGTCCGCCATGGCGGCTGTGCTCCTATATTCCGGCGGGCTTGCCGCTTTGCAAAACACAGCGATTCTGGCAGCACTGCCGTTTTCTATCGTCATCCTGCTGATGATTGCCGCTCTTTATAAATCACTCTCAAAAGAACGAAGAGAGATCAGAAAAGCGGAGAAAATCGATAAACCGAGAAGTCCAAGAGTGAAAAAGGCTTATTAACAAAAAAGATCTTTCCGCGCCCGCGGAAAGATCTTTTTATTTGCGATATAAAATAAGGGCGGAAAAACAGTAAAGCTGCTCGCCGTCTGGATCGCACGCCGCCGAAACCGTATATTTGATATCAATCAGCTGCTCCTCCGATATCCCTTTTAAAAATGAATTGATTTCCGTCTGTAGGTCTTTTTCATGCTCTTCATCAAATATTGCTACCTTCAGCATCTTATCCGCTCTCCTTTCTCTATCAATCTATTCCGTTTGGAACAGCGTTATGATAGAGAAATGATGATCACCTCGTCCGCGGATAAAAAGCTTGGTGTTTCTCCTGCGGCTCACCATCTTGCTGCTCCACTTTCAGCAACACGGCATAAACCATTCGCATATGACAGTAGCTGATCAGGCTGACGCTGAAAAAAGGGACAATGCCGGGCAGGTACGCAAGCAGGAAAAAGAGAGCGACAGTCAGCGCAAGCATGACGAGCGTATATTGCAAATACGCCACACTGAGCAAGAGCGAAAACTTCACATACAAACGTTTTTTCCAATCAAAATGGACAAGCAAAGGAAATACATAAAAAAGCATGGATATGAACAAAAATCCAAATATCATAATGGCAAAGCGCAGGGCATGCAGAAGGAAATGGCTCGGATAAATAAAGGCCAAATCGATATAAATGATCAATCCGATAACCGCCAGTACAGCGCCGATCAGATTAGAACGGAGAAACTCAGCCTTGTATTCCCGCCAAAAAGTCTGCAGCACAGGAACGTTGTCCTGCCCCTGGATCCATTTCCGCATGACAGCGAATAAAGCTGCGGTCGCGGGCATGATGCCGAACACCCCGAGACCGATCATCGTAAAAAACAGCCAAAGCAAGTTTGTATACGCAAATCTCATGACCCACTCGCAAAAGCGCAGCACCCGCCCCATTGAACCATCATGCTCCACGGCGGCCCCTCCTTTTCTGCATTATGCATTTTGCATCTGAAAAAGCCTCTTAATGTCGATCGGCTTCTTTTCGGCAACCGAGCGCCACATCCCCTCACCGACCGCGATGGAGTAGGCTCCTGCTTCAGCCCCGGCTAAAATGTCATAGCGGCGCAGCGGATCTTTTCCTAAAAAAAGATCTTCAAGCAAAAGCGGATCGCCTCCGCCGTGTCCGCCCTCGTTTTTGACCACTTGTATGGTCTGCTTTGATTCAAAGAGCGGATAGTATTCAATTGTCTGCTCAGGAAAAGCAAACGGAATTCTGGAAGGCTCGTGAAATTCATTTGATTCGATACGCCCTTTTGTGCCGTTGATCGTCAGCCGGTAGCCTTCATACGGGGCGGAGAATATGATCGAGTAGCTTAAAAGCGCGCCGCCGTCATATTTGACCGCCGCCACGTACGTATCCTCGATGTCAATCTCCTCGTCAAAAATACACGCGTCTGGCCTGTATGCAGTATACAAGCTGGACTGGTCTCCTGCTTGGAGATGATCATCCTTAACAGAAGCTGTGGAGGAGCGGGGATGCCATCTTGAATAGTAATGGCATTTTTCTTTAACCCGGCACGTCCCGCAAAAACGCCCGTCTTCTTCCGGCAGCGGGTTCCACTCACTGTCCGGCCCATAGTAATTCAGTGCGCCATAAGCAAATACCTCCGCCGGATTTTGCCCGAGCCACCAATTGACGAGGTCAAAGTGATGTGTTGATTTATGGACAGAAAGACCGCCTGAAAATGGCCTCGATCGGTTCCAGCGTTTAAAATAGCTGGCGCCGTGATACGTATCAATATACCAATTCAAATCAACAGAGGTTACCCTGCCTATTTTTCCGTCCAGAATCATTTCTTTAATTTTCCGATGAAACGGGCTGTAGCGGTAGTTAAACGCGACGATGACTTTCCCTTTGCTTTTCGCCTCCGCCCCAAGCACCCGATTCGCATCCTGCACCGTCGTCACCATTGGTTTTTCTGTAATCACATCCGTATCCCACTGAAGGCTTCTTAAGATATATGTGACATGTGTGTCATCCCTGCCTGTCACAATGACGATATCAGGCTTTGAAACGCGCATCATTTCATCAAAAGCGTCTTCGTTAAACTCCGGCACGCGGGAAAGCTCGGGAAACTTCTTTTTGCAAACGGCAAAACGTTTTGGATCGGCATCCAGCAACCCCGTAATCTGATAATGTGCTGAAAACCGCTCCATCAGCGGTTTGATAAACATACTGAGAGCTCTGCTGCTCAATCCGCAAATAACGATGTTTTTCAATGGTCCTCACCTCTATCGGACTTCAGTTAGTTGAGAAATCAGCTGCAGCGCTTCCTCTGTTTTTGTAGCGTACACAGGGATAAACGCCGCCATATTGCGATTCAATCGAAAAGAATAGCCGTTCAGCTGTTTTCCCCCTTTTTCAATCTGAACGGCATAGACTGTTTTTTCTCCCGTTTTTTGATCAACAGCTGAATAAGGAGATGTTTTGTCCAATGGCAATTCGTCTAACGGCTGAAAATTTTCCGGATCATCGTAAGCTTGAAACATGTCTTCAGGCACGATGAAGACATCTCCCTCATGAGCGGTGATTTCAGTCAGCAGTTTTTCCGGATAGGCTGGAAAGATATCCACCTTCCCGGCCTTCTGCTCAGCGGCCTCTTTTATTTTTTCCTGTACGCCTGCCCGCATATCAGAAAAGAGGATGACATGCATTCCGTCCGGCCTGCTTGAGCATGATGCCAAAAAGAGGACTGAGACGATCACACACAAAGCCGTACGTATACCTGTCATCATTTCTCTGCTGACCTAAAAAGAGTCTCCAGCTCTGTCATAGCCAAAATAAACGCACCGGCCCCGTGCAGATCGTTTGTGCTTCTTTCGCGGCTGACATAATAGTCATAGAAACCGGCTGACGTTCCGACACATATATCTTTGACGAGAAACGCACCGTCTTCTGCCGTTTCGGTTTTATGCTGAATCAAGCCTTGATACGCTTTTAAAAGTGTTGTTTCGTAAGCTCTGTCTAGATATCCTTTATTGATTCCTTTTGCGATTGCGTACATGTACAGACAGGATCCTGAGCTTTCCAGCCAGTTGTCGGACCTGTCGCCCTTATCAACGATCTGGTACCATAACCCCGTCTCCTTGTCTTGATAGCGGCAGATGCTTTTAATCATGTCCTGCAGCGTTTTTTTCCACACGTGACGGTTTGGATGCTTCTTCGGCAGCTCTTCAATCATGTCAGCAAGAGACATGACGTACCACCCGATGGAACGCGCCCAGAATTCCGGAGAACAGCCTGTCTCTTCATTGGCCCAAGGCATTTTTTTCGCTTCATCCCAGGCGTGATAAAAGAGTCCGGTTTTTGAATCCTTCGTATGCTTTCTCATCAGCGACTCCTGCAGCACGACCTGATCAAACAGCTCCGGCTCCTGCTTCAGATTCGCATATTTCAGTGCGAACGGCCCGCCCATGTATAAGCCGTCAAGCCACATTTGATAAGGATAGCCGTCCTTATGCCAAAACCCCTGTTCAGACGTCCGGTTCAGCGTTCCATATAAACCGCGCAACCTTTTTGCCGCGTTTACATACCGTTCATCCTTCGTATGCTCGTATAATGGAAAAAGAATAAGACCCGCTTGAATGGCGTCCAGCTCATCTCTTCTGAATAATAGATTTCCATAATCATCAATTAAGAGATCTGCATAGGCCTTTGCATACTCGAAATACCGCTTTTGCCCGGTTGCTTCCCACAGCCGCAATACACCGCATAAGAAAACACCCTGATGGTAGTGCCAGCGGTTTGCAGGCGGCAGCTCCTCCACTGTGTACGTGTTCATAATGGTTTTTGCCAATGCCTCCGCGTACGTAAGAGGCGATTTTACAGCGATTGATTGATCCATTGATCCCATCCCTTTCTTAATAGATTCCTTCCTCGCCAAATTTCTTCGCCAAACGATTCGCAAGCATGACCAAAATCAGCCCGACCGCCGCTTTAAATACGCCGACCGCTGTACTGTAGCTGAACTGGCCCTGTTTCAGCCCTGCAGTGTAAACGTACGTATCAAAAATTTCCGCCACTTCCCTGTTTGTCGCGTTTAACAGCAAATACACATGTTCGAAGCCAAGCTCCAGCGTGTCTCCGATTTTTAAAATCAGCAAAACGACAATAACACTTTTAATGGCGGGCAGCGTAATATGCCACATTTGCCGCAGCCGTCCCGCTCCGTCCATTTTCGCCGCTTCATACAGCTGGGGATCAACCGCTGTAATGGCTGCCAGATAAATGATCGTCGACCAGCCCGCTTCCCTCCAGATGACCTGCAGAATATACAGGGGCCGGAACCATTCTTCGTTCAGCAGAAAGTTGATTTTTTCGCCGCCAAAAAACACAATCAGTTCATTAATCAAACCTCCGTCTACTGTTAAAAGCACAAACGAAAGCGATACAACAATAACCCAAGACATAAAATGCGGGATATAAATCAGCGTCTGAACAAATTTTTTAAAGAGAGCGATCCGCACTTCGTTTAATAGAAGCGCCAGCAAAATCGGCACCGGGAAAAATATGACCAGGTTCAAAGCAAATAACACGAGCGTGTTTTTTAACAGGAGAAAAAATGTAGGTTCAGTAAACAATCTTATAAAATGCTTCAGCCCGACCCATTCACTGCCCAAAATGCCGAGAAACGGCTGATAATCCTGAAACGCAATCACAATTCCCCACATCGGGACATATTTAAAAAGCAAAAAATAAATACATCCCGGCAAAATCATCAAGTACAAATATTTCTGCTGGATCAGCTTGTTTAGTAAGCGCTTTCTTTTTTCTTTTTTAAAAATGACTGCATCAACAGCCGGCGCTTGCGCTTCTGCTGTTTTCATCTTTTCCAAGCCTCCTTTCACGGGTTCTTGCATTCACTGTAGCGCAGCAGGCAAAAGTCCGTCTACAATCATATGATCACATCCTGCCTTATCCCTTTATGATCAAGGGTTCAGCCATTCCACCTGAAAAAAAGACACCGATATTAGAAAATGATTATTGACAATATCTATCAATCTTTGGATTAATTGTATTAAGGTGAAGTGGATGTTATGAAATGGGGGGTTTTATGAAAAGAAGCCAATACAAGTTTTATTATAAACTGATCACGTTTTTCTGTCTGCTCAGCACCATTCCGGTCATTCTGGTCGGATTGTTTTCGTACGAGCACTCTCAGAAAACGGCTATCTCCAACGTTTCGGAGGAAAAACTCGACACACTTCAGCAGACCCAGCAAAGCATCGAGCATATCTTGAAAACCGTCGATCACTCTTTAACCCACTATGTGAGTTCGCCGCCTCTCCTTCGCACACTGTCCGAGCCTTTGCACTCTGACCAATTTCAAATCTATAACCAAGTGAACCAAGAGCTCAACTATCTGCAAAGCTTTGATACCGACCTGTCTAACATGACGCTAGTCAGTTATATGAAAAAATGGTACATGAACAATTCCGGCTTGTACCGCTTGAATACAGACTCTCTTCATGAAGCAGCCGCAGCGTACACGCAACACAAAGCGAGCCGCTCGTATTGGATGCTTGAGGAAAACAATCATTTGATTTCGACAAAAGAAGGCACATCAGACAACTGCCGCTACAATATCAATTTGATTAAACAGCTTCCTTTAAACAGCACAAATACAAAGGGATTGGCCGCCGCAAGCATCCCGAGCTGTTCGCTAGTCAAAAATATGCCTGACTATTCAAATGCCAACAACCTGTTTATCATTGATGAAAAAGGCCGCATCATCCTGCATAACAACATGTCTGATATCGGTGAATCTCTTCCAAACGACGACTTTGTCCAAAAAATGCTGACGCAGACCGCCAAAAGCGGACAGTTTGAAACAGTCATAGACCGGATTCAATATAAAGTCACCTATCAAAAATCAGACTATAACACATGGACTTATTTTTCTCTCGTTTCCTTGCCTGAATTAAAAAAAGAAGCAAAATCAATCGGCTGGATCACCTTTACAGTATGCTTTATTTTGTTAACGCTTTCATTATTGTTCTCTTGGCTTGGCTCCCGCCATTTTTACAAGCCGATCAAAGTGCTTTACGAATCATTCGCAAGACACGGTGCCATACAAGAGAAACAGCCGCCTCAAAATGAGTTTGAGTTAATTGAACAGAGCTTTAAGCAGCTGAAAGACAGAAATGACGACCTTGAAGAAACAATGAAACAGCAGGCGACTCATTTACAGCAATATTTTATGGTCAGGCTCATGCTTGGAAAACTGACGGATGAGGAGGTCAATAACCGCTTTGAAAGCCTCGGTTTAGAGCAAAATTGGCGGCATCTCGCCCTGCTTGTGCTTCAAATTGATACGCTGAATCATACGCCTTATGAGAAAAAAGATATGGATCTGCTTTTGTTTGCCGTCAACAGCCTGATTGAGCGCAACATCCCGGCTGACAAGCATCTTGCCCCCGCCGTTGTGGATAAACAGCAGGCAACCATTTTGATCAACCAGAACGGGACGAAGGAAGCATTCATGGCTGAGCTGAATGAGACTGCGCGGATGATTCAGGAAAAAGCGGAAGCTGAGCTGCAGCTGTCTGTCAGCATCGGCATCAGCCAGCCGTTTGATGCGCTGGCAAAGGCAAAAACAGCCTATGCAGAAGGCTCAGAAGCGTTGAAATACCGGCTCAAAGCGGAAAACAAATCGATTATCTTTTACGAAGACCTTGATCAGAAGAAAACCTTCAAAACCCATTTTCCAAAGCAGCTTCAGCATGAGCTGTTCGATGCCGTCAAAGCGGGGGACAAGGAGAAAGCGGACAAATGCCTGCACGCGATTTTACAATCCATCTTCACCCAAAATACCAACCCGTACCAATTTCAAATTGCAATCGCCCGCTTTTTGAACCATGTGATTGAACTGATGCATGTGCTCGGGATCGAATTGTTTGAGCTTGAAGAAAACAAAATGCTGTATGACCAAATTTTCGAGCTGAAAACGTTCGAGGATACCGAAAACTGGCTCAAAAATGAGTTCATTGATCCGATGACAGACAAAGTGAACGCCCGCGCGGATGCACAGTACAAAAATATTTCCGATAACATCATTCATATCATCCACCACGAGTTTGAATCCGATTTGACACTGGATGAAATCGCCCGCAGGCTGCATTACAATCCAAACTATTTAAGCAGCATTTTCAAAAAAGAAATGGGCATTTCATTCAGCGAATATGTCTCCGGCTACCGCCACCATATGGCGAAAAGCTGGCTTGCCGAAACTGACATGGCGGTAAAAGACATTGCCGAAAAGCTGAAATACAAAAACTCGCAAAACTTTATCAGATCATTTAAAAAGCTGGAGGGGATTACACCGGGAAACTACCGCCAGCAAAAAAGAAGCATGTAAAAAAACCCAAAACTGCTTGCGCGTTTTGGGTTTTTCCAATGTTATTTTGTTTGTTTAAACGCTTCTTCGTATTCCTGAATAATCTGCTTTCCGCCGCTTGACTCCCATTTTTTCACTTCTTTATCAAACTGGCTTTCTGTGATGTCTCCTATCATATATTTATAGGTCGCGTCATCAATGATTTTCTTCAGTTCATCTCCCCGCTCCGACTCCGCGGCGGAGTACAGGCTTTCAGCAGGGTTTGAGACGATGATCTTTTCATTGTCTTCCGTCAGCTCCTCGTACGCCGTCCGAAGCGGATCCCCAGTATTTTTTAAGTAGGCTTTATCAATGGCGATTAAGGCGGACAGCGGCTGAATATCAGTCTGCCAGTCTTTCACCTGGCTTTCCTTGCGTGTGAACGTTTTGCCCTCTCCTTTGTTGTAATGAACGCCGTCAATGCCGTAAGTCATCAGGCTATAGACGTCTTCTTCGGCAATTCGGTCAAAAAACGCCAAGATCCTTTTAAGCTCAGCTTCCGTTTTCACACTCGTTTTCGGGAAAGCAAACAAGCCGTTATGGCCTCCTGATGCCCACACCCGCTCTTTCCCATCTGGTCCTTTTATGCGGTTGATGATTTCAAGCTTCACCGATTTATCGGAGGCATGGTCGCGCAGATTAACCGCGTCTACCATATTCCCAATATAGATGCCGGCTTTTCCTTGAGAAAACAGCTCCTGCTGCTGGGTTTTGCTTGTGACGGGAAAATCCTTATTCATATAGCCGTTGTCACGCAGTTTTTTCATATAATTCATTGTGTCTTTGTATTCTTTCGTCATGAAATCAGGCGTGAATTTGCCGTTGGATTCCTTCCAATCTGTCGGCATGCCTTCATACGAGCCGAGCGTTTTAAACGCGCCGTAAATTAAGTCATTGCGGTCTGTCAGCCCGAATGTATCGTCTTTCCCATCCTTATCCGGGTCGTCCTCCGTAAACGCTTTGGCCACTTTATAAAGTTCATCAAGCGTTTCCGGCGTTTTCAAATTCAAATTGTCCAGCCAGTCCTTCCGAATGACAATCCCCTGTCTGGAAAGCGGACGCTCTCTGTATATCCCGTAGAGCTTGCCGTCGATTGTTACGTTTTTATTAATGAGTTTGTTCATTTTGCCTAAGTTCGGATAATCTTTGATATAATCACCAATCTCCCAGAACATTCCTGATCTGAAGGCATTCATGACTGACGAATTTTTAATATCCTGGATGGTCACGATTTGCGGAAGATTGCCGGCTGCAAGCGCCGCATTCAGCCTGTCTTCTTTCACCGCATCCGGAACCCAGGTGATGTCCAGTTCTGTATTTGTCAGCTTTTCAATTTCTTTAATCGCCCTGTCTTTCGGCGGCTGCTGGTGATACAAAATCGCCATCCAAGACAGCTTCACCTTTGAACCCGAGTCAGCTTTGCCTTCAGCCGAAGACTGATCAGCCCCTTTACAGCCAGCCAGCACTCCGCCAAATGCAAGTACAAGCACAATCAAAAACACCCTCCATTTGTTTCCCATCGTACCCCTCCGTTTCATTTTCTTTATCCTTTGACAGATCCCAGCAAAGCTCCTTTTGCAAAATGCTTTTGTATAAATGGATAGACGAGCAGAACCGGGATGGTCGCCACCACAATCACGGCCATTTTAATGGTTTGCTCAGGCGGCGGGCTGCCCGACCCCATTTCTGACATATCCCCCTGCATCCCGCTTGATACAATTACGATTTGGCGCAGAAGCACCTGAATCGGCCATTTTGCTGAATCATTTAAGTACAAAATCGCCGTCATATACGTGTTCCAATATGTTACCGCATAAAATAGTGAAATCGTTGCGATCGCAGGAAGTGACAGAGGCAGCACAATTTTAAAGAAAATGCCCAGGTCATTGCACCCGTCGATTTTCGCGGACTCCTCCAGGCTCATCGGGATATTTTGAAAAAAGTTTTTCAGAATGATCAGGTTAAAGGCATTAATGGCTGTCGGCAAAATGAGGGCCCAGTAAGAATCAAGCAATCCGAGTGATTTGACCACAAGGAAAGTAGGAATCATGCCGCCGCTGAAAAGCATCGTAAATACGACGAGAAACATGAGCGGCTGCCGGCCGATTAAATCACGCCGGGATAATCCGTAAGCCATCAGTGAAGAAAGAAACATGCTGACCGCAGTGCCTATCACTGTCACAAACACAGAAACAAGCAAACTCTTATAAATAATATCTGTTGAAAAAATGTAACGATAAGCATCAAGCGAAAAAGTGGTCGGTATTAAAATGAATTTTTTCGACACGACTTCTTCTACTGTGGCGAAGGATGCTGCGATGACATGAATAAACGGAAGTACGCATATTAAAGCGAACATCAGCAAAAACCCGTAAATCAAAATATCAAACAGGCGACTTTTCAATGAATGTGCGATAGCTCCCACCTCTCTTTTGTAAGCGTTATCATTCTTTTCTGAACGAGCTGCAGCATGTGACGATATCGTGTCTAAAATGTAGCAAATCTGTGATTGCCATGTCTATAATCATTTGAACAGAGTCCCCGGCCCGGCGGGGACTGCCGTGGATTAAAACCGATGACAAAAGAAAAAGAGCATAATCTTAGAAAATGATTATGCTCCGTTCTCTTCCTCATTCAGAAGCTCGGCTGTATTGATTTGTGGTGAAAACCCAAGTTCATTGACAGCGGATTCAATGGACCATGGCCGGCCCGGATTGTCAGAGACAGCGTAATAAGTGCCGTACCGGATATTGGTTTCAATAGCGGCTTTGAAAATCGACAGCAGATCAGGATGAGAAAGCAGTGTCTTTTTCGTCCGTTCTTTTTCATGCAGCGTATCCATTTCATCAGTGACAACTGTTCCAATGCGAAGATTGATCACTGAAAGCTTATTTTCCAAATAAAACAAATGGCCGATCTGTTCCGAGGTCAGCTTTAATACACCGTACAAGTTTTTTGACAGCGGATAATCGCTTGTTGTGATCTCCCGTCCTAAGAGCGAACGCCCGTCTTTTTCGTATACATCTGTGACATGATTGCTGCTGGCGAACACGAGCTTTTCAATGCCCAGCTCCGCTGCGGCGCGGTACAGATAATAGCTTGCCTTATAGAAAACATCCGTCATTTTCTCAAATTCAGCGATGTCCATGACATCGTATTTGATTTTGACAGCCAGCAAATTCAAGATTACATCAGTGTCTCTCGGAATCTTCTTTAACAGCTCATCATAATTTGCCGCGTCAGCCTGAATGGAAGAGGCTGTGCCATTGAAATGATCTTTATCAAGCACTGTCACTTCATAATCTGATCTAAGCCCTTCAGCCAGCAGTCTTCCAATTACACCATTTCCGCCGGCGATCAGCACTTTTTTCACTGTGTTCACTCCCCTTTTTTATAGATTGCCCATTTTCGGCGGGGCTGACACTTTTTTTGGCACTCACATGCTAGGTTTATTCAAAAGTCACCGGCAGCTCTTCAAGCGCCCGAAAGCCAAAAAGCGGCCGGTATCGCCATTCAGAATCAGCGTGTTTGAGGCCGGTCATTCGCTGCAGAATGGCATTGACCGCAATTTGCGCTTCTAATCGTGCCAGCGAGGATCCTAGGCAAACATGATGGCCCTGCCCGAATGATAGATGCGAATTAGGGTTTCTGGTCAAATCGAAGACATCGGGGTTCGTGAATCTGTTTGGATCTCGATTGGCAGCCCCTAACAGAAGATAGACTTGTTCCCCTTGACGGATCGTCACCCCGCTGATGTCAATATCTTCTGACGCAACTCTGGCTGTCATTTGCGTGGGGCTTTCATAGCGTAAACATTCCTCAATGGCGGAGCCAATAAGATCCGGGTTTTCTTTCAGCTTCAAAAGCTGTTCTGGATGCTGCAGCAGGCAAAGAATTGAATTGCTGATGAGATTGACGGTTGTCTCATGTCCGGCGATCGCCAGTAATATGCACGTAGATGCCGCTTCCTCTTCCGTCAGCTTATCCCTTTCTTTCCCCTTCAAGAGCATGCTGATCATATCCTGCTGCGGATGCCGTTTTCGCTTTTGAATCAGCTCTCTAAAATATGCCATAGCCTGTACAGCGATATGATTACCCTCTGTTAATGCCTTTCTTGACCGGGTAAAATCAATCGTTTGAATGAGACTCGCAGCCCATTCTTTTAATTGCTCTCTATCTTCCTTCGGTACACCTATAATGTTAGCTATGACGAAGCTTGCTAAAGGAAAAGCAAAGTCCGAAATCACCTCCATCTTTTTTTCACCTTGCACTCGATCGAGCAAATGATGGACAGTTTCATCGATATACGGACGATAACTCTCTGCCATTCTCGGAGTAAACGCTCCGCTGGCCAGCGTCCGCAATCGTCTATGATCAGGCTGATTCTGAAACAGCATCATCTGACTTTGCACATGTTGAAGGTCCTGATATTTGGTTGACGCCTCAGGGAGCGGGGTCCGGACTTTGAATCTGGCATCTTTCAAAATAGCTGCCGTTTCTTCATATCCTGTGACATACCAGCCCGGGCATTTCAAGAAACTCCCTTTATATATAGGATGAATAGCGCGCAATGTTTCGTAAAAAGGATATGGGTTTTTCAAAAACTCAGAAGATGCAGTTGGAAATGCAATTGTCATGTGATCTTCTCCTTTCTGTTCAAAAATAAAAGCAATCGACATCACACCGATTGCTTTTAGTGATTCTCTCAGCTTTTCGCACTTAAACTGGCCTTCATTTCTTCGACTGATTCGACTTCAAAGCCTAAATCATTCAGCATTTTATGGTCCTCCGTCTCCTCCTGCCCGGCAGTTGTTAAGTAATCTCCGACAAAAATGGAGTTAGCGGCGTAAAGCCCTAATGGCTGCAATGAGCGGAGATTGACCTCTCTTCCTCCAGAAATGCGGATTTCTTTTGACGGATTGATAAAACGGAACAGCGCCAGCACTTTTAAACAATAGAGCGGGTTTAATTCGTTGACGCCTTCTAATGGCGTGCCGTCAATCGCATGCAAAAAATTCACCGGAATGGAATCCGCGTCAAGGGCCCTTAAGCTTTTTGCAATATCGATGACGTCCTGTTTCGTCTCCTTCATCCCGATAATGGCGCCTGAACACGGAGACAGCCCCGATTCTTTTGCGATTTCGACTGTATTGACCCTGTCATCGTATGTATGTGAAGTCGTGATGTTTGAATGGTTTCTCTGTGACGTATTTAAATTATGATTATAGCGGTCTACCCCGGCTTCTTTCAGCCGCTTCGCCTGCTCCGGCTTTAACAGTCCGAGACACGCGCAAACCTTCAGTCCATACGTTTCTTTAATTTCCTGCACCGCGTCTACGACCTGATCCACTTCTCTGTTTGAAGGTCCCCTGCCGCTTGCCACGATACAATATGTGCCGATATTCAGATCGTGCGCCCGCTTTGCGCCTTCCAGAAGCGTTTCCTTATTCACCATCCGATAAGCCTGTATCGGCGCTTTTGAAATTGAAGACTGTGAACAATAGCCGCAATTTTCCGGACAGAGTCCTGATTTCGCATTCATAATCATATTGAGCTTCACTTTTTTTCCATAAAATTGTTTTCTGATTTGAAAAGCCCCGTGCATCAAAAGCAAAATATCTTCATCTGGACAGTTTAATATCGAAAGCGCCTCTTCGTCGGTCACTTCTGCTCCAGCCAGCACCCGGTCTGCGAGTTCCATCCATTGATTCATTCTCATACCCCCACTTGATTCATCAGTAATGATAGATTGATATGGTCTTTTACCATATGTAGAACCGTTTCTTTCGTAACGTTGGCAAGCTTAGGCGTAACCCCTAAAATCGGCACACCGCATAAGCGCTCAATCATTTCAGGATTGGTTTTTTCATCATCATCAGGAGAATCACTGATCCCATTGATGACAATTCCGGCGATTGGAAGACTCATACTTTTCGCATATTGGACAGTTAAAAAGGTATGATTAATTGTTCCGAGATGAGGACGTGCCACAATGATCATGGGAAGCTGCAACGCTTTTATGACATGACTGACTAAAAAATCCTCTCCCAACGGCACAGATATACCGCCCGCACCTTCTACGATGAAGCATTCATGTTTTTCTCTTATCCGCTCCCAATGGCTCAAGACCTCTTCCATGGTGACAGCCTTTCCCTCCAGCTTTCCTGCAACGTATGGCGCAAGCGGTGCTTTGAAGGCAAAAGGCGTAATGTCTTCATGAGAAAGACTCGTCTGCGACGTCTCTTTCAGCAGACTAGTGTCGCTCTCCGGATGATGACGAGAAATACCGCTTAAAAAAGGTTTAAACACCCCGACATCTCTGTTATGTTCTCGCAATAAAGCGGCAAGACCGCTGGATATAACCGTTTTCCCCACTTCTGTATCTGTTCCTGTCACAAAAAAACCCCTCAAATGATATGCAGCTCCTTTCCAATTGAATGAAATGATGTCAGCAAATGATCAATATCACTTGTCTTGTGGTCAGCAGTGATTGTTAATCGGATCCGGCTTTCACCTAACGCAACAGTCGGCGGCCGAATGGCAGGGGCATAAATCCCTTTGTCCTGCAGCTTTTCAGCAAATGTGACCGTTTTACGGGCATCGCCGATGACCACAGGAATAATCGGCGTGTGATCCCCCTTTACCAAATAACCCATGTTCTTCAGACTGGTTCTGATCATGTTGATATAAGAAATTAAAAGCTGACGTTTTTCCCCGCTGGTTTCAATGATGTTGAAAGCCTCGTGAGCCGCTGCACAGCTGGCTGGCGGAATAGCGGTTTGAAAGATAAATGTTCTTGCATGGTTCAGCAAAAAGTCGATGAAGACCGCTGAACCTGCCGCAAAGCCGCCTTCCGTGCCGACAGCTTTGCTTAAGGTGCCAATCACAATGTCAGGACAAACGCCAAAGTATTCACTCGTTCCTCCTCCTGATTCACCTAAAACACCTGTGGCGTGGGCATCATCAACGATTACGAAAGCATGATAGCGTTTGGCAAGTGAGATGATCTGATCAAGAGGGGCTATCGTGCCATCCATGCTGAATATTCCGTCTGTAACGATAAAACGACGCTGATAACGCTGTGTTTCATTCAGCTTGTTTTCAAGATCATCCATATCAATATGCTGATAAACAACTGTATCAGCCATAGACAGACGGCAGCCGTCAATCATACTTGCATGATTCAATTGATCACTTAAAATGACATCTTCTTTTTCTGGTAATGATGAAAGGACACCGACATTGGCCAAATAACCGCTCGAAAACAGTAAAGCCGCTTCTGTCCGTTTAAAGCCGGCAATCTTTTTTTCAAGCTTTTCATGCCAGACCGAATTGCCTGTCGTTAAACGTGAGCCGCTGCTTCCCGCCCCAAATTGCTGCAGTGCCTCTTGGGCTGCAGAGATCAAGCGGCTGTGGCTAGCGAGTCCTAAATAATTGTTTGAGGACCAGACCGTTTGATTCTTGCCATCAATTTTCCTCTCTGGAATCGGAGCCCCATTCATTGTCCGCAGGTTGCGGTAAACGCCGGCTTCCTTTATCCTGTCTAATCGCTCGTTTAACCAGGCGTCAATCTTCAAGACTGGTAACCTCTTGGATCGCTTGTTTCATAATGGCAACCATTTCCGCGAGCTCTTCAGCTGTGCTGGCGAGAGGAGGCAGAAATGCAATCACGTCCCCAAGCGGCCTTGTCAGCATGCCAAGTTCTCGCATCTTTAAGGAAACTTTGTATCCAACCCGCCGATCAGCAGGGTAAGCCTTTTTGGTTTCCTTTGACTGAACGAGCTCCGCGCCGCACATAAAACCAAGCTGCCGAATATCCCCAACATGAGGAAGCATGTGCAGGTCTTGAAGAAGGCAATGGAGTTTTGCACTTTTTTGTGCTACTTGTTCCACAATGTTTTCAGATTCAAATAATGCCAGATTTTCAAGCGCAACCGCACAGCCAAGCTGATTTCCTGTATAGGAATGGCCATGGAAAAAGGTTTTTAGGTTTTCATAATCATCATAGAATGCCTTATAGATGTCTTCAGTGGCAAACGTAACGGCAATTGGCAAATAGCCTCCCGTAATGCCTTTACCGGCAGCCATCAGATCAGGCTGGACATTCTCGTGCTCACACGCAAACATTTTTCCGGTACGGCCAAAGCCTGTGGCGACTTCATCAACAATCATTAAGACATCGTATGTTGTACAAAGCTCGCGCACGCCTGCCAAATATCCTTCCGGCATCACGATCATACCGGACGCTCCTTGAACCATTGATTCAATGGAAAGCGCGGCAATTTCCTCATGATGTTCCTCGAGCAGCTGTTCAAGCTCTCGCAGGCACTCATCACGGCACTCATCAGGATCGCCGCTTTCAGAGCGATACACATAAGGAATCGGAGCTTTGTAACTATCAAACATTAACGGCCCGTATACGTAGTGGAACAGTTCAATTGAACCGACACTGACGGCGCCAATCGTATCACCGTGATACCCATTTTTCATTGCGATAAATTTTTGTTTCTCAGGTCTTCCGATGTTCTTCCAATATTGAAACGCCATTTTCAAGGCTATTTCCATCGCCTCTGCGCCGCTGTCTGAATAAAAGACTCGCGTGAGCTTTGTTGGACTGATGTCGATTAAAGTTTCGGCAAGCTGAGTTGCAGGAACGTTGGTCATGCCCAATAACGTGGAGTGCGCAATTTTTCCTAGCTGCTTTTTTATCGCGTCATCTAATTCCTTTTTGCGATGCCCGTGGACATTAAGCCAAACAGAAGAAAAACCGTCATAGTATTCCTTGCCGTTTATGTCTTTGACTTTGATTCCAGTGCCGCTTTCGATGATTAAGGGGTTTTCATCATAATCTTTCATTTGGGTAAACGGCAGCCAGAGGTGCTTTTTGCTTTTTTCTATCAAATCATAAGTCATGCTCTTCCTCCCACTCTATCAAAATAGGCTGCTTCTCCAGATCATGTATGTACGTGTTTACATCTTTGGAGCCATCAATAAAAAAGATTCGGCAGCCCTCTTCTGTCCCGTATTCTTTCATTGCTGTAATACGCTGATAGCCCATTTTCTTACCCGCAACGTAGCCTGTTATGTAATCAGGGTCATCTGACCAGCATAATTCTGCAACGGCTGCCGGGTGCTGACTGACCTTTGAAGCGAGTGCAAGGGCCTCTTTTATTCTTGAATGTGCCGGCACGTGACAGTGAAGCGCCCATTTTTCAAAATTGGCGTCCGGCCAATCCATTCTGGAGGCACGCACCCCTTTTTCTTTAGTTTGATCGAACCGCTTGCCGGTGTGAATATCAAACACCACAGCTCCCCTGACACCCGACCATTCAGGGATTTGTTCATATGCTTTTTCAATCACTTTTCGCGGAACGCCTTCTCTTCCCAATAACAATCGAGCAAGCTTTTGTCCCTCTTCCGGGCAGCTCACTTCATTCGTATGCACAGGCAATGGCTGAATGGTTTTTAACGGTTCATGTACCTCTTCAAATTGAATTTGCATAAAATCAGGTTTTCCTCTTGAATGGGATAACCCTTTTTCTAATAAGGCATTGATTGTACGTTTCATCTCATGGAAAGGAATAAGCCGTTCACCGCCGGATATATGCTTTCCGCCGTCTTCATGAGATCCATTCATAGAAGCCCTCATTCTGACACTATAAAATGTTTCTTCTTGCATCGTTTCTCGCCCTTTCACTGATAACTGAAGAACGTGTACTACATCCTATTCTAATTGTTAACTAATTATAAATAGAGGTTAACAATTAGAATATTATTATTCACATATGATTCTGTCAATATAAGAAATCTCCATTTTGTTTTTGGGCTGCTTCCTGAAACGAGCAAAAAGACCGCTTTACAGTAAAACGGTCCTGGCCCTTAGATGTCTATTCCTCTGCGTTTTTTTCGATTTCGATACTTGATGAACAAGCCGATCCCATTTACCATCATCAGCCCAAAAATTGTATTGCCTAACGGTGCCCAGCCACTCTCACCTGTGAAAAGTAAAGACAGGGCCACCTTCCCAGCAAGTGTCACATTCAATAGGATTACACCTAATACAAGTGAGCGCTTCCAAAAAGCAGCCAAAATAAAACCGATCAAAACCATCATGAAAACAATAGTTAAAACAGCCGAGACCGGACTGCTTAAAAGCATTTGCTCAAATTCCAGCACTTTTTGCATTTGCAGATAAATCCTCTTAGGTTCCGGAAACCAGACCATACTGCTCATCATCAATACAAAAGTAATGATGAGCCCATTCCAGCTGCGCTTATACGCAGCATAAACCAATACTAGTAAAAAGAGAGGGCGAATATACCAGCTTAATGGATTGAGATGCCGCCGGAAAGCCCAATCCAATATGTCTTGTACTTCCATTGGTTCCACTTCCCTCGCTCAAATCTGCGCCTTTCTGCCAATTTTCCCGTGGCAGTCACAGCCACTTTTGCAAAAACCGGACAGCTTCATGCCTCATGACTGCTGTTTCGAAATGCCCCGAAGCGGAACGGACCACCCGATAGCACTCAGAAGCTCCCTGTCCAGCATACACAGCTGTCAATTCTTTTTCGATTTTGTTCACACCCTCAGCCGGCGTTAACTGGTCGTGTTCACCAACAAGGCTAAGATGCGGGCGCGGCGCGATCATGCTTTGGATCTCCGATGCGGAAAAATGCTTTGCAAGCGACGGGACGTAATAATAAAAGCCATGCCGATCAAGATTCTGTGTTTTCATCAGCACGTGATGATCTACCTGGCTGCACAAATCCACGCACACCTTAATCCGGTCATCGAGCGCCGCTGTCCACCACGCCATCAACCCTCCCATAGACATGCCGATGGTTCCGATTCTGTCAGGCTGGACATCAGGCCGAGACTGCATATAATCTAACGCTCTTACACTGTCATAAATCATCATGCCCCACATCACTCTTCCGGTAAGAAGCATTTCTTTAAAAATCTCGCTTTCCGCTTTTCCCCGCCGATCTCCAAATCCCCAATGATCTATCGCAAGTACGCTGTACCCGAGAGACGTCAGCTCACAGGAAAAAGAAGGCGTTTTCAAATAATCCGCTCCTTCAATCAGTTCACTTTTCCCCCTATCATACTGGCCGCCATGCGAATGCTGAAACAATACGGCTGGACACGGTCCTTCTGCGGACTTCGGTTTCACAAAATAAGCAGGCACCTTTTCATGTCCGTTTAGATCGAGCAGGAGCGTTTCAATGATGTTTCCTTCTCTTTCTTCAATACGCAATATCTCCGTACTGATTTCCCTCCGTTCAGGCAAATCTCCAAGCAATTGAAACAGCTGCTTTCTTCTTTCCGCTCTCATTCCATCACCCTTCCTTATTCGCTTACTTCACATTTACGAGATGGATCTGGTTTCCCCTTTATTTTTCCAATGCAAATCGCATCATTTACTAAATATTTAGTAAATATAACGAAATATTCTGAAAGTAATTATTGTAACCGCTTACTTTCATATGATAGTATCAATTTATCAAAAACAGATGAGTTAATATTTTACTAAATAGATGAGAGGGATACCTATGGTTAGGATTAAAGATATCGCCTTGAAAGCTAATGTTTCAAGTGCGACTGTGTCCAGAATTTTAAATGAAGATGAGTCGCTTTCTGTTGCAGGCGAAACGAGACAAAGAGTCATCAACATCGCTGAAGAGCTTGGCTATCAAACGGTTACCAAACGCCGGAAAGCCCGCGGGCAAAAACAGCGGGCCCAGCCGCTGATCGGGGTGCTGAGCTGCCTGTCTCCCGATCAGGAACGGCAGGACCCTTATTTTTCTTCGATTCGCAAAGGCATTGAAAAAGAATGCTTTGAACAAGAAATTTTCATTACGAATTCGATTCATCTCGGTTCCTTTCAAGAGCATATTTTTCGGGAACTGGATGGTGTTATTGTCATCGGCCGTGTTCATGATGAAGCGGTTAAGCATATTAGCGGAAGGCTGGAGCATGCAGTATTTATCAATCATTCTCCCGATCCTCAAGCATACGATTCGATTGGCATCGATTTTGAATCCGCTTCACGCCAGGCGATTGATCACCTTTTCGATCTAGGCTACAAACGGTTAGGCTACATTGGCGGGCAGGAAAAAGAGCATACGCTGAAGGACGGCCAAAGCATTCGCAGAACCATTGAAGACAAACGGCTGACCGCCTTTTTGGAGTCCGCCGCCCCCCAGCCTGAGCATGTGCTGGTCGGTGAATACAGCATGCGTGAGGGCTATCGCCTGATGAAGAAAGCAATTGATCAAGGCAATCTGCCGGAAGCATTCTTTATCGCCAGCGATTCCATGGCGATCGGCGCATTAAAAGCGCTCCAGGAAGCCGGACTCCAAGTGCCGCAGGATACGGCGATCGTCAGCTTTAACGGCATCGAAGAAGCTGAATTTGCCAGCACGCCATTAACGACGGTGAAGGTGTACACAGAGGAGATGGGCCGTACAGGCGTAAAACTGCTGCTTGACCGCCTCAATGGCCGAACGCTTCCCCACCGCGTCACCCTGCCCACAACATTAATCGTGAGACAAAGCTGTGGATATACAGCTAAGGAGGTGACATAAGAAAAGATTCATCACGATGATAAGGAGGAAAAGATGAAACACACTTTTGTTTTATTTCTCTCTCTTATTCTGCTTATTCTGCCCGGCTGCTCAGCAGAAAAAAGCTCAGCAGATACCGCAAAAAAGACGTTAACCATTTATTCTACAATGTCAACGGACAGTGAAAGAGCTACGTTCAGAAAACTGGCGGCAGCGTTTGAAAAGGAACACAGTGACATTCGTGTCAGCCTTCATTTCCCAGGCAATGACTATGAAAATATGATGCGTGTCAGAATGGCAGCCAAAGATTTGCCTGATCTTTTCGATACACATGGCTGGGGGAAAATCAGATACGGAGAATATACAGCAGATCTCCGGGATATGGAATGGACTCAAGATCTCGATCCTAATTTAAACAGCATCCTCAAAAATAAAAGCGGAAAGGTGTATGCCTATCCGATCAATCAGGCAAAAGACGGTTTGGCGTATAACCGTAATATTTTAGACCGTTACGGCATTGATCCGCCGGAAACGATGGATGACTTTATGAAAGCACTGAGAACGATTAAAGAAAAGAGCAAGGGAAAGATTGTTCCCTTCTGGTTTGCCGGATATGACAAAAGCTCATTCGCCCAATATTACGACCAATTCGCTACACCTCTTCTCATCACAGATCCTGCCCATAATGAAAAAAAACAGCTCATCAACGGTACCTTTCATTGGAGCAATTTCACTTATTTATCAGACATCCTTAAACAAATGCAGAAAGAAAAACTGATCAATATTGACGCCGTAACCGCAAAAAAATCACAGCTGATTGAATTAATGGCCCAAAACAAAATCGCCTTTACAATGCAAGGCGGCACACTCGGCCAGGACGTTGCTCAGATCAACACGAACGTCAAGGTCGGCATTATCCCGACACCTGCCATACATGACGGAGATGACCCAATATGGATCGGCGGCGAACGCTACACACTTGCGGCATGGAAAGACTCGCCCCACTTAAAAGAAGCAAAAGAATTTATCGCATTTATGGCCCGTTCCGCCAATGCTAAACAAATGGCTGAAGCCACATCACTTCCTTCAGGGCTGACCAATGTGAAAGCTGATATTTTCTACGCAAATGACTATGAGTATTATCAAGATGTCAAAGTCGAACCTTACTTCGACCGTTTATACCTGCCAAACGGAATGTGGGACGTCCTGGGCACGGTCGGGCAGGAGCTTGCGGCTGACATTTTGACGCCTCAAGAGATTTCGAAGAAGCTGGAAAGAGAATATAAACGACTCCGGGAGCAATCGGAAACACAGGGAGCTGAAAACAATGAGTGAGATCGCAAGGGATGTCCATGTGGAACAGGTTAAGCCGAAAAAGCAGTCCTCACTTTGGTGGATGTATATTCCTGCCTTGCTCTCCGTTCTGGTCTTTATGATTTATCCGTTTGTGAAAGGTGCATTGATCACCTTTACAAACTGGAACGGCTTTTCACAAGTCTACCAATGGGTTGGGTTCGCGCAATATGAAAGGCTGTTTTCTGATCCTGATACCTGGCACATCTTAAAAAACACGCTGCTTTACGGGCTCGGCAGCACCTTTTTTCAAAACGTGGTCGGACTCTTGTACGCCCTGCTCTTAAATCAAAGCATCAAAATGAAAGCGATAACAAGAACAATTGTGTATTTGCCGGTGATGATCAGCCCGCTCATTATGGGTTACATTTGGTACTTTTTCTTCTCCTATGACGGAGGCGCGCTCAACGATTTGCTCGGTGTATTCGGCATCAGCCCGATCAATGCGCTAGCCAGTCCATCGCTCAATCCGTGGATCATTGTCATGATTAACACCTATCAATATGTCGGGATTGCGATGGTAGTCTACTTAGCAGGCCTGCAAAGCATTCCGAAAGACTACTACGAAGCGGCGCAAATGGATGGCGCGAAACAAGGCCAGCAGTTTTTCACGATCACGCTGCCGCTGCTAATGCCCTCGATCACGATTAATATGGTTATCAATATTATCGGAGGCTTAAAGCTGTTTGACGTCATTATCGCGCTCACCGCAGGCGGCCCCGGAAATGCGTCGCAATCCATGTCCACGTTTATGTATGATTTGTACTTCAAACGGCAGGATGCCGGCTATGCCGCAACGCAAGGCATATTTATGGCATTTGTCATTTTGATCATCAGCTTTTGCGCGCTTGCGTACTTTAAAAGAAAGGAGACGGAAATGTCATGAAAGCCGCCCGTTCAAAAAAACTGCGGATCATTACGATTCTTGCCGCCATTGTGGCCTTTGCGCATTTTATTCCTTTTTACATCCTGTTGACCACTTCAATAAAAGCAAAAGGAGACTACAGTTCAAAATGGCTGTTTCCAGCTGACATCTCCTTTCACAATTTTTCAGAGGCATGGGAGCGCGCTTCGCTTGGAAACTCTTTTATGAACACCATTATCATCACAGGTTTTTCTGCCTTGTTATTGATCGTATTCGGCTCACTTGCCGCCTATCCTCTTGCCCGGCGGGAAACGAAGCTGAATAAAGCCGTTTTTGCCTTGCTGATTTCCATTATGATCATCCCTCCGTTAACGTCCATGGTGCCTTTGTACAGAATGGTCGTGGACGCCGGAATGGTCAATACACACGCCATCGCCATTTTGATCAATACAGCGGCTTATATGCCGTTAACCGTATTCTTGTATTCAGGCTTTATCCGTTCGACCATTCCAAAAGAGCTTGAAGAAGCCGCAAGAATTGACGGCGCAGGCATGCTGAAAATCTTTTTTACGATCGTGTTTCCTCTGCTGAAGCCGATCACTGCGACCATCTGTATTATTTCCTGTGTCTTCATATGGAACGACTATCAATTTGCGATTTTCTTTTTACAAGATCAAAAGGTTCAAACATTAACAGTGGCCATGGCAGGTTTTTTCGGAGAAAACGCCAACAATCTGCATTTAGTTGCCGCAGCCGCGCTCATGGCGATGCTGCCGATGGTTATTCTGTTTTTGGCGCTGCAAAAATACTTTATTGCCGGCCTGTCATCCGGAGCGGTAAAGGGATAACATTAAAGGAGGAAGCCATATGAAAAAGATTACATTTATCGGTGCAGGGAGCACCATTTTCGCCAAAAATGTTTTGGGAGACTGCTTGTTAACAGAAGCGCTGAATGGCTTTGAATTCGCACTTTTTGACATTGATCCAAAACGCTTGCAGGAATCCCAGCTCATGCTCGAAAATCTGAGAGACCGCTATAACCCGAGCGTGGCCATCAACAGCTACGATGACAGAAAACTCGCCTTGCAGAACGCAAGCTATGTCATCAATGCGATCCAGGTTGGAGGATATAAACCGAGCACAGTCATAGATTTCGAGATTCCTAAACGGTACGGGCTGCGTCAGACGATTGCCGACACAGTCGGCATCGGCGGGATCTTCAGGTCACTCAGAACCATCCCGGTCTTATTTGATATCGCAAAAGATATGGAAGACATGTGCCCGGATGCGTGGTTTTTAAACTATACAAATCCAATGGCCTCCCTTACAGGCGCCATGCTTCGCTATACGAATATTAAAACAATCGGGCTCTGCCACAGTGTTCAAGTGTGCACGAAGGATTTATTCAAATCTCTCGGAATGGAGCATGACGGAATCGAGGAACGCATCGCGGGCATCAATCATATGGCTTGGCTTTTGGAAGTCAAAAAAGACGGCGCTGATCTCTATCCGGAAATCAAAAGGAGAGCGAAAGAAAAACAAAAAACAAAGCATCATGATATGGTGCGGTTTGAATTGATGGATAAGTTCGGCTATTATGTTACCGAATCGTCCGAACACAACGCAGAATACCATCCATACTTTATTAAACGGAACTATCCCGAGCTGATCAGCGAGCTGCAAATCCCGCTCGACGAATATCCGAGAAGATGCGTCAAACAGATTCAAGATTGGGAGAAAATGCGGGATGATATCGTCAACAATAAAAACCTTACGCACAAGCGCTCAAAGGAATATGGTTCAAGAATTATAGAAGCAATGGAAACGAACGAGCCGTTCACCTTCGGAGGAAATGTCTTGAATACAGGATTGATCACCAATCTGCCTTCAAAAGCGGTTGTGGAAGTGACATGCGTCGCCGACAGAAAAAAAATTACGCCGTGCTTCGCCGGAGAACTGCCTGAGCAGCTTGCAGCCTTAAACCGGACGAATATTAATACACAGCTGATGACAATTGAAGCCGCTGTCACACGGAAAAAAGAAGCGGTTTACCAAGCGGCAATGCTTGATCCGCATACAAGCGCGGAGCTTTCCATGACTGACATCATTTCCATGTGTGACGATTTATTTGCAGCACACGGCGATTGGCTTCCGGAATACAAATAAAAAACTAGGGGACCGCTCTCCCCTAGTTTTTTGGTTTTGTTTCGCCTTCCCAGGCCATCATGCCGCCTTCAACATTGACTGTTTTAAAGCCTTGCTCATCCAAGTACCTGCAGACATTCATGCTGCGCATTCCTGAGCGGCAGATAAATACGTACTCTTTGTCTTTATCAAGGGTGTCCATTTTTTCAGGAATATCCCCCATCCGAATATGAACGGCTTGCGGGATCATGCCTTCCGCCACTTCTTCATCTTCTCTTACATCAATTAAATATAGTTCTTCGTCCGCCTCAATTTTTTCTTTCAAAGCGGCTGTGCTGATTTCTTTTATCTCCAAAGAAAACACTCCTATTCACAATGATCATGTTCAGTATATCAAAGTCAGCTGGGCGATTGCTATTTAGAGACTGATGAAAAAAAATCCCCTTTGACAAAGGGGATTTTTTCTAGGCTTAGTTTGCTACAATATTGACAAGCTTGCCAGGCACCGCGATGATTTTTCGAATCGTTTTGCCTTCAAGCTGCTCTTTGATCTTTTCATCTGCTTGAGCAAGCTGTTCCAGCTGTTCTTTCGTCGCATCAGCAGGAACCTGTAATTTCGCTTTTACTTTTCCGTTCAGCTGAACAACGATTTCAACTTCATCATCCACAAGTTTCGTTTCATCATATACAGGCCAAGCTTCGTATGCAATCGTGCCGGAATGGCCAAGCTTCTCCCAAAGTTCTTCCGCTAAATGAGGCGCGACAGGAGAAAGAAGCTTCACGAAGCCTTCCATATATTCTTTCGGCAGCTCTGTTGCTTTATAAGCTTCATTAATAAAGACCATCAGCTGGGAAATACCCGTGTTGAAACGAAGGCCTTCGTAATGGTCTGTGACTTTCATGACCGTTTCATGATACACGCGCTCCAATGTTTCACCAGCGCCTTCAACGATTTTGCCATTAAGCTCACCGCTGTCTTCAACAAACAGGCGCCATACGCGATCAAGGAAGCGGCGCGCGCCGTCTAATCCTGATTCAGACCAGGCGATTGAAGCATCAAGCGGCCCCATGAACATTTCGTATAATCTCAGCGTATCAGCGCCGTGAGAGGCAACGATTTCGTCAGGGTTAACGACGTTCCCTTTAGATTTACTCATTTTTTCGTTGTTTTCGCCGAGAATCATTCCTTGATTGTACAGCTTTTGGAACGGTTCTTTCGTCGGCACTACGCCGATATCATAAAGGAACTTATGCCAGAAGCGGGCATACAGAAGGTGAAGCACGGCATGTTCTGCGCCGCCGATATACATATCAACAGGAAGCCATTTTTCCAATTTCTCTGGTGATGCCAGCTGATCCGGATTCCGCGGATCAATATAGCGCAAGAAATACCAGCAGCTTCCCGCCCATTGCGGCATTGTATTCGTTTCTCTTCTTCCTTTCTTCCCTGTCTCAGGGTCTGTGACTTCCACCCAATCTTTAATGTTCGCAAGCGGTGATTCACCTGTTCCGCTCGGTTTGATTTCATCCGTTTTCGGCAAAATCAGCGGCAGCTCCTCTTCCGGTACAGCTGTAGATGTTCCGTCTTCCCAATGAATAACCGGAATCGGCTCGCCCCAATAACGCTGGCGGCTGAAGAGCCAGTCGCGCAGACGGTACGTCACTTTCTTCTCACCATTTTTCGTTTCTTCCAGCCAAGCAATCACTTTCTCAATCGCTTCCTGCTTGTTAAGGCCGTTCAGAAAATCAGAGTTCACGTGTTCGCCGTCGCCAGTGTACACTGCTTCCTCAACGTTTCCGCCTTTCACAACTTCCTTCACCGGAAGGCCGAATGTTTTGGCGAATTCAAAATCACGCTCATCGTGGCCAGGAACAGCCATGACAGCACCTGTTCCGTATGATGCAAGAACGTAATCCGCAATCCAGATCGGCAATTTTTCTCCGTTTACAGGATTGATCGCATAAGCTCCTGTGAAAACGCCTGTCTTTGTTTTCGCAAGATCTGTACGCTCAAGGTCACTCTTTGATTGAATTTCTTTGATATATGCTTCAACAGCTTCTTTTTGCTCTGCCGTTGTGATGTTTTCCACCAATGCGTGTTCCGGAGCAAGCACAGTGTATGTAGCGCCAAACAGCGTATCTGGTCTTGTCGTAAACACCGTAAAGGATTCATCATGTCCATCTATAGCAAAATGAACGTGCGCGCCTTCAGAGCGGCCGATCCAGTTGCGCTGCATATCTTTAATGCTTTCCGGCCAGTCAAGCTCTTCCAAGTCTTCAAGAAGCCTGTCCGCATATGCTGTAATTTTCAGCATCCACTGCTTCATCGGGCGTCTCTCGACCGGATGGCCGCCGCGTTCGCTCTTGCCGTCAATAACTTCTTCGTTGGCAAGAACCGTTCCAAGCGCAGGGCACCAGTTTACAGGCACTTCGTCAACGTAAGCAAGGCCTTTTTCGTAAAGCTTTAAGAAAATCCATTGCGTCCATTTATAGTATTCAGGGTCAGTCGTATTGATTTCACGATCCCAGTCATACGAGAAGCCAAGCGACTGAATTTGGCGGCGGAAATTATCGATATTCTGCTTCGTAAACACAGCGGGATCGTTCCCTGTGTCCAGCGCGTATTGTTCAGCCGGCAGGCCGAATGCGTCCCAGCCCATTGGATGAAGGACATCATAGCCCTGCATGCGCTTCATGCGGGACAGAATATCCGTAGCTGTATATCCTTCAGGATGACCGACGTGCAATCCCGCTCCTGACGGATAAGGGAACATGTCGAGCGCGTAAAATTTTTGTTTTTCATTATTATCAAGAGTGGCAAATGTTTTGTTTTCAAGCCAATATGTTTGCCATTTCTTTTCTATCTCTTTGTGCTGAAAACTCAAAGTAAAAACCTCCTTCTGATTGAATACGGCGTTTATGGTTCAAGTATTGACGGGAAGGAGAGGATTATATTCAGAATATTCCCAAACTAAAAAAAACTCCCTCATCCCTAAAAGGGACGAGAGACTTTCGTTTTCCCGCGGTACCACCCTCGTTAGCGCGGCATTCGCCGCACTCACTTGATACTTTTAACGCAGTTATGCGTCAGCGGCTTTTCACCGCTGCAACTCTGAGGTGAGTTCGGAAACAAACTTGATTGACTTTCACCAGCCGTCAACTCTCTGTTACAATATCTGCTTCTTACTGCTCCTCTTCATTGTTCTTATCGCAACCGTAATCTTAACTGTATTTTATAGAATTCTGTTCATAAGTGCAAGCAGGTTTGTATACAATGGGAATGTACCCTGAACGGGCGAGGATTGAGGACAATTATTCGGGTGGAGTTTTGGTTTGACGTTTGGACTCGGCCGGTTCGCCGCCGCTGTTCAGTTCTCTAACAAAGTCAAAACTTCTGAGAACAGCTTCACCGCCGTAGCCTGAGATAATGGATAAGATGACAAGTTGAATTCCTGAATCGGGGTCAGCGGATAATACAAGTAAAATGGAAGCCGTCATTCCGATAAACCAATCTTCCAAAAATCCAAGGTAGATAAACCGCTTCGTCATTCTGGGCTTCTCCAGCCTGCCTCTCTTTTTCACATGACCGAGAATCCCCATGATACCTCCAATTACACAAGCAATGAGTACCTGATGCAGCATCTTCATCATCACCTTCCTAAAGCCCTTATTTCGTAAAGCGACTTCAGGCCATCCAGCCCCCTTAAACGATTCCGATGATTTTCGATATCTACATACTGGCAAATCTGAAAAAGCTTGTTTCTTCCATTATATGTGAACACATGATCGGTAAGCTTGATGCATTGGATTCATTTTTCACCCAGTGACATTGACCTAGTCACTTATTAAGCTTATACAATATTCTTCCGTTCATATGTTCAATCTCTGTTCTTATTTTTAGTGTATACGAGGACAAGCCCTAATGACAAACAACAAACTGCGCTTGCTTGAATCAGAACATGTGTTGTGCTACGGTTACTGTAGAATTCATTACAAAAAGGGGAGTACCAGGCTTTCGCACAGTTAGCTGACAGCCTAAGGGGGATTTATATGGCTAGTTTTCAATCATTTGGAGTACAAGGACAGCTGGAAGTCATCAAAAAAGCGCTTGATCACGCGCGAGTCGGTGTGGTAATTACAGATCCCGCACTTGAAGACAATCCTATTGTCTACGTCAACCAAGGCTTTGTTCAAATGACCGGCTATGAAGCTGAGGAGATTTTAGGAAAGAACTGCCGCTTCTTACAGGGAAAACACACAGATCCCGCTGAAGTAGACAACATCAGAACCGCGCTACAAAATAAAGAGCCGGTTACCGTTCAGATCCAAAACTACAAAAAAGACGGAACAATGTTCTGGAATGAATTAAATATTGATCCACTGGAGATTGAAGGCAAGACCTATTTTGTCGGTATTCAAAAAGACATCACCAAGCAAAAAGAGTATGAAAAGCTTCTCGAGGATTCCCTCACAGAAATTACTGCACTTTCAACGCCTATTGTCCCGATTCGCAACGGCATTTCGGCTCTTCCGCTGATCGGCAGCCTAACAGAGGAACGATTTAATTCCATCGTCTGCACATTGACGAATATCTTATCAACATCCAAGGATGATTATCTGATCATTGATTTATCAGGATTGGCACAAGTGAATGAACAAACTGCAGACCAGATTTTCAAGCTGAGCCATTTGCTGAAATTGACAGGAACCGAATTAATTATTACCGGCATTAAGCCCGAATTGGCTATGAAAATGAATAAACTCGATGCCAATTTTTCATCGCTAAAAACATATTCAAATGTAAAGGATGCCGTTAACGTGCTTCCGATCATGTAAAAAGATCCCGCTCATCCGGCGGGATCTTTTATTATGAAGAGATTGATGCTTGCCTATTTGTTTCTTTTGCCGGTTTTATCCGTTTGTCATATAAAAGCGTTGTGGCAATACTGATCAACAGCAAAACCAAAAGAGATAAAACAAGAGCCTGAATGCCGAAGTGATCGACAAGCAAACCGCCGAACAACGGACCAATCATTCTCCCGCCTGTCGCCGCGCTGTTGACAAAGCCTTGATAAAATCCTTCTTTCCCTTTAGGGGCAAGCTGGTTGGCAATCGTTGGCACCGCAGGCCAGACAAGCATTTCCCCGATAGTCAGGATCACCATTGCAGCCAAAAACATCGGGAAGTGCTTTGCCGTCAGCAGCATGCTGAAGGATACAATAAAAATGATAAATCCGATGACCATTTGCGCTTTCAGCGACTCCGCCCATTTTTTCACCACAAAACTGACAAGCGGCTGGCCAAGCACAATTAAAATTCCGTTAACCGTCCACAGCACGCTGTATAAGGAAAGAGATATTCCAATGCTTTGTGTGTACGAAGCAATCGTGGTAGACCACTGAGAATAAGCGAGCCATCCAAGTACATAGCCACTGCATAATATGATGAGCGCGGCAAATTTTGCTTTGCTGTTTACAGCATCATAATCAAGCACAGACGTTTGAGACGCATCCTTCGTCTGAATATTTCGAAACCCGAAATATACGATAAAGAAAAAGATCAGATACAATACAGCATTCGCCAAAAATACATATGAAAACGAGAAAGACGCCACGACACCGCCAAGCGCTGATCCGACAGCCACACCAGCGTTTTGCGCGACATAAATCGCATTAAATGCCTTCCTTCCCCCTTCAGGCCACACTGATCCTGCCATTGCGTAGCTGGCCGGAAAAACAACACCGGAACCAAAGCCCACAATCGTCAGCAGCACAATATAGGCCGGCCAATCATGAAAAAAGACAAGACCCATCAGGCTTGCTAACGTAATCGCAATCCCAAGCATAATCGATTTAAAGCCGCCGATTTTATCAAACAAAACACCGCCGCATAAATTTCCAGCCACACTGGCGCCTGAATTCAGCATGAGGACAAGCCCCGCTACTGTTAATGACTTTCCTAAATGATTATGGATATAAATCGTATTCAGCGGCCATAAAAAAGAAGCACCCGTCACATTAATAAACATTCCAATAATTAAAATTTTAAGAGCACGCGGCATACTCATCCCCCTTTCTTACCTAAAAAAGCTCATGAAAAAAACGAAACCTAAAACGGCTCCGTACGAATCCAGTTATCATAGCACATTCATTCTATCTGTCTATCTCAAATTTTTCAACTGATGAGCGTGAAAAAATCTAACAAATATTGTTCATAAAATGTAAAATAAATAGAAAAAGGGGTAATTTTATGGAAATGGTATTAGCATTCTTAGGTTTTCTTGCATGTCTCATTTCGCTTGGCTATGGATTGTATCACCTCGTCAGATATGTGCTGAAAAAGGAAAAACGTTTCTCTAAGAGACTCTTTTGGCCGCTTTTCATAGGAGGTCTCGTGCTGCTCTTCACCGGAGCAGGATTGTCAGAACCTGATGCTGCTGCAGCAAATGCTGAGAAAAAATATTCAGCGCTAAATGCCGAATACAAAAGTCTCACAAAAGAGCATGAAGAACTTGAGAAAGAATATAAATCTGTCAGCTCTGAAGCAAAGAAATTGAAAGACAACACAGAAGATCAAGGCAAGCTTGAACAGCTAAAAAAAGAAAATAGCGAACTCAAAAAGACTGAGAAATCATTAAAAGCAGAGATTAAAGAGCTGCAAGAAAATCAAAAACAGCTCAAAGAAGATACAAAAACGGTAAAGGCTGAAAATGAAACACTCCAACAAGATAAAACAAAGCTTGAAAAGCAATTAAAAGAGGCAAAAAGCCAAACTGCCAGTTCTCATGAAAACACAGGAAATTCTTCAAGCAATACGAATAAAAGTGATGAAGCCAAAACAGCTGGCACAGCAGAAGGCTGTAATATCAAAGGAAGCAAAAACGGCATCTACCACACGCCGGGCAGTACATACTATGACCGGACAACCGACCCGGCTGAAATGTTTTGCTCAGTTGAAGAAGCTGAAGCCGCCGGTTATCGGGCGCCAAAACGATAAACAAAAAGCTCCAGAATCTCTGGAGCTTTTGCTGTTTTACAACGACGATTTAATAACCTTCTTATAATAAAGAACTGACAGAAAACCAAAAATGGAGTAGAGCGCAGTATATAACACCATCACCACTATCATCGGCGTCCACACCTCAGATCCGAATAAGAACCAGCCGGATTGGACGGCAAAGTAGCTGTGGAAGAGGCCGACAACCAGCGGAATGCCGAAGTTGTACATTTGTTTGATGCGTATCCCCTTTATCAGGTCGCTCTGCGTAAAACCGAGTTTTCTCAAAATCGTATAATTCGGTTTTTCATCTTCACTTTCACCCATTTGTTTAAAATAAAGGATACATCCTGATGTAATCAGGAACGTTAATCCTAAGAAGCCGACGATGAACATAACGAGACCAAACAGTGATTTTTGCACAATGCTTGTATCCAGTCTTGATAAATGCTGATCTTTCTTGTTCACCTTTTGAAAAAGCTCATTTGCTTTTTCCAGCTGGTCTTCTTGTTTTACATTGATGCCGATAAATTCAGATTGCGCGAGCTGAATGCGGGGGTCTTTATCTTTGTTCAGCCGCTTATACAGGCTGTCATTCACTATAACTGTGGGCATTCCCCCGCTTGTGAACGTGTAGGATACAAGAAACTCATCTCTTAATCCTTTATAGTTTAATGGTTGCGTTTCATGCTTGCTGTTTACTTTAATGCTGCCGGAGTCTTTTAAAATCATTATTTTTTGCAGCAAGTCGGTATACCCTGAGAAAACCGCCTCTCCAGCCGCCACATCGACTCCTTTTACATTCTTGTCGCTGACAACGGCAAGCTGTAATTTGCTAGGATCGCCCTGCATTTCTTTCGGGTTTCCATCCATGATATGTGTGACATCAAAAGTTGCTTGCAGAACGGGAGTTTCTTTTTTTACATACGAAATGTTGCTTTCACTCAAACTGTTTTCAAATTGTTTGGCATCTTTCTCATTCATGAATGAAAAATCAGCCGCTACATTTTGTTCAGCAGTCTTTTCTGCAGAGTAATACGAAATATAAGCGAGCGATAATAGCCCGATGGCGAGTGCTGAAACGGTTGTAATAATCGTCAGCAGCAATGCGTTTGATTTCATTCTGAACATGATCGATGACAGTGACAGGACCTCGGAAATATTTAAGTATCCGCCCTTGCTTTTTCGGATGATGTTCGAGATAAACGTAACCGATCCTTTATAGAAGAGAAACGTCCCGATAATGACGGTCCCCAGGATAAAACTCATCGCAGCAAACAGTTCATTAATGGTCTTAAATTTTCCGCCGAACAGCTCAGAGGACACATAGTATCCTGTCAAAATCAGCATGATGCCTAAAGCGCCGATCAGCATCTGGAAAAATGATATTCTCTTCACTTTATCTTCAGTGGAGGACGTCACTTTAAACAAAGATAAGATACTCTGGTTTTTGATAAACGTATAATTCATGATCATAATCAAAAGGTAAATGCCGCAGAACACAATGATCGTTTGGATCAAGGCTTGCCCGGAAAAATGCAGTTTCGCATCAGCTTCGACATCGACAATTTTGAACAAGATCATGAGCACAAGCTTTGATATTGAAAACCCGGCAAATACCCCGATGGCTAAAGAGCCGAAATACAGCATGATATTTTCTGCACTTAAGATGCGAAAGATTTTATGCTTCGTCATTCCGATTAATTGAAACAGCCCGATTTCTTTACTCCGTCTCTTAATAAAAATCGTATTGGCATATAAAATGAAGATCGCCACTACAGCCACAAGCAAAATCGAAGCGGTTTTAATAGCCGCGGCTCCCTTGATTGAAGCCTTCACTTCGTTAATCGCAGGGTCATATTGCAGTGTGACAAAGGCAAAATAAAGCGCCACGCTAAAGATTAGCGCAAACACATACAGATAGTAATTCCGAAGATTTTTTTTCAGATTTCGCAGGATGAGCTGATTAATGTTCATGCTGCACCCCGCCTAACACGCCTTGCGTTTTCATGATATCCTGGAAAAACGTCTGCCTGTCTTGGCCCCCTTTATTCAGCTGCGTATACATTAGCCCATCCTTAATAAAAATGACTCTGCCGCAGTAGCTGGCCGCGACAGGATCATGGGTGACCATAATAATCGTGGCGTTGCGTTTTTGATTGAGCTGGCTCAGCTTGTTTAATAGATCGGAGGCTGATTTCGAATCCAGCGCGCCGGTCGGTTCATCAGCGAAAATAATGCTCGGGTCATGAATAAACGCTCTCCCGGCCGATGTTCTCTGCTTCTGGCCGCCGGAAATTTCATTCGGGTACTTATCCCGTAATTCATAAATTCCCAGTTCCTTTGCAACTTCCTCAAACTTGCGATTGGCTTCCTTTTTTGATATTTTCGTGATCGATAATGGCAGAAGAATATTCTCTTTCACTGTCAGTGTGTCTAACAAATTGTAATCTTGAAAGATAAAGCCTAAATGCTGTTTTCTAAATTCAGCCAGCTGCTTTTCCTTCATAGTAGTCATTTCGTTTCCGTTAATGTTGATCGTACCGTGACTGACCTGATCAATTGAAGACAGTACGTTGAGCAAAGTGGTTTTGCCCGATCCGGAAGCACCCATAATACTGACGAATTCGCCCTTTTCAATGTGAATATCGATGCCCTTCAGCACTTCCTGTTTATTCAGCTTGTTACCGTAGCTTTTTCGAATTTTATTCGCTTCTAAAATCATCATTTCCGTAGTCTCCTTTATATTGGATAATGTTATTATAAAAAGGATTGCCGGGCTTTTCCTTCGATTAGGCGAACAAAAAAGAAAAGCATGTGACATTTTCGTCACACGCTTATGACACGTTCAAATTGATTCCGTTTTGGAAAGGTTAATGTAAAAACTGTCCCCGCTCCGAACTCCGAATGCACATCAATATGGATCAATAACGGCGCCGCGGCTTTTTTCGCCAAGTACAGCCCCATGCCAGTGGATGCTTGATCATGGTGGTCCGTTGTAGATGTAAAACCTTTATCAAAAATACGCGGCACATCTTTTTGATCAATGCCTCTGCCAAAGTCTTTCACTTCGAGGTGCGTCCGCTCCCCTTTTTGAAAGCTTTTGATCTCAATTTCAGAGGCTTCGCTGTATTTCACTGCGTTTGTCAGCAGCTGCCTGATGATAAATGCCAGCCATTTTGCATCGCTCAGCACCTCCTCAGCCTCCAGCTGAATATCAAAGCCAATCCCTTTTTGGATACACCACGATTGTAAATCTTTGATTTCCTTGAAGATCAAAGGCTGAAGCTGAATGAATTCTACAGACAGATCATTTTCAATAAATGACATGCGTTTTTGATGAAGTTGCTGATCAAGAAGCAGGTGAATACGGAGCCATTCATATGACAGCTGGGATTTCAAAGCTTGGTCTTCCATTCTATCAATGATTAAATGCATCGCTGTTAATGGGGTTTTGACCTCATGAATCCATGCCATCAGCTCATCTTTTTCATTTTCTAATGCCAAGCGATGCCGGTCTGCGGTTTGCTTCAAGTGTTCCGTTTGCCCGGTAATGCTTCTTTCAATCATTGATTCAAACGGCGTTTCCGGTTCACTTATCGCTGTCACATCAAGATTGTTTTCCCATGTTTTCAGGCTTTTATAAAACGCCGTTTCTTTCCGATAGCGGACCCAAAGGAATATCATAAAAAACAAGACACACAAATACACCATATAAAGAACATTTTCAAATGAAATGGAGGGATCAACAAAAGCAATGAGCAAAATCAAAACCTGTTGAAACAAAAACGCGGCAATCCAGCTTCGCCTTTCAGTGAGGAATGCTTTAATCATAGAAATGATCCTCTTCCTTCGCCAGGTAGCCTTGGCCGACCTTCGTCTCGATATATGTGCCAAGCTGCAGGGCGTCCAGTTTTTTTCGCAGGCGATTGACATTGACGGTCAGCGTATTGTCACTCACAAAACGCTCATCGTTCCACAAGCTTCTGATCAGCTCTTCCCGGCTGACGATCTTGTTTTTTTGTTCTATTAATTGTTTTAAAATAAACATTTCATTTTTAGTCAGTTCAACAGTGCCTTTGTCGTTGCTGACGAGGTTCTGCTCTGCGTCTATGGCAGCCCCGCACCACGTTTTGAGCGTGTTCGCCTCCGTATTATAATGATACACACGCCGGAAAATCGCTTGGATTTTCGCAATCAGCACATCAAAATGAAACGGCTTTTGAATAAAGTCATCTGCCCCGAGCTGCATGGACATCACCATATCGGCAGGATGATCTCGGGAGGATAAAAAGAGAATCGGTACATTTGACCGGGAGCGGATCAGCCGGCACCAATGAAATCCATCAAATTTAGGAAGCTGGACATCAATAATGACACAATCAGGCTGAACCGCCGCAAATTCCTGCAGCACTTGACTGAAATCCTGAATGCCGTATACATCGTAGGACCATCCCGTTAAACGATCCTTAATTTCATGAAACAGCGATTCATCATCTTCAATCAGCAAAAGTTTAAACAATCGACTCACCGCACTTTTTCCTTTTTTATCAAGTGTATAGCAAAACGCCATCATGCGCTATAGAGAAAGCCGGCTGTCTCAGCCGGCTCGTACACATTATAATTCTCTTCTCAACGCTGTCAGCACGTTGGTTTTGGTTGCTTTTCGTGCCGGGTTCATACCGGAAATCACCGCAACTCCTCCGCAAATCACAACGGCAATGATGACAAGGCTGACCGGGATGTAGGAGAATGTGTAATTCAAATCGCCCGCATCGCCCCCGCTTGTCGCCGCGAGAATCATTGGAACGGCCAAGTTGACAAGGTAGCTCACGCCATAAGAAATGATAATCCCAATCACACAGCCTAAAATCCCGATATACGCGCTTTCCATCAAGAACATTCGGCGAATAATAGACGGACTCGCTCCAATCGCTTTCATAATGCCGATTTCCTGCGTTCTTTCTGTAACCGCCATCGTCATCGTGTTAAAAATGCCGATTGCAGAGATAATAACAGCGATACATCCGACAAAGATCAGCCCGATTTTGAAAACCATGAAGAAGGTGTTGGCTCCCTCAAGCTCGGTAGTCACTGAAGTTACATAGTACCCGTCATCTGTTAGATTATTTGTCAGCTGTTCCACATTCTCAAATTTATCAGCAAAAACGCCGATGTTAGTCTCAACATTTCCGCCTTTAAAATCCAAAAATTCGGAAAAATCTTCTTTGAATTGATCACTGATGAAGATGTTTGAGTCCTCCATCCAATCTTGAGATGGTTTTTTTGTAATACCAACAATTTTAAAGTCATATGTTTTTGTTTTTTTAACATCCCCTGTTTTGGGATCTGTTTTTGATACACTTAATTCAATTGTTTTGTTCAGAATGTCTTTCGTATAGCCTTTTGGTTCTTTTATATCTTCTGGATTTCCTTTTGCTTCCTCAATTTTTTTGTTATATTCTTCCGATTCTTTTTTCGTCAATAATCTCTTTGCAAAGTCGTATCCTACTACAATTTCATTTTCCGACTTTGCGACTCTTCCCTTTTCCAATTCCATATTGGCCTTTAATTCATCACTCATATTAGTAAAGATGAGATTAGAGCTTTCATTTGTACGATCGCCTAAAGTTGCTTTGTTTGGTTCATACACTTGCGTTCTTTCTACAACTGACCTTACATGATCATACTTCTCTAAATCAGCTTTTTTAATAGGCTTATCCCCTTCCTTGCCCATTACACTGACTTTAGTCACAACCTGCTGGCTCATCGTCATATCTGTGATTGTCTTTTGAATCCCGAATCCAACCGACGACAGCACAACCAAAAACGCACACGCCATTGTTGTCGCAAGAATTGTCATAAACACGCGGAGTCTGTTTTTCTTCATATTTCTTCTGATAAAATGAACCTGATCCTTAAACCTCAACGGTAATTCCCCCTTTTAACACACCGTCATGAAGCTGAAATTTTGAATGTCCGATAGAAGCGACTTCATCATCGTGAGTAATGATCACAAATGTAATGCCCCGCTCTCGATTCAGCTGCTGAATCAACTCAAGCACTTCCTGTTCCGTTTCTGAATCAAGGCTTCCCGTCGGCTCATCCGCTAAAATAATCGATGGGTTTAAAATCAATGCTCGCGCAATACTGACACGCTGCTGCTGGCCGCCTGACAGTTCATTCGGATAATGAGCGGCGTGATTTTCCAGACCGACGCGTTTCAGCATGTCCTGCACCTTTTGCTTGCGCTCGGACGGTTTGATCCCTTTTAACGCCAGCGGCATTTCAACATTCTCATACGTTGTTAACCCTGGGATAAGCTGAAAGCTTTGAAAAATAAATCCGAAATGGTCAAGACGAAATTGCGCCCATTCCTTTTCATTAAAGCCCGTAACATCAGTGCCGTTAATGACAATCCGCCCTTTTGTCGGCGATATGTAGCCGGATATTAAATTCAAAAGCGTTGATTTTCCTGAGCCGCTTCGTCCGACGATACAGGCGATTTCCCCTTTCGCCACGCTTAATGAAACATCCTTCAAAACTGGAACTTCATTCTCACGGCCCTTTTTCCCGATCGTGAAAGAATGGTCGATATGCTGAACATCAATCATATGTTCTCTCTCCCTTATAAAAGTTTCGTTTTTTTATAAATCGCAAAATAACTGATGAAGAAACCGATCACAGCTCCTGCAGCCATGCCAATAAGATAGCCGGCAAAGCTCTCCGTTGCGGCAAATCCAAAGTAGCCAAAGCCCAAAATGCCAATGATGATGACAATCACTTGCACCGGACGATCCAACGCTTTCCACAAAAAGAAATATCCGTTTCGTTCATTTGACAGTTTGACGAAACTGATGTAGCCGATAATGTAGAACATGATACTCATCACAGCCGGAATCACTAAATATTTCGGTGAATCTTCAACCCAGTTTGGAATGACATATGTGATTGGAAATATATACTGCATCCATTCAGGTATAGGGTAATCTAAAAATGCTGCTCCGCCAAAAAGGATATCAATGTTGATTGCAGGCAGAGTAATGACTAAAAAAGGCAAGATGGTGACGGTAAATGAGACCAGCAGCTGTGCAAAAATATGGCCTGTCAAAGCTCCGCCAGCCATAACCAAAGAATAAGCCAGCATGCTGACGATAATCATTCCCAGGCTGTAGTTGTGAAAATAAACAGCCTGTTCAGGCTTCAAAAGCATTATCAGCAAAACAGATAAAACATAACCTATGAGTTGCGGTATCACAATCACCATTCCGCCGGTAAGGAACTTCGCATTAAATATCTGCCCGCGTGTATAAGGAAGGCTCAATGTAAAATCAAACAAGCCCTTGCTTCGTTCAATCCCAAGCTGGCTGACCGCCAAGACGACACCCCAAATCCAAAACAATGAGATAAATGTGCCGTTTAAATAGTTAATCGTAAATACGCAGGTTCCGACCCACTCGTTCTGATTAGCCACGCAGCCTTGATATGAGATGTACGTATTTAAAACGGTAAAAGGATTGCTAAGCATAAATACCAAAAAAATCATGATTAGCAGAGCTTTATTATGCTTCCACTCTTTATAAAACAGCCCGGAATCCGGCACATCACTTCCCTCCAAACCGAAAGTATTTCTTAATGTTTCGTTTTCTTATAAATAGAGAAGTAGCTCACAAAGAATCCAGCCACTGCTCCAATGATCATCCCCAAAATATAACCAATAATGGAATGTCCAGAGTAATATCCAAATAACCCAAATCCAAGAATTCCGAAAGCTATGACAAGGATTTGTACCGGACGATCTAATTTGTTCCATAAGAAAAAGTGTCCGTTTCGTTCACTTGGAAGCTTTTTGAAGCCTATTAATCCAATTAAGTAAAAAAGAATGCTCATTACGGCTGGAATCAATAAAAGATATTTACTGTTAGTCAGCCATTCATTTCCAACGTAACTAATTGGTACTAGATACGATAAATTGCTCGCCAGCGAGAAATAACTCTCAGGGGAAGGGAACAATTCCCATATACTCACATCAAAAACAACTTCAAGGTTTCCAACCGGCAATGCAACAATTAAATACGGCAATACGCCGGCAGAAAGTGCAGTTAATAGCTGGGCAAAAGCATTTCCAGTTAACGCTCCGGCGGCCATCACGAGTGAAAAAGCCATAAAACTAATCACGATTACTCCAACGCTGCTGTGTTCAAAATAGTAGATGTGTTCAGGGCTATAAACAAGAATTAGCAGCCATGCAAGTAAAAAGCCAATCAATTGTGACAGCACAATCACAAAACCGCCTAACCAAAATTTTGTCTGAAAAATTTGGCTTCTGTTATATGGAAGGCTTAATATAAAATCCATCGTGCCTTTCGAACGTTCCATTCCCAGGAAGCAGACCGCCAAAATGACACCCGGCACCCAGTTGATATCTATCAGATTGCTTATGGAATAATTCACAATAAAATCACAATATTGCGGGTCTTGGCGATCAAGACATCCTTGATAAGTCAAATACGTATTAACGATAGAAAGCGGATTTGCCAGCACTAAAAACATAATACTTAACAAAATCACCACTTGATTCTGCTTCCACTCTCGATAGAGGAGGCCTCGGTCTACCATCTCCGCTTCCCTCCAAACTTCGCAATGAACACTTCTTCCAAGTTGACAGGAAGCTCATTCCACACTTTTGGCTTCAGCTCTCTTAAAAAGCTCTTGTTCTCTTCGTCGCTTTTCGGAATCAGCACCGTATAGAACACGCCGGCCTGATCGAGCATCGGAATGTTTTGCTCTCTGATGGCCAAATTGACATCTGTATCAAACGCCATTTGAATTTTGATGTATTCTTCTTTTAATTCATCAAGATCCATTACATTTGTCAGTCTGTTATCTTCGAGAAACCCAATTCGGTTGCACATCCGCTCTATGTCCTCAAGCCGGTGAGAAGTGATCAGAATGCTCGTATCACGCTCAGCCACTTCATCGACCATCAGCTGCAGCACATCATGCCTTGTCACCGCGTCTATTCCATCCGTCGGTTCATCAAGGAGAATCAGCGCCGGTCTCGCCGCAAACGATAGAACGAGCGACAGCTGTTTTTTCAAGCCTGTTGACAGCTCGCGGTATTTTTTCGCTTCTGGAATTTCATATCTGTTCATCAGCTCATTCGCGTACGTGACATCAAATTTCGGATACATTCTTCTCAGAATATCGACAAGCTGCTTGTATGTATACTTATCATAAAAAGGATTCTGAACAGGCATGTAGATGATATTCTGTTTGACCTTCGGATGCTTTTTAATTTCTACGCCGTCAAATAAAATCGTTCCGCTGTCTGCGAAAATGATTTGCTGGATTAAGCGGAGCATCGTCGTTTTGCCTGATCCGTTGCGGCCGAGCAGTCCGAAGATTTCTCCTTTTTCAATCGTTAATGAAACATCTTTTAATACCTGATTGCCGTCAATCGTTTTTGACAGCTGCCGTAGTTCAATCATTTTTTGTGCCTCCTTTCACATCAGCGCTGATTTCCTTTATCCATTCTTGCAGTTTCTCCAGCTCAACCCCTGCATAGTGTGCATCGATGATGAGCTGTTTGAGTTGCTCTTTAATCATCGTCATCTTCCCTTCAACCAGTGTCGTTTTTGCATTCTCCGATATATAGGTCCCTCTGCCCCGAAGCGTTTCAATAATCCCCTCTCGCTCAAGCTCTTTGTACGCTTTGCTGACAGTATTCGGATTCGCAATAATGATCGTCGCCAATTCTCTGACAGAAGGAAGCTTATCACCAGGCTTCATGATCCCTTTCAAACAAAGCTCTTTCATTTGCTGAATAATTTGTTCGTAAATGGGTGTTGAGCTTCTTGGATCGATTTGAATCATTTACTTCCCTACTTTCTATACGATCTGAACCTTTATAGATAAAACTGATCAATTATACTTTTTTGACATTCAAAACCGATCATCACAAGAACAAGAAAAAAAGAACAAGCGATCACAGATGCCGTGATTAGCATTGGCACGTTACGTTTGTTTCGTTTTTTATGTTTCATAACTGCCTCCCTTAATTTCAACATATATAAATGACTTTCCATCAGTGTCTATAGTGTATTACTTCAATTAGTACACTTAATACAATAAATACTTTGACGTACAAAGTCAATCCTTTTTTTGCAAAAAAACGGACCCTTATCAAAAGGGTCCGTTTCTTATACATCAAGAGGGTGCTGCAGGATCATATTATTTTGCAAAGCTTGCAGCTGAAGTCTCATTCTGTACAGCTGTTCTCTCTGCTGATCATTTGACGACAGCCACAGCTTATTCAAGGCATTAACTGCATTTTCAAGCTGCATTTGTGCATCACTGTATTCTTGATCGTTATAATGCTCTTGTTTAGAAGCGATTTTCAGCTGTTCTTCAGCATAATCATACGCCTGCATACATTGCTGGAGATGTTCATCTACTGATTGTCTTGTTGCCACAGTAACCCCTCCTCTTGGTAATGGAAACAATCCATCATTCATATTGTAGCCCCATCTGACTTCGTTCAATAAAGTAATTTATGGTCGATATTCATTTGTTCTCTTGTGAAATGCGTGCTACAATTTTAGGATGCAATCGTACGCAAGGAGGCACATGAATTGTGATGCAGAACAATCCTTTTCCTTATTCAAATACGGAAAAACGCTATCATACATTGAATTATCATCTCAGAGATCATTTTGGCCATAAGGTGTTTAAAGTTGCGCTTGACGGCGGCTTTGACTGTCCGAACCGGGACGGCACCGTTGCCCACGGCGGCTGTACATTTTGCAGCGCAGCAGGCTCCGGCGATTTTGCCGGAAATCGGGCCGATGATTTAATTACGCAATTCCATGACATCAAAAACCGCATGCACGAAAAATGGAAGGACGGCAAATACATCGCCTATTTTCAGGCTTTCACCAATACGCATGCGCCGGTTGAGGTGCTTCGTGAGAAATTTGAATCCGTCCTTGCCCTTGATGATGTGGTCGGCATTTCGATCGCCACACGCCCGGACTGTCTGCCTGATGATGTTGTTGACTATTTGGCCGAGCTGAATGAACGAACATATCTATGGGTAGAGCTTGGGCTTCAAACGGTTCATGAACGAACCGCTCTTCTGATCAACCGCGCACATGATTTTAACTGCTATGTGGAAGGCGTCAATAAATTAAGAAAACACGGCATACGGGTCTGCTCACATATTATCAACGGACTGCCTTTGGAAGACCGGGACATGATGATGGAAACCGCAAAGGCCGTCGCAGATTTGGACGTACAGGGCATTAAAATCCATCTGCTGCACCTATTGAAAGGCACACCGATGGTCAAGCAATATGAAAAAGGAAAGCTGGAATTCCTTTCTCAAGATGAATATGTGCAGCTCGTCTGTGATCAGCTTGAAATCATTCCGCCGGAAATGATCGTCCACCGCATTACAGGTGACGGACCGATAGAATTGATGATCGGGCCGATGTGGAGCGTCAACAAATGGGAAGTGCTTGGCGCCATTAATAAAGAACTTGAAAATCGCGGCAGCTATCAAGGAAAGTTCTTTCAGCGGCTTGAGGAGGAATCAGCGCTATGATTTTGAAAAAAATTCTTCCTTACAGCAAAGAGCTGCTGAAAATGGCCGCGGGAGAAGGAGATATCGTCGTAGATGCAACGATGGGCAACGGACACGATACGCAGTTTTTAGCAGAGCTTGTTGGTGAAAACGGCCATGTGTACGCATTTGACATCCAAGAATCAGCCGTGGCCAATACGAAGGAACGGCTCGGTGAGACATTTCAAGCGCGAACAACGTTATTTCACAAAAGCCATGACAAAATCGCTGAATCCCTACCGCCGGAAGCACATGGAAAAGTGGCGGCCGCTGTGTTTAACCTCGGCTATCTGCCGGGCGGGGACAAATCGATTACGACGAACGGCAGTTCAACGGTCAAAGCGATTGAACAGCTTCTCAGCATCATGAAAGATGAGGGCCTGATTGTTCTGGTCGTCTATCATGGTCATCCGGAAGGCAAAGCTGAAAAAAACGACGTGCTTGACTTTTGCCGGGACTTGGACCAGCAAACAGCCCGTGTGTTAACATATGGATTTATCAATCAGCAAAATGACCCGCCATTTATTGTCGCCATCGAAAAAAAAGCTCAAATCAGCAAATGATTTGAGCTTTTTTCTTTGAGTTTTTCATCCAGGCCATTTTTTGAAATTTCCGGTAGGCTCTGCCGTTGATATAAAAGAAAAAGGAGGTTTTTCCGCTTGCTTTGATCAGCTTCTTCGCGAGCCGGCCCATTTCCTTTTGGCCCGCCACTTTATCATCTGACAAATAAACACCCAGCAAGCCCCGATTGATTAAACGATGGAAGTTTTCATGCGGAATGCCTTGCAAATGTTCGTCGGCTTTATGGATAAAGTGTTCAAGCCGCTTCATCATTTCTTCATGCGACTGATAATACGAGCAGAAATTTAAGTCCCCTTCTAGCAAGTCCTCCTCTTGATCGATCAAATAATCCAGCAGAATGTGAAGACCTTGTATGTAAGGAAAATAACTATTGCGGATTTTTTTAGCGGTGTTTTCTGTGAAATCAGGCTGGAACGAATACGCAACAAGACAGAAAATGCCTAGCGTAGAGCCTGCACAAGCTGAAAACTCATACCATTCCATCTCAGGCAGCTCTGATTCATATTGAGTAAACCACTTCTCAAGCCGCGGAACACGCTCATGCTCAATGACGTGCTTATGCACCTGCAAATCGCAATAATAGCCGCACAGTTCAAGCAGATACGGTTTAATCATGTCGTAGTGCTCAATTGAACCAAGTACACGCTGGCACGTTTTGACCAACTCATGCAAATATCCACTGTCATCCTGTTCTTCACGGAATTGATAATAATTTTGCGGTTCCGCTCCCACTGTCAGTGCGTCCTGCATTGAGGTGTGGAGCATCCGAAAATCCTGCGGGTCAAGTGATGTGCTGCGGTCGCACAGATTGTCCAGATAATCACTGATCGTTTGATACGCGATGATAAACTCGACGCATTTCTGCTTTTGATTGCCTGACAACAAGGCCAGTATGCCGCCGCCTTCACAGTGGAACGTTTTGTCTCGAATACTTGCGGTTGCCTGTGCTTTTAATTCAGTGTTATGAATTGATTCTGATTTTTGCTTCCATATGTCCAGCTCTTGATGAACGAGCGGAAAAATATCTCGATATACTTTTGCCATCAGTCCAAAAGGATGTTCCGGTACTGTCAACACATGCACCCCCAACTAGTTCAAATATATTGATCAGTAAACGCTCTTGCTGCTTTAAAGACATCTTCTCTTTCGGGTTCATTAAATATTTCATGATAAAGCCCTTCCCACTCTTTGTACGCTTTATTGTGGGAAGCAACACCTGAAAACCACTTGATCACCATCGTTTTGTCGACAAGCTTGTCGTCACCTGCCTGCATAACAAGGAGCGGCACTCTCAAAAACGCATCTGTCGGCACCATCGCTGACTCAATTGTTTTTAACAGTTCTCTGTACCATCTGACAGATACTTTCCTGACGTATAACGAATCATTTTGGTCTGCCTCGATGACGTCTTCATTGCGCGTCGCCATATCAATTGATAATCCCGAATCAACCTTAAGTGACGGAGCAATGACATTCAGGCCTCTTGATGCAATGTCAAGCGCTTTATTGACTTTAATTTGCAGTCCGAGACACGGTGATGATAAAATAATTCCCGTAATGCGGGGATTTCTTTGCTGTTTAAACCATTCAATCGCGACCAGGCCGCCCATGCTGTGACCAAGTAGAAAAACAGGCAGCTCAAAGGTTCGCGCTTTATCTATCCAAGTATCTACTTCATCAATGTATTCTTGAAATGAGCGAATATGACCTCTTGCCCTTGTGGTTGTCCCCTGACCCGGCAAATCGCCCATGACAACGTGATAACCCGAAGATCTCCACATTTCAACCAGCCATTTATATCGTCCGTGATATTCACTTGCCCCGTGGATCATCACAATCACTGCAACAGGTCTGTCTGCTTTCCAGGTCCACATGCTGTTCACCTCATACGAAATTTAAATAGAGAAAGAAGGATGAATGTTATGATCTACCCTTATAAGGAACACACGCCAGATATTCACCCAACAGCCTTTGTAGCTGATAATGCCACAATTACCGGTGACGTCGTTATCGGAGAACAGTCCAGCATTTGGTTTTCTGTTGTCATAAGGGGAGATGTCGCGCCGACCAGAATCGGAAGCAGAGTCAATATCCAAGATTTAAGCTGCCTCCATCAAAGTCCGAACCGGACGCTTCTCATTGAAGATGACGCCACGATAGGGCATCAAGTTACACTTCATAGCGCTGTTATCCGTAAGAATGCCTTAATCGGCATGGGCTCAACCATCTTAGACGGAGCCGAAATTGGCGAAGGGGCCTTTATTGGTGCCGGCAGTCTTGTCCCTCCGGGAAAATTCATCCCGCCTGGCCACCTCGCCTTTGGCTGTCCTGCAAAAGTCATCCGCCCTTTGACGGAAGAAGACCGACAAGATATGCAAAGAATACGGTCGGAATATGTAGCAAAGGGCCAATATTATAAATCACTTCAGCAAACATAAGACCTGCTTCGTCTTACTTTACCATTTTTCAAATTATGTTTGAAAGCAATAACCATCGTTTACCCGGACGTAATGACAGTTCGGGTTTTGTTTTTTCCATAAAATGTTCACATGTAGCATTAAACGTATGACTTTTATCTTATCATAAAACATGATCAGCAACTGTAATCTGGCTCTGCAAAAATCACATTTCTATTCTTTCCTGTTCTCTATTTTCTATGAGTACATACAAAAAGAGCCCGCTGGGAGCTCTTTTTGTCAGCTGATATTGCGTTCGCTGGCAGCAGCCGCATTTTTCTTATGAAAACCTTTTCCATAATACACAGCAAGTAAGATAAGAAACCATATCGGCCCGATAATCACGGCTACTCTTGTATCGGGACTGTAAGCCATAAGAATAACGACAAATGCTAAAAATGCCAATGACACATAAGACGTAAACGGAAAGAAAGGCATTTTGTATTTTAAGTGTTTCTTTTCTTCTGGCTGCAAGCTTTTCCGGTATCTAATTTGAGAAAGCAAAATGATCGCCCACGTCCAAATCGCTCCGAACGTCGCAATGCTTGTGACCCAAGTAAACACTTTTGCAGGTACAACGTAGTTTAACAGCACGCCGACCAATAAAGCGCCCGCTGAAGCCAGAACAGCTTTACCCGGGATGCCGCCTTTTGTCAGCTGGCCATAGGCTTTTGGCGCCTCCCCCTGATCCGCTAAGTTAAACAGCATCCGACCCGTGCTGAAAATGCCGCTGTTGCAGGAAGACAGCGCGGCCGTCAAGACGACAAAGTTAATGATGCCTGCCGCAGATGGAATGCCCACTTTTTCAAATGTGAGGACAAACGGACTTCCTTGTGAGCCAATTTCCTGCCATGGATAAATAGACATAATGACAAATAAAGCACCTACATAAAAAATCAAAATACGCCAAAATACCGTATCTATTGCTTTGGCTAACGATTTTTGCGGGTTCTTCACTTCACCAGCCGTCACCCCGATCATTTCAATCCCTAAATAGGCGAACATCACCATTTGGAGTGACAATAAAACCCCTTTTATGCCATATGGAAAAAATCCTCCGTTGTTCCACAAATTGCTGATTCCCGTGGCAATGCCTCCATTGCCGACCCCTGCGATGATCATCAATAACCCGACAGCAATCATAGATAAAATCGCGACAATTTTAATCAAAGCGAACCAAAATTCCAGCTCTCCGTAAGCTTTAACAGCCAAGAAGTTAACACCCGTCATAATGATCAGCGCCGATAATGCCCATATCCAGTTTGGCACGTCCGGAAACCAGTATCCCATATAAATACCGACAGCAGTGATTTCAGCCATACAGGTGACAACCCATAAAAACCAGTAGTTCCATCCCGTTAAATAGCCTGCAAGCGGTCCCAAATAATCACGCGCATACCTACTGAAGGAGCCGGCGACCGGTTTTTGAATGGCCATTTCCCCAAGCGCTCTCATAATAAAAAACATGATCAGGCCGCTTACGGCATACGCTGCCAAAATACCAGGCCCTGCTAATTTGATAGCTGATGCGGAGCCGAGAAACAACCCCACTCCAATGGCAGCTCCTAAAGACATTAGAGAAATATGCCTCTGCTCGAGTCCGCGGTGCAGCTCTTGTTTTTGTTTTTGCATGCTCTTCTCCCCTAGAAAAAAATATCAATAAAACATTTTTCTGAATTTTTCGTGTGGATTAGGTAATCAATGATCATGGAGAAATAAAAGTATACAAGGCTTTCGACGAATCGAAAGCCTTGTCTGTTACACAAAGATGACTTCTTTAGGCTGATGGCTCAGCTCTTCAGGCATATACCGTTTTTCGATATTGATGCTGTGCCAGATCATAAAGATTAATACAGTCCAGATTTTACGGCTGTTATCAGCCTTATCCGCACAGTGGTCTTCAAGAAGCTGAAGGACATAATCCTTGTGGATATAAGCATCCGTTTGGCTTTCCTGAATAATGTTCCGCACCCATTCGTTCATTTCGTTTTTCAGCCAATGACGGATCGGTACAGGGAAACCAAGCTTTTTGCGGTTTAAAACGTGCTCAGGCACAATTCCTTCAGCGGCTTTGCGAAGAAGATATTTCGTCGTGCCGTTCTTCGTTTTCAGTTCGTCAGGAATTTTTGAAGCGACGTCAAATACGACTTTATCCAGGAATGGCACACGCAGTTCCAAAGAATTCGCCATCGTCATTTTATCTGCTTTTAACAGAATGTCACCGCGCATCCAAGTGTGGATATCAACATATTGCATTTTGTTGATATCGCTGTATGAGCTGCTTTCTGTAAAGTAAGTCTTGGTCACATCACGATATGAAAGGTTCGGATTATAATGTTTCAACAGCTGTTTTTTGACAGACTCTTCAAAGATCTTCGCGTTACCGATGTAACGATCCTGAAGCGGAGTGCAGCCGCGCTCAAGCAGGCTCTTTCCTCTCATTCCTTCAGGCATAACGGCCGCAACGTGCAGAAGCATCTTTTTCAGGCCGGACGGAATGCGCTCAAACGGTTTAAGCGAAAGCGGTTCACGGTAAATGTTATATCCGCCGAAGAGCTCGTCTGCACCTTCACCTGATAAGGCAACCGTTACATGTTTTTTCGCTTCTTTTGCAACAAAGTACAATGGAATCGCCGCCGGATCAGCAAGCGGATCATCAAAATGCCATACGATCTTCGGAAGCTCGTTCATGTATTCCTCAGGGGAAATGACTTTGCTGATATTTTCAATGCCAAGTGCCGCAGCAGTTTCTTTCGCTACATCGACTTCACTGAAGCCCTGCTGTTCGAATCCGACAGAGAAAGTTTTTAAGCTTGGATGAAATTCTTTCGCAACGGATACAATAAAGGAAGAATCGATTCCGCCAGACAGGAATGAACCGACAGGAACGTCACTTCTCATATGAACGTTTACAGAGTCATAGATCGCGTCTCTGACTTCTTTCACAAGCTTATCTTCTTCGGTCTGAACTGGCTTGAAGTTCGCTTTGAAATACGTTTTGAATGTGATATCGCCGTCCGGGCGGATTGTAAACTGTGAACCCGGCTCTACTTTTTTCACATTGGCATCAAGCGTGCTTGGTTCAGGAACGAATTGGAAAGACATGTACTGCTGCAATGCCTCTTTATCTATTTCAATATCATTCTGAGCAACCATTAAACTTTTTCTCTCTGAGGCAAAATAAACCTGATCATTGATCGTTGTGTAGTACAACGGTTTAATGCCGAATGGATCTCTTGCTCCATAAAGCACATGATCGTTTTTATTCCAAATCAGAAAGGCAAACATACCGCGCAGTTTAGACGCCGCTTCTTCTTTATAGTGACGGTAAGTCGCAAGAAGAACCTCTGTGTCCGAATCCGTGTTGAATGTATACCCCTTTGCTTCAAGTTCTTCTCTCAATTCAATATAGTTATAGATTTCTCCGTTAAAGATAATCCAATATGTTTCATCTTCATATGATAAAGGCTGTCCGCCATTTTCTACATCAATAATGCTGAGCCGTCTGAATCCGAATCCAACGTGCTCATCATGGAAATATCCATCACTGTCAGGACCGCGGTGAACGATCATTTGGTTCATTTGTTTGATTAGTTCTTCTTGATCAGCGGTTTGAGCTAACGGATGCTTGTTAAAAACCCCGACAAATCCACACATAGTATTGCCTCCATAATTAAAATTGTCATCATTGAACCCCTATTTATAGACGCTGTGAATAGTATTTGGTTTCACGGTTATGTAAAAAAATAAACATGAATACAACGTAAAAAAGGGAAAGCCGCTTAACCAGTAAGCGGCTATAAAATTATTCTCCTAACGCTTCTTTACGCAGCTGCTCCGCTTTGTCTGTACGTTCCCACGGAAGATCAACATCGTGGCGTCCAAAGTGGCCGTACGCAGCAGTTTGTTTGTAGATCGGACGGCGTAAATCAAGCATTTTGATAATGCCGGCAGGTCGTAAATCAAAGTTATTGCGAACAACTTCAATCAGTTTTTCCTCAGAAGCTTTTCCGGAACCGAATGTGTTGATTGAGATTGACACAGGCTGTGCAACACCAATCGCGTAAGCAAGCTGTACTTCGCAAGAATCTGCAAGCTCAGCCGCTACGATGTTTTTCGCAACATATCTTGCTGCATATGCCGCAGAACGGTCTACCTTCGTCGCATCCTTACCTGAGAACGCGCCTCCGCCGTGGCGTGCATAGCCGCCGTACGTATCAACAATGATTTTGCGTCCTGTAAGTCCCGCATCCCCTTGAGGGCCTCCGATAACGAAACGTCCTGTAGGGTTGATGAAATATTTTGTTTCTTCATCAATTAGCTCTTCAGGAACAACCGGATTGATAACATGTTCTTTAATGTTGCGCTGGATTTGCTCAAGCGTAATTTCAGGGTGGTGCTGAGTTGAAATAACAATCGCGTCAATGCGGACAGGTTTGTTATTTTCATCATACTCAACCGTTACCTGTGTTTTGCCGTCAGGGCGAAGGTATGGAAGAATATCTTCTTTACGGACTTCACTCAGGCGGCGGGCCAATTTATGAGCAAGTGAAATTGGAAGAGGCATAAGCTCTTTCGTTTCATTGCACGCATAACCGAACATTAAACCTTGGTCACCCGCACCGATCGCTTCAATTTCTTCGTCACTCATTGTGCCTTCACGGGCTTCAAGCGCTTGGTCTACACCCATCGCGATATCAGCAGACTGCTCGTCAATTGATGTTAAAACCGCACAAGTTTCCGCATCAAATCCGTATTTCGCACGTGTGTATCCGATTTCTTTAATTGTTTGGCGAACTGTTTTCGGAATGTCAACATACGTAGATGTTGTGATCTCTCCGCTGACAAGAACCAAACCAGTTGTCACAGACGTTTCACAAGCAACACGCGCGTTAGGGTCTTTCTTTAAAATTTCATCTAAAATGCTGTCAGAAATCTGGTCACAGATTTTATCCGGATGCCCCTCCGTAACAGATTCTGATGTAAATAAACGACGATTTTTACTCATGATTTGCTTCCTCCTGCACAAGGCCTCCCGAAAGACCTTGTATATATGATACGGAACTCGCTCCCTCTTTTATACAATGTAACGTTATATTAGAGAATGTTAATTGGCATATTTATGAAATAAAAAAACCTTTTCCATCGAGGAAAGGGTTTGGACTTTGTGCCTTTCACTCTTATCGCTCAAGGAATCATACAACCTTGCAACAGGTTAGCACCTTGGTTGTCTCACACAGTTGAACATAATAAATAACAGAGAAACCGGTTGCTGGGCTTCATAGGGCCTGTCCCTCCGCCAGCTCGGGATAAGAGTATCCGCTCAATGAAATATCTTATCGTAAAAGGGTTTGCAATGTCAATATGATTCAGAAGAAATAGGCACCTATATCGAGGGAAAACATTGGAAAACACACACACAAAAAAATGATAAATAGTATAGACTATTTGAAAATATATGTTATACTAATTCACAATTAGCAAAACACAAAAAACGATAAAGGAAGGTTTCATATGAACTCAGTTGATTTGACCGCTGATTTACAAGCCTTATTAACAAGTCCAAATGTGCGTCATAATTTATCAGCAGCACAGCTTACAGAAAAAGTACTCTCCCGGAACGAAGGCATTTTAACATCCACGGGTGCTGTTCGGGCAACAACAGGCGCTTACACAGGACGTTCACCTAAAGACAAATTTATCGTGGAGGAAGAAAGCACGAAAAATAAGATCGATTGGGGCACGGTGAATCAGCCGATTTCAGAAGAAGCATTTGACCGGCTGTACACGAAGGTTGTCAGCTATCTGAAACAGCGAGATGAGCTGTTTGTTTTCGAAGGATTTGCCGGAGCAGATGAAAAATACAGGTTGCCGATCACCGTCGTAAATGAGTTCGCATGGCACAATTTATTCGCCAGACAGCTGTTTATCCGTCCGGAAGGCAATGATAAGAAAACAGTTGAACAGCCGTTTACCATTCTTTCTGCTCCGTATTTCAAAGCGGATCCAAAAACAGACGGCACACATTCCGAAACCTTTATTATTGTCTCTTTCGAAAAGCGGACGATTTTAATCGGCGGAACAGAGTATGCCGGAGAAATGAAGAAATCCATTTTCTCCATTATGAATTTCCTGCTCCCTGAAAGAGATATTTTATCTATGCACTGCTCCGCCAATGTCGGTGAAAAAGGCGATGTTGCCCTTTTCTTCGGACTGTCTGGAACAGGCAAGACCACACTGTCAGCCGATGCTGACCGCAAGCTGATCGGCGACGATGAACACGGCTGGTCTGACACAGGCGTCTTTAATATTGAAGGCGGATGCTACGCCAAGTGCATTCATTTAAGCGAAGAAAAGGAGCCTCAGATCTTTAACGCGATCCGCTTCGGGTCTGTTCTCGAAAACGTTGTAGTTGATGAAGATACACGCGAAGCCAATTATGATGATTCCTTCTATACTGAAAACACGCGGGCAGCTTACCCGATTCATATGATTGACAACATCGTGACCCCAAGCATGGCAGGCCACCCTTCTGCAATTGTATTTTTGACGGCTGATGCATTCGGGGTCCTGCCGCCGATCAGCAAACTGACGAAGGAGCAGGCGATGTACCATTTCTTAAGCGGTTATACGAGTAAACTTGCCGGAACCGAACGCGGTGTGACGTCTCCTGAGACGACATTCTCCACATGCTTCGGCTCACCGTTCCTGCCGCTTCCTGCTCACGTCTATGCTGAAATGCTCGGCAAAAAGATCGATGAACACGGCGCAGACGTTTACTTGGTCAATACCGGCTGGACTGGCGGCGGCTACGGCACAGGCGAACGCATGAAGCTTTCTTACACAAGAGCGATGGTCAAAGCAGCGATTGAAGGCCAATTAGAGGATGCAGAAATGATGACTGACGATATTTTCGGCCTGCACATTCCACTTCACGTTCCTGGCGTTCCCGATCATATCCTTCAGCCGGAAAACACGTGGAACAACAAGGAAGAATACAGAGAAAAGGCTGTCTACCTCGCAAATGAATTCAAAGAGAATTTTAAAAAGTTCGCACATACAGATGCCATTGCGCAGGCTGGCGGCCCTCTCGTTTAGAAAGCAAAAGCCAAGAGCAATTATGCTCTTGGCTTGTTTTAATTGACAGAATGCAGTGAAGTCAGCTTGTACGTAATGATGGTCCGGCCGTCTTCCCATTGAAGCTTCTGCACTTCAGCTGTGCCCGATTTTTCGCCAAACTTTGTTTTGCGTACATCCATCGGAATCTCCATCGGATACACACGGTATCCCTCTTTCTCTAACGTGAATATATTTTCATCTATGCGAACTTCTTTTCCTTTTGTCACAATCAGTGTATTAAATTCAACAGGCATTCCCAAAGTGAAATCCCCTTTCGTTCTCTTTTTTCTTTATCATACCATATTTCACCGTCAGCGGTTTTTCATCCATTGTGTGAGCTGCCGTACGATACGCCGGTTTTCTTTTGGCGGAAAATAATGTGTGAATTTACTGTAGTACCACGTCTCCACCGGCTTATGCAGCTGTTTTAGCTTCTCTTCAAATAGATAGGAATGCTGAATCGAAACGTTTTGGTCTTTTTCTCCATGGATTAATAGCACGGGGGCCTGAATTTTATCTACTTGGTCAAATGGTGTTCTCCATTTGTATTCCTCAGGCACCTTTTTCGGTGTTCCGCCGATGACTCTTTTCATCATTCGCCGCAAATCATGCCGCTCCTCATATGTAAGGATCATATCACTGACGCCTCCCCAGGAAACAAATGAAGCCGCTTGCCGGCCCATTTCAATCGCAGTGAGCATTCCCATAATTCCGCCGCGGGAAAAACCGAAGATATGGATTCTGTCCTTCTTGACATTTGGATGCTGCTGAAGGAGTTGAAATGCAGAAAAGGCATCCTCCCTGTCTTTTCCGGCAAAATCCTCATTGCCCTCTCCTCCTTGATTTCCTCTGTAAAAAGGAGCAAACACAACAAACCCTTGGGATGCAAACTGGATAATCCGGCCCGGCCGAACCATGCCCACGCTTTTAATTCCGCCGCGCAAATATAAAAAACCGTCATATTGTCCCGGTGCCGCCGGCTCAGCCAGAAGCCCCTTTACCCGTAAGCCATTTGAAAGATAGCAGATCGTATACAAACGCACATGCTGACTTGGCGACGGAAATCTTCTTTTCTCAACAATCAAAGCAGCCGCCTCCTTTTTTCTATATGCTTTCCTTCCTCCAAAATTACATCCGGAGAACCTGATTAGGCATTCACACATTTTTATACCCATCATACGATATGTAAAGCAAAAAAGGATATTAACTTGATGCTAAATAAGGAGGTTGTCTATGTGAACAAATGGTTAAGGCTGGGCTGCGCCTGTGTCGGCAGTATATTTCTGATGATCGCCCTGGCGGCTTGCAAGCAGGAAGAAACGCTCACCAAAGTCAAAGTAGCTGAAGTGACCCATTCGATTTTTTACGCACCTTTATATGTTGCTGAGTCTAAAGGATTTTTCAAGGAAGAAGAGCTTGATGTTGATGTAAACACGACATGGGGCGGCGACAAAACGATGACATCGCTTCTTTCAAACGGCTCAGACATTGCACTTGTCGGGTCAGAAACATCTATTTATGTCGAAGCGCAAGGGGCTAAAGACCCTGTCATTAATTTCGCCCAGCTGACCCAGACAGACGGAACGTTTCTTGTCGCGAGAGAAGATGTTGAACACTTTGACTGGGATCAGCTGGAAGGAAAAACGTTTCTCGGCCAGAGAAAAGGCGGCATGCCGCAAATGGTCGGCGAGTATGTGCTGAACAAACATAAAATTGACCCGCATAAGGATATTGACCTTATCCAGAACATAGACTTTGCCAATATCGCCAATGCATTTGCTTCTGGAACCGGCGAGTATGTACAGCTCTTTGAACCGCAAGCTTCTCTCTTTGAGAAAAAAGGCATCGGCCATATCGTAGCTTCTTTCGGAGAAGAATCAGGCCAGGTTCCTTATACGACTTTTATGGCGAAACAAAGCTATCTGAAGAAACATGAAGACACAGCCGTCAAGTTTACAAAAGCCATTTATAAGGCGCAGCAGTGGGTGGAAAACCACTCGGCGAAGGACATCACAGACGCCATTAAAGATGAATTTGATGATACCGATCCAGAAGTCATCGAAACATCCATTGAACGCTATAAAAAGCAGCATTCGTATTCGCCAGACCCTCTGCTCAACGAAAAAGAATGGGAGCTGCTCCAAACCATTATGGATCAATCGGGAGAACTGCCGAAGCACATTCCATACAATCAGCTAGTAAATAAACAAATTGCCGAAAAAGTCACCTCGGAAAAATAGGAGGCGCCATTTATGTCTTTCTTACATGTCGACCATGTAACCCATACTTATTTTTCTGTAAAAGAAAAAACGACGGCCGTGCGAGATATCCATTTCAATGCTGAAAAAGGTGATTTCATTTCATTTCTCGGCCCAAGCGGCTGCGGAAAAACAACACTGCTTTCCATTATTGCCGGCCTGATTGAGCCATCGGAAGGCAGAGTTCTGATTGAAGGCCGTGAGCCAAATCAAAAAGAACATAACATTGGCTACATGCTTCAGCAGGATTACTTATTTCCCTGGAAATCTATCGAGGAAAATGTGCTTCTCGGTTTAAAAATCGCCGACACGTTGACGGAAGAAAGCAAGGCCGCTGCACTCGGTCTATTGCCGGAGTTCGGCCTCATAGATGTGGAGAAGAAATATCCGAAAGAGCTGTCGGGCGGAATGCGCCAGCGGGCCGCGCTTGCAAGAACTCTTGCGCCAGATCCAAGTCTGCTTTTGCTGGATGAGCCATTTTCCGCGCTTGATTTTCAGACAAAGCTGTCATTGGAAAACCTGGTATTCCGTACATTAAAGGAGTATCAAAAAACAGCAGTGCTTGTCACTCATGATATTGGGGAAGCGATAGCGATGAGCGATACGATCTATTTATTTTCAAACCAGCCGGGCACCATCCATCAGATTTTTACCATTCCTAAGGAATTGGCCGCGATGATGCCTTTTGACGCCCGCCAGGCGCCATCCTTCCAGACGCTGTTTCAAACGATATGGAAGGAGCTGAATTCTCTTGAGAAACAGCAAAGAAACCATTGATTTGCTTCACGAGCAATATCAATTAAAACAGAAAAAGGAAAAATGGAATGTACATTCCTTTCAGCTTGCCATATTTATTCTCTTTTTCTCGGGTTGGGAAATCTCCAGCAGGCTCGGCTGGATCGATCCGCTGATCTTCAGCTCTCCGTCAGCTGTATGGCGTTTATTGCTGGAGAAACTGGGTGACGGGTCTTTACTGTCACATATCGGCGTCACTTTATTTGAAACGGTGCTTGGCTTTTTGCTTGGGACGTTGATGGGCACGTGCCTCGCTGCTTTGTTATGGTGGTCCAACCGGCTTGCCAGAATTTTAGATCCGTATCTCGTTATTTTGAATGCAATGCCGAAAGTGGCGCTGGGCCCGATCCTGATTGTCGCGCTCGGTCCCAGTTTTATCAGCATTATTGCGATGGGGGCCATCATCAGCGTCATTATCACCACCATCGTCGTGTACACTGCCTTTCAAGAGGTTGACGAAAACTATATAAAAGTCATGAAAACATTCGGTGCAAAAAAATGGGTCATTTTTAAAGAAGTGATTCTGCCCGCATCCTCCCCCGCTATTATTTCAACACTGAAAGTAAACGTCGGGTTATCATGGGTTGGCGTCATTGTAGGGGAATTCCTTGTCTCTAAGGTCGGGTTGGGATATATGATTATTTACGGTTTCCAAGTCTTCAATTTCACGCTCGTCTTCTTAAGCCTGCTGATCATCGCCATATTTGCCACTCTGATGTATCAGGGCGTAGAGCTTCTGGAAAAGAAATGGACGAAGGGCAGGACATAAAAAAACCCGGCACATGTGCCGGGTTTTTCATTCGATCCATCCAGCTTCTTTCAGCTTTTTCAAACTGATCGGAAGAACGGAATCCTTCATAATAAAGCTGAATTTTTTATTGCGGGAAAGGTTTTCCGGAAGCTCATGAAACAGAACCGGGCCTTTCGTTTCAAAGTAATCAGCTTGCTTTTCAAGCTTTTCTATATCTGCAAAATATATATTTTTTACAATCACTTTTTCTTTACCGAGAACTTTATACTGTCCGAGGTACTTGAGGCTTTTCACTCTCGCACCCGTCTCTTCCTTTACTTCCCGGAGCGCCGCCTCTTCTGCGCACTCCATCGGCTCTACTTTCCCGCCTGGAAACTCATAGCCTCTGTCCTCATGTTCTGTTAAAAGCCATTTGCCGCCAAAACGGCAAATCACCCAGACATGTTTCGGGCTGTCCGAGAAAGGCTGAGTGTCAAAGGAAAGCTGAACAGTATTCTGATAATAATCTTTAAACTCGTACATGTTTATCCCTCAAATCCGTTCCTAGCTATCTTCCATACATCATACCACAGTTATGTTTCTTCGGAAGCCTTTTATCAAAAAATTAGGGAAACCCAGCACGCCATCAGGGTCTAAAGCATGCAGACCAGCTCGTACAGTTTTTTGCCGTGCCTTTTGCCAGAATGTGCGACTGGCGCTCTGGGCTTTATTATGACCCGTGAACAGCTAAAAGTTACGGTTTGCGTTTGAATTTATTTTTTAACGTTTCTAAAAGATCGACGAGCATCTGAGGAACCGGTATGCCGAGAGAGCTGGCTGTCACCACAATTTGCACAGACTCATAAAGAATATAAAACATAATAGCCAAGTCACGTATTGACCCCTGTGTATTCAGCAGCTGATCAAAAAAGTGGCATACAGAGATCAGAGCCAGCGTGACTAATTTTTTGACAAGCCGGGTAAATACTTTTTTAAACGCCAGCTTGTGAATAATCGTTTCCTTCAAGGTCGTACTGATAAATTCAATGGCCATAAGAGAGAGCAAAATCAGGAATGAATATTGAAAACCTCCGAAGAAAAACCCCGCTGCTGAAACGCTGACTGCGAAAAACGAAAAGATGCCAAAGTCTCTATCCATTTATACCAACATCCTTTCACAGAAACGGCCTTACGATATTCTATGGAAAACAAGCCGAACGGATTGGATTTTTCAGAAAAATGGACTGGTTGTCGCCTATTTTTTTGGGATACAAAAGAAAAGCCGGACGTCTTTTAATAAGACATCCGGCCTTTCTTTTTTGGATTTATCCCAGGTAAGCTTTCAGCATCCAGTTATGTTTTTCAATATTTTGATGGATCGCAAGAAGCATGTCCCCTGTTGTTTCGTCACCGACTTCATCAGCTAAATCCATTCCGTTTTTCAGCTCTTCCGCGATGACTGTGAAATCATCATATACGCTCTGAACCATTTGTTCAGCCGTTTCATTTCCTTCCGCTTCTTTTACAGAAGCTGTTTCCAAGGATTCCTTCATTGTCGCAATTGGTTTTCCGTTCAGTGCCAAAAGACGTTCTGCTAAGTCATCAATATAAGTTGCCGTTTCGTTATACAGCTCTTCAAACTTTTCATGAAGAGTGAAGAAATCTTTTCCTTTCACATACCAATGATAATTATGTAGTTTCACATACATGACTGTCCAGTTGGCTACTTGTTTGTTTACTGCTTGAATCAATTGTTCTGACATGATTATCTTCCTCCTTGTTATATGACTATGTATACCCTTTATATCGTACGTTAAAACCTCTTTTTTACCCTTAAGTGTCACAATTTCTTCTGCTATGCTACAATTGTTAAAAAACGGAGGTGGAATGTCATGACGCTTCTCATTACGGTAAGTATTTTGATTGTGCTGGCTGTTTTGCTTGTCACCATTTGGACGACTGTGAAAGCCTATAATGTAAAGCACACCATCGATCCTCCGCAAGAAACTCGCTCTGATTCAAAACGTCAATGATTGTGTGAATGCTCGTCTTCAGTCTGATTGCTGGCAGCATCGGCGTCTCCGACTTGGACTTTTAAGGTCGGCATGCTATGCTGTTTTTTTGCTGTGACATGGGATTGGACAGTGTATACACCATCTTCCTTAAACGTTGTTTCCAATCGATATACGCCTTTTTCCTGTTTCGCTTTATACATTTGGCTGGCGTCTTTTTCTCCTTCTTTCCATACTTCAAACTCCACTTCATCGGCATCTGTCACCGCTTCGTCTCCATATGATACCGCTGCTTCATAAGCAGCATTTTCTCCGGGATTTACTTTTTCAGGTCCGGTCAGCTTGACATCCAATACCTCGGGCGTCTCAGCTGTATTTGCTTTGTTTTCGCCAGATCCGCATCCATTAAGCAAAAAAGCAGAAAAAAGCAGAACAACCAATATCTTTTTCATGCCATCACCCTTTCATCGTTTACCTAAATAGTAGCAAACGCTTACAGCAAATGATATATAAAAAAGAAGACGTCACAAAAAAGACCTTTTTGCTTAAGTGCAAAAAGGTCCCTTTCTGTTTAGCCAAATACTTTTAGCAATTCTTCTTTATCCTGTGACAGCCAGAAACGCATTAAACGTTTAGCGCCTTCCAGATCATGAAGCTTCGCCTGGCCGCACTGCTTTTCATTTGCAGCCGGAATTTCGGTAATTTCTACTGCTTCGTTCATTGTATCTTCAAGAAGATCAACGATTTCCGCTGGTGTCGGCTCTCCGCTCACAACAAGATAATAGCCTGTTTGGCAGCCCATTGGAGAAATATCGATGATATCAAAATGATCATATTTCTCAGCGTGAGAACGAATCGTAAACGCGAGCAAATGCTCAAGTGTGTGAATGGTGTCAGGCTTCATCGCCTGTTTATTCGGCTGGCAAAAACGAATATCAAATTTATTAACAACGCCGTCTGTTCCTACTTTATGCACGCCGCAATGTCTTACGTATGGAGCAACAACCGCATTATGATCAAGCTCAAAACTTTCTACTGAAGGCATAATGGCACTCTCCCTTTTTTAAAAATGTACATTCATTATAACATACCTTTCCGATAAGAATTATCGAATAACTTTTCAATCTGCGTTTTTTTTCTTATACTTGCATCAGAAAGGTTGCTGAAGAAATATGAAAACCCTATTTATCGCTCTGATCAGAGGATATCAAAAATTCATCTCGCCGCTGACACCGCCAACATGCCGTTTTTATCCGACTTGTTCCCAATACGGAATCGAAGCGATTAAAACGCATGGTGCTCTAAAAGGCGGATGGCTGACCATCAAACGGATTTTGAAATGCCACCCGTTACATCCGGGAGGAGTCGATCCCGTTCCTGAAAAGAAACGAAAACATTAAGCGTTATAGCCGTTTACGACAAGATCCAGTTTTCCGGTTTTAGGATCAATAACTAACCCATGGACAGGAACATTTTCCGGGAACAGCGGATGATGTTTTATAACGTCTACGCTGTCTTTTACACTAGCTTCCACTGAATCAAAGCTTTTAAACCATTGATCGAAGTCAACACCGGAGTACTTTAAAGTTTCAATGCGTTCTTCAGGAATTCCTCTTTCTTTCATTCTATCAAGCATGCTTTCGCTGCTGATTTTGCTCATGCCGCAATCGTGATGCCCGATCACACATACCTCATCTGCGTTCAGTTCATACACTGCGACGAGCAAACTTCTCATGATGCTTCCGAATGGGTGTGTCACAAGCGCACCAGCACTTTTAATGATTTTCACGTCACCGTTTCGCATATTCATTGCATGCGGCAGCAATTCAACCAAACGAGTGTCCATGCAAGAAAGAATTGCCATTTTTTTATCTGGGAATTTTGATGTTTGAAACTTTTCGTACTCCTTTTGTTCAGTAAATGTCTTGTTAAATTCAAGAATATCATTTAGTAGGCTCATAAGCTAGCTGTATTCCTTTCTGGTCTTTTTACTCTTCAATATATCACAGCATTTGTCTTTTCGTCATCTTATCAAAAATCAAACTGAGCAAGAAAAAAAGACAAACCCTCAGGTCTGCCTCATTTCCCCATATTATAGCGTTTTTTGAACTGCTCTACTCGTCCGCCTTTTTCATTGAATTTCTGGCGGCCTGTATAAAACGGATGCGTGTCAGAACTGACCTCTACTTTAATGACCGGATATGTGTTGCCGTCTTCCCACTCTGCTGTTTCATTAGATGTTTTAGTAGAGGTGCTGAGAAAACGGTAGCCGCTGTTGACATCCTGAAATATGACTTTGTGGTTCTTTGGATGAATTCCTTCTTTCATGTCTATCCCCTTTCTTCAAATCGTAATAATTACGTTTTATTTTATATCCTCACAAACGTTTTGTCAATCTCCTTACATCCTTCCCTAGGTTTTCGCATCGTAAACCTCACGGCATTTAAGAATAGGAAGAATAATCTAACCGAGGAAGCAAATAATAAACCCAAAATACATACAGAACGTCTTTTTAGAAAGGTGGTTTACGATTGTGGATGATTTAGTTTTGGCTAGAAGCCTTTTTGGCACGACAATGGGCTTTCATATCATTTTTGCAACGCTTGGAGTCGGTCTGCCGCTGATGATTTTAGTGGCGGAATTGATCTATCAAAAAACGAAAGATGACCATTATGCGATCATGGCGAAAAGATGGACGAAAGCGCAAGCCGTTTTGCTGGGGGTCGCCATACCGACCGGGACGATTGCGGGCACTCAGCTCGCGCTTTTATGGCCGGGATTTATGGAAGTCATCGGCCGGGTCATGTCTCTGCCGTTTCAAATTGAGATCTATGCTTTTTTTGTTGAAGCCCTTTTCATGTCGATTTATGTATATGCCGCAGACCGTTTGTCACCGGCTATGAGGATTGTTGCTGTTTTCTTTGTATTAGTCGGCGCCGCAGCGTCAGCTGTTCTGATTACGAATGTTCACGCCTTTGAAGGAACGCCGGCCGGTTTTAAAATTTCAAACGGAAAAATTACAGATGTTGATCCGTGGGCTGCGTTCTTCAACCCAAGCTTTTTTATCACTGCCGGCCATGTCGTTTTATCCGCGTTTATGACGGGAGCTTTTATCGTGGCTTCTGTGGCTGCATATAAAATGATCCGGACGAGAAAAAAGGAAAAGGTCTATCGCTTTCACCGGAAAGCCCTCTTGCTCGCACTGACGATCGGCGGTATTTTTTCATTGCTGACCGCTTTGAATGGACACGAATCTGCACAGATGCTTTATGAATATCAGCCCGAAAAATTAGCCGGTGCCGAAGGCTTGTTTGAAACAAGGTCTCACGCCCCTCTTGCTATCGGCGGTTTTACCGACCCGAATGAAGAAAAAGTAAAATGGGCTATCGAGATTCCATGGGCCTTAAGTTTTTTGGCAGCTAACCGCTTTGACACTGTTGTAAAAGGATTAAATGCATTTCCGAGAGACGAATGGCCTCCGCTGTTTATTCACACGCTTTTTAATGCGATGGTCGGAGTAGGAATGCTGCTCATCCTTTATTCCATTATCGGTGTGGTCTGGAGAAAGGTGCTAAAGAAAGACCGTTTCCCAACGTGGCTTTTGGTCATTTTTATGACGGCAGGCCCTTTTAGCATCATCGGCATTGAATTTGGCTGGATTTTCGCCTGTACGGGGAGGCAGCCTTGGGTCATCTATCATCTCCTGAAAACGTCGGATGTTGTGACGACGACTGGCTCGATCGGGGTGCTCTTCTTATTTTTCACATTCGTTTACGCCGTGTTGGGCGCTGCTGTCGTCTACGTGCTGCTGTACTATTTCCGCAAACACCCGGTTGACGAAGATTTAAATACAGCGGAGTCGTAATGGCTCCGCAAACAGGAAACCAAATGGAAGGAAGATCGATAAATGGACATTTCAACTGACGCTCTGATCGCCATCTCAATTATTTGGGGCTTTGTGTTTATTTACGCCGTCATGGCGACAATGGATTTTGGAGCGGGATTTTGGTCTATGATCTATTTAAACAAGGAGCACATGAAGGCCACCGATATTGCGAACCGCTTTCTGTCCCCGACTTGGGAGGTCACAAACGTCTTTATTGTGGCCATCGTCGTGGCGCTTTTCAGTTTTTTCCCCGGCGCGACATTTGTACTCGGCACCGTTTTATTAATTCCCGGAAGCATGATTTTACTGCTTTTAGCGATCCGAAGCGGGTTTCTCGTTTTTTCAAACACAGCGAAAGAACGAAAATTGCTAAGATATATTTCCGGCATCTCCGGCTTTATCATCCCTGCTATTTTAATTTTGGTGCTTCCTGTGACGCACGGAGGGTTTATAGAAAAAACGGACGGAATCTATAACTTAAATATGTCTAAAATCTTTTCAAGCCCGAACGCCTATTCATTTATCGGGTTTGCGATTTTAAGCACTTTATTTTTATCCTCACTGCTGCTTGCTGATTTTTCAAATGTGGCGGAGGAACAGGATGCCTACCGCGCTTACAGAAAAAGCGCCTTGATTACCGGCCCTATTTCACTCCTGTTTGCTGTATGCATTATGCTGACAATGCGGAATGAGGCAAACTGGCTGTATAGCGGCATGATGAATGATTTCTCTTGGATTATTGCATCGTTCATTACATTTGTCATTGCTGGAATTGCTCTTTTTCTGCCTAACAAGAGCTTTGGCCAAAACATCGGAAAGCCTCGGCTTGCACTTGTCGCGATTGCGATACAGTATTTTCTGGCAAGCTACGCGTACGGGCGGGCGCATCTCCCTTATATGATTTATCCTGATGTGACAGTTATGTCGGGCTTCACAGAACCAGCAACGTTCAGAGCGCTGTTTGCGACGTATATTGTTGCATTTATCATCCTCTTTCCGGGCTTCTTTTTCTTCTGGAAAATGTTTATGCGAGATAAGCGGTATATCCGTCAGGAGGAATAGAGGACAAACCCGCCGGCTATACTAAGCCAGAACCTTGATAAGGAGGGGATGGCATGGAGCAGAAAATTCTATGCGAAGTCAACAACTGTTCTTATTGGGACAAAGGGAACAAATGCACCGCTGATGCCATTTATGTTGTCAGCCATACTGGTGAAACGGCTGAAAACAGCCGGGAAACGGACTGCAAAACGTTTAAGCCGCATGATTTGTAATCAAAAGAAAGAGCTGCCTCAGCCAGCTCTTTCTTTTCGCATGTTCAATGTTCTCAGTTTTTTTGTCATGACCCCGTTTGCAGGTGAAAACAATAAGGCACCTGTATAACATACACCTGTCATGGCCGCCATCGCTCCGGAAATCGAAACATTAAGCCACGTTGCGAAGAAATAGCCCATGACCGCTGAAAGCCCTCCAATCACCGCGCTGAGGATCAGCATATAAAGCAGCCGGTCAGTCAGCAAATGAGCTGCAGCAGGCGGGACAATCAGCATGGCCACAACCAATACAGCACCCACCGAATCAAAGGAAGCAACGGTCGTCAGCGACAGCATGCCCATTTGCACATAATGAATCAGCAAAACCGGTATTCCCAGAGCTAAAGCCATTTGCGGATCAAACGAAGCGATTTTGAACTCCTTATAGCACACACTGATCAACAATACATTTAAAACCAGAACAGATGCCAGCATCCAAAACGCTTTCGGCCCGATGTCAACTCCGAATACCGTAATCGTATTCCACGGCACAAAAGCGATTTCTCCCATTAACGAGTGCTCAATATCAAGATGGACATTCGCTCCATACACAGATAGCAAAATGACGCCGACTGCAAATAAGGATGTAAAAACAACGCCTATGGCGGCATCTGATTGAACCCCCTTGCTGTGGAGAAGCTGAACCAAAAATGCCGTTAACAGTCCAGATACAGCCGCGCCGATAAACATAGGAATCCCGTCAAGACTTCCTGTCACAAGAAAAGCACCGACGATGCCAAGCAACACAGTATGGCTGATCGCGTCGGCCAGCATTGCCATTCTTCTCAACACCAAGAATGTGCCGATCAGCCCACAGCTCACACCGACTAGTACACCAGTAGCTATAATCCATGCTTCAAAACTCATTTGCGATCTGTCCCTTCTCGGCATCAGGGGGCGCCTTTCGAAGCTCAGGCATCCGTCCATACAGCTTTAAGAGTGAAAAAAGCCGCTCTCTCGTTTCTCCTGGCAAACGATCCGGGTCAAAGTAGTCCTGATCGAACTCTATATTGGCAAGTTCCATTTCATGCATGAGATACACTTCATACATCCGCTGCTTCAAAGCTGTGTGGTAGCCTTTTTCTATCCCAGTGCGTGTCATTTGCCAAACCCCGTTTTCGATACGCACGATGCACCTCTCTTTTTCCAAGTCATTCAATACCTTAAGACATAATGCAGGGGATATCCGCCTTTTCTTTCTTACACCTTCAGCGGTTACATAAAGATCCTTCTTTTCATACTGCTCATAAATCGTCAGCAGCACCTGCTCTCGGCTTGTTTTCCGCCGCAGCCTTATCAGCCTTATTGCTTTTGCTGCCAATCCACGCTTAGGCGCGCAAATCATTGAAAATAGAAAGATCATTGTTGCTGATAAGATCATTAACGGCCCTGTCGCCATGCCCTTCATCGTCGTGCTCAGCAAGGTTCCGACCACGCCGCTTACACCGCCTGTGACCCCGGCAATGACCATCATTCCGGTTAACCGCTCGGTCCAATACCTTGCAGCTATGGCAGGCGTAATCAGCATAGCCGCCATTAATATCACACCGACTGTCTGAAGCCCGATGACGACAGCACAGACGATAAGGCAAGCCAAAAGCCCGTTTAAAAAACGAACCGGCATTCCCAACCCCTTTGCAAACGCGAGATCGAAAGTAATCAATGTAAACTCCTTAAAGAAAACAATACAAAGAAGCAATAAAACAGCGGATATTCCTGCAATCAGAATGATATCCTCTCTGATCAATGAAGCGGCCTGGCCGAATAAAAAAGAATCAAGCCCGCTTTGGCTTCCCGCCCCCTGCTGCTGAATATATGTCAGCAGTATGATTCCGACGCCAAAAAACACAGAGAGAACAATCCCGATCGCCGAGTCCTCTTTTGTTTTTGAAAGCCGCGGGATCAGCTGAATACACCACGTTCCAAGCAAACCTGCAAGCGCTGCCCCCAGCAAAAAGAAGGGCAGTGATTTTTGCCCGGTGAACAGAAAAGCGAGACACACGCCCGGCAGAGCTGAATGAGCCATCGCATCACCGATTAAACTTTGCTTTCTCAGCAGCACAAAACTGCCCAAAACACCGCTTGCCGCCCCGAGCAAAAGTGTACCCGCAAGCACCCACTGTGTATTTGGATGCTGGAGCTGCAGCCACAAACTTTCAAACAATGCGCTCACCCCTTCTGTCCTTCTGCCAGCACTTTATCTTTTAGAAACGTCAGCTTTCCTCCATACGTTTTTTGCAGGTTTTCGATCGTAAAAACGTTTTCCGCCGGTCCGAAAGCGATTTTTCTTAGATGAAGCAGTAGGATCCAATCGAAATAATCCTCGGCGGTCTGCAGGTCATGGTGGACGACAAGCACTGTTTTTCCTTTTTCTTTGAGTTCTGCCAAAAGCGTCATAATCGCCCGCTCCGTCGCTGCATCAACGCCGGCAAACGGTTCATCCATAAAATAAATGTCGGCGTCCTGGCAGAGCGCCCGGGCAAGAAACACACGCTGCTGCTGGCCGCCAGACAGCTGGCTGATCTGCCTTTTCGCATAATCAAGCATCCCGACTTTTTCTAAAGCGGCTTTCGCCATCTCCACATCAGTTTTTTTTGGCCTTTTTAATAAGCCGATGCGGCCGTATCTCCCCATCAGCACAACATCGAGCGCGCTTGTGGGAAAATCCCAGTCAACCGAGCCGCGCTGCGGAACGTATCCGATTCTTGTCCGCTGATCCTTATAGTCTTTGCCGTAAATAGAGATGTCTCCTGAAGCGCGGGGCACAAGACCGAGAATGGTTTTGATCAAGGTTGATTTTCCCGCGCCGTTTGGACCGATAATGCCAATCAGTTTTCCTTCCGGCACCTGCAGTGAAATTTCCTGCAGAACAGGCTTTTTATGATAAGCGACCGTTACATTATCGAGCTCAACAGGGAACATATCCATCACCTCTTTTCTTTATTTAAGCGCTTTGGTAATCGTGTTGATATTGTGGCGGAACATTCCTTCGTAAGTGCCTTCTTTTGTGCCCTTTTCACCCATGGCATCCGAATAAAGCTGACCGCCGATTGTGACTGTATGGCCTTTTTCTTTAGCCCCTTCTGCCACTGCATTGATTGATTTTTCAGATACGCTGCTTTCTACAAAAACAGCTTTTATTTGTTTTTCTGTCAGGATATCGACCAGTTCCTGAACATCCTTTAATCCGTAATCCGAATCTGTGCTGAGCCCCTGCAGGCCTTTCACCTGAAATCCATACTCTTTCCCAAAGTAGGCAAAGGCATCGTGAGCAGTGACAAGCACACGGCTTTTCTCCGGAATATTCTCGATCTCCTGGCGCGACCACTTATCTAAATATTGCAAATCTTCTTTGTACTCTTTGGCATTTTTCTTAAAATCATCCGCGTGCTCAGGCATCGCTTTGCTGAATTGCGCTTCGATTTCATCCACCGCATAGATCCATAACGGAATGCTGAACCAAACATGCGGATCAAACGTCTTGCCTTCTCCTGCAGAAATGAGCTTGTTTTTCGGTATAGCCTCAGCGACTGCCGCTGCTTGTTTTTGTTCGCCGATTTTTTGGAGTACGTCCTCCATTTTTCCCTCCAAATGCAATCCGCTGTACAGAACAACATCGGCTGACATTAGTTTTTTCGTGTCACCCTGTGAAGCTTTGTAAAGATGCGGATCGACTCCCGGCCCCATTAAAGAGGTGACTTTTACATGCTTTCCTCCAATGTTTTCGGCTGCATCGGCAATTTGGGATGTTGTTGCCGTTACCTGCAACTGTTGATCAGCGCTTTTTCCGGCTGAATCTGTTCCGCATCCCATTAGAGCAAAGCAGGTCAAAAGCACTGCTGCCATCAGTCCCTGTTTCATTTTTACCCTCCTCTTTGCCATCAATGTCCGATTATATTATCTTATGTTTTCATTTCTTAGACATGTGACATTAAATTAGCCAAAAGCATATTTTATTTACACAAGACAAAAAGTTTCCTTAGTGCAAAATTATCGCGTTTGCCCACTTTTGTCAAGGACAATTTTCACAAAAAAACCGGCTGGGTTAGCAGCCGGTCCAAACGAGAAGGGATGTATTCAACGAACGCTTTTACAATAACAGCACACTGACATTCTTTCAAAATGGCAAAATGCTTTTTTCTTATCCATGTTGCGTGAAAACATCCATTTTGGTCACATATTTTCGCATAATGTCCTGGTTCACCTCAACCCCTAAACCAGGCTGTTTTGACACAGAAATAAATCCATTATCAATATGGATATCAGGGGTCACAATATCCTCATCCCAATAACGTGAGGATGAAGAAATATCACCAGGTATTGTGAATTGCGGCAGTGAAGCTAGCGCCACGTTCTGGGCTCTGGAAATGCCAGTTTCCAGCATTCCGCCGCACCAAACCTGCATATGGTGCTCTCTGCATAAATCATGAATTTTTAAGGCTTCTGTTAAGCCGCCGACACGGGAAGGCTTAATATTAATGATTTTGCAGCTTCCGAGCTCAATCGCCCGTCTCGCATCATCAGCCGAACAAATGCTTTCATCAAGGCAAATGGCCGTTTTCAAATGTTTCTGCAAGTGGCGGTGATCAACGATGTCATCAGCTTGAAGAGGCTGCTCAATCATCATTAAATGGTACTCATCAAGCTCCTTTAAACGGCTGATATCCTTCAGCTCGTATGAGGAATTGGCATCGGCCATAAGCGGGATGTTTGGGAACCGGCTGCGGATGGCCTTGACTAATTCCACATCCTGCCCAGGCTGAATTTTAATTTTTATTCTTTGATATCCTTCTTTTTGATAGCTCTCGATTTCCTTCAGCATATCGTCAAGAGGTGCCAGGCCGACAACTACCCCGGCAGGAACTTTATCTCTTATCCCGCCCAATGCCTCGGCAAGGGAAATGCCCTTTTTTTTCGCATAGATATCCCAGACAGCCGATTCAAGTCCTGCTTTTGCCATCCGGTTTCCTTTGAAGCGCGCCAGGCTGTCCGGCACTTCGGAAGGGTGCTTAAATTCACGTCCGACAACATTGGGAATAAAGAAATCCTTTAGCATGTGCAAACATGTTCCAATGGTTTCTTCGGTGTACCAAGGCGAAGAGAACGCAGATACTTCTCCCCAGCCTGTGACACCGGATGTATCAATGGCTTCCACGATCAGAAATTTACGCTCTTGAAGCGTTTCAATACTGTTTTTGAACGGTTTCTTTAAATTCATACTCAAATGGTAAAGCGTAATTTTCTCTATTTCGATCATAGCAGTTCTCCTTTACGCGCATCCTTCAGCTGATTTCGCAAGAGCTTATTAGACGCATTGCGCGGCAGGCTGTCCAGTATAAAGAATTTTGCCGGAATTTTATATTTCGCCAAGCGTTCTTTGCAGTAGGCGGTCAATTCTTCTGCGCTTACAGGCTTGTGAAGGACAAGATAGGCGTGGGGCACCTTCCCCCATTTTTTGTCCTCAGCACCTGAAACACCGGCTTCGGCCACAGCGGGGTGTGAAAGCAGCACTGACTCCACTTCAGCCGGATAAATGTTTTCTCCGCCTGATATGATCAGATCTGAACGTCTGTCTAATACATATAAAAAGCCGTCGCTGTCCAAATACCCAAGATCACCTGTTTTCAGCCAGCCATTTTGAAAGGAAGCTTCGTTTGCGCTCTCCCGGTTAAAATAGCTTTTCATGACATTCGGGCCTTTGACCATGATTTCACCGTGTTCAAACGGTTCACATGCCTGTCCGTCCCGCTCTATTTTAATTTCGCATGAAAACAGCGGTTTCCCTGCAGATCCGAGCTTTTCCATACTGAATTCCGGCGACAGGGTGACGATTTGTGAGCATGTCTCTGTCATTCCATAGGATTGAAAGACAGGGAATCCTTTCTCACGGCATTCCTCAAGCAACGGTAGCGGTGCAGGGCCTCCGCCGAGCAGGATGCATCTGATGGTTTCAGGGCAGCGGCTTGTTTCTTCCAATAGACTGGCCAGCATTGTCTGCACCGCAGATATCATTGTCACTTGATGCCTGGTGATAGAATCCAGCACATCGCTTACGGAAAAGCGCTGGTGAAGCACGACAGTCATTCCGTAGATCACAGATTTAAATAACGCGGACAATCCGCTGATGTGGAAGAGCGGCAATGCGATAAGCCAGCGGTCTTGTTCTGTTATACCCAAATTAAGCGCGGATGACACCGCACTGAAATAATGGTTTCCAAACGATTGCTGAACTCCCTTGGGCTTGCCTGTCGTACCCGACGTATACATCAACGTTGCCGTCTCATCCAATTGCATATAAGCCTCGATCGTAATTTCCTTTGCGTCTACTTGGGCAAGTTCGTCCACATCAATAGTTTGAAGGGTGTGCTCATAATCTTGCTTGTCAAAGCTTGAATCTGTCAGTAAAAAGCGGGCGCCGGAATCCTCCAGCTGAAACAGCCTTTCATGTGTTGACAGCTTCGTATTCAGAAGCACCACCTTAACACCGAGCAAAAAACAAGCGTGAACGGCGTAAACCATTTCTGTACGGTTTTGGAGCAAAATAGCCGCAGTGTCCCCTTTCCGAACCGAATGAGCAGCAAGCTGCGCCGCCATTTGCTTAGACGCAGCAAACAAGTCTGCAAATGTCACGGTTTGGTCTCCATAGATGAGAGCGATTCTCTCAGGTGTCAGCTGTGCCCGTTGCATGAGCCAGTTGGGCTGTTCAGTCAGCATGTCATCATCTCCGAGGTAAAATGTCTGTATTGAAAAGAAAACAGCTTGGACCGCAAAGTCTCAAGCTGTTTGTTTACTAAGTATTGCTGATCACGGAAAACGAGGGAACTGTCCGAAATCAGGTTTGCGTTTTTCCTTAAAGGAATCACGGCCTTCTTTTGCTTCATCTGTTGTGTAGTAAAGAAGGGTAGCATCCCCTGCAAACTGCTGAATTCCAGCAAGTCCGTCCGTATCCGCGTTAAACGCAGCTTTAAGAAAACGAAGTGCGGTCGGGCTTTTTTCAAGCATTTCTTCACACCATTTAATCGTTTCTTCTTCAAGTTGTTCCAAAGGAACGACTGTGTTGACAAGACCCATGTCCAGTGCTTCCTGCGCGTTGTACTGACGGCACAGGTACCAGATTTCACGAGCTTTTTTGTGTCCAACGATTCGAGCCAGGTAGCCAGAACCGTAACCAGCGTCAAAGCTTCCCACTTTAGGGCCTGTTTGTCCGAAAATCGCGTTGTCGGCAGCGATTGTCAAGTCACATACGATGTGAAGCACGTGGCCTCCGCCGATCGCATATCCGGAAACCATCGCAACAACCGGTTTCGGGATGACGCGGATTAAACGCTGAAGATCCAGTACGTTTAGACGCGGAATCTGGTCGTCTCCTACATATCCGCCGTGGCCGCGCACTTTTTGGTCTCCGCCAGAACAAAATGCTTTGTCTCCGGCACCTGCAAGCACGATAACCCCGACATTTTGATCGTCTCTCGCGTCAGCAAACGCATCAATCATTTCAGCAACCGTTTTAGGGGTAAACGCGTTATGTACCTCAGGGCGATTGATTGTTATTTTTGCAATACCATTATACGTTTCATACAATATTTCATCGTATGTCCGTTTTGTTTTCCATTCTGCAGCCATATGATGACCTCCTTTTATTCTCTATGTGAGTGAATCAGATGCTTGTTAAAAACTCACTCACTATTTTACCAAAAAATCGCGGTTGTTCCACATGGACCGTATGGCCGGCGTTTGGAACAATCTCTATTCTACTAGATGGAAGCTTCTTATGCACCTCTTGATTGATGGCACAAAACTTTTCGTCCCACTCCCCGCAGATCAGAAGCACAGGCACCTCAATTTCGTCTACACGGCTCCACCAGGAAGGCTGTGAGCCGGTGCCACTACCGGTTAAACTGTTTGCAAGCCCAATCTTATTGTTTCGCAGACGGCCCAACCGTATCCTGTGCCGAATATCTTCAGCCAGCCGCTGCTGGGATGAAAACAAAGGGATGCCCTCCCAATACTGCACAAAAGCTTTGATGCCGTTGCGCAAAATAAAATCTGCAAGCTTTCGGTCCCGCATAATTCGTTCCCGCCGCTCCTCAAGCGTTTTGAGCCCCGGCGTTGTGCTTTCAAGTACAAGTGCCGATACCCGTTCGGGATATGTCATCGCAAAAGAATAAACAAGCCTTCCTCCCATAGAATACCCAATCAATTTCACTTTGTGAAGTTTTAATTGATCAAAAATCTCGGCAAGGTCAGAAACTTGCCGGCTTGTGCTGTATCTTTTCCCATTCAGAGGGGCATCGGTTTCACCATGCCCTAAACAATCAATTTTGATCAAACGGGAATCAGGCAGCATCCCATCAAGAAAATTCCATGATTGTTTGCTGCCGGTAAACCCGTGCAGACAGACGATGGCTTCGGAAGCATTCGGCCGCTCGTCTGTCACAGCATATCGGACACCGTCTGAAACCGTTAAGTTTACAGTTCCCATTGTTTTTTCACTTCCCGCACAGCCTCATTCAGCATATCGCGATGAAGCTGGACTCTTGATTGTCGATCCGTTTTGATTTCTATCAAATGGAGTCCGGGCTTGTCTGCCTGCGGCGCGTAAGCTGCTCTGAATTCATCCCATGAAGCCGGGCATGAATACGTACCGCCGTATAGTGCAGCCGCATGCTTGAAATCGAGCCCTGTCGGCGTGCCGAACAAATCTTCAAAGTGTGCCTTCTCAGATGCTTGCGGCAAAAATGAGAAAATCCCTCCGCCGTCATTATTCACGAGAATCACAGTAAGAGGAATGCCCAGCTTTTTAGCAGCCAGCAGTCCGTTTAAATCGTGATAAAAAGATAAATCTCCAATCACGAGGGTAACAGGCGCTTTTGTCCCTTCACATACCCCCATGGCAGAGGAAACAACACCGTCTATCCCGTTTGCGCCCCGGTTTGAATAAATTCGGAAATAGCGTTCCTGCTTTTCAAAAAACGTATCAACATCCCTGATCGGCATGCTATTGCCGACAAACAGCGAGCTGTTTTCGGGCACAAGATGCTGAAGGATCCGATAGAGATTGCCTTCAAACGAAACATCTTCACTGCTGATTGTTTGCAAATGCTCACGGAACCGCCCATTGACAAACTGCCACTTTTCCATCCATTCTGATGACCTGGTGATGTCAGCAAGGTCATCAATGATCGCTTCAGCAAAAGCAGACGCGTTGCAGTGAATCATATGCGCGCTTGCCTGTGTCGGGTCTCTCCACCCTCCATCCTCGTCAATCACAATCTGCTGAATCGCCGGATCATCCTTGAGCCATAAGAAAACCGGTTTTGAAACAGGCATCGGACCAAAACGGATGACAACATCCGGACGCAGTTTCGCCTTCAGCTCATCATCTTTTAAAAATGAATCGTACGCATCAATGACAGTGCTTTTATCATGGACGCCGTTCCGCAGATTAGACAGCGGGTCCGCTAAAATCGGATATTGAAGCGCCTTTGACAGTGCAATAATGTTCTCCTTATCCGTATCACTATGGAGCTCTCCGCAGACGATCATTCCTTTTTCAGCCTCTGTCAGCATCACAGCCACATCAGCCAGGGATTCCCGGTCAACAGACTGAATTCCCGTTTTCACAGACACATGACGGCCTGTTCTCATTCTTCCAAACGGCTCAGCTGAAAGATCCGGCATCAGCGGTTCGCGCAGCGGCACATTCACATGCACAGGTCCCATAGGTCGCTTTTGTGCTTCGCCAGCGGCGCGGCTGGCCAGCGTTCGAATATATCTCAGCATATGCGGAGACTCTTCAGGAAGAGCAGAGTCTGTGAAAAACTTAACAAAGTTACCGAATAAGAAGTGCTGATTAATAGCCTGCGGTGCGCCTACTTCGCGCAACTCGTGAGGCCGATCAGCAGTTAACACAATAATTGGCACTCTTGAATAATGGGCTTCAATCACAGCCGGATAAAAGTTGGCCGCGGCTGTTCCTGATGTGCAGATCAAAAGCACGGGACGCTGCTTCGCTTTTGCCAGCCCTAAAGCAAAAAACCCGGCAGATCTTTCATCAATTTGAACATGGACGCTGATATCAGGATGCGCGGCTGCAAGAATAGCCAGCGGTGTGGATCTTGAGCCCGGACAAACGACGGCGTCCGTAATTCCGGAAAGGGCGAATTCATCCATAAAACTTCCGATGTAATGTGTAATCGGGTTAGCTGTCAACGCCTCTCACCTCCTAATGCAGAGATCATCGGCTTCAATTTAATCTGCGTTTCCTCATATTCCGATTGCGGGTCTGAGTCTTCCACAATACCGCACCCGGCAAACAGCCTTGCTGTGCTGCCCTCGATCAGCCCTGAACGGATGGCCACTGCGAATTCCCCGTTATCCTGGCTGTCAATCCAGCCGATAGGAGCCGCATACCACCCGCGGGACATCGGTTCGATCTCTCTGATCACTTCTACAGCTTTTTTCTGAGGTGCCCCCCCAAGCGCAGGTGTGGGATGCAGTTTCTCAATTAAGTCAAAAAGCGAAGCAGACTCACGAAGCTGTCCGACAATCGGCGTATATAAGTGCTGGACGCTTTTCGTTTTGTACAATGCAGGTCCGTCAGGCTTTTCAACCTCCGAACAGCTTGATATGAAAGCGTTATGGATCATGCCTACAACAATATCATGCTCCAGCAGATTTTTCTCATCGTTTAATAATTCAAGGCCTATCCGGCGGTCTTCTTCTTCATCCGCGCCGCGTTTAATGGAGCCTGCCAGACAAGAAGACATAACAGTGCTGCCGTCTCTTTTGATCAGTCGTTCTGGAGACGCGCCGACAAAGGTTTGGCCTTCCTGTTCGATTGCAAAAACATAGCTTGTCTGCTGATCGTTCAGAAGCGTTTTAAGCATCGGTTCAATTTGGACCGGGCCGTCAAACGTGAGCAGCAGCTCTCGGGCAAGAACCACTTTATCATATTGTTTCTCTTTAATTTGGCTTGTTGCCGTTTCGATTGCTTTCAGCCAATTATCCTTATCCAGCTCTTGAGATGCTGCAATCGCAGCCTGATCTCCTTGTTCTAAAACTGGAACCATAAATTCCACTGCAAAAGCTTTTAAGCCTTCCAAAACAGCTTCTGCATCTTCTTCTTCGCTTACCCATCTGTTGACTGTTAAGAATGGGCCTTCAGCAGTCATCGTCAGCATAAGCGCAGGCACAAAGAAATCCCCTTCCGAGAAATGGTCCCATTGTGTACCTCTTTCTTCGCAAGGGTCAAAAGAAAATCCTCCGAATAACACAGGTCCCACTGCAGAATGCTGCAGCTTTTCTTCTTCATAAATATGAAAAGCCGTCTTTTTAAAGCGCTCCCATTGTTCAAAAACCTCGCGGTACCGCTCGCTGTTTTTTTGATTTGTCTGGAAAACCGCTTCTTTGCCAAGACCGACTATTGTCAATTCACTTTCAGGATCTGACCAAAAAAATCGATTGCCTGTATATTTTTTTGCTCCGTAATTGAAAAATGATAGAGGGTCAAGAGACTCGATTTGTCTCGAATAGCTTATTAAGACAGCATGGTTGACTTCTTTGGCTTTATGTAATGCATGTAGAACTTCCTTTCGGAACGTACGCTGCACCGTTGTCACCATGAGACATTCCTCCATAATCCTTAAAATGCTTTTAATACCATACACCTGTGTCTCCTTTGTGTCAAACACACAGATCATGCAGTCCAAATGGCCTGCCTTACCTATTATAAACCTAATTTCAGAAATGAAAAAGAAACAAACCTTAATTTTCTTTCTCCACTGATAGCAAAGGTTGTATCCGCTTACCATATAAGGAAAATCTCCTATATTCCTCCACACGCCATTTATGAAAGTTCTCAGGCGATCTGTTCATACTAAGGGTATGCATCACAGAGAAACGAGGCGATCACATTGCTTACAAAAGACCAGCTGCAGCATTTAAAAAATGAACTGGAACAAACGAAAAAAGATATCTTAAACCGTTTCAAAGACAATGACCATTTTCAGCTTAACTCAGCCTTTCCTTATGATTCGTGGGGTGAGCTTTCCGCTTACGACAACCATCCCGGCGATCAGGCGACAGAGCTTTACGAGCGTGAAAAAGACATCGCTCTCGACTTGCATGAGCGAGAGCATCTCCGGGACATTGAGCATTCATTGAAGGCGATAGAAAACGGTACGTACGGTATTTGTGAAGTCAGCGGAAAGGAAATCCCTTACGAACGTCTTGAAGCGCTTCCGACGGCCACGACGCTCGCAGAGTATTCGTCACAGGATGTCGTTTCCAAAGACCGTCCGATCGAAGAAGAAACACCTTTCGGGCAATTTGAATTTGACGATGATGAAGAAATCAGAGCGCCTTATGACAGTGAAGATTCCTACCAGGACGTTGAAAAATACGGAAACTCATCAACACCGCAGGATATGGAAAACCCGCCGCTCAGCTATGATGATATGACGATGAATGCCGAAGAAAATATCGGCAATACGGAGTCATACGAAAATTTCATCGCTACTGATATCACAGGAAAAGAAATTACAGTTTATCAAAGCAGAGCCCATGAGCGTTATGAGGAAGAACTCGATGAAGAGGGAATCATGACAACATTCGGCGATCTCCACGCTGATTGAACCCCCGATTATTGGGGGTTCTTTTACGTTTTCTGCATATCGGAGTTTGTTTGATCTTTATAAGATAAAGGGTAAGTGTAAAATAAATACATACGGAGGTTACAAACATGAAGAAGATTATCGGCGTCATAGCGGTTTTTGTGATTACATATGCGCTGTTTTCAGCCGCAGACTACCTGTTTCCAATTGACCAAGAATGGTACAATTCACTGAAAAAACCGGACTGGACGCCACCCGGATCTGCGATCGGCATCATTTGGGCCATCCTGTTTGCTCTGATCTCCCTTTCAGCTGCCATTGTGTATGCCGCGTTTTCATTTAAAGATGCGAAAAGCTTTTGGATTATGCTTTTGCTTAATTATGTGCTTAATCAGGCATTCAGCTATTTTCAATTTACGCAAAAGAATTTGCTGGCTGCATCAATTGACTGCCTGCTTGTCGCGATCACAACACTCATATTAATGATCGCAGCGAAAAAATACAGCAGAGCCGCAAGCTATCTTCTTTTACCTTATTTTTTATGGAGTGCATTTGCGACATTCTTATCCTTTACAATCTATTCAATGAATCTGTGAACAAAAAAAGCCGCTTATACAGCGGCTTTTTCACATCATCGGCCGGATGCACCAAATGTCTCTCGCATATTCCCGGATCGTGCGGTCGCTGGAGAAATAACCAGAATGGGCAATGTTTAAAACCGAACGCTCAGACCATTTCCGCTGATCGCGATAATCAGCTTGAATACGCTCCTGCGCATCTGCATATGAGCTGAAATCCTTCAGCACAAAATACTCATCATTATGCGGAAGCAGCGAGTCATAGATCGATTCAAATTCATCTGCTTCCCCTTCAAAAAAACCGTTGATCAGCTGATCGACCACCTGTCTGATTCTGCGGTCATGCTGATAATATTCCCTCGATCTATAGCCGCCGTTTTCCTGATACGATAGAACGTCATCCGCCTTTAAACCGAATGTATAAATGCAATCAGGCCCCACCCGCTCAAGAATCTCAATATTTGCGCCGTCATGCGTGCCGATCGTCAAAGCGCCGTTCATCATAAACTTCATATTTCCTGTACCAGACGCTTCTTTGCTTGCAGTTGAAATTTGTTCACTCACATCTGAAGCCGGAAAAATACGCTCAGCCATAGAAACTCTGTAATTTTCCAAAAAAACAATCTTAATTAGCTGTTTGACTGCCGGATCATAGTTGACCTTTTCTGAGACAGAATGGATCAGCTTAATGATTTTCTTTGCATAATGATAGCTTGGTGAAGCCTTTGCACCGAAAATAAAGGTTTGCGGATAGATTGAAAATCCCGAGTCCTCCTTAAGCCGGTTATACAAATACATAATATGAAGAACATTCAGCAGCTGCCGTTTGTATGCATGAAGCCGTTTTACCTGTACGTCGAATATGCTGTCAGGATTCACAACCACCCCGGCCGTGCAAAAAATCAAATCGGCAAGCTCTTGTTTTTTCCTGCTTTTGTTGTTTTGAAACTGCTCGATAAAAGCGGGATCAGAGGCGTACGATTCTAATCCGATAAGGGATTCCGGCTGTTTCACCCATTCATTGCCGATCGCCTCTGTAATGATGGCAGACAAGCCGGGATTCGCTTTTAGCAGCCAGCGCCTGTGGGCAATTCCATTCGTTTTATTGTTAAAACGACTCGGGAACAGCAAATGAAAATCGTGCATCTCCCTTTCCTTTAAAATATCGGAATGAATTTTGGCAACGCCGTTTACACTGTAGCTGCCAACTATAGCCAGATGAGCCATTTTGACAACACCATGCGCCGTAATCGCCATGGCCTCTATTCTTTTCCAGTCTCCGGGATACTTTTCCCAAACCGCTCGGCAAAACCTTTCATTGATCTCTTCAATAATCATATACATTCGCGGGAGCAGCGGCTTAAACAAATGAATCGGCCATTTCTCAAGCGCTTCTGACAATGTTGTATGATTTGTATAAGAAATCGTATGTACGGTAATATGCCAGGCCTCTTCCCAGCTCATGTTCTCTTCATCGAGTAAAATCCGCATCAGCTCAGGCACCGCAAGCGCAGGATGGGTGTCATTAATATGGATGCTTACTTTTTTATGCAGGCCGGATAAAGATTTATTTGTTTTTCGGTAATTGTTCACAATGCTTTTTAAGCTTGCGCATACTAAAAAATACTGCTGCTTCAGCCGCAAAATTTTCCCCTCGTCATGGGTGTCATCAGGATATAAAAATTCAGAAACAGCTTCTGTTTCCCGCTTATAAGACAAAATATTGCCGCCATGATAATGCGCAGAAGGCTCGGCGTTCCAAAGCCGTAACGTATTAACGGTGCCCGTTTCATAGCCGATGATCGGGATATCATAAGGAACAGCGGAAACAATTGTAGCTTGTTCGTGGCGAAAATGCAGACGCCCGTTTTTTTCTGTCATATGCACCTCGCCCCAAAACGGCACATCAACTGCCTGATCCGCATTTCTTACTTCCCATACATTCCCGTTTTTCAGCCATTGCTCAGGCAGTTCCACTTGATGCCCGTCTACAATTTTTTGTTCAAACAAGCCATGTTTATAACGAATGCCCATCCCGTGCCCCGGCAAGTTCAACGAAGCCAGAGAATCTAAAAAGCAAGCGGCCAAGCGCCCAAGCCCGCCATTGCCGAGACCTGCATCGCTCTCCATCTGAACGATCTCCTCTAAATTGATGCCGATATCCTTCAAGCCTGCTTCTACAACATCACGAACGCCAAGATTCATTAAATTTTGTTCAAGGAGCTGACCGAGAAGAAATTCGATTGACAAATAATATGTCTGCTTCCCGGAATTGGAGCGGCTCTTTTCATTCGTCTGGATCCAATCAGCGCTGATATACTCTCTGACCATATTGCCCAACGTTTTATATTGATCCAGCTTGGCAGAGTCTTTAAAGCTTTTTCCGCACGTCATTTCCAGACGCTTTAAAAATAAGGCTGCAAAGCGTTCTTTACTCGAGAACATCCCGTCCACTCCTTGTCACATGCTCGAAAATGCGCTGATACTCTTTGGCTGACTGCTCCCAGCTGTAATCTGCATTCATTGCGGTCTTCATGATGCTCTTCCATACATCCTTTTGACGATAAAACGACAGCGCCCTCTCAATCGTAAATTTCAGATCATGCGCATTGAAGGCAGAGAACGTAAAGCCATTGCCCGTTCCCTCTTCCTCCTGATAGGAACGGACTGTGTCATAAAGCCCGCCCGTCTCTCTGACAATCGGAATGGCGCCATATTGGAGAGCAATCAGCTGCCCCAAGCCGCACGGCTCAAATTTCGACGGCATCAAAAACAAATCAGAGCCCGCATAAATTTGATGGGCAAGCGGCTCGTCAAACCCAATATACGCTCGGCACTTCTCATGAAAAGCAAATTCTGCATACCGGAAATAATCTTCAAATTCGCGTTCCCCTGTACCCAGCACAATCAGCTGTATGTCCTGCTCCTCAAGAAGTTCATGCATAATCCTGCGGACAAGATCAAGTCCCTTTTGTTTAGTCAGCCTTGTCACCATACTGATCAGCGGAATATCGTGTCGTTCCGGAAGCCCCATCCGCCGCTGAAGCTTCTTTTTATTTTCTTCCTTGTTTGCAAGATGCTCCGAATCGTAATGCGCCTCTATATAAGGATCGCTTTTTGGCTGGTAGAAGGAATCATCAATGCCATTTAAAATGCCGGTTACATCATTTTCCCTATATCGCAAAACCTGTTCCAGCTGTTCACCGTAATAAGGCGTCAATATTTCATTTCTGTAAGTAGGGCTTACAGTTGTCACATGATCAGCCGCAATGATGCCCGCCTTCATAAAATTAACAAATCCGTTGCATTCTAACCTTTCATAATGAAAATGATCCATCTCAAGCCCCAGCAAGTCATGTGTGACATCAGGCGGAAATATGCCTTGAAACTGCAGGTTGTGGATTGTGAGTACACTTTTCATCTGCTCATAAAAAGGATGTTTTTTGTATTCCTCTTTCAGCAAATAATTGACCATCGCTGTATGCCAGTCGTGAGTATGAACAATATCCGCTTGAACATTCACAGCTTTGGCGGCCTCCAGTACAGCTCTTGAAAAAAAGGCAAATCGTTCTCCGTCATCATAATGCCCGTACAACGAATCCCTGTTAAAATAATATTCATTGTCGATGAAATAATAATTTACATCATCTTCGGCCATATGTTCAATTCCGCAATATTGCTGACGCCAGCCAACAGCTACCGTACACTTAGCCATTTTTCTCATGCGCTTTTTCCAACGCTCAGGTATTTGACTGTACTTCGGCAGCATCACAGCTACTTCATTGCCTAATCGCGCAAGTGCCTTTGGCAGAGCGCCGGCTACATCGGCAAGACCTCCTGATTTAACAAACGGGGTACATTCTGATACAGCAAATAATACCTTCAAGAATTCATCAGCTCTCCTTGCACCAAACCTTTTCTTAATACAAGCGGCTGCTCAGCTGTTCCCGCAGCCTCAGTCGCATTTCCGATTTTAACGTCCTTATCAGAAATGACCTGCTCAAGCAGGCACTCCTCGCCAATCTGCGTTTTTTGCATAACAATGCAGTTTTTCAGCTTCGTACCCTTTCCGACATGAACCGCCCTGAACAAAATGCAGTTTTCAACCTCTCCTTCAAGCACACAACCGTTTGCCACCAAGGAATTTTTGACAGTGCTGTGTTTTCCGTATTTCGTCGGCGGCTCATCCTTCACTTTTGTATAGATCGGCTGCTGGGGCAAAAACACCTGCTGCCAAAAACGAGGCTGAATGAGCTCCATACTGTGGGTATAATACTTTTCCACCGAATCAATGATAGCGGCATAACCTGAATATTCATAAGGGCAAATGGTCAAGGAGGATGATTCTTTTTCAACAGCCTCCTGAATGGTTTTATAGCCTTTTTCACTATGTCCGTAGATCAGATCCTTTAAGAGCGCTGTAGACATGATATAGATTTGCAGCGACTGGCCGTCCTGAAATACCTCGGTGACATCGCAACCAACCTCCTGATGGCGTTTTAACACATATTGAAATTGAATGTTGCATACGGTATGGCTGTTGGAGATCACGGCGTATTGCTGTGTGCTTCTGTGGAAGTAATCAAGATGGTCGGAAAACTGGCGAAAGGAACCGAATTCATCGTATTCTTGGTGAAGATGGGGTGACGGGAAAAAAAAGAGGCCATCCTTTTTTCGATGCAAATCCCATTCCTTACCCGCTCCAAGATGATCCATAAGCGAACGATAGCGATACTTCGGAAAAATCGCGACGCTCCTAATATCCGCATTCACCATGTTGGAAAGCATAAAATCGATCAGACGGTACCTGCCGGCAAAAGGGATCGCCCCAAGCGACCGCTGTGCCGTTAAATCCTGAAGAGAATGCTTATATGTGGTTTCATCTATAACACCTAACATTTGATTATTGAACACTGGCTTTGCCCCCTCTTCAGTATTAAATCAATTCTTTTTCTACAAATTCCTCTGAAACGAGCAGCACCTCCTGAATGTCTTTTTCGGATCGAATCACTGCGCCATCCGGAAGCACCAGACCCTTAGGCACGATGGCATTTTCAATCACTACATGCTCGCCAATTGTCACATCCGGCATAATGACCGACGATTTGACAGTCGAATGCTTGCCGACAGTAACACCTTGAAAAAGAACGGAATGAGACACATTTCCATACACGACACACCCTTCGTTCACAAGCGAATCATGAACCTGTGCGTCAGATGAAATAAATTGCGGAGGCTGATTGGGATTGACGGAGTAAATTTTCCACTTGCGTTCAAACAGCTTTAGCTCCGATTCCTCTTTTAATAAATCCATATTGGCTTCCCACAAGCTCTGCACTGTTCCGACATCCTTCCAATATCCTTTAAACGGATATGCGGAAAGCTTCTTTTTTTCCTCTAAAAGCAGAGGAATAATGTCTTTGCCGAAGTCGTGGCTTGAATAAGGGTTTCGGTCGTCCATCTCAAGGTACTGTTTCAAAAGCGGCCAATTGAATATATAAATTCCCATTGAGGCAAGATTGCTCTTAGGAAATTTGGGCTTTTCATCAAAATGCGTGATCATCCCATCTGCATTGGTCTTCATGATGCCAAAGCGGCTTGCTTCCTCCCAGCCCACTTCGATGACAGAGATGGTGACATCCGCTTTCTTTTCAATGTGAAAATCGAGCATTTTGCCGTAGTCCATTTTGTAGATGTGATCTCCTGATAAAATCAGCACATACTCAGGATCATACTGATTCAAATAATTGAGATTTTCATAAATGGCGCTTGCCGTCCCTTTATACCATTTGACTTCTGATGACTCGGCATAAGGGGGTAAAACCGTCACGCCGCCATTATATCTGTCAAGGTCCCATGCACTGCCGATTCCAATATAGGAATTCAGCTCAAGCGGCTGATATTGTGTTAAAATCCCGACCGTGTCTATGCCTGAATTGGAACAGTTGCTGAGCGTAAAATCAATAATCCTGTATTTTCCCCCGAAAGATACAGCCGGTTTTGCCATATGTTTTGTTAATCCGCTAAGACGGCTGCCCTTCCCGCCGGCAAGGAGCATGGCTACACATTGTTTTTTCATCTTTTTATCTCTCCTCTTTTTTTAACCGCCCGTAAAATTGAAATGCCGTAAGGGGGGATGGTCATCGTGATATAACACGGTTTATGATGAAGAGCTCCCTTTTTGGCCGCTAACGGCTTTTTGTTGATTTGTCCTGAGCCTCCGTATGTTTCACTGTCGCTGTTCAGCACTTCGATGTATTGGGTTAGAAAAGGAACACCAACATCATATTGATGATAGACCGCGGGTGTAAAATTACAAATGATGACAAGCGCCTCACCGTGCCTTTTCCCATAACGAATAAAAGAAAAGATTGATTGTTCGTTATTATGGACATCAATCCATTCAAACGACTGGGCACGATGGTCATTTTCATAAAGGATTTTGCTTTTTTGATAAAAGCGGAGAAGATCTTGCGTAAAAACGCTGGCTTTCTGATGCATGGGGAAGGAGTCCAAAAACCAATCTAGCTGCTCTGTGTCTTTCCATTCATCAAATTGGGCAAATTCTGAACCCATAAAGATCAATTTCTTTCCGGGATGAGCCGTCATATATCCGAGCAAAAGCCGATACTGGGCAAATTTCTGCCAATAGTCGCCAGGCATTTTATTAAGAAGTGATTTTTTTCCGTATACGACTTCATCATGAGAAAACGGCAATACAAAATGTTCACTAAATGCATACAGTAATGAAAAAGAGATAAGCTGATGACAATTCCGCCTTTCTTCTGGCGGCGTCTCCATGTATGTCAGTACGTCATTCATCCAGCCCATATTCCATTTAAAATGAAAACCGAGCCCCCCTTCCTCAATGGCACCTGTCACTTGAGGCCATTCCGTAGAATCTTCCGCAACCATCATGACATGCGGATATGCCTCTCTCATGGTTTGGTTGAGTTTTTTTAAAAATTCAACAGCATATGGATTCGTATGGCGTTCATCCTGATTTGGCCAATACAGGATGTTAGCCACTGCATCAACCCTAAATCCATCTATATGATAGAATTCTGCCCAGTACAACGCATTAGAAATTAAAAAACTATGAACTTCCGGTTTTCCTAGGTCAAAGTTTGCCGTGCCCCATAGCCAGTTCTCCCGATCACGCTCTTCTTGATATTCATAAAGAGGCTCTCCATCAAACATATAAAGACCATGTGCATCTTTACAAAAATGTCCGGGCACCCAATCCAGTATGACTCCGATGTTTTCTTGATGGCATTCATCCACAAACTTCATCAAATCATGGGGTGTGCCAAACCTGCTTGTCGGGCTGTAATAACCCGTTCCTTGGTACCCCCAGGAACGGTCATAAGGATGCTCATATACCGGAAGCAGTTCGATATGGGTAAATCCATGTTCTTTGATATAAGGAATAAGCGACTGGCTTAATTCTTGATAGGAGTAATGCCTGCCATCAGAATGTTTCTTCCACGAACCGAGATGAAGCTCATAAATAAAAACAGGTTTCTCATACACCGTCTTAGCCTTTTGTTTCTTTTGCCATAATTGATCTTTCCAGCTGTACTCACCTAAATCGTAAGTAAGTGACGCTGTATGTGGCCTGACTTCCGAATAAATAGCATATGGATCTGCCTTCAGCCTGATCTCACCGCTATGAGTCACGATTTCATACTTATATCGTTCCTTTTCTCCCAAACCTGGAATAAATAACGTCCAAATGCCGTTATCGTTCACTCTGTGCATCACATGCTGCTCTCCTGACCAGCTGTTAAAATCCCCTGCCACTCGTACTTCTGACGCATGAGGCGCCCACACACAAAATTCATATCCGCTTTGGCCATTCAGCTCGCGATAATGCGAGCCAAACAGCTGATAGCTTTTAAACAGACTGCCTTCGTGAAAAAGATAAACATCATGTGCTGTCGGGCTGGCAGCGGCCATGTAATCATCCTTTCTGACATCATAGTTTTCACTTATAGTATTTATTCGAAGAAATAAAAAAAAGCCCTTTCATGAAAGCGCTTATACTTATTGACATTTAACTTCATTTTCCGAAGAAAAACGAAATATATGAAGATTTTTGTTGTCTGTTTGTAGAATAAAGTATGAAATCTAAGGCATATCATGATTTATAAAAATAAAAAAACCTTGCAGGATATGCAAGGTTTTTGGATGACCCGTACGGGATTCGAACCCGTGTTACCGCCGTGAAAGGGCGGTGTCTTAACCGCTTGACCAACGGGCCGTTGCTTGAGAACTTATATTTGTAATCATATGGCGGAGAAGGAGGGATTTGAACCCTCGCGCCGCTTACACGACCTACACCCTTAGCAGGGGCGCCTCTTCAGCCACTTGAGTACTTCTCCATTTGGCTCCACAGGCAGGATTCGAACCTGCGACCGATCGGTTAACAGCCGATAGCTCTACCACTGAGCTACTGTGGAATATATTTAAGATGGTGGGCCTGAGTGGACTCGAACCACCGACCTCACGCTTATCAGGCGTGCGCTCTAACCAGCTGAGCTACAGGCCCATCTTAATATAGAAATGGAGCGGGTGATGGGAATCGAACCCACGACATCAGCTTGGAAGGCTGAGGTTTTACCACTAAACTACACCCGCAATTTTTATTTGGGGCGATTGATGGGAATCGAACCCACGAATGCCAGAGCCACAATCTGGTGCGTTAACCACTTCGCCACAACCGCCAAAATATATATATTGATATATGGTGGCTCGGGACGGAATCGAACCGCCGACACACGGATTTTCAGTCCGTTGCTCTACCAACTGAGCTACCGAGCCTAAGTATTTAAATGGCGGTCCGGACGGGACTCGAACCCGCGACCTCCTGCGTGACAGGCAGGCATTCTAACCAACTGAACTACCGGACCATTTTAAAATTTACACGTGAATTTTCTTGGTTGCACCCTTCGGGCACTTCTTATTTCATTCATGTATTTTGGTTGCGGGGGCAGGATTTGAACCTGCGACCTTCGGGTTATGAGCCCGACGAGCTACCGAACTGCTCCACCCCGCGATGATTAAGAATATATATGGCGGAGGAAGAGGGATTCGAACCCCCGCGGGCTTTGACACCCCTGTCGGTTTTCAAGACCGATCCCTTCAGCCAGACTTGGGTATTCCTCCGTATAATGGTGGACCTTGTAGGACTCGAACCTACGACCGGACGGTTATGAGCCGTCTGCTCTAACCAACTGAGCTAAAGGTCCATTGGTAGCGGCGGAGGGGATCGAACCCCCGACCTCACGGGTATGAACCGTACGCTCTAGCCAGCTGAGCTACACCGCCAAATATTTATTGAAATCAAGTGGAGCCTAGCGGGATCGAACCGCTGACCTCCTGCGTGCAAAGCAGGCGCTCTCCCAGCTGAGCTAAGGCCCCAAGAATGGTCGGGAAGACAGGATTCGAACCTGCGACCCCATGGTCCCAAACCATGTGCTCTACCAAGCTGAGCTACTTCCCGATTTCATGTAGATCATGGCGCGCCCGAGAGGAGTCGAACCCCTAACCTTTTGATCCGTAGTCAAACGCTCTATCCAATTGAGCTACGGGCGCAAAACTTAATGCCGAGGGCCGGACTTGAACCGGCACGGTAGTCACCTACCGCAGGATTTTAAGTCCTGTGTGTCTGCCAATTCCACCACCCCGGCGTGGATGGTATAGTTGGAGCGGAAGACGGGATTCGAACCCGCGACCCCCACCTTGGCAAGGTGGTGTTCTACCACTGAACTACTTCCGCAGACAGGATGTCCAGTTTTTATAACTGTTATCCTATATAATGCGGGTGAAGGGACTTGAACCCCCACGTCATAAAGACACTAGATCCTAAGTCTAGCGCGTCTGCCAATTCCGCCACACCCGCGTAAAAATGGTGAGCCATGAAGGACTCGAACCTTCGACCCTCTGATTAAAAGTCAGATGCTCTACCAACTGAGCTAATGGCTCTTCTTACAAGAGACTTGAATATTATATCATATAAAAGTGGTGCCGGCAAGAGGACTTGAACCCCCAACCTACTGATTACAAGTCAGTTGCTCTACCAATTGAGCTACACCGGC
>NZ_AMXN01000003.1 GCF_000332645.1 Bacillus inaquosorum KCTC 13429
TTTGTGAACACGCTGGCGCTTCGGACACGCCCGGAGGGCGGGAAGCCGTTTGTGGAGTATTTGCAGGAAGTGCGCGAGACTGCATTGGAAGCGTATGAGCATCAGGATTATCCGTTCGAAGAGCTCGTCGATAAGCTTGGGGTGACGAGGGATATGAGCAGAAACCCGCTGTTTGATGCCATGTTAGTCGTTCAAAATAATGATCACCAGCCATTGCATCTGAATGATTTGCAAATGAAGCCGTCACAAGTTTCTCATCTCGTTTCTAAATTCGATTTGACATTACAAGCATCTGAGGGTGACGGGAACATTTATTTCCATTTTGAATATTCAACCGCACTGTTTGAAAAAACAACTATAGAACGCTGGGCATCGCATTTGACTAATGTACTTAACATCATCGTTAAAAACCCTGAGGTGACACTCAACCATATCGACATCCTGACCCAAGAAGAGTGGAACCAGCTGCTCAATGAGTTTAACACCGGACAAGCGAATCAATACGAAGAACAAACAATTGACCGTTTGTTTGAGCAGCAAGCTGCACGAACTCCAAAAGCTTCTGCACTTGTCAGCGGAGACAAAACACTGACTTATCAAGAGTTGGACGAGTGGTCCAATGGAATCGCTCGTATATTGCGCAGCCGAGGTGTTAAACCGGACACACCAGTAAGCATCATGATGCCTCGTTCGTTCAGCATGATAGCGGCCGTACTTGGTGTTTGGAAAGCAGGAGGCTGTTACGTTCCCATTGATCCGGAATACCCGGTGGAACGGAAACGCTATATCCTCAGCGACAGCGGAACGAAACTGCTTATTACAATAAATGAAGCGGATTGGGGGGCGCTTGCTGATTTTGAAGGAGAAATCTTGACGATAGAGAGCGCGGAGGCATACGACAAATCACCGCTGCCGCAAGTATCGTCTGCTCATCATTTGGCTTATATCATTTATACGTCAGGGACGACGGGCCGTCCAAAAGGGGTGATGGTCGAGCATAAAGGCATTGCCAACACTCTTCAGTGGAGGCGAAACGCTTATGCTTTCAACGAGACAGACGCCATCCTGCAGCTCTTTTCTTTCTCATTTGACGGCTTTTTAACAAGTATGTTCACACCGCTTTTGTCAGGTGCAAAAGCAGTTCTGCTTAAGGAAGAGGAAGCGAAGGACATTCTGGCCATCAAGCATCAGCTGTCTCATCAACGGATTACACATATGATTATTGTGCCTGTTTTATATCGAGCGCTTTTGGATGTATTGCAGCCGGAAGATGTAAAGACGCTTAGAATCGTCACTCTGGCGGGAGAAGCAGCTGACCGCGAATTGATAAACCGTAGCCTGGCCATATGTCCGCACACCGAACTCGCCAACGAATATGGACCGACAGAAAACAGTGTGGCCACTACCGTCATGAGACATATGGAAAAGCAGAAATACGTAAGCATCGGCCAGCCGATTGACGGGACCCAAGTGCTTATTTTAAATGGCAATCATCAGCTTCAGCCAATTGGTGTTGCGGGAGAGCTTTGTATAGCGGGAACGGGGCTTGCAAGAGGGTATATCAACCTTCCGAAGCTGACAGAGAGAGCATTCATCCAGAACCCATACAAACCTGAAATGCGAATGTACCGAACAGGAGACGCCGCCAGATGGATGGCCGACGGAACACTCGAGTATCTGGGAAGAATTGATGAACAAGTCAAAATCAGAGGCTATCGTGTAGAAACGAAAGAAATTGAATCGGTCATCCGTTGTATAAACGGTGTAAAAGACGCCACCGTACTCGCTCATGTAACAGCATCAGGACAAACTGAATTAAGTGCTTATGTTGTGACCGAACCAGAATTGAGCACAGATACGATACGCTTAGAATTACAAAACAAGCTGCCGGTGTTCATGATTCCTGCGTTTATTGAAAAACTGGGCTCACTTCCATTGTCACCAAACGGTAAACTGGATCGCAGAGCACTTCCAAAACCTGTATTCAAGGGTGAAACTGAACGTCCATTCCGCACACCTGCCAGCAAGATGGAACAAATACTGGCGGATATATGGAAGGAAGTACTGGGGGCAGAAAAAATCGGAACAGCTGATTCATTCTTTGAGCTTGGAGGAGATTCGATCAAAGCGTTACAGGTTTCCGCACGGCTTCACCGGATAGGAAAGCAGATGGCAGTGAAAGATTTGTTCAGCCACCCGACCATTCAAGAATTGGCAGCTTATATCCGGGATTCAGATACAAGTTCCAGCCAAGCTCCGGTTGAGGGAGACGTACAATGGTCGCCTGTTCAAAAATGGTTTCTTTCTCAAGATATAAAAGAAAAACACCATTTTAATCAGTCCGTTATGCTGCATCGAAGCACCTCTGTACAAGAAGACGCACTTCGCAAAACTTTAAAAGCAATAACGTGTCATCATGATGCGCTGCGGATGGTGTTTACACAGAATGAACAAGGAAAGTGGAGTCAATATAATCGGCCGCTCAGTCATTCGGACGAAGCGCTGTATGGCCTTCACATTGTTGATTTACAAAATCCAGACTGTACTGACGGGAATAGATCGTATGAGCCTCTTATCAAACGCCATGTACGTGATATTCAGCAGAAAATGGATTTGAAGAATGGCCCGCTGCTGCAAGCCGGTCTTTTCCGCACAACTGACGGTGATTTCTTATTTTTATCTGCTCATCACTTCGTCGTTGACGGCATCTCGTGGCGGGTTCTGCTTGAGGATTTGGCTTTAGGCTATCGCCAAGCTGCAGGCGGGGAAGATATCCAGCTTCCGCCTAAAACAAGCTCATTCAAAGCGTACACAAAAAAGCTCTCTGACTATGCGGGAAGCCAGCAGCTTATGAAACAGTTCAAGTATTGGCGTGAAACCGAAGAATATGAAACAGAAGCACTGCCTTTTGATCAAATCGACGGAACCATAGCAAACGAGAGTAAACGTTCCACGGTTTCGTTTACATTAAGCGATAAAGAGACAGCTGCGCTTTTAAAAGATGCCAACAGCGCATATAACACAGATACTCAGGATATGCTGCTTGCTTCTGTTATTCTTGCGCTGTCCCATTGGACCAATCAATCCGCCTTCAAACTATCATTAGAGAGCCACGGGCGAGAGGATGTATTAGACGGAATAGATGTGAGCCGTACGGTTGGATGGTTTACCGCCATTTATCCATTATTGGTTAACCTGAACTCAGATCTGCCTGATCCGGAGGAATATATGGTTCATGTACTAAAAACAACAAAAGATACACTGAGACGCGTACCGGACAAAGGATTCGGCTACGGTGTCATCAAATATTTGACTCCGCCTGACAAAAAAGACATCGATTTCACAGGTTCGCCAGAAATCAGCTTCAATTATCTGGGTCAGTTTGAAAGCGGCAGCACAGCTGAAGGACCTGAGGAGGACGCCTTCTCTTTCTCTCCGCTGGGTGCCGGGGACGATATCAGCGCAACATGGAATCGTGAACAGTCGCTGGATATCAGCGCAATCGCCGCAGAAGGAAAAATGGCTGTCAACATGACTTATGACAATACCCGCTTTCAGCGCAAAACGATGGAACAGCTTAGCGAGTATTGCCGTCAATTTTTATTACAGCTGATCGAACACTGCCAGAACAAAAGAGAAACAGAAAAGACGATCAGCGATTTTGATGATCAAGAACTGACCGAGGACGCGCTGCAAGAGATTGCTGATATGCTCAGTTTTCACTAATGAATCCGTGAAGAAAGGTGCAGACACTATGGATAACATCACAAAAATCAAGAACATTTATCCTCTGAGTCATATGCAGGAGGGAATGCTGTTTCATTCCTTCCTTCGTAAAGAGGAGGGGGCGTATGTTGAGCAGTCGCTCTTCACCATCAAAGGAAGCCTAAGCTATGACTGGTTTCAGCGCAGTATTCAAGCCATCATCGACCGCCATGATATTTTCAGAACCGTATTTTTGCCGCACGTCCCGCATTTGTCGGGACCTCGGCAAGTCGTAATGACAGAACGCGAATTCCATTTGTACAGCGAAGACATTTCCCATCTGCAAATAAACGACCAGAATGAGTTTATTGATTGTTTTAAGGAGAAGGACAAGCAGAAAGGCTTTGATTTACAAAAAGACATGCTGATGCGGATTTCTCTATTCAAAACAGCTGAAGATGAGCATGTCTGTCTCTGGAGTCACCATCACATTTTAATGGACGGCTGGTGCCTCGGCATCGTTCTGCAGGAATTTATGCAAATTTATCAATCTATCCATGCAGGAAAACCACTTTCTTTGGACCCTGTCCGTCCTTACAGCACCTATATTTCCTGGCTGACAAACCGAGACAAAGAAACAGCTGCGGAGTACTGGGGTTCCTATTTAAAAAACTACAGCACTCCATCACCTCTGCCTCGTGTGTCTGATGAAGAAAAAAAAGAAGGTTATCACCGTGAAGATTTGATATTTTCATTAAATAAACCACTGACAGACAAGCTGAAAGAGACTGCCAAACAACACGGCGTCACGCTTGCCACCCTTATTCAGGCAGTCTGGGGCGTGATGCTACAGCAATATAACCGCACAGACGACGTTGTATTTGGCGCAGTTGTATCAGGCAGACCGTCAGAAATTCCGGGCGTGGAGCAAATGATAGGGTTGTTTATCAATACCATTCCGGTTCGGATTAAAACACATCAAGACGAAACGTTTCAAGAGCTGCTCAGACGCTGCCAGAAAGAAATGCTGGAAGCTGAGCCGTTCACCTGCCAGCCTTTATTTGATATCCAGGCAAACACCGCTTTAAAACAGGAACTGATTGATCACATTATTGTATTTGAAAACTATCCGTTACAGCAGAAAATCGCCGATTCAGCTGATCGCGCCGATTCACCATTGCAAATCGATCAAGTTAAGGTATCCGAGCAATCAGGATATAACTTTAACCTTGTCGTTGCTCCCGGGGAAGAACTTGTTATTAAGTTCAGCTATAATGCGTTTGTTTACGATGCTGCATGGATCAGCTGTATCAAGAGGCAATTGACACAAGCACTAAGCACAGCGGCACAGCACCCTGATATTCCCATTGCAGATTTTTCTTTTCTTGATGTAACAGAAAAAGAGCAGATTGTCACACAGTTCAACAATACAAAAACAGAGTATCCAAAGAATCATACAATCATAGATTTATTTCGTGAACAAGCAGAAGAGACGCCAGACCATACCGCACTTGTGTATGATAATATGTCTTTTTCGTATGAAGAGCTTGATAAACGCTCTAATGCACTTGCCAGAGAGTTATACCAAAATGGGTTTCGGAAAAACGAGACAGCCGGAATATTGGCTGCTCATTCTCCTGAATTTATTATCAGTGTGCTTGCTGTTTTAAAAGCAGGGGGAGTATACCTCCCGCTTGATGCTGAGCTTCCGCCTGAACGGGTCAGCTTTATGCTCGAGGAAACGCAGGCAAAAATGCTGATTGTTCAAAAGGGGCTGGAGCAAAACGCTGCGTTCTCAGGAACATGTATTACTTCAGATGCACAGACATTGATGGAAGAAAACCATATCCCTATCAATATTGGCTCCAGCCCGGATGATCTTGCATACATCATGTATACCTCAGGATCAACAGGCCGGCCGAAAGGCGTCATGATCACGAATCGCAATGTCGTGTCCCTTGTCAGCAATAGCAATTACACGTCTGCGTCCGTTGATGACCGGTTTATTCTGACTGGATCTATCAGCTTTGACGCCGTCACCTTTGAAATGTTCGGGGCGCTTTTACATGGTGCAAGCCTTCATATCATTGATAAATCGACAATGCTGTCACCTGATCGGTTTGGGACGTATTTGCTTGAAAATGACATCACAGTGCTATTTTTAACAACGGCTCTTTTTAATCAGCTGGCTCAGGCTCAAGCAGACATGTTCCGCGGGCTCCATACGTTATATGTCGGCGGAGAAGCGCTCTCGCCTGCCCTTATGAATGCTGTCAGACACGCCTGTCCAGATCTGGCACTTCACAATATTTACGGGCCTACGGAAAACACGACATTTTCAACCTTTTTTGAGATGAAAAGGGACTATGCGGGGCCGATTCCGATCGGAAAACCAATCAGCAATAGCACCGCTTTCATCTTAGATGCAAAAGGGCGTCTTTTGCCAATAGGCGTTCCCGGCGAGCTTTGTGTCGGCGGCGACGGGGTCGCAAAAGGCTATTTGAACAGAGATGACCTGACAAAGGCTGTTTTTTCTCCCCATCCATTCTTGTCTGGAGAAAGAATATATCGTACCGGTGATTTCGCGCGCTGGCTGCCTGATGGAAACTTAGAATACATCAGCAGGATTGACAGGCAGATTAAAATCCGCGGAAAACGAATTGAGCCCGCCGAAATTGAAGCTCGCCTGTTAGAAATGGAAGGCGTTCAGGAAGCGGCAGTGACATTGAGAGAAAAAGATGGAGAGGCGCAGCTGTACACTCATTACGTCGGTGATGACAAACGAACAGAAACGGATATCCGCGCCGATTTGGCGCGTGTGCTCCCAGACTATATGATCCCGCAGCACTGGGTGCGTGTGGAGCGGATGCCGCTTACCGGAAACGGAAAAATAGACCGCAGCGCTCTTCCTATTCCAGCAAACAAGTCTGACAAACGACAGGACATCACATTGCCAAGAAACTTGGTTGAAGAAGAATTGGCGAACATTTGGAAGAATGTCCTCGGTGTCAACACAATCAGTATTGATGATGACTTCTTTGCTCTTGGCGGACATTCACTAAAAGCGCTGCAGGTCATACACACACTGAAGCACCAGCAGCAAATTGACATACCGATTGATTTCTTGTTCGAACATCCGACAATTGCTCAGCTTGCCGAAAAACTTTATTCCAAACAGCTGACAGCGGCAGATGAACAGCATGTGATCAAACTGAATCAGCACGGTGCGCAAAATCTTTTTTGCTTCCCGCCGATATCAGGCTTTGGCATTTATTTCAAAGAACTTGCTTTATTGCTGAATGACAAGGCAGCTGTATACGGATTTCACTTTATTGAACATGACAACCGCATTGAACAATATGTCAATTGCATGACGGACATACAGCCTGATGGCCCATATGTTTTATTAGGCTACTCTGCAGGCGGAAACCTGGCTTTTGAAGTGGCACAGGCTATGGAACGCAGAGGATTGGAAGTCAGTGACTTCATTATCGTGGACGCTTATTTAAAAGAACAGCCTTTGTCTATGGATACCGGCAATGACGAATCTGCAGCATACCTGCCTGAAGCAGTCAGAGAAAAGGTGATGAAGAAAAAAAGAAACTATCAGGAATATTGGGCGCAGTTGCTGAATAAAGGACACATCAAAGCAAACATTCATTTCATCGAAGCTGGAGTCCAAACTGAAACCAGCGGGCATACAGGCTTAATGAAATGGAAAGGCGCTGCCTACGGAAACTACAGCGAATATACTGGTTTTGGCGCTCACAAAGACATGCTGGAAGGCGCATATGCTGAAAAGAACGCTGACATCATCCTTGACATTTTAGACAAGATCACTTCAAATCAAGCAATACTGCACAAACGATAAAGCGGACTAGCGGACAGAGGCCATTCTCTGTCCGTCTTTCTTTTTGTATCAAGAATGGATAAGGGACACTTGGGAATGATAACATCATCCTTTTTCTTGGAGGCTTCTCATGGACCATCTTTCTTGGCTTACTTTTATCATGCTGATTCTTGCCAGTTACAGGCTGACACATTTGATTGTATTCGACAAAATCACGGAATTTATCCGGAAACCATTTATGAAAAAGAAAAGGATCGTTGATCAAAACGGGCATGTGAACGAAAAAAGCGTGCCGGCTTCTAACTTTGGATACATGCTGAACTGCTACTGGTGTGCCGGCGTTTGGTGTGCCATCTTGATCGGGCTGGGCTATCTCTTTTTGCCTCGTATTGCAGTTCCAGTGATCTTTATTTTAGCCATCGCAGGAGCACAGGCGATTCTTGAAACAGCTGTCGGTGTCGGCGTGAAACTCATTGATGTGTTAAAGAGCCTGCAAACTATGATAAATGATAAAAAGTCCTAAAGCAGAGGAATAAAATGCTTCAGGACTTTTTTATTTATCTGGTGATATAGACATAAATCCTGATTTCTTCCATTCGATTAAGCACCCTTTTACAGCCCGGGAATACCGTAATAGCGAATAGTGAAAGTGATGTAATGGGGGAGAAGAAACAGAATGAAGGTTTGTCAAAAGTCGATTGTCCGTTTCCTTGTCAGCTTGATCATCGGAACGTTTGTCATATCCGTTCCGTTTATGGCCAATGCGCAGCCGGACAGGGAACTGAGAGCCGTATGGATTGCTTCCGTATTAAACATTGATTGGCCGTCAAAAAAAGGTTTATCAGTGGAAGAGCAAAAGCAGGAGTATATCAAACTGCTGGACGATGTACAAAAAATGGGGATGAATGCCGTTATTGTTCAGATTAAACCGACGGCAGATGCCTTTTATCCGTCCGCTTACGGACCTTGGTCTGAATACTTAACCGGTGTCCAAGGGAAAGACCCTGGCTATGATCCGCTAGCATTTATGATTGAAGAAACCCATAAACGAAATTTAGAATTTCACGCATGGTTTAATCCTTACCGTATTACGATGAATCATACGGACCTCAATAAATTGTCTGAGGATCACCCCGCAAGAAAGCATCCAGACTGGGTTGCCGCTTACGGAAAACAGCTTTATTATCATCCGGGCATTCCTGAAGCGAGAGATTTTATCGTTAAAGGCATTGAAGAAGTCGTAAAACGTTATGATATCGATGCCGTTCATATGGATGATTATTTTTACCCTTATAAAATAGCCGGACAGGAATTTCCTGATCAAGCACAGTATGAGCAATACGGAAAAGACGATTTTTCCAACGTTGATGACTGGCGGCGGGATAACGTGAACCAGCTTGTCAAACAAATCAACCAAACAATTAAAGCTGCAAAGCCATATGTCAAATTCGGCATCAGTCCCTTTGGCGTATGGAGAAACGCGGCAGATGACCCGACCGGATCGAATACCAAGGCAGGCGTCAGAAATTATGACGACCTTTATGCAGATACGAGACATTGGATTCAAGAAGGCGACATCGATTATATTGCCCCGCAAATCTATTGGAGCATCGGCTTTAACGCAGCAGCTTACGACGTGCTGGCTGATTGGTGGAGCAAAGAAGTCAAGAATAGGCCTGTTCATTTATATATTGGCCAGGCAGCTTATAAAATCAATAATAACTTTGATCCGCCATGGTCCGACCCCGAGGAGTATGTAAGACAAATCACCTTAAACCGTCAGCTTGATCTTGTAAAAGGAAGTATGCATTTCAGCCTCAAAGACCTCAACAAAAATCCGCTTGGCATCAAAGACAGGCTCATCACCGAGCTTTACAGCCAGCCGGCATTGGTTCCGCAGATGCCTTGGCTTGACAGCACAGCCCCAAAAATGCCAAAGCTTACGAAAGTGACCGAAAACAAAAACGGCAACCTTCTGCACATGAAAGATCACCCATCAAATCAAAAAACGAAAGAAACAGCCTATTATGCGATATACAGAGCCGAAGGGGAAAAGAACAAAACATTGCTGGCAACCTCGAGAAAGACAAATGAGCAGCAAACCTTCTTAGATGACACGGCAGATCCAAACACGAAGTATACGTATTATGTCACTTCAGCAGACCGACTTCATAACGAAAGCAAGGCTTCCAAACGAAAGACAAAATAAGAAATGAGTAGGACGGCTTTCTAAGTCGTCTTTTTTTAAAAAAAGTTATTGTGGAGACAGGATACTTAAGATAAGCCGCTGAATTTGTTAAAGAAAAAAAGCGAGGGAGAGACTCACATGAATATGGAAGCGGTTTTTGGACATTTCCCAGTATTGGAATCTGAGAATTTAATATTAAGTAAAATCGAAGAGGAGCACGTACAGGATGTATTTTCAATCTACGATAATGACAAAGTATTCGAATACTGCGGCATCATCCCTAAACATAACATAAAAACGGTACATAAAATGATCGGCCATTTTGATAGGGATTACAACAAAAAAAGCAGAATTAAGTGGGGGATTTTTTCGAAAAGTCAAGAGAATACGTTGATGGGAGTCATTGAAGCGATGGATTTTAACCAAAAAGTAAACATGGTAACGATTGGCTACTACTTGGCTGAAGAATACTGGGGGAAAGGCATTGCAACGGAATCCGTCAGCACGGTGATCTCCTTTTTATTTGAGAAAGCCAATGTAAACAGAATTCAAGCTGAAGTCATGCCTGCAAATGAAGCTTCAAAAAAAATCCTCTTAAAAAACAATTTTATGAAAGAAGGATTAGTCAGACAAGCTTCCTATTGGTCAGGAAAAGGAGTTGTCGATTTAGAAATATACGGCATTCTTAAGAACGAATACATATAAAACTTTCTTTTTTCAAAAAAGAAAGTTTTCAGCAGAAATCTCATGTGTACCATATTATAGTACTTTTAAAAGTTAGTTATTCAACTAACTAATTCATAAGGAGGAGCTTCATGGCAAAACCAAATGTCATTTCCAAAGAAACACTCATTGAATCAGCCAAGAAATGCATCTCAGAAAACGGGTTAGAAAAACTGACGTTAAAATCAGTTGCGGAACAAGCAAATGTCAGCCAAGGCACGGTTTATTATCATTTCCGAACGAAAGAAAAACTCATGCTGGAGGTGGTTCGCCACGTATGCGGCAGCTCATGGGCGAACGTAAAGAACAGTCGGCTCCCGTCAATCGAAAAGATGAGAGAGGCATTGCTGTCAGCAAAATTTCGAACGAAAGAAAATGCAGATTATCATCGGTTATTTTTAACGCTGATCGTATCAAGCTTTCAAAATGAACAAATCAAAGAGCAGCTAAGTCATCTGCTACAATCGGAAAATCAATATCTGACAAAAGAGCTCACTCAATTGTGGGGCGAATCTCCAATTGATGGCGTTTCCTTAACAGCCTGGGGAATAATGCTGAATGCTTTAATTGACGGCCTTGCCATACAGTCTCTCATTTCCGATGATTTTCCATCAGAAGATGTTTATCAGGAACTCGAATTGATGCTGCTGAAGCTGACTGAAAAAATGACGTAACACGAAAGGAGACCAAACATGTTTACTCAAAAATTAGGTCTTGTCCTTACATTTTCATTTCTAGTCTGGTTAGGTGCTACATTATTTTTTGTCCTGCTCGGAGACGCTGTTTTAGCTGATCCGGCCGAAGAACCTTTTTTGCTGAACTTTCTTCTCCTGGAAGCGGGCACCGCTCTCGTTTTATGCCTTGTGTTCTTTCTCTATCAAAAACTCGATCGATCACAGTACGCTGTCATCAAGCTCGGTATATGGGGATCAGCGATCGGGTTATTGATTGACACGTTTTCCCTTTGGAATCATCCCATCCTCTTTCCAGCACTATCAAAGGGGCAAGTCATTGCATTTGCCATATGGATGGTATGCGCCTATGCCATGTATTTGCTCATCCCGTTGATGTTTTCATATAAAAAATGATTCAGTTTTAATTTTCAGACTTCTTTTGTCAGGGAATGATTACAGAACTCGCCTAATAGGATGTTACAAAGATGTGAAGGAGGAACCCACGTGAATTTTGACCTGACAAAAGAACAGCAAATGGTGCGTGAAATGGTAAAGGATTTTGCGAAAAAGGAGATTGCTCCTCACGCTGAACATGTGGATCAAACGGGCGAGTTCCCGATCCAAACATTTAAAAAAATGGGTGAACTCGGGCTGATGGGCATCCCATTTCCAGAAGATTACGGCGGTTCGGGAGGAGATACGGTTTCATATGCCTTAGCGGTTGAAGAAATCGGCAAAGCCTGCGGCAGTACTGGATTAAGCTATGCTGCTGCGGTCTCGCTCGGCGCAAGCCCTCTTTATTACTTCGGAACAGAAGAACAAAAACGTGCGCATTTGACGCCGCTGGCTTCGGGAAAAGCACTCGGATCATTCGGCCTGACGGAACCAAATGCCGGATCAGATGCAGGAGGCACTCAAACAAAAGCGGTTACAAATGGTGACGAGTATGTGATCAACGGCGAAAAATGCTGGATCACGAATGCAAGCTACGCACGTACGGTGATTGTGACCGCAGTAACAGGCAAAAACAAAGACGGAAAAAACATCATCTCCGCATTGATCGTGCCAACTGACACACCCGGACTTACGATTACGAGCCCGTACGATAAAATGGGCGTCCGGGGTTCAAATACAGCGGAAATTTTGCTTGAGGATGTCAGAGTGCCTGCGGGCAACTTACTCGGCGATCCAACAAAAGGTTTTAAGCAGTTTCTATATACGCTGGACGGCGGACGGATCTCCATCGCTGCTCTTGCAGTCGGCATCGCCCAAGCGGCACTTGAAGCATCATTGGCATACGCGAAAGAACGAAAGCAGTTCGGACAGCCGATTTCTTCCTTTCAGGCGATTCAATTTAAGCTTGCCGACATGGCGATGGAAATTGATCTAGCCCGGCAAATGGTGTTAAAAGCTGCTTGGCTGAAAGACCATCACCGCCCATTCACAAAAGAAGCGGCGTATGCCAAGCTGTTTGCATCTGAAATGGCGACAAGGGCTTGCAATCAAGCCATTCAAATCCATGGAGGTTCAGGCTACATGAAAGAATATGGGGTAGAACGGATGCTGCGGGACGCAAAATTAATGGAAATCGGTGAAGGCACATCTGAAATTCAGCGTATCGTGATCGCCAGACAGCTTTTAAAATAAAATGTAAACGCTTTCGATCACTTGGAAAGGAGGAACATTGCATGGCTGAACTCATCCATTCCACAATCGGCAGACTGCTGGAACAAATCGCTGAAACCTATCCCGATCAAGAAGCGGTTGTTTATCCAGACAGAAATATCCGCTATACGTACGCCCAATTTAACAGTCTGTGCCGTCAAACCGCTAAAGGACTTATGCGGATGGGGCTTGGGAAAGGAGACCACGTAGCCATATGGGCTTCGAATATCCCCGAATGGCTTGCCGTTCAGTTCGCCACCGCGAAAATCGGAGCCGTGCTCGTTACCGTCAATACCAATTATCAAGCACACGAGCTCGATTACTTGCTGAAGCAATCAGATGCTGCGGCGCTTATTGTCATGGATTCTTACCGGGGCACTTCTTACACAGATATCGTGAACAGCCTAATTCCAGAGTCGCAGGAAGCAAAGCCCGGCCAGCTGAACTCAGAACGTTATCCCTTTTTAAAAACGCTCATTTATATTGGCGAAAAACGTTTGCCTGGCATGTATCATTGGGACGATACAGAGATATTGGCGAAAACAGTGACGGATGCTGAGCTGGAAGCAAGAATGAACAGCCTTGAAAAAGACGATGTGATTAATATGCAATACACATCAGGAACGACTGGATTTCCTAAAGGAGTGATGCTGACCCATTTTAATGTCATCAATAACGCTGCCAATATCGCTGAATGTATGGCATTAACCTCTCAAGACCGCATGTGCATCCCGGTTCCATTTTTTCACTGCTTCGGATGCGTGCTCGGGGTTTTGGCGTGTGTGTCCGTCGGGGCAGCCATGATACCTGTACAAGAATTTGATCCGGTTACCGTCCTTAAAACGGTAGAAAAAGAGAAATGCACAGCGCTCCACGGCGTGCCGACCATGTTTATCGCAGAGCTGCATCATCCGGATTTTGAAGCATATGATTTATCGACGCTCCGAACAGGCATCATGGCCGGTTCTCCCTGTCCGAGTGAAGTGATGAAAGCTGTCATTGAAAAGATGGGCATGAAAGACATTACCATCGCCTATGGTCAAACTGAAGCCTCACCGGTCATTACGCAAACAAGGGCAAATGATTCCTTCATCCGGAGGGTCGAAACAACCGGCCGTGCCCTGCCTCATGCAGAAGTGAAAATCGTAGAACCCGGGACATGTCAAGAAGTTCAAAGAGGCGTGCAAGGAGAGCTATGCACCCGCGGCTACCACGTCATGAAAGGCTATTATAAAGACGAAGAAGCGACTAGAAAAGCAATCAATCCCGACGGATGGCTATTCACCGGTGATCTTGCTGTCATGGATGAAGACGGGTACTGCCGCATCACCGGAAGATTAAAAGACATGCTCATTAGAGGCGGCGAGAACATTTATCCGCGGGAAATCGAAGAATTCCTATACCGGCATCCTGCTATTTTAGATGTACAGGTCGTTGGTGTGCCTGACGCCAAATTCGGGGAGGAGGCCGCAGCCTGGATTAAACTGAAAGATGGAAAAAGCGTTTCACCTGAAGAGCTTAAAGCCTATTGCAAAGGGAAAATCGCCCGCCACAAAATTCCGCGTTATGTTATTTTTACAGACGACTATCCGATGACAGCTTCAGGCAAAATTCAAAAATATAAACTGCGTGAAAAAACGATTGAAATGTACCGCTTATCATCATGTCAATGAGGTGAAGTCATGTTTACAAAAGTACTGATCGCCAACCGCGGAGAAATTGCAATGAGAATTATCCGAACGTGCAGCCGTCTCGGCATCAAAACGGCTGCGGTTTTTTCTGAAGCAGACCGAGACGCGCTCCATACAAAGGAAGCCACAGAGTCCTATTTAATTGGGGAATCAAGAGTCAGTGAAAGCTATTTAAATATAGAGAGAATCATAGAGACGGCGAAAAAAGCAAACGCCGACGCCATCCATCCCGGCTACGGGTTATTATCAGAAAACAGCCGATTCGCAGAACGCTGCAAGCAAGAAAACATCGTGTTTATCGGACCTTCACCCGATATCATTGCAAAAATGGGCAGCAAAATTGAAGCACGAAAAGCAATGGAGGCTGCAGGTGTCCCTGTCGTTCCCGGTGTTTCTGAATCCCTCGGAGACGTACAGGCAGCCTGTCACGCTGCAAATCAAATCGGCTACCCTGTCATGCTGAAAGCTTCAGCGGGCGGAGGAGGCATCGGAATGCAGCTTGTAAAAAACGAGGAAGCATTAATAAAGGCGTACGAGGGGAACAAAAAGCGCGCAGCAGATTTTTTCGGTGACGGATCGATGTATATAGAGAAAGTGATTGAACATGCCCGCCACATCGAAGTTCAGCTTTTGGCCGATCAGCACGGCCATACAGTACACCTGTTTGAACGCGATTGCTCTGTACAAAGGCGGCATCAAAAGGTCATTGAAGAAGCGCCGTCATCATTTTTAGACGATGAATTGAGAATGAAGATCGGGCAAACGGCCGTAAAAGCAGCAAAAGCGATCAGCTATACAAACGCGGGCACCATCGAATTTTTAGTTGACCCGAACCAAAACTTTTACTTCCTCGAAATGAATACGAGATTGCAGGTTGAACACCCCGTGACTGAAGAAATAACAGGCCTGGACTTAGTTGAGCAGCAGCTGCGGATTGCTGCGGGCCATACACTCACATTCTCACAGGAAGACATCAAACGAAACGGGCATGCGATAGAGGTCCGAATATATGCGGAAGATCCCAAGACCTTCTATCCGTCACCGGGTACAATCACTGCATTTTCACTCCCTGACCAAAAAGGAGTCAGACACGAGTGTGCAGTAGCAAAAGACAGCACCGTCACTCCTTTTTATGACCCGATGATCGCCAAAATGATTGTCAAAGGCCAAAACAGAGCGGAGGCAATTGAAAAACTGGAGACAGCGCTCCGTAACTACCGGATAGAGGGAATCAAAACAAATCTCCCGCTTCTCATACAGGCTGCTTCATCAAAAGCATTTAAAGAAGGGGATGTCACGACTGACTTTTTGAAACAACACCTATAAAGGAGGCAGTTGTCATGACAGTTAAGATACAAATGGCGGGAAACCTGTGGAAAGTGCACGTCAAAGCTGGCGACCAAATTGAAAAAGGCCAGGAAGTTGCCATTTTGGAATCAATGAAAATGGAAATTCCGATCGTTGCAGACAGAAGCGGAACCGTAAAAGAAGTCAAAAAAAATGAGGGCGATTTCGTGAATGAAGGAGACGTGCTGCTCGAACTGAGCGATTCCACTCAATAAACTGGAGGAAGACAATGTCATATCCTAAAAAAGTGAAAATCAAAGAAGTCGGCCCGCGTGACGGCTTACAAAACGAGTCCGTCTGGATCGCAACAGAAGACAAAATCGCTTGGATCAACCAGCTTTCCCGGACTGGACTTTCATATATCGAAATCACATCCTTCGTTCACCCAAAATGGATTCCGGCACTTCGAGATGCTATAGACGTGGCAAAAGGCATAGACCGTGTAAAAGGGGTAACGTACGCGGCACTTGTCCCGAATCAGAAGGGGCTGGAGAATGCGCTTGAAGGAGGCATTGACGAAGCTTGTGTCTTTATGTCTGCAAGCGAGACGCACAATAGAAAAAACATCAATAAATCCACTTCTGAAACTCTTCAAATTCTTAAACAAGTAAACGATGACGCAAAAAAAGCAAACCTCACAACAAGAGCCTACCTCTCAACCGTTTTCGGCTGTCCGTACGAAAAAAATGTCCCCATTGAACAAGTCATTCGCCTTTCTGAAGCCCTATTTGAATTCGGGATTTCTGAACTGTCGCTTGGAGATACGATCGGAGCGGCAAATCCCGCTCAAGTTGAAACCGTGCTTGAAGCTCTTTTGGCACGATTTCCGGCCAATCAAATTGCCCTGCATTTTCATGATACGAGAGGAACGGCGCTGGCAAACATGGTCACAGCACTCCAAATGGGCATCACTGTGTTCGACGGCTCAGCAGGCGGGCTTGGTGGCTGCCCATATGCTCCAGGTTCGTCAGGAAACGCCGCAACTGAGGATATCGTGTACATGCTTGAACAGATGGATATCAAAACCAATATAAAGCTGGATAAACTGCTATCCGCAGCCAAATGGATAGAAGAGAAAATAGGCAAACAGCTGCCGAGCCGAAATTTACAGGTATTTAAATCATCTTGATTAAAGAGAGGACAAAAACAATGGGAGAATCTATTCTTTTTACTGTCCAAAATGATCACATTGCCGTGATCACCTTAAACAGGCCTCAGGCGGCAAATGCTCTTTCAGCGGAAATGCTTAGAAGCCTGCAATTGATTCTTCAGGAAATTGAATTCAACTCAAACATCCGCTGCGTTATCCTCACAGGCACCGGTGAAAAAGCGTTTTGCGCGGGGGCAGATCTGAAAGAACGGATAAAACTGAAAGAAGATCAGGTTCTGGAAAGTGTATCTCTCATTCAAAGAACCGCGGCTTTACTTGAATCCTTGCCGCAGCCGGTCATAGCTGCGATAAACGGAAGCGCATTAGGCGGCGGGCTTGAATTGGCATTGGCATGCGACCTTCGAATCGCAGCTGAATCTGCTGTGCTGGGCCTTCCAGAAACAGGGTTAGCCATTATCCCAGGCGCCGGAGGAACCCAAAGGCTGCCGCGTCTGATTGGCAGAGGAAAAGCAAAAGAATTAATTTATACTGGCACACGTGTAACTGCACACAAAGCAAAAGAGATAGGCCTTGTAGAGCATGTCACGGCTTCTTGTGACCTCATGCCAAAAGCAGAAGAGCTGGCCGCAGCCATTTCTGCTAACGGGCCGATCGCTGTCCGTCAGGCTAAATTCGCAATCAATAAAGGGTTGGAGACAGATCTCGCTACAGGTCTGGCGATTGAACAAAAAGCATATGAACATACCATTCCGACAAAAGACAGGAGAGAAGGGCTTCAGGCGTTTCAAGAAAAAAGACGGGCCGTATACAAGGGAATATAAAAGGGAGGCAATGCTCATGGATTATGAAAAGGAACGAACAGAACGGGCTGAACAGATACGAAAAGGAGGGGCGGAAAAGTATCATAAGAGCAACCAAGAAAAAGGCAAGCTCTTTGTCAGAGAGCGGCTTGCTCTTTTGTTTGACGATGACATCGAGCTTGAAGACGCTTTTTTTGCGGAATGCATGTCAGACGGGCTTCCCGCTGACGGAGTCGTAACCGCCATCGGCAAAATCAGCGGCCAAACCGTCTGTGTGATGGCAAATGATTCAACGGTTAAAGCAGGGTCATGGGGAGCGAAAACCGTTGAAAAAATCATCAGAATTCAAGAAACAGCCGAAAAATTAAACTGTCCGCTCATCTATTTAGTCGATTCAGCGGGTGCCAGAATCACCGACCAAATCAATGTCTTTCCAGGGAGACGCGGTGCAGGAAGAATTTTTTACAATCAAGTCAAATTATCGGGACGCATTCCGCAAATCTGCTTGCTTTTCGGCCCGTCTGCGGCAGGAGGCGCTTATATTCCAGCCTTCTGTGACATTGTCGTCATGGTAGATGGTAACGCCTCCATGTATTTAGGCTCGCCGCGGATGGCAGAAATGGTCATTGGCGAAAAAGTGTCCCTCGAAGAAATGGGAGGCGCCCGTATGCATTGCTCAATCTCAGGGTGCGGAGATATTCTTGCAAAAACTGAAGAAGAAGCCATACGTCTGGCACGGGCTTATTTATCGTACTTTCCGGCAAATTATCAAGAAAAAGCGCCCATGCAAAAGAAACGCCCGCCAAAACACTTCGACATCCCGCTTGCCGACGTCATTCCGCAAAACCAAAATGCACCTTTTGATATGCATGAGCTGATTGAGCGGGTCATTGATGAAGGCTCATTTTTTGAAATCAAAGCTTTATTTGCACCAGAATTAATAACGGGCCTCGCACGAATCCAAGGACAGCCTGTCGGTATTATTGCAAATCAGCCAAAGGTAAAAGGAGGCGTCTTATTCCACGATTCCGCAGACAAAGCGGCTAAGTTTATTACCTTATGTGACGCGTTTCATATCCCATTGCTGTTCTTAGCAGATATCCCCGGCTTTATGATCGGCACAAAGGTAGAACAAGCGGGTATTATCAGGCACGGGGCAAAAATGATTTCAGCGATGTCGGAGGCAACCGTCCCTAAGCTCTCTGTCATTGTCCGAAAAGCATACGGTGCGGGGTTGTACGCAATGGCTGGGCCGGCCTTTGAACCGGATTGCTGCTTAGCGCTCCCAACCGCCCAAATCGCCGTCATGGGCCCTGAAGCAGCTGTAAATGCCGTCTATGCTAAAAAAATCACCGAGCTGCCGAAAGAAGAGAGAGCCCAATTCATCAGCAGCAAACGGGAGGAATATAAAGAGGACATTAATATATACCGCCTGGCTTCAGAAATGATCATCGATGCCGTGATCCCAGCCAATTCGCTGCGGGATGAGCTGGACAAACGGCTAAAGGCATACATGACAAAGGAAATGACATTTACAAATCGAAAGCATCCGGTGTATCCGGTATAAAAGCAATGACTCAGGAGCGTAAAAAAGCGCTCCTTTTAATGTTTACAATAATTACATTATGTAAACTAATCAACTTTGCATAAAACGCTATGTTTTTTAGAATAGTAAATAAAGGCTGCCGCTCCTCTAGCGGCAATTGTCAGTTCATCATAAAAAGGGGCCTACATTATGTATCATTTATATTCACATAACGACTTGGACGGAGTAGGGTGCGGAATCGTAGCAAAATTGGCATTCGGAAAAGATGTTGAGGTCCGGTATAACTCTGTCAACGGCTTAAACGGTCAAGTCCAGTACTTTTTAGAAAAAGCGAAAGAGAGCAACAGACAAGACGCGTTATTCATTACCGATCTCGCCGTCAACGAAGAAAACGAAGAGAGATTGAATGAGTATGTTCATGCGGGCGGAAAAGTGAAGCTGATTGACCACCATAAAACAGCCCTTCATTTAAATGAGCATGAATGGGGATTTGTTCAAGTGGAATACGATGATGGACGGCTTTCATCGGCCACATCGCTTTTATATGGCTATCTCGTTGAAAATGGTTTCATGAAACCGACAAATGCCTTAGATCAATTCACAGAGCTCGTCCGCCAATATGATACATGGGAGTGGGAGCGGTACGATCAAAAACAGGCGAAGCGGCTTAATGACCTTTTCTTTTTGCTGTCAATTGATGAATTTGAAGAAAAAATGATTCAGCGTCTTTCTGCGCATGATGAATTTTTCTTTGATGATTTTGAAGAAAAACTGCTTGATTTAGAAGACGCAAAAATTGAGCGCTATCTACGGAGAAAGAAAAGGGAAATGGTGCAAACCTTTGTTCATGAACACTGTGTGGGCATCGTTCACGCAGAATCGTACCATTCAGAGCTTGGAAACAGGCTCGGAAAAGAAAATCCGCATCTCGATTACATTGCGATTTTAAGCATGGGGTCAAAACGGGTCAGCCTGCGCACCATTCATGATTACGTCGATGTTTCAGAAATCGCTGGCCGATACGGAGGAGGAGGGCATGCAAAGGCATCAGGCTGTTCGATAACCGACGAAGTATATGATTTGTTTGTTGCTGAAGCATTCCGGATTGATCCTGTCCGGCCTGATGCTTTCCGTAACACCTATAATCTAAAGGGATCAGCGAACGGATCATTATACGAAAATCGCGCACAAATGAGATTTTTTCTGTTCCCTTTAAACAACGAGTGGAATATCCAAATTAACGGGGAAACACAGGATGAAACATTCGCAGCATTTGAAGAAGCAGAATGGTTTATTAAAAGAAATTATGCCGCATCACTCGTGCGTGATGAAGTATTTGTCGCATTTTTAGCGGAGCATTTGAAGCTGACAAACCAGCATCGCAGATAAAAAAATATGCATAGGGGAGAATCAATCATCCCTATGCATATCCGCTAGCTATCGTTTAAATATGGCTGCACGTTTTTTAATCACAAAATAAAGGGCGATAACGACAATCGCCAGTATCATTATCGGCGTTGTATAAGTACCTGCAATGTTCTCAACATCATCCCACTGACTTCCAAGCTGGATGCCTAAATAAACAAAGAGGATAGACCACGGTATGATAGCAAGTACAGTCAGTACCACAAATTTGAGAAACGGCATTTTGGCAATGCCTGCGGGAATGGATATCGCATGTCTGACAACTGGTATAAAACGTGCCGAGAAGACAACACCCGTTCCGTACTTTTGAAACCAGTTTTCTGACATGTCAATATGATGCTTTTTAATCAATAAGTACTTCCCGTATTTGTCCAAAAACGGTCTGCCGCCATAGCGTCCGATCCAATAAATAAAGATCTGGGCAATGGTGCCCCCGATAACACCCGCAATAATTGCGCCAACAAATCCAATCGTGCCTTCCGATACCATATAGCCGCCATAGGCCAATACAATTTCACTCGGGATGATCTCAATCATTAAGCCAATTGCAATGCCCGCATATCCCATATTCGTCAGCCATGTTAAAATTTCGCTTATCAAACTGCCCACATTCTTCACAACCTGTCCTAATCTTTTTCACTATTATATGACTGATTGACGAGCAAGATGGTTACAATTTTTTTATCGCAGCATTTCTTTCGTTTCCCGTTTGATCACATCTTCTAAATAAGCCAAAAGCTGAGATCTCATTTCGGGGCGCATTAAGCCGATTTCAGTGCTCGCTTTAAAACAGCCCAGCTTATCGCCAATGTCATATCGATTTCCTTCTAGCAGCCGGGCATGGATAGGCTGCTTACAGCAAACCTCACGAAGCGCATCTGTGAGCTGAATTTCGTTGCCCGCGCCTCTGCCAATTGACTTCAAAACGGGGAAGATCGAAGAATTCAGCACGTAACGTCCCATCACGGCGATTTCCGAAGGCGCTTCTTCAGGAGAAGGCTTTTCAACTAAATCTGTCACTTCATACACATGCCCTTGAGAGCCTGATGTATTTATAATACCATATTTGCTGACATCCTCAGGGAGAACTGACTGTACTCCGACAACCTCTGTGCCATAAGCATCGTATACATCCATTAATTGCCGAAGAGCCGGTTTTTCAGACACCATAATATCATCGCCTAAGAGAACGGCGAAAGGCTCATCTCCGATAAAATGCTCCGCACACAGCACCGCATGGCCTAATCCGAGCGGTTCTTTCTGGCGGATGTAATGAATGTTGGCCAAATCGGCAATCTGCTGCATTTCCTTAAGCGTCTCCGTCTTGCCTTTTTCCCGCAAATTGAATTCCAATTCCGCCGACCGGTCAAAATGATCTTCAATCGAGCGTTTGTTTCTCCCTGTAATAATCAGTATATCTTCAATTCCTGACTCTGCGGCCTCTTCTACAATGTATTGGATTGCTGGTTTGTCGACGATCGGGAGCATTTCTTTCGGCTGCGCCTTTGTCGCCGGCAGAAATCTCGTTCCTAAACCCGCTGCGGGAATGACCGCTTTTCTCACTTTTTTTCTCATTCATCTTCACTCCTGATCCTGTATGTTTTTCAGCGAATCTCCAAATACCCAGATTCGGTTTCCGATAAAATTCACCATCATTCCGCCGATAGTGGCGGCGAGCTTACTCACCAAAAGCGAACAGCCGCCTTTTTGAAACAAATAAAGCAGCAAAAAGGTAATCCCAGACGCGGCAATATTAATCATGAGAAAGCGCACGATCTCTTTCCCGCCGGCCTTACGTTTAACACGAAACGTCCAACTCCGGTTCCACACATAGCTGTTGATGATACCTGCCGAATAGGAGCAGATCTGCGCCGGCAGATAAGGGACATGACAAGCGGTGAGAAGAAAGAAGACACCAAAATCTATCAGCGTATTGCCGACGCCCACGGTGCAAAAACGGCCTAATGTCTTTATTTTTTCTTTCAGCATAACGGCACCCGGCTTTGACCTCCCTTCATAAAAGATGCGGATGGCTTTCTTATTTGTTGATATGGATTACTTTAGCGGACAGTGTTGAATAAACAATTAATAAAATATGAACAAAACATGAAAAGTAATGGGGTCTTGCAGATTCATTAAGTTACCATTTTGATAGTTTGGGTTGGCGCATTTTGCTAGGAACCTAAGTGTTAACGTTATTTAGTTAACATTAATTTCCATACGAGAAAGAAGGGAAATGTGATGCAGGAAAAAATATATTACAGTGTCAGAATGAGAACTTCCCATGACGTCCCCATGAACAAGACGGAAAACACATTTCCCGCTGAGAACAGCTCATCACTTACAACGATTTACAGGAAGCGGTGAATGCTTATTACATAAAGGCTTCTCGGACACTGATTTTATGCAGATTCAGCTTGAAAGCGTTAATGAACCGATCAAAACGATCCGCCCTTTAACGATTGCCGTACATCAAACAGCTACGGTAGAAAAAGGGCAAACCACAGGTCAGGCCGTAGTCAATGACGGCGTATATACCGTTCAATAGTTCTTATACTCTTGAAAAAAACAGCCGCTCTGAACGGCTGTTTTTTGTGCCTGAATACCTTGTTCACATATGGATGACAAAATATGACGGGCTTCGAAAGGGGTTTGCGGAATGCTAACGAAATGTCTTACAAAGAAGAGAATAATGGAAACAGGAATCAGCAGAAGAAGCAGCCGGAATTCAATAGCTTGAAAAGTTCCGCGCCTTGATTCCCTAACAGCCTACAGCAAGACTGAACCAGAACCAAAACAATTTGTTTCTAATGATATATTCCTCTTATGATGATGCAGCTCGCATTCAGCAATGTAATGGACCGATTTACTGCGATCAATCAGTATCCAAGCAGGATCATTCATATGTTCTGCGTCGTATTTCATCCTCGCAGAGTTTCCTCATCAAGATCCATTTCTTGTGCAACATCTATAAACAAGCGCCATCAGTTTACAATCCTTCACAGATATACAGATTAATTTTTATAAAAAACAAAAATATGGAATTTCTGACACAATTATGTCGATAGACCTAAAACATATGAACATCGAGGGCGCGGCCTAAGTGAAGAAGAGTCGGTAACAGCCTTCCATTCCGACTCCTGTCATCTCTCTTAAAGACTGATTTCTCGGTGTCAGCCCCATTTTATATTTAATGAACAAATGTAATCCAAGCCCTTTGTAAAACCGAACAATAACTCCTACAAAAGTATTCTATACACATTTATTATAATCATGCTAGGATGTTAGATAAAGGGATATTTTGTATAATATTGTATCTCTGTTCAATGTGATCGGAGGGAGCTCATGAACAATCTTGCCTTTTTATTTCCTGGACAAGGATCTCAATTTGTAGGAATGGGCAAAAGTTTTTGGAATGATTTTGTGCTCGCAAAGAGATTATTTGAAGAAGCGAGCGATGCGATCTCCTTGGATGTAAAAAAACTGTGTTTTAACGGTGATATAAATGAATTGACAAAGACAATGAATGCGCAGCCCGCTATTTTAACCGTCAGTGTGATTGCTTTTCAAGTGTATATGCAGGAGATAGGGGTTAAGCCTCGCTTTCTTGCAGGTCATAGTTTAGGCGAATACTCTGCGCTTGTCTGTGCTGGCGCTCTTTCATTTCATGATGCCGTTACACTTGTAAGGCAGCGGGGAATTCTTATGCAAAATGCGGATCCTCAGCAGCAGGGGGCGATGGCCGCCGTGACTCAGCTCCCTCTTCAAACATTGCAAGAAATATGTTCGAAAGTGTCGACGGAAGAATTTCCCGCAGGTGTCGCCTGCATGAATTCAGATCAGCAGCATGTGATTTCCGGACATCGGCAAGCTGTGGAACGTGTCATCAGGATGGCGGAGGAAAAGAGGGCCAAATATACTTATTTGAATGTCAGTGCGCCTTTTCACAGTTCGATGATACGATCAGCATCCGAACAATTCCAGACTGTATTACACCGGTATTCCTTCCGGGATGCCGCATGGCCGATCATTTCGAATGTCACGACGCACCCTTACAGCCGCGGAAATTCGATCAACGAACATCTCAAGCAGCACATGACGATGCCGGTAAGATGGACAGAATCGATGCATTACTTGCTTTTACACGGAGTGACGGAAGTCATCGAAATGGGCCCAAAGAATGTCTTAGCCAGTCTGCTGAGAAAAATAACGAATCATATTGCACCTTATTCTTTAGGGCAGACATCTGATCTTCATCTACTTTCCAATTCAGCGGAAAGAAATAAAAATATTGTCCACTTACGCAAAAAACAACTCAATAAATTGATGATTCAATCCACCATTGCGCGAAATTACAATAAGGATTCATTGGCTTATTCCAACATGACGACGCCATTATTTACGCAAATCCAAGAGCTGAAAAAGAGAATGGAAATACATGAAGATGAGCTTTCAGAACAAGAACTCGAACATTCGATCCATTTGTGCAAATTAATTTGCGAGGCTAAACAGCTTCCGGCTTGGGAACAATTACGGATTTTAAAATAAAGCGCCCAGGAGGGGACCTATGTATACCAGTCAATTCCAAACCTTAGTCGATGTCATTCGGGAAAGAAGCAATATCTCTTATCGCGGGATCCGTTTTATCGAATCCGATAAAAAAGAGACAGTTGTCTCTTACCGCCAATTGTTTGATGAGGCACAGGGGTTTCTTGGCTATTTACAGCATATCGGTATTCAGCCGAAGCAGGAAATTGTATTTCAAATCCAAGAAAACAAATCATTTGTCGTTGCTTTTTGGGCTTGTTTATTAGGAGGAATGATCCCGGTACCGGTCAGTATCGGAGAAGATGATGACCATAAGCTGAAGGTCTGGCGCATTTGGAATATATTAAATCATCCGTATCTGATTGCCTCTGAGAAAGTATTGGATAAAATAAAGAAATACGCCGCAGAACACGATTTACAAGATTTCCATCATCAATTAAACGAGAAATCTGACATTATTCAAGATCAAACCTACGATTACCCCGCTTCTATATATGAACCTGATGCGGATGAACTGGCCTTTATCCAATTTTCTTCAGGATCGACAGGCCATCCAAAAGGAGTCATGTTAACGCATCACAACTTAATACATAACACGTGTGCCATTCGGAATGCTCTGTCCATTGATTCGAAAGACTCTTTCTTATCTTGGATGCCTTTAACGCATGATATGGGGCTCATCGCCTGCCACCTTGTTCCCTTCTTAGTCGGAATCAATCAAAATCTAATGCCTACAGAATTATTTATTCGCAGACCTATCCTTTGGATGAAAAAAGCTCATGAACATAAAACCAGCATTCTATCCTCTCCTAATTTCGGATACAACTACTTCCTTAAATTTCTGAAAAACGAACCAGACTGGGATTTATCCCATATCAGAGTCATCGCAAACGGTGCAGAACCGATATTGCCGGAGCTATGTGACGAATTTTTAAAAAGATGCGCAACATTCAATATGAAAAGATCCGCCATTTTAAATGTTTACGGTTTAGCGGAAGCTTCAGTCGGCGCAACGTTCTCTAAAACAGGCGAAGAATTCGTCCCCGTTTATTTGCATCGCGATCATTTAAACCTCGGCGAAAGAGCTGTAAAAGTCAGCAAAGAAGATCAAAATTGCGCTTCATTCGTCGAAGTGGGACAGCCTATTGACTATTGTCAGATTCGAATCTCCAACGGAGAAAATGAAAGAGCAGAAGACGGAATCATCGGCCATATCCAGATCAAAGGAGACAATGTGACGCAAGGGTATTATAACAACCCCGAAAGTACGGACAGAGCACTGACTTCTGACGGCTGGGTAAAAACAGGAGACCTTGGATTCATTAGTGAAAGTGGTAACTTAGTCGTAACCGGAAGAGAAAAGGACATTATTTTCGTGAACGGAAAAAATATCTACCCTCACGATATTGAACGGGTCGCGATTGAAATGGAAGAGGTTGACTTAGGAAGGGTTGCCGCCTGCGGTGTATATGATCAAAAGACGCGAAGCGGAGAAATCGTGCTCTTTGTTGTTTTCAAAAAATCACCTGAAAAATTTGCACCGCTTGTCAAAGAGATTAAAAAGTATTTGTACAAGCGGGGCGGCTGGAACATAAAAGAAGTCCTTCCAATCCGGAAGCTTCCAAAAACAACCAGCGGAAAGGTTAAGCGATATGAACTGGCCAGACAGTATGAGGCAGGGAATTTTTCGATAGAGTCTGCCGCCATCAATGAATTTTTGGAGAGCAGCCCTGAAAAATCCGGACAGACGCCGATTCATGAGATAGAAACGGAATTGCTGTCTATCTTTTCTGAGGTTCTCGATGGAAGAAAGGTTCACCTCACTGATAGTTATTTTGATATGGGAGCAAATTCATTACAGTTATCGCAGATTGCTGAGTGCATAGAACAGAAATTTGGGCGCGAGCTTGCCGTTTCCGACCTCTTTACGTATCCTTCCATCACTGATTTAGCGGCATTTCTGTCTGAAAACCATGCTGAAATCAAGCATGATGTGACAGAGAAGCGAAGCCAAATGTCGCCGAAAGACATTGCCATTATCGGAATGTCGCTCAATGTCCCGGGAGCATCGACTAAAAGCGATTTTTGGAATCTGCTTCAAAAAGGAGAGCACAGCATTCGAGAATACCCTGCATCTCGGCTGAAAGATGCGGCGGATTATTTAAAGTCCATCCAAAGTGAATTCAATGAGAATCAGTTTGTTAAAGGTGGCTATTTAGATGAAATCGACCGCTTTGATTATTCGTTCTTCGGTTTAGCTCCTAAAACGGCTCAGTTTATGGATCCAAATCAAAGACTGTTTTTGCAGTCTGCATGGCATGCGATGGAAGATGCGGGCTATGCCGGAAACAGCATGAACGGGAGCCGGGTCGGGGTATATGCAGGGTACTCGAAGGTGGGCTACGATTATGAACGCCTCCTTTCTGCCAATTATCCGGAGGAACTTCATCAATATATTGTAGGCAATCTTCCTTCAGTGTTAGCCAGCCGAATCGCTTATTTCTTAAATCTAAAAGGGCCGGCGGTCACAGTGGATACAGCTTGTTCTTCATCGCTTGCTGCCGTTCATATGGCGTGCAAATCTTTAAATTCTGGCGAGTGTGTAATGGCTATTGCCGGAGGTATCCGGACATCGCTCTTGCCGATGCGTATCGGACTTGATATGGAATCTTCGGACGGATACACGAAAACGTTCAGCAAAGATTCAGACGGCACGGGCTCAGGTGAAGGCGCGGCGGCAGTCCTATTAAAACCTTTGCAGGATGCGGTTCGCGACGGAGACCATATTTACGGCGTAATCAAAGGGAGCGCGATGAATCAAGACGGAACAACCGCCGGGATTACTGCACCGAACCCGGCAGCTCAGACTGAGGTCATTGAAACGGCCTGGAAAGACGCGGGCATTGCTCCTGAAACGCTGTCATTCATCGAAGCGCATGGCACCGGAACCAAGCTTGGAGATCCGGTTGAATTTAACGGGCTTTGTAAAGCATTTGAAAAGTATACGGCAAAAAAACAATTTTGTGCGATTGGTTCTGTTAAATCGAACATCGGTCATTTGTTTGAAGCGGCAGGCGTCGTTGGGCTGATCAAATCTGTCCTCATGCTGAATCAAAAGAAAAACCCGCCGTTAGCCCACTTTAATGAACCCAATCCGTTCATCCATTTTCACTCTTCACCGTTTTATGTAAATCAGGAAGTTGCGGAGTTCACATCCGGGGATGAGCCGCTGCGGGGCGGAGTCAGCTCGTTCGGTTTTAGCGGAACGAATGCTCATGTGGTGTTGGAAGAATATATTTCTCAAAGTGAGGAAGCACTCGCGGACGAAAATGAGCCGCACCTATTTGTTTTATCCGCTCATACTGAAAATTCACTCTATGAACTCGCACAGCAGTATCGGCAATATGTATCGGATGGCAGCCAAGCTTCATTGAAGTCCATTTGCTATACAGCCAGTACAGGAAGGGCTCAATTGGATCATGGTATGGCCATGGTTGTATTCAGTAAGCAAGAATTATGTGACAAGCTGACCTCCGTGGTTCAAGGAGACAGCCATCTTCCCGGGGTACACATTGGTTATAAGAACTTGAAGGAAATGCTGCCTGCTCATAAAGAAGAGCTGAATAAACAAGCTGCTGATCTGATTGAGCAGTGTATGCGTACGCATGATGAACGAATCACATGGCTGAATCGCGCCGCCGAATTATTTGTGCAAGGAGCCGTTATAGATTGGCGCGCGCTTTATGCCGGTGAAACTGTACAAAAAACGCCATTGCCCTTATATCCGTTTGAACGAAACCGCTGCTGGGCTGAAGCTGACCATTTGCGCTTAAACGAGGACGGAGAGAGAGGAGAAGCGGCAATGAATATCAATCAAACGAAGGCGCATATTGAATCCTTTCTGAAAACTGTAATCGGCAATGCTTCGGGAATCAGAGCGGATGAACTCGATTTGAATGCGCATTTTATCGGGCTCGGAATGGATTCCATCATGCTGTCACAGGTCAAAAAAGCCATCGCTGACGAATTTGGTGTAGACATCCCGATGGATCGTTTTTTCGATACGATGAACAACCTTCAAAGTGTCATAGATTACTTGGCTGATACCGCTCCATCGTCCTTTGCATCCGCACCGGCTCAAGAGAATGTTCCGGCGGAGGAAAAATTGGTCATTTCAGAAACACAGCCTGAATCTGGTCACAGAGAAGAGCATCAAGAGCACATGCTCGAAAAAATAATCGCTTCTCAGAATCAATTAATTCAGAATACCTTGCAGGCTCAATTAAATAGCTTTAATTTGCTGAGAAACAGCGGACATCATTCCGATGTGAAAGACTACGCTAAAGCGCTAGAAAAATCAATTCCTTCTGTCAAGCAAGGGACGCCGACCGTCACTGCAGAAAAGAAATTGGCTCAAGAAGCGAAACCCTATGTTCCTTTTCAGCCCCAGAACCTGTATGAACAGGGACACTATACCGCACAGCAAAGACGATATTTAGAAGATTTCATCGGGAAATACGCAGATAAAACGAAAGGTTCCAAACAATATACGGACAAAACCCGATTTGCTCATGCAAACAACCGCAACTTGTCCAGTTTCCGTTCATACTGGAAGGAAATCGTGTACCCGATTATTGCCCAACGTTCTGACGGTTCCAAGATGTGGGATATTGATGGAAACGAATATATCGATATCACCATGGGATTTGGGGTTAATCTTTTCGGGCATCATCCGCCCTTTATTACACAGGTTATCGATGATTCAATCCGTTCATCATTGCCTCCGCTCGGTCCGATGTCGGATGTCGCCGGTGAAGTTGCCGATCGAATCCGCACATGTACCGGGGTAGAAAGGGTCGCTTTCTATAATTCCGGAACAGAAGCCGTCATGGTTGCCCTTCGTTTGGCAAGGGCGGCAACAGGAAGAAAGAAAGTTGTGGCGTTCTCAGGCTCTTATCACGGTACGTTTGACGGCGTATTAGGGGTTGCCAGTACAAAAGGCGGGGCTGCGTCGGCGAATCCGCTTGCTCCGGGCATACTGCAGAGCTTTATGGATGATTTGATTATTTTGCATTACAACAATCCAGATTCGCTCGATGTGATTCGCAGTCTTGGAGATGAATTGGCAGCCGTATTGGTGGAACCTGTACAAAGCCGCAGGCCGGATTTGCAGCCGGGAGCATTTTTGAAAGAACTGCGGGCAATCACGCAGCAATCCGGGACAGCCCTGATTATGGATGAAATTATTACCGGATTTCGGATCGGTCTCGGCGGCGCGCAGGAATGGTTCGGCATTCAAGCCGATTTGGTGACCTACGGAAAAATCATCGGCGGCGGACAGCCGTTAGGGATAGTTGCCGGAAAAGCTGAGTTCATGAATGCGATCGACGGGGGAACCTGGCAGTATGGGGACGACTCCTATCCACAGGATGAGGCGAAACGCACGTTTGTGGCCGGCACCTTCAATACTCACCCGCTTACCATGAGAATGTCATTAGCCGTGCTTCAACATTTACAAACCGAGGGAGAACACCTGTATGAGCAGCTAAATCAAAACACTACCTCCCTGGTCGATCAGTTAAATCGCTACTTTGAACAATCACAAGTGCCTATCCGTATGGTTCAATTCGGTTCTTTATTCCGTTTTGTCTCATCGCTTGATAACGACTTGTTCTTTTACCATCTCAATTATAAAGGGGTCTATGTATGGGAAGGACGCAACTGCTTCTTGTCTGCTGCGCATAGCGCGGATGATATTGAACATATCATTCAAGCCGTTAAAGACACGGTGAAGGATCTTCGCCGAGGCGGATTTATCCCGGAAGGCCCGGATTCCCCTAACGACGGCAGCCATAAAAAATCCGGGAAGTACGAGCTTTCACCTGAACAAAAACAATTGGTTATGGCATCCCATTATGGGAATGGAGCTTCTGCAGCTTTAAACCAGTCCATTATGCTAAAAGTGGAGGGTGAACTGCAGTATACGCCGTTAAAACAAGCCGTGCAGCATATCATCGACCGCCACGAGGCTTTACGTACGGTGATTCATGTGGATGACGAGGTACAACAGGTGCAGGAACGGATAAATATAGACATTCCTGTCATTGATTTTACCGGTCACCCGGATGAGCAACGGGAGTTGGAAATGCAGAATTGGCTGACAGAAGATGCCAAGCGGCCATTTCATTTTCATGAACAAAAGCCCTTGTTTAGAATCCATGTGCTTACATCGACTCAAGATGAACATCTGATTGTGCTCACGTTCCATCATGTCATTGCCGATGGATGGTCAATCGCTGTTTTTGTTCAAGAGCTGGAGAGCAACTATACAGCAATTGTACAAGGAAAACCGTTTCCGCCAAAAGAGGCTGCTCCTTCGTTTCGTCAATATTTAGACTGGCAGCAGGCGCAGATTGATAGCGGCCACTATGAAGAAGGCGTCCGTTATTGGCGGCATCATTTCTCTGAACCGATACAGCAGGCAGTCCTGCCGAGCGTCGCTTCCGCCCGTTATCCTAACGGATATGAGGGAGACAGATGTACCATCAGGCTTGGACGGCCTTTAAGCGAGGCTTTAAAATCATTAAGTATTCGGATGAAAAATAGTGTATTTGTGACGATGCTGGGCGCATTTCATCTTTTTCTGCACCAGCTGACCAAACAGACGGGTCTTGTGATCGGGATTCCTGCAGCAGGTCAATCGCATATGAAACATCATGCTCTGATTGGAAATTGCGTCAATATGATTCCTGTGAAGAACACGTCTTCTTCAGAAAGCACTTTATCCGGTTATCTTGGCAATATGAAAGAAAACGTGAATCACGCCATGCAGCATCAAGCTGTTCCGATGACACTGGTAGCCAGACAGCTTCCGCACGATCAAGTGCCGGATATGCGTATTATCTTTAATTTGGACAGGCCTTTTCGAAAGCTGCATTTCGGAAAGGCGGAGGCGGAGCCCATTGCATACCCGGTGAAACGCATGCTGTACGATTTATTTCTTAACATAACAGACGCGAATGAAGAATATGTTCTTGATTTCGACTTTAAAACGAACGTCATCAGTCCGGAAATCATGAAAAAGTGGGGAGCGGGCTTTACGAAATTGCTGCAAAAAATGGTTGAGGAGGATTCTGTCCCTCTTGACGCCCTGATGATGTTTTCCGATGAAGAACAGCAAGATTTACAAGAACTGTATACCGATCACCAACAGCGGGTCTCTTCAATTGTAAGCAAAACGGCAAACTTTGCTGACGCCTACGAGGCGCCGGCAAATGAAACGGAGCGACAGCTGGCGCAGATTTGGGAGGAACTTTTCGGCCTTGAGCGGGTTGGAAGATCAGATCGCTTCCTGGCTCTGGGAGGAAACTCACTCCAAGCGACGCTGATGCTTTCCAAAGTTCAGAAGACATTTCATCAAAAAGTTTCCATCGGACAATTTTTCAATCACCAGACTGTTAAGGAATTAGCACGTTTCATTGAGAATGAAAAGAAAGTCATGTACCTCCCGATGAAGGCTGCTGAGAAAAAAGCGCATTATCCGACATCACCGGCGCAGCAAAGAGTATATTTCCTTCACCAAATGGAACCGGATCAATTGGCTCAAAATATGTTCGGCCAAATATCAATTATAGGGCAGTACGATGAGCAGGCCCTGATTTCTTCTCTTCAGCAAGTCATGCAGCGGCATGAAGCGTTTCGCACGTATTTTGAAATCTCAGACGGCGAAATTGTCCAGAAACTTGAAAACGAAGTTGATGTTAACGTTCATGTTCGGACAATGAGCCGGGACGAATTTGATGACTATGCAGACCGGTTCGTAAAACCATTCCGCTTGGAACAAGCTCCTTTGGTTCGCGCGGAGCTGATCAAGATTGATAACGGGCAGGCCGAGCTGCTCATTGATATGCATCATATCATTTCGGACGGTTATTCCATCAACATCCTTACAAATGAATTGCTGGCCTTATATCATCGGAAACCATTACCGGACATTGAATTTGAATATAAAGATTTCGCAGAATGGCAGAACCAATGGCTGAATGAGGATGCCATGAAACAGCAGGAGACATATTGGCTGGAACAATTTCAAGAAGAAATCCCGGTTCTTCAACTGCCGACAGATGGTTCAAAAGCGGCGGTACGGTCTTCCGAGGGGCAGCGCGTGACGTGCTCTCTGCAGCCGAATGTAATCCGTTCGCTGCAAGATCTGGCGCAAAAGGCGGGAACGACCCTTTATACGGTGCTTCTGGCCGCCTACAAAGTGCTCCTTCATAAATATACAGGACAAGAAGACATTGTCGTAGGCACGCCTGCTTCAGGAAGAAATCATCCGGATGTCGAAAATATCATCGGGATTTTCATTCAAACCATCGGAATCCGGACGAAGCCGCACGCCAATAGAAAGTTTACGGATTATCTGGAAGAAGTAAAGCGGCAGACGCTTGACGCTTTCGAAAACCAAGACTATCCATTCGACCGGCTGGTTGAAAAATTAAATGTACAGCGGGAAACAACAGGAAAATCACTGTTTAACACGATGTTTGTGTTTCAAAATATTGAATTTCATGAAATAACGCACAATGAATGTACATTTAAGGTGAAAGAGCGAAACCCCGGAGTCTCTTTATATGATTTGATGCTGACGGTCGAAGATGCCGGGCAACAGATAGAGATGCATTTTGATTTTAAACCGGGACAGTTTGAACAAGAAACTATTGAACAGATCACAAAACACTATATCAGCATTTTACACAGCCTTGTTAAGCAGCCGGAGATGACGTTGTCTTCCGTTCCTATGCTGTCTGAAACCGAACGGTATCAATTGCTGACGGAGTTGAATGACACAAAGACATCGTATCCGTATAACGAAACGGTTTCTCGATGGTTTGAAATTCAGGCGGAACAGCGGCCTGATCATGAAGCCGTTATTTTTGGCAATGAGCGGTATACGTACAGACAGCTCAATGAACGGGCAAACCAATTGGCGCGAACGTTACGGAGAAAAGGCATACAAGCGGATCAATTCGTTGCCATCCTCTCTCCGCATTGTATCGAGCTGGTTGTTGGAATTTTGGCTGTGCTGAAATCCGGCGGCGCATACGTGCCCATTGACCCTGAGTATCCGGAGGACCGGATCCATTATATGCTGAGGGATTCAAAAGCGAAGATTGTGTTGACACACCACAACCTGCAAGATCAATTACCTTATGATGGTGAAGTTGTGCTTCTGGATGAGGAAAACTCTTATCATGAAGACCGCTCAAATCTTGAATTATTCAGCAATGCGCATGATTTGGCCTACATGATCTATACGTCGGGTTCTACTGGAAATCCGAAAGGTGTACTCATTGAGCACCAGGGGCTGGCCAATTATATTTGGTGGGCGAAAGAAGTTTATGTGACAGGAGAGAAAACCAACTTCCCATTATACTCCTCCATTTCTTTTGACCTGACGGTGACTTCGATATTTACACCGCTGGTGACGGGAAATACCATCATTGTCTATGACGGAGAAGACAAAAGCGCTGTGCTTTCTGCGATTATGCAGGACTCAAGAATCGACATAATCAAATTGACCCCGGCACATTTGCATGTAATCAAGGAGATGAATATAGCAGGCGGCACCACAATACGGAAAATGATTGTGGGCGGAGAAAATTTAAGCACCCGTCTGGCCAAAAGTGTCAGCGAGCAGTTTAAAGGCCGGCTGGACATTTTCAATGAGTACGGGCCGACGGAAACTGTCGTCGGATGTATGATTTACCGTTACGACGCAAAACGGGACAACCGGGAATCTGTACCGATCGGCACTGCGGCTGCCAACACGGACATTTATGTGATGGATGCAAGCAGAAACCTGGTTCCGATCGGGGTAATCGGTGAACTGTATATCAGCGGACCCGGTGTTGCCAGAGGGTATTGGAATCGCCCAGATTTAACGGCAGAGAAGTTCGTTGATAACCCGTATATCCCGGGAGCGAAGATGTACAAATCAGGGGACTTGGCTAAGCGATTGAGGGATGGAAATCTTGTATATGTGGGACGCATTGATGAACAAGTCAAAATCAGGGGACACCGAATCGAACTTGGTGAAATCGAAGCAGCGATGCATAACGTAGAAGCGGTGCAAAAAGCCGTTGTTACAGCCGAAGAAGCAGAAGACGGCTTAATACAATTGTGCGCGTATTACGTAAGCGACAAACCTATAGCGGCTGGGCAGCTTAGGGAACAATTGTCATCGGAGCTCCCGGACTACATGGTTCCGTCCTATTTTGTCCATCTTGAGCATATGCCATTAACGTCCAACGGGAAAATAAACCGTAAAGCACTGCCCGCACCCGAAGCAAGTCTGCAACAGACAGCTGAATATGTTCCGCCGGGCAATGAGGTGGAGTCCAAACTGACAGATTTATGGCAGGAAGTGCTCGGAATAAGCCGTGCGGGGATCAAACATAATTTCTTTGATCTTGGAGGAAATTCCATTCGCGCGGCGGCCTTAGCCGCCAGAATTCATAAAGAGCTGGATGTAAACCTGACGCTAAAAGACATATTCAAGTTTCCTACCATTGAACAATTGGCTGACAAGGCGTTACACATGAACAAAAATCGATATACACCGATCCCGGCCGCAAAGGAAATGTCCTATTATCCAGTTTCTTCAGCTCAAAGGCGAATGTATTTGTTAAGTCACGCAGAGGGCGGCGAGCTGACTTACAATATGACGGGTGCCATGAGAGTGGAAGGGACGATTGATCCTGACCGGTTAAACGCCGCTTTCCAAAAATTAATCGAGCGTCATGAAGCTTTGCGGACCAGCTTTGAATTATATGAAGGCGAACCGGCACAGCGTATTCATCAGAACGTCGAATTTACAATAGAACGAATTCAAGCAAGCGAAGAAGAAGCGGACGATCGTGTGCTTGATTTCATCCAAGCGTTTGATTTAGCCAAACCGCCGCTGATGCGGGCCGCACTGATTGAACTAGAACCTGCGCGGCATGTGCTTGTGGTTGATATGCATCATATCATTTCTGACGGCGTATCCGTCAACATTCTGATGAAAGATTTAAGCCGGCTCTACGAGGGGAACGAACCCGATCCGCTTTCTGTTCAATATAAAGACTATGCAGTTTGGCAGCAATCAGATATTCAGAAACGGAATATCAAGAGTCAGGAAGCGTACTGGCTGGATCAGTTTCGTGATGACATTCCTGTACTGGACATACCTGCGGATTACGAGCGGCCTGCCGTACGTGATTACGAAGGCGAATCCTTTGAATTTGTTATACCGGAACACTTGAAACAAGGCTTAAGCCAAATGGAAGAAAACACAGGAGCAACACTGTATATGATTTTATTGGCAGCCTATACGATTCTTTTATCCAAATACAGCGGACAAGAGGATATTGTCGTAGGAACGCCATCTGCCGGGCGGAATCATTTGGATGTGGAGTCGGTCGTGGGAATGTTCGTCAATACGTTAGTCATCCGCAATCAGCCGGCGGGCCGTAAAACATTTGATGCCTACTTAAACGAAGTAAAGGAAAACATGCTGAATGCCTATAAAAATCAAGACTACCCGTTAGAAGAATTGATTCAGCATTTACATCTTTCGAAAGATCCAAGCCGCAATCCTTTGTTCGATACGATGTTTGTGCTGCAAAATCTCGATCACGCTGAATTGACACTCGATTCCCTTCAGCTCAAGCCGTATCAGTTTCATCATCCGGTTGCCAAATTCGATTTGACCTTGTCGATTCAGGCGGACCAAGACAACTATCACGGCCTGTTTGAATATTCGAAAAAACTGTTTAAGAAAAGCAGAATCGAGGCTTTATCAAACGACTACTTACACATTCTATCCGCGATTTTAGAACAACCAAGCATTCTAATTGAACATATCGGATTGAGCGGCAGCTATGAGGAACAAGAGAACATGCTTGATTCTATTCAATTGAACTTTTAGGGAAAAGCATATATTTATTTGTTTAAATTATACAAAATGAGGTGCTCCAATGTCGGTATTTAAAAATCAGGAAACGTACTGGGATAACCTGTTTGATGAAGATGACAGCCTAAGCGCATTCCCTTACTTTAAAGCAGCAGATAAGGCGCCATTGGCCCGTACCGGCTATCAGGAAAAATGCATCTGCCGTTCCTTATCTCCGAAAGTATCCCAAAGAATAATCACAATGTCTAATCATTCTGAAGTGGCAGCCTATTTGATTTTATTGGCAGGTATTGAATGCTTGTTGTATAAATATACGGATCGAACGCGGCTGATTCTTGGCATTCCAACGGTATCGAAGCAAAAAAGCAGCCAGTCAGCCGTTAACACCATTGTCCTTTTGAAAAATACGCTTTCAAGCCAGAGCACGTTTAAAACCGTATTCGAGCAACTGAAAGAAGCCGTTAATGATTCGCTGAAAAATCAAAACCTGCCGTTTCGAAAAATGGTTCAGCATCTGAACGTGCAATACAATGATGAGCGTATGCCGTTGATTCATACCGTCGTTTCACTTAACGAAATTCATTCCTTGCAATTTAAAGAAGATGCTGCAACCGATACGCTGTTTCACTTTGATTTGGAGAACAACGGGATTCATTTGAAGCTTTTTTATAACGGCAATCTGTACAATGAGCGCTATATGGATCAAATTGTATCTCATTTGGATCAACTGCTGTCTGTGATCTTATTTCAGCCTCAAGCTGCGATCCATACGGCAGAGGTCATACCCGAAGCGGAAAAACAGAAACTATTATTTGATTTTAATGACACCGGCGCAAATTATTCCGGGAGCAGAACCGTCTATCAGTTATTTGAAGAACAAGCAGAAAGAACGCCTGATCATGCAGCCGTCAAGTTCAAAAACTGCCATTTGACATACAGGGAATTGAATGAACAGGCCTGCCGTTTGGCAAGAACATTGCGTAACTGCGGAGTTCAAGCCGATACGTTAGTCGCCATTCTGGCTGATCGTTCATTAGAGATGATCGTGTCTATTATAGCCATTTGGAAGGCGGGGGGCGCTTATGTGCCCCTGGACCCTGAATATCCAAAAGAGCGGCTTCAATATTTGCTTCATGATGCGAATACAGATGTTCTCCTTGTTCAGCGTCATTTGAAAAACAGCCTCACCTTTGACGGACCGACGATCGATCTGAATGATGAAGCATCTTACCATGCCGATTGCTCATTGTTATCACCCATAGCGGAACACAACCATTTAGCCTATGTCATTTACACCTCGGGCACAACAGGAAAGCCGAAAGGGGTCATGGTTGAACACGGCGGCATTGTGAACTCGCTCCAGTGGAAAAAGGCGTTTTTCAAGCATTCTGCCAAGGATCGAGTGCTTGTCTTGTATCCCTATGTTTTTGATGCATTCATTTTAAATTTCTTCGGCCCGCTAATCTCGGGTGCAACCTTGCATCTTTTGCCGAATGAAGAGAATAAAGACCTTTTCGCCATTCAAAATGCCATGAAACAAGAGAGGATTACACATTTTTCAACTTCTCCCCGTCTTCTGAAAACGATGATCGAACAGATGAATGCAGAGGACTTCATTCATGTTCAGCATGTTGTTGTAGGCGGTGAGCAGCTGGAACTAGATACAGTTGAGAAGCTATATTCTCTGCAGCCTCACATTCGAATCAATAATGAATACGGACCGACAGAAAATAGCGTGGTATCTACATTTCACCCTGTCCAGTCCGCTGATGAACAGATCACAATCGGCAAACCGGTGGCCAACCACCAAGCCTATATTTTAGGAGCGCACCATCAAATCCAGCCGATCGGCGTACCCGGAGAGCTGTATGTCGGAGGAGCCGGCGTGGCCCGCGGCTACCTCAATCAGCCTGAATTAACGGAAGAAAAGTTTGTTCAGCATTTGCTCCTCCCTGGTCAAAAGATGTATAAAACGGGTGACCTCGCCAGATGGCTGCCAGATGGAAGAATCGAATATTTAGGGCGAATCGATCTTCAAGTGAAAATTCGCGGCTACCGTATCGAGATCGGCGAGGTAGAGGCAGCCTTGTGCAATCTTGAAAAAGTTCGTGAAGCTGCAGTCGTTGCGCGGGAAGCCGAAGACGGAGCCAAGCAATTGTATGCCTATTATGTCGGCGATCCTTCTTTGTCCGTTGCGCAGTTCAGAGACGATTTGTCCCGTAAACTACCGGATTATATGATTCCCTCCTATTTTATCCATTTGGAACACATACCGCTCACTTCCAATGGAAAAATTGATTTGAAAGCTTTGCCTGCTGCCGAAGAAAAAATGCGGACGGATAACGAATACATAGCCCCGCGAAACTCAACAGAAGAACTGCTGGCGTCCATCTGGCAAGAAGTATTAGGGGCAGAGCGTATAGGAATTCTGGATAATTTCTTTGATTTTGGCGGAGATTCGATTAAATCAATTCAGGTGTCTTCGAGATTGTATCAGGCCGGTTACAAGGTGGATATGAAGCATCTGTTTAAATACCCCGTGATTGCTGAACTAAGTCAGTTTGTAGTGCCGCTCGGCAGAATGGCTGATCAAGAGGAAGTGAACGGCAGGACAAGTCTGACCCCGATTCAGCATTGGTTTTTTGAACAAAAAATGCCGAATGCACACCATTACAATCAGGCCGTCATGTTATATTCGGCGGAAGGCTTTAAAGAGGCTTCGCTTCGCCGGACGATGGAACGCATCGCCTCGCATCATGATGCCTTGAGGATGATTTTTGAAAAAAAGCCGAATGGATATGCTCCGCGAATTACAGGCACGGATGAAAGTGAATTATACCATCTGGAAGTGATGAATTATAAAGAGGAAACAGATCCGGCTCAAGCAATTGCCGATAAAGCGAATGAGATTCAAAGCAGCATGGTATTAGAAAAAGGGCCTTTGATGAAGCTTGGTTTGTTCCAATGTCCGGACGGAGATCATTTGCTGATTGCAATTCACCACTTGACGATTGACGGAGTATCCTGGCGAATTTTACTTGAGGATTTTGCAAGCGGTTATGAGCAGGCAGAGCGCGGACAAACGATCCGCCTCCCGCAAAAAACAGATTCATTTCCATTCTGGGCGGATCAATTGTCCAAGTATGCGGCGGAAACCGACATGGAACAGGAGATTGCTTATTGGACTGAGCTGTCAAGCATGAAACCGCAGCCATTGCCCAAGGACAACATCGGCAAAGGTTCGTTATTAAGAGACAGCGAAGAAGTGACGATTCAATGGACAAAAGAGGAAACAGAGCAATTATTAAAACAAGCGAATCGCGCCTACAACACGGAGATCAATGATCTGCTGCTGACTTCATTAGGACTCGCCGTTCACAGGTGGACTGGCATAAGAGACATTCTCGTGAATTTGGAAGGCCACGGGAGAGAACCGATTATTCCGGTTGCGGATATTTCCCGGACGATAGGATGGTTTACAAGCCAGTACCCTGTCGTACTGAGGATGGAAACCGGAAAAGATCTGTCGCAGCGGATTAAGATCGTCAAAGAAGGACTGCGCCGTATTCCTGATAAAGGAATGAATTACAACATCATCAAATATGTATCCGGGCGTCCGGAAGCCGCCAGTCTGCAGCTGAATCCGGAAATATCGTTTAATTACTTGGGGCAATTTGATCAAGACCTGGAGCATCAAGCTTTACGCATATCGCCTTTTTCCACAGGGTTATCGATGAATGAAAACCAAGAGAGAACGGCCGTGCTTGATTTGAACGGCATGATTGCTGAAGGGAAATTATCGATAACACTGAGCTACAGCAACAAACAATACGAAAGATCGACTATGGCGCAATTTGCACGAAATTTGAAAGAAAGTCTGCAAGAAGTCATTGCGCATTGCGTAAGCCGGCAGCAGACTACCCTGACGCCAAGTGACATTCTGTTAAAAGATATCACAATAGACGAACTGGAACAGCTCTTGGAGCAGACGCGTGAATGGGGCGAAGCAGAAAATATTTATCCATTAACACCGATGCAGAAGGGTATGCTATTTCACAGCTTGTTTGACCCGAGTTCAGGTGCCTATTTTCAGCAAACGATGTTTGATCTGCATGGAGATCTGGATATTGACTCATTTTCGAAAAGCTTGGATGGCTTATCACAAAAATATGATATTTTCCGCACGAATTTTTACAGCGGCTGGAAAGATCAGCCGCTGCAAATCATATTCAGAACGAAAAAGATCGGTTTTGAATTCATTGACTTACGTGAGATGAAGGAATCACAAAAAGAAGAGATGATTCAGGAATATGCCAGAAGAGATAAGTTACAGGGGTTTGACTTAGAAAGAGGCGCGTTAATGCGGTTACTCATTCTTCGTACGGATGACGCGACATACCGTTTTATATGGAGTTTTCACCATATTTTGATGGACGGCTGGTGCCTGCCGCTGATTACAAAAGAAATATTCGAGCATTACTTTGCCTTGCTTCAGCAAAAGCAGCCTGAACAACCGTCGATTACTCCGTACAGTCAATACATTGAATGGCTCGGCCGGCAAGATGCAGAAGAGGCCATGCGTTATTGGGATCAATATTTGGAGGGATATGAAGAGCAAACCATCCTCCCTAAGGATCACCATGCGGCGGAAGATGAGCGATACATTCCTGAGAAAGTGACATGTGAAATAAGCACCGACCTCACTTTGAAAATGAAGCAGATGGCCGGCAAACACCATGTCACGCTGAACACGCTGCTGCAGACGGCATGGGCGGTTTTGCTGCAGAAATATAACCGAAGCCGAGATGTTGTTTTTGGAAGTGTTGTATCCGGAAGACCGGCTGGAATTCCAAACGTGGAAACCATGATTGGCTTATTCATTAACACCATTCCCGTCCGGATCCGATGTGAAGCCGGGACAACGTTTACCGAACTTATGAAAGAAGCGCAGGAAAAAGCAGTAGCGTCTCAAAAATTTGAGACGTACCCGCTATACGATATTCAAGCACGTACAACGCAAAAGCAAGATTTAATTACACATTTAATGATTTTCGAAAATTATCCTGTAGATCAGTATATGGAAAGCATAGGCCGGCAAAACGGATCATCCATCACAATTTCCAACGTGCAAATGGAAGAACAGACCAACTATGATTTTCATTTGACCGTTGTACCGGGCGAAGCGATGAACATCTATTTTGAATACAATGCCAGTGTGTATGAACGCTCAAGTATAGAGCGGATTCGGGAACATTTCATGCAAATCTTGCATCAAGTCATGACAGATGCGGATATCCAGGTGGAGCAAGTGGAATTGTTAACGGAAGACGAAAAAAGAACCCTTCTTCATACTCTTAACGACACGGCTGCACCATTTCCGCAGACGCCGGTTTATCAATTATTTGAAAAACAATCGCAGCGTACGCCCGATCAAGCGGCCGTCATCGATACGGACAGGGAGCTCACGTACGGAGAGCTCAATAAGCGGGCAAACCAACTGGCGCGAACGTTAAGAGCGAAGGGCGTGCAGGCGGATCATCCTGTGGCTGTCATCAGCAGAAACAGTATCGAATCAGTAGTCGGGATCCTTGCCGTTTTAAAATCAGGCGGAGCCTACGTCCCTATAGATCCGGAATATCCGCAAGACCGCATCCGGTATATGCTGGATGACTCTCAAGCCGGAATCGTTTTGATGCAGCGAGATGTCAGGGAACAGCTTGTCTATGAAGGCGTCACGGTTTTACTGGATGATGAAAGCTCGTATCACCAAAATGACTCTGACCTTGCACCGATCAGTGATGCTAGCCATTTGGCATATGTCATTTATACGTCAGGTTCCACAGGCCGGCCAAAAGGCGTATTAATCGAGCACCGAGGCTTGACCAATTATATTTGGTGGGCGAAAGAGGTTTATCTAAAAGGCGAGAAAACCAACTTCCCGTTGTATTCGTCAATCTCTTTTGATCTAACGGTAACTTCTATTTTCACACCGCTTGTCACAGGCAATACGATCATCGTCTATGACGGAGAGGACAAAACAGCACTGCTTGCATCGATTGTGCAGGACCCGAGGGTGGATATCATTAAATTGACGCCGGCCCATTTACAGGTTTTGAAAGAAATGAATATCGCCGATAAAACGGCTGTCCGAAGAATGATTGTGGGCGGGGAGAATCTAAGCACCCGGTTAGCCCAAAGTATTCATAAACAGTTTGAAGGCCGAATTGAAATATGCAATGAGTACGGACCGACGGAAACCGTTGTCGGCTGCATGATTTACCGTTACGATGCCGTGAAGGACAGGCGGGAATCGGTACCGATTGGAACGGCTGCAGCAAACATGAGCATTTATGTGCTGGATGAGAATATGAAACCCGCGCCGGTCGGTGTCCCAGGAGAAATCTATATCAGCGGCGCCGGTGTGGCAAGAGGATATTTGAACCGGCCGGAATTGACGGCAGAGAAATTTGTCGATGATCCGTTTGAACCCGGAGCCAAGATGTATAAGACCGGAGATTTGGCGAAGTGGCTGGCTGACGGAAACATTGAATATGCGGGCAGAATGGATGAACAAGTGAAAATCAGAGGCTACCGTATCGAATTAGGCGAGATCGAGGCGGCACTGCATCAAGAAGAAGCGATCAAGGAAGCTGTTGTTACAGCTAGAGAAGATATCCACGGGTTTAAACAATTGTGTGCATATTACGTGAGCGGCGGGCAAATAACGGTTTCCCGGCTCCGGAAACAATTGTCTCATACTCTGGCAAGTTATATGGTTCCGGCCTATTTTATCGAGCTGGATGAAATGCCTTTAACCTCCAACGGAAAAATAAACAGAAAAGGGCTGCCGGCTCCGGATTTCGGGCTGCAGGACAGAGCAGAGTATAAGGCTCCCCGAACAAAAGTGGAAGAAATATTAGTTTCCGCCTGGGAAGCTGTATTAGGTGCAGAGAACGTCAGTGTTCTGGATAATTTCTTTGACCTTGGCGGAGATTCTATTAAATCAATCCAAGTGTCATCAAGATTAAAACAGAGCGGATACAAAATGGAAATCAAAGACTTGTTTCAATATGCAACGATTGCCGATTTGAGTCCGCATATCAAGCAGAATCTGCGTATAGCCGATCAAGGTGAAGTCAAAGGAAAAGTCAGCCTGACTCCTGTTCAGCATTGGTTCTTTGATCACATAACGATAGAACCGCATTATTATAATCAAGCCGTCATGCTGTATGCACCGGAAGGTTTTCGGGAAACGCCGCTTCGTCAAACCCTGCAAAAGCTTGCAGAACATCATGATGCGCTCCGCATGACGTTCCAGCAGACGGAAAAGGGATACGAGGCACAGATTGCAGAGATTGCTCAAAGCAGGCTGTACCACCTTGAAGTCCTGAATCTGAAAGCAGAATCCGACCCGGGGCAGACAATTGAAGCCAAGGCTAATGAGATACAAGGCTGTATGCGTTTATGTGACGGGCCGTTAATGAAGGCCGGATTGTTTCAATGTGCAGATGGAGATCACTTGCTGATTGCCATCCATCATTTGATTGTAGACGGGGTTTCATGGCGCATTTTATTGGATGATATTGCTAATGGTTACAAACAAGCTGAGAACGGGCAAGTGATTCAACTGCCGCAAAAAACAGACTCTTTCCAATTATGGGCCAAGAGACTTTCAGAATATGCGCAAAGTGAAACCATAAAACAAGAACAGGAATATTGGACAGAGATCGAACAAACCGATGTGAAACCGCTGCCTAAGGATTTTCATGAAACACATACGACCTCAAAGGACAGTCAAACGGAAACCGTGGAATGGACTATAGAAGAAACGGAGCTGTTATTAAAACAAGCGAATCGCGCTTATAACACTCAAATAAACGATTTGCTTTTAACCTCTCTGGGTCTTTCCATATCGCATTGGTCAGGACTTGAACAGATTCCGATACATTTAGAGGGACACGGAAGAGAACAGACGATTCAAGATATGGATATCTCCCGTACGGTTGGATGGTTCACAAGTCTGTATCCGGTTGTGCTTCACGCGCAGCCAGGCAAAGAAATCTCTGATTATATCAAGATGACCAAAGAAGGACTGCGCCAAATTCCGCATAAAGGGATCGGATATGGAGTAGCAAGGTACTTAAGCGGGTCAATGCCAGCAAAACTGAATCCGGAGATTAGTTTTAACTACCTGGGGCAGTTTGACCAAGATTTGCAGCAGCATGCGATTCAATTATCCTCCTACTCCTGCGGTTCAGACTCAAGCGGGAATCAAGCCAGACCGTATGTATTGAATATAAACGGAATGATAACAGAGGGCCGGATGAGGCTTACGATCAGTTATAGCAGCAAACAGTACGCAAGAGAAACGATCAAGCGGCTATCGGAAACGATTCAAAGCCGCCTGCGGACAATCATTACGCATTGCGTTCATAAAGAACAATCGGAACTGACACCAAGCGATATTTTGTTAAAAGGCATGACCATTGATGATTTGGACCAGCTCCTCATTCAACTGCCGCATTCAGGTGAGATCGAAAACGTGTATCCGCTCACTCCGATGCAGAAAGGAATGCTCTTCCACAGCTTGCTGGATGAGGCCACAAGATCTTATTTTGAACAAGCATCGTTCGATTTGCAGGGAGAGTTAAAGATTGATTGGTTTAAAGCAAGCTTAGAACGATTATTTGAAAAATACGCCGTGCTCAGAACCCGTTTTTACAGCGGCTGGAACGATACTCCTTTACAAATCGTCTATAAAACACAAAAACCGCAAATTTATTTTGCAGATTTGCGTGACATAGAGGAGCACCGGCGTGAGGATAAAATCGCTGCCTACCAAAGAGAGGACAAGGCAAAAGGATTTGACTTGGCTCGGGATCCGCTGATGCGCATAGCGATTTTCCGTATGGAAGACCGCAAATATCATTTGATTTGGAGCTTTCATCATATTGTCATGGACGGCTGGTGCCTGCCACTTATCACGAAGGAAGTGTTTGAGCATTATAGCGCCTTGCAAGAAGGCAGGGAAACAGAACCACCATCTGCAGCTCCTTACAGCGACTATATCGAGTGGCTTGACCGCCAAGATCAGGGAGCTGCCAAACGGTACTGGAGCGAGTATCTTGAAGGGTATAAAGGTGAAACCAGGCTTCTTCATAAAACACCGCAGCATGAACAAAAAGAATACGCTTATGCCAATGTGATCTGCCAATTCGATCACGAACAGACAAAACAATTACAGCAGATCGCAAATCAGCATCAAGTGACATTAAATTCGTTGATTCAAACATTGTGGGGGGTTTTATTACAGAAATACAGCGGGTCCAGGGACGTTGTATTTGGCAGTGTCGTGTCGGGAAGGCCGGCGGAAATCCCCGGTGTGGAACAGATGATCGGCCTGTTCATCAATACCATTCCGGTTCGCATCCGCTGTGATGAGGACAGCTCTTTTGCTGAAGCGATGCAAATGGTTCAACAAAAGGCATTGACTTCCCAAGCATTCGATACCTATCCTTTATATGAAATTCAGACAAAAACGGAACAAAAGCAAAACCTGATTGACCATATCATGATCTTTGAAAACTATCCGATAAGACAACAAGTTGAACAGGCAGGCCATCATGATGCGGGACTGGACATCATGAATTTTCATATGCAAGAACACTCCCACTATGATTTGAATGTGGTTGTCATTCCTGGCGAAAAGCTTGCCATCCATTTCGGTTTTAATGAAAACGAATATGAAAAATCAGAAGTGGAGCGGCTCCGCGGGCATTTTGAACAGCTCATGCAGCAAGTATTGCAGCAACCGTCTGTCAAAATAGAAGAATTGGAGCTTCTGACTCAGCAAGAAAAAGAACATCTGCTCAGTCGTATTCAATCTGACGAGATGGATTACCCACGTGAACAAACGATTCATGAGTTGTTCGAGGAACAAGCGCATCGTACACCTGACCATGCGGCGGTTGTATTCGAGGGTAAACAATTAACCTACGGAGAACTGAACCGGCGATCCAATCAGCTAGCGCGAACCTTGCAGGCAAAAGGAGTGCAGGCGGATCAGCTTGTCGGCATTATGACTGAACGCTCTCTAGAAATGATTGTAGGCATTTTAGGGATTTTAAAAGCGGGCGGAGCATATTTGCCGATAGATCCTGATTCTCCACCTGAACGCATCCGTTATATTTTAAGTGATTCGGGCATCAGCGTATTGCTTTATCGTGAGAAGCTGCAGAATAACATCGGCTTCCCAGGGACATGTATCGATCTCATAGAGGAACATGCCTATCACGAAAAAGACAACGGCCTTGCGCTCTCTTGTCAGTCGAGTCAACTGGCCTATGCCATTTATACTTCCGGTACGACGGGCAAGCCTAAAGGCGCGTTAATTGAACATCGCCAGGTCATTCACCTGATTGAAGGACTTCGCCGCCAAGTTTATTCTGCCTATGATGCGGAGCTGAATGTAACCATGCTTGCTCCATATTATTTTGATGCTTCTGTTCAGCAAATGTATGCTTCCTTGTTGTTAGGACATACCCTGTTTATTGCTCCAAAAGAGGTCGTGTCAGACGGTGCAGCATTATGCCGTTACTATCGGCAACATTGCATTGACATAACGGACGGAACACCTGCCCACTTAAAGCTCTTGATAGCTGCAGGTGATTTGCAGGAAGTCCCGCTTCGGCACCTTTTAATCGGAGGAGAGGCTCTTTCCAAAACAACGGTAAATAAGCTCATGCGATTATTCGGCGATTATGGCGCTGCGCCTTCGATCACCAATGTATATGGGCCTACAGAAACTTGCGTAGACGCGTCCCTGTTCAACATAGAATGTTCTGCCGATGCTTGGGCACGCAGTCAAATTCATGTTCCTATAGGCAAGCCGTTAGGCAGCAACCGCATGTACATTCTTGATTCAAAAAAGCGGTTGCAGCCTGTGGGCGTTCAAGGCGAGCTGTATATTGCAGGGGACGGTGTCGGGCGGGGCTACTTGAACCTGCCGGAACTAACGGATGAAAAATTTGCTGCCGATCCGTTTGTCCCGACGGACCAGATGTATAGAACCGGTGATCTGGCCCGCCTTATGCCGGATGGAAATATTGAATTTATCGGCCGGATTGATCATCAGGTGAAAATTCACGGTTTTCGGATTGAACTCGGTGAAATCGAATCGGTAATGCTGAACATTCCTGATATTCAAGAAGCCGCCGCAATTGCCCTTAGAGATGCGGATGGAGAATATTTCCTGTGCGGATACTATACTGCGGATAAGCCAATACAGATCAGTGAACTTCGCGAAAGTCTGGCCCGGCATTTACCGGGATATATGATACCGGCTCATTTTGTGCAGCTGGATAAGATGCCGCTGACGCCAAACGGGAAGCTGAACCGTCAGTTATTACCGGTTCCGGTCAAAAAGAGGGACAGAGGCATAGAATACGTGCCGCCGCAGACTTCGGCAGAAATCCATCTGGCAGCAATTTGGCAGGATGTTCTCGGGTTAGAGCAGGTGGGGATCCGAGATAACTTTTTTGATATCGGCGGACACTCCCTGCGGGCAACGGCGCTCATTGCAAAGATACAAAAGCAATTGCATGTCCAAATTCCTTTGCGAAACGTGTTCCGTTTCCCAACCATTGAACAGCTCGCGCGGGAAATCACGACGATGGAGCAAACCGGGTATGCCGGGATTCCTGCAATTGAGAAAAGACCATATTATCCGGTATCTTCGGCGCAAAAACGATTGTACATTCTCAATCATCTGGAAGGCGGAGAACTCAGTTACAACATGCTGGGTCTGATGGCTGTCAAAGGCAAGTTTGATCGTGATAAGCTGCAGCAAGCCTTCCTCGCACTGATTCAACGTCATGAATCTTTGCGCACCGGTTTTAAAATGGCCGGCGGAGAACCTGTTCAGTATGTCTTGGATCACGCAGAGTTTGAAGTAGAGTGGTATCAGGCAGAAGAAAATGATGCAGGCCTTTATATCCGCCAATTTATTCGCCCGTTTCATCTGGAGAAGCCGCCGCTGCTTCGTGTGGGGCTGATTGAACTTCGACCTGACCGCGGAATTCTGCTGTTTGATATGCATCATATTATTTCTGACGGAACATCTATGAGCATATTGATTAAAGAATTTATTCGGATTTATGAAGGAGAGACATTACCGCCCCTGCGCATCCAGTACAAGGACTACGCAGTATGGCAGACCGGAGAAGCGCGGTTAAAACAGATCCAAAACCAAGAAGCCTATTGGTTAGAGCTGTACAGCGGCGACGTTCCTGTCCTTCATCTGCCTACAGATTATATACGGCCGTCGGCACGGGATTTTGCGGGAGCTACGATGCATTTCACGCTTGATAAGCAAAAAAGCGCCGGGTTAAAGCAGTTGGCATCCCAAAACGAATCTACTTTATATATGGTGCTCCTTGCGTCTTATACATTATTGCTTTCAAAATACAGCGGCCAGGAAGACATTATTGTCGGCAGCCCTATTGCGGGGAGACCGCATGCGGATTTGGAACCCATTATCGGAATGTTTGTGAATACACTGGCGATGAGAAATTACCCAGAAAAAGGGAAGACGTTCTCTCAGTATCTGTCCGAGGTGAGGGAGAATGCTTTGAAAGCTTACGAGCATCAAGATTACCCTTTTGAAGCGCTGGTTGATCAACTGGATATTGCCAGAGATTTGAGCCGTAATCCGTTGTTTGACACCATGTTTGTGCTTCAAAACACGGAGCAGGAACAGTTAGATATAAATGACATAACTTTCAAACCATACCCAAGCGAACATACGATGGCTAAATTTGATTTAACCTTAACGGCTGTGGAAGAAGACTCGGGTATTCATTTCACGATGGAATACTTGACGGCTCTGTTTAAACCGGAAACGATCGAACGTATGATGGGGCATTTTGTGCAGCTGATTGATTCGATTATCAAACAACTTGAGGCCGAGCTGGCTGATTTGGATATGATAACCCAAGAAGAGAAGAGTGAAATTCAGAAACTCTTTAACGATACTGCAACCGCAGAAAAACGTATTCCGCCAACGATTCATCAACTTTTTGAGCAGCAGGCTGAGCTTAACCCAGACCATGAAGCCGTCCTGTTTGAAAATCAGACTCTGACTTATCGTCAGCTGAACGAACGTTCCAATCAGCTGGCGCGCGTCCTTCAAGATAAGGGTGTAGGCACAGATCAGGTGGTTGCCGTTCTCACGGATCGCTCAGCAAATATGATGATCGGCATTTTAGCCATATTAAAGGCCGGCGGAGCATTTCTTCCTATCGATCCGGAACTTCCTGATGAACGGCGGGCTTTTTTGATGAAAGACAGCGGCGCCGGTGTGCTTTTGACTAGTGCAGGTCATGCCATTCCGCCGCTCTTTGAAGGGGAAGTTCTTCTGCTTGACAATCCGTTACTATATCAAGGTGGAACAGATAATCTTCAACTTTCCTATTCGGAAAATGACTTAATGTACGTCATTTACACATCTGGTACAACAGGGAAGCCAAAAGGGGTTCAATTAGAACATAAAACGATGACGAATCTGTTCGCATATGAACGAGATCATACGCAGCTGCGTTTTGACAGAGTGCTGCAATTTGCTGCCATGAGCTTTGATGTCTGCTATCAAGAAATTTTCTCCGCGCTTTCAAGCGGAGGGACACTCTTTATCATCAGCAATGAGGCAAAACGGGAAATACGTCAGTTCAATGATTTTGTCAGAACGCACAGGGTACAAACAGCATTTCTTCCGACCGCGTTCCTTAAGCTCCTTGGCTCGGAGAAACACTATTTCGAACCGTTTGCCGAGTGCGTGGATCACATTATCGCTGCGGGAGAACAGCTCATCGCAACAAGTATACTGCGTGACATGCTGGCGCACCACCATGTCACTCTTCATAATCATTACGGTCCGTCGGAAACGCATGTCGTGACCATGTATACCGTTGATCCGGATATTGATCAGGAGCTTCAGCCGATCGGCAAACCGATTTCAAATACGGAGATTTTCATTTTAAATGAGGCCGGAACGCTTCAGCCTGTCGGGATCGTCGGTGAGCTTTGTATTTCCGGGGTCAGCTTAGCCAGAGGTTATCATAACAGGGAGTCTTTGACGCTCGAAACATTTGTTCCGCACCCATATGACACGAAACAACGAATGTATAAAACAGGTGATCTGGCCCGTTACCTTCCCGACGGAAACATTGAATATGCGGGAAGGATGGACCATCAGGTCAAAATCCGCGGTTACCGGATTGAGCTCGGCGAGGTGGAAGCCGCTCTGCTAAACATCGAGCATGTTCAGGAAGCCGTTGTCCTGTCAAAAGAAAATGCAGATGGACAAAACGATTTGTATGCCTATTTTACAGCGGAGCAATCATTGCCGATCAGTCAGCTAAAAGAAAAACTTGCTGATCAAATACCGGGCTACATGATTCCTTCATACTTCATCCAGCTGGAGAAACTGCCGTTAACCTCCAATGGAAAAGTAAATCGAAGAGCATTACCGATTCCTGAAGTCGGTTTGCAAACCGGGACTGACTACGTCGCTCCGCGGACGAGTATGGAAGAGAAGCTGGTATGCATCTGGCAAGACGTTTTGAAGGTAAAAGAAATAGGCGTGAAAGATAACTTTTTTGATCTGGGCGGCCACTCGTTACGGGGAATGACGCTCGTTGCCAAAATCCATAAGCAATTCAATAAAAGCATTTCATTAAGAGAAGTATTTCAATATCCGAAAGTTGAAGAAATGGCAAAGGCCATTGCTGAAGCTGAAGCCTGCGGACCGGATTATATTCCGGCTGCCAAAGAAAAAGATGTCTATCCTGTATCCTCCGTGCAGAAGATGGTTTACCTGTCAACACAGATCGAAGGCGGCGAACTTAGCTACAATATGCCGGGAATCCTTGCATTAGAAGGAAAAATCGATATGAATCGCTTACAAACCGCTTTCCAAAGACTGATCCAGCGTCATGAGTCGCTGCGCACCGGATTTGAAATGATCCGCGGAGAACTGGTGCAGGTGATCAAACCGCAAATGGAGTTCTCTATGGAAAGGTATAAGGCAGCACCTGACGAGGTTGAGGAACTTTTCCGCGCCTTCGTGCGGCCATTCGATCTCAGCCAGGCTCCATTACTTCGGGCTGGACTCATCGAGTTGGAACAAGACCGGCATATTTTTATGTTTGACATGCACCATATCATTACGGACGGCGCCTCCATGAATATTTTTGTCGAAGAACTGATTCAATTGTATGACGGCAGAGCGTTAGCTCCGCTCCGTATTCAATACAAAGACTTCACTGAATGGAAGCTGCAAAAAGAGCAAAGAGAACGAATCAAGAGGCAGGAAGAGTATTGGCTAGGTGTATTTCATGAGGAGCTTCCGTCATTCGAGCTGCCGAAAGATTTTGCGAGGCCGCCGGTGAGAAGCTTCGATGGGAAGCGGCACAATTTTGTGCTCGATAAGACTGTCATCCAAGGTGTAAAGCAGCTGGAAGAATTGACCGAATCGACCGCTTATATGATTTTGTTTTCGGCCTATTCCATACTGCTGGCTAAATATAGCGGCCAGGATGATATCGTCGTCGGTACACCTATTGCGGGGAGAATGCATGAAGATTTGCAACATATCATCGGAATGTTTGTAAATACATTAGCCATCCGTACCGCTCCGATGGCGGAAAAGACATTTATGGATTATATAACGGAAACAAAAGAAACAATGCTGAAGGCTTATGAAAATCAAGAGTATCCTTTTGAAGAATTAGTTGAAAAACTGGGTGTGAAACGGGACTTAAGCCGCAATCCATTGTTCGATACGATGTTTGTCATGCAAAATACTGAACAAACGGATATTGAGGTAGACTCTCTCGCCGTCAGACCTTATGAACAAACAAATACGGCTGCCAAGTTTGATTTACAGCTGACCTTTGTAATAGACCAGGATGAGATACAAGGCAGCTTTGATTACTGCACGAAGCTATTTAAAAAGAAAACCATTGCTGTATTGGCCAAGGATTACGTCATGATCCTCTCGGCGATTTTACGAAATCCATCCATTCCTTTAAGAGAAATTCAATTAAGCGAAAAAGTAAACAAAAGTAAACACCTCGCAAGCACAATCGAATTGGATTTCTAATAATGGCCGGCGCGGCTGTCCCGGCACGAATGCCGCGGCTGCCGCAAGCCGCCTTCAAAACAGGAATGAAACCAACTGGAGGGATATGAATGTCAGAATTCAAACAACAGGAGTTGTTCTGGGGCCGCATGTTTCACGTGGAAGACCGTCCCAGTGCATTCCCTTCGTTTCAAGTGTCCGACTCAACATTAAAGCGTGATGTATCGAGTGCATCTGACTGTATTCACAGTTCATTGAGTTCAGATGTATCACGGCGCATCCTGACCATGACGAATCAAACGCCAATGGCCGTCTATCTGGTTCTCCTGATCGGAATTGAGTCCCTATTGTACAAATACACGGGGGAAGAGGGTGTAATTACAGGGGTTCCAACCTTTGAAGACGAAACTGATGAAGATCTTCGTTTAGATCAACTCATGTTAATCAAACAAAATATAAATGCCGACAGTACGTTTAAATCTATATTCCATGAACTGAAACATACGCTGGACGAAGCGATCCTATATCAGGACGTTCCCTTTGATAAAATGGCCGGACAGCTGCGACTGAACTACAATACAAATCATTTGCCGATCATCCATACGGTTGTTTCATTAGAGCAAATTCATTCTGAGCGTTTCATAGAAACGGCTGCTTCAGATGCCTTATTTCAGTTTGCTATGGAGGAAGACTCGATTGATGTAAAGTTATTTTTTAATGAACAAGCCTATGACCGTCAGTATATGATGCAGGTAATCGGGCATTTAAACCGTCTATTTTCTATCATGTTATTTCAACCGGACCTCACTCTCAGTGAAGTAAATATTTTGTCTGAAGCGGAGACAAATACATTTCTCGTTGACTATCATCATACGAAAACTGAATATCCGCGAGATAAGACGATCTATCAGTTATTCGAAGAACAGATGAAACGAACACCCGATCAAGCAGCCATTATTTGCGGAGAAAAACAATTCACGTATCGTCAGCTTAATGAACGTGCCAATCAATTAGCCCGAACGTTGAGAGCCAAGGGCATGCGGACGGATCGGCTCGCAGCCATCATCAGCGATCATAACATTGAGGTGGTAGTTGGAATACTGGCCGTATTAAAAGCGGGCGGTGCCTATGTGCCAATTGATCCGGATTATCCGAAGCATCGCATACAGTATATAGTAGATGACTCCCAAGCTGATATCATCTTGACGCAGAGCCATCTCCGAAAGCAATTGGAACTTACGGGCACAATGGTTTTCATCGATGAGGAAAGTTCTTACCACGAAGACGGCTCTGACCTTGAACCGATCAGCAGTATGAAGGATTTGGCCTATGTCATCTATACGTCGGGTTCCACAGGCAAGCCTAAAGGTGTGGCAATTGAGCATCAAGGCTTAACCAATTATATTTGGTGGGCCCGCAGGGTATATGTCAAAGGAGAAAAAACCAACTTTCCGCTATACTCGTCCATCGCTTTTGATCTGACGGTAACGTCTGTTTTTACTCCGCTTATTACCGGCAATGCCATTATTGTCTACGGAGGAGAAAACAGGGCGGCCTTGCTTTATTCCATTGTGCAGGATCCGAGGGTGGATATTATCAAATTAACCCCGGCTCATTTGCAGTTATTAAAAGAAATGAACATCTCTCCTGAGTGCACCATTCGGAAATTAATTGTTGGCGGCGACAATTTAAGCACGCGTCTCGCCCAAAATATCAGCGGACAATTCGGCGGCAGAATCGAAATCTTTAACGAATACGGCCCTACAGAGACAGTCGTCGGCTGTATGATTTATTCCTTTGATCCGCAAAACGACAGACGGGAATCAGTGCCGATCGGAACCGCTGCGGACAATATGAACATTTATGTACTGGATAAGAGCATGAAGCCGGTGCCAATCGGCGTCCCGGGAGAAATTTATATAAGCGGGGACGGCATTGCCAGAGGTTATTTGAACCGGCCGGAATTAACGGCGGAAAGGTTTCTGCGGCATCCCTTTGTACCGGAGGGGAAAATGTACCGTACGGGAGACTTGGCCAGGCGGCTGCCGGACGGTAATATCGAATACCTCGGAAGGATCGACCATCAGGTGAAAATCCGCGGTTACCGCATTGAAATCGGTGAAGTCGAAGCCGCATTTTTTCATATACCGCCGATTCAAGAAGCCCTCGTTATTGCACAAGAAACCAACGGGGAAACATCTTTGTGCGCCTATTATACGGCACAGCGTTCTTTAACCGCAGGTGAGATCCGGAAACATCTGTCCCGGCAGCTTCCGGACTATATGATACCTGCTTATTTCGTACAGCTGAAAGCGATGCCGCTTACTTCAAACGGAAAAATAGATCGTCAGGCACTGCCTGTTCCAACAGGAAATCTCACGGGCAATACCTATACAGCTCCGCGGACAGAACTGGAAAAAATCCTAGCCGGAGTGTGGGAGTCGGTATTAGGCGCAGAACGCGTCGGAATCGACGATCATTTCTTTGAGCTGGGGGGAGATTCAATTAAGTCGATTCAAGTGACATCAAGCTTATATCAATCAGGGTATAAGCTTGACATCAAACACTTGTTCAAGCATCCGACGATCGCTGGGGTTGTTCCTTTTGTAGAGCCGGTCATCCGAATCGCTGAACAAGGAGAAATTAAAGGCCGGTCGCTTCTGACACCGATTCAACATTGGTTTTTCGCCCAGCAATATCAGGATTTGCATCATTATAACCAATCCATCATGCTTTGTTGGAAAGAGAAATTGGATGAATCGAAGCTTCGCAAAGTCATGAAGAAGATTGCTGAGCATCACGATGCTTTACGTATGGTTTATGTTCCGACAGAACATGGATACCAAGCCCGAAACCGGGGGATCGATGAAGGAGATTTATTCAGCCTTGAAGTGTTCTCCTTACTTGGAGAAAACAACCCTGCCCAAACGATAGAAACGATCTCCAATGACATTCAGCAATCCATCCATTTAGCCGAAGGTCCGCTCATGAAACTGGGATTGTTTCAATGTCAGGATGGAGATCATTTGCTGATTGCGATTCATCATTTGGTCGTCGATGGCGTATCGTGGAGGATTTTACTTGAGGATATTGCAGCAGCTTATGAGCAGCTTCAAAACGGCGAAGCGATCCGGCTTCCGAAGAAGACAGACTCATACCTTTTATGGGCTGAACAATTGAAACGTTATGCAGAAAGTCAGGAATTCGAAGCAGAAAATCAATACTGGTTCGGGCAGAAACATAACCCGCAACATACATTGCCAAGGGACAAAGAACAGGAAATCGGCCTGGCTGAAGACCGGGAAACGATCATCGTCCAATGGACGGCGGAAGAAACCGAATCTTTATTAAAAAAATCTAACCGGGCCTATACAACTGACATTAACGATTTATTGCTGACCGGACTTGGAACGGCTATTCATCGTTGGACCGGTTATGAAGACATTCTCATTCATCTGGAAGGACACGGCAGAGAATCTATTTTTCAAGACCTTGATATTTCACGTACGGTGGGATGGTTCACAAGCCTATACCCGGTTTCGCTCCAAATTAAGGCAGACCAGGATATCTCGCAGCGGATTAAAACAGTGAAAGAAAATTTACGTAAGATCCCCCAAAAAGGAATAGGTTATGGCCTGATTAAGTATTTGTCCGATCACCCGAAGGCTTCCGAATTTACCGGACAGCCGGAAATCAGTTTCAATTATTTGGGTCAATTTGATCAAGATTTCCGAAACGGCAGGATGGAGGTATCTCCTTACTCAAGCGGGAAAACAGTCAGTGACAAGCGCCCCATAACCTATGCACTTGATATCAATGGCATGATTTCAAACGGTCAATTGTCGTTGGCAATCAGTTATTGCGGTAAACAATATCAAAGAGAAACAATGGAAGCTTGTGCCGATCTCTTAAAAAGCAGTTTGCAGCAAGTCATCGAACATTGTGATGCTCAAGATCAAATTCACCTGACGCCAAGCGATATTTCATTAAAAGATATAACGATCGGTGAACTAGATCAATTTGTGCAACAAACACATCACCTTGGTGAAATTGAAAATATATACCCATTAACCCCTATGCAGAAAGGAATGTTGTTCCATAGCTTGATCGATTCGGATTCCGAAGCTTACTTTGAACAAGCCGCTTTTGATCTGAAAGGTTTCTTGGATATCGAGGCATTTAGGATGAGCTTGGCGCAGCTGGCCGAAAGATATGACATTCTTCGAACTCTTTTTTATACAGAATGGAAAGATCAGCCTTTGCAGATTGTATTCCGGCAAAAGCCGATTGAAACGGTCGTTGAAGATATTCGCAGCATGAACAGTCATCAACGCAGCGAGTTTATTGCCGATTTTGCGAGAAGAGATAAGGCGCGAGGATTCAATCTCACCCGAGATGCTTTAATGCGCGTATCGATCCTGCGGACAGATGTAGACCAAGCGCGATTGATATGGAGCTTTCATCATATTTTAATGGATGGCTGGTGTTTGCCTCTTGTTACGAAAGAAGTGTTTGAAACCTATTATGCGATTCTTGAGCGGAGGCAGCCGAAACGGGGAGCCGTCACTCCATACAGCCAATATATCGAATGGCTGGATAAAAAAGATCACAAGCAGGCAGCAGTCTATTGGCGTAATTATTTGGAAGGCTATGAAGGGCAAACTGTTTTGTTACAAGAACAATCCTCCAACCAGCCGAAAGGATACGAAAAAGGAGAGCATGCGTTTCGTTTAGGAAAGCAGCTCACAGACGAGATCAAACGGGCCGCAAGCCACCATCAAGTCACGCTCAATACATGGATACAAACCGCATGGGGCTTATTGCTGCAAAGATATAACGGGAGTCAGGATGTCGTTTTCGGCACTGTCGTATCCGGCCGGCCGGCAGAAATCCCGGGAATTGAAACTATGGTCGGTTTATTTATCAATACCATTCCCGTACGTATTCATACGCAACCTGAAATGACAGCTGCACAAGTATTGAAAATGAACCAGGAGCGGGCACTGGCTTCTCAAGCATACGATACATTTCCGTTGTATGAAATTCAGGCTCAAACTGAGCAAAAGCAGCAGTTGATCAATCATATTATGGTTTTTGAGAATTACCCGGTCGAGAAACAAATAGAACATATGAAGCAGGATGACAAAGCATTAGACATTATCGATTTTCATATGGAAGAACATACCCATTACGATTTTACTTTTATAGTTATGCCGGCCGGAGAAATTGAAATTCGTTTTGTATACAATCGTGATGTTTATGATCAAGCATGTGTCGAACGGATGCAGGCGCACTTCATGCAAATCATTAAGCAAATGGCGGACGATCAGGAAACTCGCGTCCAAGAACTGGATATAGTAACAGCGGATGAACGATCGCTCCTGATAGACAAGTTTAACGATACAGCGGCCGAGTATCCAAAGAAAAAGACGATTCATCAATTGTTTGAGGAACAAGCGGAGCGAACGCCGGAGCAAGTGGCGATTGTTTTTGAAGATCAGAAGCTGACGTATCGGGCATTAAATGAACGCGCTAATCAGTTGGCCCGAACCTTGGTCGCCAAAGGACTTCAGGCTGAGCAGCTTGTTGGCATTATGGCGGAACGTTCACCGGAGATGGTGTTAGGCATCCTCGCTATTTTGAAAGCGGGAGGAGTTTATGTACCGGTCGATCCGGAATATCCGGAAGAACGCATCCATTATATGCTTGAAGATTCTAACGTCTCTATATTATTATTGCAAAATCATCTTCTAAAATGTACCGCTTATCAAAGTCATGCTGTCTTCCTTGACGATCCGTCATCATACGACGTCGAAGCATCCAATCTCAATCTAAGGACAGCGCCAAATCAATTAGCCTACGTCATCTATACATCAGGAACAACGGGGAATCCGAAAGGAACGCTCATTGAACATAAAAATGTGGTCCGTCTATTATTTAATAACAAAAACCTTTTTGATTTTAACGCATCGGACACATGGACTTTGTTCCATTCCTTCTGCTTTGATTTTTCAGTGTGGGAAATGTACGGAGCGCTGCTGCATGGGGGCAAATTAGTGATTGTTCCGAAACAAACAGCAAAAAACCCCGAAAGGTATTTGCAATTGTTAAAGTCGGAAGCAGTGACAATTTTAAATCAAACGCCAAGTTATTTCTACCAACTGATGCAGGAGGAGAGAGCATATTCCGAATCCAATTTAAACATCCGAAAAATCATATTTGGCGGAGAGGCGTTAAATCCATCCTTCTTGAAAGACTGGAAGATTAAATATCCTTTAACGCAATTAATCAATATGTACGGCATCACGGAAACCACCGTTCATGTCACATATAAAGAAATCACGGAACGAGAAATCGACGAGGGCAGAAGCAACATCGGACAACCTATTCCTACCCTGCAAGCGTATATTTTGGACGAATATCAACGCATTCAGGTAATGGGCATACCGGGAGAGCTCTATGTTGCAGGAGAGGGGCTGGCTAGAGGATATTTGAACCGCCCGGAATTAACGGCAGAGAAATTTGTTGAACACCCATTTGCCCCAGGCGAAAAAATGTACAAAACGGGAGATGTCGCCCGATGGCTGCCTGACGGCAATATCGAGTATTTGGGAAGAATTGATCATCAGGTGAAAATCCGGGGTTACCGGATTGAACTCGGCGAGATCGAGACAGCTTTATTGCAACTGGAATCTGTCAAAGAAGCGGTCGTCATCGCGATTGAAGAAGAGGGCTCCAAGCAGCTGTGCGCCTACTTGACAGGAGACGAATCATTCAATACGTCGCAGCTGAAGCGGCATTTGCTGAACAAACTGCCCGCGTATATGATTCCAGCTTATTTTGTACAAGTAGAGAAGATACCGATAACCGCTAATGGAAAAATCGACAGGAAAGCTTTGCCGGCTCCTAAGGGAAATAGGCTCACCGGAACCGAATACGCAGCACCCGAAACGTTAATTGAAAAGCAGCTGGCCGAGATATGGAAGAACATTTTAGCTCTCAGTGACCCGGGGGTTAAAGATAATTTCTTTGACGTTGGCGGCCATTCGCTCAAAGTTTTGCAAGTTATTCATCAAATTAACGCCAGTATGGGAATCAAAATGCATTATCAAGCCGTATACGATTTTCCGACCATTGAAGCAATGGCACGCGCCATTCAAGCAGCGGTGTTCGGGTCCAAGACGGATAACGTATTCGTCAAGATGAATCAGAACGGTTCAATCCCTGTGTTCTGTTTCCCGCCTTTAATCGGGTATGGGCTGGTTTATAATGAAATGGCAAAAAGACTTGATGGCAGCTGCACCGTCTATGCCGCTGATTTCTTGGAAGAGCCGTCTTATGAGAAAGAGATCGTTGACCAGTATGCAGAAAGCATAATAGGCATTCAAGAAAAAGGGCCTTATGTTTTGCTTGGTTATTCTTCGGGCTCTAATTTGGCTTTTGAGGTTGCTAAAGCCTTGGAGAAGCGTGGACGCGTCGTATCAGACATTATGATGCTGGATTCTAAAATAGCCGTTTCTGTGACTTATTTATCGGAAGAGGAAACTGAAGAGATCATCCATCTGAATCTGGATATCATTCCGAATTATTATAGAGAATTATTAACCATTCCTTCGATTAAGGATAAAATCAGAAGCTACCTTACGTATCACAATGAACTGATCAATTCCGGCGCCGTCAACGCCAACATACATCATTTGGTGTGTGGCGATTTGACTGATAGAGGATGGACGCAATCAACTGCACAGCATTACCTTGAGTACAAATTAAAAGGAGACCATGTGACGATCTTTGAACCTCATAATATCGAAGAAAATGTGGATACAATTCAATCTATTATCAAAAGAATTGAAGAACGGCATCATCAAGGACTTGTTCTTGATGAACAACTGTCAATGGGATCGTTTGCAGGAGACACAAAATTTAACAAAATGTAAGTGATCTAGTGCAAAATGCCGCTGCTGGCAGTCAGCGGCATTTTTTTATTAAAAAAGTGAGAGTAATACTCATGTGTTTGCTACGGTTTACTCTAGAAATAATCATTTTATGTGTTCTTCTTGACCAGTCATCAAATGTTAAAAAGAAACTCCTCCATTTTAAGGAAAAAGGAGGATGTTAAGTTATGCGTAAAAAGTGTAGCGTATGTTTATGGGTTCTTGCTTTATTATTGAGTTGCTTATCTGGGAAGTCTGCGTATGCTGCCACCAGTACTACAATTGCAAAACATATATTGAATAGCATATTCGCCATAACGTATTTTTCCAATACCGTAAAAGACATATGAAGGAGAGGAAAAAATGATATCATGCGTAAAAAAACCAATTTGTGTATTATTGGTATGTTTCACTATGCTGTCAGTAATGTTAACCGGTCCATGCGCTACTGAAGTTTTGGCAGCAAGTGATGTAACAGTTAATGTATCTGCAGAAAAACAAGTGATTCGCGGCTTTGGAGGAATGAACCACCCGGCTTGGATTGGGGATTTGACAGCAGCTCAAAGAGAAACTGCTTTTGGCAATGGACAGAATCAGTTAGGCTTTTCAATCTTAAGAATTCATGTAGATGAAAATAGAAATAATTGGTAGAGAGAAGTGGAGACTGCAAAGAGTGCGATCAAACATGGAGCAATCGTTTTTGCTTCTCCCTGGAATCCTCCAAGTGATATGGTTGAGACCTTTAACCGTAATGGTAATACATCGGCTAAACGGCTGAAATACGATAAATACGCCGCATATGCGCAGCATCTTAACGATTTTGTTACCTTCATGAAGAATAATGGTGTGAATCTTTACGCGATTTCGGTCCAAAACGAGCCTGATTACGCTCACGAGTGGACGTGGTGGACGCCGCAAGAAATACTTCGCTTTATGAGAGAAAACGCCGGCTCGATCAATGCCCGCGTCATTGCGCCTGAGTCATTTCAATACTTGAAGAATTTGTCGGACCCGATTTTGAACGATCCGCAGGCTCTTGCCAATATGGATATTCTCGGAACCCACCTGTACGGCACTCAGGTCAGTCATTTCCCTTATCCTCTTTTCAAACAAAAAGGAGCGGGGAAGGACCTTTGGATGACGGAAGTATACTATCCGAACAGTGATAACAACTCGGCGGATCGATGGCCCGAGGCGTTGGATGTTTCACATCATATTCACAATTCAATGGTAGAGGGAGATTTTCAAGCTTATGTCTGGTGGTATATCCGAAGATCATATGGTCCTATGAAAGAAGATGGTACGATCAGCAAACGTGGTTACAATATGGCTCATTTCTCGAAGTTTGTGCGTCCCGGCTATGTAAGGATTGATGCAACGAAAAATCCTAATGCGAACGTTTACGTGTCAGCCTATAAAGGTGACAACAAGGTCGTTATTGTTGCCATTAACAAAAGCAACACAGGTGTAAACCAAAACTTTGTTTTGCAGAATGGATCTGTTTCTCAGGTATCTAGATGGATCACGAGCAGCAGCAGCAATCTACAACCTGGAACGAATCTCAACATAACGGGCAATCATTTTTGGGCCCATCTTCCAGCTCAAAGCGTGACAACATTTGTCGTAAATCGTTAAGGGTACCTAAGGCAAGCGGTACCGCTCCGGGGCTATACGAGTACCGGGGTGCCGCGCCTTTCCTTGCTGACGAAAATGGACATGGTTGCCCAAAATCCATATTGCCAACCAGGGAAGATGACTAAACTAGAGGGAAAGAGAAGAGCTGAAAATCCAAATGACACTATTCTTTTTTAGTTTACATAATATATATTCTAGGAAGTAAACAAAATAAATAAATTTCTGTCTCAATATAAAAGTATACTTAAGTTAGTGAGACAGAAGATGAAATTTTACAGTTGAATCTCTAATCAAAAAAATGGCGTAGTCAATCCATAATAAACCGCTTCTAAATCTTCCAGTGTCATATCGCCATATGCACATTTGATAACCGAGTCCGCAAACACATCGTAGTCATAATCTGTAGAAAAACCTTGCTGCAGCTGTTTTTCGTAAACTTCGATCTGTTCTTTTTGATTTTGGATGTCTTTTTCCTTACCTGGATAGTCCGGACCATTGATCACATCATTCATTTCTTTGAACAGCACCATATACTGTTTCAATGTTTCATGCACAATGTAAACCTCCTTATTTGCTGTATAAGATGATGAAAACGGACATCATTATTGCTGATGTCCGTCAAAAGCATAACTATTTGGGTTCTGTACCCCAAATCAGTTTTCCGTGCTTATATAATGTGATTTTTTTCGTTGTTTTAAACGTATTGGATTGGAAAAAGGAATAATCCCCGCTTTGTGCATAATTGCTCCAGTCATCATTATGAAGACGAAGCTGAACGTCCCCGGTGCTTGCTCCCGGTGACAGCGTTCCGTTTTTAAAACCTAGTTCCAGATAGGCATCTGCGCCTTGCTTAGGCTTATGTAACATCACAAATTTGTGTGTCACATTGCTGCATCCGATCTGCGCGTAGACACAGTCATAGTTTTGGCCTTTGTTTTTCGCGGTATACCAGTAACGGACAGTGACATCTTTTAAATCAACCGTGGTGCTGCCATTATTTTTTATGTGAATCTGCGGTCGTATTTGGTTGCCGGTCACACTTCCATCACCTGCTCTGTATTGCACAGAGATACTGTTTTTCTGTGTCGGTTTATCTTGTGTTGGCGTTTCAGGACTGTCCTTTGTCAAATCTTTGGTGCCGAGAATGTTTTCTCTTACGAATGTTCCTGAAGCGGATAAATCGGATAATGGCCAGCCGCCTGTTTTAGATGCTCCCGGCTTTAAAGCTGAAGACGATTCCTGCTTATCAGAAAGATTCCAGTTCACCCAGCTGATATTCTTGCTGTTGAGATAATTCAGCCATTCCCGCGACTGGTCAAGAAATACTCCGCCATTTCCGGAAGCATCACTTGTCCCCCATTCCGTCACAAAAATAGGCGCTCCTTTGCTGAGGGCATAGTTTGCTTTATCCCGTAAAAACTGGCCATGTGTGCCGGCATAAAAATGAAGCGCGTACATGACATTTGCATCCTTTAGCTGATCATCGGCAGCATCATTCACATCCTGGCTCCATGTACCGGTTCCGACGATGATGAGGTTGTCGGGATCATGTTTACGGATAACGGAAATCACTTCTTCCGCATACGGTTTAATATCACGCTTCCAGTTCACATCGCCGTTTGGTTCGTTCGCAATTTCATAAATGACGTTTGGCGTGTTTCCATAAAGGCTCGACATTTCCTCGAAAAATTCTTTTGCCTTCTCTTTATTTTGATTTGGATTGCCGTCATTTAAGATATGCCAGTCAATGATGACATATACCCCAAGCTCTTTTGCCGCTTCAACCGCTTCTTTCACTTTGTTTTTCACAGACGGATTATCAATATAACCGCCGTCTGCCGTATACATTGCCGCACGGAAAACCGTAATGCCCCAATCGTCTCTCAGCCATTTTAAGCTGTCTTTATTGACGAAATCGCCATACCATTGCAATCCGTGTGAACTGATCCCCTTCAGCTGTACCGCTTTGCCGTCTTGATTGACTAGCTGTGTACCTTTTATGCTAAGCTGGCCATTTATGGATACTGGCGTTTTTGCCTCTGCTGCAGATGCTTCTGGAGCCGCCAAACCGCCGATTGCTAATAATGCAATGTATAAACATACGATTAAGATAGAGACTGAACGTTTCATATATGATATTTTCTCCTCCTTTAAATTATATAAAATATGCCTAGTAACTCACCGCTCTCCCTCCCTTTCGCTTTTTAGCACGGACTCATTGTAAAAATCTTTCTCACGATTGTCTATCAACCTAATTTCTTGTTTTTAGACGGCTTAAAAGCCTGTCTATTTGCTCTTTTTGTCTTATCTCAGATACAGCTGACACATGCGGAACCAAAGATAAAAGTGTTTAACCAGGACTTTACACGTTATTTTTTTATGAAATCAAAACATTCCGCTTCTTTTGGGCAAATAAAAAGCTGCATTCAATGAATTGAATGCAGCCGTGTTCTTATGCTTCTTGTTTCTCATCTTCCCAAGTTTCAGCGTTTTTCAGACCCGGGATGTTTTTCGCTTTGAATACAGGATCTAATCCTTGCTTACGCTGTTTCGCGTAATCTTTATACACTTTATAAGCAACGTTTGACAGCAGCGCAATAACAATTAAATTAATCAGCGCCATGATACCCATAAAGAGGTCCGCCATATCCCAAACGATTTGGAAGCCAGATAAAGATCCATAGACAACCATCGCAATAACAGCGATACGGTAAATATTCAGCCATGTTTTGCTTGTTTTAATAAATTCAATGTTTGTCTCGCCATAATAATAGTTTCCGACAACCGAACTGAATGCAAACAAGAACATTGCGACTGCGATGAAGCTAGGCGCCCAGCCTCCAATATGATGATTAAGGGCAGCCTGCGTTACTTGGATACCATCACCTTTTGGTGTTACACTATACAGCAAAATAATGAACGCTGTGGACGTACATACGATAAATGTATCGAAAAATACGCCTAATGTTTGAATAAAGCCTTGCTTTGCCGGATGCGATACATGAGCCGTCGCAGCCGCGTTCGGAGCGCTTCCCATTCCTGCTTCGTTCGAGAAAAGTCCGCGCTGAGCACCGATAACGATGATGCCTCCTAATCCGCCGCCGACGATTTGCTCAATACCGAAAGCATTTTTAACAATTGTTGCGATAATGCCAGGGAATGCCGTTATATTGGTAATAACGACAAACAAAGCAATGAGGATATAAATGCCTGCCATAACCGGCACAATTAGCTGTGATACAGCTACAACACGTTTCAAACCGCCAAAAATGATAAACGCAGTTAAAGCTGCCAGAACGATGGCTACAACTATTTTGTTTACATGGAATGCTCCATCCAACGCCCCTGCAATTGTATTCGTTTGAACAGCGTTAAAGATTAAACCGAATGAGACCGTAATTAAGACAGCAAAAACAACGCCAAGCCATCTGACCCCAAGACCCTTTTGGATATAGTAGGCTGGTCCACCACGGAAGTTATCTCCGTCCTTCACTTTATAAAGCTGCGCTAACGTACTCTCAACAAAACTTGAAGCCATCCCTACAGCAGCTACAACCCACATCCAAAATACAGCGCCCGGTCCGCCTGTCGCAATTGCTAAGGCTACACCAGTCAAATTCCCTGTGCCGACTCGGGATGCGGCCGAAATAAAGAATGCCTGCATAGATGAGACACCTTTATTTCCTTCTGGTTTCTCCCCTACTATTCTGAACATTTCAATAAAGTAACGGAATTGGATAAAACCAAAACGTATGGTAAAAAACAATCCAAGCCCTATTAAAATATAAAATAGGTAATTCCAGATGAAATCACTTGGAATATTAATTAAACTGTTGAAAAATGACCCCATATTTACCTCCCGTTTTCATCAATTCATGGTGAATTCAAATTTGATGTTAGATTTTTTAACATAACGAGTCTTATTATATCACAATATGTCGAATTAGGAAGTTTTTTCGTGAAGATTATTGTTCTAGATTGAAGTTCACGCCTTCGGTCTCTCTCTATTATTTTCCTATGAATAGAAATATTTCTTATAAGCTTGCATTTTAAAAAGAGTTCTCTTTTAAAATATTAGAATTTCTCCCCTGACACTTTCTGTTTCCTTTGATACATAAAGTCATAAATCCTAAACAACAAACATATCATCTAAAATGCGTTTTTATTCACATCTTAGACCGGGTATACATACACTAATAAAAGAAATTTCTCTTTCAAAAATAAGCAAAAAGATATATACTTAACAAAGTGAACTTTATTTTTAAATTTAATAAATCAGGTTTACTTTTAGGATGGATTAGGGTATTATTATAAAAATATTCAGTAATATTAAAGGGGGGAAGATCATTTGAAAAAGGTAACAATACTGAAAGCGTCCATCTTGTTCTTGGCGATTGCCAGTTTTCATTTGTTCTCAATCCCCCATGCCTTTGATATTGGCCATCATTATAAAGCTGTAGCCGACCAGCAGGAAATGCATGAGATGAAAGCCGGCCAAAATGCAGATGATGAAAAGAAATCCATCACAGGAGCATTTGCGCTGACTGCTTTATGGGCAATGGCTGTTCTGCTTATAACCGCTGAAAGCAAAAATACGGGTTACTCCCGCAGGCGCCAGCGGAAAAAAAGCTTTATACTGGCCAAATTTTATCAATCGTCTTATTTCGGCAAACTTCATGTTCAACATCACCCGATTATATAACGAAAATATGAGGAGGCTGTTAAACATGTTGTTTATCTTAAGAATGGTGATTTTAGGCTTATTTTCTTTCACAGCGCTGAATTTATTTGTATGGCAAGGAATCGAAGTCATTCATGCCATGACAGATCTTTTCTCCAGCCATGAAAGCTGATTAAAAAACAAACGAAACCCGCTCGCATAATGTGAGCGGGTTTTTTATTATTGTTCTGTATGAAGGCGCCAGACAGCCGTGACCTTGCCTGACTCCTCTTCATCAATAAAGAAAGAGCCATTGCTGTATCTGTCGTTTGTCCGGAAGTCTTTTGCCTGCAGTTCTTTTCTGTCACCTTTTTCTGTTTCAGCCATAAATCGCTGATGAAGACCGCAAGCAAACAATGCTGCGACTCGGTGAGGATTCTTCTTCAGTTCCCTTAGCATCACGACACCGCGTTTTGCGCGGGATGTTTTTTCAAACTCAGAAAGGCTCATGCGTTTCACCGCTCCCCGCTGAGTGAACAATACAATTGAATCGGATTCTTGAAGGATCTCTCCGGAGACAACAAAGTCATCTTCTTTTAGGTTAATCCCTTTGACACCTGCCGCACGTGCGCCAACTACATTTACTTCGTCTTCTCCAAACCATAGGCCGTACCCTAGGTGAGTGGCCATAAAGATCTGGCTTTCCCCATTTGTCACATGTACATCAATCAGTTCGTCTTCACCCTTAAGATTTAAGGCCACAAGCGCTTTAGAATAACGCTGTGCTTTATAATGGGTGAGCTCTGTCTTTTTCACCATGCCGTTTTTCGTAAAGAACAATAGATACGCCGATGGGTCAAATTCTTTTATCGGTATGGCCTTTACAATCGTTTCATCACGGTCAATGGTGATCAGATTTGAAAAATGCTGGCCCATGTCCTTCCATCTGATATCAGGCAGCTGGTGAACCGGACAATAGATGTAGCTTCCTTTGTTCGTAAAGAGCAGCAGCACATCCGTCGTATTCATTTCAAACTGATGCAGCATCCTGTCCGTATCTTTCATTCCGAAATCCTGACCGTTGGAAGCGGCAAATGAGCGCTGGCTCGTCCGTTTTAGGTAACCATCCTTCGTAACGGTCACATATACGTCCTCAGACGCTACCATGACTTCAAGGTTAATTTTAATTTCCTCAATTTTTTCTTCAATCACAGAGCGTCTCGTGTCTGCATATTTCTTTTTCAGTGCTTTTAAGCTGTTTGTGATCACTTTTAACAACTTTTTATCATTGCTCAGAATGGATTCGAGCTCTTCGATTTTTTTGCCGAGCTCTTCTGCCTCTTCCTTCAGCGCTGTGATATCTGTATTGGTTAAACGATATAGCTGCAATGAAACGATAGCTTCAGCCTGAGGCTCTGTAAAGTCATATTTCGCAATCAAATTGTTTTTAGCATCACGTTTATCGCTTGAAGAACGGATCGTTGCAATGACTTCATCCAAAATGGACAAAGCTTTCATGAGACCTTCTACGATGTGATGTCTGTCTTTTGCTTTTTGAAGCTCGTAGACAGACCGGTTTGTGACGACTTCCTTCTGGTGGCCGATATATGCATCCAAAATAGACGGCAGGCTCATCAGCATCGGACGGCGGTTATGAATGGCCACCATATTAAAGTTATATGTGATCTGCAAATCGGTATTTTTATATAAGAAATTCAAAATGCCTTTGGCATCCGCTTCTTTCTTCAGTTCAATGACCACTCTCAGCCCTGTCCGATCCGTTTCATCGCGAACCTCTGAGATGCCCTCAACCTTTTTATCAAGGCGGTACTCGTCCATTTTTTTCACAAGATTTGCTTTGTTTACTTCAAATGGAATTTCCGTAATGACAATTTGTTCTCGTCCGCCTCTGATGGATTCAATTTCAGCTTTTCCGCGGATAATGATTTTTCCTTTTCCGGTTTCGTATGCTTTTCTTATCCCGTCAACGCCTTGAATAATACCGCCTGTCGGAAAATCAGGCCCTTTAATGACTTCCATGAGTTCATCAACAGAGCAAGATGGCATTTGAATACGCTTAATGACAGCATCAATGACTTCTCCCAGATGATGAGGGGGAATGTCGGTCGCGTATCCTGCAGAAATCCCGGTAGATCCGTTGACCAATAGGTTAGGAAACATCGCCGGGAGTACAACAGGCTCCTTGCTTGTATCATCGAAGTTCGGCACAAATTCAACCGTATTTTTGTCAATATCCCGAAGAAGCTCAGATGCAATCGGAGATAGTCGTGCCTCTGTATAACGCATGGCTGCCGGGGGATCTCCGTCGATGCTTCCGTTGTTCCCGTGCATTTCGATTAACACATTTCGCACTTTCCAATCCTGGCTCATCCGCACCATTGCTTCATAAACCGAACTGTCACCGTGCGGATGATAGTTACCGATAACGTTACCGACCGTTTTGGCTGCTTTTCTGAAGTTTTTATCAAACGTGTTTCCATCTGTATGCATCGCATACAGAATTCTGCGCTGTACCGGCTTTAAGCCGTCTCTTGCATCAGGAAGCGCCCTGTCTTGAATAATATATTTACTGTAGCGTCCAAAACGGTCGCCGATGACCTCTTCTAATGGTAAATCATGAAATAATTCTGGCTGTGACAATCATTAAACCTCCTCAGCGACCGATAAGTTTTCATTTTCTAAAATATTGCTTTCTTCATCTAAGCCGAAAGCGACGTTTTTCTCAATCCACTTTCTGCGCGGCTCTACTTTGTCTCCCATTAACGTCGTCACACGTCTCTCTACACGTGCCGCATCGTCGATTTTGACTCTTACAAGCGTGCGGGACTCCGGATTCATTGTCGTTTCCCACAGCTGGTCTGCGTTCATCTCTCCAAGACCCTTGTATCGCTGAATGGTATATCCTTTTCCGACTTTTTTCAGGACATCATCCATCTCTTCATCAGACCATGCGTATTCAATGATTTCCTTTTTCCCGCTTCCTTTGCTGACCTTATATAAAGGAGGCAGTGCAATGAACACCTTGCCATGCTCAATGAGCGGCTTCATATAGCGATAGAAAAAGGTGAGAAGCAGCACTTGAATATGAGCGCCGTCGGTATCGGCATCTGTCATAATGATGATTTTGTCATAGTTGATGTCATCAATTGAGAAATCCGCTCCGACACCCCCGCCGATCGCATGAATGATCGTATTGATCTCTTCATTTTTAAAGATATCAGCAAGCTTAGCTTTTTCCGTGTTAATGACTTTACCGCGTAAAGGCAGAACCGCTTGGAATCTGCGGTCTCTTCCCTGCTTAGCTGACCCGCCTGCTGAATCCCCCTCAACGAGATACAATTCATTCTTTGCCGGGTTTCTCGAACCCGCAGGTGTCAGCTTTCCGCTTAATGTCGCTTCAGATTTTTTTCGTTTTTTGCCGCTTCTTGCTTCTTCACGGGCTTTGCGTGCCGCTTCGCGCGCCTGGCTCGCTTTGATTGCTTTTTTAACAAGAAGCGTTGCAGTATCCCGGTTTTCCTCTAAAAAGTAAGCAAGCTGCTCTGAAACAATCGCATCAACTGCTGATCTCGCTTCACTTGTACCGAGCTTTCCTTTTGTTTGTCCTTCAAATTGAAGAAGCTCCTCAGGAATGCGTACAGAAATAATGGCTGAAAGCCCTTCCCTTATATCGGTGCCTTCCAGGTTTTTATCCTTTTCTTTGAGTAAAGCCACTTTTCTCGCATATTCATTAAAAGCACGTGTCATCGCAGTTTTTGCACCTGACTCATGAGTCCCGCCGTCTTTTGTTCTGACGTTGTTAACAAACGATAAAATGTTTTCAGAATAGCCGTCGTTAAACTGGAACGCAAAGTCTACTTCTATTGAATGATGCTCTCCCTCAAACGAGACCACTTCAGACAAGACGTCTTTTTCCTCATTTAAGTAAGCGACAAACGCTTCTATGCCGTTCTCATAATAAAAGGCCTCATGTTGGTCATTGCGCTCGTCAATCAGCTCAATTTTTAATCCTTTTAACAAAAACGCAGATTCTCTTAAGCGCTCAGAAAGCGTTTCAAAATTATAAGTTGTTGCGCTGAACATCGTTGGATCTGGCTTAAAGTGCGTAAGCGTTCCTGTCTTTTTTGTTTTGCCGATCTTTTCAAGAGATGTAACCGGTTTTCCTCCATTTTCAAATCGCTGCTGATAGACGAAACCGTCCCGCTCAATCGTAACCGTCAGCCATTCAGATAAAGCATTCACGACTGATGCACCAACTCCGTGCAGCCCTCCGCTTGTCTTATAGCCGCCTTGGCCGAACTTTCCTCCGGCATGAAGCACCGTTAAAATCACTTCAGGGGTTGGTTTGCCGAGCTTATGCATTCCGGTCGGCATGCCGCGGCCTCTATCCTGGACAGAAATACTGTTGTCTTTATGTATTTTGACGATTATGTGATCTCCATGGCCGGCAAGCACCTCGTCGACAGAGTTATCTACAATTTCATAAACCAAGTGGTGCAAGCCACGCGCGTCAGTAGAACCAATATACATACCCGGCCTTTTCCTGACGGCCTCAAGGCCTTCGAGCACCTGTATGGCATCTTCGTTGTAATCAAATTGCTGTTTTCTAGCCAAACGTACAAACCCCTTTCAAAAACTAACATTGTCTTTCTCTTTTTCAGTGTTACGCATCAATTGTATAAAGTATTTGTTAAAACCTTGCCTCGAGCCGGTACTGCCTTGGACTCCCCATTATAACCAATATGTTCGCAATCGCAACATAGAGCTAACGAATCAGTTCGCAAAACATCGGCTAGTGCTGTTTTTACACTATGAGAACGTATGTTTGTTTATTATATATAAAGCAGCAGACCTTCGCAAATCGAACGGCCGAAACCCAGCTAGACAAGGTATTCAAAAAAAGCTGTTCAAGCTTTATTGTATCTGTTTCACCGTAATACGCAAACAATATCTTAAAATTAAAAAGCAAAAATCCTTGAATTCACAAGGATTTTTGCAGTTCTGCACCTATTTTGTTACAGCGTGCGCCACTTTTATGCACAGATCCATGATAACCGTTCTGTCTTTTTCTTTTAGCATCTGGTAAGCTTCTTCGTTTACCAGCCCTTGCTGTGCCCAAAATACTGGGGCATCTGTCTCCAAAAACTCTTCCGCCACGCCTGGCAGCTGTTCTGAGCGCCGGAATACATTGACGATGTCAATTGGACCGTCAATCTCTTTTAAAGATGAAACGGCTTTGACACCAAGCGCCTCATCGATTGTAGGATTAACGGGAATGATTTCATAGCCCGCATCCTGCATCGCTTTGGAAACCATATGCGACGTTCTATCCGGCCGGTCTGAAAGCCCCACTACTGCAATTCGCTTGCTTCTTTCAAGAATCTCTTTAATTTCCGCTTTGGAAGGGTTTTGCATCATGTACCACTCCTTTTTCATCTATTTTACATGATCAAAATGTAAGAAATCAAAATATGATGCATGTTTGATTGAATTTGCAAGCAAACTTTAAAAAAACTTATCATCAGATTATGATATCTCATGTTAAAATAGAAAGAAGGGACTTTGAAAAAGGAGAAATGTAGATGTTAATTGCTTTATTGATTATTTTGGCCTACTTGATAGGCAGCATTCCATCTGGCTTAATTGTGGGCAAGCTTGCCAAGGGAATTGATATTCGGGAGCACGGAAGCGGCAACTTAGGCGCTACCAATGCATTCCGTACGCTGGGCGTAAAAGCAGGTTCGATCGTGATAGCCGGAGATATTTTGAAAGGGACGCTGGCAACTGCATTGCCATTTCTCATGCATGTTGATATTCACCCGCTTCTAGCAGGGGTCTTTGCGGTTTTAGGCCATGTGTTTCCCATCTTCGCTAAATTTAAAGGCGGCAAAGCCGTGGCAACGTCCGGAGGCGTTTTGCTATTTTACGCACCTCTGTTATTTATCACGATGGTTGCGGTATTCTTTATCTTTTTATACTTGACTAAATTTGTTTCTCTGTCATCGATGTTAACAGGGATCTATACTGTTATATATAGTCTCTTTGTCCATGATAAGTATTTATTGATTGTCGTTACCCTGCTCACTATTTTTGTGATATACAGACACCGGGCGAACATTAAACGAATTATCAATAAAACAGAACCTAAAGTGAAATGGTTATAAACCTTCTCTTTTGACACAGAATAGCCTAATACGTTTATAATAGAGAAAATTCAAATGAAGAACAAAGGGGTGTTCTGTTATGAATATGACAATTAACGAAGACGCACTGAACTGGTATAAGGAAGAGCTCGATTTAGAAAGCGGAGACCAGGTTCGCTTTTTCGTCCGCTACGGCGGCTGCAGCAACGTTCAAAAGGGATTTTCTCTCGGTGTGGCGAAAGATGCCCCACAAGAGGCTGGAGCCACTGCAGAAGCCGGCGGCATAACCTTCTTTATTGAAGAAAGTGATCTATGGTACTTCGATAACCACGACCTTCTAGTCAGCTATTCAGAGGACGCTGGTGAACCGGTTTTTGAATACCAATAAAAAAGAACGCACATAATGTGCGTTCTTTTTTTACAAATGAAATCGTGTAAGATGATCGGTCAGGTTTTCTTGTTCCAAAATATATTTTTGTGTCTCACCCAGCAGATCAAAGTGAGGAAATTCATTTTTCCTATGTATCCATTCTTTTTTTAAACCGTACGCCGCTCCCCATTGAATCAGCTTATCAATATCTGCACAGCCGGCTTTAGTCACGGTCTTTGCTTCTGGAAACCGGTCATCCAGCCAATAATGTGTTAAAAATGCGATTTCTCCTCTTTTCACGGCGTGTTTCCACCGGTTGAGTTCCTCACGTTTTACACCAAACGCCATATCTCATTCACTTCCCTATTTTTTGGCCTTTTCATATGCTGCGTGCCAATCTGGGAAAGCTTTGCGGAACTGAATAGGCTTAAAGCTTTCTTTATCCACACAAATATGAGATGAGGTGGCTTCGATAGAAAGCTCACCGACCGGATTATAAATGTGATAACCATAAATGGTTTTAAAGCCGTTGTATTCCTCTATCCATGTGTGCACAACCGCGGTTTCTCCGTAATGAAGCGGCTTTTTATAGGAAATATTGATATCAACGACTGGAGAAAGAACGCCTTTCTTTTCCATATCACTGTATAAAAAGCCTAAGTCCTTAATGAGGGCCGTTCTGCCGAGCTCCATCCACACAAGATAATTTGCGTGATAGACAATCCCCATTTGATCTGTTTCTGCATAACGCACTTCTATTTCTTTTTTTGATACATGCAAGATTACTCTGCTCCCTTAACGTCAATTTAGCCCCATTTTACCATAATCAAATCAGAAAGAAAAAAACCAGGTTTCCCTGGTTTTTAAGAGCGGTATCCGTTTTCTCTCGCTGCGGACTCGTCTTGAATTTCATTGCGAAAAGCTTCGATGCTCTGTTCGCGTCTTGCATTTTTTTCTTTGATGCGCTGCTTATCTTCTCCCGAAGCAAACTCCATTGATTCTTCTGCTTCTTCTATGTTTTCAATCGTGTTTTGAACCATATCCTGCAATTTTTCTACATTATCAGAACGATCATCAGGTTTTGGCTGCTGCTGATATTGATTTTGGTTATTCGTCATTCGGATGTACCTCCTAGAAATAAACTCGGTTCGGCGTTACTCGCCTTTTGTCTGCATGATGATAGGCTGCTGCCCGGAAGTATCATGCATTTTTTCCCCTTTATTGGCTTTATATTTTACAGACTTTGTACCCAAGTGGCTTGGAGCATATTGAGGCTGACCGTTTTTCTTGTTGTTTCCCATGTTTATCCCTCCTCAACAGATAGGATTCTCAAAAGGAGGGGTAAACATGAATACAAATTAAAGGTTATTTTTGCTTAAATCGCTGTTCAAGCTTTTCCTCAAGCTGATTTAAATACTCTGTATTGGTCATCAGCTCTTTTTTGTTTTCCATGACGAGCTCATGAAAAGAACGTTTTCTCATCTTCTTCACTCTTCTCACCTCCGCATATTCTTTTATTTTTTCCAATTCTGAAAACTTGTAAGCATATCTGAACATAAAAAAACTGAATCTAATCAAGATCCAGTTTTTGTTCCATTTCTTTTTTTGTCATGGTGCCAATGTGTATGTCTTGTATGACGCCTTTTTCATCTAAGATATACGTCGTTGGGTATGACATCACGTTATAGTCAGCATTAATCCCTTTTTTATCAATCAGGATGGGAAACGTTAAGTCATACGTATCAGCAAACGCCTGAACCTGTTTTTCGCTTTTCTCAGCTGAAGTGAAATTAACCGCAACAACCGCAAGTTCGTCAGCGTGCTCTTTTTGCAGCTGTTCCATCGCTGGCATTTCTTGACGGCACGGTTTACACCAAGTTGCCCAGAAATTGAGCAGCACTTTTTTGCCTTTTGTGTCCTGTAAGGAACTTTTCTCTCCTGATAGCGTCTTCAAAGAAAAATCAGGTGCTTGCTGTCCCTCTTCAATCCCCACTTCTTTTTTGCTGTATGTTTGATACAAATTCCATCCCATATAACCGGCAAGCACGATAAGTAGGATCCCTGCGAGCCATTTTTTCAGCATATGCCACCTCCGCAGCACACTTTGTCATAAAAAGAAGAGAAAGCTTAATGCCTTCTCTTCCTATTGATTCATCAGGATTGCTTCATTTTATCGCGAAGCACCATTTGCAGGATACCGCCATGGCGGTAGTAATCAATTTCAACTTCACTATCAAAGCGGACAAGTGCTTCAAATGTTTTTACATTTCCGTCTTCATCAATTGCTCTTACTGTAACGATATCACGAGGGCGTACGCTTTCATCAACATCTACCTCGATGACTTCTTTACCAGTTAAGCCGAGTGTTTCCGCATTTTCACCTTGTTTAAATTGAAGCGGCAGCACACCCATGAATACAAGGTTGCTTCTGTGAATTCTTTCAAAGCTCTCAGCAATTACCGTTCTGATGCCAAGAAGGTTTGTTCCTTTTGCAGCCCAGTCACGTGAAGAACCCATACCATAGTCTTTTCCAGCTAATACGACAAGACCGGTTTTATCTTCTTTGTATCTCATACACGCATCATAGATCGATGTTACTTCACCAGTCGGCCAGTACGTTGTAAATCCACCTTCTGTACCCGGCGCAATTTGGTTTTTGATGCGGATGTTTGCAAATGTTCCTCTCATCATGACTTCATGGTTACCGCGGCGGGAACCGTAGGAGTTAAAGTCACGAGGAGAAACACCTTTCTCTTGCAAGTACTTACCGGCAGGCGTGTCTTTTCCGATTGCCCCTGCAGGAGAAATATGGTCAGTTGTGACTGAATCGCCGAATTTACCGACAACACGCAGGCCTTTTAATGGCTCAACCTTTCCTGGTTCAACAGACATTTCTTCGAAGAATGGCGGGTTCTGAATGTAAGTTGACTCACTATCCCATTTATATAATGCTTCATCTGTTGTTTCAATCTCGTTCCAGCGCTTGTTATCGTCAAATACCGTTTCATACTCTTTGCGGAAGAGCTCAGGCGTAACAGTTTGCTTAACAAGTGAATTAATTTCGTCCATTGACGGCCAAATGTCGTTAAAGTATACGTTTTGACCATCTTTGCCCACACCGATCGGATCGGTTTTCAGGTTAATGTTTACCGTTCCAGCCAGCGCATATGCCACAACAAGCGGCGGTGAAGCAAGATAGTTGCCTTTAACAAGCGGGTGAATACGCCCTTCAAAGTTACGGTTTCCGGAAAGGACAGACGTAATCAGAAGATCATTTTTCGCAACTGCTTCTTCAATTTCTGGTGAAAGCGGACCTGAGTTTCCGATACATGTTGTACATCCGTACCCAACGAGGTTAAAACCAAGCTCTTTCATGTATGGAAGAAGGCCTGAATTCACAAGATATCCTGTAACGACTTTAGAACCTGGTGCAAGTGACGTTTTCACGTAATTAGGCACCTTAAGCCCTAATTCAACCGCTTTTTTCGCTACGAGTCCGGCGCCGATCAGAACGTACGGGTTTGATGTATTCGTACAGCTTGTAATCGCCGCAATGGCGATTGCACCCGTTTTCATAACTGTTTCTTCGCCATTAAGGAGTTTAAACTTAATTTCTTTATCTTCTTCTTCAGCATTTAAACCGAAACCTTGGTTACCAGCAGGGCTGACTAAATGCTTTTTAAATGTTTCCTGCATAGCAGAAAGCGGGATTAAATCCTGAGGGCGTTTTGGACCTGATAAGTTTGCTTCAATTTGCGACAGGTCAATTTCAACCACATCAGTAAATTGAGGGTCTTCAGCATCAGGAGTATAGAACAAGCCATTGCTTCTGCAGTATGCTTCAACAACATCAATATGTTCAGGATCACGGCCTGTCAGACGCAAGTAGTTGAGCGCTTCTTCATCTACTGGGAAGAAACCGCATGTAGCGCCGTATTCCGGAGCCATGTTCGCAATTGTTGCACGATCCGCAAGCGGCAGTTCAGCAATTCCCGGTCCGAAGAATTCAACAAACTTGCCGACAACGCCTTTTTGACGCAGCACCTGTGTCACTTTTAACGCCAAGTCAGTAGCTGTTGTTCCGTTTGGAAGCTTGCCGACAAGTTTCGCGCCGATTACCTCAGGAACTGGGAAGTAAGAAGGCTGTCCAAGCATTCCCGCTTCAGCTTCAATTCCGCCGACACCCCAGCCGAGAACGCCGATACCGTTAATCATTGTAGTATGTGAGTCTGTTCCGACAAGCGTATCAGGATATGTTAAAAGCTCGCCGTCTTCTTCAATGGCATGGACGACACTAGCCAGGAACTCTAGGTTTACCTGGTGCACGATACCTGTTGCAGGCGGCACTGCCTGATAGTTATTAAACGCTTTCTTTGCCCAGCTTAAAAATTTGTAGCGCTCTGCATTTCTTTCGAATTCCAAGTCCATATTAATAGCTAACGCATCTTCTGTTCCCGCTTTATCAACCTGTACAGAGTGGTCGATAACGAGATCAACAGGAATTTCAGGGTTAATTTTATCTGGATCTCCGCCGACAGCTGCCATCGCTTTACGCAGTGAAGCAAGGTCTACTACTGCCGGAACCCCTGTGAAGTCTTGTAAAATAACACGAGACGGTTTGAACGGAACGTCGATTTCCTTTAATTCGGCAGTTCCCCATTTTGCCAAATTTTCCACGTGTTCTTTTTTGATGACGAATCCGTCAACTTGACGTAATACTGATTCTAAAAGAACTTTGATGGAATAAGGAAGCTTCGAAACCTTCCCGATACCTGAATCTTCTAACGCTTTTAAAGAGTAGTAATGATATGTTTTCCCATTTGTAGTAAACGTTTTTCTCGCTTGGAAAACGTCTTTTGCTGCAGTTTTTTGCTCGTTTGCCATTCTCCAAAATCCCCCTTCAGATCAGATCATTCTCAGATGAACGTAAATTCCATCACAATTTTCTCACAATTTCATATTAAAACAAAATCATACATAAGTAAATATCAATGTTTTTATTAAATACAATAAGTTCGGCTTATCGGACAAATGTACCGGTAATTATTACTGTTTATGCTCTCTCATATAACGCAACAAAAGGAGCCATATTATGATTGAGGTGATAATGATGGTCAAAAGAAAAGCGAATCACGTAATTAACGGAATGAATGACGCGAAAAGCCAAGGCAAAGGCGCAGGCTACGTCGAAAACGACCAGCTTGTACTGACTGAAGCTGAACGCCAAAATAATAAAAAAAGAAAAACCAATCAATAACACCGGACTCTTTTAAGGAGGTTCTATTTTATGACCAATAAAAATACAAGTAAAGATATGCATAAAAACGCCCCTAAAGGGCACAATCCGGGTCAGCCGGAGCCTCTCAGCGGAAGCAAAAAAGTGAAGAACCGAAACCACACAAGACAGAAGCACAACTCAAGCCATGATATGTAAGAAAAGCAGACCTCAGTGTCTGTTTTTTTATGCGTTCACCCATTTCCGATCCTCCGCATATGATGTAAAGCAAGGTTGATATGTGGAGGAATGCTTCCATGACCCATTCAAAACGTAATGATGCTAATGATTTCGATGGTATGGATGAATGGCTTCGGCAATTTTTTGAAGACCCCTTCGCCTGGTACGACGAAACATTGCCTATTGATTTATATGAAACAAGTCAGCAGTATATTATTGAAGCGGATCTGACTTTTTTAAAGCCGACACAAGTAACGGTTACCCTGTCTGGATGCGATTTCATCTTAACGGTCAAGTCGTCAGGACAGACTTTTGAAAAACAAATGATGCTTCCTTTTTATTTAAATGACAAAACCATTCAAACCGAATGTGAAAATCAAATACTCACAGTTGCCGTCAATAAAGAAACAGAAGATGGTTCTTCTTTTTCTCTTCAATTTCCTCTCAGCTAACATAAAAAGTCACTTTCATCCCCTATTATGAAAGTGACTTTTTTCCGTCCATTTATCGTCAAATACCCTCTAGTGACTCTCCCATGGCCAAATAGCAGATTCACTATACAATAGAATATGATCTACTATCTCTTTTGACTAGACGTCTATCACTTTTTTCTATTCTTTTTTTACTGTGTTCTTCTAATCTCTCTTCGTATACAATATGGTTAGAATAAGGGGGAATGATTGATGCTGGAAGGCTGGTTTTTGTGGTTTATTCTGTTTTGGGTGATCATGATGGTTGTCTTATTATCAATCGGCGGTTTTTTTATGTTTCGAAAGTTTCTAAAGCGTTTACCAAAAGAAGACGGCAGGTCAGAGCTTGATTGGCAGGATTACTATATCAAAAATAGCAGGCACTTGTGGAGCGATGAAAACAAACAATTTCTGAATGAATTGGTATCTCCGGTTCCGGAGCTGTTCAGAGATGCAGCAAAAGCCAAAATCGCAGGTAAAATCGGTGAGCTTGCATTAAAAGAAAAGGTATCAAAGATTGATCAGCAACTGATGATCAGAGGGTATATTCTCGCAACTCCTAAAAGAGACCATACCTTCTTAAAAAGGCATCTGCGAGACAAAAAAATCGATCTCGAACCTTATCAGGCCCTTCTTAAATAAAAAACCTTTCCTGACAGGAGGAAAGGTTTTTTAATTCATTTGAATATTAGCTGACTGCAGCTCGTTATGAAGTTTTCGGTATGATAGATACATGGCGATTCTCCACGGCACAATCATACCGAAAGCCAGAATCCAAAACATTCCGCTCAGTGCGCCGTAGTCAATCGATGTGCTTAAGATCGATTTCATCACGATTCTGATCACTAAAAGACCGACTAATATAAATACAAATGCTTTAGAGCGTTTCATATAAATTTCATTATTTTTAATTTCAAACTTAGAAGTTTTGATGAGAAAAATAGAGAAAATCACGCCTAAAGTGATCGCTTCTAAAAACTCTGCACCAGTTACCCAAAATACCGGAAATAAAAACATTAACGCTCCCGTACTCATAAAAATCGGCGGAAGAATGATTTTTTTCGGTGAAACGGGCTTGTCAGAGGACTTAATTCTGACCACCATTACAGCTACAGCCATTAACACAGCAATAATCGATGAAACTATAATCATCATACTTATCATTCCTTTGTTTCTCGGAGTGTTGATACTATATACTATACTCCAAAACAATAAAAAAAACCATTTTGAAAAGAAATGACTTTAATGTCCCATAACACGGCTAACAGCTTCTAACACCTTTGTTTCCTCGAACGGCTTAACAATAAAGTCCTTTGCTCCCAGCTCAATCGCTTCAGATACAATTCTTTGCTGGCGCATGGCAGTGCACATGATGACCTTCGCCTTAGGATCAAAGGTTAAGATATCACGAAGAGCCTTAATACCGTTTTTCACTGGCATTGTAATATCCATTGTCACGATGTCCGGCCGCAGTTTTTTATACAGGTCCGCTGCTTGCTCACCGTCCGCCGCTTCGCCTGCGATTATATAATTTGCCTCTTCCAAGATCTCTCTGATTTTCACTCTCATGAACTTGGCGTCGTCTACAACTAAAACTCTTGTCATATTCCCCTCCAAAAATCGATTTCCACAGATAATAGTCTTATTGTACCAAAAACAAAAGGATTAGTAGTAGTGCGAAAGTAATTTACCGTCAAAAACCAGTAAATCCTCCAAACAGATCAGACAGCAAAATAATAATCAGGCTCATCCAATCAAAGAATAACAGCACACCAATCACAATCATCAAAACGCCGCCTGCTTTCATGATTAAAAGCTGGTTCTTTCTTATCCACTTCAGCTTTGTGATAAAAAAAGACAATAAAAGAAACGGAACAGCAAAACCGAGTACATATAACATCATGTACGGCACCGCTGAGCCTGGATTTGTGCTTGCAAGTGTGATAACAGCCGCTAATATCGGACCGGTACAGGGCGTCCATCCCGCCGCAAATGCCATTCCGATTAAGACGGAACCTAAAAACCCGCTTGGTTTGTGCTTAAAATGGATTCTGCGTTCTTTCATGATCGCCTCTGGCCGGAACACGCCAAGCGTAATGAAACCGAACAAAATAATAAGCAACGCGCCAATTTGCCGAATCGCATCGTGATAATCCCTAAACAGGCTGCCAATAAAAGATGTTCCATAGCCTAAAGCGATAAAAATGACTGAAAAGCCAAGCAAAAAACACAAAGTATGAAACAAGCTTCTTTTCTGCAGCAGCAGTTTTTCTGTTTTCACATCATCCATGCTGACCCCTGTAATATAAGACAAGAAAGCTGGGTAAAGCGGCAGGCAGCAAGGTGAAATAAAGGATAGGAATCCCGCTCCAAATGTCAAAAAATAATTCACGTCTCCCATGTCATCATCCCTTCATGATTTGACATTCCTTCAAGTTATGACAAAATCATTTCATTTTTTTAACACTTTCACTTGAAGGATTTCTATTTTTAGAAAAAACTTATATAATTTAATTTGACATTGAGATATTGTACTCCTTCTCATTTGAAAATTAGTATAAATATGGATATAATATAAACATTCACTTTGAAGATCTAATGTATGAAAGGATACATCCCTGTGATTAGAGAGCATCTATTAAATGAAATCGAAAAAAAAAGAGCAGAGCTGCTGCAAATTGTCATGGCGAACGGAATGACATCTCATATTACGATAGAGCTCAGTCAGGAGCTTGACCATCTTCTCATACAATATCAAAAGCAGCGCCTTCGAGCAGTAGCGGGTGATGATTGATTGCAAAATAAAAAACCCGTATAAGGGTTTTTTATTTTATAACCATGTTTCTCTATATCATAATCTTTACGTATTATTTCGTTTGATTATTCATGGCTTTCATCATTTGATTGATTTTCTTTTGAGAAGGTTTCATTCCCATTTGCATCATCATCATGCGTAACATTTGTTCATTAATAGGCGGATTCTTTTTAAGGTAGCTCATCATATATTTACGAGCAATAAAAAACCCGAGTGCAACACCTATGAGCAATGCAACAACGCCCACTAGGATGCCAACCCATAAAGTCATTTTATTTCCTCCTTCATGTTGTCTAGTTTAAAGTGTACTAAACCAAAAGCTATTATACAACATTTACATCTCTTTTTCTTCGGTTTTAGACAAAATTTCTTTCTTTCACCGGATTTAGCCATCCATAACGCTTCGAATTGAAATCCATTGCTAGAAAGCAAGGGCTTACTTTTCTCAACACTTCAAAGAAAATCGTTTCTGCCTCGTAATCCCCCGAAGCTACAATTTCTATCATGTGCTCCTTCATCATAAACGTCGCATGGCCTTTGGCTTTCGGCAAAGCTAATCTATAAATATAATCCAGCTGCCTGTAATCCGCATTGTTTAAATTCATTTTTAACCGCTGATGCATATGTAAAATCGGGATTGGCTGTGTAATATATTGAATCTGTTTCTCTGTCATTTCATACTGCTGCTTTGTCAGACTTGTCCAATGATAGTCTTGAAACAGCTCAAACATAACCGATTCCCGCCCGAAATAGTGATTGGCAAATTCCTCTTTTATCAGGTACGTATAGTAGTGACGTTCCATCTTTTCATCCCCTTTTGCGGCAGCATTTCATTTGCTCTCTATTATACAAAAGAAGAAAAGAAAGAATTGTCTATTACTGTTAAACAGCCAATACTATTTTTGTCGGATAAACAAGAAAAAGAGGATGATTTGACTCATCCTCTTTGAAAGACTTACTTATTTAGTAATGCTTTAACTCGATTCACTACGTTTGGAACTGAGAAGCCGTATTCGTTGATGATGGTTTCGCCAGGAGCAGATGCACCGAATCGGTCTATGCCGAGCACATCTCCTTCAAGCCCTGTGTATTTGCCCCAGCCAAATGATGCACCCATTTCAATCGCAAGGCGTTTTTTCACATCTGCAGGGAGGACAGTGTTTTTGTATTCATCAGATTGTTTCTCGAAACGGTCCATTGAAGGCATGCTGACAACAGAAACATCGATATTCTCTTTTGCCAGTTCAGCCTGCGCTTCAATCGCAAGACCTACTTCAGAGCCTGAAGCGATGAGAAGAGCGTCAGGTGTTTCGTTTTTAGATTTAGATACGACATATGCACCTTTTTCTACTCCCGCCAACGCTTCTTCAGCTGTTTGGTCGATCGTAGGAAGGTTTTGGCGTGTCAACACCAGCGCTGTTGGCTGATCAGTGCTTTGCACTGCAAGCTTCCATGCTGCCGCTGTCTCATTGCCGTCTGCAGGACGGATCAAGGAAAGATTAGGCATCGCACGGAGTGAAGCAAGCTGTTCAACAGGCTCGTGCGTCGGGCCGTCTTCACCTACCGCAATACTGTCATGTGTGAAGACATATGTGACAGGAAGACCCATTAATGCTGCAAGGCGAATCGCTGGACGCAAGTAATCAGAGAAGACAAAGAAAGTTCCGCCGAATACACGAAGTCCGCCATGAAGCGCCATGCCATTTAAGGCTGCACCCATCGCAAATTCACGAACACCAAACCAGAAGTTTTTGCCTGAGTAATCAACCGCTGTAAAATCACCGGCATTTTTAATTGTCGTTTTGTTTGATCCCGCTAGGTCAGCAGAACCTCCGACAAAGAAAGGAATTTTTTTCGCTAGTCCGTTGAGAACTTCACCGGAAGATGCACGGGATGCCAGGCTGCTTCCTTTTTCATAAACAGGAACCTCTTGATCCCAGTCCTTCGGAAGCTCTCCTTTGATTGCCAGCTCAAGCTGTTCAGCAAGTTCAGGATAAACTTCTTTATATTTAGCGAATTGGGCATTCCATTCCTGTTCTTTTTTCTCGCCTGATTCTTTAACCGCTGCAGCGAAATGCTCATATACTTCTGACGGAACGTAGAAATCCTCTTCATACGTCCACGCGTAAGCTTCTTTTGTTAACTTGCTTTCCTCTTTACCAAGCGGCGCACCGTGAACACCGGATGTGCCGGCACGGTTAGGTGAACCAAAACCGATTGTCGTTTTCACTTCAATTAATGTAGGTTTCTTTTCATTTTGGCGTGCTTTTTCGATAGCCGCTGTTAATTCTTCAATGTTGTTTCCGTCCTCAACATAAAGAACTTCCCAATTCATGGCCTCAAAACGCTGCTTCACGTTTTCAGAGAATGAACGGTCAAGATCTCCATCGAGAGAGATGTCATTAGAATCGTATAATACGATCAGACGGCCAAGCTGAAGATGGCCTGCGAGTGAAGCGGCTTCAGAAGAAATACCTTCCATTAAATCACCATCACCGCAAATACTGTATGTATAATGATCGACTACGTTAAATGAATCACGGTTGTAAGTTTCCGCTAAATGGCGTTCAGCAATAGCCATTCCGACCGCCATGGCAATTCCTTGGCCAAGCGGACCTGTTGTTGCATCAACACCGGCAGTATGTCCAAATTCCGGGTGTCCAGGTGTTTTGCTGCCCCATTGGCGGAATCCCTTAAGATCTTCGATGCTAAGATCAAACCCGCTTAAATGAAGCATGCTGTATAAAAGTGCTGATCCGTGTCCAGCAGATAAAACAAAACGGTCACGGTTAAACCAGCCAGGGTTTGCCGGACTTACGTTCATAAATTTTGTCCACAGTGTGTATGCCATTGGAGCGGTCCCCATTGGCATCCCTGGGTGACCAGAATTTGCTTTTTCAATAGCGTCTATTGACAGTGTGCGAATGGTAGCAACTGATTTCTTTTCAATTGTATCCATAAAAATCCCCTTCCTTATGTGTTGTACCCTTACATCATAAATGTCTGACGACTTTTTCTCAACTGTTTCAGCTTAAATTTGAGAGAAACTTGTTGAATTTTGTCACATAAAAGTTTTGCTTATAGTATATACAAAAGAGGAATACGATATTTCCGTATTCCTCTTATATTAGTGAAGTTTGTTATTTCTTTGTTCTCTTTTTAGTTTTTCTGGTGTAACATCATTGCCTTCTGGGTCAATGATTTTCACGCTTTTTAAAGTGTTTTTCATAGAAGAGCGAAACCCTTTCAGGTACTCTTGACGGAGCTTTTGCTGTTCGGCTTTTTCTTCTTCTGTAATAACGCCAGCTTTGGCTTTGGCAGCAAGTTCATTAATTCTTGCAATTTTTGCGTTTGAAATCATGTTAAACTCCTTTATTGCATTTTGTCTATATAGTACTAGATCAAAAAGAGTTTTACAACTGATTCACTCGGCTGTCTCTTCATTCTCTATGTATTCCTGAAACCGCCGGTGGACGGTCGCTTTAGACACATCATAGCCAAACCCTCTTAGCGTAGCCGCGATTTCTGCGAACGTCAGTTTATTCGCTCTTAGGCGGACGATCTCTGAGATTGGTACCTCTATTCTTTCTTTTCCGCTGTTTTCATGTTGGTTTTTCAGGTTTTTTTGCGGTTTAAACCCGTTTTTTACTGCACGCTTCATTCCCCGCTTGATTTTCATGTTGTGAATTTTCCGCTGGTACTCTTCCACAATGCTGACGATCTCCAGCACCATCGAGTCAGCCTCCGATAACTCCAGTTCCCCTCTGTGAGCTGTTGTATAGACTTTTACACCTTCTCTGTAGATACAATGAAGCAGTGCGATTTTTGCATTTCCCCGTCCAAGCCTAGTCTCATCCTGAACCAAAATAACATCAATACCCGAATTCTTGATCTCATCAAGCAGCTCAAATACACCGTCCCGATCCATTTCATATCCACTGGCTTTTTCAGAAATCACTTTGACGACTTCCAGGCCGTTCTCGGCTGCAATCGCTGTAAGCTCCTCCTCCTGCCGCTTTAATGAAGTCTCCTGCTGTTCTTTATTTGTACTTACGCGGGCATAAATGAGTGCTTTCATTTTTTCTATCTATCCTCTCTATCTTACAGTTGCCAATTCATATGCATCCTGATGCTTCTTTTTCAACGGAATCACCAATTCATCTCCCGGCTGGATATCAGACGTCTGAAGATGATTGTTATCAGCTACCCATTCAATAAATTCACTTTTGTTTATCTTTTTTTTATCTGCTACCTGATCAGCAATTGACCATAATGTATCGCCTTGCTGAACTTCTATTTTAACATACTGATTAAGCTCCTGGCCGCTGCTTGTATATGACAGCAAAAGGATAACCGCGCTCAAAATCACTGTGAACAGACCGACAAAAATAATAGATTCTTTACTCATGATCATAACCTCCAACAGGAATGTTCGTTCGCCTTTTTATAATTTCAGTATATACGAACACACGTTTCTGTCAATTGTTTTTTCGAACCTATGTTTGTACTGTAAGGAAAATCATGCTATAATCTTCTTAAAATCGACGTTTTGAGGTGCAAAAAATGACGAAGCTATCAAAAAGGCAACTTGATATCCTCCGTTTTATTAAAGCAGAGGTTAAATCAAAAGGATATCCGCCTTCCGTGAGAGAGATCGGAGAGGCTGTCGGGCTTGCTTCCAGTTCAACTGTCCACGGTCACTTGGCCCGTTTGGAAACAAAAGGGCTGATCAGACGGGATCCGACAAAACCAAGAGCTATAGAAATTCTTGATGAAGAAGTAGACATTCCGCAAAGCCAGGTCGTTAATGTGCCGGTCATCGGGAAAGTCACGGCGGGATCTCCTATTACAGCAGTTGAAAACATTGAAGAATATTTTCCGCTTCCAGACCGAATGGTTCCCCCTGACGAGCATGTGTTTATGCTGGAGATTATGGGAGACAGTATGATTGACGCCGGTATTCTCGATAAGGATTATGTCATCGTTAAACAGCAAAACACAGCGAACAACGGGGAAATTGTAGTTGCGATGACAGAAGATGATGAAGCTACGGTAAAACGTTTCTATAAAGAGGATACTCACATTCGCTTACAGCCTGAAAACCCAACGATGGAACCTATCATCTTGCAGAATGTCAGCATTCTAGGGAAAGTGATTGGCGTGTTCAGAACCGTCCATTAATCTATTGATCTATCAGAAGCATAAAACAACCCCCTTTTCCTTTATGGAGAGGGGGTTTATTGTTCAAAAAAAGCAGGCCCGACCTGACTTTTAGGTGCGAGCCTGAATAGGAGGAAAAAGAACATCATGTTTACACCATAATTATCCACCAAAAGATTGTTGAAGTCAAGAAATTTTCTTTCCTTTAGGAAACTTTTATGAATGTTGTCTGTTTAAAACATTAGACGTTATCTTCTTAAAAACGTTTCATTTTCTGAGGTCGTGGAATGATAAGGCTTCATGTTCAATTAAGGAGCGCGACAATTGAATTTTATGAAAATTTAGTACATAGTTTAGTTAGTTAAACACATACTAAAAAACAGCTCACTTCCTTAATCGTCGTGAGCTTTAATCAAAATGAAAATATTCTATACCATAACTGCCCTTTACTCGAACACTTGTGCAGTATTCTGAATGCTCTTCGGCAAATATACGGTATCGATGAAATGGGTCAATAGAAACCTTATCCTGAGCTCTAAAATCTAACTAGCTGCCGCTGAATTGCTTCGTGCTCAGCGTAGTATAATCCCCCGTAAGCCCCAGCCGCTGAAGTTTAATCTCAACTGAGCAAGTATTGGTCCCCAAGATCGTAAACTGATAGCCTAAAAAATAGTCGATTGCCGGAACATCACTAATATTTTCCAAAACAAAAGATTTTGTACTGTCATTTAAAATAAAGTCTGTTTTATGCTCAAAATCTAAAGCTGTCACATGGGTACTGCCAACGCCAAAAAAACACATCAAAACTGCCGATAAAGTTAAGATTTTTATTTTCACTACATCCCCCCTTCACCATATTTTTACCATACATGAGATTTATGTATATGTTCTGTGTGATATTTCGAGTTTGTTTTAATCATAAAATGCCATATGCGTTTTTTCCTGTTTATAATAACGAAGCCTATCTTGAAGGGTTCCGGTATGAAATTCAAATTTGTGGCCGTCAGGGTCGGTAAAATAAATCGATTTTCGATCGCGTTCATCTCGTTCTCTGCCGGCAGAATATTGGCATGAAACCTTTTTAATTTTGTTGACATTTCCTCAAACTCCCACTCTTCAATGGTAAAAGCAATTATGGGTATAAGACGCCTTAATGTCATTTCTCGGAATGTCAGGTTCTTCATTAGTGCAAGCCAGATGCCATTTAAATCAAAATATGCTGTTGTTCTCCCCTTTACCAGCAGCTTAGCACCAAACACATTTTGATAAAACTCAATCGATGTATCCAGATGAGAAACTGAATATAACAAGTGATTGATTCCTTTTATCTCCACAAATCATTCCTCCTCGAAAGCTGATCATCCCATATGTACGTTCTTTTTCCAAGAAAGTTCCATACAGCCAGAAAAAAATACCAGTGTAAACAAAATCGGTTTGTTCAAAATAATGACTGTAACAAACATGGCCTTACTTGCTAGGAGTTTCCTCAAAAATAACAATTTAGGTGGTCAAATGAAACATATCATTGCACTTGCTTCAAAGATTGCTTTCACTCTCGCCCTTTTATATGTAATTTTGGACAGAGTCTATCACGCGCCATTTTTAAGCGTGCTGTTTATTGCATTTTTCTTAGGTTTTGTGTCATACCTTTCCGGTGACATGATCGTTCTTCCGAGAACAAACAATATTACAGCTTCATTGGCTGACTTTGGACTTTCATTCGTTATTCTTTGGGTCTTTGTTTTAACTCAAACAAGAAACGATTTCCCACCGTTTGCAGCCGCTCTTCTTTCCGCTGCCTGTCTTACTGTTTTTGAATACTTTTTTCATCGGTATTTGCTGGAAAATGTGCTGGATGAAACCTTTCGAAATGAACTGGCAGCCAAGGATAACACTCTGCAATATCAAACAGAAGCCGCAGATGAGCTGTTTCCTGACGTTACGAATGAGAAGCATGAGGAATAGGAGGCTGCCTTGTCGCCTCCTATTTTTCAGTAGTTACTTTTTAAAAAACTGGATACCACTTCTGTAAAATCATAAAACCTCTCATTTTGGGTAACAGATCTGCTTTCTAAGGAAAAAATGCCGAACAAAGATTTTCTAAAACCTGTGCTCATTTCTAGCTGGATGCTCAGGCCTGTTTTTGATTTGTTTGCAATGTTATTCGGACTTATGCCTGCATGCGGATGGTCCGTACTGAGCAATACAGCAGGAAAACCTGCATTTTTTAGTTTCTCAACTAAATCTGCCGCTCTTACGCGATCTGTACCGCCGACTTCGATTTGCTGATCTTCTTCTGCATATCCGTGCAATGAAATGACATATTCATGACTTCCCGTCATCTTCAGGGCCCGTGGCTCATCAAAATGCGTGCTCGTAATATGCAACACTGAGTTTCCTGACGATTTCAAGCCTTCAAATAAATACATCGAGTACTCTTTGCTGAGCTCTCTCGCTATTTCACTTGTCCCGCCTTCAATACCTCCTCCATGAATGGCTAAAACAAGGACAGGGCTGCCGGTTTCCTTCGTAACAATGCCGTAATCAGAAGGGTCTTCATTGTTTTTTAATTCCTCAAAATTCTGATATACATCTTCAGCATATATTGAAGAAATCGGAGTGAACACCACAAAAATAAACAATATTTTTACAATTTTAAGAGTTGATGGAAAACATTTGGCTATGTTACAATCAACATGCTTCAAGGAATGGAGCAAACGGCGGAGCAGGGATACTTTGGCCGGTTTCATCTACTCCGCCTCTAAGTCCAAATAAACAGGATGTCGGTTTCTTTGAGGCTTTAGCACGAATTCTCTCATCCTCCTTGTTAAATTTTTGTTAAATTCACAATATTATATACCATTAGCCCGGGCGCTGTTCTTCTCATTTCTGAATTTATGAAAAGTAAGTTGGCATCACCTTTTTCCCAATTCCCATATCAAACAGAAAAACGCACCTGCCCTTTGGCCTGTGCGTTTTTACCTTCTTTTCATTCTTCTTTTCTTTGCTTTATTCAGTTTCATGATGTTTTTTTCAATTTTTCTTATTTTTCGCCTTTGCGGGATTGTTTTCACTTCACGATAAACAGCGATAAACCCGCTTAATGTCACTGCTGCGATGTAAAGGACACGGTGTTTGATAAACCGGTCAACGCGTCCATGAACATCCGCCTCTTTTTCCAGCCTTTCGATCACATCTTTATCAAACAGCTGATCGACATACAGTTGTTTCATTCCCACTGCAAATCCCGCAGCCAGCCAAAGAATCAGAAAACTACTGATAAAAAACATCATAATATCCTTCCTTTCCCGTCTAGATGCGCAGAATGGGAATGTGGCTGATTGAATCGTCAAACAGCTTTCAGCCGAAGCCTCTTCTTTATGTTAGGTTCTTTCATTTGGGCGGGCAATATGTGTAATGCTGTAATGAACAGTTAGAAATTTTATTCCAAACAGCCACATGTGATGAATGGCGGTTAATCTGTTGTCATGCGCAGCTTCTATCAGAAAGGTTTCAGACAAAGGCAGCGGACAAGTTCCCGCTCTGGTTTGCAGATAAATCCCCTCATCTCCAGCTCCGCTTTTTCTACGCCTGCTCGTCAAAACCAGTTTCTCCTGATGATGATAAGGCTTTAAAATACCTGTCATGCTGCTGAATGGAAGCGGGAGGGAGATGTTCATATACCCTTCTCCATTTGAACGATACACTGAATATAGAGCGGTAAAAATGGTTTCGTTTTTCTCATTTGTTCTGATCCAGGCACGCACTTTGTTTCTTCCGTCTTTTTTCGAATTGACACCCTTTATCGTGCTGTACATCCTATACCAGTCTGGGTTCGTCGACAGATGTATTTGGCCGGTTCTTCTGCTGAACCATTCGTAAACAATTGCAAACGGCCGAAACCATGTGCTCCACGTCACTTTTGCCTTTACATCATAATCAATGGTTTGTTCATAAAACGATAGGATGAACGGCGCCAGATTTTCCGGTGAAAAATCTTTTGAACGAAGGCTTCCCATATCATCCACAAGCCCTCTGTATTGAGCGTTATTTTCAGCTTGAATGTTAGCTAAAAAGTCTTTTCCAATCCTTCTTTTTCCGTAGATACGGCTGAATGTCTTTACGCTGTCTGCATCAAAAGGCTTCGGAGCTTCTATTCTCCATCCAATGAGAGCGGGCAATATAACAGCAAACGCGTTGACAAAACCGTGAATCCAAATCATCTGATTGATGTTCAATGTAACCTCTTGCCGAAATACACCAAATGAATAAACCATCGAGAAAGTGATCGTTATCATTAAAACGGCCGAAGAAAGCCGAATAAGAATTTTAGCCGTCTTGCTGCGAAAAGCTGTGGTGAACACCAAAAAAGCGTAAAGATAAAGGGCCACCATATAGATGCCAACCGCAATGACATCAAGTGTTTTTGAATATGTGATGCCAAGCGCGATAAGAAGGGGCGAAAATAAAATTACCCATGTTATCCACCTGTACAACATCCGCTTTTTTCTGGTGATTCTCCCGAGCAAGCCGTTAAAGATTGGAATCAGAAAAGCTGAATAGTGAAAGTGGACAGCAGTCAGCAAAATGATGAGAGGGCCAAATTGCATTATCTTCAAATGTGCAGCATAAGCAAAAAACCAAAACCCTCCGCCCGCCAAATAGATAAGCCCGAACAAAACTGATGTCTCTTCAATTCTATGTATATTTGTTTCCCAAAGGCGAAGGATTCCATAAAATGCAAGAAAAATTGTGTACATCCACCAGATCAGAGCGAAACCTCCGATGTCTGTCACAAGAGCCAGTACCGCAAAGAAAGCGGCTGCCGGATAGCACTTTATTAACCCAGATTCTAGAGATTGAGCAGCCCGGAGCGGCGATTGATGAAAGACAAAAGGAAAAATTCCCGGTACAAAATAAAGAATGGATAGCAAAACAAGTGTCTCTGCCACTGATATATGGGGTGCTTCCGCTGCAAAAAATCCTATAAAGCAAAGCGTACTGATCATGCCATTTCGTTTTAGCATGATTCTCTCTCTTCTTCCTGAAACGTTCCTTTATAAAAGAAAAGAGTACCGAGAATTGTATTTTGCACATGCACTTGAATGGTGAAGCAATTCTTGTTTTCGTCAAACGTTTCGCAAACAACTGATGTACCCGTCAGCCATTTTGGCAGCGGTATTCTTTTTCCGCATAGCAATAGCCATTGCTTTCCCGATGTAATCGTAAGAGAGCCATCAGGAGATGCCTCGAACGCTAAAACAGACAGCAGAAGATGAGGTTTGCCGAAGAAATCAAGTATTCTATCTTCTTTTTCGTCGTATACCATGATCGCGTCAAAGAAACGTTTATTGCCTTTAAAGTAAAATGTACGATTCCATTCTATCCCGATATGATCCCGATTCATAAGACAAGCTCTATTTTGTATCGTAAAAGGGATGTCTTTGCCTCTTTCTGAAAAGAAGCACCTGAAAAAAACACCCAGTTTTAACAGCATTCTGACCAGAAAAGAGCCTCCGCTTATCTCTGACATCGTTCCTGTCCCGCTGAATGTATGAGATTCGTCTAACTGATAGCGTTTTTGCAGCTTGGGATGCAGCAAATGATAGTTAATGATCGTTTTTTCATAAATCGAACTCACAATGTCACTTCTTTCTTTTTCGTTTTGTGTGCCAGGCACTGGGGAGCTGAAGACTAAGAACACCGCTTGCCGCAGAAAACACACACAACAGCATCGATAATAATATCTCGGAACCTACAAAAGCGAATCCAGCAAAGATACAAGCCTGGCCGGCGTGAATGATCCATTTTCTCTTTAAAGGAATCAGCCATAACATACCCATACCTATCTCCGCTGTTCCTGCAAAAATGCTTGTTTCAAAACCTGTAAAGCCTTGATAAAACCAAAACAGACTGAAAAACAGACATATTATCACATAAACGATAGCAGATCGAATTGTGTGTTTGGGATGTTTATTTTGCTCGATCCAAAGCCTTAATGCATCAAAGCTCCATGCAGTCGCCCAGCCAAGCAGCGGCCGAAATAATAAACGATCGATCCATTTTCCCGGTAGTCCGTAGGCTGTTTTATATTGGTACTGTGTTAAAAAAGTAATTTTCCCGTTATCTTGCTGTATGTACTTCCAGTAGCCGCTGCCGTGCTGAATCAGAGATAACGGATGATCAGAGCCAAAAGCCAGTGAGGAAACTCTTTCAGATGAACCTTCGTTGATAACACCAACTGTTTCTCCTGTACCTGATACCTTTAATCCAAAGCCTATCCTTGTTTCGTAAAGAAACTTCTGCTTTTCGTATGGCTGCTTATGCAAATATGTGATATTTGAAAACCGGAGGTCCCATTCCTTATGCAGCGATGGGTTTTGTGTATATTCCCAGAGCTTATCCAGATCAGATCTCATTTCGATTTCTACATAAATCGGTTTCTGTCTCACAGCCCCTCCTCCCTTCTATTTCAAGCAATTCCTATATTAGCATATTGACCATTTTAAAAATGCTTACCTCCCAAAAAAAGTATATCTCAATCCCGAAAAATGCATAGAAAAAGAAGAGATGTTTCTTCTCTTCTGATTTTAAGCACCTATTTGATTCATTGCTGTGTTTTAACCGTTCCATAATGAGTAATTGTGGCTTTAACGCTGTACGTGATGGTAGCCTTACTGAAGGTGTCATCCCAATTATTTTTCACCTTTTTCCATAAGTCCGGATGTTCAAGTCTTAATGATTCATCAAAACCCGCAACATCTGCTTTATAATCATCCTGAAGTTTTTTTAATACATTACCGACTATTTTCTTTACTTCGTTTTCAGTATTCGTTTCAATACGTTCTAAAAACTGGGTGTCCAAAGTCTCTTTTGTGTTCCAGTTTTCAACCAAGTCCCCTTCTGATTCAATATCGACATGGAATGAAATATCTGTTCCTTTTACTATGGGCTTGATTTTGCTTTTTATATAATTGATATCGTACGCAATCACCTGTTGGCTCTTTTTATCATAACTTTTGACAACTCCGCCTTTTCCTTCCCCGGCAATCCATGTAATCCCCTCCGTTTCATATTCATTTAAAGTGCCAATCATTTTTTTAGACTTCCCGTTGATTACCGCCGCTCCGGAATACTTGATTGCTCCATTCGCCGCGACCACATTTTGCAGTAAAAAGCTGCTGCCAGAATGAAGTTTGCCAATTAGTTTCGCGAGTGTCACAGGGGGAAGAATTCTTGAAACTTTATGTTCATTTTCACCTAATCCAACCAGCCGAAATGCCGGAATTTCACCGCTCTCTTTCAGCTGGAGGGCCTCCCTCGCCTCCCCTTTTGCAGATAAAACAAGACAGCTCAGCCTAATTTCATTATCACGAAAAAATTGATCCAGCATTTTGTCGATAGGATATGTACGCAGCACATCTTCACTCATGACAACAACTTTTAAATGCGGGCTAAACACTTCACGGTCCCTTCTTAACGCAATCTCGCTTCCAATCTGCTGTAACGAATCCCCTGTTTCACTAATATTAATATACGCTTTCTGCGCCCCTTGCCCGCCACCGCCTCCACTGCTTGTCCCTGCACCTGCCGCTTTTTCATTAACAAATTGATAGGTTAGCGTAATGTTGTCTTTTTTCGGATAGCTCCCGCCTTCTTCTTTTAATTCTTTCTCAGTGTTTGTTTCTTTCCCTTTATCAATTGCGATAGCGAATGTGAGACCGAGCTCTTCTATTTCCCGGCTGCTCCAGCACCCTGTTACACAAATCATCAGCAGACATAATATGACGATAGCGGACAGTGGATGTTTTATTTTACTTTTCACCTCTTTTCCTCCATTTCGATATAACTAAAAGCAAAATCGGCAAAGCGCCAAATATATACAAAGCCATATGACTGACCATATCACCCAAAATAAACACATCATTTTCATTTTTCGGCATGCAAGAGAGGATATAAATAACAGGAAGCAGCCCAAACATGCATGAAATGGGTTTCTTTTTGAAAACTTGCGAGACTCCTAAAGATGCTGCATAAAAAGTGATAATAAATGTGGCAAAAAGCTGCATAATCCAAATGACTAGCAAAAATGATTCAAACCGTTCAAAGATTAAACCCGGTATTTCAAAACTTCTCATCAGGTCAAGTCCCGGCCATGTTCTCGTTACAACACCATCAACTGACAGTGCACCGATGACCATAATCAGGGTAATCATATAAAAACACGTTACAACCCCTGTGCCCATGAACACCGCTTTTACTGCATTCTTCGGCTTCTTCATAAACGCTACTAGAATGAGCATAATTTCTGAACACGTAAATGAAAGTGTCGTTGTCTTAACTCCTTTGAGGACCGGCATTATTCCATTACCTAATACAGGGCGTAAATTGTTGATCTCAAATATACCTATACTCATGAGGGCTACAGTTAAAAAGATGATAACCGTAATCGGAAAGATCATTTCAAATAGCCGGGCAATTGGATCGAGCCCTTGTGTTATCGAATAAAGCCCAATCCAAAGAACTGTCATAATAATGGCCCAAAACGGTGTCCCTTCAAGGAGAAAAAACTCCACAATTTCGGACATGACTCTGACTTCAAATGCACCGAGTGCCAGAAAATAAGTAATAAAAACAATACTGATCAAACGGCCGAGCCATTTTCCTACAATATGTCCGGAGTATTCATAAAAGGTTTCCTTAGGATACTGCTGGCTTAATTTAACTATAATTATCCCGGCTATTACCGCAATGCCCCCGCCTAATAAAACTGAAATCCATCCATCAGGAGATTTCGTTTGTTCTGTTACTGTCCGGGGGAGTGTAAGAACTCCGGCGGCAAGCATGTAATTAATGATGATAATCGTTGCCTGAGCGGTTGTGATTTTACTGGTTGGGCTGAACATGAGACTTTATCACACTCCTGTCGAGTTCGTCACTTCACCCGTTTTGTATTATCTGTATTCATCATTTTAGGCCGGCGCTTCATGACTAAAAGAGGCATTCTGATGACGAAGTCTTTCCAATCTTTCAAATGATAAGGAACTGCCGGACTTGCGTATGGGACACCAAAACTCTTTAGCTTTACGACATGGCTGCTTAGAAGCAGATAATACATAATGACACCAAATAATCCAAACACCGCAGCGCAAAACATCGCGCCAAACCGAAGCATCCGAAGTGCTATGCCTGTACTGTAATGCGGGATGGCAAATGAAGAAATTGCTGTGAGCGCAACGACAATGACCATAATTGGACTGACAATCCCTGCCTGCACAGCTGCTTCTCCGATGATTAATCCGCCAACTATGCCTATCGCAGGTCCGATCGGTTTTGGCAGACGCAGCCCCGCTTCTCGTAAGATTTCGATTGCAATTTCCATAAATAAAGCTTCAATGATGGATGGGAACGGAACACCCATACGCGTCCCGGAAATTGAAATTGCCAGTTTGGTCGGAATTAACCCCGGATGAAAAGAAATAAATGATATATATAAAGCCGGCGCAAATAACGTTATGATTGCCGCAATGAACCTCAGCAATCTGATGAGCGAGCTTGGGAACCACCGTTCATAATAATCTTCAGGCGATTGAAGCACCATGCTGAAAGTGACCGGAACAAGCAAGGCAAACGGCGTACCGTCAAGCAGAATGGCTACTCTGCCTTCCATTAATCCGCTTATAACGCGATCAGGCCGTTCTGTACTCTGCACTTGCGGAAAGGGGCTCAAATAATTATCCTCAATTAACTGTTCAACGTAGCCTGATTCCGGCAAATGATCTATCTCAATCCCTTTCACTCTTTTTTTTACTTCCTCGACCACTTTTGGATCTGCAATGTCATTCATATAAGCGATGATTAAATCCTTTTTTAGCCGTGTCCCTACTTCAAATTTCTGCAATGTTAATTGATCATTTTTTCCTTGCTGTCTTAAAAGAGCTGTATTCGTACTCAACTCTTCTGTAAAGCCCGTGCGCGGCCCTCGAACAAGCGCTTCTGAAAGCGGCTCCTCGATACTTCGATTTTGTTTTTTTACTGTTCCCAGAAGAAAGGCCTGCGGCATTCCATCGATAAGAAGCGCTGTTGAACCCATGAAAACATTCAGCACGATATCACTGATTTTCTCTGATTCTATAACATCACTGATTGATACGATTTGATTCTTTATAGATTGCGGAGTAAAAATGTCTTTGCCGGAATGAGAAATTTCATCACTTACCTGATGATGATTCATGATTAACGCTGATAGTCCTTTATTAATCATATCCTGATCAGACAATCCATCAACAAAGATCAATGCCGATTTTACATGTAAATGAGTGATCTCAAGTTCCCGGATATGAACGTCTCCGTTATGTCCGATCTTTCTTTTTACTAGCTCAATGTCGTCTTCAAAGTTACCGGTTAACACATCATGGTCCTGCTTTTCAGCTTTTGAATGATCTGATCCTTGATGCTTCTGTGTTTTGTACTGATTGCTCCGCCACCTCATGATTGCACCTTCTTATGTATGAATCCAAGTAAACACTTTATAGATTGCATATGGAACGAGAAATACAACTAACGCTTGAAACCATACTGTCCAGTCAGTAAGTGTTGATACCATGTTATCCATCTGTCAATTCCCTTCTCTTTAATAGGATTATTTTTCCCATACATCTATTATTTATGTTCGTCTTTTTTCACAATAAAAAAAGCATGATGAACGTCTTCATCACGCTTTAGAGAAATCAATATTAAAGAAGGCTCAGAAGAAAGCCGCCAATCACACCGGTGACTACAACTACCCAAGGAGGCAGCTTCCAATAAGCAAGCATACTGAACAATACGGCCGCAAACGCAAAATCAATCTGATTCAAAATCGCACTTGTCCAAATCGGAAAATAAAAAGCTGAAATTAAAATTCCGACTACCGCTGCATTCACTCCTGCAAGAGCTTCCTTTAGTTTAGGATTCCTCCGCAAAGCATCCCAATAAGGCAACGCACCTAAAATAAGCAAAAACGCAGGCAGGAAAATGGCAATGGCGGCTAACGTTCCTCCCTGCCAGCCGCCCATGACCGCACCAAGATAGGCGGCAAATGTAAATAACGGCCCCGGCACAGCTTGTGCTGCACCATAACCTGCTAAAAATGCTTCTTTACTGACCATTCCAGCTGGTACAAACTCCTGATAGCGGCAATACAACATGTCCCCCGCCAAAAACCAAGGACCCCGCCCTATAAAAGCTGTCAAACATAGAAAGCCAGCGCAGCGTAAAGCCGAGAAATGAAACGACACCGCCGAGTAATCCGCCACGCATAACACCAAGCCCAATCCCAACTTGGCTGCTCGCCGGTCCAGGCAAGAACTGGTACAAAGCAACCAAATCAGCATAGCTTTTTTCATCCAACCATTTTCTTTTGCGAAGATATTCTTCATAGAAATAACCCAGATGAGCAATGGGACCTCCGAATGATGTAAACCCAAGTCTTGTTGAAACAATTAAGATTTCTATCAGAGTTTTAAAGCTGCTGCCCTTATGTTCGCGCATCTCTTCCTCATCATTTTTAAAAAGTATATTAACAACTTAAGTATAAAAAACTGAAACATGTATGCAAGAGCTTGTTTGAAAATGATGCAGAACAAACGGAAAAATGCTGACACTCCTTACCTTTTTTATCATAAAAAAAGACTCAAAATGAGCCTGTTTGCAGTCGGGAATAGACTAAAATTCCAGTTTGAAGCTTTCTGACTGATCTGAAACTTCCACAGGTATCCCCATTATCGTTTTCGGTTTTGAAACGTAAACAAAGCGCGTCTCTTCCTCTAATTGCTGAAACGTTTTTTTTACTGACTACAATTCTAGCCGGCTTTCCTGGGCTGTTATCAATAGCTGCTTTGATTTTTCCAAGCATAAAAAACCTCCTGTTTTAGATTCTAAACCAGAGATATAACCATAATGAGATTAATGACAGCTAAAACTCCTGAAACATATACTATACGTTTGCTCTTCCTCCAGAAAAACAATACATTGGCTAATAAAACAAAACTGATGAACGCATCAAATCCTCGCAGAACGATTGGGCTGAACAGGATTTCTGGTTCAAAAATAACCATTGCTACTGCACAAACAATCATGAGTGAAAGGACGAAAATATACACTTTCCACTCTCTCACTGTATTTTCTTTCTCGTACACGCAGCCCTGGATGACTGATACAAGGTTCATCAACAGACTGCAGCATAATTCATACAAGCTATGGACATGATCTTATTAGTTATTATATGATTTAAATGAAAAAACATCATATGTCAAGAGGTAAACGAAATGGATCAAAATCATCAGAATACATTACCCGATATTACGAAAAACATTACCCTGGAGGCACCTATTCAGAAGGTCTGGGAGACAGTCTCAACTTCAGAAGGCATCGCCAAGTGGTTTATGCCCAATGACTTTCAGCTGAAAGAAGGACAAGTATTCCACTTACAATCACCGTTTGGACCGTCTCCTTGTAGAGTTTTGGCTGTTCAAGTTCCCACTGAACTTTCTTTTGAATGGGATACAGACGGATGGGTCGTTACCTTTCAATTAGAAGACTTGGGAGAAAAGACGAGGTTTACCCTTATTCACAGCGGATGGAAGGAGCCAAATGAAGTGATCGGCAAAGCAAACGAGAAAAGCTCCATCATTCGCGATAAAATGGATGGAGGCTGGACAGGTATTGTGAATGAACGGCTTCGTAAGGCTGTCGAAGAATAAAAAAGAGAGAGTGTCTCTCTTTTTTGTTTTCCAAAGTCTAAGTCCATCAATCATAAAACGTAACGGTTTTTGATTTACCAGAGTAATCGGTAACAAAGAACTCCGCCTTGTTATTGCTTCCATCTACAAATTTCCCGATACTGCTAAAGGTATGACATTCTCCGGGCGAAAAATAATTTGACCCTACATAATCATCAGGATTGTCACCGGCATCATCTTCATATAGGTGCAGCGAAACAGAAAAAGGAGTGCTTCCTGAAAGACATACTCTAAAATCTCCTCCGCTCGAATACACTGTCGGACTTGAATAAGTATATGTGTAAGTCCCCAGCTTATCCCACTCCCCAGCTCCAGTGGTTCCCGCTTTTTCTGCTTGTGCCGTTAATGGAAAAACCGCAGCGAACCCTAAAACAGACAGGAATCCAATTACCTTAGTGTATTTCATCATCCAGATCTCTCCTCTATTTCAATCATAGCAAGTCACAGTACTATACGTAGTCATTTCTTTGTGCCTGATATGCCATCCCGTATGGCAGCGATATGATCCCTATAGCCTCAACACAGCATTTGATCCAGCTCACCTCCTCACATCTTTTTGTTAATGGCATTGGACATTATATTCTGCAGCAGCCGTTTTATGAATATTATCTCAACACGCCTGCTGGCGGTTTTTAAAATGTTCAAAATAAACGTATTTCCATTTAAACCGCCATCTCTTATAATTTGTTTAGAAGGTTGAACTTCAATCAGGAGGAAAAGAACATGGAATTAAGCTTCACAAAAATACTCGTTATTTTATTTGTAGGCTTTTTAGTATTTGGTCCTGATAAACTGCCGGCGCTTGGCCGTGCTGCTGGAAAAGCCTTATCAGAATTTAAACAAGCGACCAGCGGACTGACTCAGGATGTAAGAAAAAGTGATTCAGAAAACAAAGATGACAAACAAATGTAGGATAAATGATGTGGCCGATGAAAAATCGGCCTTTTTATTTTGATTTGTTTCTGTGTCACCTGCCTCTTTTTCTATGAATTTGGACAGCCCTTTTTTCCCTTTATGATTTAAATTGTCCAATCCGCACAATCTATTCGCCATATAATAAAGCGTATTAACAATAAAGGAGGAGTATATATGGGTTATTACAAAAAATATAAAGAAGAGTATTATACGGTCAAAAAAACGTATTATAAGAAGTATTACGAATATGATAAAAAATACTATGACCACCATGATAAAAAATATTACGACTGTGATTATGACAAAAAATATTATGACCATGATAAGAAATATTATGATCACGACAAAAAAGACTATGATTATGTTGTAGAGTATAAGAAGCATAAGAAACATTACTAAACTCCATTAACATCTCCTCGTTTTCCTTTTTCTTTCCCCGGCTAAATGCCGGGTTTTTTTGTTTGACCATTGTTCGTATAATCTGAAGCTTCCCGCCTTTTTTTATGTAGACCTTAATGACTGAATCTGAATTTATAATGAATATTTAGTACATAGTTTAATTAGTTTATATAGAAGTATATTTATCCCGCTTCCAAGTATTGCAGTTATAATGAAAATTTTGTAAACTCTTTGAGGGTCATACATAAAGGGAGAGATTGTTTGTCTAAAAATAAAGTATTTTATCTCATTTTACTTTGTCTATTTATATCAATTGTCATGAAAAGCTTTGATGTGATAAGAATGATTGCCAATGTTAGCTGCTTTGTTTTCGTTTTGCTGTACGTTAAAGAGGAAATAAAAACATATACACGTAAAGCGTTAGCGATCCTAAGCATTTGTTTTCTTTTCTTAGTCGGTTTCTGTACTTTTATTATTTTGAAAGGACAAGCAGTTATAAAAGATCACCCCTTCCTTACCGGCTGGGAAACGATAGCGATCGTTCTCTTGATTATCGTTTCTATAAACACTTGTGCTTTTATTTTGAGGAAGGTTTCAAATCGGTTAAAACGATTGAAAACAGATAGATTGTAGGAGCAGTTTCTCTACATAAACAATCCAATATGAAATTTATGAATAAAATGAAATATTTTGTTGATTTATATACATAAATCAAGTTCCAAAATAAGGTATAATGAATGATGAAACCACTATCAAAAGGGGGAATTTTGTTGAAAAAAGTATTGATTGCAGGTGCAGTAGGAACAGCAGTTCTTTTCGGAACACTTTCATCGGGTATACCAGGCTTGCCCGCGGCAGACACTCAAGTCGCAAAAGCGGCCTCCCAGCTGCCTAAGGGGATCGGCGGCCGCGCCTACCTGAACAGTTCTGGCGCAGTTTTCACAGCTAAAATTAAGCTGCCTGACACCGTAAAAAATGATGACTCGGTCTCTACGCCTTACATTTATTCAGGCTTTAGCGCAAAAAGCGGAACTGAGGCGGATATCGGGCTTCAGTACAGCAAACAATACAACGTCTGGAAGCCCCTCATGAAGGTTGGGTCCAAAAATGAAGAAACATACATCGAAGGAAAAGACAAATTCACATACAATAAAGGCTTCCGTCCTGGAAGCACAGTCCAAATGACAATCTATAAAAATTTGAACGGCAATACACGTATGACCCTATGGGGAACGAACAATGACGGTTATACCGGACGGATTATCACGGAAATTCAAGGAACCAACATCGGCACGATCTCAAAATGGAAAACACTTGCTACTGCGGCTGTTTCTTATGAAAGTCAGCGTAATGCCATCAAAGCAACTTTTTCAACAGCTTTTAACAATATTACAATCGACAATAAAGCTGTCACACCTGTCGTAGATACACAAGATTTCGCAAAGGTTGCTGTTTCAGGAAATAACGTTACGATTTCTGTTAATAAATAAAGTAACAAAAGACCGCCGGCATTGCCAGGCGGTTTTCTTATCATTTTCCATCCTCATAAAGAATTCGGTTCGGATTCCAAATCCTATAGAGATTTAACAAAAGCATTTTCCTTTTCTAAGTGTAACTTTATTTGCGGTAGAATATGACGTTTTTGTTTTCAGGATTATAAAAGAGTAACAAACAAAAGTTGAAATTTTGAAATAACTTTGGTATGATTAATTCAATTACTATTGAACTACATAAAATTAAAAGCCCCTCATTTGTGGGGCTTTCAATTATTCTTTTAATAAAATAAGTACCTTGAAGCTTAGGTTGACAATTACACTAACAGAGTTCAATGTTGGGTCATTGCTTGATTATTTTAAAGTGAATTATCGAAATCTTCAGCTCCTTTGTTTATTTATATCATATTTTAATATAGGGTGGAATTTGTATGAAATACGGAAAAACAGGTCTTTTTGGGATTATTTTAGTTATTATTGCTCTTTTGGTATCAATGTATTTTATGTTTAATACAAAAGCGTTGATACCTGCTGGATACGATCTGGCTATTCATGGAATTGTTATATCAAGAACATTAATGATCGCTTTCACTTTGTATCTAGTTTCAAAATTAGGGTATTTTCTTCTTAATAAAAAAGATTAGCTTCAAAAGCTAATCTTTTTTTATATGAAATTAATAGTTTTTTAAAGCATATTCTCCATACATAGGTTTTTTAACTACGTATTTTTTCTTTGATACACATTTACCGGTAACAATATCTTTAAGACAGTTGTATCCTTCTTCTACATTATACCTAACTCTATATGCCATATAAACTCTTTTATTAGCTCCAACATTTAGAGTATATCCTTTAGAGCTAGCTACAGAGCCTGCAGTAGAGATTCCTAAACCACTAATAGATCCGCTTACAGTTGTTGTAAAAGTAACTGTTTTGTTTGCAGTAATGGATCCCCCTTTACTCCCCGTTGCTATATTATCAGAAACTCTTTTAAAGCTAGACCAGCTTTTATATGTTTTAACATTCATCTTAACATTACGAAAATCGTTCACAAATTGCGCAGTAAACTCCCCGCCTCCTGAGTTACTTGTTAAGCCAGTCGACTCGTTTGCAAATACGGTATGCACCTGTGATTCAATTGAGACAGGCTTGTCTGCCCCTTTTTCAGCAGCTAAGACATTGCCATTAGGAAAAGCTAAGATAAATAGAGCTATGGAACTAATGGCTAACTTACAAAAAACTTTTTTCATCGACAACAGTCCTTTCTATGTATTCATTTAGTACCATATAAGTATACAATTTCTAGAAATATATTTAAATGGTTATTTTCAAATATTAAGAATATTTTTAATGGAAATATAGAGAAGCAAGGGTTACAGTATAATACTGTAACCCTTGGTATAAAATTTATTTGACATGGTGCTTGTTCACCATATTCTGCCGAATTTCAGACCAAGTTCACTTAGAAATGGCATGAACACAATTCCGTGCTAAAAAATATGAAACTGCCCCCTTTAATTATGGTTAAGGGTAGATTCATATCTTCTTTTGGTTGCATTTATTCAAGGACCAAAAATATTGCATTTCAACCCTCAAAGTGCACAAAGTAATCGTATTTTCGATCTTGGTCTTTTAAGGTAAAATATGTATATGTTAATATTAGGTTTACACTTTAGCTATTCAAATGTTTAAGAAATCTAGAAAGGTTGATGAAAATGAACCTTTATTTAGTTGTAGCTCTTGTTATTTCAGTTTTTTTGAATGTGATCTTATGTATCCAGTTAGCAAAATACAAAACCAGTCATTCCCCTAATATAAGTTGGAAAGAAAGGATGGGACTCAACAATCCCTTTACAGCTATTGTATGGGCTTTTCTTTGCATTACAATATTCTTGAGCCTTATGGTATTATTTGCAGCAATTAACACCTTATAAATCCAACCGGCCTTTTCATCGTTCATTCAATTTTTTCAGACCAAAGAATCCGTCATTCTCTAGTACGCAAGACCATCTAACGCTTTTCTAACAATCCCTTTGCTTCGATTGCGCTCTCATTTTGTTTTCTTTTTAATGAACAATAAAGAGGCAGCATTAAACTGCTACCTCAAATGAAAGCCTGTCCCCATGTTTATAGTTGATTAACTTGAAATCATCAATAGTAAAGTCATAAAAATCTTTGACTTCAGGATTGATCCATAATTCAGGTGCTTCAAACTGTTCTCTTTCCATTTGAATTTTCAAATTGTCTATATGACGTGTGTACACATGGCAATCACCAATGTTAAAGATATATTCACCAAGCGCATAACCAGTCACTTGAGCAATCATGCGCTGCAAAACATTGTACTGGAATACATTGAAGGGATTTCCCAATGCCATATCATTGCTCCGTGCTCTTACCTCTAGGTGGAGTTTTCCTTGCTTAACATACCACTGTGTCTCGTATACACATGGCGTTAAGGTCATTGAGTCTAATTCGTCAGGATTCCATAGCATTGTAATGTGTCTCCGTGAAGATGGGTTGTTCTTCAATTGATGCAGAAGATAATCAACCTGATCTACCTTTTCTCCATTTAGATTTCTGTTTTTCTTGCCCAGCTGGAATCCATATGCATGTCCGATGCTGCCATCTTCTTGTTTCCACTGATCCCAAATATGTACGCCCATTTTGTTTAATTCAGTAACATCGTTAGATTTAAGCTGCCAAATCCAGAGCAATTCTTTAATGGCTGTTTTCCAGGCAACTTTTTTTGTCGTTAAAATAGGAACTTCTGAGTTGTCGAATCTCATTTGCTTACTGATGATGCTTAGTGTGTGAGCCGGTGTTCCATCAGAGTCCCACTTTGTTCTTACATTAAATTCTTCGTCTGAGATTCCATTATTTAAAATATCCTTGATAATTGAATTGTATTGTTTATCAAATTGGGTCATGACTGTTCATATCCTTCTTTCTTTTTCAGTTTCTAGGCATTTCAAGAAATGATTTTACGATACCAATTTTATCGCAAAAACTATGCATGTGCAGATAAAATGAGATTGTGATTCCAATCATTGTGTGCTTAAAGAGGAGTTAGCCCCCTCTTTTACACCTGTATTTCCTCATAACATAGTCTGTCACATAGCTCATAGTTACCGCCAGTTTGAAACATACACCGTTGATAACATCGTTGAGGATTATAAGAGATGATTTGATATTGAGGCATATGAAAATTAAAATAGTAAGGTGTCTGTGTGTACCAAATTGGATATTGTCTAAACATATTAATTCCTCCATTCGCTCCCCTTGGCTTAATGCATTGTATTTACCTCAATATCAATTGTCATTTGTCCATGTGAAATTGGGCTTTGTTTAAAACAAATCCCTCTAATTTCATTCATTTGATCATTGCACTTTCTTTTATTGTATTTGGTAACAGATCATTCCCTCTTTAAATCGTTTTGACTGGTTTTACTGATTGTTGAGCTTCCAAAGCAGCATCAGAAATAATATCATAGAGCTCCTGACTTTTAACCAAGCAAATATTCTTCAGCATTTTCTGAAAGTCCCTCTTCTTCTCCATACACTTTCATCTAATTTATTGTAATTGAATCCATTCTCCTGCTCTTATTTTAATAAGTAATTTATCCATTTTGTTTTCAGAAAGTTTTTAAACAGCCTCTTTTTACAATTATTATTTCATTTGACTATACCATATCATTGAAACTTCATATATTAATTTCGATTAGAATAAAAGGAGGGCTTTAATTGGGTTATTACAAAAAGTATAAAGAAGAATATTACACTTGGAAAAAAACGTATTACAAAAAGTATTATGATCATGATAAAAAACATTATGATTGCGACAAAAAGTATTATGACCATGATAAAAAACATGATCATGATAAAAAGTATTATGATGATCACGATTATCATTATGAAAAAAAGTTTTATGATGACGATGATCATTACTATGATTTTGTCAAATCATATAAAAAACATCACTAAATCACTTAAACATCTATTTATTCCCCCGGTGACATACCGGGGCTTTTTTATTTTTGTTTTCAGAAAGTATTTTAAACAGCCTCTTTTTACAATTATTATTTTATTATTTCATTTGACTATACCATATCATTGAAACTTCATATATTAATTTCGATTAGAATAAAAGGAGGGCTTTAATTGGGTTATTATAAAAAGTATAAAGAAGAGTATTACACTTGGAAAAAAACGTATTACAAAAAGTATTATGACCATGATAAAAAACATGATCATGATAAAAAGTATGATGATGATCACGATTATCATTATGAAAAAAAGTATTATGATGACGATGATCATTACTATGATTTTGTCGAATCATATAAAAAACATCACTAAATCACTTAAACATCTATTTATTCCCCCGGTGACATACCGGGGCTTTTTTATTTATAAAAACATGTCATTAGATAAAAGTATTCTTTTATTGAAATCTGAATCTTCCCTTTTCCCTATTTATGTTAAAATGAGTTAAAAAGGAAATTGTGGTGTATTTATGCTCGACTCAGCTTTTCTCTTGCCATACTTAATGGTTCTTTATTTTTGCTTTATATTTTATAGACTCATAAGACGAGTCCTTTACAAAAAAAGCCGGCTGTCCATACATAAACATATCGTTATCTTTTGTTTATTGGTTTACTTTTTCAACTTGATTAGTGTTACATTATTCCCTATGCCAATAGATGCTGATTTAATTAAGGATATGAAATACGACTCTTATATCCCATTCGTATCAGGAAATAACTTTATCCCGTTTTACTTTTTTGTAGATGTTTATCATGAAGGACTGCAATATTATGTAATTAGATCAATTGGAGGAAACCTAATATTATTACTGCCAGTTGGCTTGTTGTTTCCTCTTTTATTTAAGAAATTAAATAACGTAAAAAGAATTTTGCTAACTGGATTTTTCATATCTTTGTTTATTGAACTAGCACAGCTTTCGATTTCAGTGTATATAAGATCTGTTTACAGAAGTTTTGACGTAGATGATTTATTTCTTAACACCTTAGGAACTGTGATAGGGTATTGGCTCTTTTTCATTTTAAGCATGTTTTATAAAAGAGTAACTTATCGCTTTAAAAGTAATACCTCAATAAACATTGAGTAATTTTTTGATCTATCCATAAGGTAATATGTACCTTGGCTGTAACCTCCATAAGGTCAATTACACAACATGAAGCAGCCAAGGTTTTATTATTTACTTCGTTCCCGTAGAACCGTGCCCGCCTCTATCTTCATTCCCTAAACGCTCAACTTCAATTAATTCAAGTGCCGGCATTTTTTTCATAATCCTAAATTGACAGATACGGTCTCCCTTTTTAATTTCTGTATCACGTAATGCGTAAGCAGGAAAGAACCAAAAATCGTTGTCTCCCTTGTATGACTCATCAATTACCCCCATTGAGTTTGTTTGAATAACGCCAAAATTCTTATATGTACTTGAACGGGGAACGACATGTGCTTCGTAACCCTCAGGCAACTCCATTGCTACACCTAATGGGACAAGTTTAAATTCATCTTTTTTCATTGTTACATCTTCGGCAGCCCGAAGATCAATCCAATCTCCTTGCTCAATTTTGCTGATTCTTGTTTGTGTTTCATCTAGATATTTGATTTTAATTTGCATTGTCATATGTATTACTCCCTTTAATTATAGAATTATTATACGGTAAGGCCTGTTCTTGTGTCATTGTCATCAGTTATAAGTTGAACCTCTTCAGAATCGTTCTTTAGAGCATTAATGAAAAGCTTTTCAATGACATTTCTGTCTTTACAGTATATCGAAACATAGCTGCTATCTGCCAACAATAGGACAAGTTCGTAATCACTGTCAACAAACTCAAACTCTTCGTATGTCTGGACTAGATCAACCGCTTGTCCAAATGGATATGCTTGCAATTCAACGAAAATGGTATAGTACTGATTGGTTTTTAAGTGATTCGCAAAGACTGCCCCTTCAACAACTGAGTTGTCTTTGAAGAATTCCTGATCATTTAGCTCCCATCTGTTACAAAATAAGTTTCTCCCCTCATTTTCCACATATAATGAGTGATTTCAAACGGTTGCAGTATTCTCCATAGGACATTTCCATATTCATTCGGTATTTGAAAACTAACTCCCCTTTCATATAAACCCCTCTCTAAAATCATACTCAACTGTTAGGTTAGCGTAACAAGAATCGACTGCCGTTTGATACCGCTCTTCTTTCTTATAACTCACTTACTTTACAAATTTTAATTAGTTCTTCTAATTTAATCAGTCTCATTATTTTATCACTTCCCTATCAAAAATGATTATTGAAAAGTTTTGCTGTTCTCCGCCCATTCAAGCACTACGTTTAACTTCTCTGAAAGCTACTGTCACAGAAGTCAGGCAAAGTTTTTAGACCGGCCGACTCCATTTATTTTTTATTTATACAACACAAGAAAGACAGCCAAAATAATCTGACTGTCTTTTACAAAACGATTGGTTGTATAATTTGCTTTGCTACTTGCGTAGTGGGAGTACTCTTTCAGTTCAATGATTTTATTATAAATAATTACACCTCAATAACTGACTTTTCAGGGGTATCTTTAACGTGTCGGGAACGAAAATGCTCTTCTAGTTCTTCAAGTGTACGCCCCTTTGTTTCCGGCATGAATTTGTATACAAAACCGATTGCCAATACACCCAAAGCGACGAATATAAAGAATGTAAAAGACAAACCTGCAGAGCTAAGCAAAATCGGAAAAGCAAAACCGATCATAAAGTTTAATATCCACAGAAAAAAAACACTTATTCCAGAACCAAGCCCTCTTAATCTTTGAGGGAATATTTCCGCAATGACCAGCCAAGTCACAGGGCCTACGCACCCTTGCATAAAGGCAAGAAATAAAACGGTCAAAGAAAGTACAACATAAGGGAGTGCTGCAGATCCATCAAGCACTATTGAGAAAATTGCAATGAATAAAAGTGCTGTAGTCGTTCCCGCCAAACCAATCAATAATATTGGGCGCCGGCTCACTTTTCCGACCAGCCAAATCCCAAATAAACTGCTATGACTGATATCAGCCCATTCCCAATATTAGCGATTAAAGCCGCTTTTGTACCAAAACCAGATTCTTTAAGGATTTGAGTGCCATAATACATAATCGAGTTAACACCTGTAATTTGATTCACTATGGCAACACCGATTCCAATCAGTAAAAGACGGCGCAGCCATGGTGTAGAAAAGTCCTTGAGTGATGCCTTCTTTAGTTCTGTATCTTTTTCTACCGCTGCTTGAATTTCTCTAAATTCAGCTTCTGCACGCTTATCTTCTCGAATTTCTTTAAGAACACGCAGCGCCTCACTTTTTTTCCCTTTGGAAGTTAGCCATCTCGGGCTTTCTGGCACCTTGAGCATACTGGCAAATAACATTAAAGCCGGAACGGCACAAAGGGCAAGCATGTATCTCCAAACATGTCCGGTATTTGCCATTGTTACACCAAGGATCGCATTAAAAACATATGCTAAAAATTGCCCGCCGACAATCATTAGCTCATTTTGGGTTACCATACGTCCTCTCTTCTCATGCGGTGCCATTTCTGCCAAAAAGGCCGGAACCATCGCTGAAGCTCCCCCAACCGCCAGCCCGAGCAAAAAACGAAAGACTGCCATGATTGAAACATTAGGGGCTAATGCTGTTCCGAGAGATGCCAGGAAGAATAAAAAAGAAAGATGAAGGATCATTTTCCGGCGGCCATAGCGATCAGCTAATCTGCCGCATAACAACGCTCCAAACGCGGCACCTAATAAAAGAATACTTGTCACAAGCCCTTCTGTAACCGGTGTTAAATGAAGCTGATCTGCTCTCGCCATAAAAGGCAATGCTCCATTTATAACTCCGGTGTCATATCCAAAGAGAAGCCCTCCAAATGTTGCTGAAATCATAATTAATTTCAATCTGCGATTTTGATGATCATTCATATCCATTTCCCCTGCCTTTATTAAGAATACTTAATAATTTCCTTTCGGTATGGCTATTGAAACAAGGATATAGAATTTTAACTAAAAGTAAGATCGTTTGAAAATCATGTCTATCTTAGATTTCCGGCTCTGCATTTGTAATCGCTTTCATTTTTCGCCAAAAGAAAAAACACAAACCCTTAATTGTTATGTTGTAGTGATGTTTTTGTCACTTTATTGTCATTTCTGATATTATCATAATTCCAAAAGCGTTTTAAGTCGATAAAATTTTCAGAATTATTTGTTTTTATCTTTTCGAGGATATGTTTTGGTTATTTTATTGGCAAGTTCATATTTTACCGTTTGTAAATTCATTGTATGAAGCTCCCATGAAGTTATGGGTATATCCATTCACAAAAAATGTCCATATCGTTATAATGATGAAGTTAACCGATTAAAAGAAGAGCATACAAGAACTTACATGCTAAAGAGGGAATCAAAATGAAGAAAGTTTTAATGAGTATTATCACATTGGTTTTAAGCATGAATTTGGCAGCCTGTGGATCAAATCACGCAGAAAAAAGCCATTCAAAAACGAATGAAAAAGAACAGGTCTCTCAAGGTACTTCATCTAATGATGATAAACAGCAAGAACAAAAGGCTGGCACATCATATTCAAAAAAACATAAGAAATTAGCGGATGTTACATTAGATAGAGCAGTGGATGGAGATACGATTAAGGTTATTTACAATGGAAAGAAAGACACAGTTCGCTACTTGCTCGTTGATACACCTGAGACGAAGAAACCGAATTCTTGTGTTCAGCCGTACGGTGAAGATGCGTCAAAACGAAATAAAGAATTGGTCAACAGCGGTGAGCTGCAGCTGGAGTTCGATAAAGGCGATCGAAGAGATAAGTATGGAAGACTGTTAGCTTACGTTTATGTTGACGGCAAATCTGTTCAAGAGACATTATTGAAAGAAGGGTTGGCCAGAGTAGCATATGTATATGAGCCAAACACCAAATACATAGACCAATTCAGACTAGATGAGCAAGAGGCAAAATCAGAAAAACGTTCAATCTGGAGCAGAAATGGATATGTGACTAATAGAGGATTTAATGGCTGTGTGAAATAGAAAAACCCTGCGGTTGAATAAGCAACAACAAAGCAGAATGCAACTTTTAAAGAATTGAGTGAAACTTCTAATACAAATGAAAATAAAACCTCTTATGCTGCAGCGTCAACTGGAGGAACAGAAGCGTTTGCAAATTGAATTAGAAAAAAAAGCTCTGGCTTGTCTAGTTTCCATTCTGCTTACCAAGCTAAAACAGACAGAGATCATGACAACTATGCCTGTTAAATTTTCTGCTGTGTAAGTAATGCCAGAGGATATGTATATTCCTAATAGTTAGAGTTAATCCTGCTTTTTAAACATGAATCTTGTTGACTAACGTAAAAACAGCTATTTAGATAATAAAAAAGCACCCTTCACGTTAAGGTGAGGGGATATTTTTGTATGAAACATACTTTCGGTTTTATCGTAAATCAAGAATTCGGACTGAAACACGAATCAAAACTTAAAAGGATTAATTTCTTTTCCCTCCAATAGTCAGTACATTAGTCGTTACATTAGCACTGCCATTACTTTGATATCCCTCTACCGTAAGCGCGGTTTCATACATCTTACCCATTGGCATTCCTAAGCTTTCCCACTTCTTGAAGTGTTCGCTGACAGATACAGTTCCGCTCGTTCGTTTTGTCTGGCGGACACTCCAATACTGTTTAAAGGTTGCGATACCTATAATAGAAGGCTGGTTAATTCGAATCGTTTCATAAATGTCATATGTGCCTCCATCAACAGTAAAACTACCCTTCGGCGTTCCGGTCGGTCTATAGGTGCCCCAATTATCGACGATATAATATTCAACGAGCGGGTCCTTCGTCCATCCATACACACACAGATAGGAATTTCCGCCTGGATTGAAGGTTGCGTTATAATGAATTGATATGTTTCCAAGTTGTGAGTGAGTCTTGGTAGAGTCGAATTTCTTGCCTTTTCGAAATAACGCATTCCCGATGTTATTCCACTGGGCACTAAACGCGCCGCCGCTATTGAGCGTCATACTGGTGTTCCCGTGATCCTTCCACAGTTCATAGTCATAGCCATCGTGGGAGCCGGTTTGATTTGAGGTGATTGTAGTTGCCGCCTGTGCGGACCATGCAGGTAATGTCAGCGCTAGACTAAATAAAACTGCTAACAAAAACCTCATTCTTTTTTGTTTCATTTGGTATGCCTCCAGTTTGATTAGATTGTATTTAGGTACCGTAATGTTTTGTTTACTCACCACCTTTCACAAGGCAGTTATATTATTGTTCCTGCTAACCTACTAAAAAGTTTCGTTTATCATGTAATAGCTTTATGTTTTTGATGGGAAATAGAATGGAGCAACTGATTTTTTGATGCCGCTTTTAATTTGGTTACCAGATATATAAACCCAATGATGCATCTGTAGTGAGTCATCAAAGGGCTTTGATGATGATTAGCCGTTAATTGTTCTTACGTCATTTATCATTAGTTTTTTCGAAAGCTCTTTAAAGCTGTATTTAGATCCTTTGTGTGAGTGTAAATTTTTTTATACAAATCGAATAGTGTTTTGTATTTTTGAACATTTTGTTCATTTGGATAAAATGCAGCAGCCTCACGAATGAACTTCTCTGCACATTCTTCAAGGGATTCAAACCACCCACTTCCAAAGGCAGCTAGCATCGCAGCCCCCAAGGCTGGACCTTGTTCATTTTCTAACTTGATCACCCTCGCATTGAAAATATCAGCTTGTATTTGCAGCCACGTTTCATTTTTAGCTCCCCCGCCAATAGAAACAACAGTATGAACTGATTTCCCTACTTCGCGGAATAACTCAATTGATTCATGTAAAGAGAATGTGATCCCTTCCATTATCGCCCTCAAAAAGTGCTCTCTTTTGTGGGCTCCATCCATTCCGATCAAGCTTCCCCGAATAGAAGAATCAGCATGCGGCGTTCTTTCACCAACCAAATAAGGAGTGAATAGCAGTCCATTTGATCCTATCGGAATAGATTCTATCCCCTGCAATAATTGCTCAAACGATTCGTTTGGTGCAAACGTTCTTTTAAACCAGTCTAAGCTGTATCCTGCAGCGAGCGTGACTCCCATCGTATAAAAAGAATCCTCTTTTCCATGATTAAAAAAGTGCACTTTCCCTTTAAAGTCTCTTTCTTTGCCTTCTTCGTAGGAAAGTATGACCCCGGACGTCCCAATACTGCATAATGTTTTTCCAGAAGAAAGAATACCGGCCCCAATAGCACCGCAAGCATTATCTGCTCCCCCGGCGTACACTTTTGTTTTTTCTAACAACCCGGTCTTCGCCGCAACGTTCGGAAGCAGCGATCCTACACAATCATGAGATTCAATCAGCGGAGGACAAATATCTGCAGAAATACCAAATTGATTGCAAATCTCATCGCTCCACTCCTTGCGGGTCATATGTAAAAGTAAAGTGCCTGCTGCATCGGAGTATTCGGTGTGAATGACACCAGTCATACGGAATCTCACATAGTCTTTCGGAAGCAAAAAAACAGCAATTTTTTTAAAAAGTTCAGGTTCATGTTCCTTCACCCATAACATTTTAGGTAATGTAAACCCTTCTAGAACACGGTTTTTTGTGATGTCAAGCAGATGATCGCCAAATGTCTCGGTCATCCTGATACATTGAAGCGTCGTTCTGGTATCATTCCAAAGGATTGCATGGCGTAACACCTGCCGATCTTTGTCAAGCAGTACTAATCCATGCATTTGTCCCGAATAGCTTATCCCGTCAATATCCTTGGCTTGAACATTGGATTTAGAAACCAATTCAGCCAATGCATTAATTGTTTGCTGCACCCAGTCTTCAGGATTTTGCTCACTATATCCCGCCTTCTCTTGAATGAGCGGATAACTTTTGGACGTTTCTGCACAAACCTTGCCGTTTTGATTGACTAAAATGGTTTTAACAGCACTTGTTCCAATATCTATTCCAATGACATACTTCATTTTTTCACTCCTTAACCTTTAAAAAACCATTCACTCTAAATAAATCCAATTGTAGAAATTACCCGTCATAACAATAAGCAAAAGTAAAGGCATCATGACGGGTAGATCGTTGACTTGGTATCTATTGCAGGATCTGGAGCTTATCCTGTTATACTTCTAAAATGTATTGGTTCAATATCGCTTTTAATCGCTCCTGTCTTCCAGACTCGTTTTTCATTGATTTATTGTTGAGCGCATATTGCTCAAGCATCTTGAAATTGGCTCTTCCTTCTGCAATTTCGAGACCAATCCCTTCAGTAAAGCTGCGATAACGATGTTTAATCACATCTTCAAACACACGATCTTCGACCAATTTGTGGGCGACTTTCAATCCTCTTGCAAATGCATCCATCCCTGCAATATGGGAATATATTAGATCATCAGGCTCAAAAGAAGATCTTCTGACCTTCGCGTCAAAGTTTAATCCGCCGCTTCCAAGGCCGCCATTTTGCAGGATTTCGTACATTGCTAATGTCGCAGAATATAAATCTGTCGGAAATTCATCGGTGTCCCAGCCTAAAAGAGGATCACCCTGGTTCGCGTCAACAGAGCCAAGAAGTCCATGTACTCTTGCCATGCGTAATTCATGTTCGAATGTATGCCCGGCTAATGTGGCATGATTGGCTTCGAGATTTAATTTAAAATGATGATCTAAGCCATATTGCTTCAAAAAGGCAATGGTTGTTGCGGCATCTGTATCATATTGATGCGTGGTCGGCTCTTTTGGTTTTGGTTCTATCAAAAACTGTCCTGTATACCCGATTTCTTTCGCATAATCCACTGCCATATGCATGAATCTGGCCAAATTATCAAGTTCAAATTTCAAATCGGTATTTAACAATGTTTCGTACCCTTCACGGCCGCCCCAAAATACATAATTCTCGGCGCCAAGCTCTTTTGCTGTTTCTAATCCTTTTTTCACTTGTGCTGCAGCATACGCAAACACATCTGCATTGCAAGAAGTCGCGGCACCATGGACGAAACGGGGATTCGTAAACATGTTTGCAGTATTCCATAATAGCTTAACATTGCTAGTTCTCATGTAATCTTTCATCAGGCTCACGATAATATCTAAATTTTGGTTTGTCTCTTTTAGCGTACTACCTTCTGGTGCAATATCCCGGTCATGAAAAGCAAAAAATGGTGCATCCAGTTTTTCAAACATCTCAAATGCTGCTTCTACTCTCGCTTTCGCTAAATCCATGCCTTTATACTGATCCCAAGGTCTTTGCATCGTAGCTGCTCCAAAAACGTCTGTGCCATCAGCGGTAAATGTATGCCAATAAGCAATAGAAAATCGCAGATGCTCTTTCATTGTTTTTCCGCCGATTACTTCTTGAGAATTATAATATTTAAATGCTAAAGGATTAGTGGAATTTTTCCCTTCGTAAACCACTTTGTTTACGCTTCCAAAAAAGTTAACTGAACTAGAATGAGAGTGAGCCATGTTATGTCCCCCTTAAAAATAAATTCAAAACATGATAATTCAAATTCAGGCACATTTATAAGTAAGTTGCATATTAGTTTGTTGCCCGAACAAACTAACTTATTTTCATCTTATATAACCCCATCAGTATTTTCAATATTTTTTTTAGTTTTTTATGAACACATTCGATATAATAAAGGTAAGATTCGCTATGTAGTATGTGTCAAATTGAACACACAAAAATTTCAACTTAATTTAAAGGTTATACAAATGGAGTGGATGAAGTGGATATCGCAGATCAAACCTTTGTCAAAAAAGTAAATCAAAAGTTATTATTAAAAGAAATACTTAAGAACTCACCCATTTCAAGAGCAAAATTATCTGAAAAGACTGGATTAAATAAATCAACTGTTTCATCACAGGTAAACACATTAATGAAAGAAAATCTTGTATTTGAAATAGGTCAGGGACAATCAAGTGGCGGAAGAAGACCTGTCATGCTTGTTTTTAATAAAAAGGCGGGATACTCTGTGGGAATAGATGTAGGTGTGGATTATATTAATGGCATTTTAACAGACCTTGAAGGGTCAATTGTGCTTGATCAACACCACCATTTGGAATGCAATTCTCCAGAAATAACGAAAGACATTTTAATTGACATGATTCATCACTTTATTACGCATATACCAGAATCTCCGTACGGTCTTATTGGTATAGGGATATGCGTGCCTGGGCTAATTGATGAAAATCAAAAAATTGTTTTCACTCCGAACTCCAACTGGAGAAATATTGACTTAAAACCTTTCATACAAGAGAAGTTCAATGTGCCTGTTTTTATTGAAAATGAGGCAAATGCCGGCGCATATGGAGAAAAAGTATTCGGTGCTGCAAAAAATCACGATAACATTATTTATGCAAGTATCAATACAGGGATAGGGATCGGTATTATTATCAACAATCATTTATATAGAGGGGTAAGCGGATTCTCTGGAGAAATGGGACATATGACAATAGACTTTAATGGCCCTAAATGCAGTTGCGGAAACCGAGGCTGCTGGGAATTGTATGCTTCAGAGAAGGCTTTATTAACATCTCTTCAGACGAAAGAGAAAAAAGTATCCACTCAAGATATCATAGAACTCGCCCATCTGAATGATATTGGAACTTTAAATGCGTTACAGAATTTTGGATTCTATTTAGGAATAGGCCTTACCAATATTCTAAATACATTCAATCCACAAGCCATTATTTTAAGAAACAGCATAATTGAATCGCATCCTATGGTTTTAAATTCAATTAAAAGTGAAGTGTCAGCCAGGGTTTATTCACAATTAGGCAGCAGCTATGAATTATTACCATCTTTCTTAGGAAAAAACGCACCAGCGTTAGGGATGTCCTCCATTGTCATTGACCATTTTCTGGAGATGGCTACAATGTAATTTATAATTAAAAATGCACAAATCTTTATGTTTTACGCTCATCTTTAATGCTGAATAGGAGTATAGGGCGTCTTCTACTATGAAAAAGGAGTTCTAAAATAGAAGTCTCCTTTTTCATATGCACATTATTTTTCTTTATAACGAAAATATCTAAAGTCGGCCGGAATATGATTACCGCTGGTATCTTGGCATTGCATCCCTACAAAGGCTCCTGTGAAGAATCCTCCTCCACGGATGTAATCATCTGATAATTTTTTCGTTTCTAATGAAATGTCAATTTTTCGCCAATCTTCTTTGTGAAAAGAATAGAAATAAGTATAGTTTTCTCTTTCAATATTTACTTTTAAATATACATACTTAACCTCCCGAGGAATAACAATTTTATTTTTTAATGGCTGTGAAAAAGAAAAGTTATCACATATTGTTAATTCAAGAATACGGCCAAGTTCTTCATCATGTGTGATTTGAAGAGCCGTCCAGTTCTCTGTATTATAATAGTTCACCAATCCAGCGGCTTGTTGAAAATTTTCCGGATAAAATGCAACAGCGGTTTCCGCTTCAAAATGGAGACTTTGCCAACGTCTGGCTACAAATGCCTGAGTAAATGTCGAGGTTAATGATTCATGGCCGTATAATCGTAAATGATTTGGCACTTGAGTCAATGAACCTAATTCATTTGTAAACGGAATCCTTAAAGTTTGAAAGTTAATATTTAATTTTGAGCCCTCGAATTCATCAACTTCCGGGTACGTTGCTTCAAACGCTGTTTCGGGTATAGAAGGCGCTTCTACATCCAAGCTCCCTTCTTTTCCGCCTGCTACATAAGGCCATTCATCTTTCCAATAAAGTTTTTGAATAGCTGTTTCTCTCCCCAAAGGACAATATCCTCTCTGCTGAAAAATTGAATCATCGTCCGGATGAATAGGACGTCCCGTTAAATGAGCTAAATACCACTCACCTGTATGTGTTTGAACAATGGATGCATGCCCGCATTTTTGCAGCGGATTTTCTGGATCATGCCATGACGTTAAGATTGGATTATCGGGATGAACTTCATATGGACCCTCAATATTTGCAGAACGGGCAATTGTAGCAGCGTGTTCGAACCGTGTTCCTCCTTCTGCGGTTAATAAATAATAATAGTTCCCGATATGATAAAGGTGCGGAGCTTCAGTCAGCTTTCTATCCGTTCCTTTAAATATAACTTTCGGTTTACCAATTAATTTTTGCTCCTTATCAGAATATTCCTGTATGACAATTCCTCCGAATGAGTGCCGATCAACACGGTTATCCCATAACATATTTAATAAATATTTTTTTCCATCTGTATCATGGAATAAAGAGGCATCAAACCCCGAGCTATTTAATGTAATCGGCTCCCCCCAGTCGCCATGAATCGTCTCACAAGTCACTAAATAATTGTGACAATCTTTCCACGCCCCGTCTACTACCTTAACATCCGTATAGACCAGCCAAAACTTTCCGTCGCTATAACTTAAACATGGCGCCCAAACCCCGCCTGAATTAGGGTTTCCTTTCATGTCTAATTGTGAAACTCTCTGTAATGGATGTGCAACTAAGTGCCAATTTACTAAATCCTTTGAATGGTGTATCTGGACTCCTGGAAACCACTCAAATGTAGATACAGCGATATAATAGTCCTCTCCTACCCTGCAAATACTTGGATCGGGATTGAATCCTTTAAGCACTGGATTGATAATCTTCAATTGGAACTCCCCCTCAGCTATTTTCTTTTGACTCATCATTTTTCAAGCCTTGAAATCATCAATATGATCCAAATAAACTTTGTCTCTATTCTCTAATTCTCGAACCATGTTTTTATATTTTTTCTCATCTAAGTTATAGAAATTAATATCGATCATGGCTATAACAAGCAGAATCGCGGGAATAACGGTTGCTGTAATTAAAATTCCCGTTAATGCCTCGGGAGTTTGTGCCTGATTTGCCATATATCCAAATTTATCCATAACCAGCCCTGGTACAATCCCTCCCAAGGCCATGCCAAACTTAAAGAAAAATCCAATAACAGCGTATATGAGCCCGCCCATTCTTTTTCCAGTCCTATATTCTCCATATTCTATTGTTTCAGGGATGAGCGCCCACATATATCCCCCGGCAGTGAGACTTCCAGCAGCAGCAATTAATCGAAAGAAGAGAATGAGGTATATATGACTTGAAGGAACAAACAGCAAAGCTAAGAGGCCGATAATATTCAGTAATAACGCATAGTTAAGTAATTTCTTCTTCCCCAATAATTGATGAAGCCTTGGAATAAACGGTAAAATAACCAGAGCAGGCAAACTTCCTATCAATCCGTACCACTTCACTAAATCCTCTCTTCCTAAGTTATACGTCACGTAATAGATGCCAACCGAATTGCTGATTGAATTCACACCAAAAATAATAATAAAGAAAATGCTCAATACAACAAGCGGACGATTAACACGAAACTGCTCAAATATATCCGATAATTTAATTTTCTCTTCAGACTTTTGAAGAGCGACACGCTCTTTTGTACTTTTAAAACAAAAGATTAACAGGCATCCGCCTATTATTCCCAAAATACCCATGGTTAGCTGCCAGCCAAGAGATTCATTGCCGGAAGTATCGCTTAAATAAGCAGCCAGTAAAGGAACAAAAAATGCAACGACAAGTCCCCCAAGATTCGCAAATAACATACGAACAGATGTTATACTAACCACTTCTTGATTATTTCTAGTCATGGCAGAAGTTAACGCGCCATACGGAACGTTTATCGCTGTGTATGTAAGCGACAAGCCAACATAGGTCATATAGGCATATATTAATTTCCCCATATCCGAAAAATCTGGGGTTGTAAAACAAAGTATTGCCAGTACTGCAAATGGAAACGCTCCGAATAAAAGATACGGTCTAAAGCGTCCAAATCTGCTATTCGTTCTGTCTACTATTGTTCCAATAAAAGGATCGGCGAGAGCGTCAATTATTCTAACCACTAAGAACATCGTACCGGCTGTTGACGCCGATAAACCAAATACATCTGTATAGAAGAACAAAAGATAAGTAGACACCGTTGCATAAATTAAATTACACGCAAAATCTCCAGACGCATATCCAACTTTTTCAACCATGCTAATCTTCTTTACATTTTCACTGAGCATGATTTCTCCCCTTTTCGATCCTTTAATAAGGAACAGTATGAAATGGTATAATAATTTCTCGAAATTATGGGCAGTAAACGTTTTATAAAGCGCTTTCAAAAGAGCAAAAAAAAATTATAGTGATCTACTTTCCCAGAGCATTTTCATCATCTAAATGGTGATCAGCAAGCAGGAAATTCATATTTTTCTATACCCGGCAAAGGATAAAAACCTCATTCTTTCGTTCTTTATATTGTTTAGCTCCATTAAATTGATCCTCTTATCCCCCTTCCATCCATATATAGCAAAGACCATATCTTATGGACAATTAAAGTTCGGCTCATTAGTTTGTTGATCAAACAAACTAACTTGAGTTAATATTATAAAATACTGTCGGCTTTTTCAACGTTTTTTTCAGAAAATTTAACCTGATCTGAGATAAATATTGGTTTTATCTTCTTTTTGTATATTCAGTTTTCAACTATTTAAGAAATGTCGCGTATCAATTAATGACGCTGGGTCCTTTTTTGATACAGTTCGCTACTTACTGTAAACACTCAAAAAGCTAAAAAACAGATCTCCTATGTAACCATGTGACGAAAATGCATCTAAACGAAATAAAGAATTGGTTAAAAGCGGTAAGCTTCAATTAGAGTTTGATACAGGTGATTGCAGAGATCAGTATGGAAGGCTGTTAGCTTAGGTTTATGTTGATGGCAAGTCTGTTCATGAAACACTTTGAAAGACGGATTGGCCAGAGTAGCTTATATGTCTGCAACTTTAAAAATTGAGTAATACTTCTACCGCAGCGTTAACTGGAAAAACAGAAACGTTTACAAATTGCTTTGAGTGAAACCCGAATGGAGTACCTAGTTCCCACCCTGCTTACCAACCTTAAATGGACAGAGATCATGACAACTTTGCCTGTGAAAGATAATTGAAAGCTTGCGGCTTTCTTTTATTCTTTAAACCAAAAAGACGCTCAGTAAGATTTTCGGGGATAGCCTCTTTAAACAACCATCTAGATTTTACACTGAAAAAGCTTTTGAATAATGAACGACACCTTTTACATTTTCGAGAGATTCCTTTGATAACTCTAAAGCCATAAATACTTCGTCAGGCACCTCAAATGGGGCTTTGATATTCCATAAACTAGCTGGCTTAAAACCAAACTTTGGATAATAATCTTTATGCCCTAAAACAATGACTGAACGATAACCAAGCTCTTTTGCTTTTTTTAAAGCAACATGAATTAATTGACTCCCGATTCCTTTTCTCTGATACTCAGGTGCAACAGAAACCGGAGCAAGCGCTAAGGAATCAACAGCATTATCACCATCCACGATCTTTATTTTAGATAAAAGAATATGCCCGACGATCTCTTTTCCATTTAAAGCAACTAATGAAAGCTCAGGAATAAATGCATCTGATTTTCTAATCTTATTAACAAGGAAGTGCTCTTTCTTGTCGCTATATTTTTCATTTAAAAAAGCTCTTTTAACAATGTCTTCAGTCGTATTATATTCATGAGTGAGTTCTTGTCTAATGAAAAATTCCATTTTTTAGTCTCCTATTCTTTTTGTTAGTTTACTTTATTCTATAATAGGCACTTCCCTAATGAATAGTTATATCACATTATTTGACCTCTGGATTACCCCTGTCAAATCTCATAATAAACTCTTCCGATCAACCCAGCTGAAGTTTATTATCACATGAAACAAACCCATTTATCAATGCACTATGCTGAAGCAGCTAAACATTTATAAAGACCAAAAAACTCACTCCGTTCGCCGCATACAATGTGCATTTGTTGCAGTTCCGCATCTTCAAAGAGCCTTAAACGATTCGAAGTCCATAAACAAGCAGAAACTAATTGGTGCATCATTATATAATTTAGAGAACTGTTATTATAGTATGAAAGAGTATGACAAAGATGGTACGAAAAAGATAAAAGCGACCTTCTCCCTCACACGTTATTTACATTGACACAGATTTACTTCAAGATGAAGGATATTAACAAAGCCTTGATTCTTTACAAAAAAGGAATCGAAAAAGCTAGAGCCTTTAATGATGATGTTTTGATTGCTGAGTTTAATTATTTAAAAGCTTTATATATCGACTCTATAGATAAACGCACAGTTTTCCAAACTTTTTCCTGCACTTAAAGATAATGTTATGTATCCAGATTTAGATGAATTAAAAAAGCTTGTCGATGGAGCCACTTTTTGTGACTTTGTCAACAAGCTGAAAGAGGCCTATATCAGGCCTCTTTTTTTATCACACGATTTCATTGCACAAGCCATTCCCTGCATGAATCAGTCAGTTTTTGCAATTCATTGATAAAAACACCTGCATGGTAACCATCACATACTGCATGATGACATTGCAGTGCTACAGGCAAGTATGTCTCTTTTCCATCTGAAAAGAATTTCCCGTTTGTTATGATAGGGAGCAAATGGTCGCTGTTCGCCAGGTTCAGATGAAAGCTCGTAAAGTCAACCCATGGAATTGAGGAAACGGAAAACGTGTTGGCAGGAATATTCTCTTTTGCCTATAATCCTTTTTTGTCTCCAAACCTCTCGATGTCCCTCACATAGTTTTGATAAAACCGTGGAAAATCATGTGAATATTCCGACCATAAGGCGGAAAAGGTCTGATCCTCCTGATGAAAAATCGTATAGCACGGATTCATCTGTTCCCAACATCCCAACTGCCCGTCATGAAATGCCGTTCTGAATTCAGGGTGGGCGTTCACTATTCTCGACACCATATAAATAAAAGCAGGATAGAACTTGACTTTCTTGTCTCGCAGTTTGTTCAGCAGCCCGGTCACATTGATGTTAGCCGTTATGCTGTATGAACATTTCCCCGCTTTCATGTAATGTTCAAAATAAGGTTTTCTATGCCATTGCTCAAGTTCAATTCTTTGAAAATTCATGTTTAGCCTCCTAAAATAATGGAATTTTTATTTTAGGAGGGATGATCCACTGATTTCACCAACATCCACACCTCATGTCATCTTTCTTCCATTACAATAACATGTAACAGCTTTTCGGAGCAAACGCAGGAAAACTCCTTTGTCATCTCGCTCAACAGACCCGTTAAGGTCTGCTTATTTCTTGCAAATTCTGATGAAAAGCTTCATTTACGGATTTACAATGTGTATTCTTGGATCTTCAAGTATCTCAAATAGTCTCGACCCTGTTTTGATTCCAAAATCTTTTTTATGCGCAGGAGATGCAGCTAATACCTCACTTTCCTGTCTCTCCGTATTCCCTACAACAGCAAGATAACTTGTTAAGGGATTAAGCCCCATTGTTACAGCCGAAACAGAAGCATAAAAGGATTTCATATCGACACAAAGTATATTCTTACGTTGAAATTGTGAGTAATCAATCATTGTATGTAACTCCTATGATGTCATTCATGTTGATATATACTGTATTGTCGTTCTGATCTTAAACGTGAAGCTTTTGTTGCTCAAAGTTAATGTAACGTACTCTGCCGGCGACATTTTCAACGAACCCGTTGTTAAAAAGCTTTAATACCAGTTCTTTATTAAATTCAAGTGCTTAAGAAACAAGAATATCCATCTCTTCAATTTGTTGAGCGTCTAAGGATGGCTTTTCAATTTTTGATACATCAAGTAAGTCTTGTTTAAGCTGTGTTAAGTGTTCTGGTAGCATCATTGATGTCCATTTGATTGTCCTTCGATCTCTAAGTAATTTGACTCACTCCTTTATCGCTCTAATATCAACAGAACAAACATTCCTTGTTCAATATAAACAAGAACAAAAGTTCGATGTAAATGTTGGTAATAAATAACCCCCTTTATAAAAGGGGGGTTATTAGGAGCAAATAAAGTTGCCATATTACTTAGGGTTTCATTGATAAGAAATGTACGACAAAAATGCTGTCAAAGTGATTGCAATGCTTCGCTTCTGCTATCACCCTCTAATTAAAGTTCCAATGGATTTAGTTAGAATTCCAGATATAAAACATACAACTGTCATGATAGTCACCCAGATTAAAAAAGTCGGCTCTAACCCTATTTCAATTAGCATAAAAACTAAAGAGAGTACAAATATAATCAAAGTTGTTACCCATACTCTTTTGAAAATAAAGTATCCTATTATCCCTAAGATAAATGATACAGCCGGCAGTACAAGTAGTATTAAAAATACAGGACCACCCAAATGAGATATCCTCCTAATCTTATTCATTATGCAATAATACAAACCGTGCAATTTCCCATTCTTTTTTCGCTTTTAATGGTGTTGTATTAATCTTTTCCCCTGATTTTAAATCGTATGAGGTTATTTCCCCTAAGACATTCTCTTTTTGCATGTCAAACCCTTTAATAAGAAAAAAATTAATTGAGCATTAAGGTCATTTACAATTTTCACTTTAAAAGGATTCTTTTATCTTAATGGATCTCCCGAAGCTATATGCCAATGCAGGTGCTTTGAATCCTGATAATCTCCTAAGTTTGTAAGTACCCTACAAGAACCGTTTTCTTTTGTTACCATAGTTGCAACCTTTTTTATCACACCAAACAACTCAAGTAATAGCTCGTTATCCTCTTCTTCCAAAGTTATTAAAGAAGAGATATGCTTTTTAGGAATTGCAACAATATGGACTGGCCAAAAAGGTCTTGTGTGATGATACGCCAATACATTCTCAGTTTCTAGGACTTTATTTACTTTTGTTTTACCGCTTAATACTTCATCGCAATAAAAGTCTTCAGTCATTATTAATCCCCCTTACAATGTTTAGATTTGATCATCATAGCTAATATACAAATTAACCCAATGCTCTTCTCTAGGATTTGGTTCTTTGTTGGTTCTATACCATCCGTTAAAGTGGACAACCAAATGAATCATTATTCTCTCTGCTTTTCCTTTAGAATCCATGCCTAATTGGGTAAAGCCACTTTTGCTTCTTAGCGGATCTCCATCCCCTTGCTTATCAAACTGTATAAGAGCTATGTAGTGTCTCCTAAGTCTGCGCCAAAAGGTTATAGAGCCACCAAAGTGATCTCGATAGTGATTAACATTAAGTTTTGGTTTATAGCCCTTTGACTTTAAATATTCGGCAATTTCTTCAGCGCCAAATTCTTGACCTATTTGACCTCTTTCTTTAAGCACATTCTAAACCAAATGATTATTTTATTACTACTATACCACAATTTTCCACCCCTTTGCTCAATAACCTATACCAGTTCCCTTTAACTAATTTGCTCAATAAGCATTGAATTAAAGATAAAAAAATAATCCTCATCTCCTTAAGATGAGGGATCAATTATATACCTATAAGCTTATTTCAAAACTCCAATTTCATACTCCGCTTTTATCTGCATTTGACTAGTTCTGGCCACGACTTTATGTGCTTCTTGTGGATACCAAAGATTAAATTGCTCAAGGCTAATTAATTGATACACCCTATTTATTATAAAAAAAGCCATGTTACAGTAAAAAGGCATTTCTTCAAAATTCCTTACTGAAAGCCCTCCTTTTCCATCGGAAACCTTGATGTTCCTTAATGTAGCCCCAGCATGAATAAAATCAGAAGCAGTTTTATAAAGCATGATATACAATGTTTCAATCTCTAACTTCCTAGATAACTCTCTTAAATTTTTACAGTTTGTATATAATGAATACCATTGCTTCGGTTTTTTCTCGATCCAATCCTGATTAACCTCTTTGACTTCATCTTTTTCAAGAAATTGATATAAATATTTTGTCTTATCATTATCTAATGAATTTTCATCAAGATTAAAATGTGGCAATTCTTTTCTTAATACTTTGAATGTTTCTTTCCCTGAATTCGTAGAGGCATTGAACATATTTCGATATTTAATCTCTTGTTGAATATAATGAACATAATATGCAATAATTCCTTTTTTTCTCGGTTCCGTATAAGCATGTTCAAAATAAACTGCAGCTTCAAATAATGACCTACATAGCGGAATAACTCCTTCAGTAGCCCCCTTTTTGCTCATAATAGATATGCTATCGATCATATTTAGTATATGTGTAAAGATAGTAAATAAGGGAGTGCTCAGCTCATCTTCTTTAAATTCCTCAAATAACTTTTTATACATCTCTTCTCCAAAATTCACATACGAATCAAATGTTCTTCCTATGGAGTTAAACTCTTTTTGAATATCCTTATCTAATTTCCTATTTATTAAGCTTTTTTTCAAAAATAGATTCCTCCTGATTAAATTTTATCTCTTTGAATTATTGAGCTTAAAGCCGCTTCCATTCAACATACTCAAACCGCTTTTGATACAAGTCTTCAAGTACTGCAGCCCATTCAAGCCATTCTTCAGCAACAATGCTTTTCTTTTCCCCGTCCTCAATCCACTCTATCCAATACACATGTAACACCCCTAACGTTTTACGACTTGAATTTCCACTTACCTCACATTGGACATTACACTTTGTTTTAAGCTCACTTGCTACCTCAATAACTTCATACATTGTTTGCAATTTAGAAGCGCCGTAAGGTCATCAGATGTCAAGTAACCGCTCTCATCTAACTTAAATAATTTGAAGTATTTCTTGTTTTCAAACTGCAAAACATAAAAATAATCAAGCAAAGGCATAAATCAACCTCTTTTAAATAATTTTATAATCTTTATTGCTAATGGCAGCAGACCAATTAACATGAAAAAGGCAATCACATTAAGCTTATTTTTACAGATTGGCCAAATCTCTTTCCATTCCAGCTGATGTTTGTTGATCCATGATCTCTTTAAACTCTTCATCATAGTCCTGATCAACAAAAATAAACTTAATACCGGTCAATAACCCAACTCCATGCCAGATAAAGAAAAAATAAGCTAATCCAATCATTGTTTCCCTCCCTATATCGAACGAAATTTGGTATTCTTGAGTATGCTGAATAAATTATGCGGGTGATCTTGTGGAAGAGAAATACGAAACAAACGGATACGATACTTCAATAGTTTATGATTACAAAGAGTATCCAGATGTGAAATACGGTCGCTGCGACAATTGCGATCACACTTTGTTCAAAGCTCTGTGAAGAGTGGAATATTCTTGTGTGAATGCCGGCGTTGCGGTATGAAAAAGAGCATTTAATTTAATGCTCTTTTTGTTTGCTAAATTTGTTTAAAACATTTCTTTTATCTTGGCCCCTTTGCCTCTCCCAATAAAAGGTGACCATTAATTCCGCAGAAATATAGAGTCCCAAAACCAATAAATGAGAGCTGCAACAATGCTAAATATGTAATACTCAAAGCTTCTTAGCACAGCAAGAGCATTTGTTGGATTATTCACAACGAAAAACGATAACGCAGCTAAAAAAGCTACTGCTGTGTAAATAGTAAGATTAATTAAATTAAACTTTTTTCCCCTTCTTCTCAGCCACACTTGCAAAGGGACTGCAAACACCAAGTAAGTGATTAAAGCGTAAAATGCAATGATGCCAATAGTTATTAATGCGATTGCCATAAAACCGGAGTAAACGAACATATACAAGCCAAAGATTAAACCATATGACAAACTTGAAAATGCCAATGTATAAGCGTAACTGTCTAACGGTTTATATAACCCCAAATTGGTACCTCCGCTATTCTTCCGTTTCTATAAAAGAGTTGTTTCATTCAGTTATGCAATTGTTAAGATCTACATCGATTTTGACGTCATTATAAATTTTAAACTCCAAATAACAAAGTCCCACCTATAAGCCAGAAAAAAGGAAATAGAAACATAATTGCATTTAAGACTATTCCATATACAGCACACCGTTTATTTGCCTTTATTGAAACAAACGTCAAAACTATTCCTACAGGGGAAAGTAATAATGGAAAAAACACCGGCATACCTTGCCATGGAATTGAAATAACTGCTGTAAAAAAATTAATAATTAAGATAGCTGAGATAATTGGAATAGTGATTGAAAAAATAGCTGCAGCTTTTTTAACATTCATATTGAAGGCAAGTCTCCGTTCTCTTTAAAATCGTAGTTTTATTCTCTATTTCTCTGTTTTGATCACGAGTTGACACTCGATTTTATAATCTGTTTCACCCATTTTAATACTTGTATCATCACGGTTAATTTTATATTTTCCTCCATACAAACTTGCTGTGGCTGGGTACCTTATGTCACTCTTTAACAGATCGTAAATGTATTTCTTCCCTTCCTTAAAATTCTTTCGAGGCACATGTCCAACTTTAAAATTATTCACGTAGACAGCAATTGCTTCAGGATCATACTCGTTGTCTTCCTCTAAACGCAAATCACAATTCGAGAATATAGCATTATGATGTATAAATATTGGTTCATCGAAGGTAGATTCTAGAATCTCTTTATTAGTCATTCCATCATATTTTTCATCAAAAAAAATACTATCAGCTTCAAGTTTTATAGCCTTTTTAATATCACTTTGGTAATGAGAAGTCCCTGCAACTTTAAAATTTATATATTCAAAGAATGCATTTTTTTCTTCAAACTTCCTTGAAAAACTCGTCTCTTGAACCAAAATTGGATATTCTTTTTTTGGCAGCTCTTTTTTGCTTACCTTAATCTCATTTTGGTTGTTATCACTATAAGCATTATTAACTTGACTTTTAATGTTTTCAGAAATAGTGTTAATCTCATTTTGTTGGTTTTTGATATTTTTTCTTTTGAAAAATCCAAAGATGCCCAAACCTATTCCTCCCAAAGTTTCAATAAAAGTACGATTTTATGTAGGCCTAGAAAATTTGCAATTCCTTCCTATGCTTGCAACTTTAGTATACCATTTTCACTTTGTTTGATCGATATGATTATGACCTTTTTGGAATATCAGCAATTCCTGCAGCTCGATGTTTAGGTATGTACATACCTTATCCAACAGCTCTCTTGGATAACGCTCCATTTCATCATTATATAGCTTTCTGACAGTTGGATACTCATGATCAATATCTCTTGGATAGCTTTCGGATACTGATCTTCCTTTCGTCTAATATGGGCTTTAAATTTGATTTAATCAGGGTTCTTACTTCAAGGTTATTTTCGATAACTTAAAATGATCAATGGCCAAGGCTTTTATTTTCCTTGACCCTGTTGGAACATTAGAAAGAAAAGTCATCTGGCTCTCATGGTCAAATCTATAAGGTGATAATACGAAATGGGTATATAGGAGTTCTTTTCTCCCTTAAGATAGGTATTATGAGTACTTAAGTTACAAAGCCGGCATTATGGATTATCACCGAAGCGTATTAAAGGCAGAAGGATATTGTTTCCGTTCTTATATAAAGGTCTGCACACAAAAAAACTGTACTCATTTGAAGCGAGTACAGTTTTTTCTTTTTATTTCCGTTTTAAATTAATGTCGATCGCCGCGCCGTTTCTGCTTGCTTTCCGTGCTCATTTTTCACTTTACCATTTGGATAGTATGAAGCTCTTTCAGCTTGCCATTTTTATCCGCAACCATTTTAGTTGCTGTTTTTGCCTTTTTGCAGAAAAACTGAGTCCCAGACCCAAAAGATTGAGGCAAATGAGACACTAAATAAGTAAATTTCATATCCCATTAGAAAGTCTAAGGTGGTCTTTGGGTCAGTAGTTACAACAAAGATTAACCATACTAAGAAGGAAAAGAATATGTATATGAGTAAATATTTCAGACTAAACTTCTTTGGATTGCGATTTACGAGATATTGAACAGGTGTAGCAAAGATTAAATAATAGATAAAGAGAATAGCACTTATTAAGAAGTATGGAATGTAGCATCATAATCAATGCCAAAAACATAAACAACAGCAGCTGATAACGCAGACAAGACATGAACAAATAATATCCTTAAAACTTGCATGCTTATACCCCCTTTCATAACGTATGCTTCTTCAACATTGTCTAGATCCCTCCTTAAAATCACCTTAAAATACATGTTTTAATTAGGCCTTGTACCTTGCTATATTACTAGTGAGATCATATCTAATTAAAACTGCTGTTTTATTCAGACTCCTTCTCATAGCTGTTTTTGTTATTAACTGTTGACATAACCCCATTATTTTCTTTATTTTTTAGGCTTTCCCTTTTTAAAAGAACTTATAATTACGTCTTTACTCAATAAAACGATATCTCCTCATAGTCAATATCATCGATCAGGTGTCCAACAGTTGCAATGCGCTCATCTTCCAATTGCTTGATAAACTTTATATAATATGTTTCCCACTCGCTCTTTGCTTCAGTGCAGTCAGCAATGATGTCAAAGAAATTCCGAATTCCCCCTCTTAATTCTTCATAAAATACAATTTTTGCAAAAATAGCTAATTCGAAATTCTCAAACGTAGCAAAAAGTGCGTTATATTCGTCGTCAAACAGACATCCCGAATTTAGCAAATCCAGATAATCATGAAGTGAAACAAAATGATCACGAATCAGTGATATTTTTTCTACTATGCTTTCACTTTCCATGATGCAATCCACCAATTTTCGAATTTCAATATCACTCATACGATCATTTTCATTTAACATTAACGCCATTGGTTTTTCGTTCTCTTCAATTTCCCTGATGATCAACATTTTGAAGTTATCAATTTCCGCAGCGTTATTTACCCTTTGAATAAATTCTTCACGATACAAATTGATATAACTGGTAAGCGTTTGATCCGTTTGTAAATCCCTCTGTAATTGATCAAATGCTTCGTTAATCAAATTTGCCCTTTTATCTCCATGGCAATCACTTAACAACCTACTCAACCTGTCATATTGAACTTCAGAAATTCTGACTTGATTGGCGCCACTCCCGGATATCAGTGAAAAAACAGCATTGTTTATCATTAACTCAAAAATATTAAAAAGTTCAATGCGATAATTAAAGCGACATATTCTCCCGAAATTTGTCAAGACATACATTAAATCCTGATGGTTAAAAAAGTGACAGAATCTCGTTTCTATCAGCAGTCGTTCTAAATACTGTTTAATATAAAAAACACCTTGAAGTTGCATATTGTCAGTGGCTAATGGGTAGTCAATGCTCGCCATGGTGTTTTGAGCTTCAAAAATAATATTATAATTGTTCATAAATATAGGTAGCGATTCGTCAATGGTTAAATTATAAGCATCAACAGGAACATCTAATTTCATTTTTTTCACGTCTTGATACAATTGTTTAGCTTCTTCAAAATAATAATGAAGTAATTCGACACCTTTAGTATATATTTTTTTCACACTATCAGAATGTAAATGTACTAGAACCTCTTCAGGTTTCTCAAAATGAAGAGCATAAGCATCCATTGCATACAAGAGGGAAATCATAATCCCTTCCGCCGTTTCCGTTGTCACTGACGTACTTTCCCCTTGGGTATGCTGATCTATCAATCGTTGCAGAATTTGCATCATCTCTACCTGTATCTGGTAAGCTTTCTCACTGGTAATAGCTCCAACATTTTGGCCTTCTTTTAGAAGTGACAACATATATTGACTTTGCTTTAACTTTGATTTATCAATAGTAAAATTTGAGACCCAATTATAACGATTTAAAGTGTTATCTAAGTCCATGTTATTCATCACCTTTATCTAAAGACTCACTTCTCATCTTGTCCCTTCTGAAACTTTCTGCAAATTCCTCCATTTTACTTCTTAATAACTCTAAAGATCCGGCAGATGGCCCGTTAAAACACTCCATCATCTGATGAATCAGTTTCATGTCCCCAATCTTATCTTCTGTTTCATTTCTAAGATAATAAAAAATCTCCTGAAGCTCGTTTAACGTTTCAACATAATTATCCTCATCTGTATAGGGGGAGGCAGCAAACACCTCAATTAATTCCTTTAATACTTCAATCCCCAGTTCTATACGTCCATGATCATGAAGCACTTTATTTCTAAAAACTATTAACGTTTTTATATCGTTGGGCGTTAAAATCAGGCCATGCTCTTTTGTTTTTTCATTTAATTCAAGTAGTTCCACTATTGGTTTAGATTGGGGAGATAATTGAATGGAATTAAAAATACGAGATAAGTTCATAACTTCTCTTCCTTTCAAAAGCAGCTTTTTTTAAAAAAAACATTGACTTTTTTTATATTTTATGTTATGATAAAATTATGTGTTTTTTTATTTTGTAAACAATAATTTATTCCATTTACTTAAATATGTCAATAGTTGTTGTTTCTAAAGTATTGTTTCTTTCCCTCTTAAAGGCTACAAGATCCATTGCTTTTTAATTCCTCAAAAACAATTTTAATTCCCCTCAAGAGTTTTCCGTCTTTTGAAAAAAAAATTACGTTTTACCTCCAAAATTTTTATCTCTTTATACTCCATTCTGATTCAAATTTCTGTTTTATTGAGATTCCTCATTAAAAAAAGCGCTCTGCTTTCTGCTTTGGACGCTTCCCTTCTAATATAAACCTCATTCCAGGTTATTTTGACTTAATAACTCTTTCTACTAGTTACTGAATCTTTCTTATAAGCTTCTAACTGCTCAAACATTAGAGCTGTATGTCCCCAATATAATTTCCATATTAACTAAAGAGATTATCTTGTAACATTATTCCTCGGGTTTGTATATGTGGGTGACAGTTTAAAAATTCTTTTTTGAAATCAAGATAAAATGATATTTTTAATTGAAATGAATTTAAAAAAGCCCACAAATTAATGTGAACTTTAATAATATTAATGCTGGTGGTGTTATCTTTTGCATTTCAGTTCCATATGACCGCCCATCTGTTTTTCCCACACTTGAACTGATCTTAATATGAAGAAAGTAGCAATGGGTGTTGGTAAAGTAACTGGGCTATCTTTAACTAGCCCAGCCTTTTCTTCGTTAATTTAAACTCCATTGCATTTTTTTGAAATCTTAAAGTTTAGCTAGAAAAGTAACTGTCCCTCATCTCCAAAAAACATCTTTTTTATATTTTTCTAAGTATCGGATCGTCCCCTCTCTTCCTGACTGTATTAATTCATTTTGTTTTTCTTTCGTAATTTCAAAATCAATGGTCGATACGTCTAATGTATCGATATACACAGTTCTTTCACTGTCATTACTCGATAAATGAACATTATTTTGTGTTTCCATTAGAGTTGCGACAATGCTCCAAGTGAAATCAAACAACGATTCAATTTTATGCTCTTTTTTAGGTAAAGCTTGTCCTGAATAAATACTTATATTGCTTTTGGGATCTAATCTAAATCCTAAAGTCTCCAAATTAAATATGTAATCGTTGTGACGAAAATTTTCTGATTCATTAAACTGAGTGTATAATGGGATTTCACTTGAAAACTGTTCAACGTACTTTTGGCGATCAAATAGCCTAACAGGATAATTAGACAATAGACCTCCATCAACATAAAAACAGTTATTCATTTTCACAGCTGCAAAAAGTAACGGAATTGACATTGAAATTCTGACGGCATCTTTTATTTTCATTTCTTTACATTCTGGATGTTGAGGAGAGAAAGTTTCGACTCTATATGTTGACAAATTTGTTCCCTGAAAGAACATTTCTTTTAAAGAATATTCTTTAATTTCACCAAAAGTGATATCTTTATCAAAACCCTTTTCTTCGATACGCTCTTCAATCCATTTTAATATCTTATTCCCCTTGCACCACCCATGCCCATCTGAAACTATTCTGAAGTAGTCCCTAAAAATCCCTTTGTCTGAATCCATAAATGATTTTAGGTCTACTTCTTTAAGTTTTTGTTCAATCTCACAAGAAGAGTAGCCCAAACCAACTAACAAGGCAACTATTGCTCCAGCTGAAGTACCTCCGACTCTTCTTATGCTTTTTAAAATTTTATGTTCTTCTAAAATTTCAAGAGCACCAACATATGCTATACCTTTAACACCGCCTCCTTCGAAAACAAGGTTTCTAAAAGGATACTCCATAACAAAAGACCTCCATATGAGAAATTTTATATAAATATCCTTTCCATTTGATTTTCCTTATATGTCTTATTTATCGATGTCATCTTCACTCATATATAATCAACCCATTCAATAAAAGCATTAATAATGGGTAGTCTGTTTCCTGAGTCCGCCCATCCTGCAAAACCAATAAAACCATCTGGATTAAAGCTAATTGCTTCTCTTTGAGTAAAATAGTGACTGTTTATGTAAAGATAGCAACTTTTTAGAGTCCCATTTGTTTTGTGTTTGCTTTTCTCTGTTTAACATTTATTCAGTAGCATAACTAGATTTTCCCTATTTCTTTTTTGTTCAGCTTGATTGTGAAGAATGTTTCTAAACTAAAGGGCAGTTATGTTGAATTGTGATATACAAAATCGTATCCTAGATAAGAACATGTTTTGTAGTGTTCAGACTTATTTATTAAGGACGATTGGAGAGATAATAATGGGTAATACTGACAAGTTTGAAATGATTGCTAATACATATGACACTTCTGAAAGAATCCAAATTGCAAAGGTATCATCAGATGCCATCCGTAATTATTTAGTTGATGCTAAAAGTAAGAATGCTATTGATTTTGGATGTGGAACTGGACTTGTCGGAATGAACTTGTTAAATGAGTTTAAATCTATGCTATTTCTTGATACGTCACAAAACATGATTAATCAAATAAAGCAGAAAATAACTGAATTTAATTTTCATAATGTAGATACATTATGCTTTGATATAGAAAAGGAAAGTTTGTCGGGTTTTCATGCCGACTATATTTTTATGTCTCAGGTTCTACTCCATATTCATGATGTAGGATTAGTTTTATCAAGATTATTTGATGTTCTTAATGAAGGAGGGCATTTACTAATCGTAGATTTTAATAAAAATGAAAAAATAGTTTCAGATCTCGTTCATAACGGATTTAAACCAGAAGAGCTAACCGACATAATGACTAAAATAGGGTATAGAGATATTCAATTTAAAACTTTTTATACAGGAAGTAAGATATTCATGGGACACGATGCGTCTATGTTTATTCTTGATTCAAAAAAGACTCATCAGTAAAAGGATGTCTTTAAAATTGCAGCTGCAAACAAAGAGAACCGTATAGAATGGTTGTACTCTAAATAAAACCTGATGAGTGTCTATCTCATCAGGTTTTTTCTGATCACGACTTACTTCTCCTAGATTTATTAATAACATAAGTTTTAATTGTTCTCTTAATTCGTTATTTTCCTTTTCTAACTCCTTGACACACTTTCGCAAAGATGCAATTCCGTTTAACTTGCTTTATATTAGATGTCCCTTCTTGCTGACTTCAACTACATCTGTGTTCATTATCTCCACTTCTTGGAATCTAATTAAAATCACGTTTTTTAAGTTAAATTTAAAGTACATCGTCTTAAGAAATTCCCCTTAATTGGTAATTTGACACCTAGGATCATACAAAGCAGGTGTTATCTTGAATAAAATAATCGGAATAATTGGATTAATTGTTTCCTTAATTGTGCAAGGATTTTCAGCAAGTGGTTTGTTGACTCATGAGATTGCTATAGCTTGTCTATTTATATTCTTAATAATTTATAATTTTGAACATGCTAAGGATTTCTCTAAAAAATCTCTAATTGTCTTAGGAGCAATCTTTATAATGCCAGGTATTTATCAACTCCTTTCCTTTACCGGTGATTACTTTAATAGGCTCAACTTAAAAATTTTACTTATCATCTTACTTGAGATCGCTTTGATCATTGTATTGGTGTCTATTGCAGTAAATTTAATGAAGCTTATTGCGAATCGGTTAAGGAAAACACCTTATGGTAAAGAGTTTTAACTCTTTGCCTTGTGGTCTCTTATGTATGAAATCAAATGAATATCAACTTTCCTAATTCCTTCTCTTCTGTTACGCTGAGTAATAACAATTACTTGGCCATACCTTATATTGCATATAAGGGTTAATCTGTTGAGATCTTTGAGGGATCAAAATATGGCCAAGTAAAAAACGATGGATGCTCCATCTTCATTATTAAAGACAAGGTTGAATATATGTAGTACTTCACTCAGAACATTTTTTTATTAAGGATAAAATAAGTGTTCGTATTAATTTTTCCTGTTACGATAACGATCAAAAACAGAGTTATCTGTCCCATTTCAAGCCAGAAATTATTCTGCTTTTTTAAAAAATATTCTTGATTTTCACTTTTATATATGCATCCATAAAGCATTCGAGCATAACCATTATATGTAACTGAAATGCAGGTATAAGAGCTATTATATAGGGATTTCGCTACCAATATACAGGAGGTCCATTAACATCAAATACTCAAAAACAAGAATGAATGTACCCATAGCACTTCCATTCCCACACTCTGCTCAAATTTTCATTTCCATTATTCACTTCAAAATCCCGCAATTTCACATCGTAATCGCCATCGTAAAAGCCTATATTATCAACGTTTTTTCCTCTTCAAATTTCTCCTTTTTCGTCAATACTTGCTTAAAACGACCCCTTTCCCCTACTCTCGCTTATGTTTTACGATCATTTACCTCCTATTCACTTATTAAAGTTTCAAAAACCCTTATGTTTACTGTCTTTCTTCACCCTATTTTTTTCGTTTTTTAAGATAACATCAATCTTCCTTATTCATTTAAACATGATAAAATATTACATATTTAGATATTTCATATAGGAGGGCTTGTGTTGGAGCAAATGATCTCTTCTTCTAAAGTCGGAGTGAAAATAAATGAGTGATATAAATGCATAAGGTTATTTAGTGTCCCAGATTCGGAAATATTGAAAGCTGAGGTCGAGGAAGAAATTAGGCATATGAAAGAAGATCAAGATTTATTGCTGTACTATTCTCTCATGTGTTTTCGCCATCAGCTGATGCTGGATTACCTTGAACCAAAAACATTGAACGAAGAACGCCCTAAAATTTCAGACTTATTAGAAAAGATTGAAAGTAGCCAAACTGATTTAAAAGGAATTCTTGAATATTATTTTAACTTTTTTCGGGGAATGTATGAATTTGAACAATACGAATATCTTAATGCCATAAGCTTCTATAAGCAAGCCGAGAGAAAGTTATCACTTGTCGCAGATGAGATTGAACGTGCAGAATTCCACTACAAAGTTGCAGAAATTTATTATCATATGAAGCAAACTCATATGTCGATGCATCACATTGTTCAAGCAATCGATAGTTATAAAGCACATGAAAACTACACTGTAAGAGTTATTCAATGTTCATTTGTCATCGGTCTAAACTATTTGGATATGGACTTCCCTGAAAAAGCGATCCCTCATTTTAAAGATGCTCTAGATAAAGCAAGAAAAATCGATATGTCACGATTAATCGGATCATCTCTGTACAATCTTGGCTTATGTTCATTTGCTGAGGAAGCTTATGAAAAGGCGGCTGAGTACTTTAAGGAGGGTATTAGAGTATACCAGGATAATGGGTATGAGCACTCAAATCGTTTATTAGACATATTACTTATGTTGACAAAAACCACATTTAAAATGAGAAATCATTCCGAGGGAATTTCTTGGTGTGCACATGGTCTGTCTTTGTCCGAAGATTTAAACGATGAGATCATGGCCAAAATGTTTGAATTCATTCATGCCCTATATGTAGATAACGACAAAGGAAAATTAAATTCGATTCTAAATTATTTAGAATTAAAGTCAATGTTTTCAGACGTGGAGGATTTAGCATCAGATGCAGCGAAATATTACAATGAAAAAGAAGACCATAAAGTGGCTGTTGCTTATTATGAGAAAGTGCTTTATGCCCGTAAACAAATTCAGAGAGGGGATTGTCTTTATGAAACTTAAGCATGCATCTGTCTTTATTTTAGCCATTGTTTTAATTGGATTTGTAAGCATTTATTTAACTAACACTCAAAAAGATGTCCAAGAAGCACGCAGAGGACATACAGCCAGTATTGGTTTTACTGATGGTCATTCGTATGAAGTTGCAAGTAGAGGACATACTTCTTAATATGTATTATTCCCCCTCCAAATTTTGAAGGGGGTTATTTTTATGATTTATGCCCACTAGTTATCCCTGCTCTATGAAGCGCAGTTCCAGCTGTTGTATAAGAAAATGCTCTAAGAATCGCTTTTGAGCCATATTTGTTTCTAATTCCATCCATTACAAACCCGAGTTTCCTTCTCTTCTCATTATCCACTTCAAATAAACTCAACTGCTGATTAACATCATCCTCAATATTTGATAACGTAACTGAGATACTTCGCACAGTCTTACCGGAGTAAAACTTATTAAAGAGCATCAGGTAGATATAAATGTCCATTGTGATATTTGTGAGAAGATCATGTTCTTGATCGATAAAATCCACCACCAAGTTCATCTTTACTGTAACCTATTCCCGAGCTTTTGTTTGGCCATAATTGCATAATAATTAATTCAATTCCTTCTTCTAAATTTCAAAAGAAAAGGGATGATTTTATGAAATATCTCATCCCTTTATTTTTAATTAATCCAATAAAGCCTGTGCTGTTTGTTCATCTGTCACTAATACATGGACTAACTTACCTTCCAATGCTGCTTTTATTGCCTTCACCTTTTCTAATCCGCAAGCCACTCCAATGACAAGTGGAATCTCCCTTAATTGATCTAATTCCAATGCAATCACTCTTTCATTCCATGAACTGAGAGATGATCGGCCATTTGCATCGATGAAATTATAACAAATGTCTCCGACGACATCCGTATGATCAAAATACTCCTGATGCTCCTGACCTAGATAAGACTTCACCATAGTTGAATGTTCAGGAGTTCCCCCGATTCCAACAATCGCTATATGGGATTTGGTAGATAGATTAAAAATGTCTTGTATAGAAGTTTGCCTCATAAATATTTCTTTTGCTTCTTTAGAATCTACCATTACGGGAGCATGAAGAAGCTTGTATTGAGATTGTAGACTCTCTGCGAGCTTAGCTACAATATGATTAGCATGTATATCTACTCGTTCGTTTCCCATTCCTCCAACTAGAGGAACAAATGTAGCAGAAGGATAGGGCTGGCTAGAGGTCATAGCCTTCGCTACTTCATACAACGTGGTTCCTGCGGAGACCCCTATCGTTTGCCCATCTCTCATTACTCGCAACAAATATTTACAAGCTGCAGATCCCAATCTGCTTTTCGAGGATTCGCCTCCCAGATTGGGGATGCATACGACTTCACGCAATCCGTATAAACGTTCAACTTTTCCTTCGAGTTTTCTATAAGGATGAATCATTTCATCATGAATAATAATTTCAACGATTCCCAAATCCCTTGCTTTTGAAAGATATTTAGAAATAAGAGAGCGGCTTACACCGATTTCTTCCGCAATCTGCGATTGGTTACGTCCTTCCTCATAGTACATATGAGCTATTTTAACAAACAATCTATTATCTTCAGGTAAGTTCAAATTCGAAACTCCTTTTTTCTTTATATGTGATCTGATCTCCAGGGGTCTTTCTATGATTTAAATTCAATGACACTGCCATTTTTAACTCGCGGAAGCTCGTACGGGCTAGCAAACACAGCACCAGGAAGAATTTCTCCGTTAGGCTCGTTGAAGTAGATAGAAATATGACCAAGTTCCTTTAAATTGTTGTTGGCTGCGGATCCTACAGCAGTAATACTAAATTCTTGATCATCAACTTTTAGAGTATGCCCTTCTTGAATTGGGTTTTCTGATTGATCTTCTTTAACCTCATGAATGACAGCCACGTCTCTTAACCCCTCTGGTGTTTGAGGCCCAAATAAAATCATTATTTTTTCTTCCTCAAATGATAAAGCTAATTCTCCAATTTCCTTTACAATTGACTTATACATACTCATACCTCCATTTTATAATTATTTTAAATTTATTAAAACATTCCAATGCTTGCGACATAAGCAATTATAACAGCAAGAACCCCAGTGATAAGACGACTATATAAAACTGCTGGTACACCATATTGTACTGTTTCAGCTTTCGCCTCGCCAAGTGATAAACCAACTGGTATAAAGTCAGCACCCACTTGGGCATTAATAGCAAATAAAGCCGGCAAGGCAAATTGAGGCGGAATGTTTCCTTTAGCTATTTCGGTTCCAATTAAGACTCCTATAATTTGGGCTATAACGGAACCTGGCCCTAACACTGGCGATAGGAATGGTAAGGTACAAACAAATGCCAGAATGATTAATCCCCACAAAGAACCAGCCAGAGGTGACAAGAAGTGAGCCATAGCATCGCCAATACCTGTGTAGTTAATAATCCCAATGAGCATGCTCACAAAGGCCATAAATGGAATTATATTTTTTATAAGCATGTCAATTGAATCTCGACCAGCTTGATAAAAGGTGCCTGTTACTTTTCCAATTCCTTTCGAAAATCTCATCAGGAAGTTATCTCTATCTTCTCGTTCTTCTTTTTTCATTTTTACATCATTCTTATTCAAATTTTCCTTGTCACTTGTATCAAGTTTGCTAGTTTTTGATGTCTCTTCTGATTCTGATGGGATTTCTAGTTGCTCGTTAGCCAACCCGATTTCTTTCTCTGTAACACCAGAAACAAAGATATCTTCTTTAATATATTTTGCCAATGGACCTGAAGGTGAAGAAGGAAGAACATCAACTGTAGGAATACGTTTCATCGGGTAAAGTCCAATTCTTGCCGTACCTCCGCAATCAATAACAACACACATCATTTCATCTTCAGGAACTGAATTTTTAAAGCCGTCTACAGCTTCTGTTCCAGATACCTGAGCTATCTTTCTTGCGACTGGATGAATCCCTCCACCTGTAATAGAAACAACCTTCGTCTTTTTTCCTTTGGGTTCAATTCTTAGACCTGTTCCCCAACCACCAGAACCTTTATCCACAAAGATTGCACGCTGCTTATTCATGATCGTTCCCCCTCGAGTCATGGCGATTTCTCCTCCAATTAAAAATTCGCTTCCATTCTTTTAGCTAGATATTTTGTGATAAGTTCAGTAATAACCCCGCGTAAAAGCATGATGACAACTGCTATTAGAAAATAGCGAACGGCAAGATCAGACATCGGGTAACCAGCCTCTTTTATACCATTGGCAATTCCTAAATAGACGAAAAGCTCTCCTGCATTTGCGTAAGGGAATAAAGCTGTAACAGGATGAAAGAAAGTAACTAGAGAATCGAAAAACGCTGGTTTTTGTTTTTCTGGTAAAAACCTTCCAAAGGTATAAGCCATTGGATTTGTTAATAGTAAGATTGATAGGATAGGCATTAATGTATATCTTAATAATGTATACTTTGCTGCGAACTGGATGACCTTATTGACTCTTTCCTCTCCTATGAACTTAATCATTGCATAGGTAAATGTTAATAATACAACTAGAGTAGGTACAATCCCAGTCATTAAATCCATAAACTGTTTACCACCGGCATCAAACATTCCTATAAAGTGTTCGCCGAACCATTGAATCCATTCCATAGGTATCAACACTCCTTTCCATTAAAATATAGAGATATTTTTTGTAGAGATTGACAATAAAGCATTTTCAGCAGCCTTTGAAAGGGCTGTATTAATAGCTGGTAATCGTCTATAATTCCCTTTTTGATTTGTTTTACATTCTTGTAAATCATCTAATACAGTTCCTATATGTTGTCCCTTATATTTATTTATTTCTTTAAACTTAGAAAAGACTGAAAAACCATTGACCACATGACATTCCTGAATGATATAGTTACTATCTACGACAATCATAGCAATGGCACCAGGACGAAACTTTCTTCTTTCCGTACCAGAAAATAAATAATACCCTTTCTTTTCTCTGTAAGTGCTTACAATCTCACTCATATTCTTTCTATAATAACGAACTTGTATGAAGGTAAATACATATTGAACTACTAGCAAAAAGCAGAGAATTAAAACAAATCTCATAGGAAGTCATGCCCCTTTTTAAGTTCTATTTGATGAAGAAAAAGGGCGCGGACAAAACTCTATCTTTAAACGAGTTTTGCTACACGCCTATGAACTTACAAAGTAGTTACAATTTTACTATCAGCCGTCTCTGTCGGGAATAAACTATCTTGAAGCGATCTTAATTTCCAAACTGTTGTTGTAGGGTCTAATTCTACATCATCAGTTGTTAGGAATTGACCTTGACGAATATCTTTTTTCGCCACAACATTTCCACTGATTAAACCAATTGGAATATGATTATTTCGTTTCATATCCTGATGGGTTTCAAGAACCCCTCGTACAGAGTAACCTCCAATTCCATCTAGTGCCTCGCCGGCTTTAATATCACGTTTTGCAACGGTAACCGTATCAGAAATAGGAGTCCCTAATGGTTGAATAGAGCCTTCATTTTGTAAAACGGCTTTGGCAATAGTAATAGGCGTTTCTAAACTAGCTAAATGATATGGTCGATATAAAATGTGATGGTCTCTTTCACCTTTTTTCAATAAGTAATCCAGCTCATGCGCTACAGCATCATTTTGCCCTTTTACAATTACAAATACTCCAGGTGCAAGCCCATCTACATAATCAATTACCCCAAAATGATTTAATACCCCACCATTTTCTTTAAGGTCTAAATCTTTAATAACTGAATCTAGATCTCCAGAAATTCCATGCATTCCAACTACATCCGGTACAAATCCGATAGCATTAGACAATAAATTCATCTCAGCCATTGTCTTAGTACCATCCTGGAAAGCAGCAAGCATATGAGAAGCCATTTTCTTCTTATTTGCTTCTTCTTGTGCAGTGCTAGGGTTTGATGTGACATTTAATTTATTATTTTTCCCTTTGCCAGCGACTAGAACTTCCATTCCCATCATTTTGGCAAATTCAAATAATTCAAGTGTTGCTGCCGGCTCATCCCCTGCAGAACCACTGTAAACTAGGCCAGCATTAGTAAACATTTGATGCATCACTGAACCGATAGTAATATCCACTTCTACATTCAATAAGACAAGATGCTTTTTAGATCTTAAGGCTTCAAGTGAAATGTTGGCTCCTACTTCTGGAACTCCTGTTGCATCAACGATGACTTCTATATTGGCAGATTGAATAACTTCACGAAAATCATTTGTTACCATAATGGATTCTTTTCTGGATGCCTGTGAATTATAGTAATTTGCAGCTCTTTCTGCTGCTTCAATATTTATATCACTAATTCCAGTTACGCTCATACCAGGAATATGAGAGATTTGACCAATCATTCCAAATCCCATTTGTCCAGCACCGATGACTCCTACTTTAATCGGTTCGTTTGCACGTTCTCTTTCTAAAAGTTGTTGATAAATTGACATATGAAACATCCCCTTTGTCGGAATTCAAAAAATTAAAATCATTAAACGCTTTCATTTTGGAATTAAACAGCCTGCAGACCTTAATTCAACAACTAACATTAGTTACACATCATATCAAATGAGGTTTTTTCGTAACATTTGTTATACCATATAACATTTGTTAATTGTTATGGGTTTATTGTAGAATGTCATGAAAGGGCTGTCAATAAAAAATTAAGAAAAATAAGAAAGGTTGTAGGTAACAAAATGAATAGAATGGATTATTATTACAATGATGACGCTCCAAAACCACTAAAAATTGTTCCTGCTGTCTCAGCTGTCGTTCTTCATAAGGAAAAAGAAATCTTACTTCAGGAACGTATTGATAACGGAAAATGGTCTTTACCTGGTGGCAATGTGGAACCGGGGGAAACAGTGGAAGATGCCATAAAAAGAGAGGTTAAAGAGGAAACTGGTATAGATATAGTAGTAAAACATCTAATTGGCGTATACAGTGATCCCAATCATGTTATAGCTTACCAAGATGGAGAAGTTCGCCAACAGTTCTCCCTTTGCTTTTTATGTGAAAAGATAGGTGGAATAGTAGCAGCAAGTAATGAATCAAAAAAAGTAGAATTTGTGTCAATAAGTGAGTTAGATACTTTAGATATTCATATTACTCAGAAAATAAGAATTAAGGATGCTCTCAGTGGAAACAGCAAAGCATTTATACGGTAACTTAGGCCAAAAATGATAAAATCTTGTTGATAGTTAAGAAGGAGATGATAACTTTTGAAAGAATCTAAAATGGATGCTAACTTATTTTGCATTCAGTGTCGTGATGAGACTCTCCACGTTATTTCTTATATCAATAATAAAATTAAAAGCGTTGAATGCGAAGAATGTCATCGTATACACAGAATTAAGATAGATATCGTGAAAGAATTTTACAAAGAGGTTTACGAGAGAATCTCAACAAAACCAGCAAGAATGACACATGAGTATAAACAAGATTTGAATAAATTTCTATTAAGACTTCCCGCTCGAGCTATCAGTAAACCTTACCGGCTTATAAGAGACTTAAATGATTCTCGTAAATACATTAAACATTTTAAAAATTAATGCATTTCTCAGGAACAAATCTATAAAACAGCTTTTTGTAATCAGTCGGAACTGATGAAAAGCTTTTTTATTTGGATATTTACGACGTATCTCAAATAGACTTTTGCCTGCTTTAATTCCAAAATCTTTTTTAAGTGCAGGAGATGCAGCTAATACTACACTTCCCTGTCTCTCCGTATTCCCTACAACGGCAAGATAACATGTCAAAGGGTTAAGACCCAATACAGCCGAAACAGAAGCATAAAAGGATTTCATACCGGCACAAAGGATATTCTTATGTGGAAATTGTGAGTAATCAATCATTGTATTTAACTCCTATGATGTCATTCATGTTGATATAGACTGTATTGTCGTTCTGATCTTTAACTGAAACATTTGTTGCTCAAAGTTAATGTAATGTACTCTGTCGGCGACATTTTCAACGAACCCGTTGTTAAATACCAGATCTTTATTAAATTCAAGTGCTTCAGAAACAAGAATATCCATCTCTTCAATTTGTTGAGCGTCTAGGGATAGCTTTTCAATTTTTGATACATCAAGTAAGTCTTGTTTAAGCTGTGTTAAGTGTTCTGGGAGCATCATTAATGTCCATTTGATTGTCCCTTGATCTCTAAGCAATTTGGCTTACTCCTTTATTCAATTCAAATCAAAACGATTGTTCGATGCAATATTGGTAATGCTATTCCATATCTCGAGTGATCCTTACTTAAAACAATCTACATGTCTCCAAATAAAGAAACCTCTAAAAATTCGAAGACACAAAAAACAACAAGGGTATCAAAACCCTTGTTGTTTTTCATACGGTCGCACCCACTAGGCCCTCAACATAATAAATTATGAAAGCTTGTTTTCATACACTCTCTATCTTCCTTTTTCATCATTTCTATATGTTTTTACGAATTATGGTTTAAAAAAGAAAAAGGTACCGTTTGGTACCTTTTTTATCTTTATTTCGTATTTCTTGTGAATTTTGGTAGTCCGAATACAATTGCTATGATGCCGCAGATCCCGATTAAAACAGGATAGAAAGAGTAATGCAAGATGCTGACAGGTGAAATATTTCCAAACTTCCCGGCCGATAACATCTGCGCGCCATAAGGAATTAAGCCTTGTATCACGCAGGAAAAGATATCTAAGATACTTGCCGACTTTCTATTGTCAATTTTAAATTCATCAGAGATATTTTTGGCAATCGGCCCGGCTGCAATAATAGCAATCGTATTATTGGCAGTAGCTAGGTTAGTAACGCTGACCAATCCGGCAATACCGGCTTCAGCACCTTTCTTCGAATGGATTCTTTTAGAAATGAATCCCAGTAAAAAGTCAATCCCTCCGTTTTGTTTCATTACGCCGACCATTCCGCCAATTAACATTGAAAGGATGATAAGATCAGACATTCCGGCAATTCCATCCGTAATTGCTTTAAAATAAGACTCAAACGTCAAGCTGCCGCTTGCAACTCCTATAATTCCTGTTAAGATCAATCCGCCAAAAATGACAGCCACCACATTAAAACCAATTAATGCAAAGACTAACACGGCAACATAAGGAAGCACTTTAAACCAGCTGTAAGATTCAGCTCCGATATGTCCTACGTGTCCTGTCGGTATAAAAAATAATAAAATGACAGTTATGATAGCTGCAGGCAAAACGATCAAAAAATTCGTTTTAAATTTATCCATCATTTGTGTTTTTTGTGACCGTACTGCCGCGATGGTGGTGTCCGAAATAAAAGAAAGATTATCTCCAAACATAGCTCCGCCGACAACAGCTGCAATAGCGATTGCAGGGGACAAGCCAAGTTCTCCGCTCAAACCGGCGCTAATTGGAGCAACTGCCGCAATCGTCCCCATTGATGTTCCCATCGAAACAGAAATAAAACAAGCAATGATAAAAAGCCCTGGCAGTATAAACTGCTGCGGAATAATGCTCAAAGCAAGGTTGACGGTTGAGTGTACCGCTCCCATCGCCTCAGCTGCAGAAGCAAAAGCACCTGCTAATATAAAAATGATAACCATAATAATAATATCAGGATGACCCGCACCGGAAGCAAACCATTCTATTTTCTGATTGAGCGATTGCTTCTGGTTAAATGAAAGCGCGAAAGCCGATGCTATAATTGCCGCAATCAATATTGGCAATTTATAGAAATCTCCAGTCAATACACCGGAGCCGACAAAAAGGCCTACAAATAAAAATAGCGGCAATAGCGCCCAAGGATTTCCATTTTGTTTCATCTAAGTAGCCACCTCTAATTTTCAGTATCAAAGTTGTTAAACATAGTCTAAGCAACATTCCATACTTTAAAAGGCTACAGTAAAAAAGTCAAGCGGAAAAATAGTATAGTAATTATTAAATTAATAACAGAAAAGAAAAAAGGATTTTTCAAGGAGAGGAAAAACACTCTCATCAACAGATTATTTGGAAAGTTCCTTATACAAATACAACTGTTTGATGAGGTGTGTTTAAGCGGGAATATCATTTTATTAAACTTTGGGAAGCTGGCAACATGCAACGATACAGGGCATAAAAACTGTTTTAGCTATTATCAATAATATAAAAAGGAAAGGATTCAACCCTTCCTCTTTATGCACCAACTCACCTGCGGTCATAGCAATTGTTATTTAAAAAGCAATTTCAGAGAACATGAGAAGCATTTACAAGAAAATAACTTTCAATAAGTAAAAGCACCCAACTTAATAGTTGGGCGCTATTTTCATATTCAAATTGAGTTCTTGTAAGCACTAATTGCTTCGTTACGTAGTAACATGTTATCTTTGTTAACCATGCCTAAGTTGTAAGCTTTTTTAATAATATCTAATACCTGCGAATCCATTGCAGAAAGACTACCTCCACCATTCCAATAATCTAAAGACTTATTTAGGTCAAGTGAGCTTTTTTTATTCTCGGATTCAACTACCTCATTTTTCTCAAGTTTCTCACAGAATTCACTAAAGCCAATGGATGAAGGAGTTGGATTATTCCCTCCATACCCTTCTGTAGCCAAGCTGCAAAATGCTAAGATTTTCGGATCATAAATAAGATTACTTGAGTTTACATTCATCATCGATAACTACAATCCTTTCAGAGCTTTTTATAATCATAGAGCACCCTTTCCATCTTTACACATGTTAAATATCGACAATTGTTCGAATGTTTTAATGATTGAATAAAAAAGAACCTGCATTAAGCATGTTCTTTCCCTAATTTACAAACTTTTGTTTTATGGATAAAACCATTATTTTATTGGGAATTTTGGATGTAGGTTCGAACAAGCAACAACCTTGGTATTGTGTTAGTCGTATCAGCATCCCTATCGTCAGCTAAAGCCAACAGTACAGATACTCAGTCATATGAATTTCCAACTTACAAAAAGTGAGATCCAGCAAACAGCTATTTAATTCAAAAGGGAGCTTCCATCAAACCTAGCGCATCTTTATGAGTTTCCAAAGAGTATAAGCACCAAAAGATAATAAACAAACACCTAGTAGAAGTGCTAAAATCAAACCACCAAAGAAATAAAATCCTCCCATGAATCTCACTCCTTTTCAGTATCATTTTGCCATTGTAGAAGCAATCTTCTTGATTAACTCATGTCCGCACCTACTTTCTAAAGTTGTATTCGTTGGTGATGATGCCTTTTCAGAGGTGAAACTTCTGGTGTTTTGTGGGTGATACAAGATTATACCAATTTATTAAAATAGAAAACAGATAAAAAAATCCCCTGACACCAATAGTGCCAAGGGATTGAGAGATTAATACTGAGACATATACTGTTCGCGTTCCCAAGGGTGAACTTGTGTGCGGAACATATCCCATTCGATTTCTTTTGCTTCGATGAAGTGTTCGAATAGGTGCTCGCCTAGCGCTTTGACCATGACTTCGTTTGATTTGAACTCTTCTAGCGCTTCCGCAAGTGTTGCTGGAAGGTCAACGATTCCGTTTTCCATGCGCTCTTCTTTGCTCATCACATAGATGTTGCGGTCGATTGGAGCTGGCGCTTCCAATTTATTTTTGATTCCGTCTAAGCCTGCAGCAAGCAATACGCTTAGTGCAAGGTACGGGTTAGCAGCTGGATCTACGCTGCGTACTTCAACACGTGTGCTGATGCCGCGGGAAGCCGGGATACGGATAAGCGGGCTTCTGTTTTGCGCGCTCCATGCTACGTAGCAAGGTGCTTCATAGCCAGGAACAAGACGTTTGTAAGAGTTTACTGTCGGGTTTGTTACTGCTGTAAAGCTTGTTGCGTGCTTCACGATACCTGCAATGAAGTGTTTCGCTGTTTCACTTAACTGAAGATCTGCGTTTTCGTCATAGAATGAGTTAACGCCATCTTTGAAGAGTGATAGATTACAGTGCATACCGGAACCGTTCACACCGAACAACGGTTTTGGCATAAATGTTGCATGCAGGCCGTGTTTGCGGGCAATTGTTTTGACAACCAGTTTAAACGTTTGGATGTCGTCACAAGAGCGGACTGCACCAGCATATTTAAAGTCAATTTCATGCTGGCCAGGCGCTACTTCGTGGTGAGACGCTTCGATTTCAAAGCCCATCTCTTCAAGCTCAAGTACGATATCGCGGCGGCAGTTTTCTCCCAAGTCAGTTGGAGCCAAGTCGAAATATCCGCCTTTGTCGTTTAGTTCAAGCGTCGGCTCGCCTTTTTCGTCTAATTTGAATAAGAAGAATTCAGGCTCAGGCCCGAGGTTGAAATCACTGAAGCCTAGGTCTTCCATTTCTTTCAAAATCCGTTTTAAGTTGTTTCGCGGGTCACCTTCGAAAGGTGTGCCATCCGGATTGTAGATATCACAGATGAAACGTGCTACTTTACCTTTTTCAGCTGTCCATGGGAAGATAACAAATGTATTTAGATCTGGATACAGGTACATGTCTGACTCTTCGATGCGAACGAATCCTTCAATAGAAGAACCGTCAAACATGACTTTATTATCAAGCGCTTTTCCAAGCTGGCTTACAGGAATTTCAACATTCTTGATCGTTCCAAGAATGTCAGTAAATTGAAGACGGATATACTTGACGTTTTCTTCTTTTACTAATTTTACGATATCTTCTCTAGTGTACTTTGCCATTTCGTAAAACTCCTCCTCTAAAAGGTAAATGTATATAGCAAAACAGTTGCTAACAGATTAATGAAAGAAGCGGGACATGTCGCCTTGACGGAATGTATTCCCTCTTTGAAAACGGCCAGCTTGCATGAGCTCGTTTTTCAGGAGTTGTCTCAACTCGTCATCGGACAGATCATGTTTCATTGGTTTTTTCGTCTTCTCGTTTTGTTTTTGCTCCGGCTCGGCTTCTGCTTTCGCCAGAATCTGTTTGATTCCTGCCATGTTTACACCTTGTTCTATCAGGTGCTTGATTTCTAACAGTTTATCTACATCATGAAATGAAAATAATCGTCTATTTCCTTCGCTTCTAGCTGGAAATATTAGTCCATTTTCCTCATAATATCGAATTTGTCTTGCTGATAATTCAGTTAACTGCATGACAATTCCTATTGGAAATAAAGGCATTGAGCGGCGAATATTATCACTCATCTCAATTTCCTCCTTTTCTTAACTTAGTTTCATTATAGGTGATGTTATATTTTGTGTCAATACGATGTAAGGATTCTTAACATGAAATTCAGTGAAATTTTTAAAAAATTTAAATTAATTGTTTTTCCATGAGTGAATCCACTGCACTGCATATGGCATTCTTCACATGCGAATAGGTTAATCCTCCCTGAACATACGCTACATACGGCGGGCGGATAGGGCCATCTGCTGATAATTCGATGCTTGCTCCCTGAATAAATGTGCCTGCTGCCATAATGACATCATCTTCATATCCCGGCATGTAGGCCGGATAAGGCGTCACGTGGGCATTGATCGGCGATGCAAATTGAATCGCCTGGCAAAAGGCAATCATCTTTTCTCTGTCAGAAAACTCAACGGATTGTATCAAATCTGTTCTTTTCGCATCCCATTTCGGGTTTGAAGTGAAGCCCAGTTTTTCAAGGAATCTCGCTGTAAACACCGCTCCTTTTAAACTCTGAGACACAACGTGAGGCGCCAAAAAGAAGCCTTGATACATTTCTTGGAGCGAGTAAAGAGATGCTCCTGCTTCTCTGCCGATGCCAGGTGACGTCATACGGTATGAGCAAGCTTCAATCCATTTCGCTTTTCCGACGAGATAGCCTCCTGTTTTCGCAAGACCGCCGCCGGGATTTTTAATGAGAGATCCCGCCATCAGATCGGCTCCGACATGGCAAGGCTCAAGCTCTTCCACAAATTCTCCGTAACAGTTGTCCACAAAGACGATCAGGTTTTCATTGATTTCTTTTACAAAACGGATCATTTCTTTTATTTCACTAATTAAGAAAGAAGGACGATTTGCATATCCTTTTGAGCGCTGAATGCCGATTACTTTCGTCTTCGGATTGATCGCTGCGGCGACTGCATCATAGTCTATTTTTCCGTCTTCTGTCAGATCAACCGCATTGTAGCCGATTTGAAAATCCTTTAATGATCCAGCGTTTTCTCCGCCTCTGACGCCCACAATTTCTTCTAGCGTATCATATGGCTTGCCCGTTATATAAAGGAGCTCGTCCCCCGGTCTGAGCACACCGAACAAAGCAATCGAGATGGCATGGGTGCCTGAGATAATTTGCGGCCTTACAAGCCCCGCTTCTCCGCCAAACACATCCGCATAAATGCTCTCAAGCGTGTCTCTTCCGATATCATCATAGCCGTATCCTGTAGACGGTGTGAAATGAGTGTCGCTTACTTTGTGTTTTCTATAGCTTTGAAGCACCCTCCATTCATTGCGCTCGCTGATTTCTTCTATTTGTTTATGAACGCCGGCAATGTCTGATTCCACTTCCATTGCCGTTTTTTTCAATAATTCTCCGTGTGTTAATGTGTCAAACATGTCTTTGAATTTCCTTCCTACATATACTTCTTTAATTCACCGATGATACTTTGCTCTTCTTGCACATAGCCTGATATGTCGTACCGTTCATTTTCTTCATTAAAATAGAAGCGGTCAACCATTGTTTCCGATTTGATTCTCGAAAGGAGCTTACCTTCACTTGCCGGCACATGCGCTTCAAAAGATGTTAACAGCTCTTGGCGCAAATAGCGCTGAATCGCTTCTTTAAACGTTTCAGCGTCTTCCTCAAATTTCGCACTGACCATAATGTGATCCCTTCCGGCGGACGGTATAAAATCAGGCAGCTTTTGATCACGTTTATTGTAAGCTGTCAGCATCGGGATGTCATCTGCTTCAAGCTCTTCAAGCAAACGAAGCACCGTTTTTTCGTGTCCCACGTAATCCTCATTTGAAGAATCAATCAAATGAAGGATCAAATCCGCTTCCTTTACTTCCTCAAGCGTTGACCGAAATGCAGCAATCAGTGTCGTCGGAAGATCCTGAATAAATCCTACTGTATCTGACAGAAGCACGCTGTAGCCGCTTGGCAGGACCATTTTTCTGGTCATCGGGTCCAGTGTGGCAAACAGAAGGTCTTCTTCATAGCTTTCAGCACTTGTCAGGCGGTTGAACCATGTTGATTTGCCCGCGTTTGTATATCCGACAAGCGCAATTTGAAGCACACCGTTTTTCTTTCTTCTTTCACGGTATCGGCTTCTATGGCGAATGACAGTTGAAAGCTGTGTGTTGATTTCATGAATGCGATTTCTGATATGGCGGCGGTCGGTTTCCAGTTTCGTTTCCCCGGGACCTCTCGCCCCAATTCCTCCGCCTTGCCGGGAGAGATTGATCCCTTGCCCCGTCAGACGCGGAAGTGCATATTGCAGCTGAGCCAGTTCAATCTGAAGTTTGCCTTCTCGCGTTCTTGCCCGCTTTGCAAAAATATCTAATATCAATTGCGTACGGTCAATCATCTTCACTTCAATCGCTGTTGCCAACGACTTCAGCTGACTTGGAGACAGCTCATCATTAAAGATAAGGAGATCAGCCTCAAGCTCTTCCACCAGTGCCTTCAGCTCTTCTACCTTCCCTTTTCCTATATATGTAGCGGCGTCAGCCCTGTTCCGTTTTTGTGTGACGCTGGTCAATACTTTTCCGTCTGCTGTTTTTGTCAGAGATGCAAGCTCTTCCATAGAATTTTCAAAATGCTCATCCGTGATATGCGGCAGCTGACATCCGACTAAAATAGCTTTTTCCTGTCTTGTTTCCTGTTCGTTCAAATGGATGTTCCTTTCTTTTGCATATTGGGCAGTAGTATTATCATACCAAACCCTGCATGTGTATACCACAAATCGATTGCTTTGAAAAGCAAGATATACAGCAAAAAACAGACCTCTCGAAAACTGAGAGGTCTATACAGAGCCAGACGCTTCTTCTTTAATGGAAAGATCTTGGCTTTTAATGGTCATCAAGTCGCTTTTTAAGTATTGATCGCCCATTAAAAGCCTCATGGCTTGCGCTCTGATCGATTTTTCGATCACATTTCTGACAAAACGGCCATTGCTAAATTTAATGGGACTTGTCGTGCTTTTGACTGTCATTAAGTAATCTTTTAATTTCCATTCCGCTTCTTGACTGAGCTGGTATTCCCTGTCAGCGATCATGCGTTTTGCAATCTCCATGAGCTGGGTCACAGAATAATCAGGAAAATCAATGGAGATGGGAAATCTTGATTGGAGACCTGGATTTAATGAGAGAAAATGATCCATTTCCCGAGAATATCCGGCGAGTATCAAAATAAACTCATGCTGTTTGTCTTCCATATGCTTTACGAGTGTGTCGATCGCTTCTTTCCCAAAGTCCTTTTCGCCGCCTCTTGCCAGCGAATAGGCTTCGTCTATAAACAAAATGCCGCCTAATGACTTTTTGATTAAATCTCTCGTCTTTTGGGCGGTGTGGCCGATATATTCCCCGACCAGATCAGCCCGCTCTGCTTCTATCAGATGGCCTTTTGACAGCACATTCATTTCAAAGAACAGCCTGCCGATCAGCCGTGCAACAGTTGTTTTTCCTGTTCCCGGGTTTCCTTTAAACATCATATGCAGCGCTTGCTTCCCCACCTTCAAGCCTTGCTCCGCACGTTTTTGGTTCACAAAAATCCAAGCGTATATTTCCTTGATGTTGCGTTTCATTTCCTCCATCCCAACCAGTGCACTCATCTCTTTTTCTATTTCCTTCAAAATGCCGTGCTTCGCTTCGTTTTTTTGCAAAGCGGCTTGATATTCCGCCTCAGCCTCAGCATTTGTCAGCACTTGTTTTTGCCCGTTCAGAATAATGTTGATCTGTCCGTTGTTTTTATAAGTCACAGCGCGCTCCAACATTTTCACCTCTCTGTTCTCTCTATATGATATTCAAGCGGATGCCGTTTGTGACAAACGCCTATCATGTGTCGAAACAATTGCTTTTTTCGGGAACGATAAGGAATCTTGCGCTTTCCCGAGAAATACTTTATTTCTTATTGTATTCACGGACATGGGGTGGACAAACCAAGAGATTTTGTTTTTAATCATTTTGTCAGAACACTGCTCTATGAATATGGTGATATTCCTTTGGATGTATCAACCTCTTTATCATTATTTTCCCAAGTATCAGCCGGAAGCATCGATATGAAATCCCTTATTCTTTCTATAACCTTGTTACGACACTTCACTTAACGAAGCCCGAGCGGAAGCTCCGACGATACCGTGTTCTTTTTTCATAACGTACCCCGGTTTGGCGTGCGGCTTTCGGTTTTGAACAGATCCAATCCAAGAATACGAGGCACTCACACGTCAGCATATGATTCGTAGTTAATTTGCCGGCCTCATTCACATAAGATACTGACACATTCTCTTTCTTCTATTTATAAAGAGATGCTTTAACGACTCGTCCCTTTCTCAGCATATGAAAGTGCCCCACTTGTAAATTTACGTTCCAAATGCCTGCTCCAAAATTAGAACGCAGAGACTAAAACGAGACGGAAACAGTGTAAAATAAAGCAGAACCCATAATACCCGTAAACAAATAACATGTCTATATTTTTTATTCGAATGGAATCTGCTGTCGCTTCATGTTGAATTGTGCGCTTTCCCGAGAAATAATTTCCGCATGCGTAAGGGTTATTTCCTCATTTTTCAGACAGATGATACTCGTACAAGCAGAAGCCGTGTTTTTTCATATCCTGTAATGAGGTGATGAAGAATGGTTAAGATTTTTATTGATCCTGGCCATGGTGGGTCTGATCCAGGTGCAACAGGAAATGGCCTTCAAGAAAAAACGTTAACCCTGCAAATCGCTTTAGCTTTACGTACGATATTGACAAATGAGTATGAAGGAGTTTCTTTGCTGCTGAGCCGGACAAGCGACCAATATGTCAGCTTAAGTGACCGGACAAATGCCGCAAATAACTGGGGAGCAGATTTCTTTTTGTCCATTCACATTAATTCCGGGGGCGGCACAGGTTTTGAAAGCTATATATACCCGGGTGTAGGAGCTCCGACAACAACTTACCAATCTGCAGTTCACTCTGCAGTGATACAAGCTGTCGACTTTGCCGACCGCGGCAAAAAAACAGCAAACTTCCACGTCCTAAGGGAGTCGGCAATGCCTGCCCTATTGACCGAGAACGGATTCATTGATACCGTTGCTGATGCAAATAAGCTTAAAACAAGCAGCTTTATTCAAAGCTTAGCGAGAGGCCATGCAAACGGGCTGGAGCAAGCCTTTAACCTAAAAAAAACATCCAGCTCAGGGTTATATAAGGTTCAAATCGGCGCATTTAAAGTAAAAGCGAATGCGGACTCACTCGCAAGCAGTGCCGAAGCTAAAGGCTTTGACGCGATTGTCGTTTTAAAGGACGGATTATACAAAGTGCAGATTGGCGCATTTTCATCCAAAGACAATGCAGACGCTCTTGCTGCCAGAGCGGAGAATGCCGGCTTTGACGCAATTGTCATTCTAGAATCATAGTCTAGACGCGGACGAGCGTTTCATAAAAAACCCGGCTCCTCATCACGAGAAACCGGGTTTTTTTATTCAAGAATATCAACAACAAATTGTGACCATGTTTCCAGACGGTTATAGATGTCGTCCTGTCTTAATTCTGAGACTTTCATCCATTTACCCGCAATTTGTTCTTTCTCCTTTACTTCCACTTTTGAGCCAGGCTTCAACTGAAGCGCAGAAAGAATACCGATATGCACTTTGCCGACACTGTTTTCATCATCATTGATGAGTCCCAATGTAACAATCGCCTGTTTATCCTCTTCATGTATTTGCAGTTCTTCGTCAAGCTCACGGTCTGTGTTCAGCTTTAAGACTTCAGCAAATGAGGCTGCTCCTTCGATGGCGTTCATATGGCCTCCAAAGCCGAGAGAAAGCTTATTGTGCAGACGTGATTCTCCTCCGCCAGCCAGCCGCTCGTAAAGGAAAACTTCATCTTCGCGCTTAATGACGACATAGGGAATCGGCTGCTTGTAATGAGGATCTTCTTCTGCGTCTCCCCTTCTCATTTCACGATAGGCTGCTTCGATCTGAGCCATGATTTCTGCTACTCTGCTATCTTCACTGTTCACGCCCTGAAAGGTTAAGCTCTCTTTCTTAAACACGTCATCGCGCGGGGCGACCAAAATCATTTCGTCCATCTTTCCCATGGTTACTGCGTCCTCCTTATTTAACCTTCAAGCGAAAAGAGCAGATATTATATCTGCTCTTTTTCATCTCCAAAATAAAAGTCATCGTCTTTGAGCGGCTCAACTGTCGCTTTTTTATAACCGTTCCCCTTCATAGAGAAGAAGTCATGTGATTTTGTTTTTGTATTTAATCCGTTTAAAACGATCGGATTAATATCTTCCTCTTCAAAGTATGGATCAAATCCAAGGTTCATCAGCGCTTTATTGGCATTATAGCGGATGAATTTCTTTACATCGTGTGAGAGTCCGACTTGATCGTACAAGTCTTCTGTATACTCAAGCTCATTTTCATATAACTCATTCAGAAGGTCGATCGCAAAGTCGCGAAGCTCTGCTTTTTTCTCTTCTGTCTGCTTATTATAGATTTCCTGAGCAAGGAGACCCACATAGACGCCGTGAATCGCTTCATCACGAAGGATCAGGTTGATGATTTCACCGCTTTGCATCAGTTTTCCTTGTCCGTAGAAATATAACGGATAATAGAAACCGCTGTAAAAGAGGAAGCTTTCCAGATAAACGGAAGCAACCATCGCTTTGAACAGTGAAATCTCATCATCTTTTTGAATGGCTTTGTAAAGTCCGACGATGATTTGCGCTTTTTTCTGCAAATATTTATTTTGTTTAACCCATTCGAATACTTCATTAATCGTTTCAGTCGGTGCCAGGGTCATGAAAATATTAGAGTACGACTTCGCATGGACAGCGTTCTCCATCATTGCCATAAAGTTCAGCACCGCTTTCCGCTGATGACCGTCTACGTGTTCAGCCACGATTGGCATTCCCGTATTCCCCTGCTCTGTATCAAGAAGAGTAAGTCCGGCCAGTACCTTCATATAAGTGTCCTGCTCGTTTTTTCCGAGGTACTTCCAAGTGAGGAGATCGCCGTTTAAAGCAATCTCTTCCGGAAGCCAGAACTGTTTCACGTTTTGGTTATAGAACATTTGGGTAAAATCGTCTTCATGCTTTGACCAGTTTGCTGCGTCATAAATTTTCGTCACTATAAACTCTCCTTTAATCAAACAACACAAGAAAGGCAGCTGTCTTGCCCAGTATCTTTCGTTCTTGCATAGTAAATGGTTTTAATTCCTCTGTGATGTGCATACAGATCGATTCGGTTTAAATCACGAGTCGTCATTGTGTCTTTTAAGAACAATGTGAAGCTGATTCCCTGATCAATGTGCTGCTGGATAGTCGCGATCATATCTACAACCTTGAACATGTCCATATCGTAGGCTTCTTTATAGAAGAACCAGTTATTAGATGCAAGCCCAGGCATTGGGTAGTACGTTTTTGAGTTGCCGTATGTTCTTTCTTCAATTCGTTCCATAATTGGCATAACAGACGCCGTGCTTGATTGAACGTATGAGATAGAGCCTGTCGGCGCAATGCATAATCTATAGCTGTGATACATGCCGTGTTCAGCCACAAATGCTTTTAGCTTTTCCCAGTCCTCTTTCGTTGGGATATGCATGCCTTCAAACAGGTTGGCGATTTTTTCGTATTTCGGTGAGAAATCAGTTGAAACGTATTTGTCGAAGTATTCACCTGTCGCATAGGTTGATCCTTCATATTGATCAAAGGTTTCACCCTTCTCTTTTGCGATTTCCGCAGAACGCTGGATGGAGTAGAAGTTCACCATCATAAAGAACGTGTTTGCAAAGTCCCGCGCTTCCGGACTTTCATACGCAATGCCGTTTTGCGCAAGGTAGCCGTGAAGGTTCATAGCGCCGAGACCGATTGATTTCATCGCTTTGTTTGCCCGTCTTACAGCAGGCGCATTGCGGATATCAGTCGTTTCAGACACGTGTGTTAAAGAGTCTGTTGCAAGCTTAACTGTCTTTTCGATTGATTTGTGCTCCATGACGTTGAGAATGTTAAGCGAACCCAGGTTGCAGGAAATATCCAAACCGATTTCATCTTCTTCATCATAGTCTGTGTATGAAGAAACCTGAGATGCCTGCAGCACTTCAGAGCAAAGGTTAGAAAATTTCACCTTGGAAATATGGTTATTCGCATGCACTTTATTCACGTTATCTTGGAACATGATGTATGGATAGCCTGATTCAGAACGAAGCATCGCCAGTTTTTCAAGCAATTTCCGCGGGTTGATTTTTTCCTTTTTCACCCGAGGGTTGTCGACAAATTTGTCGTACATTTCGTTCATGTCCATCTCATCCATGTGCTGGCCGTACTCTTTATAAATCGTGTGCGGATAAAATACGTAAGCCGCTTTGTCCTCACGCGCAAGCTCAACGAACTTATCCGGAATGACAACACCGATAGAAAGCGTTTTGACGCGCACATCTTCATCGGCAGAAATCTTTTTCGTATCGAGAAAATCATTGATATCGCGGTGGAAAATGTTTAAGTACGCCGCGCCAGATCCCTGTCTTTGTCCCATTTGGTCAGCGTAACGGAACGCGTTATCAAGAAGCTTCATGACGCCTACAACGCCTTTTGTGGCATTTTCAACATCTTTAATGGCTTCACCTTTCGCGCGAAGCTTGGACAGGTTAAGAGAAACCCCGCCGCCCAGTTTAGAAAGCTGCATGGAAATATCGATCGCTCTTGAAATATCGTTTAATGAATCATTGACTTCGAGCAAGAAGCAGCTCACCAGTTCACCGCGGCGTTTTCTGCCGGCGTTCAAAAATGTCGGTGTGCTCGGCTGGTATTCCTGATTGATCATCAGGCGCACATATTCTTTTGCTTTCTCAGTGTCGCCGTTTGCGAAGAACAGCGCGACAATTGAGATCCGGTCCTCATAACGCTCGAGGATTTTTTTCTTGTCATTCGTTTTCAAAGCATAGTCATTATAGAATTTAAACGCACTCATGAAGGAAGGAAAACGAAACTTCTTAGCGTAAGCTGTCTTAAACACTGCTTTAATGTCTTCAAAAGAATAAAGGCTTAAGAATTCCTCTTCGTAGTATTGGTTTTCAATCAAATAATCCAGCTTCTCTTTTAAATCGTGAAAGAAAACTGTGTTTTGATTGATATAATCTACAAAATAGCTATGTACAGCCTCTTTATCCTTATCAAACTGGAATTTTCCATCTTTTTGGATCATAATTTCGTTATTTAACTGGATCCATTTTGGCACTTGATTTTGTGACAACTCTTTCTACCTCCTGAGTAAACAATTCAACGTCTTTAGATGTGCCGCTGAGTTCAAATTTGTGCAAGATCGGCACCTGATATTGTCTTGAAATGGTATCGGCGCTTTTTGCAAAGTTATCGCCCCATACTTTATTGCCGCTCGCAGCGACTCCTAATAACAGATGGGCGTATTTTTCGAGAAATGATTGTGTTGATGCCGGTACCTGACCGAAGTTTGTCGTGTAGGTGACCAAAACAAACGGAGTGTCCAGGTGGTCAATTTCGTCCACCTTGCGTATCTGCTGAAAGCCTATTTTGTTCACAAACCGCTGAACATTCCCTGTTTTTGAATCAAATATGATTTGTACCACGTTTTATCACGACCTATCAAAAAATATGAATCTCTCATCACTAACACTATATATAGTATACTACCCTCTAGCAAAAACACAATATATAGATTTGTTTTTATGAAAAATTCATATTTTGATCAAATCAGGCAAATGGGCAGACTCATTAGGGCCCAAAAAAGAGAGCAGAACGAGAGTGATCTCTCGTCCTACTCGGGGTGTCGTTTTTAAGCCGATGTATATCATAACATGAAAAAAAACTGCTTAGTAGTCTAGATTTTTTTTTCTTAAGCTATCACAGCATTTTTCGCTCTCTACTGTTTCTTCTATTTCAACATCCGCACCGATCTCTTCTAAAACCGCCTTCAAAGCGCTGATGATTGACGCTTCTCTGATTAATTCTTTTCCGTTCACAATGATGCTTGTTCCGTATTCATAGCAAGAATCATCTTCACAAATTTCTTCCCAATGATTCACGATCACTTTATGCTTCATTTTTTCACCCTCTGTTTGATCTGTGTCTGTATTTAGTTTAGCGGGTAGCATCCTCTTTGTAAAATCGGATGCTTGTGAATTTTATTCAAGCTCATCATCCGCGTATTCTTTCTTCAGCTTTACCTCATTGCGGGACTCATTATACTCATAAATTTTGATATAGCCGTCCTCCAAAACGCCAAAATGATTATGCTCAAGCGGGAACGAGGTTGGCTGAGGCGTATCATCATCTGAATTGCCGCTGTCTGTTTTAATGATGGTTTCTTGGTTCCCGCACGCCCCGAACAGCAAAAATACAGCTATCCACACAAGCACAATCCTGATTCGTCTCAGTTCTGCTTCACTTTCAAACAAGATCGCGTCACTCCCAGATTCAGATTTTTACATGATATTCGTTATAGCCTTACATATGTTGATCTCATAAAAAAAGACCGTGCCTTGGCATGGTCAGCTTACAGAACAACTTGGTTCATTTTAAAAATGGCTGCCGAGATTCCCCCGACAGCCTCCCCATGCGTTGACATGGTATTTTTGTAATCTATTCGAGTTCAAGCTGGACGTTTTTTTGCGGCGCAAACGTTGAGATCGCATGTTTATATATAAGCTGCTGCTTCCCTTCCGATTCCAGCAATACGGTAAAGTTATCAAAGCCTTTCACTTGGCCACGCAACTGAAAGCCATTCAGCAAAAAAACAGTGACATACGTATTTTCTTTCCGGATTTGATTCAAAAACTGATCCTGAATATTAATCGGTTTCATGTTTCGTCCTCCTTGATTCTCTATATCATACAGTTTCGATTAAAGTTCGAGTTTTCCTGCTATATGTGTGAAAATTTCCTTTTTTTTCAGCTCCATATCAACGGGCGGTGTCATATCGAACCAGGTAACCTGCATTTTGTTGCGGAACCACGTTAGCTGGCGTTTCGCATACCGTCTTGAGTTCTGCTTTAGCTGATCGACAGCATCAGAAAGTGTCACAAAACCGTCAAAATATGCATATAGCTCCTTATAGCCTATCGCCTGTATCGACTGACAGTCTCTCACATTCCGGTCGTAGAGGCGTTTCACTTCCGGAAGAAGACCTGCCTCCATCATCATATCGACCCGCTGATTAATTCTAGCGTAAAGCGTGTCTCTGTCCATTGTCAGTCCGATTAACACTGCATTGTACAAGAGTTCTCGTTTTTGCTCCTTCAAATGCTGAGACATCGTTTTTCCAGACGTGTGTAAAATTTCCAGCGCACGAATGACTCTTCTTGTATTATTCGGATGAATCACAGCTGCTGCCTCAGGATCTGCCGCAGCAAGTTTGGCATGAAGAAAGTCAGCGCCTTCCCGCTCCGCAGCTATTTGCATGCTCTGTCGAAACGCAGGATCGTTTGCCTCTTCCGTAAATGTATAATCGTACAGCACAGATTGTATATAAAGCCCTGTACCGCCGACAATCATCGGAAGCTTTCCTCTTTTGGCAATCTCGCTGATTTTGTTTCTCACTAAGCCTTGATAATCGGCGGTGGAGAAGGAATCTTGGGGATCTAAAATGTCAATCAGATGATGGGGCACTCCCTCCATCTCCTGTTCGGTGATTTTAGCTGTTCCAATATCCATCCCTTTATAAACCTGCATCGAATCTCCGCTGATAATTTCCGCGTTCAAGGATTTAGCTAGCTGAATACTTAAATTTGTTTTCCCCACTGCCGTCGGTCCGACTAAAATGACAACGGGCTGCTTCGTATTATTCAATATGTATCACTCTCTTTTATAAATCTCCCCCCATTATAGCATTCATCATGTACAACCACCTATCCATTTTGCCCTTTTTTTGCACCGGTAAACATCCTGCTACCAGCCGAGCGGCTCATTGCCGACGATTTCTCTCGTCCTTCCTTTCAGGGCATGCCGATGCGTTTTTCTTCCGTCATCTTTCGGATCATACACAACGCCTCCGTACCGGATCTCAATCGGTTCATTATAGGCCAGATACGTCGTTTCTTCGATTTCGTGATAATGAGTGCCGTCTGCTAAGGGAATTGCAGGGCCCGAGATTCCGTAATACCGGTGGAAATGACCGCTTTCAAAAGACGTAATCCCAGTAAAGTAGTGTGTATGCTGATCGGTATTCGATCCATTAGCCGGCTGAGTAAATCCTTCAATGAGATGATAATGTCCCTGCTCTTTGGTTGTTTTGACATGATAAGCATGTGCGTGAGGCGGCGCTTTTGACCAGTCAGACGGATACAGGCCCAATGTGATCACATCCCTTCTTTTTCATCAAACGCCCAATCAAATCTGGGTAGGCTGAATACACTGCATCATCTACAATTTATTACAGGAGGAAAGAAAAAATGAACGAGATAGAGAATTTCACTGCTGAAGATACAAGAATATTTGGAAGACCTTTTGGGTTTGGAAGACCTGGATTTGGCTACGGGTTTGGATTTGGCCGTCCATTCGGATTTTACGGGGGACCTTTTTTCGGCGGCCTTGTAGGCGGGCTTGTAGGAAGCGCTTTATTTAATCCTTATTTCTATGGCGGATATCCCTATTATCCGTTTCCTCCATATCCTTATTACTATTAAACACAACAGACCTCTTAAAAAAGGGGTCTTTTTTATGTCAGTGAAAATGAATCTCTTGACTCATACTTAGGCATACACTAATATTTTTCTAGCTGAGATTTTTATGACCTAAAAACATATTTGAAGTGAGGAGAATTTACAATGTTAATAGGATACATATTCCTCACGATTGCCATATGCTCGGAATCGATAGGAGCGGCCATGCTGAAAGTGTCTAACGGCTTCAAAAAATGGAAGCCAAGCGCCTTGGTCGTGATTGGCTATTCCCTCGCCTTTTACATGCTGTCGCTCACCTTAAACCATATCCCCCTGAGTCTCTCATATGCGACATGGAGCGGTGTGGGCACGGTGCTGACGGCAGTGATCGGAGTGAAATGGTTCAAGGAAGAACTGAACGTGAAAGGACTAATTGGAATCCTTTTATTAATTTCAGGGGTTGTGTTACTTAACTGGCAGTAAGGAGTGATGATCATGAAAGGATTTCTTTATTTGGCTCTTGCCATTGTATCTGAGGTTTTCGGGAGCACGATGCTGAAGCTTTCAGAAGGATTTACACAAGCCTGGCCCATTATCGGAGTCATTGCCGGGTTTCTTTCTGCTTTTACCTTTCTAAGCTTTTCTTTAAAAACAATTGACTTATCAAGCGCGTATGCGACATGGTCGGGCGTTGGAACGGCGCTCACAGCCATTGTCGGATTTTTGCTTTTTGGAGAAACCATCAGTTTAAAGGGAGTGTTCGGGCTCACGCTTGTCATTGTAGGCGTCGTCGTGTTAAATCAGTCAAAAGCCCCTGCTAAAGAAAAAAAACAGACGGTCTGTGAGTGACCGTCTGTTTTTTTATTCACCAGCCCGTTTTACAGTGGCCTCAAGCTGCAGCTCGACATTTCCTTGAACTGCGCGTGAAATCATGCATGACGACTCCGCCTTTTCACAAAGCTTGTGCGACAATGCAATGTCTTCTTGTGAAGCATCATGTTTGAGCACGACGGAGGGACGGTGAATGATCTTTTTGTATGTAAAGACTCCTTTTGTGACGTCGACAATACCTTCTGACTCCATCTGCAAGTCTTCTTTTTCCAGCCCGCTTCTTTCCATCATTGCAGCAAGTGTAATAATGTAACAGGTCGCTGCCGCCCCGAGAAGCATTTCATCTGGGTTGGTTCCCTCTCCCGGTCCATCCATTTCTTTAGGAATAGAAATAGATGTGATGAGGTTTCCGCTTTCGATCGTACCGACGTCATTGCGGTTTCCCGGCCAGTTCGCTTTTAAATAAAAATGATGATCTGCCATCGTATGTTTTGCCTCCTTTTATGATCCTATTTCAGTCTACTGATCTTCTCTTATTTTGTCTTCAGATCTGCTTGTTACGAATACTCTTTTTCAAGGACACTTTTGATCGCACGAACATAAGCATAAAATTCACTGTTCTTTGTGTATTTCCTATTTTTATAATAAAAATCATCGAAAAATGCTTCTCTCTGTTCGCGGCTGATTTCCAACTGGATACTCAGCCCTGTTTCCCCTTGGTTGTTAATGTTTTCGGCACTCAATCCAGCGAGACCGCTTTTAGACGACGCTAGCTCAGCTGAAAATCCTCTTCTCTCAAGGGCTCTTACGATCATTTTCGCCCGCTTTCGGTCTGTGCCTCCAACAAGTGTATTCTTGTTCTCCCCTTTATATCCGTGAAAAGCCACAACATATTGGTGCTCCTTGATTTTCTTTGCAGCCAATGGCTCATCAAAGTTGGTGCTTGTAATGTGCAGCGTTTGGTTATCGTGTGACTTCAGCCCTTCAAACAGGTATGTAGAGTATTCATTATTGAAATACCGCACAAGCTCGCTTACTCCGCCTTCAATTCTTCCGCCGTGCGGAGACATAATTAAGACTTTGCTTCCCTTTTTTTCATTATAAGAAATATCATAATCGGCTGGGCTCTCATTCTCTGCCAAGCTGCTGAAATTTGAATATGTATCTGGCTGATCAGATGGTTCAGGTTCTAATGAGTAATGAACATATCTTAGGAATAAGACAATGGCTAAGACTAATATGACATTTAGTATAAATCTTCTCATGTTTAACTCCTTTCATAAGAATGGCACGGTTCATTATATGAGGTTTAGCCAATAGGTTTTATCTTACCATTGTATACACTATATCATCAGTGAAAAAGTTCCCGGTTTCAAAAAATCAATTGATTGTCACAGTTAATAGCGGTTCATTTCAAATATGAGTGAAAAAAGATTGAGAGGAAAGGCAAAAAAGGTAGGAACAACCTCACTTGGTAATTAAATGTATAGAGGTTTAAGGAGGGTTTTTCCAATTTACGGGCTGCCCGGTATACAGAAACGGACAGCCTGTTATCGTCCTGCAAAATAGAAATTTTGCTTATTTGTTCTCACAAAGTCACAGGAGAGAATAGAGTCTAACAAAAACGTTCTGATCTGTTGTTTCGAAAAACAAAAAGCTTTGATTTGCGTTTTGCTTTTCTGTCTTACAATAATCGTTCTTTTGCTTATCGTTCCGTCTTTCTTCATATATATAATGCTGATTGGCATTTGGCTTTCCAAAGACCGATGTAAGAAGAAATTCATCCAGCTGCACCCTTCCTGCCTGTTTAATATGACAATATTATAATACGAACAAACGTTCTTTTTCAATGTCCAATGATTGCCACGACTTATGAATCTTTCGTATCTGATTCGAAAGGTTCATAAAAACCAACTCATGTCTGCCTCTTATAAAGGACAAACAAACTTACCAAACCTATCATCTGTTCATAGAGTATACAGAGAACCTTATAATAGGAGGAAAATACATGTTTGGGTACTCTATGGTACAAATGGTGAGAGCAAATGCTCATAAGCTAGATTGGCCGTTACGGGAAAGCGTCTTGCAGCTTTACAAGCCCTTCAAATGGACTCCTTGCTTCTTGCATCAATTTTTCGAAACCAAATTGAAAAACAGAAAAAAAATGTCAGTCATTATTGAATTTGAGGAAGGCTGTCACGAGACCGGCTTCCAAACGGCTGGACAGGTGCTGCAAAAAGAAAAACGCAGCAAGCTAAAAAGCCGCTTCAACAAAATCAATTGCTGCAGCGCGGAGGTTACCCCTTCAGCGTTACATTCTCTTCTTTCTGAATGCGGCGATATCCGCAAAGTGTATTTAAACCGAGAAGTCAAAGCGCTTCTAGACAAGGCAACTGAAGCAAGCCACGCGAAGGAAGTCGTTAGAAACGGGCAAACCCTGACAGGAAAAGGCGTTACCGTCGCTGTTGTCGATACAGGAATCTACCCGCACCCTGATTTAGAAGGCAGGATTGTCGGATTCGCGGACATGGTCAATCAAAAAACCGAGCCTTATGATGATAATGGTCACGGCACACACTGTGCAGGTGATGTTGCAAGCAGCGGCGCGTCCTCGTCCGGCCAATACCGCGGACCTGCACCGGAAGCCAACCTAATCGGTGTGAAGGTGTTAAACAAGCAAGGTTCAGGAACGTTAGCGGATATTATTGAAGGTGTAGAGTGGTGTATTCAATACAATGAGGACAACCCGAATGAACCGATTGATATTATCAGTATGTCGCTCGGGGGCGATGCGCTTCGATATGATAATGAACTGGAAGACCCGTTAGTCAGAGCGGTTGAAGAAGCGTGGAACGCGGGGATTGTCGTCTGTGTCGCTGCCGGAAACTCAGGGCCTGATCCACAAACGATTGCAAGTCCGGGCGTGAGCGAAAAGGTGATTACAGTAGGTGCGCTTGACGATAACAATACCGCAAGCAGCGATGATGATACAGTCGCTTCCTTCTCAAGCCGCGGGCCGACAGTATACGGGAAAGAAAAGCCTGATATATTAGCGCCCGGTGTTAATATTATTTCCCTTCGCTCTCCGAATTCTTATATCGATAAGCTTCAAAAGTCAAGCCGTGTAGGATCTCAGTATTTTTCAATGTCAGGAACATCGATGGCAACGCCCATCTGTGCAGGAATTGCAGCTTTAATCCTTCAGCAAAATCCTGACCTTACACCTGATGAAGTGAAAGATCTGTTAAAAAATGGGACAGACAAATGGAAAGATGAAGATCCGAATGTTTACGGAGCGGGCGCTGTAAACGCAGAAAATTCCGTTCCCGGCCAATAGACAGCATCATAAAGCCGGCAAATCTCTCTCAGCAGAGTTGCCGGTTTTATGTTTTGAATTTTCATAATAATGGGATAAAATAATAGAAAATGGATGAAGGAAGTGGGTAAAATGCCATATTATATCTGCAACACATGCGGTGTACAACATGCGCATACTGTAAATCCGCCTAACTCATGTCTGATTTGCGATGAAGAAAGGCAGTATATTCATCCTGATGGACAATCTTGGACAACCCTTGAAGACATGCGTGAAAAAGGAAACCTTCAAAACATCCTCAAAAAGGAAGAAGAACATCTCTACAGCATCAAAACTGAACCAGAGTTTGCGATCGGACAGACAGCATTTCTTATCCAGCATAAGGGCTTCAATGTGCTGTGGGATTGCATTTCATATCTTGACCAAAAGACAATTAACCAAATTAACGAATTAGGCGGTATCCAAGCCATCGCTTTGTCTCATCCGCATTATTACTCTGCTCAGGTTGAGTGGGCTGAAGCGTTTCAGGCCCCGATCTATATCCATGAGGATGACAAAGAATGGGTGGCAAGGCCGAGCAATCACATTCATTTCTGGTCAGGTGAAACTCTCAAGATGAAGCCGGGACTGGACCTCTACCGCCTGGGCGGACATTTTAAAGGCGGTGCTGTTCTCCATTGGAGCAAAGGCAATGAAGGGAAAGGCTGTCTATTGACCGGGGATATCATTACGGTTGCGGCGGATCGGAACTGGGTCAGCTTTATGTACAGCTATCCAAATCTCATTCCCCTTCCCGCCTCCAAAGTTGAAGAAATAGCAGCCAAAATGAAACCGCTTCAATTCAACCGGCTTTACAACGCTTTTTCTAAAGTTGTCAGAGAAAATGCCGGCGAAGCCGTCCAGCGTTCTGCCGTACGTTATATCAAGGCTCTGAACAGCGAATTGTTTCATACATAAGGGGTGAGGCGGTTCTTATGCGTGTAAAAGATGCAGCAATTGGGAATAGTATCGTGTAGATCAAAAGGAGGAATATTGATGGCATACACGAATACACAGCTATCTCAATGGCTGGAATCCAAAGTCGGCCAGACGCTTGATATTAGAAAAGGCGAATTGAACCATGATGAAGAGGTTTCAGATTTGGATCAGATTGTTCTCCACCTTCAAAAAGTGGGTATAAGAAGCACGAATCATCCTGATGACTATGTTGCAAAAGAAGAACTTGTTTTAGAAGGCGAAGGAACAACTTATACTGAGGATGGGGACGTACCGCTTCCGCAAAATGCCTATGAGATTCCTTTATTAGGTGATATTCATATTCACCAAGAAAACGAAGGATTGAAGGTTGTAACAGATCGTGCAGTATACACAATTGATGTTCAGCACAGCTGACAGTCACTTTCATAAAAATCATACAGCTTAGCGCCTTTGAGCTTTCATTCAAAGGCGCTGCTTTACATGGAACCACTTTTTCATTGTTTTCGTTCTTCACCCTATTGAATGCCGCCTAAAATAGATATATAGTTTTAGAGACAGGATTAAGTTTCAAACAATTCCGTTTTTTACTACAACTTGTTTAACAGAATGAAATCATCTATTTACCCTATTAGGCGAGGAGAATGCACATGGAAAAATTGATGTTTCATCCGCACGGAAAAGAATTTCATCACGATCCTTTTTCAGTTTTGGGCCGATTTAGAGAAGAAGATCCCATTCACCGATTTGAATTAAAACGGTTCGGCGGCACATATCCGGCTTGGTTAATCACCCGTTACGATGATTGTATGGCCTTTCTAAAAGATAATCGAATTACAAGAGATGTTAAAAACGTGATGAGCCAAGAACAAATCAAAATGCTCAACGTCAGCGAGGATATCGATTTCGTATCCGATCATATGCTGGCAAAAGACACACCTGACCATACCCGCTTGAAATCACTTGTTCATCAAGCATTTACTCCACGCACCATTGAAAATCTGCGTGGCAGCATCGAACAAATTTCTGAACAGCTTTTAGATGAAATGGAAAAAGAAAACAAAACGGATATCATGAAATCCTTCGCATCCCCTTTGCCTTTTATTGTTATATCTGAATTGATGGGAATTCCTAAAGTGGATCGGGCACAGTTTCAAATCTGGACCAATGCGATGGTTGATACCTCTGAAGGTAATAGAGAGCTGACAAATCAAGCCCTTCGTGAATTCAAAGACTATATCGCCAAGCTGATCCATGACAGAAGGATACAGCCAAAAGACGATTTAATCAGTAAACTTGTGCATGCTGAAGAAAACGGCAGCAAGTTAAGCGAAAAAGAGCTTTATTCGATGCTGTTCTTGCTGGTCGTAGCGGGTCTTGAAACGACCGTTAACTTACTCGGATCAGGCACCCTTGCATTGCTTCAGCACAAAGAGGAATGTGAGAAGCTGAAGCAGCATCCTGAAATGATTGCTACTGCGGTTGAAGAATTGCTGCGCTACACCTCGCCTGTCGTGATGATGGCAAATCGGTGGGCCATCGAGGACTTTACATACAAGGGGCATTTAATCAAAAAAGGAGACATGATCTTTATAGGCATTGGATCTGCCAATCGCGATCCAAACTTTTTTGAGAACCCTGAAATTTTAAATATCAAACGGTCGCCGAACAGACATATTTCTTTTGGCTTTGGCATTCATTTCTGCTTAGGAGCGCCGCTTGCCAGGCTGGAAGGCCACGTTGCATTCAACGCACTACTAAAGAGATTTCCGGATATTGAGCTCGCGGCAGCGCCTGATGAAATCCAATGGAGAAAAAATGTCTTTTTAAGAGGGTTAGAAAGTCTCCCTGTCTCACTTTCAAAATAACATATTCAAAAAGCCCCCTTCAAAAGGGGGCTTTTGTGTTTCTCAGTGCTTCACCAATTCATCTTCCTTTTCTTCTCTTGCTTCATGTTTTTTCCGGAAAGCCTTAAGAAAATTCGCGTTCACTACTCCCTTGTTTGAATAGAGCTTTTCGCAAAATTCTAACATGGCTCTGGACGCTTTTGGTTCCGTTAATATCATGAAGTGGTTGCTTGAATCGACATCTATCAGATTGAACTGGGGAATTTGACGCTCCCATTCCTCCCAGTAGGCAGCTTGATCGAACGGTGCTTTTTCATTTGATAAAGTGAAATAAATGTCTAAATCACCAAAGAAAGACCTGCTTTTGTTGCGGAAGTAATAACATTTTACCGCCTCAGGATCAGGCAGAGGCTGTACAGTGTACGCTTCAAAATCATAGGCACGCTGTGTTTTCATCATTTGCTGAGTCTGCGCACGTATTTGCTTCTCCGGTTTGTTTAATCCCCGTTTCTTTGCCAAATCGATCAGCTCAGACAGGAATTCTTCATCCTCTGTGCTTGATTCTACCTCTTCACGGCTGATGAGAACGTCAGTAAGCTTATCCGGCTTCGCAATCGATGCCAGCATTGTATTGATTGTTTGCAGCATTGACGTTTTCATAGAAGCCTCATGCTCTTTCGTCTCAGAACTGTATGGAGAGTCAATCATCACCATGCTTTTGACAGTGAGGCCTTGGCTTTGGAGCTGGCGTGTGACTTCATATGCAATCATTCCGCCTAAGGAATATCCGCCTACATCGTAAGGGCCTTCCGGCTGTATGGCTCGAATGATCTCTATATAATAGGAAGCCATTTGTTCAATTCCATGCAAAGGAGCATGTTGAGTCATAAATCCCCTTGCTTGAATGCCATAAAAAGGTCGCTGACTTTTTTGTGCAAATTGCTGATAGATTTCAACGCCTCCTACTCCTCCATGAAACCAAAATACAGGGCGCCCCCGCTTGCCGTCATTTAACGGTATCAATTCCGGAAATGTACGAGTGTGCTCGTTTTGTATGGATGAATCCTCCCGTTTCTTTGCGATCAAATCCGTCATATCCTGCACGGTTTGGCATGCTTGCAGCTCCGGCAAGGTGATGAAAGGATCAACTTCTGATTGCAATTGCTGTAATAACTGTATGCAAGAAATCGAATCAAATCCGTAATGCTGCAATGGCTTATGTGGATGCAGTTCTTCTGGAGCCATCCCTAATACATCAGCTAACATGTGATGATCGCTGATGTTGATATGCTCATCGTGTGATACAGAGAGCGTATTCTCTACTGCTTGAAAGCTATTCCAGCAGTTTCTCTTTTCAAATGGATAGGTCGGCAACGGTATTCTTCGTGCACCTTTTCCTTGATAAAGCTGCTCCCACGGGATTTGCACCCCTTTTGTCCAGCAAAATGCAATCTTTTCAAGGTTGTTTTCAGACAACAGTGTCTCTATTACCATTTCTCTTAATGGACCATCAAGCAAAGTTTCGATATCTGATGAGCCCTCTTCTGCATTTCCGCTAAAGACGGGTACAGACCTTTTCGGCTTTTCGCCTTTTTCCGCAGCTGTTAACCAGTCTTGCAAGCCGATTACGAGTTCTTTTTTACTGCGGACGACCAGCGCCAGCCGTTCACCCATCTCCTCTCGCCCGGTTTGAAGTGTATAAGCATAATGTTGGAATGACAGTTCTTGTTGTTTGTTCACATAATCTAGCTGCTGTTGAACAACGGCTTTTAGCCTGTCCTGGCTCTTTGCAGAAAGGACGATCATGTATGCTTCATTCTCATTCATATTAGCCGGTACTGTTGGTGAAGGAATATATTCTTCTAAAATGACGTGCGCATTTACGCCTCCAAAGCTATAGCTGTTGATACTCGCTCTGCGCGGGATTTTACTGCCAGCGCCATCCTTTATATCCTCCCACTGCTGGTTCTCTGCAGTCATTCGGAAACGGGTGCCCTTCATTGACACCTGATCATTCAAAGAAGAGAATCCGGATATGCCTGGTATTGTTTGATGCTTCATCGCCATGCTGACTTTCATGAGAGCAGCCATGCCGGAGACCAGTTCACCGTGTCCGATGCTTGGCTTTAAGCTGCTGATATAACATGGCGCTTCCTCCTGTACTTCTTGTGGAAGTTCCAATTCAAGCTGGCTTAATCCTGAAGTTAACGCACCCATTTCTATCGCATCTGCCAATGGAGAAGCGATCCCATGCGCTTCTATATATGTTACCGTTTTGGGATCGATTTGCGCTCCTTGATAAGCCTTAAACATTGCATCCTTCATACCAACCGGATTTGGCGCGTGAAGTGACATTCCCCTGCCGCCATGCGATACACCTGTACCTTTAATAACCGAATAAATATGATCAGAATCATCTATGGCTTTTTGCAAAGGTTTAATGATGAGAACCCCTGCTCCTTCGCTTCTGACAAAGCCATTCGCATCTGCTTGAAAGGATTTGGCCTGTCCTTCCGCACTCAAATATCCCATTGAGTCGAAACCAATGAAGCCTTTTGGTGAAAGCAGCAAATTCACAGCCCCGACAATGGCTTGCTCACATTCGCCGTTTCGGATGGATTGTATGGCTCTGTGCAAAGCCACAAGAGCTGATGAGCAGGCAGCTTCGTAATATTCGCTTGGCCCTTTTACATCCAGTGCATAGGAGATACGGTTTGGAATTAAGGAAGGAATCACAGCTGTATCCGTATTGCCGGCTGCGACGAACACTCCTGTCGGACGGCCGGATAAGGCCTGTCCTGTTAAGCCTGCGTCTTCCATCGCCTTCCATGCATGTATCAAGAGCAGAAACTCCTGCGGATCCATATGTGCCGCTTCTTTAGGTGATATGCCAAAAAACAGCGGATCAAACTCACCTATTCCTTCAATAAATCCGCCCCATTGAAGACTTGATGGTCCCTCTTTATCAGCTGAGGCAAATTTACGCCAGTCCCAGCGTTCTTTTGGCACTTCAGAGATACAGTTCCTTCCGTGAATGATATTATCCCAAAATTCCGTTACACTGTTTGCTTTCGGAAACTGTCCCGACATGCCAATAATCGCCATACCGTCGGCCATAAGTTCGGTTGATTTATCCGTCTTCATCTCATAAGCCGGTATTTGTTTCATTTGGTTTTCGATTTGAGCTGAGCGTTCCTGCTGCTGATTAACTTCACCAAACATTTGAACAAATGATGATTCATGTTTGTCCACAAAAAAATCGGTCAGCTCTTGAACAGTCGGATATTCAAAAAACAAAGTCGGATTTAATTCGATCTTTGTCTCTGATTCCATCTCCCTTGTTAATGCAACCAATTGAGAAGAATCGATCCCTAAATCCATAATATGAGCTTTTGAAAGAGACAGTTTTGACGGGTCGGCCATGTTTACTGCCAGTTTATCTGTTACATAGCTTCTGATACGATCTTTTAAACCGCCGTTCTGATTTTCATTGCTGAATTGATTTGAAACACGCAGTTGTTTTAACGAGTACCCCGAATAGTGCAGCATCGTTTCTGACGATTCATTGATCACATCTACATCGAACAGCAGCATGTCACCTGTATTCTTAACCAATGTAATCAGAAGCCAGCAATCCTCTTGTATCGTATGGTTTGTAAATTGAATATCATTGATTCCAAATGGCAGGAAACTGCCCTCAATGTCGAATTGCTCTAAGAAGCTGAGGATAGCCAAGTAGGCGCTGTTTGTCATCAATGGGCTTACAGTGTAATGATGCCCGTTTGCCAGACCGCTTTGAGGCAGGCGAATTTTTGCCAGTATCGACTTATTATCTCTGTAAAGATGAGTAATCGTCTTAAATAGCTCACCCCACTCAGGCCCGTTTCCGGTTTTATACATCTGATCGATGTGATGAAGCTCGGTTAATGAATGCTTTAAGCTCTCGATATTGACTTTTTTTGGATCAAAAGAACTTCTTCCGCATTGTCCGATTGCGGCGGGCTTCCATATATCAGAGGCCATCTCGCGATACATGATTTGTAATTCTATGACATGATCCTTTTGAAACGGCTTTGCCTGCAGTTCAATGGTCTCGCCTTGTTTGATGACAATTGGATTGATATAGCTTAATTTGCTGATACGGCCGCTGTTTTCCTCAGGAAACAAATTAAAAAATGCATCAATGGCCAGACTGCTGTATGTTGCACCGACAAGCACCCGTTCATTGTTGAAGACGTGGCCTTGCACATAAGGCTCATCATATGTGAATTGATCTTTGACCGAATGATTGATATTGCTTTCGACAGCCGATGTTTTTCCATCACCTGCAGGAACATCGAAATGAAATGCTGTATGATGATCAAATGCATAGTGAGGCAGATGAACCCAGCCGGATCGGTTCCCTTGAGCAGCTTCTTTAAAATCAATGGATGCCCCTGCTGCCCATTGCTCTGCTGCACTTGTTTTTCTTTCCTTATGGGCTGATTCCGCGCATGGCTGTAAATCGAATGATGTATAAATACCTTGCTGGAGTGAACTTTCTTTTGATGTTTGGAACACCTTTAGTTTTTCAATCAGTTCCTGAGTCGATGTTACTGTAAATGCAGCCCTATGCTCTAAATCGTGGTTTCTCCTGTGTAAAGCCTGTACAATTGGTTCAATATCCAGAGCATCTTCCTTCTCTAAAAACAATTGCATGTGTTCAAGATAGCTGAGCAGGCTCCATTTTGTTTTTGCTGAAAAAACGGCTGTAAATTCCTCCTGGCGGGTAGCGATGTGTTTCTCAGGGGCCCTCTCCATATATTCTTCTATAATGAGATTGGCATAGGCTCCCCCCGCTCCGAAGGAATTGATCATGCTTCTGCGAGGCAATTTCTTTCCGGTTTCAGGATCATTCAAGCGATGCCATGGCTCCGTTTGTTCCTGAAGATAAAAAGCCGTGTTTTCCAGTTGAATATTTGGATTGACAGGTGTTGCGTTGATTGTCGGCACCAGCGTGCCCTTCTTCATCTGCAGCAGCACTTTTGTCAGCTGAGAGATGCCGGAAGCCGCCTCCAAATGCCCCAGGTTGGATTTGACAGAGCCAATCGCACAAAACTGTTTCTTATTTGTGTATTGCTGAAACGCATTTGTCAGGGCAATCACTTCAATGGGATCACCCAGCGCTGAACCATTTGCCGCTGATTCAATATAGCCGATAGTCTCCGGATCAATGCCCGACTGCTGAATCGACTTGGCAATTAATTTTGCTTGCTGCTTCGGGTCTGGAGCTGTATACATCTGTCTTCCGCCGCTATGGTTGGCAAAGCTGCTTTTGATCACAGCATAAATATGATCCTGATCCTCAATTGCCTTCGAAAGCGGTTTTAACAGGACAGCTCCAACACCTTCCCCGGGAATAAGCCCGGTTCCTGTGCCAAAACTTTTGCTATGGTTTCCGCTTTCCAGCAAATTGGCTCGCTCCAAAGAATCATACTTTGAGAGATCGAGTGTTAAATTGACCCCTCCTGCAATTGCCATAGAGCAGCTTTTCAATTTCAGACTTTCACAGGCAAGATGAATGGCGTTTAATGAACTGGAGCATGCTGAGCTCACAGCAATACTCGGCCCGGTCAGGTTGAAAAAATGGGAAACGCGGTTTGCGATATGCCAGTCTCCCCCATTTGAGCTGAGGACTGCCTGCTCTAATGATGGTATATTCCAAAAATACTGGTTATACATATTCCCAATAAAAACGCCCACTCCGGTGTCTCCATCCCGCAGTTCATCCAGCCTGGTTCGGGTATAGCCGCCATCCTCAAATGTTTCCCAGACGGTTTCTAAAAATAAGCGGAGTTCCGGCGTCATTTCCATTACTCGGCTTTGCTCCACCTCAAAAAGCTGATGGTCAAACGATTCTATGTCTTGTAAAAAACCGCCATAACGCTTCTGATCTGCCGGCTGTATTGAATCTTTTGATAATGTTTTCAATAACGATGTGCGCCATCTGGATTCCGGAGCCTCTGTAATACAATTGTCTCCAGCGATTAAATGCGCCCATAGCTCTTCTAAGCTATCAGACATCGGATAGCGTCCGCTGACCCCGATAATTGCGATATCTTCTATACTAGGATCATTCGTCTGCACCACTTGGAAATGGCTTGTCTTTTCCTTTTTCAACTCGTTATTTGATGCTTGTTGAGTTTCTTTGACCTGCTGCTCTTCGGCAAAGCGGCGCGTGTTAAAAGTAAACGGCTTATTAGGAGCTGTACGCTCTGTTTGAAGAGGCGCTTCATTTTTTGCAGGCTGTTTCGTTTCTTTTAACAATGTTGTCCGGAGCTTGCTTTCGTGTTCCTTAACTAAATAATCGACGAGTTCTTTCGTGTTGTTATGTTCAAATAAAATGGTTTTTGGAAGATCCCCCGTCACTTTTTCTAATTCACGAATGAAATTGACCTGCAAAATCGAATCGATTCCATACTTTTCGAATGTCGTATCTTCGTGAATACGCTCTGGTGATAGTTTTATTGATTTTGCCAGCGTATGCTTCACAAATTGTGCCGTTTGTTCAATGAGAGAAGCATTTTCTTGTGAATGATCTTTTTCAGCATCTATTTGTAAATGGCCTGTATCTTCTTCTGTCTCAGTTTTCTTCTTTTGACGGACGACTCCGTTACTTTCAGCAGCAATGATCTGCTGGCCGAGCTGATGTGATTGTTCAGCCATAAAGGATACATAGCGATATCCCTCACTCTCAAGCACCATCTTCCAAGTGTCCGGATACAGACCCGGGCAGCCCGGTATACGGAGGTCAGGATCCTCATACAGCCACCAGCCCTCTAAAAGGCCGAACGTCAAATGCGAATATATATTATGATCACTTATTTCATTTAATAGGAGCAGCCCGTTCTTTTTCAAAACTGCTTTTGCATTTCGCAATGTCTGCCGGATATTTTTCGTCGCATGAAGTACATTCGCTGCAATGACCACGTCATAGCTCCCCGGATCAATATGCTGTTCAGATGCCGGCTCCTCCACATTAAATCGTTTATATGTCAAATACGGATTGTCCGGACCGTACTTATTTTCTGCATGCATTAAAAATGCTTTAGACAGATCTGTATAGCAATATTCTTTTATATGTGTCTGCCATGCTTTCAATTTTTGAAAAACAGCCGCGCTTGTACCACCGGTCCCGGCTCCGATTTCTAATATTCGAATCTTCGCCTCAGGCTCTTGCTTCAGACGTTCTTGCAGGTAGGCCGCTAACGTGTCCGCCAGCACATCATTAAAATAGTCTGCGACTTGATTGTTTTTATAGACCCCTTCTACTAAATCCATAGATGAATTCGGAAACAGGATATCGGTGGCAGACGCCTTGCCGGTCAGAATATCCGGCAAGGCTTTCAGTGCTGTCTCCACCAATGTCACCATGGCTTTCATATTATTGTCTTGAAGCAGGTCAGATTTTTGTTCATTCCATTCTTTCCACAGCTCACTCATGGTGCCTATTGAGCGTGTTGGAACATGTCCGTTCTGCGTTCGCTTGAGAAATTGATGCCGTTCTAAAATCGATTGGCTTTCTTCAAACCATCTGCCATAGAAATTCTCCAATACCGGCTGGGATTTACTTTCTGTGAAAAACCCTATGGACTGTAATTGTGCGAAAAGCATTTTACAGAGAATGTCTTCTGTGTTCAGCATTGGCGCTTCCCCTCCTATAACAGTTGTTGAATCTTTGTGCTGTCACCCGGGTGATAGCTTCGCAGCTTTTGAATGGCGGAGCCGTGAGTTTCCGGGTAAACTTCAATAGTTTCTTCTGTCTGTTCCGCTTCATCATTCGTTTCGTTTGCCATTTTCATCATCACTAGCTGCTTCAGCGGTCCCCCGAGCAGCAATTCTAATGCTTCCATCGCTTCAGGGGCTTCAATAGAGCCAATGCCTGCCTGAGCCATTCTCTTCTGATAATCCGGTGAGGAAACCACACCGACGCTTCCCCAATAACTCCAATTCATCACGGCTACTGTACAAGGCCATACTTGAGAAAGCCGTTGTGCAAAAGCATCCTTAAAGCTGCAGCCGGCAGCGTAATTGCTTTGTCCGGAAGCTCTCGCAAACGATTGTACGGAAGAGAAAAATAAAACAAAGTCGAGTGGTTCATGCCGGAAAACTTGAGCCATTCGCACACTGACATCAACTTTTGCAGAAAGAACGTTCCTGAAACATTCCTCATTCATATTCATCAGGCTTCGGTCTTGCAAGACAATGGCCGAATGAATAATGCCGTTGATTTTTAGATGCATTTGTTTCGTTGTTTCATAAGCGCGCTCTAATTCCTCCCGGTTCGCCGCATCAGCTTGAATGTAAAACGGGGCAGCCCCCAGACGCCCAAGTCTGTCCAGCTTACTTTGAATAGCTGCATCCATTTTTCTTCTGCCAATCCAAACGATCTGCGCCTGGTATGTTCTGATCATATATTCGCTCCAGGCTTCGCCTATTCCGCCTGCGCCGCCTATCACGACATAAACGCCTCCGTGTTTATACTTCGTGTGCACCGGTTGATTGTTGTGTACTGGAATCAAGCGCAGTTTATGCCAGAGCTGATTTCGATAGGCCCAAGTATTCCCTTCTTGATCAGCAGGCAGGGAAAAGATCTCAGACACCGGCAAATCCTCATGGTTCTTGACATCGATTAGCTTTGTCTGCCAATTTGGATATTCTTTTGCCATCGAACCGATCAGGCCGTGCACAGCGGCATCAGACGGGTCGACAACATCATCCTGATCAACACATTGCGTGTTCGCCGTCACGACCGTCCAGCTTATGGCTTTTTCACCATAGCCTAAAGAGAGCATTGCCTTAATGAGCCTGAACATTTGAATCACGCCTTGATCTTGGGCTTCAATCATGTCATCGCCGACTTCCCCTTCTGTCACACGAGAAGGAGACAGCCGCACAATATGGTCAAACGATCCGAGTGCTTCAAGCTGGTTTGCAATCTCATGATTCGATGAGTTCGGTTCAATGTGCAGCTCTTTGGCAAACGGGAACTGTCTTTGAACAGCTTTTCTGCTGTTGTCATCCCCTCCGAGGATGACAATACGCTCATCTGCAGGAGGAATGATGTTCTTCTCCTGTTTCACTTGATCCCATACCGGCGCCATAAGAAGCGATCCATCAATAGATGCCTTGATATCTGGTGATGTCGGCTCATCTTGCGGCTGTATGTCTTCTTCCAGCACCCTTGAGGAAATACCCTTGATTCGTACACACACTCGACCTTGATCATCACACAGATCAATATCCAGTCTCTGTATTCTGTCCTCATTTGGACGAGATGTGATAGACACCCACATTTTGTCTGTACACGGACTACATATTTCAAGCTCTTGCAGCGCAAAAGGCAGGGAAAGCTGCTCGTCACCTGAATTCAGCTTCAGCCCGATCGACGCTTGTAACGCAGAGTCTGCCATACTTGGATGGAGAACGAATTCGTCCAGCGTGTGGGATACACCAGGAGGCAGTGAAAGTTCTGCCAAGGCCTGATTGCGGCCGATATAAAGCCGATTTATTCCTTGGAAACCAGGTCCGTAATCTATACCGATCGCCTTAAATAATTCATAGCATTGTTCGTGTGAAAGTGTGCTTAGGTTGCATTGGTCTTGAAGCACGCTGATATCCTGAACTTGAATGTCTCCTGCTTCACTGATTGATGCACTGCCTTGACAGTGTATCTTTCGCCCATTGCGCGCATCCTCTGTAAAGATGGTAAAGGCAATCTCACCGTCCTGCTGGGGATCTAGACTGATATCGACTTGAACTGGCTGGCCGTCCGCCATAATCGGCTGTACCCATACAACATTTTTAATGTGAATAACAGATTGTGTATCTTTGATTCCTCTCACTGCTCTAGTAACGGCAGCATGAACCATCTCGAGATATGCGACACCCGGCATGACCGGGTTTCCCTTCACCTTATGATCGGTGAAAAAGAACTCATCACCTGTAAAGGTTGAGCTGAAACGCTGCTCTGACAAATCGGATGTGTTGGACTGTACTAATGGGTGCAAAGCTGCTGTTTCGACAATAGTTGTTGCATGATGTGCGAATGCTTCCTCTTTTATGTCCGTTATCCAGTAGCGTTCTTTTGCAAATGGATAGGTTGGGAGGCTGATGCGTTTCGGCTGTTTGCCGCCATACAGTTTACTCCAATCTATTTCCATGCCTTTTATCCATAATTCAAGCAGTCTTTCATATATTCCGGGCTCCCAGCTGCTTTTGAGCGTTTTCTGTATTTCATCATCTGATCTCAATGTCTGTACGATCCCTCTGTTTGCTCTGCCTGACATGTACTTCGCACTTGCATGTCCAGCTATAAAGAGGTTCAGTTTTTCCAGCAAGTCCTCTGCCGAAACAGCGATAATCCCTAATCTCTCCTCCATTGCATCACGCCCCACTTGGAGTGTATAGGCAATATCAGTGAGATCATGCGCTGTGGTAGATTGCTTGCTGATAAAGTCTGCTAATTGCCGGGCTTGGTCTTTCAGGCGATCTTCATCCTTTGCCGACAAGATAAAGATGCCCGGGTGTTGTGCTGTCACAGCTGGTGCTTGTGCAGGATCAGTTGTTTCTTTTGGAATATATTCCTCAATGACAACGTGGGCATTGACGCCTCCAATGCCAAATGAACTGACGCCCGCGCGCCGCGGCAGCTCTCGGCCGGATTCATCTTGCAGCGTCTTCCACTCTCTCGGTTCCTGCACAATATAAAACGGGCTGTCTTCCAGTCTGATATACGGATTGATCGTTTCACTATGCAAACTTTTTACAAGCGTCTTATGCTTTAGCTGCAATAACACTTTAATGACTCCCGCCACACCGGCCGCCAGCGATAAGTGGCCGATGTTTGTCTTTGCAGATCCGAGTCCGCAATGGCGACCATGAACAGCTGGGTCTCCCGTTTTTTCATACAGCTCTTTAAATGCCGCTTTCAGGCCGTTGATTTCTACTGGGTCACCAAGCTCTGTTCCAGTTCCATGCGCTTCAATATAGGTCACAGTTCTTGGATCGATTCCCGCTTTTTCATATGCTGTTTTTACGACATCCGCCTGAGCCTTCGGATTAGGAGTCGTCAGAGAGTTTGCGCGGCCTCCGTGGTTTACCGCACTTCCTTTGATGACACCGTAAATATGATCTCCATCTCGTTCGGCCGCTGTCAGTTTTTTCAGGAAGAGAATGCCGGCACCTTCACTGACTGCGAACCCATCAGCTCTATCAGAAAATGTTTTGCATCTTCCTTCTTTGCTCAGCGCCCCGGCCTTATCATAGGCGATATGGCCTTGCGGTGTTACGACTGTGTTGACACCTCCTGCAATCGCCATTTCACAGTTTCCGTTTTCAATTGCGCAAACCGCATGATGAATGGCGACCAAAGAACTTGAACATGCAGTGTCAATCGGTTCGCTCGGTCCATGAATGTTCAGGAAATAACTAACCCTATTCGGCCCGGCGGAAGGACTCATATTCGCAGCTGCTGAGCCTTCTATATCTACATTTGACAGCAGCGAACTGTACCCCGTGTTTCCAGTCCCGATATAGATGCCCGTTTTGGTTCCTGACAGGCTTCTCGCTGAGTATCCCGCTTCTTCTATCGCCTTCCACGCATAGGTCATTAACAGGCGCTGCTGAGGCTCCATCTGCTCAGCCTCCAGCGGAGATATGCCGAAGAATAATGGATCAAAGTCAGCCACTTCATCAATAAAACCGCCCCATTTGACGTTTGTTTTATTCGCTTCTTTTAGAGGGTCTCCGTAATACTCCTGCCAATCCCAGCGGTCTTTTGGAACCTCTGTAATGCAATCTGCCCCCAATTTCAGATTCTTCCAGTATTCGTCGATGTCCTTTGCCTTCGGGAACACCCCGCTCATCCCGACAATCGCAACAGGCTCAGGCACGTGATCAGCTGCCTTTTGCACTGGCGGAACCGATGGTTTTACAAAGCGGTTCTCAGTTGAAAATGTCATGTTTTTTATATTTTGTTCGACAGGCTGTAAAGGCTGCTCAGCTTTGGCAGGCGTTTGGGCTGTAAATGCATTTGGATATTCTTTTGACAGATATGCTGCAAATGCATAAACAGTTGCGTGCTCAAAGAAGATCGTAGGCGTCAGATCCAGCTTGTGCTGCACATTCAGTGTATTTGCGAATTCAGTCAACGTAATCGAATCAAATCCATATTGATTAAACTCCATATCCGGGTCAATCTCTTCAGGTTTGATTTTGAGCAATTGAGAGATTGTTTGCTTTAATGTTTCTTGAATGTGGTCACACAAACTGTCTTGGCCCATTTTTTCCTCAGATGGCATCGGTGCTTGCGCTGTTTTCATTGGAGCATCATCAGAAGACGGCTTTTGAGTCATCTTTTCCCTCATCATGTCTTTGATGCCTTCCATGACGATGACTTGATCTTTGCCAAATGCCAAACCTTTATACAGTGCCTGAATGCCGGTCTCGGTCCGCATTGGAGTCACACCCGTGTTTTTCAAAGTCATGTTTTCAATTTCTTTATTCGCGCGCATGCCGCCTTCCTTCCAGAGCGGCCAATTGATCGACAATGTTTTTCCGTGCCTGTACATGGCGGTCACAAGCGCATTTCGATAAGCTGCATAACTGTCCATAAATGCGTTAGCCATCGCATAATCTGCCTGCCCCGCACTGCCGGCGACACTTGATATTGAAGAAAAGAGGATAAAGAAATCTAAAGCAAGATGCTCGGTTGCCTCATCCACATTCACAAGCCCTTTTACCTTAGGAGCGAGAACTTGTGTCAGCTCTTCATTGGTTTTGTTCATGAGATAATTATCTTTAATCAGCCCTGCGCTGTGAATGACGCCATTCAAGTCTCCATAATCAGACGTAATGCTTGTGATGAGCGCGGAGGCTGCTTCCGCTTGTGTCACATCAACCCGCCTGTATTCTGCGCGAGCCCCCAAGCGCTGAAGCTCGTTAAGCTGCGCCTGCTGATCCGCATTCAGCGCAGATCTGCCTGTCAGAATGAGCACAGGCTGTTCGGTTTGACGAGCAACCTCTTTTGCAAAAATAAATCCAAGTCCTCCTGCACCGCCCGTAATGAGGTATACACCCTTATCTCGCCACGGCAGGCTTATTTCCTGATCAGCCATTTGCATTTCGCGTAATTCATTGATATACCGTTTGCCCGTTTCATATTTGATGTGCTGATCTTCTGCGTGTCTTTTATTCTCGTTCAGTTTTTCTATCATACTTTCAATATTTTCATTTGAATCAATTTCTATCGTCTGGCCTATTAGTTTTTTATTCTCCAGGCCGGCGGTTTTAAGGAGCGCCGATAGCCCTGAGAATGAGTACTGCTTTCTTTGTGCAGAGGTAAGCAGCTGGATCAGAACATTGCCCTGAGGTCTGCTTTTGAGAAGACCCTGGACCGTCTCAAGCGCTTGTTCGGCATAATCTTGGAACCTCTCTGCAAGTCCTTTGCGGTCAGACTCCAAAACGATGCATTCGGCGCCTTTCAGTCTGGATTCAAGACTGTCTTTTGAGAGTCCGTTCATATTACAAAGCATGACAATATGCCGTTCATAATGAGGCTCAGGACTTTCTTTTTCATCATCCTTAGGAACCCATTTTTCTTCAAACATCAGGGTTTCCAGTGTTTGATCAGGTTCTGCCGATCCAGAGCCGCCTTCCGCTGCTCTGAAAGACAATCCCTTTATCCGTACGCAAACATTGCCATTCTCATCTAACATATCAATATCCCGCTTTTGTACCTTATCAGTTGCCTTGCTGTCTTGACTGTATCTTGCGTATACCCACATTTCTGACGAGCAAGCTCCGAAGACTTCAAGCTCTTGTACCGCAAAAGGCAGTGTCAGCTGGTTATCCCCCGCGCCTGTCAAAATGCTTGACGCCTGCAAAGCAGAGTCCATCAACCCCGGGTGCATTTTGTATTGGCTGAGCGTATCTAAAGCAGACGGATGCAATGACAATCTTGCCAAAACAAAATGTTCAGCTGTATAGATTTTGTCCACACCTCGATAAGCAGGACCATATTCAAAACCGATCATTTGATAGGTGTCATATACTTCATTAACGCTGAAATGGCTTTCCTGACACTGCTCCCGCAAGGATTGCAAATCAACCACCGGGAGATTTTCAGCAGGATTCAATACTGCGCTGCCTTGACTGTAGACGATTGACTGTTCGCCTGCAGTGTCTGGATTACCGTAAATTTCATAAGAGATCTCACCATTTTCCTCCGGTAAAAGCCTGATGTGTACTTGCTGCGGCTGGTCCTCTACAACAATAGGCCGCACCCATACCGCGTTCTTTAGCTTCATGGTGCATGGAACATCTTGTAGCTCTGCAGCCTGTTCAACGGCAGCCCGCGCCAACTCAAGATGCGCCACCCCCGGCAAGATCCGTTGGCCTTTGACAACATGATCGGCAAGGAAAAACTCTTCCCCTGTATAGATGGAGCTAAACCTTTGTTCCGAGAGGTTCGATGTGTTTTGATGCATTAATGGATGCAGCACGGTTCCGCCAAGTCGGGAGGCTGCTTTGTTCGCTTTAGGGCTGTCGCTTTTTTCAATATGATCAGAGATCCAATAACGGTCTTTTGCGAAAGGATACGTCGGCAAGCTGATGCGCTTTGGTAGTTTCTCGCCATACAGTTTCGGCCAGTCTACATCAAGCCCCTTTACCCATAATTCAAGCAGTTTTGCGTACTTTCCTCGTTCCATCCATTTTTCGACGGCTTCTTGAATCTCTTCGTCCTCTGTCAGCATTTGCAGTGTGCCTTTATCAATCCTGCCTCTGAATACATCCTCCACATTGTTTTTGCCTGCAGCAAAGCCTTCTAATTTTTGCTGTAAATCCTCAATGGAACCGGAAATAATCCCAAGGCGTTCTTCCATCGCGTCTCGTCCGGCCTGCAGTGTATAGGCAATATGAGTCAGATTTACCTCTCTATATGTTTCCTTATCAAGCGCAGCTGCCAGCTGCTGTGCTTGCTCTTTTAGCCGCATTTCATTTTTGGCTGATAAAACGAAGATACACGGATGTTCAGGCGTGATGAACGGTATATTCTCATCGGCTGCTTGCGGAATATATTCCTCAATAATCACGTGGGCGTTTACGCCGCCGATTCCAAATGAACTGACACCTGCTCGGCGAGGCAGTTCTTCTCCCCGTTCATTTTTCAGCGCTTTCCATTCTTCCGTTTCCCGTACGATATAGAACGGACTGTTTTTCAGCTGAATGTACGGGTTCACGGTTTCGCAGTGAAGACTTTTCACTAAGGTTCTGTGCTTAAGCTGCAATAATATTTTAATGATCCCTGCTGCACCGGCTGCCAGCGATAAGTGGCCAATGTTTGTCTTCACAGACCCCAGTCCGCAATAAGGGTTGGCTGATGCATCCCCCTCATTCACACCCAGTGCTTTAAAGGCTGATTTCAATCCGTTAATTTCAACCGGGTCACCAAGCTCCGTCCCGGTTCCGTGCGCTTCAATGTAGGTCACGGTTTTCGGATCAATTCCCGCTTTTTTGTATGCCGACTGAATGACATCCGCCTGCGCCTTCGGATTAGGAGTTGTTAAAGATTGTGCACGGCCGCCGTGATTGATTGCGCTGCCTTTTATGACTCCGTAAATGTGGTCTCCCGCTTCTTCAGCCGCTTTTAATTTTTTCAGAAACAGTATACCGGCCCCTTCCCCATGAGCGAAACCATCGGCTTGATTTGAAAACGTCTTGCATTTTCCTTCTTTACTTAGTGCACCCGCTTTATCAAAGCTGATATACACTTCAGGAAGGATAATCGTATTCACGCCGCCGGCTAATGCCATGTCACAAGTGCCTTCCTCAATTGAAGAGATCGCGTGGTGGATAGCCACCAATGAGCTTGAACACGCTGTATCAATCGGTTCGCTTGGCCCATGCAGATTCAGAAAATAACTGACCCGGTTCGGACCGACTGACGGGCTCGTATTGGCAGCCGCCGAGCCTTCTATTGCCGAGTTGGCTTTCGACAAAAGGGAGCTGTATCCAGTATTTCCCGTTCCGATGAAGACGCCTGTTTTTGTGCCAGATAGACTTTTCGCCGAATATCCTGCATCTTCGATCGCTTTCCAGGCGTAAGTCAATAGTAAGCGCTGCTGAGGTTCCATTTGTTCAGCTTCACGAGGGGAAATGCCGAAAAATAATGGATCAAAATCGGCAATTCCGTCAATAAAACCGCCCCATTTTACGTTCGTTTTATTGACTTCCTTCGTTGGATCACCTTCATATTCACGCCAATCCCAGCGGTCTTTCGGAATTTCCGTCATGCAGTCTTTGCCCTCTTTTAAGATCTTCCAGTACGCATCAACATCTTTCGCCATAGGGAAAATCCCGCTTATGCCCACAATGGCAATTGGCTCATGCCCAGCATCACTCTGTGCGGCGTTTGGCAGCATGACTTGCTGCTTTCGGCGTCTTTTAGCTTTGACATGCAAGGCTTGCTCCGGTTTGGCAGCAGGCTGAACTTGGGGCGATGCAGCGCGCACAGCAAATGTGTTCGCAAAAACCGCTTGATATTCTTCTGACAAATGCTTGCCAAACGCATGAATCGTCGGGTGGTCAAAAAAGACGGTTGGCGTCAGCTCTAGTTTATAGGTGCGGTTGATATGGTTCGTGAATTCCGTCATTGAGATAGAATCAAATCCATACACCGTCATCTCGGCATGATCATCAATCGTTTCAAGCTTGACCTTTAACAGCTTGGCGACCTCCCGCTTTAACATCGCCTTTACTTTATCCAGCAAACTGTCTGTATCAATGTTCTTTACTTGTTCAGTCATGCTTTCTGTTTCCCTCTTTTTTATAGGCGCTGAGGCGGTTTTTGCCAGCATGTGTTGTTTTATTTTCTGCACATCGCCTTCGATCACCATTACTTGGTTTGCCTCGGAATGAAACGCTTGATATAATGCCTGAATTCCTTTTTCTGCTGTCATAGGAACAATCCCGGCCAGTTGCACAAGCCTTTTTTCTGTTTCTTGGTCGACCTTCATTCCGCCCTCTCTCCATAACGGCCAGTTTACAGAAAGCGTCTTCCCGTGCCGCTGGCTGAGATCGGCAAGCCTATTTCGATATCCTGCATACATATCCATAAATACATTGGCTGCCGCATAGTCAGACTGACCGATGCTTCCTAAGCTTCCTGAAAGAGATGAAAAAAGAATAAAGAAGTCCAATGGCAAATCCTTGCTCGCTTCGTCTAGGTAAACAAGCCCTTTTACTTTAGGCGCCAGTACATCGTGCAGGTCTTCTGCCGGTTTATTGACCATATAGCTGTCTTTGATGGTTCCCGCGCTATGAAGAATGCCGTCCAGACGGCCGTATGTTTTCTGAATTCCGTCAATGAGCTGGTAGACTTCAATTTTATCGGTAACATCTGTTTGCTGATAGATGACCTTAGCCCCTTTGCCGTGAAGCTCTTTAAGCTTTTTGCTTTTGCTTTCGCTAAGAGGTGAGCGGCCCGTCAGAATGACTGTCGCATTCTTCGTTTGTTCCGCGATTTCTTTTGCAAAAATAAGACCTAAGCCTCCGGCACCTCCTGTAATGAGATAAACGCCATCGTCTTTCCACGGCTTGCTGATGTCAAAGTTTTCCGTTTTGATGTCACTCCAATCAGCAATGTACCGTTTACCGTTGTGATATTTGATATATGAATCGATGCTCATTTGATTTTCTTTCAGTTTGCCAGCAATGCTTTCTCCGCTTTCTTCACTGCTGACTTCAATCATTTGGCCGGTTAGCTTGGCATTCTCCTGCTCAGCAGTTTTCAGCAGTCCTGTCAATCCTGAAAACAACTGCTGTTCTCCTTCTGCAGAGGTTACGATCTGAATGAGCATGCCGCCTTTCGATTTCTTGCGGATGATCTCTTGTACCTTCTTAAACACTTGTTCCGTATAAGAATGGAAACGCCCATCCACTGAAGAAGGCCTTGCTTCTAGGCTGTATACATGGACATCTTCGATTGCTGCTTCAATCTGTTCTCTCGTCTCATTGTCATATTCACATAGGAACACGAGATGCTCTGCATATTTTTTTGCTGCCGCGCCTTCAGCTGCCTTTTGTTCTTGCCAAACGGGCTGAAGCAATAAAGTTTCAGTGTTCATTTTTGATGGTTCGGTTTGTATATCTGCCTCCATCACTCTCGTCGAAAATCCTTTCATCCGCACGCAAATCGTGCCATGCTCATCGCATAGATCAATATCGACTTTCTGTATCAAATCTCCCGGTTTGTTTTTCGAGTTGAATTGAACATAAACCCACATGTCAGCGACGCATTGATGAAAGACCTCAAGCTCCACCAGGGCAAATGGCAGTGCGGCCTTAAAGTCTTCACTGTCTGAAAGCTCCGCCCTGATGACGTTTTGCAAATATTCAGCCGCCTGTAACGCCCCGTCCATTACACTTGGATGAAGAACATAATCGTCTGACGTATGCATCACAGATTCGGGCAGTGATAATTTGGCAAGCAGCTGGCCATCGCCTTTATATACGGCCTCTACACTTTTGTAACCAGGACCGTAATCGGCTCCGATCATTCCTTCATAAAACGAGGCAGCGTCCATTCTGCTTTGATCACATCGGGTTTTGATCTCAGAAAGATCAAGCGATTTTTCTTGCTTTACCTGAATCAATTCCGCTATACCCTGGTTATATACAATTGGTTCTGCATCAACAGATTCCGGCTCACCATACATCCGATAAAGAATGTGTCCGCCGTCTTCATCATAAAGTCCGATGTTTACTTGAACCGGCTCATCCCCTGCTACAACCGGGCGAATCCACACGACATTTTTCAGCCTGATTCCAGTTTCATGATCCTCCAATCCGCCAATTCCTTGTTCTATAGCGGCTCTTGCCATTTCAAGCGTAACCGCCGCCGGCAAAATCGCCATGCCTTTAATGATATGCTCTGAAATAAAATACTCTTGTCCTGTGAAGATGGAGCTGAACCGCTGCTCAGACAGAACCGATGTATTATGGTGCACCAAGGGATGTAAACGCGATGGTTCAACTGTTCTTGGTTCGCTGGTGCTGCTTTCAGGCCAGTACCGTTCTTCAGCAAAAGGGTATGTCGGCAAACTGATGCGGCGCGGCTTCGTATTTTGATAAAGTCTGCGCCATTCAACATGAAAGCCTTTGGCCCACATCTCGGCAAGCTTTTTCAATTCTCCTTTTGACATTCGTGATGCAGCCAGTTCTTTTGCTTCTGCGTTTCCAAGCAACTGTTCAGCAGAGGCCATTCTCGTTTTTTCTCCTTGGATACAGCCTTCTTCCAGCGGCTTTCCATCCACAAAAGCTTCCAGCTGCTGTTTCCATTCTTCCAGATCGTTCGCCATAAAAATGACCCTGCTGTCCATTGCTTCCCGGCCGATCTGGAAGGTGTATGCAATATCTCTTAAAGAGATATGCGCTTGCTCGTTATGACTGATATAGACCAGCAGTTCCTTCACATATGCTTGGAGCCGCTCTCTGTTTTTTGCTGATACAGGAATGAGGCAGGGCAGATTGCCCTCGTTCTCGTCCCTCACATCAGAGTGGTTTTCATATTGCTCAAAAATAGCATGGGCGTTAGTGCCGCCAAGACCGAATGAGCTCAGAGCCGCCCGATGGACACCTTCACTTTTCTCTAACGGCTTTCGTTCCCGGACAACATAAAAGGGAGAGCTTTCAAAGTTAATATTCGGATTCGGCTCAGTGCAGTTGATGGTCGGTGCAAGTTCATTATGGTATAAACTCATCGCAACTTTAATGCATCCGGCTAACCCAGCAGCTGTATCTAAATGGCCGATATTCGTTTTCACCGAACCAATTCCACAAAATTGTGTTTTGTCAGTGTATTGCCTATACACTTTATTTAAAGCAGACATTTCAATAGGATCGCCTAATTTTGTTCCCGTTCCGTGCGCTTCAATATAACTGACCGTTTCGGGATGAATGTTGGTTTTATCCAATACTTGCTGTATCACTTCTGTTTGGCCTTTTACACTTGGCGCATAGAAGCCGGCCTTATCTGCGCCATCATTATTAATGTCTATTCCGCGCATAATGGCATAAATATGGTCTCCGTCTTTTACGGCATCCACAGCTTTTTTCAGCAGGATGACCGCTACGCCTTCACCTCCGGCCATTCCATCTGCTGAAGCATCGAACGCCTTAACATGTCCGTCGCTTGAAAAATTCAACCCGTTTTGGTGCACGTAGCCTATCGCTGATTGCGCGTGCAATGTTGCGCCTCCGACAAGTGCGTATTGAGATTCACCTGATGTCAAGCTTTTGTATGCCTGATACAAGCCGACTAGTGATGAAGAGCAGTTAGAATGAACAAAATAGCTTGGCCCCTTTAATCCGAGCTTATGCGAAATCATCGTCGGAATGGTTCCGCTTTGAGCTAAAACCCATGAGACATAGCCATCCGGTGATTCATGCCCTTCTGTTGCCTCCTTCGGCAATAACGTTCTGTATGAATTGCTGCTTGCAGACATATATACACTTGTGCCCGGAATCTCCTTTGCCACATATCCCGCATCCTCAATCGCTTTCCAGGAATGCAGCAATAAGAGGCGGAGCTGAGGGTCCATATACTCAGCATCTTTCGGAGAGATTTGAAAGAAACCGGGGTCGAATAAATCTTTCCCTTCGATCGCCGATTGCACAGGCACATAGTCAGGATGTTGAATCAATTCTTCCGGAACGCCGTTTTCGCGAAGCTCTTCTTCAGAGAAGAACTGAATGCTTTCTTTGCCTTCTTTGATGTGATTCCAAAAATCATGATGATTTTTCGCACCCGGAAACTGGCAGGATATCCCCACAATCGCAACACTGTCATCAAAATAAGGAGGAATCGTCTGCTGCGGGTATTTTCCATCTCTTTTGACATCATGATTGCCTTCATTTTGAGTCGCAGCTTGATCTGAGTTTTTCATCTCCAAAATGTATTGGCTGATCGCACGGATCGTGGAGTACTCGAACAGCTCAGTGACACTAAACTCATAGTCCAGTTCTTTTTTGATTCGTTCGGCCACAGCTACAGCCAGAAGCGAATCGCCGCCCGCATCGAAAAATCCGTCTTCCGTCCCAAAGCCGCTGACCTTGAGCGTTTCCTCCCAAATACGAAGCACCTGATCCTCTATTTTCGTTAACTGCAAGTGATTTGGTTTCTTTCTATTGAAAACGATGTCTCGTTTTTCCAGTTCTTTACGGTTCACTTTCCCGCTAGGAGATAACGGCAGCTCATCTAAGCGGATAAAGTGTGAAGGTATCATATATTCAGGCAGACTGGATTTTAGATGACGGCGCAAATCTTTTGGGTCTGCAAGGGAATGTCCGCTTTCCTCTGTATAATAAGCAGCGAGCTGTTGATGGCCTTCCAGCTGCTTTACCACTACCGCCTGATCTAAAATGCCCGGATATTCACTCAGCTTTGTTTCTATTGCACCCAGCTCTACGCGAAAACCGCGTATTTTGACTTGGCTGTCAATCCGCCCTAAATATTCTATGTTGCCGTCAGGGAGCCATCTTGCTGAATCACCCGATTTATAAAGCTTCGTCCCTGGTTCAAACGGATTGTCAATAAATTTTTCAGCCGTAAGCCCTGGCTTATTATAGTAGCCTCTTGCCAAACCGGCTCCTGCGATGCAAAGTTCACCAGGCTGTCCGATTGGGGCAGGCTTCAAATGCTGGTCCACAATATAAATTTTCACGTTGGAGAGAGGCTTTCCAATCGGTGTATGGTGACTTGCGATATCTCCTTTTCTGCACCCAAAATACGCAGCGTAAATGGAAGCTTCGGTAGGTCCGTAAATATTGTCAACACGGCAGTTTTTAAAGATCGATACCGCCTTTTTCACTAATTCTTTAGGAAAAGCTTCGCCTGCAACCATCATATACTTGAGCGGTCCATTATCAGTTAACTGCTTGTTGTCTTTCGCCGTTTCTAAAAAAACATGCAGCATAGCCGGCACAAAATTAATGTGGGTCACTTGATATGTTTCTATATAATCCATGCATTGCTGCGGTGATTTCTCTCCGTTTGGCGGAAGAATCACAAGGCGGCCGTTTCCGATAAACCATCCGAATAATTCCGAGATCGAAACATCGAAAACATAGTTTGTCTTCAATAAATATGCATCCTCAGCAGTCACGGGATAGTGAGATTCAAGAAAATTCAGGGTATTCATTATGCTACGATGTTCTACCATAACCCCTTTAGGCTGTCCGGTGCTTCCCGATGTGTAAATGATATAAGCGAGATGCTCCGGTTTTACTTTCCGCTTTAAACCGCTGCTTTGCAGATCTGTATAACCGTTTCGGCAAGCCAACTCGATATTGATTGCTTTTATATGGCTGCCAGTTAATCCGCTGATCCTATGATGAACGTTAGATTGGGTCAGGACAATGGACGCTTGACTGTCTTTGAGCATGTACTCCAACCGTTCTTGCGGGAAGCTTGGATCTAACGGCACATACGCTCCGCCGGCTTTCAGTATTCCTAAAATCCCGATAATCATATCAAACGAACGCTCTGCACAAATTGCAACGGGGTGTTCAGGTCCAACCCCCTGATGTTGAAGGTAGACTGCCACAGATGTGCTTTTTTCATCTACTTCTTTATATGTAAGAGACCTGTCTTCGAAAATCACAGCAACCGCATTTGGGGTTTGTTTCGCTTTTTCCTCAAACACTTCATGTATACACTTGTCATTTGGCGTATTTGTGCCTGTCGCATTCCATTGTTCCAGTAAACTGCTTTGCTCTTGATGTAACTGCAAAGAGTAGGTTTCAAGCGGCAAAGACGGGTCCTCCATCATGTGTTGCGCGAGCTTCATATAGTTCTCCATCATACTTTCAATGAAGGACAATTCATATAGATCAGGGTTATATAAAATATGAAGCACCGTTTCATTTTCTTGCTCGTATATTTCGAGTACCAGCTCAAACTCTCCCTCTTGCCGAATATCCTCCATATATTCAATGCCAAGCGTTTGATATGATTCAAGCACTTTTTGCAAGCCTGTTGCCTGAAAGAAGTTTTGGTACAGAAAGGCTGTTTGAAAAACCGGCGAATCCGCAGCCGAGCGGTCTACATTGAGCTCTCTTACCAATGCAGGGAACGGATATGCCGCATGATCCAGACCGTCAGCCATTGTCAGCTGAAGCTCCCGAATAAATGCTGTGAATGGCTGGGATCCGATATTCTTGCTCCGAACAGCCATCATATTGATAAAGTATCCGATAATAGATTCAAAGCTATCTTCAGGCCGTCCCATTGTCGGAACGCCGACAATAATATCCTTTTGTTTTGTATAGTGATGCAGCAGTACCTTGTAAATGCAGAGAAACACAGCCGATTCATTCACATGATAGGTGCGGGCAAACGATTTGATTTGATTCCTCAGGTTATGAGGGAGCAAGCTTTTATAAGCTTGCCCCTTGAATTTTCGTGCTGAAGACCGCGGACGGTCAACAGGGAGATCAAGAACTGGCAGATTCCCAGACAACTGTTCTTTCCAGTAAGCGAGATGCTCTTCCCCTTCTCTGCTGTTCAGCATCCGGGTTTCCCATTCGACAAAATCGTAATAATCAGCTGTTAATGGCTGCAGCACGGGCTCAATCCCATTCAGCAATTGCTGATACGCCTCGAAAAGCGCCGATATCAATGTCAGCATCGACACACCGTCAAATATGATATGGTGAATCGTTATGAGCACAATGCATTCTTCTTTTGATCGATGAAAAAGATGTGTGCGGAATAACGGGCCAGCTTCCAAACGAAAAGGTTCTTTTGCTTTTTCTTTGAGAAAAGGCAATACCTCTTCTGATTTCATCGCTGATATATCCTCTTCCTCAAAATAAAGAGCCCCAGATGACTGAACCGTTTGAAATGGAATGCCATTCTCCTCTTGAATCACACTAGTTAAAACAGGATATTGTTTCTGTACAAACAGAAGGGCATTCTTGAACGTCTCTGCATGTATTGGTTTGCTGTTGCGAAAGCATAAAGGAAGATTATATGCACTCATATCAGGAGACATTTTTTGAAGCATCCACAGCCCTTTTTGCCCTTCTGATAGCGGGCTTTTGAACTGCCGCTTCATGCCTTGAAGATGTTCTTCTACCTCAGTAATGGTTAATTCTCCTGATCTGAAGGCATCGAGAATTTCTTTATGATTCATACGATTTACTCCCTTCTATGATGTTTTGCACACTCTTAAAATCCAATTTTCCTTGCGCCACCTCTTGCATTAATCCGATGATCTGTTCGTCTGTATACGTGCCCTTTGTTTGATGTGCTGCCGCGCTTTGATTGTGTCTTTCCGCTTTCGAGGCCAAATGAGCGGATAGAGCTTGGACAGTCTGACATTCAAGGATTTCCCGGCCAGTCATCTTCATCTGCGTGGTTTTTTCGATATGACGCATCAATTTTCGGCCAAGAATTGAATCCATCCCATAATCCAGAAAGTTTCTTTTGAAATTGATTCGATCCTCAGATATGCCTAACTCTCGTGCTAAAAATTGAACAATGATCTTTTGAATGTGTGTCTCCCTATTTGGCTCGTCAATCTCTGTTTTCATGTCTTGTGTATGCGGTTTAACGGACTCTGATTGGTGATTGCCTGATGAAACCCAATATCGCTCCCTTGCAAATGGATAGCCAGGTAAAGGGAGCATCCGAACGTCATCACCTTCATGAAGGAGTTCCCAAGGGATCTGATATCCTTTCACCCAACATTCCGCAATGCTTTCCAAATTTCTCTCTTTTGCAAAAGCTTGCAGGAAAGCTTCATCTTGTTCTTCTAACATCCCTTCCGTATGTCCTGTATAAAGGAATGCCTGTTGGCCTGATACCCCACCATTCTTCATCGCTTCCGCATATTCCTTCAATTTTCGCACCAATTGCTCCTGATTGTTCACAACAATCGCGAGCCTTGCTTCCATGGCTTTTCTCCCTACCTGAAGCGTATATGCAACATCAGGTAAAGAAAGGTTATGATTCTGCTCAAGATACACAATCATGCGGCTGACAGCTTCCTGAAGCCGATCGTCATTTTGGGCTGAGAGCACGATGACCTGCGGGCATTCAGCCGGCTCTTTATGTGGCTGTGTGAACGGCTGCTCATCCGGGATGTATTCTTCAATGACTGCATGCGCATTGGTGCCGCTGATTCCTGTCGTGCTGATTGTTCCCATCCTCGGCCTCTGATTTTCCCTGACCCATGGACGGTTCTCTTTGCAAAGCACGAGCGGGCTTTCTTTAAACTGAATATACGGGTTGTCCGATTCACAGTGATGAGTAGCCGGAATGGTATGGTTTTTCATTGCCATCAGCATACTGATTAAAGCAACCACCCCTGACGCTGCAAATGTGTGACCGATTAAAGGTTTAATCGAGCTCATCATGCAGAATTGCTTCTGCTTCGTATATTTGCTGAACACGCTCGTTAATGCTTGGACCTCAAGCGGATCTCCAAGATTTGAGCCGGTACTGTGTGCCATCACATATTGAATATCGAGCGGGTTGATTTCATTTTTTTCATAAATGTTTTCGATCAATTCCGCCTGGCTGAAAGGATTTGGTGCAGTAATGCCATTGGTTTTGCCATCGTAATTCACACCGCTGGCCTTTATGCAGCCATAAATATGATCTTTATCTTCAATTGCCTTTGATAATGGTTTCAGGAGAACAGCAGCTACTGCTTCACCTGGCACCAGACCATTGGCATCCTGGTCAAACACTTTGCATTGTCCGTTCGGAGAAAGCATTTCGGCTCTTGTCAGCGCCTCAAAAGACATTTGAGAAATATTCAGGCTGACGCCGCCGGCTAAAGCCATTTCACAATCTCCTTGACGCAGGGCTGAACACGCCTGATGAATCGCCACAAGTCCAGATGAACATGCTGCTGTCAACGCCATATTAGGCCCTTTTAAATCTAACGCGTATGCGATTCGCGCAGATAATGTGGCGTTTTGCGTTCCATTAATGTAATCCGTATCTCCGGTTAAATGCGCATATTCTCCTTCTTCCACACCTACATAAACACCACAGGATTTTCCTTTTATCCGATGTCCCATATAGCCAGCGTCTTCAAATGTGTGCCATGCTTCCTCTAGAAAAATGCGCTGGCGCGGATCCATGCTTTCAGCTTCTTTAGGCGATATTTGAAAAAACAGCGGATCAAACCGGTCTATGTCCTTCAAAAATGCGCCCCATCTCGGCACTGCTTTTTCTGGATCTCTGTTAGCTCTTCCCCAGTCCCAGCGTTCTTTCGGAATCTCAGAGATACAATCTTTCCCGTTTTTCAGATTGTCCCATAGCTCATGAACCGAATCAGCTTGAGGAAACCTGCCGCTCATGCCGATAATGGCGATTGGCTCAGCGTGAGACTGCCGGACGCTTTTTTTATTGGTTTCTGGTTCTACAGAAACCGGAGCATCAGCTTCAGAAGGCTTTTGTGCCTCAGATGCATCATTCCGGTAAAATGCTTCGATCAGCTCTTTGTGATCCGTTAAGAAGAAGCGGATCAATTCTTGTAAAGTCGAATAGCCAAAAAATAAAGCCGGTGGCACTTCAATGTTGAAATGCTTTGATAATACATTCGAGAATTTAGCCAAATAGATCGAATCAAATCCGAAGTCGGCCCAATTTTTGTTCAAATTCAGCTTGTCCTTTGAGATTTTAAGCAATGCGTGAATATGCTCTTTCAAATCGTGTTCTAAACGCTTTTCAATGCTTAGCGTTTTGGTCTCGTCCCTTTTTTCTTGTGCAGCAGGGGCTTGAATGGCCGGTTCCTGAATAGGTTCAGTCATTCCTAAAAAGCGGCTGACCCGGCTGGGCTGGCCGGCTATCACGAGATGCTGAGCATCCTGCTGAGACAGGATGTGTTCAAACATACGGATGCCTTCATCAGCTTCTAAGAAGCGCTGGCCGCTTGATTTCAGATACATATCGGTTGTTTCTTCATCACCGATCTTCATTCCGCCATCTTTCCATACAGGCCAGTTGATGACAAACGTTTTGCCGCTATGAAGCTCGTTTCTGTATTGTGCATAAGCCATTTGGAACCGATTCCCTATTGCATAATCACAACAGCCAAAATCTCCTAAAATCGCAGAAGATGAAGAAAAATAACAAATAAAATCAAGATTTTCATTTTTAAGCCATTCATCAAGCGCTATCGTACCGTTGATTTTCGGTTCAATGATGCGCTGGAAGCTTTCGATCTCTTTGTCAAAAATAGCAGAATCGCTCTCGACTCCGGCTGCATGAATAACGCCATTTATGGCGCCGAATCGGTCTTTCCCTCGTTTCACGCAGTCTCCCATCGCGATAGGATCAGAGACATCTGCTTCTGCATACATGGCTTCGCCGCCTAGATCCTTTACTTCTTTTATTTTCTTTTGCTTTTCTTCATTGAAAGGCGACCGCCCTGTCAAAATAACGTTTGCGGCATAGTGTTTAGCCAAATGTTTGGCGAATAAATAACCGAGCCCTCCTAAACCGCCTGTAATCAGGTAAGTACCGCCAGACTTCAATTTGCTGTTGTTCGGTTGTATCGCTGTCTGTTCAATGTGACTTACATATCGTTTGCCATTCTGATACAAAACAGTTTGCTCAGTTGAAGCCTGCAATTCCGTCCAGATCTTTCGAGCCCAATCATCCATTGATTTTTGTCCTGCCGGCTGAAAGATTCCAGTCACTTTTGTATGCGGGAGAACAAGCCCGAGTGAACGTTCGAAGCCAATCCATGATTCCAGATAGCTCCGGTCAAGACCATTTTCAAAACGTCCTGCCAGCAGAAGCCGTGAAGGATGAAGCTTTGCCGCGGACATACCTTGTAATAGATAGACAATCAAGGAATGGTCCTTTATACAGCTCGCGTCTTCCGCAGGCCACATATAAAGGATTGCATCTGGCTCTCCATGTTCTTCCTGAATGCTCTGGAAGGCTTTTTCAAAAGTGGCGGGTTGTTGCCGTACAATCTGATAGCTATTTTGAGATTGTTTGACGTACACCTCACCCTGCGAAATAAAAATGACCTTGGTGTCTTGATCAACATTTTTCACAGATGCAGCGAATGCGTTTTGCTTTTCTCTATCAGTCAGAAAACAGATAAACGTTTTGAAGCGTTTCGATGTGAGAGACACTGGCTCTTCTTTCCACACTTCTTTAAAAGTCATCACCTCGAAATGTTCTTCTGTTTGCTGTTCATGATGCTGTTCTATAGGAGCCGGGGCCTTTGCCGTGCCTGGTGCCCAGTAACGTTCTTTTGCAAATGGATATGCCGGAAGACTGATCCGGATCGGCTTATGGGTTTCGTACAGCTTCCCCCAGTCAAAAGACAAGCCTTTCACCCAAAGATCCAGCAGTTTCATGTATTTCCCTTTACTCATCCATGCCTCTATGATTTTTTCCGTATCTTCATCAGCTGATAAGACCGCTAATGCTTTTTTGTTATCATCAATGCGATCCAAGTAGAGGCTGTCTGTTTTGTTTTCGATAAAATCGTTTAGTTTTCTTTCAAGATCCTCTAATGATTCTGCTATAAAGCCCAGCCGTTCCTCCATTGCTTCACGGCCCGTTTGTAAGGTATAGGCGATCCGGATCAGATCTGTTTCGCTGTACCTTTTTTCTTGAATGGCTGTGAGCAGCTGCTCCGCTTTTTCCTGAAGCCGTTCCATGTTTTTCGCTGACAGCACAATCAGCGCAGGAGGATGAGCTTCAGGAGTTTGCGCTTCTGTTCTCGGAATATATTCTTCCAGGATCATATGGGCATTGGACCCTCCGGCGCCAAAACTGCTCAATCCGGCACGTCTCGGCACCTCCTGCCCGTCAATCACCGGGCGCTTCCATTCACCAAGATCCTGCTGAACGACAAATGGCGTATGGTTGAATTCAATGTTTGGATTCAATCGCTGAGAATGCAATGATGGCGCAATTTGGCCGTATTTAAACTGAAAAAGTATTTTTGTCAGCCCTGCGATTCCAGCTGCACTTTCACAATGGCCGATATTTGACTTGCTGGAGCCAATCGCGCAAAACTGTTTCTCTTGCGTATCTTCCTCAAACGCTTTTGTTAATCCCGCTATCTCAATCGGATCTCCTAACGCGGTGCCTGTTCCGTGCGCTTCCACATAACTGATGGTTCGGGCAGGAATGTTGGCGCGCTCAATCGCTTCTTTAATCACCTGTGCCTGTGCATGAGGATTAGGAACGGTATAGCCATTCGTTTTTCCTCCACTGTTAATCGCACTGGCCTTTATCACACCGTAAATATGGTCGCCGTCTGCTATTGCTTGCTGCAACGGCTTTAACACAATAGCTCCTACTCCTTCTCCGTCGACAAATCCATCTGCGTCATCGCCGAATGATTTACATGTATCACTTGCAGAGAGCATATTCATGACAGATAAGTTCTGATAATGGACCGGATCGACAACTAAATTAACACCGCCGGCAATGGCGCAATCACTCGATCCGCTATAAATGCTTTCCAGCGCTAAATGAATCGCTGTCAGAGAGGATGAGCAGGCAGTATCGACGGCAAGGCTCGGGCCTTGGAAATTCAGCAAATAGGATATTCTGTTGGCGATAGACCAATAGCCGTAGCCGGTCGGATAATTTTTGTTCATCACTCCGGCAAAGACGCCGATTTTTCTGCTTGTACAGAGCGTGTCAGGCGTGTATCCCGCATCTTCTATACTTGCATAAGCGGTTTGCAGAAATAATCGCTCCTGAGGGTCCATTCTTTCTGCTTCGAGCGGAGAAATCTGAAAGAATAAAGGATCAAACTTGTCCATATCCTTGATAAATCCGCCCCATTTTGTATAAATCGACCCTTCTTTTCCTTTTTCTTTATCGTAATAGGCTTTCCAATCCCAGCGTTCTTTCGGAATTTCCTCAATACAATTTCTTCCTTCTTTTAGGTTGTTCCAAAAATCTTCTGCTGTTTCAGCCTGAGGATAACGTCCGGAAATGCCGATAACGGCAACGTCACGGCTGGCAAGAGCGTGTGTTGGCATTTCTTTCTCCCTGCTGAAGCCGAGCTTGCGAAAGCGCCGCGATCTTTTAGCGGCCTGTCCAGACTTTTGTAAAGATTCATTCTTGCTTGCGGCTGGTGTCTTTTGTTGAACTTGACGGTCAAGACCAGTCAGTTTCATGAGCGCTTCTGATTTTGTTTTGATTAAGTGTTCCACTAACGCGTCAATGGTCTGATACTCGAAAAATAAAGTGCTGCTTACATGGTCAAATTCTTTACGCAATGTATTTGTCAACTGGACAACGACGATAGAATCAATACCGTACTTTTCAAGCGGTTCAGATGACTCAATCTTGCCTACAGGAATTTTCAATGTTTCTCCAATTAGTTTTTTCATATATTCTGTGCTTTTTTCTCTGAGAGCAGCAGTATTTGATTGTCCATCTTTCTGCGTATCTATGTTTTGTGTATAGGCTTGCTCTTTATTAGACGCGGGGGAAACATCCTTCTCTGGCGAGACCACACTTTTCATCATCATACGGCGAACCAGCCCATTGCTTGAGGCTGCGACGATCTGGTGACTGAGATCATGGGCCGCTTCGGCCGGAAAGAAGACAGATTCAAAGCCTTCGCTTTCTAGTGCCGATTTCCAGCTGTTAGGATATAAGCCTGGACATCCGGGAATCCGCACTGCAGGATCTTCATACAGCCACCAGCCTTCCAAGAGACCAAAGGTGATGTGAGGGAACAGGCTGTTTCCCGCCATTTCATTCAGCAGCAGCATTCCGTTGTTTTTCATCACTGCTTTTGTATGCCGCAGGGTTTGACGGATATTTTTTGTCGCGTGAAGGACATTAGCGGCAATGACGACATCATAGCCACCAGCCTCGATCTCCTGCTGGTCAATCGGTTTTTCTACGTCAAAAAGCTGATACGTCAGGTACGGATTTTCCGCCCCATATTCCTTTTCTGCATGCAGCAAAAATGCTTTCGACAGATCTGTATAACAGTATTCTTCGATATGATTTTGATGGGCTTTCAGTTTTTGAAAGATTCCGGCACTCGTGCCGCCTGTGCCTGCGCCTATTTCCATAATGCGAATCGATGCCTCAGGATCATGCTTCAGCCGTTCATCCAGGTAAGCTATTAACGTATCGGCAAGCACTTTATTAAAATAGTCTGCCACTTGGTTTTGCTTATAAATGCCTTCCACCAATTCCATTGAGGAATGCGGGAACATGATATCTGTGGCAGGCACTTCCCCTGTCAAAATATCCGGTAATCCTTTCAGCATAGTCTCTGCTAAAACAACCATCGCCTTGGTGTTGCTGTCTTTGAGCCATTTTTCTTTTTTCGCATTCCATTCTTGCCAAAGCAACGCGATATCCTCTGCTCGATTCTTCCTTACCAATGAATCTCCATCTTTCTTAAGGTAATCATGCTGCAGAAGGAATTCACTGCTTTGCTGAAGCCATTTTTCATAAAATTCACGAGTCTTGTATTGTTGAAGGCGCTCAACTGATAATCTATGACCATCAAACAGCCCGGCCGTTTGCAACTGACCTAATAACAGCCTGTAAAGAAGATCGTCCAGCTCTTCATGTGTAGCTCTTTGTACTTGTCCTGTTTTCGGCAGTCGTTCTTTCAGGCTTTCAGCGTCTGCTGAAGGGTGCTCGGGATAAAGGGTGATGAATTCATTCTGATTCACACCTTCGACTGCGACAGGTTTTGTCGTATGAATGAAAGCCGTTTGGCTGACTGGCCCAGAAAGCAGTGCTTCCAGCGCCTTCATACCTTCCGCAGGTTCAATTAAACCTAAGCCAATTTGATTCATGAGCTGTACATATTGTTCATCCTCGGCCGCTTCACTGTTCCCCCAATATCCCCAGTTCATGACTTTTACAGGGCAAGCCCAGCTTTGGGAGAGCTGGTGAGCAAAAGCATCTGCAAATGCACAGCCAGAGGCATAATGGCTTTGCTTTACGTTTTTGATATGAGCTACAAGCGAAGAGAAGAATAGTACAAAATCCAAACGTTCATGTTGGAACACTTGAGCCGTACGGACACTGGCATCCACCTTGGCCGCCAGTCCGGTTTCAAATTCTTCCAGTGTCATATTTTCCAGGCTTTGCTCAAATAAAACCATTGCAGAGTGGACGATCCCGTGAATGTGAGGATGACGCTTTTTCACTTGATCATAAGCCTGCTGCAATGAATGCATGTCCGCTGCATCGGCTGAAATATAGTAAGGCTCAGGGCCAAGCTCGGAAAGACGGTCTACTTTCGCCTGAATGGCATCATTGATTTGACTGCGTCCAATCCAAACGATTTGCGCCTGATAGCGGCGGATCATGTACTCACTCCATGCCTCCCCGATGTACCCGGCACCTCCGATGACCACATATACTCCGCCTGTTCGATATAGCGTGTCATTTGACGGTGAATGGCGATATGGGATCAGTTGCTGCTGATGCCATTGCTGATTCCGATAAGCCCAAGTGTGGCCAAGATGGTCAGCAGGGAGCGTAAACATTTGATGTACCGGCCATGTGCAGCCTTCTTCAAGATCAAGAAGGCGGATGTTCCAATGCGGATATTCCTTAGCGATTGTGCCGGCGAGTCCATGAATGCTTGCATGAGCGGGATGTACTGTCTCGTGTTGAGTAACCGGCTGCGCTTGGACGGTCACAAAAGACCATTCTAGCTTTTTCTCACCATAGCCTAATTGAAGACATGCCTTCACAAGCTTAAATGCCTGAAGAACAGCCTCTCCTTGTCCCTCACTAACCATATTCTCCGGGTGTGACGGGGCAATCCACAATACATGGTCAATGTCTCCGCACGCTTGCAGCTTGTCCGCTATTGCAGCAATGTCATCTGCAGGCCGGATATCTACAAATGAAACCTGAGGATGCTGCTGCTTTATTAACATCCGTTCACCTTCAGTACCGCCGCATAAAACAGCCTGCATCCCAACAAACGAAGCATTGTCTTCACCATTTGGAGAAACCGGTTCCCAGGCAGGGATCATCATTGTATGCCCTGTCAGCGGAGAATCAGCTGCTGCTTGAGGCTTGGTCTGCTCCCCATCAAGTGCTCGCATCGAAGCCCCCTTCATTCGAACACAAACGTTTCCGTTCTCATCGCATAAATCAATGTCGTACTTCCTGACTTTGTCCTCCGCTTTACTGTCTGAACTGTATCGAATATAAGACCAAATCTCTTCAGGACACGGGCTGAAAACGTCAAGCTGCTGCAATGCAAACGGGAGAGACAGCTGATGGGCTTGCGCTTCAGCATTGACTGAGCTAACGATAAAACCGACTGTGGCATGGAAGGCGGAATCCATCAAACTCGGGTGGAGCGTAAAATGCTGCTTGCCGTCTTTTAGAAAAGCGGGTAACGAGATTTTTGCAAGCAATCGATCTTGTCCGACAAGTACTTTTTCAACCCCTTGATAGCCCTTGCCATAGTCAAGCCCAATCTTTCGAAACGCTGTATAGCATTGTTCTGACATCACTGTATCCAGGCTGCATTCTTTCTGTATTGATGCAAGGTCTAAAACAGGAGTGTCCGCTTCAGCTGAAATGACTGCACGACCTTGACTGTGTATCATCGGGGTTTCTTCTTTATTTTCAGAGCTGCTGTAAATGTCAAAGGAAATGTCCCCGTTATCCTCAGGATAAAGGCCAATATGTATTTCTTTTGATTCACTTCCTATCGTGATAGGACGAATCCAGACGATGTCCTTAAGCGACACCACTCTTTGTTCACCTTCCAGATCCCCCGCAGCTTTTTCGGCTGCTTCCCTTGCCATTTCTAAATAGGCAACACCCGGCAAGATTTTTTGTCCCTGCACAACATGATCAGATAGGAAAAATTCCTTGCCTGTAAAAACAGAGCTAAAGCGCTGCTCAGTAAAGTCTGACGTATTGCGGTGCACCAGCGGATGTAAGGTATGATCTACTGTGCTGGTTTTTGTTTCAGGAGCCGGTATCCAGTAGCGCTCCTTAGCAAATGGATATGTCGGAACACTGATTTTAAGCGGCTTGCGATCACCGTATAGCTCGTCCCAGATGACCCGCTTTCCTTGAACCCATGATTCCGCCATTTTCTTCAATTGGCTGTCTGTTATCGTGCTGTTTCTCAGCGCATTCTCCGATGTTGGCCCGGCGGCCTCCTGATTCTCCTTGGCTTGTCCGGTCCAGCAGCCATCGATCTCTTTGTCACCATTTGCAAACGCCCGAAGTTTAGCAGTTAAATCCTTTATGTCCTTCACGATGAAGGCTGCCCGTTCCTCCATTTCCACCCGTCCTGCCTGCAATGTATAAGCTAATGCTACAATATTGATATCCTCGCTAAGAAAATCCAGGAGTTTTAGAGCATAAGCCTGCAGACGGTCTTTGTTTCTCGCGGACAACGGAATCATTATTTGTTCATTTTTCGCTAAAACCGGCTCTGAAAAACTCTCTGCCGGAATATATTCCTCCAAAATAAGATGTGCATTTGATCCTGAAGCGCCAAACGAACTTAAACCGGCGCGGCGGGGATATGTGATGTCCATCCCGTTTTCTGTCAATGATGGCTGCTCCCATTTTTTCGTTTCATGCTGGACAAAAAACGGGGTTTGATCGAGCTGCAAATATGGATTCAACTCTTCTGAGTGTAATGACGGCACCAATGTTTTATGATGGAGCTGCAGGACAGTCTTCGTTAAACCGCTGACGCCGGCTGCAGATTCGGCATGGCCAATATTTGATTTCACAGAACCGATTGAGCAGAATTGCTTGTCCTGCGTATTGCGGCTGAAAGCCTTCACCAATCCTTGTATTTCAATCGGATCTCCTAATGAGGTGCCAGTGCCATGGGCTTCAACATAGCTGATGGTGCGCGGATCAATTCCTGTTTTCTCTAAGCACGCTTCGATAACATCAGCTTGAGCTACCGGGCTCGGAACTGTAATTCCGCTTACTTTTCCTACATGATTAATTGCACTGCCTTTGATGACAGCATAGATCCGGTCGCCGTCCTGTTCAGCTTTTCGCAGCGGCTTTAACAGCACTGTTCCGACACCTTCTCCGGATACATAGCCATCCCCGCCTTTGCCAAATGTATGGCAATAGCCGTCACTTGAGTGCATCCCCACACTGCCGTAGCTGATATATTTAGCCGGATGCAGTGACAAATTGACGCCTCCGGCAAGCGCGGCCTCACATTCTCCATTCCGGATGCTCTCTATTGCCAGATGAACCGCAGTTAATGAAGAAGAGCAGACTGTATCCACCGCCATGCTTGGACCGTGGAAATTACAATAGTAAGAGACCCTGTTGGCAATTTGCGCATAATTCAGCGATAAAGGAAATGCATTTTGTTCTGATAGAGCCTCCGCTCCTATAAGAGAGTAGTCCTTATGCATAACGCCTGCAAACACGCCGACATGCTGCCTTTTATTTTCTCCCTGCGGTGAAGCAATTGTTTCTGGTGTATACCCCGCATCTTCAATGGCTTCCCAGCACGTCTCTAAAAATAAGCGTTCCTGAGGGTCCATGGTTTCCGCTTCACGGGGTGAAATCCTGAAAAATTGAGGATCAAAACAATCAGCATCCTCGATAAACCCGCCCCATTTTGACAATGGCTTGCCCGAAGGTGAATCCAGCCCATTGTTTTCCTTCCATTCCCAGCGCGAGTTTGGGATCTCCGTGATGCAGTCGGTACCTGCCTTAAGATTTTCCCAAAATTCCTGTATGTTTTTTGCCTTAGGATAACGGCCTGCCATTCCGATAATGGCGATATCTTCCCCGAATTCTCGTAAAGAGGGAGCGACGTCTGAAGAATCCTGCATTGGTTTAGGAGACTGGCGGACTGTTTCGTCCGCCTCTCCCATTGAATAGTGTTCAGCAAGATGCGCAGCTAGTTCTGCAATCGTTGTATATTCAAACAGCAGCGTTGGCGAAAGATCCGCTCCAATCTTAGCCCCTATCTCCTGAACTACCTTAAGCAAAGATGGTGAATCCAGCCCAAGCTCATAGTATCCCGCGTGAATATCCATTTGTTCTGCCGGCCTTTCAAGCTGTTCAGCAAGCAATTGACGCAAATACGTTTCAAATGCAGTATAGTCCCGACCGGTATTCTGAGAGACAGCATGTCTTTCTTCTTGAATTTCTTTTGCCGAATGAAAGGCTGACCCATCCCGTACAGACTTGCCTGCAAACTGTTTCAGCTCGGCCACTTTTTGTCCGGAGGAATTAAAATATTCAACCGTCATATAAGTGAGTTCTTTCTTCTGGCGCACAGATGAAGAGAGGATCCGGGCTGTACATCCTTTTTGTAATCGTTCTGAAGCTGAAAACGATTCATAACACAATGGCAGATACATCGTTTGTTCTGAGAGCAGGCAGCTTGAACCTATGCCGCTGCCGTCAATGAGAGTCGGGTGAAACAGAAACGCCTCAGAATGAAGCAATGCTTCCTGTCCGACAGATAGATCAATTAAAGCACCCTCTTTGGTTTCATAAATTTGCCCTTCCGCCTTCATCATGCCTGTATGAACTAATTGTTGAGAGCGGCATTGTTCATACAGGTCATCTAAATTCAGAATCCTGTCAGCTGTACTTTTCCACTGATTAAGGTTTATGGTTTCGGCAAAAGCAGTCCGTTCTTTACGATGCATTTCAGCCGTCACATATTGTCTTTTGTCCGATAGCGACTCGCCATGCTGTTTTTGTCCGTCGATGATGATGGACCATGTCCCTTCCTTGCTTTCAGACGCATGAATGGTCAGGGCAATGTCATGCGATTCGTCTGCGGTCAAAGGGTAAAAAATGATCAGATTTTTTAATTCAAGCTCTTGGTATGGGAAACCATGTTCTTGGAATACTTGATAGATCAAATCTATATAAGCAAGGCCGGGTAATAACGCTTGTCCATATACCTTATGGTTGGACATGATCGGATTATTTAATGAAATGTGCAGTTGTTCAGTTATCATTTTCCCACTCCTCTCTTATTTGAAAGTTTTCCAAAACATTTCTTTAGAAGCCCCCGTGCCTGAAAGCACTTTTTTCTGCACGGTCTGAGCCGATGGTTCTCTTAAAACGGGCTTCCGATTTAATTCCGGCAGAGGCAAAGGTTTTCTTCTGATTGCACGCTCGGTCGAGTCTTTCCAGCCTTCTACAATCAGATGGGCATTCGTTCCGCCATCTGCAAAACAATTGATTGCTGCAGCCGGCGTTGTCTCCTTCCACTCGTCTTGCGATTTACAGAAATACAAATCAGTCTCTTCTATATCAAAATGCGGCATGTTTTCGTCACCTGACAGGAATGGAACCAATTGTCTATGTTTCAGCATCAAAGCGACTTTAATCAGGCTCGCTATTCCTTCTGCACATAAAGGGTGGCCGATGTTAGGTTTCACTGATCCCAGCCCTAATGGCGAGTTTGAGCCGGAACGGTAAATGGATTGAATCGCCTTCAGTTCAAGTAAATCTGTCACCGCAGATCCCGAGCCATTCGCTTCAAGATAACTGATCTCTTCAGGCTTTTTGCCGCTTTTTTCAAGCGCTGTCTGCATGACATCCTTTTGCGCCTCGAGATTCGGTGAAGATGGGCCTGCCGTTCTTCCGTCATTGTTGATAGCGGCGGCTTTAATGACAGCATATATGGAATCTCCGTCTTTGAGTGCTTGGCTGACGGTTTTGACGAGAACCATGCCCACGCCTTCTCCTAAAATCACACCGTCTGCCCGCTTATCAAAAATATGGAATGACGGCTTATCACATAAGATTCCGCGCTCCTGAAACATTTGATGCGCATCAGCATCAAGCAAACTGACGCCGCCGACAACCGCTGCCTCAATATCTCCGCTCCGCAGAGCCTGAATGGCCATATTCAGTCCGACCAGTGCAGAGGAACAAGCAGTATCCAGCACAATACTCGGGCCCCTTAAGTCAAAAAATTGTGAGATGTTAGCTGCTAAATAGTTTTGTCCGCCAGCGACAATCGGATTTCTTGCTTTTGAAAGACTGGACGGATCAGGCTTGTGCTGACTGCGGCCTCCTATATAAACACCAGCCTTCATGCCTTTCACTTCTTTCTCTGTATAACCGGCGTGATACCACAGCTTCAGGCTTTCCTCCAATACGGCCAAAGCTTGAGGGTCCATCGCTCTGACATCGTTCTCGGACATCATGAAGAAATCATGATCAAATCGATTTATATCATCAATGAGGCCCGCGTAATTAGAGCTGGAGTGCCCGAATCGTTCAGGCAGTACAGGTTTAATCGCAGACCGACCATTACGTATTAAATCCCAGTATGCCTCAAGTGTTTCCGCTCCAGGGAACCTGCAAGTAAGACCGATGATGGCAATATCTTCTGCAAGCCCCCCCGTTTTTTCATGACTTATTTGTTGTGGCTGCTGTTCTTGCATGGGCGCCTGTTTCACTGCCGATTGTGCCTTAGCAGGTGTCTGTGTCTCAGGAACAGATGGATGCAAAACAGCTGACACGTCATATTTCGATATGAGCCAGTTTGCAAAGGATTCTATTGTCGGATATTCAAACAAAATCGATGGATCAATATCTCCATTTAATGTTTGGTTCATCTGCTGTACCAGCTGGGCCAATATAATTGAGTCGATTCCGTATTCTTGGAAAGGCTCGTCCGTTTCAAAGTCTTCAGCTGCTATCTTCAGTTCATCTGTAAAAAGAGTTACGAGCCAGTCAACTGTTTCAAGAAACAGGTTTTGAGGGCTGGCTTGCTCTTTAGTCTCAGGATGTGAGAGGGCTTCAACAGGCAGTGACTGCTGCATAAGCTTGTCAGGCTTCCATACATTTGTATCTGGAATCGCCGGCAACACGACAGCACGCTGTGTATCTGATAAAATCTGATCCAGCAGTTGTAATCCCTCATCGTTTCTCAAGCTCACCAATCCAGTCTGCTCTAAAGCTTTGCTTCGAACCTCACCTAAACCGGTCTCCTTCCAGTTAGGCCACTGAATGCTGACAATTGGACATTCATCTTTATGGGCCTCCGCAAAATAATCCATAAAAGCATTCGCCATGGCGTAATCAGCTTGTCCGGCTGAAAGAACAGGAATGGCCGCTGATACTGATGAAAACAAGATAAAAAACGCCAATGGTTCGTCTTTAAGCAGGTCAAATAACGTTTGCAGGCCTTCGACTTTCGGTTCAAGCACCTGTTCGATCTCTTCTAGTGATTTTCTGATAAATGCCGGATTATGTTTGTTCACCTTCCCGGCACAGTGGATGACTCCGCCAATTGCCCCCATTGTTTCGTGTATTGTCTTCAGGCTCTGTTTGACAGCAAATGAATCGGTAAGCTCCAGAGACAGCACTTGAACTTGCGCACCCATGGCTTCTAGCTCTTGAATGGCTTTTATCTTCTCAAGTGAGGCATTTTTTACTGAATTCCACTGATCACGCGGCGGCAGCTCTTCCCGGCCGATGAGCACCAGCCGCTTAACGCCGTATGTTTTCACAAAATGCCGCGCACACAACGAACCGAGACCTCTTGTCCCGCCTGTAATCAGCAGGACTTTGTCTGATGAAAACGATACTTGCTTAGGAGTAATCTCGGCTTTTGCTGGTTTCTCTGCCAAATATGCGCGATACCTCTGTCCGTTTCGATAACATACTTCTGATTCGGCACTATTAGCATAAAACTCGTCTGCGATCAGTCTGGCCAGCTCCTCATGAGAGGCTCCGCACTCCATGTCTGCGTGTCTTGATGTAAGATGGCTGTACTCGTTTTGAAGCATGCGGTATAAGCCGGCCCGCGAAGCACCGGACAAATGAACAGCTTCATTTGCGTAAGCCTCCAGCCCCTTCGTTACACCCAAGATCATTAAATTGCGCTTGCTTGTACGTCCTTGCTCGATCAGCTTTTGGAGCCAGTTTATCCAGCTTGTAGACTGCTCATGGCTCGTTCCGCACCCGATCAGATCGATTGCTCCGTCAGCATCTTCATAGTCAGCGGCAGATACATGATCGAGCTCTTGACTGTTAAATATACGATAATCCAAGAAATACTTCGAAAGCTCTGCCGCCAATGCCATAGTCTCCTCGTTTGCTAATATGGCTACGGCTTGATTCGTACGTACTGCTGGTTCAATCGGACAACGCTGCCACTGTTTATGCAGAATGCAATGCTTAGTAAGCGGTTCGGAGTGAGGCAGTGCTGAACCACTGTTTACGGTGTTTTCTTCTAGATTTGGCAGCCAGTAATATTCTTCTGCAAACGGATAAGCAGGCAGACTGATTCTGCGAGGTCTGTGATCTCCATAAAGTCCGTTCCAATCGACCTGCAGCCCTTTCACCCATAATTCCGCAACTTTCTCCAGCCTTTTCTTCTCTATCCATGTTTTCAGCAATGCTTTGGCATCGTGATCTGTTTCAAACAACTTGATTTCGCTTTTCTTCGTTTTCACGTGAGCGGCATATAAGTTGCTGTTCGGTACATCTGCCAAATAATCATCCAAAGCTTTGATCAGCGATTCTCTTGAATCCGCCAAAAACGCCATGCGATAATCCATGGCTTCCCGGCCCGTCTGAAGTGTATATGCCATATCCTCCAGATTGATTTCTTCAATCGAATTTGTGAAATCTTTCATTGCTTTTGCATAGGCCTTCAGCTGCTGCTCTTTTTTCGCTGAGAGTACAAAGAGTGTTGAATGATGCTGCTTTATTAATCGATCATCCCTCTTTTCAGGCTGATATTCTTCTATCACGATGTGGGCATTCGTCCCGCTATATCCGAAAGAGCTTACACAGGCCCTCCGCGGTTTTCCGTCAGCCGTTTCCCAAGGCTTGAGCTCCGTATTTACATATAAAGGAGAATGCTCAAATTGAAAATGCTCATTCGGCGTCGTGAAGTTCAATGTCGGCACCAACATTTTATGGTTCATACACAATAACACTTTTTGAACTCCGGCTACTCCGGCCGCCGCAGATGTATGGCCAATATTGCTTTTGACTGAACCGATAGCGCAAAACTGTTTTTTATCTGTTTTTTCTTGAAAAACGGTAGATAAGGCCTCTAATTCAATTGGATCGCCTTGTTTTGTTCCGGTGCCGTGCATTTCTACATAACTAATACTCTCAGGATCTATTCCGTATGTTTCATATATACCTCTTTCCAGATCCATTTGGCTTTTTGCACTCGGTGCCGTGATTCCGTTTGTTTTCCCGTCCTGATTAATACCTGAGCCAATGATAATGCCGTAAATATGGTCACGGTCCGCTTCCGCATCTTTCAGCCTTTTCAGTACCAACGCACCCGCACCCTCGCCGGGCACAAAACCATTCGCGCCATTGTCAAATGCTTTACATTGTCCATCAGGTGAAAGCATGCCGGCCTCACACATACTGATGTAAGATTCCGGCGTCAGGTATAAGCTGACACCGCCAACCAGCGCCATATCAATTTCTTTGTTTATGAGTGCCTGTCGTGCTAAATGTGTGCCGACCAATGAAGATGAGCAGGCGGTGTCAATAGGAATAGCAGGCCCTTTTAAATTAAGAAAATACGGAATACGCGCCGCAGCAATCGCAAAGCTGTTCCCGGTGGCGTTTGCTCTTGCCTGCCGATTCAGCATAACTCCATATTCATTGCTCATAATCCCGAGATAAACGCCGCATTTTTTCTCATTTAATGTTCGGGCGTTATATCCAGCGTCCTCAAAAGCTTTATAGCCTTCCTGCAAAAATATTCGATGCTGGGGATCCATCAGTTCAGCTTCTGACGGCGGAATATTAAAAAACAACGGATCAAAATGTTCAATATCATCAAGCATCCCCATTGATTTACAATAGCTTTTTCCTTTTTGGTTCAGGGCAGGATCATAATATTTGTCAACATCCCAACGTGATGTTGGAATGTCCCGAATCCCATTTCTCGCATGAACCAGGTTATCCCAATATTCTCTTACATTACTGGCGCCCGGGTACCTCCCTGACATCCCGACAATGGCTATCGCATCCTCTCGGTGATCTTGTTGAATAGGAGCCGGTTTCTTCTCATGCTCTTTCTTTATTGGGTATTGAACAGACTGAAGCGGACGGTCTGCCGGCTTTGCCTTAGGGAGTGCTGCCGGCTGTTTCACATGTTTAACAGCTTCAGAGACATCATGCTGATCTGTCATTTCTTGCTTTCTCTTAAAATGCGTTCCAAGCTCGGACTTTAGCATCTCGGCAAAATCACGTATCGTTGGATAATCATACACTCTGGTGACTGAAAAGGACGTGCCATATTGCTTATTCACCGCTTTTATCCATTCGAGCCCGGTAATCGAGTCCATTCCGATATCGATGAATGCTTCGTCAATATCCACCTCGTTGGGCTCCATGAATAACACGGCTGCTATGCTTTCCCTCAATTCTTCATGCAGCGTTTCAATTGCCCCAGTATATTGGCTTGATGCGGATATTTCTGCTGCTGCATATTGAATGGTTGCTGCAGGTTCCTCCTGCAGCGGCTGATGATTCTCTAACGGCTGCAGGGATATATTGTCCGGTTTTGCAGCGGGTGCTGCTGTTTTCTGTTTCATCGGCGCGTACGGCTCTGTTTGTTTTGAAACATCGATTCCTGCTGTTTTTTCTCCAGATTGTGTGCTTAACTCTTGTGCTAAGTAAACAGCGAAATCACGTGTTGTCGGATAATCATAAACCTTGGTGACATTTAGTGATGTGCCATACTGTTTATTTATTGCTTTTATCCATTCGAGTCCGGTAATCGAGTCCATTCCGATATCAATGAATGCTTCGTCTGGATCAACCTCGTTTTGATCCATATACAGCACTTCCGCTAAGCTCGCCGTTAGTTCATCGCACAAGGCTTCCGCAGTGATCGTCTCTGTTTCTGTATCTAATGGAAGCGGAGATGCCGCACGCTGCAAACGATCGTGATTGGCCATTAAAGGCTGTAACGTGATATTGGCAGGCTTACCGCTGGCTTCTTTGGCTATAGACGTTTTTTGAATGACGGGCTGTACCGAAGCGGCCGGTTCGTCTTTTCTTATTTCCTCAGCCTTTGCATTTACGTCTATCCAATAGCGATCTCGTGCAAAAGGATAGGCGGGTAAACTGATGCGCCGCGGTTTTTGATCTTGATAGAGTGTGCTCCAATCGATACGCAAGCCTCTTACCCAAAGGTCTAAAACCTTCGCATACTTTCCTTTTTGCATCCATGCCTCGATTGTTTTTGACATATCTTCATCAGCGGCAAAAGCGGCAATAGATTCTTTATTGCGTTTTACTTGTCCTTGATAGACATATTCTCGATTTTCTGTTCCAGAGATAAAGTCGTTGAGTTTTTCTTCAAGTTCCTCCATTGTTTCAGCAACGAACGCCAGACGCTCATTCATCGCTTCACGACCGACTTGCAGCGTATAGGCGATTCGGTGCAAGTCTGCTTCAGCATATCTTTGTTCACGAATGGCATGCAGCAATCGCTCCGCCCGTTTCTGAAGTTTTTCCCCATTTTTTGCTGAGAGCACAATGACAGCCGGCTGTTTCCCCGCTGGCGAACGTTCCTGCTTAGAATCGGCAACATGCTCTTCTATTAAAATATGGGCGTTTACTCCCCCGGCGCCAAATGAAGAGATGCCTGCGATTCTCGGATATTCGATTTCTTTTCCATTGACAGAAATGATTGGCCTCTTCCATTCTTCTAGCTCTTGCTGTACTTTAAACGGTGAGTTAAGGAAATCAATATTCGGATTCAGCACGTTTGAATGCAGGGAAGATGCAAGCTGCCTGTATTTCATTTGGAGCAGTACCTTCGTTAAACCTGCGATACCTGCCGCACTCTCACAGTGCCCGATATTTGATTTGACCGAGCCTATTGCACAAAATTGTTTGTCATCCGTTTGTTGCGTAAACACTTTGGACAGCCCAGTCATTTCAATAGGATCTCCTAGAGAGGTTCCCGTACCGTGCGCTTCTATATAACTGACTGCCCGCGGGTCAACCTCCGCTTCCACAAACGCCTTTTTGATCACATCAGCTTGGGCATTCGGGTTTGGAACTGAGTAACCGTTTGTTTTTCCTCCGTGGTTAATAGCTGTCCCCTTAATGATTCCATAAATGTGATCGCCATCTTCAAGAGCTTTAGACAATGGCTTAAGAAGCACTGCTCCAACGCCTTCTCCCGGCACATAGCCGTCTCCGCCCTGTCCGAAGCTTTCACATCGGCCTTTGCTGGACATAAATTTGTTCTGCCCAAGCATCAAATATTTATTTGGGTGGATTGAAACATTCACGCCGCCCGCGAATGCCGCCTCACACTCTCCGCGCTGCAAGCTTTGACAGGCCAAATGAATAGCTGTTAAGGAAGAAGAACACATGGTGTCTAACGCAATACTCGGTCCATGAAAATCAAAATAATAAGATACCCGATTTGCGATGGATGATGGATTTCCTGTTAAAGCCAGAGACCTGCCCCGCACCTGCTCTTGCGCTCCATACAGCTGGTATTCTTCGTACATGACACCTACGTAAACACCGACGCTTCCGCCAAGCTCCGAATCACGCTTATGGCCGAGATGCTCCCTTGTATATCCTGCGTCTTCCATCGTTTCATACACACACTGCAAAAATAAACGCTCTTGAGGGTCCATTAATTTTGCCTCACGCGGCGAAATATGGAAAAACTGCGGGTCAAACTTGTCTACATCCTTCATGAAGCCGCCCCACTTGCTGTAGGTTTTTCCAGGCTTGTCCTTATCTTCATCATAATAGAGACTATGATCCCAGCGGTCTTCAGGAATTTCCGTAATACAGTCTCGCCCGTCCCTCAGGTTTTCCCACAATTCATAGATGTTGTCTGCCTGTGGATAGCGCCCTGAGATACCGATGATTGCAATTTCCTCTGTTCCCTTTTCTCTTGACTGTTGTTGCCCTTTTTCTTGCAAAGGAAAGAATCCAGACTTTCTTGGGGCAACAGAGATTTCTCTCTTTTCAGGCTCTGAATCAGTTTTTGTATTTTCCGCAGCAGAAGGTTTGTCTTTTTCAATTCCCAAAATGTCCAGCAGCTTTTCTCTGTGGGAATCAGTAAAATACCGGGTTAATGACCGAATATCCTGGTATTCAAAGAACAGCGTCTTGGACAAAGATCCAAATACTTTTTCTAATTGACCGGTTACATGCATGATCATAATAGAATCGATCCCGTAATCCTCAAGAGGAGCTTCAGCATCAATTTGGCTGGCCGGCAGCTTGATAACCGAAGAAAGCACTTGTTTCATATAGTTCTCTGCTTTTTCTCTCAATGTCTCTTCATCGGCTCCGAAGACAATGTCTGCTTTTTCCGTATCCTGATTGTCATTTGTATTTTTCATATTTTGGGATTGGCCTTGACCATGTCCCGTTTCATATAAAAATGCACGAATCCGATTGGCAACACCTGATGCCACCAACAGCTGCGGCTTTCCTGACGCCCAGCCATGGTATAATGCCTGAATCCCATGACCTGTTTCCATGGCCACCATGCCTGTTTCTTTTGTCAGCATCCTTGCAGTTTCAGCATCAATACGCATGCCCCCGTCTTTCCACAGCGGCCAGCACACCGAAAGCGTTTTTCCGTAACGTTTGCGGAGCACTGCTTGGCCATTTCGATATTCGCTGAATGCATTCATAAATGCATTCGCCATTGCATAATCAGCCTGTCCCGCACTTCCCACTGCTCCCGCACCTGAGGAAAAAAGGATAAAGAAGTCGAGCGGAATATCTTTCGTTGCTTCGTCAAGATGAATCAGACCAGTTACCTTTGGAGCGAGCACGGTTTGAATTTCTTCTTTCTTTTTCTTAATAATGAAATTATCTTTTATCATACCGGCGCTATGGATGATGCCGTCCAAGCCGCCGTAAGCGTTTTGAATCTCTTCTATTAAGGCATCAACAGCTCGTTTCTCTGTCAGATCCGCTTTTCTGTAAACTGCTCGGACGCCAAGTTTCTGTAGCTCTTGAAGCATCTCCTGCTTCCTTTCATCGAGCGGAGAGCGTCCTGTCAGAATTACAACAGCATCATTCGTTTCGTTTGCGATTTCATTTGCAAAGATGAAGCCAAGACCGCCTGCACCGCCTGTAATCAGATAAACCCCTTTATCCTTCCACGGTATGTCAGCACTTAGGTGCTCACCAGACGTCTCTTTCCATTTGCTTACAAACCGTTTCCCTTGCCAATAGCGGATATGCGTGTCACGAGGACAGCGTCTGTTTTCTTCTAATATTTCGAAGATGTCACTAGCAGACACCCCAGTATCTAATTCAATCAGCTGTCCTGTCAGTTTTGGATTTTCTAACTCAGCCGTTTTGAGCAGTCCGGTTAAGCCGCTTAATAGCTGCGGCTCGTTCAATGCAGGCACCGCCACTTGAATGAGTGTATGTCCCCCGGCTTTTGAGTGCAGCAGCTGCTTGATTTCTTCAAATAACTGTACGGCATATCCTTCAAACCGTTCATCAATTGCCTCTGTATGATGCTGCAGTACTGTACAGTCAAGATGATTCCGAATACTTTCCATTTGTTCTCCAAAATCACAGACAATGATTTTATGTGTCTCATACCCTATAAGCTCTTGCTTCTCTACACGAGCATTTTCTTCCCAAACGTGTTCAAACAGCAGCGTGTCAATTGTCTCAGAAGGACTTTCTGCCTCTGTTTCTAACACTCTTGCAGAATAGCCCTTCATTCGCACGCAAACCTGCCCCTCTTCATTGCACAAATCGATATCAAGCTTCTGCATACGATCCCCAGCTGCACTGCCCTCGCTGTATGTGATCCATACCCACATAGACGCCTCGCAGCCTTTGAAGATTTGAACATCCTGTAACGCAAAAGGCAGCATTGCCTTTCTGTCTGTTAAACTGGCATCGCCTCCCAGCCTCAAACCGATAGATGCTTGAAATGCCGAATCTATCATGCTCGGATGCAGAACATAACGGTCTTGCGTATCAGAGATCACAGATGGCATCGCCAATTTTGCTAGAACTCCGTTTTTGCCGGCATATATGCTGTCGATGGCTCTGTGGCTGTCACCATAATGAATTCCCATGTCCGCATAAGCGTCGTAACAATCAGAAGGTGACAGAATCCGCTCTTTAGCATTTGCCTTCAGTTCTTCAATGTTTATTACCGGAGATTCATCAGCCTCACAAAGCACTGCACTCCCTTGTCCGTATACAACTGGCTCCTTCTCTGCGCTTTCCGGCTCCTGGCAGATTTCAAATGCAATCTCACCATTGTCTTCAGGATATAAACGTATGTGTATGTCTGCTTGCTGTTCTGTGACGGCAAACGGCCGAACCCAGACGATATTCCGGAGTCGGAATCCTGTCGGAAACTGATTGGCAGTTGCCTTTTCCACAGCCGCACGAACCATCTCCAATAAAGCTGCACCGGGTAAAACCCGCGTGCCCTTAATGACATGATCCTTCAGGAAAAATTCATGTCCTGTGAACGCTGAACGGAAGCGTACTCCCGACATGTCGGACACATTTTGATGCAGAAGAGAATGAAGGACATGACCCTCCCGTTTGGATCGATCAGTCGCTGTCTCCGCTTTCGGCACCCAATAACGCACCTTCTCAAAAGGATATGTCGGCAAGCTGATCCGCTTTGGTTTCTTTCCATCGTAAAGAAGTTTCCAGTCAATCGAAGCTCCGTTCACCCACTGCTCTGCAATCAGATCGAAATTTCTTTGTTCCAGCGATTTATGTACCGTTTCGGCAGAAAGCGATAAATTGCTTCCTCTTGACACTCGGCCCATCCAGCAATGCTGAACGGTTTCGTGCCCTTCTATAAAAGCCTTCAATTGACCGGTCAATTCTTGAATTCCATCTGCTACAAAAGCAACCCGCTCTTCCATCGGTTCACGACCTACCTGCAATGTATAAGCCAAATCTCTAATCTGAATCCCATCATGAAGAAAATCCAAGAGACGTTTTGCATATACATGAAGACGTTCTTGATTACGGGCAGAAAGCGGGATAACAGCCGGCATTTCAGAATCTGACGGCAAAGTAACGTCCTGCTCCGCTGTTTGAGGAATATATTCCTCTACAATAATATGTGCGTTTGAACCGGTCGCCCCGAAGGAACTGATACCTGCACGGCGCGGATAAGGGAGGTCTTTCCCATTTTCCTTAATAACAGGCTGCTTCCACGTTTCTGCTTCATGCTGTACATAAAATGGTGACTTTTCAAAATCCACGTACGGATTCAGTTCTTCCGAATGCAAAGAAGGCACGAGAGTCTGATAGTGAAGCTGAAGGGCAACTTTGCTTAAACCGCTGATACCCGCTGCGGATTCAGCATGACCGATGTTCGATTTAACAGAACCGATTGAACAGAATTGCCGATCCTGTGTATATTGGCGGAATGCTTTCACCAACCCTTGTATTTCGATCGGATCTCCTAAGGACGTACCGGTTCCATGTGCTTCCACATAACTGATCGTCCGCGGGTCAATTCCCGTTTTCTCCAAGCATGCCTCAATCAGATCAGCTTGAGAAACCGGACTCGGCACTGAAATGCCGCTTACAGTGCCCACATGATTCACGGCACTTCCCTTAATCACGGCATAAATGCGATCTCCGTCTTCCTCCGCCTGGCGCAAAGGCTTTAATAAAACCGCACCAATTCCTTCGGCCGGCACATAACCGTCCCCATCCTTGCCAAATGTACGGCAGTGCCCGTCAGTGGAAAACATATCCCAGACCCCGTATGTCATATATTTATTAGGATGCAGGGACAGATTCACTCCGCCTGCTAACGCGACATCACACTCACCGTGGCGAATGCTTTCCAACGCCAGATGTACAGCAGTCAGAGACGAGGAGCATACCGTATCAACCGCCATACTCGGACCGTGGAAATTACAAAAGTAAGATACACGGTTGGCGATTTGCGCATAGTTGAGCGAGAGAGGAAACACATTTTCCGCTGATGCTTCTTCAGCGCCGACTAGTGTATAATCCTTGTGCATGACGCCCGCAAAAACTCCTACATGATGCCTTTTATTTCGTCCTTTAGGCTTAGCCAACGTCTTTGGTGTGTAGCCAGCATCCTCAATGGTTTCCCAGCAGGTTTCTAAAAACAGCCGCTCCTGAGGGTCCATTGTCTCTGCTTCTCTCGGCGTGATTCTGAAAAATTGAGGATCGAAGCAGTCTGGGTCATCAATAAATCCGCCCCATTTGGAAATATCCTTGCCTGAAGGAGATGTGATTCCTTCAAAGCGCCGCCAATCCCAGCGCGACTCAGGAATCTCGCTAATGCAATCCTTCCCCTCTTTCAGATTGTTCCAAAATTCATGAATATTGTTCGCCTTCGGATACCTGCCCGCCATACCGATTATTGCAATGTCGCCTGCCTCCTCAGAAGATATAACATTAGAAGATTCAGTACGTACGCTTTCAGCAGTCTTATCGTCGGTTATGAGATCAGAGACGTGTTCTCTTTCATTTTGAACAACGGAACCGGCGGCACTAAATTGCTCGGCATATTCCCCGGCAAGAAATGCTGACAACTCTGCAATGGTAGTATGCTCAAACAGGAGAGTCGGCGAAAGGCTCTCACCGATCTTGTCACTGATGGTTTCTACCACTTCAAGCAATCCTGATGAATTCAGTCCCATTTGGTAATAGCCGACCTGTTTTTCAATCTGTTCAATCGGTTTATTTATTTTGTCTGCGATTAATTGGCTGACGAACTGTTCAGCCCCGCCATAGGCTCCCATACTGCCGGTTGAAGATACGGTATCAGCAGCATGAGTATGCTCAGCTATGTCCTTACTCGTCTCTTGTTTCTCCTGTACATCCTGATGCTTTCCGCTAATCAGCTCTGCTTCACGCACTAGTTTGCTTGTGAAGTTCTTCAGTTCAGCCACTTTTTCTCCGGAAGCATTGAAAAATTCAAGTGTTACATAAATCAGCTCTTTTTCCTGACGGACGGAGGAACGCTTAATTCTCGTCATACAATGTGTCTGCAAAAGTGCTGAAGCGGAAAAGGATTCATAGAACAGAGGCAAATACAGCCTCTGTTCTCCTTTAAGCAAAGATGTGAGCAAATTGTTGGCCCCCACCCCGCTCCCATCTATGAGAGTTGGATGAAACATAAAGCCTTCTGCGTGACGCATGGCTTCTGAGCCGAGAGAAAGATCAAGAAGGACGCCGTCTTCCTCTTCATAGATGCAGCCTTTGACTTTCATATATTCACTGTGCACCAATTCCTGACGTCTGCATTGTTCATATACATCATCAAGCTGAACAACGTTCCTCGCAGATGCTTTCATCTGACCGAGCTCCAGTGTTTCTTCAAATACAACCGGGGAATGAGCGTGCATGTCAGCCTTCATATAGAGCTTTTCTTCTGAAGCTTCTTTCCCGCCACTTTTTTCAGGGCCTTTGGCTGTGATTTGCCACTTTCCTTCTTTTTTCTCCGTACATTGGATATTGAGAACAATCATCGCATCCTGTCCCACCGTCAGCGGCTGATAGATGGATAAATTTCGCAGCTGAAGCTCTGAGCAAGAGTAGCCATGTTCTCTGAATATCTGGTAGATCATATCGATATAGGCCAATCCCGGAAGGACATTTTGTCCGTAAACCACATGGTGATATATAAACGGATTTTTTAACGATAATGTGAGTTGTTTCGTTATATTTTTCACGTTAGACCTCCACCTCATAAGTATCCCATATGTTTGTCGCATCCATTTTTAAGGTCTCCGCTTCCGGCTTTGACTTGCCAGGCGAAAACGCCCGTTTCTTTAATTGAGGAGGCGATATTGGACTGCGCTTGATCACGCGTTTTTCATCTTTTTCCCACGCCTCTACGATGACATGAGCATTCGTCCCCCCATCGGCAAAGCAGTTAATGGCCGCCGCAGGCCGCGAATCTGTCCATTTTTCCAGCGTTCGGGTGAACGTGATATTCGCTTTCTGTTGATCGAAATGCGCCATCTCTTTTTCACCTGATAAAAACGGGACAAAACTTCGCTCTTTCAGCATCAGCACAACCTTAATAAAGCTGGCGATCCCTTCTGCACATAGCGGATGCCCAATGTTTGGCTTGATTGAGCCGAGAGAAAGAGGCGATGAGTGACCGGAACGGTACACCGATTGGATCGCTTTCAGTTCAAGCAGATCGGTTACCACTGAACCTGACCCGTTTGCTTCAAGATAGCTGATGTCCTCTGGTTTTTTTCCGCTTTTGGCAAGCGCATCTTTCATGACTTCCTTTTGCGCCTCCAGATTAGGTGTTGCCGGTCCTGCCGTTCTTCCGTCATTATTGACCGAGGCCGCTTTCACGACAGCATATATGGTATCTCCGTCTTCCAGCGCCTGTTTTACTGTTTTTAACATGACCATTCCGACGCCTTCACCTAAAACAACTCCGTCAGCACGTTCATCAAACACATGGAAGGATGAATGTTTACTTAAAATGCCGCGCCGGTCAAACAGCCTGTGAGAAGCATCTGAGCTTAGCAAGCTGACACCGCCGACTAAGGCAGATTGAATATCACTGCTACGCAGCGCCTGAATGGCCATATTCATGCCGACCAAAGCTGACGAACATGCTGTATCAACTACAACACTCGGGCCGCGGACATCGAAAAATTGTGAAATATTAGCCGCTAAATAGTTTTGGCCGACTGTCACAATCGGATTCTTAGCATGATGAAGACTCTCTTCATCAGGTTTGTGCTGGCTTCTGCCCCCAATATAAACGCCGACAGGCTTCCCCTTTATTTCCTCAGGTGTATATCCGGCGTGATACAAGAGTTTCAAACACTCTTCCAATACGAGTAATGCTTGCGGATCCATTGCCCTTACATCTTCTTCATGAAGCAGAAAGAAATCAGGATCAAAATGGCTGACATCATCAATCACGCCGGCATAATATGGCGTCTTGCAGCCCCAGCGCTCTGCCGGAATCGGACCGATTGACGAACGTCCCTCAGATAATAACGACCAATAGGTTTCCAGCTTATCTGCTCCCGGAAAGCGGCAAGACAGCCCGACAACAGCAATATCTTCTGAATGGGAGCCCGGCGAAATAGTCGCCGGCGCTTGTATCTGGGCGGCAGGAGCACGATCTTTCGCAGGGCCAGTAACATCTGCCTCCATTTTGCTCTCCATAGGTGCTGCTGTTTTCGAGATCTTGTCTCCGAATAAAGCGGACAGCGTTTCGGAATAAGAGCTGATCAGCCAATCTGCGAACCTTTGAATTGTCGGGTATTCATATAGAATAGATGGATCGAGCGCTGCTTCTAATTTGCGGTTTATGCGTTGGAGCACCTGCGCCAAAATGATCGAATCCACCCCATAATCTTGAAATAATCCGTCAATCTCGAAGTCTTCACGATTAATTCTCAGCTCTTCGGTAAATAGTTCAACAAGCCAGGACTGTGTTTCAGATAATAGCCCATCACTTTTGGAAATGTCATCAATCTCTTTGATGTCTGTGGACAGCGGGCTCTGCAAAGTTGCTTCCTGCTCATGACGTTTCCTCCGCTTCATCAGTAGCTCCGGCTCCCAATTTGTTTGATTCGCCACCGCAGGGAGAACAACCGGTTCGAGTGTTTTCGATAAGATTTGATCTAGAAAACGTAAGCCCTCTGAATTTGTAATGCTCAACAAGCCGCTTTCCCGATATACATGATTTGTCACTTCACCCATACCGGTTTCTTTCCAATTCGGCCACTGAACACTGATGATCGGCGCATTTTTCTGATGTGCTTCCGCAAAATAATCCATATAACTATTTGCCATAGCATAATCAGCTTGTCCCGCCGAAAGCTCAGGGATAATGGCTGAAACAGAAGAAAATAATACAAAAAACTGTAATGGCTCGTTACACACGTGGCGATATAGCGTTGTCAGCCCAGCCACTTTAGGCTCCAGCACCCGCTGAATATCATCAGGAGTTTTTCGGATGAATGCCAGCGTATCCATATCGGTCAGACCTGCACAATGAATGACACCGCCAATCGGCCCTATTGTTTGCCTGATATGTTGCAGCGTTTGCTCAACATGAGCATCATCAGATAAAGTAAGCGACAGCATTTGCACTTGCACACCCTGCGCTTCCAGCTCCTGCACTGCCTGGATTTTCTGTGCCGCGGATGTGTTTGATGTCTCAAAGCGAGCCCACTCCTCTCGCGGAGGAAGCTGCTCTCGTCCGGTCAACACCAGCTTTTTCACTCCATAGCGCTCCACAAAATGCCGGGCGCATAATAGTCCGATGCCTCGTGTCCCGCCTGTAATGAAAAGCACATGCTCTTTAGGGAAGGTCATGCTTTGCTTGACTCCCTTACCTGTTTCAGGACGCGCTTTTAGAAAAGCCTGATAACGCAAACCGTCTCTGTAGCAAACCTCCGTATCGTGAGAATCCGAATAGAACTCATCAGCGATCTGCTTCGCGAGACGATGATGATCAATGCCCCCCTCTGCATCCATATGCCTTGATGTAAGGTGACTGTACTCACTTTGAAGCATCCGATACAAACCAGCTCGTGAGGCTCCAGCCATCCGGACGGATGTGTTTTGAAACGATTCGAGCCCCTTCGTCACACAAAGCAGCCTGAGTCCCTCTTTATGCCCGAATTCAATAAGCCTTTGCATCCATTCAATCCAATCCAGCCGGTCTTCATCATGTTCACCACAGCCGATGACATCCACTAGACCGTCAAACTCTTTCCAATCGATGTCTGACTGATAACAGTCAGTCCGGCTCACATCTAATAAAAGGTGATTCGGAAAATACTTAGACACTTCAGCTGCCAAATCTGCTGTCTCTTGATTGCTCAGGATGGCAACCGTTCGTGTCCCCGGCACTTTTGAACCAATCGGACTCAAACTCCATTCTTTTGTCAAAAAACATGCGGTGCGCTTTTCACTAGTATCAACAAGTTCAGAATGTTCCTTTGCCGGTAGCCAATAGTGATCCTCCGCAAATGGATATGAAGGAAGACTGATCAGGCGCGGTTTGGTTTCGCCATATAATGTATTCCACTGGATCACTACGCCTTTGACCCATAAATCCGCAAGTTTGGCGTATTTTCTTTTTCTGATCCAAGCATCAAGTGCCATTGCCATATCCTCATCTGCTGTAAAAATGGCCTGGGTTTCTTTATTGCGATTAGACTGCCCCCGGAAGAATTCACCAGTTTCTTCCTTACCGTCAACAAACGCTTGCAGTTTTTCTTCAAGTTCCTGCATTGTCCCCGCAATACACGCCAGACGCTCATCCATCTCTTCGCGCCCAACTTGCAGGGTGTAAGCGATACGGTGCAAATCCTGATCTGTATATCTTTTCTTGCGAATCGCCTCCAGCAATTGTGAAGCACGATCTATTAGCCTATTTTTATTTTTAGCCGACAGCACAATTATGCTTGGCTGTTCTGGTGCCGTTTGTTCTGAATTCACTTTTGGAATATATTCTTCAATCACAATATGTGCGTTTACTCCGCCAATCCCAAATGAACTGATTCCGGCACGGCGCGGAAGCTTGTTTCCGTCACGATCTGTGACAGCCTTCCATTCCTGTTTTTCCTGAACGATGTAAAACGGACTGTCAGCCAGCTGAAGATAAGGATTAAGCTTCTCGCAATGCAGGCTTTTCACTAACGTTTTATGCTTCATTTGCAGCAGCACTTTGATCAGGCCAGAAATACCTGCGGCAAGCTCTAAATGACCGATATTGCTTTTAACTGAGCCGATGCCGCAACGGTTCTCTGGAATGTCCGCCTGGCTGCCGCCTCTCTTATTGGATAGTTCCTTAAACGCGGCTTTCAGCCCGTTTATTTCAATCGGATCCCCCAATTCAGTCCCCGTTCCATGGGCTTCAATATATGTGACCGTGCTTGGGTCTATGCCTGCTTGGCGATATGCACGCACCAACAGATCAGCTTGGGCTTTCGGATTAGGTGATGTCAGGGTATTGGCTCTTCCGCCGTGATTTTCCGCCGTCCCCCGAATAACGCCGTATATATGATTCCCGTCACGCTCGGCATCTGCCAGCTTTTTCAGCATGACCATTCCGACACCTTCGCCTCTGACATAGCCATTCGCATCGGCGGAGAAGGTTTTACACCTGCCGTCTTTGCTGAGCATCCCCGCCTTGCTGTAGCTAATGTGCGCCTCTTCGGTCAGGATCGTGTTCACACCTCCTGCAATCGCCATCTCACAATTGCCGCTTTGCATAGCGGTTACAGCACGGTGGATGGCTACAAGAGAGCTGGAACAAGCTGTTTCGATTGGTTCGCTCGGACCGTGGATATTTAAAAAATAACTCATTCTATTGGGGCCAACCGAAGGGATCATATGACCTGTAGCCGCATGGCCTTCAATCGGAAGATTCGCTCTATGGAATAGATCTTTATAACCCGTGTTTCCTGTGCCGACAAAGATCCCCGTCCCTGTACCCGAAAGGCTTTGCGGCGAGCAACCCGCATCTTCCAGCGCCTTCCATACAAACGTCATTAAGAGACGCTGCTGAGGATCTACATAATTGGCTTCTCTCGGCGAAATACCAAAAAACAACGGATCAAACTCTGCGACACCATCAATAAACCCGCCCCATTTGATGTCGGTTTTATTGACATCAGTGTCAGGGTTTCCATAATGCTCCCGCCAATCCCATCGATCTTTTGGAACCTCTGTAATGCTGTCTTTGCCTTCCTCAAGATTTCTCCAAAATTCATCTATATCCTTAGCACCAGGGAATCGGCCGCTGATGCCGACAATCGCAATCGGCTCAAAATCGGCAGTCTGCTTTTTGCTTCTTTCTTCTTTTGCAATAACAGGCTGTTTGAAGCGGTGCTTGCTTCGTGTTGTGATCTTCGGCACAGTAGAGGATATTGTCTGTAACTCTTCTTGCCCCTCTGATTTTTCGACCTCCTGAACAAAAGTCGCCTCATGTTCATCTATCAAATATTCAGCCAGGCTTTGGATGCTTCCATATTCAAAGAAAATGGTCGGCGCAAGCTCCAATTGATATGCCTCGTTGATCTTGTTTGTAAAGACTGTAAATGTAACCGAATCAAATCCGTATTCACTCAGCTCTGTATTGACATCAATATCTTCACTATCTACTTTTAAAATCGCACTGACCATGTTGCCTAATGATGCCCTCAGGCTGTTTAAACTGTGTAATGAGCTTGACGTTTCATCTGTGTCATTAACAGCAGCATCTTGATTCAATTCTCCCGGATACGCCGCAATTACATATTCAGCCAAGCTTTGGATGCTTCCATATTCAAAGAAAATGGTCGGCGTTAATTCCAATTGGTACGCTTCGTTGATCTTGTTTGTAAAGACAGTAAATGTTACCGAATCGAATCCGTACTCACTCAGCTCTGTATTGACATCGATATCGTCAGTGTTTACTTTTAAAATCGCTCCAACCATTTCAATTAAAGACGCTTCTAATTTTTGAGTTTGACCGTGAGCCTGATCTGCGTTTTTCTGCCCCTTCCGTTTGGATGTCGTTTCTGCAGAAAGCAGTTTTTGCTTCATTTTCTGAAGCTGCCCTTCCATCACAAAAACTTGCGGCTTATCGGATGCTATCCCTTGATAAAATGCTCTCAAGGCGCTATCTGTCGGCATCGGGGCCATTCCCATGGTTTTCAGCATTCTCTTTTCATCTTCAGCGCCGACTTGCATACCGCCTTCTTCCCATAACGGCCAGTTGAAGGAAATGGTTGAACCGAATCGCTTCTTAGATGCAGCAAGAGAACTGCGGTATGCAGCAAATGCATCCATAAACGTATTGGCCGCAGCATAATCGGCTTGTCCAGCGTTTCCTAAACATCCTGAAACGGATGAGAATAAAATGAAAAAGTCCAATGGAAAATCCTTGCTGCATTCGTCTACATGTAACAACCCGCTCACTTTTGGCTGTAACACTTCTTGAAACTCTTCCTTCGTTTTATGAACGATGAAGTGATCTTTAATGCTGCCTGCACCATGGATAATTCCGTTGAGAGTGCCATACTTTTCTTTGATTTCCTCCATGAGACGCCGAACCGCCCTCTGATCAATTACATCAGCTTCTCGATAGACAACCTCAGCCCCCATGCTTCGAAGAGCCTTCAGTTCATTTTCCTTACGCTCACTTAAAACAGAGCGTCCCGTCAGCACAATGGTGGATCGAACAGTTCGATTGGCAATTTCCTTTGCAAACAGAAGGCCTAAGCTTCCGGCTCCGCCTGTAATCAGATAAATACCTTCGTCTCTCCACGGCATATGAAGCTCATTAGCGGAAGGAAGCGCCATTTCCCGCCAACCTTTCACAAAACGGTTTCCAGCCTCATATCGAATCTGTTTATCAGCAGGCCTCCGGCTATCATCTTTCAACTTGAGATGAAGATCATTCATCTCTTCAGGCTTCTCAATCTCGATAACCTGAGCTGTAAGTTTGCTGAATTCTAATTCAGCTGTTTTAAACAAACCGGAAACACCGGCAAACAATTGTTTCTCTTTTTTCAGCGGAACGAGAGCTTGAATGATGATACGGCCGGCAGAATGCTCACGGATCTTGCTTTGCATGAGTTCAAAAATGTGCTGCATGTAACATTGATAACGTTCAGCAATATGTCCTTCAGCTTCATTCAGTGTAATGACACAGGCATCCTTCATGTTTGATGCAATGCTGTCCGTGACGCTTCGTTCAGTTTCAAAGAGAACAACGATATGCTCTGCGAATGAAAGATCTTCGTCCTCAAATCCGCCATTCTGTTCTCTCCATACCGGCTCAAGCATTAAGCGTTCATGCCGTGATAAATGCTTGGATGAATGGACCTCTCCTTCCAATACTCTCGTTGAGAATCCTTTAATCCTGACACATACGTTTCCACTCTCATCAAGGACATCGATATCCGCTTTCTGAACAATCCCCCCGGAGAGATCACTGTCACTTAAGCGAGCATATGCCCACATAGCAGAGGAACATCCTTTGATCACCTCAAGCTCTTCAAGCGCAAATGGCAAAATCAGCTTTTGATCCGTCAATTCCTGCATGATGCATATTGTTCCCGTCTGCAAGGCGGAGTCCATGATACTTGGGTGCAGTACAAACTGTTCCTTCGTTCCAGAAACGATTTCTGGGAGCTTCAGCTGCGCCAGAACCTCTCTGTTTCCTATATCAACATTCTTAATTCCTTGGAAGGCCGGACCATGGAACATCCCTCTCCTTCTGCCTTCTTCGTAAAATTGACCAGGTGACATCTTTCCTTTGCCGCAGCGGCGTGAAATTTCAGCGAGATCAGTGACCGGCGTTTCGGCGGCAGATACCAGCTCCGCGCTGCCTTGACTATGAATAACCAGGTCGGCCCCGTCTTCCTGTGTACTGTAAATCTCAAAAGTGATTTTCCCATCTTCTTCAGGAAAGAGACCGATATCCACTTGAGCCGAATGTTCGTCAACCACAACAGGCTGAACCCAGACTGTATGATTCAATCTGATTCTGACCCCCTGGCCATTATTGCTTCCCGTCGCCTGCTTGATAGCCGCGTGCGCCATTTCAAGGTACGCAACACCAGGGAGCACCGGTTTTCCTCTTACCACATGTTCTCTCAGAAAGAATTCTTCACCAGTAAAAACAGAACTGAATTTTTGTTCAGAAAAATCAGATGTATTCTGATGGAGCAGCGGATGGATGGAACCGATCTCTGTCTGATTTCCGGATATCTGACCCGACGGCTTGCGGTCATCCTGCGATGGCCAGTATCGTTCTTTTGCAAATGGATATGTCGGCAGACTCATTCTGTATGGGCGCTGACCTTTGTAAAGCTGCATCCAATCCATATGCGCTCCCTTGCTCCAAATCTCCGCAAGCTTGTTTACTTTTCCTTTGGCCATCCACTTACGGATCAGTTCCGCGCTGTCCTCGTCCTCCGTCAGCCATGAAATCTCCCTGTCATTGTGCTTACTTCCTTGAAAACAGCCTTCAATCGCTGTTTTTCCATTGATAAAATCTGTGAGCTTTTGTTTTAACTCGTTCACATGATCGGCAGTAAAGGCAACGCGATGCTCCATCTCTTCCCGCCCGACTTGTAGGGTATACGCAAAATCAGGCAACTGTCCGTCCTCAAGTCCTTTTCTTTCCAAATAGGCCAGAATATCCTGCACATACTCTTGCAGCCTCTCTTTATTTTTGGCCGAGATCGGTATGATGCAGGTCCCGTCTATCTTTCTTTTGTCAGAATCTCTTTTGTATTGTTCGAAAATCGCATGAGTGTTTGTCCCGCCAAGCCCGAACGAGCTTAGTGCAGCCCTGTGCGTTTTGATCTCACCGCTTAACGTTTTCTTTTGATCGACGACGTAAAAAGGAGAGCTGGATAAGTCTGTATTTGGATTCGGCACCTTATAATTGAGGCTCGGTGCAAGCTCCTGATGGTAAAGACTCATCACGACCTTAATGCAGCCAGCCAGACCGGCGGCCGTATCTAAATGTCCGATATTGGTTTTCACCGACCCAATGCCGCAAAATTGCGTTTTATTTGTGTATTGCCTGTAAACGTTTGTTAAAGCTGCCAGCTCGATTGGATCTCCCAGCTTCGTTCCGGTTCCGTGCGCTTCCACATAGCAGATGGATTCAGGCTGAATCTTCGTTTGATTCATGACCTTTTGCACCACGTCAGCCTGCCCTTTGACACTCGGAGCATAAAAACCGACTTTGTCAGCGCCGTCGTTATTTACACCTATGCCTCTCAGCAGAGCATAGATATGATCCCCGTCCTTTACAGCATCCGCTGCTTTTTTCAGCAATACAACGGCAACACCCTCACCGCCTATCATTCCGTCAGCTGAAGCGTCAAAAGCTTTAATATGTCCGTCGCTCGAAAAGTTCAGTCCCGGCTGATGCATATATCCGATATTTGACTCGGTATGCAGTGTTGCACCACCTACTAAAGCATAAGCAGATTCCCCCGACTGCAGGCTTTTATAGGCAGAATGCAATCCAATCAGAGACGATGAGCAGTTGGCGTGGACGAAATAGCTTGGCCCTTTCAGCCCGAGCTTATGAGAAATCATTGTCGGAATCGTCCCGCTCTGCGCAAGCACCCACGAGACATAGCCGTCAGGCGTTTCCAGACTTTCTGTTGTATCGGACGGCAGCAGCGCGCGGTAAGAATTATTGCTTGCCGACATAAAAACACTGGTTTGCGGAATCTGTTTCACAGCATAACCGGCATCTTCTATTGCTTTCCATGAATGAGTCAGCAGCATCCGAAGCTGCGGGTCCATAAATTCAGCGTCTTTAGGAGAGATTTGAAAGAAGCTTGGGTCAAATCTGTCTTTTCCATCAATTGAAGATTTAGCCGGGACGTATCCGGCATTCTCCGCGATCTCCTCTGAAATACCAAAGCGCTGAAGCTCTTCCTTACTGAAAAAAGTAATGCTTTCCTTGCCGTCTCTGAGGTTCTCCCAAAACTCATCATGATTTTTCGCCCCTGGAAATTCACACGATATACCAATAATCGCTACACTATCCTCATAATAATCTGGGAGATTGCTCATCTGGGTGGACTGATCTATATAAGCAGCCGGTTCTGTTGGCATAGAGGCGCTTGTATCTCCCATTCGCTGTTCAGTGATGTATTGGCTGATATTTTTGATCGTTGAGTACTCAAACAGGTCTGTGACAGAAAACTCACAGGATAGCTCATGTTTGATGCGATCAGCCACAGTAACCGCGAGAAGCGAATCCCCGCCAACATCAAAAAATCCGTCTTCCCATTCAATGTCACTCATTTTCAATACATCCTGCCAAATGGCGAAAACAGCTTCCTGAATGTTTAAAGGAGAGATCTCCCTTTGCTTTGGCTGCTTCGCAGTTAATTCGTTATGCTTAAGACTGTTTCTGTCTATCTTTCCGTTCGGTGTCAACGGCATATGGTCAAGCTGAATAAAATAAGAAGGCACCATATAGGCAGGCAAAACGTCTTTCACATAATGACGCAGCTCCCTCGCCGCAAGAGATGCATTTGCATCTTTAGTTGTATAATAGGCAGCAAGCTTATCCATTCCATTCTCCTCAGTTGCGACAACGACGCAGTCCTGAATGCCGGGATGCTCACTGAGCCTGCTTTCAATATCGCCAAGCTCAATACGGAATCCGCGTATTTTCACTTGATTATCGATACGGCCTATATATTCAATTCGTCCTCCCGGAAGCCAGCGCGCCATGTCTCCCGTTCGATAAAGCTTCGTTCCAGACTCAAAAGGGCTGTCAATGAATCTCGAATTCGTTAATTCTTGCTTTTTGTAATAGCCCTTCGCCACGCCGTCCCCTGCAATGCAAAGCTCACCCGGGACACCAGCCGGAACTGGAACAAGCTGAGAATCCGTAATGTACATTTGTGTATTGGCGATAGGCTTTCCTATCGTAGCAGGAGAGGATTCTTCGTTAATGCGCTGAACCGCTGACCAAATTGTTGTTTCTGTTGGCCCGAACATATTCCAGGCTTCGCTGCCCGTATGTAAGAAATATCGTTTTAACGCCTCAGGCAAAGCTTCGCCTCCGCATAGAATTTTCACTCTCTCTTCATTTTCCCAGCCTGCATAAAAGAGCATCTTCCATGTAGCGGGGGTTGCCTGCATAACTGTCGGTTTGATCGTTTGGATGTCTCGTTTCAGTTTTTCAACGTCTTTTGTATGTTCCGTTTGACAAATATGGCAGTGTGCCCCCTTTATCAAAGGCAGATATAACTCCAGGGCAGCGATATCAAAACAGTAGGTTGTGACAGCGAGCATTTTATCCTCTGGCGAAAGACCCGGCGTTTCTCCCATTGAAACGAGAAAATTTGTCAAAGCTTTATGCGGTATCATTACACCTTTTGGCTTCCCTGTGCTGCCGGATGTATAAATGACATATGCCAAGTTTTCCGGCGTGACAGTGCGTGTAAGCCCTTTTCGATCAGAGGCAGTTTGAGCGATGTCATCCCAGTCTTTATCTAACAGAGCAGTCTTGACACCGTTCCAGCGTAAAGTATTTACTAATTCTGATGTCGTCAGCGTTATGGAAACTTCACTGTCTTCCAGCATGTATTCCAGTCGCTCAGCCGGATAGGACGGGTCTAACGGCACATATGCTCCGCCAGCCTTGAGAATCGCCAATAATCCCACCAGCATGTCCAGCGATCGATCCACATAGATTCCCGCCAGACGGTCAGGTCCCACTCCATGCGCCTGCAAATAAATGGCCAGCTGTGTACTTCTTTCATCGAGCTCCCGATACGTCAATGTTTGATCTTCATAGCTGACAGCCGCTCTATCAGGCGCCTTTTTCGCCTTCTGCTCAAATAATTCATGAAAACAAGTATATGGATACGTTTTGTCAGTGGCGTTCCATGTTTTGAGAATCATCTGCTCCTCTGCTTCAGGTAACAAAGAATACTCTTTTAACGGCTGAGAAGGATTCAACATCGCCTGTTCTGTTACATAAACAAAATGATCGAACATCGCGGATATAGAAGCCGCATCAAACAGCCCGGTATTGTATTTGATATTCAGCTCCATTTTTTCTTCTGTTTCCCACAGTTCAAATACTAATTCGTATTCACCCTCTTGATGAATACGCTCAACGAAATCGACAGAAAAGAAATCAGCATAGCGGCTCAACAAGTTTTGATAGCTTCCAGATTGAAGAAAATTCTGATAGAAAAAAGCGGTTTGAAATACTGGTGAACCCGTTTGGCTGCGAGGAACATTCAAATCCCTCACCATTTTCGGAAAAGGATAAGCTGCATGATCAAGCCCATCCAACATGGTGAATTGCAATTTTGAAATAAATTCAGAAAAAGTGTCTGCCGGGTTCAGCTCACTCCGAATCGGGAGCATATTGAGAAAATGTCCAATGGAAGCATCAAATCTTTCTTCCGGTCTCACCATCGCCGGCACGCCGACAATCTGTTCCTTTTGGCCGGTATAACGGCCCAGCAGCATCATATAGCAGCTCAAGAATACCGTCGAAACATTCACAGATTGCTCTTTCGCAAACGCCCTGACTCGATTCATGAAGCCACTGGACAGCTGTCGGGTGTATGTATCCTCTTCAAACTCAGAATCGGCTGAACTTGTACTGACCTTAGGCAGCTGAAGATTCGGCAAAGTTCCCGATAGCTGTTTCTGCCAGTATGAACGATGCTTCGTACCGTCTTTTCCGGCAAGCATGTTCTGCTCCCATGCCGCAAAATCATGATAAACGGCAGGAGAAACTGCTATTTCCGGCTGCTGCCCTTCTAAAAGGAGCTTATAGCTGTCAAACAGACTGCGTATAAATGTGACGGACGAAACCCCGTCAAAAATCATATGGTGAATGACAATAAGCAAAAAATGCTCTTGATCAGATCTGGAAAAACTCATGACACGCACTAACGGGCTGTTTTCCTTTACATACGGTTCCTTTACTTTCTTTCTAAGAAAAGCAGGAATATCAGACTCTTTCATACCTGAGATGTCTTCTGTCTTGATTTCAAGTGAAAGCGCTGGCTCATTTTTAAGAAATGGCACTCCGTCTTTCTCTTGGATGACGTGCTTTAAGATCGGATGCTGCTTCAATACAAGGCCGAAAGCCTCTTGTAATGTTTTAAGGTGAAGCCCTGACGAGAATCGAAAACAGAGAGGTACGTGATATGCACTTTTTTCAGGTGACATTTTCTGCAATGTCCATAATCCTTTTTGAACCTCAGAAAGAGGCTGAAAAGATGCCTGAATCCTTTCCTGTTCCATTTTGGATGTGCCAGTGTCCTCTCTGTCAGCAAACAAGCTGCTGATGTCTTCATGTTCAGATAGATAGCGAGCCAAGCGTTCAATCGTAGGATATTTATGTATCTCTCTAGCTGTGAGTTTGATGCGGTATTTTTTCTCGATCGACCGAATGAGCTTCATCATCTTGATAGAATTCACTCCAAGACTCTGGATAGTTGCATTTGGCTCTACCCAATCACGGGAAACGTGCAGCTCCTCAGTCAAGCAGCTGAGCAGATGCTCCTGTATCTCTTCCCTTCTTCTTATCGCATGATCTGCTTGCTGTATCTCCCCGTCCTGTACCGCATCGTTCATCCGGTTGGATTTATGAAGCAAGTAGTCGAACTCCCCATTTTCAAATGAAGTTTTCAGCTGGGTGCGCTGGATCTTCCCGATAGCCGTTTTCGGAATCTCTTCTTTTTGTACCGGCAGCAAATATTCTGGAGTAACTCCGATCGCCTGTGAGACATGGGATTGTATCTTTCTAAGAAGCTGAGACATCTGCTCATCATTCATTTTTGCGGAAGTAACAAAGAAGATTGCCAGCTGATCCGTTGAATTCTGACCCACGCGGACTCCGCAGGCAGCTGTATAAGAAGTTTCGATTTCCGGTAATTCTTCAACAGCAGACTCAATCGCATGACTGTAGTAATTAATCCCGTTAATGATAATGGCATCTTTCGTGCGCCCCGTAATGGTTAAGCGCCCGTTTCGCAAAAAGCCAAGATCTCCAGTTTCAAACCATCCATCTTCTGTAAACACACTCTCATTTAAATCTGGGCGCCGGTAATAACCGCTTGTAACGGAAAGTCCTGAGACTTGAAAACGGCCAATCTCCCCTTCCTCAACCACTTCATTTTGGTCATTCACAATCCTCATAGAGAATCCAGGAATCGGGGAACCTATTTCAACAAAATGATCGTTATCACTAGTTGCAGCCCGGGTAAACTCATGAGAGAAAATAACGCCGGATGAAGTTTCGGACATTCCCCATGCAGGTCGGATGGCATCAGCAGGCAATCCATGAGGTTCTAAAAGCTCAAGCATTCTGCGCCCTACCTTGGCTACCATTGCTTCGCCGCCATTGAGCATGTAACGCATTGAGGACAGATTCCATTTCCGATCTTTCATTTCTTCTGCAAAATCAGTGACAAGACCGAACGCAAAATTCGGCGCCCACGTAACAGAAGCACGGTAATGATCAATCCAATCCAGCCATTTCAGCGGCTCCATTAAGATCGTTTCACTTGAGACGTTAATTTCTTGGCAGCCAAGATAGACATCCCGCAAATGCAGCATCCCGATGCCCCCGACATGATCAAACGGCATCCAGTTAAATGTGATATCGTCTCTGGTGAAGCCTTGCATTTGAATAATCCCTTTCACCATGCTCATAATGTTTCGATGATTCAGCATAACCGCTTTGGGCGTTCCCGTACTGCCAGAAGTCAGCAATAAAAGCGCTAAGTCTTCAGGACTGGATTGATGCCAATCCGTCTCTGCTTCAGCACTGAGCAGATCCTCTACAGCAATTGCACGGAATCCTTGAAGGCCTTGCTCTCTTGCCCAATCGAGCATTTCCTGGTGCATGTCCTGATCAGTAATTACCGTCGGCTTGTCAAGAAGCGTCCATGCGTCTTTCAGCTTTTGAGTCCCGCTGCTCGATTCAGCGTACGTTGGCGGAACGGCTAACGGAGCCGGAACAATGCCTGCTAAAACACACCCCCAGAACGCAGGGAGAAGCTGTGAATTGTCGCCAAGCTGCAAAATCACGTTTTGTTTTGCTTTCAGGCCTGATTGGCGGAGCCCCTTCACGATACGCAGTGCATCATTCCACAATCGTCCATATGATTGGTACACTTCAGTTCCATCCGGCTGCAAATAAATGATTCCCTTTGTATCCCCAAGCTCCGCAGCCGTTCTGTATAAAACTTCAGGTATTGTTGCCGGCTGCTCTTCAGATATATGTAAAGGCTCACCATAGCTGACAGAAGGGTTAGCTAATATGCGGGTATTATCATTATTTCTCATCGCGCTGCCTCCATTTCACCTGCAAATTTTTATGTAGGTTCTCAGTTAATTTCCATACATACCTTTGATTCTCGTTTTGACTTCGTCATGATGAAATGTTTTCTCATGCATCATTAATTCCTGTTCTATGACGTGCGGCAGCTGCTCACGAAGCGGGGCCACCAAATGATCTTTTAATGTAATCAATGAGTTTCTCGGCTTTTCCGCCAGTTCATGCGCCAGCTCCACCGCATAATCTACTACTTCCGCACGGGGCAGCACTTTAAAGGGGACCCCTCTTTTTTCAAGATCAGCTCCGCGGTAGCTGCCCGCATTCATTAATACTTCCTGGGCCAGGCTGAATCCCAGTTTTTTAGGGACGATAAAGGTAGCGCCCATTCCAGGCGTAAATCCGTATTTCATAAAATTAGCCGTATACACGCTCTCTCTGCTTAGAATGACAATGTCAGCAAAGAGCCCCATGACAAAGCCGCCTCCAATTCCGTGGCCCTGCATGGCCGCAATGACTGGAATCTCACAATCCAGCGCCAGAGAATAAAGATTGTCATCCGTGAACTTGGTCAATCCCTGCTGAATTCGAAGCAGTCCTTCTTGTGTTCCTCCTGAAGCAAAATAATTATCATATCCCGTCAAAATGACCGCTTTATAATCTGGTTTCTGCCGAATGAATTTAAACGCTTGAATTAAACCGTCTGTAAGTTCTTGTGAAAACGCGTTTTTATGTGTGCGGTCATGCATCTTTACCTGAATAATGGCGGGCTCAATTTCGATGAGCTCTACAACAGAATGCGTCATGATGTCCTCCTAACGAGTCCTGATTGTCATCTTTTCAAATGATTACTGTCCCTCCCATGGAAATTGCCCTGTCTCAACATACCTGATGATTCCCATTTGGTTTTGAGGATCAGAAAACATGTCTTGATTTGCAGTTAAAGCGATGGATTTCGAACGGCTGACTTGATGATCAAGTGAGCTGATATACTGTTTATAACGTGCGATTCCTTTTTTATTCAGCCTCCGCAAGCGCAATAAATGCTTTCTTAGCAGCACCTCACTTTGAGCATCAAAGGCATCTATTAACCCCCATTCACTGGCTTCCTGAATGGAAATCGGCTTTGTCATTAGCGTCATATAATGTGCTTTCTGCCAGCCGATCCGGCGGATCAGAAACGGTAAAACACAAGCCGGATACAGACCGAATAACAGCTCAGAGAGACTGAATGACGCCGTTTCATCCGCAATGGCAATATCTGTGGCAGATACGAATCCAAGACCGCCGGCATTGACTTTTCCCCTGACATGCGAAATCGTGACATAAGGGCCAGTCTGCAGTTTCAGCCACAAATCATAGAGAGGCTCTTGGGAGCTTGCCTGTTTTTTGCCGCTTTTCATTTCCTGATAGATTTCTTGAAAATCAGCACCGAAGCAAAACACCTCGGGAAGCCCTTCTAAAACAACAACCGTAACTGATGATGTTTCACATTGGTTTAACACTTGTAAACATTCTTCTATGAGTGTGTCATTTATCGTATTATTCGCTTCAGGACGGTGAAATGTGATGTAGCAAACCGACTCATGGATGCGGACCTTTATCGTTTGATAGGTCACGAGATCCACCTGTACTTCCGATGAAACTCAGAAATTTCTTCTAAAAACAATCGAGGCTTCTCTTGAGTAAACTGCATGATGCCCGGTATCATCTCAAAATCGAGCTTTACATTGCGCGTCCCGAACCGCACCATCCCACTCCCCTTAAACAACAGCTCATACTCATCCATGGAGAGCTGATATCGGCGATCTAAATGCTTCTCAATGCCAAAAGAGCGTTGGCGTTCTTGGCCTTGCGGTGTTGTTATTCCGCTGTAAAATTCAGAACAGCAGCCTGATCCGTAAGAAAAACAGCCGATTCGTTTAGGCGAATCAAACCGCCCTTGGTCTATCGTGCTAGCCAATGCCAGAAACAAGGCAGCTCCCATAATATTTCCAACCCTTTGGCAGTAGTTTAAACCTGGCTTTACCCGATTTAAAAAATCCGTTTCAATCTCAGCTGTTTTCACCTTCGCCACCTTACGCATCATTGTCCGGTGCGCACCTTTCACCATCCCGCCAAAAGGCGTATGGTAAGCAAGGTATTGAAACGTGTCCTGATAATTGGCACCGGGTACACGTTTTTGATATTCCAGAAAGGTTTGTTCACAGCAATCCAGATATGACATTAAAGACAGGTCAGAATCTCCCGCTTCACTATCAGGAATGGGACGGCAGGTATCCATCACTTCATAGCCGTAATAGCCATTTGCTCCCGGATCTATCTGAAACACCTCGGGATTTTCGCCTACTAAAACGGCCACCGCTCCTGCTCCGGCACTCGGTTCGGCATAAGACCAGTCTTCACTTAAAGCGTCTCCGCCCTCAGCGATTAAAAAACGTGAAATATCACTGGCGATAACCAGTGCTTTGGCACCCGGAGAGGTCTGGGATAATATAAAATTCACCGCCATCTGAAATCCCGCTGTTCCTGAATAACATGCCTGTTTAATCTCAAACAAACGGCAGTTGCGGTTCAGCCCTAAATATTCATGGATATATGTACTTAACGATTTCCCAAAGTCGATCCCGGATTCAGAACAAGTGATTAACAATTCAATCCGGTCCTTCTCGGCTTCGGATAAAGCGTCAATAATCGGCTTAGCTGCATTGACTCCAAAGGTCACAGGATCTTCATAAGGCAGTGCTACCGCTTTTTCTTTCATTAATAAGTTTTCAAATCTTGCAGTATCTAAATGTCTGTATTTGGCCAGTTCCATGACATCAAGGTACGCCGTTCCGCCAAAGACATTCATCGCTTCTATTCCGGCTGAAACCATTTATGATTCGCCTCCACATTTCTCAATGTTTTGTATACAAACCGCGGTGTTCATTCCGCCAAAGCCCATGCTTAAGCTCAGCGCATTTTTGATGCGGTATGAAATCGATTTCTCATTTACCCAATGAAAGGAATCATCGATTGGATGATCCAAATTCCGGCTCGGGTGCAGGGCAGATTCTCTCATTTGCAGCAAAACAGAGACAATCTCTACGATTCCCGCCGCGCTGAGACCGTGCCCGGTTATCGATTTTGTTGCGTTGATGTAAGCATGGGAAAGCCGGCATGCATGCAGCGCCTTTAATTCAATTTCGTCCCCAATAAAAGAACCTGTGCCATGAGGATTAATATAATCAATGTCTTCTGGTGAAAGACCGGCACGCTCCAGCGCCTCTTGGATGACATAAATCTCTCCTTCTAAAGAAGGATCGGGATTCCGGTTCCCGTCTAGTTTGATTGACCACCCAGACAATGCTCCATAAGGTTTGACACCTCGGCGGACAGCCGTCTCCTTTCGTTCTATCACCAGGGCGCCGCAAGATTCTCCATAAATAAACCCGTCTCTGTTCTGATCGAAGGGACGGCACGCTTTCTCAGGCTCATCAGCATATTTGTCCGTTCCCATAGCGCCTAAAGCCCTGAGCGCTCCGCATTCTATGTAAGAAAGATCCATTAATGCACCCAGTGCTATGCAAACATCAACCTCGCCTGATAAGACTTGCTGAATCGCATGAATCACTGCTAACTGGCCGCTGGCGGAGGCTCCTCCCACCGTATAAGCTAAGCCTGTGATGCCAAACTGATCTGTGCATAGCCCGCAAAGATCGCTATCCATGAAAGACAGGCCATATGCCGGCGAAATAAAACCAGAGCGGTCTTGATAACTTTCATAAAGCTGTAAGGTTTCTCTCTGCTGAAAATTTGACCCGCCGACTACCAGTCCGATACGTGCAGAATCGACATCATCTAATTCAGCCTCCTCCCAAGCCTCTGAGAGGGTCACCAATGCAGTACGGCTTGAAAATGACGCTTTTCGCAGCAATTTTTTAGAAAGGCGGTCGGGATAAGACAATGACGCAATTTCAGCACCGATAAACCGGCTGTCTTTTTGTCTGCCCGGACGCTCCATGACCCCAAAGGCATGCCTGCCGGACAGCAGCGAAGATGCAAATGCCTCTTTCCCTTGACCGATGGCAGCCGTGACGCCTAAACCAGTCACCACCACCTCAGACAGATTGCACTTTGTCATAAAGCACCTCAGCTAATTCGCCGATGTTTTTCACCCCAGACAGCTCAATCCGGGGAATCTTTAATGATAGATCCTCAAGCACCATTGTGATAATTTCAGCTCTGTCTACAGAGTCAGCTCCTAACTCAACTAACTGATCTTCAGGCTCAAACCTGTGTCCGTCTAATTCAGGTAGCACCTCGCAAATATTGGTGACTAACACTTCAAAAATTTTCTGTTTATCCATAACGCGCTCTCTCCTTCAAGGGATCATTTTAGTGCTGTTTATAGGTATATTTTCATAATATTCGAACGATTAATCTTATGCTGTATGCTTAATGCGACGGTTGATACATTGATTGCATCCGTTCATGAAGCAATGCTGCTGTTTCTGTCATTAATTTTTTTCCGATCTCATCCACATGGCGATTGCGCCAGTTTTCTGATTCCGACCCTTTGACCCATTGATTAAAGGCTCCCAGCGCCGGACCGCAGTGAATTTGGTAATCGACCTTGGAATGTTCGTTGCCGCTGATTGCCAAGTTGGAGCTGTATCTGAAGTACCACCGGAAAATCAAAGCCATTTTATGCTTCGGATTTTGTTCAGCCTTCTCAATTTCTGCTGCAGGATAATGTAATGTCATATCTTCATAGATGTCTTCTATACTGCGTTTGAAGTATTTCTCCTCAAGCTGAGTCAACGTTTTTGCATCCAGCTCACGTATTGACCCATATCGCTGGTACAGTTCATATAACTTGTTTGCCCGCGCCGGAAAGAACACGCCTTTCTTTAGCACTTGTACTTTGCTGCCAGATTCGAACATATCACCCGCAGGCGCATAGGCAGTATCTTGTACATTCATTTGCTGAAGCAAATCCTTTACTTTGTCACTTGTTGCCGCCTCAACTGTACATTGATTGATTGAGCCTGTAACAATAAAATCCGCACCAAGCATAAAAGCTGCCATCGCTGCATCAGGCGTTCCAATTCCTCCAGCTGCACCAACTCTTACTTTTTTCGGATATTGATATTTTTTCATCATTTCATCTCTTAATGATGTCATGGCCGGCATCAGGCTGTATGCCACACCGCTATCTGTATGACCTCCTGAATCAGCTTCCACACAAATATCGTCAGCCATCGGAATGCGCCGCAATAATTCAGCTTCGCTCACTGTGATTTTATTTTCTCCTAAAAGCTTTTGCAGCATATTCTCAGGCGCAGGACTCAGAAATGATTCTGCAACTTCCGGCCGTGATATTTTCGCTATGAGACGATTTGAGCACATGACGTCACCATTGGGGTTTCGTCTCACTCCTTTTGCTCGATACCTTACCAATGCGGGAGTGACACTTAAAAATGCTGAAGCTTCCACATTTCTTACTTGATGCTTTAATAAAAGGTCGATCATCTTTTCTTCTGATTCAGTATGTTTCATATTGTGGACGAGATTTATGCCGTAGGCTTGGCCTTCCCCTAGTTCACCTTGAATGGTGAGGATCGCATCTTCAACCTCATTCAAGCTCAGGCCGCCTGTGCCAAAGAACCCCATCATTCCTGCTCTTGACAGCTTTACTACCATTTCTTTCGAAGCAATGCCGCGGTACATTCCTCCTGCAAGATAAGCATATGTAAGATGATAATCCCGTTTAAACTCAGCATTTCCTAAAGACTCTGCCGTAATCCCAGCTTGAACATTATGTGGATGGTCAGCAGCTTCTGGATGACTTGAAGCAAGTTTCTTTTCGGGTGCATGCGTTAACGGTTCTGCTTCATTTTTAATCCGATGGATGAGACTGGTCAATACAGTTCCAGGCCCGATCTCTTCAAACTCCATTTCTCCTCTTCCCATCAGAAAACGTATGCTGTCCGTCCATTTCACTGTGCTGTCCATTTGTTCAGATAATGTCTCCTTTAACCTGTCCTGATGATATGGCTCTGCATAGACATTGGAAATAACTGGGATATCCAGAGGCTCAAAATGGAATGAGTCAATAAATTTTTTAAATTCCTGTTTTGCTTCATTCATATATCTGGAATGAAAAGCCCCGCTTACATTTAAAACATGAAACAGCTTTACATCCTTGGTGTTTTCAAAAACAATTCGCGCTTTTTCAATCTCTTTTTTTTGGCCGGAAATCACAATTTGCCGGGGCGTATTTTCATTTGCTACATCAATGGCATGAAGACGGTGCTCTTCTAAAACGGCTGTAACTTGTTCCTTATTCAGGCCGATCACAGCAGCCATTCCGCCTCCTGTAATCCGCCCCATCAGTTCGCCTCTTTTTTTGACAAGTCTTAATCCGGTTCCGAAATCAAATGCACCCGCTGCAAACAGCGCATTGTATTCTCCTAAGCTATGTCCGGCCGCAAAATCAGGATTTCTGCCGGTCTCCTCCACTCTCTTCAAATAACTGAGTGCATTGACGACGTACAAAGCCGGCTGCGTGTATTGCGTATGATTTAAATCCAAATAGGATTCTTCGGTACAAAGCTTTTCTATTGAAAAGCCCAATATTTGATCTGCTTGATCTGTCAAATGCCGATATTGTTCAAACAGCCCTTGTCCCATTCCCTTTTGCTGGGAGCCTTGCCCTGGAAAAACATATGTAATCATCTTGTAAACTTCCTTTCTGGTCTACGGAAACACTCAACCGTATTCAGATTTTTCAGCTCCTGATGAAATGGTGTCATGATCGAGCAGCTGCGGTTAGCTGAATCTCCCGGGAGCAGCTGTTTCACAAAAGCAGCTAAGGTGCCGGATGGCCCCAAATCGATAAACCGGCATGCATGCTGACTTTCCAAATATCGAATCGCTTCACGAAATCTCATTGGCTTTCTTACCGCATCCCAAAAGAAATGCTTGTCCATTTCGTGAAGGCAGCTTCCCGTTAAACTCGATACAACTGGTATTGACGGGTTTTTAAAAGATATTGACTTTAAATATTTTGCATAGGCACTTTCTGCCCGATCAATAAGTGAAGAATGAAAGGCATAGGACACAGGCAGCAGCTGGCAAAGAATCTGTTTCTCTTTTAAAACCTCCACGATCTGCTTTATGTTTTCTTCTTCACTAGAAATGACGAAGTGCGAATCATAATTGATAGAAATGAGTTCACTGTTTTCAAATAGTTGTGGATGATCATTCAGTAATTGCGGTTTATCAAGAATGGCCAGCATTTTCCCTTTATCGCAGGATTTTTGGATGACAATAGCCTGTTCAAGTATGCAATTCAGTATATTCTCTGCGTCTGATACACCAGAAACAGCCGCTGATGAGAATTCTCCCAGACTTGATCCCAATACGTAATCAGGATAGATTCCCCTATCTTCCAAAACTTTGTATAAGGAATACTCAACCATAAAGATTGCAGGGTGGGAAAAAAGAATGCTGTCAAACGGATCCGACACACGTTTATCCGGATGATAGATTTCTTCAACAATCGATGCGCCGATGCGCCGTGCTGCAATGGCATCCATTTCAAGCATCGATTGGCGAAACACGATATTCTCCTTAAATAATTCCTTTCCCATATGATAGTACTGGGAACCTTGTCCGGAAAACATAAAAACGAGCGGTTCATTCATGTGCATACCTTCTTTTTTTATATTTATGACGGCTATTTTGATATCTCAACTCATTGTATGCAATACATAACAGCGATTGAGATCCGATTATTTAATCGGTAAGACATGATGTAAAAAAGAAAATGAGAAGAATCAACTTTAGGAGGATTGCTATTAGTGCTCTGGATGCAACTCTTTTATGAAGTGGTCATAGATGTATGTTGTTAGTCTCAAAAATAGATATGACAGGATCAGCAAAGAACATCGACTCTAAATTTGGGTGCGGTTAAAAAGTAGGCCATCTTGATGTGAGAGCGATGGTCAGTCATGATATTCCGGCTGTCTGACATAGTTCAAATGTCTAATAGGGTGTGGATATGTTTGATCAGCCTCTTTATGTAACAGTATATAAAGTTATTCATTTAGAAACAGTGTCTATTGAACGATTGCGTCTCTAAAGCTTTATACCCTAAATAAAAGGAAATCTGTCCTTAGCCTTGCCTATGCGGCGCATGGTCTTAGGAACAATCATTTTCAGCGGGGCATTGGTTCCGCATCTTTCTTAATACGGTGAATCAACCCTGTTAAAACATTTCCTGGCCCTATTTCCTCAAACTCCATTTGGCCTTTTTTCATTAAGTAGCTTATGCTCTCAGTCCATTTCACTGAATGATTGATTTGATCGGCCAGCGTCTGCTTCATAAATTCGTATGTATACGGTTTGGCATACACATTAGAAATAACCGGGATAGACGGAGGCGAAAAATGGAAGGTATGAAGAAACTGCTCGAATTCTTCTTTTGCTTTATTCATGTATCTGGAATGAAACGCGCCGCTTACGTTTAAGAGGAGTACCATTGTAACTTCAGTCATCGTTTCAAAAAGAGATGCGGCTTTTTCGATATCATCTTTTCGGCCTGAAATCACTATTTGATATGGGGCGTTCACATTAGCGATATCAACATTGTGTAAATGGTATTTTTGCAGAGCCTTTGCAACCTGCTCTTCATTTAATCCCATAACAGCGGCCATACCGCCATTGCTTACCATACTCATCAGCTCGCCTCTTTTTCTGACAAGCTTTAAACCTGTCTCAAAGTCAAAGGCCCCAGCTGCAAATAGCGCATTGTACTCACCCAAGCTGTGCCCGGCGACAAAGTCAGGCTTAGCTTCTGCTTCTCGGATTTTTTTCAGGTAGCTTAATGCGTTTACCACATATAAAGCCGGCTGAGTAAATTGCGTTTTGTTTAAATTAGAATAAGGATTTTCTAAGCAAAGACGTTTAATTGAATACCCTAAGATCTCATCTGCCTGAGCCGTCAGTTCTTTAAATTCAGTAAATAGATCGCTGCCCATTCCCTGTTTCTGTGAACCCTGACCCGGAAAAACATATGTGATCATTATCTCAAAGCCACCCTTCCGATAAGTAGATTTGTATCACTTCTGTATGATTTTTTTTAAAAATAGTGATGACCGGATAAATAGTAGCATGTTCATGTTGATGGTAACCTCTGTCAATATGTCCGTCAAGTTAATTTTTCCTACAGTTTACTCGATTGCTTTCCTGCTTTTTTCAATTAAGGCATAAAGGATCAGGGCATATCACACAACATAAGAAAAATGACCTGCATCACATTAAAGGTCGCCATATGCTGACAATGCGCTTCAACTTATCACCTGAGCCTTTTCGATACAAATCAAATCCTTCTATGTAATCATTTTAAAAAATACTAATTATTTAGATATTCGAAGAAAAATAGGATAATAGATTCAGAAGAATTATTTAAAATCAAAAATACCTTTTTGGTTTTTACGGGTGCGAAATTTCACAAAATATTCTATCTTATCAATTTGAAAATAAATATTATACTGATAAAGATCCTCTATCGTATAGCCGGGCACTTTGCCAAATGAGTGACCAGGATAAACCCGTACATAGGGTGAAACCTCTGACTTAATCCTTTGAATGCTTCTGAACATCTCTTCCGCAGAACTGCCATCATCCTCACATATGCCGCACCCTTCTGTAAATACCGTATCTCCGGTAAAAATACTATTAGAAAACAAATAACACATTCCGCCGGCTGTATGCCCCGGCGTGAGAAGGCATTGCGCACTTGTGTTTCCTATGCTGATCGTCTGATGATCATGAAGGCCAATTAAATTTCTGCATCGGAATTGATAATAATCAATTTCTTTTTGGGACATATAAACTTGAGCGTTAAACATCTTTGTCAGCGGCTCTACCAGGTTTACATGATCATAATGAGAGTGTGTCAATACAATTGCTGTTAATTCAGCTTCGAGTTCTGAAAGTTTAGTTGTTATTTTACTCAGTTCCCATGAGGGGTCAACAACAATTGCAGATTTACTTACAATATCTTCAATGATATAGCAATAATTCGTCCAGCCCTGATACCTTGTTTTAATTGGATGTACCTTATAAGTAAGATTCATTTACACCATTCCTATCATGTAAAGTTCTTAAATGAAAGTTAGACAAACTGTTCAATCCTCAGTCCGTCTATCATTCCACTTTACCAAACGGCATGATTGTTTTCCATTTTTTTCAGAGGCCCTTGTTCTTTTTGCATATAAAAAAGCTATTCCTTTGGAAGCATGTCCAACAAGAATAGCTCTTCGTTTAGGTATTTCTTTCTTCTATCCCACATGTTTCTTCTATGCAAATTGATGCTACATGCTGCATAATGACACGTTTGATGCGATCTTTATTCACTCGCACAGGGTCAAGCATCGCATGTAAAGCCAAGCCGTCAATTAGCGCGTAAAGTCTCTCAGCTTCAATGTCTTTATCAGCATTCTGCTTCAGTAAATCAAATTCATCTAAATAGGCAACCAGATTCCGCATGCCGCTGTAAATCCCGTCATGATCCGCATCAAACATATCCTTTTTATGTCTGGCGTAAACCGTAAAGGCGAACCACACCTCCATCTCTCTAATCGTTTCTTCATTCGTTGGGACAATTTCAAGCAAAATATGCAACACTTTTTCCTTAGGGGGCAAATCCTTCATTGCAATGTCCTTAATTCGGGCCATCGCCTTTTCCTGAACAAGTTTCATTGCAAAAACAAGCAGTTCATCTTGAGTAGAAAAATAATGGCGCAGTGCACCTAATGACAATCCTGCTTCCTTTGCAATGTTTCTGGCTGAGGCTCCCTCCATCCCCCGTTCTAAAATCACGCGCCACGTCGCTTCTGCAATTTGTTTTCTTCTTTTCTCATGGTCAATTTGTTTTGGCATAGTTTTATTGTAACAAGAAAAAAATAAGAGAGCAATTTTTATAATACAGTTGTGTTATAAAAATAAAGATGGTAAAATATTGTTTAAATAATACAACTGTATTGAAAAGAGGGGAATGGATTGAACGGTATCGCATGGATGATTGTCTTCTGTGAAATTGCATTTTGGGTTGTGATTGTTTTAGGGCTTGCTGTACGCTACCTATTCAAACAACATACATTAGGACTGCTATTCCTTGCCTTAACCCCAGTGATCGATTTGATCTTATTAGCGGCAACTGCTGTGGACCTTTACCGCGGAGCCTCAGCGACTGCTGCCCACGGGATTGCGGCTGTTTACATCGGTATATCGATCGCTTATGGGAAACAAATGATTCAATGGGCGGATGAAAGATTTCAATATTATGTGACAAAACAAGGAGCCAAACCGCTGAAGCGTTATGGAATGGATCATGCCAAGCACTATGCAAAAAGCTGGATAAGACACGTGCTGTCCTACCTTATTGGTGCGGGATTATTAGCAGGAATGATCTACTTCATCAATGATTCTGCCCGAACCGAGGCATTAAGCGGCATTCTTAAAACATGGACAGTCATTTTAGGCATTGATTTTCTCTTTACCGCCAGCTATTTTATTTGGCCGAAAAAAGAGAAAGCTTCGTCAACTCTCAAAAGTTAACATGATGAAAAAGAAGGTCCTTTCCGCTGGAAAAGGGCTTTTTAAGTTTTTGTCAAAATATGTTATACTGTTTTCCGGTGATCTACTGGGATCTCCACCCTTGCTGTTTTCATTAAAATAAGCTTAGGAGATTCATATTACAATGAGTAAGTAAGCATGTGAAAGGAGTGTCGTGCTTGAGCCAAAAAGAACAGAACGAGCAGTTTAAAGAGGTAAAGCTGAGCTCGAAATTAATCGTAATTGCATCTATCATTCTTATCGTTACCATTGCACTAGCAGTGATCTTCGGCGGGTATTTCTTCGGGATGAAAGGGTTATTCTCTATACTGGGCATCACATACGATTCCAATCAAACATTAGTTTTATTTATTTTAGTCTGTTTTGCTGCAGGCTTGATCATAGACCCACTCACAATGATTGTCTCTATGATTCTGGCAAAATCACTTTCATTGAAAAAGACTGCACTTTTTGCTTTTATCCTGTACTTTATCAGCAATTTCATAACGATCTGTTTTGCGGATTACTTTATGCAGTCTATATATATTCCAGATGTCTTGCTTTTTGTGATATCAGCATTGATGGCTTTCATTGAACTTGCATTTGATGAACAGCCTAATGAAGGAACTGTTAAAAACAGCCTGTGATATTTCAAGTGGTTTTTACTTTTACCCAGATTGAAATATGAGAGAACAAAAATTCATTTCCATAACTAATACACTCAAACAACAGCTCACATCTTTTTTGCTTTCTCATCACAAAAAAAACTCCCTGTTCATAAAAAACAGGAAGCAAAACAATGTTGATTTGATTTAGATTCTGCATTCATAAATAATTCCTTCCATCTCATGCTCAAGCTCATCCACAAGGATGATTCTATTTGAATCGAATGTCATGTTCCCACCTCCCTACCTAAAATATACATTTATTTGAATTATTTGCAACATTTTATTATGGCAAGGGATATGTCCATAAACCCATTACGTAGAACATGGGCAAAATATGGGCAAAGTCATTTATTTGATCTTGCCCATTTCGCCATTAAAAAGTCTGCTTATTATTTTGATCAAGTTATTATATGAATTAAATTCTATGGTTGGATACATTTCATTTGCTATTCGATTTGCAAAATATTCTTTCCAAACCATAAGAGCTAGTGGAACTATTGCTAGATCTGTTCCTTTAGCATTAAAATCATTAACACTAAAGTTTACTGGATCATTTACGTGAGCTAATTCATGAAAAAAGACATTCAGACCTCTATTGTTTTCTGGATTATCTTTATCTTTTGCTCTAATATTAGATATCATCTCCGTTAAAATTTCAGGAGTGATAAACAATAGTAGCTTTTGTATATTCTCGGCTCCTAAATACTTCACCATCATCGCACGGCCTTTTCCAATACTATCATTTGTATATCGTATATCTGAGAGGCTTGCCTTTTACCTTGAGTACTGCAAATAAATCTTCTTCATAGCATTCACTAAACACTATTTTCTCTAACTTATCTGTCTTTAAAATTGTATTGGCTAGATTCTCTATAACTTTTTTAAATAGATCCATTTTATTATCACTTAAACTATATTGTTTATTATCTATTTCGATAGCATTTCTTATCTCTATTTCCAAAGTTCCACACCCCCTTTTCATTTAATACCCTATTTTTCTCAATTCCCTATATGTTTTATACTGTGCAACTCGTCGAACTGTGCCAACCCCTTGCCCTATCTGTTTTCAAGCTAAAACCCTAACATTAATTGCACACCTGTTATCTTTTATGGAACTCAAAAAAATTAAAATAAAACGTTCACCATAGAGTTCTGGATGAGTCATTAAAAACAATGTTAAAAAATCTAAATGCTAAGTACACAGTTTAGCAAGTGATTAATCCCAATAAAAAACGCTCTCCCGATTTTAGGAAAGCGTCTATTGATTTGATTTATTGCTTATTACTTAAATATTTCTAGGGAAACACTATAAAGTGGTTTTCATGAAGCTTCATCATTAGGCCGTTACTGTCCATTTTAAGAATAACCAACCTTCTCTATTTAGGATAGAACGGAGTTGATCCTTTACTCACTTTATTTCTTTTTTGTTTGGTAATAGGTTTATTCACGTATTTTTCACCTGAATTAATTGTTTTATCAACTGCGTTACTCTTTTCTTGAGCAATTGCACTATCTCGCGTATCCTCGGCTGCATTACTTTCCTTCATAGCTATTGCTGCTCTCTTTACATTACTAATACTTGTAAGTTCAGGGTTTTGTTCTTGCGTTAAATAAAGATTAATGTTTATTTGAAGTGGTGTATCTTCTAATACTTCTTCTATTTTCTTTTTTATTTCTTTATTTAATAAATCTCTATCATTGATTTTAAAATTCCTGTCCACATGTCTTTCTGGTCTATTAAACATGGTGCTTTCACCTCTTTCTAATAAAAAGATACCACCCTACTACTGTTTAAGAATGTAGATAGGGTGGTGCCACTATTCCCTTTAAATAGCACTCAACTAATGTTTAGGAGTCCAGATTTTAGAACTCCCTTTATGCTTACCGTCATCTTTCTTATATTCAGTGTCTTTTTTACGTTTTTTATGCTTAACAGACTGATCAAAATCTGAATTTTCGGGATCACGAGATGCATTACTATGACCTTGAGCAACTGCGCTTTTCCTTGGGTTATCTGAAGCTTGACTATAATCTTGGGCAATTGCACTGCCGTCGTTATCCTCGGCTGCATTACTATTTCTAATAGCAATTGCAGTATCAGCAAAATCTCCAATCGAGATTAGTACCGGATTCTGTTTTTGATATTTTTTTGACTTTTTCTTATCTTTTTCTTTATCTTTTTCCTTATGATCTATATCTTTATATTTATCATCAAAAAACATATTATAACCTCCCTTATATTAATCCTTTCTGGTTTTTACAGATTGATCAAAATAACTATCTTCAGGGTCCCTAGATGCATTACTGTAATCTTGAGCAACTGCACTATCCATCGGGTTATCTGAAGCACTACTATGACCTTGGGCAACTGCACTGTCATCATTACACTCAGCAGCATTACTACCATCAATAGAAATTGCAGAGTCATTAAAGTTGATAATACTAATTAAAATAGGTTCCTGCTCTTGATCCGGCCGCTTTTTCTTTCTCTTTTCCACGAATTATTCACTCCTTCATATCAATAATTTTTATTCCATATAAGGTATATTCTTTTCACAATTTTGTTTGGACAAATAGTACAAGTTATGCTATTTCAAACATTTTCCTTAAGACCATTTTTTATATAAGGATTTAGCAATTAATCAAATACTATATATTTGCCGATCACTTACCCTCTCTTTTTGAAGATATCTCATAAATGAATTCCATACCTTTTTATGAAGATTTAAAGAAAAGACTCATCCTTGTTGTTTTGGATGAGCCTGGTTATATTTTAAATTTCTTCATAGCGTTGTTCATGGCGCCTTGATTGATTCCGATGTATCGCAGGGTTGTCCGTTGGTCTGAGTGATTAAATATCTCCTGTAGCATAGCAACGTCCTTTGTTTGTAAAAGTGATAACCGAATGTTTTCCTCAATATATGCGTGCCAATGTCATCTAACCCCACATAGGCATTAAATTCCCTTTGAAGGGCTGAAGTCATATCGATTCTCTTTTTTCTTTTTCGTTTTCTTCTCTATGAGATCGTTTAGCGTCTCTTGCTCTCAGCTGCAGAATATCCGATATGCGGAGCCCTGAGTTAATACTGGTCACGAATAGCATGTAATTCCTCATGTTTGCTCTTTTAAAAACCTCTTGATGTAGAAGATACATTCCGGATCACGTATTCTCAAAGCTCCCCAACAACATTGTTGGTCAGTATTTACCTCACTGCTTCAGTTCCTTAAGCGACGTACTATAAAGCAAAGTTATTCTAAATCAACTAGTTTTTCTAATGAAACAGCCAAGAAAACCACCCTTTTATAATTTATAATCGTATTAAATCACAAAAAAGTAAATTATATTTTTTAATCATAAAATTCCCTTATGAATCTAAATATCGGACAAATCTGCTTGCACAACAGTTGCCTAATCCTTAAATTCTGTCCACCCGATTGGGAACCCCATGAGACCACTCTATACACGCCGGGTTCAGCTAGCTAGCAAGCCAGCAACTGATTCGGTTCCTGTTTGAAAATCACTGAAACGGGTAATGTCTGATGGTTCCAATTCGGTCCTATTGGCCCCTTACAAACCCTGACCGTAAGTGTTGGCAACATCACTGTATCCACCAAAGAACGGTTGCCCTAACGATTTCATCCCCTAGTCACTTTAGTTAACGATTTAACAAAATATAAAGACTGGCAAGAAATAACAAGGAAACGCACGGCGAAAAATATGATGACTCCCCTTTCTTTATCACAACTCCAAAGGGGAAAGATTTTGGGCCATACGCAATTAATAAAGTAATAGACGCAGTTCTAGATAAAACAGATTTGCATCATAAAACCCCACATGGTCTAAGGCATACTCATGCAATCATGCTGTTAGAAAGTGGTGCAGATCTTAAATATGTAAGTGAACGACTTGGTCATACTACAGTCAAGATAACTGCAGATGTTTAAATTCATTTCACTGAAAAAACACAATAAAAAAAGCATTGATCAATTCGAAGAATATCTCAATGCTTGAAAAATGTATGGGCAAAATATGGGCAAAGGGGGTATTCCCCTCCGCCAACCCCCGCTACATCACGCGTTTGAACATCTTTTCCATCTCATATGTCGAATGGTGTATGATGATCGGCCGGCCGTGCGGGCATGTAAATGGATCTGATGTGCTTCGGAGGTCGTCCAGAAGCGCTTTGATTTCGTCATTTCTGAGGTGGCGGTTCGCTTTGATGGAGCCCTTACAGCTCATCATAATCGCCGCTTCCTCGCGCAGTTTTTTAATATCAATATGTTTGGAGTCGAGCACCTGCTGAATGATTTCTTCAATCAGCTCAGCTTCTTCCCCCTTTGGAAACCAGGCCGGGTGGCAGCGGACGATGTAGCTGTTTGAGCCGAATGACTCTAAAAAAACACCGACGCTTTCGAGTTCTTGTTTGTGCTGTTCAATAATCAATGCCTCGTTCGTGGAGTAGTGGAACGTCAGCGGCACGATCATATCCTGCACCTCAGGTTCAACCTCTCCCACCTTTTCACGGAAGTATTCGTACTTAATACGCTCTTGGGCGGCGTGCTGGTCGATAATATACAGGCCGTTTTCGTTTTGTGCCAATATATAAGTCCCATGCATTTGGCCGATCGGGTACATAATCGGAACCCGCTCAGACGTTGGCTCAGGCTGTTCTTCTTGATGGTATTCTTGCTCAAATGCTTCAGGCTGTTCTTCTGAAACATCAGGCACCTCAATGCTTTGTTCCTCATCAACGATAGGAGGAGCATTAAATTGGAGAGGAGGCAATTCTTCCTCCGCATCAACCGGCTCTTTCACGACTGAGCTGAGCTTCATTGGGGAATAAGATGGCGCAGGCGCTTTTTCCGGAACTTTTCTTTCCGCAGGCTTTTCATCAAAGGTTATGAACTGTTGCTCATTTTTGATGACAGGTGCCGATTTTTTCGGGAGCTGGGCACTCGGAATCAGCTGCTGCTGTTTAAATACATCTTTAATTCCGTCACGAATTAAGTCATGTAGCTCTGTTTCCTTGCTGAGACGAACCTCAAGCTTCGATGGGTGCACGTTGACATCGACTAAAATCGGGTCCATCGTAATTTCTATAAAGGTAATCGGATGACGCCCAATGGGCAGAAGGGTATGGTATCCTTCATGGACCGCTTTGACGAGCGGGAAATTTTTAATGTAACGGCCATTGATCACAGACGACATATAATTTCTCGACGCCCGTGTAATCTCTGGGAGAGCGATATATCCCTTTACTTCAAAATCCAAAGAGCTCACATGCAGCGGAAGCATTTTTTTGGCGACAGCCGTTCCGTAAATCGCTGCCAGGACATGACGCACATCTCCGTTTCCGTTCGTTTGAAGCAGGTTTTTCCCATGATGGCGCAGGCGGATTGATACCTCCGGATGCGCCAGTGCAATACGGTTGACTACATCAGTGATATTTCCAAGCTCTGTATGAACGGTTTTCATATATTTCAAGCGGGCCGGTGTGTTAAAAAACAGGTTAGAAACGACGATTTCAGTTCCCTTTCTGCTTGAGGAACGTGATTCAGAAATGACATTCCCTCCTTGGAGGACGAGCTTCGTCCCTGCTCCCTCACCGGTGCTTGTCGTAATCTCCAGATGAGAGACTGACGCGATACTCGGCAGTGCTTCTCCCCTAAAACCAAGCGTTCTCACCCTGAATAAATCATTTTCATCTTTAATTTTACTCGTTGCGTGGCGTCGAAAAGCACGCTTGCAATCTTCATTTTCCATTCCTTCGCCGTTATCCAACACTCGAATGGATGCAAGACCTGCTTCCTCAATATCGATTTCAATGACTGTGCTGTCAGCGTCGATCGCATTTTCCACCAATTCTTTGACGACTGAGGCGGGCCGTTCCACAACCCCCCCCCCCGCTATTTTTTTTTAAAGCTCATCTGACAGCTGGATGACTTTTTCCACATTCATCACCCCGGTTTTGGCGATCGGCCCCCCCCCCCCCGCCCGCCGCTATTTTATTTGAAAGCTCATCTGACAGCTGGATGACTTTTGCCACATTCATCACCCCGTTTTAATGTAATTTCTTTTGCAGCTTGTACATTTCATTCATCGCTTCAAGCGGTGTCATATCTAATATATTAAGTGATTTGAAGGCATCAAGCACTTGCTTTTCTTTTTTTGAAAGCTTCGGCGCTTCAGCAGGCTTTTCCGTTTCATCAAAAAAGGACAGCTGTGCCGGCTCTTCTTTCACCTCGGGCTTCTGCTTCTGCACTGGCACTTCCGGTTTGTTCCCTGAATGCTCAAGCTCTTTTAAAATATCTTGAGCGCGCGAAATGAGATCTTCCGGCAGCTCGGCAAGCTGGGCTACATGGATACCGTAGCTTTTGTCGGCTGCCCCTTCTTTTATTTGATGAAGAAAGACAACCGTTCCATTATATTCCTCTGCACGCACATGAACGTTTTTCAGCTGATGCAGCTTGTCCTCAAGAACGGTCAGCTCGTGATAGTGTGTGCTGAACAGCGTCTTGGCGCCGATATGATCGTGAACGTATTCGATAATCGCTTGTGCCAGCGCCATGCCGTCATAAGTGGACGTTCCCCGGCCGATTTCGTCAAACAGAATAAGGCTGTTTTTCGTCGCATTGACAATTGCATTTTTGGCTTCAAGCATTTCCACCATAAATGTACTTTGTCCGGAAATCAAATCATCTGCAGCGCCGATTCGAGTGAAGATTTGATCAAAAATCGGAAGCACCGCTTTCTTCGCGGGTACAAAGCAGCCGATTTGCGCCATGATGGAAATGAGCGCGATTTGTCTCATATACGTACTTTTCCCTGACATGTTTGGACCGGTAATGAGAAGCATTTGTCTGTTATCGCCCATCATACAATTGTTCGGGACATATTCCTGGCTATCCATGACTTTTTCAACAACTGGGTGTCTGCCTTCAATCACTTCGACTTCATCTTCAGAGAACTCCGGTTTCGTATAGTGACGATTTTCACTGATTGTCGCAAAGCACTGAAGTGCATCAAGCTCGCTCATCTGTTTGGCAAGCTGCTGCAGACGCGGAATATACCTCTTCACTTTCTCACGCAGTTCGGTGAACAGCTCGTATTCCAGTTCGCAGATGTTATTTTCCGCTTCTAAAATGAGCGCTTCTTTTTCTTTTAATTCAGGTGTGATGTAGCGCTCTGCATTCGTTAACGTCTGCTTCCTCTCATAGCGCCCTTCCTCAAGCAAGTGCAAATTCGCTTTTGTCACTTCAATATAATAACCGAAAACTTTATTGAAGCCGACCTTTAAAGAGCGAATGCCTGTGTATTCGCGCTCCTGCTGTTCCAGGCGGGCAATCCAGTCCTTTCCGTTTCTGCTTGCATCACGGTATTCATCGAGCTTTTGATTGTATCCGTCTTTAATCAGGTTCCCTTCTTTTAACGATAAAGGAGGGTTAGCGTACAGCGCTTCTTCCAGCAATTCAAGCACATCCCCGCAAGGATCAATCCGTTCCGCACGTTCCTTAGCTTTGTCATGAGCCAGTGAAGCAACCAGCTGTTTGATACCAGGCACTTGCTTTAACGATTCCTTCAGCTGAATTAAATCCCGTGCATTGACATTTCCGAATGCAACACGGCCTGCAAGGCGTTCTAAGTCATATACTTCTTTTAAACGTTCACGCAGATCTTCCCGTTCAAAGAAATGGGATATCAATGTTTCCACCATTTCTTGGCGCTCTTCGATTTGATTGACTCTGATGAGCGGCCGGTCAATCCACTGTTTAAGCAGCCTGCCTCCCATGGCAGTTTTTGTTTCATCCAGCAGCCACAAAAGAGAGCCTTTTTTATTTTTCGAACGGATCGTTTCAGTGAGCTCCAGATTTCGCTTTGAGTACAAGTCAATTTTCATCGCTTCCTCAAGCTCATACACCTGCACGGGCTGAAGATGATCAAGACTGCGTTTTTGGGTTCTTTTCAGGTACGTATATAAGCGCAAAAATGTTTTTGTTACATCTTCATTATTTAAGTGCTCAATGATCGTTACGTGTTCGTCTGTTTCTCCGTCTTCAATTGAGATCGTTGCACCGCACCGCTCTTTCAGCTGTACGACCTTATCGGGATCCATGCTTCCTGAAACCACGATTTCCCGTGCACCGACTGAATAAATTTCTGATATGACGTCTTCAAGCCGTTCAATCAAGACAGCCAAATTTTCTCCCGTTGTTAAATCAGACAGCGCCAGCCCGTATCCGTTCGAGCAGACGGAAACAGATGCGATAAAGTTGTTTTCTGATTCATGGATGCCTTTACCGTCCATTACTGTTCCTGGCGTAATAAGCTGAACCACTTCCCGTTTCACAACGCCCTTTGCGGCTTTTGGATCTTCCGTCTGTTCACAGATCGCCACTTTGTACCCTTTTTTAATAAGCTGCTCAATATACGCAGAAGCAGAATGATACGGCACACCGCACATCGGTATTTTTTCAGCCGCACCGCCGTCTCTGCTCGTTAATGTTATTTCCAGCTCTTGTGACGCTTTTTTGGCGTCCTCAAAAAACATTTCGTAAAAATCACCAAGGCGAAAAAATAAAAAGGCATCCTGGTGCTCTGCCTTTATTTTTAAATATTGCTGTATCATAGGCGTATAACCGGCCATTGTTTAATCCCTCACTATGTATCAACGTTTCTATTTTCCAGCCTTCATTATAACATAAACAAAAAGTGATAAAAGAATGATATATCAATATAAAAAAGAGACTTGGGGGTACTGCCTCCCCTAGTCCCTTTTTTATTCTTCAGGATCTCCCACTAAAAATTCAGGATTGATGTCTTCCAGCTCTTCATCAAGCTCATCTTCCCAATCTTCTTCGTCCTCTTCTTCCCAGTCAGGATTAACCTCAACAACAACTTTTGTTTCTCCCACCACTTCCGCCAAAAACTCCCTTTCCGCCTGCACAACAATTTTATTTCCATTCGGTGAAATGGTCACTTCAAGACAGTTAGGCTGCTGAAGGACTTTTGCAATCACTTCATGCTCATCATCTAAGTAATTGTTGTCTCTGTATCTGAGTTTAATGACATCTACGTATTTCACCCGTTCTGTGACAACCTCTGTTTTTGTGTTGTCCGCGTAAGAGTACCATACGTTTATATCATAATACCCTTCAATTTCTACTGTTTTCCCGATTTTTTCAGCGTCATACTTGTGGTTAATGATCCAACCACCCAAAATGCTGCTCGGTTTTTTCTCAGGGGAGATGGTATTGGTGCATTGGGTGAATTTTCTGCCTTTCGCTACTACCGCCTTCGTAATAATTTCCCTGTATTCAGACATTCCGGCATGCCTCCTTGTTCTTCTTCGTGTTATCTTATGCTGGGCATTTGTCTAGTGTGCATTTTTATAATTAAAATATAAAAATACAAAGTTTCTGTTCCATTGTATGCAGGCGCGCCTAGAAACTTTACTTATAAGTGCGATAAAGTTTCTTCGCGGATGAGAACCCCAAAAAACACTTTGAACATTTGGCACATAGATTTTTTAGTTCATTTTTAGCCGCATAAGTCTAAAAAAACACGGGCCTGTAAAGGCACCGTGTTTAGAAAGAACAGCTGTTATTTGAATGCTTCACCTTTGAACCGGTTTCCCCTTTCAGAAGGTTTCCTCCGGTTGACGTGATGATTTCATTTGTGACTTGGTTGGAAATGGTGTGTGCAACGAGCTGCAGAAGGTCATTTACCTCCATCTGCGAGTCTCTGAATTCCTGGATGACAGGAATCTCTTCAAGCTCTTCTTGCAGCGCGTCAATTTTTGCTTCTACTTGTTTGAGCGCTTCATGCTTTTCGTAATGCTTCAGATTGACAGCTTGCTTTTGCAGGGCTTTAATCTGATTAATGATTGCAGACACTTTGTCATTCTCATTGATTTGCGCTTCAGCCCGTTTGAAAAAATCAACCTCTTCTGTTTCAGAGATCATTTTTGCAAGGTTTCGTGCCTGCTGCACAATGTCTTTTTTTGAGTAGAGCGTCATCTTATTTCACCTCGATTGCTTCTCCTACCATTTCTCCGTCAAGCGACCATGTTTTCGCTTGCTGGATTTTCACGCGGACGATTTTGCCGATTGCTTCCTTCGGCCCTTTGAAATTGACAAGCTTGCTTTTTTCAGTGTAGCCGGCAAGAATATCAGGGTTATTTTTGCTTTCACCCTCAACTAATACTTCGACAACCTGGCCTTCGTATTCCTTCATTTTTTTAGCAGAAATTTCATTCACCAGTGCGTTCAAACGCTGCAGACGTTCTTTTTTCACGCGCATCGGAACATTATCTTTCATTTTGGCAGCCGGAGTGCCCTCACGCGGAGAGTAAATGAACGTATAGGCGCTGTCAAACTCCACTTCACGGTAAAGAGAAAGCGTTTCTTCAAACTGTTCGTCCGTTTCGTTCGGGAATCCGACGATAATGTCCGTTGTCAAAGATGCATTCGGCATTGCTTCCTTAATTTTTCGAACGAGCTCCATATAACGCTCTCTGTCATATTTGCGGGCCATCAGTTTCAGAACCTCTGAGCTTCCTGATTGAACCGGAAGATGAATGTGATCAAGCAGGTTGCCGCCTTTTGCCAGCACTTCAATAAGGCGGTCGTCAAAGTCACGCGGATGACTCGTTGTAAAACGGATTCTCGGGATATCGATTTTTCTCAGTTCATCCATCAAATCACCGAGACCGTACGTCATATCTTCAAAGTCTTTTCCGTACGCGTTTACGTTTTGGCCTAATAGTGTAATTTCTTTGTAGCCTTCGCTTGCGAGCCTTCTCACTTCCTGAATGATCTCTTCAGGGCGGCGGCTTCTTTCTTTTCCGCGTGTGTAAGGCACAATGCAATACGTACAGAATTTGTCACAGCCGTACATGATATTGACCCAGCCCTTAATTTTTCCGTTCCGGACTTTCGGAAGGTTTTCAATAACGTCCCCTTCCTTGGACCAAACTTCTATGACCATTTCTTTTGAAAGGTATGCTTCTGACAAAAGCTCTGGCAGGCGATGGATGTTATGCGTTCCGAAAATCATATCGACAAACGGATGTTTTTTCAAAATCCGGTTCACGACTGATTCCTCTTGGGACATACAGCCGCACACGCCTAAAATCAGATCGGGATTATTTTTTTTCAGCGCTTTTAAATGCCCCAGCTCACCAAACACCTTGTTCTCGGCATTTTCGCGGATTGCGCATGTATTTAACAAAATGACATTGGCATCGTCAACAGAGTTTGTCGCTTCGTAACCGAGCGCCATAAAAATCCCTGCCATAACCTCTGTATCGTGTTCATTCATTTGGCAGCCGTACGTACGGATATAGAACTTCCTTCCGTCTCCCAGCCCTTTAAATTGTTCAGAAATTTTAAAGTCATTATGATAAGTAACGGCTTCCTTGCCTCGTTTTTTCGCATCTTTTAAGGAAGGCGGAATGTAAACAGCTTCAAAGTACTTGCTGTAATCCTTCTCGGATTTTTTGTCCGATGGATTAACTTGTCCGCTCTCTAATTTTTGTTTTTCATTCATGTCATGATTTCTCCTTTCAAACCAAACTTCCACCCTCCAGTATAAAGGTTATTGAAGCTCTGCACAACTGGCAACCTATCATTGTACACTCATTGAGAATAATAATCAATAAGGAATAAAAAGAGGAAGAGTATACTCTTCCTCTTACAATAGCTGGAGTTCTTCAGCCGTCTTTTTGATGACGTCAAGCGCCTCATTCAGTTCTTCTTTGGTATGCTCAGCGGTAATAATCGTGCGAATTCTGGCTTTTCCCTTTGCAACAGTCGGAAACACAATGCTTTGGGCAAAAACGCCGCGTGAAAGGAGCTGATCAGAAAATTGCTTTGCAACACCTTCATCACCTATTAATATCGGAAGAATCGGCGTTTCACTCTGCGTGAGAGTCAAACCCATTTTCATAAGCATTGATTTAAAATAGGCCGTATTTTCCCATAAGCGCTCCATATGCTCCGGCTCCTCCAGCAAGACTTCAATCGCTTCCATACAAGCTGCGGTGACAGCCGGCGGATGGGACGTGCTGAATAAAAACGGACGGCCTTTATGGCGCAAATAATCGATCAGCACCTTTGAACCGGCAGCGTAGCCGCCGAGCACTCCGATTGCCTTGCTTAGCGTTCCAACCTGAATATGGACTCTGCCGTCAAGACCGAAGTGGTTCACCGTTCCCCTCCCGTTTTCGCCAAGCACTCCGGATGCATGGGCGTCATCCACCATCACAAATGCGTCATATTTCTCAGCGAGCGCTACAATATCAGGCAAAGGGGCTATGTTGCCATCCATGGAAAATACGCCGTCTGTCACAATCAGACGCATCCGATAATTCATTGACTTTCTCAGCACCCTCTCTAAATCACTCATATCAACATGCTGATACACCTTTTTATCCGCCTTTGTCAGCCTGATTCCGTCGATGATAGAGGCATGGTTTAATTCATCTGAGATGACAATATCTTCTTTTGAAAGAATACTTGAAAGTACGCCTTGGTTGGTTGTAAAGCCTGATTGGAATACAAGTGCCGCCTCCGTTTTTTTAAAGGCTGCCAGCTTTTGCTCAAGCTCTTGATGCATTGTAAGTGTACCGGCAATCGTTCTCACTGATCCGGTGCCGGCTCCAAATTGCTGAACAGCCTCCTGCGCGGCTTTGATGAGTCTTGGGTGTGAAGTAAATCCGAGGTAGTTATTAGAAGAAAGCTGAATGACGTTTTTGTGATTTACTGTGACAGAAGGTCCCTGCATTGATTCAAGCTGTTTTATCTCTTGCCATGTATGGTTTTCTTTCATTCTATCAAGCTCTGCTTTTAAAAACTCAAATTCCTTTGTCATGTTTATCCCCCTATTATGGAATTAAAATCACTTTTCCGCACTGGCCGCTTCTCATCAGTTCGAATCCTTTCTCAAACTCCTCTAACGGAAACTGATGGGTAATAACAGGTGAAAGATCGAGCACGTTTGATCTGAGCAATTGAGACACCTGCCGCCATGTCGAAAACATTTTTCTTCCTGTGATTCCTTGGATCGTAAGTCCTTTAAATACCACTTTATTCGTCAAATCAATTGTCACTGGATGTTCCGGCAAGCTGAGAATATGAAATCTTCCGCCATTCGCAGCCATCGCAAGACCTTGGGCAATCGCTGAGGGATGGCCCGACATTTCACAAACGAGATCCACTCCTTCCCCATCCGTTAAAGCGCTTACAATTTTGAGCGGATCTTCTTTTTCAATAGAAACAGTACGTGCAGCTCCCATTTGTTTGGCAAGCGCCAGCCTGTATTCATTTTTATCAATCGCAATCACCTGAGAAGCACCTGCTGCTTTTGCAACCGCAACAGCCATAAGACCAATCGGTCCGCATCCAATGACTGCAGTCGTCCCTCCTGCCGGCTGGCTCTCGAGTACTGTATGAACCGCATTTCCTAAAGGCTCTTGAATGGAAGCAATCGCTGGGTCCATATCGGCGGGATTCTTCCAAACGTTATCAGCGGGGACTTTTACATACTCCGCAAAACAGCCTGCCGTGTCCACCCCGATAATAGCAGTATTGGTACAAACATGAGATTTTCCGGTTACGCAAGGGACACATTCACCGCAGACAATATGCGTTTCAGCAGACACATACTCCCCCACTTTTACACTGCCGACATTCTCTCCTACAGCTTCAACAATGCCGCTGAACTCATGGCCGAAAACATAAGGTGTTTTGATTCTCTGACGTGCCCATTGATCCCAATTATAAATATGCACATCCGTGCCGCATATGGAAGCAGCTTTTACTTTTATGAGGACTTCATGTTTATCGATCTCAGGAATGGGAACTTCAGTCAGCACAGCACCAAACGCCCCGTCCTTTTTCATTAGAGCTTTCATCTTTCCACTCTGCATGTACAATCCTCCTTGAAAAATTCTTGTTACATTCGGATTGTACCATGATATGGAATAAGCGTAAATAGCACTGTCTTTCTGAGGAAGACAAAAGTATCCGTCTTGAAAAATGGGCGAAATTTTTTTTCTGAAACGTTCTAGTTCATTTCTGACTTTTGTATTCCCGTCATTTATATGCCGAAAATACTATCGGAAGAAAATATCACAATAAATGAAAAACAACCTGTTTGCATGAGGCAAACAGGTTGAGAATGCTTTATTTGTTTTTAGCGAGGCTCCACGATTAATTTAATCGCCGTTCTTTCTTCACCATCGATTTGAATATCAGTAAAAGCCGGAATACAAATCAAATCTACGCCGCTAGGCGCCACAAATCCCCTGGCAATCGCCACAGCTTTTACAGCTTGGTTTAATGCACCCGCTCCAATTGCTTGAATCTCGGCGGCCCCTCGCTCTCTTAACACACCTGCAAGCGCACCTGCCACTGAATTTGGACTCGATTTTGCTGAAACTTTTAAGATTTCCATTTCTGCTCCCCCTTAGTTTTACAATGGATAAGTGAGTGTTCATTAGAACAATCATTATTAGATGTTGCTATCCAAAAAGCCATCCCCACAATGCTTTTCAAAAATAGCGGGCTACCTTCCATTTTTACTATATTCACTAAGGAGTTGCTATATTCCTGCTTTTCTTTTTAATATTTTTATAAAATAACCATATGTTCAATTATTCAAAGAACATGTGATCATCATTGATTAAAATACGTTCGATTTTAACGGCTTTTTTCGTTTGATCGTCGATGTCGATGACAACACCGCTCAGTGTTGTTTTTCCTTCAGCGACAGTAAAACGCACTGGAAGGTTTGTTTTGAAGCGCTTGATAATTGTCTCTCTGTCCATCCCCAGTATACCGTCATATGGGCCAGTCATTCCTACATCAGTAATATATGCTGTACCCTTCGGCAAAATGCGGTTATCCGCTGTTTGCACGTGTGTATGAGTTCCAACAACAGCTGATGCCCGTCCATCCGTGTACCAGCCAAGTGCGAGCTTCTCACTTGTCGCTTCAGCATGGAAGTCGATAAAAATGTACGGTGTTCTTTTCGCAGCTTCGGCAATCAATTCATCCACTTTTAAAAACGGATCATCAAGCGGCGGTAAAAACGTGCGTCCCTGTAAATTAATGACGGCAAGCTCTTTGCCGTTTGCTTTCACATAGGTTATCCCTTTTCCCGGTGTTCCCTCTGGAAAGTTTGCAGGGCGAACCAAGTTCGGAACGTCATCTATAAAATCGAAAATTTCTTTTTTATCCCATGTGTGGTTCCCCATTGTGATTGCATCTGCACCGGCTTGGATTAAGCTGTGATAAATTTTTTCTGTCAGGCCTTTTCCATGTGCAGCATTTTCACCATTAATAATGGTAAAGTGAGGCTTATATTTTGTTTTTAGCTTTGGTACATATTCTTTGACCATGTCACGGCCCGGTGAACCGACAACATCTCCGATAAATAAAATTCTCATTTTGTAAATCCTTTCTTCTTGAAAATTCCTTGGCCGTCAAAAAAATAAAGTGATGCTTAGCGCATCACTTTATTTTGCATACTCTACGGCTCGAGTTTCTCTGATTACCGTCACTTTAATATGACCTGGATAATCGAGCTCGTCCTCAATTCGCTTACGGATATCTCGCGCCAGTCGATGAGCTTCAAGATCATTAATTGAATCCGGCTTCACCATAATACGCACTTCGCGTCCAGCCTGAATCGCAAATGATTTTTCTACACCTTCGTAGGACTCAGAAATTTCTTCGAGCTTTTCAAGTCTTCGAATATAATTCTCGAGCGTCTCACTTCTTGCGCCAGGTCTTGCAGCGGAAAGTGCATCTGCTGCAGCTACCAGCACAGCGATAATGGAAGTCGGCTCTTCATCCCCGTGGTGTGATGCAATACTATTAATCACGACTGGGTGCTCTTTATATTTGGTCGCAAGCTCTACCCCGATTTCAACGTGGCTTCCTTCTACTTCATGGTCAATTGCTTTTCCGATGTCGTGAAGAAGGCCCGCACGTTTAGCAAGCTTTGCGTCTTCTCCAAGCTCCGATGCCATTAGACCGGCCAAGAATGCGACTTCCATGGAATGCTTGAGCACATTTTGACCGTAGCTTGTACGGAACTTTAAGCGGCCGAGGATCTTGATGAGATCTGGGTGGAGGCCGTGAACGCCAACCTCAAATGTCGTTTGCTCACCCATCTCACGAATATAGTCATCGACCTCTCGGCGAGATTTTTCAACCATTTCTTCAATCCGTGCCGGATGAATACGGCCATCCTGAACGAGTTTATCAAGAGCAATCCTTGCTGTCTCACGTCTGATCGGATCAAATCCGGAAAGAATGACAGCTTCAGGTGTATCATCAATAATCAGGTCAATACCTGTCAGCGTTTCAAGCGTACGAATGTTACGCCCTTCCCGTCCGATGATACGTCCTTTCATCTCATCATTTGGAAGATTGACAACTGATACCGTTGTTTCGGCAACGTGGTCCGCTGCGCAGCGCTGTAAGGCGAGTGAAAGAATGTTTTTCGCTTTCTTATCCGCCTCTTCTTTCGCACGGTTTTCAGTTTCTTTTGTCATGATGGCGATGTCATGTGAAAGCTCGTTTTCAACCCGCTCAAGAATGATTTGTTTTGCTTCATCACGAGTCAGACTCGAAATTCGTTCCAACTCTGACTGCTGCATACGAATCATCTCATCCACTTTGCTTTCCATCTCTTCAATATGTTGTTGTCGTTCATTCAGAGAATGATCTTTCTTCTCCAACATCGCTTCCCGTTTATCAATTCCCTCATGTTTGCGATCAAGGTTTTCCTCCTTTTGGAGTAAACGGTTTTCTTGTTTTTGAAGCTCATTTCGTCTTTCACGAACTTCCTGTTCAGCATCTATTCGAAGTTTGTGGATTTCATCCTTTGCTTCAAGCAGAGCTTCTTTTTTCAGTGCTTCAGCATCACGCTTTGCATCTTCAAGAATTTGCTCGGCTGCACCGCGTGCGCCCGCAATTTTCGCTTCGGCAATGGTTTTACGAACAAAGTAGCCAACAACTAAACCGAGTAGAATCAGCAAAATGGAGATGAGAACCATCATAATTGGGGTCATACTTTCACCTCCTCTTGCTATGAACTTGGTTGTTGCTTAAATAAGTGTCGGCATGTACATTGTCTAGTTTTCTCAACATACAGAACCTTCACAGGGAATGAGTATTTTCATCGCCCTTGTCAAGTTTAAATGGTTTAACAATCATGTTAAAAAAACAAATGTTACAACTTCATTGTAAATGTGTCGGAAATACTTGTCAAGCTTGCCATCTTAACGATTGCGACCAGATGCCTTTTAGCGTGCCGAATGCAATCCTTCCAAAAGAAGATCATGAATTATTCTTGATTCAAAAGCTGGTAAATTTTATTGTTCACTTGGCCGAGTTTAGCGTTATTTTGAATGTTTGAGAACAAAACTACAATCGTTTGCCCAGATTTGCTAAAGCTGTTCAAGATGTTGAAGCCCGGCATGACACCATGGTTTGAATAGCTTCCGGGAGCAACATAAAATCCCATACCGTATGTAGAGCTGCTCCCTGGTGTCAGCATCTTTTCGTAGCTTTTTTGCGAGTACAGTTTGCCGTCTATCAGCGCTTGGTCAAATTTGTACATATCTATAGCACTCATATATATATCACCGGCTCCATACAGCTGGGATAAATCGGGCATATACGGCGTAAACGCTCTGCCGCCCTTCAGCTTATACCCGACAGCAGGATAAGGTTCTTTATCATATGTTTTATAAAAGCCTGCATGCGTCATTCCCGCCGGTTTAAAAATATGATTCGTTATGTATTGTTCATAGGACTCGCCGCTCACTTCAGCAACAATATAAGCGAGAACAGAATAGTTGGAATCCTTATAGTCCCATACGCCCGGCTGGCGTTTGATTCCCTGACGTTCTATGTCTTTTACTAAATCTTCCGGAGTGATTGCGCCGTTTCCTTCAATATGTCCGTTTATTCCCGATGTATGTGTAAGCAGATTCTTCAAAGTAATCGTTTGTCCGTTAGGGAAATGAGGTAAATACGTGCTTACCGGATCGCTTGTCTGAAGTTTCCCCTTTTCCTCAAGCTGCAAAATTGCGGTTGCAATCAGCGCTTTTTGTGACGAACCGACATAAAATGATGTCAATGGATTATTTTGAATGTGATGTTTACGGTCTGCATAACCAAAACCTTTACTTGTTACGATTTCTCCATTTCTGACAATCATGGCTGTTCCGCTGAAACCGATCTCATTTAAATAATTGCTTATTTTTTGATTACGATCGACTGTTTTGATTTGTTCCTCTGTTTTTTTGGCGGTTTTCTTTTTGACTTCTTTTTTCTGACTGGTATCTGAAACTGCTGAAGTTTCTTGAGATGGCTCGTTTTCTTCACTATTTCGATGAAGCGCATTCCAAATCGTAAAGCAAATCATCACTGCTAAAAGACCAAGCAAAAGTTTGCCTCTTTTATTTAGTTTTCTCCGTCTGCGTTTTGCAGTTCTCCTGCGGGTTGGGCTTGTCATTCATTTTTTCCTCCCAAAATAAATTCCATTTTGCACACGTTTTGTTAGACGAATAAAGCACTGAAAAAGTTGTCAAAAAAAGCAATATTTTTATCATTTTTTTGCAAAATACAAAAGGCTGAGTTTTTCACTCAGCCTTTTGTATCATTTCAAACTTATTATATTTTTATTCTTCAAATTCGAGTTCTTCTTGTGCCTCTTCAGCTTGCTGCTGCACTACACCGTGATTATCCAAGCCGTAATGTTCACGAATTTGCTCCTGGATCATCAGCATGATATCTTTATTTTCTTTCAGGAATTGTTTTGCATTTTCACGGCCTTGGCCAAGACGCTCTTCTTCATAAGAGTACCATGAACCGCTTTTTTGCACGATATCAAGTTCAGTTCCAAGATCAATGATTTCGCCCTCTTTTGAGATGCCTTCTCCGTACATAATGTCAACCTCGGCTGTACGGAACGGCGGAGCCACCTTGTTTTTTACGACTTTGATTTTCGTTTTGTTCCCCATTACGTCGTTGCCTTGTTTCAGCTGTTCAGCACGGCGCACTTCGAGACGCACGGAAGAGTAGAATTTCAGCGCACGGCCGCCAGGAGTTGTTTCCGGGTTTCCGAACATAACGCCGACTTTTTCACGAATTTGGTTAATGAAAATCGCAATTGTCTTCGATTTGTTAATGGCTCCTGAAAGCTTACGAAGCGCTTGAGACATTAAGCGTGCTTGTAAACCGACATGTGAATCTCCCATGTCGCCTTCAATTTCTGCTTTCGGAACGAGAGCTGCCACAGAGTCGACTACGACAATGTCAACTGCACCGCTTCGAACCAGCGCTTCCGCAATTTCAAGCGCCTGCTCGCCTGTGTCAGGCTGAGACAGTAAGAGCTCTTCGATGTTGACTCCGAGCTTCTGCGCGTATACCGGATCTAACGCATGCTCCGCATCGATAAACGCGGCTTGTCCGCCTTGCTGCTGAACCTCAGCAATCGCATGGAGCGCAACAGTTGTTTTACCTGAGCTTTCAGGACCGTATACTTCAATAATCCGTCCGCGCGGATATCCGCCAATTCCCAGTGCCGTATCAAGAGCGAGGGAGCCGCTTGGGACAGTAGAAATTCTTGTATCTGTCTTTTCTCCCAGTTTCATAATGGAACCTTTACCGAACTGTTTTTCTATTTGTTTAAGAGCCATATCTAAGGCTGCCTGACGATCACTCATTCTATTTTTTCCTCCTTTATGTTACCACTACATATACTATACCCTGTTTGAAGGGATTTGCCAAGAAAAAAGCGAACGCATATTCGGATTTTTTCCTGGCGTGATTTCTATCAAAATATCATAATGCATCAGAGAAATCATGTTTTCTTAGGAGGATAATGTGCTGAAAATATTATTTTTGCTCTAAAAGCTTCAAGATTAAATGGCAGCCGTATTTAGCGCCTCGTTTTCTGATTCCCGTTCTGGAGCCGGCAAAGTGAAACTCGTGAACCTCTTCTTTTCCATTTGCTGAAATACCGATAAACACATGTCCAGGCTCATGCCCTTCTTGAGTATCAGGTCCTGCTACACCGGTAAAGCTGATGCCGATGTCGCTGCCAGTGAGCTTTTGAACACCCTTTGCCAGCTCTGATGCGCACTCCTTACTGACCGCGCCAAAACGATCTAATGTTTCCTTCTTGACACCAAGCACATTCTGCTTCACGTCGTTTGTATAGCAAACGACGCCGCCAGCAAATAATTTTGAAGCACCGCTAAGATCCGTCAGCCATTCAGAAAACAGCCCGCCGGTAAAGCTTTCCGCCGCGGAAATCGTAATGCCTTTTTCCTTACATGCTTTAGAAAGCTCTTTTACAAGGGAAGTATCATCGTAGCCATAGAAAAATTCACCGACTCGTTCTAAGATAACAGCCTCTGTTTCTTTTAACAGACGCTCTGTTTCCTTTTCGTCAGCATGTTTGGCTGTCAGTCGCAGCGTCACCTCACCGTCAGCCGCCAAAGGAGCGATTGTCGGGTTCGTTTGTGCATCAATAATGTCTTCCAAATCGGCTTCAAGCTGAGATTCGCCGATACCGAAAAAGCGAAGAACAGTTGAAACAATTTTTTCATTTGAGCCCATCTTTTTCAGCAGAAGAGGCTTTGCTTCATTTTCAAACATTGGACGCAACTCGCTTGGCGGCCCAGGAAGAAGCATATAAAAGCGCGATTCATGCTCTGTGAGCATTCCCGGCGCCATTCCAAAGTGATTCGCCAGTACGTCAGATCCTTCGATCACAAGCGCCTGTTTGCGATTATTAGGTGACATCGTGCGTTTTGTTCGTTTGAAATAGTCCTCAATGGATTGGAACGCTTCATCATTTAATACGAGCGGACGTCCCAGCGCGTTTGCAATCGTTTCTTTCGTCAGATCATCTTTTGTCGGTCCGAGACCTCCTGAAAAAATAATGAAGTCAGAGCGTTCTTCAGCAATGCGGATGACTTGCTTCAGCCGCTCCGGATTATCTCCGACTGCTGTATGATAAAATACGTTAACTCCGATCTCAGCGAGCTGTTTACTGATAAATTGAGCATTTGTATTTGCGATCTGGCCAAGCAACAGCTCTGAACCGACTGCAATAATTTCTGCTTTTTTTGGAAATTCCATGACGTAAGTCCTTCTTTCTTAGTTAGATGTTTTTAGCGCTTCCCAGTTTTTAGAGAAATATTCCCAGCCTGATACGACAGTAAAGAAGACAGCTACCCACAACGCTAAGTCAGCAAACGGGAATGACACAAGTTCAAACGGAAGATTATGAAGAAGCAATGCGGAAACCGCAATGATTTGTGCCCAGGTTTTAATTTTACCAAGCATATTAGCAGCTACTACTTCTCCTGTTCCGGCTAAGACAAGCCTTAAACCTGTCACGGCAAACTCCCGGCTGATAATCACAATGACCATCCAAGCTGGAGCAAGATCAAATTGAACAAGGATAATTAACGCTGCGGATACAAGCAGTTTATCCGCAAGCGGATCAAGAAATTTCCCGAAGTTTGTCACGAGATTCAGTTTTCGGGCATAATACCCGTCCACCCAGTCTGTTGTGGATGCAATAATAAATAAAATAGCGCCCGCCAAGTGTGCGACCGGGATCGATTCGTCTCCAAATTCGAGCCTGCCCCAGTCAAACGGCGCCAGCATGATAATCATGAAGATTGGGATTAATGCGATTCTAGCTAGTGTGATTTTATTTGGTAAGTTAAACATAAAGCCCCTCCAGTTTCATACTCGGACGTGAAGAAAAGTCATCTGGTAATTAAGATGACTTTTCTTCCTTTTTATTTACAATCTTAATGGTTTGTGCCATCACATCATTCGGATCGAGTTCATATGAAAGAACCTTACCGTTGATTTTTATTTTCAGATTAGGTGCATATCCTGTGCGGATTTCAACTTGTTTCTGATCAGTTATGTCTTTTTTATAGGTTTCGTCTTTTTTCAGCGTTCCCTCTTTTAACGAGCTGCTGTTTTCATCGCGCACTCGAACCCAAGAGCTGTCTGATGCCTTCAGTTCAAGCTCGATTTTATCAGCGCCGGACACTTCATAAGTCGTTAACGATCCTTCAGTGCCAGCCGCTTTAATCTCCAGTTTATCACTGTCACTTTCTTCTTTTTTATCTTCATTTTCTTTTGTTTCTTTTTTAGTGTCTGCCTCTTTTTCAGAGCTGTTATTTTGATTCTCTTTTAGCGTTGAATCTTTAGGGATTTCATACTTGCTTTCACTTTGCGTAATTGATTTTTCAGATGCCGCATTGTTATCATCGCTGTTTTTATGATTCGCAAATTGAATGATCGCGTACACAATCGCAATTACGACAATCACGCCGAGAATCACAAGTATTGTTGGCAGCAGCTCCAGCGCCTTAGATGCTGGCTTTGGCATTTCCTTTTGAAGATTCATGCCGGAGATCTTTTCAGACACATCGTCATGATACGTATTCGGGATATCTTTTTTATGCTCCTCAAACAGCTGATCCGCATCTAGCCCGACGGCTTCTGCATATTGCTTGATGAATGCCCGAACATAAAACTTCCCCGGAATAATGTCATAGTTTCCTTCCTCCAAGGCGGTTAAATACCTTTTTTGAATCTTTGTTGCCGCTTGGAGATCATCCAATGACATTGCTTTTTCCTCTCTGGCTTCTTTGAGCCGGATTCCTAGTTCAGTCACAACAAACACCTTCCAATTTTAAAAATCAAAGCTTGAAAACCCGGATTGATCAAACATTTGGGGTTCCTCGGCATGTTCATATGTAATAACCTCATCAGGGTCATTTCTCAGTTCAATAATATAATCAAAGTCATCTAGTGTATACTCTGTATTTTGAACGAATATGTCTGGATGTTCCACCACTTTTGTTGCAGGCAGCCTCATAATTTCTCTGACCAGCTGGAGATGGCGTTCTGACCCTCTTCGTGTTGACACAATTCCGTCAACGATAAAGACATTCTCAGTGCTGTATTCATCGGCAATCAGCTGACTTCTTATCGTCTGCTTCAGCAAGGTTGATGACACAAAAAGCCACCTTTTGCTTGCACACACGCTGGAGGCCACAATTGATTCTGTTTTCCCGACACGCGGCATACCACGAATTCCGATTAATTTATGGCCTTCTTTTTTGAACAGTTCTGCCATAAAATCGACTAATAAGCCTAGCTCGTCCCGTTCAAAGCGGAACGTTTTCTTGTCATCGGCATCCCTTTGAATGTAACGGCCGTGGCGTACGGCAAGACGGTCGCGAAGCCTCGGTTCTCTCAGCTTCGTTACTTTAATTGTTTCCATCGTTTTTAAGATTGATTCTAATCGTTTAATTTGATCTATATGGCGGCACCTGAGGAGCATTCCCCTTCTGGAAAGATCGACGCCGTTTATCGTTACGATGTTAATAGAAAGCATCCCAAGAAGAGATGAAATATCCCCGAGCAGTCCGGGGCGGTTCACTTGAATTTCATATTCAAAATACCATTCGAGCTTTGCCAAATGATATACCCCCTTCATTGTGGCAAAATTTTACCTTCCTTTATCATAAAGCATTTTTCTCTAATTAGAAAGAAGAATGTTGCTGTGATGAGGAAAACATAAAAAAGAGAGGAAAAATCCCCTCTCTTCCTAGTGAGTGCTGTTATTTTCAACAAGCTTAACCATCATATTGGCAATGGCGTGCTGTTCATCTTTTGATGCTACGCTCCAAAGATCTGCCAGCACTTTTTCCTGCTCGTTCTTAGATTCCACTTCATTAGCCAAGTAGCTGCCGATTTCTGTCGCAAGATCTGTAATAGTATCCTGGCTCATACCTTGATCTTGCGCATAGTTCAGACGGTCGCCAAGGAAGTTTTTCCAGCTATCCCAGTTTTCTAATACTGACATGCTTGTTTCCTCCATTTCATGTGAAGTTACAAGATTATTGTGTCCTTCGCAAAAGAAACTATACACCGAATATTTTCGGATCAGCAGTGCCAGCCGCCATTCACCGACAAAATTTGGCCAGTGATATATGACGCTTTTTCAGACAGGAGAAAAGCTGTTGCATCCGCAATTTCTTGCGGCCGGGCCAGCCGGCCGATCGGGATCTCATCAGCGATCTCTTCTTTTTCAGACGGGGTGAATTGATTCATCATATTTGTATCAACCGCGCCTGGCGCTACGGCGTTTACTCTGATTCCGCTTGGCGCCAGCTCCTTAGCCAGTCCTTTTACAAACGAGTGCTGAGCTCCCTTTGCCATGCTGTACAGCACTTCACAAGATGCTCCAGTCTCTCCCCAAATAGAGCTGACAGCCACAATTGCTCCTGATTTCTTCCGGATCATGCCTGGAAGAAGGTTTCTCGTCAGCATATAAGGACTCGCCACATGAAGCTGAACCATTTCCTGGACCGTTGCATTATCCACATCCGTAATCAGCCCAAAATGGCTTCTTCCGCTATTTAAAATAATCGCATCAATCGGCTGAACAATTGAACCTGTCAGCTTATCTGCTCCTTCTGGCGCGGACAGATCGGCTTGTAAAATTTCAGCATGCACGCCAAACGTCTCTCTTAGTTTTTCAGCAAGCTCCGCTGCCGCGTTTTGATTTGTATTGTAATGCAGCAGCAAATTATATCCATCTGCCGCAAGGGTTTCACTTATGCTTTTGCCAATGCCGCCGCTTGCTCCGGTGATTAGTGCTGTTTTGTTCATCCTCTTTCCTTCTTTCCGCAGAAAAACACCCCTCACACTGGAGGGATGTTTTGTTTATGATTTAGGAACAACCTTGCAGACGGTCAGTCTGTCTGCAGCAATTTCCTCTTGTATTACTTGCTGGACATCCTCGAGGGTAATTTGCTCGAGTACCGTTACGACGTCAAACAGGCTCATATCCAAGAAAGCATAACGGGTAAATTGATTGGCAATGTATTCAGGTGAATTCAGCGCCTTTAAGAATGAACCGATCTTTTTCTTTCTGGCAAGTTCAATCTTTTCAGCAGTAATCAGTTCACCGGCGCGCAGAAGCATGCTTGAAATGTCTTCAGCCAATTGATCAGGTTCCGGCGTATCGCCTCCGATCGCCGCAAAACCAAACCCATATTCTGCAGTAAAATCAAAGCTGAACGTTTCGTCAATATACCCTTTTTCATAAAGTGTTTCGTACTGGGCAGAGCTTTTGCCGAAAAGAGATTCAAGCAATAAGTTCATTGAAAGTTCATGCTTTAACAGCTCTTTGCCTAATTTAAAAGGGTTCTTTGATTTCAGCCCGACAAGGCATTTCGGTCCCTGCACGTTCATTTTGATCTCTTTTTCTTTTCGGAAAACCGCTTCTTGCTCCTGTACTTCCTCCCGTTTGATCTCCGGCTGATCAGTATACGGCTTTCTTTCCTGATTTTCTCTTACCTGAGAAATGATCGTTTCAGGATCTACTGGGCCAACAATGAAGAGGAGCATGTTGCTCGGGTGATAAAACGTTTCATAGCATTCATAAAGAAGGTCTTTTGTAATATGTGAAATGCTTTCCACTGTTCCCGCTATGTCAATTCTGACAGGATGTTCTTTGTACATGTTTTCAATGACCCCGAAGTAAAGCCTCCAATCAGGGTTGTCGTCATACATGTTAATCTCCTGCCCGATAATCCCTTTTTCTTTTTCAACCGTTTTTTCAGTAAAATATGGGTCCTGCACAAAATCGATCAGTGTCTCTAAATTGCGTTCAACATTTGATGTGCTTGAAAAAAGGTAAGCCGTTCTTGTAAATGACGTAAACGCATTGGCAGAAGCGCCCTGTTTGCTAAAATCTTGAAAAACGTCTCCGTCCGCTTTTTCAAATAGCTTGTGCTCAAGAAAATGGGCGATGCCGTCCGGCACGTGGACCATCTCATTTTTACCTAAAGGGACAAACCGGTTATCTATAGAGCCGTACTTTGTTGTAAAGACCGCATATGTCTTGTTGAAGCCTTTTTTCGGCAAAACGTAAACGTCAAGGCCGTTTGGCATTTTTTCATGGTACAGCGTCTCCTGAAGCTGTTCATATTCGATTGGTTTGATCAAGATGCACCCTCCGTCCCTTTTAAGAAATAAGTCGTATCAAGCTGAATCTTTTCGCCGGCTTTCATGATATCCTCTTTTGTGACCTGCTCGATATTGGCAAGAAAGTCTTCGATTGGAATATCGACCTGAGCAGCGGCCTGCTGATATAAAAATTCAGATAAACCGTACGCAGTATCAATGGTTTCCAGCACTTGATTTCGAATGACAGCCTTTGTCTGAGCGATGTCCTGTTCACTGAAGTCGCCGTTTTTCATTGCCTGAAATTGCTCAGCAATAATAGAAACAGCCTGTTCGTAATTTTTCACTTCAATGCCCGACATCACCATTAACAAGCCTTTAAAACTTTCTATTCGAGAAGCGGCGTAGTAAGCAAGACTGGCTTTTTCCCGAACATTGATGAAAAGCTTGGAATGAGAGAACCCGCCGAACAGTCCGTTAAACACTTGTAAAGCAGGATAATCCTGATCCGTATAAGTGATACCGGTGCGGTAGCCTATGTTCAGCTTTCCTTGTTTGACATCTTCTTCATCAATCACTTCTTTAGGCTGGGCTTTTTGCTCAGCGTGATTGTTTTCAATCGCTGCGAGGGTGCGCTCTTCTGTTTGAAAATACTTGTCAATTGACGCTTGCACTTGGTTACTGTCCACATCGCCAACAACATAAAGATCAAGCTGGTCTTTTTGGATCGCGCTTTGGTATGTTTCATACAATTGATCAGCCGTAATGGCATCGACATCGTCGATTTCGCCATTGACATGGAGCGCGTAAGGCTCATTTTTGCACATTTCCTGTATCAGCCTTAAATTCGAGTAGCGCATTTTATCATCATAGACCGCTTGGATTCTTTGCTTGAGCGTCCGTTTTTCTTGAGCCACATATTGTGATTGAAATACGCCTCCCTCTAGAGCAGGTAAAAAGACGATTTCTGCGAGAAGCTGCAGTCCTTTTTCAAGAAGCGGCGTTTGATCTTTTAAATATTTTTCATTCGGGATTTCAAGCCTGAGCGTAATGACGTGCCGCTCTCCTTTTTTCGAAAGATCTGCCGAAACGGACGTGCCGTACAGTTCATCTAAATAAGAGCGCAATTCTGCTGTTTTCGGATGGTTTTTTGTTCCGCGAAGAAGCACATGCGGAAGCAGTGCTCTTTTTGTGACTTGGTCCTTTGTCAGCGGCGCAAGCATTTTAAAAATAAGCGAGACGGTTTTGAATTTTTCTGTTTCTACAATGTGTGCGGTTAAACCGCCGTGCTTTGTTTTTACTTCATTTACATATGACATATGGAACCTCCTTCGTTCATTTCTTATTAGTATGTATTATGACCAATTTTCAGCATACGCAGAAACACTCTTTCATGTAATTATAGCAACTGTAGGATTTATAAGGAAACAATAACCTCCGCCTGACAAGACAGAGGCTGTATAGGTTAATCCTTTTTCATTCTGAAAAGCTGCTGTTTGAGCCTTACACAGAGAATGACTTTCCGCTAAATGACAGCATCCGGCCTTCACAGCAAAAAAAGACGGTTGGCTAGACCGTCCCTAAGTTTTTTTCTTCCTCTTCACTTTTTTTAGCATCCACAGTAAAGAGCACTAGAAATAAAGAAACAATGCTGCAAAACGCCGATAGAATGAAAATCAGCCAGTTTGCATTAGACATTAACGCCGCAAACACAGGAGGACCGAGAGCTACTCCTATAAAGCGCATGCTATTGTAAAAGGAGGAAATGGTTCCGCATTGCTCACTTTTAATGCCTTCGGTTATCAGTGCATCTAAAGCAGGGAGAGCCATTCCGATCCCAATCCCGCCAAAACTTAAAAAGGCAAATAAAAAATAAAAACTGTGGTTCCACCACAAAGCAATAAACGACAGGGTTAACATAACCATTCCCGTAACAACGCAAAATTTCATGCGCCCTTTATCTTTACCGATCTTTTTGCCAGCTATAAAAGAACTGGTTGACAGAAACAAAAGTGGGATTGCCAGTAATCCGCCTTTAGCCACTCCGTCAATGGCATACTTGTTCTCCAGCGTATCTGACAAATAAAATAATACGCCGAATAACAAAAACATAATCACACACCCGATAATAAAGACCGTATAAAGCCAGCGCCCGTCCTGTTTAAAGATTTTCCGCACACTCTTGACAAACTCAGAAACCGCTGGTGCATCTTCATCTTCTTCAGGCTTAGACACCAGAAACAACACGAGCAAAAAGCTGATTAAACAGAAAAACGGAATAAACCAAAACGGTACAAACCAGTACCAGGAAGCCAGTAAAGCGCCAAGTATGGGACTCAGTACCTTCCCAGATGTGTTGGCGGTTTCAATATCGCCAAGACCGGCACTGACCTTTTCATCGTCTCCTTCAAACAAATCGCCGATAAACGGCATGACGATAGGAGCTGCACCTGCAGAACCGATGCCTTGAAGAACCCGGCCCGCCAAAATCATAGCGTAAGGATTTTTCATATAGGTGGAGGCAAAAGCAGCGACCACCCCTCCTAATCCTGCAATGAGGAGGCATGGCAGCAATATTTTTTTTCTCCCGAATCGATCTGACAGATACCCCGCAATCGGAATGCAAATAATTGCCACGACCGAATATACAGTAATGATTAAAGACACTTGAAATGAAGTCACCGACAGCTTTTTCTCCATCATCGGCAGAACGGGAATCAGCATGGAGTTCCCGAGTGTCATCACAAGCGGTACGGAAGACAATGCAATAATATTTTTCATTCCATTTTTCTCTCTCAACATTTTCACCCATTCACTTTCTTGTCATCCCTTATATGTTGCGTTAACCCGAGTGAAAGTATGTAAAAAGACAAATAAAAAAACAGACACATCACAGGCGTCCGTTTTAGAATCGTTTACGCAAAACATGAAATCTGAATTTATCCGCTCTAAAATAATTTAATGAGTAAAGCACCGGTTGATCGTGCTGATCGTAATGGGTTTGTTTTAACAGCAGGAGAGCTGTTTCCGGATCGCATTCCAGCACTGGAGAAATTGTATCATGATAACCGATCGGTTCAATATCAGTCACTGCATAGCTGATCACGGAGCCTGAATTTTTCTCAAGCAAATCAAACATAGATTCTTGCTGATGAGAAAAAGAATTCGGCAAAATATCCATCGGAATTTTGTCTATACAATACACAATCGGCTGTCCGTTAGCTGTTCTGACTCGTTCGAGGTAAAAAAGTTCTTGCCCTTCTGCCAAATGAAATCTCTTGATATCATCTTCAGACGGCATAAGCACTTGCGATGATAGAAAAATCGTGCCAGGTGTCAAATTTGCCTGTTCTATCATCTTGGTTACACTGTTCAGCTGTTCAATGCCCGAAAGAAATAACGGCTTAGAATGGACAAAAGTGCCTACACCATGCCTTCTGATAATCACATGCTCTTCTTCCAGTATCCGCAAGGCTTCTCTTAGCGTCGCTCTGCTGACACCCAGCTTTTTGGAAAGCTCAAATTCAGAAGGCAGCTTTTCCTTCTCAGTGTAGATGCCATTTTTGATATCCTCTTTAATTCGTTCAATCACTTTTAAATACAAGTGCCGATTATCAGCTTTTGTAGACATGTTTCCCCTCCGTAAACCACTTTCGATAAAAATTATTGAACAATTGGGACAACTATATCATGTTTTGTCGAAAAAATAAATAGAAAGGTTGTTAGTTTACATAATGTTATTATTGGTAACTGCAGAAAACTGAACTCCCTTCATTAAGAAGAGAGCTCATCATATTTCTCTTTTGATAATAAGACTTCCCTAGGTTTGCTGCCTTCATACGGCCCAACAACGCCTCTTTCCTCCATTGCATCAATCAGGCGCGCCGCTCGCGTATAACCGATTCTGAATCTTCTTTGCAGCATTGAAACAGATGCCGTCTGCATGCCGACGATTAATTCAACAGCTTCATCATAAAGCTCATCGGTAACCTCGGAATGCGTTTCCGTTGTCTCCTCAGGAATCATTTCTTCCTGGTATTGCGCTTTCTGCTGCGTAATCACATGGTCGACGATCTTCTCCACTTCGTCATCCGACATAAATGCTCCCTGCACGCGGACGGGTTTATTAGCCCCGACAGGCAAAAACAGCATATCGCCTCGTCCGAGCAGCTTCTCAGCGCCACCCATGTCAAGAATCGTCCTTGAATCCGTCTGTGAAGAAACACTGAACGCGATTCGTGACGGAATATTCGCCTTGATGACCCCTGTGATAACGTCAACCGACGGCCGCTGTGTCGCAATAATGAGATGGATGCCGGCAGCCCGCGCCATTTGGGACAATCTCGTAATCGAATCTTCCACATCAGATGAAGCGACCATCATGAGATCGGCAAGCTCGTCCACAATCACAACGATATACGGCAGCTCCGGCTGTTTCGCTCCTTCTTCATTGTTGGCGCGCTTTATATAATCATTGTAACCTTCAATATTTCTTGTACCCGTATGAGAAAATAATTCGTACCGCCGCTCCATTTCATTGACAACTTTTTTCAAAGCCTGTGACGCTTTTTTCGGATCGGTTACGACCGGAGCAAGCAAATGCGGAATCCCGTTGTAGACATTCAGCTCTACCATTTTAGGATCGATCATCATCATTTTCACTTCATGCGGTTTCGCACGCATCAAAATGCTTGTAATGATGCCGTTGACACAAACGCTTTTCCCGCTTCCGGTTGCGCCTGCGACCAAAAGATGGGGCATCTTGTTTAACTCAGCCAATACAGCTTCACCTGAAATATTACGGCCGAGTCCAATTAGCAGTTTCGCATCCGGTCTGTCATTTAATTTAGACTCGAGCACTTCCTTCAGTGATACCATTGCCACTTCTGCGTTCGGAACCTCTATTCCGATTGCTGATTTGCCTGGTATAGGCGCCTCAATCCTGATATCCTTCGCAGCAAGTGCAAGCGCTAAGTCATCGCTTAAATTGACAATTTTGCTAACCTTCACTCCGACATCGGGATACACTTCATATTTGGTTACGGCCGGCCCGAGATGAACCTGTGTAACTTTCGCCTTTACGCCAAAGCTTTGGAAGGTGCGTTCGAGCTTTCTTGCATTTTCATAAATATTCTTTTTATCAGCCTGCTGGCCGGTATGCTTTGGATCAGCCAGTAAATCCAGTGACGGCATCTCGTAATCCTTATTTTCAAGCTCCGTAAAGGTCATAGGAGGAGCAGAAACAGTTTCCTGATCACCTGTCTCAGTCTGGATGTCCTGAAGCGGCTCTGATACAGGTTCAGCTCGCTTTTCTAAGACTGGAGATTCTTCATCTTCATTACGATCTGAAAAGCTTGAGATAATCGGCTCTGAATGAATAAGAGGCGATGCCGTTTCCTGGTCCTCCTCTTCATTAGAAGGCTCTGGTTCCATTTGCTGTTTTTTGCGGGCCGGCTTTTGTTTTTTGCTAGGCGCCTTCGTTTTTTTCGATGACTTCATATTTGTTTTGACGGATTTCATATCATCAATAAATGCAAGCCATTGTTCTTTTATAAAGCGGCCAATCGGGCTCATCCACTTTTTCAGCGTTTCTTGAAGAGAGCGACCTGTAACTAGAATCATTCCGATCAAAATCATGACAATCGCCATAATCTGAGAACCAGTCGACGCAAACAAAAAGTGTGAAGCCGCAAACAGCAGCGCACCGATCATCCCTCCGCCCAAATCAGGTGAAGCGGAGCTGCCATTCATGTCCATCAAAAACAATTCCCACGTGTTGCGCACCACGCTTGCGGACTCAATAGACCCTTTGTGCGTCAAATTTTTAAACAGCTGCACATGGGAAAGCAGCAATATGCTTGCGATGATGCAGTACAACCCAGCCTTTCGTCTCGTTAATAGGCTTGGCGTTTTTTTCTTCCAAAACAGCGAGACGCCTAACACCAATAAACCTAACAAACATAAAATAAACCACTCTCCAGCAAAAAAGCGGAACAAGTAAATAAAGGTTTGGCCGACTACCCCCAGCTGCAGAATCGCGATAATTGAAATGGCTATACACAGCAATCCGTTGAGTTCGTATTTTATATTGAGCTGTTTCGCCTGTTTTTTTCTTGATTTTCGTTTTTTCTTTGCCACACTCATCACCTTACTGCGTTAAAAAATGTAAGTTCATACATAATGAAGAAAGCAGCCGTTTACAGGCTGCGTTTTTTCTGTAGGATTCCCCTATTATAGCATATTTTGCCCTTAAAAAAGGGGTGGATCTTATACGTTTAATTTAAGCCTTTGTCCCGGAGAAATGTCTGGGTGCAGAAAATGCATTGGATTTGTGCTCATGATTTGAATGACTTCCGCTTCATTGCCTTTCATCTCGACAAGAAGCGGCACACCTTTATACTCAATTTGCTCATGAACGCTTGTCTCCTGGTTCTGTTCCGCAAATACAATTTCCTGCGGCATCACGGTATACAGAATCATTGAATCATCCGTCCTTCTTCTGCCCTTGCTTCCTCAATGAGCTCATTCAGCTTATTGATCGCCTGTCCAACACCGCCTGTGTGATCGATCAGCCCGTATTCAACTGCATCCTTCCCGACTACATTTGTTCCGATGTCTCGTGTTAAGTTTCCTTTTGAAAACATCAGCTCTTTAAACTTCTCTTCGGTTATATTGGAATGGCTTGTCACAAATTTCACAACTCTTTCTTGCATCTTATCCAGGTATTCAAACGTTTGCGGCACACCGATGACCAGTCCGGTCAGCCGAACGGGATGAATCGTCATTGTTGCTGTTTCAGCGATATAGCTATAATCACAGGATACTGCAATCGGAACGCCGATAGAATGCCCGCCACCAAGCACGATAGAAACGGTCGGTTTTGATAAAGATGCGAGCATTTCTGCTATCGCAAGACCCGCTTCAACATCTCCTCCAACAGTATTTAATATAATCAGCAGGCCTTCAATTTTAGGATTCTGTTCAATTGCGACAATTTGCGGGATGACATGCTCATATTTTGTTGTTTTGTTTTGCGGAGGAAGCTGAACATGGCCTTCTATCTGTCCAATAATGGTCAGACAATGAATATTTGTATCTTGGGACAGCTGCGGGAGCGTCGTTTCACCAAGCTGCTGTATTTTATTCATAATGCTGTCTTTCGCATCATTTTTTTCAGAACGCTCTTCTTCTGTGTTTTCCATACGATGATCCATCTCGCTTTCACCCTTTCCGAGTTTCTCTTTGTATTATGAACAAAGATACTCAATTCAATCCCGGCTTGAAAGGCAAAAAAATAAAGACCGGAGCAGCTCCGGTCTTTATTCAGACATTATACTTCCATAATGATTGGGATGATCATCGGTTTACGTTTCGTTTTTTCATATAGGAATTGGTTCAAAGCATCCCGCATTGCCTGCTTCAGCGTTGACCATTCAACATTTGATGCTTCTGTCGCTTCTGTCACGATAGAACGGACAAGCTCAGTAGCCTGTACGATAAGGCCTTCAGACTCTCTTACATAAACAAAACCGCGCGTGATAATTTCTGGTCCTGATACAAGATGTTTCTTTTGTTTATCAAGTGTAATGACAACGATTAAAATCCCGTCCTGTGAAAGTAAGCGGCGGTCTCGCAATACGATATTGCCGATATCACCGACACCTAAACCATCAATTAAAATATTGCCGTATGGAACTTTATCCCCAATTTTTACGTTTTGGCCGCGGAATTCAACGACGTCTCCTTTTTCAATTAAGAAAATGTCACTGCGCTTCATGCCGATTTCTTCAGCGATTTTTGAATGAGCTTTTTGCATTCTGTATTCGCCGTTTACAGGAATTAAATATTTTGGTTTAAGCAGATTGATCATCAGCTTTAACTCTTCTTGTGAGCCGTGGCCAGATACATGGACACGCTTTTGAGCAAAGATGACTTGTGCACCGGCTCTCGCGAGAAGATCTACTGTTTTAGAATAAATGAGTTCCTGCCCAGGGATTGGTGTGGACGCAATCACAACCGTATCCCCTTCTTCAATGTTCAGCTGTTTGTGAGCTTTGTTTGCCATTCTTGTCAGGGCAGCTAACGGTTCACCTTGGCTGCCGGCTGTAATAATGGCCACTTCGCGCTTCGGATATTTCTTGACATCCTGCACAGAAATAAACAGTTCATCATCTGCTTCAATATATCCGAGCTTTCTTGCCAGCTGCAGGACAGATTGAAGATTTTTTCCGGCAACGGCAATCTTTCTGCCATTTTGAGCCGCAGCATGAATGACTTGCTGAATCCGGTTAATATTGGATGCAAAAACAGCAATAATCACCCGGTTATCTGAATTATACAGCGCGTCCGAAATTTCGCCGCTGACAGCTGCTTCCGAAGGGGTATAACCCGGACGTTCCGCATTTGCACTGTCAGAAAGCAGGGCGAGCACGCCGCTATTGCCGATCTTGGCGATCTCGCCAATGTCGCACGTTTGATTAAGTGCAGGTGTTTGGTCAAATTTGAAGTCTCCCGTGCATACAATAGATCCAAGTGATGTTTTAAAACTTACACCTACAGAATCAGGGATGCTGTGAATCGTTCTAAAGAACGATACTTTTGTCGATTCAAATGTAATGACAGATTTGGAGTGAATTTCTCTTAAATCAGTTTTTCGGTTATGTCCGTATTGTTTTAATTTTTCTCTTAACAGTGCAAGCGTCAGCTTTGTTCCGTACACTGGAACGGACAGCTTGTTTAACAAGTAAAAAACGCCGCCGATATTTTCATCGTGCCCGTGCGTTAAAAAGATTGCCTTGACGCGGTCAGCCCGTTCAATCAAATATGATATGTCAGGAATCACAACATCAATACCGAGCATTTCGTTTTCTGGATGCATAAGTCCGGCATCAACAACAAATATGTCTGAGTCAATTTCAATGACATAAAGGTTCTTCCCAATTTCTCCGACACCGCCAAGGGCGATAATTCTAACGTTTTCTGTATTTTTCTTTTTCAAAATCTATATCCTCCTAGTCTCATACCCGTCCATCATCACTTGTTCCTATTATAACTGAAAGTAAATTTAGAAAACAAGATAAAGCAGAAGTTTAGGGAAAACCAATATGTATAAGAAACGGTCAAACTCAGCTGAATGTGAGAATGACCGCGTTTGTTTCACTGTATGAAATTTTTCTTACAGTTCGCTGATCGTGCTGCTTAAGCTCAGCCGTTCATCTTCGCTTAGCGGGATAAGAGGAAGTCGCACTGATCCGACATCAAGGCCTTTCAGCTGAAGAGCTGTTTTGACAGGAGCCGGGTTAGGCGCTTTAAACAGTTCCTTCATAATCGGCAGCAGTTTCTGATGAATTAGTGCCGCATTAGCTGTTTGCCCATTCGTATAATTTTTGATCATTTGCTGCATATCAGAGCCTACAATATGGCTCGCAACTGACACAACTCCTCTTCCTCCGACTGAGAGAATAGGAAGCGTCAGGGCGTCATCCCCTGAATAGACAGAGAAGTCTTCCGGCGTTTCTGCAACAATTTTTGTAATCGCTTCTAGGTCTCCGCTCGCTTCTTTAATCGCAACCACATTCGGGATGTCTGCCGCCAAACGGATCGTCGTTTCAGGAGCGAGAGAAGCTACCGTGCGGCCCGGCACATTATACAGCATAACAGGAAGAGACGTTTCTGCCGCAATTGCTTTAAAATGCTGGTACATTCCTTCTTGAGAAGGTTTATTGTAATACGGCGTAACGAGCATAACCGCGTCTACGCCCGCTTCCTCAGCTTTTTTTGTCAGCTTAATGGAATCTTTTGTGTTGTTGCTTCCAGTACCCGCAATAACCGGCACCCTTCCGTTCACTTCTTTTACCGTATATTCAAAAAGCGCAATTTTTTCTTCAGTCGAAAGGGTTGGAGATTCTCCAGTTGTTCCCGCTACTACTAAAGAATCCGTTCCGTTTTTCAACAAGTAATCAATCAGTGTAGACAGTTTTTGAAAGTCTACGTTCCCTTTATTGTCAAAGGGTGTAATCATCGCTGTAGACACATTTCCGAAATTCATTTTTTTCACCTCATCATGATTCAATCACATTTACTTAGAAAGTTCAAACACTTCATGCAAAGCGTTTACAGCAGGTACCATATCTGCTTCATGGACAAGCACCCATATCGTCGTATGGCTGTCAGCCGACTGAAGGATCGGTATTTCTTTTTCTGAAAGAGCCGAAACAATTTTGGACGTGACACCAGGAACACCCATAATGCCCGCTCCGACCGCCGATACCTTCGCGCAATTTCTCGTTACCATCGGATCATAGCCCATATCCATTAAAATACGCTGAGCTGTTTCTGTTTTATTCCCGGCTACTGTATATACGATTTCACTAGGTGTAATGTTAAAGAAATCGACGCTGATTCCCGCATTCGCCATCGCCTTGAACACTTCAGTCTGAACGTTATACTGGCCAATTTTCGAAGGAACTTTAAACTGCGTGACATCTTTGACATGGGCAATTCCCGTAATCAGCCTTTCAAAAACATCGCTTCCGACTTTAGAAGAGTGATGTGATGTCACCAATGTGCCTTTATCTTTCGAATAAGTCGAACGGACGCGGATCGGAACCTTGGCCTGCATCGCAATTTCCACAGCCCGAGGATGAATGACCTTCGCCCCTTGATACGCCAGGTTGCAAATTTCCGTATACGTCACGACAGGGAGCGGTTTCGCATTTTCCACCACTCTCGGGTCAGCAGTCATCACACCTTCAACATCTGTGAAAATATCGATGTATTCCGCGTCAACCGCTGCTCCGAGTGCGGCTGCTGACGTATCGCTGCCCCCTCTGCCAATCGTTGTTGTATCACCCTTTTCAGTTGCCCCCTGGAACCCTGCGACGACTACAGCGTCATGATTCGCGAGCACACTGAATAAACGCTCCGGTCGCATTTCAACGATTTTCGCATTGGTATGCTGATCATTTGTTAAAAAGCCAGCCTGGGCCCCTGTCAGCGCAGCTGCTTTCACACCGTTATCAAGCAGCATGCTTGTAAAGACGACAGAGGAAATGGTCTCTCCGCAAGATAAAAGCAAATCCTGCTCTCTTGGAGAAATCGCTGATTGATCGCCGTAAAGCAGCCCCAGCAAAGAATCTGTTGCGTACGGGTCTCCTTTCCGGCCCATCGCTGAAACGACAACGACAACCTTATATCCTTCACTGATTGCTTCTTTAATATGCCCTAAAGCCAGTTTACGGCCTTTATCATCTTTTACAGATGTTCCGCCGAACTTTTGAACAATTATCTTCACTGTTTTCACTCCAAATTATTCGGACGTAACAGAAGAGAGCAGGCTGATAGCGCCTTACTCTCTTCTATTCGTCTTTAGGAAATTCTCTCTTTTATACGAGGTTTAGTTTTTTCAGGCTTTCTGCAATTTGAACAGAGTTCCATGCCGCGCCTTTTAATAGGTTATCAGAAACAACCCATAAATGAAAACCGTTTGCTCTGTCCAAGTCTTTGCGGATGCGGCCTACAAACACATCGTTTTTGCCGACGGCATCAGCAGGCATCGGATAAAGCTGCTGGCTTGGGTCATCCTGAAGTGTCACGCCCGGAGCTTCTTTTAATAGACTTTTAATATCTTCAACTGTAGCGTTATCACGGTCTACCTCGATGTAGACGGACTCTGAGTGCCCAGTTTGAATTGGGAGTCTCACACATGTAGCCGCTACTTGAAGGTCAGGCATGTGCATGATTTTTTTCGTTTCATTTATCATTTTCATTTCCTCAAACGTATAGCCGTTGTCTTGGAATTTATCAATTTGCGGAATCGCGTTGAAGGCGATTTGATAATGTTTTTTGTCACCTTTGACAGGCATGATCGCAGGCTCAATTTCTTCTTGATTTAAAATCGCCTGTGTTTGGCTGTAAAGCTCTTTTACAGCTTCATTTCCCGCTCCTGATACCGCCTGGTAAGTTGATACGATGACTTTATTTAAGCCGTATGCTTTGCGGATCGGTTCAAGAGCTGCAACCATTTGGATTGTAGAGCAGTTAGGATTGGCAATAATGCCGTTGTGTTCATGCAAGTCTGCCTCATTCACTTCAGGCACAACTAGCGGTGTATTTTCGTCCATACGGAATGCACTCGTATTATCTATAACAATAGCGCCGCGTTTTACAGCTTCTGGTGCCAATGCTTGTGATACGCTTCCGCCGGCGCTGAACAAAGCAATATTTACCCCTTCAAAGCTCTCAGGAGAAGCTTCCTGAACAGTCAGCTCTTGGCCTTTAAACGTGACTTTTGTCCCCGCAGAGCGTTTTGAAGATAGCAATGTAAGTGTGTCCATTTCAAAGTTTCTGTCTTCAAGTGTTTTAAGCATTTGTTGTCCTACAGCTCCTGTCGCTCCAACAACAGCTACGTGTAAACCTCTTCCCATCTGTAAAACTCCTTCCGCCAATCAGCATCATTGAATTGATTTGACTATGATTTTACGTTTTATTTTACCATAGAATATGCGGGTGATGACCGAATTTTTTAGTTTGGGAAAGATTTTCTGTAAATTTAGTCATTTCCCTGATAATTCTCAACTAGAACCGGCTGAAGCTGCTGATACACCAATGCCTTTTCAATGGTTTGCGGTAACAGATCCATTTTGGCTACCATTGAATTCGGTTTTTTAAATGGATCGTCTTGCCCGAATGGAATAAAAAAGATATTTTTTGTTGACATGAGCCTCATTAAATTTGTTCCGTTTAATCCGAGAGCATCATTTGTGGAAATGCCAAGAACGACCGGCCGATTGTTTCGGATTGTCGCTTTTGCCGCCATCAGCACCGGACTGTCCGTCATGGCATTTGCCAGCTTGCTCATTGAATTGCCTGTTAAAGGAGCAATGACCATGCAGTCAAGGGGCAGCTTCGGCCCAAGGGGCTCTGCCTTTACAATCGAATCAATGGCCTCATATCCGGTCAGGTCTTCAATTTTTTTAACCCATTCTGCTCCCTCTCCAAATCGGGTATTTGTGGACTTCACGTTAAATGTGACAACCGGACGGACTTCAGCACCTTCGTTGACCAGCGCCTCAATTTGCGGAAAAACCGCTTCATATGTGCAATGCGAGCCGGTCAGCCCAAACCCGATTCTTTTTCCTTTTAATGACGACATGCTTATTTTCCCTCCTCAGCTTGTATTTCAGCCAAAAGCTTGCTCAAGACGTTTGCGAGGATTTGTCCGGCTGTTTTAGGAGCGACAATCCCTGGAAGACCTGGGGCAAGAAGTGCTTTAATCCCCTGTTTTTCGGCATATTTAAAATCCGTTCCCCCGGGACGTGAGGCCAGATCCAATATTAAGGTTTTTGGTGTCATGCTAGAAAGTACCGTTTGATTTAAAATCATACTTGGTATGGTATTAATACAAATATCTATATCTTTTACATGCTCTTTCAGCTCATCGGTATGAAAAGGAATGAGCCCCATTTCAGTGATACGTGCCAGATGTGCTGAACTTCTTGCCCCCACTTTTACATTCGCCCCGAGCGCGGCAAATGTACGGGCAATCGTCATCCCGGTGCGCCCCAGACCTAGAACGGCCACCTTAGATCCGTGTATCGTATAATCCGTGTGCTGAATAGCCAGCATGATCGTTCCTTCTACTGTCGGAATAGAATTGTATATCGCAATGTCATCCCGCTCAAACAGCTTAACAAGTTTTCTGTTTGCTTGTGCTGCAATGTTTTCTAAATAGGCGTTAGAAATTCCTGAGAAAATGACACAGTGTGCAGGCGTTTTGTCGAGATGTTCTTGTTTTAACACAACCTCTTCATTCGAAAATACAGTCGATACGACACCTTCCCCTGTTGTCGCAGACACTGGTAGAATGATGCTGTCTATTTGCTGAAAAGGAATTTCATCAATATTGCATTTTACTGCTCCGGTAAAACCATGATCCAATTGGTCAAAACCGACAAGATAGATGTCAGCCTGCTGTTCAGTGAGCTTTCTTATAATTTCGAGCTGTCTTGCGTCACCGCCGATAACTGCAATTTTCAATCCGGTTAACATTCTAAACGTTCACCTTCTTTGTATATACTGGATCTCTAGTTGTTAAGCTCCCCTTCATCTTATGATCAAAAGGAAATACCGGTGAATTAAAACATGCGCTTTTTTCATATAAAAAAACATCGGCTGCCGGAGCCGATGTTTCATGTTTACTTTAGAGCCCGCATCACAGTCACTTTGGGCTTTTTTCATTTACTCTTGTCGAGGAGACATTTCCTCAGGTACGTCTAATATGATCATATCTGATCCGATCTTTTGAATATGATGCCAGGGGACACGAATGTCTTGACCGTGTTTTCTCAAACCAAACCACTTAACTGTCGGAATGAGGAGTGCTGTAATCTGGCCATCCTGTTCATTGATTTCTAAATCGGTCTGGCCAAGCACTCCCAGCCGTTCAGCTCTTTTGATGTCTACAATTTCCTTTCCTGATAATTCACTGAGCCGCATGTCTGTCACCCCCTTGTACTATGTATGTTCAAAAGGATAAAAAAATGCCTGCTCCGTTATAGGGCAGGCATTTCCTTTTAAGACGGCATATTGCCGGAAGGGCTGATGAGTGCCAATGCATAGTCATCAGTAAACAATTGTCTGGCAAGACCGTTGACACGCTCTAAGTTCACGGCGTTTAATTCATTGATGATCTCATCTAATGTTTTATGTTTGCCGAGCAGCAGTTCATTTTTCCCGTTTCGGCTCATTTTGCTGTTTGTGCTCTCTAAGCTCAGCATCAAGCTTCCCTTCATTTGCTCTTTGCTGTTTTCCAGCTCTTTCGAGGTAATGCCGTCACGTTTTAATGTCGCAAGGGTTTCTTGAATTGTTTCTGACAGCTGCTGAAGCTGATTTGCACCGGTTCCGCCATAAATGGTAAGCATTCCGCTGTCCTCATAAGAGCTGTGATAGCTGTAAACAGAGTAAGCGAGGCCTTTATCTTCGCGGACATCTTGGAACAGCCGGCTGCTCATACTGCCTCCGAGCACATTATTTAGGACGATTAAATCATAAATGCGTTCATGGCCAACCTCAAGGCCTTTAAATCCAAGGCACAAATGAGCCTGCTCTGTTTCTTTTTTTCTTGTCAGTTTTTCCGTGTAGAACTCGGGTTTCTCAAGACCTGTCGCTTTGCCCTTCGCCTCGTATGACCCGAACCATTTTTCTACATCTTTGATAAAACTGTCAGATATATTGCCCGCTACCGAAATCACCACTCTGTCCGGTGTATAATAATCATGCATGTATTGTCTGAGAGAGTCACCATTGAAAGAAGCAAGCGTTTCTTCCGTGCCAAGAATTGGGTAGCCTAAAGAATGATTGCCGTAAGTGGCTTTGCTCAGTAAATCATGCACAATGTCGTCCGGTGCATCTTCGTACATTTTAATTTCTTCATATACTACATTTTTTTCTTTTTTCAGCTCGTTTTCATCAAATGTTGAATGAAAGAACATATCTGCTAATACGTCCAGCGCGTAATTCGCATGCTCGTCAAGCACCTTTGCATAGTAGCAGGTATATTCCTTTGAGGTAAACGCATTGACCTGACCGCCAATACGATCAAAAGATTCTGCTATCTCGCGTGCAGATCTTGTGCTCGTCCCTTTAAAGAACATGTGCTCTAAAAAGTGAGAAATCCCGTTTATCTCCGGCGTTTCGTGCCGTGAACCTGTGCCGATCCACACGCCGATCGCAACAGAACGGACTGTCGGGTTATTTTCCAGCACAACTCTTACACCATTTTGACACGTATATCGTTTTATCAAATTTGTTCCTCCTATTCAAAGACAAGCTGCCTGCATCTGTTACTTCAACAGTCTGGTTTCATCCATTAGTTCAGTGACTGTTCCAAGCGCGTATCCTTTATCTTTTATCTTTGTAATCAGCGCTTCAAGACTTTCCGCCGTGGGTTCGGTCGGATGCATTAAAATCATGGCACCATTATGTATCTTGCTTAACACTCTCGTTTGGAGTACAGAAGGAGCCGGTTTTTGCCAATCAATCGTATCAACTGTCCACATAACTGTTCCCATCTGTTTCTCAGCTGCAATGTCGACAACCGCTTTTCTGAAACTTCCGCTCGGCGGAGCGAACCACTTCGGCTTATTGCCGATTGTTTGTTCTATTTGCTCATTTGTCTTGTCAAGCTGCTCGGAAATTCTTCCTGTAGTCAGTTTGCTCATATCCGGATGATTGTATGAATGATTTCCGATTTCATGTCCGTCTTCTGCAATCTTCTTAGCGAGCTGTTCATTGTTTCTCACCCAATTGCCTTCTAAAAAGAACGTAGCCTTGACTTGGTGCTTTTGCAGAATAGGGAGCATTTTTTCCAAATACTCATTTCCCCATGCCACATTAATTAAAAAAGCCACCATCGGTTTATCAGGATTTCCTTTATAAATAGGCTCAGGCTGAAGAGACTCAAGATGAACGCTTGGTTTTACTTGGCTGTATACCAGATCGTTTTCGCGAAACTCGCCGTGCTTTTTCATTTTTTTATATGATTTTTCAATATTGACCTTCAATCCATTATAGCCGGGAATGCTTTTCCACACTTTATCTATTCTGGCATTCTGGGGCTTGACTTCGTACTCTGGCGCTTTTTGAAGCAATTCTTCATATAACGGGTCTTTGGACGCCGTGACAGTTACCGTATCTTTTTTCATTGCCCCTATATAATCAAGTGCGTACGGATTTTTCATCATCTCAAATGAGACAAAAAAAAGAAATAGAAAAACGGCAAACGGTACAAATTTTTTGTACATGTTCTGTCCCCCCTCACCTCACATTATGAAGGAGAAGGACAAGGTAGAACCCGCCTGCGCTTTAAAAGCTTCAAAATAAAGAAGCCGGGTCTCCCAGGCTCCTTTTATGTTTTCATTTAAGATTGTTGTTCTTCTTTTTCTTTCTCTTCACGGAGCACCGCTTTACGAGACAAATTGACTCGTCCTTGTTTATCAATTTCAGTGACCTTGACAAGAATTTCGTCTCCGATTTTTACAACATCTTCAACTTTTCCTACGCGTTCAAGCGCAAGCTCTGAAATGTGCACCAAACCGTCTTTTCCGCTGAAAATTTCAACGAAAGCCCCGAATTTTTCGATTCGTTTTACTTTACCTAAGTAAAGCTGGCCAACTTCAACTTCTCTGACAAGGTCTTCGATGATTTTTTTCGCTTTTTGGTTGCTGCTTTCATCTGTTGAAGAAATAAAGATTGTGCCGTCCTGCTCAATATCAATTTTAACACCGGTTTCTTCGATGATCTTATTGATTTGTTTTCCGCTTGGCCCGATGACATCGCGGATTTTATCAGGATTAATGGCCATTGTTAAAATCTTAGGCGCATATCGAGAAAGCTCTTTTCTTGATTCGCTTAATGTCGCAAGCATGCTGTTAAGGATTTCCATTCTCCCTTTTTTCGCCTGCTGTAGCGCTTCTTCAAGAATCTCTCTGGAAAGGCCTTCGATTTTAATGTCCATTTGCAGCGCCGTTACGCCTTTTTCAGTCCCAGCTACTTTAAAGTCCATGTCTCCAAGCGCATCTTCCATGCCTTGAATGTCAGTCAGAACAGTGTAATGTTCGCCTGATTTGACGAGGCCCATCGCGATACCAGCAACTGGAGCTTTAATCGGTACACCGGCATCCATCATTGCAAGTGTGCTTGCGCAAATACTTGCTTGAGACGTAGAACCGTTTGATTCAAGCACTTCTGATACAAGACGGACAGTGTAAGGGAAATCTTTTTCAGACGGAATAACTGGCTCAAGCGCACGCTCACCCAGTGCTCCGTGTCCGATTTCACGGCGTCCCGGTCCACGCATCGGTCCTGTTTCCCCAACGCTGAATTGCGGGAAGTTGTAGTGATGCATAAACCGTTTCGACTCTTCTACACCTAAGCCGTCAAGGATTTGCACATCTCCCAGAGCACCTAACGTACATACGCTGAGAGCCTGAGTTTGTCCCCTTGTAAACAGACCTGATCCGTGCGTTCTTGGCAAGAGGCCAACCTCTGAAGAAAGCGGGCGGATTTGATCGACACCGCGGCCGTCCGGTCTTACTTTTTCTTCAGTAATCAGGCGGCGCACTTCATTTTTCACCATCTTGGATAAAATCTGCTTCACTTGCTTGATTGTGTCTTCATCATGCTCTTCATCCTCGAATTTTGCCACCACTGCATTTTTCACTTCATTAATGGCATCTTCGCGGGCATGCTTTTCATGAACTTGGATGGCTTTCAGCAGGTCCTCTTCTGCTAAAGCTTTTACTTTTTCACTAAGCTCTTCATCAACTTCATAGAGCGTAATTTCTGATTTCTCTTTGCCGACTGCTGCAACAATTTCTTCTTGGAATGCAATCAGGCGTTTAATCTCTTCATGGCCGAACATAATGGCTTCAAGCATGGTTTCCTCAGGAACCTCTTCCGCTCCCGCTTCTACCATGTTAATGGCATCTTTCGTGCCGGCAACGACAAGATTGATGTCGCTTTTCTCAAGCTGATCGACTGTTGGGTTAATGATAAATTGATCATCAATGCGTCCGACAGTTACCCCTGCAATCGGTCCTTCAAACGGAATATCCGATACAGAAAGAGCAAGAGATGAACCGAACATAGCAGCCATTTCAGAAGAGCAGTCTTGGTCAACACTCATGACAATGCTGATGACTTGAACTTCATTACGGAATCCATCTGCAAACAAAGGACGGATCGGACGGTCGATTAAACGGCTGGCAAGAACCGCTTTTTCACTTGGGCGTCCTTCTCTTTTAATAAATCCGCCCGGAATTTTTCCTACCGCATATAATCTTTCCTCATAGTTTACAGTAAGCGGGAAGAAATCAAGCGGTTTTGGTTCTTTTGAAGCGGTTGCTGTACTAAGCACTGCTGTATCACCGTAGCGGATCATCACAGCACCGTTTGCCTGTTTGGCAAGCTGGCCGGTTTCAACTGTAAGCGTTCTTCCGGCCCAATCTATGGTAAAGACATGTTTTTCTTGTCCCATACGATTACGAACTCCTCTCTTCGTTGTGTGAAATAATCAATTACTCCTATTATGAACGAAATGAATTGAACATATCAATGTCAAAGTAGTATGTAAAAGGATTTCAATGATTTGTTATAAGAAATTTCGCTTTAATACGATAAAAAAGCGGGAATCCTCCCGCTTTTTACGATTATCGACGTAAGCCTAGTTTGTTAATTAACTCACGGTAACGAGTTACGTCTTTATTACGTAGATACGTAAGAAGATTACGACGCTTACCTACCATTTTAAGAAGACCGCGACGTGAATGGTGGTCTTTCTTGTGAGTACGTAAATGCTCGTTCAAGTTGTTAATTGAGTCAGTTAGGATAGCGATCTGAACTTCTGGAGATCCAGTATCAGATTCGTGTGTTTTGAACTCGCTGATGAGTTGGTTTTTACGCTCTTGAGTAATTGCCATCCTGTTTCACCTCCAAATCATATTTAGCCCCAGTTACCTAGCAACCGTCGGTGACTTCGGATTGCCAAGCAATGGTTTTAAGACTACGAAAACTATCATACTAAAAATCGGGCCTATATGCAAATATTTTAGAATAAAATTTGTGTGCATTGCATGTTATTTCCGCAGATTGCTGAAATAACGGATGGCTTCCTGCTTATCTTTCTCAATTTGCTCTGTTAATTCTTTGATGCCATTGAATTTTCGCTCGCTCCGAATCCGTTTATACCATTCGATCTTTATAGCGGCTCCGTATACCTCCTGATCGAAATCAAACAGATTGACTTCAATTGAAGGCTGCTCCGGACGTTTTTCATAAAACGTCGGCTTATAGCCGATATTGCAAACGCCATTGTAGACTTCGCCGTTCACTTCCGCTTTTACGGCATATACACCCGTCGGCGGAACGATATAGCTGTTATTTAAACCGACATTTGCTGTCGGAAACCCGATGGTCCGCCCTCTTTTATCACCGTGAATGACAATTCCTTTAATAAAATAAGGCTGTCCGAGCAAGACATTCGCCAATTCAACGTCTCCGTTTTGAAGCGCGGTACGGATATACGAGGAACTGATTTTTTTATCCTGCTCCGTTAATTTTTCTACCATTGTGCACTCAGCTTTTCCTTCTAAATCATGCGGCATGGTCTCCATTGTTCCCTTGCCGTATTTCCCGTACGTAAAGTCAAAGCCCGCCACTGCGTGCTGCACATTAAGGCCGATAATATACTGGTCTGCAAACTGCTTAGGAGAAAGAGAAGCAAATACTTCATTAAATTTAACGACATACAGAATCTCTGTGCCTAATTGTTCAATTTGGTTTATTTTATCTTCCAGAGGCGTAATCAGATCCTTTGGCTCCTGCTCCCTGCCCAATACATGAGAAGGATGAGGGTGAAAGGTCATCACAGCTAATGCCAAGCCCTTTTCTTCAGCTATTTGCTTCGCTGTGCCGATTACCTTTTGATGTCCAAGATGAACGCCGTCAAAATACCCTAACGCCATCACAGACTTTGCCTGCTCCTCTTTGATTAAATGATGAGGATGTGTAATATGTATCGTCTTCACAGAACGGTCACCTTTTTTCTATTGTTCGCTTTTTTGCATCAATACTTTTGCCGGCTTTAACAGCCCATTTTTTGCAGGATGGGGGAAATAGATCGCCAAACAGCTTCCGGATTCAGTAAAGACGGCAATGCGGTCTTCGCCTGTCATTTCAGAAAACTGCTCGGGCGTCTCAAGCAAAGCCCCATTTTCTACTTTCTTAGCTAATGTATCACTTATGATCCATTTCGGCAAATGATTGAGCGCACGTTCAATAGGAACTGTATACTCTCCTACGGTTCCGGACTGGACCTGTGCTTCCAGTTCTTCAAAGGTAAAGCATTCGTCAAGAGAAAAGTCTCCGGATGCCGTACGGATTAAATGAGACATATGAGCCGGAAATCCGAGCTTTTCTCCGATCATGACCGCCAGCGTCCTTACATAGGTCCCTTTGGAGCATGTTACCGTAAACCGGAAACTCGCGGTTTCTCCGTTATGTTTAATCTCTGTAGTCAGGGCAATGTCTTCAATGGTAATCATGCGTTTCGGACGTTCTACTTCAATGCCTGCTCTTGCGTACTCGTATAATTTTTTGCCGTTTACTTTTACAGCGGAATACATGGGAGGAATTTGTTCCTGTTTACCCTTTAAACTGTTTAACACCTTTTCTACATCGGCTTTATCAATATCTTGACTGACAGGCTTTGTTTCAACTGTTTCTCCGGTTTGATCCTCTGTTGTCGTTGAAAAGCCAAGTGTTATTTCCGCATCATACGTTTTAGACTTTTCAGTTAAATATTCGACAATTTTTGTCGCCCTTCCCACACAAATCGGAAGCACGCCTGACACTTCTGGATCGAGCGTTCCCGTATGCCCTACTTTTTTTGTTTTTAACAGTTTTCGGATCTTCATGACACAGTCATGCGATGTCATGCCAACTGGTTTATGTAAAAGGAGAACTCCGTTAACCATTTGTCCTTTCACTCCTTCTTTTGAGCTTTTCTCTTTAAAACGCAGAAAAGAGGACAGACGATATACGCCTATCCTCTCCATTTTTATTCAGATGGTTTCTCTGAATGTATTTCGTGAATCAATGTTTCGATACGATTTCCGTAATCGATTGATTCATCGAACTCAAATTCAATTTCAGGCGTTTTTCGAAGTCTGATACGGCTGCCAATTTCGGATCGGATAAATCCTTTCGCTTTAGCCAGCCCTTTCAGCGCTTCCTCCCGTTTTTTCTCGTCACCGAGAACCGAGATATACACCTTTGCAATTTGCAAATCACCTGATACACGTACATCCGTTACTGTCAGAAAACCAATTCTCGGGTCTTTCAGCTTGCGGCTGATAATATCACCGAGTTCTTTTTTCATTTGCTCGCCGACACGGTTTGCTCTCATACTCAATTCAATCACCTCTAAGTTAAAACCACTCTGTTCTAGTGATCGTCCGTTCAATTTCAGGAAAAGAATCGATAAACGCCAAAACGCGCTGCAGCTCTTTTTCTGTTTGAACGCGAGAGGAAGAAACAGCGGCGATTCCAAAGCTGGTTCTTTGCCAAGTGTCTTGAAAGCCAATCTCCGAAATCGAAACATTGAACTTATTTTGAACCCTGGTTACGATCCGCTTCAGAACGGCACGCTTTTCTTTTAGCGATCCTGCGTCATAAATGATGCATTCACACTCCGCAAATCCGATCACGTTCTTTCAATTTCTTGCATGACAAACGCTTCAAGGATGTCACCTTCACGAATGTCATTGTATTTCTTAATTGTAATACCACATTCATAGCCTTGTGAAACTTCTTTCACATCGTCTTTAAAGCGTTTCAGAACGTCTACTTCGCCTTCGAAGATGACGACGCCGTCACGAATTAAACGGAGGCCGCTGTCGCGCGTAATAGTTCCTTCAGTAACATATCCGCCGGCAATTGTACCGATTTTAGATACTTTGAATGTTTGTCGCACTTCTACTTGACCAATTACTTTTTCTTCATATTCAGGATCAAGCATACCTTTCATGGCAGCTTCAATCTCGTCGATTACTTTGTAAATGATACGGTGAAGTCTAATATCTACATTTTCAGCTTCAGCCGTACTCTTAGCATTTCCGTCCGGTCTCACATTAAACCCGATAACAATTGCATTGGAAGCAGATGCCAAGATAATGTCAGATTCAGTAATCGCACCAACGCCCGTATGGATGATTTTCACTTTAACGCCTTCTACTTCAATTTTTTGAAGTGCGGCTGTTAAAGCTTCAGCAGATCCTTGAACGTCAGCTTTTACGATGATGTTGATGTCTTTTACATCACCTTGTTTAATTTGCTCGAATAAGTCATCAAGACTGAGCTTTGCTTTATCGCTGCGCTGCTCTTCAAGCTGTTTCGAAGCACGGGCTTCCCCGACAGAACGAGCTGTTTTTTCATCTTTAAAGACAAGGAATTGGTCTCCCGCTTGAGGGACATCATTCAAACCGGTAATTTCAACCGGAGTTGACGGGCCGGCAGTTTTCACACGGCGTCCAATGTCGTTAACCATTGCACGGACACGGCCGAATGTGTTGCCGACTACGATCGGATCACCGACATGCAGTGTTCCAGTCTGTACGAGCAATGTCGCAACTGATCCTCTGCCTTTATCGAGTTCCGCTTCAATAACCGTTCCTTTTGCCTGGCGATTCGGGTTCGCTTTCAGTTCCTCTACTTCACTGACAAGCAAAATCATTTCAACGAGTTCATCAATGCCTTTTCCAGTTAAAGCGGAAAGCGGAACAAAAATTGTTTCTCCGCCCCAAGCTTCAGGGACAAGCCCGTATTCCGTCAGTTCTTGCATCACACGGTCAGGATTTGCGGATTCTTTATCAATTTTATTCACAGCAACGATAATGGGAACCTCAGCTGCTTTTGCATGGTTAATCGCTTCTACTGTTTGCGGCATTACACCATCATCAGCAGCAACAACGAGAATTGTAATATCAGTTACTTCTGCACCGCGTGCACGCATTGTTGTAAATGCGGCGTGACCCGGAGTATCCAAGAACGTAATTTTCTTGCCGTTCTCTTCAATTTGGTAAGCACCGATATGCTGAGTGATTCCGCCTGCTTCTCCTTCAACAACCTTCGTTTTACGGATACTGTCAAGAAGCGTCGTTTTCCCATGGTCAACGTGACCCATGATCGTAACGACAGGAGGACGAATTTCGAGATCCTCTTCATTATCAGGCTCTTCGTATTTTTCCAGCTCTGTTTCTTCAAGCACAATGACTTCTTCTGTTTCAACACCATATTCTGATGCAATGAGTTCAATTGTATCTTTATCAAGCTCTTGGTTGATGGTTGCCATTACACCAAGAAGCATCAGCTTTTTAATGATTTCTGAAGGCTCTTTGCCAAGCTCTTCAGCCAGTGCGCCGACTGTTAAAGTACCGGAGAACGTAATTTTCTCAGGAAGCTCTTTTTTCGGCTTTACAGGCTTTTGCTGATATTGATTTTTATTGTTGTTGTTACGTTTATTTTTTTTGTTGTTGTTATTCTTCTTGTTTTTGTTAAATTGATTATTCTGCACGTCATTCTTCTTTCCGTCTCGAATTTTATTTGGTTGATTTCCAGCTGATTGCTGATTAACCCCTTGCGGCTGTTTGTTTTTGTTCGTTTCTGCAGGCTTTTGAGATTTAGCGGCTGCGCTTGCGCCGCCTTTTTTATATTTGGCATCAAGCTGTTTAATGGCCTTTTCTTCAAGCATGGCCATATGATTATTCACTTCTAAATCCATGTTTTTCAGTGCGGTCAAAATTTCCTTACTTGAAACATTTAACGCTTTTGCATATTCGTATACTCTCATTTTAGCCATTCGTTCACCCCCAAAAATATTAATCGAGCAAGCTGATCAGCTTATTCGCAAAACCTTGGTCAGTGACGGCGACAACGACACGGGCTTCTTTACCGATAGAGCGTCCAAGAACCGCGCGACTCTCGACTTTTTTATAAGGGACTTTATAATAATTGCACTTGTCGGTTACTTTTTTTGCTGTATTAGATGATGCATCCTCTGTAAGCAGGACAAGCTTTGCACGCGCATTCCTGATTTCTTTAATTACCAAGTCCTCGCCTGACACGACCTTACGAGCTCGATTGGCCAGACCCAGCAAGGGAAACCATTCCATTCCAGACATTTTATTTTTTCACCTTTTCCGCCAGCTCCAGCAATTCTTCGAAAATCTGGTCATCGATTTGTGATTGAAATTGATTTTGTAAAGTGTTTTTCTTTTTTGCTGCTAAGATGCACTCTTTATCCAGCGTTAAATAAGCACCCCGCCCGTTCTTTTTTCCGGTCGGGTCTACTGAGATTTCGCCTTCTTTCGAACGTACAACTCGGATCAGTTCCTTTTTAGGCTTCATTTCCCCAGTCACTACACATTTGCGTAACGGGATCTTCTTGTGTTTATTCACCTAAGGTCACCTCTTATTCATCCGATTCAGCAGTTTCAGGCTCCGTAAAGAGCGGCTCATCGTCTTCTTCTTCAAGTTCTCTCGGATAGATTCCAAGTTCTCTTGCGTCCGTTTCGCTCTTAATATCAATCTTCCAGCCTGTCAGTTTAGCAGCTAAGCGTGCGTTTTGTCCTCTTTTGCCAATCGCCAGAGACAGCTGGTAATCAGGAACGATAACAGTTGTCGCTTTTTCTTCTTCATTAACGATGACATCCAGCACTTTCGAAGGGCTGAGCGCATTCGCGACAAATTCTACAGGATCACTGGACCAGTTGACAATGTCAATTTTTTCACCTTTTAATTCATTGACGATCGCCTGAACACGCTGGCCTTTAGGGCCTACGCATGAGCCGACAGGATCCACGTCAGGATCATCTGTGCGGACAGAAATTTTTGAACGGTCGCCGGCTTCTCTGGCAACAGATTTCAGCTCGACAGTTCCATCATAAATTTCGGGCACTTCAATTTCAAACAAACGCTTTAACAGGCCTGGATGTGTTCTTGACACATAAATCTGCGGACCCTTCGTCGTTTTTTCTACTTTTGTGATATATACCTTAATGCGGTCATGAGGCTTGTAGCTCTCATTCGGCATTTGCTCATTAACCGGCAGCAAGGCTTCAATTTTGCCTAAAGACACGTAGATAAACTTATTGTCCAGACGCTGGACAATACCTGTCATGATGTCTTCTTCACGGTCGATAAATTCAGAATAAATCACACCGCGCTCAGCTTCGCGCACACGCTGTGTGACGACCTGCTTCGCTGTTTGAGCAGCTATGCGCCCAAAATCCTTAGGTGTTACTTCGATTTCGACGACATCGCCGACCATATATTCCGGATGGATGCCCTGCGCCTCTTCAATAGAGATCTCCAGTCTTTGGTCGTATACTTCGTCAACGACATCTTTTCTTGCAAATACACGGATGGAGCCTGTTTCACGGTTTAAATCCACCCGTACATTTTGCGCTTGATTAAAATTCCGCTTATAAGCAGAAATTAAGGCAGCTTCGATTGCTTCAATGATAATTTCTTTACTGATGCCTTTTTCTTTTTCAAGAATCGTGAGAGCATCTAATAATTCACTGCTCATTTAACGGTCTCCCCCCTTAAAACATTTGTATTCATTAGAATGTAACAGCTAATCTTGCATTAGCTATCTTTTCATACGGAATATTGATCCGTTTCTTTCTTGTTTTGATCGTGATCTCAACTGTCACTGTTTGTCCATCAAATTCAGCCAGTTCACCTTCAAACACTTTAACGCCCTCAATAGGCTCATACGTCTTAATGTACACATTTTTTCCAAGTGATTTTTCGAAATCGGCCTTTTTCTTTAGCGGACGCTCAGCTCCCGGAGATGAAACTTCAAGAAAGTAATTTTGGCTGATTGGATCTGCCTCATCAAGCTTTTCGCTTAAAGCTTCGCTTACTTTGGCACATTCCTCAATATCCACACCGTCATCGGAATCAATAAACACGCGAAGGAACCAGCTTTGACCCTCTTTGACAAATTCAATGTCAACGAGTTCAAGCTGAAGGCTGTCTACGATTGGCTGAGCCATTTCTTGAACGGTGTCAGTCACTTTTTTGCTCATGTTCTTCCTCCTTGTGCTGTCGATCTCATATTCGTCTCGTCACTCTGCATAAAAACCCTGCTTCAAAAGAGCAGGGGCTAAAAAGTAAACGATGAACATGTCGAGACAAAATTCTCTTGTTCAATACAAAAGAGCGGGTTTCCCCACTCTTTGCCTCGGTAATCGTTAGCATTTCCAATAAAACTATACCATAACCATATTTTTATTGCAAATGGATATACGCTTACCTTCATACCTAAGCAAATGACAGAGACTCTAATGTTACGATGGCACTTTTTACGCCTATGTATGCATAGAAGCAGAATTTCCAGAGAAATTCTGCTTTCCATGTTAGAACAGTGACAATTGGTTTTGATCAGGCAGTGATTCCAAGCAGCCATGACGATCTAAATACTCTAGAATCGTTTTTGACACTTTCCCTCTCTTTTGTAAATCTTCTTTCGAGAGGAATTCACCTTCTTCACGAGCCTTTACAATGTTCAGAGCGGCGTTCGTCCCTAATCCAGGAATGGAGTTAAACGGCGGGATAAGACTGTTGCCGTCAATAATAAACTCTGTAGCGCTGGAGCGATATAAATCGACTTTTTGGAATGAATAGCCTCTTTCACACATTTCAAGCGCTAATTCTAAAACAGTCAGAAGGTTTTTTTCCTTCGGTGAAGCATCAAGTCCTTTAGAGTTAATATCCTCCATTACAGCCTTGATTGCTGTAGAACCCTTGATCATTGTATCAATATCAAAATCGTCTGCACGAACAGTAAAATAAGCCGCATAATACAAAAGCGCGTGATGGACTTTAAAGTAAGCAATGCGGACTGCCATTAATACATAAGCTGCGGCGTGGGCTTTCGGGAACATGTATTTAATCTTTTTACAAGAATCAATATACCAGTCTGGGACATTGTTATTTTTCATTTCTTCTTCCCATTCAGGCGTTAATCCTTTTCCTTTACGCACAAATTCCATGATTTTAAAGGCAAGGGACGGCTCAAGGCCCTGATAGATTAAGTAAACCATAATGTCATCACGGCAGCCGATAACCTCACTCAGCTCACAAATATTATTGTGGATGAGCTCTTGCGCATTGCCGAGCCATACATCAGTTCCGTGAGACAAGCCCGAAATCTGAACGAGCTCGGAAAAAGTTGTCGGCTTTGTGTCTTCAAGCATCTGCCGGACAAATCGGGTTCCGAATTCAGGGATTCCAAGAGTGCCCGTTTTACAGCCGATCTGTTCTTCTGTAACACCGAGTGATTCGGTTCCCTGGAAGATCTTCATCACTTCAGGATCATCTGTTGGAATTGTTTTCGGATCAATTCCGCTTAAGTCCTGAAGCATCCGAATGACGGTCGGGTCATCGTGTCCGAGAATATCGAGTTTCAACAGGTTGTCATGGATGGAGTGGAAATCAAAATGAGTCGTTTTCCACTCTGAACCCGTGGCATCTGCCGGGAACTGAATCGGTGAAAAATCATAAATATCCATATAATCCGGAACGACGATAATACCCCCAGGGTGCTGTCCAGTCGTCCGTTTAACACCTGTACATCCCTGTACGAGCCGATCTACTTCGGCCCCGCGCATGTGAAGGTTATTGTCTCCGGCATAGCCTTTTACATAACCATAAGCTGTTTTTTCTGCAACAGTGCCTATTGTTCCCGCACGATATACGTTGTCTTCTCCGAACAATACTTTTGTGTAATTGTGTGCTTGCGGCTGATATTCTCCTGAGAAGTTCAAATCGATATCAGGTACTTTGTCCCCTTTAAATCCTAAGAACGTTTCAAACGGAATATCATGTCCGTCTTTTTTCAAAGGCGTTCCGCAATGAGGACATGTCTTGTCAGGCAGGTCAAAACCGGAACCGACAGAACCATCATTAAAGAACTCAGAATGCTGGCACTCAGAGCATACATAGTGCGGCGGTAGCGGGTTCACTTCAGTGATCTCAGTAAGCGTCGCAACTAATGAAGATCCTACGGAACCACGGGAACCTACAAGATACCCGTCATCTAGTGAACGTTTTACAAGTTTGTGAGAGATCAAATAAATAACAGCGAAGCCGTGGCCAATGATACTCTTTAATTCTTTTTCAATCCGCGCTTCCACAATTTCAGGCAGCTGTTCGCCGTAAATGCTTCTTGCACGCTGATAGCTCATTTCTCTGATCTCTTCATCAGCGCCTTCGATTTTCGGTGTATACAAATCATCTTTAATCGGCTTGATGTCATCAATTAAAGAAGCAACCTTTTGGGTATTGGTGACAACGATTTCCTTCGCTTTTTCTTCGCCTAAGAAAGAAAATGCTTCAAGCATTTCGTCTGTCGTTCTGAAATGCACTTTCGGCAGTTCATGCCTGTTCAGCGGATTGGCCCCGCCTTGAGAGGATATTAAAATCTTTCTGTAGATTTTATCCTCATCATTCAAGTAATGAACATTTCCCGTAGCAACAACCGGTTTATTAAGCTTTTCACCCAGTTTCGTGATATTCGCAATAATTTCTTTCAGCGACTTTTCATCACGGACCAGCTCAAGCTCTAGCAAGTGACGGTACACTTCAGGCGGTTGAACCTCAAGATAATCATAGAATGACGCGACATCTTCAACCTCTTCAGGCGATTTTTGCATCATCCCTTCAAAAACCTCTCCCCTGTCACAGGCCGAACCGATCAGAAGCCCTTCCCTGTATTTCTCAAGTTGAGATCTCGGAATACGAGGCACTCTGTAAAAATAATGAATATGAGAAAGTGACACAAGCTTAAATAAATTTTTAAGCCCCGTGCTGTTCACAGCAAGTAATGTTGCATGATACGGTCTTGATCTTTGATAAGCGTTGGACTGTCCCATATTTTCATTCAGCTCATCATGGTACTGAATGCCTTTTTCAGCTGCGTCCTTCAGCATTTTCAGGAGCAAATAAGCCGTCGCTTCAGTATCGTATATCGCACGGTGGTGCTGTGTGAGTTCGATATCAAACTTTTTACAGAGTGTGTTCAGACGGTGGTTCTTAAATTCCGGATAGAGAAAACGGCCTAGCTCAAGCGTATCAATGACTGGGTTTTTAGCTTTTTCGACTTCAAGAAGCTTTTTATAGGCTACATTTAAGAATCCCATATCAAAGCTCGCATTATGAGCGACAAGGATATCATTGCCGATCCATTCTCTGAAATCTCTTATCACGTCTACGACATCCGGAGCGTCGCGAAGCATATCATCGGTGATGCCAGTAAGCTCTATGATTGTGGCTGAAAGCGGACGATGCGGGTTCGCAAACGCCTCAAATTTATCAATAATTTCTCCGCCTTTTACTTTTACTGCAGCCAGCTCAATAATGGTATCGTATACAGCAGACAGTCCTGTCGTCTCGACGTCAAAAACAACATATGTTTCTTCCTCAAGCAGACGATGTGCAGCGTTATAAGCAATTGGCACGCCGTCATCAACAAGATTCGCTTCCATCCCGTAGATCATTTTAATTCCATGCTTCTTGGCGGCAGAATACGCATCAGGGAAGGATTGAACGACAGCATGGTCAGTCAAAGCAATGGCCTCATGCCCCCACTTTTTCGCCTGTTCGACAAGCTTTCCAATCCCCGTCACAGCATCCATTTGGCTCATCGGGGAATGCAGGTGCAATTCCACTCTTTTTTCTCCTTCAGGAGCCGTATCTTCGCGGGTTTTCGCTTTCATTTCATTTACGTCATTTGCGATCATGACGAGATCTCTGACGAAAGTGTCATTTTGAATACTTCCGCGTGCTTTTACCCACATTCCTTTTTTCAGAGACTTCATCAGTGCCGCATCTTCTTTTTCACGTGCAAACATTTTGATTAAAATACTATTTGTGTAGTCTGTAATTTTGAAGATGCATAGCGTGCGCCCGCTTTTCAGCTCTCGGGTCTCCACATCAAACACATAACCCTGAACCGTAATTCTCCGTTCTTCGTCCATGATGCTGTCAAGTGTCCGGATTTCTTCGTTATCTTTAATTTGATAACCGATGACAAGAGGCCCAGATGGCGCTTGATCTTCATCACTTTCTTTGTCTTTCTTCTCCATTTCAATCAGCGCTTGCATGGCCCGCTCTTGGTCTTCTGCAAGCTTTTGTTCCCGAAACTTTTGAACTTCTTGCTCGGATACAAATATTTCGGCATCAAGCTGAAGGTCCGGGAAACCAAATTGACGGTAGCCTGCTTGAATCATGGAACTATATTTGTTCTTAAGTGCAGCAGCTTCCGTATCCGTTTTTGTTTTGACAATCAGTTTATTACCCTTCAGCTTCGGTTTTTGCTGGTTTAATAGACTGATAATCGGCGGCGAAATGCCTTGCAGTTCTTCAATGCAGCGTGACCAGTAGTCTTGTACAAGACTTTCGCTGACCTCTGCATCTTGCACTTCGATTGATGATGTAACTTTTGCTATGTGGGCAAACGATTGCGTCAGCCTCATTGTTAATGTGTCATATATTTGAAAAGGCAGCAAAGATTTAAATTGAAAATGAAAATGCCAAGACTTTGTCGCTTTGTGTATCGTCAGCTTTTTAATCTCGCCATCTTCAAAGTATGTCATGAAGGTATCATCTGTCATATTAATCTGCTGCAGAAGAATTTGAAACTGCCTTCTGTTTACTGATAACTGTTCCATTCAGACAGTATCCCTCCCTAAAAACATCATAAGTGAAGGTACCTCAGGCAATGAGGTACCTTCTATTATTTCTATTTTAACATGTTTTTTAATAAATCGTTATGGTGATTACTGCTTGCTGATAAAAGCAGATAATTCGTCTACTGAAATCTCAGTTGACTCACCCGTTTTACGGATTTTCACTTCGACAATTCCTTCGTCAGCCCGTTTTCCGACAGTGATGCGGATTGGAAGTCCGATTAGATCTGAATCAGCAAATTTTACGCCGGCGCGCTCAGCACGATCGTCATAGAGCACTCCATAGCCTTCCGCTTTTAAATCGGCATACAGCTTTTCAGCAAGCTCTCTTTGGGCATCGTTTTTCATGTTCAAAGCAAGAATATGAAGATCGTACGGCGCAACGCTTTTTGGCCAGATTAACCCTTTTTCGTCGTGATGCTGTTCAGCAATAGCAGAAAGCGTTCTTGACACACCGATTCCGTAACAGCCCATCAGCATTGGCTGCGCGCGTCCGTTTTCGTCTAAGTATGTCGCATTCATCGCTTCTGAATAGCGTGTTCCGAGCTTAAAGACTTGTCCGACTTCGATTCCTTCCGCAAAGCGGATTGTGCCTTTACCGTCTGGTGAAAGATCACCTTCTTTAATAAATCGAAGATCGGCAAATTCTTTAATTTGCGCATCACGGTTCACGTTGACATTTTGATAATGATGATCTCCTTCATTCGCACCGGCAACAGCATTGACCATTGCTTTCACAGCATGATCGGCATAAACTTCAACATCTTGATTGACACCGACAGGGCCGACAAATCCTGGCTCTGTTCCGAGCTGCTGAATGACCTCTTCATGTGAGGCAAGCTCCACAACTTCTGCATGAAGCAAGTTTTTCACTTTAATATCGTTGACTTCATGGTCGCCTCTTACAAGCACTAAGACAAAACGGTCATCTGCTTTAAACAATACTGACTTAATGCAGGCTTCAGCGGAAACCTGTAAAAACGCAGTCAGTTCTTCGATTGTTTTCACGTTAGGCGTGTGAATTTTCTCTAAAGCTTTAGGCTCTTCATCAGAAGAGACCTCTTGATAAAGAACTTCAGCCATTTCGATATTCGCCGCATACTGTGATTCATCAGAATACGCAATTGTATCCTCTCCGATTGCAGACAGTGCCATAAACTCGTGCGTATCCTTTCCTCCCATTGCGCCTGAATCGGCGATGACAGGTCTTACATTAATGCCGCAGCGGACAAAAATATTAGAATAGGCCTCGTACATTTTTTGATACGTTTCATCCAGGCTCTCTTCAGATGCATGGAAAGAATACGCATCCTTCATAATAAATTCGCGGCCTCTTAACAAACCAAAGCGAGGACGTTTTTCATCTCTGAACTTAGACTGAATTTGATACAGAGTCAGAGGGAGACGCTTATAGGATTTAACCTCATCGCGAACAAGTGAAGTGATAACTTCCTCATGCGTTGCCCCTAAAGCAAACTCACGGCCATGACGGTCTTTTAGTCTCATCAGTTCAGGACCATACGTATACCATCTGCCTGATTCCTGCCATGTCTCAGCCTGCTGCAATGCGGGCATAAGCATTTCTACGGCATCAATTTTCTCCATTTCTTCACGAACAATCTGCTGAATGTTTTGAATCACCTTATACGCAAGAGGCATATAGCTGTATACCCCGCTCGTATTCTGTCTGATAAATCCTGCTCTCAGAAGAAGCTGATGACTTTTTGCTTCGGCATCAGCTGGAACTTCACGGAGCGTAGGAATAAGCGTCAAGCTTTGTCTCATTTCTTCGCACCTCTGATTGATTTACTTTTCATTTACAAGAACAGCCGCTGGATATCGTTCCATGTGACGACCAGCATAAGAAGCATTAAGAAAGCTACCCCGATAAACACAACAAATGCTTCTTTTTCTCTGTTAATCGGTTTGCCCCGAATCGCTTCAATAAATAGAAATAACAGCCTTCCTCCGTCAAGTGCCGGAATCGGAAGCAAGTTGACAATCCCAAGGTTAATGCTTAAAAACGCAGCAAACTGGAATAAGTTAACTAACCCCGTTTTCGCCACTTGGTCTGTCATATCATATATGCCGACAGGACCTGACAACATATCAAGTTTAAATTGGCCTGTTACTAATTTGCTTAAGTTGGTTAAAATGGCTTTGGTGACATCAACTGTTGATGTCGCGCCGTAAGCAACTGCTGAGAGAACGCCTTTTTCAGTCGGCGCATAGGAACCGAAACGTCCGATTGTCTTTTTGCTCTCATCTTTCACAGCTTCCGGAGTCACTGAAATATGAAGCGTTTTGTTATCTCTTTTTACTGCAACGTCCATTTCTTTTTCCGGGTTTTCTTTTACAGCGGAGACAATGTCAGTCCAAGACCTCATTTTCTCACCGTTAATGCTTTGAATGTAATCCCCTTCTTTTAGCCCTGCCTCGGCCGCCCTTCCATTGTCAGTCAGCTGCCCGAGCACAGGCTCATTTGACGGCACGCCTTGAACAAGTCCAAGCATTACTAAAATGACGTAAGCTAAAATAAAGTTCATAATCGGCCCTGCAGCAATCGCTTTAATCCGCTGCCACACAGGTTTGGAACCAAATTGGCGATTATACGGCGCAATCTGTACCTCTTCTCCGTCTACAATGAAAAAGGATGTTTCGCTGACAGTAAAGCTGGAAAGCTCATCCTCTTTCCCCTGTTCATAGCCGGTGATCTTCATGTCATGCTCTAAATCCGCTGTTTCCACTTCAATGACTAAAGCATCCGGGTATTTTTCCTTTTGATTGATGATGACTTTCTCAACTTGATCATCTTTATTAAAGAGAAGCCCGACCGTGTAACCGGGTTTCACCTCAATCATTTCCGGGTCTTCGCCTGCCATACGGACAAATCCGCCGACCGGAAGCAGCCTGATCGTATAAACTGTTTCATTTTTTTTGAAAGAAAAAATTTTTGGACCGAAGCCGATCGCAAATTCACGGCAGAGAATTCCCGCTCTTTGGGCTAGCAATAAATGGCCCAGTTCATGGAAGAAAACGAGCGTTCCGAAAATAATGATAAACGCTATAACTGTATTCACGAACATACCACCTTATGTGAGTATTGAATTGACGTATCCCCGGGTATCTTTGTCCACTTCTTGAATGTCCGCCAGGCTCGGTTTTTTCATTACCTGATGGCGGGATAGTGCCTTTTCGATACAGTCTTCAATAGCCAAAAACGGTATCTTGCCGGCTAAAAAGGCAGCGACAGCTACTTCATTTGCCGCATTTAGCACTGTCGGCATTGTTCCTCCTATTTTACCTGATTCAAAAGCAAATTGTAAGCATCGGAACCTGTCAAAATCAGCTTTCTCAAAATGGAGGCTGCCGATTTCCCATAATTCAAGCCTTTTCGCATCTGGTAATGGCAACCGGTCAGGATAAGTGAGCGCATATTGGATTGGTACTCTCATATCCGGAGTTCCGAGCTGTGCGATCACACTTTTGTCATGAAACTCAACCATTGAATGGATGATGCTCTCCTTATGTAAAACTACATCAATTTGTTCATATGGTATATCGAATAGCCAATGTGCCTCGATCACCTCTAATCCCTTATTCATCATTGTAGCCGAATCAATCGTAATTTTTGCACCCATTGACCAATTCGGGTGTTTTAATGCATCCTCAACTGTTACTGATTCGAGCTCCTCCCGCGTCTTGTCCCGAAAGCTTCCGCCGGATGCCGTAATGATGAGGCGTTCAATGTTTTTAGCCTGTTCGCCTTGAAGGGCTTGAAAAATTGCCGAATGCTCACTGTCAACAGGCAGCAGCGGAACATCATATTTCTTAGCATGTTCTTTTACTATATGCCCTGCAGTGACAAGAGTTTCCTTATTTGCAAGCGCAATTGTTTTTTTCTGTTCAATTGCCTTTAACGTCGGGATAAGACCGACGCTTCCGAGCAAGGCGTTGACAACAATGTCAACCTCCTCCATCACTGCTGCTTCTATCAGTCCTTCTTCTCCCAGCCCGATTTGGCACTCAAAAGAAAAAGACATTTGTTTTAATTTATGATATGTATCCAGATCACCGACAGAGACAAACTTTGGCTGAAAGGCCTCAATCATTGGTACGGCCTTATCAATATTTCTGCCAAACGACATAGATACCAGCTGAAATTGATCTTGATGCGTACGCAATACGTCAAGAGTCTGTTCGCCGATTGATCCTGTTGCTCCTAAAAGACAAATATTTTTCAAAGCTGCCACTACTCCTATTCTTTTTGCTGCATGATCAGTCTCATATTCATATTAGACTTTTTTATGAAAAAAGGGCAAGCAGAAAGTACAAGAAAGGCATGACAAACAAGAAACTGTCAAAACGGTCTAATATACCGCCATGCCCGGGAAGAATCTTCCCAGAATCCTTTACATCGTAATGTCTTTTCAAGGCGGATTCCACTAAATCTCCAAGTTGTCCGAAAACAGACAAAAACAGCGTGATCAAAAGCAGATAGATATACGGGATCGGAAGATGTGCAAAAAGCTGAAAAATCGTCGCCAGTACAAGTGCGATGACAATTCCGCCTGCAAAGCCTTCCACTGTTTTGTTCGGACTGATTTCAGGCCACAGTTTTCGCTTACCAAGCGCTTTCCCGACAAAATATGCACCGGAATCAGTGGACCAAATCACAACACACGCGTAAAAAATGTATGTTAACCCGTATTGGTCAAGATTTCTGATTTCTATAAAATAATGAAAACACATTCCGATGTAAATTGCTGCAAGCGTAATAAACCCGACTTCATCAAAAGTAAAGGTGTTTTTCACCAACACTGTGTAAGTCAGCAAAAGCAGTACCGCAAACAAAGCGATTTCCATTTTTGAAATACCATTCGCTTCAAAAAACGAATACTGGCTTGGCAATAAGAACATCCACAATAATAAAAGACTGATCAAACCCGGCAGTGAAACCAGCTTCAGCTTTTTCATCCGTAAAAGCTCAAAAAGCGCCACACTGCCCATAGCATAAATTAATATGGTGAACGGCAATTTCCCGACAATAACCAAAAATAAAAATACAATTGCTGCCAGAACACCTGTCAAAATTCTTTGTTTCATGTCCACCATCCTCTAAATTCCGCCAAACCTCCGGCCCCTCTGCTGATATTCTGCTAACGCCTGTAAGAAGTGATCTTCTTTAAAGTCAGGCCACAAGACGTCAGTAAAGACAAATTCACTGTAGGCAACCTGCCATAGCATAAAATTGCTCAGTCTAATCTCGCCGCTCGTTCGAATTAAAAGTTCAGGATCCTGCAAAGATTCAGTCATTAAATAATTAGAAAAAAGCGATTCATCAATGTCTTCAATATCCAAAGAGCCTTCCTTCACTTTTTCCGCGAGTGCTTTTGCAGCAGTGACAATTTCAGTACGGCCTCCATAATTGAGAGCAAAATTAAGGATCATTCCGTCGTTTTGCGCCGTATCCTCTACAGCCTTTTCAATCGCACGTAATGTGTGCGCCGGCAAAGCCGTTTCATCTCCTATGATCCGAACCTGTACATTTTCCTCTACAAGCTCTGGAAGATACGTATTTAAAAATTCTTCTGGAAGCTTCATTAAAAAATCGACTTCCATTTTCGGCCTCTTCCAGTTTTCTGTTGAAAATGCATACAATGTCAATACTTTGACACCTAGTTCGTTCGCAAGCTTCGTTGTCCTTTTTACCACCTTCATTCCTTCATGGTGGCCTGCAATTCGGGGAAGAGAGCGTTTTTTAGCCCAACGGCCATTTCCATCCATGATAATGGCGATGTGTTCGGGAATTTCTCCCTTAAGTATGTCTTCTTTTGTATAACGTTCTAAGTTGGAAGCCGCAGTTTGCTGGTTCTTCCAATTTTTGAGTATGTTGAGCATGAGATTCCTCCGTCACCCAAAAAGGTTGCATTCCCTGCTGATAACCGATGTAATCAACAGTATTAACAAAAAAACCCCCTGTAAACATGAGAGGGTCTTTTCACTATTATCTATTGTACATAGTTTTTCATTAAACTTCCATGATTTCTTTTTCTTTGTCTTTTGTGACACTGTCAATTTTTGACACATATTCATCTGTCAGTTTTTGAACGTCTTCAGTTGAAGCACGCAGTTCATCCTCAGTAATGTCTCCGTTTTTCTCAAGTTTTTTGAGATCATCGTTAGCATCACGGCGAACGTTACGGACAGCTACTTTCGCTTCTTCAGCATATTTTTTCACAACTTTTACTAATTCCTTGCGTCTTTCTTCTGTTAATGCCGGAATCGCAATTCGAATCATGTTGCCGTCACTTGTTGGCGTAAGGCCTAAATCAGCTTTTAAAATCGCTTTTTCGATATCGCCGATTGCTGATTTATCATATGGCGTTACAACGAGCATACGAGCTTCAGGCACGTTAATAGAAGACAGCTGATTTAAAGGTGTCTGTGCTCCGTAATATTCAACCGTTACTTTATCTAATAAAGATGGATTTGCACGGCCTGCACGTACTGTAGCCAATTCGCGCTGATAAGCAGCAATTGCTTTTTCCATTTTTTCTTTTGTTTGAGTTAATACTTCTTTTGACACGTTATTTCCCCCTCACGATCGTTCCGATTGATTCACCGATAACGGCACGTTTGATATTTCCTTCTTCCATAATAGAAAAGACGATAAGCGGAATGTCATTATCCATGCATAAAGATGATGCTGTTGAATCCATGACTTCCAGGCCGTCTTTTAGAACGTCAAGATAAGAAAGTGATTCATACTTAACAGCTGATTCATCTTTTCTAGGATCAGCATTATACACACCGTCAACATTATTTTTCGCCATTAAAATAACGTCTGCTTCAATTTCAGCAGCCCGCAGTGCAGCTGTCGTATCAGTTGAGAAATATGGGTTTCCTGTGCCCGCAGCGAAAATAACGACACGTTTTTTCTCTAAGTGGCGTATCGCTTTTCTTCTTATGTACGGTTCAGCAACTTGTCTCATTTCAATGGATGTTTGCACTCTGGACTGGATTCCGAGTGTTTCCAAGCTGTCTTGAAGAGCAAGCGAATTCATAACTGTCGCCAGCATTCCCATATAGTCAGCAGTTGCACGGTCCATGCCCAGGTCACTTCCTGTTTTTCCGCGCCATAAGTTGCCGCCGCCTACTACAACAGCCACTTCGACATCAAGCTCAGCGATTTCTTTCACTTGCTTTGCAATGGATTGAATGACAGTTGGGTTAATTCCGTTACCCTGTTCTCCTGCCAATGCTTCCCCGCTAAGCTTTAATACGATTCGTTTGTATTTTGGTTTTTCCATGATAACCTCCAAGTGTAAACATTGCCGTTTTCTATTATGCAAGAGAAAAAAAAGTTTGTAAATATAGTTTTAAAAATAGGGAACACAAAGTGTGTCCCCTATACTGCCTGAAAAGACGCGATTTGGCCGCGAAATCTTTTCGCCATTATTTTTTCACTTGGTTCATTACTTCTTCAGCAAAGTTTTCTTGACGTTTTTCGATGCCTTCTCCAACCTCATAGCGGACATAAGTTTGAACAGTTGCGTTTTTCGCTGCAACAACTTGTTTTACTTTTTCATCTGGGTTTTTAACGAACGCTTGGTCTAAAAGACAAATTTCTTCGAAGAATTTGTTCAGACGGCCTTCAACCATTTTCGCTACGATGTTTTCAGGTTTGCCTTCTTGAAGGGCTTGCTGAGTTAAGATTTGACGCTCATGGTTTGCTTCTTCTTCAGATACTTGATCACGAGAAATGTAACGAGGGTTAACCGCGGCAACGTGCATTGCGATATCTTTCGCAGTTTCTTCGTCAGTTGTACCGTTCAGAACAGTTAATACGCCGATGCGGCCGCCCATGTGAAGGTAAGCACCGAATGCAGAGTTTTCGTCTTTTGTAAGAACTGTAAAGCGGCGAAGAGTGATTTTCTCACCGATTTTAGCAACTGCGCTTGTGATGTACTCTTCAACAGTAGAGCCGTTTTCCATTTTTTGACCCATTGCTTCTTCAACATCTGCTGGAGTATTTGCAAGAAGGTGATCAGCTAAAGTGTTAAGAAGCTCTTTGAAGCCTTCGTTTTTCGCAACGAAGTCAGTTTCAGAGTTTACTTCTAAGATAACACCTTTGTTGCCGTCAGTTTTAATAAGAGTAGACCCTTCTGCTGCGATACGGTCAGCTTTTTTCGCTGCTTTCGCAATCCCTTTTTCTCTTAAAAGGTCAATTGCTTTGTCCATATCTCCGTCAGTTTCAGTTAACGCTTTTTTACAATCCATCATGCCCGCGCCAGTTTTTTCACGCAGTTCTTTTACTTGCTGTGCAGTAATTGCCATTTGTATTCCTCCTTATATGTTAAACAAGAGTATGTATCTTACACATTTTTCTTGAAAAAAGGTGATAAAAGGCAGTCCCTCTTATCACCTTTTGAATAGGTTACGCAGTTGTTGTTTCTGTTTCTGGTGCAGTTTCTTCAGCAACTTCCGCTTCTTCTTCGCCTTGCTTCGCTTCTAAGATTGCATCTGCCATTTTAGAAGTTAGAAGTTTAACAGCGCGGATAGCGTCATCGTTCGCTGGGATTACAACATCGATTTCATCTGGATCACAGTTAGTATCTACGATACCGATGATAGGGATGTTTAATTTGCGAGCTTCCGCAACAGCGATGCGCTCTTTGCGAGGATCGATGATGAATAATGCATCAGGAAGATCCTTCATATCTTTAATTCCGCCTAGGAATTTTTCAAGACGCTCTAATTCTTTTTTCAATTGAACGACTTCTTTTTTAGGAAGTACATCAAACGTACCGTTTTCTTGCATTTTTTCAATGTCTTTAAGACGTTTAATACGTTTTTGGATTGTTTCAAAGTTTGTTAATGTACCGCCCAACCAGCGTTGGTTGACATAGTACATGCCAGAGCGCTGAGCTTCTTCTTTAACAGAATCTTGAGCTTGTTTTTTTGTTCCGACGAAAAGGATTTTTCCGCCTTCAGCAGCAAGATTTTTAGTGAAGTTGTAAGCTTCCTCTACTTTTTTGACTGTTTTTTGAAGGTCAATGATGTAGATTCCGTTACGCTCCGTGAAAATGTAACGCTTCATTTTTGGGTTCCAACGGCGTGTTTGGTGACCGAAGTGAACACCAGCTTCAAGCAATTGCTTCATAGAAATGACTGACATGTTATTTCCTCCTAATATAATGGTTTTTTTCCTCCGCTTAGGTCATTTTTGTGCAGAACTGCCGCCTGCAGCACCCTCTGCATAAATCGTTAAGCGTGTGTATTTAACACCAAGACATAATATAACACAGCTTTATCCGACAATCAAGAATCCTTTACACCTTTGGAGCGAAATTTTAAAAATAGCTCGATTTCTGTCTTCCCACTCTTCAGTTTCTGGGCAATTTGACTGGCCGAATACCCCTGCTCATATAATTCTATGACCTGGTCTTCAAATGATTGGACATCGCTGTTTACGCTCTCTTCCTGAAGCTCAACCGCAGTAATCAGACCTTCAATATGTTCAGGAAGATTCTCTTCTTCTTGAACTGCATCCCGCTCTGAATATTTTTCAGAGTGCTGAAGGTCTGGCTTTTTGGTTTCTTCCTCAGTTTGACTTGAAGGTGGACCGGTATTTTCTATCAGTTTCTCATTTTCTTCTTTTAATTCAAGAAGAAATGCCGCCAAGGTGTTTTCCGTCTCTTCAAGTATCTTCTTTTGCTGTTTTTCTGTTTCTTTCACAGCCGCGAGCCTCGTATACAGAATAATGACAGCGTACAAAAGAGCGCCGTGGAGCGTAAAGCTTAAAAGCCATAATAGTGTTGACATGTTTTTCACTCGCTAACCATGAAATTCATTATTGAATCACTTTTTCCAGCAGATTCTTTAATTTAAATAGTGCCTTTGAATGGATCTGTGATATGCGGGACGTAGATAGATTTAATACTTGTCCGATTTCTGTCAATGTCAACTCCTCTTTGTAGAACAAACTGACCACCAGCTGTTCTTTTTCAGAGAGTTCGTGAATTTTTTCAGCAAGCTGTGCAATCAGTTCATCCTTCATAATCTTTTCTTCAGGCGGCACATTTTTGTCATCTCTGATCATGACCTGAATGTTTTCACCGTCATCTTGATCATGGAGCTTTTCATCAATTGACAGCAGATTTGCAAAAAAACCTTCATTCATTGTTGACACTACATCCTGTACCGTCATTCCGAGTTCCTCTGCAATTTCTGCGGGCGATACGTTCCGAAGATAGCGCTGTTCAAGCTTTTCAATTGCTGCTTCAACCTTCTTTGTTTTTTCACGTGAGGTTCTGGGCAGCCAATCTTCTTTACGAAGCCCGTCTATGATTGCGCCGCGAATTCTAAACGAGGCGTAGGTATCAAATTTTAAGTCCCGGCTGGGGTCAAATTTTTCAAGGGCATCATATAAACCAAGCATACCAAGGCTCATAAGATCGTCTTTATGCACTGATTTAGGCAGTCCGACAGAAATTCTGCCTACATGATATGTGACAAGCGGCATGTAACGGCGCATTAAATCGTCACCGGCTTTAGGATCTTTCCACTCTTTCCAGCGCGTCCAAAGCACCTGATCTTCATAATTCAAGGATTGCATTGTTATCCCCCTAATACCTTAATTAAATCGTTTTTTCACCTTGTTTAACAGTTCGAATATGCAGCATGCAGGACTTCGGTTCAAATTCTATCGTCCGGCCGCTTGAGCCGCCCGTATCTTCACTCATAATAGGAATATTATATAAAGACAGCTGTTCCTTTATCGCTAATACATTTCTCGGTCCGATCTTCATCAAATCATTTGTCGATTTAAACTTAAACATCTCTGACCCGCCCGCAAGCTTTGCTTTTAATGCAAATTTCCGGCAACCCGCTTCTACCAGCATATCAATCGTGGTCTTTACGGCGGTGTCAGCATATTTAGCCCGATTGAGTTCGGCAGTTTTAGATAACGTTGAATCCGGCAGCATAACATGGACAAGGCCCGCCGTTTGCTTTTCTTTATCATAAAGCACCAGCCCCACACACGATCCCAAACCAGAGGTCCGGATGGTGTCCGGGAAGCGGGCGATCTTCACGTCAGCAATTCCTACCTTTACAACAACAGCATCAGTTGTACTCATAATGATGCACCCAAGGCGACAAAGAGCTTTTCAAATGAATCATAGTCCGGCAGCATAAACATATGCGCTTTCAGCTCCTGCTGATGGCTTTGGTCAAAAATCGACGTGTCGACAACAATAGCGTGTTCTCCAACCTGACTGAGCTCCATCAGCCCTTCGCTGATCACAGCGCCGAACATATCCAATGAAACTTCAGGAACACTAGGATAAAGCTGTAGTTTCGTCAAATCCGCCAAGGCCGTTAAATATGATCCTGCTAAAATATTGCCCAGTTCATGCAAAGCGGATGAACTCATATGATCTTCGCCTAAGTCCTCTATATCAAAATCGGGGTTTCCAATCAGCTCTCTGATAAACTGCTCCGCCTGATAAAAAGGCATTATAAAGAACATCGAACCCGTTAAATCGCCTTCCATTCTTAAAAAGATGCTGGCAACCGGGATATCAGCGCCGCCGAAAAAATCGACAAGCTCATCGAAAGACAGCAGCTTTGCAAACGGGACTTCCATATCTATCTTTCTATTTAACAGCTGGGCCATTGCAGAGGCGGAGTGGCCGGCGCCAATATTGCCGACTTCCCGCAAAATGTCCATCTGCTCTTCTTTGATTCCATTAAAAATACTCATGTCATAACCCCTTTAAGATTAAGCTTGATCGGGCACAGCGGACTGAGATGATTCTTTATCCAAAACCGCGTTCGCATCAATAATATTTAATAGCCTGTTCTCTTGCTTCACAATCTGTTTGATCGACACATCCGTATCTTTCTGGATGCTTTCTGGAGCGGATTCTATTTCACTTTCGTGTACGGTGATCACATCATTGGCTTCATCCACAATCCAGCCGACTTCAGTATCGCGATAAGCAATAATGATAATTCGTGTTTCATCCGTAATTTCATACTCTGGCAAATTCAGGCGCTTTCTTAAATCAATAACCGGAGTCACCACTCCGCGCAAATTGATTACCCCGCAAATATATGGTTCGACGCCAGGCACTCTCGTTGGTTTTTGCCATTTTTCAATTGATTTCACCTGAGTGACAGAAATAGCATATTCTTTGCCATTTACCACAAAGACAATCATTTTTTCGCCTGTTTTAATTTCTGCAGTCATGTGAGACACCTCCTCGAATGGTTAAATAATCAGTGCATTACAATCAATAATAAGCGCTACTTCTCCGTCTCCTAAAATAGTAGCTCCGGAAATTGCAAAGACGTTTGTTAAATAATCTCCGAGTGATTTCAGCACAACTTCCTGCTGGCCAATAAAGGAGTCCACCACAAATGCAGTAGGTTTGTCGCCTTTTTTCACGACAATGATATGGAGCTGTTCCGCATCTTGTCTTGAATCTTCTATTTTAAACTCTTCTTTTAAATAAACGACAGGGACAATGTGTCCTCTAAAGTCAATCACTTCACGGTCATGCGTTTGCAAAATGTCTTTTCTATCAATAACTGCTGTTTCAATGATTGAAGAAATCGGAATGGCAAATGTCTCTTCTTCCAATTTAATCAGCAGTACTGAAATAATGGACAATGTAAGCGGAAGCTGGATGCTGAACAAAGAGCCTTGACCTTCTACAGATTTCACACTGACTGAACCGCCAAGAGACTCCAGTTTATTTTTCACAACATCAAGTCCGACACCGCGTCCGGAAATATCAGAAATTTGATCAGCAGTTGAGAACCCTGGAGCAAAAATCAATTCGTAAATTTCATTGTCTTCTAAGGTTTCAGCTTCTTTTTCCGTAATGACCCCGCGCTCAAGCGCTTTTTCAAGAATTTTTTTGCGATTAAGGCCTGCACCGTCATCCTCTACTTCAATAAAGACATGGTTGCCGCTGTGATAGGCTTTAAGCACAACTTTTCCTGATTCTGGTTTTCCCTTTTGCAAACGTATTTCCGGCGACTCGATACCATGGTCAATACTGTTTCTGATCAAGTGAACGAGAGGATCTCCGATTTCATCAATTACTGTTCGATCCAGTTCAGTTTCCGCACCGATGATCGAGAGTTCGATTTTTTTATTCAGCTCTTTTTGAAGCTGGCGAATCATTCTCGGGAACCGGTTAAAAACGGTTTCAACCGGAACCATTCTCATATTAAGAATAATCGATTGCAAATCTCCGGAAATTCTCGTCATTCGTTCAACCGTTTCAGTCAATTCATTGTGCTCAAGCTCTTTTGCAATCTGCTCGAGACGCCCGCGGTCAATGACAAGCTCTTCAAATAAGTTCATTAAAGAATCAAGTCTGTCAATGTTGACACGAATTGTTTTAGATCCGCCGTGCTTCGCCTGTTCATCGTTTTTAGCAGGCTGTTTTTGTTTCTCCTGCTTCACAGGTACAGCTGCTGGTGAATCTGCCGGCTTAGATTCTTCCGGCTTTTCTGCTGATGTTAAAGGAGCCCCTTGAATGACTTCAACATGCTCAATTTCTGAAACGCCATTGATCAATTGTTCAATCTCTTCCGCTGATTGATGTGTTAAGAAGCAAACTTGAAAGTCAGTGCCGAAATCTTCGGTTTCAAGCACTTCCGCACTTGGGATTGTTTTCGCTACTTCTCCGACTTCATTAAGCTTTTCAAACACCATATATACACGAACTGCTTTTAACATACAGTTTTCGTTCAGAGAAATCTTGATTTCATATCGTTTGAAGCCTTGCTCCTCCGCTTCTTGTATGACAGTCCGTTCAAATTCGTCATATCCCCAATCAGATGCTAAATTTTCTGCTACTGCAGGTTCCCCAGAGGCAGCCGTTTCAGCGTGCGCACCATTTACATCAAGCTTTGCGCTCACTTCTGAGATATCTCTTTTACCATCCCCGCCGTCAATAATGGACTGAACCATAGCTTCCAGGTGATCCAGAGCTTCAAACAAGATATCCAGCCAGTCTGAGGTAACTGCCATATCTCCGTTTCGGATTGCATCCAGCACGTTTTCAAGCAGGTGGGTTAGATGTGCTAAATCCGTATAGCCCATCGTTGCGCTCATTCCTTTTAATGTATGGGCAGCCCTGAAAATATCATGAACGAGCTGAAGGTCAGTCGGGTCTTTCTCTAAAAGGAGAAGCTTTTCATTACATGTTTGTAAATGTTCTTTACTCTCATCAATAAAGACATCTAAATACTGATTCATATCCATTTGAATCACACCCTCTCTTTTTTCACACAGCTTGTGATGGATGCTGCGATATCTTCCACATGTTTAATCTCATGAATGAGGCCCGCTTTAACAGCAGCTTTCGGCATCCCATATACGACACAAGATTCTTCAGACTCCGCAATGGCTTTCACATTGCCGGCCGTAAGCATGTCCTTTAGGCCGGCAGTGCCGTCACTGCCCATTCCGGTCATGATGACCGCTACTTTTTCATAGTCTGCCAGTTTACCGACAGAACGGAATAAATAATCGGCTGATGGCTTATGACGGCTTGGCGTATCGAGATTATCAAGAACGATCTGGAGTCCTCCGCTATTTTTGATAACGGATATGTTTTTTCCGCCCGGTGCTATGTAAACACAGCCGTTAAGAGCTGTTTCGCCATCTTTTGCTTCTTTTACTTGAATGTCGGATAAATGATTCAGCCGCTCAGCCAAAGAAGCAGTAAAGCCTTCAGGCATGTGCTGAACAACAACCACTGGTGCGTTCAAATCCTTAGGGAGCTTCGGTATCACCTTTTGTAAAGCCCTTGGCCCGCCTGTTGATGTGCCGATGCATACAATTTGTCTGCCTGTGCCGGGTTTCGGTTTGCTTAATTCAGGCTTTACAGCACGTACTATAGGGTCAGGCCGAACTGCCTGTGAAGCAGGATGTTTCCGCTTGCCGGAAAGTCCAGCCGCGACGACACGCTCAACTAATTGTTCTTTAATTTTGTACAAATCCAGAGATATTGAGCCTGATGGCTTTGTGATAAAGTCAAAGGCACCGATCTCTAAACAATTAATTGTGCACTCTTTTCCTTTCTCGGTCTGGCTTGACACCATGATGACCGGCAAGTTATAAATCTCAATGATTTTGCGCAGTGTGTCTGTCCCATTCATGACCGGCATTTCAACATCAAGAGTAACAACATCCGGCTTTAGTAATTTAATTTTCTTAAGCGCTTCTTCTCCGTTTCTCGCAGTTCCGATTACTTCTATCTGCTTTTCCTCGGTTAGAAAATCACTTATCATTTTTCTCATGAAAGCTGAATCATCAACTACAAGCACACGAATCAAATTAAGCCCTCCTCATTAAAAAAGAAGATAACTTCTCAATAAATGTCTGTTTTTCTACTTTGTGTCTTGTTTCTTCTCTTTCAAACAAGGCGTCCGCTAAAAGACGGACTGACCGGCTGGCTTTTGCCTGAGGACTTTTTATGAAAAAAGGAACCTGTTCGACAACTGCTTTGCTTACGATCGGATCGTCAGAAACGGAACCAGCAAACTGAACCTGAACATCCAAAAACATATGAATCGTGCGGGAAAGGCGGGTAAAAGCGTCCAGCCCTTCTTTTTGATCACGGCACCGATTGACAGCGACCCTCATTGATAGCTTATTTTCCGTCAAAACCAAGTGCTTGACAGCGCTATATGCGTCCATGATGGCCGTAGGTTCGGGAGTTGTTATGATCAAAATATCTTCTGCCGATAAAATAAAAGGCAGCTGATCTTTTGATAAGCCCGCTCCCATGTCAAACAGTACATAATCGAACTGGCTTAACGCATGAGATAGTTCATTGGCAAAAAACGCCCATTTTCTCTGATCCAGCTGAAATATCACATCAAGACCGGTTCCCCCTGATATGTACCGCAAACCCTTTGGCCCAACAGATAATAACTGCATCAAAGGCTTGCGATCGGTTAATACATCGATAATCGTGGAAGACGATAAATTTCCCATTAATATATCAATGTTCCCCATCCCGATATCAAGATCGATGAGCAGTACCTTCTTACCTTTATCCTGCAGCGCAAGAGCCATGTTTAAGGTAATATTGGATTTTCCGACACCGCCCTTGCCGCTGATGACAGCAAGTGTCTTCGCTTTTTGAGAATAAACCATTGGCAGAACACGCTGACGCTTTTCCATTTTCGCCCGTAAAGTTGCTGCTTGGTCATATCTGTTCATCTGCACAGCATCCTTACAAAATCAAGAGGTGATACAGTCTGTATATCCTCCGGCACATTCTGGCCGTTTGTTATAAACCCGGCACCTATTTTTGATTCTGCCAGTATATTAAATACAGAACCTAAAGAAGAAGTCTCATCTATTTTTGTAAAAATGAACTGATTGACAGGGACAGATGAAAACCGTTTGACAATATGCTTCATATCTTCATATTTTGCAGTCGCGGATAAAACGAGAAATGACTGAATGCTGCTCTCAAAAGGAATCGTCTCTTTCAATTCATCAATGTATTGCTGCTCCTTAAAGTTTCTTCCGGCTGTATCAATAAACACATGATCATACTCAGAAAATAACTCTTTCGCCTGCTGAAATTCTTCTTTTGTATAGCAAACTTCCAGAGGAGCCTGCAGCAGTTCGGCGTATGTTTTCAACTGTTCAACAGCTGCAATACGATACGTATCTGTTGTAATAAAAGCAATTTTTTTCTGTTTTTCAAGCATAGATATGGCTGCGAGCTTAGCAAGCGTTGTTGTTTTACCAGCCCCTGTTGAACCAAACAGCACGATATACTTTGAATGAATAGGCTCCTGCCACTTGTCTGCTGAAGGCAGCGTATCACATAGGATATCCTGAAGTTTACTGACCACGTTTTCTTCCGTAAGACCGCCCGCTTCCACAGAGCAGCGCAGCAATTTTTTCAGAGCGCTCATCTTCGTTGCCTCTTTAATCCCCGTTTCTTGCAAAAGCTTTTCTGCTTTTCGCAGCGGCTCAGGAAGTACAGATTGATAAGCTGAAAAATCACCGGGTTCATGTTGCGCCGGAAATTGAGGGGGGTATGTCCTCTCCTCTATTTTCGGACTGCTGACCGGAGTTTTTAATGTTTGTTTCGGCTCAGCTGCCTTCTGAGGCGATTTTTTCTCAAGAAAGTCTTGATCCAATACGGCAATTACTTCAACAGCAGGCTTGTTGACGAGTCCAAACCATTTTCGCTTTTTAATTTTTTTCGAATTTAAGATGACCGCTTCATTACCCAACTCTTTTCTGATGAGAAGTGCCGCTTCTTGCATTGAAGCAGCAGTAAATTTTTTGATTTTCATTAAATATCCACCACTCCAATGCTTTGTACCTCAACATTCGCCTCAAGTTCGTTATAAGAGAGTACCGGAAGATCAGGGAAGTATCGTTCCAGAAGCTGTTTCACATACATTCTGACAGGCGGCGAGCAAAGAAGAATCGCAGTTTCCTGACGCAATGAGAGCTGTTCGGCTTCTTTAGCGACAGAGCGCACAATACTTTCTGAAATATCTGGTTCAAGCGACAAATAATTCCCGTGTTCCGTTTGCTGTACACCGTCTGCTATTGCCTTTTCTACACGGCCCGAACAAGTAACAACCTTCAACACTTCATTTTCTTTAGCAAACTGGGCTGTAATTTGTTTTGCCAGTGCCTGTCTTGTATACTCTGTCAAAAGATCAGAATCTGTTGTTAATTTTCCATAGTCAGCAAGCGTTTCGAAAATCGTTACTAAGTTTCGGATTGAAACTTTTTCTTTTAAAAGCTTAGCCAGCACCTTCTGAATATCACCAACAGACAACGGATTCGGCGTAACCTCTTCCACAAGGACTGGATACGTTTCTTTCAAGTGATCGATGAGCTGTTTCGTCTCCTGTCTTCCGATCAATTCGTGGGCATACTGCTTAATTTTCTCCGTAATATGGGTTGAAACGACTGAAGCAGGATCGACAACTGTATAACCAAGCATGTCAGCCTCATCCTTTACCGATTCGCCAATCCATTTGGCCGGCAGTCCGAATGACGGCTCCACTGTTTCAATCCCTTCTATGAGATCGTCTTCAGGCGTAGGCGACATCGCTAAATAATGATCAAGGAGCAGCTCGCCTTTTGCTACTTCGTTTCCTTTAATTTTCAATCGGTATTCATTAGGCTGCAGTGCTATATTATCTCTGATGCGCACGACAGGAATGACAAGCCCTAGTTCCAGAGCCAACTGGCGGCGAATCATAACAATCCGGTCTAATAAATCACCGCCTTGATTGGCATCAGCAAGCGGTATCAGACCATAACCAAACTCAAATTCTATCGGATCTATGTGCAGAAGCTGAACAACGCTCTCAGGGCTTTTAAGCTCGTCAACCTCAGCCTCTTCCTCAAGAATCTCATCCACTTCTTCTTTTTCCTTACCTGATTTAGATAGCGTATAAGCACCGAAAGCAAGCAGCCCCGCAAGCGGCCCCGTCAGAAAAATGCCAATCGGAGTGAAAATACCAAGAAGCAGAATCGTAGCTGCTGCGACGTATAAAAGCTTTGGATAAGCAAACAGCTGACCTGTAATGTCATGCCCTAAGTTTCCTTCAGAGGCAGCTCTTGTCACGACAATACCCGTAGCTGTAGAAATTAACAGCGCCGGAATTTGCGAAACAATTCCATCCCCTACAGTCAGCATCGTAAAGTGTGAAGCGGCCTCTTGAATAGACATGCCCTGCTGAAGCATTCCGATAATGATACCGAAAATAATATTGATCATCACAATGATGATTCCGGCAATCGCGTCGCCTTTTACAAATTTACTGGCACCGTCCATTGCTCCATAAAAGTCTGCTTCTCTTGCCACTTTTTCGCGGCGGTGCTTCGCTTCCTGTTCGGTAATCATCCCTGCGTTTAAATCAGCATCAATACTCATCTGCTTCCCGGGCATTGCGTCCAGCGTAAACCTTGCTGCAACCTCAGAAACACGTTCAGCACCTTTCGTAATGACGATAAACTGAATAATAATCAGGATGATAAATACAACAAGTCCAACTAATACATTTCCGCCGACAACGAAATTTCCGAAAGTCTCGACGACTTTTCCTCCTTCACCATGTGAAAGAATTGAACGGGTAGTTGAGACGTTCAAGCCCAAACGAAATAGGGTTAAAAGTAGCAACAGTGACGGAAAAATCGAAAACTGAAGCGCTTCCTGCATATTCATTGTGGTGAGAAGCACGATCAACGCAAGAGAAATATTTATAATGATCAAAATACTTAACAGCCATGGAGGAAATGGAATCACCAGCATCGCCACAATGAGGACCACACTTATTAAAACGGATAAATCTCTTGTTGACATGCTGTTTTTTCTCTCCTTTTAAATCGAAAAGTTCAATATACTTTTTGTTTTGTTTTATATACGTAAGCTAGAATTTCTGCCAAGACTTTAAAAAATTCTTCCGGCACTGCCTGGTCAATTTCTACCTGATCATATAACGCACGGGCAAGCGGTCTGTTTTCTACCATCATGACATCATGCTCTTTAGCAATTTTCCTGATTTTTAACGCCAGGTGGTCAACACCTTTTGCAACAATATAAGGAGCGTCCATTTTTTCTTCGTCATATTTCAGGGCAATCGCATAGTGAGTAGGGTTTGTGATAATGACATCCGCTTTTGGAACTTCCTGCATCATCCGCCTCATCGCCATTTCCCGCTGTCTTTGTTTAATTTTAGACTTGATAATCGGGTCTCCTTCAGATTTTTTGTACTCATCTTTTATATCCTGTTTTGACATTTTGATATTTTTCTCATAGTCAAATCTCTGATATAAATAATCGAGACCAGCAAGAATCAACAAAGCGACTGCACCGCTCAGCCCCATCCACAGTGTGAGCTTTGAAACAAAAGAAAGGGCCTCTTCTGGTGTCAGGAGCGGGAGCCGGAGAATTTCTCCATAATGCAGCCAAAGAACAGCGAAGGCCGCAAAACCGACAACCGTAATTTTCAATATCGATTTAATCAGCTCTACAATCGCCCTCATACTGTATATTCGTTTAAATCCTTTGATCGGGTCCAGTTTTTCAAGCTTAGGCTGTATCACTTCAGCAGAAAACAAGAACCCAACCTGCATATAGTTGCTTACGACCCCTGCAACAAGAGCGACAAGCAAGATCGGTGCAAGTATGATGCCCGTATCCTCTAATAAGCTGATAAACAGTGTGTGCACATTTGATTCTGAGAGCTTCATTGTGAGCGACTCGGTATAAAAAGTTTCTATAAATGACAGCAGCCTGTCTCTCATAAACGGACCAATCGCAATAAGCGAAAGGAATACTACCAATAAAGAAATGGCGGTATTGACATCCGCGCTTTTTGCTACCTGCCCTTTTTTTCGCGTATCCTTCCGTTTTTTCGGAGTGGCTTTCTCTGTCTTTTCTCCCGCAAAAAACTGCAGGTCAATTCTAAGCTTCATTAAGAAACACCGACCAATGCTAAAAGATTCCGCATCGTTTCAATCGTTAAACTAAAGACATTCCGCACAACGACGAAGATAACGGACATACACACAATGAGCATGATGAAACTGACAGCGATCTTTAAAGGCAGACCGACAACAAATACATTTAATTGCGGAACAGTTCGAGCCACGATACCTAATGCTAAATCAACAAGAAACAAACTGGCCACAACCGGCGCTGACATTTGAAAAGCAATAATAAACATCGCATTAAAGCTTTTCGCGATAAAATAAGCAAACTTTTCATCGCCGAAATTCGGAAATGCCTGATCAACTGAAATATACTGAAAGCTGTAGTAAATACCGTCAAGCAGCAAATGGTGGGCATTGACACTCAGCATAAACAAAAGTGCCATCGTATAGATAAACTGGCCGATCAACGGACTTTGTGCACCAGTTTGCGGATCAATAACATTCGCAATTGAAAATCCCATTTGAAAATCAATAAAAGAGCCGGCAATTTGAACTGCGGCAATCATCATATAAGCAATTAAGCCTAGACAAAGACCAACCAAAGCTTCCTTAAACGCCAAGAGCATATATTGCCCATCTATCTCCAAAGAGGGAGGTTTATCAATGGTGCTGAAACAAATGACCGCGAGAAAAAAAGCAAATCCAATACGATGAACAGCTGGGACATTCCGGTGTCCGAATAGCGGAATCGTTACAAAAAAAGCAGAAATTCTAATAAAAACCAATAAGAAGGCAGGAAATAAATCAATAATCGAATTCATCTCTACATTACCCTGCAAAACGATTTAAATTAGAAAACAGCTCTGTTGTAAACGAAAGAATGGTCGACAGCATCCATGGACCAAAAAAAATCAAGGCCAGAAGAACTGCCACGATTTTCGGAATAAACGCCAAAGTCTGTTCCTGGATTTGAGTTGTCGCCTGAAATATGCTGACGATTAAACCGACCAGTAAAGCAATAGCCAGCAATGGCGCACTGATCATCAGCGTTACGTATACGGCTTTTTCCGCCATAGAAATTACAAATTCTGAACTCACGTTTAGCACCTACCCTAAAAGCTCTGAAGCAAAGATTTCACAATTAAATACCAGCCGTCTACTAAAACAAAAAGTAATATTTTAAAGGGCAGAGAAATCATAACTGGAGGGAGCATCATCATTCCCATTGACATTAAGACGCTCGCCACTACCATATCTATAATTAAAAATGGGATAAAAATCATAAAACCTATTTGAAACGCTGTTTTGAGCTCCGATATGGCAAAAGCGGGAACCATTGTCGTTAGTGGAATATCCTTTAATGATTCCGGTTTATCCATTTTCGCGTAATTCATAAACAGCGCCAGATCCTTCTGCCTTGTGTGTTTACTCATAAATTCTTTAATTGGTTCCTCAGCTTTCGTATACGCTTCGTCCAAGCTGATTTTGTTGTCCATCAATGGCGTCAGCGCTTCTTTATTAATCTCTGAAAAAGTAGGAGCCATAATAAAAAACGTTAAAAACAGCGCAAGCCCGATAAGAACCTGGTTTGGCGGCATAGATTGCGTCGCCAGTGAAGTCCTGACAAATGACAGAACAATGACGATGCGCGTAAAACAAGTCATAAGAATCAATATTCCAGGCGCCACTGAAAATACAGTTAACAATAATAGTAATTTAACAGTTGAACTAACGTTTTCCGGATCGCTTGAATTGAAAATATTTATAAACTCATTCATGATGACGTGGGCCTTTCTTCTTTCCTTCAGAACGGTTTTGTTTTAACTCTTCAAGCTGCTCTTTTAAAGCTTTTGAAAATGAAGGCAGTTTTTGCTGCGGCTGATGTTCAGAGCCCTTCAGCGGCTTCACAAACTTTTGCCACTCTATCTTGCTTGACATTGCCTCTTCATGCTGGCTGAGAATGACTTCAATCTCTTTTTCATCCTCAATTTCTTTCAGCAGCTGGATCGTCTCTCCAACACCGACGACGAGCACACTTTTTCCGACTTTGATCAATTGGATAGATCTGTTTTGGCCGACCGATGTGCCGCCAATATTTTCAACATATTGAAAAGGCTTTAGGAGCCGATTTCTTTTGTTCATGAGCTTAACCAGCCCGTAAATCAGCACGATAACAAACAGTAAAGCGAAAATCATCTTTACAAAATCAAAAGCTGAGACAGAAGGAGCCGCCGCTCCCTCCGTCTCATCAGCAGTTTGTGTTGTTTTTTCTTCCTTTTGCTCTGACTTATCTGCAGTTTTTTCATCTTTCTTTTGAAACCATTCGTTTACAGTTGAATTATCAGAGTCTGCTGCGGCAGCAGCAATCGGATGTACACTGAATAAAACGAAAAAACAAATAAAAGCGATGAAATATTGACTCTTTTTCAACAGTCGTACACCCTTTAACTTAATGTTTTGTTGATTGCTTCAAGCACACGGTCTGCCTGGAAAGGTTTTACGATAAAATCCTTAGCGCCGGCCTGAATGGCATCGATAACCATTGATTGCTGTCCCATAGCAGAACACATAATGATTCTTGCCTGTGCATCAATTTGTTTAATTTCTTTTAATGCTGAAATCCCATCCATTTCTGGCATCGTGATATCCATAGTAACAAGATCAGGAGAATGCTCTTTATACTTTTCTACTGCTTGTGCTCCATTTTCAGCTTCCGCTACTACTTCAAAACCGTTTTTCACCAAAATATCTTTAATCATCATTCGCATAAATGCTGCGTCATCTACAATTAAAATTCTGTGTGCCATAATCAATCTCTCTCCTTGTGTTTCGTTATTTTAAATTATTAATGCGCTCTGCCTGGCTTAAAATGTCAGTGACTCTTACACCGAAGTTTTCTTCAATCACAACGACCTCGCCTTTGGCAACAATACGCTGATTAACTAAAATATCTACCGGCTCACCGGCTAATTTATCAAGCTCAATAATACTTCCGGCAGAAAGCTCCAAAATCTCTTTTACGCTTCTTTTCGTTCTGCCAAGCTCAACAGTAATCGAAAGCGGGATATCCAAAAGCATATCCAGGTTGTTTATAGGGGCTTGCGAAGCCTCATTTGGGTCAAACGCGGAAAATTCCACCGGTGAAACCTGAACTGGCGCTGTTTTTTTCGGCGTTCCCTGCCTTTTTGGCGGCTGTTGCTGCTGCGGTTCAATACGCGGCTCTGGTGCCACAGGCTCTTTCGGCTGCTCATATGTAACATCAGGCTGCGGCGTTGTTTCTCCCTCTGCATTTCCTGTGTTCATAAGGCTTGAAATTAAATCTTTCGCAAATGTCAGTGGGTAAAGCTGCATAATGCTGGAGTCTATTAATTCTCCCACCTTTAAGTTGAAAGAAACTTTCACCAGCATTTCATCATCAGGAATACGGTCTGTTCCCTTTTCTTCAGTGACATCGAGCAATTCAACCCGAGGCGGTGAAATATCAATTTTTTTACTGAATACAGTAGACATTGATGTGGCTGCCGATCCCATCATTTGGTTCATTGCTTCTTGAACCGCACTTAAATGGATTTCACCGAGTGAAGGGTCCGCACCTTTCCCATCTCCCCCGATCATTAAGTCAGCAATGATCGCCGCGTCATTTTGTTCCACGACCAACAGGTTGCTGCCGCTGAAGCCCTCCGTATAATTTACTTCAATCGCTACATACGGTTCAGGAAACGCATCGCTGATTTTACTTTTAGGTATGACAGTTACGCTCGGAGTCGTAATATCGACTTTTTGGTTTAAAAGCGTTGACAGCGCTGTTGCAGAACTGCCGAATGAAATATTTCCGATTTCACCGATCGCATCACGCTCCATTTCCGATAAGTCAAGTACTTCCGGAACCTCTGGCTCATCCGGCGTGCTGCCAGTGCCGTTAAGAAGCGCGTCAATCTCATCTTGAGATAATCTATTATTCTCCATCTTGTTCACCTCTTATGTCGTGATCTAAAATTTGCACTGCCTGTTTTCGATTCACCCGGCCGGCTTGTCCTAAAAATTTCGGCTTATCTCCGACCAATACAGTAAGAGGATCCGTGACTGATTTGTCCAAAGTTATGCAGTCTCCGACTTCTAAACTTAAAAACTCTTCTATTGTCAGTTCAGATGTGCCGAGCTCGGCCACGACAGGTATTTGTGCTGTCATGATACGTTTTTCAAGCGATTTTGTTTCCTCAGGCTTCGGCTCATTTCTATCTGATTGCATCCAATAGTGGACTGAAAGTTTCGGTATGAGCGGCTCGAGGACGATATGCGGGATACAGAGATTTATGACACCGCTGATTTCACCGATTTGAGTATTGAGTGAAATTACCACGACTGTTTCATTAGGAGATACCATCTGAACGAATTGCGGATTTACTTCAAACTCAGTCATTTCCGGTTCAATATCAGCAATTGACTGCCAAGCTTCTTTATAATTTCCCAGTGCATTTTCAAATAAATTAGAAATGATTTTTGTTTCAATTTCTGTCAAGCTATCAACCTTATTATGGCTGATTCCAATACCTCCCATTACCCGATCCATCATCGTATAAGCAATCGTCGGGTTAACCTCCATCATAATCCTGCCTTCCATCGGATGGACATCAAACAGATTCAGGATCGTCATGTTCGGTATAGATCTGATAAATTCCTCATACGGGACTTGGTCAACAGAACTGACAGATATGTGAATATAGGTTCTGAGCTGAGCAGAAAAGTGAGTAGTAAGAAGTCTTGCAAAATTGTCATGAATTCTCGTTAAACTGCGGATCTGATCCTTAGAAAACCGCAGCGCACGTTTGAAATCATAAACCTTCACTTTCTTCTCTTTTTCTTCTTTTTTCAGCTCTTCAGCGTCCATTTCACCAGTTGATATTGCAGAAAGCAGTGCATCTATTTCATTTTGGGAGAGAACTTCTCCTGACATTTTCCTCACCTCCGTATTCTGTCAAATTATGCTTTATTGCAGATTAAAGGAGGTAATATACACTTTTTCTACTTTTCCTTTTTGGAGGTAGCTATTTATTTTATCTTTTAGTTCCTTCTTAAAGGTTTCTTTTCCCTTGTCTCCCTCAATCTCATTAGCATTCGTATCAGCCAGCAGTGATATTACAGCGTCCTTCACTTGAAAATCACGTTTTTCAAGTTCTTCTTTTGATTTATCAGAGTCAGTTTCAAGTTTAATAGCAAGCCGGATAATGTTATCAGACTTTAAATTTGTTGTGATCTCTTCTACATCAACAGAAGATGCAACGATTTCATCAATACTTTTTTTCGCTTCACTTTTTTCGGACTTTCCGCCTAAAACAAAATAAGCCGCCGCCCCGAGAGCACCAATTATGATAAGAATAATTAGTAAAATGATCATTAATTTTTTCTTCATTCCGGTTCCTCTATTCCTTGATCCATTGAAAATATTTGTATTTTTCGGTAGAAAGATGCGATCTTTTCCAGAACAGCTTCTTCATCTTCTTTTACTACAAACTTCTTACCATTTGACAGAGTGATTGTAGTATCCGGAAAGCATTCAATCTGTTCAATAAACAGCGCATTCAGTGTAAAGGGCTGCCCATTCAAACGGGTTACTTTAATCATAAAACAGCGGAGAAGCGATTACTCGCCTCCCCTCCCTCCTTAACGTTTAAGGTTAACCAGTTCTTGAAGGATTTCATCAGATGTTGTAATAATTTTCGAGTTTGATTGGAATCCGCGCTGGGCAACGATCATTTCAGTAAATTCGTCAGTTAAATCAACGTTAGACATTTCGAGAAAACCTGATTTAAGGGAACCTGTACCGCCATCACCAGGCTGGTTGGCTGCACTGGCAGTCCCAGAGTTTAAAGACTCACGGTATAAGTTGCTTCCGATTTTATCCAGACCGTCACTGTTTGCAAAAGTAACAATCCCGATTTGTCCGCCGTCTTGTGTTTGACCGCCCGCATCAACAATTGACACCTTTCCATCAGAACCAATGCTGAAGCTTTGTGCATCAAGAGGGATTTGAATTGTTCCACCAGTCATATTTAACACATGATAGCCATCACCGGTAACCAGTGTTCCGGTATTATCTAAATAGAAGTTTCCTGCTCTTGTATAAGCTGTTCCGTCGCCTGTATCAATTCTAAAGTAACCATCGCCGTCAATCGCTAAATCAAGTGTTCGCCCTGTGCTTTGTGTTGCGCTTGTTGAATGAATTGTATCAATTGTGCCAGAAGATGAACCTAAACCGATCTGCTTAGAGTTCGTACCGCCGATAGTTGCACCAGCCGCAGAACCGCCGGCAATTGTTTGGCTTACCATATCTTTAAAGGTAACACGGCTCTTTTTGAATCCTACTGTATTCACGTTGGCAATGTTGTTGCCGATAACGTCAAGCTTTGTTTGAAAGTTTTTCATACCGCTGATTCCAGAATAAAGTGAACGTAACATAATAAATTCCCCCAGATTTTTTATTTCGAAGACTGTGCTACAGACATTACATTCCACGGATTGATCTCGGTCCCATCATCAAGAATGAGATAATAGTTTCCTTGAGAATGTTTAACAGAGCTTACTGTGCCAGTTTTATCTGTTGTACTTTGACCATCAGTCCAAGATACTTCTTTTCCCAACCAATCAACATACGAAGTAAACGGATCTTGATTTTCAACAAATTGAGTCATGGTCTTATTCATGTTCATCATTTGCTCCAAGCTTGAAAAAGTCGCCATCTGGCTGATAAATTCTTTGTCATCAACCGGGTTGAGCGGATCTTGATTTTGGACTTGAGTCATTAATATCTTTAAGAACTCATCTTTCCCCAAGCTGCTATTGCTAGTCGTCACAGTGCTTGTTTTTTCAGGCAGTTTATATTCTGAACTTATAGAAGTCATTCTTCTTCCTCCATTTCAACCATCGACACTTCATCGAGCAGATCGCCGAAATCATTTGATTGCTTTTTCTGTCTTTGCTGTCTCTGCCCCTCTTGCTGCTGTTTCTGTTCATCAGCAAGCTGACCGTATATCGGCTGATCTCCGGTTTGGACCGGGAGAGTAAAACGGTCAACTTGAACGGCCATATTCGGCAATGATTGCTTCAGCTGAGGAAGATGCTGTTCAAGCAGTTCCTTTGCTGATTGGCTCGATGCAATGATTTTACTCTGAAAGATCCCATTTTCATTTGTCAGCTTGATTGTGACAAATCCTAAATGTTCAGGGTTCAGCCGAATGGTGAAACTTCCCGTCGATCTGCCGAAAGGCGTATATTTCATCTGCTTCCATGCATTGATCACTTGATCAGCCACCGTTTTTGTTTCAGCAGTCGGTAAATCAGTTGAGAGCTGCTGCAGATCCAGTGTTTGAACTCCAGTGTTCCGGTATCCTGAAAACAGCATTTGGAGTCCTGATTTACTATCTACAGGCTGAATACTTCCAGAAGCATCCGGTCCACTTTTGCTGGATGAACTCTGTGAGAGCGGTGAGAGGGCACGCTTTCCAAAGTCTTGCGATGATTCGGATGATTTCGATAACAGGAAAGCTTTCAGCTGACTTTCAGCTAAATTCCATTCTTTGGTCCCTTTTTGAGGAAGCATAGACATTTGTTCCATTAAGCTTTGAAAGCTTTTCAGCTCTGACGCTGTCATCGAATAAAGTTTTGAACTAGACTCATCTTTAGTGAATATTTGCTGTTTAAGATCCTGAATGAGCTGTTGAGATACGCCCTTTTTTTCTAATGCAGAAAGAAATTGATCACCATTCTGGTAAATGACATGAGCTTCATTTCCCTTCCCGCGGTCAGCTAGCTTATTCCCTTCTAGCAGCTGACTAATGAACATCTGGATAAGGATAAGTTCTTTATCATCCTCAGATCCTTCATTCTCCTGATTTGATTGCTCTGTATCAGACTTCAGTTCTCCATTAATGTCAGCAGCAGAATCATTGGTTGCCAAAGCCGTTTTACTTTCTGAAATGATTTTGTCTGCTTCTACGAGTAATTGATCTGTCCCGCCGGACACTTTTGATTCAACTGCTTGCAACAGATTCTGCAGCATTCGCTGAGCAGTTTCATCCAACTGCTCCCCTGTTAGTTTGTTTAATGTTTGCAGAAGTTCCGCTTTTTGTTTGTCTTGATCTTCAGGACTTGCATTTAGCCAATCACTGATCTTTTTAAGCGCATCTGCCAAAAGATGACCGGAAGTAGGAGTTCCACTTCCTTGTTCTGAGATTTCCTTCAATCCGGCCTCAGACATCAGCCAGTTTTGAAAAACTCCCTGGTTACTTTTCATGGTTTTAGCAGCAGTACCCGCTGTGGTTTGCAGCAAAGGTCCCGCCAATTCAAGCAGCTTCACCTTCAATTCCCCCTATTCTTGGCTGGCAGCAATTTTTTCTGTATAGGTTGCTGCTTGCTCAGGAGTCATTTTTGCCAAGATGTCAGCAAGCTGCTTTTTGCTTAGACCATTCAATATTTTCAGCGCTTCTTGCTCCTTTAATTGGGCAATAATTTTAGCAGCCTTTCCGCTGTCCATGCTTTTATATACACTGATCACTTTGTCATCCTTAGAAGAAGAATTCGAACCTGATGTTTCTTCAGGATTATCTTCTGATGACTTTTTTTGATCCTCCGCCGTCTTTTCAAGTGAACGGATCTTTTGATTGAGCCTGTCGATTTCAGATTTACTTGTTTCTAAATCTTTATTCAATATACTGATTTCACTTTTTTGGTCCTTAATGGTCTTTTCCAGAGCTGCCGTATTACTGCTATCCTTATTTGATGCTGTGTCTTTTTTATTTTCGGTTTCAGGAACCAATTCTTTAAGAACCGGCGTTTTTGCCGCAGCTTCCTGTATCGGCTTTAAGACATTGACACCAGCAGCCCAAAGAACAATCCCCCCAGCGATTAGAAGAAACATCAACGGAAGGATAATGATAAGCAAAACCGAACGGAACTTACCTGATTTTTTCTTTTTGCCGGACATTACATTCGCTCCTAATGGCCTTGAATCATAAACTGCTTGATCGAAATATCGTCCATTTCTTTCATCTCTGCAGCTTTGTCTTCAAGAGCAAACATTTTAAACTGTTTTTCACGCATTTTTTCAAACTTTTTTACTTCTATATTTTTCTCTGTCAAAATTTCTTGTTTTTGATTCATTTGATTTCTTTTCATAATGACAAGCTTTTGATAGTGATAGATCGTATTTTCAAGGTTTGAGACAAATTGCTGGTAATGCCTCATTTCTTGTACACTCATGCCGCTTTTCAATTTCTTTTCCTTATTTTGTTCAAGCAATTCCTTTTTGCTCATATTCTCATATAATTTTTCAGCAACATTTTCAAATTCAGAAACTGATTGCTGATACTCGGATAAGGATTGATCTTTCTCATTTTCTTTTAGTTCCAGCAGCTTTTGGAATCTAAATTGATAAGCCACGTTTATTCCTCATTTCCTGTCAAACTAGTTAATGCAGCAATGCTTTCTTCCAATAATGCTGATTCGTCTGTTCCCTGTTTTAAAAATTGAATAAGCTGCGGATAAAATTGTATCGCTTCATCAATTTCTCTTGAGGATCCTCTTTTGTAAGCTCCGATATTAATGAGATCTTCCGAATTTTGATATGTTGATAAAAGTTCACGGAATTTATTTGCTGCTTCCAGATGTTGTCTTGTCGATATGTTTGACATCACCCTGCTGATGCTTTTTAGTACATTAACTGCAGGAAACTGGCCTTTATTGGCAAGCGCCCTGTCCAACACAATATGTCCGTCTAAAATTCCGCGAACAGTGTCCGCAATCGGCTCATTCATGTCATCCCCGTCTACCAATACTGTATAAAACGCCGTAATGGTTCCGTGCTCATTTGCACCTGTTCGCTCTAATAAACGAGGTAAAATAGCGAACACAGAAGGTGTATAGCCTTTTGTCGTCGGAGGTTCTCCGGCAGCCAGTCCAATCTCACGCTGTGCCATTGCCACCCTTGTAACAGAATCCATCATAAACATGACATTTTTGCCTTTATCGCGGAAATACTCGGCAATTGCCGTCGCTGTATATGCCGCTTTCAATCTCATTAATGCTGGCTGATCTGAGGTGGCAACGACCACAATCGATCGTTTAAGCCCCTCTTCCCCAAGATCTTTTTCAATAAACTCCCGAACCTCTCGCCCGCGTTCTCCGACAAGTGCAATGACGTTTAAGTCAGCCTCTGTCTGCTTGGCGATCATCCCCATTAATGTACTTTTTCCGACACCGCTTCCTGCAAAAATGCCAATCCGCTGGCCTTTACCGACTGTCAGCAAGCTGTCAATTGATCTGACTCCTACACCCATCTTTTCACGGATAGGCGGCCGTTTCATCGGGTTGGGCGGTGATTGCTCCGTCGATACAGGCGAGAGCCCTTTCGGCAGCAGTTTTCCGTCAAGCGGCTCGCCAAAAGCATCGATAACCTGTCCGATCAGTCCTGCTCCGACTTTAACCCGAAGAGATTCACCAGTGGCTTCTACAATACTGCCGGGCGCAATGCTTGCAGCCTCTAAATAAGGCATAAGCAAAATATTTTCTTCCTGGAAGCCGACAACCTCAGCTTTAATGACTTTACCAGATTGTCCTTTTGCATAAATCAGGCACACGTCGCCAATTGAGCTTGCAGGCCCTTTTGATTCAATCATCAGGCCGATCACCCGCTTGACTTTTCCGTACCGTTTATACGAGTCCGTCATTTCTATACAATCTATCAGACTCTGTGTCTTCATTCAGCTGCACCCGCTTCCAGCACTGTCAGAAGTTTATCTTTCAATTGTATTAGTTGTGTGTCAACACTCGCATCCACTCTGCCAAAAGGAGTTTCTATATAACAAGATCCTTTTTGAGCTTTTTCATCAGCATATATGCCAAGCCGGCATTCTTTATAAAGAAGCTGCAGAATTTCATCTTTTTGCTGAAAGACTGTCTCATAGTAATATGGGTCTACATATATTGAGATATCGTCATATTCCTTTACTTCGTTTACAACCTGTTTCACTAGCAGGAGAAAAGCCTCTTTATCATCAGATTTTTGCTGCCATACTTTTTTAGCCAGTGCAACGGCAAGCTCAACGATTTCTTCAGAAGCGTCTTCAAGCTTGTCCTCAACAGCTTTTCTGGACATTTCAGTTATGCTGTTTGCTTGGTCGATCAGCTCGGAATACTGTTGAAGCGCCTCCGCTTTGCCTAATGCCACACCTTGTTCAAAACCCTCGGCTTTTGCTTCCTCAATAAGCTTTTGTTTTTCAGCTGCCCAATCATTTTTTTCCTGCTCAATTTGACGGCGAATAGTTTCTATATGGCTGTTGGCCTGCTCTGAAATCCGGTCAGCTTCCTCTTTCACTCGGGCGATAAGCGCTTCCGGATTCTCTTCAGCCTGCAAAAGGTGAGAATGATCGATTCGCACCTCTTGTACAGAGAGTTTTCTTCTTTCCTTTTGTGGAGAAAAAGATGATTCTTGTTTAATGATATTAGACAATAATATCGTCCCCTCCGCCTCTTGCTATCACAATTTCACCGGCTTCTTCAAGCTTTCTGACGATGCTTACAATTCTTGATTGAGCTTCTTCTACATCTTTCAAGCGTACAGGGCCCATGAATTCCATTTCTTCTTTAAAGGTTTCAACCATACGCTGTGACATATTGTTGAATACAATTTCTTTGACTTCCTCGCTCGCAACCTTTAATGAAAGGAGCAGATCGTCGTTTTCAACATCGCGAATGACTCTCTGAATTGCGCGGTTATCAAGTGTAACAATATCTTCGAAGACAAACATCCGCTTTTTAATTTCTTCAGCAAGATCAGGATCCTGAATTTCCAATGAATCTAAGATCGTCTTCTCTGTTCCTCTGTCTACCCCGTTTAACACTTCAACAACAGCTTCAATTCCGCCTGTTTGTGTATAATCTTGAGTAAATGCAGAAGATAATTTTTGTTCCAGAATCCGTTCTACCTCATTAATAATTTCAGGTGACGTTCTGTCCATGACCGCGATTCTTCTTGCGACCTCAGCCTGTACCTCAGGATTCAGCTCGGATAAAATTTGCCCGGCTTGCACAGGATCTAAATAAGACAAGATTAAAGCCATCGTCTGCGGATGCTCTTGCTGTATAAAATTCAAAATTTGTTCTGGCTCCGCTTTTCTGGCAAAATCAAATGGTTTAACCTGTAAAGATGAAGTCAGCCTGTTTAGAATGTTTTCCGCCTTATCCTCTCCAAGCGCCTTCTCAAGAACTTGTCTTGCATAGCTTAGACCGCCCTGAGAAATATAATCTTGCGCAATGGCTATATTATGAAATTCTTCTATAATTTCATCCTTTTTTTGATGATCAACACTTCGAACACCCGATATTTCCAGGGTAAGCCTTTCAATTTCTTCATCGGTTAAGTGCTTATATACAGAAGCTGACACATCTAACCCCAAGGAAATCATGAGAATGGCTGCTTTTTGTTTTCCTGTAAGCTTATCTTGATCACGTCTCGCCATTTCTAATTCCTCCTAATCCTCGGCCAGCCAGCTTCTCAGCAGTTTTGCAAAATCTTCTGGCTTGTCTTTCGCCATCTTTTCAAGCTGTTTTCGTCTGACTGTTTCCGCTGTTTCATTTTCCTCTTCGTTGATATCAGGCAGATTGATCGGTTCTTGAGGAACCTCATATTCATATTCCTCATATTCATCCTCTTGCGCCCGTTTCTTTCTGACTAGCATAATGATGAGAACAATGATCGCTGCGATTAAAACACCGCCTACGATATATGCCCACAGCGGGATACCTGAGGATTTTTCCGTATTTGTATCCAAGTTGACTTTTCCGTCAAATGGCTGAACGGAGACCACAATTTTATTATTGATATCTTCATCAGAAAGGTTCTGGTTTTGTGTTGCATCCTTATCCAGTGATGTTCTGACAACAGTTGAAAGGATTTTTTGTATATCATCTTGTCTTTCAGTTGATAGCGACGCTGTGTTTTTGGCATCAGGCGGCTCTACCATGACTTGAATCCCTAAATCTCTGACCTTATAAGGGCTTTCAGCGATTTCTTTATGGATGCGGTTAACTTCGTAATTGATTTTATTACTGCTCTTTTCGTAGTTCCCGCTTTCGGTATTTTCGCCGTCAGCTTTATAGTTTGTTATATCTTCGTCGCCGGTTCCGGCAGTTCCGCCATTGGCTGCACCATCACCCTGGTATGTTTCAGAAACCTTTTCCGCGCTGACTGCAATACCTTCCATGTTTTCTTTATCAACAGGTTCAACAATGTCTTCTGTGCGATTTTCTTTTGTGAAATCAATGTCAGCTGTCACGGAGACAACGACTTTATCTTGTCCCATCATCGTTCCAAGCAATGACTGAACATGTTTTTGAATATCTTTTTCAACTTGGGACTTAATTCCTTGCTGAGAAGAATAACTATCCGCGTAGGACCCTGCATCGCTGTCTGACTTGTCGTAGTATGTAGAATTTTGGTCCATGATGACGATGTTATCTTCTTTTAAGTTCGGCACGCTTTTCGATACCAGATGATACAATCCGTTGATCTGGCTTTGATCAAGTGTATAGCCCGGTTGAATCTGCAGAACGATTGACGCAGATGCTGCAGACTGCTCCTCACCGACAAAAACAGCGTCTTTCGGGAGGTTAATCATTACTTTTGAATTTTTGATACCGTCCATTTCATTGATCAAATTTGATAGTTCTGTCTGTGTTGCTTTCACTTTGACCATATCAAACTCATTGTCTGTCAAACCAAAACCGGCATTCTGCCCAAAAAACGAATAATCAATTGATCCGGTTTTAGGAAGTCCTTCTGCAGCCATCTGCACTTTCAATGAATCAACCTGATCCTCCGGAACGCTAATCACTGTACCGCCGTTTGAAAGTTCGTTTGGCACTTTTTTCGCATCGAGTTCTTCTTTGATTTGCCCTGCTTCTTCGGCAGACAAATCTTTGTACAGCGGCGCCATTTTTGTGCTGGAAGCAAAAACACTAATAATAATTCCAATAATAATAATTGCCGCTAAAGCACTAATCATTAAAATCTTTTGTAACTTAGATCTATTTTTCCAAAACTCACTCGTTTTGTTTTTCATTTGCATTAGAGTACGATTCATGTTAACCCCCGGTCATTCCACTCTTTCTCTTAATCGTCAGACCCCCTACATTTGCATTCTCATAATCTCCTGATAAGCTTCCACAGCTTTATTGCGGAACTCTGTTGCTGCAGTTAGAGAGATGCTTGCTTTTTGAGCGGCGATCATGACCTCATCAAGATTTACATCTTTTCCTGCTGCCAAGGCATTAGTCATGTTGTCAGAAGCTACTTGGGACTCATTTAACGAACTAATAGAGTTTTTTAAAAGCTCCGAAAAGCTTGTTTGATTTGAAGAATCTGTTTTTTGGCTATTGTTTACTTGATTTGTTGCATTTTGAGTGTTTTGAGTATTTTGAACCTGAAAAGGAGAAATTGCATTAATCACATTCATTCACCTTACTTTCCGATTTCTAACGCCTTCATCAGCATTCCCTTTGTGGCATTCATCGCTGTCACATTCGCCTCATATGATCTTGTGCTGCTGACAAGGTCAACCATTTCTTTTAATGGATCAACATTAGGCTTTTGTACATATCCTTCAGCGTTTGCATCAGGGTCTGTCGGATCATAGACAAGATTAAAATCCGAATCATCTTCCGTGATTTTTGAAACCTTTACACCGTTTCCTGCATTGCCGCTTCCGCTCATTTGTGAATTGAGAATGGAAGAGAACGATTCACCTTTTGACTGAAGGGAAACCATTTTTCTTCTGTAAGGCACCCACTCTCCATCCACTTGCTTAGCTCTTGTCGTATCCATATTAGCCAAGTTAGACGATACAACGTCCATTCTGACACGCTGAGCTGTTAAAGCTGATGCTGAAACATTTAAGCTATGAAAAGCTGTCATCATTTTCCTCCTGTTAATACGGTCTTCAGCGAATTAAATTTACCGTTCATTCTTTCAACTAAAGCTTGATAGTTGATTTGGTTTTGTGCTAATTCCGTCATCTCTTTGTCAACATCAACATTGTTTCCATTTTGCTGATACGATGTATTCCCGCTTGTTACAATTGAATAATTCGAATTAGTATCAGAAAAATCAATATGACGATAGTCTGTTTTTGTCGCATCAAGACGTGAGGATTCTTGATCTAATAAATTTTGGAAAGAGACTTTTTTTGCCTTATAGTTCGGTGTATCTATATTGGCGATATTATTAGTTATGACTTTTTGCTTAATATCCGCTCTGCTCAAGGCATTTTCAAGATTTTGTATCGTTCCAGAAAATAAGCTCAAATCCACTTACCTCCATTTCAGTTTTTTTCACCCTCAATATCCTTGTCGAGAATTGTAAAACTATATGCTTATTGTAAGAAATAACAGGCATAAAGTCTATGAAGTTCGTGTAAAAAAATGTCCTCACAATTATCTATTTTACAACTAGGCATATAGTCCTAGATTATTTGAACTATGTTTTCACTTTGATATAAGCCTGAAAATAGCAGAATTTCTGTTTTTTCTTCATTATTTTCGTCATTTTTATGTCTATTTGAAGAAAAATGTAAATTTTATTAAAATTATTACAACGAAAGACTTTCAACCCAGGAAATAAAGCTTATCAATTTCCTTTATTTGAGTATAAAAAAGAACCCCTTTTTAAGGGGTTCTTTCGGTGATTAATGAGATTTTAGATTTTCTAATTCAATTAGGAATTTGTTGTTAAGAACTTTGATATAAGTACCTTTCATTCCTAATGATCTTGACTCGATGACACCGGCGCTTTCCAGCTTTCTGAGTGCATTAACAATCACAGAGCGGGTAATGCCGACACGGTCTGCGATTTTACTTGCAACGAGAAGGCCTTCGTTTCCGTCAAGCTCTTCAAAAATGTGCTCAATTGCTTCAAGCTCACTGTAAGAAAGAGAGCTGATAGCCATTTGTACGACAGCTTTGCTTCTCGCTTCCTCTTCGATTTCTTCTGCTTTTTCTCTCAGAATTTCCATGCCGACAACTGTAGCGCCGTATTCAGCGAGTATTAAATCATCATCATGAAATTGATCCTGTAAACGTGAAAGAATGAGGGTTCCTAATCTTTCTCCGCCTCCGATGATCGGTACAATTGTTGTTAAACCAGCTTGGAACAGGTCTCTATTCTCAACAGGAAAAGCAGTATATTCACTATTAATGTCCAAGTTAGAAGATGTTTCAGGGACGTTAAACAGATTTTTCGTATATTCTTCAGGGAATTGACGATCCTCAAGCATTTTTTTCATACGATCATTTTCAATTTGCTGGTTAATAGAATATCCAAGGAGTTTGCCTCTGCGGCTCACAACGAAAATATTGGAATCAATTACATCCCGCAGCGTCTCCGCCATTTCCTTGAAGTTTACTGGTTTCCCTGCCGCAGCTTGCAGCATGGAGTTAATAATTCTTGTTTTTTGTAATAAAGCCATGATAAATAATCCTCCTAAACATTCCTCTTATTAAATTTTTCACAATATAAATTGACTTAAATCTTTATTTTTGGCTATCGTTCCGAGCTTTTCTTCGACATACTGTGGTGTAATCGTTATTTTCTCCATTGTTACATCAGGAGCCTCAAACGACAGATCTTCTAATAGGCGTTCGAGTATTGTATGAAGGCGTCTCGCACCGATATTATCTGTGTCCTGGTTCACATGATAAGCAACTTCAGCAATCTTATGAATAGCTTCGTCAGAAAATTCAAGAGATATACCTTCTGTCTGCAATAAAGCCTGATATTGTTTCAGCAGCGCATTATCCGGCTCAACCAAAATTCTCACGAAGTCGTCTACCGTGAGTTTGCTCAGTTCTACACGAATCGGGAAACGTCCCTGCAGCTCAGGAATTAAATCAGACGGTTTGGCCATATGAAACGCTCCTGCTGCAATAAATAACACATGGTCTGTTTTTACCGAACCATATTTAGTAACAACGGTAGAACCCTCAACGATTGGGAGGATATCCCGCTGAACGCCTTCTCTTGATACATCGGCAGATGATGACGCGCCTCCGTTTTTTGCAATTTTATCGATCTCGTCGATAAAGATAATGCCGCTCTCTTCTGCTCTCTGAACAGCTTCCTGGCTGACTTCATCCATATCGATGAGTTTGCTTGCTTCTTCATTTGTCAGGACTTTTCTGGCTTCTCTGACTGTCATTTTGCGCCGTTTCTTTTTCTTTGGCATTAATCCGCTCAGCGCGTCCTGCATATTCATGCCCATCTGCTCCATACCCGAGCCTTGCAGCATGTCAAACATAGAAGGCTGCTGCTCTTCGACTTCTACTGTTACATAATAGTCTTCGAGCTCTCCTAAAGCCAGCTGATGGGCCATGCGTTTTCTTTTTTCTTCAATGTTTGCTTCTTCCTGGCTCTCCGCCTCATCTTCGCCATTCGGCTGGCTGCCGCCAAAAAACATTTCAAACGGATTTTTCACGCCTGATTGTTTTTTCTTCCCAGGAACTAACAGACGAACAATGCGTTTGTTTGCATTTTCTTCTGCCTGCTCCTTTACTTCAGTCATTTTCTCTTCTTTTATAAGCCGAACAGAAGTTTCCACAAGGTCTCTGACCATTGATTCAACATCTCTGCCTACATAACCGACTTCGGTGAATTTTGTTGCTTCAATTTTAATAAATGGCGCACCTGAAAGCTTGGCGATACGTCTGGCAATTTCAGTTTTTCCAACGCCGGTAGGCCCCATCATTAAAATGTTTTTCGGAACGACCTCGTCCTTCAGCTTTTCATCCAGAAGACTTCTTCTATAGCGGTTTCTTAATGCCACGGCGACAGCTTTTTTAGCGTTTTGCTGACCGACAATATATTGGTCTAACCGATCTACTATCTGTCTAGGTGTTAACGGTTTTTTTTCCATGCGCCTCAAGTCCTTTCTATTCAAGCTCTTCCAGTATGATTTGATCGTTCGTGTAAACACAAATTTCGCCTGCTGTTTCTAACGCGGCTCTAGCAATCTCACTTGCAGACATGCTTTCACCGGCATGCTTTTTCAAAGCTCTTCCGGCTGCCAAAGCATAATTGCCTCCTGATCCAATCGCGAGAATGCCGTCATCTGGTTCGATCACCTCGCCTGTTCCCGATACGAGAAGCAAAGTATCCTGGTTCATCACAATCAGCATGGCTTCAAGCTTTCTAAGCACTTTATCGCTGCGCCATTCCTTTGCAAGCTCAACAGCTGCTCGTTTTAAGTTGCCGTTATACTCTTCAAGCTTAGCTTCAAACTTTTCGAATAAAGTGAAAGCGTCTGCAACAGAACCCGCAAACCCAGCAAGAACCTTGCCGTTAAACAGTTTTCTCACTTTTCTCGCAGTGTGTTTCATGACAACAGCCTGACCAAATGTCACTTGGCCGTCTCCGGACATTGCGCTTCGTCCCTTATGCTGGACGGCAAATATTGTGGTCGCATGAAAAGATGACATAAAGGGCCTCCTTTAATTTTTCTTAAAAGCTCTTGGATGGTGAGACATATATGTGTTTCTCAACATTTCCTTCGAAACGTGCGTGTATATCTGTGTCGAAGACAGATTGGAATGCCCGAGCAGTTCTTGAACGCTTCTCAAATCTGCTCCTTCGTTTAACAGATGAGTAGCGAACGTATGTCGAAGCATATGCGGATGGATATGTAAAGTGCCGGACGCTTTTTGAACAAGCCCGCTTAAAATATGTCTGATGCCTCGGGCTGTAAGCGGTCCGCCTCTTTGATTCACGAATAATAGATCATGAGGTTCTTTTGCTTTCATCAGCAAGCACTGTCTTCCGCTATTCATATATACCTTCAATGCTTCGCGGGCGTAAGACCCAAAGGGGATATAGCGCTGCTTCTTGCCTTTACCGTGAACAAGTACAGTGTCCATAAATAAATCGATATCGTTGACACTTATGGAACAACATTCACTGACCCTCATTCCGGTGGCATAGAGAAGCTCTAACAGCGCTTGATCCCTCATTCCGGCCGGCTGGCTTATATCTGAAACTTCAAACAGCTCCTCAAGCTCTTTTTGATATAGAAACTTCGGTATCCGTTTCTCTTGTTTCGGCAGATGAACAAGCTGAAACGGATTTTCTTCAACAAGCTTTTCCCGCATCAGAAACTTATAAAAGCTTCTCAATGCAGATATCTTTTTGCTTATTGTTCGTCTCGATAAACCTTTTTCATAGGCTTCTGTCAAAAAAATCCTAGTATCTTGATATGCAGCTTTTTCAAATCCATTTATACCTTGAACGCGCAGGAAAGTCTCGAATTCTTCAATTGAATCCACATAATTCACAATAGTATATTGTGAATAATTTTTTTCAATTTGTAAATATTCAACGAATAACTTTACGAAATTCTTAACATTCTCCATGCTTAGTACCTCCCCAGGAAGGGCTTTTAAATGGTATCACAAATCGCGTTCAAGTTGCAATCAATACCTATATTGTTTTCGAAATTGTTTGAATTGTCTCAATCGCGCGGTTCGCGTATTGCTCGTTCCGCTCTTTTTTATTTTTAATTTTAACAGGCAATTCTTTTAAAAGCCCAAAGTTTGCATTCATCGGCTGGAAGTTCTTTTGGTTTGTTGTTGTAATATAGTGAGCCATGCTGCCTATTGCTGTTTCCTGAGGGAAAGTGACAAGCTCTTCTCCTAAAACAAGTTTAGCCGCATTAATGCCTGCTACCAATCCTGAGGCAGCTGATTCCACATATCCTTCTACTCCCGTCATTTGGCCTGCAAAGAACAGATCACTGCGGTTTTTAAATTGATAGGTCGGCTTTAACAGGCTTGGAGAATTAATGAATGTGTTTCTGTGCATCACACCGTATCTGACGATTTCTACATTTTCAAGCCCTGGAATCAATTTGAGAACTTCCTTTTGGTCTCCCCATTTTAAATGAGTCTGGAATCCTACAATATTATAGAGTGTTCCTGCTGCATCATCCTGTCTGAGCTGAACGACAGCATAAGGACGTTTTCCTGTAACAGGATGCTCTAGACCAACCGGTTTCATCGGGCCGAAAAGCATTGTTTTCTTACCCCGTTTTGCCATGACTTCAATCGGCATGCAGCCTTCAAAGAAAATCTCTTTTTCAAATTCTTTTAACGGGACTGTTTCTGCTGATGTTAATGCTTCATGAAAACGGTCAAACTCTTCTTCTGTCATCGGGCAGTTCAAATACGCCGCTTCACCTTTATCATAACGGGATTTCAGGTATACTTTATCCATATCAAGGCTGTCTTTTTCTACAATCGGCGCCGCTGCATCATAAAAATATAAATAGTCCTCTCCAGTCAGCTCCTTCAGCTGGGCAGACAGCGATTCTGACGTTAATGGACCCGTTGCGATAATGGTAGGGCCTTGTGGGATTTCTGTCATTTCTTCATTAATAACAGTTACGTTTGGATGATTTTTTACCCGATTTGTCACACTTTCGGCAAATTCATGACGGTCAACTGCGAGAGCGCCCCCGGCAGGGACCGAACATTCGTCAGCAGCCGCGATGATGGCTGAATCAAGCGCCCGCATTTCTTCCTTTAATACACCGACAGCGTTAGCAAGCGTGTTGGAACGCAGAGAGTTGCTGCACACAAGCTCGGCAAATTTATCGGTATGGTGTGCAGGCGTTTGTTTAACAGGACGCATTTCATATAATTTGACTTGAATTCCCCGTTTGGCAAGCTGCCATGCTGCTTCACTTCCTGCGAGTCCGGCTCCGATTACATTCACAGTTTGTTGGTTCATCTTTCACATCTCCTAGTTTATTATTCAAGGCCTTCTTTTAACACACAAAGAAGGTGAGCAAGACCCTGCTCACCGCTACTTCTGTGGTTCTTCCTTATAATCGCATTCCACGCATTGGACTTGTATGCCTTTTTTGAGTTTTTTCTCGACAAGCATTTTTCCGCATTTCGGGCATTTCCGTTCAATTGGTTTGTCCCAGGAAACGAATTCACAGTCCGGATAACGGTCACAGCCGTAAAAAACCCGTTTCTTTTTCGATTTTCGCTCCACAATATTTCCTTCACCGCAGCTCGGGCACTTTACGCCGATTTGTTTCACAATCGGTTTTGTGTTCCGGCAGTCCGGGAAGTTGGAACACGCTAAGAATTTACCGTACCGACCCATTTTATATACCATTGGAGAACTGCACAATTCACAATCTTCTCCTGCATATTCCGGTTCGATTTCAACTTCCTTCATTTCCGCTTCTGCTTTTTTGACCCGTTTTTCAAAATCGGTATAGAAATTATCAATAATCTTAACCCATTCGGTATTGCCTTCTTCAACATGATCAAGGTCTTTTTCCATTTTCGCTGTAAACTCAACGTTAATAATTTCAGGGAAAAATTCCATGATCAAGTCAAGGACGATCTGTCCCAGTTCAGTCGGAACAAAGCGTTTATTATCCAAACCCACGTAGCCGCGCCGCTGAATGGTATCAAGCGTCGGAGCATATGTGGAAGGACGGCCGATACCGAGTTCTTCAAGGGTTTTAACGAGTCGTGCCTCAGTATAGCGCGGAGGCGGCTGGGTAAAATGCTGCTCCGGTTCTATATCTTTTTTTAATACCGTGTCGCCTTCTTGTAAGTCAGGCAGCATCCGGTCTTTTTCTTCCATTTGGTCGTCTTTTCCTTCAACATACACCTTCATAAACCCGGAAAACTTGACTTTACTTCCATTTGCACGAAATGTCAAACCATTGTTTGTCAGGTCAACACTCATTGTATCGAGAACAGCAGGTGCCATTTGGCTGGCAACAAAGCGCTCCCAAATTAATTTATACAATCTCATTTGATCTCTGCCAAGTACTGCTTTTAATTCACTTGGTTTTCTGAGAACTGATGTCGGGCGGATTGCTTCGTGAGCGTCCTGAGCATTTTCATTCTTTTTCGCAGGCTTTCGTTTGCCGCCTAAGAACTCTTTGCCGTATGCCTGATCAATAAATGCAGCTGCTTCATCAACCGCCGTATTTGAAATACGGGTTGAATCCGTTCTCATATACGTGATCAGACCGACAGTTCCTTCTCTTCCAAGATCGATTCCTTCATATAATTGCTGTGCAATCATCATCGTTTTCTTCGCTCTGAAATTGAGCTTACGCGCAGCTTCCTGCTGCAGGGTGGAAGTTGTAAAAGGCAAGGCCGGATTACGTTTGCGTTCCTTTTTCGTTACTTTTTCAACTGTATATTTATTGCCTTTGAGCTGAGAAAGAATGTCTTTTACGTCGGCTTCACTTTTTAAAGGAAGTTTTTTGCCGTTTTTTCCGAAAAAGCTCGCTTCGAACGTTTCCTGTCCTTTCAAGAACGTACCGTCAATTGTCCAATATTCCTCTGGCTTAAAGTCGTTAATCTCTTTTTCACGATCAATAATCAAGCGGAGGGCAACGGATTGTACGCGGCCTGCACTAAGGCCTTTTTTGACCTTTTTCCATAAGATTGGACTGATTTTATATCCGACAAGCCTGTCTAAAATACGTCTCGCCTGCTGTGCATCCACTAAATCCATATTGATCATGCGAGGATGCTTAAACGATTCCTTAATGGCGTCTTTTGTAATTTCGTTAAACACCACACGGCAGTCTGAATTGAGATCTAAATCAAGGCTGTGTGCCAAGTGCCATGCAATCGCTTCCCCTTCTCTGTCGGGGTCGGCTGCGAGATACACTTTTTTGGCTTTTTTCGCAGCCGTTTTCAGCTCTTTTAATACCGGCCCTTTACCTCGAATGGTAATGTATTTCGGCTCAAAATTCTGTTCTATGTCAACTCCCATTTGACTTTTTGGAAGATCCCGGACATGTCCCATTGATGCTTTTACTTTATATTTTTTACCTAAGTAACGTTCAATCGTTTTCGCCTTAGCGGGCGATTCCACGATGACTAGATAATCAGACATTTTCATCCCCCTCAAGAGGTGTTCTCTCTCTTCAAGTATTTCAATTTTGTTTTTGCAGCTGTCTTTATTTGGCTTTCAACATTTCATTCTTTATGATGAACGTCATTATTTAAATAGAAAACAATATGCAACTTTAAATCCTCACTATTATTAAATATTACAATGCCGTTTGTCAAACGATAATTCAAAAGGGTTCCGTATATTGAACGTTTCTCTCAGGAAGCTCCTCGAAAATATCATCTGCTGACCATATGGCTTTAGCCCCCTGCTGGATTAGTTTTATAGGACCTCCGGCGTAAGGATCAAATAATGAACCGGGTACGGCAAAAACTTCTCTCCCTTGTTCCATTGCTTGGTCTGCAGTAATCAGCGAACCGCTTTTTTCTTTGCCCTGCACGACAATAATGCCTTCACTTAATCCGCTGATGATACGGTTTCTCATAGGGAAATGCCATTTTTGGGGTTTGGTTGCTGGTGGATGCTCTGACAGAAGGATATGGTGTTTAGCCATGTGATCTGCTAACTGAAGGTTTTCCCGGGGATAAATGTGCTGAAATCCGCCTGCAATGACGCCGATTGTCCGCCCCTTCGCCTTAATACTTGCAGCATGGGACATTCCGTCTATCCCAGACGCCAGTCCGCTGACAATCACCCAATCTTTACGGCAAAGCTCTTTTGTAAGATGATTGACAACTTGTATACCATACGCTGTTGGATTTCTTGTACCTACAATTCCAATTTTCCTCCCTTTAGAAAGAAGGGTCATATCACCCTTTGCAAACAGGACAGCGGGGGGATCATAAATGGTTTTCAGCCAGAAAGGATATTGCTTTGAAGAAATCGGGATGATGTTAATGCCTTGCTCATGGTAAGCAGCAAGTACACGCTGAAGTTTTGGGTAATATTCTTCTATTTTGTTTTTTAATGCAGCTGCCTTTACTTTACCGCGAGTAACAGTTTCGAACACGGATGATGTCAGCGACATAGACGGATCAGCTTTCCACCATTTTAATAGAAGGGATGGGGATAATAATTGATTGATTCTGCAAATCATTAAACAGGCAGCGGCCTGATCCAATATATTTACCTCCTTTTGACAGAAAAAGCAGGAACAGCCTTGACGGCTGTCCCTTCTTTATTAATGCGTTTTGCAAGTTTCGAACAAATTCTTTTCTTTCAGCACCTTAATTAAGGTTTCACCCATTACAGAAGGTGTCTCTGCAACTTCGATTCCGCATGCATTAAGGGTTTTGATTTTTTCATCAGCTGTGCCTTTTCCGCCGGAAATAATGGCTCCTGCATGCCCCATGCGCTTCCCTGGTGGTGCTGTTTTCCCGCCGATAAAGCCGACTACCGGTTTTGTCATGTTAGCTTTTACCCACTCTGCCGCTTCCTCTTCGGCAGTACCGCCGATTTCGCCAATCATGATGACAGCGTGTGTATCAGGATCTTCGTTAAACGCTTTTAAAACGTCAATAAAGTTTGTTCCATTTACAGGGTCGCCGCCGATTCCAACAGCTGTAGATTGTCCTACACCCGCTTCTGACAGCTGGTGCACCGCTTCGTATGTTAAAGTTCCTGAACGCGATACAACGCCTACATGACCCTTTTTATGGATATATCCAGGCATAATGCCGATTTTACATTCTTCAGGCGTGATGACACCAGGGCAGTTCGGCCCTATCAGTCTCGTTTTCTTGCCTTCCATGAAGCGTTTGACCTTCACCATATCCAAAACCGGAATATGCTCAGTGATGCAAATCACGAGATCAAGCTCCGCATCTACCGCTTCCATAATCGCATCTGCTGCAAACGGTGCCGGCACATATATAACAGACGCGTTAGCGCCGGTCGTTTGGACGGCTTCAGCCACTGTATTAAATACAGGAACACCTTCCGCTTCAGTTCCGCCTTTTCCAGGTGTTACACCGCCTACGATATTTGTGCCGTATTCGAGCATCTGCTTCGTATGAAATAAAGCTGTAGAACCTGTAATCCCTTGCACAATAACTCTTGTATCTTTATTAATAAAAACACTCATTATCTGGTCCCCTGCCTTTCATTCTTTCTAAACTAAGGATACGATTTTCTGCGCGCCGTCAGCCATTGATTCCGCAGATGTAATATTTAATCCTGATTCACTAAGGATTTTCTTCCCTAGATCCACGTTTGTGCCTTCAAGACGGACGACAAGCGGCAATGTCAAACCGACTTGTCTTGTCGCTTCAACAACCCCTTCTGCGATGACATCACATTTCATAATGCCGCCGAAAATGTTGACAAAAATCCCTTTAACGTTTTGATCAGAAAGAATGATTTTAAATGCTTCCGTGACTTTTTCTGCGGTTGCACCGCCGCCCACATCAAGGAAGTTGGCCGGTTCTCCTCCATAATGCTTGATAATATCCATTGTGGACATTGCAAGTCCCGCGCCGTTTACCATACAGCCGATATTTCCATCAAGGGAAATGTAGCTTAAATCATATTTGGATGCTTCGATTTCTTTCGGATCTTCTTCATCCAAATCTCTGTACTCCATAATGTCCTTTTGTCTGTACAACGCGTTGCTGTCGAAGTTCAATTTTGCATCAAGCGCCATCACATTTCCATCGCCGGTTACAACGAGCGGATTGATTTCGGCGATTGAGCAGTCTTTCTCAACAAACGCTTTATATAGTCCAAGCATAAACTTAGCAGCTTTTCCCACGAGCTCCTTTGGAATATTAATAGCGAATGCGATTTCTCTAGCTTGATAGCCTTGAAGGCCGACAGCCGGATCAATGACAGCTTTTTTGATTTTTTCCGGTGTTTTCTCCGCAACTTCTTCAATTTCCGTTCCGCCTTCTTCAGAAGCCATCAGAACGATTCTAGAAGTAGCGCGGTCAAGAACAAGCCCCACATAGTATTCTTTTTTAATATCGCAGCCTTCTTCAATAAGTAAGCGTTTTATTACTTGGCCGTCCGGACCCGTCTGATGTGTAACTAGGGTCTTCCCTAAGAGTTCTTCGGCATACGCTTTCACTTCGTCTAATGATTTTGCTATTTTTACCCCACCAGCTTTGCCTCGACCGCCAGCATGAATTTGAGCCTTTACGACATAAACCGAGCTGGATAAACTCTTTGCTTTCTCAACTGCTTCTTCTGCTGTAAAAGCCACTTTACCTTCAGGAACAGATACCCCATATTTTCTGAGGACTTCTTTTCCCTGGTACTCATGGATATTCATTTCCCATCCTCCTAACTTATGTAACAAAACTAAAATAGACTGCGCTTTCATTCTATAATAATACTGGAAGAATTGTCTAGAGTTCGATGCAAAATCTTAAAATCCTTCTAAACATTCAAACTTTTATTTTATTAAAAACATAAATTTCAAACAGAGGATGGGGAATATTTTAGCTATTTTTTGTTTTTTACGCTTTCGTCCAATCGGTAAATGAACGAAAAAATCTCAGCTACCGTTCCATAAAGAGCTTCCGGGATTTGATCATCTACAGTCAAATGGCGCATTAATTCGACAAGGGTCCGATCTTCTTGAATCGGGACCCCTGCCTTTTTTGCTTCTTTGATAATGTTGTCGGCTACATGGCCCTTACCTGTCGCAATCACTTTCGGCGCCTTGTCTTTTTGTTCATCATAATGGAGAGCCACAGCTTTTCTGATCGGCATCTGCTCTTTCATATTTTCACATCCACTTCCTGATCACTGATGCTTGTTATGTATTGATCGATTGCAGTCTTTTCTTCGGGGTGAATCCTTTTTTTAGCGTTTACCCCTGAAAGGCTGTACCCCATTTCCTTGAGGCCCTGTTTAAGCGTGGGCACCATCGGATCGATCGCAGCCTGAAGCTCGAAATCAGTCTCAATTGTAATGGTCATGACTTTTTGCTGTATCAAGCAGTCAACGACGGTTTCTTTTAACGTATCCAGCTGCAGTAAAAACAAAAGGCGGCAATGGGAAGGATCAAGCTTTCCATCCGCTTCTTTCTTACCTTTAAACAAAACAGTCATGTCCTGAGCCCCTGACTTCGAAAACAGCGGAAATGACATCACAATTTGGCTGTATGAGGGGTGATCCTGCTGCATGAAAAGCTGACCGTTTAATTTATGAAAAAGCTGATCAGCTTCCTGTTTGACAGGCTCGGCTACCTCATGCGATGCTCTTGCGGCATGAAGAGCCAGCTTGATGGATTGTATATCGTCAGGTGTGACTGAGCTTCCTTGTTCAAATGCTTTAATAAATGCTAGCTCGTCCCTTGCGCCGATTGCCATTTTCACTTTGGATAAAAAAGAAAGGACATCTGCCTTATCCGCCAAACTAGGTGCTGTCTGCTGGGCAGCCTTTAAAAAAACTTCGGCTTCCTGATCTGTTACTCGCGCCTCCTGTAAAACAGCTGAAGCTGCAGGTGACTTACCATCACCCGATAAAGCAGCCGCTTTAATCCAATTTGCTGCTTCTTTCACAATTTGAAGACTGTTTTTTTCAGCAGATTCCGTCAGCTTTGTCAGCAGCTGGCGGGCTTCTTTGATTGGAATGTCTGCTGCGTTTTTAATAGGCTCTTCTTGTATGCTTCTCTGTTCCGCTGTGTGGTTTACAGGCGGCAAATTGGCCTTTACGGGGGAGCCGGCTGGTGTGCTAAGCTCCCTGTTTCCAGCTGTATTGCCTGAAGAAGGTGCTTTTGTATTGTCCGTTAAAGAAATAAGCTTTTCGATCAGACGTTCTGCATGGATTTCGATTTCACTATTAAAAAGTGCCGTAACTGCTTCTTTCAGTTTTGCCATCATCTGGCTCTGCTGAGGGCTTTGGCTGATTGCCTGAAGCAGCTGGGATACGTGCTGATGCAGCGGAACAGGTGATTTTATAGCATGAACACCACTCAACACCTCGGGGTGAATGGGAAGATCACGTTTTAAGGCGAACAGAACCGTTTCAATCGCTTTTTTTGTGTCTTGCGCAGGCAGCGTATCCATCCAGCGGACAGCCGTTTTGATATCATTTTCTGTTACAGGTGTTTTGCTCTTCAGCATTGCTCCTGTCATCATGAGAGCAGTGTTTGACGGTTTCACTGATATGGCATTTAAAAGCTTGCCAGCTGCATCCTGAATGGTTTTTGGATTTTGGTCAAAGCTTTGAACGACCTGAAGACGGCCTGTCTGTTCTGTCGTTTTCTTTTCGTAGGAAAACCAATAGTACGCCTGAGGACGAAGCTGGGTTTCAAGTTTTCCCTGGACAGTTTGATTGCCGACTTGGATCAGTGCATGCTGTTCACCTAATAAACGAAGCACTTTTCCTAAAAGGAGACGCTTCTCCCCGTTTAGCGCTTCGCTGGCATTTGATGTTTGCTGCGGGATTGCTGTATTTCCCAAAAGGTGCTGCAGCGCCTTTTGCACATCATTTCGTATATTCATTTAAAAAAGGTGCCTCCTTGTCCATTGGTTTATCTGAAAGATTGAACAGGAGCGAAAGTTTTGCGGTGCAATTCAGTTGGGCCGTATGCGGCAAGAGCTTCGAGATGCTCTTTTGTCCCATAGCCTTTATTTTTTTCAAAGCCGTACATGGGATAAGTTTCGGCATAGGCGCTCATCATCCGGTCTCTTGTGACTTTCGCGATACACGCACCTGCCGCAATAGACACACTTTTGGCATCACCTTTTATAATTGACGACTGAGCCGTGTCGAGCGGCAGCGTCATTGCGTCAACAAGCAAATAATCAGGTGTATCTGACAAATCGTGTATCGCTTTCACCATTGCCATCTTTGAAGCTTCATATATATTGATTTCATCAATGACAGAGGCTTCTACAATCCCTATTCCGACCGCCAATGCTTCTTTCATAATAAGCTCGTAATATTCCTCACGCTTTTTTTCTGAAAGCTTTTTGGAGTCTGTCAGCCCAAGCATTTCACATTCCTCTGGAAGGATAACTGCGCTGGCGACCACAGGTCCTGCCAATGGCCCCCGGCCGACCTCGTCAACACCTGCAATCAAGCGAAATCCTTTGTTTCTTGCCAGCCTTTCATAGGAAGTCATATTCACCCATTGTTCTTTCAGCGCTTTTTCTTTCGCCTGCTTTTTAAGCCATTGCTCTACAAGCGTTTGAACGCTTTTTCTCGGGTCGTTTTCGCATTGGGCAAGAAATGGGTCTTGTTCATCCCTCACTTGCTGCAAACGGTCTTTAATGTCCTTTACGGTTAATGTATTCACTTTCTCTTCTCCCTTACTGTATGTATCGGTTCGGTCAGGAAAAAATAAAGACCCGCATTTCTGCGCGCCTTTACATAGTCGGCTGTTCAAATGACAGCCTGCCGAACTTTTCAGTGCGGATATCACGAATGATGACTTCAGTCGTTTTATCGTAGTTAATGAGCCCTCCGCTCATGAGACAGCCGCGCTTTTCACCAATTGCATCAAACAGTTCCGCAATGTCCTCTGGGATCTCATCAAGGCCGTAACGCTCTTTAAGCCGTTCAGGATAGTGTTCTTCGAGAAAACGAAGACCAAACACGGCCACATCCTGCAGGTTGATAATCGAGTCTTTAATAGCCCCGGTGACTGCGAGTCTCAAGCCGACAAGCTCGTCCTGAAATTTAGGCCATAAAATCCCCGGTGTATCTAAGAGCTCTAATTCTTTTCCGACTTTGACCCACTGCTGAGATGTCGTAATACCAGGTCTGTCCCCCGTTTTCGCTATGTTTTTCTTTGCTAGCCGGTTGATGAGCGTTGATTTTCCGACGTTTGGAATGCCGATAATCAAAGCGCGAATTGCTCTCGGCTTCACACCTTTCGCCCTCATCCGGTCAAATTTTTCTTGGAGAATCTCTTTCGATGCCGGCACAATTTGATTTAAGCCTTGTCCGTTCACTGAGTTAATGGACAGAGAGCGGATACCCTCTTTCTCAAAGTGCTCTTTCCATTGCTGTGTAACTGCCGCATCTGCTTTGTCAGCCTTGTTTAACAGCATAATTCGCGGCTTATTTTTTAGAATGTCTTCAATCATTGGATTTCTTGATGACATTGGAATTCTGGCATCTACCAATTCATATACAATATCGATTAATTTTAGTTTTTCGGTTACTTCCCTTCTTGCCTTTGCCATATGGCCCGGGAACCATTGAATTGTCATGTGACACGAACACCGCCTTTATCTCTTCAGTATGTAAGATTCTTTGTTGTCCTTTATGTATTTTACGATGCCTGTCCGGCATTTTCAAATTCTGTATAAAAAAAGAGCTTGTTACAGGTAACAAGCTCTTTTCGTTCGTTATCATTATCGTCTGATCTCTTTAATACGAGCCGCTTTTCCGCGAAGTTCACGCAGGTAGTAAAGCTTAGCACGGCGTACTTTACCGTAACGTACAACTTCGATTTTCGCGATTTTTGGTGTGTGTACAGGGAAAGTACGTTCAACGCCAACACCGTAAGAAATCTTACGAACTGTGAACGTTTCGCTGATTCCACCACCACGACGCTTAATCACAACACCTTCAAAGATCTGGATACGCTCACGGTTACCCTCAACAACTTTAACGTGTACACGTAAAGTGTCACCAGGACGGAACGCAGGAAGATCAGTACGAAGCTGTTCTTTTGTGATATCTTCAATTAGTTTTTGCATCGTTTTCAACTCCTTCCAACAGATGCTCTTGGCCACAAAACCCGGCACAGCGGAACATCGTTTTCAAGCTTATAGCGGATAAGCCCGCTTAAGCCACAAGTAGTATCTTATCACAATTTCATAGCCTATGCAATAAAATCTATTCTTTTTCCCATTCAGAAATCCATTTTCTTTGCTGCTCTGTAAGCGGATAGTCTTTCAAAAGATCAGGACGTCTTACATAGGTCCTTCTGATCGATTCTTTATTCCGCCATTCTTTGATTTTTGCATGGTTTCCTGATAGAAGTGTTTCAGGCACTTTTAAACCTTTATAATCTGCCGGTCTTGTATAATGCGGGTGCTCTAAGAGACCGGTGCTGAATGAATCCTCAATATGGGAAGCTTCTTTGCCCAGCACACCCGGAAGCAGTCTGACGACACTGTCTGCAATCATCATTGCAGGAAGCTCGCCGCCTGTCAGAACAAAATCGCCAATTGATATTTCATCCGTCACCAGATGCTCTCGAATGCGTTCATCATATCCTTCATAATGGCCGCAAATGAACAGCAAATGCTCTTCCTTTGCTAATTGTTCGGCTTTTTTTTGGGTAAAACGCTCACCTTGCGGGCATACGAGGATGATACGCGGAGCAGCTGCTGCCTTTGATGTCAGATCCTCGACCGCGTCAAAAACAGGCTGAGGCTTGAGAACCATGCCTGCGCCGCCGCCATAAGGATAATCATCAACAGTATTGTGCTTGTTATCAGAATACTCCCGGAAATTCACAACCTGAAACTGCACCGCATCTTTTTCCTGGGCTTTTTGAAGAATCGATGAACCGAGCACACCTTCAAACATTTCGGGAAACAGCGTCAAAAAGTCGATTTTCATTCGTCTATTAACCCTTCCATGAGTTCAATCTCAATTTTCTTTTCGCTGACATCGATATGCTTGACCACTGATTCAATGTAAGGAATCAGTGCGTCTTTTTTCCCTTTTCGCGCGACGACCCATACATCATTAGCTCCAGGCGTCAAAATTTCTTTGATATTTCCGATTAGTTCGCCGTCTTCTGTAAATACTTCGCACCCAATAATTTCGTGGAAATAAAACTCTCCCTCATTCAGCTCTCCTAAATCCTCTTCAGGAACTTTAATGATTGCGTTTTTCAGTTCCTCTACTTCATTCAGGCTTTGTCTTTCTTTAAACTGCAGCAGATGAAATTGCTTATGCAGTCTGTGCGTGTTTACCGTTACTTCCACGGGTTCGTTACGTCCGTCCATAAACAAATACAGCGTGTTGCCCGGCTTGTACCGTTCTTCGGCAAAATCTGTTTTCGAAATCACCCGAACTTCGCCTTTGATTCCGTGGGTATTTACGATTTTGCCTACATTAAACCATCGCGTTGTCATATGATCACCTCTGGCGAATTTCAATTACTTTTCCGTCTTTTATGACGATGGTGTTTGCTGCTGTTTTCTCCTGCCAGTCATCCCCGGCTTCAATTGTCAGCAGCGCATCGACTTCCTTTTCTTTCATCTCACTGCCGAGCGGCAATGTATGTACTTGACCGATTTGAAAATCGATTATTTTTATGTTATCTTTTCGCTTTTCTATTGCCTTTTTAAATTGTTCAATCATATCTGGGTTTTGCTGTTCTTTCTCATGTTTTCTAAGCTGAAAATAGAGCTGGCTGCATTCTCGTTCAAGCATTTGTTTCTTTTCGGCAAAAGAAGCTAAAAGCTTTTCTTTGCTGCGCTCGGTTAAGACTTGCATAACGGCTACACGGTGAATAATTTGCATCGCACCAAGCTCCCCGCTTTTAAAACTTTTTTTGGCTCAGGCTTTTCTATTTTGCCTAAGCTTCTATCAGTTTACCCTTTTTTTGCGTGTAAAAAAAGGGGAGGTGCCGGCCCTCTCCCTTTTAGTCAAATATCTCAAATTGAACTTTCTTAGAAGACTGTGCGCCAGCTGCAAATACAGCTGTTCGAATCGCTTTTGCAGTCCGGCCTTGCTTTCCGATAACTTTACCGGTATCTGACTTATGGACAGATAAGCGCAGCGCAATCTTTTGATCGGTTTCTTCTCTTATGACGCGAATGTCATCTGGATGATCAACAAGCGGCGTCACAATTTTGACAATCAAATCTTCCAAGTGTTGATCAGTCATTACTTGCCTTGTTTAGCGTTGTGGAATTTTTCCATGATTCCTTGGCTAGAGAACAAGTTGCGAACTGTATCAGATGGTTTCGCTCCAGTTTGAAGCCATTTAAGAGCAAGCTCTTCGTCGATTTTTACTTCCGCTGGTTTTGCAACCGGGTTGTAAGTTCCGACTGTTTCGATGAAACGGCCGTCACGCGGTGAACGAGAATCTGCTACAACAATACGATAGAAAGGAGATTTTTTTGCTCCCATACGTTTTAAACGAATTTTTACTGCCATTTTACTAGCACCTCCGAAAATATTTCAACAAGATAGTATATTAACAATGATAAAAGTGTTTGTAAAGTGTTTTTTCTTAACAACGGTTTTATCATGTATAACCGATTACATAAAAGGTAGCTTAAACCCTTTTTTCTTACCTTTTGACATGTTTGTCATCTGCTTCATCATTTTTTTCATTTCGTCAAACTGCTTAAGCAGACGGTTGACTTCCTGCACGGATGTCCCGCTTCCTTTCGCAATCCGCTTCCGCCGGCTGGCATTGATGATATCCGGCTGTTCTTTTTCAAGAACAGTCATGGATTTAATGATCGCTTCCACATGATTCAGCTGTTTTTCATCAACTTGGATGTTTTTCAGGCCTTTCATTTTGCCTGCACCCGGCATCATTTGCAGAAGCTCATCAAGCGGCCCCATGTTTCTGACCTGCCCGAGCTGCTCCAGAAAATCGTCCAATGTGAAGCTCATCGTCCTCATTTTTTGTTCGAGCTCTTTGGCCTTATCTTCATCGACGCTGGCCTGTGCTTTTTCAATCAATGTCAGCACGTCGCCCATGCCAAGAATCCTTGATGCCATGCGTTCAGGATGGAACGCTTCTAATGCATCAAGCTTTTCGCCTAAACCAGCGAACTTAATCGGCGTGTTTGTGACCGCGCGAATAGAAAGCGCAGCACCGCCGCGTGTGTCTCCATCAAGCTTAGTTAACACAACACCGGTTAAACCGAGCTGTTCATTAAAGCTTTTGGCAACATTCACAGCGTCCTGACCGGTCATTGAATCGACAACCAGGAAGATTTCTTCCGGATTCGCGATTTCTTTCACGTTGGTCAGTTCATCCATCAGTTCATGGTCGATATGCAAGCGGCCTGCCGTATCCAAAATGACATAGTCATAATGTTCTTCCTTGGCTTTTTCAATAGCCTGTTTAGCTATTTCTACAGGACTGACCTGATCACCAAGAGAGAAAACAGGCATGTCAAGCTGTTTGCCGAGCGTTTCAAGCTGCTTAATCGCGGCTGGGCGGTAAATATCGGCAGCAACCAGAATCGGTTTGCGATTATGCTTTTTGCGCAGCAGATTCGCAAGCTTACCGCTTGTTGTCGTTTTACCGGCACCTTGGAGACCGACCATCATAATAACAGTCGGCGGTCTTTTTGCAACGGCGATTTTGCTCTCTTCGCCGCCCATCAGCTCAGTCAGTTCCTCTTTAACAACTTTAATGACCTGCTGGCCGGGCGTCAGACTTTTCATGACGTCTTGGCCTACAGCGCGTTCACTTACTTTTTTGACAAAATCCTTGACTACTTTAAAGTTAACGTCAGCCTCAAGCAGCGCAAGACGAACCTCACGCATCATATCTTTTACATCTTGTTCGCTGACTTTCCCTTTTCCGCGGATTTTAGAAATCGTCTGCTGCAGTCGGTCGGCTAATCCTTCAAATGCCATAGTTTGCCGCCTCCTAATCTAATTTCTCAAGCGCTTCAATCAGAGCTGTAATTTCTTCCTCTTCTTTTGAACCGGAAGCAAGCTCCTTCAGCTTATTAAACATCTCTTTACGCTCCTGAAACTTTTTCAAAAGGAGCAGCTTTTCTTCATATTGTTCAAGCATCGCTTCTGTTCGTTTGATGTTATCATAAACAGCTTGTCTTGAAACCTCATATTCTTCGGCTATTTCGCCTAGGGAGAAATCGTCCAAATAATAAAGCGACATGTAGCTCTTCTGTTTTGACGTCAACAACGACTGATAAAAATCAAACAGATAGTTCATTCTCGTTGTCTTTTCGAGTGACATTTGAGCTCTCCCCTTTGTTAAGTCAAATCCCTTTACGATAACTTAGTTTACACGGTTTCATTGAGACTGTCAAGTTTTTATCTTGTCAATGCAATGATTACCTTTTTCCAAAATACGCTAAATAAAATCCAATTTATTCCGATGTTGTATATGAACCCTATTTTAAAGGAGGATTTTTTATGAAAAAAATCGGTTTATTATTTATGCTGTGCTTGGCAGCCGTGTTTACAATCATTTTCCCTGCACATCAAGCAGACGCTGCTGAAGCGCCTTATAAGGCTTCAATCACTAATATCAGCACAGATGGAGGGGTTTACGGAAAAATCAATTACGGCCAAGGTCAATTTTGGAGAGTCAAGTACAATATTACGATAAGCGGCAAATTACTCGACCAAAACGGACAGCCGGTGCCAAACGCTCCAGTAAGATTCGAAGCAGATACGAAAGTCGGAAATACAACACAAACAGCTTCAGGAACAACCGATGCAAACGGAACGTTTGAGGTTCCAATGTATTTGGGGCCAGCTGCAGGGTACTACACGTATTACACATCTGTTTCCGTTCATTACTATGACATCATCCCATTCAGAGTTTATTCAGGAGATTCAAGACTGGCATCCACTGATAACAGCCTTTATCATTTCGCCTATCAAGTGAGAAGATAAAAAAAGAAAAAGGCCCCCAAATGTGAGGGCCCTTTTTTAATCGTCGGCTTTTTCTACTAAATCTGAAAAGAGTCCGTACACATACGATTCAGGATCAAATTCCTGGAGATCATCAACTTTTTCACCTAACCCGACTAGTTTAACCGGGATGTGAAGTTCGTTGCGGATCGCAAGGACGATACCGCCTTTTGCCGTACCGTCAAGCTTCGTTAAAGCAATGCCGGTAACATTTGTTGCTTTAGAGAACTCTTTCGCCTGTGCCATAGCGTTTTGGCCGGTTGTGGCATCAAGGGCAAGCAGCACTTCATGCGGCGCTTCAGGCACTTCTCTTTCGATGACGCGCTTCACTTTTTCAAGCTCTTTCATTAAGTTTACTTTGTTTTGGAGACGCCCTGCCGTATCACAGATTAATACATCGGCATTTCTTGCTTTGGCAGCATGGACAGCATCGTAGATGACAGCCGCAGGGTCACTACCGGCGGTCTGCTTAATGACAGGAACTCCCGTACGCTCTCCCCATACTTCAAGCTGTTCAATGGCGCCTGCTCTAAATGTGTCTCCGGCAGCAAGTACGACAGATTTTCCTTCTTGCTTTAGTTTATGGGCAAGCTTTCCGATCGTTGTCGTTTTGCCGACTCCGTTTACACCCACCAGAAGGATTACATTTAAACGGCCATCCTGGATGTTCAACTCAGAAATTTGCTCATCTCCGCTGTTATAAATCTCGACCAGCTTCTCAGAAATAACAGACTGGACTTCCATCGGATCTTGAATATTCCGGCGTTTGACTTCTTTTTTCAGCTCATCTATTAATTCCATAACGGTTGTAAAACCGACATCCGCGCTGATGAGAACCTCTTCAAGCTCTTCGAAGAAATCCTCATCCACTTTACGGTAACGGGATACAAGATCATTCACTTTGTTTTGAAAGGAGTTTCTTGTTTTTTCAAGGCCATCCTTAAACTTTTCAGATACGGAATCTGTCTGTTTTGTGATTTTCTCTTTTAATTTTTTAAAAAAGCTCATCTTTTAACCTCTTTCCTCGTTACTGAACGAATTCTTTTGTTTCTTCCAGCTTAACTGAGATTACCTTGGAAACACCGGATTCCTGCATTGTTACGCCGTATAGTACATCCGCTTCCTCCATCGTCCCTTTTCTGTGGGTAATCACGATAAACTGGGTATCGCTGCTGTATTTTTTTAAATACTGCGCAAAACGGAACACGTTCGCTTCGTCGAGCGCAGCTTCTACTTCGTCAAGAACGCAAAACGGCACAGGACGAACCTTTAAGATTGAGAATAAGAGCGCTATTGCAGTAAGCGCACGCTCTCCGCCTGACAGAAGGTTTAAGTTTTGCAGTTTTTTCCCCGGCGGCTGTGCGATAATCTCGACTCCTGAGTGAAGCAGATCGTTAGGATCGGTGAGCCTCAGTTCAGCTCGACCTCCTCCGAATAGGGAGCGGAAGACTTGATCAAAGTGTGATCGGATTTGAACGAATGTGTCGTTAAAGCGTTTCGTCATTTCTTCATCCATTTCTTCAATCACTTGGAACAGGGTATTTTTCGCTTCTGTCAAATCTTCTTTTTGTTCTGACAGAAACTTATACCGTTCGTTGACCCTTTCAAACTCATCTATGCTTCCGAGGTTTACGGTGCCCAGCTCTTCGATTGCGAGTTTAATCAGCTTCACGCGCTTTCTGGCTTCCTCTGGATCAGTTTCAAGCTGATATTTCTCTTTTGCCCCCTCAAAGGACAAGCTGTATTCCTCCCGTAAGTACTGGAGTAAATTATCAAGCTCTACTTCCATTCGGCCAAGTTTGACTTCTTCGTCTTTTAGGAGCGTTGTTTTTTGTTTATACAGGCGTTTCATTTCTTTCAGCTCACGCTCATACGTATCAAGTCCATGCTGAAGCTTGACACGCTGATCGCGTCTTAACGCAATCAGTTCGATCGTTTTCGTTTTGTCATTCAATTTATGTTTTGCGGCTTCTTCCAGCTTTTCTTCGCCGCTGGTGCTTGAAGACATCTCTGACGTTAAAAAGCTTAAGTCTTCTTTCGCCTCTTTTAACGCAAACTCTGTTTCTGTGAGCTCTTTCTTTAATCTGGCAAGGTTGTCCTCTTCACCCTTGCATGCCTGTTCTTTTTTGGCAGCTGTGATCTTCAGCTCAGTCAGCTCGTTGGAGAGAGACTCTTTCGTTGACGATTGTGTTTGTTTTTGTTTTGTCAGTCTGTCAATATCCTCTTCAAGCTGTTTCATCTTTTCTGATACGGAAGAAAGCTCTTCTTCCAGCTTGCGTTTGCGTGTTTTCTTCTCTTCATCGCTTTCTGACAGAGCAGATTTTTCTTGATCGTAGAGCTCTAAATGGGTGTTGATATTTTTCTCGGCAACTTGTAGTTCGTACAGCTGGCCTTTTACATCCTGCTGCTTTAATCTTAAGCCTTCCCCGGTTTCTCTTAAGTCAGCCAGTTTTTTCTCCATATCCTGAATGGATTGCTTAAGGGTTTTGACTTCTTGTTCAAGCAGTGCTGTTTTCTCTTCCATTTCAGCGAGCCGTTTGCTCACATCTTCAAGCTCCCGGCTTCTTCCAAGCAGGGAGTTATTTTTCTTTTTAACCGCGCCGCCCGTCATCGAACCACCCGGATTCACGACATCTCCCTCAAGGGTTACGATGCGGTACCGGTGACCGAGAAGCTTCGCAAGCTCGTTTGCTCCCTTTAAATCCTCTGTGATCAGCACGGTTCCAAGCAGGTTCTGGATGATGCGCCGATACGCAGGATCAAATGTGACTAGTTCACTGGCAACCCCGAGAAATGACGAGTGCTGTGCTGCTGTTTCCGCGTCACGGCTTTGAAGCTGGCGGTCTCTGATAACAGAAAGAGGCAGAAACGTCGCCCGGCCGAAGGAATTCTGTTTTAAATATTGAATCGCTTTGCGGGCAGACTGTTCATCGTCGGTCACGACATGCTGGGCAGAAGCGCCGAGCGCAATTTCGATGGCCGTTTCATACTTCCGTTCTGTTGAGATCAGCTCAAGTACAGCTCCGCGAATTCCGCCAAGGCGCTCTTTCGCTTTCAGCACTTCTTTAACACCTTGATAAAAGCCGGAGAAATCACCCTGCATCGTCTCAAGCATGTCCTTTTTCGATCTCGCTTGCTGAACGTATTGGTATGCCTGATACAGAGCGGATTCATTTTTTTCGTATTGACGCTTTTTCTGCTCATATTTTGTCTGCATGTCACGATATGCACTGACTTGGCTGTGTATCTCCTGCTCAATTCGGGCAAACTCCGTTTCACATGCGGCTTTTCGCGCAGAAATATCGCGCCGTTCCTGAAGATGCTTTTCATTGTTGTCCGCAAGCCTCTGCAATATAACAGCGGATTGGGACATCTGGTCATCCAGCAGCTGGAGCTCATTACGAATCGAAGCCTGGCTGTTCAAAAGCTCAAAGTAATCGCTTTTCAGCTGCTCGATTTTCTCTTCGACATTTTCATTGTGAAGACTAAGAGCCTGCTGCTTTTCTTTTACCTGAGCTCTTAACTGTTTCACCTCTGTCTGAAGCGTTTCGAAGACAGCTTCCTGCTTCGCAAGCTCTTCTTTCAGCACCGTTTCCTTTTGCTGAAACTGAACGATGGCTTCTTCAAGCTGTTCTTGGTTCTGCACAGCGTTTTTCTTGCGTTCTTTCAGGACTTCTTTACGGCCTTCAAGCTTTTCCAGCTCTTCACTCGTTGCCAGTAAGACTTGCTGGAGCTCATCTACTGATTCATCAAGCGCTTGAATTTTGTCTCGCGTATCCTCAATCTTTGCTTCTTTCGCAGAAATCGCAGACGATTCAGCGAGCTCTTCTTCTTTGGCGAGCTGTACCTTCTCTTTAAGAGTTGACCATTTGCCATGCAGCTCTTCGATATCATAGACTGTCAGCGCAATTTCAACATGCTCCAGCTCTTTCTTTTTCTCCAGGTAGTCTTTCGCTATTGAAGCTTGAATTTTAAGAGGTTCAACCTGTCCTTCTAGCTCATGTAATATATCTTCTACCCGGTTTAAATTGTCCTGTGTCTCAAACAATTTATTTTCTGCTTTTTTCTTTCTCGTTTTATATTTAAGCACTCCGGCCGCTTCTTCAAAGATACTGCGGCGATCCTCCGCTTTACTGCTCAGGATCTCTTCCACTTTCCCTTGGCTGATAATAGAAAATGCTTCTTTACCCAGGCCAGAGTCCATAAATAAATCAATAATATCTTTTAAGCGGCACGGCTGATTGTTAATCAGAAACTCACTCTCGCCTGATCTGTACACGCGTCTTGTGACACTGACCTCATGGAAGTCAATCGGCAAGAAATGATCATCATTATCAAGAGTAAGCGTAACTTCAGCTAGATTTAATCGCTTTCTCGAATCACTGCCGGCAAAAATGATATCTTCCATTTTTCCGCCGCGAAGAGACCGGGCTGATTGTTCTCCGAGAACCCAGCGAATGGCATCTGTGATGTTGCTTTTTCCGCTTCCGTTCGGGCCTACAACCGCTGTAACGCCTTTTACAAAATCTACGGAAATTCGTTCTGCAAATGATTTAAATCCTATAACGTCTAAACGTTTGAGGAACATAGCGATCCTCCTTATGTAATAAGTATTTCAATTCTATCATAAACATGGGTGAAATAAGACGGCATACATACTGAAATCCCCCTTACGACTCAGGGGGATTTTATTGTTTCGTATGGTGTTTTTGCAATTTAGCTAAAGCTTCCTGAGCAGCGTGCTGTTCGGCTTCTTTCTTTGAACGGCCATTTCCGACTCCGAGTGGTTCACCCTTTAGAGATACGATGGCTTCGAATTCACGATTGTGCGCAGGACCTTTTTCGTTGGAGATTTTATACTCCAGAGAGCCTTTGCCGTCCCGCTGCACATATTCCTGCAGCTGGCTTTTGAAATCCATCACATGAGAAAAAGCACCATCGTTAATTTTAGGGAACACATAGACTTTTAAGAAACTTTCGACCGGCTCTAACCCCTGGTCAAGATACAAGGCTCCGATAAATGCCTCAAAAACATCCGCCAATAGAGCAGGACGCTTTCTTCCGCCTGTCATTTCCTCACCTTTACCCAACAGGACAAGGTCGCCGAATGACAGTTCGTGAGCCAATGAAACGAGAGACGGTTCGCATACAATCGCGGCTCTCAATTTCGTCAAATCTCCTTCACTCATAGCCGGGTACTTGGCAAATAAGAATCTGGAGATCGTCAGTTCCAAAACAGCGTCACCTAAAAATTCAAGCCTTTCATTATCTTCATACGGCTTTTTCCGATGCTCATTCACATAAGATGAATGTGTAAATGCTTGATACAAAAGCTTTTCATTTTGAAAGTGAACCGAAATCCGTTCTTGAAACTCTTTAAATTGTTCTACTTTTTTATAGAACTTTTTTTTATCTTTATAATGTGAGTGTTTTGACATAGTAACCTCCATAGGCACATCAGGTTCACCGCGCTTCTCTGACTAAACCGGATACAGCGCGCGTAAAAGCGGCATGCTGTAATAACTGCACGAATAAAGGGCTAAAGCCCCGCGTTTCGGCGGGACTTTTAGCATCAGCTTATTGCTGGTTTTGTATGTAGTTCACAGCGTCGCCGACTGTTGCAATCTTTTCAGCATCTTCGTCAGAAATTTCCATATCAAACTCGTCTTCAAGTTCCATAACAAGCTCAACTACATCTAGGGAATCAGCACCTAAGTCTTCCTTGAAAGAAGCTTCAAGTTTGACGTCTGCTTCATCAACGCCAAGGCGATCTACGATGATTTTCGTTACACGCTCTAATGTATCTGCCATAGCAATTCACCTCCCCTCAAGTATTATAGTGGATTCGTTTTTAAAAAACTAGAGAAACTATGATGAAATTTTTGAGAAAAAAACTTACATCACCATTCCGCCGTCAATATGAAGCGTTTGGCCTGTCATGTAACGGGCTCCCTCTGAAGCAAGGAACGTGACAACGCTGCTGACATCGCCAGGTTCGCCAAAGCGCGCGAGCGGAATTTGTTTCAGCATTTCGTCTTGAACGTCTTTTGAAAGCTTATCTGTCATATCAGTTGAGATAAATCCAGGCGCAATCGCATTTACCGTAATATTGCGGCTTGCGAGCTCCTTAGCAGAAGATTTTGTTAAACCGATCACACCGGCTTTTGCAGCCACGTAGTTGGCTTGTCCAGGATTTCCGCTGACGCCGACGATAGACGATACGTTAATAATCCGGCCTGAACGCTGTTTCATCATTTGTCTTGTAACAGCTTTCGTGCAGTTGAAAACACCCTTCAGGTTAATGTTAATGACATCATCCCATTCATCTTCTTTCATTCTCATGATGAGATTGTCTCTTGTAATTCCGGCATTATTAACAAGAATGTCAATCGTAGAAAAAACAGATAGCGTTTCTTTTATCATGTTTTGTACATCTTCGGGATTTGATACATCCGCTTTGACAGCAATTGCTTTTCTGCCCATTGATTTGATTTCATCTACGACTTCATTTGCTTTCGCTTCATTGCCGGAGTAGTTCACGACAACGTTTGCGCCGCTTTTTGCCAGGTCAAGGGCGATTGAGCGGCCGATTCCGCGGGATGCGCCAGTGACAATAGCTGTTTTGTCATTAAGCATTTTCATTCTCCTCCTTAAGCGTTTGAATTGCCAGCTCGATCGTTTCCGGATCTGATACAGCAATTGTTTTTAAGCGTCTGTTTACTTTTTTCACAAGGCCTGAAAGCACTTTTCCGGGACCGATTTCAATAAAAGTCGTCACACCCTCTGCAATCAGCTTGTTAATGCTTTCCTCAAAACGAACCGGAGAGTATAGCTGCTCAATGAGTTTCTCTTTGATGTCTGCCTTATCAGTCATAACATCAGCAGAAACATTTGAGATGACCGGAACGTCAGCGTCTTTTACTTCACAGGAGTCCAGTACTTCTTTCAGTTTTTCAGCAGCAGGCTTCATCAGTTCGGAATGGAACGGACCGCTTACTTCAAGCGGGATTGCGCGTTTTGCACCGTTCTCTTTTGCCTGTTCAGACGCAAGCTCTACCCCTTTAGCTGTTCCGGAAATAACGATTTGTCCGGGACAGTTGAGATTCGCAAGCTGTACAAGGTGGCCTTCCTCCGTGACTTTATCGGTTACTTGCTTTAATGCTTCAGCATCCATGCCGAGAATCGCAGCCATAGCTCCTTCGCCAGCCGGCACCGCTTCATTCATAAACTCGCCGCGTTTTCTGACGGTATAAACAGCATCTTTGAAAGACAGTGCGCCAGACGCAACCAGTGCGGAATATTCACCAAGGCTGTGTCCTGCTGTGAAATCAGGTGTAATGCCTGATTCTTTAAATTTCTCAAGAACAGCAATGCTTGTCGTCAGCAAGGCAGGCTGCGCATTGTATGTAAGTGTTAATTCTTCAGCATCACCTTCAAAAATCAGTGAGCTGAGTTTTGTTTCCAATGTTTCATCTGCTTCATCAAACAGACGTTTTGCAGCAGGCACCTGCTCATAAAGCTCTTTTCCCATGCCGATAAATTGTGATCCCTGACCCGGGAATAAAAATGCAATCTTGCTCATGATGTAAAAACCTCCAGACTACTCATCTGTTTTTTCTTCTTTAACTTCTTTCTGAATGAGCGCAGCCACATTTTGGCTGACCATCTCTCTTGCTTGCCGAATCGCATGAAAAACAGCATTAGAATCTGAAGAGCCGTGCGCCTTGATCACAGGCGCTTTTAAGCCAAAAAGACTTGCTCCGCCATAATTCGAATACTCCATTTTCATTTTCATTTCTTTCAACTTTGGCTTCAGCACAGCTGCTGCAAGCTTTGATGTGAGATTAGACGTCATTACTTCTCTCATCATTTTAAAAATAGATAATGCAGAGCCTTCCAGTGTTTTGAGTGTAACATTCCCGGTAAAGCCGTCTGTTACTACAACATCCGCCACATCATCTAAAAGGTCTCGCGCTTCCACATTTCCGATAAAATTAATATTTGCTGTTTCTTTTAAAATTTGAAACGTCTGCTTCGTCAGTTCGTTTCCTTTTTTATCTTCTGTTCCGACATTTAAAAGCCCGACTCTCGGTGAAGTGACACCGCGCACTTGCTGAGAATAAACAGAACCCATGATGGCGTATTGAACGAGGTGCTCCGGTTTGGCATCGACATTGGCGCCGACATCAAGGAGAAGAAAACCGTCTCCTGAAACAGTCGGAAGTGTCGGGGCAAGCGCCGGGCGGTCAATTCCTTTAATTCTTCCGACAATAAACAGACCGGCTGTCATTAATGCACCGGTATTTCCTGCAGAAATGCAGGCGTCAGCTCTGTTTTCCGCAACTTCCTGCGCCATAAGGACCATAGATGAGTTCTTTTTTCTTCTCACGGCGCGGACCGGTTCATCCGTAGGCTCAATCACTTCATCTGCGTGCAGCACCGTGATGCGATCTGATGTTGTGGTTAAGTGTGATTCTATCGTTGTTTTGTCACCGACAAGTGTGATATGGAGATCATCAAATGCCTCTATCCCCTTTATAACTCCGTCAATAACAGCTTTGGGAGCGTGGTCTCCTCCCATTGCATCTACAGCTATTCTCATGCATGCTCCACCTTTATGAATGTTTTGAACGGTACATGTCAAAATGTCCAGAAAAAACAATTTCTTCGCCGACATAGCTGTTCACTTCGACGACCGTTCTTCCTTTTTCTTTTTCGACTGCCGTCACTTTCGCTTTCGCTACGACACGTTCACCCTGCTTTACCTGTCTTGTAAAGCGGATGTCTGCACTTGCAGTCAGCGCCAGCTCGTCATCAATGACTGCAACGGCCAAAGAATTCGCCTGCGCAAATAAATGGTGCCCTCTCGCAATCTGATTCCGGCTGAACACATGCTCCTGTTTTATTTCTAAAATGGATATCGCCTGATCATCCAGCTCAAGGTCAATAATTTCTCCGATAACTTCGTCCAGTGACAGAGATTTCACTTCATCTTCAAGCGTTTTCTCTGCCACATTCTTAATTCTTTCTCTCAGCTCCGGTATGGAAAGCTCTAAGCGGTCCAAACGTATCGTCTGGATGCTCACCCCAAATTTACCCGCTAATTCTTCGTCTGTAATAAAGGGGGTTATTTGAATCGTCTGCTGAAGTAATTCCTGGCGTTCTCTCTTATTTCTTCTCATATCTAAACACCATCCGGACAATTAAGACTAGGTACTAATAGTAGTATATAATTTCATAGATTGGAATGCAACGATTGTTTCTGATTGAACACCAAAAACTTCTGGTGCTCAGCTCAATTTTTCCCCGTCCATTACGCCGCTCTTCAGCAAATGCTCTCTCAGCGCACCGTATTCCGGCTCCTTCCAGAACGCGTCAGAAGCCACAAGATTCGAAGCATCCTGCCTTGCTGTTTCAAGCGCTCTGTAATCATGAACCATGTCCGCCACCTTGAATTCAGGCATACCGCTTTGTTTTTTCCCGAAGAAATCCCCGGGGCCTCTCAGTTCAAGGTCCTTTTCAGATAGCTCGAAGCCGTCATTGGTCTCGGACATGATTATCATCCGTTCTTTTCCTGTTTCTGATTTAGGGTCGGCCATCAGAATGCAGAAAGATTGATGCTCCCCCCGTCCGACACGTCCGCGCAGCTGGTGAAGCTGTGACAGCCCGAAACGGTCGGCATCATAAATCACCATAATGGTTGCATTCGGAACATTCACGCCAACCTCAACAACAGTGGTTGATACGAGAATTTGACAGTGATTCGCGCTGAATTCTCTCATGACCTGATCTTTTTCTTCAGAATGCAGCTTTCCGTGCATAAGACCGACGTTCCATTTCCCCCGGAAAATGTCAGAAAGCATATTGTACACGTCAATGGCGTTTTGCACATCAAGCTTGTCTGATTCTTCAATCAGCGGACAGATGATATAAGCCTGCCTGCCCTGCTTTAATTCTTTTTCGACGAATGCCAAAATACGGTCCAGCATGTCATGCTTTACCCAATAGGTTTCGATTTGTTTTCGTCCCGCCGGCATTTCATCAATGACAGATACATCCATTTCACCGAACACTGTAATGGCTAACGTTCTTGGGATTGGAGTAGCTGTCATAAAGAGAACATCGGGATCCTGCCCTTTGTTCCGAAGCTTTTTGCGCTGCTCAACTCCAAATCTATGCTGTTCATCTGTAATAACGAGACTCAGCGCCTTAAACTCCACTTCATCTTGGATTAAAGCGTGGGTTCCTACAAGAATATCAATCTCTCCCGCCGCAAGGCGCTCAAGCAGCTCTTTTCGCCGCTTTCCTTTGACAGAGCTTGTCAAAAGGGCGACGCTGACATCCCACTTTTCAAATAGTGAAACGAGCGAATCAGCATGCTGTTCGGCCAGAATTTCTGTCGGCACCATGAGCGCTCCCTGGTATCCGGACAGAATCGCGGCATACAGCGCAATGGCGGCGACTGCCGTTTTTCCTGATCCTACGTCCCCTTGAAGAAGACGGTTCATTCTGTATGGAGAAGACATGTCTGCTGTTATTTCGCGAAGCACGCGCGACTGGGCGTTTGTGAGGGGAAACGGGAGGCTTTTGATAAATCTCATGAGTTCTTCGTTTGAAAAACGCTGCCGTATCCCTTGAGTCTGCTCTCTTTCCGCCTTTCGGAACGCCTGCATTTTCAACTGAAACAACAAAAATTCTTCGTAAACAAACCGGCGTCTGGCAAGCTTTAACGCTTCTCTTGTTTCAGGCTGGTGCATTGCTTTTAACGCCTGTTGATAGTCCGGCAGCTTATAGCTTGTTCTTAGCTTTTCCGGAAGAGGATCCGGAAGTGAGTCTGCATATTGGGTCAGCGCCTGTTGAATAAAGCGTCTCATCATTTTGACGGTTACATTTTCTTTCACAGAATACACTGGTTCAATGCTTTTATCCTCTTGATGCGGCCCGTTTTTTAACTCCTGAACAGAGATGGTTTGGCGGTGCTTGTCCCATTTACCGGAGATCGTCACAACAGAGCCAAGCGAAAGCTTTTTCTTCAAATAAGGCCGGTTAAAACATACGGCTGTGATTAAATAGTGGCCGACAAGAAGCCTGAATGTCAGCCTGTTTCGTTTCTTTCCGTAATAGGTAAGAGAAGGCTCTGAATGAACCTTCCCTTCGACGGTAACTCTTTCATCATGCTTCACTTCTTCTAAATCCCTCAGCTCGTAGTCATCATAGCGATAAGGGAAATAATTCAGAAGATCAGAAATGTCATAAATACCGAGTTCATTCAATGTTTTTTCTGTTTCCGGCCCAATACCCTTAATGTTAGCTATACTAGTTTGCTGATGTTGTTTCACGTGAACCTAGCGCTCCTCCGAAAATTTTTTTCTCTAATTCTCTTCCAGTCGGTGTTGCTGCTAAACCGCCCTGGCCTGTTTCTCTAAGTGCAGTGGGCATCGTTTGGCCAATTTTATACATTGCATCGATAACCTCATCACATGGGATGCGGCTTGTAATGCCTGCCAATGCCATATCAGCAGCAATCATCGCATTTGACGCGCCCATTGCATTCCGTTTCACGCAAGGCACTTCAACAAGCCCCGCAACAGGGTCGCACACAAGGCCGAGCATATTTTTTAATGTAATGGCCATGGCCTCTGCGCTTTGTTCGGGCGTTCCGCCTGCCATTTCAACAATCGCCGCAGCTGCCATGCCTGAGGCTGATCCAACCTCTGCCTGACATCCCCCGGCGGCGCCGGAAATACTTGCGTTATTAGCCACAACAAATCCGAAAGCACCGGCCGTAAACAAAAAGCGGATCATTTGTTCTCTTGTTGGGTTCAGCTTTTCTTTTACAGCAAATAACGTGCCTGGCACCACACCAGCAGAACCTGCAGTCGGTGTCGCGCAGATCGTTCCCATGGCTGCATTTACTTCATTAGTTGCAACAGCTTTCGATACCGCATCTAAAATCAGCGGTCCAGACAGGCTTTTTCCTGATTGAATGTAGGCCTGCAATTTAACGGCATCCCCGCCTGTTAAGCCCGTTTGGCTCGTAACTCCCTCGAGTCCTTTCTGAACCGCCGCTTCCATAACAGTCAGATTGTGATCCATCTGCTGAAAAATCTCTTCTTTTGTTTTTTCTGTTACTTCCATCTCTTGTGCGATCATTACCTCAGAGATGGATATTTGCTTTTCTTTAGTAATCTCAATTAATTCCTTTACATTACGAAACATAACTGGCTCCTCCTGACCTTTCTCTAGTCAGCAATCTTTGTCACTTGAATAATATTCGGCAGCTTCGACAGCTCGTCGAGAACGTGGTCGTCAATATTTTGATCGACTTCTATTGTCATCAGCGCAAGCTGGCCGATATCTTTGCGGGCTACTTCCATATGGCCTACGTTGATTGAAAATTTCGCCAAAACATTGGCAACACCGGCAATCGTGCCAAACTTGTCATTATGAACAACCAATATGGCCGGATGATTTCCTGAAAGCCGGAGTTCAAAACCATTTAATTCTGTGATTTCAATCTTTCCTCCGCCAATTGAAATACCCGTCAGCTCAAGCTCTCCCTTTTCATCAGAAATGGTGATTTTGGCTGTGTTCGGATGGACCGGGACAGCATCTTCAACCCGAAACTCTATATCAATTCCTTTATCTTCTGCAATTTTTATAGCGGTTTTAATTCGTTCGTCGAATGTATCAAAATCAAGCAATCCGCCGATAATCGCGACATCTGTGCCGTGGCCCTTATACGTTTCCGCAAAAGAGCCGTAAAAGGATACGACGATGCTCTCAGGCTCTCTGCCAAATAAACTTCTGGCCACTCTCCCAATTCTCGCCGCTCCCGCTGTATGCGAGCTGGACGGACCGATCATAACCGGGCCGATAATATCAAAAACGCTTCTGTATTTCATGCTATTCCTCCTTATGAACAAGAGCTTATAAGCGCTTTGCTTCTAGACTAATTGATCACATATAAAATGGCAAGCGGGCGCGTTACAGCGCTGCCGCACTTAAAAGCAGACATAAGAATAGAAGGGCGAATCGCCCTTCTATTCTACAGAAACTATATACGAATACAGCGGCTGTTTTCCGTTGTGGATCTCAACCTCAATCTCCTCGTACTTTTCACTAAGAAACGCTTCAAGCTCCTCCGCTTCTTCCTGAGACGCATCCTCACCATATAGGATGGTGACAATTTCGTCGTCTTCTCCGATCATTTCTGACAGCAGCATTTTCGCGGCTGACAGCTGATCTTCAGCAGTGCCGATAATCGTTCCATTCAGAATTCCCATAAAGTCGCCTTTTTTAATATCTTTGCCGTCAATATGAGTGTCTCTGACTGAGTACGTCACCTGCCCGCTTTTTACTTGCTGAATGGCGCTGAGCATATTGGCTTCGTTCGCTTCAGTTTCTTGATCCGGATTAAATGCCAGCAGGGCTGACATCCCTTGCGGAACCGTTTTGGCAGGAATGACAAAAACCTGTTCACCCATTACGCTGGCCGCTTGATTAGCAGCCATGATGATGTTTGAGTTATTCGGTAGGATAAACACCGTTTCTGCATTTACAGATTTCACGGCCTCGACAATATCCTCAGTGCTCGGGTTCATGGTCTGCCCGCCTTCAATCACAACAGAAGCGCCGATGCTTTTGAATAAGTCAGAAATGCCTTCTCCCATCGCTACAGTCACAATGCCATACGGCTGCTTTGCCGGCGGTTTTTCGTTCTCAGCAGGCTTGCTTTCTTGGCTGATGATGGAGGTATGCTGTTCTCTCATATTTTCTATTTTAATTTTGATCAATTCACCGTAATGCTGGGCATAGTTTAATACATTTCCCGGCTCTTCCGCATGAATATGAACCTTTGCCAGCGATTCATCCGCAATGACTAACAGAGAATCACCGAACTGGCTTAGGTCTTGTCTGAACGTGCCTTCGTCGAATTCTCGTTTTGTCTGATCGAGCCTAACCATCACTTCGGTACAAAAACCAAATTCAATATCTTCGGTATTCATCATGCTTTGCGCGCTCTTGTGATGCTCTGCGCTGACCATGTCGTCAAGTGACGGAAGAACTGCTTTCTGAGGCACAATTTCACCTTTTAATGAAGCAAGAAAACCTTCATACACACAAAGCAGGCCTTTGCCGCCGCTGTCGACGACTCCTACTTCCTTCAGGACAGGAAGCAATTCAGGGGTCCTGTTTAAAGACGCCTCTGCTTCACCTGTCACAGCAGTCATCAGCGCTGTGATATCGGTTTCTTTTTCTGCCAGAGCCACCGCTTTTTTCGCAGCATCTTTTGCAACTGTTAAAATGGTGCCTTCTACAGGTTTCATGACAGCTTTATACGCCATATCAACACCTGCTTGCAGTGCTTGTGCAAACTCTAACGCATTAATTTCTTTTTTCGTTTCAATGCTTTTACTGAAGCCGCGGAACAATTGGGACAGGATAACTCCTGAATTTCCGCGTGCTCCCATGAGCAGTCCTTTAGATAACGCGGAGCCCACCTTACCGATATCATCCGTATCCATTTGCTCCACTTCTCTTGCTCCGGAAGTCATCGACAGGTTCATGTTTGTTCCCGTATCGCCGTCCGGCACCGGAAACACGTTCAGCGCATCAACCGCACTCGCGTTTTGAGACAGATTCTGCGCTCCCGCAAGAATCATCTCGGCAAAGGTTCTGCCGTCTAATGTTCTGATAGACAATCCTACTCCTCCTAACTACGGGTTCGTCACTCGTACGCCTTGGACATAAATATTGACAGAGTCCACTGCCAGTCCGATGGTTTGGTTTACTGTGTACTTTACTTTTGTTTGGACATTATGTGCCACTTCAGAAATTTTCGTGCCATAGCTGACAATGATATACATGTCAATATGTATCTGTTCTCCTTCTTGGCGAACTTGGACACCCCTGCTGAAATTCTCTTTCCGAAGGATTTCAGTCAGTCCGTCTTTAATCTGGTTTTTGGAGGCCATGCCGACAATGCCGTAACAGTCAATCGCCGCCCCTCCTGCAACCATCGCAATGACTTCATTAGATATATCAATCTGCCCGTACTTCGTTCTTAATTCAATGGACACACTAGTTCCTCCTTCGAATGCATAGAGTTACAGCTATTCTACTATATGGTTTCCATTATGAAAAGAAAAGACCCGGGTATTGCTGCCCGTCCCTCTACATATACTATAGCGCCGCTGTTTCTGCAAGATGTCAAGTGAATTTTCTTGAAAGATGATGAAACAATAGTTGCAAACGTTTTTTAGCTGTGGTAAATTATTTAAAGTATCCATATCGAAAGCATCTAAGATCATATGAATGTTTAAAAGTAGATGTTTTGTGCAAGTGAGGAGGGAAACAAATGGCACGTAAATGCGTTATCACAGGTAAAAAAACAACAGCTGGGAATAACCGTTCTCACGCAATGAACGCTTCTAAGCGCACTTGGGGCGCGAATCTTCAAAAGGTTCGTATCCTTGTGAACGGAAAACCTAAAAAAGTATATGTATCTGCTCGAGCTTTGAAATCCGGTAAAGTTGAGCGTGTATAACAAAATGAACGCCTGCCCCGATATGTGGCAGGCGTTTTTATGTGGTGAAAGAGGGCTTTGAACCCCTGGGCATTAATCTTTTCTAAATGAGCTCAGCATCGCCCGGACAATTCCTCCTAAAAACTTCGGCAATTTAATGGTGTAAAATTTCATTTTTGTCCCCTCCTATAACGTCCCGTAACCGCCTGTTCATTGATTTCAGCAAATGAATGAAAGCACATGCTAATCCGTGCTTCTTATCATTATTAATATGCCTTTTGTAAACGAAAAAGTACCTCGTGAATGAATGAGTTCGTTACTAATACATAGTGTTGAACCGAGCGTAATATGACACTTATTTAGCGGATATTTAAAACCGTCCAGGGTCAGCTCATGTATTTCTTCGGAAAACGGTATGAAGGAGATATATCGCTTGTTTTCATCCTTCTCAATATCATATTCACCGGGAGGGAACATTTGAATATGATTTTGTTTGTCTATCAGCCTAATTTTTATATTTGTTTTTACACCTCTGTACAGAAGCTGGATGTTTCCTAAAAAATGATCAGCTCTGCCGCCTGTAATGCCGAAAATCTGAATGATATCCGGCTGCTTTTCCAGCGCCCAGTCAAGGGCGAGGTCTAAATCTGTTTGATCTTTTTCTGCTTGATACACATGGAGTGCGGGAGCGGCTTTTTCAATTCGGCGGCGTTCTTGCTCTGTTATGCTGTCAAAATCTCCAAAGGCTTCATCAGGAATGATCCCGGCATCTAAAAGAGTGACCGTGCCTTTGTCGACACCGATCCAGAGGATGTGTTCAGCCGTATAGCCGGTTAGATCGGGAATGAGATCTTTAGGGCCTCCCGCAACGATATTGATTGTTTTCATCTCTGATTCCTTTCTCTGCATACAGGAAAAAGAGCTTAGGCTCAGTATGCCCAGCTCTTTTTTGATTTGCTTATTTGCTTCCTCTGATTTCAGAAATCGCTTTTTTGCGGTCAGGCTGGCCATAAACAGCTGAGCCGGCAACGAGTAAATTTGCGCCCGCTTCAATGACTAGCGGAGCGGTTTCTTTGTTGACGCCGCCGTCTACTTCAATTAACAGATCTTTTTTTCCTCTTTCATCGGCCATTCGCTTAACCTCTTTTATTTTAGGAAGGACTGAATGAATAAATTTCTGCCCGCCAAATCCCGGGTTCACCGTCATTAAAAGAACAAGATCAAGGTCGTCAAAAACATGCTCGATGACTTGAACAGGCGTATGCGGGTTCAGAACAACACCGGCCTTCACGCCATGCTCTTTAATGAGCTGGATGGTGCGGTGCAGGTGTGGACATGCCTCAGCATGCACAGACAGGATATCTGCGCCCGCTTTCGCGAAATCCGGGATATAACGATCCGGCTCCTCTATCATTAAATGAACATCAAGCGGCAGATCTGTTACCGGCCGGACAGCTTCTACAATCAGCGGACCGATCGTGATATTCGGGACAAAATGGCCGTCCATGACATCAATATGAATACAATCGGCTCCGCCCTTTTCTACATCTTTAATCTCATTGCCTAAAGCGGCAAAATCAGCGGAAAGAATAGATGGTGCAACCTTTATCATTATGCTAATACCTCGGCTTTCTGTCTTTAATCTCCGTCATAAATTCAACATAATGGTTATAGCGGTACTGCTTTAATTCCCCGTCTTCAACAGCTTGTTTCACCGCACATTTCGGCTCTTTTAAATGCAGACAGCCTCTAAATTTGCATGAAGAGCTTTTTTCTCTAATATCAGGGAAGGTATAGCCCAGCTCTTCTTCCTCAATGTCTGTGAATTCAAGCGAACTGAATCCCGGAGTATCCGCTACCAAGCCTCCGGACGTGTGAATCAGCTCCACGTGACGGGTTGTGTGTTTCCCGCGGCCCAAATGCTCGGAAATCTCGTTTGTTCTCAAACCGAGCTCCGGACTGATCGCGTTGAGAAGCGAGGATTTTCCAACACCGGACTGACCGGCAAACACCGTTGTTTTGTCCTTAAAATGCGGGATGATGTCCGTTAAACTGTCTTGGTCTTTAGAGGAGGTGAGGTACACGTCATAACCAATTTTCCGATAGTCTTCTGCATAGGCTTGAATCACATCTCGTGTATCTTGATCTTCAATCAGATCCATTTTTGTAATGCATATAATCGGCTGAATATCATTGGCCTCAACAAGAACCAAGAAGCGGTCGAGCAATGCCGTGCTGAAAGAAGGCTGAACCGCTGAGAATACAAGGACCGCTTGATCAACGTTGCAAATTGGCGGCCTGATAAGCTCATTGGTTCTTTCTTTAATTTCTAACAGATATCCCTCTTTATTATTTTCAGCCTGATACACAACGTAATCGCCGACGAGAGGGGTAATTTTGTTCTTTCTGAAAATACCTCTTCCTCTGCATTGTATCACTTTATCTGAATCCTCTGATTCATCCAGTACATAGTAAAAGCCGCTTAGCGCCTTAATAATTTTGCCCTCAGGCATATTTTCCCTCCTTGTTATTCATCTTTTGGATACTCAATGGTTTTGTAGCTGACGACTTTATTGTTTACCATCACTTGATAGTACCCTTTTTGACCGGGTTCAATCTTTAGTTCGATCGTCCGTTCAGTCGGCTCTTTTATCTTAAATTCTTCATAAGTGTCAGAGATGCTGTGATCCGCATCGTCAATTGCGATTTGCACTTCAACCTCGTCCCCTTCATTTTCTGGCTCGTAGGGGATCTGAACCTTTTCTTTCACTGTTTTCGCAGGTTTTTTCTCAGGTCCGAGAGAGAATGTCACTTCAACTTCGTTTCCCGGCTTTACTGCCGTTCCTGCTGCTGGTTTTTGTTTAACAACCTGTCCTTCTGGAACGTCATCCGAGTATGCTTCTTTTTCTATCAGCTTCAGCCCGTTGTCTTCCAGATATCCAGACGCTGCTTCTTTACTGTAAGTTTTCAAGTCTCTAAGCGTAATGTCTTCGGGTCCGATACTGACTGTGAGCTTGACTTGATCTTCACTCGGCACAAGCTCAGTCCCTGCTGACGGATTCTGGTCAATGACAGTGCCCGCGTTTTTCTCGTCATTCACTTCACTCACCGTTACATGTTTAAACCCCTGGTCCTTTAACGCTTTTTTTGCCTGATCGACCGTTTGGCCTGTCACATCACCGATCTCCGTTTTTGCTTTTCCGGTGCTCTTATAAAGAGTGACCGTTGCTCCTTCTTTGACTGTGGAATCCGCTTTAGGATCCGTTTTTACCATCAGGCCCTCGTCAATTTTCTCATCCGAGATTTCCAAAACCTCGGAATCAACCTGCAAACCTTCTTTTTCCAAAAGGCCTGCCGCCTTTTCGTATTCCATTCCGGAGACATCAGGTATTTTGACATCTTTAGGCATAAAAAGCGATGGGAAAACAGTGACAGCGAGAATTCCAGCCGTGATGAAAACGATGCATATCGTGAGCAAAACCCACGGCCACTTTTTTCTTTTGCCGTTTTTCTTTGTTTTATTCTCTTGGGCGGATGTCAATTCAGCTTCTTTTTCGCCAGCAGCTTTAGCGAGCTCTTCATCTTTAATGATAGGAATCGCTTTTGTCATTTCTTCATCTTCTTGAATGGTAAATCTCTTTTCATTGAGTCTGTCGGCGTCAAAAGCTGTTTGTATGTCTGCTTCCATGTCTTCAGCCGTTTCGTAGCGATGAAAAGGATCTTTGGCAGTTGCCTTTAGTATGATGTTTTCAACGCTTTGGGGTACTGACGGATTCCACCTTCTCGCCGAAGGAGTTTCCGCCTGAAGATGCTTTAAGGCGATGCTGACTGCCGATTCTCCATCAAACGGGATACGGCCGGTTAAAAGCTCAAATAAAACGATTCCAAGCGCATAAATATCCGATTTTTTTGTCGCCAAACCGCCCCGCGCCTGTTCAGGTGATAAGTAATGCACTGAGCCCAGGACAGAATTGGTATGGGTGATTGTGGTCGAACTCAGTGCCGTCGCAATTCCGAAATCCGTCACTTTGATATTTCCCATGTGGTCAATCAAAATGTTATGCGGCTTAATGTCTCTGTGAACAATCTGATTTTGGTGGGCATGAGCGATGGCTGAGACAATTTGCTCCATGATGTTCAGCGCTTCTTTAGGGTGAAGCGGCCCGTTTGCTGTTATGTATTCTTTGAGCGTCATGCCCTCAACGTATTCCATGACAATATAATAAATATCGCCTTCCTCGCCCAAATCGTAAATGCTGACAATATTCGGGTGATCAAGGCTTGATGCGGATTGGGCTTCTCTGCGGAAACGCCTGATAAACTCATTGTCATTCGCATAGTCAAACCGAAGGATTTTGATTGCGACTTCACGGTCTAGAATGATATCCTCAGCTAAATACACGTTGGCCATTCCCCCGCCGCCTATAACGCGGAGAATTTGGTAACGCCCGCTGATCCGCTTGCCGATTAGCACTGATCTTCACCCTCTTCAACATGTAAAGCAAGCTCAAGCAAAACTGCTGTAATGTTGTCTTCTCCGCCATTCTGATTGGCTTTGTCCACAAGCAGGTTTACTTTTTCCTGAGGAGCTGAATCGCTTTGCAGGATGTCTTTTAATTCAGTGCCTTCCACTTTATTCGTCAGTCCGTCAGAGCATAGAAGCAGTTTGTCCCCGGCTTCAATGTCAAAGGAACGTGTATCAATGCTGACTGACTGGTCTGTTCCAAGTGCCTTCGTCAACACATTTTTTCGCGGATGATGTTCGGCGTCTTCTCTGGAGATCTCTCCAGTGCGAACCAGTTCATTTACAAGCGAATGATCTTCTGTCACTTGAATGAAATCATCGTCCTGAAGCAAATAGCATCTGCTGTCACCTATATGGGCAACAGAAACCGTTTTCCCTGTAAAAAGCGCACATACAATCGTCGTCCCCATACCTTGGCATTCTTCGTGGGCCTGGGCGTGATCGTATATTTTGCTGTTTACCGCAAGAATCTGTTCAATAAGCCACTCTTCACATTCCGAGGGCGCAACTGGAATCGTTTCTGCCTCATTCCATTTTTCCCCCATGGCTTTCACAGCCATCTTGCTTGCAACATCTCCAGCAAGATGGCCGCCCATGCCATCAGCGACAACCGCTAATACAAATTCATCTTTCCCCTTGAATATTCCCGCATCATCTTCATTATGCTGGCGGATTTTCCCTGTATCTGTTTTTAAGGCTGTTAACAACCCTCATCACCTCGTCTCGTCTTGACGCTCCTTCGCGCGAAGCTGACCGCAGGCTGCGTCAATGTCATGTCCTTGCTCTCTTCGGATTGTGACATTTACTCCGCGGGATTTCAGCGTTTTCTCAAAAGCAAAAATCTGATCACGTGGTGTACGCACATAGTCCCGTTCAGGAACGTAGTTTACCGGAATCAAGTTTACGTGGCATTTGACTCCTTCCAGCAAGTCGGCAAGTTCTTCAGCGTGCTCGACCTGGTCGTTTACGCCGCCGAACAGACCGTATTCAAAGCTGATACGGCGTCCCGTTTTATTAATATAATATTTAACGGCTTCCATTAAATCAGGCAGTTTATACGCTCTGTTAATCGGCATCAAACGGCTTCTGATTTCTGTATTCGGCGCGTGCAGAGAAATTGCAAAGTTAATCTGCATTTTCTGATCAGCGAATTCGTAAATTTTCGGGATGATGCCGCTTGTAGAAACCGTAATATGACGAGCACCAATATTCAGGCCCTTGTCATGGTTAATGATTTTCAAGAAAGCAAGCATTTCATTAAAGTTATCAAAAGGTTCACCAATTCCCATGATCACCACAGAGCTGACACGTTCATCCGTTTCATCCAGAGCCTTTTGAACTTTGAGTACTTGAGCGACAATTTCACCCGCTTCAAGGTTTCGTTTCAAACCTCCGAGTGTTGACGCGCAGAACGTACAGCCAATACGGCAGCCGACTTGTGTCGTTACACATACAGAATTGCCATACTCGTGTCTCATTAAAACGGTTTCGATTGTATAACCGTCATGCAGCTCGAACAAAAACTTCATCGTACCGTCTTGAGAGGTTTGTTTAACAGCCGTTTTCAGCGTCGTCATCTCAAAATGAGCGCTTAATTTCTCACGCAGATCCTTTGACAAGTTTGTCATTTCTTCAAAAGAAGACACGCGTTTTTCATATAGCCATTCAAAGATCTGTGCCGCGCGGAACGGTTTCTCTCCGTTGTCTGTCAGCCATTGTTTGATTTCATCTAATTCAAAAGAATAAATAGACGGGCGCTCTGTCCGCAATTCTTTTCTTACTTTTGTTTTTTTAAGTTCTGCCATTACTTATCCCTTCTTTCTCATGCTGCAAATAAAGAAACCATCTGTTCCGAAATAATGAGGAAGGATTTGCACCCTTCCATCCCGAACAAAGGGTCTCGCCTTTTCGGGCAGCCGCTTTTCAAGAGACAAATCGGGTTCAAAATCAGGATGTTCTTGTATAAACGCATGTATTACTTCTTCATTTTCTGTCCGGTCCATTGTACACGTACTGTAGACAAGAGTGCCACCTTTTTTTACTAATGGTGCGATTTCCCTCAAGATCGACAGCTGGATTTCAGCAAGCCGCGCGCTGTCATCAGGTTTTTTCGTGTATTTCATGTCCGGCTTTCTTCGGATGACACCAAAACCTGAGCACGGGGCATCGACCAATATCCGGTCAAACTGTCCATTTTCAAACGTTTCGCCTGCTTTTCTCGCATCCATCGTTTTCGCCTCAATGATTGTAAGGCCAAGCCGATCTGCAGCTTCTTTGATCAGCTTCACTTTATGCTTGTGAAGATCAAGCGATGTAACGCTTCCCTTGTTCTCCATCAATTCTCCGATATGAGCCGACTTTCCTCCAGGCGCGGCACACGCGTCAAGCACCGTTTCACCGGGCTTAGGATCAAGGGCGCGGGCGACGAGCATGGAGCTCTCATCCTGAATGGAAACTTCACCGTTTTGGAAGAAATGAGTTCCAGCGATTGATCCCTTTAAGAGCTTCACAGCGTCTTCAGCCAGATCGCCTTTTTCAACTTCGATTCCCTCAGCAGCCATTTGATTAAGCAAATCCGCTCTGTCTATTTTCATTTGATTGACCCGCAGTGTCTGCTTCGGCGGAATGAGGTGGATGCGGCAAATCTTTTCAGCCGCATCAAATCCATATGCATCCGCCCACTCTTTCACAAGCCATTCCGGATGGCTTGTCTCTGTCGCCAGCCGGCGGACAGGATCTTCGATAGCGTCAAAGGATGGAACACCTTCGCGCTGAATGGAACGAAGCACGCCGTTGACAAATGAAGCAATGCCTTTGTGTCCGCGGATTTTAGCAATTTCGACCGCTTCATGAATGGCCGCCCTCTCTGGAATCTTCTCCAAATACTCCATTTGATACAAGGATAGGCGAAGAAGCTGAATCACCCACGGCTTTACTTTTTGAGGCTTATTAATAAACGGTTTGAGCATATAATCGAGCGCGATCTTGTTTTGCAATGTACCGTAGACAAGTTCAGTCAAAAGCCCTCTGTCCTGATCACTCAGTTCATTTGATTTAATGACCGATTTCAGTAGCAGGTTGCTGTATGCCTGGTTTTGTTCCAGTTTGATCAGCGCCTCTAGGGCGATATCACGAACACTATTTTTTTTCATTGTTTACTCCTAACATATCGCCGGCCTCAGCATGAGCGCCGCGCACAAAGTCCTCGCCTTTCATGCGTTTTTTGCCGGCCGGCTGAAGTTCGGTTAATAACAGGGCCGTATCGTTACCTGTGGCAACGATAATCCCTTCCTTTTCAACCGAAACGACTGTGCCGGGCTCAGCTTTTGTTTGTGCGGGTGTTTTTTTCGACGCCCACACTTTCAAGTTTTGTCCATTAAGAGTCGTATAGGCAACAGGCCAAGGGTTTAAGCCGCGGACTTGGTTGTAAAGCTCTTCACCCGTTCTAGACCAGTCGATCAGCTCTTGCTCTCTTTTGATGTTAGGCGCGTATGTCGCTTTCTCTTCATCCTGCTTTTCAGGTGATATGCTGCCGGCAATGACGTTTGGAACTGTTTCAGACAATAGCTTCGCGCCAGCTACGCTTAATTTATCGTGCAGCGTTCCGACATTATCGGTTTCTTCAATGTCCACTTCCACTTTTGAGATCATATCGCCGGCATCCAATTTTTCTACCATATACATAATGGTAACACCGGTTTTTTTCTTTCCCTGCAGAATGGAATAATGGATCGGAGCCCCCCCGCGCAGTTCCGGTAAAAGTGACGCGTGAACGTTAATGCAGCCGTATTTCGGGCTGTCGAGAAGCTCCTTAGGCAAAATTTGTCCGAATGCTGCCGTTACAATAAGGTCAGGCTTTAATGCCAGCACTTTCTCAATTTCTTCTTTCAATCTGACTTTTTCCGGCTGAAGAACCGGGATGCCGTGACGCAATGCCTCTTCCTTTACCGGAGGAGGTGTCAGCACTTTTTTTCTGCCCTTCGGACGGTCCGGCTGTGTGACGACCCCCACTACTTCATAACCATCCTCTATCAGGGTTCTTAAAACAGGAACTGAAAAATCCGGCGTCCCCATAAATACGATCCTCGTCATCAAATCATCCTTCCATATCCGCTAGTTCATCTTCTGTATAGTATTTGCTTATTTTAGATGTAAACAGCACACCGTCTAAGTGGTCCATTTCGTGCTGCACGGCTCTCGCTAAAAAGCCTCGCGCTTCCAGAATGAACGGTTTTCCCTGACGGTTAAACGCACGCACTTTGACATAATCGGCACGTGTGACATCACCATAGACGCCAGGAAAGCTCAGGCATCCTTCAATTCCGGTTTGCTCACCGCTTTTTTCTAAAATCTCAGGATTAACGAGATCAATTCTGCCGCTGTCATCTCCGATATCTACGACAGCCACTCTTTTTAAAATGCCGATCTGCGGCGCTGCCAGTCCGACTCCATCCATTTCAAGCATGGTGTCGTACATATCATCAAGCAGCTTTTTTACCTTTTTATCAAAAACAGTCACGGTTTCCGCAGGTGTTTCCAACACCTCCGCAGGATGTGTGACAACCTTTTTCACTACCAATTTGTTACCCTCCAAGACGTGAGATCTTACATCATCATATAAGGATTCATATCAATTGAAATCATTACATGCTTTTGTTCAATTTCGCGTTTATAATGTTCCAGTATCTTCTTCAACAAAGCGGATAACTGGGTTTCCTGTTTGTATTTTATCACGCATTGATAGCGATATCTATCTTTGATCCTGGCTATCGGCGACGCGCTTGGCCCGAGAATTTTCGTGTCAGCTCCGCAGTTTGCTTTCAAAAAGTGAGCGATTTTTTCAGCAGTAACAGCTGCTTTCGCCACTTCCTCATGAGAAACAGTCACAAGAGCCAAAAAGTAATAGGGCGGATAGGATTGCTCTCTTCTGTGCGCCATTTCGTGCTGATAGAACGTTTCATAATCGTGCGTCTTCGTCAGCTGGATGCTGTAATGGGACGGTGTGTACGTTTGAATGATGACATGGCCGGGTTTTTCATGCCTGCCTGCCCGGCCGCTGACTTGCGTTAACAGCTGAAATGTTTTTTCGGCCGATCTGAAATCAGGAATATGAAGTGTGGTATCGGCACTTAACACTCCGACAAGTGTGACATTCGGAAAATCAAGCCCTTTCGCGATCATTTGCGTTCCGAGAAGAATATCCGCTTTTCCTTCTCCAAAAGCTGACAATAATTTTTCATGGGCGCCTTTCCGCGATGTCGTGTCAACATCCATCCGAATCACTCTCGCATTTGGCAGAACTTTTGTCAGCTCTTCCTCCACCCGCTGTGTTCCCGTTCCGAAAAAACGAATATGCTCGCTTGTGCATTCGGGACAAGTATGCGGAACAGGCTCCTCATGTCCGCAATAATGGCATTTCAGCCTTTGGCCGTAACGATGGTACGTCATGGAAATGTCGCAGTGAGGGCATTGCGGGACATATCCGCAATCCCTGCACATCACAAAGGAAGAATAGCCCCTTTTATTTAAAAAAAGCACGGCCTGCTCACCCTTGGCAATCGTTTCTTCAAGCTTTTCCATCAATTCAATTGAAAACATCGAGCGATTCCCGTTTCGGAGCTCCTCTCTCATATCGACAAGGGAAACCTCAGGCATCACCTGGCGGTTAACGCGATGCTTCAGCGAAAGAAGCTCGTACACACCCTTTTGCGCCCGTGCATATGACTCTAATGTTGGCGTAGCACTGCCTAACACAACAGGACAGCTGTGATGCTCAGCCCGCTTGATTGCCACCTCTTTCGCATGATAGCGCGGCATTTCTTCTTGTTTATAAGAGGATTCATGCTCTTCATCGATGATAATCATGCCGAGATTTTCAAATGGAGCAAAAATAGCTGATCTGGCGCCGACGACAAGCCGCACTTCCTTCCGGTGGATTTTGCGCCACTCGTCATATTTTTCCCCTGTGGATAATCCGCTGTGCATGACTGCAACCTGAGAGCCGAAACGGCCCTTGAAGCGATTGACCATCTGCGGCGTCAGCGAGATTTCCGGTACGAGGACGATGGCTTCTTTTCCTTTCGCCAGTACTTTTTCAATCGATTGCAGATAAATTTCTGTTTTTCCGCTTCCTGTCACGCCGTGAAGAAGGAACACTTTATGCTCATCGTTGTCCAAGGTCTGACGTATTGGCTCAAAGGCAGCGCTCTGTTCGTCTGTCAGCGGGAGCGGTTCTGTTTTTTTGAACATTTTGTCCTGATAGGGATCTCTGTAAACCTCTTCATAGCTTTCCTTCAAAAGCCCCTTTTGGATCAGGGTTTTGATGGTCGCAGAGCTCGCATCCGTTTTGTTGCACAATTCCGCCGCAGGGATTTTCACCCCTTCCGGCTCAGCGATGAAAAAGTGAAGAATTGCCTGCTGCTTTGCTGCTTGGCGGGATAATCCCTCAGCCTGCTTGGCAAGCTCTTCTTTACTCGCATTTGCCTGAATGTGCCTGACCATTTTTTTATTGGCTTTTTGCGCGACTTTATACGTCACGTCAATGCTGCCTTTTTGAACATGCTTTTGAATCATTTTCAGCGTATCGTGATCGGGTATATCCGAATACAGCAGAGTCTTTGTTTCAGAAAACAGCCGTTCCACTTGAGGCGGAAGATCGGCGCTGTCTGCGATTTTTAATTCTTTCTCATATTTCGCCTTTAATGCAGCAGGCAGCATCGCTTGAAGCGCTGTTATTTTAAAAGACAGCGTTTTGTCGGACAGCCATGATGACAGATTCATAAGCTCCTCTGTCAAAACAGGTGTAAGATCTAATAAATCCTCTACTTTTTTAACAGACTTCCCCGAGAGATCAGATGCTTCTTTGACAGCTGTCACAAATCCTTGAATTTTACGGGGGCCAAACGGAACAATGACCCGCATGCCCGTTTTGATCATGCCCTTGAGATGGTCTGGGATTTTGTAATCAAAAGGCCTGTCTATATTTTTGGTGCTGACATCAACGATGACTTCGGCAAAATTCATGGACGCTCTCCGGTTTGTGTTAAGAGGGCTGCGATCTCCTGAAGGATTTCAAAAGAAACATCGAGCTTAGACATCATCGGCAGCTCGCGTTTGCGCCCGTCTTTGAAGAAGATTGTCACGATATTCGTATCAGCACCAAAACCGGCCCCATTTGCTTTCACGTCATTTGCCACAATCATATCAAGATTTTTGGCGGTGAGCTTTTTACGGGCATAGTGTTCAACGTCTTGTGTTTCAGCGGCAAATCCGACCAATAGCTGCTCCTGCTTTTTCTCGCCCAATTCTTTCAAAATATCAACCGTTCTTTTTAATTCAAGGGTCATCCCGCCGTCTTGTTTTTTCATTTTATGGTCAAACACTGTTTTCGGCGTAAAATCGGCTACTGCAGCTGTTTTGATGACAATATCGCTTGCGTCATACACAGAGAGCACCGCTTCGCGCATATCCGCAGCCGATTGAACAGGGATAAACTGAGAAAGGCCTTTCGGCAGTTCCAGCGAAACAGGGCCAGAGATTAAGGTTACCTGTGCGCCGAGCTGGACAGCAGCCTCCGCTAATGCATATCCCATTTTGCCCGTTGATTTATTTGTGAAAAATCGGACAGGATCAACCGCTTCCCTTGTCGGACCAGCTGTAATGACCACACGTTTGCCCTCCAAAGGAGCGATTTTTTCGTCAGCAAAATACTTTTCGGCTAGCTTCACGATATTTTCAGGCTCTTCCAATCTGCCTTTTCCTACATAACCGCATGCTAAATAGCCCTCGCTCGGCTCAATAAAACGAAAACCATCCTGATAAAGAACAGAAATATTTCGTTTGACTGCCGGGTGGTCGTACATGTGAACGTTCATCGCCGGCGCGATCCAAACGGGAGCCGTTGCTGCTAACAATGTTGTCGTCAGCATATCATCAGCAATGCCGTTTGCCAGTTTTCCAATCACATTAGCCGTAGCCGGCGCCACGATAACCAAGTCGGCCCAGTCTGCGGCATCAATATGAGATATGACGCTTGGATTTTGTTCTTTAAATGTATCTGTATAGACTTCATGGCGGCTCAATGCCTGAAATGTCAGCGGTGAGACGAACCGACATGCTGATTCAGTCATAATCACTTTGACATTTGCACCTGCCTGAACCAGCTTACTCGTTAACGCACAGGCTTTATAAACAGCGATGCCTCCGCTCACGCAAAGTAACACATTTCGATTGTTAAGCAATGACTTCTCCCCCTCTGCACTTTACAAAAACCGCACGGAAAAAAATAACAACCTACATGATATAGGTTGCTACTTGTGCTACTATTCGCGGTCTTCCTTTTCAAACGAAAGCAGGCCTGCATCAATTTCTTCTAAAGCTTTGCCTACATATTTGTGTGAAATCGTATGTTCAATCATTTGGTCTTTTTTGATTTGCATTTCTCGGGCACGTCTCGCAGAAACAGTCACGAGCGTGTATTTGGAATCTAATTTATTCATTAAAGAATCAATTGACGGATCTAACATTGGTTATTCAACCTCCAGCATTTTCTTATATCTTGGCGCAACGCGCTCGCGCTTCAAATGTTCAGCGAGAACGATTGCTTTGATTTTATCGCAAGCCGTTTCGACATTATCGTTTTCAACGACATAATCATAAGCATCCATCATTTCGATCTCAGCTTTTGCGGCTTTCATTCGATTTTCAATCAGAGCGTCTGTTTCCGTTCCTCTTGTCACGATTCTGTTCTTCAGTTCAGAAAGGCTTGGAGGCGCAAGGAAAATAAACAGGCCTTCCGGGAAAGCATTTCTCACTTGAAGAGCGCCTTGAACTTCGATTTCTAAAAAGACGTCTTTTCCTTCTTGAAGCGTCTGTTCAACATAATCGACAGGCGTGCCGTAGTAATTGCCGACATACTCTGCCCATTCAAGCAGCTTGTTGTCTGCAATCATTTGCTCGAATTCATCTCTCGTTTTGAAAAAATAATCGACTCCGTTCACTTCGCCCTCTCGCGGACTTCTTGTGGTTACTGAAATCGAATATTCAAATTTTGTGTCTTCCTGCGAAAAAATCGCTTGCCGAACCGTTCCTTTACCAACTCCTGAGGGACCTGAGAGAACGATTAATAACCCTCTTTCTTTCATGCGGCAATTATCCCTGCCCTTCATCCATAATTTCTTCTTTAACAGAAAGTCTGTGTGCAACTGTCTCAGGCTGGACGGCAGATAAGATAATGTGATCACTATCCATGACGACAACTGCACGGGTTCTTCGCCCGTATGTAGCGTCAATTAGCATTCCGCGGTCTCTTGCATCCTGGATCATTCGTTTGATTGGCGCAGACTCCGGGCTGACAATCGAAATCATCCGATTGGCGGAGATAATATTGCCAAATCCGATATTAATCAGTTTAATCGTCATCTTCTACGTTCCCCCTGTAAAATAGACGTCTCTAGTTTAGCCTAGTAAGACCGTCTGTAAACAATACGCACAGTCACTATTCTATATTTTGCACTTGTTCTTTTATTTTTTCAATAGAACTTTTCATTTCGACGACAAGCTTTGTGATCTGATGATCATTTGCTTTTGAGCCGATTGTATTTGCTTCCCGATTCAGCTCCTGAACGAGAAAGTCGAGTTTGCGCCCGACAGCTCCGCCTCCAGCTAATATATCACGAAACTGGGCGAAGTGGCTCTTCAGCCTGGTAATCTCTTCAGTGATATCAGAGCGGTCTGCAAAAATAGCGCATTCTGTTACAAGCCGGCTCTCGTCTAACACGTCTTCAGTCCATTCTTTTATTCTGGCGTACAGCCGTTCCCGGTAACGAGATACGACATCCGCTGCCAGCAATTCAGTCTCTTTCACCAGCTCTTCAAGCTGATCAATGTGCAGCAGGCAGTCTTTTGCTAAAAGCAGCCCCTCTTTTTCACGCATTTCACAGAGCCCTTTTACCGCTTCCTCTGCAGCAGCGGTGATTAACGCCTCCAGCTTGTCATTTTGCGTCTGTTCTTCATGAATCTGAACGACATGGTCAAGCTTGAAGAAATCCATTACATCAGGCTCTGCAGACAATTGATACCGCTTCTTCATATCTCTCGCAGCTGCGACAAACTCATCGAGCAGCGGCCAATCAATTTCAAGCCTTTTCTCAACAAGCATATCGCTGTCAACGGATACGAAAAGTTCAATTCTTCCGCGATGGATATGCTGCAGAATGGTCTGTTTCAGCTTATCTTCAAAATATAGCAAAGGCCTTGGCAAACGAGCGTTCACTTCTTTAAATCTGTAGTTCACAGATTTAAGTTCAACGCTTACAGAGAGATCATCTTGTGTTTTGCTTGCACTGCCGAAGCCTGTCATACTTCGTATCATTTTAAAACACCCAATTCTTCCCTGTTCTATAATAAAAGGGCAATAGACATGCTATTACCCCTAAGATTATATCATATGAATTTATTTTTTTCTTGTCAAAAGTGACCCAGCCAGCAAAAAAGTAGGAATGGCGGACATGCCAATGACGAGCATCCAGTCTCCCGGCGTGATGGCAACTGTATGGAAAATCGGCTGAAGCGGCGGATAGTAGATCACGACCAGCATCAGCAAAATTGATGACAATACTGCGCCAATTAAGTACAGATTTTCAAACGGATTTCTGGAAAAAACAGAGGTCTCGCTGCGACAGTCAAAAACGTGAATAAGCTGAGCCAGAACCAATGTGGCAAACGCGATCGTCTGGGCATAAGCCAAATTCTCCGGATTCCGGTGATACACAATGATAAACGCTAAAATGGTGGCAGCTCCGATCAAAAATCCTCTGGAGACGACCTTCCATCCAAGCTTGCGGGCAAACACTCCTTCTTTCGGATGACGCGGCTTCCGCTTCATCACGTCTCCTTCCGGCTGATCCATGCCGAGCGCCATTGCCGGCAATCCGTCGGTCACCAAGTTGACCCACAAAATCTGAATCGGCACGAGCGGCAAAGGAAGGGCAAGCAGCATCGCAAACAGCATGACAAGAATTTCTCCGACGTTAGAAGCCAACAGGTATCTGATAAACTTTCTGATATTTTCATAGATGTTTCTGCCCTCTTTTATCGCTGATTTGATCGTCGCAAAATTATCATCCACGAGAACAAGGGATGACGCTTCTTTGGCCACATCTGTCCCGGTAATGCCCATAGAGACTCCAATGTCAGCCTGTTTAATGGCTGGGGCGTCATTGACGCCGTCTCCCGTCATCGCCACAATATGCCCGTTCTCCTGGTAGGCTTTCACGATTTTCAGTTTGTGCTCTGGAGAAACGCGGGCAAATACATACACATCCTCCACTACATGAGAAAGCTCTTCTTGAGAAAGTTCATTCAGCATCTTGCCATCCATGATTTTGCCGCTTTTCGGGAGGAGGCGCAAGTCTTTCGCTATCGCTTTAGCAGTCTCCACATGATCGCCTGTAATCATGACGGTCTTAATTCCCGCTTCACGGCATTCTTTAATCGCCTGTCTGACTTCCGGCCGCGGCGGATCGATAATGCCCGAAAGACCGAGCATCGTCAAATCTTTTTCCGCCTGCTCCATAGACGGTGTTTCACCTGCTTTTAGCGGCCTGTAGGCAACCGCTATCGTTCTGAGCGCCTGGGATGCCAACTGTCTTAATACCGCCTCTGTTTCTGCTTTTCTCTCATTTGAGAAAAGCGCCGCTGAGCCGTCATAAAAAATACGGGAAGAGCGCTGCATCAGCACATCCGGTGCACCTTTTGTAATGATATACCGCTTTCTGTCCTGATCCTCGACAATGACAGTCATCATTTTCCGGGCAGAATCAAACGGAAACTCTTCAATCATCCGGTAATGAGATTCAACAAACTCCTTTGAAAAACCGCCTTTTCTTGCCGCGGTGAGCAGCGCTCCCTCTGTTGGATCTCCGTCAAGCACATATTCGCCGTCTCTTTTTTCAATATTGGAGTTGTTACAAAGCGCTCCGAACAGCAGCATCTGCTGAAGCGGCGGATGCTCATTCACACTGATCTCTTTTTCGTTCAGTGTGAAGCTTCCTTTCGGTTCATAGCCGGCCCCTGTTACTCTCCATGTTTTTCCTCCGGACCAGACATGTGTCACCGTCATTTTGTTTTGCGTCATTGTCCCGGTTTTATCTGAACAAATGATAGACGCACACCCAAGCGTCTCAACCGCGGGAAGCTTTCGTACGATTGATTTTTGCTTAATCATCCGCTGTACGCCTAGCGACAGCGCCACTGTCACAATCGCCGGGAGCCCCTCTGGAATTGCGGCGACTGCTAACGACACACCCGCTAAAAACATGCTGTACAGATCGTGCCCCTGAATGACACCGACAGCAACGACAAGTACGGTCAAAAGCAAGGCAACAACAATTAAAATCTTCCCGAGCTGCTCAAGTCTTCTTTGCAGCGGGGTTGACAGTGTCCCTGCTGATTCAAGCATGTCGGCAATTTTCCCCATTGCCGTATTCATTCCTGTGCCGACAACGACCCCGACACCGCTGCCGCGGGTCACAATGGTTCCCATAAATGCCATATTCGTAATATCACCGAGGGAAACATCCGGTTTTTTCAATTTATCTGCATGCTTCACAACCGGGATTGATTCCCCGGTCAGCGCTGATTCTTCTATTTCAAGGCTTTTCGCTTCAACAATTCGAACGTCCGCGCCAATCCTGTCCCCGCTTGTAAATTTCACAATATCACCCGGCACAAGTTCCTTAGAAGGAATCTTTGTCCAGCTTCCTTCCCTGAGCGCCATGACATGCGGTGTTGAAAGCTCTTTTAAAGCCTGAAGAGATTGCTCAGCACGCCTTTCTTGAAAGAAACCGAGTATGCCATTCACCAACACAATCGCAATAATCGCAACCGCGTCTACATATTCACCAAGAAATCCTGAGATTAACGTTGCCGCCAGAAGCACAAGCACCATAAAATCTTTGAACTGCGCCAAAAACAAGAGAAGCGCTGATGTTTTTTTCCCTTCTTGCAGTTCGTTTGGTCCATGCTTGTCGAGGCGTTTTTTCACCTCTTTTTCAGTTAATCCTTGTTTCATGGACGTATTGGTTGCCTCTAGTAAATCTGTTTGTCCCATTTCATGAAACTTCATTCCGCTCGTCCACTCCCCTGCTCTCTTATAGAGATATCACTCTATAAGCATGCTTATTCTGACTCGTCCCATTTCATGCTATAATTATCGAATGCAGGAAGAATGAGAGGGTGTATTGCATATGTCGTTTGATGGCATGTTTACATACGGAATGACACACGAACTTAATGAGAAAATGATGGGCGGGCGAATTACGAAAGTCCATCAGCCATATAAGCACGATGTGATTTTTCACATCCGTGCTAATGGAAAAAACCAAAAACTATTACTATCCGCTCACCCGAGCTATTCACGGGTGCACATCACGACGCAAGCTTATGAAAACCCAAGCGAACCGCCAATGTTTTGCATGCTGCTGAGAAAGCATATCGAAGGCGGATTCATTGAGAATATTGAACAAGCGGGCTTAGACCGCATTATGATTTTTCATATCAAAAGCCGGAACGAAATTGGCGATGAAACCGTTCGAAAGCTTTATGTAGAAATTATGGGCCGCCACAGCAATATCATTTTGACAGACGGAGCAGAAAATGTGATCATCGACGGACTTAAGCATTTATCGCCGTCAATGAACAGCTACCGTACCGTACTGCCCGGCTACGATTATAAGCTTCCGCCGGCCCAGGACAAAATCTCGCCGCTTGAGGCGACAGAAGACGATATTTTACGTCATCTCAGTTTTCAAGAAGGACGGCTGGACAAACAAATTGTCGACCACTTTTCAGGTGTGTCCCCGCTCTTTGCTAAAGAAGCGGTTCACAGAGCGGGGCTTGTCAACAAAGTCACACTGCCAAAAGCGCTGCTGGAGCTGTTTACGGAAGTAAAAGAACACCGCTTCATTCCCAACATTACAACTGTAAACGGAAAGGAATATTTTTATCTGCTGGAGCTGACTCATCTAAAAGGTGAAGCGCGCCGGTTTGATTCATTAAGCGAGCTGCTCGACCGTTTTTATTTCGGAAAAGCTGAACGAGACCGGGTTAAGCAGCAAGCTCAGGATCTTGAACGGTTTGTTGTCAATGAACGGAAGAAGAATGCCAACAAAATCAAAAAATTAGAGAAAACACTGGAGTATTCGGAAAACGCGAAGGAATTTCAGCTATACGGGGAGCTTTTAACTGCTAATTTATACATGCTGAAAAAAGGTGATAAACAGGCTGAGGTCATCAACTATTACGATGAAGAAAGTCCGACAATCACGATACCGTTAAACCCGAACAAATCGCCTTCTGAAAACGCACAGGCCTACTTCACGAAGTATCAGAAAGCGAAAAATTCAGTCGCAGTTGTCGAAGAGCAAATCAGGCTGGCACAGGAGGAGATCGAATACTTTGATCAGCTGATTCAGCAGCTTTCGTCCGCTTCTCCTCGAGATATCAGCGAAATCAGGGAGGAGCTCGTGGAGGGCAAATATTTACGCCCTAAGCAGCAAAAAGGACAGAGAAAACAAAAACCGCACAACCCGGTTTTAGAAACATATGAATCCTCTTCGGGCTTAACGATTTTAGTGGGTAAAAACAACCGCCAAAATGAATATTTAACGACAAGAGCGGCAGCCAGAGACGATATTTGGCTTCACACGAAGGATATTCCAGGCTCCCACGTTGTGATCAGAAGCAGCGAACCGGATGAGCAAACAATCATTGAAGCCGCTACAATTGCAGCTTATTTTTCAAAAGCTAAAGATTCAAGTTCAGTTCCTGTAGATTATACAAAAATCAGACATGTCAAAAAACCGAACGGTGCGAAGCCTGGCTTCGTCACCTACGACAGCCAGCATACCGTTTTTGTCACACCTGATGCTGATACTGTCATCAAGCTGAAAAAAAGCTGAGCCGCATAAAGAAAAGCCAGAGCATTGTATGCTCTGGCTTATTTCTTTCGTCTTACATGATAAAGCCTGTCAACTTCAGCGACAAAGTCGCCGTCAATCAGCTCATCCACTTTTTCAGACAGTTCCTTTGTATGCTTTGGACTGGCTCCGTTTGTAGAAACAGACACCGTAACATGCCCTCTTTTTACGATTTTCGGTATGTACACGTTGCCAAGCTCAGCGTCACTGACACAATTGACAAGCTGAAAAGGTGAAGCGGTTTGAGCAATTTCTTTGTTTACTGCCGCATTATCTGTCGCGGCAATAATCAAAAAAGCATCGAGACAATCTTCTTTTTCAATCGTGCGGCTGATCCATCTGATGCGGCGATTGTCTGCCATTTGCTTGATTTCCGGTTCAACATCCGGACTGACAAGCGTAATATCAGCTCCCTCAGAAAGCACCGTTTTCAGCCTTCTGAGAGCAATGCTGCCGCCCCCCGCAATGACAACCTTTTTCTTTTCCAAGCTAATGTGCAGCGGAAGCATATGAACCTCCGTCAAAATCAAATTGACCATCAGGGTTTGCGGCGGTTTCTCTCACACGGTTTAAAAATGCGTTTTTCACATGGGGGTGGAAACCGATATAGGAAGAGAGGTAGACATTCGGATTTTCAGCTTTTAATTTCTGAACCTCTCGTTCTATTTCATTCATCAGCATACCGGTAAAGAGCAAATAGGGAACAATAAAGGTTGTCATGCCGTCATCTTTTTTAAGCTCTGAAAAAATCTCTTTGTAATTCGGGCCGCATGCTGTCAAAAAGCACGGGATGACTTCCTTGACCGGAAGCATATTTTGAAGAAGACTGGCAATACCGGTTACGTCTCTTTTTACATCGGGATCTGAACTTCCCCTTCCGATGAGCACGACTCTGGCATTTTCATACGGAACACCTATGTCTTTCATTCGGTGATATACTGCTTTGACTACTTCTTCGTCAATCCCGATCGGCTTTCCGTATGAAATGCGGACTGAAGGATATCGCGATGCTGCACGCGCAATTTCTTCCGGAATATCATGTTTTGCATGCGCAGCTGTTAAAAGAAGCAGAGGCACCACTGCGATATGAGTGGCGCCTTGCTTCACACATGCTTCAAACCCTGTCTCAATTGTCGGCTCCTGAAGCTCCAAAAAGCTGATTTCCTGTACAGGCGCAGAGACGTGCGCCTTGCATCCTTCCAAAAAGGCTGCGGCTTCTTGCTGCGCCTTTTTTACCCGGCTGCCGTGACCGACATATAAAATCGCTTGTTTCATTTTTACAACGCCTCGCTTAAATCTTGTTTTTTCAGTTCAGATTCAAACCAATCCAGCTTATAGTGATAATTTACAACATTTCCAATGACAATTAAACTCGGATTTTTAATATCTTCTTTTATCACCGTTTCTGAAAGGGTTTCAACTGTACAAAAAACAGATTTTTGCTTGTCCGTTGTTCCCCAGTGAATAAAGGCTGCCGGCGTAGAACCGTTCCGGCCGTTTTCAAGGAGTTTTCTTTCAATCTGCTGCACGTTTTTGATACCCATATAGATGACAAGTGTATCAATTCCTGTAGCCAGCGCTTTCCACTTTTCCTCAAAATCTTCTTCTTTTTTATAATGACCCGTTACAAAAGCGACGTTAGAGCCCGCATCCCGATGAGTAACAGGAATCCCGGCATAAGCGGCTGCCGCGATTCCTGACGTAATGCCAGGGATGATTTCAAACGGAATTCCGTTTTCAGAGAGGCATTCCGCTTCTTCCCCTCCTCTGCCGAACACAAATGGGTCTCCGCCCTTCAGTCTGACAACGGTTTTCCCTTTTTGTGCATACTTCACAAGAAATCGATTGATGGTTTCTTGTTTCATCGTATGAAAATCTGGAAGCTTCCCGCAGTAGATCAGGTCTGCTTGCTCTTTGGCATATTGTAAAATCTCTTTATTTACTAATCTGTCATATAAGATGACATCAGCTTTTTCAATGGCTTTCAGCGCTTTAATTGTCAGCAGATCAGGGTCTCCGGGACCCGCTCCTACAATATATACTTTCCCCATCGTATTTCCCCCGATCTATTCGAGTTCTTCCAGAACATTCGCTGTGATGTTGTTCTCGCTTGCATTTCAACATCTGAGAAGAACACAGCAGATCATATTTAGCTCAATTTTTGTTTGACAAACTCGATCAGCTGGTTTTTACACTCTTCACGGTCATGCTGTCCTGAATCAAGAACGAGCTCCGGTGCTTCCGGCTCTTCATAAGGAGAATCAATTCCTGTAAAGAACGGAATTTCCCCGTTTCTTGCTTTTTTGTAGAGCCCTTTCGGATCTCTTTGTTCACAAATATCGAGGTCGCATTTAATGTATACCTCATTGAATTCGCCTGCTTCCACAAGCTGGCGAACCTGTTCTCTGTCCTCGCGAAAAGGAGAGATAAAAGCAGTAATCACAATGGTGCCCTGCTGAACAAAAAGCTTTGCCACCTCTCCGATTCGGCGGATGTTTTCTTTTCGGTCTTCATCAGAAAAACCAAGGTCCTTATTTAAGCCGTGACGGATATTATCCCCGTCCAGCACAATCACTTGGTAGCCCTGCTCAAACAATTCTCTCGCAGCTGCATTGGCAATCGTTGATTTACCTGAACCGCTTAACCCTGTCAGCCAGAGAATGGAGCTTTTGTGCTTGTTTTTTTGCTGATACTCTTCTTTTGTAATAGAGGCTTCATGCCATACGATATCGCGATTTGTCACTGCCAGTCCTCCTTAAGATACGCCTGCTTTTTCTTTTTTCTTCATACCTCTGATTAACACTTCTACGACTTCTGCCCGGCTGAATTCTGCAGGAGGCAGCACACCGTCTCTCAGCATGCCTCTTACCTTAGTGCCTGATAAGATGACGTGATGCTCTCTGCCATGAGGGCAAGTTTTCGCTGTTCCCATATTCCCGCATTTTTCGCAGAAGAAGCTGTGCTCGAATTTCAGCGGTGTAATTCCGAGTTCTTCAGGTTTAAATGTGTCAAACAGCTCCTGTGCCTCGTATGTTCCGTAATAGTCACCTACACCTGCGTGATCGCGGCCGACGATAAAATGCGTGCAGCCGTAGTTTTTTCTGACAAGAGCGTGGAAAATCGCTTCTCTCGGTCCTGCATAACGCATCGCCGCTAAGAAGACGCCAAGGAACACGCGGTCTTTCGGATAGTAATTGTCAAGAAGCACTTGGTAGCTTTCCATCCGCACATCAGCTGGGATGTCATCAGATTTTGTTTCGCCTACCAGCGGGTTTAAGAACAAGCCGTCTACTGTTTCAAGAGCCGTTTTTTGAATGTATTCATGCGCTCTGTGAACAGGATTTCTTGTTTGGAAACCGACAATGGTTTCCCAGCCATTTTCCGCAAACTGGCGTCTTGTTTCTGCCGGTTCAAACGTAAACTCAGGGAACTGTTTTGAAGCTTTTTTAATCAATGTGATCGGTCCGCCGACATATGTATCGCCGCGGCTGAACAGCTTTTTAACACCCGGATGCTCCTGCTCATCCGTTTTGTACACATTGACAGCTTCTTTTTGTTTGTCAGGCACGTACAGGTCTTCGATTTGGATCACGCCGTATGTTTCTCCTTCATACGTTAGCTTTACCGTTTCACCGACTGACAGTTCCGCTGCTTTTTGCGCATCGACCGGAAGTGTGATTGGAAGGGACCAGACAACGCCGGAAGAAAGACGCATGTTTTCGACAACAGATACGTAATCTTTTTCATTAAAGAAGCCTTCGATCGGGCTGTATGCGCCAATTCCGATTAATTCCAAATCCGCGAAAGAAATTAAATCAAGTTCAATTTCTTTTTGAATGCTGCTCACATCATATGATTCATCTACTCTGTTTACTAATGTTCCTCCGTGTGGTGCTAAGCTCATAATATCCATTTCCTCCTAGTTAACATATAAAATAACTCAGATTAATGATCAGATTCCCCCGCCTTGTTCGTGGACAGAGCGTCTCTCTTTACGAATGGCCTTCGTCAGGCTGATGGCACCGCCCGCCGCTAAAAGCACGCTTACCATGATAAAGATTGAATAATAATCCTCTTTTAAAAACAAGGATACAAGCAGATAAGAAATCGATAAAGATAAAAACGGCGATACGATCCATACCTTCAGCATCGTTTGAACAACTTGTTTATGGAACACATTCGGACCGTTTTTTGCCATGCCTATTCCGATAATAGACGATGACGTGACTTGCGCCAGAGGCACCGGCATCCCAAATACAGAACTGATGATCACCAGTCCGGCTCCTGTACCGGATAAGAGAATGCCTTCTCCTTTTGAGAATCTCGTAATTTTCTTCCCGTTTGTTTCTAACACCCGCCGGCCTAATAACAGTGCGCCAAGGGAGACAAAAACTCCCCCGTACAAGGTTCCTTTCGCGACATCAAGCACACCGGCCGCTACTAATGGGCCAACGGCATTCGCCACGTTGTTCATGCCGGCAGAGAACGCTTCAAAAAATCCGGCAACTAACAAAACAATGCCAAGGATTTTTTGCTTTTTAGAAGACTTAATTTCAATCTTAAAATAGCTAAACAGCTTTGAAACAAAATAGGTGAAGCCGAAAGCAAACAGCGGGACAAAAACCCAAAACGCCACAATGACCAGAAGATTGTTCACAAACAATACTTTGTAAGCCACTCCCACTCCGACAACCGCGCCGACTGTTACTTCACTTGTCGACAATGGAATGCCGAGCAGATTAGCCGTAAAGAGCGACAGCGCAGCGGCTCCAATAATGATGCAAACAATCGTCAGTGTAATCGTCTGCTCGGGGATAATGCCGGAGCTGATGGTTTTTACAACCTCGCCCCCGCCAATGACCGCCCCGGCCAGCACACCGACTGCACATATGATCAAAGCGTAGGTTTTCTTTTTGATGGCTCCAGAGCCGTAAGCAACTCCCATCGAAGCTGCAGCGCCGCTTGCACCGATATTCATCGCGAAAAACAAGCTAAATAAAATAGCGGCTAATTCCATTTTGCAGCTCCTTATTCATGCAATCCGCATTCTGTTTTCGCCATACCATTCCATCTGCCTGAGCGTAAATCCTCTGCGGTAAAAGCAGGAGCGGTACAAGGTGCGCAGCCAATGCTTGGATATCCTTGGTCATGAAGCGGGTTGTAGTCCAGCTCATTCCGGGATGTGTATCTCCAAATGTCTTTCCAAGTCCAATGGATAAGCGGACATACTTTTACTGATTTGAATTTTTCATCTTTGTTTAAGAAATTCGTATTGGCACGGCTTGGCCCTTGATCGCGGCGCAGACCGGAAAGCCAGGCCGGATGCCCTGAAAGCGCCTCTCTTAAAGGAACGACCTTTCTAAGATAGCAGCACTGATTCGGCTCTCTTTCCCACAGTTTGTCACCATATTCTTCGGCTTGCTCCTCAAGGGTAAGATCTGGCTTTTTCAGGATGATATTAAGACCCGGATAACGCTCTTTCACTCGCTCAATTGTTTCATAGGTTTCTTTAAAATGAAGTCCTGTATCAAGAAACACAATCTCTGCGTCTTTTTTCACTTTATAAATTAAGTCAATCAGAACGATTCCCTCAATTCCGAAACTGCAGGCATAAACAAGCTGATTGCCGTAATGGCCGTATGCCCACTTTAAAACTGACAGCGCTCCTTTATAAGGATCGTCTTCCGGAAATGTAATCGTTGGTTCCTCCCAATTATCGTACGTTAACATTTCTTCTTTCCTCCTTTCGGAGACAAACAAACAGTAGCTTTCTGCCGGTTGTCTTTTCCCAATTGTAATGTGGTGCGGCTGCTGATATCGCAAACAGCCTTTTTTCCTCTTAAAATAAAAAACTTTCAATCCGGCGGAAAGAAAGACAGGAACAGCATGTAGCCCTTATCTTTCAAAATGGAATTCATTTTGCTGGAAGTAGCACCTTACACACTGTGCAGGTTGCCGGGCTTCATAGGTCCAGTCCCTCAGCCGCTCTTGATAAGTTTTTAGATTTGTAGTAAATTTTAGCACAATTCTAACATAAGTCAACCCGACTTTTTTTATAGGATTAATAAAAAAACAGGCCTCTAGGCCTGTTTTCACGCACAGCAAGGCTTTGAAGCCCCTGTGCATCACCGGAATTTATTTTTTATTTTTTAAACCAATCTTTTGACTCGGGATTTCGCTTCCACGTTTGCAGCTTTTTTAGATCGTCCGAATGAATATTTCCGTTTTCAAGCGCGACCTCTGTCAGCGTATCATAATCAGTTAATGAGTAGTATGGCAGCTCTGCCTTCGCAAACGCTTCCTGCGCTTTAGGAAGCCCGTACGTAAAGATTGAGACAACTCCAAGCACCTCACAGCCAGCCGCTTGTAAAGCTGCCGCAGCTTCAAGCACGCTGCCTCCTGTGGAGATTAAGTCTTCAATGACGACCGTTTTTTGGCCTTTTTGAACAGCTCCCTCAATCTGATTGCCTTTTCCGTGCGCTTTCGGCTTGCTTCTCACATAACACATCGGAAGATTCAAACGGTCAGCCGCCAGAGCAGCATGAGGAATACCGGCTGTTGCTGTTCCCGCAATCATTTCAGCTTCAGGAAAATGCTCTTCGACAAGCTTGCTGATGCCTGTGGCGACATCATTTCTGACCTCCGGGAAAGATAATGTAAGGCGGTTGTCACAGTAGATTGGCGATAAAATGCCGCTTGCCCATGTAAATGGCTCGTTTGGGCGTAAAAATACAGCTTGGATGTCTAATAGATGTTTTGCGATGATTTGTTTCATTGTTTGATTCCCTCCCATTCGAGTCTGACAGCTTCATAGGCTTTTACCGGGTCTGCCGCTTTTGTAATCGAGCGTCCTACCACAATCGCTGATGAACCTTTCTTTCTTGCAATTGCAGGTGTTGCTACGCGGATCTGGTCATTCGCAGCGTCCTCTGACATCCTGATCCCCGGAGTGACAGTCAGAAATGAAGGCGAAACCGCTCGGTAAATGGCTTTTGCTTCATGAACAGAGCAGACCACTCCATCCAGTCCGCTTTCTTCCGCCAGTTTGCTGTAGTGCACAACCGTGTCGATCAGAGGCTTTTGGATCAGCAGTTCATCTTTCATCATTTGTTCAGATGTGCTTGTCAGCTGGGTTACCGCGATAAGTGACGGGCGTTTTTTTCCAGCCGGCGTACCTTCTTCTAAACCTTCCAGAGCTGCTTGCATCATTTTTTTGCCCCCGGCCGCATGAACATTGACGAGGTCTACTCCGAGACCGGCAAGGCGCTTCATCGCTTTGTTTACAGTGGTCGGGATGTCATGAAGTTTTAAATCTAAAAACAGTTCGCAATTTCTTTCTTTTAGCTGTTTAACTATGGATGGCCCTTCTTGATAAAAAAGCTCCATTCCAACCTTTACAAATAACGGTTCTTGCTGAAAAGGCGCTAAGAATGCAAGTGTTTCTTCAACTGATGCAAAATCAAGCGCGATGATGGGCAGGTTGTTTTTCATGATTCCAGCTCCTTCCAATGCATTCTTCAATTGATTGATAGCCGTATTGGCGCAAAACAGCAGGGAGCTGTTCAATGATGTCTGGACATGCAAAAGGATTCACAAAGTTTGCTGTTCCGACTGCGACCGCGCTTGCTCCCGCGAGAAGAAACTCCAGTGCATCTTCAGCCGTCTGCACGCCTCCCATACCGATAATCGGGATATTGACAGCCTGGCTGACTTCATACACCATGCGAATGGCAACCGGCTTCACAGCAGGGCCGGAAAGTCCCCCTGTTTTATTCGCTAATATCGGCTTGCCTGATTTTAAATCGAGCCTCATGCCGATTAATGTGTTGATCATCGTAAGACCATCCGCTCCCGCCTCTTCGATCGCTGATGCAATTTCTGTGATATTTGCCACGTTCGGGGAAAGCTTCACATAAACGGGCACATCTGAAACCTCTTTAACCGCTTTCGTCAAATCGGCAGCCATTTCAGGGTTCGTGCCAAAAGCGATTCCGCCTGTTTTCACATTCGGGCAGGAAATGTTCAATTCAAGTGCATGAACATTAGGCGCTTTGCTGATATGCTTCGCGACTTCAACATAATCCTCGACTTGAGAGCCTGCGACATTGGCAATGATCGGCGTATCAAACTGCTCAAGCCACGGCAGCTCATTTTGCAAGACGCTTTCCAGCCCCGGATTTTGCAGACCGATCGCATTGAGCATTCCAGCGCCAGTCTCAGCTACCCTAGGGGTCGGATTCCCGAAGCGAGGCTCTTTTGTCGTAGCTTTGATCATGATTGCTCCGAGACAAGACAAATCATAAAAACGCGCAAACTCTTTTCCAAAACCGAAGCAGCCTGATGCAGGAATGATCGGGTTTTTCAAATCAAGCCCAGGTAATTTCACCTCTAGCATTACAGCGCCACCTCCTGAGCTTTAAATACAGGCCCGTCGAGACATACTTTTACGTAGGATGTCTCACTTTCGTTTGTATGGCACACACACGCGAAGCATGCGCCGATTCCGCAGCCCATTCGTTCCTCCATAGACAGGTAGACTTCTTTATGGGCATATTCCTGTTTTAACGCCTTCAGCATCGGTGTCGGCCCGCAGCTGAGGAGGATGTCAAACTCTAGATTTTTCTGTTTAATTACATTTGTAACAAACCCAGTTTCCCCATAGCTTCCGTCAGCTGTTGCCACATACGTGTCTCCGTACTGCCGGCACTCTTCTTCGTAAAAAACATCCTTTGCTGATTGAAATCCTAAAACGTGTATGACCTTGACCCCTTTTTCGTTCAAGCGTTTCGACAGCTCTTGGAGAGGCGGCACACCTACACCGCCTCCTACCAGCAAAGCCGTCTTTCCGGGTTGGACTTCATTGACCGGAAAGCCATTTCCCAAAGGCCCGAGGACATCTACAAGCTCTCCCTGCTGCTTTAGCGACAAGAGCCTTGTTCCTTCCCCATCTACTCGATAAATGATGGTCACTTCATTTTTTTCAAAGTTGACGTCGGCGATGCTGATCGGCCTTCTCAAAAGAGGCGTAACCGCTTCGCTCACTTTAAGATGAAGGAACTGTCCCGGGGTTGTAAACCCTTGGACAAGCTCCCCTTTCAGAACCATTTGATACACCCGGTCTGCAATTTGCTGGTTAGAACATACTGTCAAATACGCTTTTTTCATATAGTGACTGCCGCCTCCTGATTTGTATTGACTGCCGGCATTTGATCAGCACGGAATGTCATGCTTTCCAGCACTCGCAATATCGCTTCTGCCGTATCTAAAGATGTTAAGCAGGCAACACCGTTTTCTACTGATTCACGTCTGATTCTAAATCCGTCTCGTGCAGGCTGCTTTCCTTTTGTCAGCGTATTGATGACAAACTGCGCTTCTCCGTTTCTGATCACATCAAGCAAGTTCGGGCCGTCCTGGCCGATTTTTCCGACGACCTTCGCTGGAATTGAAGCTTCTTTCAGGTAACCTGCCGTTCCTTCCGTGGCTAAAATGTTGTAGCCGATCGCATGGAACCGCTTAGCGATGGCTAGCCCTTCTTCTTTGTCTTTGTCAGCCACTGTTAAAAGCACGGAACCGTAGTTAGGGATTTGAATGCCTGAAGCAATCAGGGCTTTATAGAGCGCCTTTTCAAGGGTAGAATCTTTACCCATGACCTCACCTGTTGATTTCATTTCAGGCCCTAACGTAATGTCCACTCTTCTCAGCTTAGCAAAGGAGAAGACCGGTGCTTTTACAAATACACCTTGCTGTTCAGGCTGAAGGCCCTCTGTATAGCCAAATGCAGCCAGCTTTTGACCGAGAATGATTTTTGTTGCGAGATTCGCCATTGGGATACCTGTAATTTTGCTTAAGAACGGTACGGTTCTGCTTGATCTCGGATTCACTTCGAGCACGTACACTTCGCCTTTTGACAAGACGAATTGAATATTGAGCAAACCGACAATGTTCAGCCCTTTCGCTAGTGCGATCGTGTACTGTTCAATTTTTTTCTTAATGTCCTCTGTGAGAGACTGAGGCGGATAAACAGCGATTGAGTCTCCGGAGTGAACGCCCGCACGTTCAATGTGCTCCATAATTCCCGGGATTACAACTGTTTCACCATCAGATACTGCATCCACTTCAATTTCTTTCCCAGTTAAATATCTGTCAATTAATACTGGGTGCTGCGGATTGATTTTGACTGCGTTTTTCATGTAATGAAGCAGTTCTTCCTCATGATAAACAATCTCCATTGCCCGGCCGCCTAGTACGTAGGAAGGGCGCACCAGCACCGGGTAGCCGATGTCACTCGCGATGCTTACCGCCTGATCAACTGATGTCGCTGTTTTGCCAAGCGGCTGCGGAACGCCAAGTTCTCCAAGCGCTTGTTCAAATTTATCCCGGTCTTCCGCGCGGTCTAAATCTTCTAATGAAGTCCCAAGGATTTTGACTCCGCGTGCAGAAAGCTCGTCAGCCAGGTTAATGGCAGTTTGTCCGCCGAATTGTACGACTACGCCCACCGGCTGTTCGAGGTCAATGATATGCATGACATCTTCAATTGTAAGCGGCTCAAAGTACAGCTTGTCTGAGATGCTGAAATCTGTTGAAACGGTTTCCGGATTGTTATTGACAATAATGGCTTCATAGCCTGCTTGTTTAATGGCCCACACAGAGTGAACAGTCGCGTAGTCGAACTCAACACCCTGACCGATTCGAATCGGACCGGAACCAAGCACGATCACACTTTTCTTATCCGTAACGACAGACTCATTTTCTTCTTCGTATGTGCTGTAGAAGTATGGCGTTTCTGATTCAAATTCTGCCGCACATGTATCTACCATTTTGAAAACCGGCGCAATTCCCGCTTGTTTTCTCAAGCTGTAAAGCTCCGATTCTTTCATTTCCCACTCACGGCTGATGTACTTATCAGAGAATCCGAGTTCTTTTGCCCGTCTCAGCACATCCGTATCGCCAGCATGTGCCTTCAATTCTTTTTCAAACTGTACGATTCCGAACAGCTTATGCAGGAAGAAGACATCGATAGCGGAAAATTCATGGAGCTCTTCTACCGTGTAGCCTCTTCTGTATGCTTCAGCTAAGTAGAATAAGCGTTCGTCACCGGCCTTTTTAATTCGTTTTTCAAGAAGCTCATCGGAAATGTCAGCAGCGTCTTTCAATTCCAGATGATACACATCCGCTTCCAGGGAACGTACAGCCTTCAGCAATGACTCTTCAAGCGTGCGGCCGATCGCCATGACCTCTCCTGTCGCTTTCATTTGCGTGCCGAGCTTTCTGTTTGCTGATTCAAACTTATCAAACGGCCAGCGCGGAATTTTGGATACGACATAGTCAAGAGCCGGTTCAAATGCTGCATATGTTTTTCCTGTCACCGGGTTCATCATTTCATCTAATGAAAGGCCGACTGCGATTTTAGCAGCGAGCTTTGCAATCGGATATCCCGTCGCTTTTGATGCAAGAGCAGATGAACGGCTGACACGCGGGTTTACTTCAATAATGTAGTATTGGAAGCTGTCTGGATCTAAAGCGAGCTGTACGTTACATCCGCCTTCGATTCCAAGAGCGCGAATCAGTTTTAACGATACATTCCGCAAGAGCTGATATTCGCGGTCGCTGAGCGTTTGGCTCGGCGCGACTACAATACTGTCTCCAGTGTGGATTCCGACTGGATCAATATTCTCCATGTTACAAACGACAATGGCGTGATCCTGGCTGTCTCTCATGACTTCATACTCGATTTCTTTATAGCCGGCGATGCTTTTCTCAAGCAGACATTGATGCACCGGGCTTAATTTTAAGCCGTTCTCAACAATTTCTTTCAGTTCAGTTTCATTCGAGCAGATGCCTCCGCCTGTTCCGCCTAATGTATATGCCGGGCGGACAATGACAGGGAAACCAATTTGACTGACGAAGTTTTCAGCTTCTTCGAGAGAGTGGATGATCTCACTTTCAGGCACCGGTTCATTCAGCTCATTCATCAGTGTTCTGAACAAGTCGCGGTCTTCAGCCTGCTGAATCGCAGACAGCTTCGTGCCAAGCACTTCAACGCCGCATTCTGCCAGGACGCCTCTTTCTGAAAGCTCAACCGCAAGATTCAAACCGGTTTGGCCTCCGAGAGTGGGAAGAATGGCATCTGGGCGTTCTTTTCTGATGATTCGTGTCAGGAATTCAGGTGTGAGCGGTTCGATGTAAACCCGGTCAGCCATTTCTGTATCTGTCATGATCGTGGCAGGGTTTGAGTTGACAAGGATGACTTCATAGCCTTCTTCTTTCAAAGCAAGGCAGGCTTGCGTTCCCGCATAGTCAAATTCTGCTGCTTGGCCGATGATGATCGGTCCGGATCCGATTACTAAAATTTTGTTAATGTCTACGCGTTTTGGCATACCGCTTCCCCTTCTTTCTCTGTTGTTTCGATCATTTCAATGAATCTGTCAAATAGATGGTTGGCATCCTCAGGACCAGGCGAGGCTTCAGGATGGTATTGAACTGTGAATGCCGGCAGTGTTTTATGCTTCAGCCCTTCAATCGTATCGTCATTAATTGCGATATGTGTCACTTCCAGTTCTGTTTCGTTGATGGATGACACTGTATAGCCATGGTTTTGAGATGTTAAGGCGACTTTTCCGGTAGCCAGCTCTTTTACCGGGTGGTTTGAGCCTCTGTGGCCGAATTTCATTTTCTCAGTATTCGCCCCGCACGCCAGCGCGAATAATTGGTGGCCAAGACATATTCCGAATAATGGCACTTTTCCGAGAACACCCTTAATCATTTCAATCGCTTCAGGCACATCTTTTGGATCCCCAGGTCCGTTAGAAAGCATGATGCCGTCCGGTTTCAGCTGAAGCACTTCTTCCGCTGTAATGTTGTAAGGCACAACGATAACGTCACATTTCCGTTTGTTCAGCTCTCTTAGAATTCCGTGCTTCATGCCGAAGTCAACCAAGACAATGCGTTTGCCTCTTCCCGGGCTCGGATATGCTGTTTTGGCTGATACTTGGGATACTTGATTTCTCGGCAGTTCAGTTTCGTTCAGCCTTTTCAGCACTGCCTCGATATCTTCATCAGGTGAAGCGAATGTTCCTTTTAGCGCGCCTGCCGTGCGAATCATTCTTGTCAGCTTTCTCGTATCAATTCCCTGCAATCCCGGAATGTTTTTCATTTTTAAATATTCGTCCAATGTGTATGCTGAACGCCAGTTTGAAGGCAGTTCACATAATTCTTTGATGATCAGCCCTTTCACAAAAGGGGTAATGGATTCAAAATCATCACGGTTAATGCCGTAATTTCCGATAAGCGGGTACGTTAATGTTACAATCTGCCCGCAGTAAGAAGGATCAGATAAAATTTCCTGATAGCCTGTCATCCCAGTGTTAAAAACGACTTCTCCCACGCTGTGCTCTAAGCTTCCGAAGGCTTCTCCCTCGAATACCGCTCCGTTTTCCAGTACTAATCGTCTCTTCATTTGACAAGTCTCCCTTCTTCATAAGCAAGCTTTCCTGCCGCAATTGTAGCGACCGGCCAGCCGGTGCAGCTGATGCCGTTGAATGGTGTATTTTTTCCTTTTGATAAAAATGTCTCTTTGTCTATAACTGCTTCTTTTTCCAAATCGATTAACGTAATGTCAGCGACTTGCCCCGTTTGTAATGTTCCGTATGGGAGACCGAACGCTTCGCATGGTTTGATTGTCATGTAGTCAATCAGCTGTTTCAGCGACCAGCTGCCTTTTTTGACAAAGTGTGTGTATAGAAGCGGAAACGCTGTTTCTAAGCCGACAATTCCGAATGGCGCCAGCTTCATGTCTGTGTTTTTCTCTTCTTCTGTATGCGGCGCATGGTCTGTTGCGATAAAATCAATTGTTCCGTCTAAAAGACCTTCGATTAAAGCGGCTCTGTCTTCTGCGCTGCGGAGCGGAGGATTCATTTTATAATTTGTGTCCAGCCCCGGGATGTCCTCATCACAAAGCAGCAAATGATGCGGTGATACTTCTGCTGTCACTCTGATTCCTGCTTTTTTCGCATCGCGTACGACTCTGACAGACTCTTTCGTGCTGATATGGCATACATGATAATGGCAGTTTGCCGCTTCAGCCAGCAATACATCGCGGGCAATATGGACCGATTCACACACAGAAGGAATGCCATTGAGACCGTTCGCTTTGGAGAATGTCCCCTCATGAACGCTTCCTCCGTAAATTAAGGAGTTGTCTTCGCAATGCGCAACAATCGCTTTGTCAATTGCAGCTGCCCGTTTCATCGCTTCATACATCATTCCTGCTGTCTGTATACCGACGCCGTCATCTGTGAAAGCAAATGCCCCGGCTTCTTTTAAAGCTTCAAAGTTTGTCATTTCACTGCCGATTTGTCTGATCGTAATAGATGCATACGGAAGAACTCTGACGCATGATGTTTCTTTAATACGGTTTTGCACCCATTCCATCTGCTCCTTCGTATCAGGAACAGGCCGCGTATTCGGCATTGCTGCTACTGTTGTATAGCCGCCGCGCGCTGCTGCTTTTGCGCCGGTTTCAATGGTTTCTTTTTTCTCTCCGCCCGGCTCTCTGAAGTGTACGTGGAGATCAACAAATCCAGGTGAAACAAGCAATCCTTTTGCATCAATTACTGTTTCTTCATCCGCTACATCAAGCTTGCCGATTTCAGAGATGATTTCTCCTGTCACTCGAATATCCGCTTCTGTTTTTTCACCATTTTTGTTAAGTATCCAGCCGTTTTTAATGAGATATGACATACGCTGCTTCTCCTCTTTTCACATTGGTTTGTAAGGCACGCTGTATCACTGCCATTCTGATAAATACGCCATTTTGCATTTGCTTAAAGATTCTTGATTTTTCGCTTTCGACTAAGCTGTCATCAATCTCGACTCCTCTGTTTACCGGAGCTGGATGCATAATGATCGCATGCTGCTTCATACGTTCAGCCCGTTCTGCAGTCAAACCGTACTTGTTTAAATAGCCGTCCTGGCTGACAGCGGACTGATGTCTTTCATTTTGAATGCGCAGCAGCATGACGACATCGGAAGACTCAACTGCTTCATCCATTGAGACATATGTGCCGAATGTATTTTCTTCATCCTGCCATTCCGAAGGACCGGAAAACAGGACTCGGGCACCCAATCTTGTCAAAACTTCTGCATTTGATCTAGCCACTCTGCTGTGCTTGATATCGCCGTGAATGGAGACGGTAAGCCCTTTGAACGTATTGAACTCTTCATAAATCGTCATTAAATCAAGCAGTGATTGTGTCGGATGCTGGCCGCATCCGTCTCCCGCATTCAGAATCGGGATATTCACCTGGCTGACAAGCTCTTTATAGTACTCATCCTCACTGTGCCTGATGACGCACACGTCCGCACCAATTGATTCGAGCGTCCGGATGGTGTCGTATAAGGTTTCGCCTTTTTGCACGCTTGTGCTTGTTGCATCAAGGTTGAGCACATTCATACCCAGCTTTTTTTCTGCGATCTCAAAGCTGAACCGCGTTCTCGTGCTCGGTTCAAAAAACAGGTTCGCTACAAATTTCCCCGTAAGCCAATTGTCTGTTTTTCCGCCTTTTAGGTCTTGTGCTGTTTGAAGCAAATCTTTGATTTCCTCAATACTGAGTTCGCTCATCGTCGTTAAATGCTTCATGTTTTTTCCCCTCTCATTTCAACTTTAAGGCTGAAAAAAACCCCGGTCTTAGATAGACTCGGGGTATGGTTAAATAGAGGGCAGCATTGAAGCTTCCTTCTCTTCATAACCCTTCCAAGCCTCTCTGGACTTTCTTTAAAAGGTTTTAGATATGATGTTGTTCAGATGTATCTGCCTGCTCTTCCTTCGGCTGTGGAAGAATCAGGTTTAAGATGACACCGACTATTGCTGCAAGCGCCATTCCCGACACTTGGAATCCCCCTTGAGACACTTGGATAAATGCGCCTCCTACACCGATCACAAGGATAACTGATGTAATAATGAGGTTTCTGTTGTTTTCATAATCAATTTTGTTGTCAATCAGCATTCTCAGACCGCTCGAAGCGATGATTCCGAACAGCAGGAAGGAGACGCCTCCCATGACCGCTGACGGCACTGAACTGATCAGCGCTGAGATTTTGCCAATAAAGCCGAAGCAAAGGGCAATCACTGCCGCGCCGCCGATGACAAAGACGCTGAATACTCTTGTGATGGCCAGCACGCCAATGTTTTCCCCGTAAGTCGTTGTCGGCGGACCGCCGATCAGGGAAGCAAGGATTGTCGCCACGCTGTCCCCCATAATGGAGCGATGAAGCCCCGGCTTCTTAATGAAATCTTGTCCGACGACTTTGCTCAGCACCATTTGATGGCCGATATGCTCTGACATTGTCACAAACGCGACGGGAACCATTGCCGCTGCGATGCCGAGTGTTACTGACGGTGAATAGTCTTTGAACGGGATGATAAATTCAGGCACTGCAAACCATTTCGCGTCAAGCACCGGCTGGAAGTTGACAATCCCTTGAGTAAGGGCGAACAAGTATCCGCCGATAATTCCGATCAAAACCGGAATCAGGCTTAGAAACCCTCGCAAGAAAATCGCGCAAATAATCGTGATGGCCAGCGTAACTCCTGCGACACTGAAGTGCTTTAAGCTGTAGACCAATTCACTCGCGTTCGGATCAGCGTACATCGCCATGTTTACCGCAGTACTTGCCAGACCCAGCCCGATGACGATAATAACAGGGCCTACGACTACAGGCGGGAGAATCTTCATCAGCCAGCCTGTTCCAAGCTGCCTGATCAATAAGGCAATCAGCCCGTACACTAACCCTGCAAGAAACGCCCCGACCATTGCCGCTCCCGGCCCGCCGGTCGCTTTTACCAGTATGATTGGAGAAATAAAGGCGAAGGATGAACCGAGATACGCCGGAATTTGCCCTTTCGTTATAAGAAGGTAAGCAAGTGTCCCGATGCCGCTTGTCACCAATGCCACAGCAGGACTCATTCCGACCAGCTTCGGAACCAAAATCGTTGAGCCAAACATGGCAAACAAATGCTGCAGGCTGAATGAAACCCAAGAGAAAGGTGTCGGGACATCCCTGACTCCTAAATTTACTTTTTTCTTACTCATGATGATTTCCCCCTGATTGTTGACTTTCATTTTAGGATGACTCAATGACTGTATAAAAAAACCTCTTTGCTATTTTTACGCAAAGAGGCATACAAAGACCTGCCGAATACTTTCGGGACTTTGTTGTGCACCTCTTTGCAACCTCTCTGGATTGCCTTTAAAAAGGTGATCTATTATTCATTTTCATAAATGGCGACGAGATCGTTTTGATCTACCTCATCAAGCTGAACCATAACCTTTTCAGCTTTTGATGTGGGAATGTTTTTCCCGATATAATCCGCTCGGATCGGCAGCTCCCGGTGTCCTCTGTCAACAAGCACAGCCAGCTGAATGGAGGAAGGTCTGCCTACATCAACAAGCGCATCCATACCTGCTCTGACCGTTCTTCCGGTGTACAGGACATCGTCAACGAGAATGACTTTTTGATCTGTGATGTCTACCGGAATATCTGCACCTTTCACAAGCGGTTCTTCGTTGCTCGTTTTTTTGGAAAGATCGTCTCTGTAAAGAGTAATATCAATTTCACCAACTGTTACAGGATTCCCTTCAATCTGTTCGATTCGTTCTGCAAGGCGTTTTGCCAAGTAAATCCCTCTTGTCTTGATGCCGACAAGGATGCAGTTATTCATTCCTTTATTGCGTTCAATCATTTCATGAGCAATCCTGGTCAGCGCCCGTCTGATTGCCTGTTCGTCGAGAATGACAGCTTTTTGATTCAATGTGTGACACCTCACAGTTCATATAGAAGAAAAAACCCCTCCTGCCAGAGCATAGAGGGGTTTTAGGACAAGGTGCGCGCATATACACGCATCCCGTCTATCCGTTATCCTTCTCAGCCTCTCTGGACTGTTTTAAAGAATCTATTCAGCTCCGTTTATTATTTCAGAAAAGAAACAGTCTGTCAACCGTTTTTTCTGAGGTTTTCGATTAATTCTGCCATATCCTCCGGGAGCGGCGCTTCAAATTCGACATATTCACCGGTACGAGGATGATCAAAACCTAAAATTCCGGCGTGAAGGGCCTGGCCGTTAAAATCGATCGTTTTTCTTGGACCGTATTTTGGATCGCCTGCTAATGGAAATCCGATATATTTCATATGAACACGAATTTGATGCGTTCTCCCTGTTTCAAGCTGGCATTCTACCAACGTAAAATCCTGAAAACGCTCAAGCACATGAAAATGAGTGACGGCGTTTTTGCCATCACGCGTCACAGTCATGCTTTGACGGTCTTTCTTGTCTCGTCCGATCGGTGCATCAATTGTGCCGTCATCGTGAGAAATAAGCCCGTGGACAACTGCCGTATATTTCCGCGTGACCGTTTTGTTGACCAATTGGTTCACGAGAGACTCATGCGCCATATCATTTTTCGCTACCATTAATAAGCCGGACGTGTCCTTATCGATTCTGTGAACGATCCCCGGACGCATCACGCCATTTATTCCGGAAAGGTCCGTGCAATGAGCCATAAGGCCGTTTACAAGCGTACCCGTAAGATGCCCAGGGGCTGGGTGCACAACCATTCCGCGAGGTTTATTGACGACCAGCACATCCTGGTCTTCATAATAAATATCCAGATCCATAGGTTCTGCCAGCACGTCGAGCGCTTCCGGCTCAGGTACGGTGACGGTCACCTGATCACCCGGCTGAATTTTATAATTCGATTTTACAGGGCTTCCGTTCACGACAACTTGTCCGTCTTTCACCCATTGCTGCACCTGGGTTCTCGACCAATCATTTTCAGTCGATGCCAGAAATTTATCAATCCGCTCACTTTTTTGTTCTTCTGAAGCGGTTATATCAATTTGATTCATGCTATTGCTCCTTTTTCTTTTTCCCGCTGTCCAACAGCATTTGTATAAATAAAAGCATTACGCCGACACATAGTGACGAGTCCGCGATGTTAAAAATCGGGTAATTATAATCCACAATAATAACATGGATAAAATCCACAACTTCCTGTCTGACAGCCCGGTCGATGAAGTTGCCGATGGCACCGCCAAGCATAAGTCCGAGGGCCACGCCAAGAAGCCTTTGTCCTTTTGTATAACGCTGTATGTAATAAACAATGCCAATAATAACCGCGGTTGTAATGAGGTAGAAAAACCACATCTGACCGGCTAATATCCCCCATGCAGCACCCGTATTGCGATGGGAGGTGATATAGAATACCTGATCAATGATCGGAATGCTTTGTCCCAGCTCCATGTTTTTAACAACAAGCCATTTTGTCAATTGATCGGCTGCAATAATAAGTAGTGCAATCACATAATACAGCACAAACGTTCCTCCAGTTTACGGTTACTTTAATCCATTATGCATTTTATCAATAAAAAGCACTGGAGTAAAGAAATATCAGGCATATAAACTGGCCAGACACTGTTATTCATACAGTGCCTGACCATATTCGATATCGGTTGATTTCCACAGCGGAAGCGTTTTTTTTTCGAATTGGACAGAATAAAGAAAATCGTTTGCTGTTCGGGCAGTCGGCAACACCGCCAGTTTTGAAAGAGGAATGGGAGCCCCGGTTTCTTCACAGTATCCGAATGTGCCGTTTTCGATTTTGGACAATGCGAGGAGAACGTCTTGTAGCTCTTCTTTAATGTGATAGATCAGAGTTGCTTTTTGTTTATGATTGATTGCTGCTTGCGGGCTTGTTGAAACCTGAAAGCAAGAATACTCAAATAATCTCGACTGTAATTCTTCTTTCATCAGAAGAAGTTCCGTATAAATTGCGGTCAGTTGATCATTCATTCATCACAACTCCTGCTCTTAACGTAGTACCTATAGTGTTGCCTGTGAATGATGATCTAAAGCCCATAAGATTTTTCCTGCCGTTCTAAACGATGTCACTCTTGGCACAAAAAAAGCCCGGCTTTAACGCCGGACTATTTTTCATTATTTTTGATAGTATTTTTCAACGATTTCTGCGTTTCGCAGTGAAAGTGTAGGGTATTTCGGATTCGCGCCTACATCTTTTGAGATCACACGGGATCTCTCACACATTTCGCCTTCCGCTTTCTCGACAGCAATTTTGCCTGTCTCGAAGCTTTGCGCATCGTTCGGCGCTTCATTTTCTTCGCTGATCGTTAGTTCAGAAACAATAAACAGCTGAGAAAGATTTTCTTTAATGGAAGCCAAGAGCTCTTGGTTTTCTTTGTTTGGATACAATTTCAGGTTCGCTTCCAATGATTTACCGATAATTTTTTCATTCCGCGCAGTTTCTAATGCTTTTAGTACATCATCACGAATAGCCATAAAGCGGTCAAATTTATCTTCTGTCGCTTCGCTGTTTGGAACCGCAATTGTTTCCGGCATGTCTGCCAGCTGAACGCTTTGCTCTTCGACAAATGTTAAATGAGACCATAATTCGTCAGCCGTATGAGGAAGAATCGGCGCTGAAAGCTTCACTAATGCAAGAAGTGTTTCATAGAATACTGTCTGCATGCTGCGTCTATCCGGATGATCCGCATGCTCGATGTACACAATATCTTTTGCGAAATCAAGATAGAATGAGCTCAATTCGATTGTGCAGAAATTATGGATGCTGTGATACACAACCGCAAATTCGTACTCATCATACGCTTTTTTCACTTTATCAATCAGTTTGTTCAGCTTAATCAGCATATACTGATCCACTTCGCGAAGATCTTCGACAGCCACCGCATTCGTTTTTGGATCAAAATCGAATAGGTTGCCGTGAAGGAAACGGAACGTATTGCGGATTTTACGGTATACTTCAGCAACCTGCTTCAGAATTGCGTCAGACACACGAACGTCCGCCTGATAATCAACTGAAGACACCCATAATCTCAAGATGTCGGCACCGAGCTGTTTCATGACTTTAGCTGGAACAACGACGTTACCGATTGATTTACTCATCTTGCGTCCTTCTCCATCCAGTGCAAATCCATGGCTGAGCACTCCTTTATATGGCGCTTTTCCTGTTACGGCTACTGCTGTAGAAAGAGATGAGTTAAACCAGCCGCGGTATTGGTCTGATCCTTCTAGATATAAATCAGCCGGGCGAACGAGGTCTTCACGTTCTTCAAGCACCGCTTGATGGGAAGAGCCTGAATCAAACCAAACATCCATGATGTCCTGTTCTTTTGTAAATGTGCCGTTAGGGCTGCCAGGATGCGTAAAGCCTTCCGGAAGAAGATCCTTCGCTTCTTTTTCAAACCAAATGTTTGAGCCGTGCTGTCTGAACAATTCAGAAACATGTTCAATGGTTTCATCTGTAATAACCGGTTCTCCGTTTTCGGCATAAAATACCGGAATCGGAACACCCCACGCACGCTGTCTGGAAATACACCAGTCTCCGCGGTCACGCACCATGTTGTGCAAACGCTGCTCGCCCCATTCAGGAACCCATTTGGTTTCTTTAATGGCATCCAGCAGGTCTGATCTGAAATCTTTAATAGACGCAAACCATTGCGCTGTCGCTCTGAAAATGGTTGGTTTCTTTGTTCTCCAATCGTGCGGATAAGAGTGAGTAATGAATTCAAGCTTCACAAGCGCGCCTTTTTCATCAAGCTGCTGTGTGATCGCTTTGTTCGCATCATCATAGAACATGCCTTCAAAGCCAGGAGCTTCACTTGTCATTACACCTTTTTCATCAACTGGGCAAAGCACATCTAAACCGTATTTTTGGCCGATGATAAAGTCATCTTCTCCGTGTCCGGGCGCTGTATGAACACAGCCTGTTCCGGCATCAGTTGTTACGTGCTCGCCTAGCATAACGAGTGAGTCTCTGCCATAGAGCGGGTGTTCAGCGATAATGTTCTCAAGGTCTTTCCCTTTAATCGTTCTTGTCACTTCATATTGATCAAATCCGCATGCAGATGCAACATTTTCAACTAAAGCACTTGCTACGACAAAGCGGTCTTCACCAACTGCAACCACGCTGTACTCAAGATCAGGGTGCACTGAAATTCCGAGGTTCGCCGGAATTGTCCAAGGCGTTGTTGTCCAAATGATGATACGCTCGCCGTTTTCAAGAACGCCTTTTCCGTCTTTCACACCGAAAGCAACGTAAATAGATGCTGAACGTTTATCTTGATATTCGATCTCAGCTTCAGCCAAAGCAGACTCACTTGAAGGTGACCAGTTAACCGGTTTAAGGCCTTTATAAATGTAGCCTCGTTTTGCCATCTCACCAAATACGCGGATTTGTTGCGCTTCGTATTCCGGTTTTAATGTCACATACGGGTTTTCCCAGTCACCGCGGACACCAAGGCGTTTGAACTGCTCACGCTGCCCCTCGATTTGCTTCCAGGCGTACTCTTCACACAGCTTGCGGAATTCCGCTACTGACATTTCTTTGCGGTTGACTTTTTTGTTTTTTGTAAGAGCTGTTTCAATCGGCAATCCATGTGTATCCCAGCCTGGTACATACGGCGCGTTGTAACCGCTCATTGATTTGTAACGGACAATGAAATCCTTCAAGATCTTGTTAAGCGCGTGGCCCATATGGATGTCGCCGTTTGCATACGGAGGTCCGTCATGTAAAACAAATTTCGGGCGGTCTTTCGTCCGTTCCTGCACAAGACGGTAGATATCCTGTTCCTCCCATTTCTTTTGAATGTCAGGCTCACGGTTTGGCAAATTTCCTCGCATCGGGAAATCTGTTTTCGGCATTAAGAGCGTGTCTTTAAAATCCATTTTCATTCCTCCACTGCATTTTTTCAGAAAATAAAAAAAGCCCTCTCATCCCATAAGGGACGAGAAAGCTTATCTCGCGGTACCACCCTTTTAGAAAAAGCCAGCATACGCTTTTTCCTCTCGAGCATCGTAACGTGATGAACGTCCTAACCTACTGTAAGTTCAGAAAGGAAACTTAAGGGCTGATCTACATGATTCCGGCCATCCCGGGCTCTCACCATCTCCGGGTCGCTATGAAGGCCTGAAGGAAACATGACTGTCCCTTTCAACCGTCTTTTCATCTGAATTTATGAACGTATTATATTCGACAAGCTAAGATAATGTCAAGATAATCAGAGAATTTATTCCTTTTCCTCAAATACCGCGTCGACTTCATACTCAAGCAGATGATCCCAATCGTCATTTTTCAGAAGATCGAGCTGTGCTTCAATCAGCATTTGGAAACGTGTTCTGAAAACTTTAGACTGTTTTTTCAGCTCTTCAATTTCCATTGCAATTTTTCTTGATTTTGATAAAGATTCGTTGATAATGCGATCAGCGTTTTTCTCCGCTTCCCGAACGATCAGCTTTGCTTCTTTTTGAGAATTGCGTTTTACGTCTTCAGCCGCTTCTTGAGCAACTAAAATCGATTTATTCAGCGTTTCTTCAATATTGGCAAAGTGTCCGATTCTTTCATCAAGTTCATTGACTTTCGCTTCAAGCTCAGTTTTCTTACGGAGAACAATTTCATAATCTTTTCTGACTTGCGCTAGGAATTCATTTACTTCATCTTCATCATATCCGCGAAAGCTTTTTGTAAACGTCTTGTTGTGAATATCATTTGGCGTTAATGGCATGATGCCACCTCCATTTTTACATTTCAGTACGGTTATCTAGTTCACATTATAAAACAAATTTCGCACAGATGGAGAAAAAAACTGAAAAACCGACTATTTTTGTCGTTCAAACGTAACTCTCCATTTGTCTTTTTTGGTTTTTCCTTCGATTTTTGTTAAGCTGCATCGTCCAAAACCTCTGATAGAGAGCATGTCCCCTTCTGCTACCATATATGAAGGATCTTCAACTACCTTCCAGTTCACTTTCACGAGTCCGTTTTTCACGAGCGTCTGTGATTTCTGGCGGGATTGCCTGCTCATAGAGGCGCAGACGGCGTCAAGCCTTAAAGAAGAAACCGTGTCATCTCTTATTTCGACATCTATTGCCGGAATGTTAAGGTCTGACAAGTCAATTTTCTCTAGGCTGACCGCAGCTTTGCCTGCTTGGGTCAGCTGTGCAGCCACAAAATCAGCGGTATCGGCTGAGACAATCAATTGCACTGATGTCTCAGAAAACACGATGTCACCAAACTTTTGCCGCCTTAAGCCTATACCCATTAATGCACCTAGGAGAGAACGGTGGTCTACTGTGACAAACTTTTCAGCATAACGGACGTTAAACGCCTGCAGTTCAAAATCCGATTCTTCCGGAATGATGTACTCTGGATAGAGGATCGCCCGTTTTCGCTCCGCTCTGCCATAGCCGCCGGAAAAAGCAAGCCCAACATCTGCCTGTCCGGTAACAGCAGAGAGGATGACCTGCTCTCGGGGGTCTAAAAAGTCAGTCAGCTTCATCCGGTACTGCTCCTGGACAATACTTTTCCATTCAAGCGCCTGATCAATAAAGGCCCGCTCGTCTTTTCTGAAGTGCTGATAGATATCGCTCATCGTCTTTCCCTTCTATGTAAAGAGGCTTGGCTGCTGCCAAGCCCCTATCAAACTGTCACTTTAAAACGCAATCATGCGATAAAGCCCCCACAAGCCGGTTGTCGCAAACCGAAGCACAAGTATAGCTACGATCGGTGAAATATCCAGCATTGCGATCGGAGGGATGATTTTTCTGAATGGTTCGAGATATGGTTCACAAATCGAAGCTAAAAAACGCCCGACTGCCGTTTCCCTCGTACTCGGCACCCATGACATAAAAATATATATGATCAGGGCAAATGAGTATATTGTAATTAATAAGCTTAAAACCGAAAAAACTTGATAAAGGATCATCTCGCTTTACCACCTCTGATGTTCGTCTTCAGATATGAGCTCAGAAATTGTGCCTGATACATCTACGTTGTCAGGCGTGCAGAGGAAAATATCCGAGCCGATTCTTTGAATATCGCCGCCGATGGCATAAACGGTTCCGCTTAAAAAGTCAACAATCCGCTTAGCCTGGTCATGCTGTATCCGCTGAAGATTGACGACGACTGCCCGCCGGTTTTTCAAATGGTCGGCTATTTCCTGGGCCTCCGCATAAACGCGCGGCTCACTCAACACCACTTTAGAGGATTTCTGAACACTTTGCAAGCTTACTACATTCTGTTTGCCCGCAGGTTTGTTTGCGGCATAAGCCGGCTTTTCTTTTTGCTCATCCTCTTCTTGAGACTCCCGCTCTGTCTCAATATATTCATATTCGTATTCTTCCTCATCCATCGAGAAAAAGTTTTTCAGTTTATTTTTCATACTCATTGCTGTACACCCCCTGTTTCATTTCCGACTAACGATGAGCCGATTCTAATATAAGTAGCCCCTTCTTCAATTGCAATTTCAAAATCATTTGACATGCCCATCGACAGTTCAGTACACGGAGCGTTTGGCTGTTTCAGCTCCTGAACCTGGTCACGGAGTTCTCTTAGCGCCCGGAAACAGCTTCTGATCTGATCTTGATCATCAGTCAGCGGAGCCATTGTCATCAGTCCGGCCACAACGATGTGTTCGAAACCGGAAAGCTCCTGTATGAAGGGAATGACTTCTTCTTTTTTCATGCCGTGTTTAGAAGGCTCAAGAGAGGTATTGACCTGCACAAAGCATTGGACAGTACCTTCAGCCCGTTTTTCAATTTCTTTCGCTAATGAGAGCCGGTCTAAGGAATGGATATAGGAAACCGCATTGACGACAGCTTTTGCTTTTCTTGATTGAAGACTGCCGATAAAATGCCATTCAGGATTCCCTTTCATCATTTCCTGTTTGCGGAGCAGTTCCGCGTCCCGATTCTCTCCGAGGCAGGTGATGCCCGCATCCACTGCCTCCTGTGCTCTTTCAGGCGATACATATTTTGTGACAGCAATAACCGTAACTTCATCGGAGCTGCGGCCCGATCTGTTACATGCTTCGTTTATTCGTTCGTTTATATGTCGTAAATTATCAACAACACGCAAGATCTTTTATGCCTCCTTCATTCCGATAAAGGACATCATCCGTCCAGTTTTCCCCTGATCGCGGCGGTGAGAATAGAAAAGCGACTGCTCACTTTCCGTGCATAAACCGCTGACAGAAATCTGTTCATTTGCCAAACCGCTGTCGATCAGTATGAGGCGGTTCAGCTCTTTCAGATCAAGCTGATATTGTCCCTTTCCCGTCTGATTTACGGCACGTTCTGCTGAAACCGGCAATGCGCGGACAGCATCCATGACACGATCGTCTACCGTATAGCATGCTCCGCTGATAGACGGTCCGATAACAGCATAAATATCTGAGAGCTTTGAACCTTCCTGCTCGGTCCATTGCTTCACCATTTCTCTGCCAATCTGTTTGACAGTGCCTTTCCACCCGGCATGGGCGACCCCGACAAGCGATTTAACCGGATCATAAAAGAAAAGAGGCACACAATCAGCAAAGCATAATGCCAAAACCACATTCTTTTCATTTGTGTAGAGCCCGTCCGTTGCTTTTAAAGCCGTGTGATACTCACGGGCGCCTTTTCCCCTATCCCTCTGCGTCACTTTCTGAACGCGATTATCATGTGTCTGATCAGCAAATACCCAAGACTGCAAATCAATATTAAACATATCGGCAATATATTCACGATTTTTAACTACATCTGCATCTTTGTCATGAACGTGCAATCCTGTATTTAACGATTCAAAAGGCTTTTGGCTGACACCGCCGTTTTTCGTAGTAAATCCGGCAATGACTTCTCTGTTGTTTTGATTCGTTTGTGCCCAGTCTTGTATCATGAGTGTCGAGGGTGTGGTAAGACTGAATGGGTGATATGTATTCATGATGATCCAACCTTTCGACAAACATTTAAAAAAGCGGAATTTCCCACTTATTTTACCACATCTTTCTGCATTCGTTGAGCGCCGATTTGCATATTTCTAAATGAAATGTGCCGGAAGAATCGAGACTTCCGGCATTTTCCAATCCGCGGCAGACAAAGCAGGTTATGCATGCGGTTCACTTAATCGGACCAAGATCACGTCTTCCCCGATTTTTACTATATTTCGCCATGGAATGACCAATTCCTCTTCTTTTCCAAAAAAACCGAGAACCTTCCCATTTCCTCCCAGTATGATCGCTTGAATTTTTCCAGTGGTCACATTGATATCTATATCACCAATGCTCCCCAGCTTTTTTCCGTTTGAGACATTGACGACATCCTTCACCTGAAATTCAGAAATGCTGATCATCCCATCACGTCCTTTTCCCGTCCTTTTTTCCAGTATATGAACGGGCGGGCTGAACCTTGTCAGCAAGAAGAAATTTTCATGATCACTGTTCTTTTTTACGGCTGCACCAGCTGATGATAAAATCGAGCATGATTTTTGTATAATCTACCAGCTGCTCAATCGATACCTCCTCGTTTACGGAGTGTGCATTATGCAGATCGCCAGGACCGTATATCACGCATGGAATGCCGGCATTATACAGCCATCCCCCGTCTGTAACGGATTGAGAAACGTCCATAACAGGGCGCTCCCGTTTCACTTTCTCATGAGACACAGTAAGCGCTGAGACGCCTGGGTGGCCAGGATCAACTTCCAGTGCCGGAAAAATTTCTCCTCTGTCTTCAATCATAGATGAGCCTCCCCACTTAAAAACAGGGCGGTTTTCCCTAAGCCAAACATCACTGTCACTCAGCCGATTGATGTAATCTTCTATTTCCGCTGCCACTTGGTCATGGGTTTCATTCGGGTAAAAATGGACTGTGATCCACAGCCGGCACTCGTCCGCTATAAAAGCCGCATGTCTGCCGCCTTCAATGACAGCCGGGTTAATCGTATTTGTGCCTGGTTTAAAGCCGGGATAACTTTTCATAATGGACCAGTGGCGCTCAAGTTCACCGAGCCCCGCAATGATTTTTGCCATTTTTTCAATTGCGCTTGCCCCGAATGTTCCTCCGCCTGCATGAATCATATTCCGCCTCGTCCCATCATGAAACGTTTGACTGCTTTTGATTTCGATCCAGCCTGTAATGACACCGCCTTGGCCTTGAATATGCATATCGCTCGTATCTGCGACAACTGCAAAATCAGCGCGATAGCCCCTCTTACAGCACTCAAGCGTACCGGCTTCTCCAACTTCCTCCCCGATAACCGATTGCAGAATCAAATCACCGGGAAGTTCAATGCCGGCTTCACGAATCAATTTGACCGCAAACAGCATACACGCCATTCCGCCTTTCATATCAGAAGCACCCCGTCCGATTAAGAAACCGTTTTTTGCAATTGGATGAAACGGAGCATGCTCCCAATCCTCATCCTCTTTTACCTCTGCCACATCTACATGACCATTGATGATCAAGCTATGATAGTCTGCTGCATCTGTTCCCTTTAGCAGGCCTACAACATTGGGATCTCCCGGGTACACGTCCCATTTGTCGATCGAGAATCCCATTTCATTTAAAAACCGAGCAATCCATGACTGAATGCCGTCTGTATTTCTTGCAGGCGGAGCAGGTGTTTGATAAGAAATCAGCGTTTTTGCCAGCTGAATAAGCTCCTCCTTTTGATCCTCCACCTTTTTTAACAGTGAGTCTATTTGTTGATTCAATGTGATCCGCTCCTATTCTTAAAAATCAAAAAGCCGTTTCAAATGTTATGAAACGGCTTAGTAAAAACAAACAGAGTCCTATGTACTCCGCTATTTCACCGCTTCCCTCCGCTGGCATGATCCAGATCAGGTCAAAAGGGTTGAGACAATGTCTCTCTCAGCTTCGCAAAGCACCCCTAGGATGAATCTATATGTGTTTGTCAGGCATTCGTTATCGGCTCGGCTCTTGTTAAAAACGGCCGATCCTGATTCCATAATACATGGATTGGCGTATCAAAAAAAGCGGAAAGTATGTGATCAGTGAGCATTTCCTTTATTTCTCCTGATCTAAAGACCTCTCCCTGTTTTAACAAAAGGGCTTTGTCAAAGACCGGTAAAATTTCTTCCGCATGATGTGTCACATAAAGGATCGATGGCGCTTTTTCTTTGTTTGCAATATATGTAATCGTGTCTAACAGCTTTTCCCGGGCAATAAAATCCAGCCCTGTGACCGGTTCGTCCAATATCAGCAGCTCCGGATCGGCCATTAGCGCTCTTGCAATCAAGGCTCTTTGTTTTTCTCCTTGAGAAAGGGTTTCATAGCGTCGGTCGGCATATTCTATTGCACCCAAATCCTCTAACAAACCAATCGCTTTTTCCCTGATTTCCGCACTTGGCGTTTCATATAATCCTATCGAAGCGTAAGCTCCGCTCAACGCAATCTCAAAGGCTGAATCTGCCGGATACAATTTTTGCTGAAGACCCGCTGAGACGAGGCCAATTTTCCGTCTGAGCTTCTCCCCAAGCTCGTTTTTACCAAATTCATGGCCAAGCACCTGCATCTCGCCTGATGTTGGAAAGTAATATGAGCAAAGCATATTTAACAGCGCTGTCTTTCCGGCACCATTTAATCCGTAAAGGACCCAATTTTCCTTTTCCTCCACCTTCCAATGGATATCCCTCAGTATCCATTTTCCATTTCGTTTTAGTGAGACATTGTCAAGCTGCAAAATCATCGTGGTCCTCCTCTAAACTTCCGTTATAATTGTTTTAATTTTCATAAAACTTTGCACGGACTAGGATACCTTATTTTTTCCAAAACGTAAACAACCCGCAATTAATAGAAAAGCCTTTAAAACAAAAATTGTTTTAAAGGCTTTTCATGTCATTATTGATGAATATTCTTATTCATTTGTTTGATAGCTGCTTTTTCAAGCCTGGACACCTGCGCTTGGGAAATCCCGATTTCCTCGGCTACTTCCATTTGTGTTTTCCCTTGGAAGAAGCGCTTTCTCAAAATCATTTTTTCCCTATCATTCAGCCTTCTCATGCCCTCTTTTAAAGCCAGCTCTTCAATCCATTGTGAATCTGTATTGCGCTCATCACTGATTTGGTCCATCACATAGATCGGGTCTCCGCCGTCGTTATAGATCGGTTCAAATAGAGAAACCGGATCCTGGATGGCATCAAGCGCAAATACAATTTCTTCATGCGGTACTTCAAGAACTTTTGCGATGTCTTCTGCAGTCGGCTCCTTGCTTGTCTCACTGATTAACCGCTCTCTTACCTGAAGCGCCTTGTAAGCGATGTCCCGAAGCGATCTTGAAACACGGATCGGGTTATTATCGCGTAAATACCTGCGGATCTCTCCGATAATCATAGGTACAGCGTATGTTGAAAACTTAACATTGTGGCTTAGGTCAAAATTATCAATGGATTTCATTAGTCCGATGCAGCCGACCTGAAATAAGTCATCAACATACTCCCCTCTGTTATTAAATCTTTGAATGACACTTAAGACAAGACGCAAGTTCCCGTTTACAAGCTTTTCTCTGGCTGAATCATCGCCTTCATCCTGCAGCTGCCTAAACAGCTTTCTCATCTCTTCATTCTTGAGTACTGGTAATTTGGAGGTATCCACCCCGCAGATTTCGACTTTATTCCTAGACACTTTTTTCCCTCCCTACAGGAGCTGCTGTACAACGTTAAGTATCTCCTTGGGTGGGAAAAATATGCACTGCACTCAGACCGAAAAACAGTCGAAATCAGGAAATCCCTGTAAAATCAAGGGGTTATAACCATAAAAAAATTTACACCATTTTGTTGAACTCTTTTCTCAATCTTTTTATAATTCTTTTCTCAAGACGCGAAATATAGGACTGAGAAATCCCCATCATATCCGCTACATCCTTTTGGGTCTTTTCTTCTTCGCCGACAAGCCCAAACCGCAGCTCCATGATTTGCTTTTCTCTCTCATTGAGCTGTTCAAGCGCTTTTTTTAAGAGTTTTTTATCTACGTTGGCTTCTATATCTTTTGTGATGATGTCATCGTCAGTGCCGAGTACATCAGAAAGCAAAAGCTCATTGCCGTCCCAATCAATATTAAGCGGCTCATCAAAGGAAACCTCTGAACGAATTTTATTGTTTCTTCTTAAATACATCAGGATTTCATTTTCTATACACCGCGAGGCATAGGTCGCCAGCTTGATTTTCTTTTCTGGATTGAACGTATTCACAGCTTTAATTAATCCGATGGTGCCGATGCTGATTAAATCCTCTATATTAATTCCTGTATTTTCAAATTTCCGTGCGATATAGACGACCAGACGTAGATTGCGTTCAATCAAAATGGCGCGAGCCGCCTGATCACCGTTTGGGAGCTTCATTAACAGAACCTGCTCCTCATCTTTAGATAATGGCGGCGGCAGGGCTTCACTCCCGCCTATGTAATAGACTTCATCACTTTTCAATCCAAGTTTCATCAGCAGCTTATACCAGAGGTGCGTCAGTCGCAATTTCAGTTTTTTCATCTTCCTCTCCCTTCTAAATGTCACGTCGTTTGAGTATGATAAGTAACGGACATTTGCGAACATTATGAAACGTGTTTGATGGCCTTGCCCGAAAGCATTTTCGGATGAATAATCGCGTCAAACTCTCCATCTGCCGATAGCTTTGTTGTGCTGATGCCGATTAAGCATTTATCCGCAGAAACCATTTCTTCTTTTGTCATTATCGTTACGTGATCCGGTTTAATGCATAATAAAAATTGATTTTGCTGACCTACCCCCCTATATGGAATCAGCCTCATTTTATCTAAAAAACGAAATGAATCATCGAGCTGTTCAATCGCTTCCAATGGGTCTGTGTTTCGAATGATCATCGTTTCAGCCGCTCCGAAAATCGGCTCCAGTTTATCAATGTAAATAATCATAACCGGCGTTTTTGTAAGAGGATCGTACAGCTGATTACCGGAATCAATCAACCCTCTGACATGAAGCGTTTGACCGCCCAAATCCGCCTGTACGCTGACTCGTTCCTCATATTGAATGTTTTTTGTTTCAATGTCGTCAATTCTTCTCTTAGAAAAAAACCATAACGCTGGAAAGCCAGCAACAATAAACAACCAGCTGATTGGGTCTCCAAACCCGGTTTGATTGGTGATCATGACACCGTTTCGAACAACAGAATGTGACTGCAGCAAAGAATGAGCTCCGATAATTCCTCCCCCCATTAAAAAAGTGGCAAAATAAAAGGAAAACAAATTTTGAAAGAAATAACGAAATCTTTTAAATCCAAATGTCACCATCACAATCACAACTGAAAAAGCCAGCTTCCCGGCCGGATGTTCAACGATCGGCGAAAAAGGAGTAAACATCAAAAGGACAATACTTGAACCGATGAACGCTCCGCCTATCAGTCTTCTTTTTTTCACATGACGTTTTAAAATAAATGCCGTGAGCAAAAGCAAAAGTGCATCAAAACAAAAGTTTAACAGCCAAATGACATCTAAATAGATTTTCACATCTGACTCCTTTCTTTCTTGCATCACGCTGTTCCCCTTCTTGTTTCATAAGTATAAAGCAAGCTCTGTGGGAAAGTCTGTCAATTAATGTTGAGAGGAAAATACAATTTTTCAGGGATATCTGCTTAATTTGTCGAGGAAATAAATGAGAGTATATAAAAAAGCTGCCTGTGACGGCAGCTTTTTTACACTTAATTTTCAGTATTGATATAAAGTTTTCCATTCGCTGTTTTTCTAGTTTCATTTCCATACTCATCTCGTACAATCACTTCTACTTTTGCTCCGTTTGCTTTAATAGAAGAAGTGGCTGTCCAATAGCCTTCATATCTCCCCGGAGAAATTTCTCTTAGCGGGAGCTCGGTGGCGTTTTGCACATTCGCCCTTGCATTTGTCAGCGGCAGGCGAATGACAAACGTTGCATCCAAATCTTCAGCGCTTGAGAAAGCGATTTTCACAGATTCACCGGCTTTTAAGGTTTTGTCCTCTCCAGGGATCAATCCGGAAATGACAGGCTTGTCAAAGTTAACGTCAATGACTGCCTTTTTCGTCGTTTTGTTGCCCGCTAAGTCAGAGGCAGTCACCTTGACTTCATTGCTTCCGTTCTCCAAGAGAACACGGGCTGAGTATGAACCATCTGTAACCGTTGCTTTTTTGCCATTCACCTTGACTTCTTTCAGATTGTCATCGGATACAGCCCCTTTGACAGTCAGTGCTTCTTTATTTGTTTTCTCGCCATCCTTTGGATTGTCCAGCGTCAATTCAGGCTTGACTTGATCAAGCGTGACTGTAACAGGGGTGGAGGCATCCGTAGTTCCGTTGTCTGTTGATGCAGTGGCCGTCAGCTTATTTTCACCCTTGCTGAGTGAGATGCCTGCCTGGAAGGTGCCATCCGCAGCAGCTTTCGTTTCTCCTGCTTCTTTCTCTCCATTATAAATGTGTACTGTTGTACCAGGAGAGGCTTTTCCTTTTACAGTAACGTTCTCCTTGTTTGTGTACGATTTGTCTGCCGGTGAAGTCATTTCAGGTACAGCAGCTTCATAATCAACTAATGCGCGAATCATATAGTTGCCGTCCGCTTCGTCACCTGGCTGCCATTGTCCATCTATATACTGCCAGTTGCGGCCAGAATTCTGACCGGTTTCATCCATTGCCAGTCCAGGTGAATACGGATCAGGTTTTGACTGGATATACACGAGATAAAAGTCTTTATCAACCATAATCCCTTTTGAACTGAGATCTACCTTGGTCCATTCGCCATTGCGAAGGGCTTCGGCGTTAAATGGCCCGGCAATTTTCTTGCCTGGTGCTCCTTCTTCTCCTGTAGCATCGTATACCTCAACCTTAAACTCGGTGCCGCCAGGATCAGGGAACTCTGTATCCCAGAATCTGAACAGTCCTCCTGTAAGCATGCCTTTGTCCTTGCCGTCAGCCAACGTCATTTTTACCGCCCATCCGTTACCTGCCGCAAAATAGGAATTGGCATTTTCCGCCGTTCCGTCATCATATGCAATCTCACCCGGATAACCGACGAAAGGCTTCAGTACAGTTTCCTTCGTAACATCACCTTTTAAATCAACGGTAAATTCATCGCTGTAATAACCCGGTGCAGCGACTTTAATCGTATAGGCGCCTTCATAGGCCTCAAGCGTATATTCACCTTTGTCGTTTGTTGTAGCAGGTTCAACCGCAGCATCCTCTATAACATAGACGGTGGCGCCTTTTACCGGCTCTCCTGTCGTTTTATTAATGACTGTGCCTTTTAATGTCCCCTTCTTCATTTCCTCTAACGTAAAATTAGCTTGTGTCGTCTGATCTGCCTGCAGAGAAACTTTTTGGGTTTTCGATTGATAACCGTACGCTTCTGCCTTAAGCGTATAATCTCCCGCTTTGTGTGTCAGCGTGTACTGCCCTGTGGATTGATCTGAATATGTTGATTTTCCTGTTTCCACGACACTGACTTGTGCCCTGATCGGCAAAACCTGAGGCTGTATATCTTTACTCTGATTTTTTACCGCTGTGTTTGCAGATGGCTTAGCCTTTTTCGGATTGACTGGCTTTTTCTTTTGCTTTCCTGAAGGCTTTTCGACGCCCAGCTTATTCTTCTTGGCTGTTTTTCCGGCCGATTTGTCAGAAAGCACTACATCATCAATGTACCAGCCCTCTTTTGCTATGCTTTCATCTGATTGAAGGTTAAACATCACTTGAATGTTTTGACCTTTATAAGCGGATAAATCAATTTCTTCATCCGTCCAGCTTGATGTCTTTCCATTATAGACACCAGCCTGCTCCCAATTCTTTTCGCCTTCCGGAAGAACAAAAACGTAGCCGTAATCAAAATCATCCTCTAAATGGTGCCAGCTTTTAAATTGAAGAAACAGGTTTCCTGAATCCGGCACTTCAACGGGAGGCATCACGAGATTCATGTTTGCTGAATTATCATAGTTTCCTGCCAGGTTTGTTCCGTATACTTTTTCTCCCGATGCTGCTGTAGTTGGACCTGAAGACGGAACTCCCCATTCCCAGTTATTATTTGTTCCGCTTGCATTCCAGCCGCCGGGTACAGCCTCAAAGTCCTGCTTGTATCCCACCGTGATGCTTGGCTTCACAGTTACATCGTATGTGTCAGACTCAACGACATGGCCGCCAAAATCCTGAATCATCCACTTATAGCTTAGTGCAGCTCCTTTAATGTTTGGAATCTCTGCCTGATACGTTCCTTTCAGGTGATCACCGCTGATTCGTTTAGCCGTTACTTCTGTCCATTCACCTTTATCCAGCTTATAGGACAGTTTTACAGACGTCACACTCACATTGTCTTCAGCTGTCAAAGTCAGCGGCAGGCTGGCGCCTTCATAGGCTTCTGTTACTTTCTCATGCTGATAGACAGGAGGCTCATGATCATCTCCCTCTACAGAAACTTGTCCTTCTGCTTTTCCTAAACCATCTGTAACAGCTGATACAGCATCAAAAGCGTTCACCAAACCATGACCGTATCCGTTATTCGGAGAATCAGGAAATGTTGAATCCGTCAGTGGTTCAGCCGTACTCGTTAATATATCCTCCATCTCATCGACAGAAAGTGAGGCATCGGCCTGTTTCAGCAGTGCGGCAACAGCAGACACATGCGGTCCTGCCATTGATGTGCCGTTCCATCCGTCCTCATATGTCTGGCCGGGAACGGAAGACCGGATATTTACGCCCGGTGCAGAAATTTCCGGCTTTATTTCATCATATGGAGATGGCCCTTGAAGAGAAAAGTCAGCGAGCTTTTTGTTAATATCAGTCGCGCCAGTTGCAAACGATTCCGGATAGTTTGCCGGGTTTGCGATAGAACCAGGTCCGCCCGGAATAAAGAGATCCGTATTCCCCGCTGAAAACTCAGGGAAAATATCGGCCGCACGCCAGGCATTGACCATATCTCTGTACCATTCATCAAGTCCTGAGCCCCCGCCCCATGAGTTATTGACAACATCAGGAGCCATTTCCGGGTGAGGATTGCCCTCTGCATCCTTTGGAGCTAAAACCCATTCACCCGCCTCCAAAATGTCAGCATCAGTGCCGCCCTCTTCGGAGAACGCTTTTACAGCAATCCATTTTGCGCCAGGCGCTACACCGATTTGATTTGTTCCATCGGGTTCAGATCCCACCATCGTACCTGTCACGTGGGTCCCATGAGCCAGATCATCATAAGGGCTTGCTTCGCCTGCTACGGCATCATACCAGTTCATTTCATTATTAGGCTCATCAGGATTTTCCGGATTATATCCGCGATATTTCTCTTTTAATGCCGGATGGTTCCATTCCACACCAGTATCAATAGACGCGACAACTGTGCCAGTTCCATCGTATCCAAGTTCCCAAGCTTTCGGGGCGTCGATTTGGTCTATATTCCATTCCACACCGTCGGTTGCTTTGACAGCTTTTTGCGCTTTTTTCATATTAAATGGGGAGGATGACTTAAAAAGCTGCCGTTTCTCATTTGGAAGCACCTTTTCCACTTCGGGGAACTGCGCTACTTTTTCCATAACCTCTTTTGAGGCATGAACAGCGATCCCATTCACCACATAATAAGAGTGGATCTGGTCTGCATTTCCTTTATTTTTTTGGCTGTTCAAGTATGTTAAGACGTCTTGCTGTGATTCATTGGCTGTGACTTTTAAGGATGACACAACGGCAGAACGCTTTTGATATTCCGTCTTAGCGGCAGTCAGCTTCTTCGATTTTGCTTTTTTGACAGCTGCTTTTGCCGCTTTTTCTGTGTCAGCTTGATCCTTAAATTTAATCAGAAAGGTCGTTTTTTCTTTCTTTTTAAAGCTTTTCTTTAATGAACTCGAGATCTTGTTCTGAATGGATTCAGCAGATTGAAGCTCCTGTTTAACAGAAGTTGAGGCGCCTTTGCTGCTTGCCCCGGCTGCACCAGGAAACAGCAGTGAACCGATAACAACCGTACTTAAAACAGAGCTAACGAGTCTGTTTTTCGTTTTTTTCCTCATTTTTATCCCCCTTTTTTCAAAATGCTTTGTAAAAAAATGTCGTCCCTCCTTTTAAAAAGTGAATGGTTTGTCAGAACATCGCTGTACGTTAACTGTAGACAATCTGTATTACAGATATTGTCGTTTTATGTCATTCGATTTCCATATATATGAAAATGATAAAATCGTCATGAAATAAGAATAGGTCTAATAGTCTGATTTGTTATTCTGTGAAGGAAGACATAGGGAAAAAGACTTTACAAGAAGAAAAGTTTTGGAGAAAAACAAAAAGGACAAAATCGAAAACGATTTTGTCCTTTACATTAGCCGCGTTTATTACGGTTTCTTAAGAATGTCGGGATGTCAAGCGTATCATCAGCCGGCTGTGACGTGTGACGGCTTACTGTGTTTTGTTGCTGAGGCTCCTCACGTTTTGGTTCACGCTTTGGAACACTTGTGTTATGTGTTTTGATGCTTTGGTTTAAGCTTGGACGCTGGGGTTTCGTGACGTCCTTCTCTTGTTCGATAAAACCAGTTGCAATCACTGTCACCACAATCTCATCTTTTAGATTTTCATTAATAACAGAACCGAAAATCATGTTTACGTCTTGGTCAGACGCAGAAGCGACAATGTCTGCTGCTTCCTGAACTTCATATAAGCTGAGGTTTGTTCCCCCAGTGATGTTCATGAGGACACCTTGCGCACCGTCAATGGCCGCTTCAAGAAGCGGGCTGGAGATTGCTTTTTTCGCAGCCTCTGCCGCGCGGTTTTCTCCAGTCGCAATACCGATACCCATCAAAGCAGATCCTTTGTTTGACATGATTGTTTTCACATCAGCAAAGTCAAGGTTGATAAGACCAGGTGTAGCAATCAAGTCTGAAATACCTTGAACCCCTTGACGGAGTACGTTATCAGCTTCACGGAATGCTTCAAGCATCGGCGTGTTTTTATCAACAATTTCCAGAATTCGGTCGTTCGGGATCACGATCAGTGTATCCACCGCTTCTTTCATTGCTGAGATTCCGCCTGCAGCCTGAAGCTGTCTTTTGCGTCCTTCGAATGTAAACGGTCTTGTAACAACTCCGACTGTTAATGCGCCTAAGTCTTTCGCGATTTGTGCGATAACCGGTGCAGCACCTGTTCCTGTTCCGCCGCCCATACCAGCTGTCACGAATACCATGTCAGCGCCTTTTAACGCTTCTTCAATCTGCTCTTTGCTTTCTTCAGCGGCTTTTTTTCCGACTTCCGGATTCGCACCTGCTCCCAATCCTCTTGTCAGCTTTGCGCCGATTTGCATTTTCACTTCTGCTTTTGACAGGTTAAGAGCTTGAGCGTCCGTATTTACCGCGATGTACTCTACTCCTTGCACTTCATTTTCAATCATTCGGTTGACAGCGTTGTTACCGCCGCCTCCTACTCCGATTACTTTAATTGATGCTAAGCCGTCTATGTTTGTTTCGAACTCCAACATGCTAAATCCTCCTAATCTGCCGAATGACTATCTATCTATTCCCAAAACATGCTTAATAGTTTTTTCATTTTGCTCTGTTTATTATGTTCGGCTTGTGTTTTTTGTTTTCCTTTTGGCCGCTGCTGCACCTCATTCTGGTGATGATGCTGCTCTTGTTCCTCTGATGATGAGACTGCAATTTCCTGTATCGCTTCTTCAGGCATCTTAAAGCCTATTTTTCTGCCTTGGATTCTTGCATTTCGGCAGGCGAATTGGATCAGACCCACTCCCGTCATATATTGAGGATCTCTTACACCGATATAATTCGGGCTTGCCACTCTGACATTGTTTTGCAGCACATCCTGTGCCAATGACATGACACCCGGCATTGCTGCTTGTCCCCCTGTCAGCACGAAGCCTCCCGGCAGATCGGTAATTCCCATACTGCGAAGCTCTTCTGAAACAATTTCAAGAATTTCTTCTACTCTTGCTTCAATGATATTCGCTGCTTCCTGCTGTGTAAATGTTTGTTTTTGATTGGTGCCTATAACGGTTACCTCAAATACTTCATCTTCCGAGGCTTCGTCATAATAGGCATGTCCAAATTGCTTTTTCACGCGTTCTGCTTCTTCTGTTGACGTTCTCAATCCGATGGAGATATCTTTGGTGATATTTTCGCCTCCGAGAGGAATGACACGGGTAGAAGTGAGATGTCCGTTCTGGAACACGGCAATGGTTGTTGACCCTCCTCCTATATCAATGAGAGCCACACCAAGATTTTTCTCGTCCTTTGACAATGCAGCAGAACCGGCTGCCAGCGGCTGAAGACATATATCAGTTATTTCAATACCGGCTCTTTCAACACAGCGAAGCAAGTTATGTAAGATTGTTTTTGAACCGGTGATCAGGGTGCCTTCTACTTCTAAACGCACACCCAGCATTTTTTTCGGGTCGGTGATTTCATCTCTTCCATCTACGATAAACTGTTTAGGAATGACGTCGACAATCAGCTGTTCGTGCGGTACTGAAACAACCTGTGCCGCCTCCATGACACGGCGTACATCTTCAACTTGAATTTCTTTATTCTCACTGGAAACTGCTACAACACCGTTTGTATCTTGAATATTGATATAATTTCCATTAACGCCGACAATAGCTTTTCTAAGCGGAAAACCTACCATTCTTTCAGCTTGGTCAAACGCTTTTCTTATAGAATGAACTGTCTCATCTATATCAACGATTGAGCCTTTTTTCAACCCTTCAGACGGTACATTTCCCACACCGATAATATTAAGGGAATCATCTGTCATTTCTCCGACGATCACTTTTGTATTGGACGTACCGATGTCAAGACTGACGTAAAGTTCATTGTTGTTCATTCTATGGCACCTCCTCACATTTCGATCATTTCTATTCTATTATTTGCGGAACAACAATACAATGAATGTGGCTTTACAAGTGTGTAACAAAAAATATCACAACAGAATATTCCTTATGTGCTTTTCACATTTTATGTTTATTGAAAATATTCGTTATATCCTATGTATATCCTCTTTTATATCACATTTTTTTTATTTTTTTTAGAAAGAGTCCACTTTGTTAGTAGATTTCTTCTAATAACAGCTATATTCTGAAATAATCTGACTCCAAATGCAAATATACCTGCTAAATACAAGTCTACACCAAGATGGACTCCCAGAAAAGCTAAACTTATTGCCAATATAATATTAAAAAAGAAACCGGAAACAAATACCATTTCATCATATGTACCTTGTAAATGCGCCCTGATTCCGCCGATTAATGTATCAAGTGCGGCGAGCACCGCAAGCGATAAATAGTTTGAGTATTCACTCGGTATCGTTAAGTTTGTCATCAGTCCAATCGCTATTCCGAGCACCAGTCCCAGCACGGGCAGCCACATGACAATTCTCCTCCTTTTCAGTCTTTAAGCGGTTTCAGCTGTTGTACGTCCAATGGTCTGTCGTATGCTTTTAATGTCAGCTCGCTTTTAGATTTACCGGCTTTTAATGCTAAATTTTCAGATGCAAAAAGATCCTCAAGGCCGGACCCCTTCACTCTGCTGTACAGCATGTCCGGATCTTCGGCGAGCACTTTTACTGTTAAAGGATAATCGTCAAGGCCGTATCCGTCTATTTTTGTTGTGCCGTTTATATCCCTTATGACTGTATGATTCACAACTCTTCGCTCATTAATCGAGATATGCTCTGCACCGAAGGAGTTGAGTTCATTGATCAGCTTCTTCAGCAAATCCGGAGGCGGATTTTCGATCGGCTCTCCTGTTAAGCTTTCGGAAAAAAGCGGGGAAATGGTCATGACAATTCCGCTACCTGTTATATCGGTCATGCCGGCTGTTTTTTTTAAGGTTTGCAATGTATTATTGAGCGCGGTTTCTTTTGTCATTTCTTTACTCTGCGAATAGCTATTCAGCAGTTTATCATATTTGTTTATTTCAGCCAGCAGCTTTTCCTGCTTCTTCTGCTCTGATGTCAGCTCTTCTCTTATATCCCACATATCTCTTGTATCTCGGACTTTAGGATGCTTTAACGAGTTAAACTGAACAGATATCATGAGGCCGAAGATGACCATAAGCACACTGATGCTTATGAAGGAACGCTTTATTTTCAATCTGTTTCACCCGCTTTTTCAGTCATTCCTTCGTTTTCAGAATCGGTTTCATTTGTACGTTTTTCTCTTTTTCTGCGGTAACAGAAATATGATCCATTGACAGCTGATCGATCAGGCCTCCTGCTATATTTAACGAAGGCAGCAGAACATCAGGATCTCCAATAGCGGATATCGTAAACGGAGCCGGATGCTGCACCCCGTCTACCGTTACAACAGGACCGTTGCACTTGATATAGGAATCATGTGTCAAACGCTGGCCATTAACGGCGACGGCCGCCGCCCCCGAAATATACAGTTCGTTTACCACTTGAAAGATATGGCTTTCGTGAACGATGTAACTGTTCACATTCTCTCCTTCCGGTATGTACGACGCATCTTCCAAGGTCACCTCAACGCCCTCTCCCTGCACACCGACTTCCCCAATATACATTCGGTACTTTTCTGTATCTTCGAGGACGTTATAGTATTCCGTCTTTTCTTTCTTCAGCTTATTTTCTGCCTGACGGACTTTATTTTGCTTTTGATACAATTCTTTTTCAAGATTCTTATTTTCTTTCTCCTGTTTCAGGAGTTCATCTCTCAGCGCATATTCTTTTTTCCATTCTTCCGTCTCAGCCGCGCTTTTGTTGTTTTCTTTTGTCATTTGAAAAGAAAATGAGATCAAAAAGCCTGCGATAAGCATAATCAAAGAAAGAAGGACTGCTGATTTGCCCCTCAATTTTCATCTTCCTTTTTAGCAGCTTTATTGTTTTTTCCAAACTCTTCAAAATAGGTGGCAACTTCTAAATGAATAATGCCTTTCTTATTGCTGCTAAGCTGTGAAATGATAGAAGGATACGTTTTCATTCGGTCTGCAAAGGTTTTAATAGACGCAGTGACAACATAACCGTCGTTCATATACAATTTAATACGGTTTTCATCCATTTTTACAGGCGTGTAATAAATTTCTGAAATTGACTGTTTTAAAGAATTTGACAAAGCATCGAGCTGCTTGGCCATTTGAGACCGCTTTTTCGCGTTTGTCCAATTGACCAAAATCGGTCCGGCATCCTCCGGCGTTACTTCGTTTGGCAGAACTGATCCGTTTTCAAGCACTTCATAGTACACATTGTCTTTTTCTAAATAAGCAATCGCTTTATACTCTTCGATCGCAATGTTGATTTTATTAGGAAGCGATTTGCTGATCTCCGCTTCTTTTACTAATTTATTTTGCTGAATCTTCTTTTCTGTTTTTGTCTTGTCCAAACTCCAAAACTCAGTATCACCGCTGTTAATATCGGAAAGCTCGATAATTTCCTTTTTAGATACATTTTCATTCCCTGTAACAGAGATGGTTGATACTTTACTGATTGGCGTCTGCAGGTACACGATGATCAGCACCATAATAAAAAAGAGCATAATAAATGAAATGAGACGGCGATTTGCCTTCTGTTTCCTCTGCTCTTTAATTTTAGGAATCCGTTCTTCAATGTTTACGATTTTTTCTCGGTCATGACCCGGGTTCATTGCCTGTTCACCTCATTCAAATGAAACAGCTGTTAAAAGTCTGTCTATTCCAAAACAAACGGCATACTACGATGCCGTTTGTCGTTTGCTTACAGTATATCATATGAACAGCTTCAGTCAGAACTTGAATCAGCGATTTTCGCCGATGATTTCAACCTCTGTGTGCATATCAATCTCGTATTTTTCACGGATTGTCTTTTTCACATGGTCAATGAGATCAAGCACATCTTTTGCTGATGCTCCGCCCGCATTGACGATGAAGTTTCCGTGCATCTCCGATATCTTTGCACCGCCGATTTGATATCCTTTCAAGCCTGCTTTTTCTACAAGGTTTCCGGCATGATTCGGAAGCGGATTTCTGAATATGCTTCCCGCACAAGGGCTTGAATACGGCTGTGTATTTTTTCTGTAATCTTTATTGCTTTGCATTTGCTGAACGATTGATTCCTTATCCTTCTGCTCCAACTGCAGAACAGCTTCAAGGCAAACGCCCGGGCGTTTCTTTTGCAATACAGATGTTCTGTAGCTGAAATCCATCTGCTCATTTGTCAGCCACTCAATCGTGCCGTCTTCAAATAAAATATGTGCTTTGACGAGGATTTCGCTCATATCAGAACCGTGGGCGCCGGCATTCATATAAACCGCTCCGCCGACTGATCCTGGAATACCAGCAGCAAATTCCAGCCCGGACAGGCCTTTTTTGCTCAATGATGTTGCAAGACGGACCACGGAATAGCCGCCTCCGACTGTTACTTGTTCCCCGTCAAGCTCCAAATGGTCAAGGCCTGCGCCCAGCTTAATCACTACGCCTCTGATTCCCTCATCTAAAACAAGAAGGTTGGATCCGCGACCGATGACTGTCCACTTCACATCATATTTTTTAATAACGTCCATAATATCTTTGACGGCATCTACACTGCTTGGAATGACCAATACATCCGCAGGTCCGCCGATTTTCATCGTTGTATGATTCGCGAGCGGTTCATTTGCAAGAACCTTGCCGACTTCGCGTTCTTTTAATTCCTGTATCACTTTCTCCATCGTAAACCTCCGCATTCCATTTGCTTTTCTATTATTTTTTCAATTCTTCGAGTACGCTGTATAAACGGGCAGCCGCGTCAGGAACACCGAGTGACTTTGTCCGTTCGCTCATTTCCTTTAACGTTTTCTCATTCAGTACGATCCGGTCAAGTGCTTCAATCAGTTTTTCCCCGTTGAGCTCTGTTTCTTTCAGCACAATCGCCGCATCATGCTGGCCGAGAGATCTCGCATTGACCTCTTGGTGATTCGCTGTTACATATGGGCTTGGAATCAGTACACTTGGGATTCCGAGAGCAGTAATTTCGGCAATCGTCGTCGCACCAGCTCTGGCCACAATGACATCAATGGCCTTCAAATACTCTGGCATTTGATGAAGAAACGGCTTTGTGACCATATTATCAGCTGCACCCTTGCTGTTCAGCTCATTCATCACTTTTTCATAGTGAACTTCACCGGTAATATACAGCACTTGGTAGTCTCTTGTTTTCAGCGCATCCTGCATATCAATGACAGCACGGTTAATCGGTGCGGCGCCTCTGCTTCCGCCGAAGATTAAGACCGTTTTTTTCTCTTCAGAAAGCCCAAATTCAGCCATTGATCGGCCCGTCTCTATTGAGACGACTTCAGAGGCTCTCGGGTTTCCCGTAAATACAACTTTCTCGCTAGGAAAATGCGATTTTGCTTCTTCAAAACAAATTGCTACTTTATTAACATATTTTGAAAGAAACTTATTCGTGATGCCCGGCAGGCTGTTTTGTTCATGGACGATAGTTGGAATTCCCATCTTGGCAGCGGCATAGACAACCGGTCCGCATACGTAGCCGCCCGTTCCAATTACGGCATCAGGCTTAAATTCCGCTAAATACGATTTGCTCTTTTTTACGCCCTTCAGAAAACGCATCACAGTCTTGACGTTTTCAAATGACAGCTTTCTTTTAAACCCTGTAATTTCAATTGAACGAAACGGTATATTCTCCCGTTCCACAATTTTTTTCTCCAGCCCGTTTTCTGTTCCGATATATAAAAATTCCACATTAGGATGACGGCGCTGCACTTCTTTAATAAAGGCAAGAGCGGGATAAATGTGTCCCCCTGTACCGCCTCCGCTTATTGCAATTCGCATATCTCTTCCCCCAGTCTAAGTTTCTCTATAACATAGCGATAACCCTGTTTTGTTGGACAGGGTTATCGCATCAATTGTTTCCCAGCTTCCTGTTTCACAGGGAGCTTTAGGCAAACATTCATTAATACCTCGAGTATCGGCTCACGTTCAGCAGCACACCGACGGCCATCAGCATCAGGGTCAATGAAGAACCTCCGTAGCTCAGAAACGGGAGCGTGATGCCTGTTACCGGAATAAGGCCCGTTACTACGCCGATATTAATCATGACTTGAATGGCAATCATTGAAATAATGCCGACTGCGACAAAGCTTCCGTACAGATCAGGTGCACCGAGTGCAATTCTGATTCCTCTCCACAACAGGACGCTGAAGAGGAGCAAAATAAGTGTTCCCCCGATAAACCCAAGTTCCTCTGACAAGATGGCAAAAATAAAGTCTGTTTGCGGCTCAGGCAGATAAAAGAACTTCTGTCTGCTTTGTCCAAGTCCCATTCCGAACAATCCGCCGGGCCCCACTGCATAAAGCGATTGAATGATTTGAAAACCGCTGCCGAGCGGATCTTCCCACGGATTTAAATATGAAGTAATCCGCTTAATCCGATATGGAGCCGATAGTACGAGCCCAACAAATCCGCTGAGGCCGATCAGTCCGAGAAAGACGAAATGGGCGATTCGCGCGCCAGCTACAAAAATCATGACAATACAAGTTCCAACCATTACTGTCCCCGTTCCGAGGTCAGGCTGGCACATAATAATCAAAAATGCTGAAAATACAATGCCAAGTGCCGGGATGAATCCCCGTCTGAACGATGTTATGTTTTTTTGTTTTTCAGAGAGAAATTTAGCAAGGAATGCAATCATCGCAAGCTTCATAAACTCTGAAGGCTGTATGCTGAATGCCCCGACTCCGATCCAGCTTCTTGAGCCGTTCCGCACCATGCCGACGCCCGGTATCAAAACAAGAATCAAAAGAAAAAAACAGATAACCATCAGCAATTTGGACCATGTCCGCCATGTCCAATAATCAACATTCATGATAAAAAACATGGCTATGACGCCTATTCCCGCAAACAGCAGCTGCCGTTTCGCGAAAAAGAATGAGTCATCAAATTTATAATCCGCCCATACCGCACTCGCACTGTACACCATAATTAATCCGATTGTTAATAATAATAACGTAATGATGACCAATAACAAATCAGGCGATGTTTTTTTAGTAGTCAAAGCAATCGACACCCCAAGCTTAAAGTCATTAGGGCTGCCGATTTACTTCAAGACAAGCCCTTACTTAAGCATATGCACGGCATCTATAAACATGTCACCGCGTTCTTCAAATGTTTTGAATTGATCCCAGCTCGCACACGCAGGTGACAGCAAGATGACATCTCCTTCATTTGAGAGCGCAAACGCCGCAGATACTGCTTGTTCAACATTATCGACACGTTTGACATGTTGTATTCCCATCTCATTACCAAGCTTCTCGAGTTTCGGAGCAGTCTGACCAAATGTAAGCACTGCTTTGACATGCTTCATATACGGTTTTAAGTCGTCAAAACCATTTCCGCGATCCAGTCCGCCCGCAAGCAGAATGACCGGTTTGTCAAAAGCTGAAAGCGCCTTGCTTGTCGCCAAAATATTTGTCGCTTTACTGTCATTATAAAATTTGCGGTTTTTCACTGTTGTGACATATTGGAGACGGTGCTTCACGCCAGTAAAGCTTGTCAGCACCTTTTTGACTGCTTCGTTGGACGCTCCTGCCGTTTTTACAACTGAAATGGCAGCTAAAATGTTCTCCAGATTATGAGCGCCGGGCAGCACAACCTCTTCCAGAGGAAGAATGACTTCGCCGTTGAACAAAATCATACCGTCTTTTACATAAGCACCCTGTTCAAGCGTTTTGCTGACTGAAAATGGAACGGTACCAGCTTTTCCGGCTTCAGCCAGACGCATGACGGTTTCATCATCCTGGTTGACAATAGCTTTATCTAAAGCAGTCTGATGAAGATACACTTTCTGTTTCGCTTTTTCATAGTTTTCTCGCGTATGGTGATAATCCAAATGAGCGTCAAATATGTTTAAAATCAAGCTGATTTCCGGTCTGAAAGCGTGTGTTCCCATCAGCTGAAACGAAGACAATTCAGTAACGATCCACTCATCCCCATCAGCATGATAGGCAACCTCACTTGCGACTGTGCCGATATTTCCGGCAATCAGAGCTTTTTGCGAGTCAGCTTTGAGCATTTCATAAATCAGCGTTGTCGTGGTCGTTTTTCCGTTCGATCCGGTAATCCCGATAAACTTGGCGTTTGTCAGGTAATAAGCGAGCTCAATTTCCGTCCAAACCGGGATGCCTCTTTTTTCCGCTTCCTGAACCATAATATTTTCGTATGGAATTCCCGGGTTTTTGATCAGGACCGTGATTTGATGCTGATCAAACAGAGAAACTGGATGCTCTCCGCAAACAACCTCGAGTCCTTTTTTAGAAAGCTTTTGCGCTGGTTCGTTTTCTTCAAAAGGCTTTTGGTCGTTGACTGCAACATAAATGCCTTTTTCGTGAAGAATGGATGCCGCCGCATACCCGCTTTTCGCGAGCCCAAGGATTAAAAAATGCTGATTCTGTAAAAATTGATCGTTTTCCACTTATAACCACACCTCGATGTAAATTCCTAAAACGGCAAGCAAAAGTCCCGCAGCCCAAAACGTCACGACTACTCTCCATTCAGACCAGCCGACAAGCTCATAATGGTGATGAAGCGGACTCATTTTAAAAATACGTTTACCTGTCGTTTTAAAGCTGATAACCTGCAGGATAACGGATAATGTCTCGATAACAAATACACCGCCGATGATAACCAGCAGGATCTCTAATTTCGTTAAAATGGCAATGGTAACGATGGCTCCTCCCAATGCCAGTGATCCGGTATCTCCCATAAAGACTTTGGCCGGATGAGCATTAAATACGAGGAAACCCAGCACCGCACCCACAACGGCAACTGAGAAAATCGCTACGTCATATTGAGACTGATTCCATGCCAGGATGGCAAAAGCGCCAAAAGCAATCGCCGCAGTACCGGATAATAAGCCGTCAAGACCGTCAGTCAGGTTAACCGCATTTGATCCGCCGACAAGCATAAAGAGCACCAGGATAAAGTAAGCCCAGCCAAGATCAAATGATAAGTCAGTTCCAGGCACGCGAATATCTGTCGCGAAATTGTAGTAATGGTACACGGCATAAAATACAACCGCAATGATAATTTGTCCGATCAGCTTTTGCTTTGACGTCAATCCCAGATTGCGCTTCATGACGACCTTGATGTAATCATCTAAAAAGCCAAGCAAACCGTAGCCGAGCGTAACAAACAGAAGCAGCACCATTTCCGGGCTTATTTCTGAAAATTTCTGTGTCATAACAATTGTTGTCACAATGATAGAAAGTATGATCATGACCCCGCCCATTGTCGGCGTCCCTGATTTTTTCTGATGTGATTTCGGTCCTTCTTCTCTAATACTCTGGCCGAATTTTAATCTTCTTAAAAACGGAATAAGAATCGGAGAGAGCAGAACACTAATTAAAAACCCCATTAAAATTGTAAACAGAATGACTTGCTCAAGCATTGTCCTTTTCTCCTCCTGTTTCTTTCAAACGACATACGTAGTTATCATATTCATGATTTTTTCTCATATGAAAATTCTTTTCAAGCTCCATATTCAATAACATCTCTTTCCTATGAATTCGTCTTATTCTTATTGAGTTCGACAATGGCTCTCGCCGCCACTTCAGCATCGTCAAAATCGAAGGTTTCGCTTCCGATCTGCTGATAGGTTTCATGCCCTTTTCCGGCAATGAGAACTACATCTCCTTTTTTGGCATTGGCAATCGCGAAAAAGATTGCCTGCTCGCGGTTTGCAATGCTGTGGTAGTATTCGTTCTCTACTCCGGCTTCCATATCTCTTAAAATCGCGCGAGGATCTTCGCTTCGCGGGTTATCTGAAGTGAAAATCGGCTCATCAGCCAGCTCTACAGCGATTTTAGCCATTTTTGGGCGTTTCGTCTTATCTCTGTCTCCCCCGCAGCCAACAACGACAAAGAGCTTTCCTACTGTCATGTCTCTGCATGTCTTCAGCACATTTTCAAGGCTGTCAGGTGTGTGCGCGTAATCTACAATAACCGGAAACTCCTGCTGCTGATTGACCAATTCAAAGCGGCCTCTTACGCCATGCAATTCTTCAACAGCTTCAGTGATGGTTTCAAACGGTATGCCTGCTGCAATACATGTTGCAACAGCTGCCAGCACATTATACACGTTAAATTGTCCGACGAGCGACATCGTGATATGTTTAGTGCCTTTGTTTGTCACAAGATCAAAGCTTGTGCCCTGTGCAGTGATCGTGATGTTCTTCGCCATCACATCAGCGTTGTTTTTAATTCCGTATGTAGAAATATGCGCTGCGGTCACCTTTTCAAAATAAGCGCTCGCCTCATCATCAGCGTTCAGTACGGCATGCTTTGGATGTTCATGGTTGAAAGCCCCGCCAAGCTGAGAAAAGAGCAGGCTTTTTGCCTGTCTGTACTCATCCATCGTTTTATGATAGTCCAGATGGTCCTGCGTTAAATTCGTAAACACGGCAATATCATAATCACAGCCATGAACACGTCCTAAAGACAAAGCATGAGAAGAAACCTCCATGATAGCAGTGTCAACTTGCTTGTCATTCATTTTCTTAAACGTTTTCTGCAGCGTGACGCTTTCCGGAGTCGTGTTTTTAACTGGAAGTGTTTCATCGCCGATTTTCATGTACATTGTGCCGATCAAGCCTGTGCTTTTTCCTGCTTTTTTTAGAATTTCATCGACCATGTGGGTCGTTGATGTTTTGCCGTTTGTGCCTGTTATCCCGATCAGCTGAAGCTTCTTTGTCGGCTGTCCGTAAAACGCATCAGACAAAACGCTGAGCGCACGCAGTGACTGCCGGACAATAATGACGGGCACATCCACATCGAGCTCTCTTTCAGCCACAATAGCCGCTGCGCCGTTCTCCACTGCTTTTTGCGCAAAATCATGGCCATCTACCGTATACCCTTTTACACATACAAAAAGACTCCCTTTCTTTACTTCCCTGGAGTCCATCTCAATTGAAGTTATTTCAGGGTCTTGTGAGTCGTTTACAGAAGGTTCGGTTGTTAAGTATGTAAGCAGCTTTGTCAGTTTCATCGTATCAAACCTCTCAACATTCTAATTCGTTCTTTTTATCATTTGAAGTCACGTCAAATGATGTGATAATGATTTTAAGCATACAGTTCATATTTTAGCGTAAATAAAAGGATACATCCAGCTAATCTTGAAGATATGAGCATTTTTTCTGCAATAAAATAATAGGCAGCCCGAATTAATCGGCTGCCTCTTTTTCATCTTCTTCAGTCAAATAAACGCGTATCTTTGAGCCCTCTTTTACTTTCGTTCCGGCAGCTGGCGATTGTTTAACGATTTTGCTTCCTTTCCCGGAAGCATCCACATTGAGATTCACCAAAAGTGACTCAAGATCTGAGACAGACATCCCTACAACATTCGGAACTTCTATTGTTTTTGTGTCGTTCCATTGGTACTTTTTCTCGATTTGATTTTTCCGAGGCTTCACACCAATCTCCGGCAGACTGTCTCTCATAATATTCCCGACAATAGGCGCTGCAACCGTTCCGCCAAACTGAATCGTGCCTTTCGGGTTATCCACCGCGACATAGACGACAAGACTCGGATCGTCAGCCGGCGCGAAACCGATAAATGATACAATATGGTTGTTTTCGAGGTATTTTCCATCCTTTACCTTTTGTGCGGTTCCCGTTTTTCCGCCGACACGATATCCTTCAACAAATGCGTTACGGCCGGTACCTTCTGCGACGACGCTTTCTAAAGCATAGCGGATTTGTTTGGATGTCTCCTCAGAAATGACTTGTTTCTTTGCGATTGGTGATTGTTTTTTAACCGTTTTTTTCGTTACAGGGTCGATCCATTCCTTTGCAATATAAGGTGTGTAGAGCGTTCCTCCATTTACAGCGGCAGATACGGCTGCAACCTGCTGAATCGGCGTGACAGATACCCCCTGTCCGAAAGCCGTAGTCGCTTGCTCGACCGGACCTACTCTATCAAGCGGGAATAAGATTCCTGTCCCCTCGCCCTGCAGATCAATTCCCGTTTTTTGGCCGAAACCAAAGTCTTTAATATATTTGAAAAGCTTATTCTTCCCTAAGCGCTCGCCTAATTCAACAAACCCCGGGTTGCAGGAGTTTTGTACAACCTCTAGATACGTCTGCAGCCCGTGTCCGCCTCTTTTCCAGCACCGCAGTCTCGCTCCGTCCACTTCCGCATGCCCTTTATCATAAAATTGATCACGTTTCAAATTTACTTTTTGTTCTTCAAGAGCTGCTGCAAGTGTAATAATTTTAAAGGTGGATCCCGGCTCATACGTGCTCCATACCGGCAGATTCCGATTGTAGACGGACGGATCGACTGATTGATAATCAGCCGGGTCAAAGTCAGGCCTGCTAGCCATCCCCAATATTTCTCCGTTTTTCGGATTCATCGCTACGGCAATCATACCGTCAGGGTGATATTTGGCCTCAGCGTTATCAAGCTCCCTTTCCATTATCGTCTGAACCTTCGAATCAACTGTCAGCTTCATATCAAGCCCGTCCTTAGGCGGTGTGTAGTCGTCTGCTTCATCAGGCATTTTCTTCCCTTTTGCATCTGTATAAAACTTAACAGAGCCCTTTTCCCCTTTCAGATCATCGTCGTAATAGGCTTCAAGTCCAAGGAGCCCTTGGTTGTCAATGCCGGCAAATCCAAGCACATGAGATAAAAAGCTGCCGAAAGGGTAATGGCGGATACTGTCCTCCGCAACATACACTCCCTTTAAATCAAGCGCTTTGATTTCTTTCGCCTTCTCATTTGAAATCTTTCTCCCTTCAGGAGTTATCTTTTCGATTGACGCTTTTTTTGTCACATGCTTATATACTTTTTCTTCTGACATGTTTAAAACCGCCGCAAGCTGCTTGCTCGTTTTCATCGGATTTTGAACTTGGCGCGGGACGACGAATACGGTCGGCGCACTTTTGTTTGTTGCCAGCTTCACGCCGTTCCGATCTAGGATCTCGCCTCTCTCCGGCTCAAACGGCAAGTTCCGGCTCCAGGAATCTTTCGCCAGCGAAGTCAGTTTCTCGCCCATCACAAACTGAACATACCCCAGCCTTGTATCAATGATCAGAAACACGATCACGCCAAAAAGCAAAACAAATAATAAACGTTTTCTAACCGTTACATTCGAGACGCGCAAGAGACCGTCCACTCCTTATTTAGGCTTGTTTCATTTTATGCCTGAAATTGGACGGGTAGAACGATGCTCCTTTGAAGGTATAAAAAAAGAAAGCCTGCATAATGGGGAAAATCCCCAGCAGGCTTTCTTTTTTAATCTGGATTTTTAAACGTTACCTTGATGACGGTTTTGTCTTTTATTTCTTTGTCCTTCTTGACGCTTTGGCTGACAGCATAGCCTTGTCCGCTTACTTCAATATGAATACCCGCCAGCTCGCCGTATTGAAGAACCTCTCTTCTCGACCAGCCTGTCATATCAGGCATTTTGATTTTGCCGCCCGTTTTCAGGAAGACCTTCTGATTGGTCAGAACTTCCTCATCCGCTTTCGGATACTGTTCTTTTACAGCGATATCACTGCCGATGACAATCGGTGTGAGATTCTCTTCTTTTGCTTTCTTTTGAGCAGCAGTTACCGTTTGATCTGTTAAATCAGGCATCGTCTGCGCTTTTGTTTTTTCCTTATCTGAGTCAGACTTTTCAGTTGGTTCTATGTTTAGGTAGTGCAGGCTGTTTTTCATTGTTGGGTTGAAGATTTCAGAAACTGGATTTGAACCCGTTTCATCATTCTCTAATTGCGGCTGCTGTACTGCAACATAGATCAGCAACTCGGGATCATCTTTAGGCGCCATTCCCATTACAGAAAATACGTAATTATCGCGTCCAGATAAATAACCGTTTTGCCCGGCAATTTGTGCTGTCCCGGTTTTAACAGCTACATCAAAACCTTCAATTTTATAAGGCCGTCCAGTACCGATATCAGATGTAACGACATCACCTAAAATATTACGAACCTCTTTAGCGGTGTCAGCAGAGATTGGCGTACCGGCTGACTGAGGTTTATTTTGATAAATGATTTTCTTCGTATCAGGATCAACAATATGGTCTATGACGTAGGGTTGCATCATTTTACCGTCATTTGCTATTGCAGTCGCAGCCTGCAGCTGTTGAATTGGTGTAACAGCAGAAGCTTGACCATATGCAGTCGATGCTTTATCAAATTCATATTTAAAGTTCATTTTACTTGATACTTCATTCGGCAAGTCAATACCTGTTTTTTGATAGAAATTGAATTTATGCAGATATTCATCAAGACGGGTATAGCCCAGCTTTTCATTAGCCAATTTGGCAAAAGCCACATTAGAAGACCTTACTACACCGTCATGGTATGTTGTTGCCCCCCAGCCTACTCCGTCATTATGGTCTTTTACTATTCCTCCGCCTACTTTATATGTTCCGGACTTGTACTTTTCATTGCCGTTATACACATTCTCCTGTATGGCAGCAGCAAGTGTAAAAATCTTCATCGTTGACCCGGGCTCATACGCATATGAAATCAAATCATTATAGTAGTTTGTCACATCACGCGTGTTCGGGTCAAAGCTTGGGCGCTGTCCCATCGCAAGGACTTTGCCCGTTTTCGGATCGACGACTGCGGCCATGATTTTTTTCGGATTATACTTTTTCGCCACTTTTGTCATGCTGTCTTCCAAAAAGGTTTGAATTTTTTGGTCAATGGTTAAATATACATTGTCACCATTTTTTGGCGCTGTAATTTTATTTTTGCTGTTCGGGAGCTCCCAGCCGGATTTGTCACTTTCATAAGTCACATATCCGTCCCGCTCCTTCAAATACTTATCCAGCACTTTTTCTAATCCCATCGCGCCGGAAATTTCATTTGTGTCTTGATCAACCTCGGCATAGCCGATTAAATTGGATGCAAAAACGCCGTTTGGATAGTAGCGTTTTGTATCCCGTAAAAATGAAATGCCCGGGAGTTTCAGCTTTTCGATCTTTTGCTTTTGTGAATACGTAATATCCCGGCCCGCTGAGCCGAACTCTACTTGTTTTGCATCCTTATTTAAGATATCAAGGATATCAGCCTTGTCTATGTTTATTACTTTAGACAGCGCTTCCGCCGTTTTTTCTTTGTCTTGGACATGCTGAGGATGCTTGACATCAGTGGTCATTTTTTTATCGAGAATCGCAATCAGCTTATACGTAGCTGTGTCCTCTGCAATCACTTTTCCGGTTCGGTCTAATATCGAGCCGCGGCTTGCTTCGATGGTCCGTTTCTTTTCATGCTGCTCTGTTGCTTTTGTCGCAAGCACTTCACCGTTCGCTTTTCCGGTTATTTGAATATATGCCATTCTCCCGAGGATGACAAAGAAAAAGAGAGCGAAACAAATACTTAGAATCGCTGCTCCTCTATTCATAAATTTATTCTTTTTTGGCATTTGAATCATTCCTGTATGTTTTTCACTTTTTTATCTTTTAAATTCAAGCCGTTCTTTTTCGCAATGTCCATAATGCGCTGCGGTTTGCTTAAATCAGCAACGCTTTTTTCGAGGTCACCAATTTGCTTATTTTCGGATGAAATTTGCTCCTCAAGCTTTTGTACCTCAATATTGGTTTGATATGCCGCATACGCCTTCGATACGATCAAAAGCGATACGCTGAGCACCACCGCAGCAAAGAGGACAAGAAGCACTTTTTCTCCGAGAGTAATGGAAGCCCTTTTCTTGACAATCACTTTTTTCTCAGGACTGATCGCATGCCGCTGCTGTTTCTCTGGTTGGTAAGCTAAATTGCTCATAGGCTGATGACCTCCTTTTAATTTTGCGTTCGTGTTTCGTTATTTTCTTTTTTCGGCAATCCGAAGCTTCGCAGAACGAGCCCGGTTGTTTTCTTCAAGCTCTTCATGAGATGCCGTAATCGGTTTTCGTGTGATGAGCTTCAGCTCCGGTTCAAACTCTTCCGGTATGACAGGAAGACCCGGTGGAAGTTCCGGAAGCGACGACTTTTCTTTAAAAGTGCTTTTGCAAATTCTGTCTTCAAGCGAGTGGAAGGTAATGACTGATACCCTTCCCCCTGGCTTAAGAACCTCAATTGCCTGCTCCAAAGCCTCTTCAAAAACCTTAAGTTCATCGTTCACGGCAATTCTGATTGCCTGAAACACGCGTTTAGCGGGATGTCCCCCGCTCCTTCTCGCTGGAGCGGGAATCGCGTCTTTTATTAGATCGACCAGTTGGCCCGTAGTTTGAATAGGAGATTTGATTCTTGCCTCCTCAATTTTTCTGGCGATCTGTTTGCTGAACTTCTCTTCGCCGTATTTAAAGAAAATACGTACGAGATCCTCATAGCGCCACTCATTTACGACTTCTTTCGCCGTAAGCGTGGCCGACTGGTCCATCCTCATGTCCAACGGAGCGTCATGATGGTAACTGAATCCGCGTTCCGGTGTATCCAACTGCGGGGAGGACACCCCTAAATCAAATAAAATACCGTCTACTTCTGTAATGCCTTGTTCATTCAAACATTCTTTTAAATACCTGAAATTGCTTTTAATCAGAATGAGCTGCCCTTTATAATCGGACAACGCTTCTTTCGCATGCTGTAATGCCGTATCATCTTGGTCAAAAGCGATTAAACGCCCCTTCTCGGATAACTGCTGCAATAAGTATGTACTGTGCCCAGCTCCGCCGAGTGTGCAGTCTACATATGTACCGTCCGGTTTAATATTAAGCCCGTCTACGGTTTCATGAAGAAGTACTGTCTTGTGTTGAAACATATTGTGTTGGTCCCACCTTTTATCAGGATGAATTGAAATTGTTTTTAGAGTGTTATACACGAAGAATCATTATATATCAAACCCAATCATGTTTTCAGCAATTTCAGCAAATGAATCTTCTTGCTCTTCTGTGTATTGTTCCCAAATTACTTTACTCCACAATTCAATTCGATTAGAAACCCCGATAACAACACATTCTTTTTCCAGTTTGGCGTAATTCAATAGAGATGATGCAATATTTACCCTGCCTTGCTTGTCCAGTTCGCATTCGGTTGCCCCTGAAAAGAAGAAACGGGTAAACGCGCGGGCATCTTTCTTAGTGAGAGGAAGAGCTTTTAGTTTTTCTTCAATTTGTTTCCATTCGTGCATAGGGTAGCCGAAGAGACATTGGTCAAGCCCTCTAGTTAGCACAAACTGCTCACCGAGGCCTTCTCTGAATTTAGCGGGTACGATCATGCGGCCCTTCGCATCGATGGTATGCTGATATTCACCCATAAACATGATCTCTTGCCCCACTTTCTCTCCTTAACTCACCACTATCCACCACTTCTCTCCACAACTTCATTTTACACTGTTTACCCATAAAAAAAAACCCTGAACTATTCAGGGTTCTTTAAAACTTTATTTCAAAGTTTGACAACTTGATGTTGATTTTGAAAAGAAAATGGCAGATTCTTGAATGATGTGAAGAATTTTGGACCGTACCTGTTCAAATAATACATAATATTCCAAATTCGTTCTTGCGGCGCAAGCATCGGCTTAATGCTATTTTGGATTCTCTCATAATCCTTCAGAACGTAGCTTTCTTTCTCTTCAATTCGTTTCGTCACCGTACGCTCTAAAAACTGAAGCTGATCCTGGATAAAAGCGGCATTTTTCATGAGTAAAGGTTCCATGCTTTGATCAACCTTTAACGCCTCCTGCCGGACCGTTTTGTGAATCGCTTCAATTTGGCTCTTCGCCTGATCCATCACTGCGGTAAACTCTTCCGGAATCTGGCGCTCAAAGTATGTCTCTCTTTGATTCTCCGTTCCGCGTTCAATCGCGTCTTGTAACGAGATATTCCGTTCAAGCAGTTTTTTCTCAATATGCCGTTCAAGTATTGTAATGTTCAGCCTCGGCATAACAGGAGGCATTTTAAAGCCCATCACCGCAAAGGCCTGTTTGAGCTCACCCCAATAGTTGATTTCTCCAGGGCCTGCAATAAATGCTAAAGTCGGAATGAGGTATTCCTGCATTAACGGTCTCGTCACAACATTGTTGCTGAAGCGCTCAGGATGTTCTTCCATATGGGTATAAAGTTCATCCATCGTCCATCCGAGATCAAGCTCATTGATGACAAAACGGCCGTTATCTTTTTCAATTAAAAAACGTTCTTCTTCATATTCATAAAACAGATTCGCCTGCTCTTTTCCGGACTCGATAATCGGTTTGTAGCCTGCTTCACGCATGAAGGCCTGCTGATCTGAAACAGCGCGGGCGAGTTCATCATTTTCCCGAAGAATCTTTTGGAACATGGCCGTTTCCAGCTTTTTAATCCCCGGATCTCCAGAATTTAATAATACTAAGCCCTCCTCTTGGAACAGATCCGCAATCAGCAGTTCAAAGAAGTCAGTAAACGTAACAGATTCCCTTAAACATCGTTTTACATTGTCGAGAAGTGCATTCGTATGGTCTGTTTCTTCAAACGCGGCAAATACATCATCTATCCAGGCGGCACATTTCTCCTGATCAAGCGATGTGCTTGCTGCCGAAGACTTCTTCCAGTAAGACTGAGGCAGCTTTTTTTTCACAGGCCCATTCTCTTCTGACGTATGGACAAAATTAATCTCATCCAAATCGTGGTCTTCTCCGGCCACCCAAAAGATCGGTATGACAGGCACTTGCAGTTGGTTTTCTTGTTCCTTTGCTAACACAATGATTGAAATGATTTTATGTATAGTGTAAAGCGGTCCTGTTAAAAGTCCGGCCTGCTGTCCGCCGACAACAGCGGCACTTGACGGGTCCTTCAGCTTCTCAATGGCAGACTGCATGGCACTTGATCCGAATTTATGATGGTAAGAGGATAAGTACGCCGCCAATTCCTCTCTTGCGAAAAACCGGGAGGATAAATCTTTCAGTCTTTCGCGCCACATGTCCTTATGATGAATGCTGTAATCAAAAAAAGAAGACATTTCTTCTTTGCCATCTATATAGTGCTGTACAAACACATTTTGATTTTTGATGGAAAGTTCAGTTAGCTGCATCTTCTAGAACTTCCTTTCTCCAATAAATAGTTAGTTATCCGAAATGAGTATAGCATGTTACCGAAAAAGCTCAAAAGACTTTGTTTGTATTTCGCTCCAAAGCTTTAATGCTGCCGTATAAAAACTCCAGGTGGACGGCATCAAGGCCCTGAAGTCTTGCTTCCTTCAATAAATATCCGATAATGGCGTCAGCTTCTGTCTGCCGGCCTTCGATGACGTCAACCAGCATAGAAGAACGATTTTCTTTCGTTTGCCCGCAAACGGACCGAACCCGTTCCCAAGCCTCTTCTTCGTTTTCAAGCCTTAAAATACGGCACGCCTCCTGAAAAACCAGCTTCATAAAAGCCAGATAAGCTGGCGTTGTCAGCAGTTCTCCGTTCTTCACCTGCAATAACGCGGTCAACGGATTGATACAAGCATTTACAATCAGCTTGCCCGTCAGCAGGCGATACCAATCCGTCTCATAACGAATCGGAAAATCCGAATGGTTATGCGAAAGCAAGACATTCAGCCGATCTGGTTCAGCACCGTCGAACGCGCTCCATTTTATCGCACCTAAGCCTGTATGTTCAACAGCAGTTTCTGATTTCCTTACAGCTCCGTGCTCAGCAATTCCAACATAAATGGAATGGCCAGCGCGCCAGTCTTTGAGATCATGGATATGCCCCATACCGTTTTGCAAAAATAAAATATTCGTTTTCCCGATCCGTTCAAGCGATGGAAAAACAGACTGAAGCTGATGCTGCTTCACTGTCACGACAAGAAGATCAAAATGCGAATTGATACTCATGTCCGCACTGCAATCAGCTCTGAATTCTTCTCCGCCTTTATAAAGCCGGATCCCTTCAGACTGAATGGCCGCAGCCTGTTCTTCCCGCCTCGTCACAACAGTCACCTCGTGATGAAGTGACAAATAATAGGCGCATAAAAGGCCGACGGAACCTCCGCCGATAATTCCAATTTTCATGATGTCACACCCAATTTAGCATTTACGTATTATCATAGCAGAAGTGCAAAGAAATTACTTCTCAAAGATCCCGTGTGCTTAAAATTAAAGTTTAAATATTTGGATTTTTTAAATAAAGCGTTTACAATATATGTAGAAACAACAAAGGGGGAGATTTGTTTGGTAAAGGTAGAACGTCTGCTTATCAACTATAAAACGCTTGATGAATTCAAGAAATTCAAAGAATACGGTATCCAGGAGCTTTCAATGCTTGAAGATCTTCAGGATAATATTATTGAAAATGACAGCACTTCGCCTTTTTACGGGATTTATTTTGGGGATAAACTTGTAGCGCGAATGAGTCTATATCAAGTTAACGGCAAATCGAATCCTTATTTCGACAATCGCCAGGATTATTTAGAGCTGTGGAAGCTTGAGGTTCTTCCGGGCTACCAGAACAGGGGTTACGGGACAGCATTGGTTGAATTCGCTAAATCATTCAAAATGCCGATCCGGACAAATCCACGAATGAAATCAGCGGAATTTTGGAATAAAATGAACTTTGAAACTGTTAAGTATGATATGGCGCGGGACAAAGGGGAAAACCCGCTCATCTGGCATCCTGACATGGATCACGAAATGACACCGGGAGAGTCTGCATAGAAATAAAAACAACCGGCCTATTCTAAATATAGGGCCGGTTCATTTCAGACGTTCATTACGTTTCTTGAGCTGCTTTTTTCATTCTTCCGTCTTCCTTTGAAACAACCATTTTTCTGGCCCGATCCATGATATCGATCAGCGCCTTGTAATCCTCTTCTGTCATCTCTAGCTGGTTCCTCAGTGTTTGATTTTCACTCCGTAAATCCTCAAGCTCTTTTTGCAGCGATTGGATTTGCTCCTTCAATTTTTCCCTTTCAAGCTGAAATTCTTGCGAAGACGGCGTTTCTTTGAATTGTTCAAGAAATTGAATCACATCCTGAATGGACAAATCTCGTTTTCCTTCTGGCGCTGCCGCGGCAGTCTGCTTCACGGAATTCGGCATATTGACTGAATGAACGCCGATTTGCTTTCTCAATTCTTTCCTCTGCTTTTTCGCAAGCTCTATGCCTGACTGGTATTGTTTTCTCACATACGAGTTCCACCTGAAACCACAGGCTGCCGCAGTTCTGGTCAGCGCCCTTCCAACCTCCTCAAAGGCGGAAAGCTGTGTTCCTCCCTCTCGAATATGACGAAGCACCACTTCCGCCAGCAGCAAATCCTCATCCTGAGTCCAAGCATCTTGTCTTGTAATGGTCAAATTTAATCTCCCTCCATGTCAGCTTATTTATCTCATACATATGCCAGTAATAGATTAGATAGACTATTTGCACTCACAATTTTTCCGCAAGCTGACAGGAAGAGAAAAAGAAAAAGCGCAGGGCTTTCACCCTGCGCTTTTCTTACTTAGTTACTTTTTACATTTATGTCTTTGCCGTTGTATGATCCGCATGCTTTGCATACACGGTGAGACAATTTCATCTCTCCGCATGACGGACATTCTGTCATACCAGGTACATTAAGTTTGAAATGTGTACGGCGCAATCTTTTCTTCATTTTAGAAGTTCTTCTAAAAGGTACAGCCATTATTCCCACCTCCTTAAAGAGTTAAGATTCATCATCTTGTTTTAAGAGCTTTTCGAGGGCTGCAAGTCTCGGATCAACTTGATTCTTCTTGTCTTCCTCCGAAATGACTTGCCAGTCCTTTCCTTCTTGAGGAGCAGCCCCTTTTTCTTGTTCAGATTCACAAAAGATTTGCATAGGGATTTCTAAAAGAATTTCTTCTTTCACGATCGGAGTTAAGTCGATAGTATCGTCCTCAACAATGTGAACGTCATCATCTTCTATATCATCCGTCTGATGAAATATAAACAGTTCTTTTGTTGAAATTTCAAATGGATACGGAACATCAACGAGTGTTCTTGAGCATGGCAAAATCATTTCGCCCGAAATTGTAAAATCAAACGAAACCTGTTTGGATTTGATATCCGCTCTGCCCTTCACCCGGACGGGAGAAATGCGGCGAATGTCAGAATTCAGTTTTGTCAGCTCATTTAACTCAACTGTTTCATCAAACTCAAAACTTTGTTTTGGCATTTGATGCAGCTGATAAATCGTCCATTTCATTTGTATCACCTCAGGAAAGCAACAAACATGATTATAGCTTTTAAGATTGTTTTTGTCAATATTTTTTCTTTACAGCATAATGCTGCTATTCAAGTATCGTTGACAGCGGAATGTGCTATGCATACACTTAAAACAAAAATAAGACATAAGAGTTTTCATTTGCAAATGTACCATACGTTTTTAAACATAGCAAGAAAGGCGGAAAAAATATGAATGCTGTCGGATTGGTGGTTGAATATAATCCCTTTCATAACGGGCACCTTTATCATGCCCAAACAGCAAAGCGGCAAACCGGATGCGACGCGGCTGTCGCGGTAATGAGCGGGCATTTTTTACAGCGCGGAGAACCAGCTGTTGTGTCAAAATGGGCACGAACAAAAATGGCGCTGCAAAGCGGCGTCGATCTTGTGATTGAGCTGCCTTATCTGTATGCGGTGCAAAAAGCGGAGATTTTTGCACGCGGCAGTGTATCCAGCCTGAACAAACTCGGATGCGAGGCGCTGTTTTTCGGAAGTGAAAATGGTGATATTGAGCCGTTTTTAAAAACTGCAAAGCTTATTGATGATCATAAACATACATTTGATCAGCGTATTAAAGAAGAAATTAAAAAGGGTGCCAGTTACCCAGCAGCGGCAGCTATCGCCTTCAGCTCCATTTTACATACCGAAAATACACTTGATTTGTCAAAACCAAACAACATTCTGGGATACCATTATGTGACTTCCATTCTTTCCGGCGGATATCCGATGAAACCTTATACCACAGCTCGAATTTCCTCGGACTATCATGATGCCGACCTTCCTGAAGGCGAACACCATATCGCAAGCGCCACAAGCATCAGAAAAGCGATGATTGAACAGAGTCTTGAAACCTGCCTTCGTTTTCTTCCTGCTGCATCTTCATGTGAATTGGCAGATTACCGCAAATCTTTCGGACTGTGGCATACACCTGAAAGCTATTTTTCTTACTTAAAATACAGCCTTTCAACTGTAACAGCACAGGAATTACAGCAAATATACGAGGTGGAGGAAGGTTTAGAGCACAGAATTCTTCGTTCGATCAGAAAAGCCAGCTCCTATCAGGAATTAATGGAGTTGCTGAAAACAAAACGTTATACGTGGACAAGGCTTCAGCGGATGAACACGCACATTTTAACCAGAACGAAAAAACAGGATATACACAAGCTGCTTGACGACAAAGAAGTGCCTTATATCAGGCTTCTCGGCATGACGAAAAAAGGACAGGCTTATTTATCGGAAAAGAAAAAAGCGCTGTCCGTTCCGCTTGTCAGCAAACTGTCTTCTTTCTCCCATCCCGCTCTAGATCTGGACATTAAAGCGAGCAGAATCTACAGCCTGCCGATAGAAGAGCCGCTGAGAACTGAGTTTGACCTGCAAGAATACGGACATGCGCCGATTCGATATGACGAGGATGAACAACGTTTTTTAAACAGATAGAAAAAGCACCTGTGTATCAGGTGCTTTTTGCTTTCAGCTTATTCAAATAATCAATCGCATCCTGCATCGTATCAACAGGCACAATCTTCATGTCTGAATCGATATCTTTTGCTGTTTTTACTGCGTTTTTATAATCAGAATTGCTGGCACCGTTTTGATTTGGCGCGAAGAAAATGTCTTTTCCGGCTTTGTCTGCGGCGACGACTTTTTGATCAATGCCGCCAATCGGGCCTACTTTTCCGTCAACATCAATTGTACCGGTTCCCGCAATATCGTAGCCTTTTGTTTCGTCTGTTTTTGTCAGCTGATTATAGATTTCAAGAGACATCATTAACCCTGCTGACGGTCCGCCGATATTTTCGATTTCAAAATCAATATCAGGCTCCACTTTCACGTTTCTGTCCGTATAGAGCGATACTCCGATTCCTGCCCGTTCCGGCTCATCAGGAAATTGTTTTAACGAAAGGGTGACACTCTTTTCTTTTTCTTCTCTTTCGATTTTTAACGTGACTTTATCTCCCGCTTTTTTGCTGCTGATATAATCAATCAGCTTTTCAGCAGACTGATAGTTTTTGCCGTCTGCGCTGATGATTTTATCACCGACTTCTATTTTCCCTTTTGCAGGCATGTTTTCTACAACTGAGCTTGCGTATATGCCGTTAAAGGAATAGCTGACTTTTTTTCCTGCCTTTTGATAGGCAGCTATGACGGCGTTTTCTTGCGAGCTTTCCATCATTTGGATCTGCCTTTTCATATACTCCTTATCTGATTCGCCTTCTTCCTTGATGCTTTCATCAGGAACAATCTCATAATAAGGGTGCATCTTTGCCCACACATATGTAAATGGATTAGCCGGTCCCACTTTGACAGTCATTAAGGACAGACTCCCTTTTTCCGGGTAGCCTCCCTCCACTTTTATCAGTGAAGCAAGCTCTGTCGCTTCTCCCGGTTTTGTAATATAAAATGGAAGTTTTATAAATGATAAAACGGCAATCAAAATGAGGATGACAAGCATCCAGCTAAAATGTTTTTTACGTAGCAAATTATAAGCCCTCCCAATTCTCTATTTCTTTTTTTATCTGGCTGATCATTCGGTTTGTCGCCTCCTCGCCTGCCGATATCATTGCTTCAATATTGGCAAACGAGCTGGAGCTGTATGTTTCAAGAGAAGGGCGAATCATGATATCCGCGGCGATCGTTTGATGTCGCACCAATTCATTTTGCAGTATATCCATACTTTGCATAATTACATCAAAAATATGCGACGCCGTTTCGGTTTTTCGAACCCTGGAGACATCAGAGGCGATGATGATATCAGCGCCCATGTCTTTTACAACAGAAACCGGAATTCGGTCTACGACCGCACCATCTACAAGAAGCCGTCCGTCCAGCTTCTGCGGAATAAAGATACCCGGTATGCTTATGCTGGCCCGCACCGCATCTGACACTGATCCTTTGCGGAACACAATCTTTTCTCCCGTCTGTAAATCACATGCAACAATGCCCAGCGGGATTTGAAGCTCTTCGATCGGTTTTCCGAATGTATAAGCATGCACAAGCTGCCTGACGCGGTCACCTTTTAAAAACCCGAGTCTGGGCACCGTATAATCAGCATAAAACCGCCGTTTAAAGGCTTTGGCGACTTTTTTCATCGTTGCCACGTCATGGCCGGCGGCATAGAAACTGCCCACCAAAGCGCCCATGCTGCTCCCCGCAATCATATCCACTTCAATTTGATGCTTATGTAAACTGGAAAGCACACCGAGATGAGCGAGCCCTCTGGCCCCTCCCGATCCTAACGCTAACCCGATTTTAGGTTTGGCCAACGCGTTAACCTCCTGCCTGAATTCCCTGTATACCGAATTCTATGGTCTAAACTGAACCCCTATGCTCGTATATTAGTACAAAGAATCAAGAGGACAGGTACTGCTTGGCCGTTTCGTGTCATACATTATTTTATCATGATATACATGTCATTGGGCATTTTTAGCATCGGGGAGGTAAGAATGAACTTGTCGAAGATTAATACACTTTTGATTGCTTCGTTTTTTCTTTTTTTAACAGCGACTGTCATCTCACATCCGCAGGCTTCATTCGAAGCCTCTAAAACCGGGCTTTCTATGTGGTGGGAGGTTGTGTTTCCGTCATTGCTGCCATTTTTTATTCTGTCTGAACTCTTAATCGGTTTTGGCATTGTGCGGTTTGTCGGTGTTTTGCTTGAGCCTTTTATGCGGCCGATCTTTCGTGTGCCGGGTGTCGGCGGCTTCGTACTTGCTATGGGAATGGCATCAGGAAACCCAGCGGGAGCAAAACTCACTGCCCGTCTGCGGCAGGAAAAACAGATTTCAAGAGTAGAAGCAGAACGGCTTGCGTCGTTTACCAATTCTTCAAACCCGCTCTTTATTTTCGGCGCTGTTGCCGTCGGTTTCTTTCAAAACGCGTCATTGGGCATTTTATTGGCTTCTGCACACTATTTGGGGAATCTGGCTGTCGGTTTAACGATGCGTTCCTACGGACGCAAGGAAGAGCAGCATCTCAGAAGGAGGAAAACGATACCTTTTCCTTCGATCAAAGATGCTTTACACGCTCTTCACACTGCCAGACTTGCGGAAAAACGGCCTCTGGGCAAAATTTTAGGCGACGCTGTGACGTCTTCAGTTCAAACGCTTCTTATGGTAGGCGGCTTTATTATTTTATTTTCTGTCTTTAACCGGCTGTTGTCTGTCATTCAGCTGACTGATATTCTGTCTGTTTTCACAAAAGGCGCGCTGACCTTGTTTCAGCTTCCGGCTCAATTGGACATTCCCCTTTTATCAGGGATGTTTGAAATCACGTTAGGAAGCAAGCTTGTCAGCGAGACAGATGTTTCTCTTCTGCAAAAAGCCATTATCGTCAGCTTTATTCTCGGGTTTAGCGGCTTTTCCGTTCAAGCTCAGGTGGCAGGTATTTTATCGGAAACCGATATCAGATTTAAACCATTCTTTATCGCACGTTTGCTGCAGGGCGTTTATGCGGCCGTGTTCGTCATGCTTTTATGGAAACCTCTTTACATAGCATGGCATGATCCATATCAGCATGTATTCAAACCTCTTAATAGCGGCGAAATGCCAACTGCATTTATAAACGGATGGAATCTGCTTGTGCAGATTGGACCTGCTGTCACATTATGCACGCTGTTTACGTACATTATCATTTTTTCTTACAGACTGACAAACGGAACAAAAAAAGGATGAGTCAAAACCCTCATCCTTGTCTGAATTTTTGCTGAAGCGCCAGCTCTACTTCCGGCGGCACAAACTCTGATACCGAGCCATTGTATCTTGCCACTTCTTTTACGATGCTTGAACTTAAAAACGAATATTGATTGTTTGTCATCATAAAAAACGTCTCAATGGATTCATCCAGCACACGGTTTACGGATGTCCCCTGCATCTCATATTCAAAATCAGATACCGCTCTCAAGCCTCTTAAAATCGCTTTCGCATTTTTTCTTTTTGCATAATCAATTAACAGCCCTTGCGACGTTTCAACTGTTATGTTTGGAATGTCTTTTGTCACTTCTCTCAGAAGCTCACACCGTTCTTCCACACTGAACAAGGGCTTTTTTGAAGAATTATTCAGCACACATACATACACTTGTTCAAAAATATGCGCCCCGCGTCTGATGATGTCCAAATGCCCGTAGGTCACCGGATCAAAACTGCCGGGACAGACAGCTATACTCGCCACATCACTACCCCCTCTTTTTATAAATCGCCACCCCTGTAAGCCCGTAGGTTTCTTTTCTTGTCATCACAAGATCTCCTACGGTTTCGGGAAGCTCGACCTCTCTGTCATGCTCAGCAACGATAAAGCCGTCTTCTTTCAGCATTTGATATTCGTCAATCATCGTTAAGAGTGCTTTCAGCTTTTGTTCCTTATACGGCGGATCAAGAAAAATTCCGCGAAAGCCTGTTTCTCTTTTGGCAGCAGCATGCAAAGCCCGTTCCGCATCATTGCGGTATACCTGTGCATGTTTTGTAAGCTCCAGCGTTTTCAAATTTGATTTTACCGTTTGAATTGCTTTAAAATCACGGTCAACAAATATACAATGCTCAAATCCGCGTGAAAGCGCTTCGATTCCTAGGCCTCCGCTCCCCGCGAATAAGTCAAGTCCCCTGCCCCCGTCAAAATAAGGGCCGATCATATTGAAAATGGATTCCTTCACTTTATCGGTTGTCGGTCTTGTTGATGTTCCCGGCACAGCCTTTAATGAACGGCCTTTTTTTGATCCAGAAATTACTCTCATGTTCCACACCACTTTTTCTAAAAGCTATTTTGTTTCTTTGTTCGGCCAGACGCCGCTATGTACATAGAAAAAAATCATCCCTATCTTAACATAAAGCATTCTTTCAAACAATGAACGCTAATCTTGATAAACAGGTGTATAGGCAGAATGATCCTTGTCCATACTATAAGCAACAGCATCTAGAGGATGTTGTTGCCAACCGCGGAGAAGACTTACGTTTCCCCATAAGTTCTTCCTCCGGTTTCTCCTCTCCCTTTGCCTTCTCCTTAACATGTTAAGGAATAGAAGGACCCCGCAGAAGCCTGCGGGGATTTTTTTATACAGCTATATTCCGATTTTATAATCGTATTCTTTTGCTTTATCAAGCTTTGACTCGAATTCCAATTTTAAAAACGGTTTATAAGAAGGCTCCACTTTTTTCACAAACGAGTACGATGCGATCTTGTCCATTGTTTTTTCAATTTGGTCCATATCGCAATACAGCACGACATATTTTAAACGTTTTGATACATAGTGCACATTTCCGAACTTCCTCAGCATTTTGCTTTGCTTAAGGGAATGCAGATACACAACCATGCCCTGGCGCCTATTCTCCAATACAATCACCTGCCTGATTTCTCTTTTATGTAAAAGACGAGACGGCCAGTCTCGTCAGGATACTTTGCATCCGCAGCTTCCGCCTGAACCGCAGCCGCCTCCGCATGAAGACAAACCGTCAAAATAAGGGTTCCCAGTCGGAACTTTAACATGCTCTGAAACAGCAGTCCCAATCTCGACGCTAACCTCGTCAAGAATAGACTGGAGCTCATTTTCAGCTCTCTTGAAGTCAGCCACCTTATCGTTCAGGTCCAGCTCCCGCTTGATCTCCCTCATTTTCCGGGATATTTCTCTATAGTCAGGATGATATTTACCAAAACGCTGTACATCCTCATACTGCTCTTTTATTTTGATAAAAGAACGAATAATCCGCCCTGCCTCTTCATCTTCCTGGAGACGCTTGTAACAATTGCGGTAGTTCTCAGCCGTCTCCGACTGCAGAATCATCTCGGCAAGCTGCTGAGCTTCACTTTGAAGCCGCACGGATTCCATCGTCGCATACATAACACGCACCTCCAGTTGTTAGTTTACCATGAAACCAGCCAATTGGAAAATGCTTAACCGCAGCCCGAAAACAATCTCACGAAAAAAGACCCTCTTTCGGGCCTTTTAATCTTTTGTCCGCATCGCTTGAAACATTTGCATCATCATTTGCGCCATTTGAACCCCGTTCGAAAACTGGTTCACCCGGTGCGGTATGGTTTTTTCATAAAAGTTCATCATCTCAAGCTGAAAGGAGGACAGATCATCCGGTTTTCTCGAAAGCCTGCGGTACCATATCGGCTGTTCTCTGATGAATCGTTTCCGTTCTTCGTTTGCTAAAATAAATTCCTGAACCTCTTTGCGCATATGAGCTCCCCTTTTTTAATCCTTTCGAAAAGAAAAAGGATGCTGTCCAGAGCCTGGCTGAGATTGCTTCTGGCCGTTTCCGGAAAATGTATGAAGAAGACTTTGCAACGATGAGATCGACTGGCTCATTTTATTGATTTGTTCGTTCATTTGATTGACATCCATCTTTTTCACCGCTGTCACCATCTTAGAGACAAAATCATTTTTTTGCGGTGTTTCAGGCACATCTTCCGCAGCTTCTTCCGGTTCCCGATATGGATCCCAAATCGGGTCGCTCTCCCCAAAGAGAACCCAATTTTCATATACGTCCTGCCAGCTTCTTTGTTCTTTACGCACTTCTTTTATCAGCTTGGGATGCTTTTTGACGAATTGTTTAAAGTCATTGATTGAATGATTGCCATGTTGATTCGCCACAATCCTCACCCCCTCCGAAAATCGATACCTACTACAATGTATCGTTTTGTGAGGCATTGTGTTCGCCTATATTCATTCAGGAATCAATTTTTAACCTTGCCTCCATACACAAAAAAGCCGTAGCCTTAGAAGGAATGGGAATCTGCCTCCTCTGTTACCATCAGCACTTGCACTCGAGCCATCAGCTTTTGCGGAATAGGAAAAGCCGCGGAACCATTTGTCCGCGGCTTTTCATTACCATCGTTTAATAAAATTTTGGGTGTAATATTTTCGGTCTACTCCGACACCAAGATGCGTATAATCTGAATTCAGAAGCGCCTTTCGATGGCCTTCACTATTCAGCCAGCCTTCTACAGCGGCCGGACCGTCCACATAATTGTATGCGATATTTTCTCCCGCTTGCTGAAAGTCAACATCCCCTTCTTCTAAGCGGTCTTTCAGCGAGCCGTATTTTTTAGAGACATGGGAGAAATAGTTATTGTCCTTCATATCCTCGCTATGTCCAAAAGCCACTTCCGCCGTCGGCTGATCCCACTCAAGCTTCGCAAGCCCATGTTTGACGCGTATGACATTCGTCAAATCAAGTATTTGCTTTTCGCTCGTCGTTTGGATCTTTTTCCACTTATCATCTGAAACAGCTTTCGGTTCAATCAATTCACCACGGTACACAACCTCATAAGGTCTTTGCTTAACAAAGGTTTGCGCATCAAATGCCCTGATACTGGATAGCTTCCCCTCAAATTTGTCCATATACAGCTGGACATACATCTTTCCTACTTTTACAGTCGGTCTTGTATTGATGTCCTCTTCAGAAAACTCAAATCGATAGGAATTTCCTTTATACTCTACATTCACAAATGGTGCCACCTGGGTCGTCTTGAATACTTCTCCGGTCGATTCACCAATTTTGAAAGGCTTTGCGTTAATATCATTCCCAGCCGCATATAATGTGACCACTTTATTGTTTAATACCCCGATTTGGATATATTGGTCTTTTCCTTGATTGTATACCCACCAATCGTAATCATAAGCTGAAGGGTCAATGCGTTCAGGTTCCCCCAGCTTTTTCGTTACATCATCGGCGGACTTGCCCATAAAGGACAATAACCCTGAAGTCGGCATATGTATTCGCTTGCTGCTTTGCGCTTCCTCATTAGACACTTGAGGCTCGCTGTCATTTGATTTTTTTTCAGGAACAGATCCATATTGAATAAACAGAACATAAGTTCCGCAGATAATCAAGAGGATAATCAGTGCTCTCAATATATTTTTCAATCTATCACCCCCGTGGCGAATCACAATGTCTTGCCTTACATCTCATTACAATACAGCCTATTTAACATGTCAAAGATTTATGTGTTAATGAAAAAAGCCTTCTTCTCTATTATCACCCTCGGAAATATCCGATAAGGCACTGCCGGCACGTTCATTGGTTTGTTCAGATAAAGAAAGATCACCAAGCGTGACAATTCCAGTCAGCTTTTTGTTTTTTGTAACAGGTATCCTTCTGAGCTGATGGGATGCCATCAAATGAAGAACCTCATCGACTGAAGCATCTTCCTCCACACTGACAGGTTTTTCGGTCATCGCGTCAGTGATTTTTTGCGAGTTTGGTTTTTTTATGGCGATTCCTCTTAACACGAGATCACGGTCGGTTACGATGCCTACCAGTGTTTCTCCATCCTCATCAACTATCGGAATCGCACCTACATTCGCGTCTTTCATCTTTACCGCAGCTTCATATACATTATCTAATACCGTGCAATATTGCAAGTCGGCTGTCATCAGATCTTTTATTTTTGTCATCCGTATAACCTCCTTTAGTCTAGTGCTATTGTCGTCAAAATTTAATTTTTGCATACTTTCAAAAGAAGAAGATTCATTGAAAGTTTAACGCTTTCATACTATGATTGTCAGGAAAGGTAATTTTTATAAGGAGGGGTCAGTGTTGAAGTTTACTGAAAGCGGACTTGAAGGGGTAAAGGCTGAGCTAAGCTGGCTGGACGACTTGATGGAAAGCAAAGGCCTCGTCAGAGCGGGTCAATGGGATTACGAAAGAGTCACCTATGACAGGAAGTTTTCGACGATCGAGGGTACGTTTTATCTGCGGATACAAGGCATTGCGGCAGAGGGCGATGTTGGAAGCGGCCGCGCCGTGATTCAATTAATGTCCCCTCTCTTAGGCAAGCATTATTACCCGCATGGAGTAGAATATGGAGAAACGGAAGAGTTTCCCGTACAGGTTGTGACAAAAAGCAAGGCACTGATTCAGGACATCTCCGACTTGTTAAAAACAGTTCAAATGTAATGAAAAGGTACAGCATGTTTTGCTGTACCTTTTATGATATCGTTTGCTGAATATACGGCGGCTCCTCTTGCCCGTCCTTTTCCCTTTCTTTCTTCACCCATTGGAAAAAAATAATCGCCAAAAAAGTACCGTACACAATTTCCTGAATGATTTTCATCATAACCGCTCCGAGCTGCTGATCTTCTAACAAAGGCAGTGTATTGAATATCTCCGGTCCTGTTAATGGGACCTGCCCCATCATATCTGCAGGCACACAAAGCTTCATTGCCTCAGCCCACGCAGACGGATCTGTATAGGTGGCGTATAACGGCGCACCGCTGAACATGATCAATGCGCAAGCAGGCGTGAGCAGTATACCGTCCGCCATAATATATCCCAGCTTCATCAAGCCGCTGAGCTGCCGAAGAGGCTCTACCTTATGAACAAGCGGCCACCACATCAAAAACGCAAGCACAAAGATAAGCCAAGTCATTAACGTATGGTAAAACGGATCCGTTTTGACAGCATCAAATATAAACGGAACATGATATAAAGAAAAAATGCCGTTAAATAAAAGCAAAGCAATTAAAGGCATCGAGAAAAATGAAAAAACCGGTTTAATGGCAGGCTTGAAAATGATTTTCTCCCAGAGCCATGCAGGAACTCCCGCGATCAATAACGGCGGGACGACCAAGTACAGCACAGCCATCTGCACCATATGCGCGCTGAACATAATATGTCCGAGCAGATCAACCGGGCTTCCCTCGGCTGCATATAAAAACAGCATCGCCGACAGAAAGCACATCATCTCTTTACCTGTTATCCGTTCAGGCTTTGAAGACATTCGCCTGTAAAAAAAGAGATAAAGCACCGTAATGCCCAACAGGATACAAAAAAGATAAGGGCTCCACATCGCGCGAAACCCAAATACCTCTAACTGATTCATTTCTTCACCTCCGGCGGCTGTTCAAATTACCACCATATAATTGTGACAAACGCAAGCACAGTGATGAACGCGACAAACACCCCTGAATACAAAAACAGTGCCGGCGCCTCATGCCCTTTTTGATTCATATGCATGAAATAATACAGCTGGAAGATGACTTGAACTGCAGCAAGCAGAATAATGAAAGGAATCGTAAACCAGCTGCCGACACCGTCCGTTGCCACAGTCAGAAATGCAACAATCGTAAGACCGATCATTAAGCCAAAAGACAGAACCTGATATTTCATCTCCTGAGCATGCTTCTTTTTCTTAAATTCAAGGTCGCTGTTGATATGCCCTCTGCTTTTTTTACCGACCATGTTTATCCCACCATCCCCATTAAATATACAACGGTAAAGATGAAGACCCACACGACATCAATAAAGTGCCAATAAAGACTGGCAACATAAAACTTAGGCGCCGTATACAGGTTCAGACCCCTCTTGGCATTACGGATCATCAGCGTGCTGATCCACATAAGCCCAAATGCCACGTGGGCGCCGTGTGTACCGACAAGCGTGTAAAACGCGGAACCGAGCGCAGAGCTTGTGATGGTAAATCCAAACTCATGGGTGTAATGCTTAAACTCATAAATCTCCAATGCTAAAAAGCCAGCCCCCAATAAGATCGTAATTCCCAGCCAAAGCTGCATTTTGCCGAAGGAAAAGTTCTTCATGTGGTACATTGCGTACACACTCGTTAAACTGCTCGTTAACAATAGCATTGTGGCGATAAAAACAAGTGTTACATCGAACATTTCCGTCGTAGGCGGATCACCGGCGTTTGAATTCCGGAGTGCAAGAAACGTTGCGAAGAGAGACGCGAACAAAACTGTCTCTCCCCCAAGAAAAAGCCAAAAACCTAAAAATTTATTTTTCCCTTCCAGTGTTACTTTTTCGGGAGAAGCTGGAAAGGTTTCTGCGGTGAATTTTTCTTCAATTTGCATTATGCCTTCACCCCTTTATCATCGTTCGGCAGTTCCTCTTTATGAATATGATAGCCGTGATCATCAATTACTGAGCGAAGCAGCATCGTAATGAATGTGATGCCGAGCCCGATAAAGATCACCGGCAACCCCCAAGCGTGATCGGTTCTGTACAGCAGCCCGAACGCTGCGACAAAGAGACCGAAGGAAATGATGAACGGCAGGATTGAGCCGTTCGGCATATGAATATCATCAACCGGTTCAGCCGGTGTCATTGATTTGTGTCCTGCCTGCTTCTCGATCCAAAACGGATCAAGCCCTCTGACAAAAGGAAGCTGTTTAAAGTTATACTCCGGCGGCGGTGAAGAAACGGTCCATTCAAGCGTACGTCCGTCCTGCCAAGGATCGGCTCCGACATATTCCCCTTTTACTGATGTCCAAATGACATTGACCAGCAGAAGAATAACAGCTGCCGCCATAAAGAACGCCCCGATCGTACTGATCAAGTTGCCGGTTTCAAGACCCTGGCCTGGCAAAAACGTATAAACCCGGCGCGGCATCCCCATCAAACCGACAAAATGCTGAATGAAAAACGTGAGATGAAAGCCGATAAAAAACAATACAAATGAAATTTTCCCCATCGTTTCATGCAGAATCTTACCGAACATTTTCGGCCACCAGAAATGAACACCGGCTAAAAGGCCGAATACCACGCCGCCAATAATGACATAGTGGAAGTGCGCCACCACAAAATACGTATCATGGAACTGATAATCAGCAGCAGCTGCTGCCAGCATGACTCCCGTCACACCGCCGAGCACGAAGGACGGAATAAATGAGACGGCATACAGCATCGCTGTCGTATACTTTACATTTCCTCCCCAGATCGTCAAAAGCCAGTTAAAAATCTTAATCCCGGTCGGTATCGCGATAGCCATTGTGGCAACCGCAAAAATCGCATTTGCAATCGGGCCGAGACCTGTCGTAAACATGTGATGCACCCAAACCATAAAGCCCAAAAAGCCAATGAGCACGATGGCAAAAACCATTGATGAGTACCCAAACAAACGCTTTCTGGCAAACACAGGGATGACCTCTGAAAAAATACCGAATGCAGGCAAAATTAAGATATAAACCTCCGGATGGCCAAAGATCCAAAATAAATGCTCCCAAATGACCGTATTCCCGCCAAGCTCCGGATTAAAGAAATTGGTGCCGAACAGCCGATCCAGCATCATCAGTGCCAATCCGACCGTAAGCGGCGGAAATGCAAACAAAATCAATGCCGAAGCCACAAATGTCGTCCATGTAAACAAAGGCAGCCTCATGTATGTCATGCCCGGAGCCCTCATGTTGATAATCGTGGCCAAAAAGTTAATCCCGGCTATCAGCGTCCCAAGCCCCGATATTTGCAGTCCGAGGACGAAAAAGTCTATGCCGTGCCCTTCAGAATGAAGCGAAAGTGAGGCGTATGACGTCCAGCCCGCGTCTGGTGCTCCGCCCAAAAACCAGCTTAGATTTAAGAAAATGCCCCCGAAAAAGAAGAGCCAAAAACCGAGCGAGTTTAAAAATGGAAACGAAACGTCGCGAGCCCCAATCTGCAAAGGCACGACCGCATTCATCAAGGCAAATAAAAGCGGCATCGCAGCCAGAAAGATCATTGTCGTCCCGTGCATTGTCATTACTTCATTGTACGCTTGGGCACTGAGAAAAGCATTTTCAGGTTTTGCAAGCTGAATTCTGATAAACATCGCTTCAATTCCCCCGACAAGAAAGAAGAATCCCCCGGCGATTAAGTAAAGAATTGCGATTTTTTTATGGTCCACCGTCGTCAAATAATCCCAAAGTATAGATCCGCGCGTCCGTTTTTCTGTAAGCGCATTCAACATATGTGACCTCCCCCAATATCTCCCTTTCTTCCCTACTTGCTTTCCGTTTTTAAGCCTTTTAAGTATTCATAAAGCGCATCTGTTTCACTGTCTGACAGCTTCGGATATGTTCCTGTCATTTTGTTACCCGGTTTTATGCTCTCAGGATCCTTCAGCCAAGCCTTCACATTTTCTTCGTTGGCGTCTTTCACCCCTGCCACTTTTGCCCTTTCACCGAAGGTCGCTAAGTTAGGTGCCGTTCTTGCTGCTTCTGCACGTTTATCATTCGGCTCTACCGCATGGCAGCTCAGACAGTTCTTCTCTTTAAACAGTTCTTCGCCCTGCTTAGCCAAATCACTCTCTGTTGTAGACTTATAGTTTTTCATTTCTTTTGTCCAGCCCTGGAATTCTTTTGCAGACATCGTCTTTACCTTAAAATCCATCAACGCGTGTGAAGGGCCGCAAAGCTCTGCACACTTCCCAAAAAACATATCTCCTGCCTCTTTGCTTCGTTTTGAATCAAATGTCAGGAAAAACTTATTTTCATTATCCGTATTCGTATCAAGTTTTCCTCCAACCGAGGGAATCCAGAAGGAATGTTTGACATCTGAAGCTTTTAAATTAAAATATACCCGCTGGTCTGTCGGCACAATCAGCTCCTGGCTTGTGATAATGCCATAATCAGGATATTCAAACTCCCACCAATATAGATTTGCCCGGACATTGACTACAAGCGCATCCTCAGCTTTGCGGCTTTTCTTATCCATTGGTGATGTATCTGCTAGCTCAAGCGTATATAATACGACAGGGATCACAAGAATGATGAGCAGCAAAATCGGGATCACGGTCCATGTGATTTCTAAAAATTTGTTCCCCTCTACCTGTTTCGGTATCGTGTTCTCACCGACCCGTGATCTTCTGAATCTCACAATCACATAAAAGAAGATAACAGATACTACTGCAACAACAACCACCATAATCAATGTGCTGAGCACTGTCAGGTCATACTGTTTATCAGCCACCTCGCCAGCAGGCTTGAGCGTGGATAAAAAAGGTTTTCCACATCCGCTTAATAGAAGCGGCACTAAGGCTAATAATAAAATAAGACGCCAATGCTTTACCATTTCACCCAACCCCTTTTCTGGTCAATACAAAGGCGGAAAGCAGATTCGAAATCCATCGCAATCCAGCCTATCACCAATAAAGCACTTACATTTCCTCTTCTCTTAAATTATGAGTGTTTTTACTCAAAATGCCATCTATGTATAAAAGTAAAGCCGCCTGATTAAACAAAAGGTCAAGGCGGCATTTACTAGTTGTCATCGTTTATTTTGAAGCGATAAAACAAGCAATGTATCTATTTTTTTAGAAAAGAGTCAAGACAACCATGGCAACGAAATAGATTGTCATGTAATTGAGCGAGTAAACGAACATCTGCGTTGCCCACTTCATGATATTCTTGGAGCGGAAGCCCATCAAGCCGAGAATCAGCCAGCCGATATTTAACAGCAAGCCGAGGATGACAATCGGAAGGCCAAGGCTTCCAAGGAAAAACGGTAGCGGCATCAGACACGCAACCCAGACAATAATTTGTCTTTTTGTCACTTCAAATCCGTATACGACAGGAAGCATCGGAATATTTGCAGCTCTGTAATCCTCAGTTTTCTTAATAGCCAATGCTAAGAAATGAGGAATCTGCCAAATAAATAAAATCATGAATAATACCCATGCCACGACACCGATATTGCCTTCCACTGCCGTCCATCCAATAAGCGGCGGCACTGCACCGGAAACACTTCCTACTACTGTGTTAATCGTATAACGGCGTTTCGTCCACATTGTGTACAATACAACATACGTAAAGACTCCGATAAAACCGATAACGGCAGCCATGACAGTTGTCATCAGCAGCATGATCAATCCTAAAGCAACCAGCAAAATTCCAGACCATAACGCCTGATTTGGCTGAATTTTACCCGTAACCGTCGGTCTTACTTTCGTGCGTTCCATAAGATGATCGATATCCCGATCATACCAGTTATTGATCGCGCATGAGCCCGCAATAATCAGAGAAGATCCGATTAACGTAAGAAGAACGGTGTTTATATTGCCTAAAAAACTCAAACCGGAAATATGCAGAGCAAGCCACATTCCAGTAAAAGTCGTGATGAGATTAGAATTGACGATCCCTATTTTAATAAGGGACAGAAAATCTTTCCATGCCGTTGTTTCTTCAATTTGTCCGTCTATAGCTGTATCATTTAAGATTCTGGAGTTAGCCATAACGTAAACCTCCCTTACAAACCTAACGCAGGAGAATAAAAAAACCTGCAACTCTATCATACAAGATAACATCTTGTAAAAAAACATCCTATTAAATATTAAACGACAAACAGGAATTTATTTGTGAACTTTTTATGAATTTTACCAAAGACGAAGGCAATCACCAAATCGGCAGTGCGTTTACCTTATTTCTATCAGACCCGGCATGAATAATCAAGTGTACATTTTCCGGAAGCCGTCATTCTATTATATTTTTGTGAACAAAAGGCTCTAAGAATTGCCACAAAACACATATTCGCTTACACTTGGAACGTATATAAAATTGCAGCAGTATGTTGAGAAGGTGAATATTGTATGAATAAAGCATTAAAAGCTCTCGGTGTTCTGACAACATTTGTCATGCTTATTGTTTTAATCGGGGGTGCCCTCGTTACAAAAACAGGTTCCGGCCAAGGATGCGGCAGACAGTGGCCGCTGTGTCACGGCCGTTTTTTCCCTGAACTGAATCCGGCTTCAATTATTGAATGGAGCCACAGATTCGCAAGCGGGATTTCTATTATCCTTGTGTTAAGCCTTGCGTTTTGGTCTTGGAGAAAAATTACGCCTATTTTCCGTGAAACAACGTTTCTCGCGATCATGTCTATTATCTTTTTATTTCTACAGGCACTGCTTGGCGCATTGGCTGTCGTATTCGGTTCAAACGCGCTGATTATGGCGCTTCACTTTGGCATCTCATTGATTTCTTTCGCTTCAGTGCTCATTTTGACATTGCTCATATTTGAAGCTGATAAATCAGTTAGAAAACTGGTTAAGCCGCTTCAAATCGGCAAAACAATGCAATTTCACATGATAGGGATTTTAATATATTCCTATATCGTTGTGTATACTGGTGCATATGTAAGACATACCGAGTCAAGCTTGGCATGTCCTGATGTACCGCTGTGCAGTCCGCTGAACAATGGACTTCCGACTCAATTCCATGAATGGGTGCAAATGGGCCACAGAGCAGCAGCCTTGCTGTTGTTTGTATGGATTATTGTTGCGGCTGTTCATGCTATTACTTCCTATAAAGATCAAAAACAGATCTTTTGGGGCTGGATCTCATGTCTTATTTTTATCACATTACAGGCGCTGTCCGGTATTATGATCGTATACACTGAACTGGCTCTGGGTTTTGCACTTGCCCACTCGTTCTTTATAGCCTGCCTGTTTGGCGTTCTATGCTATTTCTTATTATTAATTGCACGTTTCCGTTATGAATCCAGACAATCATAACGACTCTAGACCAAAGCCCTACGCTTTGGTCTTTTTTTTGCCGCTTCATACGCTTCCATCGCTAGTCTCCGCTGAACTTGAAAATCAATGAGCGGATCGGTGCGCTCCGTAACCTGCATCATCCTGATTATAGAAAACGCATCAATTTCATATGAGTCCATCTGTATCGCTTCATGATAAAAAATGTGCAGGTAAAGCCTTTTGCCGCGCCTCATTTTAAAAAACAGATTGAGTCTTAAAGAGATATTCATGGCTTATATCATACTTCACGTTTATAAAGTACTGATCTACCTGTAGGATCGGCAGCAGATAAGTTCTGTTTTTTGTTTTGAATAGAAAATGACTTGTGACAGTGCTGAATTGTCTTCAAAGCCTTAAAACCATACACACACTTTCAACTGTTTCACTCCGCTCTTTTTTAAAAAAATAAGAGTGTATATCCAATGATATACACTCCGGTTTATTATGCTTTTTCAATTTCGAGAAGAAGATCTCCCGTTTGGATCGGCTCGCCATTTTTGACATGAACCTGCTTGATTGTTCCTGAGAAAGGCGCTTGAACCGTTGTTTCCATCTTCATCGCTTCATTGATCATCAAATGATCACCTTTATTGACTTTTGTGCCTGCTTCAGTCAATACCTTAATAACCGTTCCAGGCATAGAAGCTGCGATGTGACTTGGGTTTGTCCGGTCCGCTTTCAGCCTTTCCTGAACGGAAGACTTGATGCTTTCGTCTTTAATGACAACCTCGCGCGGCTGTCCGTTCAGTTCGAAATAAACGACGCGAGTGGCATCAGGCTGAGGCTCACCGATTGAAATCAGCTTGACAATCAATGTTTTTCCGCGCTCAATTTCCACTTCTATTTCTTCACCTAAGGTCATGCCATAGAAGAATGTCGGCGTATCTAATACCGAAATGTCTCCATAGCTTTCTGCCGTTTTCACATAATCAGAGAAGACTTTAGGATAAAGGGCATACGCCACAGCATCTTGATCTGAAATCTCCAAGTTATGCTGCTCTTTAAAATCCTGTTTGATTGCTTCAAAGGATACCGGCTCTAACAGCTCTCCCGGTCTGACCGTAATCGGCTTCTGGCCTTTTAAGATCAGCTTTTGGAGTTTTTCCGGGAATCCGCCATGAGGTTGGCCAATATTTCCTTTGAAAAGCTCCACTACAGAATCAGGGAAATCTAATGATTCGCCTTTTTCGTAAACGTCCTTTTCAGTGAGATTATTTTGCACCATGTAGAGCGCCATATCTCCGACTACTTTAGAGGAAGGCGTTACCTTCACGATGTCACCGAACATATCGTTGACGCGTCTGTACATTTCCTTAACTTCATTCCAGCGGTCGCCAAGGCCTACTCCTTTCGCCTGCTGTTGCAGGTTGCTGTATTGGCCTCCAGGCATTTCGTGCTCATAAATTTCAGTATGCGGAGACTTCATTCCGCTTTCAAATTCACTATAATATTTACGCACTGACTCCCAATACTGGGACAGCAATTCAACGTCTTGAACATTCATTTCCGGACGGCGGGCGTTGCCTTCCATCGCATGATAAAATCCGCTCGCGCTAGGCTGAGACGTTAATCCCGCCATTGAGCTGACCGCCACGTCTATAATATCAACGCCGGCTTCAACAGCTTTCGCATACATAAAAATACCGTTGCCGCTCGTATCATGCGTATGAAGGTGAACCGGAATGTCGATTGTCTCTTTCAACGCAGAAACGAGTTCATATGCAGCCTGCGGTTTTAACAGTCCCGCCATATCTTTAATTCCGAGAATATGGGCTCCGGCAGCCTCAAGCTCCTTCGCCATCGACGTATAGTAAGCAAGATCATATTTCGTGCGGTTCTTGTCAAGAATATCTCCCGTGTAACAAATCGCTGCTTCTGCCACTTTGCCGGTATCCCGAACAGCATCAATGGCTAACGTCATCCCTTTTACCCAGTTTAAACTGTCGAAAATACGGAACACATCAATACCGGCTTGAGCGGATTGCTTCACAAATTCTTTAATCACATTGTCCGGATAATTCGTATAGCCTACCGCATTTGATGAACGAAGAAGCATCTGGAATAAGGTGTTCGGGACTTCCTTGCGAAGATCTTCCAAACGCTTCCATGGATCTTCTTTCAGGAATCGGTAGGCTACATCGAAGGTCGCGCCTCCCCACATTTCCATGCTGAATAGCTCAGGCCATAAAGCTGCTGTCGGATTCGCGATTTTTTTCAAATCATGAGATCTGAATCTCGTCGCCAATAACGATTGGTGGGCATCCCTGAATGTCGTATCAGTTAAAAGGACAGATTTCTGCTCCTTAACCCATTTCGCAAGCCCTTCAGCACCTTTTTCATCGAGAATTTGCTTTGTCCCTCTGGCAGGCTGCTGATCAGCGTCTACTTTTACGTTTAACGGCTTGTCAAACGCCGGTTTTTCTTTTTTACCGATTCCAGGGAACCCGTTCACTGTCACATTGCCGATGTAAGTGAGCATTTTCGTTCCGCGGTCTTTCTGTTTAGGGAAAATAAATAATTCAGGTGTTGTATCAATGAAAGATGTATCATATTGCCCTGTCAGGAACTTCTCATGCTTTGCAACGTTCTCAAGAAACGGAATGTTTGTTTTAATGCCTCTGATTCTAAACTCCTGAAGGTTTCGGACCATTTTGGCCGCCGCCTGTTCAAACGTTAAAGCCCAAGTGGAAAGCTTAACGAGAAGTGAATCATAATACGGCGTAATTACGGCTCCTTGGAAGCTGTTTCCGGTATCAAGACGGACACCAAAACCGCCGCCTGAGCGGTAAGCCATGATTTTTCCTGTATCAGGCATGAAATCATTTTGCGGATCCTCAGTCGTAACCCGTGACTGAATGGCATAGCCGTTTGTAGAAATGTCCTTTTGCTCAGGAATATTTACTTTTTTGCTGTGAAGGCTGTGCCCTTGGGCAACAAGGATCTGTGTTTGAACAATGTCGACACCTGTAATCATTTCTGTAATCGTATGTTCAACTTGTACGCGAGGGTTTACTTCAATAAAGTAGAACTCGTTGTTTGCAACAAGGAATTCAACCGTACCTGCGTTTATATAGTTTACATTTTTCGCAAGCGCAACTGCCGCTTCACAAATCTGATCTCTTAATTCAGGTGACAGCGAGACACTCGGTGCCACTTCAATGACTTTTTGGTGGCGTCTTTGAACAGAACAGTCCCTCTCAAAAAGGTGGACGACATTGCCCTGCTTGTCTCCAATCACCTGAACCTCAATATGTTTCGGGTTTTCAATCAATTTTTCTACATAAACTTCATCATTGCCAAAGGCTGCTTTCGCTTCTGATTTTGCACGCTCATATGCTTCTTTGACTTCACTTTCAGATCTGACAATCCGCATACCGCGGCCGCCGCCGCCAAGCGAAGCTTTAATGATAATTGGATAACCGTTAGTTTGTCCAAATTGTTCGACTGCTTCAAGCGTTTCTGCAGGGCCGTCGCTTCCGGGAATCACAGGGATTCCGGCTTTTTCTGCCTGCTCACGCGCTTTTACCTTGTCACCAAACATATCTAGATGCCCGGATTTTGGACCAATGAATACGATGCCTTCTTCTTCACATCGTTTCGCGAAATGGATATTTTCAGATAAGAAACCGTATCCCGGATGAATCGCATCGACTTTGTTTCTTTTCGCAATATCAATGATACCCTCGATATCCAGGTAAGCATCAATCGGTTTTTTCCCTTCACCGACCAGGTATGCTTCATCCGCCTTGTACCGATGGTAGGAACCGGAATCTTCTTTTGAATAGACCGCAACAGTACGAATATTTAATTCGGTACAAGCCCGGAATATTCGGATTGCAATTTCTCCCCTGTTTGCTACTAATACTTTTTGTATCGTTTGCTGAGACAAACTTTTCTCCCCCTTACCCGAATGGAATATAATCTATCATAGCGAAATATCCTTCCCATGTACACACTTGTTTTTTACAGATAAACAGTTTTTTTGAGCTGTTTCTTTTTCATTCCCTTCGGCGCCAAGGGCTCTCTCTTTTTCTTATTCTCTGAATATTTCACAAACATGCTGATATTCGCTAATATCCCCATACTCGCCAGCAGCAGCACTAAAGAAGAGCCCCCGTAACTGATAAATGGCAGCGTAACCCCCGTAATCGGAATTAATCCGCTGACACCGCCAAGGTTAATAAACGATTGTATGGCGATCATGCTCGAAATGCCGATCGCTAGAAGACTTCCAAACGGGTCCTCGCATTTCCTGGCAATATAAAAGCCTTTTATTACGATAAAACCCAATAGGAAAATCACAAACAATACCCCAAAAATACCTAGTTCTTCAGCAATCACGGCCATGATAAAGTCAGTATGTGATTCAGGCAGATATCCGTATTTTTGAATACTTTCACCGAGTCCCAGACCGAAAATACCGCCTGAGCCGATCGCATAATATGAATTGATCACTTGTAAACCTGATGAATCCGCATATTTAAACGGGTCTTCAAGGCTCTCAAAACGATCTAAACGCTTTTCTGTTAGGATCTTGTCCTTATTTAAATAAATAATCGGGCTGACCAGGATTAAAACAATCCCGCCCAACAAAATAAGCTTTACCAACGTTTTTCCGCTGAAACCCGAGCACAAAATCATGCATGTTGCAATTAAAGCGATAATCGACGCTGTACCGATGTCAGGCTGCATAGCAATCAATCCGCAAAGAATGATTGTCATCACCACTGGAGGCGCCACTCCCGTTAACAGATGATCAATATAGCTTTGTTTTTTGGCGTATACGGCTGCAAGATATAATATGACCACCAGCTTGACAAATTCGCCCGGCTGCAAACTCAATCCGCCAATTTTAAACCAGCTTTGTGCGTTTCCGGCAACATGCCCGAATACGAACAGCGAGATAAGCGCCAGAACAGAAACAAGCAGCATCCCCTTCTGAAACTTCTGGTGAGCCAGTGCTTTGTAAGGAAACAAAGCCATGAGAATAAAAAGAGCGCCCCCCGCAATTAAAGCAAACAGCTGCCGCATGAAGAAAAAATTACTGCTTACTCCATACCGAGAAACAGCCGTAATCATGCTTGAGCTGTATACCATCACTAAACCGAATCCGCATAATAAAACAATTGCGAATATCAGTGAGTAATCATAAGATTTTAGCATTTTTTTTAACATAACATCCTCTTCCCTGCTTCTAACTTCCATTATCTATGGTTTTTATGTATTTCTATTTTTTTATTTTACTACAATTTATCAAACGAGACGAAGAATCTCTATACGATTCGGTAGGAATGTGTAAAAAAAGACCGTCTTTAAGGAGATGAGAGAAAATTAGCGGTTATAAAAAAACCCAAACTGTTAATAAGTTTGAGTTTTATCATTTATTTACCTGTAAACGCGTCATGTAAAGCCGACAATTCGCGCTCCAATGTGTATAAAAGGTCTTTACCGTCTTTTTCATCAACCAATCCCAGGCGGACAGCAAAATCGATTTCCCTCGAAAGCCCGAACATTTGAGTATCTAAAACCTCTTCATATAGAGGACATTGAGGCATCGTTAAGTTATCCATTTGTACTCGGATCAGCTTCAAAATCTTCTCAGCGTCAACTTTTAAGAGCTCAAAAGCTTTTTGCCGATGGTCAACTATCATCTCTGAAGCCAAAAGTATCCCTCCGTTCCCCAGGCGAGTACCTAATTCTTCTATTTATCATAAAGGGTATGAGCAGAAAATGCAAGAGGATTTAAGCAGATGCCATAAATTAAAAAATACTCAGCCTGTACATGTCAGACATTATTTTCAAAAGCTTTACACCCGCAATGCTGTTCCCTTTTTCGTCCAATGCCGGGCCGAAAATGCCGATCCCGAAATCGTAAGGCGAAATGCCCATAATCCCTCCGGATACGCCGCTTTTTGCAGGAATTCCGACCTTAATTGCAAATTCCCCGCTTGCATTGTACATTCCGCACGTCACCATAAACGTTTTGCAAATTCTCGCCACATCTTTTGAGATGACTTGCTCCCCAGTCTCAGGGTGTCTGCCGTTCAGCGCGAATACAGATCCGATTTTCGCCAAGTCCAGGCTGTTCATCTCAATCGCACATTGCTTCGTGTATAAATCCATTACAGCTTCTACATCATCTTCAAAAATGCCGTACTGCTTCATATAATAACACATTGCCCGATTAATCATTGACGTGCTGTATTCGGATTCAGCCACTTCCCGGCAGTATGTAATCTCTCGGTTGTTTGTCAGCCTTCTGATAAAAGAAAGCAAATAATCAAGTCTCTCTTTCACCGTCTTCCCTTTAATCAAGCTTGTCACGACCAATGCCCCGGCATTGATCATAGGGTTTAACGGCTTGCTCGGATTCACTGTTTCCAGCTTGATAATTGAATTAAACGGATCACCGGTCGGCTCCTGTCCGACATAACTGAAGACCTTATCTTTGCCGTATTCCATTAACACCAATGCAAGTGAGAGGACTTTCGATATACTTTGAAGCGTAAATGTTTTTTCTACGTCACCCGCTGACAGACAAGCATTATTGGAATAATAAATCGCCACTGACAGACCGTGTTTATCAGCTTTTGCCAAGGCGGGAATATAGCTGGCTACTTCCCCCTTGTCTGTCACCTTTTTTGCCTCTTTTACTAAGGCTTCAAGCTCGTCATTATGCCGGCATACCATGCAACCACCCTCGCTCCCTGAGCATTTCAATACACATAATTTGTACACAAAGTGACAATTCATGCGAAAACTTTTATAATTTTGAGAGAAGGGGGTTATATCATGAGTGTTATACAAGTAAAAGGCAATGTTACATATCCGATCACCATTGATCCGAGTGTATGGATTTTTGATGATCGCAAATTTTCGTTTGACCGCAAAGGGGACGGTCAAGACATACATTTACAATCAGCCGGGGATGAATCGGATCTTGATCCTGAACGCGTGATCAGAGAAGGCCGGATTGCGCCGCCAACATTAAAGACGGAAAAACAATTCGAGAAGCAAAAACTGATGAACGGCAGTTTCGCAATGAAACTTGGAACTGTTCTGAAAAATGCCGAGCCGCTCAGCTCCGCGACACAATGCGTATTCGTCACAAGTTCGGGAAAGGCCGCCGTTCCTCTTGAAACCGCTCTGAACAGTATTGTCCATTTCAGTGAAGCAGGCAAGCCGATTCAAGAAAGCGGCCCCGTACATATTTACTTTGAAGATCCAGTTGATCACGAACAGCCGATCACCCATATAAAAGAAATTGAAATCGTTTAGTATTACAGCAAGTCAGCGGCCAGCTGAGCGAGACCTGATCTCTCACCTTTTAACAGCTTCACGCTGCCTGAGATGGGTTGTCCTTTAAATCGCTCAACCACATAGGCCAAACCATTGTTCAAACTGTCTAAATATGGGTGATCAATTTGTTCAGGATCGCCCATTAAGACAATTTTACTGCCCTCACCGACTCTCGTCAGCAGCGTTTTCACTTCATGCCTGGTCAAATTTTGTGCTTCATCAATAATAATAAATTGATCTGGAATACTTCTCCCCCTGATATAAGTCAGCGCCTCAACCTGAATTGAGCCAATACCCGACAGAATGGCCTCAAGCTCCCCCGGTTTTTTCGCATTAAACAGAAACTCTAAGTTGTCAAAAATCGGCTGCATCCAAGGCTTTAGCTTTTCCTCTTTTTCGCCAGGCAAGTATCCGATGTCTTTGCCAACAGGAACAATCGGTCTTGCGACGACCAGCTTTTTATATATTCCCAAGTCTTCTGTCTGCAATAGCCCCGCCGCCAATGCTAAAAGCGTTTTGCCGGTTCCTGCTTTTCCGATCAGGGTGACGAGCGGAATATCTTCACGCAGCAAAAGCTCTAATGCCATTGTCTGCTGTACATTTTTCGGCCTGATTCCCCATACATGTTCATCATCAAATACAAGCCTTTTTAAGACCTTTCCTGTTTTATCTGCAATTCCGACAGCTGAGGATGATCCTCCCAGCTCATCCTTCATTAATGCGAATTGATTCGGATAAAATGCGTGCTGTTTTAAATCATTTACTGAAATTTGATTTTTCCCATAAAAAGAGCTGAGCAGTTGCTGGCTGATATATAAATCCTTATAGCCGCTGTACATTTCATCATTATCCACAACCCGGTCATTTAAGAAATCTTCAGCATGCAGCCCGATTGCGTCTGCTTTAACTCTGACCAATACATCCTTGCTGACAAGGATAACCGCCCTGCCATCTTCCTTCGTTTCTTCCTCAAGGCTTAAGTTTTTCGCAACAGCTAATATACGATTATCGTTCGTTTTTTCAATAAAGATCTCTTGCAGCTGGTGAAACGAACGATGATTCAGTTCAATTCTCAGTGTGCCCCCAGTATGGAGCGGGACCTGCTCATGCAGCCTGCCCTTTTGCCTTAGCGCATCGATCAGCTTAGATACGTGCCTTGCATTCCTCCCAACTTCGTCCATATACCGTTTTTTTGAATCAACCTCTTCTAATACAACAGCAGGGATGACAACCTCATTTTCTTCAAAAGAAAATATCGCGTTAGGATCCTGTAATAACACATTCGTATCTAACACATAAATTTTACTCAAGTCTCAGCCTCCTGATATAAGGGTCAAAGTTCTTCCTGCTTCTCTTACGATGAAAAAGGTGAATGCCTGCTAAAATATATGTTTTTGTGCATAAAGATAGAAGGTTAATTCAACAATAAAATTAATGAATGTATCTCAAGGAGGGAACCCGCAAGTGCGAATTCTTTTCATTATCATACAGCTGACGTTTATCCTGTCCGCATGTGCCTACCAGCAAGGAAGACAGGATCAAAATGTTGAAGAAGAATCAACAAGACAACAGGAAACCAAACCGATTCACGTAAAGGACACAACTCAGGAGACAAAAGACAATGGAACAAGAACGGATATTGCCAAGCATCTTGTCAGCGTTGCTGAAAAAATCCCTGATGTCAAGGATGCAACAGCCGTTGTGCTCGGAGGATATGCCGTTGTGGGGATTGACGTCGATGATACTTTGGACAGAAGCAAAGTGGAAACCATTAAATATTCTGTAGCCCAAGCTCTAAAAAATGATCGATACGGCGCCAACGCGGTTGTCATTGCTGACCCAGATACGGTCAGCCGCCTGAATGAAATGAGCAGAGAAATCAGTGAAGGCCGTCCTGTGACAGGCATATTAGATGAATTGGCTGCGATTGTCGGCCGAGTGCTTCCGGAAGTGCCTAACGATGTGATTGATAATGAAGACGAGCCGCAAACAAAGCAGCAAAATGATCAATTAAACAGAAAGCAGCAGCAGGAAATGGATCAGGAGCAAAACGATCAATCTGATCATCATATGAAAAAGAATACCAATGATTAAGCTATAGCCTCGCGCTTTAGCTTTTTCTTATTTTGGACAGCTTCTGATCCGTGCTATAATACATGTTAGTGAAAGAGGTGATATGATGAGGGTCCAATGTTCTATTTGCGATAAAATTGAAACTATTGATGATGATACCCTGATCGCGAAACGGCTTCGAAACCGCCCAATCCATACATATATGTGTCAGGAATGCCACGACCGGATTACCAAAAAAACAGAAGAACGGCTGAAAACGGGAAAATTCACTTTTCATCCGGGACAGCAGAAGAAAGAAAAAGTCAAAAAATAAAGCAACCGCTTTACCATACAGAACAAAAAAGACTCAGCTTCTCAGCTGAGTCTTTTTATGATTTTGCAGACTGTCCCTTTTTCGACTGATACAGCCGAATTTTGTAAATGATTAAAATCAGCGCAGCGACGACCAATCCCTCTGCCACGGGCAAAAACACTCCTAAAAAGGTCAAAACAGTGCAGCCCAAAGCCAGAAATACATACACCACTGCTGATTTTAATACCGGAAGCCGTTTAGCAAAGCCAAGCTTAAACACAATAACGGCCAACACAAAAATCGTGCCGTACAGCAGCCACATGCCTGCCGCAGGCTGCCGGTCTACTTGATATAGAGCGGCGAAGAACGACAGGCGTTCATTTACGTCATTCAAAAAGATTCCCTCCCCTGCAAACGTGCGGGTTCTATCTTTTCAAATTCTGCAAGAGATTAAGACAATCCTGCTGTTTTTTTCTTTTTAGCTGCTTTTTCACGTTCGTTTTTATTGAGGATTTTCTTTCTTAAACGGATGGATTCAGGCGTTACTTCACAGTATTCATCTTCGTTTAAGTACTCTAGAGACTCCTCAAGAGACATGATACGCGCTTTTTTGATTGTAGTTGTCTGATCTTTTGTCGCAGAGCGGACGTTCGTCTGCTGTTTCATTTTGCTGACGTTAACAACAAGATCGTTGTCACGGTTATGCTCTCCAACGATCATTCCTTCGTATACTTCAGTACCAGGCTCAACGAAGATGACACCGCGGTCTTCAATTCCTTGAATACCATAAGATGTCGCTTTTCCGTTTTCCATTGACACAAGCACACCTTGACGGCGTCCGCCGACTTGGCCCGCCTGCATCGGCTGGTAGCTGTCAAACGTATGGTTCAGGATACCGAATCCGCGTGTTAATGACAGGAACTCTGTAGAGTAACCGATCAATCCGCGGGAAGGAACTGTAAAGATGAGACGGACTTGGCCGTTGCCGTTATTAATCATATCAACCATTTCGCCTTTGCGGGCACCCATTGATTCCATGACAGAACCTGTATGCTCTTCAGGAACATCGATTTGTACACGCTCAACAGGCTCACAGCGTACGCCGTCGATTTCTTTGATGATAACTTCAGGTTTTGACACCTGAAGCTCATAGCCTTCCCGGCGCATATTTTCAATTAAAATTGACAAGTGCAGCTCACCGCGTCCGGAAACAACCCAAGCATCAGGAGAAGCTGTAGGCTCGACACGCAAGCTCACATCCGTCTGAAGCTGTGACTGAAGACGCTCTTCGATTTTGCGGGCCGTTACATATTTGCCTTCACGGCCTGCAAACGGACTGTTATTTACGACAAATGTCATTTGAAGTGTCGGCTCATCAATGCGAAGCACTGGAAGCGGATCTTGATGGTCTACAGGACAGACCGTTTCACCAACGTTGATATCTTCCATACCGGAAACCGCAACGAGGTCTCCCGCTTTTGCTTCTTCAATTTCCACACGCTTTAAGCCTTGGAAACCGAAAATCTTTGTTACACGGAATGATTTAGCCGTTCCGTCAAGCTTCATAAGAGAAACCTGCTGGCCGACTTTCATCGTGCCGCGGAAAACGCGTCCGATACCGATACGGCCTACATAGTCGTTGTAGTCAAGAAGGGCAACTTGGAATTGAAGCGGCTCCTCTGCATTATCAACAGGTGCCGGAACATGCTTAATAATCGTTTCATATAAAGCTTCCATGTTTTCATCCTGCTGTTTCGGATCAAGACTCGCTGTTCCATTAATCGCGGAAGCGTATACTACTGGGAACTCGAGCTGCTCTTCATTAGCATCAAGCTCAATGAACAGATCAAGAACCTCATCGATAACTTCCTCAGGACGAGCAAAGTCACGGTCAATTTTGTTTACAACAACAACCGGGTTCAGGTTTTGCTCAAGAGCTTTTTTCAGAACGAAACGAGTTTGAGGCATACAGCCTTCATATGCGTCAACGACAAGCACTACGCCGTCAACCATTTTCATAATCCGTTCTACTTCTCCCCCAAAGTCTGCGTGTCCAGGGGTATCCAAAATATTGATGCGTGTATCTTTATAGTTAATCGCAGTATTTTTCGCCAAAATTGTAATGCCGCGTTCGCGTTCAAGATCATTAGAGTCCATTGCGCGTTCAGCAACCTGTTCGTTGGCACGGAACGTACCAGCCTGATGTAAAAGCTGATCGACTAGAGTCGTTTTCCCATGGTCAACGTGGGCAATAATCGCGATGTTGCGAAGATCATTTCGAAGTTTCACTTTTTCATCTCCTAATAAAATTAGATAACTTTCATATTATACCACACATCCTCTTTAAAAGCGTCACGTTTTTCTGTAAACTTATTATAAGACGTAAAAGGGGATGGAAAATATGAAAAAAATGAATTGGCTTTTATTATTATTTGCATTTGCAGCGGTTTTCAGCATTATGCTGATCGGCGTCTTTATCGCTGAAAAAAGCGCAATAGGCATTGCAGCCAGCATTGTACTTGTTTGCGCCGTTATGGGCGGCGGATTTACATTAAAAAAGAAAATGCGCGAGCAGGGCTTGCTTGATTAAAAGCATTGCCCCACTGGAGACATTGTAATCAAAAAACACCGCAAAGAAAGCGGTGTTTTTTATTTCATTAAGTCTTATCTCCCCTGTTTCTTAGTCGGGAAGATGCAAAACAGGATCCATACATAGACAATCGTTCTAACGATTACACATGTGACGGCCAAAAGTAGTTCGGCAACGGCATACATAAAATACCATAGAGCCTATTTTTCTCATACTAATCTCTCCCTATAATGGAATTTGTAACACAATTCATAAAAGGGAGAGAAGAAACATGAAGAAAACATTTGTAAAAAAAGCTATGCTAACGACTGCCGCAATGACCTCAGCCGCTCTATTAACGTTCGGCCCTGATGCAGCCAGCGCAAAAACATTGGCTGATAACACTGTTGTTCATGTTCAGCATCAGACAATCACAAACGAAGATCTCAATACATTCATTGATGTATTAAATCAATGTATATACGAACAAGACGGTGTGTATTATTTTGACAGTGAAAAAGCTGTCGAGCTAGGAATGACAAAAGAAGAGGCTCAAGTAATCGCAACATTATGGGAGTCGACATCAGAGTTTTTCAATGTTGTTTCACAATGTGTGTATGTCGAAGATGGAAATTACAAATTTGATACAGAAAAAGCAATTGAACTTGGCTTCACAGAAAAAGAAGCACTCGCACTTGAACAATTTTTCTCTGCTGTTTCCCTAAAGATCCACATTCTTCAAGCAGCCATTGTATTACAAGACGGTGTATACAGCTATGATAAAGATGCAGCGGTACAAGCAGGCGCGACACCTCTGCAAGCTGACGTTTACGAAAAACTCTTCGGTGCTCTGTCACAAGAACAGCTTGCCGCAATCTACGAAATGATTCATCCCCAAGTTTAATCTAAAAAAGCGCTTGTCCGTGTTCCGGCAAGCGCTTTTCCTTATATCAGCAGTTTGATGATCAGCATCACGGCAACCGCCGCTCCAAACCAGCAGGCAGCTTTAACGATCAGCAAACCGTAGTACCTCTGTTTAAACCGTATTTCCTCTTCCGGCAGAAAATTCTCCTCAACGGCCTGTTCACCTTCCAATTCAAAAGGCTCAGCCATCATGTCAAACATTTCTCTGCAGCTGCTGCAGGTTTTTAAATGCTCTTCAATGACGTGTTCCGTTTCTCTTTTACAATCACCTTCAAGATACAGAGGAAGCAAGTCTCTTACTAGAAAGCAGGTCATATCCCCTCCTCCTCTCTTCTTTTCGCCATGTTTTTTTTAAGCTCTAATCTGGCCCGGTGAAGTGTGGTTTTCACCTTTGAAAGACTCCATCCTAATATCTCCGCGATTTCTTCATAAGAAAGCTCTTGGAATTCTCTTAAAATCAAAACGGATTGATGCTGATCCTTTAACTGCAGGAGCTCCTGCCGAAGTGTTTCGTTTTTTACCATCCGTGACAGATACTGTTCAGGCTGTTCATAAGTTGTCTGCGTTAACCCTTCATTTTTGCTGATATCAGTAAATTGGTATTTGACATCCCTGCGATACCAATTAACAAAGGTGTGATGTGCAATTGTATAAAGCCACGTTCTGATGGAAGAATGCCCCCTAAACGAAGACAAACCGTTTAGAGCTTTCACAAATGTGTCCTGCGCTAAGTCCTTGGCTGTTTCAAGGTGATGAGTCCTTCTGAATAAATAATTCAAAATTTCTTGGTAATACTGTCGATACAAGTCCTCAATAGAATCCCTATGCTTCATTAAAAGTAAAACCACACCGTCATCCAGATGGCCAATAAAATGAAACAGATATACATGGAAGACAGGTATACTTTCATATGTCTAATTTGGTTCTCTTCTTCAGCACCCGGGCTTCTCTTGAAACAAGATTCACTCTTTAAGCCTTCCGCGCTCTTTTGATATAAGGGCTCATGCTGTTTCATCCATTCCATTGATTCATCCTCTAGCTCACCCTCTTTATATAGGTCGTATAAATCTAAAAAAACAGACTCTTTTTCTTTATGATTCATAAAGACTTTTCACCTCTTGTGTTTCTCCATCCACCACGTAAGCATCATGGCGGTTTGACCCGAACGGCTGAATAATGATCAGCCATGCATAATGGCGTTCATTTCCTCTTTGAATGATAATCGGACGCATGCGCTTTTTATAAATGACATCCCGATATGCAGCAGCTACTTTTTCATAAGCCAATTTTCCATCACGATACGTATAAGGAAATGATTTATGCCGTGTATCGCTGTAAACATCAACGTTAAGCATCCCTTGATCTTCAAAAAACTCGTACGTTTTAGAAGAGTCATGATACACCACCGCATCACTCTGCCTGCTTTTTTTCTTCATTTCTGATACATCAGCATCGAAGACCGATAATATTTGCTGTTGCAGCCGACTGTTTGTCAATGAGATATTCTTTTTCGTTGGAAGCGAAAGACGTTGTAAACTGCCGGATTCACTTTCAAAGTCCAAAACAATTCCGTCTTTTGTTTCAACTTGCACTAAACTTCCAAGCAGGCTGTCGCTTTCAATATCTGTGATCTGATAAGGCTGTTTCGGTATGTTTAAAACTGCAAACATTTCCTTCACTTTGTCGTGTATGTCTCGTTCTGTGATATGAACATGCTGAAGAGTATTAAGCTGATAAATAGAAGGATCTTCACCAAAGCCCATTAAGGTTTCCTTTTCCCAATAAAATACTGTGCCTTCATCATCGTTATCTTTTTTATGAAATTGATTTTTCAAGAATATATGTACGACTGTCTGGTCGTCTTCTTTGGATACCGCTGTTTCGACATGATCCTTGTTTAACACACGGCCATGCCGTTCAAGGAAAGCAACGGATTTCCGGACGTACTCTTGATCAGTCAGCGTTTTCCCCCGCGGCTTTTTCAAGTACTGATAATTAAGAATCAGCTGTGACACCTCATCCACTTCAGCCTCATAGCTCATGCTTTCAAATGAGTAGAAATAATGCACATCCATCTTTGAATCATGCAAATACAATGTCTCATCCGTAGGAAAAAATGACTTTAGTATCTGTTCCGCTTTTTCTGATGAAATGTGCTCTCCTACAAAATTGAATGAATCGTGGACATTTGCTGGCTTTGATACAGCGAAAGCAGCCGTTCCTACGTTATATATCGGATTTAATAGCAAGATAAAAAACACAATGACAGCCATCGTCAGCCACTTATTCACACGCACATAAACCTTTCCTGACTTTTGGAACAGATGATAGCTCATCAAAAATCCCGCCATTGTTAAATAAATCGTATATGGCATCACTGCACCATAGTCAATCGAGATATGCTCAGGATATGGCGCAAGCAGCAGGACAAGCAGTCCGATAATCAGCGTATAAAATAAACCCAGTAAAATCTTATTTGTTCTCCAATACAGTTTGAAAAACAGTACATTCAACACAATAGGTAGAATGATGATTAAAAACAGGAACACGAAATCAATCGGCTCGACCCCATCAGGATATTCCTTCAAAAACGAAAAGAAACTGAATATCATTTGTACAATCGGCAAACTGACAACGGCAAGATCAAACGTATAAAACATGCCTTTTCCGCCATGATCACGAAGCACAAGCATATAGTGAAAAGCCGTCAGCAGCACGTATCCGTATAACAAAAAATGCAACAGCGGCAGCAGTTCATTTCCATCATCCCTCAAGTAAGCGCTGGAAAAGTTTGTTACTTGCACCTGATGAATGAGTTCAACAGATACCCCGGCCAGCAAAACAATCCGCAATAAGACACCTACCAAGAACATTGTGCGGTACCGGTTTATTTTAGGATGATGCACCAATAGATATAAGCCCGCAAGAACAACAATGGACCATTGAATCAGCAAGGTGCTTTGTCTGCTTAATATAAAATAACGTTCGAAATGTAATACATAATGACTGAATAACTCCAACAAGAACAACAATCCTTTACTTCTTATTAAGGCCTCAGTCGGTTAGACAGCCGGCTTGTCAAAAAGTTTCAATAAGAAACAAAAAATCTCTCATCTTCTCCTTGATATGTAAAAAGACATAACACTTGCAATGCACCATCACATGACACATGACTCATCTTGATATTATTCAGCAAAAATAAACACAGGACAATTCTATCAATTTTGTCTAGTTATGTTAGTTTTTGTTGAGTATTCCAGAATGCTAGTTTAATATAACGATATAAAGATTTTTCAGTATTTTCAAAAAGGGGGATTTATTGTGGGTTTAGGTAAGAAATTGTCTGTTGCTGTCGCTGCTTCGTTTATGAGTTTGTCAATCAGCCTTCCTGGTGTTCAGGCTGCTGAAAGTCATCAGCTTAAAGAGAATCAAACAAATTTCCTCTCCAAAAACGCAATTGCGCAATCAGAACTATCTGCACCAAATGACAAGGCTGTCAAACAGTTTTTGAAAAAGAACAGTAACATTTTCAAAGGTGACCCTGCTAAAAGGCTGAAGCTAGTTGAAAGCACGACTGATGACCTTGGGTACAAGCACTTTCGATATGCGCCTGTGGTTAACGGAGTGCCTATTAAAGATTCACAAGTGATCGTTCACGTCGATAAATCCGATAATGTCTATGCGATCAATGGCGAATTACACAATCAATCTGCTGGCAAAACAGAAAACAGCAAAAAAGTCTCTTCTGAAAAAGCGCTGGCACTCGCTTTCAAAGCCATCGGCAAATCACCGGACGCTGTTTCTAACGGAACGGCCAAAAACAGTGATAAAGCCGAGTTAAAAGCGGTAGAAACAAAGGACGGCAGCTATCGTCTTGCTTACGATGTGACGATTCGCTATATCGAGCCTGAACCTGCAAACTGGGAAGTCTTAGTTGATGCCGAAACAGGCAGCATATTAAAACAGCAAAATAAAGTAGAGCATGCTGCCGCCACTGGAAGCGGAACAACTCTAAAGGGCGCAACCGTTCCTTTGAACATCTCTTATGAGAGCGGAAAATACGTTCTAAGAGATCTTTCAAAACCAACAGGCACTCAAATCATCACATATGACTTGCAAAACAGACAAAGCCGCCTTCCGGGAACGCTTGTCTCAAGCACAACTAATACATTTACAACTTCATCTCAGCGGGCAGCCGTTGACGCCCACTATAACCTTGGTAAAGTGTACGATTATTTTTATTCGACATTTAAACGGAACAGCTATGATAACAAAGGTAGTAAAATCGTTTCTTCCGTTCACTACGGCACTCGGTATAACAATGCTGCATGGACAGGCGATCAAATGATTTACGGTGACGGCGACGGATCATTCTTCTCTCCGCTTTCCGGCTCATTAGATGTGACAGCACATGAAATGACACATGGCGTCACTCAAGAAACGGCCAACTTGATTTATGAAAATCAGCCGGGGGCATTAAACGAATCATTCTCTGACGTATTCGGTTATTTTACAGATACAGAAGACTGGGACATTGGTGAAGACATTACAGTCAGCCAGCCTGCTCTCCGCAGCCTGTCCAATCCGACAAAATACGATCAGCCTGACAACTACGCCGATTATCAAAACCTTCCAAACACAGATGAAGGCGATTATGGCGGCGTACACATAAACAGCGGAATTCCAAACAAAGCCGCTTACAATACCATTACAAAGCTTGGTGTATCTAAATCACAGCAAATCTATTATCGTGCGTTAACAACGTACCTCACGCCTTCTTCCACGTTCAAAGATGCAAAAGCAGCTCTTATTCAGTCTGCCCGTGATCTGTACGGCTCAACTGATGCCGCTAAAGTTGAAGCAGCCTGGAATGCTGTTGGATTGTAATATCAGAAAAAGCCTGAGATCTCTCAGGCTTTTTTTCGTTACATGTATTGATTTTCGTTTCTGTTGTAATTATAATCATTACAACGAAAGGATGATACCATGAGAATCAGCACCCGCTTCACGATAGCCGTACATATGTTGTCTCTATTAAATGTGCAGACTGATCACCTCACCTCAGAACAAATGGCTGACAGCGTAAATACCAATCCAGTCATTATCCGCCAAATCAGCCGCTTATTAAAAAAAGCAGGTCTAATCGATGTGAAAAGGGGTTCGGGTGGGGCTTATTTATTAAAAGATGCAGACGCCATCACTTTATACGACATCTATAAGGCCACTGAAGTTGTTGAAGAAGGCGCGCTTTTTCATTCCCATGAAAACCCCAACCCAAACTGCTGGGTCGGAGCAAATATTCATCGTGTTCTCGAGCTCATTTTATTAAAAGCCCAAGACGCCATGGAGAATATATTGAAGGAAACAAGCGTAAAAGAACTGACTGAATTAATCGTTCAAAAAAGGAATGCTTCACAGTAAGCATACTTTTTTTATAACCGTTGTAATGAAGTTTATTACAACAGATAAACCCTATTTCATACTGGAGTTGATGAGATGAAAGAAATAAAAGAACTTCATTGGGAGCAAAATGTTAATTCATATGTACAACTTATTCCTGATATTGAATTTTCAACCGTAGAAAATACTACTCTTACATTAAATTTGTTGGTGCGCCGCGATCCAATGGATGCGTTGTTTGACAAAAAAGGCAACCAAGAAACCTATCCTTTAATAATTTATTTACAAGGATGCGGCTGGGGCTGGACAAAACAGGATACATACGCCTTTTTGCCTCAGCTTGCTGAATTTGCAAAAGAGGGGTACACCGTCGCAAGTGTGCAGTACAGAGGAAGCGGCGATGCAGTCTTCCCCGCTCAGCTGCAGGATGTAAAAACAGCAGTACGTTTTTTAAAAGCCAACGCTTCAGCATACAATATTGATCCGCAAAACATTGGGGTTTGGGGAGATTCTTCCGGCGGACACTTGGCTCTACTGCTCGGATTAACTGAAGGATTAAAAGAATTCGATGGAAACCGGGAATATGCACATGTATCGAGTCGAGTGCAGGCCATTGCAGATTGGTTTGGGCCGACCGATTTACTGACAATGAGCCGATATCCGTCTATTTTTGACCATGACTCCCCTCATTCTCCTGAATCAAAGCTTATTGGCGGGGCAATTCAGGAACATAAGGAAAAAGCCAGAAAAGCCAGCCCTATTGAATATGTACATCGCAAGGCGCCGCCAATTCTTATTATGCATGGTGATCAGGATGACGTCGTTCCGTATGAGCAAAGCGCTGAATTTTATCACGCACTAAAAAAAGCAGGCCACGATGCCATTATGTATAAAATAAAGGAGGCCGGACATATCGGTTTTACCCAGCATCATACTCTTAACATTGTAAAAGATTTTTTTAACTGCTATCTAAAGAATGAACGTAAGCATATGAAATAAAGGAAGTTCATACGACTGAAGAAAGAGCAAAAACATTGACAAAAAATTTTATTTATGCTATAATTTACTATTAATATATTTATATGTATAATAAGATTCTCCTGGCCAGGGGAATCTTATTTTTTTATGGGAGGATCATTTCATGAGGAAAAATGAGTCCAGCTTAACGTCTTTGATTTCAGCTTTTGCCCGTGCGTATCACAGCCGATATGACACGCCTCTCATTTTTGATGATTTTATTGCAAAAGAGCTTATTAACGAAAAAGAGTTTTCCGACATCAGCGAGAATATGATTCAAGGAATCACGTTTTTCAATAAAGAGATTGCTGAACGCCTGCAAAATGATCCCGAAGAAATATTAAAATGGGTTACGCAAGTCCAGCTGTCGCCCACGCCCTTAGCACGTGCTTCGTATAGCGAAAAAGTCTTACACAACGAATTAATGCTTGGAGCAAAACAGTATGTCATTCTTGGGGCCGGGCTCGATACTTTCTGTTTTCGGCATCCTGAATTGGAAAACAGCTTACAAGTTTTCGAGGTTGATCATCCGGCTACACAGCAATTCAAAAAAAATAAACTGACAGATGCAAATCTGACAGTTCCTGAACATCTTCACTTTGTTCCTATGGATTTTACCAAAACGTTTTCGTATCAGCCTCTTATAGATAAAGGATTTGAAAACACAAAAACATTCTTTAGCCTTCTGGGAGTGTCTTATTATTTAACACGAGAAGAAAATGCAATCTTGATCAGCAATTTATTTTCTCATGTCCCATCAGGGAGCTCTATCGTTTTTGATTATGCGGACGAAACACTCTTTACAGCAAAAGGAACATCAAATAGAGTTGAACATATGGTGAAGATGGCTGCTGCAAGCGGAGAACCGATGAAATCTTGTTTTACTTATGATGAAATTGAAAGAATGTTAGAGTCATCAGGTTTGCTGATTTATGAACATCTATCACCAGACGACATTAATGGCCTTTTCTTTGGCAATCGAACAGACTATTTGTCAGCGTTTGAAGCGATTCATTATATTCATGCAGTGAAAAAATAATTTTTTAACAGATGCCTCTCAATTTTGGGAGGCTTTTTAAGGTACTGGCATAAAAAAAGTAAGCTGCCGTCATCATACGGCAGCTTCCGCTAAAGGCTTTACCAGGATCAAAAATGATTTGCCTTTCTCATCATTTTCCGTTTTCAGCTGTTCAAAGCCGCATTGGCTCAAAAACAGTATCCATTCACTGCGGTCAATGGGAACTGCCGCAAACATCGCTTTATGTTTGTCTCTAAGCGATTTGCTGATCCGCTCAATGATTATCCTCGCATGCCCCTTTTTTTCTTCAGCCGGGTCTACCAGCACCGTTCCAAGCCACGGCTTTCCGTTGGAAGGCGCCCACTCGAGATGATAGCTGACGGCAACAGGCTGACCGTCTTTTTCCCATACAAGCCATGACCCGTTGTACATGGAATAGGAGATTATATAGCTTTCTGCATCTTTCTCCCCAAACTCCTCCTCTTTCCATACAGGATGAGCCTCCGCGAGCTTCTCTAACAAGCTGAGGTCATCCTGTTCAAAAGGCCTACTTTCCAGCATGAAGATACTCTTCAAATATCGTTTTATGTATAGATGGGTTTCCGGCCAGCACACTGTGATTTTCTAAAAAGGTAAACGGCTCTCCCTCAATGGTCGTATAAAAGCCTCCTACTTCATTTAACAGCACACAGCCGGCTGCATAATCCCATGGCGCAAGCCGCATCGTGATGTAAGCATCTATTCTTCCTGCCGCAACATTTGCCAGCTCTAAAGCAGCAGAACCGTAGGAGCGAGTGCCTCTGACTCTTTTCACAAGGGGCGCTAGCACACTTGGATCAATTCTTCTGTTTTCCGTCACCCATGTCGCATTAATGGCAAGAATCGCTTCTTCAATGACGGTTTCTTTTAAGGGAGCCAGCTTTGTTTCATTCATATAAGCTCCTCTGCCGCTAAATGCGTGATACAGCTCATCATGCACCACATCATAAATTAACCCGATTTTCCCTTCTCCGTTTTCAAAAATTCCGATTGAAATTGCGAAATTTCTTTGCTGGTGCACAAAATTCATCGTCCCGTCAATCGGGTCGATAATCCAGACGACTCCCTCCAGTGAGTGGAGTTTGTCCCCTTGCCCTTCTTCGCCGAGTATGCGGTGTCCCGGAAACGTTTCTTGAATGCGGTCAATGAAAAACTTTTCCGTTTCTTTGTCAATATTGGTGACTAAATCATTCGGATTTGATTTCGTTTCAATTGTCAGGCTTTCATGCATGGATTGTTTAATTCTCGCGCCTGCTTCTCTTACCCATTTCTTTGCTATTTCATCAATTTCCGTCCAATTTGTCATTCGTGCGTACCTCTCTTCTATGTAGACCTTTATTTTATAGGATACTGATAACGGCGGTGAAAAAGCAAGGAAAATGAAAAATATCCCTTCTCATGTAAAAACGAACCATTCACGCGGTTCGTTTTCACTATCGCTTTTTTACCCGTTAAGACGAATCCATTCTTTTCTGAGTCGCTCAAGTTTGTTTTTGCTTTGCTCAATCTGTTCTTCATTTTCTTTTTGCATTGCTTCATATAGGGTTGCCAATTCATAATCAACCTCTAGTCTCCAGACAGCTACACGATTGTTTTTCTCTTCCTTAAATCCCTCTTTCACAACTTGCCTCATTGTCTTTCGCCCCTTCCAGAGATCATTTGTTTGTAAAAAAGCATCCCATTTTGCCATTCAACAATGATTACTTCTTATATCGTATGATTGTTCTATTTACGCGTAACATGATTCTGAAAATTGTGTGTTTACCTACTCGTTTATTACCACATTTCCCCTTTCTTCAAACGCGCTCAATCTTTTTGCCGCTCGTCCTAACTGTGATAAAATATGTATACTTAGCATGAAGGAGGAAAATCATGACACAAATGCGTTTTACGGAGGAAGACTTTAACACATTTACAATAGAAGGCTTAGACGCGCGCATGGAAGTATTAAAAGAGACGGTCCGTCCGAAGCTTACAGCTCTAGGCGAACATTTTGCCCCAACTTTATCAGCTCTAACCGGAGATGAAATGTTTCCGCATGTGGCAAAGCACGCAAGAAGATCCGTCAATCCCCCTGCTGACAGCTGGGTAGCGTTCGCAAACAGCAAAAGAGGCTATAAAAAACTGCCGCATTTTCAGATTGGTTTATGGGAAAGCCACGTATTTGTGTGGTTCGCGATTATTTATGAATCCCCTATCAAAGAAGAATACGGCAAATTGCTTGAAGCGAATCAGGAAACGATTACCAAGAATATTCCAGACAGCTTCGTTTGGTCCGCAGATCACACAAAACCGGGAGTACATAAGCAGTCTGAAATGGACAAGGAACAGCTGAAGACGTTGTTTGAGCGTTTGCAGACTATAAAGAAAGCCGAGCTGTTATGCGGCATCCAGCTTCAAAAAGAAGAAGTGCTGAATATGAATAATCAGGAATTCCTTCAGCGTATCGACGATGCCTTCCAGCAGCTTGCTTTTCTGTACCGTTTCACCCAAAAAGTATCACAAGCATAAAAAAGAGCCGGGATATCACCCGGCTCTTTTTCTTACATCTTAATCTTCGCCTGATCAGATTCTCTTGCTTGTTTGACCGTACGATAAGGAGAGTATGTACTTTGTTCTTCAAACTCGCTGCATAGCTTTTTCTCCTCGGCCTTCCCCGGGACAATCTCCTTGAAACGGCGGTAAGCTTTAAGCAGTTCTTCACGATCCGCGCCTTTTTCATATGCATGCTCAACCTGCTGGAAAAACGCAATCACATCTACTGCTTCTTCGGTTGTCCAATCTTCATTCATCGGATATTGGTATTCCATTTTCTTCACTCCTTATAGATTTGCTTCCCTTAAGAGAAAGCATCTTCATTTGATCATAAATTGTTCTTTACATTCTTTCAAGTTCATAATATAATTCATTTGTTTTACGTCTAAAAAACGGTTGAGAAACTGATTTTAATACACACTATTATGCATAGGTATGATTACAAAGGTGGGAAAACAATTGTCGCAACATGAAACACCCTTATACACAGGACTGAAAAAGCATGCAAGCAGACAGCCTGTTCAATTCCACATTCCCGGCCATAAAAAAGGGGCAGGAATGGACCCAGAATTCAGACAATTTATCGGTGAAAACGCGTTAAGCATAGATTTAATCAATATTGAACCATTAGATGACCTGCACGCGCCAAAAGGCATCATTAAACAAGCACAGGATCTGGCGGCTGAAGCATTTGGCGCGGACCACACATTTTTTTCTGTTCAAGGAACAAGCGGCGCCATTATGACAATGGTGATGGCTGTTTGCGGACCTGGAGATAAAATTATTATTCCAAGAAATGTGCACAAATCAATTATGACAGCTATTGTATTTTCCGGAGCGATCCCAATCTTTATTCATCCTGAAATTGACAATGAATTGGGCATCTCCCACGGCATTACACTTGAATCTGCTAAACGGGCGCTTACCGAGCACCCAGATGCAAAAGGGCTTCTCGTCATCAACCCGACATATTTCGGTGTTGCAGCCGACTTAAAAAGCATCGTAGAACTCGCTCATTCGTTCGATGTGCCGGTGCTTGTTGATGAAGCACACGGCGTTCATATTCATTTTCACGATGAATTGCCGCTTTCAGCTATGCAGGCAGGAGCAGACATAGCAGCGACAAGTGTCCACAAACTGGGCGGATCACTAACACAAAGCTCTATTTTAAACATGAGAGAAGGCCTTGTATCTAAAGACAGAGTGCAATCTATCCTGAGCATGCTGACAACAACGTCAACATCTTACTTGCTTCTCGCCTCTCTGGATGTTGCCAGAAAACGCCTTGCAACAGAAGGCCATCAGCTTGCTGAGGAGACACTGAAGCTTGCCAACCAGACGAGAGATCGCCTCAATCAGATTGAAGGCATTTATTGTGTCGGTTCTGAGATTCTTGGTTCGAAAGCAGCTTACAGCTATGACCCGACAAAATTGATTATCTCTGTCAAAAATCTTGGGCTTACAGGTCATGACGTTGAAAAATGGCTTCGTGAATCCTTTAATATTGAAGTTGAGCTTTCAGATCTGTACAATATTTTGTGTATTTTCACCCCTGGTGACAGCCAAAATGATGCAGACCGGCTTGTAGAGGCTTTAACGGAGATCGCACATCAAATGTCAGAACAAGATGTAACACATCAGCAAACTGAGGTTCTGCTTCCGGAAATTCCTTTATTGGCAATGACACCGCGTGATGCTTTCTATGCAAATACGGAAGTCATTCCATTAAAAGAAGCATCCGGACGGATTATCGCTGAATTTGTCATGGTATATCCGCCTGGTATCCCAATCTTCATTCCAGGTGAGATTATTACAGAAGAAAACATCAGCTACATTTTCAAGAACCTCGACGCAGGTCTCCCTGTTCAAGGGCCTGAAGACTCGACGCTAAACATGATCCGGGTCATTAAAGAGCAAAAAGCGATTCAATAAATAAAAAGCATGCGGCTTGAGCCGCATGCTTTTTTTACTCTTCATCAACAGGACATTGACATTGTCCGCAGCATGTTCCGTATAATGTTGTCACTTTCTCATCTTCAAAGTAATGAATGGCTTCGTTGCAATCTTGGCAAACAATCGTACCCATCTCTCATTCCCCATTTCTTTGAAATTTGAAAACGCTTAATTTCTTTTGTTGCTATTATATTAATATGTCACATTTAAAATGTCAACAACAAATTGTATAACACATTTATTTCTATATCCTTATATATAGCATATTTTTTCATCTTCCATCACACTATATCTTCTTCATGCAACAGCTTTAATCGATACATATGCCAAAACACATTTATAATTTCATGTTTTCTTGAACGTTTATTGAAGAACTACAGCGATAAATCCTATATACCCCCAGATCGCTATTTTAAACGATTGATATGATATGTAATGTCACTTTAAAAACGGTTTCAATTATATAACAATTAGGTAACAAGAAGCAGTTTAAGCCGCCTCTCATGATAAACTAAAACTAGTTTACTATTGTTTATACAGAGGAGAAGATAGATGCGATATCGCGCGGTATTCCCCATACTGATAATAGTATTTGCTTTATCGGGCTGTACGCTTTCCACCATCAATCCGATGAAAAAAAGCCGGATTGACAACATTCATCATACACAAATCCTGTTTTTTTCTGATGAAAACCAAATTGACCAGGAAGCGCCATATTATGATGCACTGCTTGATTTAGAAAAAGATTATCCTGAGCAAATAGATAAAATGAAGGTCTATGATAACAAAGAGGGCTGGGAAGATGAGATTGAAACCGTCCCTACCCTTATGGTTGTGGATCAGCGCCATGTCGTGGTGAAAATTGAGGGATGTGTGAAAAAGAAAGAAGACATCATTAAACCATTACAGCATGTGCTGTCAAAATAAAAAAACAGCCCCGCTTTGAGCGAGGGCTGTTTTTGATATGAGCATTATTTTACGATGTGAATCGGACTTCCGATTGCTACTTCAGCTGCTTCCATTGTGATTTCGCCCAATGTTGGGTGAGCGTGAATTGTCATCGCGATATCTTCAGCAGTCATGCCGCCTTCGATCGCTAAGCTTAATTCAGAAATCATGTCAGAAGCACTTGCGCCGGCGATTTGCGCACCGATCACAAGACCGTCCTCTTTACGAGTGATCAGCTTCATGAAGCCGTCTGTTTCGTTAAGAGAAAGCGCACGGCCGTTTGCTGCAAATGGGAATTTAGCAGCAACGATATCAAGACCTTCTTCTTTCGCCTGCGCTTCAGTGTAACCAACTGATGCAAGTTCAGGCTCAGAGAAGACAACCGCAGGAATACCAAGGTAATCGATTTCTGCAGGCTCTCCAGCGATAGCTTCTGCTGCGATTTTACCTTCGTAAGATGCTTTGTGAGCAAGCGGCGGTCCTTCGATGATATCACCGATTGCATAAATGTTAGGTACGTTTGTGCGGCACTGTTTGTCAGTTTTCACGACACCGCGGTCCGTCATTTCAATACCGACTTGCTCAAGACCAAGCTCGTCAGTGTTTGGACGGCGTCCTACTGTAATCAGTACGTAATCAGCATCAACAGTTTTTTCTTCGCCTTTTACTTCAAAAGTAACTGTTACGCCGTCTGGTCTTTCTTCAACGCCTTTAGCCATCGCATTTGTATGGATTTCAACGTTGCCTTTTTTCTTCAGTCTGCGTGTAACGAGAGAGCTCATTTGTTTTTCGAAGCCAGGAAGAATTTCATCTCCGCCTTCAAGAATAACAAGCTCAGTTCCGAAGTTAGCATACGCAGTTCCAAGCTCAGTTCCGATGTAGCCGCCGCCGATAACAACGAGCTTCTTAGGAATTTCTTTAAGAGCCAAAGCGCCTGTTGAATTTAGGACACGCTCAGTATATTTGAAGTTTGGCAATTCGATAGGACGAGAACCAGTTGCAATGATTGCGTTTTTGAACGTGTATGTTTGAGCAGAGTTCTCATCCATAACACGAACTGAATTGCTGTCTACAAAGTAAGCTTCACCTTTTACAACATCTACTTTGTTGCCTTTAAGAAGACCTGCTACACCGCCAGTAAGCTTGTTTACAACAGAAGCTTTCCATTCTTGAACTTTTGTGAAATCAACTGATACGTTTTCAGCAGTGATTCCCATGTCGTCAGAATGCTTTGCATTCTCATAACGGTGGCCTGCATTGATCAGCGCTTTTGAAGGGATACATCCAACGTTCAGACAAACGCCTCCAAGAGTTGCTTTTTCAACGACTGTTACTTTTTGTCCAAGCTGTGCAGCGCGGATGGCAGCTACATAGCCGCCAGGTCCCGCACCAATCACAAGAGTATCTGTTTCAATAGGGAAATCTCCTACTACCATAACATTACGCCTCCATTAAAATTAATTGTGGATCGTTCAGTAAACGCTTGATGTGATTTAATGCATTTTGCGCAGTTGCTCCGTCGATCATACGGTGGTCGAAGCTGAGAGAAAGAGCTAAGACTGGAGCTGCTACGATTTCGCCATCACGAACAATCGCTTTTTCTGCAATGCGTCCGATACCAAGAATCGCAACTTCTGGATGGTTGATAACCGGAGTGAACCATTGTCCGCCGGCAGAACCGATGTTTGTAATTGTGCAAGATGCGCCTTTCATTTCAGCTGGAGCAAGCTTGCCTTCACGAGCTTTTGTTGCAAGGCCATTGATCTCATCAGAAATTTCAAAGACAGATTTACGATCTGCATTTTTCACAACCGGTACAAGCAAACCTTTTTCAGTGTCTGCAGCGATACCGATGTTGAAGTAATGTTTTTGGATTACTTCATCTGTTTTATCGTCAATTGACGTGTTTAAAACAGGGAATTTTTTCAGTGCAGATGTAAGAGCTTTTACAACGTAAGGCAAGTAAGTCAGCTTGATTCCTTGATCAGCAGCAACCTGTTTGAACTGTTTACGATGTGCAACAAGGTTTGTTACGTCCACTTCGTCCATTAACGTTACGTGAGGAGCAGTGTGTTTAGAGTTAACCATCGCTTTCGCAATTGCTTTACGGATACCGCTCATTTTTTCGCGTGTTTCTGGGAATTCGCCCTCTGGAGCTGGTGCAGCAGCCGGTTTAGCAGCTGTTTCTTGCGGTGCAGCTGTTTCTTGCGGCGCATCCTGCGCTCCTCCGTTTACAAAGCTGTCAATATCTTCTTTTACAACACGTCCGTTGTTGCCTGAACCAGTTACTTTACGGATGTCTACGCCTTTTTCACGAGCATATTTACGCACAGAAGGCATAGCGATCACGCGTTTGTTCGGGTCAACTTCAGCTTGATCCTGCTGTCCTGCGCCAGTTGCTTTTGCAGGTTCTTTCGGACGCTCTTCTTTAGAGATATCTTGTCCCGCTTCGGCAGTTGATTGAACTTGTGCCTCAGTTTTTGCCTCCCCTGAATCATGGCTTCCTTTAAATTGAAGATCTTCGTACCCAGGTGCATCAAACGTAATAATCGTTTGTCCAACAGTTGCAACCGTTCCCTCTTCAACTTTTAATTCTAATACTTTTCCTTTAACAGGTGAAGGAATTTCTACTACTGCTTTATCATTTTGGACTTCCGCCAGTACATCATCTTCGTCTACCTCATCGTTAGGCTTGACAAACCATTTTACGATTTCGCCTTCGTGGATACCTTCCCCGATATCTGGAAGTTTAAATTCAAATGCCACAGTTTTCGACCTCCTAGTTTGATTAAGCAATTTTAAAGTTTACATCGTAAGCATTGAAAACAGATATACAATGGAGGGAAAACGTCCATCTTCCCTCTGAATTATGCAATTTGATTAAAATTCAAGTACTTTTCTTGCTGTTTCAAGAACGTCTTTATAGTTTGGAAGCCATACGCTCTCTGCTTGGGAGAAAGGAAATACTGTATCAGGCGCAGCCACTCGAAGTACAGGTGCTTCCAAGCTCAAGATCGCACGGTCATTAATTTCTGCTACCACATTAGCAGCAACACCGGCCTGTTTTTGCGCCTCTTGAACTACAATCGCGCGGCCTGTTTTTTCTACAGATGCGATGATTGTATCGATATCAAGTGGACTGACAGTACGAAGATCAATTACCTCAGCAGAAACGCCGTCTTTCTCAAGCTCCTCAGCAGCTTTTAATGATTCATGAACCATTGCGCCGTAAGTGATGATTGAAAGGTCAGTACCTTCACGTTTCACGTCAGCTTTGCCAAGCTCAATTGTGTATTCTTCTTCAGGAACTTCCTGACGGAAAGAACGGTAAAGCTTCATGTGCTCTAAGAAAACAACAGGATCATTGTCTCTGATTGCAGAAATTAAAAGTCCTTTGGCATCGTAAGGAGTTGACGGAATGACAACTTTGATACCAGGCTGCTGTGCAATAAGACCTTCTAAGCTATCAGCATGAAGCTCAGGAGTATGAACACCGCCGCCGAACGGAGAACGAATTGTTACAGGTGAAGTCCAGCGTCCGCCAGAACGGTAACGAAGACGGGCCATTTGTCCAGAAATAGAATCCATTACCTCATAAACGAATCCAAAGAATTGGATTTCCATAACAGGACGGTAATCCTGCAAACCTAAGCCGAGAGCAAGCCCGCCAATTCCAGACTCTGCAAGCGGCGTATCAAATACGCGATCCTCACCGAATTCTTTTTGAAGGCCTTCAGTTGCCCGGAAAACGCCCCCTGCAACGCCTACATCCTCTCCAAAAAGCAGAACGTTTTCATTGTTCTTCAGTTCTGTGCGTAACGCATCAGTGATCGCTTGAATCATTGTCATTTGCGCCATGGCTTATTTCGACTCCTTCTCTTTGTAAATTTCAAATTGTTCTTTTAAGTTAAATGTCGGCTCTTCGAACATATTCTCAATTAACTCTGTTACTTTTGGTTTTGGTTCGCTGTCAGCTTTTTTGATGGCCTGTTTGATTTCTTCTTTAGCCTGTTCGATGACTTTATTCTCTTCTTCTTCAGACCATAGCCCTTTATTCTCTAGGAACTTGCGGAAGCGTACGAGCGGGTCTTTAAGTTCCCATTCGTTTTCTATTTCTTTTGTACGGTACTTAGTCGGATCGTCTCCAGACATTGTATGTGGTCCGTAACGGAATGTAAGAGTTTCAATCAAGGTCGGACCTTCACCGTTAATTGCACGTTGGCGTGCTTCTGCTGTTGCAGCGTAAACAGCCAGGGCATCCATTCCATCAACTTGAACACCTGTAATACCGGCTGCAACTGCTTTTTGGGCAATTGTCTGTGCTGATGATTGCTTTTCTACAGGCGTTGAAATCGCATATCGGTTGTTTTGCACGACGAAAATCGCTGGCGCTTTAAATGCTCCGGCAAAGTTCATCCCTTCATAAAAGTCACCTTGTGAAGCTCCGCCGTCTCCTGTATAAGTGATCGCTACCGATTTTTTACCTCGCTTTTTAAGTCCTAAAGCTACACCTGCTGTTTGAATGATTTGTGCGCCGATGATAATTTGAGGTGATAACGCATTTACTCCCTCAGGCATTTGGTTGCCTTTAAAATGACCTCTTGAGAATAGGAACGCTTGGTATAAAGGAAGTCCGTGCCAAATCAGCTGAGGGACATCACGATAACCAGGAAGAATAAAGTCATCCTGCTCAAGGGCAAAGTGTGATGCAATTTGAGAAGCCTCTTGACCTGCTGTAGGCGCGTAGAAACCTAAACGTCCTTGACGTGATAGAGAAATCGAACGCTGGTCTAAAATGCGGATGTATACCATTCTTCTCATTAATTCTTTTAGTTGATCGTCTGAAAGATCGGGCATTGCCTCTTTATTTACGACTTCTCCTTCAGCATTTAAAATTCGAAACGTTTCAAACTGCTTATTAATAGCGTCAAATTGTTTTTTGCTATCAACAATTGAAGTTTTTGTCTTTGCAGCCATCTTTTAAACCACCTCTTCTTTTGTTTAAACGGGGTTTGATACCGTTCATAATCCGTATTAAAAACAGTCTTATCATGCTCTGCAATTCTAAAATTAATCATTCAGAAAATCACAAAAAATAAGCAAAGATAATGACGTTTAAACTGTACTAATAAAAATAACTTTTTTATTAGTACAATAATCAACAAACATAGTTTACAGCAATTCCACAGAGCCGTCAATTATTTATAAACTAAAATTGAAACCGCTTTGAAAATAGGGAGAGCACGAAAAAAACTGTACTATAAAAGATGCGAAACTGTATTATAAAAACGGAATGTTGTAATACAGTTAAAAAAGTGAAAAAAATAAAATAAGTTTTTTAATGAGCTGTTACGAACCGTAAAGTGTCGGGGAAGTAAACGCAGTGTGAATAAAGAGGAGGTATTTTTGGGTTCCGCCTGCTTGGCAGGCGGAACCCAAAAATACTTTTACTAATTTTAATCTGTTATCCGTTTATTCAATGCCAGCCCACACAATGTTCAGCGGAGTTAAAACAGCATGAGGATTAAACTCTGAAATCGGCGTGAAAAACACATACGTAAACTCTTCTGCCGGATCTGAAAAAAGACCGCACCACCCCATTCCGAGATGCGAAAAGGTTCCTTCACTCATAAAATAATGTTCCCCGGCAGGCCATAGATTGATTCCTAAACCAAAATCCCCTTTTTCTCTCGGAGCTCCGAAGAAGTAAAAGGGAAGTCCCTCCTTTATTTGATTTCGCAACATAGACTCGACTGTTTTTTTACCAAGTAGTTTCTTCTCTTCAAACCGGCCTTTATTTCTAAACATTTCTGCCAGCTTCCAAATGTCTTTCAATGTCGAATACAGCCCTGTAGTCGCTTTATTCGGAAAGTAGGGGTGTCGTTCTTCAACCAGCTGCTCACTCTCGTTATTATTGATAATACAAACTTCAGATTTTAAAGCATTAGGGACATAAAAAAATGTTCTATCCATACCAAGCGCTTTAATAATATGCTTTGTCACATACTCTTCGTAAGACATACCGGTTACTTTTGAAATGATTATTCCTAAAATAACAAATCCAGTTCTGGAATAATTCCAGGCCTCATCAACTTTGTACTCTAGAGGCGTATTGACCAGATAAGCGACCCATTCATCCTCATTTGTTAAGTCAATGCCATTTGCCTTTTGAAGATCCAGATCAAAAGCCAATCCTGCCGTATGAGTAAGCAGATGAAGTATTTTAATTTCGTTAAATCCAGGTTTATCAAATGCAGAGAGAAATAGTTTAATAGGCATTTTTAAGTCGAGCAGTCCCTTTTCCACCAGCTGCATAACAGCAATTGCGGTAAAGACTTTTGTTAGAGAACCAATTTCTCTGATTGAATCAAGTTTGAATTTTTTCGTCTCATTCTCTTTACCCAGAAACTCTCCAAGCGAATCGGCTGCAAAGATTTCTCCGCCCCTTGACATAATGTAACTTGCACATTGTAAGTCTCCATCATCTATCATAGTCTGATAGTGACGGCGAAGCGCGTCAATTTGCTTGGTATCAAAAGCTGGATTACTCAATGTATGTTTCACAGTTGTTTCTCCCCTTATAGAATTATCGTTTTAGACTTTCTAAATAAATATGTTCAATTCTTTATAAAATCAATGACAGTCTTATTAAATTCTCTTGGATGTGTAACATTAGGAAGATGTCCCGCTCCTTCGATTTCCTTTGAAACGGCATTTGTAAGATATTTCTGAAGCAAGTTTGTCTCCTCTATGTCAACAACCGCTTCATTCTCACCTGTAAGTATAAGCGTTCTTGTTTTAATCTCCTTTAAAAAACTTATAGTAGAATAACCTTCTCTATTATGAATCTCCATGAAGTGCTCAATAGATGCATTTAAAAATTGATTGCTATATAACATTTCATATTCATTCAATCTACCGATGTTTGCAAAATCCTCCTTAAGCTTTTCCTCCACACTATGGTCAGGATCTTCTTTATAGGTGGTGTAACCGCCTGATAGAGTCAGTGTTTTCACTTTTTCAGGATATTCATAGGCTATTCTTTGCCCTACCATTCCTCCCCAAGAAGCTGCTGCAATGTGAATTGGCCATGTTACTCCTATATCTTCTAACACCTCAATAAAAGCACTACTTAAACCACTCAATGTAAAATCATCACTTCCTTTACTCAATCCATAACCTGGGGTGTGGATGACGATTACATTAAAATGATTCGCCCACTCCTTTATTTGCTCTTTCCACATATAAGCCGTCGTTGCAAAACCGCAAATAAGTAAAATTGTTTCTCCTTTTCCGCTCATCACTATTTCCATATTACGCACATTTGCAGTGTTTATCAGAAAATGAACTGTCTCCATTTTCCTGTTCTGATAAAATGAGATCAGTTTTTTAGCGGCATCTATATGATGATTTTGCGAAGGAACACCTTTTTTTATTCTGCTCCAAAAGTTTAAATAATCATCAAGATCGCTGTTGTCTGCTGTGCCCAGTAACTGAACGGCAGAGCCTGTTTTTTCGGGAATGTACGATGAAGCATCTATATCTGCTGCTATCGATGAGTCTCTTACAAGCACTACCCCTGAACTGGAAGGTAACGGTTGAAAGTATGTTATTACTTTTTCTTTTTGTCCATATAACACAATCATTTGATGGCCGGTCTGAGCAAGCGACCTTTTTATAGCTTCTATTCCGTAAAAAGTTTCTAGCGGGTGCAGACCGAGATGGGTTTTCATAATTTTCTGTACTTCATTATCTATTGACATACCTCCGTTTTTCCAAAAAGGCCAATTTACAGAGATTGTTTTACCTTGTCTTCCTGCTGTCTTTCTTATACATTCTCTCCATTCTGCAAAATTGTCTAAAAAACTATTGGCATACGCGTAATCTGCTTGCCCCAAGCTTCCTATTTCCGCGGAAATAGAGGAAAATAAAACAAAAAAGTCTAAAGGCATATCGGCGAGTGCCTCGTCCAAATGAATGACTCCGCTTATTTTAGATTGAAGCACCGAATGTACATCATCGTCCGTTTTATTCATAATAAAAGAATCTCTGATTACACCGGCACTATAAAAAACGCCATTAATTTTCGCAAAGTCTGAATAGACTTTTTCGAGTAATTGGGTTACTTGTTTTTTAACTGTCATGTCAGCTTGAATATAGGTGATTTTTATACCGCGGGAACGAATCTTTTCTAATTTTTCTTCCATCTTTGGAGTCAGTTCTGACCGGCCAGCAATAACAACATTGGCGCGAATATCTGAATAAATAAATTTTGAAAATATCCAGCCAATGCCGCTTAATCCGCCAATTACAAGGTAGACCCCGTTTTTTATTAATGTTGCTTCTGTCTTATGCATTGTTACTGACGGGACTTCTCTATATTTTGAGACAAATCTTCTATTGTTTTCATACTTAACGGTTTGATTAAAATCTCCATTTATTTCATCGAGTAATACAGGTGCTATTTGGATGGTTTGATTTGTTGTAAACTCTATTGTTTTGCATTCAATATTCGGCTGCTCTGCTTGCAAAGTTTTAAAAAAGCCTGAGACAGCCGCATAAGACGGATTCGTATATTGATATTTGGTATACATGTACAGAAATTTTAATCTGCTGGTTAATTTTTGACTCAGTAAAGCTTTACTTACATAAAGAACAGAATAAAAACTGTGTGTTAAATCCGGATCTAATCTGTTATCCTGGGTTTCTTTTGACAAAAAGTGAATAATTGTCTCGGGAAATAGTCCTGATAACTTTACATCATTTAATATTCTCATGTAATGCTCAGGATTTTCAGGATGGAATTTGTAATGCCTATCACTTATTTTAAGATACTCGGAATCGGCTTGTGCATAAATAACAGTTTTACTGCCTGCATACTTTTGAATATCATCACTCATAGATCGTTCAAAATCTAAAATTAAGATATTACCTTTAGGAACACCTTCAGATAATAAAGGCGACTCGATCCACTCTTTTTGCATATATATATTTTCCAAATGCCCTGCATCAGGTGCTTCCTTGCTTTGTTTTTTATCTTCTTCTGATTCCGTTTGTGTTACCATCTCATATTTTTCTTCTAAATAACTTGCCAAATCATGAATATTGTTATAATCAAATAATAAAGTCGGGTATAACGAAGCACCAATTTTTTCTTCTATCATTTTAGATATCTGCAATAGCTGTCTTGAATCAAGACCCAATTCATAAAACGACCGATATTGGTTCACTTCATATGCTGAGGTCCTTGTTAAACCACCAATAATAAACGCCAACTCATTGGATAAAGTTTCTTTGAAATCTGTTTTCGTAACAGATGCTGCAAGCGGCATGATTTTGTCACCATATTTCCCACACAGGTATTCAGTTAATTCTCCAATTGTAGAGTAATCAAATAATAATGTTGGATACAGCTTGGTCTGCAAAAGTTGTTCTAATGTTTTAGACAAGTTTAATAACTGTTTAGAGTCTAATCCAAGTTCATAAAATGTGATATCAGTTTTGACAGATTCTTCGGGCTTTTGAATCATGGCCGCTACCTGTTTAATAAGACTCTTGTCGAGAGAATCATCCGCAATTTTAATGTCTCTATCCTCTGCATCTTTTATTCCCTTGTATTCCAGCCTTTGTATTGACTCCTCGTTCCTAACTCTTTTCACACCGAACCGTTCATAATAAAAAGAAAGTTCACCATCCGAGTTGTATACTTGTATATCCGCATATAAAATATCTTTAGAAGACGGCTGCGTGATATTATTTTTATCAATATAAACAAAACAAGTCTCACCCGTTTTATTCAGAGAACGAAAAGTTTCAATATAAATCGGAATAAACGCATCGTTTAATGCATCGGATTCAGCAGACGCAAGCACTCCCAGAAGGCTTAAAGAGCCATCCAGAAAAGCGGGATGCAAATAAAAATCATCAATATACTCTTTTGCAAGTCCGCTTAAACTGACCTCTCCCAGGATATAATCTTTCCCTTCATACACTGTCCCTTCTAGTTTCATAAACTCTTTATGGATTAAGCCGCCTTTCCGCAAATTACTATAAGCGGTTTCAGCATCTGTTGTTCGGAGTGCCCCTTTCTTTAAATCCTCAGGCCGGATTTTTTTTTCGCTTCCCTGTTGCGCTCCGCTGGTGATTTCCGCCTGCAAATTGACTGACACTTCATGATCTGCAACATTTCTATCGATCCATTTTCTGCTAACTGTTTCAACTAGCCATCCATTCTTTTGTTCCGTAAACTGAAAGGTAACTTTTTTATCAAATTGGGCAGAAGTTGCAACCGGTTCCTGAAATAATACATGTTTGATTTCAAAGCTTCTAGTGTTAATCCCTTTTGCAGATAAAAATCTTGTAATTAAATCTAAATATGTAACGCCGGGAACGGTGTGCACTTGATGAAGGACATGGTCTGTGACTATATAATCGTCATTTTTGACTAACACGCTGAACCTCATGTAATTCGACAACCTTTCTTCTTTTGCAATTTAAAGAAACAGAGTGAGTGTCACTCTGTTTCATCAATAATCTCAAGAAACTGCTTTTTATAATGTTTCTTTTGTTTATGCGAATAAGCTTTAGGCCAAAACTCTCTTTTATTGAATACGGCCGGTGTCAGCGGTTTTCGAACAATATTGTGCAATTCATCATACCCACTGACCAAAATGTGGGCGTTTGTTCCGCCAAAACCGAAAGCACTGATGCCTGCTCTCCTTTTTTCTTCTTTCCATTCTTTCAGCCTTGTATTTGGATAAAAAGGCGACTGCCCGAATTCAAAGCGAGGGTTTGGCGTTTCGCAATTCAATGTAGGCGGGATTTTTTTATGCCATAGTGACAAAATCACTTTAATAAAACTAGCCGCTCCGGCTGCGCTTAATAAGTGTCCCACATTTGTTTTCACACTGCCGACTCCGCAATATTGAGTTCGCCTTGTATTTTTTTGAAATACTTTTGTTAACGCCTGAAGTTCAATCGGGTCTCCAATCATAGTACCGGTTCCATGTGTCTCAATGTAGCTGACTGAGTCAGGCTCTATTTTTGCTTTTTCAAAGGCATCCTGAATCACTTGCTCCTGCAGTTTTGGGTTAGGAGTTGTAATGCCCATCGTTGCACCGTCATTATTAATAGCGGATGCATCAATTATACCGTATATCTGATCACCGTCAGATTTCGCTTTTTCCAGCGGCTTTAATAATACAGCTCCAAAACCCTCACCAGGTACAAAACCGTTTGCCCTTTCGTCAAAGGTAAAACACTGACCGTCCGGAGAAAGGGCCCCGCCTTCGCTTAGCATCAAGTAAGGAACTTCATCCAGCAGCAGGTCTGCCCCGCCTGCAATTGCCATCTCTGAATCACCTTCTATTAAACTTTGGCAAGCCAAATGAATACTCACTAACGAAGAAGAGCAAGCTGTATCCGATACGATGCTTGGGCCGTGAAAATTAAAGAAATGCGATACATGTGCGGCAATAAAGTTCTGGCTGAGACCAACTATATTATGAGTGTTTTCTTCTCGTAATTTATGACCGTACCCCCCCATTCTTGAACCGACAAACACACCGATTTTCTTTCCGGATAATTCTGTTTCTTCATAACCCGCATCCCTGACAGCCTGTACACTAGTTTCTAAAAAGTGTCTGATTAATGGGTCAGTTTGGACGGCTGTTTCCTCATGCATCCGGAAAAAAACTGGATCAAAACTTCCAATCTCATCAATAAAGCCTCCCCATTTACTAATGCTTTTTCCCTTTTTCTTTACAGGGGAATAGTATTTTTCAATGCTCCAGCGGGATTCTGGAACTTCCTTTATATGCTTTCTTCCTTTTTTTAAGTTGCGCCAAAACTCTTCTTTATTCGCTGCGCCTGGAAATTTGCATCCGATTCCAATAACGGCTATTTTCGCAGATGACGTTTGCAGTTTTTCATGTTTTTCCATGTGTTTTCTTGATTCGGGTACTTTTTCAAAGACATTATGAACAGAAAAAGAGTCAAGTTGTGCCGTTTGTTCCTTCAATTGAAACCCTGTTCCCTTTACATATTCTGCAAGTTTATGAATAGTGTTGTGTTCGAAAAGTATAGTAGGATCTAAGTTCTTCTGAATAATAGCTTCTATACGATGGATAATACTTACAAGAAGTATAGAATCTACGCCATATTCTTGAAAGGCAACAAACGGGTCTAGCTTTTCAACCGGGATGCTTAATTCTTCGGCAAAAATGCCTGACAGCTCTCCAACAAGAGCATCAGTACGGTTGTTAGAAATATCTGAAACCTCTGCTTTGCTGCTTGAAACCGCACTCAGATCACTCTTATAAACTTTCAGAAGCGTGTCTGCCTTAAAGACTGCACTATTTTTCACAATAGGCATCATAGCAGCTGTTTTTTTGCTTAGTGCATTGCGTAAAGTTGCCATTCCTTCTTGCGTCGATAGTGAACCCAATCCTAAATCATTATATGAAGGACTCGTTACCCTTCCCATCCCCACCTCTTTCCAGCTTGGCCAATTGATAGATGTAAAATAGGATTTTCCCATTTGAAAATGATAAGCCGCAAAATAGTCCATATACGCATTGGCTGATGCATAATCAGACATCCCTTTAGATAGTTGCGGGACTTGAGCTGCAATTGATGAAAATAGAATAAAGAAATCCAACGGATCATCTTCAAAAATCTGATGCAGATTTTGCAGACCGACGATCTTTGGTCCGTAAACTGTTTTGAAATCTTCAATGCCTTTATGAATAAATGCTGGATTTCCGTTGCTGTGCTGGCCGGCACAATGAATCACTCCGCATATATCTCCGAGGTCTTTTCTGGCTTCAAGAAAAAACGAACGCAGTTTCTCTTTATCTGTAAGAGAGCCGCTGTAATACTGATAGCTAATGCCTCTCTCTTCAAGATTCATAAATAGTTTAATATTGTCGATGATCTTCTGATCTATACTTGCATCCTCCAACAAACCCGCCCATTCACTTCGCAAAGGTAATGGGCGCGTGCCCGTAAGCACTAGTTTTGTTACTCCCCGTTTTACCAGTTCATCTATTATTTCCCTGCCAATGCCACCTGTTCCGCCAGTTATTACTATGGTTTTATCTAAACGAAATGAAAAAGACTCACTCGGTTGAACCCTATCTTCTTCAAAAAACGGAATATACCTGATACCGTGGCGATAGCATACTTCAACCTCTCCAGCATGATTTTCTTGTTCATTTTCTATCATTTGCTTCAGCTCATACGGATTCTGCACACTGTCTGTATCAATTGTTTTACCATTAACATAAGTGTATTCTGAAGAAACAGCTTTTAAAAGACCGGCTAATTCTGCTCCTCTCATTCTCGGCTTCTCTGTTTTAAAAATTTGAAGGCCATTTGTCAATTGAAGAACCGATAACGGAGATTCCTTTTTGCTCCGTTTAATAAGCTCTTGAATAATAACAATTTTCCCATACGGTATAAGATTTTGACTATCGTTAAGATTGCTGATGTCAGAAAAATCGAATAGGTTCTCGATCTGCTGCTTCCGGCTCATCAAAATTTCATTGACAGCGGTGTATGCTTGTTTTTCATCTAAAAAAGAACATTCATACAAATAATCTGATTGTCTTATAAAAGAAGAATTATGTCTTATAATAATAAGATTTTTCTCCTCTATCTCTGAGCATACAGAACGAGCAATTAATTCGGTATCATGATGCACCAATGCTATTGTTAGCCCCAAAACCGGTTTTTCTGAGTTTTTTGCAATATTAAACTCTCTCCATTTTTTTTGCAAATGGATTTTCGGAGCTGAAGCTTTCACCTCTGAGTTCTTCTCAATTAGACCAGGAACCCAATAGGATTCTTTTGCAAACGGATATGTAGGGATGGAAATACGTTTGCCTGTTTGCTGCGAATACTTTTGGACTATTTTCCAGTCGATATCCGCGCCCCATGCCCACAATTGAGCGAGCTTTTCCATTTCACCGTACTCAATCACACTTTTTACAAACTGCTCACCTGCTTTACCTTCTATCAATGCCTTCATTTGTTCAACTTGCTGTAGAGCATGCTGATTTAAATATACGCCAGGAATACGTTGAACTTCTAGACAAACATCGTTTAATTTATCCTGTATCTCTTTCAGTGTTGAACCGACAATTGCTAATCTGGATTCCATGGCTTCCCTGCCGACTTGTGTTGTGTAAGCCAGATCTCGTAAAACTATTTCGTCCGTTTGTTCTTCTCCATAGCCTTCCTTCGGAAAGAGTCTGCTAACCTGCCCAGTATACTCTTTCAATAAGTATTCCGTTATAGATTGTATTGAACGAAAATCTGTTAAATGATGCATAGAAAGCTCTATTTGAAACGTTTCGTTAATAAAACCTGTGATACTGCTTAACTCTACAGGCCCAAATCCAAATTCCGCCAGATTCTCTATCGGATCGATTTCTTTCGGATTGACATGAATCAATTTTGAAACAAATGGTTTCAGTATTTCATTCACCTTTTCAACCATATCCGGCTGTCCGCTTCGCATTGTGGGTTTTAGAGAGTTTTTGATATACTCTTTCATTTTATCTGCATACTCGAGAAGCCTTTCGTTATTTTTTGCCGATAACAGAACGACGTGCGGCTCTTTTTCAAATTGTTCTGCCGATTTGTTAGCTTCTTCATATTCTTCAAGAATCACATGAACGTTTGTTCCTCCCGCCCCAAATGAACTGATCCCCGCTCTTCTCGGAACCGAAACCTCTTTTCCGCTTTCTTTCAGATTTGGTTTCTCCCAATCTTGCAGTGACCGTTGTACATAAAAAGGCGATGCTCCAAAATCGATATTCGGATTTAATGTCTCTGCATGAATAGAGGGGAAAAGCTTTTTAAGCTTCATTTGTATTAGAACCTTTGTCAGACCTGCAATACCTGCAGCAGCCTCAAGATGTCCGATATTCGATTTAACAGAACCGATCGAACAATATTGAGTCTGGTCCGTATATTGGCGGAACGCTTTCGTCAATCCGGTTATTTCAATTGGATCTCCAAGAGAAGTACCTGTTCCGTGTGCTTCAATATAGCTGATCGTTCGAGGATCAATATCAGCTTTTTTCAGTGCCGCTCCTATCAGTTCAGATTGAGCATTAGGATTAGGAACAGTAAATCCGTTTGTTTTGCCTCCATGGTTTACTGCCGTTGCTTTTATCACCGCATAAATATGATCTCCGTCATTTATTGCATCTGCGACCGGCTTTAATAGAACAGAGCCTACTCCTTCGCCCGGTACATAACCGTCGCCGCCTGCACCAAATGTACGGCACCGCCCATCACTCGCAAAAAAGCGACTTTGTTTCAATAAAGTATACTTATTTGGATGAAGCGTAAGATTGACACCGCCTGCAACAGCAATGCTGCTTTCTCCCCGCAGAATACTTTCACAGGCTAAATGAATAGCATTGAGAGAGGATGAACACATTGTATCAACCGCCATACTAGGTCCCGTAAAATTGAAATAGTACGAGACTCTGTTTGCAATTGCAGAAAAAGGCGAACCTACGGCTAATTCATTTCCATTCATAGATTCTTCAACGCCGAAAAATTGATAACTCCCGTATGTGACTCCTGCAAATACCCCGACTTTTTTCTGAGCCAAATCTGACTTTGTATACCCCGCATCCTCTATAGTGTTCCAGACTGTTTCTAAGAAAAGCCGTTCCTGGGGATCAAGATAAGCTGCTTCTTTCGGTGATATCCGAAAAAACAAAGGATCAAATCGATCTACATTTTTAAGAAATCCCCCCCAGTTATAACAGCTCCCTTCCAACATTTCCTTTCGATCATCGGGAATTTTACTAATGCAATCCCGTCCATTCAGCAGCACATTTTGAAAATCCCTAATACTTTCTGCGCCAGGATATCTGCCGCTTACTCCAATAATGGCAATATCAGCAGAAATTGAGCGCCTCGAAACTTTCTTTTGTACGTTCTCTTTTATAGAGTTTGGAGCATCGGTTTTTACTGATGTTATTCTTTTCTGACGCAATTCATGTTGGGGTTTTGCAGCAATAGGATTCAACAGTTTCAGCATACGCTCACTATGGTGGTTCAGAAAATAATCCGCCAATTCAGTAATCGAGTGATATTCGAAAAATAAGGTTTTTGATAGTTTGCCGATATTTTGCTCTAACTTTTTGGTTAGACGCATAATCATAATTGAATCAATACCGTATTTCTCAAGATATTGTTTTTCATCAATGAATGAAGCCGATAATTTTAATTCTTCAGACAGCAGTTTTTTCAAATAATGAATAATTTCTTGTTTTAATTCATCGTTGCGTTCATTTTTTTCATCTCGCTGTTCAAGAAGGCTATTGATTGTATCAGCACGGTTCAACGCGTTTTCAATTTTTTCTTTTTGACCTTTTACTGCAATCAGCTGCTCAGATGTCTGGCACAAGCTATCTTCTAAGGCGCGCAGCCCAGTACTTTCATCTAAAGGTTCAAGGCCGAGTTCCCTTCTCATTAATTGTATTCCTTCATAGTCAATATTCATCCCGCCGGCTGCCCACAGCGGCCAATTGACGGAAACTGTTTTTTGGGCGTATCCTTTTGCAGAAATAACTGCTGCATACTGATCTAGAAAAGCATTGGCAAAGGCATAATCACCTTGGCCGATTGAACCGAAAATAGATGATGTTGAAGAAAACAATACAAACAAATCAAGATTTAATTTTTTTATTTCATTCGCCAGCCATACCGTTCCGTAAACTTTCGCTGCTGTTACCTGATCGATTTCTTCTTTTGTTTTTCTTAAAATAAACGAATCGCGGAGCACTCCGGCAATGTGAAAAACACCGTTTAAATGACCAAATTGATCTTTTACAAAAGTAAATACCCGCTCTGTCTCATCTTTTTTTGAAATATCTGATTGTATATACTCGATGTGAGAACCTGAGCTTCTCAAATCATTAATCTTCCGAGACTGCTCAGCAGTTAAAGAAGAACGTCCGGTCAAAATGAGGTTAGCCTTCCATTTTTCCGTCAAATATTTCGCAATAATATAGCCGAGCCCGCCTAATCCGCCTGTAATCAGATAACATCCCTTACGTTTAAGCGGCTGAGATAACCCGTCAATGTTTGCGCTTTTATAACGTTTCGTGAATCGGCTACCATTTTCGTAGCGCACTTCGAATTGCGAAGTTTGATCGCCTTCACATTCTTTTCGGTAAATATCCGCAATCTCTGAATAATTGTCGACACCCATATCCTGTGCATGATTGACATTGATGATCTGATAGTGAAAATTTGGATACTCCTGATGAACCGTTTTAACAAAGGCGCCTAAAGCGTGATGTAATGGCAGTTGAGCCTTATGTTCAGTTTGAAATATATGTTTCAGCTTTACAGTATTCTTGCATTTCATCTCAATCAATGCCTGTGTAATGTATAGAAGAGAAAATATACCGCTTTCCAGTTGTTTTTCTATTCCTTCTTGGCTTATATTATCCTGACTGTCAGACCATAAATGAAGGATGTTCTCAGGCAGCATGAATTGATCTTGGATATACTTAAAAAGTTTTATATAGTCTGCTTTTTTCGCTGGATTAATAGTAAGCACATTGCGATTGTTGATAGAAAATTTTTCTCCTCGACAAACAAACAAAAGGTTGCAATCCACTAATGAATCGCTTAGTTCTTTTATTTGCCAGTCATTTTCAGCAAAAATAAGAACTAAGCCAGGCAAGTCTGCATTTTTCGTATTCGGAATATTTGATTCTATCCATTCAGTCTTATAATATAAAGGCGGATTATCAGTTGCTAGTTCGCCATTGTCTTGAATAGATTTTACACGGGCATATCCTTCGTCAGCCGTTATATTTCCTGTTTCGATCAGCTCAAGAATTTCACTGATTTGTTCACGTTTTCCCCTCATGATTCTTCCCCCATTAGTTGCTTCAATACAGCCGTTTGATCAATGTCATTTGCCTCCAATTTGCGAAGCAAACAAATTAATTCATCATCGGATTGATCAGCTTTTTCAGAATAGCTATTGCTAAACACTAGCCCTCTGCATTCAGCCAGGATGCTGCCATTTGTGTCTGCAAATGTAATATGGCACGTCAAATCAATATTGTTAGATTGTTTTTCAATTTGAGTATAAATATAAAAATCTTGAGTAAAAGCTTGATAGATGATCACTTCATTCATTCCAATCAGTTCAGCAGGGGTCCCGCCGTTTACAAATAGCCCGGATGTCTGAATCGCAGACTCAAATGCAAATGGAAGAAAAGTGAAATCTCCACTGTTTTCATAAAAGTGATCCGGAATGAAAAATAAAGACAGCATTTCACTGTTGTTTTTTACTGTTTCAGACGCATAAGGTATTGCGAAACCATGTTCAAGCATATCCGATTTTACTTTCGAGATATCTAATAAAAAAGGGAGTAAATCGTTTTCTTTTGGCTCGACAATGTGCGCCTTTCCGTGAACAAGCCTTATTTTGTTCTCACTTGAGATTTTTGCGTATATTTCGAATTGCGCAAAATCTTCTTGAGGCGTTAACTCTATGATTAGCTCTTGTATGTCAGCGGGGTCGCACCTGCCTTGATTCCAAGATATTTCAGTTATTTTATTGACGCTATGCCCAAATGCCTCGGACGCATTTGCTGCAGCCATTTCGATTAAAGACACAACAGAGAAAAAGGACTTTCCGTATTCTGTAAGACTCATTACAAATGGATTGTCCCTGTCGATTGTTTTCGTAAAACTGTACTGATTAAAAGTAGACGTATTAACTCCTAAGAAAGGGTGCCTTGGTTTAAGCTCCCTATTTAAAACATATTCTCTCGTCTGTTCTTTGATCCAGTACCGCTTCTTAATCAACGGCTGCCCCGGGATAGAGACTCGAAAAGAATGCCGGTTTTCCTCAAAAGCCTCCCAATCTATTGGCTCACCTTTTACCCATCTCCGTGCAACTTCTTCATAATCTTTATGAATGCGGGGAGCTTCAGCTTTAACCTCACATTTTAAAATATTACCTGTATAGCTTGATTCACTGGTTTCCCCTCTGGTATAGCCTAAAAGTTCTTCGGCGATCGACAAGCTTGAATCTGCTACTATTGCAAGCCTTTCCTCCATATGCTCACGTCCCGTTTGCAGGGTATAGGAAATATCTTGAAGTTTCACACGATCATTCTCGTTTTGCATTTCATTTTCAGATAAAAAGCGGGCCATAACCTCCGCATACTTTTTCAAACGGTTTTTATCTTGTGCAGACAAAATAAAAATAACTCTGCTGCTTTGAGGTTGATTAGTATTCAAGGATTCATATGCTTCCAGAATGAGGTGTGCATTGGACCCCCCTGCCCCAAAGGCACTTACACCTGCTCTCAGTGGATAAACGGTTTCACTGATTTCAGGACTTTTCCATTCAGCTGCGTTCTGCTGCACCTGAAAAGGAACTTGATCAAAATCTATATATGGATTGACAGTATCGGAATGTAACGAAGGAACAAGCAGCTTATGCTTCATCTGAAGAAGCACTTTCGTTACTGCAGCTATACCGGCTGCCGATTCTAAATGACCGATGTTTGATTTAACAGATCCAATGGCGCAAGGATGGTCCAATTGATAAGAGTCTCGAAGGCCTTGAATTTCAATAGGATCGCCTAATGATGTACCTGTGCCATGCGCTTCAATATAACTGATGGAATTTGGATCAATATCAGCTTTACGAAGCGCTTCTGAAATGACTGTTGTCTGCGCATCTGGATTCGGAATAGAATATCCGCTTGTTTTTCCGCCATGGTTAACAGAGCTGCCCTTAATCACACCATATATTTGATCTTGATCTTCAATGGCTTTTTTCAACGGTTTTAACAAAACAGCTCCTATTCCTTCGCCCGGCACATAACCATTCCCATCCTTCCCGAAGCTTCTGCATCTGCCATCACTTGATAAAAACTGTCCCATACTGAGAAATTTATATTTATTAGGGTGTAATGACAGATTCACTCCTCCGGCTAACGCCATATCGCTCTCTCCGCAATGTATGCTTTGGCATGCATAATGAATAGAAGTCAAAGAGGAAGAGCACATCGTATCAAGAGCTAAACTAGGACCTTTTAAATTAAAGTAATAAGAAACCCGATTAGCAATTGAAGAGTAGACAGAAGCAGGTGTGAAAGACAGTCCGTTTTCTTCTCCTTCAAATAATTGATACTGCCCCCACATTGCACCTACAAATACACCGACTTTCATTTTTTCCAGCTTGTTTTTTTGGTATCCTGAATCTTCAAAACATTCTTTAGCTGATTCTAAAAAGAGCCTTTCTTGCGGGTCCATTAGTTCTGCTTCACGAGGTGATATATTAAAGAAGAGCGGATCAAATTGATCAGTTCCGTTGACGAAGCCGCCCCACTTGCTGTATGACTTGCCTATCACGTCTCTTTCTTCGCTGAAGAATCCATTCAGCTCCCAACGATCAGATGGAACTTCAGTGATACAATCTTTCCCCTCTTTTAAATTCTCCCAAAATTGATTAAGATTATCAGCCATTGGATACTTTCCGCTTAAGCCGATAATGGCTATATCTTGGTCTCTCACAACCGCAGGTTCAACTTTTTGTGTATCACCTGCTTTATCCTTCACAAATTTCTCATGAAGGGCCGCCTTCAATTTTTCTTTGTCACCTTCAAATACAATTAGCTGAGGCAGACGCAGATAAATAGAGTCATAAAAGGCTTTAATCCCGCTGTTTTTCCTAAGGGGAATCATACCGATTTTTTCCTTCATCCAGTCTTCGGTTTGTTTATCCACTTTCATGCCCCCGTCTTCCCATAGCGGCCAGCTAATGGCTACTGAGATTCCAGACCGTTCTTTATTTTGTCTCAGTCCTTCCCGCCAGTCAGCAAAAAGATCAACGAAACGATTGGCTAACGCATAATCTGTCTGACCAATGTTACCGAAGATTGAGCTGCTTGATGAAAACATTATAAAGAAATCAAGTGGTTCATCTTGCAACAGGCTATCCAGTAAAACGGTTCCATATATTTTCGGTTTAAGCACTTTTTGAATTTCACTTTTTGTTTTCTGTATTAAAAATGCATCATTAATTATCCCTGCACTGTGTATAACACCGTCAATTTTCCCGAACTGCCGTTTAATTTTCTTTATCATTCGTTCAGCGTCGCGGCTATCTGAAATATCGCCTCTAATATATTGAACTGACGACCCGCAGGCTTCTATTTGTCTGATTCTGTTTTTTTTGCTTTCCGATAGCTCCGAACGGCCCGCTAAAATAATACAGGCCGTTGTTTGTGAGGCAATATGCTCTGCAAATAAAAGTCCGAGGCCTCCAACGCCTCCAGTGATGAGATACACTCCATTTTCTTTAAATGCGGAGTAGGATTTATCTATGGGTTCAGCCTCTCGGAGGACACGGACAAAGCGTTCTCCCGCTTCATAATAAATGTCAGTTTCCTCTGAAAGCACTTCAACGGATTCATTAACGATTATTCCAGCTTTTTCTTGAACTGAAATCGGTTTACCTGATAAGGAAATGCCTATTGTTTTAAAAACCATTTTCGGGTTCTCCAATGATATTGACTGTCCGGCGCCATGTACTGAAGCGTATAACGGCTGAGCGCTTTTATTATCCGCCGGATAAAGATAAAGGGACACAATCTCCTTTGATGCCTTGCTTCGCATTAAAGCCTTACTGAAAAATAAAAGCGGGTAGACACCTTTAGAAAGCTGTTCATTTATTATGCCGGCACCGGGCGCAAACGATCCATCCGGCCATCCGTAGATCACGACGTCAGGTATTTGCTGTTTTTGCTTTAGTTCAGATGCTAATCTTTCAAAATGAGCTTCCTCATTGTGATCTATTTCATATACACCACCGCCATAATAGTGAAAAGTGTCTCCTGACAAAACTAATATAATTTGTTCGGTATCGTTATTAAAATCACTTTGCATGTTATCGAACAGCGCCCTGTCATGCTGAAACAGCAAATACGTTTTTTTAGCTGTTTTAACGTTATAACCTTTTATAGGAATATCTTTTCGTCTCCATTGCGGCGTTAAATAAGTTGTAGCTGTAATATGGTGGTCTTTCTCAGGGTTTTTGATCGCCGAAAGCTTCTCATTATTTGCAGCAAAGTAATTTGCCAGCTCTCGAATTGTTGTATATTCAAACAGCAGAGTAGGGTATAACTCCCTGCCCGACTTTTTCTCTAACGCCTTAACAACCTCCAGAAGCGTTACAGAATCTAAACCCTGCTCATAAAATCCCTTTTCAATAGAAAGGTTATCAGGGGTTATTCCTTGAACATCTGCAATCAGCAGCTGAATCTCTCTCTCTGTCATATGCGGTGAACATAAAGCTTCTCCGGATGATGCTAAATTTTCTTGTGCATCAGGAATTTCAGCCAATATCTCAGGAGTTGAGAAATGGTTATTCATTTTTTTATTTTCTTCAATATAAGCGGCCAGTTCCCGGATTGTTTTATACTCAAACAGGAGTGTCGGATACAGCTGTTCCCCGGTTTTACGCTCCAGTTCTTTGACGATACTCAACAAAGATGCAGAGTCCAACCCCTGTTCATAAAAACCGATGTCAGCCTTAATGTCATGGCTGCTGATATTCACTGTCCCAGCTATTAGTTCCTTCAGCTCTGATTCAATATCATTAATCCGCTTTTTGTTCGTTTCTTTTATTGTTTGATTGTCTTTCAGTTTAAGGATTGAATTATTCTGGAAGTTGCCTGATGTCTTTTTAAGATTTTCAATTAATTCTTTAGATCGGATATGCTTAACAGATAACCGGGTAAATTGTGCGATCTTATTTCCCGATACATCGTATAAGCCATAGCTTACTCTGATAACATCTCCGGTATCATGATTTTGGTCTTGTTTCTCGATGTACACATAGCATGTATCCGACAGACGTTTTACCATTTGAAATGATTCAATATGAATAGGAATATACGTTTTGAAACGGCTGGCAGCCACTCCTTTAGTGAAATATTCCGGACATGCCTGATATAGAACTGTGATAATGGTGGATGCATCAAGAAAAGTAGGATGCATCTGAAAGTAACCGACATATTGTTTCGCTATCTTGCTGAGTTTTAACTCGGCAAGTACATAATCTTCCGTTGCATAGACTGTTCCGAGACTTTTCATAAATTCAAAATGCTCAATGTCGACTTTTCTTAAATAGGCATAGCATGTATCCATATCAGAAACACGCTCAGCTGTATTTTTTATCCTGTCAATATCTATTGAAATCAAGTCGCCGCCTGTTTTCGGCATTAGGCGGCATTGCATATTTTTATCCCAATTTTCGTTTAAAACATGTCCGTCTTTCACTTTTCTGCTTTTCGCTTGAATCTCCCATCCCTGGTGTGAACCTTGAAAGGAAATAAGAATTTCTCTGTCAAAGGTATTAGATGTTGCTACGGGCTCTAAATAGAGAATATTTTGACATTCCAGTTCTTCAATAGGCAAATCTTTGCTGAGTGCCATTCGATAAATAATATCTAAAAACGTAACACCAGGTATGATCCGGGTGCCATGCACCCGGTGATCTCTAACAATATAGTCTGTGTGTTTTATTGTTAATGTGAACTGATAGTTTTGATTACTAGCCACCTGTCTCATCCCTCTTTAGTCTTTTTCATCATAGTTCTTTAAACTCTAGTAAAGGTATCAGCATGTCTGCTTCTTCCTCTTTATGAGAATGTCTCTTATCAATCCAACACCGTTTTTTATTGAAGACAGCCGGCGGGAGCGACTGTCTTTTCGGCTCTGTATATCCCATTGTAAAATGCATGTTGCTCAATAACATGTGTGCATTTGTTCCGCCAAATCCAAAAGAACTGATTCCAGCCCTTAACACTCCTTTTCTAGGATTCCAATCTTTTAAAGCAGTGTTCGGGAAAAAAGGAGATTGATCAAATTTAAATCTAGGATTCGGCGTTTGGCAATGCAATGTTGGAGGCAGCTTCTGACTCCAGATGGATAATGCCACTTTAATAACGCTTGCTATTCCAGCCGCACTCATTAAATGCCCAAAATTCGTTTTTACGCTACCTACACCGCAAAATTGCTTCTCTTCCGTTACTTCCCGGAACACTTCAGTCAGTGCTTTTAATTCAATCGGATCGCCTATCATCGTACCAGTACCATGTGTCTCGACATAACTGAGTGAAGAAGCGTCGATTCCTCCGTTTTTCAACGCTTTTTTGATCACTGCACTTTGCGCTTTCGGATTCGGTGTTGTCATTCCCATCGTCTGTCCATCGTTATTTACTGCAGATCCATCAATTACCGCATAAATTCGGTCCCCATCAGTGAGAGCTTCATCAAGCCTCTTCAGCAGAACGGTGCCGCATCCTTCTCCCGGTACAAATCCATCCGCCTTTTCATCAAATGTACTGCATTTTCCCTCAGGTGAAAGCGCTCTGGCTTCACTTAACATTAAGTAAGGCTTTTGGTCAAGTAAAATATCAACCCCTCCTGCTATAGCCATGTCCGATTCTTTTGATATCAGGCTTTGACAAGCAAGGTGAACACTGACTAATGAGGAAGAACAAGCCGTGTCCACAACCAAATTCGGTCCTTTTAAATTTAGAAAATGCGAGATATGAGCTCCGATGAAATTTTGTCCAATTCCCACTATCGTATTTTTTGAAGGTGAACTTATTCTAGACATGAACGTCCCTGCCCGTGAACCGATAAAGACTCCAACCTCTTTGTTTGACACCTCTTCTTTTCGGTAGCCGCCATCTCTCAGTGTCTGTACGCTGACCTCCAGACATTTTTTAATTAATGGATCAAGCTGAGATGCTTCACTTTCACTCATATTGAAAAACACTGGATCAAAATGTTCAATATCCTCGAGAAATCCGCCCCACTTACTGATACTTTTTCCTTTCTTATAAGTATCTGAGTAATATTGAGAAATATCCCAGCGTGATGTTGGAACTTCGCGGACACTATCTTTCCCTTTTTCGAGATTTTGCCAAAACATCTCTTTATTTTCGGCATCCGGGAAATCACAGCCTATCCCGATAATTGCGATTTGATTCGATTTTTTTTGCTTCTCTTGAAATTCGTTTTGTTTCGGAATCGTTTTTTTATTCATGCGTGTTTTAAAGCCTAGTAAGCCATTGCTTTTTAATGAGCGGTCCTCCAGCTTTACTTCTCTTTCATTTCCCAGAGCGTCAGAAATATGCTGAATGGATACATCCTCATCTTCAAATAATTGATTTAAATAGTACGCAAGCTGTTTGAAGTTGGGGTATTCCAGAAAGGCTGACGGTTCAATTTTTATTTGGAAAGCAGCTTCTGCTTTTTTTACAAGCTGAACCAGCAAAATAGAATCTACCCCGTATTCCGAAAAAGAAGTATCTTGATCTAATTTCTCGCAAGGAATTTTAAGCTCTGTTGAGAAAATATCTTTTAAAATACTAATAATCGCTTCGTTATCAGTATCATCAGAGAACTGTTCGTTTACAGCCGATGGCTCATGAACACTGGTTTGAATTTTTGTGAGAGGCAGCTGCTGTAATGAGAATTTCTCATGGTTTGTCTTAACCGGTATAAGGCATGGATATCCAGTCACTTTCATTATTTGGTCGAGCATGCCTATGCCTGTTTCAGTCCGATGTGACAATAGCCCTAACGCCTGATATGCAGGGCTTTTCACCTCGCCCATTCCAATTCCCTTCCAACTAGGCCAGTTTATTGATTTATAATAAGTTCGGCCACACGCATGCTGATAAGCCGCAAAATAATCCATAAAAGCGTTTGCCGCAGCATATTCACTCGTTCCCGCTCCTAACAACGGAAATGCGCTTGCGACTGAAGAAAATAAAATGAAGAACTTGAGGTTGTCCTCCAGAAAAATGTCATGCAACACTTGGAGTCCCTGTATCTTAGGCTCAAATACCTCCTTTATTTCTTGACTGGTTTTATGAATGAAAGCCGGATTCACATGATTGGCTCCCCCCGCACAATGGATGACTCCTCCAATTGGCCCGAGCTTCTTTCTCACTTTTGAAAAGAACTGCTGTAATTTTTCTTTCTCAGTAAGCGAACCTCCATATATTTCTATCTGAACCCCTTTTTGCTCTAACTCTTTGAGCAGCTTCAATTTTGAAAATAGGGTGGATTTTTCATCTGTCTGTTTTAACAGGTACTCTCTTTCATCAGACTGAGGCAATTCAGTTAGCCCCATTAGTACAAATTTTTTTACTCCCTTGTCAGAATAGTGTCTGGCAAGCTCTGCACCGATTCCCCTCGTTCCGCCAGTAATAACAAGTGTTTGATCCAGTTGGCATACAGGCAGGCGGATTTCCCTGCTAAACTCGGATGGATGTAATTTCTTCACATACTGCGTATACCGAACTCCGTTACGATAACAAATTTCACTGTAAAGATCGTCAGCTGCTGCTTCGTTTTTGATCAATTGTTGTAGTTCGTCCAGACTTTTTGAATGCTGATCTACATCTATTGTTTTCGCATTAATTTTTTTATACTCGGCGCTTAACATCTTAATTAATCCTGCTGTTTCCGCCCCAGCTAAGGTCGGCTGTTTATTCTTAAACGTTTGCAGTCCTTCTGTAATGTGTAACACAAATAGATGCTTTTGAGCTTTTAATATTTCCTGCAACAGCGTCAGTTTCCCAACAGAGTCGGCTGCAGCCTTTACCGGCTCTCTCCATAAATCAGACAAGTCAACAATACCGGTGATGTCCGGGTTCTCTTTAAGGATCGCCAAAGCCGTCTCCTTTGCACGCAGAGGATTGTCAAAACTAAAGCATTCGCCGCTCAGATGTAATTGACTATCAGCTTTCCCGCTAATGACAGTGCATCCCATGAGAGGATCTGAAGCAAACAGCTCAGAAGCAAACTGTTCATTTTCAATGTTAGCCAAAATAATGACCTGGCCTTTTGAAAGAAAAGACGATGAGACTTGGCTTTCTTCCCAAGATTTACATAGTAAATCAAACGGTATATCATCAGGCTTATCCACTACTGTCTCCCATCCAGAGAAAAACATATTCCGGAAGACCGCCATACATTCTCCTTCGTGTGAAAGCAAATAAACTGTAAACTGCCTCTCTTCAACGTTTGATTCGTTCAGATCCACAAACACGCAACATTCATTTGGAACAGATTGATAAAAACAAATCTCTTCAATCTCCTGTAAGTAAAACCCTTGATCACCAGTGTGCCTTGCTGCTAAAACAGCTGCTGCTTGAATGGCTCCTTCAACTGCAGCAGGATTTACAACACATTCTGTATACAAGTCTTTTTCCGGTATAGCGACATCGGCAAGCAAGAACTCATTATGCAAAAATAAATCTGTGAGAACGCGCAAATCCGGATCATAATTTATCAAATTGGTTTCCAGAAGATCATAGCATTCGGGCCCGGTCATAGACTCTTTACAATTCGCTTTATAGTCAGTTGCACATTTAAAACGAGCACCTGTTTCACGATTCGCTTCCTTGTATTCCAGTTCTCCGTTTAAAATGATCTGTTCAGCGTCATTACCTGAACATTCAGCCAATTCGAAAGATACCGCATCTTGTTGATCAAATAGTTTAAGCTCAGTTCGCACGGGTTGTTCTGTTAATTCAAATAAGGCATGTAAACATATATTTTTCATTCTCCACACATTCTGTTCGGCAGACATTGCTCCGCCGGCAGCTGCCATTTCAATTAGTGCGCTGAAAGGCAGATTTTTTTGCTGATTGATACATAAGGCAGGCCATGCAAAAGATGCTTCTGAAAAATCAGTAATAAATTTTTGCATCTTCAAGGTCGAGACATTTTGATCTAGTAAAGGATGCAATCCCGATTGTACTCTTGTCAATCTATTTGTTTGTGTGATTTTTGAGCTTGGCACCCAATATCTATTCCTTTCAAACGGATATGCTGGGAGAGAAATTATTTTCGGTGTTTCTGTTCTGTACTTGTCTTCCCAATCAATTTCACCGCCATTTACCCAATGAAGCGCTATATCATATAAGTTCTGGAATTGTGATGATGCTAATAAGGTCTTATGATTATTGGAACTAATACGGGCATTTCCTCTATATAATCCGTGTACTTCCTGGTCTGATTGTAAATACTTGGTGAGCTTATCGACAAGCTCACCAACGTCCCGTGCCTCTACAGCCAGCCGTTCTTCCATGGCTTCTCGTCCTGTTTGTAATGTATATGCCACATCAGTAAGCGATGTATTCGAATCAAGTTCATTTATGAGTGAATCAATTAAGATACGGAGCCGCTCTTTGTTTTTAGCAGACAGAAGAATGATTTGTATTTCTTCGCTCTTTGCGGGATTGGTATTTATTTCGTCTATATACTCTTCAATAATGATATGAGCATTAGATCCCCCAGCACCAAATGAACTGATGCCTGACCTCCTAACATGACTTTCAGGAACCTCCCAGTCTTTTAGTTCAGTCTGGACATAAAACGGTGTTTCATCGAAATCAATATTAGGATTTAACTCATCAGAATGAATGGAAGGTGCCAGCTGTTTGTATTTCATTTGCATCAACACTTTAGTGATTGAAGCTATCCCAGCAGCAGCCTCTAAATGTCCGATATTTGACTTTACGGAACCGATTGCACAGCGAAAGCTGCTTTTGGGATTGCTGAAAGCCTTAGACAGTCCGGAAATTTCAATGGGGTCTCCCAGCGATGTACCTGTTCCGTGCGCTTCTATATAACTGATGCTGTCTACACCAATTCCAGCTTTATCAAGCGTTTCGCTGATAACATTTGCTTGTTCATTTGGATTCGGGACAGTGTAGCCGTTTGTTTTTCCTCCGTGATTAACTGAAGTACTCTTAATAACGCCGTAAATAGTGTCTCCTTCAGCAACTGCCTTCGAAAGCGATTTTAATAAAATAGCTCCTACTCCTTCACCTGGTACATAACCGTCACCTCCAGCCCCGAAGCTTCTGCAGCGTCCATCGCTCGAAACAAAATGATTTTGAGAAAGCAATGTATATTTATCGGGATGTAAAGATAAATTTACTCCTCCGGCAATTGCAAGGCTGGATTCTCCCCTTTTGATGCTTTCACATGCGAAATGAACAGCAGATAGTGAAGATGAGCACATTGTATCAATAGCAAGACTTGGACCGTGAAGGTCGAAGAAATATGATACCCGGTTAGCGATTGACGAATAAGAAGACAAAAGTGCCTTACGGTCATCATCAGATGCTCCTGCTGCAAAAAGCTGATAGTGACTGTATGTCACTCCTACAAATACACCTGTCTTATACCGTTTTAATTTTTCCCTTGTATAACCGGCATTCTCAAATGTGTGCCATGCAGTTTCTAAAAACAACCGTTCTTGCGGATCTATTAACTCGGCATCACGAGGAGAAATTGAGAAAAACAGCGGATCGAACTTATCAGCGTCTTTAATAAAACCTCCCCATTTACTTTTATGCCGAGCTTTTTCACCTGTATTAAAGTATCTTCGATGATCCCAGCGTTCGCTTGGGATTTCCGTTATACAATCTTTCCCCGAGGCAATATTATCCCAAAACTTTTCTACATTCTCAGCCATCGGATAACGTCCGGCTATGCCGATAATTGCAATATCTTCTTCGGTAACCGCTGTGGATCTGCAGCGTCCTCGTTGCTGCAGTTGTTTTCTTTCGGCCGTTATTTTTCTTTTCTGTTCTGACTGCGGCGAAAATGCTTTGACTAACTTGTCATAATGATGTTCTAAAAAATACTCCGCTAACTGATCGATGCTGCTGTATTCAAAAAATAAAGTCTTAGATACACTGCCAAAGTGTTTTTCTAGCCTGGAAGTTAGTCCTAAGATCGTTAAGGAATCAATACCATAGCGGTCGAACGTATCCCCGGACAAAATACTGTCAGTTGGTCTCCCAGTCTCAGCTCCGATGATTTCTTTCAATAGACAGACCGTTTGCTTTTTTAATTGATTTTCACTAATTTGAGGAAGTTCGTGATCAGATTCGGATGTTACATCTGTCTCTGTATTATCAACCGAAAGCAATTGGCAGATCTTTTCTTCACTTCCGTTAATAACTGCCAGCTGAGAAGCATTGCTGCTCATGCAATTCTGAAAGGAGGCAAGACCGGATTCCGCTGATAAAAGATCCAAACCGGTTTCCCTTAAAACTTGCAGCTCTCTCGGACCGACTGACATATTCCCTGCGCTCCATAACGGCCAGTTAATAGAGAGTGTTTTTCCCGGACGATTCTTTATGATCCTGTAATCGGTATAACTGTCCATACAGCCATTTGCAAATGCATAATCGCTTTGGCCCGCATTAGGCAGGATGGAGGACAGGGACGAAAACATGACGAAGAAATCAAGAGTTTCCCCTTTCGCAGCTTTGTCAAGCCAAACGGTTCCAAATACTTTGGGTGCGATGACCTTTTCTATTCTGTCTCTCCTCTTTTTAATAACAAATGCATCATCTACAAGTCCGGCACTGTGTAAAATGCCGTTTAATCTTCCAAATGTCCGCCGAATCTGATCAATTAATATGTCGGTCTCTTTTTCCTTCGATATATCTGCTGGGATATAAACAGCTTCAGCCCCGAGCTTTTTCAGCGTGTTAACTTTTTGCTCTATTTCCATAGAGCTCGGTGAACGGCCAGTCAATATAAGATTAACTTTTGCCCGTTTCGCCAAATATTCCGCGAATAGAAATCCAAGACCGCCGGCACCTCCCGTAATCAAATACACACCGTTCTCTTTGACGTTAAAGTTATTTTCTCGGGATCCAGCTTTATTCACTTTTTTAACTTGCTGTATATAATAATGTCTCGGGTCGTAACATGTAAAACTACTCGATACACATTGATTATTCCATTCATAAAAAATGACATCAGCGATAAGCTCCTTTGTAAACGGCTCATTACTCATCGACTTCAATTCTGCTGCCTTACACCCAAAATTTGGGTTTTCGGCTTGAACGGTCTTGAGAAAACTCTCAACCGCTCTGTAAATAGGCTGAGCCTCTTCTTGGACATTTTCATATAAATATAAGAACTCTGCTTTCGGACAGAGTTTATTCTCCATTATGGCTTGCAGCAAATAAAATACAGAATACAGGCTTTTATCAAGCTGCTCTCTCATTGTCTTGTCAGTGTCACGAAATGCCCCGACCGAGAGAAAATGAACAATATGCCGGGGCTTTATATTCTGAGAGACAAGCGCACGGCACAAAGCTTCATAATCTTCTTTTTGTGTAAAATTCATTTTAAAACAGCCATTTCGGCCAGCTTCGAATCGGTCTCCGGGAGAAACATAAATAAAAGGCGCCGCGGCGCCTTCTAATTGTCTCTTCATTACGCTGTACAAACTTTCGTCACTGGCCAAAAATAAAATTGGCTCTGTCATCTGACGAGGCTGCTCAGTACGTTGAAATATATATTTTACCCATTCCTTTTCATAAATATGCGTTTTACCCAAACCTTTAATTAATCCCAATCCCTCTTCAGGAGTCAGCTCTCGTTCTTTCACCTTCCTAACTATTTGTTCAATTTGTATAGTTTGTTCATTCATGTAAAAGCAACTCCTCTATCAGCTCTGTTGTATCCTTCGTATTAACCTCACCTGATTGTGCTTTTTCAAGAAGCGATATAATTTTAACATCCGAGCTTTCTTCATTTGATTTGTGAACCGCCGGCATTATTGAAGGTCTTTCAGCCTGAGGCGTAAAATCTTGTTTAATCCAATGTCTGTTTTTTCTGAAAGGATAGACTGGAAGGGAAAGTCTCATAGGTTTATTTTCTCCCTCATACAGATCTCCCCAACTGATTTCATAACCGATCGTCCACATTTGAGCCAGTTTTGTCAATTTTCTTTTTTGAATTAGCGATTGAATATATGAGTGACCCTCGGGTCCATCAAAAAGCGGGAAATACACTTTATGAAATTGTCTAGCATTTCCTTCAAAAACCTCTTGTAGATCTTCCCCCTGAAGGTAGCCGTTTATCTTTTCAGAAAGCTCCTCTAAGCTTGAGCAAATAATAGCAAGACGCGATTCGAACGATTCACGGCCGGTTTGAAGCGTGTAAGCTATTTGTTCAAGGCTGTACCCAGCTTGCTCTCCATGCTGAGATGTAACCTGATTGTCAACAGGTATATTCGATTCATGACAGATATAATGGAACAAATCGTTGAGTGTTGGTTGCTCTGTAAATATGCCAATCGGGACCTTTTTCCCAGATATTGTGCTGATGAAAGAGCTTAATGCAGTTAAGGTCATCGGATCAAATCCCAAGTCTGTTAAATGTGTCTCCATGTCTATTTCATCTGCATCTAAACTTAGGATTTTTGCTGCCTCTATTCTGATTTCTTCTCTTAGATTATGCTCTCTCACCTTAGGCTCTCCGTACCGGCCAGTTGTCTGCTTCTCTTTTAAAAAGCTTGCAAAATCTTTGGCGTAAGCAATTAATCTTTCTTTTGATCTAGCTGAGAGTACAATTACATGTTCTTGTTCCCTATTTACTTGATTTTCCTGGCTATACTCAAATTCCTCTACAATGACATGGGCATTAGTTCCTCCAAATCCAAATGAGCTGACTCCCGCGCGACGGGGAGTTTCGTTTCCTTCCCAATCTATCAATCTATTCCACTTTATTGTTTTATTCACAATATAAAATGGCGTTCCAGTTAACTGAATGTAAGGGTTCAACTCCTTAACATGCAGGGTAGCCGGCAGGATTTTATGCTTTATGGCGAGCAATACTTTTATCAGACCCGGCATCCCTGAAGCAGGCTCTAAATGTCCGATATTGGTTTTCACAGAACCGATTCCGCAATATTGGTGCGTATTTCTTGTGCTGTCCGACTTAAGGGAGACAAAAGCTTTTTTTAAGCCCTCGATTTCAATTGGATCTCCAAGTTCCGTGCCGGTTCCATGTGCTTCTATATAGGATACTGTTTCAGCAGGAATACCGGCATTTTGGTAAACTGATGTTAACAGCGCTGCTTGAGCTTCCGGATTTGGGGCGGTCAGCGAAGCAGCTCTTCCCCCGTGATTTTCACCGGTTCCTTTCAATACTCCGTAAATATTGTCCTTATCATCAATAGCTTTTTGCAGAGGCTTTAGCAGCAGCACAGCTGCACCTTCACCTCGAACATAACCATTGGCAAGCTTATCAAACGTTTTGCATCTGCCATCTGCGGACAAAATTCCAAGTTTATCTGTATATAAGTGGGTAACGGGATCTAATAGCAATGACACGCCTCCTGCTACTGCCAGCTCGCTTTCACCAGCTTGAATCGAACTCACTGCTCTATGGATGGCAACAAGACTGCTTGAGCAGGCTGTATCAATAGATTCACTTGGACCTCTGAAATTAAAATAATGAGATACCCGATTACTGATGAGCGCCTGGCTGTTTCCAGTTCCAACTAATGCATGTGCCTTGTCTAAATGCTTCATTAACAGTTGGCGATAATCATTAAACTGAATGCCGGTGAACACTCCGATGTTTTTGCCTGACAGTTCTGATGCCTTGTAACCCGCATCTTCTATCGCTTTCCAAGTTTCTTCTAAATATATTCTGTGCTGTGGGTCCATAAGTTCAGCTTCTCGAGGATTCACGTTGAAAAAAGATTCATCAAATTTATCAACATCCGTGATAAAACCGCCCCATTTAGAATTTATACGGCTGTTTGCTCCGTTATCTTCATAGTTTTTCCAATCCCACCGCTCGAGCGGAATTTCCTGAATCATATCTTTTTCATTGATCAAGTTTGACCAGAATTCACCCGAATTTTTTGCTCCGGGAAAAACGCAGCTCATTCCGATAATTGCAATCGGTTCTTTCTGCAGAGGCTTTTTTAACTGACCTGTTTGCTTTTTTGCAGGCGGAAAGCGGATTTCAGACTTTTTCAACTTCTCAGTGTGCCGTGATTCTCTTTTTTCTTGAATATCTATATCAGATTTCACATTTTCTTTAGCTTCCACAGGCAGTTCACCAATTATAAAGTCATAAAGCGATTCGATATTACTATAAGTAAAGAAAATCGCCGGTGTTAATTCCAGCTTATATCTTTTGTTTATTTGGACGGAGAGAGTTTTCAAACTGATGGAATCGAAGCCAAGATTGCCGAAATTCTCTGATATGTCCAAGCGATCGATATTAATTTTCAGTAATTCAGACACAATCCGTTTCAACTCATCTAATACATGAGCCTGTCTAAATAATTGTGTATAATCACCTTTTTCTTGATCCAACTCAGCTGTTAATTCTTGAACTGACTTATCTTCAGCTGCTGTAAACCTGCCGTTGTTACCAGTAAGTACAGCAATTTGCAGATCTTCATTTGATAAGATTGCCTCAAATGCTGTTATTCCGTCTTCTGTTTCTAAATAGCGGAACCCCGAAGTTAAAAGGTATGCAGATTCAGCTTCTTTACTTAAATGCATGCCGCCTTCTCGCCATAATGGCCAATTAATTGAAATGCTTCTACCTTGTCTTTCATGCTTTAGGCTCTTTTCATTTCGAAAGTGGATATATCGATCTTGAAAATAATTACCTAACGAATAATTAACCTGTCCAAAGTCACCAAATATCGAAGAGATGGAAGAAAACACCACAAAGAAGTCGAGCGGTTCTTCTTTCGTTATTTGATCTAAACATATCGTTCCTTCAATTTTAGCAGCCAGCCCCTTCGAAAAATCAGCGAGACTCATTTCCGTAAATAGACGATCATCAGCATGACCAGCTGCGTGAATAACACCTTGAAGGGGTCCCCAGTTCCGTTTCGTTTCATCTAATACCTGTTTCATCGCATCTTTATCTGTTACATCAGCTTGAAAATACAGCACGGCAGCACCATGTGCCTTTAATTTTTCAATTTCATGCTGTTTTTCAGCTGTTAACGCTGACCTTCCCGTTAACACTAATCTCGCCTTATATTCAGACGCCAAATATTTAGCAAATGTCATTCCAAGACCGCCTAAACCGCCTGTTAACATATAAACCCCTTTATTTTTAAGCATTATGCCGCCTGCATTCGTTAGCTCTCTATCTTCCAGGGTTTTGACATACCTTATATCCTTTACATACTTGACTTCTTCAGCTGTAATAAGGCCTTTTGCAGATACAATTTCTTGAAGGCAGTGTTCAGCCTGCTTGTCGGCTGAAATATGTTCAGAAAAGCTGATTGATGCGGCATGCTCTACAGAAGGCAGCACCATGTTTATCGTTTTCAAATAACCTGGTAAAGTCTCACCAAAAGGATCACTAATATCTTCTCTATAAGACTGAGTAATCAGTAAATGTTTAAGAGATAAATTTTTTCGGTCACTCAGCGCCTTTAATAAATGAAAGACCGAATACAGTCCTCTAACCGGATGTTCGCCCGCATCAAAATCTCCCCCTGTATGCAGAACAATGTCTGGGAGCATCTTGTTTTTTTCTAATTTTTCAAACAAATGATTATAATCTGACGGTATTTTAGGGTCTATGCTGAATGTCAGAGCATTCTTTATAAGCTGTCGTTGATACGGTGTTACAAGAAGTATCCGGTAGGCAGATTGGTCTATTAACGCCTCAGCAATTTCTTTATCATCTGCAAACAACAAGATCGTACCTGCATTTTTATTTCCAACTTTCACAGGGGAAAGGTTCTTTTGCACCCACTTCTGCAAACAATAATTCACCTCAGTATGCGGCTGTGGATTTACAGTCAGTCCCTTAACCTCTACAAGCACCCGTCCGTTACCGTCTAACAGAAATACGTGATAAGACGATTTGCCATATTCACTTGGTACTGCGTATGCATATACAGCTTTGGCCTCTTCATCAAAAATGGTACACGCTTCTACTGTTTTAGGCACTGTCCCCGTATTTTTCTCTAAGAGACATAATATCGTCTGATAAGCACTTTCAAGGACAGCGGGATCGAGCGTATAACCCTCTGCCTTGTCGCTTGCCTTTAAGATTGTAAGCGCCTTTCCGTCCCGTATCACGCAACGGTCTATGCCTCTAAGTTTACTGCTGCAATCATAGCCGTTTTCAGCAAGTCGATGATAAAACGCTTCTCCTGATATCCAGTCAGTATACTCTGACATAAACGGTTTAATATTGATAAATTGTCCCTTTTCCTTAAGCCCCTCTAATACAAGATTGCCGGAGAAATAAAATGATGATTCATTCTGATCTTTTATAAAAAATGAAGCAGTATCGTCTTCCGGTGCCAGCGCAATTTGAATTTGGTCTTTTAGACCGCTTTGTAAGATCGGTTTTGAAAAAGAAAGATTTGTCAATCGAGTAATCGGATGCCCTGAAGCTATTTCTCCTGCCGCCCTCGCGATTTCTATTTGTAAAAGATACGGAAACATCCTTTCATTGTGTTTTGCTTTTACGTATAAATTATCACCTTTGACATTTATATTGAACTTTTGTTCATTAAAATCTGAAACATTGCAGTTAATATGCGGATGCAGAACATCAATTGCATCTGCCTTTTGGCGGCTTCCAGGTTTAGAGGCGCTTATTCTGCATAATTCTTTGGCAAATGGATATGTCGGTGCAGAAATCCGTCTAGGTTTGTCATTTCCATAGAGGAACGACCAGTTAATCGCGTATCCGCTGATCCAAAACTCAGCAATCCTGGAAAGATCCCTCTCTGCAATTGCTTTTTCAATTTCTTTTTTTGTCTCATGACTTTCAAATTCAATGGTGTTTGATACGGATGTAAGTTCAGATGTAAATAGCTGCTCTGATAATGTTTTTCCCTTTGAATAATCTAAAAGCTTCTTAATCAATTCCTCTTTTGAAGATGCAACGACGGCCAATCGGTATGCCATTTCTTCTCTGCCTGTCTGTAAAGTATATGCTGTATTCCTAAGTGCATCTGAAGTATAATCTTTTGTCTGTATGTACTCCGCTGCACCCTTTGCATAGTCAACCAGTCTTTCAGCATTTTTGGCGGAAAAAACAAATAAAAGCGGCTCTAGCTCGGTTGTTTCAAATACGGCCTTCTCACTATTTACGTACTCTTCCAAGATGATATGGGCATTTGCCCCTCCGGCTCCAAATGAACTTATACCTGCACGCCTTGGAATTGATATTTTTTTTCCGTCACTCTCTGCAACGGAAGTCACCCATTTTTCAGGACTTTCCGGTACATAGAAAGGCGTTTCTTGAAACTGAATATGCTCATTCAATTTAGAAGAATGAGTCAGCGATGGAACGATTGTTTTATGTTTCATTTGTAATATTACTTTTGTAATTCCAGCTATGCCTGCAGCTGCCTCCAAATGTCCGATATTAGATTTAATAGACCCGACTGCGCATGTCTTTCTGACTGTCATTCGATCGGCAAATACTTTGCGCAATCCAGCAATTTCAATCGGATCTCCTAATGCAGTGCCTGTGCCGTGAGCTTCTATATAACTGATACTTTCCGGGTCAACCTTTCCTTTTTTCAGGGCTCTGCTAATCACCTTACTTTGAGCGGTCGGGTTAGGCACAGTATATCCATTCGTCTTTGCCCCATGGTTGACAGCTGTTGCCTTAATGATGGAATAAATTTGATCACCGTCAGCAATTGCTTTTTTTACAGGCTTCAGTAAAACAGCACCGGCTCCCTCCCCGGGAACATAGCCGTCTCCCCCAGATCCAAAGCTTCTGCAGCGACCATCGCTGGACAAAAAACCGCCTTGAGTGAGGAGTTTATATTTATCAGGATGAATGGAAAGATTAACTCCTCCGGCAATTGCAAGCTCACATTCATTCGTTATTAAACTCTCACATGCCAAATGAACAGCAGTCAAAGACGAGGAACACATTGTATCCAAAGCAATACTAGGTCCGCTGAAATTAAAAAAGTAAGATACTCTGTTCGCGATGGATGCATATGAAGAAGAAACGGCCTGCTCATGATTTCCAGCACTGTACAGCTGATATTGCCCGTACATGACACCTGCAAACACGCCGACATTTTTCCTTTCAAGCATTTTCTTCGCATACCCCGCATCTTCTATGGTATGCCACACTGTTTCCAGAAAAATTCTTTCTTGAGGATCTGTTAACTCCGCTTCAGCCGGAGAAATATTGAAGAACAACGGATCGAAATGATACACGTCATCAATAAATCCTCCCCATTTGCTTTGATTTTTTATGTCATGATCAGCTTCCGGCTGATAATGCAGGCTAAAATCCCAGCGGTCTTTAGGAATTTCAGTTATACAATCTTTCCCTTCCATTAAATTTCTCCAGAGAGTGTCAAGATCGTTTGCCATCGGATAGCGGCCACTGATTCCAATGACGGCAATATCAGTGTCCTGATATTTTTCTGCTATTTTCAGGTTTGACTGATGAGCCAGCCCTTTTGATTTATGTTGAAAGCTCGGTACTACTGGATCAGCAGCTTCCGCCGCCTGTTGAACATTACCGCTGTCGTTTACTCCTAATTTCAGCATATGAACCAGAGCATCATGGTGCTTTTCAATGAAATAAGCTGATAATTCGGCTGCAGTTTGAAACTCAAATAACAGGGTTTTTGAAAGCGCACCAAAATGCTTCTCCAGCTCATTGGTTATATTGATAATCATGACTGAGTCAAGTCCGTATTTATCCAGCGCTGCCTCTGCGTCTATTTTGTCTGCCGGCATTCTGAATTCTACTGAAATAATTTCTTTTATAAATGTCAAAGTGTCAGCTTTCAGCTTTTTATCAGGCTTTACCGTCTCACTGACGGTTGTTTCTTCTTGAAGCAGACTGCTATCACGTTCGTACAATTTATGTACATGTCTGTCTATATGATCATCTCCGCAAAATACCGTGAATTGGGAAAGCCCGGATGACAAACCTGCTGAAAACGCTCTGATTCCCTCCTCTTTCTCCAAGGGATAAAAGCCCGATTTTTTCATCGTCTCCAACGTGCGCTCATCTACTTGCATGCCGACTTCTTTCCAAAGTGGCCAATTCAGAGATAGGAACATTTTGCCCGGATTCTGAGCGGCACGCATGTTCATCAAATGATCCATATAACTATTTCCGAATGCATAATCAGCCTGTCCAATATTTCCTAAAACGGCTGAAGTAGAGGAAAAACAAATAAAAAAGTCGAGACGCTCCTGCTTTGTGGCTTCATCCAGCCAAAGTGTGCCCAATACTTTCGGCTTAATCACCTGATTGAATTCTTCTATTGTTTTTTTATGAAGAAATGAGTCACGGATGATACCCGCGCTTTGAATGATTCCGTTTATCTTTCCATATGCTCTTTTTGTTTCATTGATTATATATTCTGCCTCTTCTTTTATTGAAATGTCAGCCTGTAAATAAATGGAAGACGATCCTAAGGCTTCTAATTGTGCTATCTTGTTTTGTATTTTGTCTGAAAAAGGTGATCTCCCCGTTAAGACAATCTGGCATTTGGTTTGTTGAGCCAAATATTCAGCAAAGGTGAATCCTAATCCGCCCGCCCCTCCTGTGATAATATAAACACCATTGTCCCGCAGTATATATTCCTCACTTGCATGTTTGTTTGCAGGTTTATATGTTATCAGGCGTTTAACAAATCTCTCCATTCCTTGGTAACGGATTTCGATCTCAGGAGAGCTGAAGTCTCTCAGTTCATTGATCAAAATATCGCCTAAGCTGCCGTTTGCGAAAGCCGACCGCTCTAATTCAATGATTTTTGGCGAAATTAGCGGGTTCTCCTGCTGCCAAGTCCGCAAAAAGCCGCTTGCCGATGCATAAAGGGGCTGTTCTCCTAAACGCTCGGAAAAATACGCATACAATACGTTTACTTTTTTGCGCTGTTTACTCTTGAAGAGAGCCCGGTTTAATAAAAATAAAGAGTAAACCCCGCTGTCACATTGTCTTTCGATCGCTTTCTCATTACTGCTAAACGGTTGGTCAGACCATAGATGGACGGCTTCTCTTATGTCTGCTTTCTCTTCTTTCAGTAACGCAAACAAGCTTGTATAATCTTTTTCAGACCGAGGGTTGATTTCAAACACACCATTCCGAACACGTCGAAATTCTTTCCCAGGCATGACTAAAATAATACCTTTATCATGCCGTACAGTCAGTTCCTTAAGCAAATCCTCATTTGTATCAAATAATAAAAGACTGCCCTCTCTTCGGCTGTCTTTTGGATCTAAATCGAGACCAGCTGGCTGCCAATCCGTCTTATAATAAACAGTCTGTTCCCTTCGCTGAGCCATACCAGAATCAAGTTGCTTAATCCGTCTTACTCCTTCTTCCAAGGAAATCAGGCCGCTTTTAATGTCAGAAAGTATTTTTTTTCTTACATCACGAGTTACGCTCATAAAACATATCATCCCCTTTACAAATTACATTGTTGAACATCCAGTGTTAATCCAGCATTTGAGCAAGCAAATGATCAGCTTCCTCTGTCGTCAACTCGCCAGCCTGCAATTGACCGAGCAGCTCGGTCAATTTTTCTTGTGTCACGGATGAAACCGGTTTCTTTTGATACGGATCTCGATCTGAAAATACCTCGCCTTTTCGGAGTGTTACGTTTTGCAGTTGCACAAGCAGGTCTCCTTGATGATTCACCAGCATAATATCGTAAGTAAACTCGAATTGATCTTTTTGGCTTGTTTTGCGTGCATACACCCAGCATTCTTCCGGTACTTTCTGGTGGATATAAATCTCACCTATTGAATAAGGTACATATACAAAAGCACGTTCTCGTCCTTCGGTGATGCCAAACAATGATTGCAAAGCCCCATCAAGCAGAGACGGCGGCAATATACTGTTATTAAAGGTATGTGCTGCTTCTTGAGGTAGTATTAAATGCGCCAGAGCTTCTGTGTCTCCGCCCCATAATCGTTGAATTGACTGAAAGCTGCGGCCATAGTCAAAACCGTTTTCCCGGAAGTGTCGGTAACATTCATCATGTTCATGGATAAAAGCGCTTCTCTTGATGATCTCGTGTCTGTCAATACTCTCTATGTGCTTGGCATTTTGATGAGCATCATAGCTTAATTCTCCTGATGCAAATACGGCTTTTGTACCTGCATCTTCGTCAGCCGCCATTTTAAAAAGGATGCGTCCGTCTTCGACAGAAATGAAGGAGTAAACAATTATGCTCTCTTGATATAACATTGCCGGTCTAATAAATGTAATGTTTTTCAAACCAGAGACCTTTTTCCTGCGATACGATAAATTTCCTGCGGCACATGCCATTTCAAGAAAAACCGCCGCAGGCAAAATACGCTTATCTTTCACCACATGATCCTTTAACCAGATCTCTTTTTCCATTACTGTTTTTTTAAAATATTGCTGCTCAAGGGTAGATTCGTTAGAATCAAGCAACGGATGCAAGACGGTTTTATTTTGCAATGCTGAAAGCTTTTCATCAGAAACACGGGGCACCCAATAAAATTCCTCAGCAAACGGATACAAAGGAAGATCCACCCGCCGTGCTTTAGGTCTATCTTCATATAAATTTCTCCACTGAATATCAACACCGTAAGACCATAACTTAGCAAGGTCATTGACGTCCCTTTTTTCCATAACAGCTTTAAGGAATTGTTCTTTCATTTTCCGATCATGGAAAACAAAGACTTTATCATAATCTTTAGTCACATTGCCCTTGTATACATTGTCTCCAATTATTCCTTCATCACAGAAAAGCTTCAAATTTCCCCTAAGTTCATGCAGATCCGATGCGACAAAAGCAACTCTCTCTTCCATCGGCTCCCTACACGTTTGCAGTGTATAAGCAATATCAGCGACCGATACGGCTGTCTCCTGGTCTGTATATTGAAGAAGACGACGGGCGTATTCCCTTAGCCTGTCTTCGTTTCTTGCTGAGAGAACTGCGGCATAAGGACCGCTACATGTATATTTAACAGAAGCAATATGATTTTCATATTCTTCAAGAATAATATGGGCATTCGCCCCCCCTGCTCCAAATGAACTAACCGCTGCCCTTCTACGAGTTATACCGGCTTCTTTACGCCACTCCTCTTCTTTTTGCTGAACATAAAAAGGCGTATTTTCGAAATTTATATTAGTATTTAATCGCTCAGAATGAATGGAAGGCGCCAATTTTCGGTGCTTAAACTGAAGCAGTACCTTTGTAAGCGCCGCTATGCCTGCAGCAGATTCTAAATGTCCGATATTTGATTTAACTGAACCAATTGCACAAAATTGTTTATCATCGGTAAATTGTTCAAAAGCTTTTGTCAGCCCCGCAATTTCAATCGGATCTCCAAGTGAAGTACCCGTTCCATGTGCTTCCAAGTAACTGATGGATCTTGGACTAATGCCTGACTTTTTAAAGTTTTCGGCGATCAGCTCAGCTTGCGCATTTGGATTTGGAACAGTAAAACCATTTGTTTTCCCACCATGATTTACAGCTGTTCCTTTAATCACACCATAAATACAGTCTTGATCATTGATTGCTTTATGTAACGGTTTTAATAGTACGGCTCCCGCCCCTTCTCCTGGAACGTAGCCGTTTCCACCTTCCCCGAAGCTTCTGCATAGACCTTCTGTAGAAACAAAATTCCCTTGGCTCAGCCAAAGATATTTGTTAGGGTGTATGGACACATTTACGCCCCCAGCTAACGCAATCTCACTTTCTCCCCTTTTTATACTTTCACATGCCAAATGAATGGCTGTCAAAGATGACGAGCACATCGTATCTAAAGCAATACTTGGTCCAGAGAAATTAAAAAAGTATGAAACTCTATTAGCTATAGAAGAAAAAAAAGAACTGAGCGCAACAGCATTGCCTTTTGCTGTCTCCTCTGCACCAAATAATTGATATTGCCCGTACATTGCTCCTACAAACACCCCTGCTTTCATACCGTCAAGCCGATCCCTCGTATACCCGGAGTCTTCAAACGTATGCCAAGCGGTTTCAAGAAAAATACGTTCCTGAGGGTCCATCATCTCAGCTTCTTTATGGGAAATGTGAAAAAACAGCGGGTCGAATTGATCAACACGATTAATAAACCCTCCCCATTTACTGTTGATTTTCCCTCTGTCCATTCTGTCAGGACTGTAGTCCGATCTGAAATCCCACCGTTCTTTAGGGATCTCGGTAATACAATTCTTTCCACCAATGATGCAATCCCAGAATTCCATAACATTATCTGCCATTGGATATCTGCCGCTTACTCCAATAATTGCAATATCTTCATTAATTGGTGTATTTACACTCACTGCATGTGCAGGCTGTCTTTCCTGCTGCATTTTTGTATGTTTTTTCAGCTTTGGTGCGGCTTCTATTAGAGCTATCCCAGCTTCCTTCAATACTGTCTCTTTAAACGATTTCAGAAAGAAATCAGCAAGCTCATCGACGTTCCGGTATTCGAAAAAGATCGTTTTAGGCAAATCCCCGAACGTATCTTCAAGCTTTGATATAAGCGACATGATTATAAGTGAATTAATCCCGAACTTTTCAAAAGAATCATAAGCATTTATTTTATGATTAGGGATTTTCAATTCACTGCAAATGGTTTTGATAAAATAATCATTAACTTTATCCTTAATTACAATTTCATTATCTTCAGTGTTTTTCTCTATTTCCGTTTGATTGTCTGAAGGAGTCAGTTTGCGGAAAGGGATTGTTTTTAAGAGCTTGTCCCGGTCTCCTTCCACAGGCATTATGTTACTAAATGAAGATTGCATCATTTTATCAAAAGCTTTAAAAGCCGCTGTTGAATGTATCGGAATCATTCCGAATTTCTCTTTCAAATGGACTACAGCACTGTCATCAAGATTCATTCCGCCCTCTTTCCATAGCGGCCAATTTATTGAAAGTGTCTTTCCATTTCTGTTCAGCTGATTTCGGAACATCGCATAACTGTCCATAAAACTGTTGGCGTACGCATAATCACTCTGACCGGCATTTCCGTTCGCAGCAACAGAAGAAAACAGAATAAAGAAATCAAGATTTTCATCTTTTGTCAGCTCATCCATCCAAATCGTTCCGAATACTTTCGGCTTTAATACTTCAACAAACTCACTCAGATTTTTTTTAGCAATAAAAGAATCTTGAATGAGACCTGCAGCATGGATAATGCCGCTTATTTGGCCATGCTGCTGTTTCACGTCACGGATGAATTGCTCAGCCTTTATTCGTTCCGATATGTCCGTCTGTATATACTCAACAAAAGACCCTTTTGCGTTTAGTTTTCTGAGCTGTTCCTTCTGAACTTCGCTTAAAGCTGAACGGCCTGTCAATATGATAACCGCCTCAACTTCGTTCGCGATATGTTCCGCAAACATAAGACCGAGTTTTCCTGCACCGCCGGTAATGATATACACGCCGCCTTTATGATATGATACATGCTTCGGAGCTAATGACTTTGCATTTTCTAAATCAATATGCTGCATTCCTTTAATATACCTGCTGTGAGAGTCAATTAAAATTTCGCATTCATTTGATTGAAAGCTTTGTAATTCATTACATGCCATCTCCCACAATTGCGAAGCGGTAGGATCTGAATCAGGCTCTTCTCTATGAATTTGAAGCGTTTTCGCCTTCAATTTGGAGCTTTCCATATTTACCGTTTTTATAAAACCCCCGACCGCTTCATTAAACGGCTGATTCTGACCGTTTGTCCAATACATATGCAATAATTTCGTATTATCATATTTTGCTTTTATTAAAGCCTTTGTTAAAACAAATAATGGCAAAATCCCGTTGAGAAGTGCCTTATGAATCAACTCTTCACTTAATTCCGGAACAGCGCTGTTCCATAGGTATAGAACACATCCAGGTGTAAATTTGCTTTTTTCCAAGTCTGCAAACAGGTTTTCATAATGAGCCTCATTTGACGGGTCTATTGTGTATACATTTTGCTCCAGACAGCTGAAATAAACATTAGGAGTTACGAGAATAACATGCACTTGATCTTTGTAAAGCATACTAATATATTCTGTAAGTCGTTTATCTCGATCAAAAATTAATATGCTTCTTGGCGCCTGTTGTTTCTGTACATCATCATTTTTTGACGATATCCAATCTCTTTTAAAAAAGACAGTTTGGGACGCAGCTTGCGATTGCTGCTCCGTCCCATTTTTTATTTGTTCTTTTCTGTAAGTGCGAATTAGTTCTAATCCTGTATCAGGAGACATCTGCTGTTCTTCAATCAAGGAAAGTATTTGTTTAATATGCACTATTTTACCTCCAGCAGTTGATAGACTTGGTCAGCGGAAAGCTCACCGTTTTTCAATTGTTTTAATAGTAAAAGAATTGTCTGATCTTCACTGTCTTCCGGCAGTAATCCTCCCGCGTTCACTTTTCTGACAGAAAAGTTATTCATGCTTGCAGCAATTTCTCCGTCCTCATTAATAAATTGGATGCTATACGTGCAAAATCCAGTCTCTTTTACACGTGCAAAACATTTTTCCTCAAGCGGGCCACAAATAACAAGCTCCTCAAGTGAATAAGGAACATATAAGCTTCCTTTATCATTATCATTTAACAAAAATGCGACCGATTGAAATCCTCCGTCAATCAATGACGGATGAAGTTTAAAATGCTTAAAATCGTTTTTCAGCTGCTCTGGCAGCACAAGTTCTGCCAGTACCTCCTGACCGCTGCAGTAAACGGCGGTCAGGCTTTGAAACCCAGAGCGATAATCCAGCCCCATTCTGCTGAAATACTGATAACATTCTTTACGGCTAATTTTTGTATCACTGCTGTGTTTAAACAATTCAATATCAAAGTATTCAAGCGGTCTGTCAATATTTGATTCCTCGAATTCTGCAATACTTTGTGAGCAGATTTGCAATTCACCCTCCGGCTCTTCTGTGCAGATTGTTATATTCAGTTTATCTTTTTGCATTTGAAGACTTGAATAGATGTGAAACGGTGTTCCTTCGTAGGTAATTGGTTTGTTCCATACGACATCTTTAATCTTACATATAGTGTTCTCAGCAGCTATTTCCGAGGAGACAAGAGCCATTTCAAGATATGCTGCTCCAGGTAAAACAGGACGCCCAGAAACAAGGTGATCGGTGATAAAAAATTCAGAGCCGGTAATATTTGTTTTAAACTTCAAGCTCTTTAAAGTTGACAAATTTTCGCTTAACAAAGGATGAATCCGCTTTTCCAGTTCAACGTTTTTGATTTTCTGTCTGAACCAATAACTCTCCCTTGCAAAGGGGTAGGATGGCAACGGTATTTTGTTATATGTCTTATTGAATATTTGCCGCCAATCCACTTTTGCTCCCTCGGCCCACCATTGAGCCACCAATTCCTCTTTACCGCTTTGAATAGCTTCTAGAAGAAGCTCTTCAGTTATAACTGTGTATTTCTTTTTATTTTCACTAATAAATACGCCTTCTTGTTTCTTGTTAAACTCAAGGAAGCTGATGTATTTGTCTCTTAACTCTCTTATATCAGAAGCACATATAGCGATTCTTTCTTCCATTTCTTCGCGCCCGTTTTGCAGCGTACTTGCCATATCAGTCAGATTAACCGAAACTTCTTTTCTGATTGCATGATCCAAATACTGAATCATCAGCTTAATATAGTCGAGCAATTGATCATTGGTTTTCGCTGACAACACGAAAATGTGGTTTCTTCTACTTTCCGATATTCCCCTGTTCTTTTCTCTGTATTCTTCTAAAACAATATGTGCATTTACACCTCCAAATCCAAAAGAGCTGACACCTGCTCGCATTGGTATGTCAACGTACAGTTCATCTCTCATTCTTTTCCATTTTTCATTTGTATCTGTTATATAAAACGGTGTGCCATCTAATTTGATATATGGATTAAGTTCAGAAAAATTAACAAGTCCAGGAAGTTTTTGATATTTAAACGCCAATAATACTTTGATCACCCCAGCTATTCCAGCAGCCGTTTCTAGATGACCTATATTTGTTTTAACTGAGCCTATCCCGCAAGACTTTTGTTCAGTAAAAGGAATGCCCCATTCTTCATATAATGTTTTGAATGCTTTTACAATGCTGTTTACCTCAATTGGATCGCCAAGGCTTGTCCCTGTCCCGTGAGCTTCAATATATCCGACCGTTGCAGGACTGACACCGGCTTTCCTCCAAGCTTCAGTTAATAAATCTACCTGCGCCTTCGGATTTGGTGCAGTCAAAGAATTGGCGTGTCCCCCATGGTTTATCGCTGTTCCTTTAATCAGGCCATATATGTGATCCCCATCCGCTTGTGCTTTACTGAGCGGTTTAAGCAATACCGCCGCTGCTCCTTCACTTCTCACATAGCCGTCCGCTCTTCTATCAAACGTTTTACACTTTCCGTCTTTTGCCAGCATACCTGCTTTGTCGAAAGCTATAAACAGGGTCGGGCTTGTCATAATATGAACTCCCCCTGCAATGGCCATGTCAAATTCTCCCCTCTGAATACCCTCTGCCGCACGATGCAACGCAACCAATGAACTGGAGCAAGCCGTGTCAACCGGTTCGCTTGGACCCGTAATATTCAGCAGATAAGAGATTCGATTCGCCAGTATACAATGATTTAGGCCAGTAGCTGTCTGTGCCTGAATCGGGGTAAGATTTTCACTGAGTCGTTCAGCATAGTCTGTTGTAGCAACACCAGCAAATACAGCGGTTTTAGTCCCTGCCAAATCAGAAGGTTTATAACCTGCATCTTCTATTGCCTTCCAAACTGTCTCTATAAAAATCCTTTGCTGTGGATCCATTAATTCTGCTTCCGCAGGAGAAATTCCGAAAAACAAGGGATCAAATTTATCTGCGTCGTTTATAAATCCCCCTCTTTTTATATTCGTTTTATTTCTCTCTTTAATCGGATCACCATCAAATTCCCTCCAGTCCCAGCGGTCTTCAGGAATATCTGTAATCAAATCACGGCCCTTTTCGATTTGTTCCCAAAGTTCCTCTATTGTGTCTGATTGAGGGAATCGTCCGCTTATCCCCACTATTGCAACAGGCTCATTTAACGTGCCTTCTGCTTCACTGTTTTCTTCCGAAGAGGTAAGAGCAAGATCAGCATATGCGTCATCATAATCCAAAGACGGTTCCACTTCGTCTATTTTTTCAGCGTCTGTTTTGGAAGAAGAATCGGTTGAAAAACTGTAACTGTCCCCATACTGATCTATTAAATAACCTGCAACTTCATCTAACGAATTGTATTCAAAGAAAATGGAAGGCAGCAGGTCTGTTCCATACCTTTGATTAATTTCATTTCCAAGCCTTGTAAAAGTAATAGAATCAAACCCGTATTCACCAAATGAAGTTTCTCCTTCTATTTCTTGCCTTTCTATCTTCAAAAGAGCTGAAATGATATGTGCAATTTTCTCTTTCAGATATTCTCTGGTGTTCTTATTCTCATGATCTAAAAGATTATTCTGCACCTGTTCTTGTGAACATTCATCATGTATATAATCAAGCAATTCATAAAAATCATAAAAATCAAAAAACTGGGATGGCATTATTGAAATTCCTAATGATTCGTTTAATTCATTACCCAGCATTGTAAACATAATTGAATCAAATCCATATTCACTTATAGGCAGCTCAAAATCAAATTCACTTTCATTAATCTTCAATACGGTGCAGATAATGCGTGCCAAAGTGTTTTTCAGTGAAGATAGAGTTCTGTCTGGCTCATTATTTTCTTCAATTGCTTCTCTATTACCTTTTTCTTCGGCGATACCTATGATTCGCTCCAATTTTAATTCATTGCCGCTAAATACCATGATTTGATGTTCACACCCTGTCATTACTTTATCAAATGCTGATAGACCCTCTTGTTCACCTAAGGACAGCATCCCAAAATGTTCATATAGAAATCTCTCTGAGTGTCTGTCAACTTGCATGCCGCCTTCTTTCCATAACGGCCAATTAATAGAGAGTGTCTTTCCAGGTTTGTCTTCAGCTGCTCTCAGCTCCGCAAAATAATCCATGAAACGATTAGCATAAGCATAATCCGTCTGTCCCGCATTCCCTATTTTTGCACTAATTGATGAAAACAGGACAAAAAAGTCCAGTGGCTCTTTTGCTGTGTACTGATCAAGCCAAATCGTACCATGTACTTTGCTTGCTAAGACAGCTCTCACATCCTCTTCACTTTTGTTAATGAGTAATGAATCTCTTATAACGCCCGCGCTGTGTATAATGCCCTTTAAAGAGCCTAGTTTGCTTTTTATAAGATTTATCAGATCGGCGGTATTTTTTTCCTCAGAAATATCAGTCTTAACATAAAAAATTTCCGATCCGGAGGCTTCCAGTTCTTTTATACGCCTGACAGATTCCTCAGAAAGTTCTGACCTCCCTATCAACACTATCTTTATTCTGCCTTTTTGTATAAGGTGCTTGGCAAATATCAGTCCTAGTCCGCCTGCTCCTCCTGTAATGAGATAAACTCCATTTTCTTCCACTTCAACTTTTGAAATGCCGTTCGTATATTTAATACCGACGGACTTCTTCACGTATCTGATTCCATCCACATATCTGATTTCTGTGGAACCGCTGTCGCTAGCAACACTTTCTTTTACGATGCAGTCCAACTCCGGGAGAAGGCCATTCGGCAGCAACTTCTGCCCGCTGCATATTTCAATATTTCTACCTGTAAACATAGGCTGTTCTAGATGAAGCGCCTGAAAAAGACCGCTTAACGCCATTTGATAAGGTAAAACTTGATTTTTTTCTGTAAAAAACACATGAGATATTTTTATTTTATTTTTGGGCTTCACTGACATAAGTGCTTTCGTTATATAGAAAACCGGAAAAACAGCCTCATCAAGTTTACTTTTAATATCATGCGAAATTTTCGTTTCGGGACTCTTTCCAAACAAAACCACATGTCCGATTGTTACTTGCCTTCGCGTAAGAATCCCCAGCAGTGTCTTGTAATCGTCAAGTTTATGACTATTCAGCTCATATGAATAGATTCCCTTTTCTTTAAATTGGTTCCCGGCTCGGACAAAGATTAGCTTCAGGCCAATGCTTTCATACGCATTGCGAATGTGCTGCTCTGTTATATCGTCATGGAGCACAATAGCCAAACAGGTGTTTGAACGGCAGATGTCATCTGAATGGTGATTAAATTCCTGAACCCATTTGTCCTTATAATAACTGATTGAATTCTCCGTTTTTACAATTTGATTGTGCTGTGGGCTCTTTAGTGCTTTGAGAGCTAAGTTTCTCAGTTTCAAACTTACTTGGCCTTTATCATCCATATACGTAATATTGAATCTTTTTACAGATGAAGCATTCTTTTCATCAGCTGGTATGACATAAGCATAACCGCTATCCGAGGGAGCACTCAAAATCTCCAGCTCTCCTAATTCAAAAGGCAAATATGGCACTTGACCGCCATCATGCTCAAGCGTAAATCCGATAGTTGACTGGAAAATACCGTCTAACAAACATGGATTCAGCATTCCTCTGGCTCCATTTAACTGAAGATTGTCAGCAAGAGATATGCGTGAAAGAACCGCGTTTGGAAGGATAAACAGCTGCTTAATCACTTGGTAACTGCTGCCATAGTCCAAGCCTGCCTGCTTAAAGCTCTTATAGCACTCATCACCATTGATTGTGCTTTTTTGCTCCTTTAACAAATTATTCAATTCAAATCGTTCTATTTCACGTGCTGCTTCTGCCTCGTAGAACTTAAGTTTACCTTGTGAATGAACAGCGGTTTCAGAATACAAATTACTTTTCACTATAAACCTGCTGCTGCCTTCTTGATTGGGAAACAGATCAATAGCAATTGTCTTTTCTTCCTGAACGGTAATTGGAAGTGACCATACGATTTGACTCAACTTCACAACTTGTTTTCTATTTAATCTCTCTGCTGCTTCTCTTGCGGCTTCAATGACCGCAGCTCCCGGTAAAACAAACTCGCCATTTATGATATGGTCTTTCAGATAATAATCAGAACTTGACAGCTTTTTGTTAAACCGGCTTTCTCCCGCTGAAAAATTAAACAAAGGGTCTGGATCGACCAATTCTTTTTTCTGCATATGAACAGACTTCGAAACCCAAAGTTTATTCTTTAAAAAAGGATATGTGGGAAGCGCAATTTTGCTTGCAGCTCGCTCAATATGGATATCTTCCCATGTCAAATCTCCCCCTGAGACCCAATATTCAGCCATCTCTGCCATTGTTCGTTTATCTGCCTGCATTTGTATACCGGTTTGTTTTTGTCTTCGCTTCTGATTGATCTTTTTTCCTCTGAATATACTTTGATCTGTATCCCCATTAATGTACTTATTCAGTTTAGAGATTAAATCATAGACATCTTTTGATATAATGGCGAGCCTTTCAGACATAGGCTCACGTCCATTCAGGAGCGTAAAAGCAATATTTGAAAGACGTACAGGTTTGTAAAGTCCCTCTTGCTCGTAAAACTCACTGACTTGTTTCTTATTTTGTTCCAAAAAGCGTTCTTCCGTAAAACCTTCTGTATCTTGCGGCTGCCTGCTTCTTAAATTGTAAAAGTTATAAATTTCGTCAATCCATGACATGAACAGGTCTGACTGCCAATCGGGGCTTCTCGCAGTCTTTATGTCAACGCCGCATTTTTCAGCTGCTTTTTTAAACTCTCCCTTAACTGCCTGCAGAAGAGAATGGTCATGTTTTTGACTGGCCCTTTGGAGATACCCTACAAGCTGTTTTGCATACTCTTGTAAACTTAGCGGATGTTTTGCTGAAAGTACAATAAGTTCTTCACCTTCCTGCCAGCTGGTATCAGAAATTGCAGGAGGCTCGTACTCTTCAACAAGGATATGTGCATTTGACCCACCAGCTCCAAAAGAGCTTAATCCCGCTCGTCTTGGGTATGTTTTTTCGGGATTTTTCTCATCAGTAAGCTTCACCCACTCAGATGTTTCCTGCTGAAGATGGAACGGTGTCTCGTCAAGATGAAGATCTGGATGTATTCGCTCAGCATGAAGTGTGGCAGCTATTTTTTTATATTTCATCTGTAATATGATTTTTGTCAGGCCGGCAATACCTGCTGCTGCTTCAAGATGACCTATGTTTGATTTAATGGACCCAAGCGAGCAATATGATGAATCGTCCGTATATTCTCTAAAGGCTTTTGTCAAGCCTCTGACTTCAATTGGGTCACCCAGCGGGGTACCTGTGCCGTGGGCTTCAATATAGCCGATGCTTCTGGCGCTCCAATCAGCTGCAGCAAGAGCCTCTTGAATAAGGCTTGCCTGAGCTGCTGGATTAGGAACGGTATAACCGTTCGTTTTCCCTCCATGGTTGATCGCTGTCCCTTTAATCACTGCGTACACCGTATCATTATCCCGAATTGCATCTTTCAGTGGTTTCAGAATAACTGCTCCTACACCTTCTCCGGGTACAAAACCGTCACCCCCTGCACCAAAGCTCCTGCATTGCCCTGTCTTTGAAAGCATCCCCATTTGACAGCGGTACAAGTAGTCCGACGGATGTAAATACAAGTTAACTCCCCCGGCAACAGCAATAGAGCACTCACCTTTTTTTAAACTTTCACACGCCATATGGATTGCAGTTAATGATGAAGAACAAGCTGTGTCAACAGGTACGCTTGGCCCTGTAAAATCAAATGTGTAAGAAACTCTGTTCGCAAGAGACCATGGAAACGAGTTTGGGATCACAGTATTTCTATCTGTCGGTATTCGTTCACCGAGCAGTTTATAAGAATTAGTCGTAACTCCAGCAAAAACCCCAACATGTTTTCCCGCTGTTTTTTGCAAACGATTCAGGGTATACCCTGAATCTTCAAACGCCTTCCACACAGTTTCCAGAAAGATACGTTCCTGAGGATCCATGGCTTCTGCTTCTCTTGGCGATATATGAAAAAACAAAGAATCAAATGAATCAGCACTCGGTAAAAAACCTCCCCACTTACAATAAATCTTTCCCTGTTGGGCTTTAGCAGGATCAGAATCATAATAAGCGCGGGCATCCCAGCGTTCTATCGGAACTTCTGTGATAGTATCTTTCTTTTGAGATAATACATCCCATAATTCCTCGATGTTCTCCGCACCGGGATATCGCCCGCTTATGCCGATGACAGCTATACCATCGTGTTTTTCTTTCTCCTTCATTACAGGCGCAATATGTAATTGAGCCGGATTAACAGCTGTAGAACTCTGAATTAGTTTTTCATTCTCTTTCGCAGGAAATAAACTATCCAGCCGATCCGGATATTCCTTTATGAGATAGTCTGCCAAGTCTGTGATGGTCTGGAACTCAAATAAAAGCGTTTTTGAAATAGCTCCTAGCGCCTGCTCCAGCTTTGAATTGCATTGATGTATCATGACCGAGTCCATACCATATTCAGCTAAGTGCACAGAATGGTCTATTTCCTCAGGTTTAACACCAACTTCGGCTGAAATAATGCTTGCTAAAAATGATCTCGTCTGTATTTTCACATCACCTGAAGCCAACTGAATTGTGTCGCTTATTTGTGTGTAATTCGTTTGAAATCGCTGCTCCATAAATTGTTCAAAACGGTCTGAATCTCCGCAGACTGCAATATTATGTAGCTGTCCGGACATCACAATCTGGGCGAACCAATCCGCCCCAGCTTCAGAAGACAATTCTTCAAGACCCGAATCACGAAAAAGTGATGTTCTCGCCTGATCTGATATACTCACTCCCATTCCGGTTTCTTTCCATAACGGCCAATTGATTGTTAAAGTACGCCCGTTGCGCTGAGATTTTTGACGCTTCTGTTCTCTATACTCAGCAAAGTGGTCTAAGAAGCTGTTTGCATATGCATAATCAGTCTGACCTTCGTTTCCTGCAATAGAGACCACTGATGAAAAAACAGCGAAAAAGTCCAAGTCAATCTCCTTCGTCGCATTATCCAGATACAACGTTCCTTGCACTTTCGGAGCTATGACTTCTGAAAGCTCTTGGTTTGTTTTTTGAAAAAGGAATGAATCTCTGATAACTCCCGCACAATGAATAATCCCGCTAAGGCCTGAATATCGTTCCATAATATCATCGACCATTTTTATTACGGTTTCTTTATCTGATATATCTGCCTGCATATAAAAGACTTCCGCATTAAATTGATTTAAATATTCCAACAGCTTCTGTTTTTTCCCGCGTAATGGAGAACGTCCTGACAGAATGATTGTGCATGTTTCGGATTTTGCACAATACTCAGCAATTTTACTGCCAATCCCCCCTAATCCCCCTGTAATTAAGTACACTTTATCTTTTCCGGGATATTGGACTGGGGAGAAGTTCGTTTTAGTCTTCTTCTCTAATACCTGGGCATACCTTACACCGTCTTTGTACATAATGTTTATGTTATGGTCCGGGGCTGCATCTATTTCTTTATATAAGATGTCTGACTCTTCAGAATACAAAATTGACATTGAGCCATTTGTAAAGCGAATCGCCTTACAGCACAGCTCAGGATATTCTTGCTTTACTGACTTAAAAAAACCGCCGATCCCTTCAAAACAGGGCAGTCTCTTTTCCTTATCATTACTGAATACATATATAAGCCGCACCTTGTTTATAAGGTTTTCACTTATTAATGCCTTTGTCAGGTAAAAAACGGAGTATATTCCTGTTTGCAATGCTTCATCAAATTCTGATTGTTTGTCAGCCCATGCATGCAAAATCGAATCTGGTATTGCATTTTTTTGCTTTAACAATCGAATCAGGCTTATATAATCTTCAGGGTTTTCTCTATTTATTGTGAACACATCATCGCTTATTTGCTCAAAACGATCACCTTTCGTGACAAGATATACAAATGTGTTCTCTCTCTCTTGCAATACTTCCGAATACCTCTTATGATCCGAAAAAAGCAAAATCGTACACCTTTGTCCATCAGTAAGAACTTCCGGCAACGGTGATTCCTTCCATACCGGTGCATATAATGACCGCTTTATATTCTCCACAGAAAATGCGTCTGTTTTTGATATTTCAGATTTCAAATCAAAATGATAGCGTTCAAATGGATAAACAGGTAAAACCGCTTTTTTCTTATTGTGATCACCCAGTCTTGCCCAAACAATTTCTTCTCCTTTTAGCCACATTTGCATAAACACCTGATAAAGAGACTCATCAGCCGATTTGCTCGGCTTAAAATATGCTTCATGCTTAATATTCATCGTAAGAGGCAAGGTTCCGAATTGAAAGGTGAAAAAGTTAGGAATTTCAATATCTCTATTCGGCTCAATTGTTTTTTCCGATATTTTTAGAACAAGGTCAGTTATCTCTTGATTTAAATCCTGTATTTGGTTGTGATCAGCCATTAATGGAAATCGGTCTTTTTCATAAAAATCGGACGGTGCCTGTTGTAAATACTTAACTGCCTGTTTTATTCCTTCCGGCTGTTTCAATAACATGCTCATAACAAGCTCTTTAGACAGCACACCGGCATCAATTAGGTACAAGAGTTCTTGAGAATATCGGTTTTCTGATAAGCCTTCTTGCTCTGTTAAATCCCATTTCTTATAGAGTCTTTGCAAAGAAGCAAGGATTGCTACTAACGTTACTACTTCCTCATCCGTCAGTTTTTCTCCGCTAAATCCTGATTCATCAATAATATTCTTCAAGACACTGATTTGCTGAGAGTGTGCCGACTTTTCCCATTCCTCTATGTAGCCTTTAAATGTATATTGATGTTTAAGAAGTAATTGTGCTTTTTTCCGTAAATGAATCGCAGATTCAACTGAGAAATGAATACCATTCAGTAACACCCTGATATAATTCTCATCCAACTGAACTGGAAAATAGGTTTTCGCGGTATACGGACTCAGAAACGGAATGGACGGCGGATCACAAAATAATGCCGCTGCCTTCTCAACATTCGCGATAAAAGCGTATACATTTTCAATTTTTAGTATACCGGCTACAGCAAGAGCAATAAAATACCCGTCTCCAACACCGGTAATACAGCTTGGTCTAAAACCCGCAGTCAGCATGCTTTTTACTATTGCAGTATTGATAACTACAGAATACAGTCTGGATTTTTCAGTTGTCCATTTCTCTTTAAATGTATAATCTACAGTCGAAATGCCTTGCAGCATTTTCTCTACTTCTTTTTCTATATTAGGGAATACCCTTTTAATCGCTGTAAATTGTTCGTAGCTTTCCCACTTTAAGTCACCAATAACAAGTATCCACTTACAATCATTTTTCTTATGAATCGTCACTCCATTTTCAATATGATTCCTTAATTCGGCCTTGCTGTCTGCTAATATGCCTGCTCTATACTCAAACGTTGCTCTGCCGGTCAGAAGCGTGCTGCTAATTTCTTCATGTGAACATTTTTGAAATTCCTCGGACTCGCCGGAAAATGATTTCCACTGCTGTAACATTTGCTCCATGCTTTTTTCACTTTTTGCAGAGAAAAGAAACGGTTGTATTTTACCGTTACAGCTTGCTTTTGATACTTCTTTGTGTATAAATTCTTCGATAATGACATGAGAGTTAACGCCCCCAAAGCCGAAAGAACTTATTCCCGCTCTAAGCGGTTCTCCGTCCGGAGCCTGCCAATCACATGAATTTCTTGCCAGAACAAATGGTGTTTTTTCAAATTGGATAATTGGATTCACCATATTTACATTTAACGTTTTCGGTATCCTTCGATGTTTCATCATCATTAACACTTTAATTAATCCTGCCATACCGGCTGCTGCTTCCAAATGACCGATATTCGTTTTGACACTTCCGATCCGGCAATATTGTGTATGATCAGTATATTGCAGATACGCTTTCGTCAAAGCTTCAATTTCGATTGGATCGCCCAAAGATGTTCCCGTGCCGTGTGCTTCAACATAAGAAATCGTTGAAGCATCTACATTGGCACTTTTTAAAGCAGATAAAATGACTTGACATTGAGCATCCACACTAGGCGCAGTAATTGAACGGGTTTTCCCGCCATGATTTACAGCTGTTCCTTTAATAATGCCGTAGATATGATGACCGGCTTTTACTGCTTCATCCAGTCGTTGAATCAATAAAACTCCTGCGCCTTCGCCAGGAACATAGCCGTTTGCAGCCGCGTCAAAACTCTTACATTTACCATCGGGGCTCAGCATTCTGGCCTTTGAGAATGATATGTATTTCCAAGGCTGAAAATTTAAATTCACACCCGAAGCAATGGCAAAATCGCTTTCCTTTTCCCTCAGTGATCTAACCGCTTCATCCAGAGCAACAAGCGATGACGCGCACGCAGCATTTACAGACATGCTTTTCCCCGTAAAATCAAATGCGAATGAAATGCGGTTGGAAAGAATAGACTCAAAGCTCCCCAGACAAGCATAGCTGTCTATTTCCGAATCAGCACAGCCCATCTGACGATAGTCAGAGTTCATAATACCTGTAAAGACAGAAGTAGTTTTATCCTGAAGCTCACTCAATGATACACCTGAATCTTCAATGCAGCGCCATGTCTCCTCTAAAAGAATTCTTTGTTCAGGATCCATGTTTTTTGCTTCACGAGGAGAAATATGAAAGAATTTATGGTCGAAGTATCTGGCCTGTTCAATAAACCCTCCCCATTTACTGATACTTTTATTTGGAATGTTGATGTCAGCAGAATAATATTGTTCAGGGTTCCACCGTTCAAGCGGCACTTCTCGAATGGAATCTTTGCCGCTATGTATATTCTCCCAGAATTCATGATAATCATTAGCATCAGGAAATCTGCATGAAATTCCTATAATTGCTATATCAGATGATTTATACGAATTATCGCTCCCAGTCTTTTTATTCAAATGATGAACCATTCGTTTCCAGCAGCCCCTCTCTTTTATTGAAATATCGTGTTCAATCGATGCCTTAGTAAGTTTTCTGCTTCAATCATTATCTTTTCACCGATTTCCCCAACATGCCTGTTTCTCCATGCTTCTAATTCTGTTCCCTTCACCCACTGATTAAAAGCACCCAGAGACGGACCGCAATGCACCTGATAATCCACCCTTCTTTTTTCTTCCCCTTCCAATGCAAACAAACTGGCTTTTCGCAAATACCACTTAAAAATTAATAACATCTTAAATTTTGGATTACGGTCCGCTTTTTCAACTAGATTTGGATATGTTCTTTTAATGTCTTCATAGATTTCATCAAAAGTTTTTTTAAAATACTTACTTTCTAACTGGATCTTTGTTTTATCATCTATCTCATCGAGAGACTGAAATTGCTGATACAATTGCTGCAATTTATTTGCTCTGACAGGGAACAACATTCCCCTTTTCATTACCTGGACCTTTGCGCCGAACTCAAACATAGCTTCGGAAGGTGCATAAGCAGTATCCTGTATTTCCATTTCACTCAATAATTCTTTGACAGATTCACTTGTGCCGGACTCAGCTGTACATTGATTGATAGACCCTGTCATAACAAAATCAGCTCCCATTAAAAAAGCAGAGGCTGCTGCTTCGGGAGTTCCGATACCTCCGGCAGCTCCAATTCTAATTCTCTTTTTATAGTTATTCGTTTTCATCATATCGTCACGCATCCTCATAAAAAACGGGAGCATAACTGATAACGCTCCTTGATCAGTATGACTGCCGGAATCCGCTTCAATGATCATATCGTCAGCTACAGGAATTCCGCTTAGCCATTTTACTTGTTGTGAAGTTAAAATGCCCTGTTCGGCCATTTTCTCGACTATGCTTGCAGGAGCTGGACTCAGAAACGCCGCTGCAACTTCCGGTCGGGATACTTTTGCAATGATTCGATTATAAGGCATGACATGACCGTCTTTGTCTTCCTTCAACTGTTGCGCTTTGTAATAAATTAATGCCTCATTAACGGAAAGGTACGAAGACGCTTCTATCACCCTTACATCATGTTTTACATATAAATCAATCAGCTGTTTTTCTTTATCTTGATTATCTGGTTCCGATTGAATATTCATTCCATAAAACTGACTTTTTTCGAGTCCATTCTTAATCGAAATAATCGCTTGCTCAATATCCTCAATTTCTAAGCCTGCAGTTCCGAAAAAACCCATCATTCCTTTTTCACCAAGACGGATGATCATTTCAGCTGAAGAAATTCCTCTATGCATGCCCCCTGCCAAATATGCATATTTCAAATTATAATCATTTTTGAAAGATTGATCTCCCAGTTGAGATTCTGGAGAATTTCCCCCAGTAGATTCTTTCCCTGGGATGGTTTCTGCCGTCAGCTCTATTCTAGAATTTATATCATCATCTTCAGGAATAAAGTCAACGACCTCGGGTGCGTTGATGATAAGCGGCAGCTCATTTTTTTGAATGGTTTGTGTCAACTTCGTCAGGATGTTGCCCGGTCCGACCTCTTCAAAAGCAGTTACACCCTGTCCCATTAGGTATCTGATACTTTCAGTCCATTTTACTGAATGTGTTATTTGTTCAATCAAGTTATGTTTAATGTCTTCTTGCTTATAAGGTCTAGCTAAATAGTTTGATATGACCGGAATGTTTAATTTCGAAAATTGAAAGGGTTCGATAAATTTGGCAAAATGCTTTTTCGCATCCTCCATAAAACGAGAATGAAAAGCTCCCCCGACTTTCAGAACAACATATGCCGTTGCCCCCGCTTGTTCAAAATATACAGCTGCCCGCTTTATGTCCTCGACTGCCCCTGCTATCACAATTTGAGACGACGTATTGTAATTAGCAATATCTATTTGATCAAAATCAAACTGTTTAAGCACCTCTCTTATTTTATTTTCATTGAGTCCAATGACAGCCGCCATCCCGCCTTGTGAAGACGCACTCATTAACTCTCCTCTTTTTGCAACTAATTTGAGCCCTGTTTCAAAGTCAAAGACACCCGCTGCAAATAAAGCTGTATATTCGCCGAGACTGTGTCCTGCTGTAAAATCCGGGGATGCTTTCCCCTCTTTTTTGAGCTTTAAATATTGAAGTGCGCTCACTGTATAAATCGCAGGTTGTGTATATTTTGTATCAGTTAACTTGTTGTCTATGTCTGATAGGCATAAATCCTTTATGGAATACCCTAAAATAGCATCTGCTTTATGAACCAGATCACTGAACTCATTAAATATGTCTCCACCCATTCCTTTAAATTGTGCACCCTGCCCAGGAAAAACGTAAGCCAGCATTTGTTTTTCTCCCCCTGTCCCATATTTCTGCCTTTGTTCTTCAATACGTTTGATTATCTGTTCCATGCGGTTGATCTCATTTCCAAACGGACTCAACACTGCATGAAACGACGATCTTGAATAATCTGCAGCACTCTCTTCGGCAATCCCCGCAAGACTGCCGGAGGGACTTGTATCGATATAGAATGCTGGGTTTCTTTTTTCATTAAAATCAACTGCATCCAGAAATCGAATGGGCTCTCTTATTGCATCCCAATGGTAGTTTTCAGGAATATATTTCAGTTCTTTACCGTACACCGAAGAGATGAAAGTGATTTTTGGTTTCTTAAAAACTTTATGTTTCATATATTCTTTAAACTTTTGTGCAGCACCATCGATTAATTCGGAATGAAAACCAAAACAAACAGGCAATTTTTGACTTGCAATTCCTTTTTTCTGCATTAGAGAGGATGCCTGATCTAATGCTTTTATTTCACCGGAAATAACGAAATGATTACGGCCATTCACCGAAACTAAATTGGTATTCTGTCGTAAAAAAGGCTCAGTATCATATAACAAAGGCTTACCCAGCACAGCCATCATTCCGCCTTGCTGACTGTAGTTTTCTAAAATTTCGGCCTGCTTTAAAACACACTCCATCGTTTCTTCAGGCGACAGTATTTCTGCTACTGCTCCTGCTGTAAATTCACCTAAACTCATTCCGATAACTCCGTCAGGCTCGATACCTTTTTGTATCAGTGTTTGTGCAGCAGCGTACCCCGTCATATAAATTGCCGGGTGAGAATATAGTATATTGCTGAAATTAGCATTTTTTCGTTTTTCATCATATATATACTCGATGATTGAATATCCTTTCAGCTCGATAGCAATGGCATCAAGTCGGTGCATTGTTTCTCGAAAAACTGTGTCCGTACTAAAAAGCTTTTTGCCCATTCCCCAGTATTGAGAACCTTGCCCTGAAAACATCAAAATGTTGGACTTTTGCATGTTATTTTATCTCCTCAAATTTCTTCTCTTGATTTAAACACAACATCTTTGAAAACAGCAAAAAACCTTTTATTTAATAAAAGGTTTAAGTACATGTTTGATTTGAATTAGCGGGCTAACTTCAAATGGTGCAAGTCATCGCATTCTATAGGGTCCTCACTCGTGCAATATTCATAATATTTATAATATTCAGTTAATTTATGATACAACTATGTTTCTATTGCATCATAATAAGACATAATGAATCCTCCCAACGTGCCGAAACAACGATTGGTTTTATGTGAATTTATCTCTAAATAAATTTTAGAGTATTAATTTCACATTGTCAATATCAAATACATTTATATCCTAGTTAAACTGTCTTTTTACGGGCGGCTTAGCTCATTTAATATCAACTCATATGCTTAATATACTTTGCTCCATATTTCCTAGTAAACAGTTTTTCTTTTTCTTTGTTGTAATCCTCAGCATAAGTAATAATTTCCTCCTCTTGTTTATGCACTTTTTCATAAACTGAATTTATTTTTTCAATTTGCTCTGCAAGCTGAACGAATGTCGCCTTTTTATCCATTATCTGCTTGTATAAATCTTTGTCATACGAAATAGCCTTATTCTATTTATGGCACATTGTGTCGATGCGGCATATCTTTTTCCACGAAATCGATTACACGATTAGCTTTTTCTCTCACTTTCTTATCCTTAACATCTTCAGCTGATTTTTTTTGCTGATTCAAATTCTTTTTTACAATCAGTAATACTGTCTTTTTCTGCTTCCAAATGTTTCTTGCGCTGGTTTGCATTATTTAATGCCTGATTGGCTATTGAGGCAATTTTTGAGTAATAATCTATATTTAAATTAAGCAAACTGTTGCAAAACTTCCGCTCTATATTTTCCATTTTTCATTACCAGTTTTTATTCTTTTTGAAATAACTTTTCCATTTGTACAGTTTTTCCATTGAATCATGAAGCAATTCAACCGGCTGCTTTCCTCCACAGCCTGCAAGCAGTATACTTACTGCCCCAATTGCTCCCATGCCCAAAAACATGGTTTCAGAAAATTTCCCATATAGAAATCCCCCAATTTTGACATTTTCGACTATAGATGCCTAATTGCCATTTGACAATAGCCAAGCGGAAATTACTTTCTTAAGGTCACCTGATGTGTCTGTCAGTAAATTGTCGAAGATAACCGACCAAAAACTTGAGAAAACAAGGCATATGACCATACAACTTTTTTGTTTTTACATAGCTTATAGTAGACGCTATGCCTACTGATAAAGGCTCTGGCGTAATTAAAAGAGGAGGTTTTGTAATATGTATGGATATGGTTACGGCGGAGGCTGCTGCGGTTATGGTGGTTACGGATATGGATATGGCTACGGCCGCACATTTGCGCTAATCGTTGTTTTATTCATTCTGTTAATCATTGTCGGAGCTGCTTATTTAGGCGGAGGCTGTTGCTAATCAAACAGCATGAACTTGACCAGCCATCTACGGCTGGTCATTCGCTCGTTGCACCTTTGTGAAGAAATCCGATATAATTTACATATTAAGCTTTAGGAGTGAAGTTTCTTGATTACTATGGAAAACATCGTACGTGACGGCCATCCAGCCCTAAGAGAGACAGCCGAACCTGTTGAGCTGCCTCCGACTGATGCAGACAAACAGCAGCTGGCCGACATGATCGAATTTGTTAAGAACAGCCAAAATCCGGAATTAGCCGAAAAATACAAGCTGCGTCCAGGCGTAGGACTCGCAGCTCCTCAAATTAATATCAAAAAACGAATGATCGCCGTTCATGCGGAAGATGCTTCCGGAAAGTTATACAGCTATGCTTTGTTTAATCCTAAGATCGTCAGCCATTCTGTCGAAAAAAGCTACTTAACAAGCGGCGAGGGCTGTCTGTCTGTTGATGAAGCGATTCCCGGTTATGTTCCCCGCTATGCTCGCATCAGAGTAAAAGGAACAACCCTTGAAGGCGAAAACATTGATATCCGTTTAAAAGGATTTCCGGCTATTGTGTTTCAGCATGAGATCGATCATTTAAATGGCGTTATGTTCTATGATCATATTGATAAGGAGAATCCTTTCAAAGAACCTGAAAATGCAATCGCGATTGAGCGCTAAAAAGAAAAAGCGTCTGGCACAGTGCAGTGCCAGACGTTTCTTTATTTTAAAAGGCCCAATTCTTTAACAGCGTATGCGATTCCATCCTCGTCTACAGGCTTTGTTACAAAGTCCGCGATTTGTTTTAATTCAGGAACAGCATTTCCCATAGCTACGCCTGTTCCGACATATTCAATCATTTGAAGATCGTTTAATCCGTCGCCGAAAGCATATGTATCGCTGATATCAAACGGGAGACGCTCAATCACTTTTTTAATCCCTTCCGCCTTTGAACCTCCGTGCGGCAGAACATCAGTCGAAAACTCATGCCAGCGTACGAGATCAAATTCAGGAAAAGCGGCATAAGCCTTTTCATCTTCATCCTGGCAAAATAAAAGAAGCTGAAAAATTTCTTTTCCTTCATAGAAAAGGTCATCGGTTTCTGGATAATCGGTTTTAAGGCTGCCGATTCCCTCCAGAACATGAGGATGATCCGCAACAGTCGCTTTCATCGTGTCCTCAGCCATGAAAACAACAGGATGTTTGCCCTCTCCCGCCTGCTTTAATAATCGTCTGATTGCCTCTTCAGGCAGCGGATTTTTATAGATCACTTGATTTTCAAAGACAACATACTGCCCATTATAGGAGATAAATGAGTGTATGCCCAGCTCCTCCAAAATCGGCTTAACCATAAACGGAGACCGCCCGCTGGCGATAAACACATGATGCCCTTGGCGCTGCAGCTCAGCCACCGTTTTTCTCGTACTTTCCGGTATATTCTTGTCATGATCATATATCGTACCGTCAATATCAAAAAAGATTAATTTTGAGTCCATTATAACTTCCCCTTTATCGTCATGATCTGCAATTCCCACCCTCATCATACAAAAAGATTGCCATTCAGCAAACTATTTCGTTCAAAAATCACATTAAATTCCATTAATAACCACGAAAAGTCTTCCTCAATCTCCGTATACTATTTGTATAAAAGAACGCTGGACAAGTTTATATTAAAGGAGGAACTAACAAATGCTGCGCAAATTAAGAAAGAAACTCAGAAGACAATGGAACGGAATGCTCCGCAAGAAAGCGATTGCCTGACAAGGGATCTTTCACTTTTCGAGAGGTCCTTATTTTGCTCAAGGCTTTCCTTATATTCCGTTTTCGAATATAATAGAGTAAGCGAGTCTAACATACGGCATTTAAGGAGAGATTTGGATGATTTATAAGGTATTTTATCAAGAAAAGGCTGACGAAGTACCTGTTCGGGAAAAGACAGATTCACTTTATATTGAAGGCGTATCTGAGCGTGACGTCAGAACAAAGCTGAAAGAGAAGAAATTTAATATTGAGTTTATCACACCTGTTAATGGTGCATTTTTAGAATATGAACAACAGAGCGAAAATTTTAAAGTATTGGAGTTATGAGCGGTATGAAATTTGTAAAAAATGATCAGACTGCTGTTTTCGCCCTCGGAGGGTTGGGCGAAATCGGTAAAAATACGTATGCGGTACAATTTCAGGATGAAATTGTGCTGATTGATGCGGGGATCAAGTTTCCCGAGGACGAACTGCTCGGAATTGACTACGTTATCCCTGATTACACGTATTTAGTCAAAAACGAAGATAAAATTAAAGGGCTTTTTATCACTCACGGGCACGAAGACCACATCGGCGGTATTCCGTACCTGCTCAGACAAGTAAATATTCCTGTTTACGGCGGTAAACTCGCGATCGGCTTACTTCGGAATAAACTTGAAGAGCATGGATTATTGAGACAGACGAAACTGAACATTATCGGTGAGGATGATATCGTAAAGTTCCGCAAAACGGCTGTGTCATTCTTCAGAACAACACATAGTATTCCGGATTCCTACGGTATTGTTGTAAAGACACCGCCAGGAAACATCGTACATACTGGAGATTTCAAATTCGACTTTACTCCAGTCGGCGAGCCGGCAAACTTGACGAAAATGGCCGAAATCGGAAAAGAAGGCGTTCTGTGCCTCCTTTCAGACAGCACAAACAGTGAGAACCCAGAGTTCACCATGTCTGAACGCCGTGTCGGAGAAAGCATTCACGACATTTTCCGCAAGGTAGACGGCCGAGTTATCTTTGCTACATTTGCGTCGAATATTCACCGCTTGCAGCAGGTAATTGAGGCTGCTGTATTAAATGGAAGAAAAGTTGCCGTATTTGGACGCAGTATGGAATCGGCTATCGAAATCGGACAAACTCTCGGATATATTAACTGTCCTAAAAATACGTTTATTGAGCATAACGAAATCAATCGTATGCCTGCTAATAAAGTAACGATTTTATGTACAGGAAGCCAAGGGGAACCGATGGCGGCATTATCAAGGATTGCAAACGGCACACACCGCCAGATTTCAATCAATCCTGGAGATACAGTCGTATTTTCTTCATCCCCTATCCCAGGCAACACAATCAGCGTGAGCCGTACAATCAACCAGCTGTATCGTGCAGGGGCCGAGGTTATTCACGGACCTCTTAATGATATCCATACATCCGGTCACGGCGGACAGGAAGAACAGAAGCTTATGCTACGTTTAATTAAGCCTAAATTCTTCATGCCGATTCACGGTGAGTACAGAATGCAAAAGATGCATGTCAAACTTGCAACAGATTGCGGCATCCCTGAAGAAAACTGCTTTATCATGGATAATGGTGAAGTATTGGCGCTTAAAGGTGATGAAGCTTCAGTTGCCGGCAAAATCCCGTCCGGTTCAGTATACATTGACGGAAGCGGCATCGGTGATATTGGCAATATCGTGCTTCGTGACCGCAGAATTCTTTCTGAAGAAGGCCTTGTCATCGTGGTTGTCAGCATTGACATGGATGGCTTTAAGATTTCAGCTGGGCCTGATTTGATTTCCAGAGGATTTGTGTACATGAGAGAATCTGGCGACTTGATCAATGACGCTCAAGAGCTCATTTCAAACCACTTACAAAAAGTGATGGAACGAAAAACGACTCAATGGTCTGAAATCAAAAACGAGATTACAGATACGCTTGCGCCGTTCTTATACGAAAAAACGAAACGCCGTCCGATGATCCTTCCGATCATTATGGAGGTTTAAAAAAAGATGCACTCACTTGAGAGTGCATCTTAGATTGTTGAAAAAATCCTAAAACGATTTTTAGTTTTAGGATTTTTTCATCTTTTCAGCGTGATTGAAAACCCTTGAATTCTAGGAAGGACGAGCATCGGAGCACAGCGAATGTTGAAATTCGTGAGCACCGAAGCGCAGGCCTGACAACGAATGCGAGGGTTTGTCGCCACGCTGAGATGCACTCACTTGAGAGTGCATCTTTTTTTATTGTAATCCAATATGCTGAAATGACTTCACATCAAATAATCCCGTTGTCGTCATTTTAATGTCGGGAATGACAGGCAAAGCTAAAAA